>NZ_KE356561.1:0-1559 GCF_000415985.1 Haloquadratum walsbyi J07HQW2
TTCCGGACCCGGCGATGTCACGTTGCGTTACCCACTACCCCTGTTCCCGCCCGATTTGTGGAGGCAAGCCGCTGCGAACCCTGCCGAATGAACGCCCGCCGTGACTGACGTCGGACTTGAGGGTACTCACCGTATTAACCAACAGAAGTCATCTCTATCGGAGACTGTTGGTTAACCATCGAGATTCCTCCTGCCCTATTCGGGAGCAGGCCCGTAGCGACCTGTGCCACACACCTCGCACTCCCATATTGGTTGGCCCGTCCAGGTCTCGTCAGGGAGCGACTCGCGTGTTCTGAACCGATGTTCTGTTTCTCTCGTACAGTGTTGGCACTCTAGGGCTGTCAGGGTCGGGATTTCAGCTCCGGTACTGGTGGATTCCGTTTCGTGGGGTACTGTTTCAACAGTGATTGCTGGGACGATCCACAGCTGATCGCTGTCGTCGAGGGTGTGCTCGAGGGACGACTCATCACGAATTCCCTGGCCACGCTCGTCATAGACGCGTGGAATCTCCTTCTGAGAACGATCGCTCCTCTCGTCCCACGCTGTCCGCTCACGGGTCGCTGTTAGCAACGCTTCGCCAGCTGTTGAGGTCACCTCGACAGCAGCGGGGAGCGTAGGCCAGCGCTCGGTTAGCTGGGGTGCGGGCTCGTCGTCGAGATCGTAGATGAGCGTACAGTCGTCGATCGGCTCGTCGCGACCTGACGTAAGAAGTGTCGCTGCAGCTGCCCCTTTCGTGACAGCACCATAGAACGTCCCGGATTCGACGAGGAAGTGGATCACACCACACGGAGTGATTGCTCGGAACTCGCAGCATCCGACGCTGAGGCGGCGTCGAGTTCGTGTTTGAGACAGAACCGGCATTTTCGTTGCGACGCCGAGATCGATGCGCCACAGGAGACACAGGATCGGTCTGTGTCGGTTGTTCCGTCCGGATACCTACCGAATGCGAGGCTTCACGCTGGCGGCTTGGCTGGCCGTCTGCTGGGTGATCCAGCGCTGGGTCCGACACCAGAGCGCCCTCCCCGACAGGTTGGAACGCCTCTCGGTCTGAGTTGTGGTCAGTCATCGATTCGCTCCGCGTTTCCCCCGGTTTGGTATTTAAACTCAGGGGTGAGGAAATGCGGGGACGGATTCGGCGACGACGGGATAAATCTGACCGCCTGAGACCGATTCAGTCAGGGAGCTTAGCGACCGCTCGACCGACCTCGCGAACGTGCTCACTCCGCTCGATATCGAGTTCTGTCGACAGATACTCGACAGTCTCTTCGAGGTCCATACTCCTTGGTAGACTCTCTGCCTGTATGTAGGTACTCCTCCACCGGAGGCGTCTCAGATCGCTTGGAGTTCGTCTCGCCGGCTTCGGAGCGTCACGACTGACACCTCTGTTGCCGACGCGACGGTGGATTGGGTAATCAACGCGCCCTGCTCTTGGGCGGCCAGATAGACGCAGGCAGCCGCGACGCCCGATGGCTGACAGCCGTTCGTGAGGGCTGTCCCCTCGGCACGTTCTGCGAGTTCGTTCGCGCGTCGACGAGCGATGTCAGTAGTGCTCAACATCG
>NZ_KE356561.1:1579-3510 GCF_000415985.1 Haloquadratum walsbyi J07HQW2
GTGCTCACTCCGCTCGATATCGAGTTCTGTCGACAGATACTCGACAGTCTCTTCGAGGTCCATACTCCTTGGTAGACTCTCTGCCTGTATGTAGGTACTCCTCCACCGGAGGCGTCTCAGATCGCTTGGAGTTCGTCTCGCCGGCTTCGGAGCGTCACGACTGACACCTCTGCTGCCGACGCGACGGTGGATTGGGTAATCAACGCGCCCTGCTCTTGGGCGGCCAGATAGACGCAGGCAGCCGCGACGCCCGATGGCTGACAGCCGTTCGTGAGGGCTGTCCCCTCGGCACGTTCTGCGAGTTCGTTCGCGCGTCGACGAATGTCGTGGTCCAACTCCAGCCCTCTTCGATCGCGGCGTTGACGGGCGGCCCCTCGACGTCCGGATCGTCGACGGTCAACTCCTTGTACACTCGTTCGGGGAGGACGAAGGTGACGTCGTTCCGGCGAGCGAACGTCCGAACGGCCTGATACCGACTGTTCGACGGCTGCCCCATCGCGACGAACAGGCCGGTGTCGGCGATGTGGAACGTGCTCACGCGTCGTCGATTGTGTCGCCGTCGCCGACGTTCACCTCATCCAGAGATGCCCCACCCTCCTCGATGTCGTAGTGCTCGTGGACGACGGGCCGCAGCGCCTGCAGAATCATCTCCGCGGCCAGCGGCGAGATCTCCAGGTCCTCGGCCATCAGACGGTGGGTCACCTCCCCACGCTCCCGCGCAACCGCGTAGGTGAGCGCGGTCGCGAGGCCGGCGACGCCGTGACGGTCGATGTACGTGTCAATGTCCGCGTCTGTCTCGCGACGGCCGACGGCGTCGATGAGCGCCGGCGTGATCGTGTACTCGCGGTCGCCCGCGGCGGTCGTTACAGTCAGGTCGATCTCCCGGGCGGCGTACCGCCGAGGCTGCTCCTCGTCGGTGACGTCGACGACGCCGGCGTCGACGAGCCTGTTGACGTAGCTGTAGGCCGTTCCCTGGGCGAGCTCGAGGTCGTCCATCACGTCCTGGACGGTCACCTCACCCTCCCGAGCGAGGTAGGCGTACAGCTGGGCCAGCTGTGGCTCCTCGAGCAGGTCTGCGACCGAGAGGAAGTCCCGGACGATGTCGCCGTCGGCGCGATTTGAAGTGCGTGACACGGGTCGTTCTTGATTACAGTTTACAGCGAATCAGTAAAGAGTGTTTGGGTCACTCCGCCGGCCTCGTGAAGAGGTGTTCCTCAAGGTCACGCGTCCAGTAGGTAGCGAGCCCGCCTGGACTACAGTGCTCGCACAGTTGCAACGGGCCTTCGAGGTGTCCCGGTTCCACGCGGAACCGCGTGAGCGCAGCGAGCGTGTCGACGACTAGCCCACAGCCGTCACAGGCGACGTGATCGCGCTCGTCGGGATCCGGCTCCGGCTCCGTCTGAATCGCACAGTCGACGCAGATCGGGTGAGTGACCCGTTCGTCTTGTCCCCAAGTGTGGGCCTCGCCAGTCTCGGTACCGGGCGGAGCGTCGCAGAACGCACAGCCGACGAGCGTTTGCTGCATCACTCTCCCTCCGCGTCGGCGTCGCGGCCGGCCGTCCAGCCACGGTGGAAGACGGCCAACTGCGTCGATGAGTCGAACGCGGTACCGCTCGGCTCGTGAACCAGAACTTGGTCCTCGGGAACCGGCGTGACGACGTCCGCGTCGATGAGCTCGCTGACCAAGTTCTCGACCGTCGCGTCGTCGATGTCCGCCGTGTCGACGCTGGCGGTGTCGCGGTCCTGGGCGAGCTGTTTCTTCTCGAACCGTTCGTAGTCGCGACTCGTGTCGTCGTGAGAATCGGGACCAGGCATGGTGAGTCACGGCGCGCACGCTGTCGCGCGCTGCACGCCTCCTGGCGCCGACAAACAGCTCATGGCGTACTGATTCGGTACCTCCTCGGATCGCCCGTCCGCCAGGATACACTCAC
>NZ_KE356561.1:6880-7934 GCF_000415985.1 Haloquadratum walsbyi J07HQW2
TATCGTGCCGTGCTATGCGATCCTGTCGTGGATCAGGTCATCGCTAAGGCAAATACACAGAGGGCGACCGAAGCAAATCGATATGCGGTGCTCGTGACTAGTACCGAGATACAATCTGTGTCGCTCATTATTCAGCATACGGCTGGTCCCGCTGATGAAACGATTGAACTGAGTGTCAACTCGAAGACGCTCTCTGGAATGGAGCGCAACGTTTCTGAATCAAGTCTTGTCGCACCGGCTGATGTCCCAGAAACATTCAGTATTGCTGCATACGAGACATCGGCAAGTCGTGTTGCACCCTACAGTAGTCGTGGACAACAGGGGATCGATGTAACCGGATATACGAATATTGATATTGAACACGGTCTCTAGGGTGTGACGCCATTCAGTTTTAGTGGAACCTCCGATCAGCACCCCATGTCGGTGGTGTTGCCATTCTTGTTGAACAGGCTGATGATTGTAATCCTTCCCCGGCAACACTGGCAACGACGCTTCGGTCAGCAAGCGATGATATTCGAGTCCCGGGTGACGATATAATATCAGGATCTGGTGTTGTGAACGCTGTTGATGCGGTTGAGTCAGTTTCATCAGTAAATATCACACCAACACCAACACCGACACCGACTCCGGTACCAACATCGACTCATATTCCTGCACCGACACCCGCGCCCAGTAGCGATATCACGATTACACAATCGGCTACTGCGACAGAAGTCACACAAGGAACAACGGTAAGAATCACCACACGGATAACGAATGCTAGCGGGTCTGCTTCGGCGAACACGAATTATACACCACCAGTGCAATTGGCTGTGATTACTAATATAATGGCAAACGGCACTACGGTTGAGCCGGGTCGCCCATCAGCAAATCCAACCGGTGGTGTGATTACAATTAATAATGTTGAGACGAGCGCACCCATCTTTATTACTGAACGACTCACAGTATCAGAGATAGCAGAGACAACACACATAATCACAGAAAATGTCACCGATGGCGGTACCACTGTTTCTTCTGATCCTATCAATATATCCGTCACAGTGCTTGATGACCC
>NZ_KE356561.1:7984-9103 GCF_000415985.1 Haloquadratum walsbyi J07HQW2
TTCTTCCGGTGAGAGACTGTTGTAGTGGGGAATGGTTTCGTATTCCATGACGGCTTCACGGAGCTGTGTTCGCTCTTCACGGGTCAGGTATTCGCGGACCTGGTAGTTTGTGGAGGGGTCGGAGAACTCGATGGCGGGCTCCCAGGTTATCTCGCGGTCTTTCTCATTTCGGAGGTACTTGAAGTATTTGTGAGCGGCTTTCTGGTAGTGGCAGGCGGAGGACTCAGATATATCGTCGCGTTTCGCCAACGCCTTCATCCAGTCGTCTGCTTCGTCAGTCCTGATACTAGTGGTGTATCGCTGCTGCTGCTCCCAGATGAACCGGAAGAATAGGTCTAGGCGGTTCATCGTGGTCTTGACAACTGAGTCGCTGTATCCATCTGCTTTGCTTGGGTTCTTTCCTTGGTAGTCGAGCCATTCTGCGAGGCTGCGTCGGAATTCGCGGTAGTCGATCTCTTGCCGGGGGTTGAGGTATTCCCTGCTTTTTTCGGTGACTAAAGGAACTCCGTGGTGTTTGTTGTCGTTGTCGTAGGTCCGGTTCATCGACTGTCCCTCCATTGCCTCACAGTTTGAAACCGGATTGTATGTTTAATAGTATCGAGCCTTGTCCACTGTTTTGCGGTAGAATCGCATGACGTCGAAGAGGTGCCTCTCAGCACCCCGGGCACTCGTCCTTTGAACATAGTTTTTGTTGCAGGCACAGAGAGCCCGATAACTACAGGACAGAGAAGGAAAAGAGAGCCTGAGGCGGGATTTGAACCCGCGCTCTCGTCCTTACCAAGGACGCGCTTTACCGCTAAGCTACCCAGGCACACGCGTAGTTAGCGCAGATTTGGTTTTACACGTTTCGATTCGTCGTCTCCTCATTTGAGTCTACTCTCAGGGTGACACGCTGTCGGCAGTCAAAACAGATTATCAAATACCAATGTTATCGATTTACAGTCAATCTAAGGGTTCAGATCGGATATCTCAGAATTATTACTCGATAAATGATACATCTCCCCGGTAAACAGAAAAATCAAACCAACTAAAAACCGCAACGAAAATCCCGGTAACGTAACTTACGGAGCTTCGCCAGTCTCGATAGTAAAGTCGTCTATCGGGTATGCAACACAGGTC
>NZ_KE356561.1:9153-10578 GCF_000415985.1 Haloquadratum walsbyi J07HQW2
TGACTGTCGCTTCTGTTGCACTGTCAGTCGGGGCGACACTCGCTGTGGCAGTCACCGTTTCATCTGGGGGAATATCGCTGAAAGTAACGCTTGCCTGCTCCTGATTCGTGATCACCGCAAACTGATCAGGGGAAGTTGGATCTGCTCCAGATACGCCCTCAAGTCTAAGTCCTTGTGGGACCGAGGACTCAGAGATGTTCACGACTGCCTGTTGAGACTCCTCACCAGCATTTGTTACTTTGAATGCGACAACAGTTACATTCGTATCGGTTGGGTCAATCGTGACAGCTGATGCTGAGGCCGCGAGTTCCGGTGATATCTTTGTCTCATCAATAGCATTAGTTGCATTAACAACACCTGACCCAGAGGCAACGTCAATGTCCACATCGCGGATATCGTCGCTTGACGATTTGAGAATTCTGATTACTTCTGTTGGTGACTGATTCTCTGATTGACTTTTTTTTATTAACGCTGCGACCCCTCCAACATATGGAGCAGCTGCGGATGTTCCACCAAATACGCCACCGGAATAGAACCCATTCGTGATTTCAATATTTGTGTACCCTGTGACATCAATTCCGTTTCGCCCATCGTCAGTTGGTCCCCGACTGCTGTATGGAGCGAGTCGAGCTGGTTCTCGCTCATATGCTGCAACTGTCAATGCATTTGGCACATCTGCCGGGGCTACGATACTTGAGGCAGGAACATTTCGTTGTATTTCCCGTGGACCATTAAAAATAATCACTTCAATTTCATCATCCGCTGGACCACTAGTATGATCAACAACTAAATCAACTGGTTGTGATGAAATATCCTCGACTCTCAGCTGGGAATATCTTGTTCCTGTTGGTGTCGTGAACACACCATCCGAATCAACGGCTATGTATTCATTTTTGACTGGGTTTGATAATGCTGGACGATAATTGCTTTTTATACCCTCATCACTCCATCGAACATATACTGTGACATCACCTGAGTAATCTGTATTACAACCACCAACGCAGTTCGTTTCATCATCGTTGCTCTGTGTCCATTCATGAAGATTATCTGAATCAGTATCACGAAAATCTCCCTCCCAGTGTGTTCGAGCCTCATTTCCCGCAGAGTTTACAAATAATGTCCCGCTTTCTGTTACAGTATTGATGTCGTCGGTAAGAATGTGATTGCCGTTGTCCTCAAATGCGGGAAACCCAGCCGAGTGAACGATAATATCGACATCCTGACGCCTGAGATAATCGATGGCGGCTTCGGTATCAGTTCCGGTGCTAGTGCTTGCAAGGTATAATTGACTATTTGGAGCTGTGCGTGCCACGATCTCTGCTACCGATGTTCCATGCTCAGGAGGTTCTTGGAGATCCCGAAATGATTGTGTGTCAACAACATTTGATACGATTGCTTGATTATCTGGGTCAAATCCGGTATCGA
>NZ_KE356561.1:10628-13437 GCF_000415985.1 Haloquadratum walsbyi J07HQW2
AGTGCCGAATTTTGGTGGTAGAAATGCTTATAGCTGCGAATATGGTATTATAAATTGTATATCGCTATACAAAATTAGATCCTAGCAGGACCACAGTTTCGGAGGATGAGTCAGTTTTAGGTCGAATTAGCATCAATTCGTGTTTCTTTCTACCGATCAGTCCTGATTTGGATCGCTATCGGTCGCATCTACCGGACGTGCGTGCGAAATTACGTGGATTCTGTCGCTCCTGATTGGGGTTGTCACTCCCAAACGGCGGACTCAGTGGGACATCAACCGGCTAGTCGTGTGGAATCAACGACGAGGCAACGAGTTCAACACACTCACCCGCAGTCAACACGGGTGCGTAGTCCATCTCACCGCCCACGCCCGCTTTCAGCAAGAAGTCGGTGAGCCGCCAGATATTGTACAAGAGGACCGCGAACACGAAGTAGAACAAGCGAACGCGGTAGTCTTTCGAGGAGGTCTTGGCGAGAAAGTCACCTTTGATCGATTTGTACTCGCTCTCGATCTGCCACCGGCGGCTGTAGCGCTGACAGAACGTCTCAGCTTCCTCGGGACCGATTCGGAGATTCGTCGCGAAGACAGCCGTTCCCTCCCCACTCGTCGACGGGACGTACAGGAGCCGCATTGGATGCGATCCAGATTCCACATGGACAGAAGCCGACTCAACAGCCACCTCTTGGTCGTCTGCCTCCATTTGTTCAAGTACATCCCGTTCGGAGCTGGAGACCCGCTTGGGTATGAGATAGTTCACATCGAGGTTTGAGAGTGTCTGGAACACTTGTATCGAGTCAAACTCTCGATCACACAGCACTGTCTCGATTGGAACGTGTTCTTTCGCTCGTCGAACGAGCCGTCGCACAGTACGATGGATCTGATTTGACGGGTTCTCATCCCACTCAGAGCTCTCTTGAACCGGCTCGACAGCTAAGATCAGCGGGATGTTCTGCCCGATGATCGAAAGCGTCGCAAATTTGAACGCTCGACTGTCTCTATCTTTTGTCCCGCTAACCATCGACATCCCTGCGACCTCTCCGTAGTAGGGAATAGTCGTGATGTCGATTGCGGCTGTGACTGGACGTCGGAACGTTGCTTCAGAAGCAATTACGGAGAGCAAGCGGTCCGTCGTTTCATTGAAGCCGTTCACGAGCCCTTCGGGATCGAACTGCTTGACTGCGCGGAGGTGGGTGTCACCGTGGGGTCCATACTCTTCACCACGCCGGTACTGGAAGCGAGTCGCTCCCTGCGCGGTTCCACACCGAACCATCCCCATGAATGTCTGTAACTCGAAGAATTGCGTGTCCTCATACGAGGCGTTCGACGCTCGACCAGAGTCGAAGTGTTCGAAGGCGTGATCACGCGCGAGGCGCGTCGTCTGGATAATCTCCTCCTGTGAGAAGGATTCGTCTTCTACTGGGTCTACATTTTCTTGCTCATCGTCGACGATCCCTTCCTTAGGCCGCACCTCCGGCGCTGATATGTCGCGATCGTGGACTTCTTTGACAACGAAGTGGGCGGCAGCGTGGGCGTATTCGTGGGCTGTGTCGTCGAATCGGTTTCGCCACGCCCGCGAGAAGGCTGATTCGTCGGGCACCCGGCTGAAGCCGAGGATAGTGGCGACTTTCGGTTGCCGGGTGAGTCGTCGAGAAAACTCGGCGTACGAGTCACCCGTGATCTCCATAAACACGAACGAAAGGACCATCGCGCGAAAGGAGAGCGTTGCAGGATGCCATGCCGGATACCCGTCTTCGATGGCATCTATCGAATGACCGAGCTTCTCGAACGTTGTGACGAGATCGGCTTTTTTGAGTTCGTTTCGGATAGTGATCCCCAGCTGGTACGCTTCGCAGAGAGACTGTATACGAGGATCATCTTTGGAAGGAGGACTGCCGGAACCACTCATTCAAGAAATGTTGGAGTCGATAGCAAAGTTACCACACCAACATGACTACAGACATACTCTGTTCATCGTCAGAGGAATTGCCGCCGCCGCGTCCGCGTTTCCGAGTTGACTCTCAATCTTCATGACATTCGAACCGAGTAGCGACGACACCGAGTTCGTTTTCTTCACCGGGAAGGGCGGCGTCGGCAAGAGCACGGTGAGCTGTGCGACCGCGACGTGGCTCGCCGACAACGACTACGAGACGCTCTTGGTGACCACCGACCCTGCTCCGAACCTCTCGGACATCTTCGGGCAGTCGATCGACCACGAGGTCACCGCGATCGACGGGATCGAGAACCTCTCGGCGATCGAGATCGACCCGGACACCGCCGCCGAGGAGTACCGCCAGGAGACGATCGAGCCGATGCGCGAACTACTCGGTGAAGAGGAGATCCAGACGGTCGAAGAGCAGCTCAACAGTCCCTGCGTCGAGGAGATCGACGTCGTCTCGCCGGCGGAGCTGTGTTGTCACACACTGCTCATTGACGACGGCAGCCGCCACCGCTCGTACTGTCTCCTTCTCCTCAGCCACATCGAGGTTGACGAGGCGGACCTCCGAGAGCAGGCGGCGAAGTATGGCCTCGAAGACGAAATCGACGCCTTGCTTCGCTACCTCAAGACGCACGGCGAGGTTGATGACGACCGGCTCCCGGAGTGGGACGAGTTCCAGGAGCTGGCTGCTGACTACGAAGTGCGACTATCCTGAGCCCGCAGTTCGTTCCCCAACCGTGTCGTCTGTTTGCGTCAGTTTGGATTGTAAGGATTCGTCGCTGTTTCGAGCCGATAGACGTCTACGACAGCATCGAAGTCGGTATCGAACGCATACAGATAGCCAAGCCCCTCCGTTTGCATATACGCGACAAT
>NZ_KE356561.1:13487-17216 GCF_000415985.1 Haloquadratum walsbyi J07HQW2
CTACTGGGTAGTGCCTGGTTAGCACTAACAGTAGACGGCTCACGAGTAGTCTTCTCGGGAGACGTTGGCGGCCGGTCGAATCATCTTCCCGAAATTGATGAGCCTCCGCAGGCAGACGCCCTCTTTCTTGAATCGACATACGGAGACACCCATTCGCATACCAGTGCCACTGACACCCGAACGGACATCTACAACGAGGCTGTCGACGCAGCTACCGATGGGAAGCCGGTCCTCATCCCCTGTTTCGGAGTCGGGCGGTCCCAAGAGTTGCTCTATATGTTCAAAAACCGAATTCACACGCTTCCGGAAGAGGACCGAAAGCAGCTCAACGTAGTCTACGATGGAATGGCGCAAAGCGCAACAGTCAGGTATAACGAGCACTGTAAAGCCGAGTTCGCAGCCGAATCGATCCGGAACTACATCGTGAGGGGGATCAACAATCATTCCTCTTCGATCAGGCGTCGGCTGCTAGACGAATGCCGATGTCTCGCGAGGAATTGCTCGAAGCTGATGAGACACCGATCATCATTGCTCCATCAGGAATGCTCTCGGGTGGGTTCTCACCGACCTATTTACTCGAATTCTGCCAGCGGTACGATGATGCACGCGTAATTCTCTGTGGGTATCAAGCCGAGGGGACACCTGGTCGTCAATTGGGGGATGCGATAGAGGAAGATCTCGAGAGAGTTGGTGTCACTCTTCCCTCGAACGGACTTAACCGAGGGATACCAGATGAGGGTGATGGAACCCGTGTGAAGGTACCTGTAAGCTGGATTAGTCGATATCACGGCCTCTCAGCTCACGCAGCCCAAAATACGTTGCTTCAATTCGCTCGCCAAGTTTCACCGTCCCAGGTGTACCTTATTCACGGTGAACAGGAGCAGCAAGAGAAGATGGCGCAGCACCTGGTAGATAATCTAGACTCAGTTTCTGAGATCCAGCTGACGGGAATGATGCATCCGGTATCCGTGGCACCGGACCTTCCCGAAGAAGAGATCGTTGGTGACAGGCCTGCAAAGCGAATACTGGACGAGCGTGGTGCTGACATCGCGGTTGGTGATAATGCCCAATTCGGTTCAGACGCAATCCACGGGACGTTATCTGAATTCAGTGATCAGATCGAAGCTCTTGAATTAGCCCTGCGCACGTTGAGTGGTCAGCTCGCCGTTGAACGACATGATAGTGGATTTTCGGAGGAGGATATCCGCCGAATTGTCCGCGATGAGATGGACGAGATCGTCCGTGAAGCAGTGGAAGAGAACCAATCCAACTGACCGAATCAAAGCGTCTCCATAGCTAAAGACACCAGTCCGAGTCATACTGACTCTACGGTGTTTACCTCATCTGCTGGAAATTTCAGGTCTACGCGAGATTATCAATTTCTTCGAGTGCCTCCGTGACCACGTCGCCCAACTCGCTGGCCTCGATATGTGAGTATCGTTCGCGAACCACCTCCTCCGAGTTATCGAGATACCGGGCCGCCACCGTGTACCCGAACGCGCGGACAAGTACTTCCCACATCCCACGCCGACCCCCGTGGGGTGCGAGATAGTCGTGCTTCGGGTGGTCGATATCGATCTCTGCCGCCCCCGACAGTCGCTGGAGAACTGACCGGGCGCCGTCCGTTGTGATCGACGGCGGTCGAAGATCCTCGTCGAGTGCCAGCAGTAAGTCTCGGGCGTATTCTTCGCGGCGTTCAGCGATTGCTTCTGGGCGCTCCCCTCGGTCAGTTGATTCTTTCTGAACAAGCTCTGCGAGCGTCCGTTGGTCGAGCGTCGGGAATACTGGTCAGCGGTCCGTTGGTGGGTCCATCAGCTTGCAGTAACTCCGCAGCGGCGAGATCACTGGATCAGGAAGGCTGGCGGCGTCCCACTGCTGTTTCTTCCGGTAGACGTCCATACTCCCGTCCTCAAGGGAGAGATCCTCCCAGCGGACGCCGCGCCGTCGCGGATCATTCGGATCCCGGAGGAGTTCACTAACGCGAACAGCCGTGTACGCAAGGACGAACACCAGAGCTCGGTCACGAGCCGCCTTCAGCGCCGCGTAGCGCGCTCGCTGCTTGTCCAAGGATCAGTATCCTCCGGGAGTGTCGTGTACGCCTCGACGGCGTCATGGGCGCGTTCGTCGACGTAGCGGGTAAGGGCGTGGCGCTGTTCGGACGTCCAGGCCTGCTGGTCACCGGGCTTGCGGCCGTCGTCCTTGGGAAGCGGTGCCATTGCGCTCGCCCGTTGCGCGTAGTGTGCCTCGAGGTAGCCCTCGTTGACACACCAGCCACACCACGCAGAGATATAGCGGTAGTAGGTTTGAACCGTATTCTGCTTGAGACCCCGATCACCGGCGAGATGTCGGGCGTACTCTCGGAACACGCGTTCGTCGATATCGTCGAAGGTGGGCTCTCTGTCGACGTCGTCGGGGACGATCCCGGTCCAGTCGTCGCGACCGCGGTTGCCGGCAACCCACTCGGTGAATCGCTCAAGCTCGCGGGCTGCATTTCGTTGGTAGTTCCCGCCCTCACCACCGCGGCCTCCCCTTGTCCTGAAGATACCGCTCGAACGAACTCGCGAGCGACCGCCCGGTACGTTCTCCAGACGTCTTCTCGGAGGTCATAGGTCCTCGTTCCCGGATTGGTAGTTGGGGCGAACCTCCGAGGAGATCTTCGACGATCTCCCAGAGAATCAGGGAAGGAGTCTTGTGTTCGAACGTGATTCCCCAGCGGTCCTCTTTATTCTCGACTGAGTACTGGAAATGGGCCCGTCCGAGGTCGGGATGATCCTCGTCTTGATGCCAGCCGGCGTGAAAGCCCGTGTTCGGGTCAGTGTAGTTGATACGGAACCAATCGTGGGGGTCCTGTCGGTACCATTTGATTGTCAGTTCCGGTGAGTCAGGACCGATCGGCGGGTCAAGACGAGCCGGATCGAAAATCGCTCGCAGCTGCTTGGCCTCGAGATCGTCAGGAACGTACTCAACAGCTGTGACCTGGGGCACGCGGTCAAGGACGTCCCGCTTCAGCTGAGCGTAGAGATTCGCGTTCGGGTCACCACCGGGATGCGGGACCGACATCCGTTAGCTGCTGGCCTCTGGGGGCTCTGTCGTCGGAGCAAGGAAGTCCCACTCGCGGATAGCGAACCCGACGATTTTGATGCGGCGTTGAAGATGGTCCCACTCACGAGCGATCTCCCGCCGACGTTCTTCCTCGTCGGCGTCGAGGGTCTCGTCGGCAAGTGTCCCGCGAAGCTGATTCGGTGACTCGACGCCGAATTCGTCTTTCCAGCCCCGGATTTGTGCCTTCATCTCCGCGAGCCGATCCGTAAGCTCCTCAACAGTGTGGCCGCTGTCCCGCAGACGCATCGCCTCCTGCATCGCTTGTCGCCGGTAATCAGGGTAGTACGTGGTGTGGGTGCCGCTCTCATCGCGGTGGAGGATGCTGTCGTCGACGAGCCGTCTGAGGACGCGCTTAGTGGGTTTGTGTGACCAGTCCGCCTCAGATGCGATCCAGTTTGCCGTCCGCGGCTCCGACAGCTGCCGGGCGACCATTCGGACACGGTCTTCACCCGTGGTCTGACGGTCCCTCAGGCTCTCTGAGTTCGCTTTGTCTTCGGTCATACGCGGCAGTTCGCACTCTATGTTAATATAGGTTGAGATAGTTCGTTCTATATCGAAGCAAGGTTCCCAGCCATTCCGTCGATATACAGTAACTGGATCAAGAGCAATATGGAAACCCAGTCTTGA
>NZ_KE356561.1:17266-18768 GCF_000415985.1 Haloquadratum walsbyi J07HQW2
CTATCCCCGCTGAAACTGCCCCACAATGGCACGATGCTGATTATATTAATAACGACAAATTTGCTGTTGCCGATATGTCAAGAGATAGAGTTTTCATCGTTAATACATCTACAGACATAATTGAATGGCAATGGCAGGCGGACCAACATTTTACTCTGGAGAGTGGCGACGATTCTGCACAGGATTGGACTCATCTAAATGATGTAGAAGTATTGCCGGATGGAAGGCTCATGGTATCCATGAGGAATCAAGACAGAGTGATATTCATAAATCAAACAACAGGCGTGGATGAGTCATGGACTCTCGGCGAAGAAGAAGAGGCAGGTGACAGAAATAAAATACTGTATGAGCAACATAACCCAGACTACATTCCTGATGAAGATGGCGGTCCTGCGATAATTGTGGCAGATAGTGAGCAAAACAGGGTCGTTGAGTTTCAACGGGTTAATAACTCTTGGAAAGAAACGTGGGAATATAACGCCAATTTAGATTGGCCAAGAGACGCTGATCGTTTGCCGAATGGACATACTCTGATAACCGACTCGCGCAATAGAAGAGTGATCGAAATAGATGAATCAAATAGTGTTATTTACGAAAAAGAAATTCCCCTACCGTATGAAGCGGAGCGAGTAGGTACCGGACCAGAGAGTAAAAACGGTAAGTCTGCAATTAGAGAAAACTTGTCTTCACCACCGGAGTCAAATACCAAAATCTCGACTTTAGGAAGAGTTGAGAGCTTGATGCCTGATGTTGTCGTGAATACTATATCGTTCCTACTTTCTAAATATCCATTTACACTAAATGGATTAGTTACATCGTCTACCTTTATTCTGACATCATTGATATGGGGCGCACTAGAGTGGAGATGGTCTGACTGGTACGTGCAGAGACCGATCAAAAACAGAAACTAACGATTTGGATCATGTCTTGTGGAATTTGAATTAAGATCATTACTATTTAATACTATCTGGTGGTTCTGTTACAATTGAATTAAAAAACAAGCTACTCCAGAATGAGTAATATCTACTGAACAGAAATATCAATAGGTTTGAGTGTTATTCAGTGTCCGACTCATAAGTTATTCAATTGAGTCAGTCAGATCAAAGACAGCAGTCACGATTCCACCAAGCGCTTGTAGACCCTCGCAGAGAAAATCAAACACTGTCTTTTTGTCGTATCATAATAACTTCTCGTTGACAGTTCTGCGATAAGATTCGAGGCAACCTGATAGCTTGCATCACTCTTAGCACAGGAATACCGAATGATATAGTTGTCTTTGACAAACGAACGTAGATCCTCTAATTTGTATGTAACACCGACCTTTTTTTGACCAGTCTTTCCATAGACGAACGTATGATATGGGGAAGCGCTTCTCGCCACAGGCGCGAGGGCATCGTGGAGATCATCGAGTTCTGTTTCACGCTCCGGGAGTTCCTCAGGTGTCAAAGAATCATAGAGAGTCGTCTCATCAGCGAAGATGTCCGTTTGATTTGTGAATGATT
>NZ_KE356561.1:18818-23018 GCF_000415985.1 Haloquadratum walsbyi J07HQW2
CCGCTCGCACTAGCGAAGAATACGAGAGGACTGTCGAGATATCGATAAATAAGCGACCAACTTATTCGGTCGACTTGTTGGCAAATTCCTCCAGGAGGTTGCCTTCGTCCTCGTCGAAATCATCCGGTGTGTACGTTGTCGGCGATGACTCGTCAGCACCGAGATCGAGAATCAGAATAGAGCGCTTCACCGAAATCATACGCAGTTCCAGGCGAAAGGTCTGTGAGGTTCGCGATCTGCCGGATTGTGACATCCCCCACACTGTGTGCTTTCACGAGATCGTATGTGAGCGCGAACGTGACGATACCGTGATCTTCGAGAACTCGTTTGATCGCGGGATACTCGTTCTTCTGTGCGATCACCTGGATAAGTTCGGGAGTAATCGAGACTTCCGTCTCGCGAACCGTTAATGTCAGTTCAAACTCTTCAGCGGTGTATACAGCAGTCCCGGCATCGTCGCCAACCTTGCTGATTAGGCCCGCTTCCTCCAGCTTATGGAGATAGTCGTACACCGTCTTTTTCGAGACAGTCGTTGTTTCGACGAGTTCAGGCCCCGTGGCAGTCGCTGACCCCCGAATCGAGGTATAGAGGCTAGCGAGAGACGGGTTCTCGAGTAATTCTGCGAATGTCGGGAATCCGGTGATCATCCCCGGAGTGTCCCCCACGTTCTGCACGTGTTCTGTATCGTAGCTCATCTTGTATAGAGTTACGAAACTAAAAAATCGTAAACGTACTGCTTTTTTGTTAGGGCTCTTCGCCGCGGCCCCGGGAGACCGTCAGATTAACCAACAAATTCGTTCAGTCCAGCTTAGTGTTGGTTAATCACGATGCCGGTACTCCATATCTCACTATCAAGTACATCCGTGTACTCTACCAGACATCCGATAACTTTAGCGAGCGCCCCCTGGTCCTCGCACTGTGTGCGTGGGGTCTTCGTCCGAACGAGGTCACGCGCCAGTTCGTCCCAAGCGAAGAGTGATACTTGGACACCTCCGACTTCGGTCACAGCCCAAGCGTTATTACTCAGTACACGGATTATGTATTGTATGTCGAAAGCGACGGGGGACCCCGAACGCGCCATTAATGGCCTTATGTCAGTGGCACAACTACTCGAAGAGCCACGGCTCGCTCGCCTCTACACGTATATTCTCCGTGAAGGCGAAGTGACGATTGATGAAATCGTCGCCGACATCGACACACCCCGCACGACCGCGTACGCGGATACGGGAACACTCGTTGATCTCGGGGTACTCACGCGGGATGAAGCGCAGAAAACGCACACCTACACGGCCATCCCGATTACCCTTACTGCGAACCTCGATGGCGATACGTACACGATCACGCCCACGCTCGTCGAGGCAATCGGCCGGTCACCCCAGGATCAGGATCTCGACCTGCTGATCGAGAAACATGGCGTAGGCAAGCTCGCTGCGGCACTCACGTACGCGATCCCGTATGTTGAGGGCGGTATGACCGAACGCCTCGCAGCACGCGAACTCAACATTCAACCTGCGTTCGGGATTGCGGTACTCCAGGCACTCCGTGAGGTGATTCTCGACATGCGGGAGTACGATCCATATTTCGACCAAATTCGGAATGCGCGTGACAAGCCGGTCGACGAAGAAGCGTAGGAATTCTCTCATACATGCAAGGGACGACCGAGTCGATACCTGAGAACGCGGTATGGATTGCTGATTCGGGCATTTTCATTGCCTGTGGCCGCCAACAGCGGAACAAGTATACAGCGCTGGCGCTGGAACGGTTCGCCTAGCGGAACGAGATTACGTTTGTGATTCCACAGCGGGTGTATGAGGAACTTGGCGGTGCGCCAGACCGCAGTACGCCCGGTCAGACACCGATTAATAGTGCGATTGATACTGGATGGGTGGTCGTCGCTGACGAGTTAGATCACACGAATCCAACGGTATCTAGCGTTATGGACGGTGTGCGTGGCTTCATTGCACGTGAGTCGAATCGCTCCGAGGACAACATCGAGAAAGCGGATACCGCACTTGGTGGCGTCGCAGCCCACCTCTTAGAGAGCGGGAAGGCCGCGTCTATCTGTGTCCTCACGACGGATGACGATGCAGGGAACGGCGTTGTCACTGCAATCGAAGCTCATGGGTTCGACGGGCAAATCACGTTCAAAGATGGCTTTGAATTGATTGCAGAGATCACGTGATCGAGACCCTCAACCGTCAGTGACACCTTCGATTAGTTTCATCCATCCATTACCCCAGCAAATGCTCGAGATGACCCAGACAGCGATTCACAGATTCACAGAATCTGTGATTCAATGAAGCCATAAATCAGGGAGTTAAGGAGTACTTGATTCTTGGAATCCAATAGGATGTGGCAAGTTATGAAGTTAGTGAATCAATGAATCAGTGAATCCAAGAGATAGAGATTCAATGAATTACTTACTCCGAGAAGCACAGAGTCACTAATTCAGCATAATTCGAGGTAGAGCCTCCGACCTCAAGGACCGAGTGTAGCGAGCGAGTAGGTCGGAGAGGAAACCAACAGGACGACGCAACCGCATAACGGTAGCTACCCAACTCCCAAGATTATAAGAATCGTCAAATAGTAATCTGAGATATGGAGGTGCGTCGAACTGCGCCGGTCAAACTCGTTGTTCCCGATGAGCGGCGCAACGACCTCCACGAATCTGCGTGACAGTTTCTCTACTGTGCGAATCGTGCTGCCCAGTTCTGTTGGGACGACGACTCCTACACGAACTGTATCACTGCGAACTCAACTGCACGAGACGCACTCTACGCGGAGCTGCGGGAAGAAATTGCTCTCACTGCCAACCTCGTTCAAGAGGCCATCCGACGCGCCGTCCAAGCGACGAAAGGGTGCGTCGAACGGTGGAAACAGGGTAAACGTGTGAGCCAACCGGAGTTCACTTCGTGGAGCATAGTCTACGATAAGCGAAGCGCCACATTCTACCGGAACAAAGTCTCGCTCTCAACCGTCAACGGGCGTTCAACTCCCGAAGGGTCCAGACAGCCGTCGTGCCGATCCGAACACCATCGAAATTGCGCATATCGAGGTTGACCGTGGCTGTCCGAAACGGATAGTCCTCAACGAGGACGCGATGGATGACGGTCCGGACGGCGTCTTCACTATATTGACCGACGACAGCAGCCATGGCCTCGTCGAAATGTGCGTTGTGGTGGTCCTCACGCGGTTTCCGTGCTCGATCAAGGACGAGTGTGATCACGTCGTCGACCGATGCATGGGCTGGATTCTCCGTCCGTTCCCGAACGTCGTAGAGCGCGTCGGTCTCGGTCATGTCATGGGTAGTGCCTATCCACTGTTGACGTTTCACGCGTCGGACCCGTACACCTGCTCGGACGTCTCCTCTCGTGCTTCTTCGACGGCTCGTTCGAGGTCGTCTGCATCGACTTTCTCGCCGAGTGCTGTAAGCTCGGCGGCGATCTCACTAGCAGACTCGCGGCTCTGTTCAGCTTCAGCGAGCAGCTGCTCCAGCCGGAGCGCGGCGATCGCTGTATTGTCATTAAGCTCGCGGAGATGGGCGCGGCAGGCCTCTTTAATGAACTCGCTCTTGTTGGTGTAGATCCCCGTTTTCATCGAGGAACCGCTCGATCTCGGTGTCAAGTTCGACTGGAAACTTGACGCTGACACTCGCGTATTTCATTGTAGTACCATCGTACTACGAGTATTTGAATACTGGCTGCCCGTGAGGGGGAGGTTCTCAAGAAGATATGTAGTCGATCAACTGGCTCGCCACATCTTCAGTTCGTTCGTCGACGAGCGATGTCAGGTAGTGCTCAACATCGGCAGCACTGTTGAGGGTCGCGAGCGACCACGGAAGCACGTGACTTCGTTCTCCGAGTGGGTCGCCCTCGTAGTCGTCTCGGAGTGTGAGAGCCTCCTCGTGGTAGGTCTTCGTGGAGAGCAGGACCGTGATGAGTTGGGTACCATGGTTCGGGAGGTGCGGTGCTCCCAGAATGAGCATCGGGCGACCTTTCTCCGAGAGCGGGTCACTCGCCCAGACGATGTCGCCACGTTCCAAGTCCTCGAACGCAGTCACTGTACTTCTTCCATCTCGTCGGTCTGGAGTTCCTCAAGACGCTCCTCACCGTAGTGTTCGTCTGCCGTCTCGTAGTGTCGGTGGAGCCGGTAGGCAGATTGAAGTCGTTCCTTGTCGTCCGTGATCGCCCAGTACGGACG
>NZ_KE356561.1:23068-24425 GCF_000415985.1 Haloquadratum walsbyi J07HQW2
GGCGTCGCGGCCGGCCGTCCAGCCACGGTGGAAGACGGCCAGCTGTGTCGATGAATCGAACGCGGTACCGCTCGGCTCGTGGATCAATACTTGATCCTCAGGTACCGGAGTGACGACGTCCGCGTCGACGAGGTCGCTGACTAGGTTCTGGGCAGTCGTGTCGTCGATGTCCGCGGTGTCGACGCTGGCGGCGTCGCGGTCCTGGGCGAACTGTTCGTAGTCGGCACTCGTGTCGTCGTGAGGATCGGAACCAGGCATAGTGAGTCACGTCGCGCACGCTGTCGCGCGCTGCACGCCTCCCGGCGCCGACAAACAACTCATGGCGTACAGATTCGGTACCCCTCGGATTCGCGCTGTAGTGAAATCGCCAATCAGATGCGTTTATACGCGAAGCGTGAGCAGTTTGACCCAATGCGAACGTACGAGGGGACCCGATTCGCGATGTCCTCCTCGAGCGGCTCGACCCAACCGCACACACCGAGTTCCTCGTCTACGTGATGGGGCACACGACGATCCAACTCGACTACTTTCTCCGCGACGACGTTGCTGTCGACGAAAGCGATGTCGATCTAGGCGCATTCGGCGACGCGGAAGCCGACTCCTTGACGAACTGCGCGAGACCGTCGAGTGGTTGCGGACGGAACTAGGGGTGAACGCGTTTCTCGCCGTCGACCCAGCCATCCCGACGGAAACCCATCCGGAGGAGACGGATCAGGAGCGGATGAACGTAATCAGCCAGTCGAAAGCGTACGCCGAGGCGAGTAATGCCGTCGTTTGTCCTCCCGAAGGCGGGCGTCCGCGATGGTGTTGACATCGAGGTCGGCGCTGTGCTCTCCGGCTTCGATCTTGGGCACGGGGAGGGGACTCCACAGAAGCCACCCCAGCGATTTCACGTCTTCCGCGAACACGGCGTCGCGAGCGCAACGCTCGATGCTGTCCCTTACGAGTACGAAGTCGCCCTCACCGAGTACGGCACTCGATCAGAACTCCAAGACCAACTCGCACGGTTTCTCGCGGGGATACTTCGCTCGGAACGCCGTGGCGACCTACCGCCCGTTGACAACGACTCCGCGACCGCTGACGGGGCAGGCGAGTAATCCGACGGCTCGAACGAAACGTCGCCGCTGTAATGTTCCCGATCCAGAGCCGCCTTCCAAGGCACTGAATAAGGATGAATTCCTCACGAATACTGTGGTGAAAGCCCGGCAGCGCAGCGCCCGGACCATGGAGGCGGGTTGGGTGGCGGGAAGCGGGTGAACGGGCACCAACAAAAAAGAAGTGAGCGTCAGCTGGCTATGCTTCCCACCACCGACCGCGCTCCGGGAAGTGGATATCCGACCATCCGGTCAGCGCGATT
>NZ_KE356561.1:24475-27875 GCF_000415985.1 Haloquadratum walsbyi J07HQW2
CTGCGTCGTGGCCGGCGTGGGTCGTGAGGCCGTTGAGCGTGTCAGCGAGTACGTAGTCGAGGACGACTGCCTCCGGGAGCGTTCCATTGTCGATGCCGTGGAGCACCGGAAGTGCGGTGTCGTGTGAAGTATCCCGCTTGTACGCGGCTGCAAACAGAACCGATGTATCGATGAGTGCGCGGGGCATTTACTCGACGTCGACGCCCCAGGCGTCGTGATCGCTGGTCACGTCAGTTGCCTCCTCACCAGCGTAGCCTTCGAAATTGGCGAATGTACCCGTCTGCTGTTGGATGACTTGTACTCGGATACTCCCGTCATCTTCGAGATGCCAGCGGAGCTGATCACCGTCGTCGATATCGAGTTCACGTCGTATTCGGGCCGGGATGTTTGCTTGATTCCCAGACACCTTGCTTTCGGCGTCGATTCTGTCGCTGCTCATACATTCCCGTATGTGACCGGCTGTGAAAAACCTAGTGTGTCGCCACACTATTTCCAGTATTCACGCTCACTTTTCCTTCGGCCGGGGCGCGTTTTCGTACTTGACCATCTTCTCGGGCTTGTCAGAGATGGTCTCGTAGATCTGTTGGAGGGTTTCCTCCGCGGCGAGGAGATTGTGTTCGTTGAGGAAGGTCCGGCCCTCCTCTGTGAGGCCGTAGAACTTCCAGGGATATCCCTGCCGGCGCTGGTCATCGTCTAGAGCGACCTCGTTGACGATACCGGCGTCGATGAGCTTCTGAATGTGCTTGTAGACGGTGGCCTTGCTCACGCTGGGGTTGAGCTCCTCAAGCTCGTACATCGAGGGGAGCTGTTCGGGGTGCTGGAGGATGTTGTTGATCAGCGCGAACCGCGTCTGCTGAGTCACGAAGTGGACAAGTTCGCGGGATTCCATCTCCCCAGCAGTCCCCAGGTCGGTGCTCATACGACACAGTACACACCCTGGAGGCAAGTAGTTTACCCTTGAGTAAATCACCCTATAGTAACTCACACCGAATTAACCCGGTGATTTACTCTATAAATCATATCGCACGGCGCCGAGAGAGCCTGTATATGTCCGACAAAGAGCCGCCCGTCCCCGAGGAGGTCCTTACTAGTGCGAAGGACCAACTCAACGAGGAAGAGATCTCGCTGGCGGACAACGAGGAGATCCTCCACGCCCTGAGCGAACTACCGATGTTGTTCAGAGCGTTCAGGTAGATCTTCCGCTCGCCTTCGGCCTCCATCTGTTCGGGGAACTGCATCGACAGGCCAACAGAGAGCCGGAATCCCCGGCCTTTCTCGAGGAGATCGTTCATGATGTCGGAGACCACAACCGATGCTGCCTCGTCGACGAGCAAGTTCACGACGTAGTCGTCCGAGTGCTGGGAGAGGGCCTGTTTGCGGTCCTTGAGGGCTGCATCGAGATTAGTCAGAATCACACCGGTCATAATCCTGGCTGCGTCGTCGCGGAGGTCGCCGAGGTCGAAGAGGATGACCGTATCCTCATCGAGGACATCCCGAAAGTCGAACTGGTTCTCGGTATTGTTGAAGATCTGCCGCAGGTGCGTATCCTGTGAAATGTACGCAAGGCGGTTTCCGACACCGCCCATCACGTTCGCGAAGGTGTTCGGATCTAACTGGAGCTGCCGTCGAATCGTCCGCGTGACCTCCTCATCGCTCGACCGTGGGGCGTCGCCGATGTTCTCGTTCGGTGGCCCGGCCTCCCAGAGCTGGTCGACGACGTGTTCGAGCTGTCGGTGGGCGAAGTAGTCCGTCGACGCTCGGTAGAGCCCATTCTCACGCCCGTATTCCTCGTCGAACAGTGCCTTGATGAGTGTCTTGATGAGTGTCTTAATGAGAGTCGGGGCCCAGTCGCCCGCTCGTAGCGGTCGGTCCCCATCACGAGCTTCAAAATCTCTTCGTAGTGGTCGGTCTTCCGTTGGACGGCGTCTTCGCGGCGCCGTCCGCTCTCCATCGACGGTTCGAGATCGAAAAACGAGAACCCGGGGAGGACGTCTGGTACCGGGAAGTGGACGACGTTCTCTTCGAGGTCGGTCATTCCGAACCGACGTGCGTGAGCCCGCATGTAGTTCTGGGCCATGTTGTCGTTTTTCGGGATGATGAGGATGGTCGGCCCCTCGGTGTTGTCGTACAGCGACAGCAGATCGTTGATGGGGCTTTCGACTTCCCAGAGCCGGTTGTTCCGAACCGGCCGTAGTGAGTTGGCAGCAGTCGGGGCGGAATCTGTGTCGGCACGTCTTCAGCCTCACCGGTGTCGTCGAGGGCGTATCCGATGGCCATCCCGTCACGGAATTCGTTCATGAGATCCTGGTGGGGACGGGGCAACGGATTCCGACTCTGCTGTTCCGCACGCGTCCCCCGTGCCCCCTCGATAGTAAGCTGTTCCGAGGAGGGGACGAGTACGAAGTGCGCGAGTTCTCGACCACTCAGCACGAACTCCGGTCGGGTCTTCCCACGGCCGGTCGTGATCTCACGATCCAAGAGCCGCTGCAGCGCCGCTCGTGCGTTCCGTTCTTTCGTGGCTGCCCGGAAGCCGCTGTCACGTAACCGCTCGGCTTCAACCTGGTAGTACGGCCCGTCGAGCGGGTCGAATACCGGGACAAGTGACTGTATCCGCTCATCGAGATCATCGCGACCGTCACTACCGGATGGAATTCCGATTGCTCGGATGTTCGCGGTGAACGACCGTTTCGGGTTTTTCGCCTCGATTGCCGCGACACGTTTTGCAACCGCATCGCTCAGCTGGTTTCTGTCCCGGCTCTCCGACTGCCCGTTGAGTTCGAATAGAGAGCCAATAATCTCTTGGGCAAGTGTGTCCCGACCGTCGATGACGTCCTCCTTGCGGAGGTCGGCATCAGACTGCCAGCTCTCGCGTCGCTGGAAAACGACCTGAAACGCCACTGGTGCTGTCGCCTCCATTAGATGGTCGACGAGCGACGCGAGCGCTCCTCCTGGCTGATCGATGGCTGAGAGATCCGCTTCATCGTCGGCAGTGAATGGCGAGAGTGAGGTCATCCAGTCCTGCTTCCGAGTCGCTGACCCCTGCCACCGAACCCCGAGTGGGGAGACGGTCTCGATCGCTGGCCGAGCGAGTATCGTCTCCTTCGATGTTACCGTTGGTTTGGCAAGCGTCGTGAGTGGCTCATCCTCGGGAATCGCATCTGGTGGGGCGAGTTCGAGGGCAGTATCGCCGATCTCGATGAAGTGGTCGGGAAACTGGTCGCCGACCGTGCCTCCATCCGCGACTGATTCGGCATCCCCTGGCCCCGCTTGACTGTTGTCGTCAGTGCCACTCTCGTATTGCTCGTCAGGGCCGAACTCGTACGTGAGCTCGCCTGACTCATAGTGCTCGACGAATGTCTCGCGGTCGAATTTGACAGGCTGTACGAGTCGGGATGCGATG
>NZ_KE356561.1:27925-33372 GCF_000415985.1 Haloquadratum walsbyi J07HQW2
CGTCGTGTGTCATTCCCGAGCGTGTCTACGGGGAGGTCGTCGAAACGGGGCTCGAGCAGGGCTATCCGGACGCCCGTCGCATCGAGCGCAGCGTCGACGCCGACAGGTTTGATATCGTGTCGGTTGAGACCTCCCCGCTGCTGTCCCGCCTCCAGGATAATAGCAACCTCAGCGACGCCGATGTCGCTGTCCTCGCCTGCGCCGACGTCCACGATGGTGTGGCCGTGATGGATGAGACGTACGGCCGTGACGTTGCTGCAGCCGAGGGAATCACAACCCGGGGGACGGCGTATCTCGTACTAAAACTCGCTAGCGAGGGAGCGCTCAGTGTCGACGAGGCCCGAACTGTGATTGATGCGATGATCGACGAGGGCTGGTACTGCGCCCCCGACGTCTACGCGAAGATCATCCAGAAACTCGAATCACTTGCCGACTGATGTGTCACTCGGTGAAGCAGGGAGGGGAGCTCCATAGCGGGAACGCGTTCTTCCCTCAGGCTGTTAGAGTGCGACCACGAGCCCGATAACGAGTGTGACGAGTCCGAGTGCCAGCCACGTCGTCCGCACTGCGAGACGCCGCCAGAACCGCCTCCCCAGCAGACGGAGTTGATCACGGAGGGCTGCCCGCCGTTCCGTTTCGAGGACCGCGACTTCGTCGTAATAGTCGCGGCGATCTGCGGGAAGCGTTCGGAGTGTCGTCTGGCACTCGCTGCAGGTGTATTCGAACTCTGCCCGGACGTGCTGGCGGCGGAATTCTTGCTCGCCGCCCTCGTCGTAGCCTGTAACCTCGTACACGAGGAGTTTCGAGACGAAGCGACGGGCCCCACACTCCGGACAGTGGTTCATTCTGAGCGTTGGCGTTCCATCCTCGCTGCTCGCATCGTCTGGCCACGACGGCTGCGAATCTGTGTCCTCGGTCTCTCTCGGTGGCCTCGTGTCGTTTGCTGACGGCGATGCACTCGCTGTCTCGGAGCTACTGAACGTAGACATGGATTCACTTGTGACTGCACTCAGCTGACACCAGACTGGACACCACGACGGCTCTCCTGGTGATGCCCATCGCGCTGAGCGCCGTCACCCTTGGTCGGCGCGATAAACGCCACTGCGGGGGAGTCGTCTATTCGTCCCACAGTACTGCAATCCGGTCTTCGACCTCGTCGAGGACAAGTCGCAGGACATCACGATGGTCGGTCGGCCAAGAGTCATTGCCACCGGGCGTCGGGGCGGTGGGCGGGGGATGGAAGTGGTCGCGCGTATTGTGGGGGTTCGGATGCCGATCCCATCGGCATTCCCAGGTGTCCTCCGAATGGACCTCTCGATAGTGGATTGTGAAGTCGTCGTTCGTGTACCAGCGGACAGTCAGGGTTGCGTCGTCGACGGGCGCTGGGTAGTACGACGGGGCAAAGACAACGTGGAGTTCCAGATGGCCGCTGGCGTCGGTGATGGCCGCTCGGGCGATCTGCCTCGTCGCTTGGAGCCGCGTCTGGAGGAACTCGAGGATGGGACGATCGATGGGGGCAGGGCTCCCGCCATCGCCTGTCGGTGGTACCATCGAGCGGGCTACCCGGATGCCTGTTCGCGCTCGCCACCCGTGCGTTGCTGGCGTGCGCGTTCATAGCGGTCTCGCTCCTCGCGGGCGGTCGCCCAGTCACCGAGGTCGCCGTACACGTCGTCGATGGTCCGCTCGTTACTGCCCTCCGCGGCGGCGACGGCGTCGACTTCGGCCGGTGACGCGGCGTCGTACGTCGCCTCGTACTCGGTGATGCGCGTCGTCAGCTCACGAACGCGATCCTGCAGGTCCTCGACGGAGTGGTCGGCTGCGAGCTGGTTGATGCGTCGCCACTCGAAATACGCGTCGTTGCGCTCGTAGGTGGCTGGATGGCCGTCGTGTCGGGTGACGATGCCGAGGTCGTCGAACCACCCCAGATACTTCCGGGCGGTCTTGGGGTCACAGTCTGCGCTCTCGGCAATCGCGCTCGCCGTCGTCGGCTCGCGGGTCTGCAGGATGGTGCCGTAGATGCGCTGTTCGACGTCGTCGCTGCTGAACGGCTCCTCGAAGGGGGGCGGCCCATCGGCGGCGTCTGTCTCGGACATACTCGGGATTGCAGAGCGAAGGATATAGTTCTTACTTCGAGGAATAGTTTCCTGAAACACAGTCTCCCCCCCGGCAACCCGGTTTTGCGGCGGGATTGAGCGTAGTTAACCAACAAATAGCGCGATATAGCGAGTTTGTTGGTTAAACTGTCTCGGCTCGCGGAACCTGAACGCTTGAGAAGTACCTTCCCGGATGGCGGTG
This sequence comes from Haloquadratum walsbyi J07HQW2, assembly GCF_000415985.1. Taxonomy (GTDB): domain Archaea; phylum Halobacteriota; class Halobacteria; order Halobacteriales; family Haloferacaceae; genus Haloquadratum; species Haloquadratum walsbyi_B. The sequence goes on from NZ_KE356561.1 coordinate 30,221, forward strand.
AAGCGGCGCCACTACTCGGATCGACCACCGAAGAATCGACGCAACAGCGAGGCTGGCTCTGAGCCATCACCGGTCTCGCCCGCAGTCCCGGAGTCTTCCTTGTGGGACTGCTCAGTTTCCCCGTCACGGGCTGTGAGTTCATCGGTGAGTCGTTCGATTTCTGCTTCGAGGGCCTGGATCCGCTCAGTCTTCTGTTCGAGTGTTGCCTCGAGTTCGCCGACACGCTCGTTCAACAGTCGGTTTTTTTCAGCCAGGTACGCACGACTCCGGTCTGCATCGCCAGGCGCGATGTTGTATCGGGGTGTATACCCGCCGTCCGTGACGACCTCGGCGTCAAAACGAGCCTCGAGGTCGGCCTGGTCGATGAAGAGCGAGTTTCGGCCACACATACCTGAGAGTTCGGTGGGAGGCATCTTCAACGTGGTCGAGCAGAGCCTCAACGGTGTCCACGCCCTTAACCAACAGACAGGTACAGGAGACCGGAAATGTTGGTTAACGCTACTGTACCGGCAAAGGTTGATTCTGGAAACGTTCTCGGAAACAGTCGGTCGGCCGCAGAAACAAAACGACTGCGGATGGGCCACCGTCGATCTCGTACCACCCCTGAAACGCGGAAGCGCCACGCCGCGGCTTATCGGGACTGTAGCCGTCCCGCGCCGACAATACCCCCGGCGAGACCCACGCGAAAACCCTTCAAGCCCGAACCCTCGCTCGGTTGACGACCTACGCCGGAGGGTACGATATCCCGGTGCTCGTCACTCGGGCGCATCGTGACGACTTCACCAAGCCGGTCGCGACGGCCGCCGACCACCACCTCGAGGCGCTCGCGACGGAGATTTCGGAGGCTGTCGAGATTCGCCTCGAACACGAAGCCCACTACGACTGGGTGGCGTTCATGCCGCAGCGCGAGAGCGACGCCGTTCATCGAGGAGGTTCAGCAGGACGGTCTCGACCGGCTCGATGCGACACGGTCACCGGATGCAGTCCTCGACAGACTCCAAAAGGCAATCAGTCAGCTCCATGTAGGGTCAGTGTCGGTCGATGCACTCGTCGAACGGAACCGCGTCTCCAAGCCACTCAAAGGATACGCCCAGAATACGCAGAACGTGGCGGCGTTAAAGCGCGCTCGCGATCAAGACCTCGGCGTCCACCCCGGACAGGATATCGAGTACGTGGTCGTCGACGACGAGAAATCCTCACAGAACCGTGTCGCCCTCGCCCACGAAGCGATCGAGACCTACGACGACGCGTACTACGAGACCCAGCTCGTCAGAGCTGTCGAAAGCGTGCTGTCCCCCCTCAAGTGGGATCGGACCGATATCCGACGAGATCTTGATGGGACACAGGTACGTGGTACCACGGACTGGACCTGACCAGCCCCCGTTTTTCGAGTTGTAAATGGGATAGGGGTACGGTGGACACCCCTATTTCGAGATGTAAATATGGCTCCTACACCCTCTACAGCCCTCCTAACCAGTATTCCAGCTTCACGGACGATGTCCACAGTTGCCTACTCGAAACGAAGGCAGCTGCGGATCGCGATGAGCATCCACTTGTGAGTACATCGCAAAAGCACACCCCCTATTTCGAGTTGTAACGCGAACGGCCGCTCCCGTGTCGAAGATCGATATCCGAGACACACCCCTATTTCGAGTTGTAAACGAAAGGGGGGTCAAATCGGAGGCCTCAGTCGGGACTCTAGTTCAGGAACCCGTTCATTTTCGATTTCGCGATAGAGCGCATCATCTCTTCTTCTTGTTCCAGGTTAGCAAAACAATCGTCCTCTAGGATTCGTTCCATAATCGACTCAGGGTCTTCAGCGAGGTCGAAGTGCATGTGGATGCCTTTTCCCCGTCCTCGACCACGACGGTCGAACTCAAGGATGCCATAGGTCGCCTGTTCAGTAACATGGTTCACGAAGGTTTCTCGGCCATAGGAATCAGCTCCGAGAGTGTCACAGACGAACTGGTAGAGGCTGTAGGAGGGTCCGGCCGGAATCCAGTCCACACTGGCATTTGAGTAGTAGTCTGTCGCAGCAACGGCGAAGATACAGAGCTTCTTTTGAGTCGAGAGTCCACCGATATGCCGTAATTTCCGATCGGAGTCATATCGGTCCTGGGCAGTCCGGACGTGTGATTCTTCGACACGCTCGTCTCCTTGTTTATCGGTTAATTCCCCGGACCACCGAAGCAGATCGATAGCCTTCCGTGCATCACCGTGTGTCTGAGAGCCGAACGCGGCGACGAGTGGGACGACATCATCCGCGAGAACCTCAGGCTTGAAGGCGTCTTCACGATTGCGGAGGATATGTCGAAGCTGCGTTGCGTCGTAATCCTCGAAGAAGATCTCGTCTGGATTGAATGAGCTATTCGCGCGGCTATTGAGATCAGACATGAAATCGATGTAGTTGGTTATCGCAGTGACGGAAACGGGGCCATCAAACCGGCCGAGGTTTCGAGCCCGCGAGAGTTGGTAGAGGAGTGAATTATATTCTGGTTCCGAGTATGGGCCGTCGAGCATGTCGACCTCGTCTAAGACGAAAATTACGCCGTCATAGTGTTCGCGCATGATTTCCCACAGGCGCTCGAGTTTCTGGTCTGTCGAGACCCCACTCTCGGGAACTCCCGGTTCTTCATCGATATTTGCCGTCGCTTCTTGAATGAGACGATAGACTGCACGACTGGTCGTACCTGGGCCCTCGCAGTTTATTGAAAACACACCGAACCGCATTCCCTGAGCCTCACTCAGCTCGACGATTTTCTTACAGACAGCATGGATAATCAGGGATTTCCCCGTTCCAGACGGCCCAGTCAGCAACATCTCCGGAATGCCGTGGTTCTGGAGAGCGGGTTTGAGATTTGTGATAACGGTCTTTAACTGCTCATCGCGACCAACGATCCGATCTTCGTCGATTATTGTATCCGGACGAACCAAATCCTTGTTTTCGAAGACAGTCTCAACAGATCCAGATTGGAGCTCGTCCATAATCGAGATACCGCTACCAGAATCGTCGAGCGTAGTTTGACTGCTGGTAGACTCCTCGGAGTTACTCTCTCCGTGCTCTCCGGGAACCTCCGTTATAGTATAATGATAGTACAGGTGTTATATTATCTTGCTAACTCAATCATAAATCATACATTTGATATTTTATG
>NZ_KE356561.1:33422-34916 GCF_000415985.1 Haloquadratum walsbyi J07HQW2
CCCCTCGTTTCGTCTGTTCTGCACGAATCGACGGGTAGGGAGATTCGATCTTGAGAGACTCAGTGCGAGATATCGCTTCCGAACAGACAATTGTGCTGCACGGGACAGATCAACCAGCCGATTTTCAAATACACAGTTAGTACACACAAAACATACGAAACAGAGTAAACAGATAAAACGATGTACTTATATAATTAGTTGTTAAGCATATAATCATCAAATGAGTGAAGACCTGTTCGCGGAAATGACAGAGACGTTATTCAAAGACAAATCGATTCTCTCGGAGGAGCACAGCCCGGATGTTATTGTTGAACGAGATGATGAAATCGACGCATATCGGACGGCACTCAAGGATGTGTTATTCGGACGCAATCCCTCAAACGTATTTATTTATGGTAAAACAGGCGTTGGGAAGACAGCGGTAACTGAGTATATCTTGGATGCACTCCAGACAGAAGTAAAGCGCCGAGATGCAGCTGATGATCTTCAGGTTCACTCCCGAAACTGTAATGACGACACTGTCTACCAAACGGTTCGCTCGCTTATCAATAGCATTCGTGATAATAGCCGCGAACAGTTTCCTGAGACCGGACTTGCGACATCACATGCGCTTGAAACGCTGTTCAAGGAGATGGATCGTGTTGGAGAGACCTTCCTGTTCGTGCTTGATGAGATCGACCATCTTGACGATGCTGATACCCTCCTGTATGAACTCCCCCGAGCGCGGGCAAATGGCACTCTCGTTGATGCCCGTGTCGGCGTGATCGGTATTAGCAATAACTATACTTTCCGTTCATCACTCAGCCCGAAAGTAAAAGATACGCTCATGGAGAAGGAAATCGCCTTTTCACCATACGATGCGAATGAACTTCGATCTATTCTTTCAACCCGCGCCGAGAACGCACTTGCCGAGGAAGCGTACGAAGAGTCTGCAATCAGGTTTGCTGCTGCAAAGGCTGCAAAGGATACCGGGAGTGCCAGACAGGCGATTGACTTACTCCGGGAAAGTGGGGATATTGCCGAGGAGGATAGTGATAAAATGATTGTCGATACACATGTACAGCGAGCAGCACAGCGGGTTCAACGCGGTCGGGTAGAAAACAAACTCCGAGATCAGACTATGCACGGACAACTCATTCTTGAGGCGCTCGCGCAACTTGAAGCAGATGGACAAGCACCAGCACGGTCAAAGGCAGTCCAACAGATGTACGAAAAAGTAACGAGAGGTTGGAAGCATAATCCTCTGACGACGCTCAAGAGTATCCAGAATCACCTCGCTGACCTGACAATGCTCGGATTTCTTGAGCGAACTGAGCGAAACGAGGGTCGGGCGGGCGGTGCCCACTACCAATACGAGCTAACACTGGATCCCAGAACCGTGCTGGAGACTCGTGAGTCGATTGAATCTGAACCATAATCTGGCATCTCGGCGTGTATTTGGGACAAGAACAGACGAAACGAGGGGTGTGTCGGGTGCTTGCCTACCAGCTTGGA
>NZ_KE356561.1:34966-50070 GCF_000415985.1 Haloquadratum walsbyi J07HQW2
GGCTGCTGAGAGTGACGCCGAGCGCCGTGAAATCGCTCTGGAAATGGGGAAACTCGATGGACGCCGCCACGCGGAGATCTACGACGCTCTCGAAGACGAGTGATACAAACCGTTGTCTCGATTTACCGGTCAGCGCTGACCCCAGATCCCCCGTTCGTCGCCACGGCGACCCGGAGCACCGACTGCGCTGTCGAGGCAACGATCGAACGCGATCGCAGGCCGAGGAGATACCCTGTTCCAGAGCACAAAAGCCAGAGTCCGCCGGGGTAACGCCGCCCTCCGGTGGGTCGACGGACACAGCGCCGGCCAGAGCGGTACGGCTCACCTCCTCGTCGATATCTGACCCGGCCACTCGCCGTGACACACTCGTCGCGTCGATCGGGCACGACACTTGTCGAGGTTCACTTGCCAACAGGGGGTGACCGTCGAACCCGTCAAGCCGAGCAGGTCTATCGCTCGGGCTCGGGCTCGGGCTCTCACGCGCGGCGAGCGCGAGTGAACGAGCACAGTTTCGAGTCCTTCTTCGACAGCGGCTCCGACCGTTGGGGTTGGTTGTCCCGGTGACTACATAGCGGCAGAAAGGACCGTAAGCATTGCACCCGCCGCCCCTTCGTCGTCAAGCTTACCCGCTGAAGCCTCGAGACCGACGCTGACGGGTGTTTCCGGATCGTCGGCTGCCCGCACTGCCACCCCGAGCTGTCCGGCAATTTTACGAACGGGACCGGGGTCACCGACCGCGACGGCCGTCGCGATCCCGAGAGCGAGAGCCAGAGCCAGGGTTCCCTCTTCGCCGTCGGCTGCGAGTCCGGCGACAGGATAATATTCGGGCGGACGTGACCCATCACAGGAATAAACGCTTCTGAAATCTGTGGGATTACTCTGAATGCAAACCATCGGACTCAGATACGTACGCCTCCGAGAGGGCACCCTTGGGTACGGTCGCTGCCGTGAGGTCAGCCCCACGAAGGTTCGCCTCTGTGAGGTCAGCTTCACGGAGATCCGCGTCTGTGAGGATTACTCCATGCAGGTTCGCATTTGAGAGGTCGGCCCCACGGAGATCCGCCGCTGAGAGGTCAGTTCGACGCAGGCTGAGCCCTGAAACATTAACTCCGAAGAGAGTGGCACCCGAGAGGTCAGCGTCCCGCAGGTCTGCCCCGGAGAGAACAGCCTCACGAAGGTCCGCTCCTGAAAGGTCAGTCTGGTTCAGGGTCGCTCGAGAGAGGTTGGCACGGAACAGGTCGGCCTCCGAGAAGTTCGCACCAGTCAGATCTGCTCCAGTTTTGATTTCCTCGGGGGAGGGTTCGCCGTTCGGTATCTCCATACGAGAAATATTGCCTGGTGGGCAATTGGACTTCACGGTCCGGATTATAAACGAGTGCGGTGGTCCCTTCTGGCTTGATAGAGATACAAAATTATATTCCATGTGAGGGTGAGGACGTCGCTGAATGATTCGTTGTCGTTCTCCTTCGCTTTGATCCGTAGTAGACATAATCCTAAGATGAATTTGATGAGACAGTCCTTCTGAGAGCGTTGATGCTCTCAGCCACCCACGAGTCGCGAATCTCGCTGTCCACTGTCGAGATGTGCTCGGGCTGGATGGAGACCATCACACCGGAGTCCGTCTCGTACTGGTGGATCTTGCCCACCACTGCGACGTATGCCGGAGGCTCGGCCGAGCGGAGCACTCCTGCCGCCTCGGGCTGGTACTCCCCAGCGTAGACGTTCACGACCTCACTACCGGCCATGACGCGCCCCTTCCAGAACTCAGAGTCACTGCCGACATCCGACGTTTCGATGAGAGCACCAACCACGAGCACGCGGTTGGACGCCTCGCCCGAGGGGAGCAGTGTGAACTTCGGCGCACGATCGTCGTCTTGGTCCTCCGGGCGGGTGAACGAGTGGGTCGCCATGTTCAGTTCAGCACCGAACACGCGCTTGGCGGGTTGACGCTGCGTGACGGCCTCTGCGAGAGCTGCGTCACTGAGGCCGGGATTCTCCGCCGAGTAGGAGGTCTGTTCGACCTCGTTGACGAGGAGGTACTCGCCGATGATCGGCCCACGAACGTCGTACGTCCGACCGATGAGCAACTCGCGGAGCTCCGCTTCGACGACGCTGGGGTCGAGGGCTTCCGAAGCCATCTCAACTGCGTCATCGAGGCTCACACCGGAGACAGCCTGAGTCATCTCGACGTCGAACAGTGCACGGACGGCACGGGAGCCATCGTCGAGGATGGCTTTCAGGCGAAGGTCGAACTCACCGTCAACGTTACCATGCTCGGAGCAGCGCCCGTTCTGAACAACGCGCGTGCAGTCTGTGTGTGGGCAGCGCTTGATGAGGCCCGAACCGTCATCCAGGCCAACGAGCGTCGCCGTGGCGCGAACCGACCCGTCCGTGGGTTCGACAGCTTCCTCGGGCTCCGTGACGCTGCTCGCCTTGTTGAGCGAGATGGAGTACTTGCCCTCGTACTCGTTCGTGACCGCCGAGGCGATGTCGTAGGTGACGCCCTCCTCGAGGGTCGGGAGCGAGTCGGTGTTCTTCGCCCAGACAACGAACTTCATCTGAGTCGTCTCGTCAGCAATGAGACCGACCTGCCGCATGGACTTGGAGTGCGGCTCCCAGAGGTCGACGACCTGCGCCCGAACGTCCACCCATTCTTCCTCGCCGAGTTCGGAGATGTCCTCGAGGGCTATCCGGTCGAAGCCCCGGGAACCACTGGTCCCGTTGCCGAAGCCGGCAACCGCTCTGACCCCGTCCGGGAGGTCGCTGGATTTCGAGGTCGTGGTCGTTGATGACGTTACGAACGGTCGTCTCGACCGCCGTCTCGATCGGAACGAAGTACTCCTGCAGGGCCGCAATCCGCTCTTCGATGCTCGACGCGGGGACGTCCACGCCCATCTCGTCGAACTCGCTGCTGATGTCTTCCGCGCGCTGCGCTACGTCAGTGGTAGTATTTGCACACATGGTTGTCACTCTGAGGGATTTCTGGGGAACGGCTTCGGGACTGGGCACTCGACCGTCACGCCCCACCCACCCGTTCTCCCTCACCCCCTTTGGGGGCCAATACTCACAGGAGACGCGAGCGGGACAACCGGGAAGCGACGATCGGGACATCCCGACTGTCGCCTAGGTTGATTCATCCCGAGGTTGAATCGTATCTCGGACGAGAATGAACGCAGTCATCGCTACGCTCCTCTCCGGTTTCCCTCATCCCCCTTTGGGGACCAATACTCACGTTTCGAGGAGCTGTGGACCCCGAGAGGACGGAGAAACTCTACGTCCGAGTCGTCTAGTCGGAAAGCAGTACGAACGAAACCGGGGTATATTCGCCGACTAGAAGCTGTAGTCGTCGTGCTTGCGAGCTTCGGCACACGCTTCGCAGAGGATGTCGAATGGCGGCCACCCAGTCAGCCCGTCGGCGCCTTCGAGGAGTGCGGTCGGGACCAAGCCCGACATTCCGCACCCGCCGTCACAGGATGCTATCGAGTGGCTGACAGCGGCCAACGGCTCGCCGTGCGGGTCGTGGTCGGGTTTTCTGAACTCGGGACCGTTGCCGGTCTGGAACTGGACGCTCACGGGTTCACTCTGCTCTAGTCCGGCCTCGGTCGCTGTTCCGCCGAAGTCGTTGTCGATACGCTGCTCGTCGGGGCTGATGTTGTCGTCCATCTCACTTCCCTCATCCCCATTCGGGGACCAATACTCACGCGGCGAGACGCGGGGATATACACGGAGCGAACAGCGCGATCAGTCCGCCGGCAGAATAGCTCGGAACAGCGTCGTCACCTGAAGAGACGCGAGATGAGGCCCCGTTTCTTGTGGCGTTCCCGTTCTTCAGCCTTTATTTGCTCGTTCGCCTCTTCATACTCTTGGAGGACAGCGTCGATTCCTGTGAGGGTATCTTCTGCGGTCTGTTCGTTTTCGCGCTGAACCTTCGGCCGCATGATCTGCTTGACTCGCTTCACAGGGTCGTCAGGGAGTTCAGAATCGTCTTTTGAGAGCTCCCCTATGCGCTTGAGTTGTGTCCGATACCGAGCGCGCTCCTCCATCAGCTCGTCCATCGTTTCGAGGTAGATCGTGAGGATGAACCGGAGGCGTTCGTTCTCCTCGCCTTGCTGGTTGAGTTCAGCGAGCTCCCGTGCCTGCCGGTCGAGTTTCCGGGCGAGGATACGCTGGTCTTCACGAGCGACACGCATCGCTTGGTCGGTTGCGGAGTAGCCCCGGAGTTCACCGACGGTCCAATCCGCTGGATGCTTCTCGTCATCATCAAGTGTCGGATCGGTGCGTTCCCATCCCGGCCCGGCGTTGCGAGCAGACGCTTTCATCATCCGCTGAGTACTCTCGTCGAGGTTGGAGTCGGTGTCCACTCCACGCGAATCAGCTGGTTCACGACCATTTGCTGTCGGCTGCGCGGTCCCTGTCTCGGCCGCTTTCGGCTCTTGAGCAGTACTCGCATCAGCATTAGTCTCCGCTGTAGAGGAAGCCTCGGGAGTGACCGTCGATGAAGCGCTATCATAATGTTGATAACGTATTCATCATCAACCGGCGGGGTGTCCCCAACCCGATGGCGAAGGCGAGCGCCCGACCAGATGTAGTCGAGCAGCAGGAAGGTGAACAGATCGCTCGAAGCGGGTCGGAGGTCGCCCGTGTCGATGATGACTACCTTGTCTGAGGCGAGGATATCCTGTATTGTATATCGAACATTGGGGACTGGTCGGCGTAGCAGCCCCTCTCATCATTCCATTCGGGAACAAAATTGAGGATACGCCAGATGAAATCTCGCTCGGCGAGCTTGGTGATGCGGTTCATCACGGCGTCGATCGACGACCTGAACCGTTGTTTGTCGGCATGGAGGTGCCGCGTGAGTGAGAGTCCAAGAGTCGTGTCGCTCACGCTGGGCATCTCTCCCTGTGCCCGTATCTTCTCGTTCTCGCTCCCTTTTTGTTGCATTTTGAAGGCAACCTGAAACAGGTCCTCGATCGGCCATGCGTCCCGGCCGTACACGGGGTCAAACATCGCTTTGATCAGGTTATTAAGAATTTCCTGAGCGACGAACGCCTGCTGAGTCATTTCGCGGCCTAGCACGTACACGAGGAGTTCATTATAGCGGTCGACTTTCTCTTGGACGGCGACCGTACGCGAGACGCCAGCAGCGAGTTGCGGACGGATGTCGAAGTACGGGAAGGCGAGTACCTCGTCGTCCGGCCCCGGAACGGGGATGTGGACGACGTCGTCGAGATTGCCGAATTTCTTGAAGTGCGCTTTCTTGTACTCTTCGGCCATCGTTCCACCTTTTCGGTCGAAGACGAAGATGGGGCCGTCGAACGACTCGTAGGCTGAAAGCGTATCGCTGATCATCGTCGTCGTCTTCCCGGCACCAGTCGTCGCTGCGCGGAGGATGTGGTGCGTTAGTTGTCCTGCATTGAGACGGATTGGAATGTCTGGTCGGCTGTCGACGGCGGTCTCGGCATACCCGATGTGCATTCCGGAGTCGTACTGCGAGAGCAGGTCCTCGTCTGTCGCTGTGAGTGGCGAGCGAGCGTCGGGCGATCCACCCGATGATCCATGCGAAGCCCGCGGGAGGGCGCCTGTGTGTGGGACGACGGCGAAGTTCGCGAGCTCGTCTGGAGAGGCACAAATGAGCGGATCACCTTTGCTGAAGCGCCCAGAGAGACCGCTGGTGCTGGCCTGTCGTGTGTGGCACAGCCGGGTGACTCTTTGTCGCTGTCCCCGAGAAGCTCGCCCTCGATACCATAGTACGGTCCTGAGAGCGACGTAAAGGCGTTCGAGATGCTTTGGATAGTCTGCTCGTTACAGGCAGCTCGGAGTGTGAGGTCAAACGTTGTAGTCGGTTGTTTGCGGTCGATCTGCTCCATCCGCGACCCCGTGATCTTGTCATCCTCGCCGGTGCTGACGGACCCCCCGACCTGCTCAGAGATATCTCCACGGTGGAGGTTCTGGCGCTCTTGATCGGACGTTCCGAACGCCTGCCGCAAAAACTCATTTTTGAACGCCGAGAGCGTTCCGTGGTTACCCATCTTGAGGTTCCGCTTGTGGTTTTCAGCTTCTCTGGTCCAATCAGAGCGTGGCATGAAGATAGTCTGGAACATGAACGGGTCGTCGGTGTGGACGGCCTGCTCAAGAAGCACGCTGAGGGGCGAGCGATACTGGTCGTCACGGTCGACAGACAAACTGCTGAACGGCCGGAGTAACGTCATCCAGTCGTCTTTTTTGAGGAGATGCCCTTCCAGCGAACGAGCGAGGGACGGTTTTCCTCACTGACTTCTTCGGGACGGAGCGGAACCCCTCCCTGTTGAGTTGCTCTTCGGCTTCTTCGGAGGAGGGTTCGTTTCCGCTTCCGATCTCTTCGTTGGTGAAGACCTCAGGGTCCTCGAAGCCGGCGAGGTTCTCAAGGTCGACAATGTCATCGAGCGTCGCAATACGCCGCCCACCAACGCGGGCGTTCCCGTCTTCTGAGGCGAACGCCGCAACGGGATTGAATGGGACGATTTCGAACCCGAAGGACTCTGGATACATCGCGGCGACGTTCGCGGCGAGCGTCTTGAACGCAGTCGCCTCGTAAGGCGTCACTGAGATATAGAAGTCGAACCGCTTCGTGTTCCGCGGCTTGTGGATGATGAACTCGAAAGTCTTCCTGCAGTTATTGAGGCCGAGACGGGCTTTGAGATTGAATCGCGAGGTTCCCGTCACCCCCGCACGGTACAATCCAAACAGCCCCTCGATGACGTTCCCGGGCGTGACTTGCTTGCGGGCAGGTGAAATATGGATATACGGCCGAGCTTCGATAGGATCGCTGAGTTTTTTTCCTGGCTCGGTCGTGCTCTTGTTTTCGTAGGAGGCGAGGCGATCCTCTGATTCTTCCTCCACTCCGTCGTCGGTGCCGCTCTCGGTCGACGGGCCGCTGTCATCCGTGGCTGATTCTTCTTGGCTCTGATCGGAGAACAGCTGTTCTGCATCGGTTGAATCTTCTGTTGATATCGACGACATGGAGCTGGTACGGTCATGAAGACTGCTCTCTCCTTGGTCGTCCTTTTCGGAGTTCGGGGGCGAGGCAGTCATCGTCCTCCGGCCTCCTCACGGGTAGACACACTCTGCCCTCTCCACTGTGCAATGGTCAGGGCGCATCCCTCCCGTTGGTTATTTGCCTAGATAGATGCGTAGTTGTAACGCTTGTTATCATGTTTGGATTATGTTATGTTTGGTAATTCAGCCGCTACTGGCCCTTGGAATACTCCCCCTCAAAAAGAGCCCAATGGGAAGTTCGGGCACGGGTTGAAGGGGAGAACACTTGTCCCGGCTAGCCAGCCTAAGGGGATGGAGTGGCAATCCACTCCAACACGCTCACAAAGATTGTAACGCCGAAGTAGAACACAATCATCGCTCCGCCACCGATTAGCAGCTTCATTCCGTTTTCGGCCCGATCACTGTTTCTCCGGGCAGTGAACCACACGATTGCACCAAGGGAGAGCGCCACAAGGCCAGCGTACTTCAGGACGAGCAGGACCACGTCGTAGAGGTTGCTCATGATGTCCTCGAACCCGGAAGGGGGCTGTGCCTGTGCAGCGACTGGATCGACGAAAAGGACTAGCGCAAGGATTCCCACGACAAGTGGGGTGCTGTGCTTTTTCAGGAGTCTTCTTGTTCGGAGGGTGATCATTGTTACCCACCCGTACAAGCTGAGAGTTTGATATAAACAAGAGCAGATCACATTGAATGTGGTGGATGTAGAACACCCGTCTAAGGGTGTCAACGGACGGGATTTGGGGGTTTTCACCGGAACAGTTATCTGATAACCCGTAACACGCTATCTGTGGATGTAGGAACACCCCCCCGATGTCTCCTTGTCTACAGGTGATTGAAGTGTCAAAAAGTAATTCCAATTCCACCACGGAAAATGGCAGCACCGACTCTGAACCCGACAAGCCGACCAACGTCGCCCTCCACCAGCCGGCGAAGACGCGGCTGACCGCCTACAAAAACGACAATCCGCTGAAAAACATGTCGTTCGACAAAGCGGTCAACAAACTTCTTGATGAAATCGGCTTCCCACCGGTTGAGGAAATCGAGAACAAGTATCTTCCGTCAGTGGCGGCCGAGAGTTCCTCCGACGCGGAGGACGAACGCTCTAACAATCCAGCCTGAGACGATTGGCCCCGTCGCAATACTCCGTTTTGGCTCTGTTGAAATCCAATTCTTTAGACGTATTCTCACCTGAAACAGCCGGTTGATGAGAGCTGTGTATCAACTGCCAGCGATACTGCCAGTCCCGATAGATGTTCTTCCCCGCGTGCTGAATACAGGGCGCGAATCGGTCAGCAGTCGTCCGCTGAAATGCGGACTTGTGAATCGGTCAATACAGATGAACTATATCACAGCCGGATAGATTCTCGTTCCTCTCCCAATGGCTAATACAATTCGCATACAATACTCGTATATGCCAGTCGATTTCGATACATACGAACCCGGAAACCCACGCGTTGACCTGTCAAGGAGGACCAACGCAAGGAAGTTGATGGAGTGTCTGTTGCAGTCACCGGGCGTTGGATACACACCAGCGGAATTGGCTGAGGAGATAGGGGTGCCGCGTGGGAGTGTTGGGCCGACGCTCAACCGACTCGAAGCCGCGGGGCTGGTCCGTCACAAGAAACCGTATTGGGCAGCCGCAGAAGACAATCGCATCGCAGCAGCGACGGCTTCTTTCGTTGGGATCGAGACGGCAGCCTCCACGTACAGCGGTGATTGGTACGCTGAAAACGATGGGTGGGATGAGGAGCTACCCGACCTGAACGACGAGGACCAGTAGCAGAATGGCGTATTCGCAGGGCGGTCAGGGTGGGCAGCGAAGCGACACAGCTCGACCGTCCGACCGTCGGCGTTGTGTCTCCCTCGTGGGCGTCCGAGGACCGCCATCGCAACCTCTCGGTCTTGATGAGTGGCAGTGAGTGCGATTCGGAAGGGCGTGGTCACAGGGTCGTGCTGATATGCGACATCTGGATGCTTCAAGAAGCCGTTGACGCGCTCACGGACCCTCGACCCACGCTCGGCGCGGAGCGAGAGATGGCCTGTCGAGGGCGCACCACCCGGCGAGACGAGGCGGGGGTCGCAGTCGCGGTAAGTCCGAGAGGCGTGATAAGCGGCGAGAGACCCGAATTCCGTCTCGAGGATGACGATTTCCCCGGAGTCGATCATCGCGTCGGTCTCATTGTGCTTGGGGAGGTGACCGATACTAAGTGGGCCCCCTGGCGGGACGGACCACGTGAACGAGCCGACGGAGTCATCCCCGGTGTACCGCCCGACAGCGTTGAGATAGGGGAACGCGATGATGTCGCCATCGCGAAGCGGCCGTATCACTCTGGATTGGGGGTGGTGACGAGTACTCATATGAAAGGAGAGGCGTTAGGCGCTTGCCCAGCCGAAGAACAGGTACGTGCCGTCTTCGATGTGAATACATCCAGCAGGGCCCCACTTGCTGTCGATTCGCGAATCCTGTTCGTCGATTAGCTGGCCGGCATACTCGGTGGGATCGGTGTCGCCTACTTCGCTGTCGGGTATACAAGTGAACGAGGTTTTCTCCGCGATTGTTCCTGTGTACCCACCGTGTCCGTGTTGACATCCTCCCCGCGCTGAAGCGCGAGGATTCCCACGGCACCGCACCGCTGAGTTGGGATATTGTGGTTTAGAGTCGCCGTGTGTCCCCATGTCAGTCATCGTCTCTCCAACTCCCCCACACCTCGCGGTACTTCCCGAGTTCGCGGTACTCGTTTTTGCGCTCGAACACGTCGATGGCGTAGAGCGTCTCGTCGTCCTTGTCCCAACCAATTAGAACGCGGAAGTCACCGACGCGGAGCTTGTACCCTGGATGGTTCTTTAACCGGTCGAGAAAGTGGTCAGGAAAATCGAGAATGCCGTCCAGCTTCTTGATGATGCGGCGGGCGTTTTCGGTTTCGAGTTGATCCAACGTCTCCTGAATCGCGTCGGCGTACTCCAGATCGTGTGCCACTCATCAGCCCTCACTCGTCGTTGAGTCCGAACCGTTCCTTCATCTCCTTGTGGCTGGCCGTTCGACCAGCTGCAACGTCCGCATACCCCTGTGAGATGCCCTCCTGCGCGCCCGGCGTCAGGATCGGCTCTGTGGTGTCTCGCAACACCTCACGAATGAACTCCGAGCGGTTGGTGTAGTTCAACTCCTCCGAAAGCTCGTCAAGCTCTTCCAGAAGCCGCTTCGGCACCTTGACGTTGAGCTTCACCATCTCGCCGTCCTTCCCGTTGTTCTCGGGCGTGTCCGTGCTCGTACACTGTGGTACGCTGGTGGTACTAATAGAATTGTCGCTCAGCCGTCGTCGCAGGCCATCTCCTGAAGCTTCTTGAGGAGTTCGGGGTGATTCTCTTTCAGTAGCCGAATGTCTTCAGTCAGTTCCTCGTTAATTTTCCGCCTGATTCAGGTGCGGTCATCAAAGGCAAGAGCGTGACTGACGACGGGACGTACTCGGTCACGGACTGTGGCTCTGTTCCTAGGGGCCTCAACAACTTCCACGTCACCGCCAAAATGAACCACGGGCCGCTCGAAGTTGAAGGCGTCCACGAGGAGAATGGCTGGAGCGGCGTCGGGCTCCGGTGGACTTCTGGCCCCATCGAAGTCGGCACTGGCCTCGATCCCGACGACGCCCGCGATCTGACCGCTCGGCTGGTGGTCGCTGCGGAGGCAGTGGAGGGGAAGTTCGATGACTGACAACAGCGACGACGATCAGGTTCGGCCGTTCGCTCGGTTAGGGTTCTTCGGCGAGGGGTCGAGTTGGTATCAGATGAGCCTGTTATAGAATAGTTCTCATGGTTTGTTGAATCATCTCTAACGAATTGAAAGCGCTGTACACTTGGTTCACGCTGTTTTTAGCTTGTCGTAGCTATGGCGAAAAAGAAGTTCGGAGTCGCTGTTGACGAGGAAACCGTGCGAGAAGTGGATGAACTGGTCGCTGAATGTGACGATCTCGGAGTTAGCCGCTCCGAGATTGTCGAAGCCATCCTCACAGCATTCGTTCAATCCGAGACAAATCACGTTGAACGGGTTCGAGAAATCATAATTCGGAAACGAAAAGACACTCTCTGACTATTTGTAAACGCCGTGCACTTAGTGCACGCATCTCTAAATCAGTAATACGTTATAATAGTAATCAAACTGACTGTAATATGTGAAGAGTTCTATGACAGGCTCGTGTACGGGTTGCCAAGCCAGCCTCGCTCACCGACCTGCGTCTCGTTCATGTCTCGGTTACTGGGACCGCGACCGACGTACACGTCCGTTGAGTCCATCTTACAGTGACCGACGCGTGTCCGGCGATCGTCTCCCGAGTACAGAGAAACGTCGGTCATCGATTCTGAGGGGCCTCCTGCCTGTGTTCCCAGCAGGTTCCGCGGGGATGCGTCGTGATCTCTAACTCATCAAGCCAAGCCCTACACACTCTGTATTTCATCGCGATCCACTTTCCGTTTCGAGAGAGTTCACGGCCCCACCTCCCACGACTCTGGTAGTTCGGCGAGATGGCAGGAACGGCAGAGTCGATCGTAGCCGACTTCGGGCGATGCCCACGGGGGAATGAGATACACGACAGTCTCGACCCTGCACCGCTCACACTCCCCTACGATCCGCTCCGACGCCGTCTTCGGCGGAGTCACCTATGGCCTTTGCTTTCTCAACCCGGCAGTCGAAGTGCTCTTTATGTTGACTAGTGCGTCGTGGAGCGTGACAGCGTCGTCCTGGTTGAACGCACGGAGGGCTCGCTTTGCCTCCTCTGTGATCTCGTCGAGGTCGTCGAACGCATTTTCTTCGAGCGTCTTCTCCTCGGTTTCAGTCATTTCTGCATTCTCCGTGCCACAGCGTCTCCGACGACACAGCCGAGTTGTTGCTGGTAGCTGGTATTCAGTAGGACGTCGCTGCCGTCCACAGAGATGTCGACAGTGATGTCGATTTCTCGCATCGGGCTGTCCCGGTCGAGTTCACTGACCTCAATCTCAGGGATGCCCGCGAGGTAGAGCCAGTACGGTGCGTAGGTCTCGTGGATGGTTCGGTCGATGTCTTTGATGTCACCGGTGAACGACTCCCGGTAGGCTTCGATGTCAAAGTGATCGCCTATTCTGAGTCCAGTCTCGGTGATTTCGAGATTCGGGATGTTCTTCGACTTGATCCCGTGTCCTCGGACGGTGTCTTGGAACGCTCGTTCGAGTGCGTGTTCGGTTTCAGTCATCGTAGTTGAGTGCGGATTCTTCGTTCAGCGTGTCGACGCGACCGACTGCACGGTTAATGCCGATGTCCCCTGCCGGGTGTGGTCCTTGTGCTTGGTATATCAGTCGGGAACGGTCCCGGCCACTACAGCCCCGTCTGCTGATTCTGGCCTTGGGTGGAGTGGGTGCCAGTCACACTTCCCACGTTAGGTACCACCGTCCTTGCCACCGGTAGTCACTCTCGGCAAATCAGGTGACTGGAGGCCGGATGGGTGGCGCCACGTACGATCTATCTTGGGCATTCCAACTCAGACGAGAACTCTACCGCAAACCTGGACGAGAAGCGCTCAAACACGCCGTCAAAGCCACTCTCTGAAATCAACAATGTGCTACACAAGAGCATCGAAGAATTAGAAAAACACGGCAGCGTCAGTAGTAATATATGACCGAATGCTGTGCGGTTTTACTACTCTCGTAGTTGGAGCCGATTGAGTTCGTCAAGTGAGGCAGGCTCGTCTTGTCGACGCCGTCGTCACGGCCGTCACCGAGCGTATCACAGCCGACATATCAGCGTATTTATGA
The DNA here is from genome assembly GCF_000415985.1 of Haloquadratum walsbyi J07HQW2. GTDB lineage: Archaea > Halobacteriota > Halobacteria > Halobacteriales > Haloferacaceae > Haloquadratum > Haloquadratum walsbyi_B. The sequence goes on from NZ_KE356561.1 coordinate 47,780, forward strand.
CCTTTCGAGAATAATTTTGCGTGAAATAGACTGAGATAAATACACATCCGCCGAGTCATGCGGTTTTGTGTTTTGAGGTCTGGGCATACCCACACGTCTAAGTAAGATTATTTGTGCGAGTGAGGCCTCGCGCGTCACATATGAGTCGGCGACGACGGATACGCCTCGTTACTCGTCGCTGCCGTCGTCGTTCGTCGTGTCCGTGTCCGTGTCCGCGCCCTCGATCTCATCGCCTGCGTCGGCCGTCTCCCCGATCGGGTCGTCGGTCTCGTCGCGCGTCGATCGGAGCCAGTCAACTGACGATTCTTCTTGGAGGTTTACGATGTCCGGTGGTGTATCTTCTGCCATACGCTTGATGTGACCGCGCTGGCATTTTATACCGTCGCTGAGGTGTTACAGCGAGTTGTTCCCGGTGATCTCCGCCGACCTGCGCGACTTGTACTGAACCGAGATCGCTCCACTATTGACGGCGCGCATGATATCCTCAAGCTATGCTGAAAAAAGCTCCACAAGTGTTTGTCGGGTTATCAGGGGCCGAACGCACACAGGGAGGAGGATATGTGTAGAGAAACACCCTCAGAGGCTCGTATTGTGATAAGGACGGGTTTTTCTGGACCTCCGCCTGAGCGGTGAGCCTGCTGGCGTCCGGTGTTGACGTCGAGACGGACGACCGACGATGAGGGCTCGGGAGTGTCGTTACTACTCACGGTGTGGCTCCAGGAAGACTGCTGCGCGTCAGTCGGTGAACTTCTGCGCGACCAACTCGGAGACCTCGCCGATCTCTATCTGCCCGTCACCCGGCGTCTCGGCCGCTTCAAGCAACTCCTCGAGATCAACATCGGCCGGCTCTCCGAAGTACGGGTTTCGCGCGATGATGTTCCGGACCTCTGCTGTCTCCCGGGTCTGCGGCGGTCCGTCGCCGCCCGTGTTCAAGAGCCGCGCCGGAACAGGCTCACCGTCCGGGAGGTCGTTTGGGTCGATACCATCCTCCGTGAGCAAGTGCGTCGCACCGTCCGATGTTGTGATTGATGCTGCTATTTTCATAATCTCGTCCTCGTCTTCTCCTCAGTCGTAACGCCAGCGTCCGTTAACTGTTGTCGCTGTTCGTCACTCAGCCGAGAGGGTCTGGCAACTCCATCTTTGGCCCTGTTGAAACCCTTAATTGGTGATAGGTTCCAGAAGCCGTGCTGAATACACAGCGCGAATGCCGCAGTACTAGTATCATTACAATATGCGGACACACACAATCGGCCGTGCCCTCCAGACGTGAACTAATAGCAGGTGCCGCTGGCATCGTGAGCGTGACCGCTGGCTGTCTCGGTAACGAGGAACTCATCGCTCGGTGTTCCAGTCGAGGAGTGGGTAGCGGCTCGCAACACCTCCGTCAGATTGCCCCAATACGAGGGGGCGAACAGATCGCTCTCGGGATACTGGTCTCTGAGCGGGCTGTCTCCGTCTCTGCCACTCCCTCCGTATCATCATCAAGAGCGGTTCCAAAAAGGTCGATATCACGAATGAGCGCCCAGAGACGGCGCTTACCTCTGGGGACGGGAGTGACGGGAATAGGTATGGATTCGGGGCGACACGTCGAAACGGCCTCACGGATGGCCGCGCCGATCTCATTCCCTTCGGCGTCAAGATCAACGATGACGGAGACGACGTTGGCTTGTTCGCGCCACCAGGTCGGGAAGGGAATGTTGCTGTCGGCCTCGTCGAATATCTCGGTGGCTTTGAGCCATTCAAGCGCGTCCAACCGACCGCCTTTCTCTTGATCGAGTCTGTCGGCGAGAGCATGCACGGGACGGGAGACCTCTTTGACACCGGGAGCGCCGAGTGTGGGAATCGCACAGGCCTTGTGCCGCTGGAAAGGATGTTCGATGCCCTGCTCGCGGTGACGCGTGGCGTATGTCTCCCAGTCGACGTTCAGGATGTCGCCCCGGGGTGCGGGACCGTCTCCACGTTCGAGGACTTCGATTTGCGTCTCGGAATCGGCGGCGAGAGTAGCCTGTCCCTGGTACTTCCCGACTTTCCCGGCACGAATCCGAACGAGATCGCCCTCGTGGAAGATGACGCTCTGTCGAGAGCGTGTCCATACGGTGAATTTGATTGTATCGCCGGCGTCGTCTTTGATGAGGCCGACCTGCTGCTGGCTCTGCGATTTGGGTTGCCAGAGAGTCGTGACCTCGCCCTGAATGTCAGCCTCGACGTTGTACTTCGAGGGGATGATCGGCACGGACGAGATAGAGATAGGTTGGATGACGCTCGCCTCCTGGTAGAGCTGCTCCAACGTG
>NZ_KE356561.1:50120-51439 GCF_000415985.1 Haloquadratum walsbyi J07HQW2
TGCCTCGACGAGTGTGGGCGTGATCGTGTACGTATCGCCATCGAGGTTCGCAGTGAGCGTGATTGGGATAGCGTGTAGGTGTGCGTTTTCTGCGTTTCATCCCGCGTGAGTACCCCGAGATCAACGAGTGTCCCCGTATCCGCATACGCGGTCGTGCGGGGCGTGTCGGTGTCGGCGACGATTTCATCAATCGTCACTTCGCCTTCACGGAGAATATACGTGTAGAGGCGAGCGAGCCGTGGCTCTTCGAGTAGCTGTGCCACTGATAGAAGACCATTAATGGCGCGTTCGGGGTCCCCTGTCGTTTTCGACATACAATTCATAATTCGTGTCCTGAGTAATACCGCTTGGGTTGCGACCGAAGTCGGAGGCGTCTAAGTATCACTCTTCGTTTGGGACGAACTGGCGCGTGTGGAGGCGCGTGACCTCGTTCGGACGAAGACCCCACGCACACAGTGCGAGGACCAGGGGGCGCTCACTAGAGTTATCGGATGTCTGGCTGAGTACACGAATGTGCTCGGTGGCGAGATATGCAGTACCGGTTTCGTGATTAACCAACACTAACAGTTGAATGGACGAATTTGTTGGTTAATATCACGCTCTTCCGGGGCCGCGGCGAAGAACCCCGATAAAAAATCAGTACCTCGTTTATGAACACTACAACGCTCCATTCCGTGACAAACGTTTATGATTTCTAGTTTCGTAACTCTATACAAGATGAGCTACGATACAAAACACGTGCGGAACGCGGGGGACACTCCGGGGATGATCACCGGATTCCCGACATTCGCAGAATTACTCGAGAACCCATCGCTCGCTAGCCTCTATATATCGATTCGAGGGTCAGCGACTGCCACAGGGCCTGAACTCGTCGAAACAACGACTGTCTCGAAAAAGACGGTGTACGACTATCTCCATAAGCTGGAGAAAGCGGGCCTAATCAGCCAGGTTGGCGACGATGCCGGGACTGCTGTATACACCGCTGAAGAGTTTGAACTGACATTGACGGTTCGCGAGACGGAAGTCTCGATTACTCCCGAACTTATCGAGGTGATCGCACAGAAGAACGAGTACCCCGCGATCAAACGGGTTCTCGAAGATCACGGTATCGTCACGTTCGCGCTCACATACGATCTCGTAAACGCACACAGTGAGGGAGATGTCACAATCCGGCAGATCGCGAGCCTCACAGACCTTTCGCCTGGAACTGCGTATGATTTCGTTGAAGCGCTCTATCTGATTCTCGATCTCGGTGCTGACGAGTCATCCCCGACAACGTACACACCGGATGATTTCGACGAGGACGAAGGCAACCTCCT
>NZ_KE356561.1:51489-110593 GCF_000415985.1 Haloquadratum walsbyi J07HQW2
CGGAGTCACCTATCTCCGTCTCTGCCACTCCCTCCGTATCATCATCAAGAGCGGTTCCAAAAAGGTCGATATCACGAATGAGCGCCCAGAGACGGCGCTTACCTCTGGGGACGGGAGTGACGGGAATAGGTATGGATTCGGGGCGACACGTCGAAACGGTCTCACGGATGACCGCGCCGATCTCATTCCCTTCGGCGTCAAGATCAACGATAACGGAGACGACGTTGGCTTGTTCGCGCCACCAGGTCGGGAAGGGAACGTTGCTGTCGGCCTCGTCGAATATCTCGGTGGCTTTGAGCCATTCAAGCGCGTCCAACCGACCGCCTTTCTCTTGATCGAGTCTGTCGGCGAGAGCATGCACGGGACGGGAGACCTCTTTGACACCGGGAGCGCCGAGTGTGGGAATCGCACAGGCCTTGTGCCGCTGGAAAGGATGTTCGATGCCCTGCTCGCGGTGACGCGTGGCGTATGTCTCCCAGTCGACGTTCAGGATGTCGCCCCGGGGTGCGGGACCGTCTCCACGTTCGAGGACTTCGATTTGCGTCTCGGAATCGGCGGCGAGAGTAGCCTGTCCCTGGTACTTCCCGACTTTCCCGGCACGAATCCGAACGAGATCGCCCTCGTGGAAGATGACGCTCTGTCGAGAGCGTGTCCATACGGTGAATTTGATTGTATCGCCGGCGTCGTCCTTGATGAGGTCGACCTGCTGCTGGCTCTGCGATTTGGGTTGCCAGAGAGTCGTGACCTCGCCCTGAATGTCAGCCTCGACGTTGTACTTCGAGGGGATGATCGGCACGGACGAGATAGAGATAGGTTGGATGACGCTCGCCTCCTGGTAGAGCTGCTCCAACGTGTTGGACTGGGCGGTGAAGACATCCTGACCCCGCCGGACTTTGCGTGCGAGCAGGTGTTGGAGGACCTCCTCACGAGGACCGGTGATGAGGTGGTCTTCAATTCGAGCAGCGACCTCGCGAACGGCCTCGGCCTCGGCCTCGTTCTCGTTCTTGTCGATATGTTTGAATGCGTTGTCGCGGTCGATTCCCGCACCGATGACGCGCTCGTTGCGCTGGGCTCGGCGTTCTCGACACTCTCCGAGGATGTCCTCGCGACACCGCGTTTCGCGGTCGATGCCGATGGAATGGGCAGCTAAGGCCTTCTCACGCTGGCGTTTGCGCTCTTCTCGAAGTCCGTGCAAGCGTTCCTGGGCTTCGAGTGGGAGCCCGGTGAGGTCCTCGTCGGCGAGGTCCATGGGATCGACGTCGCGACCTTCGGTGGTGCGGAGACTCGCGCCGACCCAGTAGGCGTCGAGTTCGTATCGTCCAGGTCCGTCGATTTCGAGGCCAAACTCATCGTATTCGGGCTCACGACGAGCGGCTATCATCAATTCGCCGGCGTTCTCGAGGCGGATGCCGAGGCAGTCGCTTTCGAGGTGCGGGCTCTCGTAGAGACCACGGAGTCTGAGTTCATCGAACCGGTCGTCTTGTTCGACGTCGCTGTTCGAGAGGCGGTGCTGGCCGTCGTTGTAGTATGTCATCGATAGGTCACGCTCTGTGAGGATGAGGCGGGCGGCTGTCGGCCGTCCACCTCTCGAATCCCCTCGACCCACTTGGGGGGCCAATACTGAGCGCGAGCTATCCGGCTCCGGACCGTACCGGCAGAGTACGGTGTTCAGCAACACAGACCGGCATGGTCCATACAGAGCCTCTCGACCAGCGGATGTTCCCGAGGATCCAGAAACGATCGAGAGTGTGCGACAGGGTGTGGCCGATTAGGTAACATAGATCCGTAGCAAACTACTATATTCCTACATCACGAAGGAATCAGTATGAATGACCGAGCGCCGGACGAATTCGCGGATATCAACGAGGAGGTCCAAGAGGATTGGAAAAACGAGACGACACCCTACGAGCGTGTCCGCCACGTTATCGCACACACGTACTCACCCGTGTCAGCTGATGCTGTCGCCGAGGACGCTCTCACGTCGCCGAAGACGGCTCGAAAGCACCTCAACGCACTCAACGACGAGGGATTCGTTGTCACAGCCACCGGCGAACACGGCGGGACAACCTATCGTCGGTCCACTGAATCTCTCGTCGTTGAGGAGGCGGCAGATATCCTCGAACACGTCTCGACGGATGAACTCGTCACGCGTATCGGAGAGATGCGTGACCAGCTCAACGAATATCGCTCTGAATACGGCGTTGATTCGCCCGAAGAGCTAGCAGTCGAGCAAACGAACCAGACACTCGGAGACCCCGCCTCGGACCAGCCGGATACTGATTCTGAGACGATTCAAGAGTGGCAGACGCTCCGGCGCAACCTCGCGTTCGCAAATGCCGCCCTCTCGATCGCGAATGCCGAACGGTTCGTTGATGATGGTCGTCGCCCGACTGACAGCAGCATTTCCGCCTAGTCGATGTCGAAACCATCTGGAACGGAGGAGAGCCACTCGCTCCGTGGGCTGATTGACCGGCCAGCTCTCATTACGATCCGAGATATTATAGACGAGACAGAGCCGTTCGCAACTCCCTCGCTAGATGACTATCTCAACCCATCAGTGCTGGAGGTCAGATTCGATGATGGCCTTTGTGAGGCCGATAGTGGGCGAATTGACATCCAGTGGACGGTCCGTGGAGACTACAACTTCCACTATACGGACTCCGAGGGCGTGAACTTCCGGTGGGGAACGCATCCACACGATGGAGACTATATCCACGTACCTGGTTTCGAGCATTATCACCCACCACCTGATGCGAGTTCAGACCCAAATGAGGTTGAGGAGTCCTGTATCAAGCAGTCACCAGAGGCGCTGGTCACCCGTGCGGTGCTCAAACTATGGCGCGTCGCTTATCACAGCCAGTCGTACGACCCACTGAACGCTGGAAGCAATCCTCCTTGAGACCCGAATACCAACAGGACCAGCGATGTTTAGCGCCGTTTTCAACGAGGCTGGACGATATCGTATCGTTATATCCTAGCGTAGAGTAGCTACGGCGAGGCTTGAACGACTCAACATAATGTCTCGGAAAGGCGACCTTCGTCTTTCCACCTCAACCGTTCCGGAGCGATAGTGCCGCGTGCCTGTATGGGGAGTGTAGACTGTGAGTTGATGCGCATAGTGAGTGCCCACTGAGTGTGACGGGCGCGGACGAGCTAGCCGGTTACTCTGTTGGAGAGGGGCGGGGTTTGTGTTTGTGGGGGTTTCGGCAGAAAATCGCGATACTGCGCGGTGATGAGCGCAATACAGTTATACGCAGTTCAAGCGTCTATGCGAGTGGAAAGCACGGTTGCTTTTCGAGGCATTATGAGTGGAAACACCGACAGTGTCCACCTCTCCGAGGCTGGTCACAAGAAGAACGGAAAACCCGAAATCGAAGATGAGAACCCGACCCACATTGCCCGTCGCTACGATGGGTGGTTCACCGAACTTCGCTCCCTCAATCCCGAGGAACTCCGTCGCCTGGACGGTAACGTAGGACGCCGAGCAACGGAAGAGTAATTCAAAATGCCCCGATCGAGACCTGTTCAGTGGTATCTTCATCTTCCTCGGTGGGTGTATCCGGGCCATCCATGTCTTCGAGCGTTTCGGCGCAGATGTCGAGGGGGCATATTCCGTAGTAGCCTTCGTCGAAAGCGAGGTTGTCGCGGCTTCCGTGTGGATGGACGAAATTGCCACCATGCCCTGACGGGCGTTTGCACTTCGTCCCAATCGAAGCGCGACACGTTGGGCACTCCACCTCAAGGACAGGGTCACGGGGCCACGTTCGGTCACACCCGTCACGCTTGCACGAGGTTGTCATGCGAACTCATCGAAACCGGCTTGAGAGGTCTCATCCGGGGCAAGCGAGACGTCGAGGGCCGATGTGGATGTTGGTTCTTCGGGTATCGATTCTGGGTCGACATCGGGAGTGTCCGACTCGTCTTGTGCGGCGCCGGCGTCGGTGTCCTCGTCCAAGTCGTCGACGAGGGGCACACCGAAGAATCGGGCGAGGACACGATCACGCTCGCTGGTGTCGAGTTCTCGCACGGGATGATCTCCACGGATGAGCTGGGCAGTGCTGATGAACCATACCCGGCGGGCGTCGAGTTTCAGCGCGTCACCGAGGAGGATGTACCCGGTCATGTCGTTGAGCACGAAGTTGAGGACGGCCATCTTCGCGCAGAGCGGGTCTTTGTCGTAGCCGAGGAAGACGGCAGGCGTTTCGGGCGCCATACCACGAAGACGACGTGCGATATCGACGATGAGTCGACCGCTCCCGCACCCAGATACATCGCCGACCACGAGCGGGTCTTCGGGCGTTGCCTCACGGAGACTGTCTGTGTCAGGGAGGTTCATTTCGGCCATCGCTCGGCTCACCGTTCCGGGCGTGAAGTACTGGGCGAAGTGCTCGCTGGTGAGGCCGTAGTGTTCATACACACCGCCGAGGATGTCTTCTCGCGTTTCTTCCATCGCGAGGACGAGCCCCCCGAGGGCGTTAGCATGTAGCGTCGCGAGCTCTCGAACCGTCTCCTCGTCGCGGCCATCAGTCCGATACCGATCGAGAGGTTTCTGGTAGGCGTCCTCGTCGCCGGAGAAGCTGGCAACGGTCATGTCGATCCAATCCGAGAAGACTTGATAGGGGGATTCGCCCGTCTGTTGAGTGATGTCGTCCAGCGGGTCGGTGACGTGTTCACGATGTTCGGGTTCCAGAAGCGTCGTCATGGCGACGAGTTACCTTCTAGTGTTTGCGGCTGGTGGGAAACGGCGATCTCGGAACTAACGAATCGACGAGCTCGGTGAGGGACGTCGATACCCCGGGTGAGCGGGATGAACATCGAGTCGCGGTCGCCGCAGACGATGCTCGCGAGAAGTTCGTGCTTACACATCACGCGGAATGAGGAAGTTTGCTTGTACGGGCACGAGCAGGTGAGGGCGTCCCCCCACGGAATGAGTGTGTACTGGCTTCCACTGTCGTATTCTCCAACAAGTGTGGGCGCGGGGAGTTCGATGCCATAGTCAGCGAGAGCCACTGGCTCGTCGGTTGTTGCGTGTGAGAGCTTCGATTCATGGAGGATGTACACCGAGTCAAGGTCGTGTTCTTGTGCGATCACGTCGGGGTCAGTGTCGTCGTCAACGAGGACCATCCCCACGAATGCGTTGTGCTCGAGGAGGCGGTTGGCGTCGGGGGTGGGTCCGATGCACTCCTCGATCAGTGATCCATAGGACGACTCTTTGAGGATCTGTCGGAGATTCGCGCCGGGAATGAGTTCCTGATACCACTTTTTGCGGTTTTTTCCCACCTTATGAACGGCGTCGCGAGGGTCGGATTGCCCGCGAGCGTCGCGAAGACGTGCAGCGAGATAGGCAGGTGCGTCGGCCAGAATAGAGTCGTCATCGAAATATTCGTAGAGTGTCTCCTCTTTTTGAATCCGCACGTCACACGACGCTTCGGCGTACTTGAGACCCACTGGTTTCTGTTCTTCCCTGAACCAAGGGGAGGTTGGAGAGGTGTCGGCATTATATTCCCACGGATTGTAGTCTCCGAGAAGTTGATCGCGACTAATAGGCCCGCCGCGCGTCAACTGCCTCGGGGTCAAGCCCCGACTCCGAGGCTTGTCAGTGGACTCCCGCTCTAACCGCGCAAAGCGGTAGCGGTAGGTCGGAATCGACCGTTCGCGTTCAACGTCCCTGACTTCAGAGCCAGTTGACTCGTGGCTCGTCCAGCACCAGACTTGAGCCAGTGATGGACAAGACGCCACCCGATGTTTCGAGCGGCGTTATAATCGCTATGCAGTTCTTTCCCGCACTTCAGGCACTCAAACTCGTCACCGTCGCGGTTGTCCTCGTGCGTGAACCCACACTCGCCGTGACTACACCGCTGACTCGTATAAGCAGGCGCAACGTCTTCTACGTCAATACCGTATTCCTCGGCTTTGTATTCGACGTGGCGTTGGAGTTCGCGGAACGCCCACTGCTGGAACTTTGAAGCATTCGAGATGCGGTCACGGATGTGCTTCAAATTCTCGAACGCAATCGCTGTACAGTCATTTTTTACGGCTTCTTGAACAAGTGCTTTGGAGACTCGATGTAGGGAGTCCGCGCTCCACCGAGCGAACCGTGACCCGATGCCCTTGATGATGAGATGCGCGGAGCGAGTGCCTGTCTGTTGCAGGTTGCCGCGCCGACGTTCGTATTCGTTGCGTCGGTGATTGAGATGGTCTGCGTTGCCGAGGAACGCTCCCGTACTGGTGACAGCCACGTATCCGTCCACGTTCAAGTCCACACCGAGAACCACTCCGTTCTCGGATTCTTCGTCGCAAGAGGGGGCTACGTCTTTCTTCACGGCGACGTGGAGGTAGTACGTGTCATCACGCTTGTGGAGCGTTGCTTCGGTCTTTTCCCATTCGTCCGTCCAGTATCCTCGAACGGCGTGTCTTCCTCGTTGACTGGTGTGACGTATTCTGCGGTCACTCGCTTCTCTGTAGTAGCGAGGGAAACGCGGTCGTCGTTGTACGTTATCGTCCGACCATTGTACACGATCACACTGCCTCGGAACTCAGGCTTGCTTTCTTACCGTCTTCGATAATGCGGTCTTTGCAGTTGCCGAACGCGGTGGCCGCAAGATTCCTCGCGGACTGGACGAGACTGGATTGCAAGGAGAGTTCGTCACGAACGTCGGAATATGTCTCTTTGTGGAGCGTGTTCTTCGTGTCCGTGATGTTGTAGGGGTTGTCGTTCCATCCGTGGTCTGCGACGTGTTGGGCCGCTTCTCGGAACTCCTCGAACGTCTCATCGAGGACAGCGTAGTCCTCTTTGGTAACGTCGAGTTTGACTTGGATGTTCCGAACAACCTCCATACCTCATGAGCATGGGCAGAGATATTTGAAGCTACATATATGGTTGGGAGTCCGTCTTGCTATCGAACGTGGTTTGTCTCATCGAGTGTCGGCTTTCTCCCCGAGGTCAAGCCTCGGGGTATCCGCCTTGAATTTTCGATGAAATCGAGGGATCTGGTGTTCGATGGGTTCGACGTTCGGTGGATCACGGTCGACATCGTAGTCGTAGGCACGGTCGGTGTGTGAGAGCGCCCCTGGTGGTAATGCCAGAGGAGGTACACTGCCGTCGGCTGAGTGGATGGTTCGACAGGACATGCTTGAGGAAGAGCGGAGTGCTGACGTCGGTCGTCTGCTGGACGCCCCGCTACTGACGCGGGGGCGACAAACTGGCTCGGAAGACGTCCTACACAACGAACCGAGTGTCATCGTAACGCAGGATCATATCATCGTAATTCGCAGAAGTTCTCATGCATTCCAACATAACAGATCCTCAACTAAATAAAATCACGTTGACCGATATAGAGATTCCATGTAGCACGGCGGCTTTTTGTCATACCGGAGACGTTGAACCAACCGCTCAGTACGCCCGCGTCTCGACAGGGTGCTACTGACTCATTCCCGAATCCACGGCTCAAGGGTTTCAATTTTCCCGAGCATATTGGCTGGAGATCCGTAAGCATCGACGATGTTGAGAATAGCATTCGCAATCGCGTACGCTGAGGCTCGCTGGTTATTCACCAACAGAAGCCCTTCGTGCCGGGAGTCGGCAAGCGGCGCGAAGTTCTTGATGTCCGCGGTCACAATTATCAGTTCTTCCTGTTGGACGGAGGGGAGTATATCGACCTCATCGTCAGCGTCCTCGTCGAGTACGTAATCAGAGTACTCGGCCCGGTAGCCTTCTTTTCGGAGAATTTCAGCGGTACGCGGTTCGAGGTTTGCGTCGATAAAAAATGCCCATCGCATCTATTCTCTGTCCGGTGGAGTGACGCCCTCGGGTCGGGTAATCTCATCCGTTAGATCAACCATGATTTGCTCTCGTTCGCGTCGCAGGTTCTCGAACTCTCGAGGATGGTCATGATAGTATAGCAGTGCAGCGTACACCTCCGAAATATCGAGGTTATGGCGGTCTGCGACGGTTTGAGGTGCGAGTCCACGACCTTCGACCCGCTCAACGATAGTCAGGACTGGCACGCGCCGACCGTCAATGTGCGGTTCGTTGAGTATGTCCTGTACGATACGGGTCTCCTGTTGCGACATCTGTTCTGTGTTATGATACGCACTTGCGCCTACATGAATGGGATGGTCACTTCATGTTCTGTACGGACCGGATCAGAGGATCGGGAGTCTTTATTTGCGACGTGCTGCACTCGCGCGATGTATTCAGCAAGCTGGACTACCAATTACAGAGGTAGATGACGATAGAAAATATGGAAACTCCTGCTAATTATCACAGCCCGGCTAGCAGGCTTGTGAACTGGTCAAGTCTGTCGTCGAGACGCTCAGGCGTGTAAACGGCTTCTTGGCGTTCGTAGTACTGCGAGAGTTCGGAGGCGCTGTCAGAGAGCGACCCAGGCTGGCAATCGGTCGCAATAGTGAGCGAGCACACGGGTGCGTGAGACCGCCGTATCTGGTCAATGACGTCGTCCGTCGAAGAGGGGTTGTCGTCTGTCACAGTGATTATCAGCGGCTCGTCGCGTTGTGCCTCAACCAGCTCACGGGCAAGGCTAACCGCATCAGCCAGGGGCGTCCCGCCACTACACGTCGTATCGAGGAGATTCACCTGAACATGGCGAGCATCGATACTGAATGGCTTCACGAGCCGGGCATCGCCACGATAGAAGTCAGTGATAGCGACACGAATCCCGAGGTTCTCGGCGGCGAGTGCAAATCGGGCGAGGGCCTGCGTTGCGACCTCGATCTTCGGTGGTGACCCTTGACGCATCGACCCAGAACGGTCGAGGACGAGAACGAGGCCATACTGCTTTTCATTTCCACGGGTTCGGGATTTGCACACCTGTGGGTCGCCGAGGGCGAGGCGATGGCCGGCCCGCGAATCGTATGCACCGGCGGAGAGGCCACGCCGCACCCTCTTGCGGCGGTCGAGCCGAAGGTACATTTCGAGGGTGTCTGCGACCCTATCTGCTCCCTCTTCGATAGCACCCCGCTCACGAGGGGAGACAAGGTCGTCGCTAATGGGGAGGATATCGAGGTCGTCGAGACTTCCAGGCCCACCGTGTTGTCCACCTTCTCTATTCTTCTGGCCTTCCCCCTTCTGTGCGTGCTGGCGAGCGGAGCGTTCGAGGTGGTCAGCGAGCGCGGAGAGTTCTTTCTCGAGAGCCTGTTCGTCGATACCTTCGCGCTCGGATTCGCCGTGGGAAGCGCGTTCGTCTCCGGCCAAGGCGTCCTCGTAGAGGGCTTCGTCTTCATCGGGCGACCTCGTCGAACTCTTGGCGTGGGCAGGTCCTTCTGGGATTTCTGATTCCGGTTCAGGATCTGATTCGGATTCGGGTTCCGAACCGGACTCCGATTCCGAGCGTGCGCCAGTGTCCGTGTCCGTGTCTCCCACCGCGCTGCTGGTCGCCTTCTCGGGCGTCGGGGGCTCCGTTTGGTTCGACTGCTCTGCCTCATCCGATCCATCCGAGAATTGCTCGCCGTCGGTCTCGTCTGCGCTCGGATCATCACCAATCTCACCTGTGCCCGTATCTGGACTTTCGCTCTCGCGATCATCCTGGGTATCGCCGCCGAATGCCCCGAACGTGAGCTGATCCTGCTGCGGAGTGTTGATTGAACTCGGCGCAGCTGATTTCGGGACATCACCCGGGTTCTCCTCAGGTGATGGTGACTTCGACGGTGCTTCTCTCTCGGGAGAATTGGTCTCTTGTCCCAGGGCCGCTCCTTGATCTTCCTGCTCGCGTTGCCGGGCGCGGTCGGCAGCCTGCGCGATGGCCTGGGCTCGACTCGGTGGGGCGGAGTCTGACTCGGACTGTTCATTATTTCCGCCCTCGGCCTTGTCTTTGAACTCTTCCTCGCCGCTGGTACCCTCACCCCCCTCCTGACCGGCGTCAGCTCTCTCCTCGCTGGCTTCTTCACTGTCTTCGTGCTCACCACCCCCGTCGCGTTCCTGTGCGCCCTCGCCGCTGCTGGGGGCCTCCTCGTCGATGAGGTCGGCGGCGTCTTGATCGGAGATGTCGGCGTAGTCGGACACCCGTAGTGTTACTCGCTCGACGGGGACGTTGCCTCCTTCACGCTGGAGGAGTTGGTTCACCAGGTGAGAGAGGACGATCTGTCGGTCGGAAATGTTGGGTTTTCCACTCTTAGTGGATGGTTTTGAGGACATGGGTTTTCGGATGGTGAGCAGACTCGTTCCGTCCCGTCACTGTACCGGGGGGTACAAACAGAGTATCTAAGAATAATCCCATTCACCTCAACTTATTTCTATACAGGGTAGTAGACGTAATTATGAGTGAGGAATCCGGCTGCGACTGGTCCCAGAACCTATCAGCGGCCGAGCGCACCGAAGCAGTCGCACTCACCGTCAGTGAGCCCCGAACGGCCAACTGGATCGCGACGGAGGCAGAGGTCGCCCACGAGACGGCAACGAAGTACCTCACGCGCCTCGTTGATGACGGAAAACTGCGCGCAGAGACACAGGGACAGCAAACCACGTACGCGCCAGACCCTGTTGGGCAGTACCTCATCGAGATGCGTGACCTCTACGAGAACCATTCACCAGATGAACTCGCCACGAGTCTCGAAGCAATGAACAACGAGATCCGCACGTGGAAGACGGAATACGACGTCGAAACACCCAACGAGCTACGGGCGAGTCTCAGCAACGCAGCCGATCGTGAAGACGAGCGTACCCGCCGCCAAGCAGCACGCGAGTGGGAACATCTTCAAACACGCCGTCGGCTCGTCGAAGACGCACTCCGCCTCTACGATCGGTTCCCCAGCGAACAGAACCCCGTCTCTGTATGACTCCGGGCGCAGAGAACCCGGCTCTCTATCGAACACTGAGAGATATCCTCCAGCGACAAGCTGAGGTAGTCTCTGTCTGGTTCGAGCCAGATGCGATCCAAAAACGGTATGTAGCCGCTGAGGTTGACCCACAGCGAGTCATCCCCTCAACTGGGCCCGAACCGCTCCACGTGGAGGTCCACTGGAAGCTGACACCCCACACGACGAGTTCCGAATCGACTACGCAGACCCAAATACGGGATTCCACTGTGGATGGCACCAAGATGAAGACCACGATGATCTCGGCACAGCACACTTCCAGTACCAGATGGCTTCAATGGAACGCCCAGAATACGACGGAGTCATTTTCGAAGCTGAATCACCGCCGAAACTCCTCTGGGAGTGCTGTCAGGCACTCTTTGAAGACGTAATTCCCGAATATACGTCGGAGTAGTTGGGTTCTGCACCCAAACGAAAAGGACAAGGACTCGATGTCCTACCCCGATCCACTGTTACAGAGGGCTCGACCGGTTTGGTCGAGCGGAGTCTCCATGGACGATGTGCCCCTCGACAGACGGGAGTAGTTGCGCTGACAGGGGTACTATTCGTCAAGGCGGTCATCGACGGCGGCGTCAAGTTCGTCGAGATCGAGGCTCGTCGGGATATCGGGCTCTGCGTCCAGAATGATTTCTTGAAGTTCCTGAAAAATGGTCTCTGTTTCGAGAACGGGGATTTCCTGTTCACGAGCCATGATTCGGGCATTCATTGTGGCTTGGGTGTACGCCCGAGCGTACTCGATGGCGGTTGCGAGCCCGCTGACACCATGCCGGTCGAGGTAGAGGTTGATGTTCTCGTTTGATTCCCGTGCAGCGAGGGCGACCAGGAGGGTCGGGGTGATGTGGAACATCTCGCCATCAGCCTGAACTGCTAGATCGACTCGGCTCGCTTGATATCGGTGTGGCTGCGTCTCCGTCACGCGCTCCAGCAGCCCGATCTCTACGAGGTGCTTCACGTCCTCGTAAACGGTCGTCGTCGAACTCTCGAGACCCACCGCTAGCTCTTCGACAGTTGGAGAATTGAGTTCAAAGGCACGGGTGTAGAGGTGAGCGAGCCGGGTTTCCTGAATCACATCGGAGACAGCCAGATCGTATCAAGCGGGTGTGAGTGCGAGACAGCGGATTCAGCCATGCTTTTCAACATACGCGGAATTTAAAAACTATCAGTGGATGAGCACGAGACCTGTTCGTACCGGACCGTCCAGATGAAAGACGTCCCGCGGGCGAAGGCGGTCAAGAATATCGATGGTCTCGTTCAGGTCGTCAAACACCACAAGACCGACGAGATCGTCGGCGTCCATATGGTCGGCCCCCGACCGCCGATATGATCATGGAAGCGACGCTAGCCGTGAAGTTCGACCTCACCGTCGACGACATCATCGACACCATTCAGCCGTTCCCGACATTTAGGGAGGCGTTCAAACACGCCTGCCAGGCACTCCGACAAGATACACCGAAGAGCTGCTGTATCGAGTGAATCCAACAGTAGTCTCAGAACAATCGATCGAGATGCGTTGGTCTCCTACTCTCGCAACCGAGCTGTTTCACCGCTCGTGCAGTTTCGTTTCGCATCCGCGACGGGGTTTCGTATGATACAATCTGTTGTTTACCAAGATTCGATGCTGAAACTCTATCGACTCCCCGGCTGTCCCTACTGTGTAAAGGTTGAACGTACGCTAGAGTATCTCGATCTCGACTACAAATCGCATACTGTCCTCCCATTCCGGTTCCTCCGGTTCGAAGTGAAATCGCTAAGTGGTCAGTCCGGAGTACCGGTGCTTGTCGACCCCGAACACGGGATCAAGTCAAGGGAATGGCAGAGAGCGACGACATCGTCACCCATCTTGAGAACACGTACGCCTGACGTGCTTCCAGACAGCTATTGAGGACGGCTATCCTCCGCACAGCGGTGTCCAACACAGCCAAAATGACAGACTCCGTCATCGCATTCATCCTTGTCAGCGTTTCAGTTGTCGCGATAGTGTGGGCCTTTCGTCGTCGCCACGTTGCCGTGACCGGGGTCGAGATCGCGGCGACACTTCCCTGGCTCGCCGTCATCGGGGTCGCGGTTGCTATCGGACGTTCGACATCATAGTCGGGACTGACCGCTGGATTTTTTCAGAGCCCAACAGTGTACCTCGTTGTTGCAGCGCTAGTTGCAGGACTGTGGATGGTATTCGATGCCGCCACTGTGAACAATATCTCGATGCGTTCGCCACGTCTTTGCCTATGACTGAGTCAGCCATCGGTCCGAGTCGTGACTGTGTAAAGACAGGCCGCGGCGAACCCGACCGGATGGACGCCCGTCGTGACGCCGCACTCCTCGACCTGCTCCGCAAGCGTTCGCGCCCGCCGCCGGATCTCGAGACACTCGAGGTCCGAGGTGAGTTACGGCACGAACATGCTGAGGAAGACGGACTCAACGGGGAGGCCAGGCTCCTCGTTTGTACGCGTCTTATCCAAGTCTTCTCAAGACCTGTGTGTGCACGGTACAGGACACGGACTTTGTGGAGCGATTGTGGACGAGTCGCCTAGGCCTGGGGAGTGGATTAGCGATGGTCCGTGTCCCTTAGTTGACCCAATCCACCACATGTGGTGAACTCGCGATGAGCCCGTCAACGCCACGCTGAGAGAGTGCCCATGCTCCCGGGCGGGAGTCAACGGTCCATGCGTTAACCGCCAATCCCGCGTCATGAGCTCTGGCGACGACACCGGTCAGCAGGCACAACCACGCATTCGGGTGGACGAACGCGCAGTCAAGACCCATCGCGACCGCAAGATCGTCGTCGGGGGTTGCCCCGAGCACGTAGGCTAGTTCAACGTTCGTGTTCTTTTTAGGATGGACACCACGGAGAGCATCGGGGTCGAACGACGAGATGATCACTTCATGTGGGACCGATTCGGCTACTGTGAGGACCTGTTCTGTGATTTTGGGATCCTTCAACTCAAGATTAACACCCACCTCGGCGGGAACCATGTCGAGAACGGTATTGAGCGTCTGGACACCCTCGCCGTCGTGAGCGTCAAGCGCGGCGAGTTCTGTGGCAGTCAACTCGTCAACTCGATCAATACCATCGATATCGATGTCAATCAGAGCATTGTGTGCGACGACGAGTTCGCCCGACGCACACCGACGAATATCGATTTCGACCATATCGGCGTTTTGAATCGCCCTTTCGACAGCTGCAACGGTGTTCGCGGAGTACTGCTTATCGAAGCCACGATGGGCGACGAGTTGCATGAGAGTTTTATTTCGCGACGAGCGATAAAGCTATTTTGTCCGACCTGTTGAGTACTTCGTCCTGCTGGGCGATTTTGGAGATCGTCCGGAGCCCACACTCTGCGTTGGTCATCCGGCTTCTGGTAGGACTTTGCTGGAATAATAAAACACTAATCCGAGTACCAATATTCAAATCACATGATGAATATAGCTAATCCTTAATTTACTGTTAGAAATCATTCGTCAAATAGCGGATCACATCGAGATGTCAGTTGCAGATTTGAACTTGGCTGTAATTGAGAAATATATGTATTGTTTCCTAGCCGAATCCATGCAGTCTCATATGTCTTATGAGCCCGTAGTGCATTGCCAATTTCATCAGGAAACTGATACCAGGAGTCGTTATTAGACGATTCTACCGATACCGGGATTGATATCGACTGAAGAGCTTCTGAAATTATGTAGTTTTTAGTTACTGATTCGTGAGGAGACGCAGATAATGGATGTTGGCGTTTACCATATAACCACCCTGATTGAGCATTCAAAAAGTCTGAAACATCTAGTTTCTCATCAATCGATGTATTGTCGCCATCAATTGCTACACGTGTATGTGTTACAACAAATTCATCGTTTAATTTGACTGGTTTTCCATCGATAGTCATTCCAACAATAAGTTTCTGCGACTCTGTAATTGGACTATACAGTGGAATCTCGATATTACCGTATATTCCTGCTGAAAGTGTATCTGTCTGTCCTAACTGTGTTCCCTGTGCATTTCTTACCTCTAATCTACCTGCATCTGGAAAAGAAGCATTTGAAACGGTAACTGAATTGAGCACAGATCCGGATTGCGATGGAAGTTGAAGTTCTGGTTCAGAGGAAAATAATCCAACAACTAGCGTATCTCCATCAAATAATAACGTAAAGTTCAGTTGATTGATCGATTTAAATTCACTAAACGATTGTGGGAGCCGATGAATAATTGATGAGGTGGAATCATCCCTTGTTACTACTGTTGGATTTGAATTGCTAAATGTTGTATAATCATCTGTTACGCTTTGAGTCAGGACATCGTGAAATGTGTCACTACTCTCGGTTATTGAGTTAGAACCTTGTTGAATAAGCTCTTGCAACACATTTTCATTATTATATACCATCGGAGTTCCGACGAGCTGGACCCCATATGATTCCCACCAAACATCTCCGTTCAGCCCAAATGCTGTAGCAATTTCTTGAGGAACTACGATCGCATTATCTTGTGATATTTTTCTATCATTAGATTGCTTCTGAGATTTTTGTTGAGGTTTTGGGTTAACAAGTAACTGCGGACCTTCATCCGTATATGCAAGTCCTATGCGTACGTATGCTCCAGACGAAAACTGACTTTCATCATGAAGCTGAGTCGGCAATGGAACGGTTGTCTGTGCTTTAGAATCAGTTGATGCTGTATTGACTGCGACAGGCGTATCAATTGCTTCAGGTCCTTGAGTAGCATTCATCCTCTTTTGTGTCCACCTGCAATTTTCGTAAAGTCAGGTACTTGAGTATCGTATATAATACCACTGTTTTATTCATATCTCTCACGATGATTACTGCTGTCTCTAGTGTGATTTATCCAGTGGACGACGAGTACAGATATCCATAGACTATAGTAAAATGTGAAAAGTATTATAACACCGGACTGACAAAAATATAACATGAAAAAACCATCTAAAATCACGACTGATGAACTCGCTGCTGATGTATTAAATATACTCGATTTCAACCCAATGAAATCCGATGTTGTGGGTAAGATCATGCAGCTCCAAGAGACAGGAATTTCAGATGAAAAAGTTGTTAAAACGACGATTGGATATTTTGAATCCAGACGGAGAAAAGCAGATAATAATAAACTTAGTGATCCAAAGCCCGATGAACTTCGTGTTATTTCTATGCCACCTGCATATCAACGAGACTCTTGGGAATAGTCATGTCTCTGTCCTGTTCTATCGCTTCTGAATCCGCCCCGACTGAAACAACGTTTTCACTTGAGCAAATTGTAGATAGTCTTCGTATCATAAATCAATACGCAAAACAAATACAGCAAAAAAGACGATCTCAAACAACAAAACAAAGCATCCAGCAAGAAAGCATCTATGAATACAAACACTGGATTCTTAATCGAATATATCCACGCACATCATCTGTTGAGATTCACACGATTGGATCCTCTGAGTATTACTGCCTATATTTTGATACAGCATCATTTCATATTCCGAAAAACAAGTTTTCTCATTCAATCTCAGTGACTAATACTCGAACAATTGCAGTTAATTCAAACCAAACTCCAAGCAAGACATATACCGAAGCACGAAATGCATTTCAGCTGTTATCTGATGCGTTTCCTCAGTCAATTAATGACTTTTTACCGGTAACTGAGGCATATGATCCGCAATACAATATCATTGCTCCAACTACGTGGTTCTTAACCGTCTGAATCATCAACTGTAGCCTTACATAATACAGTCTTATATTGACTGTATCTTAGATAAGGATACAGCTAATTAAAACTGAATTTTTATGTATTCGTACACTCCACATGAATCATGGCTATCTATGCAGTCTCAACACAATCTGGTGCTGAGGAATCTGTTGCAGATCGAATCGCAAAAACTCAAAGTATACACATTCACTCAATTCTCGCTCCGTCTCAACTAAATTCATACATATTAGTTGAATCAGATGGATTGAAGCCTGTAAAAAAAGCCATTAAGGATATTCCAAAGGCAAACAAAACGTTAGGTGGTAAAACGTCATTGGATGAAGCGTTATCTTATTTAGATACCTCGTCAGAAGTATCAAACGTTTCAATCGGTGATACAGTCGATATCATCGGCGGTCCATATAAAGGACAACAAGGGCGTGTGAAGAAAATTAATGAGGATAAAAATCAACTCACTGTTGAATTACAAAACGAAACAATCCCGATTCCTGTTGCAATAAATAGTGATCAGTATATAGCCTGATTAACACAACCAAATCAGCATCTATTACCTCTGCCTACTGATAGTCATTCATCAGTCAAAGAATATATAATATCCTTTTCAACAAATGATAACGAATGGGTTGAGAGTATTAATTGGTCCAGCTGATATCGGTGTGTCTGTTTTATCGGAAAGCCGATGCAATGAGCCGTCAATAATGCATGAGGCTTCTAATTTTGGTGAATTAATATCAATGATATGACGACAATATCCATCTATTAGAAATATCTCACGCAAGGTGCAATGAGATGGGTTGATTGATAGTTCAAGATACACCGCATCAATGGTTGCTTCAGATATTGTGCTATAATCAGCTCATATACAATCATCTTCACCAAGCAGGAAATCCCGCCGTTCACGGCGGGCAGGAATGCGACATGATTCTGTTGCAACCACTGTTCCCCAGCTCAGTTGAATACCAACAGTAATTGGTTAGCTATCGGGTTCTGCTACTTCCCAGAAATGCACCTTTCCAATATCTCGGCTAGTCACTTTCCCAGCCTCTTGAAGTGATTTGAGCCGGTCGTATGCCGTTGTATAGGGACACTCAAGAGCTTCAGATACCTCGGTCGTCCCACAACCATCTAATTTGTGTATGGTTGATAGAAAATCTTCATCGCTATACTTCTTATCGAACTCGCCTGAATCTGTTCGGGTATCGTTTGGCATAATTGTATTTATAAAGGTAGTGATTAGTAAATATTCGTATCGTACAACGATGGATGTATGCCGTCATAGAATAGTACGATGATACGGGTAGCATGGCGACCGTAATACGCACGTTACAGGCGACTCTTGTGCCACCGACAAGCCACAAGCAAGCCAGCCTGCAACACTCGGTGGAAACTTATCGCCATGCCCTACAGGAAGCGTTTCAGGCCGATTGTGACACCAAAACGGCGGTTAATGAAGTGGTCACACCATACGACCTGAGCAGTTATGCTAAAGACGCCCTGAAAAATTATGTTCCTGATCTGGTTGATGAGGCTGATGAGTTGGATGAAAGCCACCCAGTGAGATATACTGGACGTGGGTTGACACTTGACCACGATCCCGACCGTCAAAATAGTTTCTGCTGGCGGGTTCCAAAAGCCCAATCAGCAGAAGGGTCGCCGTTCTTGATTCCACTCCGAATCAGTCCAGCACAGCGATCTCTTTGGGATGGAACACTGAACGGTGAGATTGAACCCAACCAGTTTCAGCTACAACGGGACGGTGAAACATGGTCGTTGCATGTCGGCGTTGACATTGACGTGCCTGACTCAACGTATGATTCAGATAGTGACGGGATAACAACAGTTGGGTTTGATATTGGAGAGGCTCACCTGCTAGCAGGCTGTGCCTGCACAGACGGTTCTCCGACTGACCCACTGCTGATTACCGGCGGTCACGCCCGACAACTCCGCAAGGGAAAGGAGATGTTTACTACACTCTCACGGTTACAGGAACGTGATGTCGCCCAATGGCGCATTGATGAGCGGTTTAATCACTATCAGAACGCCCTGACTGATATTGTCGAAAAGGCAAGTCGGCAGGCTGTCGATTATGCCCAGCAATTCGACAAGCCGGTGGTTGTGTTGGAGCAGTTGCACAGTATCAGAGAAAACTTAGATTATGGCAAGTGGATGAACTGAACCGGCGACTGCATAACTGGGCGTTCAGACGGCTTCAAAACGCTATCGAACGGAAAGCGGTTGAGGCTGGTATGCCGGTCGCATATGTACATCCACACTACACAAGCCAAACCTGCCATGCCTGCAACCATATCGGATCGAGGAACAGCGACGAATTTCGGTGCACAAATGATGACTGTTGGGTTGGGTAACAGAATATCACGCAGACATTAACGCTGCGATAAACATAGCCGAGAGGCTCGATCCGTGGGGTGAGAGCCTGCCAGTGAAATCGGCAGGCGATGACATGACATGTCACGGAATGGGAGCGGTTGTGACACCGCCATGACTCCGACCGGACAGAGCCAATCACAGCAACAGCAAATGACGCTCGGTCGATATGTAGAGCCAGAACCCACTGCCAGCGATTAACTGGTATTCCTCTGCCGGGAAGCCCCGCCGTTTACGGCGGGGAGGATGTCACTTGCATTCCATATTACGGTCCTATTAGATCTGCAGGTGGTACGGGACAGGCATTATCTGTATTAGTCGCTGATTATCTTAGACAACAATTAGATATTGGTGAGTTTAATTGGATCAGCTAATCAGTAACAGTCATTCTCGGCGCTCCTTTTTGAGCTTCTGTTTGTCCTTTTGGAAGCGTAAACGCCGGAATAAATATTATTTCATCCAACAACGTATGCTCATCATATCCATTTTGTTTGGCAACTTCGACATGAGCATATTTTATTAGTTCAAGCTCATCATCTGTGAAATCATATTTGTTCCCCATATTTTCTCGCAGAACACGTCCACCGCCAATCACAAATGTCGGTCGAGGATCATCCTCAACGAAATCAAGAATATATGAAAATAATTCATTATCCGTTTCTTCAAGCGACGGTCCAGATAAATCCTTCAAAGTGTTGTCACTCAAATACTCGATTATCTTCTCTCGTTCATGCGCAAGCTGTAATGTGAATCGATAGATTACGTACAGTGGATCATCGATGTCCAACTCAACAGGAATTTCACTAACTTCATTAGATACATACTTCATTTCATCTAGCATTTTTTCCTGTTGTACTCGAATTAACGTTTCAACAGCAGTATCTACGATTACTGGATCGTAGGGGTGAGTTAACCGTGTATCTGTATATTCTTGAGATGCACTGTGTGTTCCAAGTAGTTCATCAGCTACGTATTCAAGATCAACCCCTAATTGATCTTCGACCGATTCTCTCATACTATGTTTCTCTAAAAACCTAATTACCCGAGAAGCATATGGATCCATATCTGGTAACGATTCGAAGAAATTCATGTTATCTAACAGTTATGCTACTTTTATAAAATAGTTTCCTGAATAGCATTCTGTTCGAAACGTCGTAAAGATTATTAAATAGTTATGTATGGAATAATATAGACGCGTTAAGCGTCTAAGATTTGGATCCCATACCCAAATCTATTCAAAGTTATTCCCCTACGAGCTTTCCCCTAAGCTCATTTTTCATTGCAACAATCAAGACTAGATACAGTGTTTATTTATAGTATTTAATGAGTAATTTTCCTTTATTTCGACTATCGATATATTTATATTTTTCAGATGTATTCTTGTCAAATTCCCTCATGACTCGATAGATCCGTGAAAACGCTAATTCACTTTGAGTGCTCGTATTCAATAATTTTCGTAATTGACTGGAATCTATCACTCTCCCTTTGAACGCTGGACTGCTCCAGTCATGATAATTCTCCCATACGATTACAGCTCGTCTTACTGGTTTAGTTAAGCTACCCCCACGTTCAAACACAGACATGTTGCTGTATCGTTCTAATGAACACACGTCTGCATCAGCTTTGGATTGATCACCATTCACTGAACCGTTTTCGACCATCTGTTCAAATTCAGTAATTCGTTGAATAAACTCTGCATTCTGTTGTTCTTGAAAATCCATTTGAATTGCAAGATTCTCTGATAGGTCTGTTATTTGCTGGTGCATTTCCTCAAGTGTTGCATGTCTTGGTTGTGAAGATTGCTGTTATGGCATATATCTACTGTTGAATTTGAAAGGCTCTCACAGGTTATATTATACACTACTTTGTATCGTACTGTATGCTTTGATGTTGACGATGTACTGAGAATAGATACACTTATCACGAGATTGAACATAATATTGCACACCCTTCAAACTAAATCAAGGGACACATAATCATGACTGAAATCACAGTAGACAGTATCCGAGGTCGACTCGATAATGAATTTTCAGAGACGATTCAAGATACTGATATACAGACGGAAATTGACGCATATCTAAATTTTGGTGTTAGCGACCCTAAGACACTTATTGATGGTGTCATAGATCGACTTGCAGAGAACAATAACACAAGCAAAACAGAAGTCACCCAGGCAACTGCTGATGCTTCAGGTGCTGCTCCACTCACGACTATTGAGGATATGGGTGTCAATGAAGAATGGATCACACTTGAAGCCGAAGTAATTCAGTTATGGGATAACGATAGTGAATCAATTTCTCAGGTTGGACTATTATCTGATGGGACTGGACGTGTTCAGTTCACTTCATGGGCGAAAAGCGATGTCATAATTCTTGTTGAAAATGAACAGTATCGATTTGAGAACGTCGTCACTGATGAATATCAAGATAATCCACAGGTGAAACTAAATTCTTCAACTGACATTTCACTGTTGCAAGACGATGACAAGAAGGATATCTCACATACAGTTGAATTCACAGGTTCATGTGTATCAATTCAAGATGGATCTGGAATGATAAGACGATGTACAAAAGATGGATGTTCACGAGTGCTTACAAGTGATAGCTGTCAAGAACATGGAGCTGTTGACAGTGAATATGATCTTCGTCTCAAGCTCGTGCTTGATAACGGCACTGAGGTTCAAAATGTTGTCTGTAATCGTGAAATTACGGAAGAACTCACTGGAATGACACTTGAGGAAGCAAACAGTATAGCACAAGAATCATTAGACACTGATGCACCTGGACGGGAAATGGAACCGCTGATACTTGGGTCATATTTCACCGTATCAGGGAATCCATTAGGTGACTTCATTGCTGCAAACGAAATTGCTACAGCCACAGACTCAAGAGACGTTGAAGAATTATTGATTAACGCACGATCGCTGTCAGTATAATACAATGAGTTCAAATTATAGATCCCGAGAAGTCGCAAAGCGTGTCTTTGCACGAGAACTTCGTGAAGCTGATCACATGTTCAAAGAAGACGACGACGAATATGCTCCCTCTTATCTCCTACTTCCAAGCGGAAATAAAGCGAATCGACTGTTCCTTGCTGGAACACTCACTGAAAAAGAGCGTAAAGACGGATTTTATTCCTGTCGTGTAACTGACTCAACAGGAAAATTCTATATTTACTCCGGTCAATATCAACCAAAAGCTACCGAAGCACTGAGAAAAATCAATCCCCCAACATATGTAGCCATTACTGGGAAGCCAAATACATATGAAACTGATGACGGTAATGTAATCACATCTATTCGTCCAGAATCTGTTTCAGAAATCACCGAAAAAACACGATCACAATGGATGAAAGAAACCGCTCATCAAACACTTGAACGTCTCAGTGCACCGACCTCAACATATGCGTCTCGAGCAGCAGAACAATACGACGAGGATTCGCTTGATACAGTTCATCAAGCGACAATCATAGCTCTGGAGTCAATTCAAACTGAGCTGTAGTTCATTATCTATACTCACACGATGTGTGTACGTTTGAATTTGGATTAGCGTAATCAACATTTCTAAGCTCTTCTGAGAGTAATACAGACGATGACATATCTTGTTTCCTGAGAAAGTGTAAGAAACCGACTCCAATATACATCAAGTATACCGTTCTTGCAGATAATCGGTCGCTTCATTACCCAAGATTATGCTCAAATCGTGCATGTGTAGCACTTGGATATACAAGGAAAATAATCCTAACTGATGAATCCGGCGAAGTCTTTGTACTTCTGGTTGATTAATAACGTTAATCTCCTCAGCAGAGACTTCTATATATCCATATAATAATCTCGAATATATTTCATATGCCACTATAGATGATTTCAGCTATAATCAATATACCAAGTTTCGATATAAAAAGGCTATATCATACACATATGAAATATGAAACTTGTCAGCACACGCATTTTTAGAGTATTTCATCTACGGAGTGAATGTGGCAGTGTCTTCTCGTATTTCGCCCGTGTTAGGGTCTTTGTACCGAACAGTAATCGTATCACCATCCGATGCGTTGAGGACTCCTTTTGTGTCTGTCTGACTAACATCAATTGTTCCAGTGAATATTGAACCACCAGCATGTGATAGAGTAATAACTTCTCCTTTGTCATATTTTAGATCATCAATAATGTCTGTCTCCCCAGTAAATGATACTGTAACAGTGTTATTTGGGTTTACTTGAACAGATTCAATAGAATTTGATGCAAACCCACTGTATGTATAATCAAAATCACTCTTGTTCAGCACGGCATCATTGTTCCTATCCAAGACTGTATCATTAGTCGTGTAAGTGCTGATACCCGATGGTAACGCTTCTTCTGTAACTACAAAGTTTTCAGTATCAGACCCGACATTTACAATATAGTCTCTATCTGTCGATAAGCTTGGATCATCGACCTCGATGCGTAACGCTTCACTCTCGAAATACAGATTCTTATCGAATAGGATTGTAGATCGTGCTTCATTGTCCTGAACTGTATTCATTGTTCCAATAACATATTCTGAATCGCCATCGATTTCAATGAGAGTTACATCTGAATCTGCGTCAATGCCATATACACTGAAAGAATCCCCTGGAGAAGCCTCACGAAACAGTTTTTTCTCGTCTCCATTGATAATGAATCTCATCGCATCTGCTGTCCCCGTTTTGATGTCAATTGTAACTTCTCCATTTTTTTCACTAATACTTACACCAATATCTTTGTCATTTATATCAGTCACATTTTGTGACTCTGTTATATCTAGTGCGAAAGCACCAATCACCGCACTCAACGCTATCGTTACTGCTATTAGTAAAGTCACAGCAAGCACCGGACTTACCGCACTCTTATTGATTCTATCACTATCCATACATTTATAATTTATAAAATAATATATATAATTTACCTTTATTTTCGGTGCATCGTGAAAACTTCCAATCAATCGCATATTCCACAAAATTCAATGGTGACTAAGATATGATTGAGATAGGTGTATAGAATTTATCGACTCACGATAATGAAGACGGCTGATTCAACAGTGGCTTCAACAGCGATCATTCCAAATCATAAGGCTAATTGGAAATCGGATGGTTCATAACTGAAAACAAATGTCAACAATTGATATTTTACCCTAAATCTGCAAGATATACCGCAGTTACGTTTCCGATACCACTTTGCTTGCCACGGGGAGTGTGCCGTTCAAACTGAGGAATATATTCATACGATAATTGTGCATTGCTATTTGAACTGTCAGACTTTGTCGTGACCAGAATCCAGCTATCGTTTTCCTCAAGATTCAAATCACCGCTGAATTGTCCTCCAAGATCCCGATAAAACTCTTCTAATTCTGCATTTATTCCATCTGATGGGTCCCGAATATTTCTTCCAGGCTGCCCACCCCCGATGAGCAAAATATCATCTGTCTCTTCAGCATTTGTCTCGATAAATTGCTGTATTTCATCTCCACATGAATTTCCACACTTGTTTGTTGAACGAGTTTCATCTGCGATGAAATATGTTTTAAACTGTGAATTTGTATGAGTATCTCCCGTTGCATACTCGGTAACAGCTCCTGATTCGTCGACAATAAGAATATTAATTCCTGACGATACCTCTTTGATAGGAATTCCATCGACGTGAATTGTAGCTGAACACGTTCCTGGTGAATCACATGTTGAACTCTTCATTTCAACGAGTGTTGCAGCCGTTTTTGAAAAATAAAATCTATCAATAACTTCTGTATCTTGTCCACGATATCCGATAACAGTCAGAGGGTCTGTAATATTACCTGGCTCTGGAGTGAAAATTATGCTCTGTGGTGTGTCTTTGACCGTTTTGATGCTCGAACCATATGACAACGTTACATAGTCAATATCAAATAATGATTTTATATCTACCGTCACAGTCGCATCTGTATTTGACTGAAATCCAATATCAGCGTTAATTGGTTCTGAGTTCGTTAGTACAACATCAAGAAAGACAGGAGCGGTAATTGATGCAGAGATGAACACAATAACAATCATAATTATCGTTCCAACTACTGATGAAACGCCCTGATTGGTTTGTTGAGAAATCACGATGGATTAAATGATAATTTGTTTATATTTATATCCTCTTGCTCCGCCAAGCAATTAAAACTGATCAGATTCAATAAACAAGATGAGTGCCTCGGGGCTTGACCCCGAGGTAGTTCACAATCTTCGGTTGAAAATGATCCTATCACAAACTGCTTTTATTTTTACTTGATATAATAATATTATACACTATAGTTACACTTTCTCGTTATATGAATGCTATATTTAATCAAAAACAGATTATATTACATTATTTATCAATTTTCTTTACAGACGAAATTATAAATACAGTATATACAAGATATAAGCTAATGAGTTCTCGATACACCTTTGCCACTATACTAATTGTAACACTCACTATACTAATTCATGCTGTGATATTTATCCCAGTACTCACCGATGAGACCTCAAATAATACAACTCCAGTATCCCCAGCTGACTATCGACCATCTGAAACAACAGAGCACACATTTACTGAAACAACGTTTGATACTGATGTGGTTTCGAATAACGTCAATACCGTATTGAGAGCTACCTACGAACAGAAAAACATTCAATCAAAAGAATCCCCTGTTGCGTTTGTTGAAGCGGCACGAAGAATAAGTGAGTATCAATATTCGTCTAGCAATCAATCATCATCACATATTCCACTGACATTTATCAATGAGACAATTCCTAACGCACATATCTGTACAGGATATTCATCAGAAACAGCAGCAGTAACGTATTCGTTGACACAGGCTCATAACTCAGCCAGTTCATCAACAGAACTTAGTCAGTATATGCTTCCAGCCTCATACGACCGTATTATCAGAGATACACTTGCCGAATTTAACACTGAATCACAAAATAGCACACTCTTCACACACACAACAATACCAAATTATGCGGTTGGAACAACAGCACATCCAGAATTATCTATTACCGATCCAACCTTCACAATAAGCACAACTGTTCTTATCTGTCATACCACAAACGAATCTTAATTCAATGCTTCATCTTTCCATTTAACTGAACTCACATGACGTTCGAACGATACTCGATCCATGGACTAAGCCGAAACTAATCAACTCGAGAATACTAGAGAACAATCATCGGATATCTCGCCGTATTAGAGTGTGCATATGAACTTGATTCACGATTTTCAATCAATGTGATTAACTATGATTCAATCGAGTTTCTTGGAGTGTATTATTCTCGACATGGTGTTCTTTGGAGAGTCTTAAAAAATAAATAACACCTCAAAGCGGATATCCACCGTTCAAAAGTTGGCTTATCGACACATTAAACCGAAAACAGACCAATCAATCTTCTATTTGAAGATACGCTAAAACTCCCGAAACGACGGTTTCCCAATGGTTTTTCAATACAGCATCAGATTGAGAAATATACAATCCATGTTGTGAATCCTCACTTAGTCGATTTGCTAATGTTAATGGGTCCGTGCCAACAGAATCGACTTCAACTGATATCTGTGATCCAACGTTTTCTTGAATTGCATCTCTCAGCAACTCTTTTCGTGACTGTTGAGCTAATCCACCAATCTTTATTCCATCTATATTCTGCGTCGCAAATTCAATTACTAACTCAAACTGAACGGTTTCAGCAAGTCTATCAGCATCGTACGGATGATCATACTCAGACAGCTTCGCTAGTTGTGGATATGATGATGGATGAATATCGGCTGAAGATGTCATCCATGTTGAGTCTGACGGATTACTGTATCCTCGACGAACCCACGCTGTTGTTGATGTATCACTTGCACATTGAATTGCTTGTGAACCTGTGTTTGGTGCATAACTCCCGCCATTCGCAGCGATAAATAATGGTCGAGATTCAGATCCATCTCCCGTTACCTGCTCAATACATTCGTTCTTTTGTTGAGCTGATTTAATATTGGAGACTGATGATGTCGCAACAACTCGATTAACTGAAACAAGCCATCCAGTAGATACATGAATTTGATCCATACCCTCTTGTGTCATCCAGATAGTTTGACCATCATGTTCTTGTTCATTAACATAATCACCAAGCGTCACTGTATACGGAGCAACAGACATTAATGGATCATATGCTGACCGAGGTCGATTAACTCGAATATTTGCCGCTCGTGTGATTCCTAATTTTGATTCAAGCAAGGGGGATACAATGCACGTCATTTCAGTTAACGGTCCCCAACTGTTAGGAGCTTCTTTTACTATCACGTCTGAAAAGACCTGACTTTTGATATTGATATTTCTTGAACTACCTATAGCATGATTAAATGCATCGGTCAGACACCCACTTAACGAAGTAATCCCAGCAACAGA
Organism: Haloquadratum walsbyi J07HQW2; assembly: GCF_000415985.1. Classification (GTDB taxonomy): domain Archaea; phylum Halobacteriota; class Halobacteria; order Halobacteriales; family Haloferacaceae; genus Haloquadratum; species Haloquadratum walsbyi_B. The sequence continues at coordinate 78,808 of NZ_KE356561.1, forward strand.
ACCTAATATTAGTGATCTTCGTGTCAATTCAGCTTCTGAATTCATGTGAAAATATTCATGCCATCTATCATATAATTTATCCTATAAAAATACAACTGAATCTGATTTAAACTTAATATTGATACGACTAGATTATTTGTTGACAATAGTTAATTCATAAATGCAAGAATTTTATCAATATATTCCTGAGATATCAGAGAAAGTTGTTATTGGGTCAGAATTGCTAATAATTCCGATTTGCCCCTGTGAGCGGCGTATATACCATTCATAAACTTAATTATATAATGCGGTATACCCACTAACAATGTTGTTAGTGGCGAATTGGGGACGTATGTAAGAGAGTAAGTAAAAATAGCGTTAGAAAAGCCAGTCTATGATCTAACTGAACTATACTAATACAACTACACTTCATTTCTACACAAGTTTATGTTCGTTGAGAGGGTGTAGTGGTGTCTTTTTCGATGCTCACTAACACCGATACCGATTTCGGCACTAACAACATTGTTAGCATGGCTTACCAGTTCAGTAAATGTAAGTATAGTTACCTTATTTACGATGTATAAAAACCATTACGTCTTATGCAACACACGAAGCTACGCTTATTAGTATATGACATAAGAAATCTCTTAGAATAATAACATACATATTTGAGCTATAATCTTGGACAAACAATTATCGAATATCGACCGTTGTTGTTTTGATGTAATATATCTCATTCTGCACTAGTTTTATCTCAACAGTATTAACAACAGAATCGGGCTGTGTTGTGTACGTTATTGAGTTGATATATCCTCCGTTTGTTGAGAGCTCAGCTGAGAGTTCATCTCTCCAATCATTTTCTGAAATCCTTGTTGGAAAGGTTAGTGCAACGAGTGAGTTTGAACTATTTGTTACAGTGTGTGAGTCTGTATCTGCACGTGAGAGTGAAATTAATGTCGGTGGATTTTCATGTACCTGTGTGTTTGACGACAAGGAGATAATTGAAATATTTCTTTGATCAATCAGTTGAATTTTATTCTGAAGTATTGCATTTTCCGATCCAGCGAGAGGTTCGTCTTGTTCTGATAATATATTTGATCGCTCAACTGTAAATATTTGAGACTTTCCAATATAATTATAATCTCGAGAAAACTTCAGTATCGAATGATCATTTGTAACTAAAAGTGTACCTCCATCCGTAGTTTGTACGTTTGATATAGTATAATTTTGATCCGATATGACTGATACGTGCTGTATCAAACTTCTACTGGTCAGAAAATACGACACTGTTTTTCCAACGTTTAATTGTCGAGAGACATCTGTTGCAACGACCTGTGTAACTGTTGTTGGAATAGTGGCTATGTCTTCACGAAATTCTGTGTGGGATTGCAATTCGCGACTCTCATTGATCGCCGGAACTGCTGTTGATGAAAGAACAGTTGAAGTAATGACGATGATCCCTAATACTAGTATAAATCCGATAGGAATTACAGACCCCTGAGTACGCTTTATTGAACTATCGACAAACATTATTATATAGCATTCAAATACAATACAAGAATATATCGACAGTGACTAACTGTGAGGTCAACCTGACCGACATTCTCGAAGAATCTCACTGTACCAGAGTCACTGTTTTGGTTCAGAGTGACAGTAAGTGTGACATTCTGTACCGTATCGGTGTTAACTTCAACAACAGACGATCCATCGGCGTCAATATCGAACTGCGCATCACCGTCGGAGAGGTCACCAGTTTCACCTGCAGCATTCACGCTAGCACGCGAACCGGCTGGCGACGCATCTGAGAACTCAGCGACTTCGGTTGTACCAACGTTGTCCGCAGTCAGACTAACAGTAGGGGTTGCCTGAATTGAATTCCCGTTAGCGTCGGTTGCATTGACAAAGAAGGCAGCCTGTCCAATCTCAGTGCCATCGCCAGCGATTGCGTTCTCAATTGGCGTGACAGTCACGTCAGCAGCCTGACCGGGCACCGCCTCGTAAGTGATGTTGGTCGAGCCGCTATCAGTCGAAGCGTTGATGACGTAGGTGCCGTCAGTGTCGCCGATCGTGAATTCGTAATTGGCAAGACCGTTGGAATTCGTCGTCAGCGCCGTCGTATTGAACGATGCCCCTTCCGAGCCATCAGGCTGCTGGGCGAGTTCAAGATTGACGCTTGCCCCACCGAAGGCATTGCCGGCTGCTCCGTCTTGGATAAAGACCGAGCCGGTGATTGTCTCATCAACAGTGGGATTATCGTCAGTAGTGGACTCGTCAACTGCTTCACCAGTGCCAATTCCGCCGAAGTCTCCACCGTTGCTGCCATCTCTGTTCGGACCAACATCAGCGTCGGCCGGATCTTCCCCAACGTTCGCGTCGGCGAAGACATTGGACGGGTTGACCTCGTTCGATTCGACAATCGTGTTCGCATTCGTGGTGACGTCGTTTCCGCTGACGGTCGTCGTCGTGACCGTCACATCCGCGTTGGACGCACCCGACGTCACATTGAGGAACAGCTGGTCAATCGTGATTTCACCAGCACCTGTTTGTGATACTGCATCGACATCGAATGACAACTGACCCTGGCTGTACTGGACGTTACTGACTGTGGCAAACTCAGCGTCAATCGATGTCGTCCCATCGTCGCCGTTACTGAGACCTGTCGTCCCATCGTTAGTAGCGGTGACGGACTGGTCGAACGTCACGCCAGTATTGTCTTCGAGTTCGACTGATACGGTCGTATCGGTGTCGATCTGATCGTTGACGTCTTCAGCGTCGATAACCAGCGCGTTGTCGGTTTCAGCGCCCGCGTTATTGGCAGCTATGTCCAGATCAACGAACTGACTTTCACCGTCAGCGTCGATGTCGACCGTTGCATTATTGTCGTTATTCAGCAACACGTCAGGGCGTTCGAGTTCAAAGAAGTCGTTCTCCGGATCAGTGTTGTTACTCGTTGTAGTCACCGTGGTCCCCGACGAGGGGCTCGTTTCCACGACGATACCCACAGCCACAGAAGTCTCGTCAGGCACCGAGGAGGCGACACTCACCGGCGGTTCGTTCAGGGAGAGAACGTCATTATTCCCGATATTCTGTGGATTATTGAGAGTAACCACAATCTCATTCTGGTTAATGTTAATGTTGATGTTGGTGACGCTCGGGACACCTGTGGTGACTTCTGCATCAAACGTCTGGTCGTCGTTATTAGCCACGGTAGTCCCTGTCGACGCACCGGTTACGAATGTAACATCGCTCCGGTTCGTCTGGATGACTATATCAGAGCCTGACCTGAGCGGATTGTTCGTCTGGAAGTTGACGTCAATCCGATCTGCTGCGCCACCGACGATGTTAACGAAGTTATCGTTCGTATCGGTGGCACTAGCGCCAATGACCGCTTGACCTGCCGGATCATTAGCATCACCGTTGCCAATGTCGATCTCCGGCTTTTGGATGTTGATGTCCGGGTTATTGCTGGAGGACTGCGTTGTTACATCACCGGTCGTGCCGTTAGCGACGACCGTTGCCGAAAGCTTCGCGTCTTCGGCATTACCGGTCGCGTCAACGTCTAGCGTATCGCCCGCCGTAGCATCAATGGAAACCGAGTCGCCGGCGTCGAAGTGCGCCGTCACCGGAATGGTAAGCGCATCTTCAGTCAGCGTTGCCGACGAGATGTCGACTTCGGTGTTGCCGGTTGTCACTGCCGTCAGCGTTGTCGGATCGGTATCCGTGTTGAACGTGACGCCGTTGCTGGCGTTAGCGTTGATAACGATGTCAGTCTGGTTGGCGATCTGACCGTCAACGTTGGTTCCAGTCTGAACTACAATCGGGCTCAGGCTGGTTGCATCTTGATCATTCCCACCAGCACTGATATCCTGCGTCGCGCCAGTCTGGATCTGCGGTTTCTCCGCCGTCACTAGCGCAGTATCCAGGTTGCCGGTCGCGAAGTCCACGTTGATGTCGCTGGCCACGCCACCCTGGGAAGCGGGGACGTCCGAAGCCACGTCAACGGAGACGCCGCTCACACGCAGGATTTCGCCGTTCACCGAGGAACCGCTGTGATTGATGCGGAGCGTGTTCTCGTCGACGATCTGCGACCCCGTTATCGTTATGTCGAGGTTGCCGCTCGTCGTCGTCACGAGCAGGTCCGTTGCGGATTCGTTGATCGTGACGCCATCCGGCATCTCGAAGATCGTCCGTGCGGATAGCGGACTACCGCCGCCCGAGACGTCTCTGACGCGAATCAGGTCAAGTTCCTGTGCGGCGCTGCCAGCACGGAGATTTTGCGTAGCGCTGCCACCGATGTCCGTGCTAATCTCGTTGTTGCTGTCGCCCTGGAGGTCGAATCCAGACGGATTCTGTAACAGGGTAGTGCTTTGTAGTGCAGCCTGATCTGGTGTTCCAGTATTACTGCCAGACTCAACTGGATCAACATCACCGGTATTAACCTCTATCTGATCGGTATTAATATCATCACTAGCAATATCGCTATCTGTGGAAAACGTGCCTGACGTTGAGTCTGCTGAGAAAGTTGCTCCGGTTATCGACGTAGCACGTTGACCATTATTATCAACAAATGTCAGGTCAGATGCGTCAAGACCACCGTCGCCCCCGTCTTCAACTTCTTCGGAGAACGTCACCGTGATCTCGCTGGCTGCAGATTGCCGTGCAGATGTAATGAACGGCGCTAATGCGTCTATCGCCGTTTGCTGTCGGGTACCAACTCCCGTGGTTCCGGATTTATCCACGATAGCAGACTGATCAACAGTTATAGTTGGATTGCTGCCAGTGCCACCAACACCAGAAACACCCACTACCAACTGCTCATCATTGGCGCTCGCACCAGTCGAGACGCTGTCGACACTGCCTGTACCAATGGAGGTAATGAGACTCGTATCAAGTCCGGTTGCAGTATCATCAACTTCTTCAGAGAACGTTAGTTGAATCTCATCGACCTGTCCAGATGAATCTGCATTATTTGTTTGAGCAGAGTTGAAGATAATCTGTGAGTCAACGAAACCACTAGTGTCTGTAGCCGTTTGATGTGTTGCAGATTGGTCCGACGCCGTGATGGTGTTAGTACCACTGCCTTCGGTAGCCTGACCGGTGGTATCGTATGTTACGTCAAACGACACCGTAACTTGGTCATTAGCAGCACCAGCATCGTCTGTTGAGGTAAACGTAACAGTGTCTGTTGGGCTCCCCGAAGATGTGAGGCTGCCCACTGTTACCTCACCAGTATCACCACTGGTCAGTCGGAGGTTGGAGACTGAATCTATCGATGCAGCCCCGTCTACAGTTTGAGAAAGATCGACTGATATGTCTTCTTCATCTCCATTTGTTTCATGTGTGTACTGAACATCGTATGTAACAGCCACATCGTTCTGTTCAGGCTCAATGTCCGGGGCCGTAACAGAGTTGACGCTACTGAGCCCGTCATTGTTGGCTGCCGCCGCCGTCCCAGCAAAGCCACCGATGGCCACCATCGAAATGACCATCACGGCGGCGAAGAAGACGGCACTGGATTTCTCGACGATATTGCCACTCATGCTACCATCTCACTGTACGGGCTAGCCGCGCTCACGTAGCTACTCGATTGGGCTGTACGAATCGTGCCGGATTAAGAAGAAACAACCATATTTCTGATAATGTCTGTGCAGTTATGATCGGGGCCATCCACCAGAATAAGAGTTAAAAGGTGAGCGTGCAATCTTGTAAATATGTCAAAGGCCACAAAGCGGATTCCTCTCCGTGAGGGAACCTTCGAAGACCTGGGCGAACTCAAAGGAGCAGGAGAGACGTGGGATGATGTTGTGAAAGAACTGATCGAGGCCAAGCAAATGGAAAACCGACGAGAGTTACTCGAACGAACTGATGACGACGATTTCGTGCCGCTCGATGAGATATAACCGTGGGTTTCACTGTCTTGTTGGGGAATCAACCACGCGAATTTCTGGCTGACGCCGGTGAGAAGACCAATCGGATTGTCCGAGATAATCTCAAACAGCTAGCGGATGATCCATATCCCCGTCCCGGATCAGGGGGTGGGGATCGAGAAAAACTTCCTGTAGATGGTCGAGAAATGTATCGGCTCCATATCGGGCGGAGCTATACGGCATTTTATACCATCCATGATGATGCAAGCGAGGTTCGGGTTCGTGAGATTCTTCCAATCGATGAAGCCCACAAACGCTATGGAAATTAACATAATGAGCGATACAAATTGTGATGATTCAAACTCAGAACAGAAGATTCAGGAGAATATTGACAAAGCTGTTGAAGATATAAAATCTCTTATCTCTTGATTTTGCAACCCTCGACGAAGTCAAGGAAGCGTTCAGACACGACTGAAATAGAGTTGCCGACTCGATAGTCTTCAGGATCGCCACCAAAATCAGCTGCAAGGTCTTTGCGTACCTCTTTCCGCACCTCTTCGATATCCTCTCGGAGCGTCTGAATATCTTCGTCGGTCATCGGTCGGGTCTGATCTCGCGCCATCGAATATTCGTATGAATCCTACGACATTAATAGAGAGGGTGACAACCAAATTCTTATTCTCCCAGTCACGCAATCAATCGATATGAGCACAGAATCTGACACCAATCAAGATCCCCCAATTGGGACAACCATCACGCTCAATTACGACGACGAGTGGTGGGTAGCAAGCGATGAAGAGACGGGTGTCACGAGCCAAGGAAAAACTCGACAGGAAGCCCTCAGAAACCTCGATGAAGCACTCGAAGGATATTACGGAGAAGGTGAGTCTCCAGACAATTCGGAACTTCGAGATATAGGGATCGATCCAGAACAGAATTGAAGATATAATGGAAAGATGCGACGTGAGGATTCATATGACTAATCACCTTAATTAAGTGTATGTCAAATCCAGATCGTGTGGATAGAGACCCAGAGGAGGATATGCTACCCGATGAGCGCGCTGTAATCGCTGACCGCGCATCCGGGTCGGGTTAGGTGAACTTGATGATGAGGAGTTCCTATCCACAGACGAGGTTGCTTCTAAACTCGGGTTTGAGCAACATAAATAGACATGTCAAAATATACGTTAGGCAAGAGCAGAATTTTCTCCAGCCGAGAGTCCAGCAAGCTCCACATCAAGATGAATCCGCTCGTATGGGACATACGGGCGTTTTGACTGGCCTTCGTCGATGATGAACAGAAGACCATGATCGGCGAGGAGGCTGACATCGTCGTGAACCGTGCGATAGTCTCGTTCAAGCTCGTTGGCTACTGCGGTAATGCTTTCAGCCGCACCGTCGATATCGATGAGGTACTGTAACAGTTCGATTCGGCGATTTGTGAGGATTTTGCGTAGGTTGCCAACAGTAGCGAACGAGACCACAGCTGGTTGTGATTCCCCGTCAGCAATCTTCTCTCCGGCGTCAAGGGTGTCCTCTTGCATGGTCTCAAAGCTCTCAACAGTTACACGAAGGAGAGCTGGGTAAGGACGATCACGGGGATCGCTGTACTTGTCAGGCCAACCGTTGTCGATTGAATTAGTCATGGTCTGTGTTTTCGATGCTAGTTAGATGATTGACTTCTTGGAGAAATCGAGCAGCATGAGCAGTGATACTCTGGAAATTAATGTCGGAGTCCGTGCCGAAATTGATGTGTCGGTGGTGCCATCCGATGTCATCTGCATCATGTGCGTTGTCATATCGGAGTATGTCCCCAGTCTCCGGGGTAGTCTTCATCCGGAACGGCAAATATCTCAACCCGACCACCGGGGACAGCACGGTTCAGCTCCAGCGCATCTACCATCTATTATGTGGTATGAGGTCATAAAACATAAATTATTCGCTGGTCGGTCTCAGTCAAGAACCGTGAGGCCAGCATCATCGTAGATCTGCTTCAACTTACGAGGAGAGTAATCGAGGTAGTGTTTCTCCAAGACAGATTCAGGAACTCGACCAGCAAAGGCATCGATGTAGCTTGAGTCGATGCCAAGGGTAGCCATCTCAGAGGCAAACCACCGGCGGAGTAGCTGTGGGGTGATCTTCACACCAGACTCCTCGGAAGTCCTCTGGAACATCTTGAGTACAGCGGGTTTGCTCACCTGGAACAACCGATCATCACCATGTTTTCGGTGGGGTGGGGTTTGTATGCCGCAAACGCCGCTTCTGCCTCCTCGTTGTAGAAGGACACCCACGTTTGCTTGCTCTCAGATTCCTTGTCGGGGATCAGCATCCGATCCTCTTCAGTGATATCATTCAGTGTGAGCTGCACCAACTCAGCGGATCGTAACCCCGAGGTCGCATACATCAGGAAGACCGCCTGATATCGGCGGGTATCGATAGCGTCGTAGAACGTCTGTAACTCATCTTTGGTCGGGACAGACGTTGGATTCGGGCTGATATTTGGGATCTTGAAGCTGCTGGCAGCCTCGGTATCGACGAACTCACGGAAGAAAACCCGGGCGGCAGAAAGGATGTTCTTGTGTTTAGCATCGCTGATTGGCTGCTCTGATTCAATATACGCGATAATATCCATTTCCCTGATAGCTGCAGGTGGTTTCTCAGCATGACGAAGCAGTCGACCAACGTATCGGGTATGCTGATCGAGCGTCGATTGACTCCGGTTAAGAACCGTTTTGCCGTACTGTTCATAGTCAGCAATGATCTTATCAACGGAGGCATCAGCATACTCTCGTGACGGCTCCGACGCTTGCTGCTCACGGTCGTCATCGATGGGTGAGTCTGACGCAGACAATGACAAAACAACCTCTTCATCGCTGGTGAGAGCTTAAACGTACTGTCTCAAAGCCCTCTCGCTGACACCTGAGATATTTAATCCCAGCTCTTTGGCTTCAGAGTGGATATCTGGATCGAGCGTGATATTGACTCGCTTTTTTGCCATCAGACTCACCGGTCACTCTACTTTATGCACATATTGCACATTTTATTTTCGGTTAACCGCATGATCATCGGGAATTAAGACCGAAAGTGGAGTACATATGTTCTCCGGACGAAGGAATAAATATATGTGAGTCAGTGTGTGCCACCAGTGGTCGCATGGGTCACAAGACGGTCATCTAAGAGTATTCAACCATCCAACTAGATCTATCGACAGCACACCAGTTTCCAACTAAATATTTACAGCGGAAATGTGGTGTGAACCGTAATCGAGTTTCCCTGTTTGAAATGATGGTCAAGAAACGCAAGTTACCGGTCAGCAGCCAGCATTTCAAGCCACATAGATAGTTTAGTAAACTCTACAGCCATGCCAGTGACATCTACCCTATAGGTACATTTCCTGGATATTTCGCGTCGAATACCGTGCTCGTTGAACGCATAGTCCATTTTCTGCTCAACTTCGCGAATTTCAGACATTTCTTCGACCGGTGGTTCGACAGTTTTCTCAACGATGTACGTCACTACATAGTTGGCTAGTTCGTATCCCTGTTGAAATCGTACAAAACAGTTTTGATGGGTCTCTCCATTACTAAGAGTATCAGCAATCGCTAACAGTGCCTCAAATCGTTCAGGATTGTCTATTGCCATTGCTGGTCCAATCTCTCTGGATCTGGATATTCGTTGTGATATGTACTGTCCGTCGCTCGTCAGCTAACTCTCCACAGAGGAGGCATCTTCCCAGTCACTCACTGGCTGTTACCATCGAGTAATGAGCAGTTTGGGTATGCGTGTACTCTTATCAGACTGGTGATATTACAGCGGTGATACTACATATCAGTAGAATAATAGTGGAAAAGATGGTACAAGAAACAGTTCGATACTCCGATTCGATTGTTGAATCCGTCGAAGAAATGGTAGATGAAGGCATATTTGATGATAAGTCGAAATTCTACCGATTTGCGACAGAATCACTATTAGAACAATTAAAGCCAGACTACGACCCAGAGATGCTCAACTACGATGATTTTTCCGAAGCCACTCAGCGAAATGCGGAGACATACACTGCTGACCAGTCAGCGAAGAGTCCGTTTTACCAATCTGCGATTGCTGTCCGTCGGCACGCTCGACGCGGGGAAATTAAGACTGCTGAGGAATATATTGATACGCAGTATCCGTCGGGACAAGGCGAATATTTGCTCCTTGAGGCGTTGTTAGATTACTATAGCGGGGCTGACGAGGGATAAATAACTGATACTATTCGGCTTCAGTTCAAATATGTCAAAATATTACTATGTCTGCAATGAAAACCATTTCCGATCTTCTCACTGAGAGAGTGGCACACGCCATCCAACGTCGGGGGTGTCTCGAGTCCCTCACAATCTCAGGATCAAAACCCCAAGAAATGCAGTCTCATACCTGCTCTAGTTCTTGACACGTACGATTGTCCCTGTAATGGTCACTGAACGATTCTTCTACCGTGCCACCACAGGATGGACACGTGCCAGCCAGCTTCTGTCGGAGTATTGATAACCCAACGTCTAGATCACGAGCTTCTGCTCCCCAGATATTATCAGCCACATATACCGTCGTTCCCTCGATGCCTTGCAGATGTCCTGCCAAGCCAATCGTTGCCATCACATCAAACGGGAGTAAGTGTGGTTCTGCATCGCCAATATCGATCATCACCTTGTCAGCAGTCGTCACATCAAGATACTCCTCTCTCGAATCTGCGTCACCAGTATGGACTGTGATATGTAGTTGTGCTACTTCTGAGGCGGACGGCAAGTGTGCAACGTACACCTCAGCGATATAATCAACTCGGTCACATATGTTCTCAAATAACGATTCAATATCAATGGTTTCAGTTTTCTGCGTCATTGCCAGCAGAAACACAGGAAGATTCCATCATAAAACTATCTCCTATTTTGGATGACCATCATATAACGAGAGACTGAATCCTGAATATGCGCTGATCAGGGTATTTCTAGCTTACTACTCCAGCGTCGATAATCATATATGTTGACCCACAACAGACGGTATGAACCGTCAGTCAGGATTTGCTCTGTCGATGTTCATTGTCAGCCTCTCGATGGGGCAGACGGCTCTAACCGAATCGGGGCTTGTCCTTGAGATAGCTCACACCTATGTAGTCTGGTGTGAATAACTTGTCATACTGAAAGCAATTTACTGAATTAACTCAACTATCTTTCTACTCAGTAATTGGTGTCACCTGTGCATTGTCTCAAGAATCTTTGAACAATTGAATCCACGGTGGAGTATTAATTAGATTTGTTATACTATATTACACTCTGAACGGTAGATAGATTTATTTGTATTTATTATATGTATGAACTATATTAATTATGTCTCAGAGTACTAGCGATGTTTTTGATGACGTTCAAATAAATTCAGAGACAATATCTTCAACGCAATTTGAAGATATGACTGTTGTTGAAGAGTATGACGTGAATAAATATTCTTATGTAACGATTCTCAAATCCGATCTGAATAATGAATATCTATACCGAGTGTGTGAACCAGAATTAACAGATTTTGAGGAATTAATTCGATCAGAAGTGGCAAGTAAACTCGTTGATGCATTGAAATATCATGATTTCTTGCAGATTGATCAAGATCTGCTTCCAAATGTCATCAGACAAAAAGCATACAATATTTTGTCTACATATGTTGTAACTAACAACCGAATAGTTGATTCTGTTCGATCATTGTTCGGAAGAGATTCAGTAACAATGCTAGGTGAAACTGAAATCGAAAATATTCTGTATTATATTGTTCGTGATTTCTCATATTATGGAAAACTTACCCCACTGATGGAAGATCCGAATATTGAAGATATATCATGCAATGCATCAAACATTCCACTATTTATTTATCACTCAGAGTATCAAGACCTGATGACCAATGTTGTGTATGATGGTAATGAGCTCGATCAGTTCGTTCGAACATTAGCACAGTATGCTGAAAAACATATTTCCATCTCTGATCCATTGCTTGAGGGAGCACTCCCTGACGGGTCTCGACTGCAAGCAACATTGTCTGATGAAGTAACTGGTGATGGTAGTAACTTCACAATTCGACAGTTCTCAGATACTCCATTCACGCCAGTTGACTTGATCAAAACAAACACCTTCTCACTGGAACAAATGGCATATCTGTGGCTTGCAATTGAAAATAATAAGTCACTGATTTTCTCTGGTGGAACCGCAAGTGGCAAAACAACTTCGATGAATGCAATTTCATTGTTCATTCCGCCAAGATCAAAAACAATTACAATTGAAGATACGCGTGAGATTTCACTTCGACACAATAACTGGGTAAAATCGATTACTCGTGATTCATTTGGCAGCGAGAATGTTGGAGAAATTAATATGTACACGTTACTTGAGTCAGCATTGCGTCAACGACCAGAATATTTGATTGTTGGTGAGATTCGTGGTGAAGAAGCAATAACATTATTTCAGGCGATGAGCACCGGTCACACCACTTACTCTACAATGCACGCAGATTCTGTTTCTTCAGCGATTTACCGGCTTGAAAACGCGCCAATCAATGTCCCTCGTCAAATGATGAGTTCATTAGACATCATGTGCGTTCAGACACAGACCCACATTGGAAATACAAGAGTTCGACGAAATAAAGTATTAGCTGAAATTGGTAATGTCGACGCAGAAAATAATACATTACAAACAAAGAATATTTTCGAATGGACTGCAGAATCTGACTCATTTAAACAATATAGTGATTCAGACTTGCTCAAACAGATCCAATCTCAGCGAGCCTGGTCAGATACTGAATTACAATGGCAACTTGATGCTCGAAAGGAGCTATTAGAATACTTAGTAACTAATGATATTACTGACTATGAGACGGCATCCGACTTAATTCGAGCGTTTATTCTTGATATTGAGGGAATCTATGAATTAATCATAACAGATCAACTTGACGATGAAACGAGTAATTTTACTAATACCAAAGAGCTAATCACACAATCACGTGAGAATAACGCTACTGAGAAACCTGACGAGGAGGACACAAACAGCATATACAATACAATGTTTTCATCCATTCGCAAAGCCTTAGGACAAGACACAAAATTAGAGTATAATACGCTTTCATATGAGGATCCATTACAAAATCCACTAATCCCCGATCCTGATAAAGCCAAACTTGATCCAGTTAGTTCAAATAACGACATAAGGTCAGAACAATTGACCGATAAGAATCAATCTACAGCTGTATCAGAGACAGATTCTGATCAGACAACACAGGATAACAACTCAACTGAAATTGATACAAAAATACTACTAGAATTACTTAGACAAGGGGTTAAACGATCAAAAAACAGCAAATGAAGTCACAACTCAAAAAGACACAACAACTCAATGACACACTAACCGATCTAAGCTTTACTCAGTCACTTTTAGAGGCAAGTATTGATAAACATGCGTATGCGCTGTTTGGACAACTATTTATTGGGAATAAAGACTCATATAGTGATTTCCAAAGAAAACTTAATCAAGCACGGATTCCGCTGAGCCACGATGTCTATCTGTCTCGAGTTTTATTCTATAGTATTTTTAGCCTGATCGTTGGGACTCTGTTATCAATTACCGTTCCATTGATCATACAAAATTATGCTGTGTACTTATTTGAAGGGATCTCCGGCATGGAGACAGTATCGACTGCCGTATCAATAAAACCAGTTGTTGTGGTTGGGTTAATTTCGTTTCTCATATTTGGTTTAGGTGGATTTATGACTACCTTTTTAGGCTTCATTCTCTACCCCGTGTACATCGCAAACGAGCGAAAGCGAAAAATAAATATTAATCTCCCATTTGCGACGACATTCATGTATGCAATGTCTCGTGGCGGTGTTACCATTATAGATGTTATTAAGACTGTAGCAGAAGCAGAAGACACCTATGGACAGGTTTCTGTTGAATTTCAAGGGATTGCAAACAGCACTCATTACTCAACAAATGACCTGCGTAGCGCTATTAAAAACGAAATAGACATCACCCCGTCTGCAAAGTTGAGTGAGTTCCTTGAAGATCTGATTAATATCATTGATACTGGATCAGACATGGATACGTTCTTTTTGAATAGATCAGAAACGTATATTGAAGAATCCAAAGAAGAACAAAAACAAATCCTCGATCAGCTTGAAGTAATGAGTGAAGTATATATTGTACTGTTCGTCGCATCACCTATCTTTGTCTTAGTGATTAATGTCGTAATGCTCTTTCTTGGAGCATCAAATGCCAATATCCTATATGCACTAGCATATTTGGTAATTCCACTCGGTGGAGGAGTTTTCATCGCAATTGTTTGGATTATCTCTGAATCTCAAACAGAATCTGTCTCAAAACTAGATAATACAGATGACCATATTTTCATAGAAAATTCATACGACTTAGAGGCTGCTAACGCGGATGAACGATACAGTCAATACAGAAAACAGAAGCTACGAAAATGGCTCAAACAAGGGTTAGTCGATTCATATAAAATAATCATTGAGCGTCCGGTATACACATTTATTTTTACAATTCCAGCAGCAATTGTTGCTGTAGTATTTTTACAAGAGAATACGATTGCTGAATTAACTCACTCAGCATTCATCCAAAATCCAGAGACGAACTCGTTGTACTTACTGTACATTCCAGGTCTCATCGCAATGATACCTTTTGTTATTCTCTATGAGCTGCAACAACGCAACAAGAGAGTGGTTCTTCGACGTATCCCTGAAGCATTTAGCACCGCTGCTGAGGCAAATAGTCGAGGATTAATGCTTAGTGACTCATTTGACGTCGTAGCAAACAATTCAACAGACTATCTTTCCTCAAAATTGCAGGTAGCTATCAATGAGAGTCGATGGACAAACTCATTTGAAAGAGCGCTTATTCGATTCGCTAATGACATTGAAGTCTCTCGACTTTCACGAACAATCAAACTTGTCACAAAAGCAAACAAACTGACCGGAGACATTCAAGCCGTGCTTGAGATAGCTGCTAAAGATCTAAAACTCATGGCTGAATTAGATGCTGAACGAGTGAAACAATCATATATGCAGATTGTTGTGATCTTTGTCTCATACTTCATTTCAGTTTGCATCATTGTCTCCCTTGAAATAATGTTTATCCAAATGCTTGGAGATTCAGCGTTTCAAACAGGGAGTGGCGAGCTAGATACGCTTGGAGGGATAAACACTGGAATACGTCAAGAGATTAATCTTATATTGCTACATATAGCAATGGCTCTTGGAGTAACCTCAGGAATTGTCGGATCAACAATGGCGAACAATGACCCCCTCAAGGGTATCAAGTTTGCACTCATTCTCTCGGGAATAGGGCTATTTGCATTCTTGATTGTTTAGTAGTCAAATATCTTATATATAGTATCAAAGTAGAATACAATGGATAGAATAATCTCACCCGATGAGTCAGATTCTGCAAACCCTTCTGAAATCTCTAACAGTCGATCAATGATTGGTATTTTGATCCAACGTCTGTGCATTGAATTCACCTGATAGTTTGCCTACGTCTGCATCTATCAACTGTCTCTCTCCATATCACTGATCCGATTGACACGCCGTTTAAATTCATCATCATCGATTTCACCGGATGCATATCGTTTACGAAGCGTCATCAGGGGGTCATCATCTGATTGTGTTTCATCTGTGTTTACATTAGTCGCGAATGTCGTTGTCTGATATATTATCATCAAGGAGGCGACAACAACAGTGCCAATAAGCCCTGAAATGGCAAGTAACAAACTGCTAAGCGGTCCCCGATGAGCCGCCGCTCTGTGTGGACCAGCGTTTGCTGGTGCATTTGCCTCTGGTGGTGGTCCAGCACCGACAGGAGGGCCTCTAGTTTGAAATAACTCTATTAGTGGCTCAATGAACAATGTGGTCGTCATGAATAGTAGCGTTCCAATGGCGATTCCCCCAGCAAGTGTCAGGGCAAGCGTCTGCTGACCTGATAGAGAACCAAGGCGTTGGACAACTGTATTGTCCATGATAAAATTAGACAATGGATGCTTCTAAGATTTCGAGATATGGTAGATAATCAGTGGCAACGTTCAGCAGCTGTATGTGAAATATGAGGACGATACAAGGGCGAACGAAAAAATAACTGGAACAGATAGATGTGTAGATCTTGCTGTAACGGATTCTGATCGACCTGAGACTCCTACGCCACTTCCAATCGCTGTTGACTCACCAAACGGTGGAGAATCTGTTTACGGAGAATCGAGGAGAAAGCCTCGCGCTTCAGCGCGGGAATGAATCCGACGAACCCTCCACAGTCCACAGTCCACCGCCTGATAACACGGCAGGATATTCCACGCTGTGGCAATACCCATCCCATACCATTAACTAGGAATACTGTCAGAACGATAGATACGATACGATACGTATGGCAAAACAGGTTGTCACGCGCACCTATACTGCTTCCATTCGGAATCAGTCACGGGTGTCCGACGATCTTGATGCCCTTGGGTTCGCAGCCTCGAAACTCTGGAACGTCGGACGGTGGACGTGTAGTCGCATCTGGGGTGAAATCGGTCACATCCCGAACCACACCGAACTCACCGCGTACCTCAAGAATCACGAGCGCTACGATGACCTGCATTCGCAGTCAAGTCAGCGAGTGCTTCAAGAACTCGCTCTCGCTGAAGCGTTCCGTGGGTGGTACGGCAAACGACGCAACGGAGACGTGAGAGCGAACCCGCCCGGCTACCGCAAACGTAAGTGGTGACGAACACCCACGGAGCACGGTGACGTTCAAAGCCGCTGGCTTCAAACTCGATACCCAGTACAACCGCGTCCGGCTCTCTCAAGGCGCCAACCTCAAGAACTATTGGTCGGACTTCATCCTCTGTACATTCCACACTCGCCCCGACGTTGACCTCTCCACTGTAGAGGCCGTCCAGCAAGTGAAAGCAGTGTGGACAGGCGACGAATGGGAACTTCGCTTCGTCTGTCAAGTGGAGATTGAGGTATCTGAGTCGCCCGGCGAGAAGACCGTCGGTGTTGATCTCGGTATTAAAAATTTTGCCACGCTCGCCTACGAGGACGGTCACAGCGAGCTGTACCCGCTCAATTGCTTGAAACAGGACGACTATTACTTCAGCAAACGGATTGCTCGGTGTGACGACTCACACTCTGAGCAAGCCACCCGGCTGAACCAGAAGAAGTCGGAGCGCCGCACTCACTACTTCCACGCGCTCTCGAAGCACATTGTTGAACGGTGTGTTGAGGAGGGCGTTGGAACTATCGTGGTCGGCAATCTCTCCGACATCCGTGTGGATGAGAAGACCGATGAGGCAAAAACTGGGGTAGGCATGGAAAACCTCGATCTCCACTCGTGGGCGTTTGACCGGTTCACGAAGCTGCTCACCTACAAAGTAGAGACGGAAGGCATCACGGTTGAGCAGGAGTCTGAGCGCAATACGTCGAAGTCGAAGTCGTGTTCGTGTTGCAGCCGCAAGCGGGATGGGAACCGCGTTGAACGCGGGTTGTACGTCTGCGATACGTGCGGTACAGTGGCGAACGGGGATGTAAACGGTGCTGAGAACATTCGACAGAAAGTATCTCCGAGTTCACCGAATCTGTCGGTGAATAGGAGTAACGGCTGGTTGGTACAGCCATCGACGTTCCTGTTTGACAAGGAGACTGGTGCGTTTGCACCTCAAGAACGGGTTAGATCGTAAACCACAATGTCCCAACTCAGCGGTGCGGTGCCGTGGGAATCCTCGCGCTTCAGCGCGGGGAGGATGTCAAGTCAGCATTATATTGAGTCCCAGTTAACAATCCACGTTCCACCCTTTCACCAATATACTCTCCGTGATGCTCTACGGATTCGTCGTCGTAAAAAGAGCATTTCGACGTGTGAGATTCAGGCACTAATTCAAATGGAAGCCTTCTGGCTTCGAGGTTGTGCTTGAGTTTTTGCTTGAGCTTACCGAGCTGAGTTTGGACGAAGTTCTGAGCCGTCTTATTACCAAGATTTACGTTCTGGTTTCCATCTTTCCCATCACTGACGTACGCAGTGTCAATACGGTGTTCGATACAGTAATTGGTAATAGTCGGACGATCTTGTTGAGGTAGTCGTTGATGGCGTATCGACGTTCTTGATGAAGCTTCTCGATACGCTGAGTCGTACCGTCGATACCTTGCTTATCCTTGATTGATAGTAAGCAATCTTACTGTTATGACGGCGATTTTGAGACCTGAGGTATCATCCACCCACGATGAATGATCGACCTCACCAATCACAACAGGTCGCAAGATTGTCTACGCCAAGCCACGACCCTTCGACTGTCTCGATTTCCTCTACTTCCTGCTCGTATGAGACACAGTTCGGTCGGAAATGCACTCATCACCGAACAATCAGACGACAACAAATCATAATCAAAGTCACGGTCAAATTAAGCAGGTAGATAGTTCTGACACATCACTGCTACAATACATCTCTGAAGATCGTGCAGTTATTATCTATTAAGATTGATTCGCTGATCAGCGTTGTCATAATGCGATGATCGAGCCCCACTTGCGCATGTGCCACTAATTTCATCACTGCTTGAAGCTCGATCTTCAATTCCTGCTCTGATATATCCTTCACCATTTCCAAAGTATTGTGATGGAACAGTCCAAGTGTACATGTATATCTGGTTCCGTCCAACGTTAGTTGGATCGTCAATATATGATGCAATTTCAGTAAAACGTCCTGCAGTTTCATCGTGGTACCATAATTTAATATTCACTCCGTCACGTTGCGTGTACGACCCTGTATTTCTTGAATTATATTTCACTGAAATGGTTAGCTGATCTGTTTCTTGCGTATTCACCTCAATCCACCTAATGTCATCATTTCGATTCCTCGTAGAGCAAGAATCATGAGTTCCATAGCTTCGTCCATCACCTGCAACAGTGATTGGTGGTTCAACAGTTTCAACAATTACATCAATCTGCCTGAACACAACATTACAGCCGTTATTTTCAACACGGAGATCAACCGTATACTCTCCTGGTTCCTCAAACATATGTGAGACAACTTCACCAGTTCGAACAGTTCCATCAGGGAACGTCCATTCATACGATATGATATCTCCACCTGATGATGATGATGCATCGAACTGAATTGACTCCTCAGCATCGCCTGTGTACACTGATCTTGTTGTATCAACAGTGAGTCCAATATCGTCGATTGTGAGCACTGTTGAATTTGTATCGGTGTTTCCACGTTCATCGATTGCAGTCATTTGAACAGTGTATTGTCCGGCACATTGATACTGATGAGAAACTGTTGAACGAGTTCCTCCCTCAACATCAGATACGGATACTGTCTCAGAGATCCCGTCACCAAATGAATATTGATGCTCCACAACTGGGACTGTTGTATCATCGTATGAACCTGCAGATGATGATCCAATGATGGAGATTGGTGTTTTTGCTCTCGAGTTTTCGGATGTTTCAACTGACGGGTTTCTTGCAGTTGGACCAAATTCTGGAAGAACTACCGGTGGATCAGATACATTTCGCACACTAAAATGCTCGACATCTGTTTGCATAGATTCGACATCCTGGAATTTAACAGCTAATGCATATACATCTGCTTTTGCACTGAGTCCTGTGATTGGTCGTTTATCTGTTGATTGAATACTTTGACTCACTGAATCATATTCTCTAATAAATGCCATTGGATCTGATTGATCAATCATATCATATGTTGTCGAAGCCGTTTTATTTACTGCTAGTACTGTTGCTTCAATACGTCCATCGTTGAGAATATCTCCTTGAAATATAAGTTCATGTGAGTCTAAAACTGTTGGATCTTCAAGCATCTGAACGTGTCCAATCGTCTGTTCATCCTCAAACAGACGTCCTTGCTGTAGCGTATCCAACTCCTCGACCGAGACGTTTGGATTGCAATCAAATCCACTGCTTCGTGAGTCATCGTCTGGGAATCCAGCGTATACTTGAATATCATCTACTTGTGCTCCTTGAAGATATTTTGGAACTGTTAGAGAGTCATCTGTTTGCATGCCAATCGTAAGAAGATCCACTGGCGTGTGAAGCGATGATCCTGTGCCGAGCTTTGAGAATTGAGCTGAATTAATACTGTTAGCTACATCATCTGGATCCTCAACTCGAGCAGTTTCATCGATGTTTGTCAATAATAGTTTCACACCCTCAATTAATCGATTATCTGAATCAGTATCTGATGGATCCGTCTGCGGGTATGCCTGTGTATAGATAAGCTCATCAGCATCTACAACTGTTGTGATGCACATCCATTCACTTCCTGGTTTATCTAATCGCAGTGTTCGCTCATCTGTGATTATAACCGTTGGACTCACGGAGAAACTATCTTTTTCTGTGTTAATTATCTCTCCTGTGGAATCAATACTTTGAATCAAATGCCGTGTTTTGAGCGTCTCAGACACTCCTGGTGAGATTGATGGAACTCCTGCTCCAACAGTCGGAGCACACGGAATGTCGGTTTCTACATCTTCAAGACACTCTGGTCGTGAATCGGTTTCAGAAGAGAACAGATTTACTTTACTCTTAAGCTGTTGCCTGTGAACAGTCTCGATATTCCCATCTAACCCTTTGGTTCCAGCAGCGATGACAGGTCCACGTGGTTTTTGTACTGTGTCAATTGTCCGAAGTCTATATTTAATCGTCACGACATCGGCGTTACCCAACTCTTTATTGAAACTATCTTTATTGACTGAGTCTGCAACGGATGTCATATGAACTGTTGATTCTGGGAATTCAAATACCGAATTTAATCCATTTGAGCCTCCTCCAAATCGACTCTCTTGTGTGCGAATGAATTCATCGGCTAATTTTGTCTGTACTTCACAATCGACGAGCCGACCGACAACCGGAATTGAATCAACTATCTTACTTACGGTCCCACAATTTCCACTTGATTTTACCGTTGCATCAATTTTTACTGAATCAGTTCGGTCAGCAACTGTTGATCCTTCATACTTTTCAAAATCATAATAGATAAGAAGATTTTCGTCGAAGGATTGTCCCTCAGTTGTCTCTTCTTCAATTATAGCTGGAGATAAGAAAAGCCTATTTGCTGGAATGATTGATGAATATGGAGAGCTTGTTACAGTTGAGAGTTGACTGTCCGGTGGTGATCTTATTAGCTCATTATCGTCAATGAGTCCTGATAGAGAGTTACATCGAATAGTTGTTTCTCCTTCTTCGAATGTGCACGATCGATAAAAATCTCCAAGATTATTAAGAGAGAGAATAATACGTCCGTTGTTATTTACTGTATACAAATCAGTATTTGATTCTGTCCACTCTAATTCGTCTTTAGGATCATTTTTACAATCACCAATATAATATGGACAGATATCATTTCCATTTATGATTCCATCTTTATCGCTGTCTCGTGCTGCCCAGTCATAATCTACCACCGGATATGGTTTTTCAGATGTAATGTATCCATCCACAGGACAGTCTGTTCCAGCGTTAATATGTGGTGCGCTACATTCAATTGTGTATAACTCAACTGTCGTTTGATCTGATGTAACATATGTGTCACAGCCCGTCGTGTCTCCTGATGCAGTTGCTGAAATGACTACGGTGTGTTCAATCGCTTGATCATCAGCGGAAAGTCCAAGTGCATCATTGAAATTGTCTGAATCTGGAGACACGAGTAATCGGAAGGTTTCGTTTTCACCTGCGATATGCTCTATCTGATCGATTCTTGTTTTATATTCAACGACACCATCGTTAACTATAGAAGCTCTAAACGTCCAATCCTTGTTTACCTGCCCTTCAGAATCTATGAGGATCTCAATTCGTTCTGTTCGAACATCAACAGGACCATTCACACGTATGTCTGTAATCTGTGGCTGAAGTGATGATGTCTTCCCACCGAGTTGTTTTGTCACCTCAAATGTACAATCATCGATATTTCCCTCTGTATCAGTGACATACAGTGTGTGAAACTCGTTTTTGAACGGTTCTGGTGATTCAGCAATCGCTTCATATTCTGCTTTAATTTGATTTGTGTCTCCGTTGATTTTGTCTTCTTTATACACCTCATTTTGTGTTTCCCATTTATACGATTCAATTTCATCATCTGGATCGAAAGAATCCTGACCATTGAATGTAATCGATTCCGGATTATATGTATATGTAGAGATATACTTCGGTCCTTCATACATGTACATCGGCTGTGTCCCCTCAACAGAACGTTCAAACGTAACAACTACATCATAAATTGATCTTTTATACTTATGAAGCGACGCATAGTCTGGGCTTGTATACGTGTAATATGTTCGTGTGGTTATCTGCTTGTAACCAACTTTTTCTATCTTATTAATCGTTGATTGGACGTATTCATAGTCTCCCTCAGCGTAGTAAATTCGGAAATCGTTATCAACTGTAATATCAAGCTTATCAACTAACTTGGCGACAGTCTTCGTGTCTCCAGTTTTATTTGTTTCAACCCCGAGATTATCATCAACTCTGTTCCAACCAGGTCCAGGAGATCCGGCTGTAGACACATTTGTTGCACTGACAATTGCAATTGTCGTTGGTTCTACAGAGTAATCTACAACCCACGAAGTCCCCTCCCTATCGTTTAATCCAGGAATATCTGCCGGTCCATTATAACTGGGGAATTCTGCTGTATTTGCATCTTCCTGGACAAGCACTTGTCGAACACCGTCTCTAGAACTTACTTGTTCCCATCCAGAGCCCTCTGGGAGGGTATCTTTACTAAGAGTGTAGGTTACTTCAGTTCCAACCTTATTATCAACACTAACGTCTGATAACGCCCACCCTGATCGTGTTCCATATTGCTTCTTGAGTAACTGCCATGCATTTGATCGCTCGTCAGCTGTTACTGAGTTCTCCCGTGGAGTATTTCGAATTGTTACTTCAAACGTCTCAGTCGATGCCTCTCCGGTTGAATCAGAGATTTTATTCCATTTATCATTCGGTGCAGTGATTAATTTCTGTGTGTGGATTCCAATTGATTGAATTGTTGGACTACTCTCACTTCGCTCAAATCCAACTTGATATGGTCCCCCTGGAAGTGCAACGGGAGGTATTCCTGAACGATCCTCTTCAGGAGCATTAATTGGATCAGGAACACCTGTGACAAATCCATCAGAGCCCATTCCACAAACCGTTTCAGTTGGTTCAATACCTCCAGAGATTATTTGCTGACATTGAATCTTAAATGCATCAGGTGATTTAGTACTATATCGAAGAATAAGCTCATTATTTACATTAATATTATCTGATCCACGCTTACTAAGTCTGTAAATACAGATAATAGAATTTCCTGTATCACTCGTATGACATTCAGCAAATCCAGCTGGATTTGATGGAAGTGTGTATACTTCACCAACCGGAGTATTACTACCTTTCAGTGGTGTTAAGCTAATATCTTCTCCTGTTGGGGTGTACTGAACAACAAGCGTTTGTGACGGACTTGCTGAAATCGAATTTGTAGATGTTGTTATATTAACTGGATTATCTCCATTTGAGAGAACTGTCGTTGAACCAGCTCTGATATCTTGAATGTTCGAAAACTCTCTCACAACAGACCGCTCTCCCGGTGGAAGCTCACTTGACTCAAGATATCGCTCAGCGTCGATAGTTGATCGATACTGTGTTGGAACCTGTATAGACCGAGCTGCTTCAGAGACAGACTCAGACTGAATTTCTCCACTACTGATAACACTCCTTTCATCTGCAGTACCTGTTACTGGGACAGTAAGCCGATTGGCTTCAAACACTTGGTCTGTCTGAAGAATAGAAGCTGTCACATCAAGATTATGTGGACCTTCAGTTTGATACTGAAGGACAAACTTTGCTTCACCATTGTAATCAGACACTGACTTTGCTGACTCTGTTGGATACAATCGCATAACTGTTGATGACTCAATTCCTGCTGACTCAACGGTGACAGAAACAGGGACTATGTGTGGATATCTGCCTAACTCATACACTCCATCTAATTGTACATATACCTCAGTAACCCCAGGATCATCTAACTCATTTGTTGTATGTGAAATATCGACCGTCTTCAATCGTATATCTGACTCTGAGAAGCTCTCAAACGTAGATGCGTCATCGATCGCTGCTGATGTATTATCAGTTGCTACGGTAATAGTCCCTGTAAATACCACAAGTGTCAGCAGAAAACATAAGATGTACGAATGTTTCATTAATATGATATATTCAGTGTTCACACAAATATGTTTCTTTAATTTAGTATCCGTGATTCATTAACATCAAATTCTAAGCAAGGTTCTAATCCATATTCTTGACACGCATTGGTAGAATCGTCACTGAGTGATAACGCAAGCCTCACATCAACCTCTTCAGTCCACATTTGGCTGTTGTTTTGAAATCGTTGTTTTAATATTGACTCATCAAACCATGCATTAATACAAAACGGCTCATTAATACACTGAGTAACAATTGCTATTCGAGAACTGTGGGTCAACTTATAGAAACAAAACCCTGACTGAATTATTATTGTTTTCTCCAAATCCATATTATACTATTCATAAGTGCATAATTGACTATTTGCTTTATATTCCGTTATAGTAAAATTTGTATACCAGAGTTCATACTGTTCGGTAAAGAATAATATATACATCCATACAAGACTACCCTATTCAAAAGTGACTTTCGTAGATATTACCAACTCTATCGCAGCTGACGAATTAATTGTTAATGAGTTTCAAGAATCTGTTATCCAGCCACACTATGCACATGATATTGTGTCTTTTGAGGATGCGATTGACGACACATTCTATATGCAGTGGACAAATATTGACAATTCATATCCTGAATTCGCAGCTGACCTTATCGATCAGCCAACAAAGTTCTACTATCAAGCCGAATACGCACTACGGGAATTTGATCCTATTGTTGAGAATGCTGAACTACGTATCATAGGGTGTCCAGACCAAACTTCAATCCGTGATCTTCGGGCAAAAGACATCAATACCTTAGTTAGCATAGATGGGATCATTTCAAAAGTAACCGAGGTGAAACCAGAATTTACTGTAACAGTATTTCAATGTGAAGAGGATGGGCAGGAAGTCAGTGTATTTCAAACTGACGAGTCATTCACCAATACTACGTGCCCAGATTGTGGACCTGAACTTTCCGAAAGTCAGATCAGCTATACAGAAAGTAGCTTACTTAACTATCAGAAAGTCCAAATGCAAGAAACTCCTGAGAATGTACTTGGCGGAGACAATCTCCAAGCTATCGATATCACTCTCATTGGGGATATAACTGGCAATTTCTCTCCTGGTGATCGAGTTGTAGCTACTGGGATTCTTCGAGAGAATATGAGCACTGTCGGAAACAATCAAAAGAGATCAATTCCTGATACATATGTTCAGGGATTTTCACTTACGAAGGAGCAGCAGGAATTTGAGGAACTCATCATCACCGATTCAGATGAAACTCGAATTGAAGAATTAGCGAACTCATATGATATTTATGAACGATTATCCGAGAGTATTGCATCATCGATCTATGGGTATGAATATGAAAAACTCGCATTAGTGTTACAATTATTCTCAGGCGTAACAAAAGTGTGACCACTGATTGGATCTGTATCATCAATATACACTGTCCGCTTAGAATCCACAGTTGGTTCAATAAGGGCAGTTAACCCACTTCTTGTATCAATTCGAGTCGTTTCAGTTGGTTCAGTCGATTCAGTCGTTGATGCAGAATTATCTGAGCTAATTAATTTTTGATTATCTATACTATGTTGATGTTCATCAATTATGTCCGTAATATCATCAGCAACAAGCACTGTGTAGTTAGAAGAATTTTCTAAGATAAATGTAACAAGATCGTGAGTAACTGGACTTTCAGTGAGTAACTCAACTGCAGAAGGAGTGATACCGATACCAATACCAGAGTTAACAAATTTTTTAGATAGCTCACGCAACGAATTCATTAATTATAGTAGAATCTGTATAGATATAATTCTACTGTGTGGCTGTAAAATAAACTTTTAATTGTCGATAGATTCAAGATTATATCTGAGACAGAGTAGCCGAATCGATAATCGTTCAAAGAAAAGCTTGCACCAAGACAATCTGAATGCCCACACAAATCGGTCGCGGTAATTGAACGAAGCGATGCGTTTTTTGTATCCGTTGAATGATTTCATAAAAACAATAGAAACATTCCTAACACCATTCACTATAATTTTGACATAAGTATATTATACTTGCATATGCCTCTATGAGATACACACTACAAATGAGTAAAATGAATTATCATACGTACATTATTGATCTATTGGCTAAATTTGATGCAAACGCCATTACATATAACTCATCAGAAATGGCAAACGGTATTATTTGTTCACTAAATGGTGACCCATCTCATACAGTCCGTGAGGGAAATGCGGTATTCTTACTCGTTGAGCTGATCGACAACAGCTGGACTATTCAACATATTGCTAGCGAAAAATGTAATATATCTAAAATGTATTGCGAAGCAAACGACGATGTGCTTTCTGTTCTTGTTGAAGGAACATTATTTTTTCATCCATTTAGGAAGAACACATATGTATTCGACTCAGTGTACGTATGGGAAGTTGATGCTGAGAACGCCGATATCACAGGTGCTCACAATAAGAATATACTCTTTAATAAGAAAAGAGCTTAATCGGTAAGCTCATTAATGATGTTGAACATAGCACGAGTCTGTGTCTTATTTTTATCTTGGAACTGTGGATTCCTTCTAATAACAAAGTTAGATTTTCATCCATATTTCTCTCTGAGTCGTTAATTGCATTGAGATATAATCCAGAAATGTTACTATATGATACTGAGTTAGCTACCCTAATATGGTTGGTTTCATTTGATATCAATATTTTTATATCGTCTCGTAGATTCAGGTGTTTAGTGCCTTCATATTTATTTGGTTGCATCGAAACGCAGATGAGGTCAGTTTCATTCGTATAATTGAGTCCGATACGCAGGACTCGGTCCGTTCACTCGTACATTGAATAATACAGTTTGAGGTGTACTAAGCCCCATTATTTCAGCCATAGAATACTACAATTACGCTTCATAATGTAATTTGGACCGACAGTTATATTCTGAGATGTATTCGTGACTGATCAGAGTCATGATTACATATGTCGATTTTTTAACAGTAGTTTTATGTTCATACACTTAAACCATAACCGCATATGGATCGACTAGTGGGTAAAACAATCAGAGAATCACAAAGGCAAGATTCAGAGGAAACACAAACAAAGCAGGGAAAACAAATTGAAATAGTAACGTGTCCAGATTGCGACACGCAGTCTATTATTCGAGATGAATCTCATGGTGAGCGTCATTGTCATGAGTGTGGGCTCGTTGTCTCTGAGAATGAGATTGACCATGGTCCTGAGTGGCGAGCATTCAATCCCTCAGATCAAGAATCTAAGTCTCGAGTAGGTTCACCAACACGAAAATCAATGCATGATAAAGGATTGACAACAACAATTGATTGGAAAAATAAAGATACCTTTGGGCGAATCTTGTCTCCGAAAAAACGTTCTCAAATGTTACGTCTTCGGAAATGGCAACAACGAATCCGGACAAAGGATTCAAACGAACGTAATCTTCAATTTGCTCTTTCAGAAATTGATCGAATGGCTTCTGCACTCGGCTTGTCACAACAAATTCGAGAAACTGCTTCAGTTATATATCGAACAGCTCTTAGAAACGATCTAATTCGGGGTCGTTCAATTGAGGGGGTCACATCAGCGAGTTTGTACGCTGCCTGCCGACAGAATAGCATTCCCCGGTCACTATCAGAGATTTCACAAGTTGCCCGTGTTAATCGAAAAGAAATAGGGAGAACATATCGATATGTCAGCTCACATATTGGATTAGAGCTTGAGCCGGTAGATCCAAAAAAATACGTGCCACGTTTCTGTTCACGGCTTGAGGTTTCGAATCGTGTCGAGCAACAAGCAAATGAAATTATCGATGAAACAGCAGAAGCGGGATTATTATCAGGGAGATCACCAACTGGATTCGCAGCAGCAGCAATTTACTCTGCTGCACTCCTTTGTAACGAAAAGAAAACGCAAAGAGAAGTTGCAAACGTTTCTAACGTAACTGAAGTCACGATAAGAAATCGATATCAAGAACAGATAGCTACACTGCAGTCGTTCTAATCGTTTCAACATTTTCGAGGTGGAGTCCCTTTCCTCAAGGAACGAGCAACACGAGCGAGTAGAGAGGCGAGAGATCGACAACCACCTTGGGGAGACAGAATAATACATTATTTAAGAATTAATAGTACGTTTGTAGAGCTACGATGGCATCAGATGCTGAGTGTCACCGTCGACCCGCCATCACACGGCTCGACAGGTGCAACATTGCATCCAACTTACGTGTGAGAACAAGCATACTCAGGCTGGCGTCAGAACCATTGCTAAAGACACGGTGAAGCGAGAAACAGGCTTGAATGGTCAGCATTCGACTCTTGCCTGTCACGAGGTTGCCAGCAGTATCCAATCCTGCATCGAACGCCGAAAAAACGACAGACAAGCGACACAACTGCACAAAATCTGAATCAGTATAGCGGAACTTGTAGTCCCCCCGCGTCGTCCACTGGACGTCAATTCGCCCACTATCAGCCCCACAAAGGTCATGCTCAAGTCTGACCTCCAGCACTGCTGGATTAAGATAGTCGTCCAGTGAGGGAGTCGCGAGCGGCTCTGTCTGAGTTCGACTTCATCAGCCACTGCGGGAGCAATTGAAATCACTGAGGCACCCGCATCAATATCGCCTGTGGATCAACCAGACGTATTATCGACACAACTGCAGGTGAATGTCGATCCAAGCGACCTCCCAGGCGACGGGAGTGAATCTGATCCATACGAGATCGCGAATGCCTCCGAATTACAGGCGATGGAAGATGACCTGGATGCAAATTACGAGTTAGTGAGCGATATTGACGCCTCAAACAGACGCAATTCAATAATGGAAGTAGGTTTGACCAGATCGGAGGATCTGTTTTCGACGAGAATGCCCCTCCTCCATTCAGTGGGTCAGTTGACGGAAATGGTCACACAATTATTGGACTCAATTGACCGTCCGAGTGAAGCTGACGTTGGGTTGCTCGGATATGATGAGGGAATATTCACAGATGTCACGCTCACAGACGTGACATTCAGTGACCGGAACTCCGTGAGTGGACTCATCGGAATAAACAATGCCGATGGAATGATACGGAGCGCAACACCTTCGGGGAGCGTGACCGCGACTGGAGAGGTGTTTGGAGGACTCGGTCTCGCGCACATGTGCTCACTTATCACCTAGTTACTCATAACCGAGAGGTGGTCACTGGAGCGTGTGGTCTTCATCTTGAGGAGTAAGTGGCTTGAGAGGCAGGGCGTCTCGTCACCGGGGAAGACTCCGTCTTCTGAACGACCTCGCGGCAGTCGACCTGCTCCGCCTGTAGACCCACATCACCCAGAACTGCTAACTTCTGCGCCACTTTGACCACCATTTTCGGGGTCTACATCGGTGGTATTAGATGAGTCCACGACTGGTGTGTAGCGACCTGTCACATCTCCAGATGTCGGAACTGTTGCAAGTTCGGTCCATTCAGATCCGTCACCCCGAAGGACATGTCCACCGTGTGTCACAGCGACAAGTGTGTCACCAATCGTCCCAAGCCAAGCACAGTCACTATTTCATCAGCGCACGGAATTACAATTCGTTCAACCGATTCACCGTGGACATCAACAAGTTGTGGGCGAGCTTCAGGCTCGTTCCACGTTGAGGAGTTTGCCATCGCGCTGGCAGCGTATATTACTCCGTCGTGTTCGTGTACAGCCCGGAAATACGGCTGTTCGATTGAGGTATCGAGACGGGTCCAAGACTGACCAGGGTCAGAGCTGCGATACAGTCCCCGCCCTGTCGCAGCAACGTACTCACCGGAACCGACGACGTGGAGTTCGTGAATATCATTGGCGACGCTTTCGTGACGCTCAAACCAGGTCTCACCGCTATCCTCGCTGCAGTGAATTCCCCCGACCTCAACACCCACGACAATCCGCGATGACACACCGGGATGACCAGGGTCGACATGAACATCGCGTATCTGCGCAAGGTTCTCGTGGCGTGGCAGTCGCCACTCCCCACGCGAGGGGAGCCTCTGGAGACCATCACACTCCTCCCAGGTCTCATCATCTGCCGGTACCGTGGTATAAACAGCTGCGGGACGGGTGCCGGCAAACAGTCTGCCGACCCGTGTTGCCCCAACAGGATATACTTGCTCTCGTGGGACCTCAAGATTCTTTCACTCACCGTCCAATCGACGGGACAACCCTGTCTGTGTTGCTGCAAATATTCCCCTGATAGCCTCGAATTGAGTCAATCTCATCACACGACGTCCTGAGAACTTGTTTCGGTGTCGCACTGCTACTGTCTGTTGGGAGATAATAGACACCATCATCGCTACCGATGTACATACTGCAGTTATCAGAAAGAGAGATGCAAAAAACCTCTCTGGGTAGTGGGACTCAATGAGAACCGAATCTCATCCCTCTGAAGAAGGTGGTATATGACCTCGATCGGTAGCGAAGCCTCTGTCTCTGGGCCTTTGAGGCCCTTGATAATGCCCACTCTCACATCGAGATCGGCGATATTCGGAAAGCGAATAACGATCTAATCGGGGTCCGACTCATCTGGCCAGTAGTCGACGTCGGCGTCCTCTGGGTAGTATTTTGTCAGCTTCCGACCCTCGTGGCGCCCTGGGGGTGTTCCGGTGTAGACGCCGACTTTGTCCATGTCGGGATAAATCACTACGTCCGGGTCCTGCATCGTTGAGATGGCAAGATAGCGTAACGGGACATCATCCTCGCTGTCGTTTATCACGCGGTGGCCGCCGGCTTCGCCTGCCGGGAGAGATACGTAGTCGCCCGCTGAAACCGCATGAGTACCGTCCTTGAGACGGACAGATCCTGTCCCGCTCAGGACATATATTGCCTCATCGTTTCCCTCATGATAATGATACGGCCATGAGCGTTTGTCAGGGGGAAGCTCATACAGGCTACAACCGATGTGTTCGCCATCCGCTGCGGCTGACAATTGCTTCCGGCGAAATGTCGTCTCTCTCTCATCGGTGTTGGTCTCAATCCACTCAATGTCGTCGCTGTTGACATGCATGGCAGTCGTAATTGAGTATCAATCTCTAAAACGATTCACTGTCATTAATTATTATATTACTCAGATGTAATTGAATTATATTCGGAGGAGAGTCAACTGATCACAATAGTTTGATCAGAGTAAACAAAGATCATGGCTCCGCGGGGTGCCCAACTACGAACCAACCGACGATCCGGATGTTCCCTGGCGAGTTTGCTAAGATCGATTGTGCACCGACTCAGATCTCTCAATGTGATTTCTTACCGTTGCAACGGTAGCTGAGAATGTCATGAGAAGGTGTATAACTGTGCTTCTAACCTTCTGAGTTCTGAGTCTGAGATCGGCAAGAAGGAGAGGTATCTCTCCACTTGTCCTATGACGATCCTGGTGCCGATGTTCTCGATTGGGTCAAATCTTCTGTCGCGTCACGGGGAGTCATTGTTAGAGAAAAAACAGAGAAGATTGATCATCCTAATCCTACCCGTCATTTGTCGAGCTCAATGATCCGAATGCCAGTCTCATTGATCCAGTCCGTCGGGAGATCATATCCAATTCGATCTCCGAGAGTTCAACTCACTCGTAATACTTGCACCAGGACAGTCGACTCATCTCATCTCATCTCAGATTCAGAACTCCAGAATGACTCTTTGCAATCTGCTCACAGACACAGAGTGAGAGACATATCGAACAGAATGAACCCCTGCAAGGTCGATTCCTCGGACTTCCATACGAGT
>NZ_KE356561.1:110613-112968 GCF_000415985.1 Haloquadratum walsbyi J07HQW2
CCAGTAACATGTCTCTGCTGGAGGAACCTGGACAGACTCAGCGATGCTGCGCTTGGTCACAGTATTGCTGGTGATTGTCCAGTGTACACACTACAATGCCCACACAAACATCCTGAGTTAGTTGTGCAAAGACAGTAGATGATCGCCAATCTTGTGATTGTTAGTGATCAGCGTGAATTGAACGTGAGAAGACCCCCTCTATTATCAGGGATAATAACAATAGATTATGACGATGAATGAATCTCTCCCGCTAGCTGTCCTGATGAGTTACTTCGTTGGTGTGGTCTCGTTTACCGATACCTGCTTTCAGATTGGTTTTTGACCACAACCATAACAGCGCTCTATAGCGGGATTGGATACTTTCTGTTAACCTCTGACATCTCACTACTGAGCGAACACGAACGGTTCACTTTCCAAGATACATACGACAGACTCGGCCAGACTATCGGTCTCTTCGGAGTGGCTATCAGTTCGTTAGCGCTGAGAAAATACGTTGATTTGCAACTGCCTGAGGCTGCCGGAGTTCTCATCTTGACAACTGGTATCGTTGCGTATTTTGTGATTCTCTCGGCTGCACAGAGTCGCCAGGCAAAGAGCACCTAATCTGTTGTGCGATCAATCCCGATCCCGCGACCGTCCCTCGTCAAGAGGTGTATCACACATTCAGTGGAGATTTGGATTCAGTAGATAGAATCCAAAGCTGAGAGACAATATCGAGTATCTATTTCTAAGCAACCGACTCTCTGAGACTCGACCTTGCAAACTCCAAAGTGAAGATAATCTCATCGGGCAGCTTCTCAACGACTTCACACCATGTCTATCGGTCTCCCAACAAGCCTCCGGTGTCGCTCATCTATCCGGTATGATTCTTGGAGCCACTGTCGCACTGTTTTACACCCGTCGCTAACTATTTCCGAATAGAAGTCTACGCTTTTTTTATCCTCAGGGGATTTGGAAATTCGGACTTCGTTTGTCACTCGCCGGAACGTGCGCGGGATCGCAGGCAATGCCCTCAGACCCTCACATCAGTCCGAGTCAATGATTGCCCTCTCAGGGTAAATCGCTATCGATCCGGTCACAGTGGAAGGATCGGCTCAGGTTTCACCACACGGTCGGGTCCGGATCCTCGCGAAAAGCCATCGGCACAACTGCGCTCGCCGCCGCGAATCCCAACGCAGTCGATTCCGACGATGAGGAGGCGCTGCTCGCTGCTGACGTCGACTCCGATACCATCCCACATCCTGGACACGCGATGATTTCCTACGCCCGCCGGGACAATCGCCCGTTCAAGCGGCCAAACTGGTTCATCGACTCGGGAGGCTATAGTGTCCAGAAGAAGTTCCACCACTACCTGACGAGCATCGACGACCTGAGTGAGCACGACGACCAGATCGACAAGCACACGCTCCGGGACTGGGCGTGTGTGCCCATTCTCCCTCACGACGCTAATCGGGATGATCTTCAGCGCACGCGGTTGGCGAGTGTGTGCATCCAGCTGGTCTTCAGGGACGAGTGTCCGTCCAAGACGCACCGGAACATCTGTCGAACTGATAGGGTCGTACTCATCGAAGCCAGATGCCGTGCCCGTCAACTGGCCGCCAGTCGGGTCGGTCAGGCGGTCGTGACCCATGCAGATGCACTGCCCACGTGCGAGAACATCGGACTCAGAGAGCGTATCAGCGGGTCGTCCGCAAGCGTTCATCTCAGTCCTCCGCTCATCACTCCGAGACGCGACCATCGGTTGGTCATCATACCAGCTGTAGACGCCCTCGAATTCACGTTCGAGTTCAGAGCCGGACTCGTGCGCACCAGTACGCTCAGACTCACGCTCGAAGTCGACATCGACGAAGACGTCGACATCGGAGTTGGGCTCGGTGGTCAAGTGTTGTCCATCCACGGTGTCACGGAACTTACGCTCAGTTGAGACTGCGGGCTGCGAGTGGGAACCCGTGTCTGCGTCGAGGTTGAGCCCGACGAATCGTCGGGGATTCCACTCCGTCGCCGAGATGGCGGATCTCCTCGGTAGAGAGGCGAACCGTCGCCGGGAATCCGTGTGCAGCCGCCTGTGAGAACAGGCAAACGGGGTGTGTGTTGGGTGCTCATCTTCGGTTTCGTGTTCGATTTCGGCACTGCCGCTCTGTTGTCCGCCCTCGGCGAGGTCGGACCTGCCGGTGTATCCACTGCGAGCTCGAAAAGCGACGTGCTTTCCACTCTCAGAGACGCGAACAGACCGCATAACTGTATCGCGCTCACCCCGCCGAAGTAATGCGGTTTTTCGCTGGGTATCCCCGCAATCCCGCGTATATTCACCGGACTCGTGAGCGCGACAGCCGATCAACCTGAACTGCTCGCTCA
>NZ_KE356561.1:112988-194875 GCF_000415985.1 Haloquadratum walsbyi J07HQW2
AATAGTTTGATCAGAGTAAACAAAGATCATGGCTCCGCGGGGTGCCCAACTACGAACCAACCGACGATCCGGATGTTCCCTGGCGAGTTTGCTAAGATCGATTGTGCACCGACTCAGATCTCTCAATGTGATTTCTTACCGTTGCAACGGTAGCTGAGAATGTCATGAGAAGGTGTATAACTGTGCTTCTAACCTTCTGAGTTCTGAGTCTGAAATCGGCAAGAAGGAGAGGTATCTCTCCACTTGTCCTATGACGATCCTGGTGCCGATGTTCTCGATTGGGTCAAATCTTCTGTCGCGTCACGGGGAGTCATTGTTAGAGAAAAAACAGAGAAGATTGATCATCCTAATCCTACCCGTCATTTGTCGAGCTCAATGATCCGAATGCCAGTCTCATTGATCCAGTCCGTCGGGAGATCATATCCAATTCGATCTCCGAGAGTTCAACTCACTCGTAATACTTGCACCAGGACAGTCGACTCATCTCATCTCATCTCATCTCATCTCATCTCATCTCATCTCATCTCATCTCATCTCATCTCAGATTCAGAACTCCAGAATGACTCTTTGCAATCTGCTCACAGACACAGAGTGAGAGACATATCGAACAGAATGAACCCCTGCAAGGTCGATTCCTCGGACTTCCATACGAGTTGAGAATGCCAACGCTGTCAAAGCTAAAGACAAGATTCTGGAATCCAGAAGATGAGCGCATACTCACTCCGATGGTCTTTGGATGGGGTGGGGATACGCGTTGAATTTCTCTCGACTGGCACACGCTCTCCGGCTCATATGAGCACAATTCCCCCCATTGCTCAATTCAATTCAATTCAATTCAATTCAATCAACTTAGAGGACGTAACTGCAACTCAACTCAATTGACTATGTTAGAACCTGAACATTACGCCCGAATCAGGCAAACGAGTTCAGATTGGGAGAAGCATTGCTCTACAACATGAATCTAACGCTCGCCTGAAGGGTTCACATGATTTTGGGCGGGAGGCGTCTGACGCAAGTAGCCTACTCGTCGTCCATCCCCAAAGGTGATTATTGTCCGTGAAAACGACTGAATAGCTGTGTCACACATCTCTCGTTCAGAATTCACACACCAGATTCAGCAGATGGACCAAATGGAATTTGAACAATTCGTCGCGGACATCTGGTCATCACAGGGATGGAACACAACACTCAGGTCGGCATCAGATGACCGTGGAATCGATATTGATGTCGATATTATCGCTTCTCGAAGTGGGGTTATTTCGCGCACAGAAGCAATTCAAGTCAAGCGATATGACTCCGAAAACATAACCTCACCTGAAGTTCAGCAGTACGGGAGTATCCCTTATCAAGAAGATGATGTTGAGACTGTCATAATCGTCACAAGTAGTTCTTTTTCGCAACCAGCACAAAGGACCGCAGAGAGCCTCAATGTCAAAACTGTTGATAGTGACGGTCTTTATGAAATCGTTAACGAAAACTCATTATTCTCAGTCGTTGCTCCATATCTTGAATCCGAACCCGAACCCGCCATCACCGTGGAATATCCCACTAACAGCGGACACAGTAACAGCACTCAGTCAACACAACATGACAGTAGAATCCAAAATCCAATATCTACTGATGCAGGTGATACAGAGGCATTCAATAGCGGTTCTTCTGCACAGCAGACACCTGATATAGCGAAGACATTACTAGAAGCGATTTGCGCAATCTTGGGAGGTTTCTTGATTTTCGCTCTGTTCATTATGCTTGTGCTCGGTTTGACAGCTGTTTTTACATAATAAATTGGTGAGTAAGGAAATCTGTTGCAGTTGCGCAACTAACCCCAATAATTTGTATAACTGAAGTACTGAGGCGACTGTTTCAGTTGTGCTTTTCAGGGAAAAATAAATAATGGACTGGACGAGGAGGGACAGACGTGACACTGAAACGACTGAGTTCAGCTCTCACGGCGAGACTGGTGCTCACGGTCCTGATCATCGCGAGTATTTCAGTTGTCAGTTCGGTTGGAACTGTGACCGCTCAACAGAACAATACTACGACCACGACCACGACCACGACCACACCACACCCACACCCACACCCGCACCGACACCAGAACCAACGCCAACACGAACATTTTCACCGACGCCTGAACCCCAAGAGATTGATTCTCCTGGATTCAGTATCTCAACAGCGCTCATAGCCGGATTCGCTATTCTGTTGACTGCTTACTGGGTCTCGACATAATCAGCTCAACTCGGGCTGATCACTGGCAGCCACAGGATCGGCGAGAATCTACTGTGTTTGTACAGATAGTATGTATCATCTGGATTGCTGACAGCGCCAACTCAAATCGAGATAGTCATATCAACTGTGAGCGGATCATCATGTGATCTTGGACAGTTTCTTTGTTCACGACTGCAGCCAGAAAACACAGGATCAGTCTGGGAGGTTATATTTGCCCTCCTGGACAGCTTCTATTCTCAAGAGTGATAGCTACGGATCCAGCAACCGACTACTCGGGTTTGGATATCACATTTCAGGTATCAACCCTCGTCGGAATCATAATGACGACCGCTACATCTTGGTGTTCGCCAACGAGGATGGTCCGTATGATGATTCTGTGACAGATGGTCAATTTAGATACATTGGAGAAGGTCTTGAGGGTAATCAAAGCGAGAAGTCCTCAGGAAATTCTGCACTTATTGACGCTATATCGACTGATATACCCACTTACTTCTTTTATTCTGAGGCAGATCAATCAGAGGCAAATTGATGTTATCGAATATCAGCGTGAGAAACAGCACGGGCGAGAAGTGTTGATTTTCACGATGAGATACGAGACAAATCGACTATCTGACTATTCGAGCCCTGGATTATATCTCATTCCAGTAAGTGGTTATTAGTGATCCAAATTCCGAAGATGTGTTGAGAGCCCTCTCGATCTGACGCAGTATCAAGAAGTCCCACCACAACTTGCAGGAATAGATACGCTTCGAATTTGGGCGACAACTGAAACAGACGGTTCAAAAAAGCAAGTGGCGATTGATAGTATGGCACCTGGTGATCATGTCTCGTTTTATCATGAAGGGAGGCTTTTTGCTGGCGGAATAATCGAACGGGCATTTGAGGAGCCAGCTGTTGGTGAGTTAATCTGGAATCAGTCAAACAGTCGGCATATTTACACGATAGATGAGTTCACGGATGACGTGGCAAGCATCGAGCGAGTCTGGGAACTGGTTGGATATGAGGGTTGTCAGGTCGTCCAGGGATTTAGCCGGGTAGCCAATAAACGCGTATCATCCATCCGGAACGAACACGGGTCAGTTGACTCGGCACTGTTCGATGGAGATGGTCTGAACCCAACACGAGAGGAAGTCGACCAACAGAAAGGAAGCATACAGCAGGCTATTCAGTCGGATCCGGAGTTGACTGACAAAGAGACACAGTATACTGAAACCCGACAGAAGGCACGCAATAGCGCTTTCAGGAATCTCATTCGCGAAGCTCGAAACCTGTGCTGTCTGTGGAATTCAGCGTGAGTCACCAACTGGAGCACCTGAAGTCGAAGCCGCGCATATATATCCGAAATCAGAGGACGGAACTGATGATATTCGAAACGGGATTGCATTATGTAAGCTCCATCACTGGGCATTTGATTGTGGCTGGATTCCAGTGAACGATAATCGTACCACTCTCGTCACTACCGCTGCAGAGAAACATGGATATCACGAGATGAAGCAGTTGGAGGGTCAGTCATTACACCTTCCACAGGACAAAACAAATATGCCCACCCGATATTTTTGCAAAAGCATCGAGAATTGCATGATTTTAACTGATTATTGACACTGGGCGAGTATCAGTAAGTGTAGCTAACAGAGCAACAAAATTGCTCACCGAAGTAGAAGCGTTCTGCGACTAGCACGAAGCCGGTCTGATCGACGTCAAGAGATTGAGTCTTCGGTTCCTATTTGACTTGGCAAACGCGGATTTCATTGCCGGTATCGAACTTTACACCTGACAGAAACATCGGAGACCGTCAAAAGCCCAGCCCAGAGCAATCAGACTCTGAGTTAGATTCACCGCTCGACAGTTCCTAGCGAGTTTGATACAATGGAAGTGGTGATCTTAATATTACTAAGCTAGGGTAAGCATAACAATCCTCTATTAGTGGGTTATCGATCACTGAGCTTGGACGCATCAGAGCTGCACTCGTATTATGACTGTCTGTTTTTTCAGCTGAAGGGGAGTCTCCACCGCAACTGCTGGATGTTCAGAACGGGGGAACCTCAATCAGCCTTCCCTTTCGCTTATTGCAACGAAATCGAATATATTATCACTCGAATTACTGGAGTAACAAGAACATTTGTGGGACAACCCGGCGGATATCTCAGCAACTACCCAGTTCGGTTTCCTTGGTGAGACGAAGGCTGCGTATATCTCAGAGTCGCTTGAAAATGTCAGTGTAACCCATCTAGTAGTGATGGCTTGTTTGGCGATCTTAGTGGGAGCAAAGACGACTCCACAGTCGACCTTCCTGCGGCGAAATAATACCTATTGTGAACTCAGAATTAGCAATGAACGGCACCTGGAACGTGAGGGCTGGCATTTTGTGGTTGAGAGATTTGAATAGTCACTCCAAATGATACTTGCTATTGCGAGAGCAACAATCATCCTGAAGACAATTCCGGCGGGCATCCCCCCAAATCATAATTCAAACGGAGTCATCTAAAAGGGGTTTACTGCCCAGGAGAACTGGGGAACACATGCCAGGCATTGATCTTAATGACCGAGAAAATTAGTATCGGAACGTGGAATAATTCGGGTGCTCAAGTCATGTGTTCGGTCTGATGTGTGGAGTGAATCTGGCGACGATGAGACAGTAAGAAGGTTATTGGCCGGTCCCGTGAGTGAATCGGACAGAGGTCAGAGACAAAGTCTGTCTATAACATCTGACCCATCGTACCGATGCTCTCAGAAGACATGCTCGCTGCCTAGCTTCTGATAATTCAGCGGAGCACGTCGAGTTGAGTCGATGACTTCCGGACTCTGGACTCATCTCGAATCACACGTAGCCGAGTTCCTCCAGCTGATCCAGTACACGGTCAGAGAACTCTCGATCAATATCGTCACCTGTTCGTTCTGTTACTGAATCCGATAAGGTGTCGAGTGACTCTTTCGGCGCGTCGGGCGAGTCATTAACCAGCAGCCCCTGGTCATGCGTTTCCCATGCGTACCCGGAGCCGGTAGCGATACCCTCAAGTTTTGTATCGACGTCATCAATGGTGGCTTCCAAGACTTCGTTTCGCAGGTACTTTTTTTTATGAAAACTATCGAATCCGTGGTACTGTGTCAGACGTGATCTAGACTCGAAGTCGGCGTCGGAGGACTGTACCCCGGGTTCGCGGTCTTCGATCAACGGAATGCCACGGCTTCGATCGTCGACGCCCGAGAGCTCGGCAATCGTCGCTGGAATATCAATCAAACTCACTGGACGGTTGTCTCGCCCATTGAGTCCGGACCCCGATATTACGAGTGGTACCTGTACGAGTTCCGGGTAAAGCCCATATGAGTGACCCCAGATGTTGAAGCGATTTCTCAGCGTCCGCTCACCAAGTGCTTGACCATGATCGGCACAGGTGACTATGTAGTCATATGATTCTTTCAGCCGGTCGAATATGTCGCGGTAAATATCCGACAAATATCGTGCGGCGTCATCGTATGCAGTTTGGATCTGATCTGCGTTCTGCACGTTCTCAGCGAAACAACCACGTTTTGGGAGTCCGACTGATGCGTCTGCTGAATTGTACTCGGTCGGCGGGTTGAGTGGAGTGTGTGCCTCCATTAGATTGAGGTAAAGAAACTCGTCTTCGGTGAGCGACGATGCGTTCGAATTGACCCAGCTAAGAACGTTTTTTGCGCCGTCGTCGGACACACCGTGTGTCACGCCCGGGGCGGTCATCTTGAGTAATAAGACTAATGAGTGCCATGTGGATTTGTCGGATACATATAGTCGTTGGAGCATGGTTTTTATTCCTGCATTCTCGGATTGCATCATTTGACCAATTAAATCAGTCGTGTTGAACGCGTTCTGGTTTTGAAGATGCCAAGGGGTGTAGAACTCGTCGAATCCCCGGTCCCAGCCCTCAGAGTACGCGAGGTAATGATTCGCCGTGAGTGCCCGGGTCTGGAACCCAGCGCTCTGCAATCGCTCTGCGAGGACGGGTGCGTCGAATCCAACAAGATCGGGATTTTTCATATTGACGCCCAGTTCACCGGGATATCGCCCGGTGAACATGGACGTGTGTGCTGCAATCGTCCAGTGTGACGTAGAGACAGCGTCGGAGTAATACCGCCCGGGGAGCCAGTCGAAATGATCATCGAACGTATCCTTTCTGAGTGTATCGAGAACGACAAGTGCGATCCGTGTCATGACCGCCAGATTTGTGTTTCCGGATGTGAGCGGGACGCAAATAACATAATACGTCCCGTTAGCACATAGATTAGATCTGTTGAGGGAAGACGAGAATGCATCTCAACGGTGGTTAGAGCACCGCTCAGGAGCCATCGTGACATGTACTGACATTCTAACTCAGAGATGCGAGTTCAAAGACATGTCGGCAGCGACTTATCATATTCAGTGGCGTGTCCGACGAGTTGCCCGGTCACCCGAGTGGGACAACCGCGGTTGACCAGAATCGCCACGCTCAGTTCCCAGTGAGAACTATATAAGCGTAAGCAATTCGTATCGAATACGATCCGCTCCTGTGTCAGTTTGAAGATTCAAACGTGTAGTTTGAGATATATAAACAGAGCGTTAATTGTATTCTCGCCACCGATTCCCGCACTCAGTACGCTTAAAGAATCGAGTAGGTGGTTCGTCAGCTGAACCCGTCTGCTTGATTGTATACCACGCTTCACCGTACAGTTGTCGCAGGTCACGTCCTTGGCAGTGGGTTTACCCTCGTCGCATCTTCAGAAATCTCAATTAGCTCGTCACCAGTCCGTTCAGTCGTACTGATAAACTCCTCAGCATCGCCCTCCTGCTCCGCTTCGTAACCGCAACTCGAACACACCATCACGCCATCCATCTTCTTCATCATAGAACCGCACTCGTCACAGAATTGCATTATAACTCTTATTTACTCAATTGTGGCAGTTAATTCAGTTGCGTCCTATCGAAGAGTGAGGTGTGTTGGACTGGCGTGTGGAGGTAGTTGTGGGTTAATGAATTTAGGATCTGATTAACTTGTTAATATTTCTGTATCAGAGAAGCGAGATTCTACTGACAGAGTGCAACAGTCTCAACTCGTTGTTATACAGACACTCTGAGACCACCACAGTCTTGTGAGGTGTCTCAGTTAGGAGAGAGTTGAGACATAACCACATTTGTCCCACCAGTGCAGTCCGAGTCGAGACAATACGAATTGTGTATACACGGCTTTAAATCAATGTTCATTATAATTATATTCACACTAGGAATTATTTAATAGCATCATGAACCATCGGATATGACTCCGCAAGAGGGACGGAAAGAGACAATCCGTGTCCTCCACGTTGATGACAACGTAGAGTTCGCTGAGATGGCGACGACATTTCTTGAGGGGGAAAATGACCGATTCGAGACCGAGACCGTCGCAAGT
This sequence comes from Haloquadratum walsbyi J07HQW2, assembly GCF_000415985.1. GTDB lineage: Archaea > Halobacteriota > Halobacteria > Halobacteriales > Haloferacaceae > Haloquadratum > Haloquadratum walsbyi_B. The sequence continues at coordinate 120,614 of NZ_KE356561.1, forward strand.
GCAAGCGATGGGCTCGGTCGTCTCGCTGACTCGTCGTTTGATTGCGTGATTTCTGATTACGATATGCCTGATCAAAACGGAATTGAGTTTCTCAAGACCGTGCGTGACAATTACCCTGAGCTTCCGTTTATCCTGTTTACTGGCAAAGGCTCGGAAAAAGTCGCCAGTGAAGCCATCTCTGCTGGAGTGACTGATTATCTCCAGAAATCGGCTGGAACTGAGCAGTACGAACTGTTAGCTCATCGAATCACGAACGCTGTCGAACAATCACAGGCTGAACAGCGATTACACGAGGAACAACAACGAGTGCAGCAAGAACAACAACGAGTGCAGCAAGAACAACAGCGACTTCGCACCCTTTTCGACCGCCTCTCACAACCCACTGTCGAAGTGCAATATGAAAACGATGAGCCAATCGTCACCCAAGTGAATTCGGCTTTCGAGAATGTGTTTGGGGTAGCAAGTGATACCATCGTTGGTGACTCTCTTGACACTCACATTGTCCCTGATGGCCGAATCGATGAAGCCGAAGCGATTAATCAACATGTCCAAGCAGGTGGTCGTCTCGAATCAAGAGAGGTTATCCGTGAAACCGCCGATGGTCTCCGTAAATTCCTCATCCAAAACGCCGTCTATAGCGACGACGACAGGGTAGGCGGGTTTGCTATCTACACAGATATTACTGACCGAAGAAAACGTGAAGAAGCCCTTGAGCGGAATCGTGACTTGCTCCGACACACCGAACAATTGGCTACTGTCGGCGGGTGGGAGGCTGACATCGAAACTGGCGAGATATCCTGGACGCAGGGAACATACGCAATCCACGATCTTGACCCCGCCGGGGAATTCGAGCCATCGATTGAGACTACAATGGAGTTTTATCATCCTGATGATCAGGCGACAATCCAGCAAGCGGTCGAAAAGTGTCGCACACAGGGTGAAGCATACGAAGTTGATGTCCGATTGATTACTGCTGAGGACGAACAAAAGTGGGTATGTATCACTGGTGAGGCTGTATATGATGAGGATGGCGATGACATCACCAAGATTCGAGGGGCAGTTTGTGATATTACTGACATTCAACGCAAAAAACAAGAACTGGCAGAGTTGAAACAGCAGTATCAGACGCTGGGAGATAACTTTCCTGATGGGGCGGTATACCTCATTAACGAGAACTTCGAGTATATTCGTGCCCGTGGTGAAGCCTTGAAGCGAGCTGATTTGTCGCCTGCGGATATTGAGGGTCACACACCACACGAAGTATTTCCCGATGAGCTTGCGGATAAAAGTTGCAAGCAGTTTGAGCAGGCGTTCAGCGGGAATACGACTGCTTTCGAACAAGAGTACAGAGATAAACAATACCGAATTCGGGTAACACCTGTGGATGGCAACCGTAATACAACAAAGACAAAAACGGAAACAGAAACAGAAACAGAGATTACACGTGTGATGGCAGTGGCACAAGACATCACACAGTACGTCGAGGACAGACGAGAGCTCCAACGACAGAACAAACAACTGGATGAGTTTGCAAGCGTTGTGAGCCACGACCTGCGGAATCCACTCTCTGTTGCAGAGGGGAACTTGGAGCTTCTTCGTGAGGACTGTGAGAGTGGCAGAATCGACAAGATTGACTCGGCGTTGACTCGGATAGACGAACTAATCGAAGATCTTCTGACGTTAGCTCGTGCAGGTGAGCAAATTGGGAGTGTCGAATCAGTCAATCTCGCTGAATTGTCTCAGAACTGCTGGCAGAATGTTGAGACAACAGATGCAACAATCCATCTCGATATCAGTACGACTCAGGGTATCAGAGTCAAAGCGGATTCAAATCGACTCGCACAGTTACTTGAGAATCTGATGCGGAATGCAATCGAGCATGCACGGACTCAGACTCAGACGCAAACTCAGACGCAAACTCAGACGCAGACGCAGACGCAGACGCGGACGCGGACGCGGACGCGGACGCGGACGCGGACGCAGACGCGGACGCGGACGCAGACGCAGGATGAAAATGAAGATGTGACAATTACGATTGGTGAACTTGCGAATGGATTCTATCTTGCAGACGATGGAAGTGGAATTCCTGAAGACGAGCGAGACGATGTGTTCGAAGCAGGCTATACGACGACCGAACAGGGCACTGGATTTGGACTCTCAATCGTCAAACAGGTCGTTGAAGCCCACGACTGGGAAATATCCATCACAGAAAGTGCCGAAGGCGGGGCACGCTTTGAAGTGACTAACGTCGATGTGAGTCGAATCGAGTCAACTCAACTGTAGTATCTTCATTCTCATTCTCATTCTGATTCTGGCTTTCCTTTTCAGAAGCTCTCATTTCCGTCCCGTTCCCGTCAAGCATTCTTTGTAGTCACAATCGGGGTCATTGAGGACACGTCACTCAAAACGGGGCTATACAACCGCACCGAACTGTCTCGCTTCGTCCCATTCCAGTAGCCACAGCGACTGTCAGTATCTGATACGTCGTCCATCAGCCGAGTGTGGTAACGGATAATCAATTTAGGCTCTGATTGAGTTGTTGACAGTTGTGTATCAGAAAGGTGATATTTTATTCGATAAAGTGCAAGAATCAGAGGTCGTTGTCAAGAGTAAAAACGTCGCTGAGAACCGTTACTCAGATTCCACGGTCTACGATTATAACTCTCAATACGGATGTGAGCCACAAGAACCCGTCGTAAAAGCAGTCTACGCTATGTCCTTGCCCTCCTCGACTGACCCCTATGAGTTAACGAAAGAAGGGCGGGGTCTTCTTGCCAGAAATACGGACTCGAAAGTATACTCGTTTCCAATTTCGAGGCTTGTGCCGATAGACGACGCCGAGAATCGTTCCTGAACCAACTCTGCGATTATCCAATCTATACTACAGTGACTGACGCACACGATGATACCCCTTCCAAAGGGCACGGACGAATCGATTTTGATTTGAACCCAAACTACAACGAATATGGAATCGATCCGTTAGACAACGGTGCTGTTGTTCTCCGAATAGACAGCGAGAAACACTTGTTCGAACGAGTCGGGGCGATCCGATATGAACAAACTGGAGTCGTTCTTCAGCGATTCCTCAAGGGTGAGAGCTTGGAGGATCAGGGCTCATTCGAGACTGTTGAGTAAGTCTCCGTTAGACGAAATGATTTTGAATCACGGCTTCAAGAGGGAGTCTTCGAGTTGATATATGAGGGAAAAGTAGACGAAGAGCAAGCGAAATCCCTTGCCGACGACCTCGCAGAATCAGTTAGTGAGCAGTACAGGTGAAACAGAGATTGTTCGATGGAAGACCGACCAACAACTGCGTGGGCGATTTACTCTTGTGCGTACAGCACCGTGCGTTGGCACTCGGGACAGATGTATGGTATGGGACTGGTGTCAGGCTTCCTGACATCAGTTGGTCAAGAAAGCCCTCCTCCGTTGAAACGATTGATAATTGTCCGTGACTTTCGGTCAGGTCAGTTTCATCCGCTCTCATGACCCCTCATAGTCTGGGCACGGCTTCTTAGATGGCATACAAATATACAGCAGGACTCGTTTCAATAATGGCTACAGTCGTAGTGCTTCCGCAACTTACTCTATCCACACGCTGTGTCTCAAGGGACCCATTCGTTCTGACGGGCGACTCAGACTAACGGTGTCACAAACCACTTCCACTTGGGAACGGTTCTGCGATACTTTCTCAGCTCATATTCACCGACACTCATCAGATTCTCACAACACGGGGAATTATATCATCAATACTCATACCATCTCAGTACGGGTACGGGTACGGGTACGTAGTTCAGCTTGGAAGAACAGCCAGTATCAACGGCGATGACGGTCGGGGAATCCTTTGGGGTTCTGTTATTGATTTGCGTCAAAGCTAGAGACGCTGGAAAGCCCTTGGTTCAAGTCCAAGCGTGCCCATCCGCCTCGGTCCAAATAGTACAATCTCTGTCAGCGGTCGTCTTCATACACACATCAGCCGTTCCAACAGTGGTCGTATCAAGAAATTACGCCTTGTTGAGGCAGATGACGAACTACCCAGACAGTCCTTTTTAGCTATCGAGGAGCAGATATATCCTTATGAATACTGTCAGAGGTGGTTTGTAGCGGTTCCCGTCACGTTCGGCTTTGTCGGAGAAGTTGAGCATTCAGATCCAGATGGGCGAACGTGGTGGATGCGATTGTACTCCGATGATACTGAGCAGATGGGGCTAGTGACGTGTAGTGATGCTCTTCCAAAGCTCTATGAGGACACGACAGAGTAGTGTATGAAAGAGATAATCGGTTCAGAACGATTTTGCTGGCATATGAGGCGATTCCAAAGCACTGTGTGTAGTCAGACACCTCCACAGCGAACAAAACTAATCTAACCCCCACATTTCCTATCAGTATTAGGATAGTTTCAGCAGGGTTCGGTAGTGTACCGTGGTCAGTCCCGCCACTCGATAATCAGCGTCGGAACGACGTTACCGACACCGTGGAGCACAAGAAACTGGAGGCGTCGGTTGTCAGTTACTCTCTTTACACCGAGCCACGAGATGATTCCCAACACAAGGAAGCCAACTCTGATTTTGAGTTCTGTACTGACCAGACCAGCTTCTGGGTTCGGGGACTGTTCTAACATAACTCACATTTCGACTTCGGAGAACAAATAGTCCTGTTCTGACGAATTTGACGCCCACCCGTTATCAGCTGGTGGGCACTCTCTGAGGATTATGACGACCCCTTATCGCTTCGTACTGTGCTGGAGGGGTGAGGACACGTTAGTCGAGTTCTGTGCTAAATCAGCGATGTATGTCCATCCACAGCGGTATCTACTTTTGTTGACCGACGAACAAGCGGAATAGAGTAGCCATACTCAGGAGGATTTGGAGATGGACTGGTGGAAACGACTGTTCGATGCAGACCGACTGATACCAATCATACTCGGATTCGTAGGCGGAGTAACGGGGCTATCCTTCTCGCTTCAGGGTACAGGCGAGAACGCAGTTTCCATTGGGTCAGTCAGCGTAAACCCACTTCAGTTGGGGGCTTGGGTGTGCGTGTTTGGTTCTCTCGGGATTTCTCCTAATCAGGCATCTTCTACCTTTACCGAGACGGGAATCCGTATGAGTACCTCCCGTAGCGGACGGAACGAGATCTCCTTGATAATCAACAACGAATCAAAAAAGACCTCTATTGACCACGTCAGGAACAATTCAAAAAGAGCTACTCTCCCTCGAACAGGACACGGCTATGCCACGAAACACCTGAAGAGAGACCTGACAGACACGTCCAAACGGCACTTTCTACGAGTGATGAACGAGCCACAATTACAGAAAGAACAGCAGTAGAGATACTATCACGCCGATTAGAAGCATAGCGACGAGGATACGGCTCGAAAGGGGACTCAGTTCCTCATTAGGGATTGCCTCAGGCTCATAGACTCCAGCGAGGATTGCACCGCTCAGACACGCCAGCGTGATGCTTGCGACACCCCAAGCTACCGAGGTCCTGACTCGGGTAGAGCCGTCTGCCCCATCCAGAGACTCATCACAAGCATCGAGAGGGCGAGTCCTGAGCGACGGTTCATACTCTCATCCTCGTTCAGCTACACATATTATCGTCGACGCTAAGGAGTTAATCGTATATACTCTGCTTGTCATAGTTTCAAGATTCTCTCTGCTCTCCAACTCCACCACGAGCCCCGCTCTCTTGCTACGTACATTCCAAATCAGGGACAGTTTTTATATTCTAATTTTCTTTTGTTTCTATTGCTGGAATGGTACAAGAAACCGAACAAATTGGTATTGAATCGCTAATTGACAAACTATTCGACCGATTTGGGCATATCGCTGAGATACACGTGGCACACATACCGTCTGCCTCAGAAATCGCACAACTACACATTACAGTTCACACTGGGGAAGCAAACTCGCTTGAGCAATCTCTTGACCTCACGCGTGCCAACGAGGTCACGGTTGATACGGGAGAAGCATACCCGCTCTTGATCCCGTTCGATATGATAGCGACTGTTGACGGGCCTGGACATGTCCAGGGCAAAGAAGGGACGACTGTGTATATGGCTGACAACGTGGTGGGAGCTAAGTCTCGTGACCTGGAGACTGGAGTATCAATGCTACGGCAGAAACTCGCTGGCACGTGTCCCTTGTGTGAGGCAAAAGTCGACACATTCCGTGACCACTACAGAGACAGTCGTACGTGTCAAGAAGCAGAGCGGGTGTGAGACTCCAATTTCTTTGAGTGTCGGTTCTGAAATTATGAGCCGTCTGAGGCAAACATAACCCGAACACGAGCAGGGCTTGAGATAGCCACAACGCTGATTGGTGCGTCTTACTCTCTCAGTGAGCAGGTGAGAACTAAATTTATTACAGACACAATTATTAACTCCGATATGCCACAGATTGTACTCGCAGGCATATCCATCTTCATTGCCGTCTTGATTGGATTCAGCACCTCGATCATACTGAGTCCTGACCCAACAGGTATAATGCCTATTGTAGGAACAATTATTCTCGGTGCTGTGTTGAGCCCGATTTGTTATCGTGGATCTCAGCGGATGACTGCTTGAGAAAGTCCTCTAACATATGTGACACAGGACAGGACAGGACACCACACCTACAATTATCTGACTCGGGAATTATGAGAGTATATCACTTATGAGACGACACTCAGTGCTCGGACTGACGCTCCTTCTGATGAGTCTTGTCTGGGGACAGACTGCGGTGTTTCAGTCAGATTCAGAGCTTGTCTTCCTGCTCACGGGTGGTTCTGCTGTCGGTCTTGCGTGTTTTGGTGGGGCAATAGTCTCTGGCGTAATCACACCACAGTCGATTCCTGATGATGAACTCAGCCCCCTCGCAACTCGTCTCCTCGTTGTGTGTGCGAGCATCGGTCTATTTGCCATCCTGCTCATATATGCTCTTGTTCTAACTTGAGACGACTAGAGAATAGGGTTAGTCTAATACAGACTCAATTAGTGCTAGTGCATCGGCAAACACGTCTCACCAACTGACGGGTGTAATATGGACACATGAGAGCGACGAAGAGAGGTCTTTACTCAAATCCTCCCCAGCAGAACCCGACACTCAACCGTTATCCATCGACTCCTTTGTTTCACGCATCGGATGAACCGCACGTACTCGTCTCGTCTCGTACACAAGCGATGTAGAACCGTGGAGCGGGGTTGATACGCTGATGATTGACAGTGGCGGGTACTCACTCTGCCGTACTGACCGCACCGACTACAAAACGCCTGATAATGAGTATCTACAGTACTTGAAGACACACGGTGCGGATTACGCTACGCTGCGAGACTATCCTCTCGGGTCAGACCCTGACGCCAGCATTGGTGAGTTGCAGGAGCGAACGACGAAACATCAATGTGTTCGATGATGACCTCGGACTCCTCATCTCGAATTGTCTCTGGTTGATAAGCCTCGATGATTTTGTTCTTACTCGGAAGTTGGTCGAGCGTTGTCTGTTCGACCAGATCCACGCTAACCTTCGAGTTGAGGACACGGCGTTGATAAAATTCGTATTCTTGACCGTTCGTGAGAATCCCCCAGTTTACCTTCTCCCCCCGCAGGTAGTCTTCAAATTTCTCTCGGAAGTCGGGAGTGAGCGGAGTATCTACTCCCTTTGCTTCGAGGAATGCGACAGGTCGTCCGTCGAGCACGAGAGCATAATCAACCTTGTATGTGCTAGCGAATGCTTTGACAGAATACTCCAACTCGGTGTTTCTCGGGATCTCCCACCCAAGGAGTTCAATAAAATCGTTTAGTATGGACGCCTTCATGGTTGCTTCCCCCATCTGCGGTGAGTCTTCAATATCAGACTGAGCCGAGTCCACGTACTCTGTTATCGACGCAGAATCCATTACTGCGAGATACATTTACTGCATGACTGTAAGAAGCTAAGGTACGGGACGGGGTTAGGGTATCATACGATACTTTCCACACCTACACAGGACTCACTCATTACAGAGAACCCACTAATCGCTCGGCACTAAGCAATCACAGACCACATTCCAGCGATAACTGCGATGAGAGTCAGCACTACCGTAGACCACACTATTCGGTCGTCAGGAATTGAACCAGACGAATTGGATGAGAGAACGGCTTCAGATACTGCACTGAATACCATCGCAATTCCGCTAATTGACAGGAGTATTGGAACGAGGGACACTTCCCCCGAAATGACACTATTCAGACCCCTGAACCCGAGAATACCGCCACAAACGGTAATCGAGCCGTGATAGAGGATGGATTTGCCCATACTTACAGACTGGTCAGACCAGTATAAACATCTTTTCTTCACTCATAGGTAGTATTCAATCCGCATACAGGGTCTCACGGCTGATCCGACTGAGAGATTGTGAGATAAATACTGTGATAACTCTCCTATGACGGCTTGAAATGTGGGATGGCACATGTTAGAGAGGGGTGTTCGTGGTCTCACACTCTCTCAGCACTGCTGAATTACGGACTGCCTCTGAACAGAGAAACCGACGAGTCATACAGTAGCTCCTCCGAAGCTGGTAAAAGACAGTTAGAATGACTGTTGTTCTCTGGCGTTATGAGTTGAACCTCGATCGTCGTAGTTTGCTCTTCCAACGCTCCCCTGTGGTGCAAGAGACATCAGGGTATGATATAGGTCATCACTCGACTCAAACGTGTCAGGTGGGTCATCAAGCAGATCAAGCATCTGATCAAGTGTCGTTTCAGAGCCGTCCTGAAATTCGATTGTCACATTTTCACACCTGTTTGCGATGTCGTCTATGCTGGCTGGGTACTCGCAATCGCACAACTCGGTCAGTGCTTCCTCAAGATCTGTCATATACTATAGTTACGCATCCGACACACGTATGAATGTACCGATGTGCAGAATAACCTAGAATTACATCAATATCTTAGTTTCTGAGAGCTTTGAACCACACATAAACATAGTATTATCCAATATAATATGTCGTTCGACAATTAGCAGAGTATAGTATGCTTTGTTGTCTGAATAGGCATCAGGTGAAGCACGTGTGTCTTTGCTCTCTGCGTGAGACGGGGTCAAGAAAACCACGACCCGACTCCCAGCGTTGCCAACTCAGAGACGAACAGTGGAATCTTTACACATACTGCATCGTAACCCTCATACCTGACAATCGAAACCCGAACCTCTCTATGAGCATGGGCATTCCTCAGTCGGATGATTGCGGGTGGGGGTTATTACGATTATGTTCAGACTGTTGTAGAACCCGTCTCACGACATTCTGCCTTCCTGTCGGGAATTAGTATTGAGTGTTCACCTGTGTATCAACCGTCTGAATCTGTTTCAGACCAGCATAGGAGAACACCACCAGCAAGAAGAGAGACGGTGCGACCTATGTCCGAATCCAGCTCTCGGAAGGATCGAAGATTGTGGGACTAAGTGAACATGATTCGAGAGGCCCTAAACTGTACGTTATCGATAATCAAAACATTGAGGATATCGAGTCCGAGGAAAAGATTGAGCAGCACTTTGAGGACGTGACTGCGGTTACTGAGCGGTTTGCAGAAGAATACGGCCAAAGACCTAGACGAGCTGAAGAGAATCTCTACGTTTACTGACGGGGAGAGCTGAGCGGTATTAGCTCACGTATAGGAATGATATGCAGTAGTAGAACACTTAGTCAAACATCTTAATCACCGTAGCAAAGTCCACTTACCGTCGTTTGGCGATCTCTTTCCAGCAAGATACTCAACTGCACAGTGGCTACACATCAACTCTACGTGATCGATATTCTCAATGTCGTGTTTTGCGACATACCAACCTCTCTTACCTCTGAAATTACAACAACTTAGCTTCTGCCGCCCGTTAAAATCTACCTCAAATAATCCATACTCTGTCTCTGTGCCACTATTTTCACATTCGAATCGCTGTGATAATCATTATTATTATTAAGAATTGAATCCTTCTGAGAGGAATATAGAGACCCTCGGACTAGCCCTGTTGTTGCAATTGGAAGCGAAGCGTCAACAAGACAGAACTGAATGAGTACCTGGTGGATTCTGAGATAGCTGTATCGACTTCACCCGCCGATATCCGACGGTTAGGATCCTGGGGAGTGTCTATACATACCTTGTCGTTCGAACTTGTCTCACTCTCAATATAGTCTCATATGCGGTTTTCATTTTTTATGCTAGGTAGGATCCAGAGGACAGGGGATAGCAAGCCTGTCGCTTCCATGGAGAGCCGTCTTATAATGTGAGTAAGAAAAGACGCAAGGGTATGTCGGGATGTCATACTGATATTTCCCTCGGCAGAGAGCGTACTCTTGTCCCGAGAAGCTAGATGAACGCTCTTGAGGTGATGAATTGGAAGAATTGACCGATCGAAAACAAAATCGAATTCATGGGCTGGAAACACAACTGACGGAACGCTCTCAGATTGAGGAGAAAAACGAGAATCTGCCGGACAGGATTCGTGGTGAGCGCTCATATCAGGATCGTCGGCAGAACAAACTCGATGAAGGATCATTCACTCAGAATCATCAGTCTCTATCCCCGCGAGAACAACATATGAGTAGTCCTCCACAATCGCCGAGTGTACAGTCCCCAGAGTACAACGACGCCTGTGACGCCCCCTGAGAGGGTGTGGAGTAGTGTCCTAAATGAATCAGATATAGAGTTCACAGTGGCAGATATTCAGAGTCGATTGAGACGAGATGGCTACGAAGAGGAATCCAGTGATGAGACCATCAAACGTGTGCTGAGAAGTATGGGTGAATTGAGTATTATTCAGCGCAAAGACGGGTTTCCATATTATAAGAAACAAACTGACTGTGAGAATCTGTAGAAAGATCGACTGGCGGTGCACACATTCGAAGAGTGAGTTGTGTGAGTATAGCGGAGATACTCGTGAGTGATTATTTTCTGAAGACAGAGATATAACACAAAGTACTTGCCGTCTCTGCAGATGATAACAGACGCCTCGTGTGGGAGAAAAGGCGGAGGCGTCCGTCATTGAATCTGCCCAAACTATGACACTGATGCCAACTGGTATCGCCGTTGGCGTAGGCGGACACGACACGGACCAAATCAAACGAGATAGGACACATTTGATTTGTGCTACATCCGCGAGATTGTTCTCACACTGAGAGGCGGTAGTCACCGTCATCGGCAGATTACGATGGCGACGACTGTGTGAAAACGAACTGATGTTGGGACTTCCATCCCCAACTCCAAGCTAACTTATCCTCCGATGAACACACCGGAACTTTTCTCGAAGATGTAGCATTTGCACTAGTGACTGCGTGTGCTAATGATTGTCGCCGTGGCGTATAAATCCGGACGCGAGTACACACGGGATTCGCGTCTGGGAAGTCATCGGGAACCGGTCAGTTTGATATAACAAGAACGCTGTCGCGATCTGCAGGATCGAACCTGTATGTTCCCGATCGACGTGGCAAGTGTTCATGATGGTGTTCATACTGCAGTCACAGAACTACGGAGAGTTAGTTGTGCAGGTGCAATTATAATTGGGTAGTTGGCTCTGCTATTTTTTCCGATAGAAGAACATTCCCTTCCTCAATATCGTGCTCTGTCGTCCAGTTTTTGTTAACCTCTAAGACGTACTGACCCTCCCCTGAAAATCGTTTGTTGCTCCCGTCTTCATCTGGTCCCGGTGCATCGGCGTGGTGAATTGAGGTGATCATCCCCTCACTGTCGACATACATAATGTCAATCCCGAAATCCATCTCTCGCATAACGAAGGTTCGCGAATTGTCTGAATTGAACACAAACAGCATTCCCCGGTCCTCAGGTAAACTTTCCGTCTCACTAAGTCCAAGATACCGCAGGTCGCTTGTATCGGCGATCGCTGCTGTGATCGTCCCTCGAAGTCTTCCACCGGATGACTCTATCTTAATTTCAGTTGTCTCATAGTCGCTATGAACCTGAGTCGTATCAGAGTCTTCTGCAATTGTGCCTGATTGTCCTGTTTCGGGTTGAGTTTTGCTGACGGTAGGAGGAGGAGCCTCAGCAGTTGTGTCCGATTGTTCTATTGAATCGCCGACACATCCTGCCAGTCCGGCGCTGGCAACAGTAATGCTCACATATCGCAGCCATTGACGACGAGAACTTCGGAATGTCATGTTCAGTAAAAACCAGTAAATCCGTTAATAACTGACCCTCCCGATTCCCGTATTCGCGTCTGATTTCTTAATTCAACTGAGGGTGAGGGTGTGGGCGTGATCGTGCCCTATCCCTCACGATTCTTTAGATTAAAACTGAGAAAATAATGAATGAGTGTTGCTTGTACGTGTTGCCATTGGCGACGATTAATTACACAGTGAGCGCACATCGCGTATGCGTGATTAGTAATCATCGCTAGCAGCTGCAATCAAGATCGGCGACGGATGCCGGCGTTATCGTAGCCGCGTTTTTACTCGTATTGACAGCCCTCTTTGTGACTCGCCAAATCACCAAGTGGCAGTATTGTTTCAACTTCGCAGCAAGTCCACTCCACTCCACAATATCAAAGCCGGTGTAATTACCGAAGGGGTCTCTTTCCGGACGCGGACGAGACCAACTGGTCTCGGTCTCGGTCTCGGTGGTGTCGTTGATCTCCTCGCCAGTGTCACCGTCCGGCGTTGGGACCTTCGGCGAGGCATCACCGTTCGCGCCAACCGTCGCATCGATTCGAATCGATCTGACTGTCACCGAGTGCGTCCGCCAGAGCAGGTCGGTCGCCTGCTGCAATCTCAGCGCGTCAGATGTAACTTAACTGCACGCCTCACAGAGGAGTGGATGAAGCCGAGCGTGGGATTCTGACTAACTGACTCTCTGAGACTCGACTCGACTGTGCAAACTCCACAGTGACAATCATCTCATCGGGAGTAGAGGGTACTATCGTCTGCTATCACTAGAAGCCGTCAAAGCGAGATCAAGAAAGCTCCCAACGGCTAAGAGAATGACATGATGACGAGAAAAGCTGATGGAAAGTATCGGTAGATCAATAGCATGCCCGCTCAGGAATGTGACCACCCCAACAATGCCGAGTGGAATGAGCGAGACACGTTTGAGATCATCCACTTTGTCATGTGCGTCAAGTGTCAGTATAAGAATATAGGGCATGAGTCCACCCAGAAGGATGAGTTGAATAGAGCTGCTTCCGGTCAGAAGAGCACGAATCATGAGTAGGATACATCCGATTGTCAGTGCCCCGAAGAATAACACAAAAGCATAATCCCATCTGCGAGGCTCATCGACACTCTGGAAGACCATATCGGCGATACGTGATGATATCTAAAAATGGACACTGTTTGAGCCTGATTAGTTGTTGGGTACTCATGAACGGGACCGGTTTCCCGGGGGTCAGAACGTGGATTCTTGCGCGATCTGTCGATATGTGATGGTGTGTACATATATTTACTGACCCTCTATTTTCGAGAACTGGAGAGTATGGGCTGCTATTGCTAGATTTGTGATCTGGAATGAATGTGACCGAAGTAATTGACCGTATTCCCTTGGGGCAAACCCGAACATGCCGTCGAAAAAATTTGGCTGAGTACTACATACAATATTCGGATGACAGTTGCTGTGGATCGGAATTTAGGAATAGTGGAAGAGATACGTGCAGAATGTACACACTAACAGACAATTACCTTCGAATCTGAACAACGCTCAACTCGGCACAAAAGGCTCTGATGACCTCTTGGGGCAAAAGGTGGATCATGAATGTGAAGCAGACATAACAGGGCAGTCTGATGCGGTTCTCATGTACAATTGTGGTGTATTCCAAAGCAAGAACGGGTCGAACGAAAACATAATCGAATCCTAGAACTCATTTGAGAAGGGGCGACTGAACCTGAGAGGTGCTCTGTCGTGGGGTTGGAATTATCACTGGTGGACAAGCATAGCAAAAGTATGGTTGACGTCGAGTGGGCTTTGAGTCAGCTTGAACAAGTCTTCCACTTTGAGGCTCATTTCAAGCTGGTTCTCGGAGATGAGCTTGCCCAGATGTATGGAACTGAATGAGTTCGACTAGAATGGAACCCAAAGCCGGAAGTTACAGTCGATATCGGAGTACGACGAGGAGATGCCACAATTCCTATTGAGCTGAAATACAAACCCGAAAAGACGACAATTAAAGACGCCGCTTTTGAGGAAACCTTCCAGTTGACACACCAAAGTGCAAACGACCTGGCTAGCTACGGTTATATGAACGATATCAGCCGTGTAGAGCAGGTTGTTGCCGATCAAGGAAGACACGGGTATGCGATTTTTATAACAAATGATTCGAACTATTGGACTTCATCAGCTCATCAAGCCCTTTATGACGAGTTTCGCATCTACGAAGGACGCGAATTTGGTGACGAAAAATTAAGCTGCGAGAGCAGCGAGACTGGATGTCGAATGGGGAACCGATCAATTTGGACGGTCAGTACGTCGTTGAATAGGCTGACTATGAGTATCGTGAGGATATTAGTGTCTCGTCAAACTCTGAGTTCCAGAGTTTGGTACTCAGGGTAGATACACAGGTGGCAGTGGACGAGTAAGAGAATATAAGCTGATCTACCTCTGTGAACTAATACCGACACCGACCTCACAAATGCCGACCTTACTGATACTGACCTCCTCGATGCGGGTCTTACCGACGTCGATCTCCCAGCGGCGTGCGAGATTCTGAGTAACGAATCCACACTGTACCCACACAGATTTGACGAGTTATCTGTGCGAGGACAGTAGATTATCCTCAATCCTGGGGGTCTTGATCAGCGTCAATTGAATGTGAGGAGACCGCTCTCTTATTGAGACGCAATGACAATACACTAGCCGATGAAGAAGTCTCTCCCGATAGGTGTCCTGGTCGGTTGCTTCGTTGGGGGTCTCGTTTACCGATACCTGCTTTCGGATTGGTTTGTGACCGCAGCCATAACAGCGCTCTATAGCGGGATCGGATACTTTCTGGTAGCGTATGACATCTCACTCCTGTGCGGAGATGAACAGTTCAGTTTCCAGGATACATACGACAGACTCGGTCATACCATCAGTCTCTTTGGAGTGAGTATCGGTCCGTGAGTGCCGATAGAGTATGTTGATTTCCAACTGTCTGAGACTGCCGGAGTTCTCATCTTGACAACTGGTATCGTTGCGTATCTCGTGATTCTCTCGGCTGCACAGAGTCGCCAGGCAAAGAGCACCTAATCTGTTGTGCGATCAATCTCAATCCCGATCTCGGCAAGTGTGACTCTGAGGAGATCCCCGTGTGCGGTGGGAATAGTTGCGTTGTCTGCGAGAATCTCAGCTCAAGAATGGTGAGTGCAAGTCAAGTCGTGACAAGAGGAATGCAAACAGATTCACAGAGAACTTCCTAGAGACAGTGTGAGAATACCTCTCGATATTAGATATGTGGATCATTGATAAAGAGCCCATACACAAGTAAGATTATTGAGGGGACTCCCCCGGTGCCCACTCCAACAGGAAATGGCACTGCCGTTATCACCGACGTGAGTATCCCACACAGAAGTGGAATCGGGAGGATAAAGAGAAGAAGATCATATCGTGATTTAGTGAGACAATCTCATCGGGAGTGGGGGTACGTGATCACGCCGGGAGCAGGGGTGTCTTGTCTGTGAGCCGGGGCAACTGGTCGAATGAACAGGCACGAAATCCCCGACTCGCGAAGACAATTATCCGGATGTCAAATTAAATTAACTGTTAACGCAAACCCCTCTGGAGTATAGCTTTCTCTCTGGAGGAGAGGGGATCGGAATCGGTGATACCTCTCACGAGTATAACGGCAGGTGAGTACAAGAACTGCGACTTGTACTCAACCAATAGAGTTTGATGAATTCAAAGACGGGAGCATAATTTCGCACTTCTAATCGCAAATAATTGATGACAGTGATCTCGTCTGGAGGAGGGGGTCATGCAATTGCATCAGTCAAAGAAGATTGATCACGTCATGAACAGTGGCAGTATCACGGGTCCGCCGACATACACGAGGAGAATACCAATCGCTATCCAACTCATGGACAGATGTGTTAATCAACCCGCGGACTCATTAGATTACTGGATGGACCAACCCTCCCAAATGGCTCCCGTACGTCATCCTGATTGATGTTGGAGTCATCGCTCCAATACTGGTGACTGAATATATTAACGCAAACGAATCCCCCTTAGAAGGGTGTTCTCGACGCAACTGAGGGGGGTGACACGCAGAGAAAATCACATCTCTCGTTTTGCACAGTGGGTGCGTGTTTGAATGTGCAATAGTCCCGGATTGAACCGTACCGTGCCCCAAGATCATGGGGCACCCCTCACCCCTGGTTATAAACAAATGAGAATTCAATCAACCGATGACCGTGAGCAACTCTGGGAGAATCTGTGTGAAGCAACCGATGAACAAGCACGGAGCAAAGCACTCGATACAGCTCCGAGATATTATCTGAAGATGTGCGGTGGCGTGAAAGCGTATGGGCGAGGTGACGTGCAGCGATTGCTTGATGCAGCTGAAGAGCACGGATCACTCACCGCGCCGGAGATTGCAGCCATTCTCGATGAGCGGGAGCTGGTGCTACCCGGTGAATATGAGACACGCTCATCGGGTGGCAAAGAATAACTCCGAAGTCAGTGATATGCGAAAGTACCCGTTGAGTGGAACTTCTGATTGAATGAAATGACTAATTCCTGACTTCGGAGTATCATTGGTTTTTGATTAGAGATTGAAAACAGTTCCGTGCAGCGACGGAGATCGGGACTGCCGACGAGATGTAATAGACACGGACTTGTGCAAGACAACGATGCGTCACACTCACCGTGTGAAGACCGTGTGAAGACCGTGTGAGTTCAAACGTTCACTAAACGTTTCACACGGGGCAAGTACCGATTACAACAATCATAGATCCGAATGGTGTCCGTGTGTATATAGATTATACATATTAATTGTGAGGCTATTGTAGATTCAGATTACTGTTAAGAGTTGGAGCGTGTTCATGTCAATTGGACATAAACTTACTTTCGTGAGGGACGTTAACAATATACTTACCTGAGTGAAAATATGGGTGAGCAATCGAGTCTGTCAAAGTTTGGAGCAGAAGATTCCATGCAAGTGAATCAATATGAGTGTAGAATCTGTGGGCGTTCGTTTGACTCGAAGCAAGGTCGCGGGACTCACAGAGTGTCACACTCAGATGAACAAAGAGAGCAGACACTTATATCGGAATTACACAGAGTATCACCGGCTACTATGAGGATGGTGGTGATCCATATTATCTTAAACTTGGTGACACACCCTCAATACGGGATCGATTTGCAGACTTACTTCGGCGGTCTTGAACACCCACTCCCACTCACGAGCCGAGAACCCAACTATGTCTTGAGAGCAGGGAAGCGCGACAGGAGACACTACTCATTGGTTAGTCGCTACTGACACGCCACCGGGGGTAGCATCGGTGTGAAACTACCCACCATACAATATAACCTGTGTCAGAGTCCGTGTTCATCGCGGATACTCCTCTTCGGTAATCTGGATATTGATGAGGGCAAAAGCTAATAGCATTTCATGACGGCTGAAGAGCGCATGAGATTTTTATATTCGCCATCGGTTTGTCAGATATGCTTGATGTGAATGATGTTGATGACCGTGTCCAAGCACTCTTTCGAGCAGGTGCTTTCGCAGCCATTCTGACTGCTGGGACCTGGGTGTTCACCGATCGGTCACTCATCTCAGCCGCAGTTCCGTTTTTTCTCATTGTCGCGTGGCGAGTGAGTGAAGCATTTCTTCAGCCGTATGATATTCCATCAGGTATCGACGGGATAGGCATTGGACTACTTCTCACCGTTATCAGCGGGTCATGGCTCATTGTTGGGACACCCCGACCATGGTTTCCTGTGATCGCGCTTGTGTGTGGGACTTGGTTCACTACTGACGGCTATAAGACATATCGTGATGGACCACCCGGTCATTCGGCTCACTCATATTTTGAGCACACTGACAGTGGGATTGAAGCGATTCAACGAGTACAACGAGCGGGTCGTATCATACGTGCGGTTCGTGAATGTCCACAAACACCACCTGAGGTCGCAGCGGATGTTGGAATCTCTGAAAAAGAGGCGACAATTGCGCTTGAGAGTCTGACTGAACATGGGATGATAGAACAAGTCGGGTGTCAAAAAAGGGATAATGTAACTGATGAGATTGGGGAAATTGACGGCTCAGACTCAACGACTCACAGGGGCAGTATCATAACTGCCGAGACGGAGACGCATGCTGATACGAGTGAGCCGGGAGATGCCGAGAGAAATAAATCCCCGAGTTCTGAGACACAGACGCAGACGCAGACAGCAGACACAGCTATCCACAGAGCGTGAGTCACAACAACAACAGCATCAGCAAACGCTATACCGCGCGAGTGAGGAAACATTCAGTGGACAACACAGAATCATGCAGGGACTTCGGTGGATTCCAAAGCGATTACTGCGACCGTTTCGATAACTTCTCACGACGTTGAGTGAAGTTTGAACGTTGAATCAACGTTGATAAACGTTTAAATTTGATTCAAAAGAAGAGAAATATCATTCTCTCTGTCGATGAGTGAGAGTTGAACGTTTGAACACGTACACTACACGTTCAGCTATGTTCTTGACCTGCTGATCAGCGCATCGCCTGGGCGAAAAGTATTGTAGTTGCACAACTAACGGCAAGAATCTGTATAACTGAAGCACTAAGACGATTGTCTCAGCTGTGCTTTCTCGAGGATGGAAATAAATAATCGACGAGAGACACGTCCAAATGTGGCACTGAACTCGGCTTTCACGACAGGACTGATGCCAGCAGTCCTGATTATCGCAAGCATTTCACTCCTCACTTCGGTTGGAACCGTGACCGCTCAGCAGATTGACATCCTCCTCCGCCTTTAGACGGAGGAATCCTGAGTGTTGGAGATTTCAGGTTTGCAGTCCCACCGAACATCCAGACAGTAAGAATCTGAAGGGATGTGGACTGTGGCGGATAGAGTGGGACAGGACTGCTGGCGATGGGAGTGCCAAGCCCAGCCCCTCCCGGGTCCACTCCTATCCTCCGTCATATGCGGACTCCCAGAGTTGGGTTTGCCTTGTGGCGTCCAGCAGACCTCAACGGACAGGCAGACCCAACGGACTCGGAGTTCCTGTGAGTTGTGCTTCCAGCAGTCAACTCCAGTCGAGTCGTATTCTGTGAGAATACGCTGGTTATCGACTGGGTCGCGATTCGATTATTGCTTGGTTGCTTGGGGCGGGCAGGCCGCCATCGGAGGACTCAGCAGAATCACTCTGTTCTAGCTTAATTCCTATCTTTTAAAACGATTGCTTGTCAGTTGAAACTATGGATTGTGAAATCTCGGGCTGGCTATCACACCGTGGATTGTTACTCGGGCGTCGGATTCATTCTATCCTATCCTGTCCTGCGGGTAAAGGCGCAGGTATTCTCCTTGATTCTGTATAATACCACAGCCACAGCCACAGCCACAACAACACTAACACCAACAGTTCTCCCTGTCAATCTTTCTCTCATTTGGACCGGCTTTGTGTCACTACTTGTGGTAGTTGTCCTGTGTGTGCCAATAGCGGTCTTAATATACAGGGTGCTTTTTTATGTAATATCTCTCATTATGAATCGATTATAACCCACCGTGCTATTATGATAACCCATCCCATACAGATCGGCACAATCTTCACCGACTCCAAATCTCATCGGCTTCGCGATGGATCCCTCGCCCAGAGTATTCGATAGATTGCTGCGATGTCGACAGGTCAGTCTGTCCCATCGTCTGTTTGATGAACTGCGATGATGCGCCGATTGCGAGCGATGAATCTTCTGTGCATCAGCGATGAGTCGGCCAAGCAACGGTGGTGGCGAGTATCCCGGATACTTCCCCAGACGGTGCAGGATGAGTATCCAATCATGGTGAATCTCTGACTCAAATCCGACTCAGTCCGGCATATATTAATAATCCAACAGGAATAAAGAGAAACGGACCAGCTACGACTGTGAATACAATCGCAGTCGTTGCTGCGACTTTCTCAGAAACATACATTCCGATAGGAACGACAAGAAACGAGAGTGCGAGTGCGGTTGCAGCGCCCATCACAGCCAAATCGCGATCAGGTCGGTCTGTCTGGGTAACCGGAAGGTCAAGCGTCTCAACTGCTGTGTCAATGTTGCTCACTGGACCAAACTGTATGTCTCGATCAATCTTCTCAACAGTGATATCGAGCGTGCCAGTATCAAGAAGACGGTCGGAAACCGCGTTTTTCACCTCAAACTCGGCTGTCTGCACCGGTGCAATCCACTGTGGAGCATCTAAGACGGTATCATATGCAACAATCGACTCACCACGCCGTTGATACTCGATTGTTCCATACCGAAAATAAAAGCTCAGCACTTGGGCACCGAAGACCGCAAGTGGAATTATCATCGCAACACCGATGAGTAACGGGTCCCCGATGATGACAGCAACCGCAGGAACCACGAGCGAACCAACACCAAACCGATTGAAAACTCCCAGAATAATCGTCGAGATTGATCCTAAAAGCACCGCACGTCTGTCAGTGCTCACCCGTGCGCTCACCTCCGCATCAGGGAGCGTCAGTTCTGGTTGCGGTTCGATTTTATCCTCGTCACTGCGGGACATCTCAAACACGCGGGTGATCTGTTGACGACTGAAATCAGGCAACCCTCCGAGGATTGACGTCTCAACATGTTCGGCATAAAATCGACGCACCGAAATGATTGCTTTTATGATAACAATAAGAAAAACTAACACACCACCGGTTGCACTGTCTCCAGCAGTACTGAGAATGCCAACAGAGAGAACAACTGCGGAAAACTGCGCTGGTGTCTGAATGATTGCTTGTGCAGAAACATCCACATATTCATTATCACCGATATACTCAGTTATAAATTCAAATACCTGCATACCGACTAGCGCCGCAATACTCAGAAGAATATCAACTGAAAATATGGACTCAGGACCCCCAAACCACAAAAACAGGACACTGAGAGGGGCCCCAACTGATATCCAGAGTCCAAGTATTGTGAGTGCAAATGGAATATTTCGAGGGTAGATTGGTGGCCATCGATTAAATAACTGGAGTCCCCCTCGTTTTGCGCGAAGTTCATGTAGCGGTTCCATTTTGGTCTGCAGTCCTGGCGATCCCTGCTCAGCGAAGAGTGATTTTGTGGCAGCGATGAGAACGGTCATCACTGCCTCAACCCAATAGATAAGTAAAATTGCCCGAAGATTCCACTCACCGACGACAATCCCGATCAGTGGGAGCAGGTTCACAATCAGAACACCCAACCCGCCGAACACAATCGTTGAGACTGAAAGAAGCCGATTGCGCATACAGATATAATTATTATCTCAGTTGGCTCAAATATAGTTAATCTCCCAGCTAACTCTCAAGAAGTGAAACATAAATAAAGAGACTTTCGCCCAGTCTAGCTTCTCCCTGTGCGACATCTATACTCACCTCACTCTCACACAATCGCATGACTGCGTGAGTTCTGAATAGTTAAATAATTGAATACATGATATTCAGTATCATGCATATCCGCCTATGTCAAGAAATGGATCAACATAAAATAACATAATTTGTTACTTGGATGTGTTTCTTCGAGGTCCATTCAGCACTTCTTTGTACGAGTCAGGCCCGGATAACCTGAAGAGAAACCCGACCGGTGTCTCATATGGCATAGATACATATAATATAATATTCTTTTCGCTGACACACATACATCTCCTAAGAGCTCCATGAGACGGATTTCTTTATTATACGCAGCCGCCCCTGATATCAGGCTTCTCTCGGTAATCGTTGCTAACAGCGCACCAATGATTGGGATACTCGGATTTCAGACGTCGACCGCAGCACTGCTACTGTTCTATTGGCTTGAACTTGGTGTATTGGCAATATGGGGTCTCATCAGGGCTCTCTTCGCTGGCACCGTTCCCGAAGTGAATTTTGATCAGGAGGTAATTTCGACGTCGACTCTCAAAAGATATAGCAGGTGGCGTGAGAATCACCTCACAATTCCAGGGACTGAGATTGGTATCTATTATGGAACGATTCCGGCTTGTATTTGTTTTGTCCCCTTGCTCACCGCCGTGTGGCTTGGATTTGGCGGGTTTGTCGCTGGACCAGTCATCGTCGCAACCGACACGACTGAGACACCACTGTGGGTAATCACCGGTGCTCTCACAGTGTTTATTTTCGAAGGTGGGCAGACGATGATTAACTATTTTTATACTGGCGGTTACCAGAACACGAATGCGTTGATGCCAGTCAAGGGAGTGTTCTGGAAGGGTTTTGTGTTGAGTCTCGTTGGACTGTTCATTTTCATCTTTGCGAGGGAATTTGCAGAAGGCAAAACGGCTAGTATTGAGACTGCAGCCAGTACGGCAATTGTTTCATCCGTTCTCCTCTGTAAGTTTGTGATTGATCTGACGGGATACTATCACAGTGCACGTGATCAGTCACTTACAGAGAGAATCTGAGGGTACAGACAGTTGTGACTGAGACAAGCTCTCTGTCTGAGAGACACCCACGGTCACAGTGACGATATCGGTCGACAGAATGTGAGAGCCGTCTTTATACCAACATTAGCGAGCAGTGATATTGTAGCAATACAGATTTTCGCTGTAACTTGTGTGAGTAAAGCAGAATTACATTCTGTTTACGAAAAAGCTCTTGCTCAGTTTCAACACCACTTCTCAGTTCGAACATCTCCAGTGAATCGTGCTGAATTCCAGCCTTTCGGATGCCTCGTGAATCCCGGAATCGCGAGTATGCATTTTGGACATGTCTGCTTTTTATAGGGACACTACTCTTCATCCGTCAGGTGACTGAGTGACTCGGTGGAGATTCAATATCACTGCTATCCTATGAACTCATGTCTTGAGCACGACCCCTAGCTGGGATTCGGCGTGGTCATGGCGGCTTCGGGTCCCCCCAGATAGGCTGATGTTATTCGTAAGATGCTATCTACAGTCTAGGCATGGCGTCAAAACACCGTGTTAGCGTAGTTGATCATGAGGAAACAAACGGAAAGAAGATTATTCGCCGGACTACCGATTTACCTGGCATCACTGAATCATATGAAGCTATCATGTCGAAAGGCGACCTGGAAAAGTAGCTACCCAGCTGGCTGAAAAATTAGATATGACGGTAGTCTCACAAGAAGACAAAGCCGCTATCAATCACGCCCGGCGTGTGCTATGCGACGATGACTAAATATATGAATCGGGCGTGTTCGGCGTTGCAGAAGACCGTGTATCGGAGTTTCGGCATGTTTATTCGGATGTAACGGCGGAGACACAGTTTCAGAATCAGCTATCTGGCTGTTCGTTCGATATGAATGATCGACGATTATTACCTCAAAAAAAGGAAGAACGCCGCCAGCTAGTCTTCTATATCTATTTTCTGGACATTATTTAGATGAAAGAGTTACCGAGCGTGATGAGTGGGATGGGTGATGACAGGTTACTAGCAGTGATCCGGGCGCTCGGTTTTATCCTGAGAATATGAGAAGATTCAATATGACCGTATATAAGACGGCTGTAGAAAGGAGACCCACACCACATGCAGTCATTCGAACTATCCGAGCAATCATATCAGCCTCTATTCTGCCACATACGTACTTATGTGCAAGATATTGTAGCATGAGACCGCCCGCTGGAGCAACAACTGGTAAAAAGAAATATGGTATTTTCTCGATCAGAGACCATGGTATCTCTGTGAGGACCATCATTCCGCTCGTGTTCGTGTTCGTGTATGTGACATCTTCAGCGGATCCTTATATCGGCTGGGCTCGTTTTGAGTCATCTTAGATCGATTCTCCGCGATCTGTCAGTGTTGATGGCACCAGCACGACCCCGATCACTGCATCTGCATCTGCATATGCATACATACACATGACGAGCCGGAGCCGGGCGAGCAAACCCAACTCCGACAATGGAAACGCTCCGAGCAGGAATCCGGTTGTGGACTGTAGACAGCCGAGTCCCCACCGAACAGTCAGTTTGCTAATTCGCGTGATTTTGATACTTATCAGCCTCTATCCCCTCTAGAATAACATATGAGTAGTCCTCAACAGTCGCCGAGTGCACAGTCTCCGAGTCCAACGACGCCTGTGACGCCCCTGAGAGGGTGTGGAGTAGTGTCCTAAATAAATCAGATACAGAGCTCACAGTGGCAGATATTCAGAGTCAATTGAGACAGGATGGGCACGAAGGGGAACCCAGTGATGAGACGATCAACCGTGTGCTGAGAAGTATGGATGAATTGAATATCATTCAGCACAAAGACGGATCTCCATATTACATAAAAAGTACTGACTGTGAGAATCTATAAAGATGTAGTCTTGTGTCCTCGCCAGGTCGCTCCAGCCGCTATCGATCTGTCATAGTCGTCAGTGAGCTCAGTGGGTCAGACACTGGGCGATTCGCTACGGTTCGGATTGGGAACGACGGCACCGTATTGAAGATAAAAATACCCGCTGATGATGAGGAACTCGATTGCGAAAAGCAAGAGCAAGACGGCGGGATCGGACGTGTTGAATCCAATCGATCTCCCGGAAACGCTGTACTCCACAACTTTTGGGTAGGTCGCGCCAGAACTACTGATGAGCATCGTCGTAGCGAGATTACCGCCTGTGTGGAGACCGATAGGAAACGCAAGTTCCCCGGAGAGCAAATAAGCCCACCCGTACAGTGCACCACTGATAGAAATCATCACCAACGCATAGAGTAGCGAGTCTCCTGTCGAAATTGCTCCGGAAATCACGTGACCGAACCCGAAGACAACCGAACTACTGAGTAGAGCACCGAGAGTGACCGCTCGACCAGAGAGTTCTCTGGACGCAAGTCCCTCAACGGCGTTGGATATAACAATACCTCTGAATAGCGTTTCCTCCCAGAACCCGAGCGCTATCCATCCGAGGAGGAGGATACTAACCTGAATGACGATTGGGACGGCAGCCGCGTCGGTCCAGGTGCCGATGATCTGTACCCCTCCCCGGTGGTACTCAATGACGAACAATCCAGCCTCAAGAAAGACGGCTAAGGCAAACCCAGCGAGAGCATCTACCCCCACTGACGGGACAGATTGAACCCGTAGTCCGTGATGTCTCGGTCATCAACGTATCGCTTCAGCAGAGCCATTGCGATGAGGACGCCAATAACGGCGGTCGGATGCACGACGGCTATTTCTGCCCAACCGGGAATATCTATTCCTACTGACCTAAGGGTGAGTATGAACGCAAAAACGGCACCGAATGTGATGACGACAGCTACCAAAACACGCCAAGAGCATCGTAACTGTCCATCTTGAGAGCCAAGTAGTGCCGCCCTGACCGTGGAACTCAGCGTTTCTCTCACATCATCCACAAGTGAAGCACTCGAGATAAAAAACGACTCAGCGTTTCTCTCACAGCAATACTTGATGAGCCGCTCGATACAACGCGCGCATTTAGCACGTTGGAGATAAGGAATCAGGGTCGTCTGATTCGATCAATACAGCGTGCACACGTAATCTAACGTTGAGTTTGATTAGGTTGGTCCGGTCAGCGAGTGACGTATATATCGCCCAATACAGAGGCTATAGATACTGTGTAGCGCTTTTTTAGTTATCGGTGCGCCCTTTATTGAACTAAAATTTGATTAACAAGTATGGAAGTAGTTCGACAGAAATTATTTCGTGAGCCAGATGGACGGGCAAAAGCACTCCCTCAATTGTTGCTGTCATTGATTGCATTCCTTGCATGGGGATATATTGGCGTTGTGCTTGGTGGCTCCCGCCTTTTGCTGGTTATGGGTATTGCGTCCGGATGTGCTGGAGTCGCCGAATTACTGCCTCCAGATCACCGACGTTCAGCAGGCATACTTCGAATATTAGGTATTAGTGCTATTATTATCTTTCTCGGCTTACTCGCAACGAATCCAGAACTAATAGTATAATGTAGGAGATCACTCGTGTTATGACAAAAGTGGCTGTTATCGATCTTAGTGAAAACCGTGCCGTGTGGGAATTGATAGACAATTCTGCGATGGATACAATCTCTGTATCTTGCACGCGACTCCTGACGATGCTTAGATAGGTTCCCGTGGCAAACTCTCTCTAACAGGCTGTTAGTAAATAATCCAAGCCCCTCTATGTAGGGGTATCGGGATTAGCACTGGAACAGAGGGTACGTGACCACGCCTGGAACGAGGAGTATCTTATGTACGATATCGTCTATGGATATTACACAAGGCGTGAATCGACGATAGCCACACATCTCGCGCGAGTTATCTGTGCAAGGACAACAGATTATCCTTAGTCCTGGGGGTCTTGATCAGCGTCAATTGAACGTGTGAAAATCCCGTGTGTGCAGTGACAGAAGTCGCTTTATTATGCGATTCAGTGCCACTCCTATCACACAGAGCGTGAAGACTTCACGCGCACGCGCAACGCGAACGGATCCGAAAAACTGCACTATCATGCGATCCGTCACTCCCGCTCGTCGCCGTCGTCGATCTCTTCTTTGAGACCCGTGATAAAAGCAGAATTAAGAATTCACAGATTCGGATAGCGTGTCATACGCTTCCTGAACCTCAAGGAATTCCTCTTTACTTCCGCCGGTGTCCGGGTGTGTTTCTCTGGCTCTCTCGCGATACGCAGCCTTGATATCTTCTTGTGAGACACCGGGTTCAATCTCCAGAATTTCATATACCTCCTGCTTCGCCGCCGTCTGGTGGGCAGCCGATTGTCCCAACAACTCTTTACACCGTGTGCAGACGTACATCGACTCCCCACTGGGATCGGTGACCTCATGCAGGTCCCTCTATATTCTTGACCGCAGCTCATACAGAATTGACTCGTCTAGCCTCCTGATTCTCCTCTTGAACTCCCATAGCTATCTTGATTGGCACGCCCGGTATTAGTCGAATTGTCAGCGGAGTGTTGATACCCTGTGCGACGTTGCGAAGAGGTTCCGGATCCACCACTAAATGAGTGATTCCGAGACGCACCGCTTGGCGGGCTAATCGGTGCTTTCGTCAGCATTTCAAGCAATTCCTGACCATTTATCAGTCCCACGCTTGCTTCATAACTCTGGCTGACTGAGCAGTCTTAGCAAAACTGGACGAGGTAACGACGATGCCCTTGCTAGCGTTCACTTGGTCAAGCGCACCAGCCAGTCGTTGAATTGTCGGTCGACCTATCTTGTTCCCCTGAGAGTATTGCTTTAGTTGAATTGCCAGGGTTTCGGTCTTTCCTCTCGCTGTTACGTCGGTGCCCTTGTCGTTAGTTGCCTGGCTGACCTGGGTATCATATCCCTGTGATTCGTACAGCGACGCGACTAAATGTTCGAATTCTATCGGGGTGAATTCCCCGAAGTGCTCACGACGCCAGACGCCAGCATTCAAGTTTTTAACGAGTGTCGCCAGTTCCTCCAACTCATCTAGTGAGAGCTTACTGAGAGAATATCGAAGATCTGCCTGCAACTTTTCCGGCGAAATCGCCGTGTATTGGAGATTCAGTGTTTTTCGCTTCGATTCGACGATCGTAGCCTTGTTGAGAACCTGTTAACCCTTTTGAGATTTCGGGTGGCAGCCTCCCTGGATTTGAGTGACTTGTTCAACTTGTCGAGAATCCCACTCAAATCATAGCTTCGTAATGTGGATTGAGCGGACTGATAGTCCGAAATAGCGGTAGCTGCGGCTTCACAATATGCTATATCTGATTCATCGGGCTCAACGTTCGGCGTCATGAGTGAGTCGATGAGATTACTCATCTTCTCAGTGTCGACCGAAGATACAGAGCTGTTGACCTGGTCTCGAAGTGTTGTGAACTCAATCATAGTCTCCAACTGGTCAAGTTTCTGTGCCACCGCATCGAACTCTTCCGCCGAAATTTCCTCTTTGAGCGCTGTAGTCCATTCTTGCTGCAATCCATCAGAAACAGACTCTAGATCACTGGATGCACCTCGGAGGCGCGGCGCCACATCAGTTGCCACTCTAACGGTTGTCTGTAGGTCATCGTAGTCATCTTCGCGCACCCATCCAGCAGTCACAGATCGCCCAAGACGGGCATCAGAAAGGTGGTCAGCGGCGTGCGTAGCGGTTTGGATAAGTTCGTCAGGAGCAGTCCTTTGAGAACACCTTCGGAGATGGGGTAGACCGTTGTTAGTTCATTGACCAGCTCCTGGAACTGGTGCCGCTTGTGCTCGTGTGTCGCTCGACGCCCGGCAACGTACGCCGTGCCGAGACCAGTCGTCCACACAGCCCCATCGCCTCTACCCCTCAGAGTTTCAGCCTGATTGAGAGCCTCGGATGCTTTCTCATAGTTCTGATCCTCAACCTCATTTTCCGCAGTAGTTAATGTTTTTTTAACTGGGCGGGTTGACTATCGAGGTCCCCCAACGTAGACGTACTCTTGAGATTTTGTCATTTGCTCAGAACCCGACTCCGCTTCCCCTGGAAGGCGGCAATCCAGCCACCACTGACACAGTACATTGTCCCATCGACTCTTAGTGTATAGCCTCCGTGCGTCCCTGCAAACATAGAATTCCAAACACGGCTGCCCGTCGCCGCATCAAAGGCGTGGAAATTCCCGTTCTGATCGCCGAGCTACAGCAATTTTTGATCGTATGTCAATCGCGATGCCGGTGGGATTCGTTGCCGCCAGTCGATTTCCCCGGTGGATGGATTATAAGCGAAGACCCGCTGGTCGGCTGTATAAAAAATATGTGTGTCGCTAGTCGAGAGACCGGAGAGCTTTGACCCCATTGTATGCTCACATTGAATTTTACCAGAAGATGCATCATAGCCATAGAGCGTGCCGTCCGTGGACCCTACAATAACGACATCCTGCGTGATTGGCGGATAAACGTCTGCGATCTTTCGGTCTTCAGAGCGCCATTTGATTTTACCAGACTCAGCGTCCCTGACAACAGCCCGCCCACCGAATTGTGTTGAAGGAGCAGAGCCGTCTACCGTCGCCATCTCTCTGTAGTCTCGTAGAGGGTGCCATCATATTCAACGATCTGACCGGCTCCCCCGAATCGTCGTGTGACGCTCCATTTCTGGGTCCCACTTTTGCTGTAAGCATAGAGAGTCCCAGTGAAGGTTTCAAACGTTTCGTCGTACTCGCCAGTTCTGTCCCAGGTATAATCAGAAAACCAGACCATGTCACCATCAGTTGCCACATCCTGGGTGTATCCCTCATCTATTTGAACGTCCCAGTTTGGCTCATTGGGTTCGGACTCAAGTCCGTATGCTAGGAATTGCTTGTTCCCACATGCAAACAACTTGTGCCCAGTGAAAACTGGGGAGCTAAGAGATTCAATATAAGATGATTCCCAGAGGAGATCATTACTCCCTTTCTCGAGAGCAAGGATACGGGAGCCTCCGACACCATCTCGGATTGATTTTGTGAG
The DNA here is from genome assembly GCF_000415985.1 of Haloquadratum walsbyi J07HQW2. Taxonomy (GTDB): domain Archaea; phylum Halobacteriota; class Halobacteria; order Halobacteriales; family Haloferacaceae; genus Haloquadratum; species Haloquadratum walsbyi_B. Next base: position 150,041 of record NZ_KE356561.1, read on the forward strand.
GTATATCGTATCCTGTTGAATTCCGCTTGAATCTAGAGTTCACATTATCGCCACGAGTATTCTCTGCTACCTGTAACTCCCAGAGCTGCTCAAATGGAAGTCCTATCGGATAACCCTCTTTTTCCTTTGTTGATTGACCTGTAGTATCTCCTATAAGAACCGAAGAGTCAAGAAAGCCCGAAATGCTCCCGAGGAACGAACGACGGGCACCTTTCATGGAACAATTCATACGTGTCAAAACGTATAAATTATTGACAAAATGTACCGATTCAGACGTAATCGGGGACAGGGGATCGGGATGAGTCTACAATAGCTACACAACTAGCACGAGTTAGTTGTGTCACTACAGTAGTCAGGTATATTCGCTGAGAAACAGAGAAATAGAAGATAAAAAATAAAAAATAAAAATATACTTGTTGACAATTGTCTTTCGTCTATCATGTTTGCTGGAGCTTCTGTATTGGCTGTCGATGTATCAGAATTATTTCTCGGGGCCGGCACAGTGGCAGCTGGATTCCCTGCGATAATACATGGACTTAAAGAGTTAAATCGAGCATGGCGGGTATACACGACAGATTCAGTCCCGATTAATGAGGCTATTGCGACTGATGAATTGGTTCAGATCACTGGATCTGTTCAGCCATCACAATCGAGTAGCGTGATTGTCTCGCCAATCCGAAGCGACGAGTGTGTGGCATACGAGTATCACATTCGCTCTCAATTGAGCGATAATTCGACAAACATCGATTCTGGGATCGAATATCGTCCATTTAGGATTTCTGATGGGACAGCAGAGATAATCGTTGATCCGACTCAACAGAGCCTGTCATTTGAAACGCAAAAAAAGACAGTCACTGGGGCTCACAGAGTATCAGAAGAAATTGATGTGGAGAACGTTGACATGGATCCATCGGCTGAGATAAACGACTCAGGTAGTGTCCCAAATCCGATTGAGTTGATCGAGGGAACAATCAGTCTTGGCGAGCAAATAACGGTTGTCGGAAAAGCCACCCCAACGCCAAAGACGGGAGCCGAAGATACCAGTATAGATGCAAGTGCAGTTATGACGCCTACCGCGGGTCATCTAAATGTCATAGATAATCTAACGAGAACCACCGCAGTGAAAATAGGCGCTCAGGGTGTCCTTTTGTCAATCGTTGGGTCTGTATTTTCGTTTGGTGGGTTAATCCTTCTTCTGAGGAATCTCGGCTATCTGCTGTGATGAGAAGACAGTTGTATTCTCAATAGTGATAACGTCGCGAAATCCGGCTCCGGAACCGGTCAAGGGCGATTTGCTACACACAGCGGTGAAACAGTCAGTGATCAACTGTGTCAATTGTCGCATAGTGAAGATTCACGAAACAACTTATACGCAAATACTGATAGGCACAGGCAGTGTGAGACGATCACCCGAAGCAGATACTACACATCATGGTTTCAGATAAATTCCTCTTGATTGTGGCTCTGACGAGTCTCTTTTCGGGGTGTGCGGGTTTCCTGATGATGATTACGGGCGAGCATTCACTATTTGAAATAGTGACATCGGTTGCATATCTGATAGCCGGTATCCATTTTACTAATATGTATAGACATAGGCGTTGAGACAGTCATTCGTGACTGACGCCCATGCATACTCTGGTATACAGAGAGGGGGGAGGGGGAGGGATTTCGCACAGTCTGGGCGAATACTGTAGTCTGCGCCCGGGCGATTGGGAGTCAGGCTAATCAGTGAACACTCAATTCTGTTATTTGCGTCGACTGGGTGAAGATACAGAATTGAGGGTCGACGAAAATAACAGACATTGAGTGTAATCCACCGGTAGCGTGTATATCGTCTATGTTTCAGGCATGGTTTCAGCAGGACCTCTATGGATTTGAATTTCCGGTGACCGGGGCACTCGATTGATATCGATCAACCACTCGCCATTTCGAGTAGCGACAAGCATAGATTGAAACAGATATCTAAGGAGTGTTTGCTGTTGAATAAATGCCATGCTTCTCTCAATGAAACTATTTCCCGCAGAGAAGTTGGCTGTCTCCTATCATATTTATCCAGTTGAGAGATGTCAATATGCACAGCTATACTCGGACACGGAGCGCTCGCAGTTATCAAGAATCTTCAGAAACTGAGTCTGAGTCAACTCCTGTGAGTATTCACAAACATATTATCCAGACGAACTCAGCAGTCTATACATGAATCGGCGGAAGCTGCTCCAACTAACCGGGGTCTCGCTGGGTTTTACGATGAGTGGTTGCCTGGGAATTGATCCGCCGCAAGACCAAGACCTAGACCAATCGGAAAACCGTAGTTCCGGCTTAGATACAAACACGGAGACTGCACGGACACCAGATCCAGATCCAGACTCAGACTCAGACTCAGACCCAGACCCAGATCAATCAGAAACCCAGAGTTTCGCAGACATAAATGCGGAGGCTAGACAGACACTAGACCCGGACCATTCAATCCAGATTCAAAACGAGCTCTCCGAGCCAGTGACTGTGACAGCAACTGTGATTCGGGAACCGACAGGGGAAACGGTGCACAACCGGACGTATACCCTCCAACCGTTCGCAATCGTCACAGCTTATAACACTCGTCAGGCGAATCCCGAGAGCGTCGAAGAATTCACCGTGTCAGTCACAGCGAATGGCTCAACTGACAGCTTCGTGGTAAAAACGAATAATTGCATGCAGGATCTGAAAGCCCAAGTCACCAAGCCTGACGGCATCGATTGGGTGTACACTATCTGTTAGATGAGTCATCTCGCCGCGAAGGGATTGAGACCCGTCCGCGAATAGTCGAATCCGTAGCGTTACTTTATTGCAACGGACAGAAAACCCGAGTAGGCATTGAATTATGAGCCATTACCCATGTGGACTCTGTCGGGATTGGCATCTTATGTAATTAATCTCCTTTGAGACAAGACGATTTGTTACATAAGGGCTGGTATGTGAATGTGTCAATCTGATGTTTGCATTTTGTTCCTACTGGAGCCGATCAAATTGCAGCGATTAAATCAGGGGCAAATATGACGATACCTCCGAGAGTGACTGCCAAGACAGTGTAAAATATGTATTTTTTCATTTGCTCCTCTTTGGAGGCATCGTCTTTGTTCATAGATGTGATATATAGTGTATGGGACATAAAAAATCACCCACACACGATTCTCTCTGTGAAAATACAATGTTCTCTACACTGAAGATATTCTCAGAGATTGCCCCGTTGAGTCACCGAATAGACACGTCGATTGGTCCCCCATGTGCAATAATCGAACTGTCTCATTCTGTCTGTATTCAACTCAAGTAACGCGAGACTTCCTTTTTTGTCAAATACTCAATTAATGTAGACGGGTAGATGGGTGGTACTTTTTTTTAGCCTACACCATGTCTGTCTACTCTCGACATTCCTCTGTCTTTTACTGTTAGAATCACACTTTCACCCCCTCCCCCCACCTGTCTACACCTGCCGATAACAGACAGTAGCACTGCTTCAGATACCCGAAAATCCGTAGATGGGGTGATTGGGAAAACCGACCCGTCTATACCCTCTGAATACGCCCGTCTCAGTATGTCGAGACTGTCGGAAAAGCGTAGACGGGGTATAGCCCACCCGTCTACAACACCTACAGAGAGGACCTGTCTTACTCAGCTGTGGAATTTTCACAAACCGAGTCTCAGAGAGTTCTTTTACTTCTCACGCTCGTGCAATATCGGGACTGAGATTGGGTAGTGGGCGTGACGTTGACCGTATTTTTCTATCCATATTTTCGTTTTACTCTGAATAAAATACCTCCCAAGCTGGGTCCCCCTCATCGTCATCGGGGTCAGCGATTGATTCGACTTTGTCCCGTTGCAGTGCATTCAGTTGTGTTGTTGCCGCCGCGGTCCACCGAGAAAACTCGCCACGGAGTTGTTCTCTTACCGTTTCTGGTGATACCGGCGTATACACGTATACCTCACCGCCGCTGTTGAGAAGTCGTCGCTGTTTTGTGACGACACCAATTGATGCAAGATGGTTGAGATGGCGATTGATGAGACTCCGGTCGTACTCAGTTTGCTCTGCAAGTGTTGTTACTGTTACTGAGCCACCCTCCATGACACACAAACAGAGTTCTAATTCTGTGTCTGACATCTCAAAGACACTTTTCAGCAGATCAGACAGTGTTGGATTGCTTGACACAGGATCAGGATCATCTTCGATTGCCCCCATTGTCTCCTCACAGCATGTAATCGGTCCATCCCCGATCCCAAGATTTCCACAGTGTGAGCACTCATAGGTCGTCACATCATCACTCATGGATAATCCGATGTTGTTATGATATAAGAATCTATACTCGCCGAGAGTTGTCCCGTAATGACCTTCGGTTACTTACATATATAATACAACATATAGCGTCCGTCGCTTCGATATATTACCACTTCAGCCAGAGTGCAACAGTCATACACTGCACTGAATCCAAAGCTCGGTGAAAGAGTTCATATACTCAACATACATGTTATCCCTGCCGCAGTTCGTCAATCTCGACGATCCGCACGACGGTCTCACTACTGAGAATTGAAGTTGTCCGAGGAAATGTTCAAAACCTCGGACCAGTCCTTTTGTTGCAATTGGAAGCGTCAACAAATCAGGACCGACTGAGTACTCGTTGAGTGCGAAAATATATGTATCAATGTTACCCGCCGATGTCCGGCGGTTAGGATCCCAGGGGAAGTGCCCATAGATACCTTGTCGTTCGAACTTCTATCACTCTCAATGTAGTCTTATGTCCGGTTTTTATTTTCTATGCTAGTCAGGATCCAGTGGACAGGGGATAGCAAGCCTGTCGCTTCCATGGAGAGCCGTCTCTTGTCGTGACTGAGACGAAGAGATGCGAGTGTATGTCGGATGCATCATATACTATCTGCTTCGACAGAAGGACGTGCTCTTGACGCGAGTAATAAAATCGGGTGTAATGGTTCTTTGATTTCGCCTGTTGAGGAGAGATCTCGGAAAATTTTCCAACTCCGATACAGTCGTTGTGAAAATATTGGGTTACTCTGGAGTATGCTGTGTTAATTACATATCGACACTACCAGTCTCAAGGGGCATCATTAATATATCAAACTCAGGTGGTACCGATCGACTCTTATTCAGGTAATGGTCCTGGGAATCCTCCCTCAGGCTTCATATCAAATACTGTTTCGTATGAGTCCTCAAACACGCGATCAAACGCCGTCACTAATCTCTCATCACGACAAAATTCCTCGACTGCCCGTTCAAGCTGTCCGAAATACGATTCCGTTAGATTGTTCGGATCTAGCGGGTATGTTTTCTTCACAAGACCAGAGGCACTGTGAAGTCTGGATTCAATACCATCGATGTGATCAAGGGCTTCCTGTATCTGTTCGTTGTACTCACCGGTGCACTTCTCAGCAAATACATCATTGAATGATTGCTCGCCGTCATGGTGATCTTTCGTGTGGACATTTCTCGCCGGAGGGAGCCGAAGTCGAAATATGAATTGTTGATTCCGGATTGATTCGATTGTTGGAGAATGTCGAAAAAAGAGCTTGATTGTACTCGACTGATTAACTGGGTCTTGGTCCCAATACGCTGGGAAGATTGATTGCCACTTCGGAGTGCTGGATGGTGATGTTTTCCAGCCTGAGTTCTCGAAGTCGAATTTATATTGAACTTTGTTCTCCCAACTATCTATCAGATACGTGCTTACGTTCTCAAAATCACTTTCGAATTGGCTGTTCGCCTTCTCAACTTGTCGAATGAGTCTATCGTGCTCGAAATAGAGATTTAACCGCTCGTTGAGTTCGTCGGTATCGATATCTGAGTCCATCCCCTCTGTCTCCTTTAGTGATTGAATGAAGTCCGTGAACTGAATAACACTCCGGTTAGGGTAGTCGTACAGCGAATCTTGAACCTCAGATTCGAATTGGTCAACTATATCGCTCCAACTGAGAGTCTCAAACGTGTTGGTTATGTCCGTGGGTTGACCTGCCGCTTCTCGTTTCAGATACACAAAGTGACTCTCATCTAGCTGATTTACATTCAATTCATTGCTCTCAAACCAATTAAAATTCCAGTTATCCGCTTTAGAGTATGATGTTGTTTGCCCATCGCCTTCTTTCGCTCCGACTTTTAATTCCATGAACACTGCCCATCGAGGATGCTCAGATAACGCGCTCCCACCGGCAATGATAAGATCGATGCGTCGTTCTGAGCCTTCGTCTGCAATTGAGACCTCCTCGCTGATTTCGATATGTTGGCTGCTCAGGTTGAATTCATTCATACCAACTTCGGCAAGAAATGGCTCGAGAAGTGCGTATCCGAACCCATGAGGTTTCCGTGGATTCAGAAAATATTGTAAGGCATTTTGATACTGCCGTTCTCTGGGTCCTCGGAGAATAGAGAAGATACCCGAGGGCTGTTGGGACCCTTGATCAAGACTCATGTACTGCTGAATGAACGCTTCTAATTCGGTAGCATCGAAATCAAATACATCTTCACTCATTAGCAGTCTACCCTACGGTATGAGTGATTTGTGAGTAGAGCATCTTATGTCATTTCCCCAGTGTCCTCTGGTAACTCAAGTCTATCTAAAGTGTTGTAGTATAATATCTATACCTATGGAAATGAATAGTTCAGGGCTTATCTGTTGGTCTCCGGTATTCGTGATGTCTGTATATCCTGCTGAGACAGATGTGTATTTTTCTTGACCACCTATGACTGTAGTTGCGTTAAGAGCCGTTTCTTACCGTGAGAGAGACGAAGGAGTGTGGAAGTATGCGGTGGCATAGCAATCATTGCTTCGGCAGAGAGACGTACTCTTGATACGAGACACATATCAGATTTCGTCTCTTGGATTCACGGAGAATATCACCGTCACGTCTCTCTCACACAGAGTCGAATCGAATCAGAGAGATATTGAGCACGAGTTGATCTGAAGCTGGAGCTTCCCCAGATCTGCCAGTGCCCATACCGTAGAGCCGGGCAACTGGGCGCATGAACAGACAAGACACGAAATCTTCCCGGCTCACAAACACAGTCACCCGGATGGGATTTAAAATTAACTGTTAACGCAACACACACTGGAGTGGAGATTTCCCTCGAGAGGAGGGATATTGTGGAACTCGTGTGGGAGAATCGTTTGACACGATACGGTGCAAGTGGCAGTGACACCGAGCGGAGCAACTCTCAAGACTTGTCGGCTACTTGAGAGAGAACCATCTGATGTGGATTCTCGAGATGGAGATGATTGTCTCCAACTCCAACTGAGATTGAGTTGAGTTGAGTTGAGTGATGAATCGCACTCAGAGGGGACGGGAGCTCTCTGAGCCGGGGCAACTGATCCAACGCGCAACAATAGGTGCGAGAACCCCGACTCGCGAATACAGTTATCCGAATATCGAATTAAATTAACTGTTAACGCAAACCCCACTCGAGTATAGCGTCTTCTCTGGAGGAGGGGGTATCGGGATCGGGATCGGTGATACCTCTCACGAATATAACGGCAGGTGAGTACAAGAACTGCAACTTGTACTCAACCAATAGAGTTTGATGAATTCAAAGACGACAGCGTAATCTCACACTTCTAATCACAAATAATTGATGACGGTGAGCTCGTCTGGAGGAGGGGGTACAGGGCACAAGCATCGTGACCGGGACTCCCGACAAGAACACATGTATGGTTGAATTGAGTCTGGAAGTGCCTCTGGAGCGGAGAGAGAGAACGTTAAGCGTTAAGACGAGTTGGGGACTCAGTATGCAGAGTTGCTCACTCCGTGCCCGTGTCCGAGTCTTGCACGCCATCCGGAAGGTCAGCATCCGCATCAGAATCGGCGTCAGTAAGATAGCCACCAGAGAGGTCGATATGTCTGAGGTCGGCGTCGGTGAGGTCGGCACGCATGAGGTTGGCATCAGTAAGATCGGCGTCAGTGAGGTCGGCAAAACGGAGGTCAGCCTTGGAGAGGTCGGCGTTGGCGAGGGTTGCCTCTGGGACAATATCGTGAGGCAAGATATGTTCATCATTGGGAATTGCATACCGAAAGTGAGCATCTACCAACTGAGTGTCTGTCACATCGGTGTCAGCGAGGACCGCCCCAGTGAGATCAGTGTCAGTAAGATCGGTGTTAGAGAGGTATGCGTCAGTGAGGTCGGCATCAGAGAGGTTAACCACAGAGAGGTTGGCACCTGGTCGAATATCACTGGGCGAGACTTCGTCAGTGTGTGGAATTGAGAATTCAGTGTCAGTCATTATCTGGTGAAATGTGAGTATATCAGATATGTTGGACGCATATCAGTTAATAGTGTATCTAAACTGTTAAGACAAACTTGGGATTCAGTCTGTAGTGCCCAAAGTTCAACGACACGCAAATGCGTGATTCTCGGGTATATGAACCCACATCCACACCTACACCCACACTCCACCGACCGAGATGAGAGAGAATATACAGAATAATCCCGAAGGTAATGAGTATCAATCCAACGACACCAACGATGGCAAGAAGGCTACCCCAGCTCTGACGGTCCATATCGACTCCAGAGAGTCTCAGTCTGTATTCGAAAATTGTCGCGAAATCCTCGAATACGTCAGCAGCGACACTCATAATCACATGCCCACAGAGTATAATTACTCGCGTCCTACAGTGCTGAACATGGAGAGGAAACCCTTCCTGTCATCAGAGGATATCGAGCTATTGCCTCTTGATGAGAGCGACGCGGAGTTTCTGCGCGATGGCGTCAACCACAGACAAGTCCGCACGAATATCGGTATCACAAAGCCTCAGACGCTCGCGGATGAGAGAAGCCTCATTGAGTCGCGCATGGAGTCAGAGGATGTCTCCCTCTCCTGATATCGTTGGGGGACAAGAGAGCTGGGATAATCAGTCTTGAGCTTGGCGACCGCGTGGACAGGAACGGAGAGATAGGTATCTGGGTTCATCCTGAGTTCCACGGCAGAGGCTGCGGAATAATCGCGTCGCGGCTGCTGGTCAACTACGCCTTCACCGAGCTGAACCTTCACAGAGTGTATGCCCGGACCAGCGCAGAGAACGAGGCGTCACAGAGCGTCTGGGAGGAGCTTGGATTCAGACAGGAGGCGAAGATGCGTGACCACACCTACCAGCGCGGCTCGTTTCAGGACGTGTTCTACTACGGGATACTGCAGAGCGAGCGGGAGAGATAGATCTCTGTTGTATTTGCTCCCGAAAATGTATGAGACCGGAGGGGCACCAATACGAATTTTGAGAGATATGTCGGTTGATCTCACACAAAATTCATCAAGAGGTTTTGTGACGCGGTTATGTCTGGGAACAGCATTCGATGGGCATAATCAGGTTTGCATAGATATGAGTGTGGGATCCTCAACTCATCAAAAAAGACACTGAGTGTGAGACAGATGTGAGGAGACTGCTTCAACGCCTTATTTAATATTATATCCGAACACACCGCCCAAGCACTACATAAGACGCAGATCCTCCCAGTTGCATATTATACCTGAATCATCGTGTAGACTCCAAAGTTGAGAGACAATGTCGAGTATCTGTTTATAAGTAATCGACTCTCTGAGACTCGACTTTGTAGACTCCAAAGTTGAGATAATCACATCGAGAGTATGAGGACATGGATCGAGACTGTCTTGAGGGAGGTTATTTTGAATATCGGCTGTCATGTTCCGATATGAATACCGACGAACATCTCGAAGAACTATTTCAAGAAATTGAAAGCGTTTCAAAAGAACAAATTGAGTCAGAATTTAACAGTTTCACTCAAAGCGGGATTGATGACCACGAAACAAAAAAGGGCGTAATAGCTATTGAGGAATTATCAAATCAATTTGGGACAACTGAAAGAGAGACAGTCAAATCAAATTTAGTGAACCTGGTTAAATACGATATCCCGCCAATGAGGCAAGGCATAGCATAGAAAGAAAGTTCAAATCAAGTACCGTTTCCGATTAGTCCACTAATTCTCCCACCGATTCTAAGTCAGATTATCAACTCCAGAGAGAGAATGAGTATCCAGAGAACTGGGATAAGTTACGAGCCCAAGCGTACGAGCGCGATGAGTATGAGTGCAAGAATTGTGGTCTCAAAGGGGGCTCAGGCGGCGGCGAGGTAGTCTTACACGCACATCATATCGTGCCTATCTCAAAGGGTGGCAACCATTGCATGTCGAACTTAGCGACTCTGTGCAAAGCGTGCCAAAAAAATACACCCACACATGTCGAGCAATTCGAGATGAGTAGAGTCATACATATTCTTTGTCGGGAGTTTGTGTGGCATCTGCTCTGGCTTCTATCCAGTCTCCGTGTGGTATAATGAACTGCACTTCATGTACTATTCCCTGCATGAGCGTATCGGCGTTTTATTGGATAACTCCTATTCATTCACTCAGACACCGGTTTCATGCGGGATTCAGATATAATAGATATTTAACAGATTCTTCATTCAGAAAGACGCTACAAATTGATTATTACAGGCGAGTTACGCACCGGATATGACAGAAAGAAGCATTCCGAGAAAGCATAAACAGGCGGCACCGACCACTACAAACAGCCTGCTTGCAGAAATGGAAAATTCATCAGAATCGGTTCGAAGCAACTCATAGACAGCACCAAAGAACATTCCACTACCACCAATTGTCAGAAGCAATACCGGGAGACTCCACTCCCCAGCAATGAGTGAGCGTATTGCTGGTCCTCCCATTGAACCCCCAATAATCATATATGCGCCCGTGTAGATGTATAATCGTTCCACAGATATCATTATGACTAGTAACTATCATGCTAAAAATTCTTATCCTCATCTTCAGCCGCGAGCGGCGAGGGCATGCCGGTGATTACGGTCCCCCACTCAGTCGTGCGATTCTGTATAGTATTGTAGTTGCACAACTAAAGAATACTATTTGGGTGGATGAAGTGATGCGTACATCAGACAGTTGAATGACATGACTGCGACGACGCCAGCACCACTGTGTGCCGTCCTAATTATCACTCTGATTCAAGTACGCCTCTGCAGTTTTTTCATCATCAGTTCCGATAATTCTCTCAGCCTTCTGTTCAAATTCTTTATCTGAAATTTCGCCCTCACTGTACCGCTGCTGAAGTCTTTCCATAGCAGGATTCGTGCTTCCAGATGAATAGTTACGATTGCTTTTTGCTGTCGAAACGCGACTGACACTGCTGCGCCGATATAGATATACAATCCCTGCAGGAATATTTACAAGTGGTATAACAGACACCAATATCCAGAGTTCTTTTTTGGGTCTCCACTGGGTGGTTGCTTGTACCCACTGCCGGTCATAATATATACTCAACGGCATCAGTACCCATGCGATAATGGGTAAGAGTCCTGCTATCGTTCCGAGAGGTCCGACATCTTGTATTCCGAATCCAGCTATCCAAAGGACGACACTTACCCCAATCAAATAATACCAGCTATCTGATACAGATGTTGAGTATTCTGCTGGATCATGTTGCTGTGGATTCGACCGTAAAATCTTCTTCAACAGATCAGATAAGATATTGGGAAGTGAATCGGTCTGTGTCTGCATGGATCGCTTAGTCTCACCGTGGTCATTGCTTACTCCGCAATTGACACAAATTTCTGCTTTCTTTTTGATTGGCTCCCCACACGAGCGGCAATAAATTTCATCATGTTGCTTTTCTCTACTCATCAGTACCCCCCGACGCCAGCTCTTTGAAGCTCCTTTTGAGCGTTCCCAATTATCACATAGCAGTGAATTGGAACAATAATGAGTCCTAACAAAAAGAAATTCAATGTTAAGAGATTAATGATAGACAATGCTTTTTTCCAACCATCCAGTATCCGGCTGGGCTAATCAATATCCCGACAATCATAACAGTTAGCTTGCTTTTGGCTGCGACCTTTTCCAATTCATACTGCCTTCGCTCACTGAGTTCCGAAGTGTCATTATCGCTCCGGTCACTGTGCTCAGGTGTTTGGCTAACCCCACATTCTGGGCAAATCTCTGCCTGTTTTTTTATTACTGAGCCACATTCAGTACAGAATACCTCATCTGCTCCCCGCTGTTGAACAGAGTCGGACTCGGTTATTGTATCTTCACTCACATTATCGACCTGCTGTTATCGATATAAAACTTTACTGCTGACATAACGGCTCCCCATCAACGTGTCTGAGATACTTCCGATGATCCACAGGAATATCATCATATACGAACTGGTGGATTCCTTCGCCAGATTGTGATATTTCTGCGTAGGTATCCAGTGCTTCGAGCCCCACACAGGTCGGGTGTATTTCCCCGGTCTCTGGATTGACCTGTTAATAATACTCATAACCTGGTGGTCGCCGCTTTCTTTTTTCCAATTTAACTTTCGATTCCTCGTGTAGTATTATACTAACCTAGGTGGTCGGTGGTAACTCAAGAATCAAAGTCCTGAATATCGCCATTCGGACGGGGGACTGTATCCTTTCACACACAGACACAGGTCCGGTCTTTTTTTACTCGGTATTGTTCATCATATGTAGCTGGGGGTTTCCCGTGACAATGGATGGAAGATCACTGTTATCACTACTGTCAGCTCTGTTAGTCGGTGGTTTCATACTTGTCGAACCATTCAACCGTGGATTATTGATTGTCGGTATCCTCATGCTCGCTACTGCTGGCATTTGTGATCTTCTTAATTTCCGTGCTGAGTAAACTGTGACACTGTCCCGGCTCACTTGCACGGAATCCGCTGGAAGGGTGATCTTGGCACAAGTCCGGGGCGAAATACGCAGAGAGAATACAAGATCTCGTTTTACACATCGGGTGCACGTTTGAATGTGCAAGAGTCTCGGATTGAACCGTACCGTGCCCCCAGATCACGGGGCACCCTTCACCCCTGGTCATAAACAGAGTCGCACATGATCGAGTGAGTCACCACAAAAACCATGCCGATACAGGAGGTTGTGCGAAAAATGCGTATCAAATCAACCGATGGCCGGGAACAGTTTGGGAGAATCTGTGTGAAGCAACCGATGAGTAAGCACGGAGAAAAGCACTCGATGCAGCTGCGAGATATTATCTGAAGATGCGTGGCGGTGTGGAAGCATATGGTCGAGGTGACGTGCAACGGTTACTTGATGCAGCCGAAGAGCACGGATCACTCACGGCGCCGGAGATTGCTGCGATACTCGGTGAGCGGGAGCTGGTGCTGGTGCTGGTGCTGGTGCTGGTGCTTCCGGTGAATATGAGACACGCTCATCGGGTGGCAAAGATTAACCCCGAAGTTAGTGATATGTCAACGTGGTCGTGTTGGTTATACCAGAAGGTCCCGAATGTCTAATTTCTAACTTCGGAGTACCATTGTTTTTAATTACAGATTAAAAATAGTCCCGTGCAGCGATATAGATCGTCACCGGCAGACTACGATGGCGATGACTGTGTGACAATGATGTTGGGACTTCCATCCCCAACTTCAAGCTAAGTTATTCTCCGATGAACACATGGGAACTTTGTTCGAAGATGTAACGCTTATATTAGTGACTACGTGTGCTAATGCTTGTCGATGTGTCAGATAACCCCGAAGTCAGTGGCGGTGAATGCGAGCATCATCTCAAGCAGGAACCCAATGTCTGATACCTGACTCCGGAGTATCACGTTCTTTGATTATAGATTAAGATAAATTTTGTGTAGTCTCACGTTGCAGATTGCAGCCATTCTCGATGAGCGGAAGCTACCCGGTGAATATGAGACACGCTCATCGGGTGGCAAAGAATAACTCCGAAGCCAGTGATATGCGAAGGTATGCATTGATTAGAATTTGTGATTGAATGAAATGACAGTTCCTGACTTCGGAGTATTATTATTTTTGATTAGAGATTGAAAACAGTTCCGTGCAGCGACGTAGATCGGGACTGCCGACGAGATGTGATAGACACGGACTTCTGCAAGACAACGATGCGTCACACTCGTTATGACGGGCGTCACACCCACGATGATCAGTGGTGATATTGTAGCAATCCAGATGATACATACTATCTGTACAAACACAGTAGATTCTCGCCGATCCTGTGGCTGTCAGTGATCAGTCTGAACTGAGCTGATTATGTCGAGACCCAGTAAGCAGTCAATAGAATAGCTAATCTAGCTATGAGTGTCGTTGAGATACTGAATCCAGGAGAATCAATCTCTTGGGGTTCAGGTGTCGGTATCGCTGTCGCTGTCGTTGTGGCTGTGGTCGTGGTATTGTTCTGCTGTGCGGTCACAGTTCTAACCGAACTGAGACCTGAAATGCTCGCGATGATCAGGACCGTGAGCACCAGTCTCGCCGTGAGAGCTGAACTCGGTCGTTTCAGTGTCACATTTGAGCGTCTCTCTTCGTCCAGTCCATTATTCATTTGTGCCCTCAGCAAAACACAACTGAGATAATCGCTTCAGTATTTCAGTTATACAAATTATTGGGGTTATGTGTGAGGCTACAATCCTGTTTCATTATCGTAGAAGGAGGATATTATACAACGGTTCACATACCCACTCTTTACTCCAAGATCCGCTCAATACGGGATATTAAGATATTAGTGGAATCAGATGACACAATTTTGCGGGAATGAATTATCAGAAGGTGGTAAAAATTATTTCATCTCTATTCGTTTTACTTGTCGGTGTGATACTCCTTACCAACCCAGTGTCAGGCTACTCACAAGTACTTCCTGGCGGTGTATTTGAACTGACATCTGGAGGGTTTCTCTTGACTAGCGGTCTATTGTTATACCAAATTGGGACTACTACAGAGTAAAAGTAAGCATACCTACTGAATAGACATTTCACTCTCTTCAGTTCGAACATAACTTCTTGTGAGGACTTCTATGACACCCTCGATTGTATCGACAGAGATTACTGAACACGGGAAGGTATCCCTCACCGTCGCTGATCTCCGTACTGAGGTAGTAACCGCTCAACAGTCTCACCAGTAAAAAAGGGTGTCAAAATAGGACTATGCTTCGATTAAGTACTGTCCTCTGACGGCTATCCCGTCGCCCCTGCTGACGACGTCGACAGAGTCCCTTCGACCATCCGTTGATACGTCTGAGAGTGTTCATGAAGGACGAGCATTTTGCCATGCTTTGAGTTGATGAACCTGAAGGCGTCCTCTGATAACGATTCTAATACCTCTGCAGCTCGACAGTGCTGTTTCCAGCAAAGCGACTCGTCTTGATCAGCTGAGAGCAATTCCAATGGACGATCCGATGAGTTGACGACAATCCCCCTCGGAGTGGAAGAACCCCGGTCATTGATATGTGTGAATACTGAGATTGCCCGCCGAGCACTCGGTGAATCAATCACTTCATCGAGATTCTCTGACGAGATAACTGCTCGATTGAGGTCAACTCATGCTGCTGGATGCCGGTGTTCCCTTTCCCGTTCCCGTCATCGGGGGAGGACTATGACTTGTATCGGCGGAAACCTGTTTCATGAACTGTTGAACACGGTGTAGATTCAGTTTCGTCTCTGCCCTATGCCCCCCTTCCTGCTCTCTGTCTCTCTTCTTCAAGCTGCTCAATGCGCTTGGACTGTTGATTGATGATTTCCTGCAACTCGTCTTGATCTTGGTCTTGATTACTCTCAAGATCGTCAATCCGACCGGACTGCTCGGTAACTGAGCTGGAAAACGTGTGCCAGTCGAGAGAGATTCAACGCGTACCCCCACCCCATCCAAAGACCATCGGAGTGAGTAGTCGCTCATCTTCTGGATTCCAGAATCTTGCCTTCACCTTTGACAGCGTCGGCATTCTCAAGTCGTATGGAAGTCCGAGGAATCGACCTTGCAGGGGTTCATTCTGTTCGATATGTCTCTCACTCTGTGTCTGTGAGCAGATTGCAAAGAGTCATTCTGGAGTTCTGAGTCTGAGATGAGATGAGATGAGATGAGATGAGTCGACTGTCTTGGTGCAAGTGTTAGGAGTGAGTTGAATTCCCTGGGATCGAATCTACCGGAATTGCAGGGTCCCAGCTTGTACATTGTGGACGAATGTCGAGCATGTGTCCGTGTCGACAGATAGCTCATGACTGTTAATCACGCCTAGTGGAATTACATCACATCAGGGAGATCGATCCGGATAACTGGCATGCGAGAGCGCTGAGCTGGTCTGTCCGAACGGAATGATGGATTGGTTCTCGTGTGAGCAATCGGGAAGCGCTCGTCAGTCGCAAGAAAGTTTATATTGAGACGAATGTGGAGAGGTCTGATGTCTTTGTCCTGGCTTGAGACGGATCCGTCGGGGTGATGACAGGTTACTCGCAGTGATCTAGGCGCTCGGTTTCATACTGAGAATATCAGGAGATTCAATATGACCGTGTATAATACGCTCGTAGCAAGGGAACCCACAACAAACACAGTTATTCGAACTATCCGAGCAATCATATCAGCCTCTATTCTGTCACATACGTGCTCATCTGCAAGATATTGTAGCATGAGACCGCCCGCTGGAGCAACAACTGCTAAAAAGAGATATGATATTTTCTTGATCAGGGATCATGATATCTCTTCGATTGTCATAGCTCCGCTTGTGTACGTGATACCCTTAACGGATCCTTGTATCGGCTGGGTTCGGTTTGAAGCATCTTAGATCGATTCTCCGCGATCTGTCAGTGTTGATGGCACCAGCACGAGACACGCAGATCCACGATCATGCATACATACACATGACGAGCCGGAGCCGGGCGAGCAAACCCAACTCCGACAATGGAAACGCTCCGGACAGGAATCCGATTATGGACTGCAGACAGCCGAGTCCCCACCGAACAGTCGGGTTGCGAATGAGAGCTTTCCCGATACCATCCATAGAAACATCATCACCTCACTCGAGTCACAAATCGTTCGTCAGCACTCGTCTGTTGAGACATAATTCGCGTGATTTTGATACCAGGAAGATAATCAGTCCACTGACTGCGGTCTCCATGGTCTTTGGATATGCAATACGCTGACGGAAGCGCTTCCGGATTTCGCGTGGCTCTGATAGAATCCAGATTCTCACTGAGCTGTTGAGATGAGCTTCGAACCAGTGTGTAGAGTCCAGAACGGAACTATGTGAACCATCCGTTGTTATCTAAACAGACGCCGTATCTATGGGTCAGCATATGAATTCTCAACTCACCTTATTACTGCCTCGCCTAACCGGGGTATGTTTAGAGACTTTATTCCGTCACCACGGCGCCACCGTTGCTAGTTGTAACTCTTGTTGAGATAACCGATTGATTCAGCATCATGTCAGACGACGACAGTCGTCTCCGTCTTACTTTACTCACCTCACGGTTTTATTCAGTTTCAAGACACTCAGTCAGTAAGAGCACGTCAGTATGGTTGACAAGGAGGCAGTCCTAGATGGCTACGACACCGTCGCAAGAGTATATACTGAAGAGCGATCACGCAGTCATAAAGAACGCAAAGCGCTGTCTTCGCTTCTAAATTTCCTGTCGCCAGAGTCGCGGGTTCTCGACGCCGGTTGTGGTGGTGGAAAGCCATTTCTTCGACAGTTGAGCAGCCAATTCCAGCAGACGATTGGACTGGATTTTTCAACAAAACAACTCGAGATAGCTGCCTCGAACGCCCCCGAGGCGACGCTCCTGTGTGGCGATATGACCCGGATTCCATTGACTGATGGGTGTGCCGATGCTATCCTCGCGTCCCACTCACTGATTCATATTCCGTCGGACACACATCAAACAGTCATTGACGAGTTTGCGCGGGTTCTCCGTCCTGGTGGTCGATTACTCGTATCTGAGGGTCTTCAAAAGTGGGAAGGGACGAATATCAACTGGCTGGACGCAGGCGCTGAGATGCAGTGGGACATCGCCGGCGCAGAGACAACTCGAGCGCAACTGGAGACAGCAGGATTCCACATCCAAACCGAATACGGCGCTCCGAATACCCTTCC
Source organism: Haloquadratum walsbyi J07HQW2 (assembly GCF_000415985.1). Lineage (GTDB taxonomy): Archaea > Halobacteriota > Halobacteria > Halobacteriales > Haloferacaceae > Haloquadratum > Haloquadratum walsbyi_B. The sequence continues at coordinate 167,936 of NZ_KE356561.1, forward strand.
TGAGGATGAGGATGAGGAGGCAGGTTGGATTTTTTTCGAGACAACGCTCACCCAATCGTAGTATCAGTGCATCGCCTGGATTCGAGTACTGAGATTAGTATCGCTAAAACTGATGTTCGAGAGGTTCGCGCCTGTGAGGTCGGCGTTTGGTTGGATATCTGTTGGTGAGACTTTGTTGCTGTTTGGAATCGAGAATTCGTCCTCGTCGTGAGGCATTACTTTGTGAATGTGGCTTTTCAGAGTATCTATTCTGAGTGAACTATCAGTTTGCTTATACGTAGATACAGGCTGTGCTCAGTTGTCGGATAGCTAGCTGATCACCGACTCGTTGGGTCGTCTGGCTATACGGAGTTTTTTGATCAATTGGAGCTATAATTGCATAGAGTAGTTGAGTTAGTTGTGTGAGTACAGTGGAGACACTCATGAGTGATTAGTTCCCGAAGCCGGAGGATGGAATGGAATAGAATGGAGATATAACACAAACCACTTGCCGTCTCTGCGGATGATAGCAGACGCCTCGCGTGGGAGAAACAACTGGAAAGCGGAAGGCGTCCGTCACCGAATCTGCCACACTATGACAATTGCCAACTGGTATCGCTGTTGGCGTAGGCGGACACGACACGGAACAAATCAAATAATCGATAGGACACAGTTGATCTATGCTACACCCGCGAGAGTGTTCTCCCACTGAGAGGCAATAGTCACCGTCACTGGCAGACTACGATGGCGATGACTATGACTATGACTGTGTGAAAACGAACTGATGTTGGGATTTCCATCCCCAACTCCAAGCTAACTTTTTCTCCGATGAACACATGGGAACTTTTCTCGAAGATGTAGCGTTTGTATTAGCGACTGCGTGTGCTAATAATTGTCATTGTAGCAGATGAGCCCGGACGTGAATCTCGTATTCGCGTTTTGGACGTTACCGGTAACCGGTCACTTCGAGAAAAATAAGGGCGCTATCGCTAGTTGCGAGGGCGAGCCACCCATATATACTCTCAATCAACGGGACGCGACGGGCATCGGATATGACTGTGCTCCTCACAGAGGAGTGAACTTTATATTGTATTTTGTCAAAAACACCAATGGCACGATAGAATATATCGTGTTACGTAGCGCCATGAGGTATTCCCCGGATTATTGCAAATCCTGACTCATCCAAAGTAGTTCCCCAATAATCCGGAAAAGCCCTCACAACAGTGGACTATCACGTCTCTATACATTAAAAATAAGTGCATAATCAGAGAATTATATCAGAATTGTCTTGCCAATATGGGACTTATTTTCGAATAAATTTCAATATCGAAATATATCACTTTCGAGAAAGAAAGTTCGACAATATTACGAACGATACACCTCTCAACACATGATAAATTCTCAACGGCTGTATGTACCCTCATATGCCGAGTGAGTTGTGTAAGGACAGCAGATTATCCCTAGTCCTGGACTTGGAGGTCTTGATCAGCCTGGATCGAACGTGTGGAAACCCTATATCTGCGGTGACAGAAGTGGCTTTGTCATGCGATTCAGTGCCACTCGATCAGAGGGGGACATGTTCTCCAGGTCGACGAACTTCTCGTGAATACGCGACATCACGAGACCGGGGGAGACGTAATCGTCCGGGGTCCTCTTGCTCGCTGGATCGGTCGGGGGGCCGGTCCTCAATTAGTCGTCGCCCTCCGAGGCGGTGATCGGGTCGCTTTCTTGATTGGTGAACCCCGCAGACTCCTCCTGACGGGCTCGTGCCTCGGGATCGAACTCTGCTTCCGTGTCCTGATATCGGGGGACAAACGAGAGTTCGTGGTGGCTCTCCGTTTCGTGACCGAGATACCGGTCTTCTAACTCGATTTGGGCGGTTTCGTCGTTTTCTGCGATGTTTTTCATATCCTCGTACACTGCATGGGCCCCAGAGTGGAGCCCGTACAGCGTGACGAAGATATACTGATAACCAAGATCACCGAGTTCCTCGAACGTCAGCGGGTCATCCTGCTCACTCCAGGCAAACGACGATGAGTAATTGAACGCGAGATCCAGATCGGGATGCGTCTCGTGAATTGTCTCTGCGTAATCGATTGCGTCCTCGCGAGACGGGTCCGGCATCTCCGGCCAGACGAGGTCGACGCCAGCGTCGGCATAGATTCGACCACGTTCGAGATGTTCATCCCAGTCACCGTTTGCAGAGCCATAAGCATCAGTTCGCGCGATAATCACGGTGTCTGTGCTCTGCGTGGCGTCGACGGCCGCTTCGAATCGTGACCGTGCTTGCTCGCGAGATGCGATCTGCTTGCCAGCGATATGCCCACAGCGTTTTGGCGAGGTCTGGTCTTCAATATGGACTGCGGCGACTCCTGCTTTCTCGTATTCGCGAACCGCTCGGCGGACGTTGTGGACGCCGCCGTACCCGGTATCACAGTCAGCAATAACCGGCAGATTTGTTGCTTCCACAATCTGCTTGGCGTTGGTCACCATCTCGCTCATCGTCACCATTTCCAAATCGGGGAACCCGAACTGACCAAGAACGGTCGAATAGCCGCTCATGTAGGCAGCGTCGAGCCCTGCCATCTCCGCAAGGCGAGCATCGAGTGCATGATATATGCCCGGCGCGAAAGTATAGTCTTGCTCCGAGAGTAACTCACGGAGCTGTCGTCCGGCTGGATTGTCGATATCTCTGGTGAAAACGTCGTCGTCGAGTTGGTTGGGATGCATGGATATTATTCAGTGGGCGTGTTATCAGGCGATTGATTCGTGTGAGCCGGTGGATGAGTCTCCGCCATTCTTGACCATTCGAGCGAATGCTGTCGGGCTGACTGCCGAGTTAGCGCTGGATCGTGGCACGTGAACGACAGCCAACGCCGTCGAGTCGATCTCGTCGATGGGGAGGCTCTACTGGCTCCGTCAGCTATCTCTGGGTGCTGGTGGCTTCGAATTGCGTCTGTGATCACTCGTCACCTCCCTGTGTGTAGCGAGTCAAGCGGAGGTCCGGCACGAGCGGAGCATCACGCTCAGCGGCAGTCGGTGGTGGAGTCGGGTGAGTGTGCGTCTCATGGTTAGTCTGTAACGACACCGATCCATTCTCTGGGGGGGAAGCCATCGGGACGAGTGGCGCCCCCGCCTGTTCGGTGATTGGTGTGCGCCCTGGGATTACTTGAGGGGAAGTATCGGCAGTCGATGTCTGCTCAGTCGTCACACGTGTCGTTCGATTCGGTGCTTCGGTGGTATTGGTGTGCGTCGTGTTATGAGGTGCTGTCATCGGGTTTTCTGGGTCGCCGTAGTGATTGTCTGTGGGTCGTTTGTGTAGTGAGCCGCTTGGTGTCTGTGTACAGATACGAGCATCGTAATTGACAAATCCATGTGTTTGCTAATAAATATAACGATAGATAATGATGATGTCCCCTGTAAATATATCATCGATCAATGTGATTGTAAGATACATGCCAGATCATTTGATAATGGATATGCAAGAGAGATTGCAGCTCTCAAAGAAATGATAGGGTTGAATGAGTGACTCAGCACATGACAAATTAACAACTGCTGTATGTATACTCATTCGCCGAATTGCTTGTGAGGAGACAGCAATTAGAAATTTGATATAAAAGCCGCCGGACGGCGTGTTTTTGCAACATTCACAGTGACCAACATACCAGAATAGCCTGTTTTGCAGTCGTATATCGCCGTTGTGTCACTTGCGAAGAGCAACCGAGCACAACAGGTCACTCTCTGGAGTAAGGCATAGAGTCGACTCCCCGGACTGCCGAGAATGGTTATACAGTATTGTACGAACTCGATTGTTGGCGCGAGTGTCTCTGGAGCAGGGGTACGTGATCGACAGGGACGCAGGGATATCTGAGTATTCTTATGTAACATCTGCCTTTCTCACAAGACGAGTTGTTACATAAGGACTGGTATGTAAGTAATTAAGACGAACTTTGGATCCAGTATACAGAGTCGTTCATTCATCGACTTCTCTCACTCGGTGTCCGAGTCTTGCACGCCATCCGGGAGGTCGGCGTCCGCTCGGTGAGGACGACAACAGCCGCGTAGACCTCCTGATCTCCGACCGGTGCCAGCACCTCATTCGGGAGTTCCTCGGTTGCAAGGAAGCCCACGTCGGGACGTCACAGTTCGAAGATCACTGTCTCGACAGCCCTCGGTACGGCGCGATGGGCTGCGACAAGGTAGAGAACACGAGTGCGTGAAGCATCTCCTGCATTCCGTCGCAAACGAAATCGCAGAAGAAGCCGTTGAACACGATTGTGATGGCATCATCTTCGAGAAGCTCGATGGGATTCGAGACCGTTTACCGTACGCTGACTGGCACTCACTGTGGGCGTTCCGCAAACTGAAACAGTTTGTCGAGCACAAGCCAGAAGAACACAGTGTGTTCGTGGATATGATGAATCCACAGAATACGAGCAAGCGGTGCAACGAGTGCGGGTGCGTCCATGACGGGCAACCATCACCGAGACGAGTTCGAGTGACAGTGCCAGCGCCAGCGATGTGGAAAGCAGAACCACGCTGACTACGACGTTGTCTCCAGACGACGTCCGACGGGCAGCAAAGTCACGGCGTGACTTTGCGACGGCGAAGAACATAGCACAGCTGTGCCTCCTGGGGGGGTCATCAGCCGTCTCGGAAGAGGAAAATCAGTCAATATGCTCTAGCCAGGGTCGAGGACACCGAGTTGAGAGATACGCTTCACACCCACCGAACATGGGTTAGAGGAAGGGGTCACTGACGAGCCCCACCCTCAACGAGCGATCCAGTTACGACGAGCGAGATAGGGTGGGGTCGTTGACTGTATAATTTAGCAAGAACTTCCTCATCTCGCCATGGAAAATCAGTAACTCCGATAGATGAAGAATCGTGTCGACATAGTCATCGAATATGTGTTATTACTCCAGGTAATTAAGGGTCAAAATTATCTATTAACTCGATATATGACATCCCTGAATTCCACTGTGACTGTAACTCTGAACGTGTTTCCTCAGGGATGTTATTCATATCATTACACATACGTATTAACGGAAAATTCATGTATAAAATTACTGTCAAACTCCCCAGTGTTCGACTCTCTTTGTCTTCAAGATGAGCTTATATTTGCATGAAAGTATCATGACCCATCTGATATGAAGAAAAATAAGACACTAATCAATATCTCAATTCTGATTGCAGAATGTAACGGAAAGTCAGCAGATTATGAGATCAATCTGAGTTATCCCCTCGATTTAGATAATTTCGACTCAGATGTTCGATATATCATCTAATAATATCTCTGTCCGTGTCCCTGCAAAATTCGATAAAGGATTTCAAACGAAGTCGAAGACCCGGTCTATCCGGCTATCTAGCGTAATCAGTCAATAATAACATAGTCTTTGACTGAGGAGACACGATTAACAGGTATCTGATAATGACCTTCATCGTTAGTTGGAAACTTGTGACGATTTTTTGTTGGTGTTGGAGATCGAGGATTCACAAGAAGCGATTTCATATCACCTGTTCGCGGATCAACAGAAATATTATGTAACGTTCCAATTTCACTTCCTTCACAGTCTATTACACTCTTATCTGCGAGCTTTTGTCCTAATTGATACATTACCAGTAATTGTACCGTAAGTACATTTAAATATTTTTACGAAATCAGGAATGAGTTTAACATACGTCGCACAAATCTCTAGATATGAGTACACAATTACAATCACAGTCACCGATAGGAGATGTGATTACAAACACACTCTACACGGATTCGGATATTCCAACAAAGGTTCTTGTTGTATCGATTGTAACAACAAAAATTGGTAGAAACAATACAGACATATGTATTCTTGAATAACACCTACTGCTCTACGCTGAGATAAAATGTCTCCCATCTAAGAGAATGCCATTTATTAGCTGAATATGAAATTGAGATTGAGCATTGATTACGGTCGATAATCGTCTTAACGTCTTCAAGAGCTTCATTAATCGTAGAATTCTTGCTAACATATACACGATAATCTCCGTCAATAGCAAATAGCAATACGACAACTGAATCGCTGTAAGGACCCAATAATTGAAAGACTAATTCAGTCACTGAGAGAGCTAGTGCGATGCTACCTACAAGTAAACATAACATACTATTACTAACTTGATCAGAACGAGAAGGACGAATATTGGACAGAGATGTTGCGAATATATTTTGTCTCAAGATGAGCAGACAGAGTATAATAGACGTATCCACTATTTTCATCACTATCTTGTAGTTTAATTGTATAATACGAAAGTGGGTTTTTTAACCGCATCTTCAAGTGCATCTTTATTCCAGAAATAATTCCATGATTCGATAGTTGAGTAATTTGCAGGAGTGTATGTATCTCCACATCAATATCAAATAATTTCGTGAGAACCCTCTGCTGTTGCTCACTAGATAATATGACTTTTGAATCTGACACGTGAGCTAATGAAGATTATTTTTCGACAGGAATATTACACTCTTCAACAAGCTCATCAAGACTAATCACGGATCGAACCCCTTTTGTCCGCTGATTTGTTGATTGGTTAAAAATATCATATGATTGAAGTCGCTTAATGAACGTTTGTGTTTCAGCCTCCGGGTACTGATGAGTAATGCGACAATCATCGATGCAACTCATGACAAGCCGAGCCGCTGGATAAGTTAAAATTTCGAGCTGAAGATCATCAAACCTCGAATGTTGCAAAATATTATCTGTTGCTGATTGTGAGATTGGACCTGTCTGTCCTTCGTTGATAGCGGAAATCACACTCTCTGTGCTGCAGCATTTTTCACTGTATCATCGAACAATCGCTCTCTTGCAGTTGTCTCTACCACTTCTTTTGCTTGCTGTAAAAACGGATATTTGGCAATAAACGGATGAATAACACCAGACATACCTATGATATTGAAGGGTGATCTATTCTATTCTGTTCTGTTCTGTGCACTGATATATACCTTGCTAGTGATTCTATCATAACGATACCCGCACAGTCACAATATCGTATAGTCTCAAGTTAATTCTGTATAAATATTCGTGTGTGTTAGGGTCTCGTTCTCAGTTATTTGAACATCATAATATAGAATTAGTCCATTTTCAAGAACCACTGCATCTCCTATTTCTTTTGAATCTTGGGTCAAAACAGTATATTCATATATCGTCCGATCTTCCCCGTTGACAGTATAACCGCTGTCACTCGTTCCTTCAAATTCTAACTGAACAGAGGTGATCTGTAGTGGATCTGTCTGTGCGTCTCCATCTATAAGTGCAATTTGCGACAACTTGTTTCCAGACGACTCTATATCTGAACTATAATATTGAATTACTTCTTGTCCGTTGATCTTTAGATAACTAAATTCATCTGCACTCACAGAATACTCAAATGTTTGAGTCAGCGTCTCTCTGTCACTCTCGTCTCGAGTTGAATCTACAGGATATGAAGTCTCATCTACCTGAGTAACAACTGCATCGATAGAGACATTATGTTTTGTTGCATTGACTTCGAATTCTCGTAACAACTGCTCAGAGGTTAGATTCTTAAAATCTATTTCAGAATTTGGACTATCTACTGAGGATTGAAACCCTCGATCTAATAGCGTGGCTGTTGTTGACGTACCGCTGGCAACAATAATCAATCCACAAACTACTGCAATAATTGCTATTGCTATTGCTAGTGTTATCTTTTCTTTAGATGTCAGATCCATATAACTAATCTATTCGTATAATCTATAAATTTTATGTCATTAAAAGATAGTGTGAATCAATATTCTATTCGATATGAATCTCGAGTAGTTTCACACTAATTGGATAGTACAAGTAACTGTGAGGGATCTCATTTATTATTGTTCTTTGTGCGTCCTTCATCTTTTAGATATCCCCAAACAGCTGCATATACGTCATCTGCTTGATTTCCATGATTGTCTGTAATTGATGGATTCATATTGAAATCAACGTCATCATCGAAGCCATTACATGCCGGTGGTTTCTCTCCTCGTGTGGAAATTGAACTTACAGAATCACCATAACATCCTCCATCTCCATAGTAGACTCGTGAAGATCCTTCTCCTATGTCACCGAAATCATCTATGGTTAGAACCTTGTCGGGACACTCTTTATCAATTATTTCCAACTTTTTGGCATCTGTAATTGGACCACCAAAATATTCAATCACACACTGTGCCTCAGTTTGAGAAGAACTTGATCTTATTCTGACAAACTCTTCCGAGTAAGGGTTGTATGTGAGTCCGATCGGTGGTCGATTTGCATTCACCTCTAATGTTACGAACGCACAATTACCTCTGAAGAGTGCCCCATTGAAATTACTTATACGTCCATCTCCTGTCTTTTCATCTCCAAACACTCGGTACGAGAATGTGTCCTTATTTACTCCAACACCTCCATTTGGACCCTCATCTGAAACATCAACACAGTTTGCAGCTTTCAAGATTGCAACATCATTTATTTCTTCATCTCTCGCAGAAGCAGATCCATCTCGACGGTAATCGGGGGAATCAGATGACGCATTTCCAGAAACTACCGGTGGGGTAGTGTCATAAATAAAATCAATTTCTTTTCGCTCAGTCTTATTATTTCCGTGCCAATCGTATACTGTTGAAGTAATGGCTCCTCCTATCTTGTATCCTCCTTCGATTGGTATTCCTTCAGAAAGAATATTGAGATCTTCTTTGTTAGCTCCAAGTTGTTCTGCTTTGACAGTCACTGCAGAATCAGATATGTTAGTGTCATACTTATCATCTGAGACCGATTTATAAGCCCAATCATAATCACCAGGGTCATCAGGATCTTTTACCCTGGTTTTCTCTTTTGTTGTTATCACTCGGTCTGAATTGCCCTCTTTGAATACAGTTGTATCTTTGAAACACGATCGTCGAAGATTGGTATTCTGTGCACAATTTCGAAGGAGTTGTATTCCCGGTTGTCGAGTAAATACATCAGCATACCCAGAATCGCTAGCTCTGTAGTCACCACTACCCCTATTAGGTGCCCCAAAGTTCGAAGCCCCTCCACCGAGCCATCGAGCGAATATGTTTTGATCTTTTGAACATCCGCCAAATACTTCGCTCGTTAATGATGTGCTGTATATATTACAAGCAACGCCGATTGCTGGTTCACCACTATCTCCATAGTCAACAGTCTCAGCATCTAATAATATATCATGTCCAGACCACTCGTCTGTCGAGACAAATAGGGAATCAGGATTCTTTGATTCTTCCCACCAGAACGTTTTGGCGTTACCGACAACCCAATCAATCCGTCCAAAGATTTGACTGTACCCTGTTTTAGCATCAAATAGACTTCCCTGTTCTAATTTGAACTGACTGACTGCTGGATCAGTATTGTCATGCTTTACTTCAACGTCTCGTGTATATGTCTTTGAATTTTGGCTGAAATCCCAGGCAGTGTAATTTAATGGCTCAGTACGTTGGCGATCTTCCTCGGATGTCTCGAAGACTTCATTATTTGGATATTCATTAAATTGTATACACTTTTTATCAACACCATCGATACGGAGTTCATCATTAAAGTTGTCCCATAGCGCTGATTCAACTCCAATTTGATTATCGTATGTGCGCACTTCTGCACAGTACTCTACACCCGGATACTCAAGTCCAAATGGGAGTCCTGTATATCTATGCCAGACGGGAGTTCCGCCAGCAGTAGCATCTTTTTCAACACCAGTGAATGTATCTTCAAATGATACATATGGGTCTTCATTATCAGGTCTAACAGTTACTATTTTTTCAGAGATATCCGTATTTGGGTCACCATCTGAGTACAACGAGGCATTAACGCCATATGCTGGATCATCAGATGTTTCTAAAGAGATTATGTATCGACCTGCTTCATCAAATCGATTAATAACACCATCTCGACCATATCCTCGGTTGTGGTACTCTTTGCCAGCAGACCAGCAGTAGTTTCCGTTGCATACTGAATATCCCCCATTTGGAATATTGACGGTTTTATTAGTAGCAGAATCAGAATCAGAGAATCTGTCGTAGACTCGTGAATTCTCCATTCATATTTTGAGATACGAACGTTGTCGACTGATTGCTTACCTGTTGCTGAGATACTTCCACCTTCCCATATGGTGAATGGATTGGAACTTACACGTTGGTCACAACTCCGAGATCCAGATTTACAATCAAATTTGACACGATCTGAGCTGATGTACGATGCAGGGTCTGTAATATCTAATACCTTGACACGCTCATGTTGATACCGTGGTGCAAACCCAAGCACCTCATACATTGGAAGTAGGGGCTCAGCAGATCCAAATGATGTAATATCTTCATTATTCGATCGGTGTGGTGATGCACGTGATCTATATACTCCAGGTTCGGTGAATGGAAGATCAGCGTTTAATGATCCAATAGACTCGGGACTAATTGTCATTGCTTGATTGTTCCAATATGACGTTCTTGGTAATCCAGAGCCAGGGTTAAATAATTCTACCTGCCCTGGAGATTGGAACCGGCTCGAACCAGTACATGGACCGATATAACATGCTCCTGACGGATCTGATACAGCATCAACGTCCACATTTCCAAGAAGTGTTCCTGAGACACCTCCAACGTTTTTCCAAATAGCAGCAATGTCTAACTGTTCTTGATCTTCAGTTCGACAATTTACAACTCTATCAGGTGTTGACGGATTATATCCTTCACATTGCTCATTAATGACCGAATCCATCTCAATTCGCTGTGAGATGAAATCTTCCCATAACTCAATGTTTACATCAACACTCATCGCATCTTGCTGTGATTCATACCCTGGTTGTGGATTCGTCTGTCGAATATAATCAGGTGTTGTTCGGACCTGAACTTCGATATTGTGAACTCCATAATTGTTCTCATTATTTGAGATTACAACAGGAATATCAACATACTGGTACTCATAAGAGTCTAAATGAATCCCAGCAGTTCCGACAGTCTGAATGTCCGGTAATCCCTGTTTTCCAGTATCAGTTACAACTCGAACACGTGCAATTCCGGTCTCTGCAGTTCCGTTATTTGCAATTAACGCTCTAACAGACATTCGTCGATTGTCTTCCGATGGATCCTTCTCTGAATTCAGTGGAGCATAAATGAACTGTGTAGAACTAAATGTTGGAAGTGAATTTGCTGGCAACTCAATAATATCATGTTCTGTTGCGTAGTGTCCAGCTGACCAATATTGTGAATCTGTGAAGCTATAATATGGGTATCCACTTGCATACCATTCTCCGTCTTCAATTGTATACTTGTCAGTAGTTCGTTTCTCAACCTCTAATGACATAATCTCCATCTTATAGATCCGAACCGGAGAGCGCATCGTATGCTTAAGCTCATTGTACACAAACTCAGATTGTTGAGCAAATGGATGAACTGTTGTCACAGAAATGTCCATTGTTGCTTCTGTTGACCCATACGGTGATCGTGGTCGATCACTTTCTCGCTCCGGTCGAGTCGGATACGATGGAGAGTAATCGTATGACTCTCTATCGAGGAAAATCGTCTTTTGTGCGCCCACTTCACTCTCACGAACATTTCCACCAGCCGTTTCCGGAATGGTAAATTCATCACTCCATTCATCTAATGATGTTTTAAATCGTGCTGCTCCGTCAAGATCACCGATATTCTGAACAACAACACGCGTATCAAAGTTCTCGTGAATGAGCCAATTATCAGGGTGAATTATCTCAACAACTTCAAACGTTGCAGGTTGAAATACGTATACATTAATTTCTTCAACGAGTTCTGTACTTACCAATTGCTGTGACTGTGTTGATTCGTCACGAGACATCGCTGGATTTTCAACGGAGCTACGACGATCAGAAACCGCTGTGCTTGATGCTGTCACACTTCGTAGATCTTCTGGACTTGTTCCGTCTGTGATATCAAACACTCGCACGATGTGATTGCCATACTCGTAAGGCTTCCAGCTGTGTTCAATACTCAATCTTTCAGTTGATTCAGGATCGAGCGTGACCCTCTCTTTTCCAATAGCCTTCACCTCGCCAGTGTTTTTATTAAAATCATAAACCCCTAGAGTCCGAGTGACTCGAAGATCACCACTGTTCTCGACTGTTACCTCGAGATACATCGGATCTCTTGGTCGATAATCATACGTTTCATATCGATCGTTGATTGATCCAACAACGTCAAACTGAGCATCAAATGTTGCTGGCTCAAATTCATATGAATTGTCGAATGCTCCAGGTGGAATATCTGCACTCTCTGTGACTATTTCCTTTGAGTTGATTTGAATATTGGATTCAAATAAAAGTAAAATGCCATCGTGTGGCGTTTCAAACTGAATGTAAAGTTCGTTATTTTCGGTCAGATATCGCTGCTCCTTTGTGGTCAGCTTAATCGTATCCTTCGTGATGCCGACAACGTCAGTACTGGTTGATCCATATGGATTCGTATCATAATCTGCTGAGACAGTCGATTGAAGTAACCGTTCACGACTCTGTAATTCAATCGGATCGATAACACGTCCAAATTTATCAGTAATTGTTAAATCAACTAATTGCCCATTCTGACTTGTTTGCAATGCGTACGCAATGTCAAGTGATGCATCAAATGTATCAACATCACCACTTGTAGGGACACCAATGTACGATAATCCGATATTAAATCCGTCATTTCTGGAGTCAGACTCAATAACAGCAGGTTGTTGTGTATTATCGATTGTTAGCCCTCTGATATTGGTAAAGTCAGTCATTTTCCCGAGTCCAGCTCGCATCGGTGGAATCTGACCGTTTTCAAATACTTGTGAGTCAGTTAATGATCCATCAACAAATCTATTTGGCGCGGTGTAGGTCTCTTTGACACTATAGCTTTGTTTTGCCGAGAATATCTGTCCTGATTTATCAAACGTGACTGATTTATCAGGACTACTGGAATCATCAGGATCACCTGTAGAAGCATCAGATGACTTGTCAGAGCGTGGTGTTTGAATTGTGAAGCCAACATCATCTGTAATGTCTGAATACTCACCAGTAAGTCCAAACAAGATGTTTCCAGAGATTATTGCAACGGGTATCTCTCTACCATCCTCTGTGACAATATCTGATTTTACATTAGTTATCATAACTGTGTCTGTCATTTTGATTCCATCAGGGAGTCGTGTCACTGAATAATCCACAGTTATGTCATCAGGCGTTGTTTTGGATGAAAACCCGCTCAAAGGAGGCGTAATTGATTTTAATCGGATAGTGTGTGCTCTTGAACTATCCTTGCAAAAATCCTTATCAGGCTGTATTTGCACTGAATCTGGAAGTGCTAACCGGTCGGTATTTATTCGGACACAATGAGAAACAGGCTCGTTAATGATAATTTTGGTTGTGGCTGTCTCAACTTTGCCTGCAACAGACACTTGAGCTAATGATACAATCTGGCGAGGTTTCTCTGGTGCGGTAAATGAATATGTATTATCATTTTGCCATGAAGACCATCCTCTGGAATTACTCGATTTAAATCGATACTGAACGTCACCTGATATTGTTGATGTCGTTGAAAAAACAGCTTCAATATTAATGTTACCTCCAGACTCAACGGTCGGTGTCGACGAACGAAGTATTAGATCAATGGAATCTTCAGTAAATCGCTGTTTAAATACAGTTATACTAACAGGAACCTCATTTCCAGCTGAATCTTCGACGACAAGGGTGATTGAGCCAAGCATAGCACGAGTTTCTCGAGACTCTATTCGATCACCAGAGTTCAGTCCGACTGGAATAAACTCTCCTGATCCCGCTGTAATACTTCTATCACAGTCAGATGACGGCTTGCCCTCTGAAGATTCACTTTCTTTATTACAAAGAAGATTTCCGGAGTCATCTATCCAATCTCCGTTCGTTGAGCGCACATGATAGATTAAATCATCACCCTCTGGATCTTGTGCTCCAGGGAATTGAATACTATCAGGTGAATCAGTGAAAATTTCTCCTCTAATCGAACTCACATCTGGTGGTTGATTTTCAAGCGCAAATGTATCAGATGTGTATTGAATGTAAACAAGTTCAGACGAACACATGACTTCTCCAAAAACACAGTTTTCGAATCGATATGTGTATTTGCCAATGACGTATCCATTATCAATAACGTCTCTATGAACAGATAATTGGGTTTGTAAGACTGTGAACACGCGTTCCTCTGGTTGTGACCCAATGAATTGTGCACTGGATGAACCTAATCTGGTACCTGAAGAATTCGTGATTGTATATTCGACATATTGAAGATCATCTACTGAACATGAATCAAACGATGTTTCTTGACAGGCTTCATCGATTATACTCGACTTTGGTTCCAGATTAACGACAACATTGTTTGCGTTTCCAGGCTTTTCAGACACAGAAAATGCAATCTCATCACCGGAAGTAAACGTCTGAGCACTTGCCGTTCCTATGATGAATACTGCAGTCAATGTTATAAGAGCTAACATAGCATACTTTGAAAAATGATTAAACTGAGAACTCATTATCCTATAGTGTCATTTCTTTTACTAGTATGTATCGCTCTATTTAAACTGTCAACTGAATTATAGTAAAGTATAGTATAATCTGTATAGTACAGATCCACAAATAGAATTAGTAATAAAATGGAAAAGTTATAAGAACTAAGACAGAGGCTATACGCTCAAGGATTATGAACTGCTCCACTTTATCTATCAGTGAAACAGGAGATTGGGAAGATCTTGTTATTTTTGGTGAACACGTAAGTATGATTTTATTTGATGAGGAAAACGATTCCACAAGCAAAGACCTAGCAGAACACTGGGAGTATTGGCGTCCAAAGGATTCAGAATCTCCTCAAGATATTTCAGACAAAACTGTTGAGCCATACTCAGAAACGTCAACAGCAACTAAAGAAGAAGCCAAAGAAGAACTACAAAAGGTGAAAAAACCAGCACGGGATAATATACTCAAAGCAGCTATTGAAAAGCTATCACACTTCACCACTGCGATCAAGCTTGGAACAATTACAGCAGCAACCAAATTTGAAACATCCCTATACACGCACTTAATGTTCAAATTTTCACCATGGTATTTTAATTCAGAAGAACTAGTGGGATCACTCGACAAAAAATACAATCCACGTAATGAAAATACACAGTACATATTGACACTCAATATTAATGAAACGGAACTAAGAGAGACCATGAAACAAGCACTCAAGAAAAACGTGAAGAGTTCAGATGCAGCTGAAAAGTTAGAACAAAGTGATGAAGTACAATCAGAATCCGATACAAATAATTCACATCCTCAAACAGCAATTATTAAATGAGTATAAATAACGAATCGGCGACATACTCTGCTATCGCTCCAGTGAGGACGGGGGCTTCCGTGCTTTCGTATTATATTTCTGCTTCTATAACGGTACTTGCAAGCGGTATATCTCGATGATACGTACCCACAACGGTTCCAGCCTGAACAGACGCTGTGATTCGGACTGTCCCAGTCATAATCGGTAGTGACGAGATTGATTCAGACTGACCGTGGTTATGATCGCACTCTAAGCCAGTCTCATGAGTAGTATTCGTCACAGACTTTATAGGAGTATGTGCCACCCATATTCTATTGTGTTTGGTGTACAGCTGTATCCCATCACCTCCCTACTCGTCAGCGAAGCTGAGTTAGCCCTGTTATCATTAAACTTGACTCAATCATAATGCTGTTTCACAAGATGAACACATGTAGTACTCATGCCCAACAAGCGGACGTTGACTATCTTTCCGTTTATATCGTGTGTATATGCTATCTTCACAATTAGTATATGAACCAGCCTGTATCGCTGTTGCATCGGCATCCGACTCATTATTCGATGATAATACGATATAAACTGCGCTGTCATCGAATTTACTAGATGATTGATGCGGCTGTTCAATATTACCAGAGAGATTCACCGGACATGATGGACAATTTATGATCAGCGGTGATCAATTCAGTATCACTGCTCCTGAAGCCTCCATTTCCCGCTAAGATTGCCAGGTATAATCGTTTAATCCACACGCGTTACAAGTAATACTAAATGAAGGATTATCGTATCTTTGTGTGATGTCTTCGAAGCTTCTCACGGGTATATTTACACAGTATACTATACTGTACATTCTGGTTTTTGATTATGTCAGATGAATACAAATACACTTATACACAATATACAACATTGCAGTAAATACATGACAGCCGTTTCACTCTCAAAGGAGCGTACAGAAACTACACATACAACCTATTATATTGATTACTGGATTGTATCGGCTTATGCAACGCCAGTACCGAGGTATAAAGAAGTCGACGATTCATTCATATACGTTGTATTAACACAGGATGATTCAACCACATTCGATATAACCACGCTTGAGTCAATTGCCAGGGAAGCACTGAGTGAACACAATGAAATATTGGTTGCAGATGATATTATTGATTCTGTAGAAATTGTAATCGAGATTAATACAACCCGTGAAGAGATCACTAACAATCACTCACACTGTGGTTTTCCCGTTAACCCATCTCAGTTAGAGCTTTATGCAACAGTTGGTGGTTTTATCGATAAGCTCGAGCGACACAGGTAACCGAACTTTTTGTCGGAACCTCTCTTCGAGGATCTATAACTTAACTGACGATCTAGCTGATCAAGCCGTTGATACACCCTATTGGAATCTGAACCGGAGCAGCAGCTCAACATCAAGTTCAGACTCAGACTCAGACTCAGAATCTGATAATAGCTCACAGAACTCTCTCGAAGAAGAGACCCCTTCAATTACTGATGACAATAGATTCAGTGATCCATCCAATTCTTCATTAGAAATGAACAGCCGCACACAATATAACTTGAATAAAAATGTGCCATTTTCCTGGAGGGATCGTGGGCAGTCTGCTCTCGAGGACTCTGATGCGAAAGTTATTCATTATTCGTCACAAGTCGAATTGTCAAATGTTTTCCCGTACATCATCGGACGGCAAAATATAACGACTGGATTAGAAAATGCGGGAGTGCTTGTTAGATCTGAGTAAATTAAGCACTTGAACAAGCAGTCACTGATGTAGGAAAGTATTTCCAATCTGGGTCATGTCATAAATAAGACTATTATGAAACCGCTCTTACAATCGCTCTTTGGCATCATAATGAAGTTCTTGCCCCTCTGTCTGAATTAGGTCATGGAATGAGTCTCAGAAATCAGCATTAACTTAATTTTTTATTGAAGTAGCTCAGATACCTCTGATGACATAGATATTCGAAGGGGTATCTCAGAACGATACCCCGGGGCAAGGACAGTACTAACATGGTGATAAACTATCGAACTATATGCTTTATTCGTCAGTGAAGACCGGAGTAACCGCATCCTCCGTGTTAGTTATTTTGAGAATTTGAAACAGGTCCATTTATGAACATTGCGTGACCTATTAATAACGCAGCGAACCCAGCAGACAGTGAAGTAGCCAGCGAATACGACGATCCAAACAATACGAGTACAGAGAATATCCCGATGAAGCCTAGTGGAATTCCGCTAAGAATATAATCATAATAGTTTTCCATACAATATATTAGACGTTTGATGATATAAGCATTACCTATAACATTTTGATAATACACCCATATGATCTAACATTCTATCATCTAATAATACTATATCCTCACGTATGAAAACCACATCTGGTCAGCAAACTAAAACTTAATCACAGACTATCGGAACTACGAACCCTATGATGTACTGAAACTTGCTATAAATTACTGTCAGTCTGAGTCAACTTAAATACAAAGATTCATTTACATAAATCAAGAGTAGAGACAAATGAAAAAACAAACAGATCAAGTCGTTAGTCTAATTGAAAGGTGTTATTCAATTGATACTGAGAGCAGGCAGTTGCATAACTACGCAACAGGTGATATTGATTCAATTAGAATAACAGATATAGCGACATGTCCTCAGATACTAGAAAGTACACAAGAATCGAAGATTATCAGTCAAACACGATTTCCGAACGACTCTGAACTCTATATAGCATTACTCAGCTATATTCGAAGCGATTCTGAGTCAACTCAAATAATTTAAATATTATTTTAGTTTATAGTACAATATATAATGAAGCGCAGAGATTATTTAAAATCTAGTGGACTAGTCGGTGCTATTGGATTAGCTGGCTGTGTAAATCCGCTTTCAACAGATCAGAGTGATATTCCGACTGTACAAAGCGCAGAATTGACTCTTGTTGAGCGTGATGCTGAAACAATCTATAGTGATTCGTTTCCACGCGTTGTCATGGATGAGATGTCAGAGGTACTCGTTAACATGACGCTTACTCTTAATGATTTTACCAATGTATATCTTCAGCAACCACGTGCTCAAACCACACAATTTGAAACTGATGCTGATGTTCCAGATGCATTCTTCTACGCTGATGGATGGTACCTAATTGGACAAAATAATCTCGAAGAGACTATCGAGAACAGCGATGGAACATATACGGCGCAGATTTTTGATTTACTCAGTGAGACTCAGTACATGTACCGTGATTATGAATGGATAAACGGCTCAGTGAATATACAAGGATTCGAGAATGATCACCAGCTTCGTGTTATCTCACATAACCCGCAACTAAAAAACGAAATCGACGTGCATGAGACATTTACGATACAAGTATAGGACTCTTAGCAAAGGAAGCAAGACATCTAACTAATTAACAGGCACTCATTCGAAGTACGCTCATGTGAGTCCCTATATTTATGTTATACACAAGAGTATATAGTTACGTGCGTCAAAAAGAATAGAACTAGCTATACATACTGGTGAGATTTATACAAAGTATTAATTTGAGTCCCTCGAGCCGTAGAGAAGCCAACGAATTAATCGGAACAAGATACCGTATTCTGTTGATAATGATTATACTGGAGGGTGTATCTATGTCATATGAAACATAAAGAGGTATTATCAGAAACTATTGAGTTTCTAAAGCCTAGTGAGAGGAAACTAAAAGGATCAAAGTTCAGGAGGCGTGTTATACAATTAAAGACATTATCCTCATGTTGATAGCTATTGAAGTGTTAATCCATTGGCTGTTATCCAATGTCTACACCGTGTTCATATTTGGACTTTTACCAATCATCGGTGGACTTGTCTTTGAGTTTATTATTCATTATCACTTCAAGCTATCACGCAACGATAGAATATTCTGTTATGTAATTAAGTTGCACAAAAATGGAGGTGAGGGTTCACTCAATCAATTAAAAACGTGGAACGATAATCCACTCAATATCTCAAAGAAGTCTGGCTATCTGTATATTAGTGTGCTTATAAAAAAGTCAGAGGAGAGAGACAACCCAGCATCATATGTTCAAGAGAAAATTGGAGAGTTTCCCCCGTGTTGCTGAGACGATTAATAGAGAGGGGTATCAAGAATTAATCGAATTTAATAGATTAAAGACAACTGAGTCTGATTACCATTACAAGTATTTGTGGGAAGAAAACAATAATTGCGAGTGCGAGGATTAGAATCTGACTGTACAGATTAGATGGTTATGTTATTGTAGTTTGTTTACGTTACATCCGTTATCTGCATGAACTTTTAGCTCGGACTGGCTCTTTGACGAGAATGACACCGTGTCGCCAACTTCGATCATTGTCTGTATATCTTCATTAACAGAAGCATGAACTCCATCAGATAGCGGAGAGTCAATCAACTGCACGTAAGTGATTATTTCCTCCTCTACATGTACTGTATTAATAGCCACTGTCGCTTTTTCATGTGAAGGGCAATCGTTGGTAAAAATTAAAGGAAAACCTACTGTGGAACCTATGACAGCGAGTAAAAGAATGATGCTTACTAATCCAATTGTACTATATGGAATGCGAAATCTAGTCTCTGTTAGCGGTTGATCTGGATCCGGTGGTCCAACACCGCCGGAACATCGTTCTGTTGATGATATATTTTCGAAACCAGACATAAAAAATTAGTATATTACATGATATAAATAGCTACTGCAGATATCAATTGTATTATACTATGTATAAGCGGCGTTCAGACTAAGCTAAGCTATAGAACAATTCATATGCCAGTTACACCCAAATTAACTTTTAATTGAAACCTTCGATTTGATAAAAGATGGCCAAAACAACGATAGATGTGATGCAACTTCGCAAGGGTCAGCTACCAATGAATCTTCAATAGATATTAACCACTCAATCATGGGAATGATTTCAGGTTCAAAATCAATCATAAAATCTTGTAATAAAAAGTCACCAATTACTTTCTTATTCACGTCGGATAGTTTAAAACTAACAGACTCATTTTGTGATGCTTGAATTTCCACATAGACTTTGGCAGTTTTATTAAATAATTTGAGCCTTGGTGCATCAGCGATTGTAGTCCAGTTTGTCCCCTCAGTTTCTACATTTATGACATCAGTATTCATATGTTCAACTGAGTAACTATATTATTAGTACATAAATTAATAGGTTCCACCGCCACGGTGATGCGATTCATCGAGTTTTAATCATGAAGAATACTTTCACACTTTTTAGAGGGGAACAAAACTTGCAATAGGATAAATTAAATATATAATTATTCCTACAACAACGAGACCCACTACAGCGATTGCAGCTGTTTTTCCTAATTCATCGCTAGCTGTATTGGTAGCGTATTCTAATTGGTTACGATAGACTAGAAGATCCTTCAAAGCGAAGAGGTGTCGAAGAAGCGGAACGGTGGGATTGTGTGAAACATATTGACCGTATCCGCGAGACAGATGATATTTCTACTATTTCGGTTCACGGTGGTAATAGCTGTTGTGAGAGCAAATTACTGGACAAACCCGAGTTCTTGTTCCGCAAACAAAATGTGAATTGGCACTTTCACGCGGAGGAACTTCTCCCTATAGATGGAATGAATCCCACCTTTTCAATTAAATACCGCGATAGTTCTCATGACTTCTGGACGAGGTATTTGCATGCTCAAGCGAACACTGAACTCATCGAGCGCTGCCACATAGATGGTGCAGTCCGGGTATACGGTAATGAATCCAGTTTCATTCGGCGACACGCTGAGCAACTCAAACCCGGGGAGAAATTCAACTCGGAAACGGAACGGATGAAGTTGTTTAGGATAGACCCAGACCCACAGCCACTCCCATCATTCGACGAGCTAATCGGATTGTTCCTCACACAGAACCCATATCTGAGAGAATTTCGTGAAAGTGAAACTGATGAGAGTGCTGACCTGCAGGAATTAAGAAGTAGCTTGCTGGAAAATTCGCCAGGTACCTAAACACTCGACCGCTCACGATCACGAGAGGCTCCCTTCGATAACGGGTCAAATAAGACACTTCAATTAGCCGTGACCGCTAAGATTGATGGTATCGAATCGTGTTCTTGAACGTTTCTCACGACTTGGCGGAAACTAGCAGAAAGCCAGTGGACGGTCGACCGTCGTGAAAGCACCCGCTAGAGTCGGACTCTATCTGAGACATCTATACCTCCGATCAGGACAATTCAGTTCAATCCCCGATTTCGACAGTAATTTTGGCACGGCCTGCACTATCCAAGTCGGTGATAAATTCGCTCTCAGAGGAAGGCTCAACCGGGAATCCGAACTCCATTTCACCAGTGCTGTATACGTGCATGGGGCTATCCTGTATACCGGTACAAATATCAATCCAATCTGGTGAGTATCTAACCGCTCGGCACACAGGTAATTTCGGTTGAGAGCAGTTTTATGACACGCTGTCTCTCTCTCCAAGTATCGTCAGGAGCCGCGTGCAAGATACAGGGGTTCAATTAACCATTCAGAGACTGTGACCTCGTACGAGACAAATGAATCACTGTGTATGTGGTTGACCGGCTCATCTGAAAACATTGAGAGTAAGCGTCTTATCGGTTGTTCTCATTGGAAGCCATCAAACCGACTCCAAGTGAGATCGAGAAAGCCACCGACGCCCAAAATGATGAAGAGTACCGGTAGGTCGGTCGTCTGACCGTTAATTAATGTGCACATCCCAAGGATGCCGAGTGGGATTGTCAAGACACGTTTCAAATCACCCGCTTCTCTGAACCTCTCAAGTGTCAATACGAGGGCGTAGAGTGTGAGTCCACCGAGGAGAATAATCTGAACAGGGCTACTTCCAACTATGATGGCTCGAATTATTAGTAGCATACATCCCATCGTCGCAACCACAAAAAACAACAAAGGATAATCTCGTCCGCCAAAGACATCTACACTCGGGAAGACCATACCAGCAATACGTGATGAGATAAAAATAGACACTGTCTGAGTCTGGTTAATTACTGTTTCCTCATGAACGGGACCGGTTTGTCGGGAGGCAGGAGGTGGATCCTTTCGTGATTTCCTGATATATGATGATGTGTGCACATATTTACTGACCTTCTATCTTCAAGAACTGGAGAGTTTCGACTGCTATTACTCGATTTGTGATATGGAGCGGATTGAACTGGAGTGATTGACCGTATTCTCTAGGGGTAAAACCCGAACATACCGTGGAAGAGATTTGGCTAAGCACTGCATACAGTATTTGGATGACAGCTGCTGTGGGTCAGGATTTGGGAATATTGGAGGTGATACGTGCAAAATATACACACTAACACGCAATTACCTGCGAATCTGAACAACGCTTGGGTCGGCATAAAAAGCTCTGATGACCCCTTGGGGCAAAAGAGGGGATGGGTCATGAACGTGAAGCAGACATAACAGAGCGGTCTGATGTGGTTTTCATGCCCAATTGCGGTGTATTCCGAGGCAAAATTATAAACCAGAGGTTCATGCGACATTACTGATTCGGATTTCTGAGAACGACCCCACAGAGATACTCTTGATAATGGAGAGACTCATCAAGTTCAAACACGTTCTCGGACCCGAACGTGTCGCTAAATCATTCTGTACGCTCCTCGAGACCGACTCGTTGGTCGGGATCTCGTTCAGAACGGCTCCAATGCTAGATATCTGAAAGTCGCACGTACATACCTGATTCTATTACAGAGCAATATATTATCGAGTGTAAAGGGAGAGATTGGGAAGGGAAGTGTATGATAAGGAATTCACTGCCGAACACAAAGCAAAGGCAGCGATGAGGCAACTAGATGACAAAGAATACGTAGTCGTCGGTATATAGCTGCCATGTGACATTCATATTCCACGGGAAGAGTGTGGAACAATATTGGAGCGCTTAGAATATTTACCGAGCGGTTGATGATATCAGAATATCTGTTAACATCGTCTATTCGGGTCGGTGGTAAGGCAGGTATCCTGAGTAATCATCTCTGTAGCAAATATAGTCTCATCAAAGGAGCGATATTGAGGGGATATTCGTGAGTATATCTATCAATAGTTACCTTTGCAACTCGATTGAGCGCTATTAGATACCGTCATCGACAGTAGATAGCCTGCCATCGATGTCACCCTCCAGCACTACTTGCCCACCACACTCCGTGCAACGGTACTCAGAATGGCTAGCTGGCGACTACAACTACAACTACAACAACTTTCGTAAACGCACAAACAATTATACATCTCCATGTGACATACTCTCATACCGTTGCGACAGACAGAAAACCAACTGCGAGTATATCCTATCAGAGCTGAGATATTGTCTCGTGTCAGTGCCGCTTACTGTTACTGTTGCACGCAGAGAAGATTGAGCTAAGGATTGAATTTACATAGCCACAGTATAAATACTCCGGCTGGAGATATTCCACACAGAACGCTCCCCACATTCCGAGTCTGTGAATTGCAATGATCAACGTCATCGTTAACTGAACATCTCACGGCTGCGTCCTTTCTCGATTCGCCGCTGCAATTCCCCTTTTATTCGGTCACACTGCCGTAGTGAGACACGATATCTCCAAATCCCACAGGGATTTAAAATAGTTCACATCAGCACACGACAGAACGCAGGTACATCATTGGATATTATTATCTGACTGGCATTAGCAGGTTCGTGAATCAGAATCTACCGCTGTAAGCGGACGGAAATATGAAGAAAGTGTAGTGTTGATTTTGTGAGTTTGACTGCTTCTTTCTTCATGGTTAATATTGGACTGAATGAATTACAATCAATTCAACCTGTCATCGATTATATTCTGAATCTTCCTGAACTAGTTATGTTACTCGGAGTTGTGATAGTAAGCTATCTTATTCGAATACTCAATTTGTTTAATTCGATATACTGGGTATCTCGTTTACTTCGATGAATTTGCTGGGTTGGCGATAATTGAAATAATCGCCTACAAAATACAATACTCTACACTCAAACCCCGAAAAACACCACTCTAACACGAGCTAAACCAGATCAACAACACACCAACAGGCGAATACTGAATCCAATAGCGTCACTCAAGTAACCTCACAAAAACTAATGTATCAAACATGTCACAAAATACTAGACAAGAAGAACGACAGATCTGGCTCACTCCGAAAGAGATGAATCAACTCATATTATCTGCACCAAGTAACAGAGACAAACTAATCATGCAACTCGGGTCACAATGTGGACTCCGTATCTCTGAAACGAGAACACTACGAGTTGATGATTTAATCGAAAGAGAAGTAGAGAATGATCTGAAATATTTTGCCACAATCAGAAACGGAAAAGATACGACAGGTGACGGAGGACACACTCGAGAAATCTGGATCCCAAAAGATACCTGGAGTACCATCAGGCTAGTCATAAACGAATACAATCTGCAAAAACAACACTACCTGGTACCCTCAAGAAATGGCGGTGGACTATCTGATACAGGAGCTCGCAATATTGTGAAAAAGATTGGAGAAAGAGCATTCGAATCAAACAACAACAAACAACAGATATCAATATGTGAGCAGCCATGACCTCCGCAGATACTGGGCGCATCAGTTACTCGTCGAACATGGACTGAATACGAGAATCGTAATGAGTCTTGGAGGATGGAGAAGCTTCAACAGTCTCAAACCATACCTCGACAAACCAACCCCTCAAAATATATCGACTGAAATGGACAAAGCAGATTGGACATGACATTCTGACAGTTCAAACAAGAGAGTAGAATCAGAGATCACTCCCTGAAAAATTATTCATAAGAATATTTTTTCACCCCTCTCAGAGAGAGTATGATCATAAGGAGTTGGGAAGATCTAGAGGTTTCAGCAGTAGTATGAGTCTGCTGTATTCTCACAATTAGCATGAGTTAGTTGTGTGACTACAGTTGTAGACCAATTGATGAATAATCGCATGACAGCATTTCGTGATTCGTTCATGTGAGAAAACATATCAGATTGAATACCCCGTTTTTGTGTCGGATATTGGCGTAGCGTCACTCACACAGAGTAACTGAACACAATAGGTCGCCTCTCACACAGAGTGGAATTGCAGAAATATTGAGCACGAGTTGATCTGAGCTGGAGCTTCCCCAGATCTGCAAGTGCCCATACCGTAGAGCCGGGCAACTGGGCGCATGAAACAGACACGAAATTTCCCGACTCGCGAAGATAGTCACCCGGATGGTACTTCAAATTAATTGTTAACGCAACACACACTAGAGTGGAGATTTCCCTCTAGAGGAGAGATATCGTGGAAACCGTGCAGAGACCGTGTGATTCTACCCGTTCATGAACCGTCTGACACGGTGCAAGTGGCATTTACAACAAGTTTAGCAACTATCAGGGTGTAGGCTGCGAGAGAGAGAACCATCTGATGTGGATTCTCGAAATGGAGATGATTGGATACAACTGATATTGAATTATGAATCGCACTCAGAGGGGACGGGAGCCCTCTGAGCCGGGGCAACTGATCCAACGCGCAACAATAGGTGCGAGAACCCCGACTCACGAATATAGTCATCCGACTGTCACATTAAATTAATCATTAATGCAAGCCCCTCTGGAGTACGATGGTTTGTCTAGAGCGGGGGGTATCGGGACGGGATTAGCATCTTATGTAACATCTGCCTTTCTCACAAGACGAGTCGTTACATAAGGCGAATAGAGAGACTAGTCCCCGACTTCCAGGAGTGACTCAGATAGATATATGACCGGAGGTAGCACTGAGTAAGTAACTCTGCTCACTCGGTTGATGCTCGCCTTAGCGCTGATAGTTTGTGACAGGACAGACGGCACTGAGGCGAGCTCCGAGCGGGTTACTAACTAAATCACAGATTGGATTACTATGTCAGGGTTCGACAGGTTCCATGTTGAGACTCAACAGTAACCATGACCAAATCACATACATACAGTAATAGGCGCACCGGCGATGAACAGTCTTGCCGCAAAGACGGCGGCAGTGAGGATCTTCTTCTCGAGCTCGAGACTGACAAGTTCGATGGCAAATGAAAGTGCCTCTGCAATTGCATCTGCATCGGGAGTAGGGGGTACAGGGCACAAGGTCGACTCCCGATGTTAGGACATTATACTAACCTGTATGAAGTCTGGAAGTGCCGGACCAACCCGTTAGAGTGGTGTTCTGGATACGAGTGCGGGGGGTTGCACGCAGGGAATATCCAAACCCTAGTTTTGCACATCGGGAGTGCGATTGAGTGTGCAATAAATCCAGATTGCACCGGCACTCCCAGCAAGATTACCGCCCACGCCACACCCGTCTTTATAAACGATCGCGAATATCACCCAGTGAATCACGCCAGTAACCACGGCAGGGAGGGTTGTGCAAAAAATGAGAATTAAATCAACCGATGACCGGGAGCAACTGTGGGAGAATCTGTGTGAAGCCACCGATGAGCAAGCCACGAGCAAAGCACTCGATACCGCAGCACGATATTATCTCAAGATGTGCGGTGGGGTTGCTGCATACGGACGTGGTGACGTGCAACGGTTGCTCGATGCAGCCGAAGAGCACGGATCCCTCACCGCTCCAGAGATTGCTGCGATACTCGATGAGCGGGAGCTGCCCGTTGAATATGAGACACGCTCATCGGTTGGCAAAGAATAACTCCGAAGTCAGTGATA
>NZ_KE356561.1:194925-196040 GCF_000415985.1 Haloquadratum walsbyi J07HQW2
GACAGCATTGATTTGGACAGAGAACATTGTTACTTAATCACCAATCCTGTTGACTGAGATTCGTTGCTGTGGAGGAGGGGCATATGAGAGTGTTAATTTATCGCGCCGATGATAATATAATTTCTGGTGATTCGCTTAAATTTGCTAGCATCACGAGAAGTTGAGCATGGACGATACACCATCTGTATCGGTCACGCCGATTCTGACGAGAATCGGAGATGTTTCGACACGGTTCGCTCAATAGTTCGTCTGGACCTGTTTGAGGAAGCTTGAGATCCATTCGTCCAGTATCTCGTATGCCTCCTACGCAACAGTCGGCTCAAACAATCTTCCGGCGAATTGCACGACAGTCGTACACGGAGTGGCCAGCGTACGATTCGACGCCGCTGTACGACCGAACTTCGCTTGCCGGGTTAGAAGATGACGTGAGCGTTGTTCCGGACGCGTGGTTCGAACACGACGAGCACAATTCGCTCGAGCAATCTGTCTGTTCGGTTTTAATAACATACTTGATATTCGAGACTCACAACCGCTACGCTGCTTCTACCCGATACGAGAAGGAGACGCTCTTTCGAGTGTTCCTGCTGAAAGAGATTCACGGGTGGGACCACGAGACAGCACTCGTCGACTATCTCAACAATCGTCCAGACCTTCGTAATCAACTGAGTCTCGAATCCGTTCCTGACCAGTCGACGCTGTGGCGCAGTTGGAACAAACGCTTCACTACAGACCTGTGCGGAACAGTCGAGACTGCCGCACGGTCCATCCTTATCAAGACGCAGAATGCGAATGCGGGCGTAAACGTTCCGCGTGAGCCGGAGCGAAACGTTCGATATCGAGATGAGGACGCAGAAGACGCGACCCCCGATGATCAGACGATCCTATCGGGAGCAGAGCGGGTCACCGAGCACGTCAATCGAGTTGTCTTCCCGGCGTTCTCGTTGCGTGGTGAGGGTTGTGAGAGACACAAAAACGCCTACTGGGACTTACAGACCTACTTTGGTCTCCGCGAGAACCTCGCTGCGAACGAAGGTGCCCGCAGTTTCGTCTACGAATCGGCTCGTGACCGGACACCGTTGGGTCACGCTCACCGCGAGCACATTCGTGACCTTTCG
>NZ_KE356561.1:196090-197643 GCF_000415985.1 Haloquadratum walsbyi J07HQW2
GGTCGCCGTCGGACTGCTCGAAGCACACCTTACGGATGGGACAGAACCGGACGAGCCCCGTTGTATCGCCGAGCGACCGACGCCGTGAACGTGCGCCTCGAAGAGTCACCGACAATCGATCGGACCGGGAGGCGACCGCCGGGCGTTTGTCCGGCGGTGACCGACGCGGGTTGCGACCGGAGTCGATATCACAGACCCGAAACGACCCGCCCATCACTGGCTGTCGCGGCGACCGACTGCCCGTCAAATACACGCGCGATCGAAAGGTAATTATCCTGTTATGGAATATAATAAGAGTGGTATGCGCGTTTTACTCCACCATTCTCCGTGTCCGCTGGTTCGGTTCTCGGCGGATCTCGCACGCGCGCACGGCGACGCCGCCGCCGCCGTCGGTCACACGATCGAACTAGCGGAGGCGGCCCTCGACCACCCGATCGTGAGTGTTCACGTGTGCGACCCAGTCAACGGCACGACAACCGTCGTCGACTCATCTGTCGACTGGTCGACGCTCGCCGCCGACCCGCTTCGTGCCGAACTGCTCGTTCCGGTTGATCGCGCCCACCTGCTCGCTGTCGGGACGACCGACCGTGACGGGTTCGATGACGCAGCGGTGACTGTCGCTGAAGGGCTCGCGGCGACGCTCGAGACGGCGCTGGCTCGCATCGACCGCTGCCGGCCCCCGGTCGTCGACGACCTCGTCGGCGCGTCGTTCGACCAATCGGATGAGGCGGCGTTCGTCAGCGCGCCCGACGGAACGCTCATCGCCGTCAACCGGACCGCTCTTGAGTTGACCGGTCGCGAGCGCGAGGAACTGCTCGGCAGCAATCTGTCTGTGCTGTGCCGGGCAGGCGCGACCGAGGCGGTGTGTGAACAACTCGACCGCGCCGCGACCGGAGCGTCGGAGCTGTGTCGGGCAACAATCTGCCGGGCCGACGGCGAGGAACGCTCCGTCGAGTTCGCGAGCCATCCGGTTGAGACGAACGGGTCGACGTACGTCCACACGACCGCACACGTTCTGTCGACACCGTCCGGCGACGGTGCTCGGCGGCTGACGGCGTTATCGCAGCTCACGGCAGACCTGCTTGACGTCCACACACAAGCGGAGGCGTGTGATGCCGGGGTAGAGGCAGTCGCTGCGGGCACCGGAACCGACTCGGTACATATGTACTGTTGGAACGACGCGGCCGGCGCTCTCGAACGGATAGCAGCCGCCGCCGACGGAGTGGGGGCGGTTCCCGAGACAGTGACGCCCGACGACTCGGCGTTCTGGCAGGCGTTTGCGACACAGGAGCGAGAATGGTTCGTCGACGATACCGGCATCCCGACGCTCGCGGTACCGATTAATCCGTGTGGGCTCGTGGTCGTCGCCGGGACGGGGCCTCTGGCGCGCCCGGATGTCGCCGAGTTCGTCGGGTCGGTGGCAAACTCTGTCGCCGTCGCGATCCAGCAGACAAAACACCGGATGCGCGCCGACGAGTTGAGCGAGGAGGCCCGGGATCGCGAAACCACGATCTCACGGACCGAGGAGTACCTGACGCGCTGGTGCCGGGCGG
>NZ_KE356561.1:197693-200060 GCF_000415985.1 Haloquadratum walsbyi J07HQW2
GTGAGTTGCATTACTCTGACTCGGTGGGGTCTGGGTCAGAGACACGAGTGATTTTGACTTGTGAGCCAAGCCACGCCTTTGGGACAATAACGTGGGCGCCGTTACCTTGCGGTTTGACCTCTGTTTCAATGGTCTCCTGACCGTTGATTACGAACAGGTCACTATCTTCGACTTCGAGTGTTACTTCACTCATTGTTCGTACCATGTATGTATATAAAGCTCGTCGAATCGGCATTGTACTATTTCTTACTGAACCGTACTGAACCCGACCGAATTGTGTAACAGTTACGCAAGCCAGACATCTCCGGTGGTGCGTGTCGAATCGAATATATCCGTGAACAGATTTACTCGTATGTATCAGAACTAACACACATATGTTGAGTAACATCTTTATGAACGGCTCGGGAAGCACACGCCACCATCGACGATCCGATCGACACAGTCGGATGACGGGAGCGTCGCCGCCGGTCGGCGCTGACTCCCGCAATGGGCGGGTGGACTGAGTGATAACTACCGACATGGAGCTTACGACACGGCTGGAGCCCGACGCCGACGGCTCTGACGCGGACGAGTCCGGTACCGACGAGACGGTAGATTCCTCACCGCTCAAGATGACGGACGTGCTCACGGTGATCTCCAACAGCCGACGGCGATTCCTGATACACCACTTGAAGCGGTCGGAGTCGCCGGTGACGATCGGCGAGTTATCGAGACAATTGGTTGCTTGGGAGCTTGATAAACCCCCAGAGTTGGTCTCCGCTTCGGAACGGAAAAATATGTACAACGCGCTCGCACAGACGCACGTCCGACGGTTGGTGGAGTGTGGGTTCGTCGTCGAACGGCGTGACGGAATCGAGCTCACACCCGACGCCAGACGTATCCGGATTCATCTCGATATCGCGCCGGACCGAGACGTTCCGTGGTCGCGGTACTACCTGATTCTCGGGGGGTTCCACCTCGCGGTTTCCGTCGCCGTTCTCGCTGTGGCCCCGTCGTCGGGAGCGATACCGATCGGGGCGTGGGGGGTGTTCGTCGCCGTCTCGATACTCGCCTCGGCGCTCGCTCACCGATACTACAAGAAACAGATGTGTATCGGCGAAGGCGACCGGCCGCCGGAGCTTCGACACGAACTGTAGGCTGGCTTGGTCACACCTGGACACGACTCGTGTTCACCCGTTCGACGGCGCGAGAACGCCGGACGGCTCGTGGATACGGCCACGATACGAGAACGGCACGTATCCAGCGGCTCTCACGTCCTGAGTCGAGGCTGGCCTCGTCGAGACGGCCGCGCCGGGAGGAACCGGCGGCCGACCAGATAGTACGGCACGGCGACAAGCGCATCGATACCAAGCACGGGCAGCCACGGGTGCTGTGTGTAGAGTGCTCGTGTAACCGACTTCGGAAACACCGCGATGTACCGGCGCTCGACGACGTAGAACCGGTGGTGGCCGATCGAGTCGGGCACGTCGAACGTCGCCGAGACGTTTGCCGTCCCACCGCGGTCGAGACCGACCTCGTGGCGGTCGACCCGGACACCTTCGGCGCCCTCAACGAACACCGTCATCGGCAGGACGGGCGAGTTGGCGATCCCGTGTGTAATCGTGGTTTCCTCACCTGGCGGAACCAGCACCGGTGACTCGGTCTCGGAGGCGACGACGTCGTACTGTTGTGCGCCGCCCGGCACCACCATCGCTGCCGTCGTCGCGACGACGAGCACCGCGGTCAGCAGGAGCAGGATCGCGTGTGCCGAGACGGGCGCCTCGCCGCGGCCTCCATCAGCACGCACGTGCCGCCTGTCGATCCGGCGGCTGCCGCTTCCCTCGCGGAACGACTCGATGCCGTACAACACGAGGAGCACGCCCGTGAGCACGTAGCTGAACTGCGTTGCCGAGAGCCCGCTGGTGTCGGTCAACCGCCACAGAAGCACGTTCACGCGCTGGCGGGCGTCGGCGGCGACCCCGCCGACCGCCGTCGCGACCGCGCCCGTGTACGGAATCGTGACGACGCGACCGCCGACGCCGAGGGCCTGGCCGGCGATCTGCGCCTGTGCGACCGGTGGCTCGTCGGTGACTTGGTCCGGGGCGTTGTTGTTGTCGCCCTGCGTGATGTAGCCACGATCCGTCTCCTCGACGATCCGGTGGGGTGGTCGGCCCGCCGCCGCGCAGCTCCTGGGCGTCGAACACGACGACATCACCGGGTTCGGGCGGGCCTGTGACCGCGGCTGGGACCAGCACGAACCCCTCACCTGGTGTGATAGTTGGCGACATGCTCTCGGTTTCGACGTAGACGATTCCCATCGGCAACCCGAGAACGGCCCCGATAACGGCCAGCGCCGCCACCGCGACGATCACGGCCACGAACACGTTC
>NZ_KE356561.1:200110-208965 GCF_000415985.1 Haloquadratum walsbyi J07HQW2
CCGTCACCGGCAGACTACGATGGCGATGACTATGACCGTGTGAAAATGATGTTGGGACTTCCAACTCCAACTTATCATCCGATGAACACATGGGAACTTTTCTCGCAGATGTAGCATCTATTCTAGTGACTGCGTGTGCTAATGATTGTCGGTGTAGCAGATGAACCCGGACGTGAATCTCGCATTCGCGCCTGGGAAGTCACCGGTCGCTTCGAGAAAAATAAGGCGCTATCGCTAGTTGCAAGGGCAAGCCACCCATACTCCCGATCCGATCGACGGGACGGAACGGGACGGGACGCGACGCGACGGGCATCGGATATAACTGTGCTCCTCACAGAGGAGTGAATTTTATATTGTATTTTTGCAAAAACACCAATGGCACGATAGAATATATCGTGTTTATGTAGCGCCATGAGGTATTCCCCGGATTATTGCAAATCCTGACTCATCCAAAGTAGCTCCCCCCAATAATCCGGGAAAGATCCCTCACAACAATGGGTTATATTATCAAATATGGTGGACTTCACCAGAAGGTCAATCATACTTGGAACAGCGGGAGTAGTCGCCGCAGGGGCAGGAGTCACAGCCGCCGCAGGAGGACTGCAAGGCAGTGTCGAAGGACAAGCCGACGTGCAAGCCGAGCAGGCGTTGACGGTTACCGAAGTGGAGATTAGCGGTGATACGGACGCGAGTTTCACGCGGACGAGTGATGATAATACGGAGTTCCAGGCTGCGGTTGAACTGAATAATGGGGATAAGGTTGTGTTCCACCCTGATGTCGAAAACAGCGCCGCAGACAAATTGAGTGTTCAAGTCAGTGTGAACGCGCCTGATCCCATCGACATCACAGTTGCGAATCCAGATGCACAAGATGGCGTTAACGGCGGTACTTTTGAGATTGATCCTAATGACAGAGTTAAGAAACAATCTGTCCAGACTGGTGAAGGAACATTTATCGATAAGATTAAGCCTGGGAACACGGAGGAGATTGCCATCTATGCCGAACTGGACGACACCGCAGAGCCTGGGTCCTACGACATCGGCGTTGCAATCAACCCACTGAGCACTGACAATTAATCGCAATCTGGACTGACTGTCGGTTCATCAACTGACGTGGCAGGGTAGTATTCGATTTTCAATTTTTTCCTGGAGCTTTGAAAGCAATGTGCGATGACCGTGCCTGCCCACAATTTGATTCTTTCCAGTGGTTGCCTGCTGTAGACACTACAGTCCCTACACAATCATGATGAGTGAGTTGTGTCAGGACAGTAGTCACTCATCTGATAGATAATCGCATGACGGCGTTTTCTATCTTATTCACATCGAGTGATATGTCAGATTGAATATCCCGTTTTCGAGATTATTTTGTAGTAATGACAATCGAAAAGAGTAATCGAATCCGAAAAGTCCCCGTTAGAATCGTGGGTATCACTCTTGAGAACGGGTCACTGATCGAGAGGTCAATGTCATTCTTCCTGAACTGATCTCAATCTTGATCTTATTTTATTGCAAGAATACGTCGGTTGAGGTCTAGCCAATTTCGGGTGATATGTGACCTGAATCTATCGAGTTGGGAATGACGATAGCCTTCATCGACCTTTCTATACTCTCTGTACAGCAGGGGTTGATTAATGTAGACGGTCTGAGGAAGCGTACAGAAACAATTAAACGCCGTCTCGAGGTATTTTTGGTCACCGTCTCACCGGGGGTAGCTCTCCGGTCATCATAGCAGCTCTCTAATTACCCGTAAGTCTACTGTCGGGAGATTGTTTCACTGGAGGTAGTTCTCCGGGCATCATAGCAGCGACACCAACATTGAGCGGTCCCGCGTCATGGCTCAAGTCTCACCGGGGTAGTTCCCCGGTCACCATAGCAGACAAAAGGCGAAGCCATATCAATTTTTGTACGCCCAAATCTCACCAGGGTGAATCTCTGGTCATTATATCAGCCCATACGTGTCAGGGTCTGGTAGCCAGCCTAAGTCCGTCTCACCAGGGGTAATTCCCTGGTCATCATAACAGCCAGGGTCCGTGTATTGATGCCAATGTCGAGCGGATGTCTCACCAGAATGTTTCTCTGGTCACCATAGCAGCACGTCGCAGTTGATGTCGCCCGCGAACCCGACTCGATGTCTCACCAGGGGGAATCCTCTGGTCATCATAGCAGCACTATTACCGGCGATGAGGATGAGCCAGTGTATGTTGTCTCACCGGGGGGAGATCTCCGGGCATCATAGCAGTATGTGTCCGAGCGTGGACGCGATAGAGGCGATGTCTGGTCTCACCGGGGGTCGCTCTCCGGTCATCATAGCAGCATTGCACTGAAGACGTTTCAGGGGATGGGTGGCAGTGTCTCACCGGGGTAGCTTTCCGGTCACCATAGCAGCACTGGACCGTAAGAAGCCTACCGAATTCAGGCTATCTCTCACCAGGGAGAATTTCCTGGTCATCATAGCAGTTGCGGGGACTGTCATATGTTCATAATGCCGGGAGACCGTCTTATTAGGGATAGCTCTCTAGTCATCACACTCGCTCGATTATCATTTCCGATTATTGGGGGAGAGTCGGAAGTGAATCCTTGTTCATTATTACTTCCCTCTTATTACCTGTATGACCGAAAAAGACGATACAGAGGATGAAAAAGTGACTCACGGCAGACAGTGCACTTGGATTTTCCTGACATGAGTTCTTGTTGAGTTTCTAAACTCTAAGTGATTAATTACTCGCGAAAAGTACAATTCGATAGAGTCATATCAACTGCTCGCGTATAACTACTAATCTTAATTAGCGTGTTTGAATTATGACTTATTTTAATAATGACATCGCTAATGATTGATTTTTCTCATCTGTTGCTATGCTAACCACACAACGACAGCACCGATGCCAATCACAACGACATAGGCGACGTAGACGAGTTGCTGCTCGGCAACACTCATAATATCAAAGATACCACTCAAAGACTGCGATATGGTGCCCACACACCACCGTTCAAGAGATTGATGTCACCAATGACGACCAGCGCAAGTCCTGCAAGCCCAGCAGCTATATTTAACCAACGTACGTACACGTATAGCAGTCGTTTCTGCAGTGATCCGAATCTGTTGCCAGTCCATGGCAAATACAGTGACTATCGGGACCGAGTCCCGGAAAGGGCGTTTGAGCCACAGGAAACGTTTCCATATCGTGGCGACCAACGTGTTCTTGACCTTCAGAGTGTCACTGAGCATGCTATCACCGATGAGAAGATCATCTTGGCGGAAGATGGGGTAGATACAACGTCAATACGAGATGAGCTTGAAACGCTTTTTCGAAGCCGAGCTCGGGCACTTTTTGAAGACTTAGCCCCGATGTATGCCGAACAAATGGACGTTGAGTATGATGGATTAGCAGTGAGGAACCAGCGAACTCGATGGGGGAGTTGCTCACCGAAACAGAATCTGAATTTCAATTGGTGATTGAGATCTATCTTGAATTATAATTATCAAATTGATGACATACTCATCTGAATGCCACCACGACCGTATCCACATACACAAAAGTCCGATTCATACAATAGAGACGCTACGATGTCTGTGATGGCACTCAGGGTATTATCATAAGTATAATCTTGAATTATTTTCACTCACAATTTGGAATGAGTTCAGTTTTGTTTTATTCTGTTTTGTCATGATGGAACTTGGGTTAGCTTCTTAAAGTTCAGAAATGAACCAGATAGAGTTACGTTACTCGAGAACAATCACGAAAGCAAACACAACGTGACTATTCCTGACAAGTTGACAAATATATTAACTAATTACATCGACAGATACAGGCTAGACAAGATTGACGAGCACAGACAAAAGACAATGTTCACCATGCCGGGTAGTCGGATATACAGACGGCAAGCGTACAAGAATGTAATAGCTGTTACACGTCCTTGTGTCACAACGGAGGGATCGTGATTTCAGCGACATATCCGTTGAGCAAGGTCTACAAGATTATACTTTATATTCATGCCTTGTCTTGTCTTCTTTCCACTACCAATGGGAGCAGTATTACGGTGAGTGGCGATAGCCTTCCCAAATTGTACTTCAATCTAGAGATAACAGACATCATATGGGAGACGGAACAGCCGGGTCTTCAATCCAGTATCAGACCCCGACACATGACTATCTACGTCAGCGATTACAACAGATGGCTCCAGAGGCGTTCGAGGAGTTTGTAAGCGATGTGTGGGAGTCTCTTGGCTGGAACACACGTGTCGTTGGGAAACCTGGTGATCGTGGTATCGATGTCGTCGCTGTGACCGGTGATCAAAAGCAGCTGATCCAAGCTAAGCGGTATGGACCATCGACATCGGTCGGGAGCCCTGAAGTCCAACAGTATGCAAGCCTCCGACTGCAAGAAGAAAATGTCGATCGAGTAACGATCGTGACAACAGGAACGTTCTCCCGGCAAGCACGTGAAATCGCACCTGAACTCGAAGTATTGTTAGTGAATGGTGAAGAGCTGATCGAGATGATTGACGAAATTGAGGCGTTCGAAGTTTTTGACGATCACTTTGCGGATATCGAGCTATCACGTAATGTCGACGCAGATGCTATTGAATCTCCAAGCCGGTTCCGACAACTGCTTCGATGGGTTCGCTCACTATTTTCCTGAGTGAGCGGGACGGGATGTCAATAACTTCTAATTCACCATATAATGACAAAGAACGTTTTTCGATTCCACACAGCGACACAATCTTTCCGGCTGATATTCATCCAAACGTTCCTTTCGGTGACGCTGACCCTTCCGACGCCAAACTTCACGGAGCTGACCTCTCAAATACTGATTTTTCTGACGCTGATCTTTCTCGTGCGAATCTTGAGGAGATCGATGTTCGGGGCGCAAAAATGAGTACAGCGCGATTGTATCAAGTAAAGATGGACGAGTGCGAAGAAGAGCACGTCACTGTCGATGCCGGTCACTTGGTACACCTCGCCGCCGACGTCAACATGGCTCATCAGAAGACTCGAGTTGGATGTGCTCATTACAGTGCCTCCTCAACCGTATCGCGAATCTCGTTCAACAGTTCGTTCTTGTCCGCCAGGCTGTGCTGCTCGATGCCGTCGCACGCCAACGCCTCGATTGTCCGGAGCGCGTTCTCATATTGCGTGTGCTCACGTTCGGTCTTGAAATCACGAATGTCGGCGCTCATCGGAGGTCGACCTCCTCCTCCTCCGTCAGCAGGTCGTACTCATCAATCAGGGATTCAACCTGTCGCTTCTGGCGTTGCAAGTGCGTCAGGTCGTTTTCCAGCTCGTCCAGCAGTCGAAGAGCCATTCGCACGTCGTCGAGAGCGCGTCCACTTTCGGGCTCATCAACAAATTCGAGTTCGCGAGCTGCATCCTCCGCCACCAGCATCACCTTGACACGTTGTCGTACAGGTCAGCGGCGTCTGCTTCAATCGTCAGTTCAATTTCGTCACGGTGCGTCCTCGTCATGTCCTGTTCCGTAGGAGTCGTTTCGGTACTCATTGTCGTCTGCTTCTCCAGGTGACCATTTTCCTTGGTCTACTTCTTCTTTGGACTGGTAGGGTATTTAATGTATGTTTATCTGATAGGACTGCTTGTAATCGCCGTACGTCGCATGGGAACAAAAGTATACGTGGGACGACAGTTTTGCCGGGTTTCGACGACGGGGGACGCCATGATCATCGTGGGACATATTCGAGTTCTATGTCGTCATATAACTGTGAGAACAAGTCGCATTACCCGGATAGACAAAAATGCGTAACGAGCATTATCACGTACTAAAAGCGACGATTCTACAGGGATAGGCTAAAAAAGTTAACTTTCACAACACTCCCAGTTCAACAGTCGACAGGAAGCGTGTCTAAACCGGAATGTCTACGAACACATCGCATTACTCGGATAACGCAGATGACATTACGAGCCCGCTACTGTTTCATGTTCACGATCATAGTTTTGGATCGGTCATGACGGATCCTCTCGAGAGGGGTGTGTTATTCTGTATGTACGTACCCGCGTATGTGTACGTACGTACGCTGCAATATAGTATATAAATGATTTTTTGACCGCATGACGGCTCGTATACGTACGTACGTGCGTATGTGTACGTACGTACAGGATTATGCAGGGGAGGGGGTGCCCCTCACTCACTTACGATGCATGATTTATACACCCTATTCAGGCTCCAAGCTGAGAGTGCCAACACAATCGTCGAAGACATGGATAGCGCAGAAAACATTACGATCATTATACATGTCATATTACGATACGTCACGGTACGTTGAACTCTGGATCGGTGCTACGCAAAACAGATCCCGGATCAACTGGACTATGATACGTCATACTACAATCTACTACACTCTGCTACAGTATTCTACACACGACACTTGCGGATCGAGCATCACTATCACCATCGTTACAGGCGCCGTGAGAATACATCTCGTTTCAACTCAACCCGTGCAGTTCAACGCTTGACAACATGATAGTTTAAAAACGTAACAATCACAATCACACGTACACATGCGGAACACAACAAGAGACGATATTACACTTGCTAAGCTATCGGCTCTATCTAGGTCGTCTCAAGCTCAGAAAATCAGGAGTTCTGTTATATGATGTTGCTTTCACGAGCAAATATGGCATCAAAGAGCCCTCCCCTCTCACGCCGACGGCTTCTCGCAGTCGGGAGTTCAGCCGGAATAATTGCCTTCGGTGGATGCCTTGGTTCCATTACAAGAAGTGAACAGGAGGTCTGCTCTTCGGGCTACCGCGAGATTGGAGGAGTGTTCACAGAGCGGTCGATAGTGAACTATCTTCGGTATGCATCGTTGACAGTGCCACAATCTATTAGACCAGGTGAGAAATTCGTTGCGACACTCACAAACGAGTCCACTGACCCCCTCACCACACTGGGAAAACGGCGATATATGATTCAACGGCTAAGCCCTGACGGCATGTGGCGGAATACCATCGGTGTACCCGAAAAGTACGAGTGGTCGCCGTCGCAACGAGTGCTGGAGCCCGGCGAGGAACTCAGCTGGGAAATGACGCTCGATGTCAACGAATTTTCAGGACCGTTTCAACGGTGTACAACACACATACCAGCCACGTACCGGTTCATCTATTGGGGGTTCTCCGAACATGATGCAGGCATTGCACTCGCCGCTCCATTTGCGATCGTTGAATAGCGACGTGTGATAGAATCGCCTTTTACACTGGAACAATTTAATCACAAAAGATCAACATCCAAGATACGCGCCCTGTATCTGCATACCAGTCCGAATACCAACCCAATCTGGTTGGGTATTCAGCTCTCGATCTACACATCCACTTTCGATTGAGGATGATTCTATGACACGCTGTTCATACTACCAATGCAATTGCGATGCAACGACACTACCACTCGACATCAACACTGGGCAATCCCTCCACTCACGGCAAAAAACAACTGGTCACGTCGCAAAACCAACACCCGACACTCGATACCCAACACACACGAATCAACAGTCGCCTGGCAAAATATATAGACAGCCCAGTTTATCCCTCTAAATACACGTTAGAAGATCTGTACGTACTGTGTATGCCCTTCTCCAAAGTCCCATATACATGCGTGTCCGGGTCTGTATCCTACGTTTACGAGCCTGTAATACCAGATCTGGAGAATTTGAGTAAAAATAACTGTTCGCTATCTCGACGCTGTCGTGCGATTATACTATTTCACCTGTTAGAGACAACTTACGAGACAAGTCCTTACATCATAGACATCATATCGGGAACTCTTCGAGCCACAATCGAAACGTCACCGTCCGTGAGCTCGAATCGATCAGAGTACCAGATTTCGGTTGCATCAGACACGTCGATAGGCATTTCTCTTGCACTACCGTCCATTACGAGCGAATCCGCGCACTGGGCGCACGATCTCGAGACTTGATCACGATCAAGCTGGAGCCAAACACTGTCGTTCCGGTACGCGAGATCCGTGTCGATGCCAATAATACACGCGGCTTCGAATTGTTCGCAGATCTCACACTTCATACCTGTACTCCACACTACATCTATCATACCAGTTTTCCCTATCTCCGTCATCTGGTCATCTCGCTTGTGGTGGCATGTGAGCAGAGAGGTCTAATATTGTATAGAATAAAGACCGGCTCCCACATGGGACGCCGGGTTGCGTTGCGTGGAACGGAGTGTCTCTATCCCAATATGAAATTGGATTATTTGGCATCATCCAGGCGGGGAGCCCTTCTGATGTAAATAATCATATCACAAACTGATAGATAACCATTCCGGCGAGCACAGACGGAGCACTACCTGAATGTCAACTTCTATAAATTTTAGCACTCTCCGGTCACAATATCCGACGCGTGATTTTCAGACGTCTATGTCCGTCTTGTCAGGATACTACTAGGTATTTTTTTCACGAACTCATCAATGATTATATCTATTAGTTGGTAGAATACAGATTTGACTCTTCTACTGAATCTGGCTTACTACTTAAATTTTGGGGGTATATGGGTAACTTTTTATTTTTCGACCCTTTCACCGCGTGGTGATTTGCTGACGATCTGGGTAAATCTGGGTATTTTTTCTAAAAGCCGCCTTGACCACTCCAATAATGCTGCACGTACATATACATACGTACCTATTAATTGCGGGACTAGCTGACATATCTATAATATTATATATCTTCTGGATCCGGGGCAATCCGCGTGGCAAGGTAAATAAGAACAGCACCCACAGGGAGTCCGATTATTGTCAAACAGAATAAGATCCCAAGAAGAATTAGAGACATCGACAGTCTCTGTTTACTCTTTAGTTGTGCTTCCTTTCGTTTCATTATGTTCTCCTCTCTGATCTCCTC
>NZ_KE356561.1:209015-258730 GCF_000415985.1 Haloquadratum walsbyi J07HQW2
TCGGAAATGAAACGCTCTCAATTGGTGGTTTTGGTGCTCAAATCCTCACTCAAGAGGGTACATTTATGCTCTTGTTTCCGGTATGATACAATGCCGGAAGCAAGGTTATGAATTTACAGGAGCACGAGCAAAAAGACGGATTCAAGATTTGGTTATCTGAACAAGAGGTTAGCTCTCTGCTTGATCAAGCGATTCACCCAAGAGCCTCAATCGCATTTGCACTTGGGGCAAAATGTGGGCTTCGCAGTCATGAGATTGTTGAGTTACATCCTGAGGATATTGTTGAGACGGATATCGGACCGATGCTGAGGGTTGAGCATGGAAAGGGGGACAAGTTTCGAGAGACGCCGATACCTCCTGAATTGAAGACAACAATCGAGACTGCTGTTGAGTTTCGGGAGGAGGGATTGAATGAGCCTGTAATCTTGAACACAAAAGGAGAGCCGACAACGACACGCACCTTAAGGAATTGGCTTGATCAGACGCGAAAGGAGCTTGCTGATCGAGAGGATGAAAAATACTGGCTTGAGGTAAATCTGCATGATTTACGCCGAACGTGGGCAACTGCTCTCGCTTCTAAGTCTGTTGACCCATTAATTTGCTGTGATTGGGGAGGTTGGAGTAATCTTGAGACATTTCTTGATCACTATCGAGGCACATATTCGCCTGAGGCTCAGGCTCGCGAGAGAAATAAAGTTGAGTGGTTATGAGTTTCCTCGAGGCGAGGATACTCGAAAAATCGGGAATTGATATTGGCTCTTACCGAACTCAGTGAAACAGCGTGAGTATCATGACATCCCGCTGAATGCGTCTGTGTGTGAACAATCAAACTGCCTTCGAATACGTCGTCCTGCCTGATTCCGGGATATACCGTTGTCTCGTAGATATAGTTCCACCGCCGTTGGTCACCCCGAGGTCCGGGACCGTCTGTTCACACTCGCTGGTTGTCCGCTCTGGCAAAAGAGACGAGTTGCTAACACGTAGTGGTCGGAATACCTCGAGAGTCAGTCGCCTGATTCAGTCGCTGTCCGGATCACCGTATTGAACAGAGGTGGGGAATTGGGGTGAATCCTGGTCGGAAGAGTTCCCCGAGATGGGACGAAGCAGGTATCTGAATGTTTGGTGATAAAATCGTCACTTACAGTAGCCAAATTTTAAAATACCCATCCGGATATGTCTGACGTGTATGTCCCCACGAAGCCCTCCACCTAGCGACTCAGCTCCCGAGGTGAGTGACGCGCCTGCTCTCCCTCGTCGCGCGTTCCTCGGTACGATCGGCGCAGGAACAGTCTCGGCCCTGTCTGGCTGCCTCGGGAGCGGCGACTCGCCCTCCCCGTCATCGCTCTTCTCGTGGCCGCCGCAGACGGACACCGACAGGGTCGTTCTCCGTTCGGTCTACGGTCGGTGGCTCGACTGGGCGCAAGGCCGATTCGAGGACGAGTACGGTATCTCCTTTCGGAACTGGGAGGACCCTGCCCTCTGGAACTACCACCCGACGGAGACGGACGCGCTGAGTCCGGTATTAAACCCCATCCACGACCACGTCCTTGACCCGGTGTCGGATCGACTCGGAAATCCGCTGAGCTCGACTCACGGTCCGACGCGGGCTATCGATGCCGTCGACGTCAGGCCGGGGTGGCTCGAGGCGGGCGTCGAGAACGGCTCCGTTAAACCGCTTCCCGTCGAGAAGATGCCAGCCTGGGAGAACATCCCCGAACGGTTCCGTGACGGTGTCCACCGGCAGGACGGCGAGACGTACGGCGTGCCCACCGAAGCAGTCCTCACGACGCTCGCCTACAACACCGACGCCTTCGACGAGCCCCCGGATTCGTGGGACGTGCTCTGGGATGACCGGTTCGACGGGGAGGTCGTCCTCGGCGGCGGCTACTGGGACCTCCCGCTCATCGCCGCACT
Organism: Haloquadratum walsbyi J07HQW2; assembly: GCF_000415985.1. GTDB lineage: Archaea > Halobacteriota > Halobacteria > Halobacteriales > Haloferacaceae > Haloquadratum > Haloquadratum walsbyi_B. The sequence goes on from NZ_KE356561.1 coordinate 210,930, forward strand.
CTACACCGAACAGGATCCGAAGAGTCCGGACGACTTCGAAGCCATCCGCGACGCGTTGGAACGGCTCAAAGCGCAGGACGTCACGATGGCGTATCGGGACGAAGTCATCGAGACGTTTCAGTCGGACGAGGCTGTCGTAGGTACGATGTGGCAGTCGATGGCGTACCGTGCACGGTTCGACCGCGGCCTGGCCGTCGACTACACCGTCCCCCGGGAGGGGAGCGTCTACAAGTGCTATTACAACATAGTCCCGACCGACGCGCCGAACCCGATGGCGGCGCTCCGGCTCCTGAACTGGCTGTCCCGTCCGGAGGCAGCGGCCGAACTATTCGAACGTGAACGCGCTGTCCCGGCAGCGGGCGTCGGTGACGAACTCAGCCACGACGTTGCCTCGTACATCCGGTGGGACGACAGCTGGACGCTGTACAGGACGTTTCCGCTCTCGGATGACCTGAGCGAAGGATACGGGGAGATCATGCGGGATGTATCCTGAGCCGCATCTCGCTCATGTGGGCAGAATAGCTATTGATAGAATGATATACGGTTCAATAGATAACTGTTAATATGAATAAAAAGGAGCAGTCGTTGACCGATTGTGTTCAGATAAGCTAATTCCATGTATAATTATTGACGTGTAAAATAAATAAGTGTTCCTTAGTACGGTCTGAGTGTCTCTACCCGTAGATTTTCATATCGCACACGGGGGTGAGGGTTCATCCTCAAGTGAAATGAATCGGTAATTAATATTTTTCTAAACCATCTTCATTATGACCCGAACCCTTTCGTGTGGGCCCAGCTAAAAATACTGCCGACTAACAAACGGTCTTGAAAAGAATTGAATACTCAAAAATTCAGACACACTCCTCATTTCCTGAGAGTCAGAACAAGAAACTGCAATTGTTGGGGCAGAAGTATATGAATAAACATCCAAGAATATCTGTTCAGCTCTTGTTCTTATTTATCGGGCTACTGCCTGCAGACCATGTTATTGTATCTCGTAATCTGCCTCCACGAAGTAAATTTCACATCCCGCTTTGACAGCGTGAGTATCCCAGATTTCCTTGAAAATCGTCACTTGTCCCCGATCAACAATCTCTCGTCTGCGTATAGGCGTCTCGACGTACGCTTTCTCATGCTTGTAGAGTCAGCTAGGACCAGCATAAGAAAATTCTGAAACATACATGCCCTCTGTCGATATGATGCCTGAAGAAGTAACTTGATTATGTATGTCATTTTCACGCCAATTAGACCTTATGTAATAAATCGTCTCTTATCTTCTCTAGTTATTACATACGGTTGATGTAGAATTATATTTGAGCAGCGACAGTAAGACTATTTTATAACCGAGCGATTTCCATCAACTATTGAGAGCGTCAACCAATTTCATTATCTCATCTATATTAGATACATTGCTGTGATGACAGAATATATTCCTACTCTCCTTGTAAGATATATACATTCACGTGTACCAACCTAGTGAACCCGTACTACATCTAGGTACGTACAACCAGATATAGGATCCAAAGCGCCGTTTTTGATCTCTTCGAGAATATATGATTCCTAGAGTAACACACTAATACTACTTCCTATCAAGAACACAAAATCTGAAGTGATCTGCATTCCGGTCTTCACGGTCTTTAATGTGTGTCCAATCGATTCGAATCCACGGTGCTTCTGCAAGCGAATCCCTTGCAAAAACCTGAGAGTGGTGTGAGCCGGGCAGGGTTGCTTTCGACATGTGATCTTCGCCAGAGAGTAGTTGTACTCCGACAATCGGATGCTCACAGACTCCCATTGAGTAGCTAACGAAATGACAACCACCCGAACTCGGGTAGTCGGTTGCTGGATCCGTAGCTATCACTCTTGAGAATAGAAGCTGTCCAGGAGGGCAAATATAACCTCCCAGACTGATCCTGGGTTTTCTGGCTGCAGTTATGAACAAAGAAATTATCCAGGATCACATGATAATCTGCTCACAGTTGATATGAATGTATCGATTTGAGTTGGCACTGATCAGCGCGCTGCCTGTGGGGTAGTCTTGTGGGTTCACTGATGGAGATGTCTTCTACGAGTACGGCTTGTGCCGTGGATTAACTGTGCTCGTTTTGGCAGTCTCAAGTGAGAACCAGTACACGGATATCGTTTGGTTTGATTTCTATCTGGTAATCATTACTTTCGGTGAGTTCCGTCGTCTCATGTGTCGTTTCTTCTGGACGATCAACGTCAACGATAATAAAGAAGTTTCTTATAACTGGTAAATTTGCTGTAAATTCGTTTGTTTCACCAGTATTAACCGAGAATTTCCACTGGTTGATTGTACTTCCATTGCTGTATCTGAGTTGAAGCGAGCCTTCTACCACGCTGTCACGGTCATTGAAAATACTAAAGCGAGAAGGTCGCAATTCTTGCAAGTCTGACACACACCCGCTGCAGGATGCTACCCCAGCTACAACAAGGAACTTTCGCCGGATCACATGTAATCATCTCTCCCTGATAGCAAAAACGCGATTCCAATTTTCTAGACGTGAGACATGCCCTGCTAATATTGATCTTTTTTCATGATTCGAGATATCAGAGCTGAGATCTCATCTACATCGCCTGGGCGAAGACTATGCTCTATGTCACCATCTAAAACAATGTGAGAAACAAAAATACCGACTACGATCATCGTTTCAATCGGTAACTTTAGCGATTGTCGTGAAACAGACTACTCAATCGGTCTACTCTGTCAATATAATCATATTGATATGACAAAATGTGTATGTATTGCGTATAAATAGTATCCGTAGCGGGTGACAAAGACAGCTGAGAATATATACTTAAACGACTATGTATACGTCCTCAGAACAGTGATTACAGCTTCTTCCCTTGACTCTCAGGAAAAGAGGAGTGTGTGTATGTCCGTCCGAGTGTTCAAATATTTTCACAACCACTCAGCATGAAAAGCCACTTTTAATATATTTATTCGTCGATCCTCCTCAGGTGGTTCAGTAATCCCAGTGAACACTCAGGAAATGAGGAGAGGGGGCATCCAAATCCGAGTTCTTTGTAAGAAGTCATATTTTTGAGTATAGAATTATCGTGAGTAGCAAATGTTAATCAGACAAGGATCGAGGTGATGTCTCGGTATCGTAGTACCTTACGTAAAAAGTATTTTGTAATATTACATAAGAAGCTGATGTTATAGCACGGATATTCTATGCCTAATAGATGATAAATGACGAATTATTAGACAAATATGATTTATCAGTTTACCCTTAATCGGTATATTATCTCAGCATAGTCAGCCGAATAATAGTATAATGATGGTACAGATGTTATATTATTTTGCTAAATTAATCATTAATTTGATATTTTGCGTGAATCGGGAGCTGTAAAATCAGTCTCTTTTGATAATTTAGATATATCTATACTTTTATTATATCATTTAATTTTGAGTCTACAATGCCTACGGATAATTTATATTATTCATTAATGTGTGTAATTATCAATATTCACGCAGCGAAATAAGCTATGTCTGACGATTAACTATATCGATATTGTCACTCTTGATTGATGAATTCTATGTGAAATGGATATCGCTCCTATACTTACTCCCTGCAATATCTTGTGTAAAAATAAGTAGTATTACTGTAACTATCTCGGCTGCACAGAGTCAACGGTCAAAATAGCGAATAATATTTACGGGCTGTTCACGCAGCTGTCTTGTCATATCTCCAGCAGCAGAGGCACATTAGATACTAACTGGACGGAATTCTATGAGCATAATCAGCACCGGCGATATTCATTATAATCCCATTCTGGATCAATATACTTATGAGTCTCATGAAGCCTGCACTTCCCTGTCAGCCACTCAACGGTACCCTCACAATTGCGACGTATTCTCCGTGATATTAATAATACGACTCAGCCTTATCCGAAGTACCCACTCGAATTTGCTCTCCTCTGGTTGTATCTCTTATACTGTAGGTAGTTTCTTCAGCTACCCTCGTTCAGCGATAGATAAGTAGAGTGCGTAATTATCGGTTAATTCTCCAGTATCTCGATCCTCAGTGCGCTGAAGATTGATTTCAACACGAGTCGAATTGTCCTCAAAGTCAAGCAATGGTTTGAGGGAAGCTCCTACTGCTTCAATAAATTCGGGAGTGCCAGTAATTCGAACTGTAGAGATCTCTGTCGGATACTTGCTACCTGAAAAGCCAGATGGCTTCGGAATCACAGTATCTTTGAGCTCTCCATCACTCGGCTCGTCCAGTCCCTCTATCCACTTCATTGCTTGTCGCTTTCTTATGTGCCCAGACTCGGTAGTGGGCAGCTGGTCTAGTTCAACCATAATTATACTTGGCTCCTACGGCAATTCAGATTTTATCATAATAAAATGTCGTTTCAGTTTCCTCGCTCAAATACACTCATGAGGAGATCCGTTCTGGGAAGGGTTCGTATGTTTATGACGCAGGCAGTAGGTTTGTATATTGCTACCGATACTTTGAGTTTTTTTCTTATGGAACAATCTGCTTTTGTTCCGCTCGATTATTACATAAAGTATAGCCGGGCGGTCTCGCAGAAATCAACCTTGTTATCGTAGAGAGCGAGTATAACAATTAAGTTGACCCGTCCGCCTCGTCGGTCGGAGTAGGTCTGCTGGAGGAACTTCTTATTTGATCGGATACCGTGTTCAACGACAGCGATCTCAAGCGGCTTGGATCCATCTCCTTGGTAAAATTCGTACTCATTTCCAGCTTGGTCGTAGTTCCAGGGGCGACCTGTTCAGGAATTCAGGAAGGTGGATGTTATATACTAGCATGAAAAGACGCTGTCATGTATAACCTCGTGGCAATGTAAGAAGTGATAACCATTCAAATGCATCCACAGGCGTTCTACAGAACTACCAGTCGTTCATAAACTCGACAGATAATCCAACTTTTTTAGCCGGATTTTCAACTCAATATGTTTGTTTGTCTTTATCAGTGAATTATGGAGATAACACCCGATAGTCTAAGCGAGTCTCGTATCCTGTCAGTATCCTCTTGAATTATCATCATCAAATTGATGACATACTCATCTGAACGCCATCACGACCGGATCCACATAAACAGAAGCCTGATTCATACAATAGAGACGCTGCGGCATTTGTGATGGTACTCAGGATATTATAATAAGTGGAATCTTGAATTATACTCACTCACAATTTGGAATGAGTTTAGCCGTCTCAATATTAATCTCCTCCTGAAAGTGCAATTCCGTTTTTCCTACAGCATAACTCCCGTCCGTGTATGGCGTGTCATACGTATTAGACGTGAAACAGGGTTTGAAACCCACATTCAGTACGCTCACCTTGACTTTCGAATTCGTCATGAATCCATTTCGGCAAGTTGGCTACCTTGTCGTTCCCGATCATCGCTGCTATCCGCTCACTTTCGTCTTTTTTATTATGATGGAACTTGGTTCAGCTTCTTGAAGTTCAGAACCAGACCAGATGGCGGTATATCATTTAAAAACAATCACGAAAGCAAACGCAGCGTGACTATCTTTGACAAGTTGACAAATATATTAACTAATTACATCGACAGAGACAGGTTAGACAAGACTGACGAGCATGGACGAGAGCCACTGTTTGCCGTGCCGGATGGTCGGATATACAGATAGCGAGCGTAAGAACGTGATGGCTATCACACGTCTTTGTGTCACAACGGCGAAGTGTCCTCATGACCGTGTGATCGAGGACTGTATCCAGTTCTACCCCTAACCACATTGTGCATGCACACTCCGCGATGTCATGGCATCATGCATAAAATGTACCTGCGAATTCTCATTGAGACAACGATCAACAGGATCGTGGGGTATTCGGACAAGCACGACCCAGACCGTATTCATTCAATTAGAAGTTTATTGAATTTGTCGAAATATGCATTTACTGATTATTATCACACACGTTCTTAACTAATGACCGAGTTCAACGTCAATTCCAACTTGAGAATCCAGCCTGTGTTGCTGAGGATTGCTGCAGAGAGATTCTCACCAGCATATCACAAACAACTGGGCAATCTGCAATCGAATTCCTGCACACAATCGACCGTGATTTAGAGATGGATCCACACAATTAGTTCTTCAATCGGTGTGCACTTCCAGTGTCTATGGGTTTTGTCTCATCTCCATCTGCGTCTGCACCTGATAACTCAGAGTCGCTCGCACACTGACACCCGCCTGAGTCAATAAGTCTCTTTGGTGAGCGACGAGCACCACAATCCTGACATGTGACCCAGATTTCGATATTCACTTCATATGACCCACCATCGATGACATTATGCTTGATCCACTGTGCCAAGTTGTTTTCCACAATCGCTTGGAGCCGTCCGGCGATTTTTCGCATGTGCGTGAGACTTGAGGCTGGATTATTAGTTGTTTCGCTGGAGGAGCGTGAGACGTTTCGATGGTCTTTACAGTAATTGTACACAGATTGATATGTGATGAGATCAGCTTCAAGTCGCTCAACATCGATACCGTCGTGTTTGAGACGCTGTCTGACCTCAGTCTGCATTCCGGCAGTCACGTCATCGTCATCGCCACTCAGAAGTCGATAGATATTCGCTGCTTCTCCATCAAGCAAATGTGTTGAACTGGCGACCGCAGCCTCAATGATCCGTCTATTCACATGGTCAGCCAGATCCCGCAGACTTTGTTGATCGTATCCATTCTCTCCGAGCCATCGAGCGACGACTTCATCACCGAGTTCTGAAATATCATATCGATCCGCGACTCGCTCAATTTTGGGTCCGTCCCCACCACGGCGGGAGTATGACGATTCCGTACTCATTGCTTTGGGTAAATAATACACATATTCGTATATAGACTACACGAATGTTTTCACTGACTGAAATTCTGCGTCACAATCTAACATATGACGTATTCGCACTCGTTAAAAAAACTGCCGATAGCCCTCTCCCCACTTGTCTTTGAGTCGGGTTCTCGCACGATTCGTCTCAGTGCGATTGTAACTGTCAAGATGTCGGTTTGCCCAGACTCTCGTTGCAGTCTCATCGTCCAAGTACATGCCAAGAATCTCGATATCTTCGAGTCCAGCTACATGGCTTGCCCAGACTCTTTTGTGACCGTCTAAGAGAGTCAACGAGTCGGTTTGAGTGCAAGTACAAGTGCAAGAGCGAGAATGAGCGCGGTCATGATTTGCCCACACGAGAGGAGGTCTCGGTGGTTTCTCTCTCGCTGCCACCTTCTCGACGAATCGTGTGTTTTGATCGAGGGAAAACGTCCGGGAGTGGTATGGTGACGGATATATCCGATCAATGTCAACTGTTATTGGTCCTCTCGAGCCAGCTTTCTGAAGTCTCGGCTGTGGAAACGCATAATAATCTACTCCAGACCTCTCGAGTCGAGTCAGTTTGAGTGGTGCCACTCCGGAATAGTACTGAAATGCTGAGTCAAGATCCGGCGTGAACACAACAATTGCTATTGGTGAGTCACTCCGGTATTGCGGATTATCTTCTGCGACAGTCACTCCACGGTCGGGTACATCCCATTCTTCAGCTGTCACAGGCGGCACATTGACGACCACTGGCTTGCGAGTGCGAGTGTCAGTGTCAGTGACATTCTCATTCTGTCTCTTCGAGTCTGGACGTTCATTATCGATTACAACGTCTCCAAACGACAGGTCGTTATCGTGTTCTGGGTCGTCAGTATCTTCTCTGAGTTGGGTCATTTTGTGAGTGTGAGTGTCTGTGAATAAAAATGCAGTCGCTCGAATCTAGTGTATTTTATTCCTGGGAAGCTGACACTTGTCACGATTCGATGGTGGCAGTGGCATCGCTTAGCGTCGAGAGTGAATTGCTGCGCTGTTTGCTTCAGTGTGACGCATCGTTATTTTGCAGATTACAGACATGTGTGAACCGTTAAGATAGACTTTGGATTCAAATCTCATAGAATCCAAAGTTGAGAGACAATATTGAGTATCTGTTTATACGTAACCGACTCTCTGAGACTCGACTTTGTCAATTCCAAAGTTGAGAGAATCTCATCGAGAGTGTGGGGACATGGATCGAGACGGACGGACACCTGAGTATCCTTATGTAACATCTGCCTCTCTCACAAGACAATTTGTTACATAAGGCATGAATCCTGAGAGTGTGAGAGTAATCCCCTAGAAGGGTGTTCTTGGCACAAGTCATGGGGAAACACACAGAGAATATCCAATCCCTAGAATTGCACATCGGATCACAATTTGAGTGTACAATTATCACAGATAATACCTACACTTGCGGCACGATCACCATCCACACCACACCCATGTTTATATACAATACCGAGTATGACCCAGTGAGTCACCGTAAAAACCAGTGAGTAGTTGCCTTATCAGTATGACAAGTTCAGATCTGCTTCTCTCACCCTCGACACTTGGTGAGGTTGAAGATGTTCACGGAGTTTCCATAGTTCAATACCACAATGATAACACTCACCGCTGTCAATCAGGTGTTGTTTTGAGTCGCCGACGCAGTGCAAGTCGGTCGCTTCATCGTAAACTTGATGCTCCACACGACTGAGTTTTGCCTCTGAATGAGATGGTAGTCTCTCGTTTGCTTTCCGAAGTTTCTGGACTGCATCATGAAACTCTTCGGACAGATGGTCGGTGTCACGGAGACGTCGATCTCTGTAACTGACTGTCGCGTGATCGGCGCCATCTGACTGCTGATTCTTCGCTCGATATATCTGCAGTCCACGTTGATACCGCTGTTTGAGCTCTTCTTTGATCCACTCGAATGGCACTCGAGCAGCTGTGTCTTGATCTGCGTAATGGAAGTCGTGAAACTCACTTGACCAAACGTCGGACCTGTCAGTGACACCAGACCATTCTGATTTGTCTGGGATCTGTTTGAGCCACCCTTTTGTCAGCTCGCCACCAAGCAGATCGACAGTGTAAGCATCAAACTGCTGCTCGCGCAGCCAGAGTGTACTGTAGCCCTGTGACGCATACACGTCCTCAGTGCCCGGTATATCCTTCTGCTCATTCTTATACTGACACTCAATGCAGATGCCACCGCCGAATGGGTAGAAGACATCAGGGAATGTCACACAGATATCAGCCTCTTTCTCACCACCGGCAATCGGGCGCTCGATCTCAACGTTCGCCATCGGGAACTTTGACTCGGCTGTTTCAGCAGCGACGGCTTTCATCTTGAGATGCATATGCGACTCGCCACAGCTACCGCCAGTCGCGGAGCGATGGACAAAGTGCGCACATACATGACTGCCCGCTCGGTCATGTGCATCTCGGATGTAACTGAACTCCTCATTGCAGTCTGGACAGTGGCACCCATCAGCAGACTCAACATCGTTCACAGAGACGAGCGACTCATCTCTATCGAATGCGACAACTGGCATCTCAGCACTCGGTCAGTCCACTGCCGTCGCCAGTCTCTGAGGTGTCATCACTGTCGGATGTCTTGTAATCGTCGAGCGTCTGTCCTGCCCTGTTTCAATCCTTTGTGGGTTTTCTGTTCGTTGCAACGGTGGATGAGAAATCACTCGAGAAGACGTATAATTGTTCATCTGCGTCTCTTTTGACTGTCCGTCCTCATTGACCTCTGCTATACACAGAGTATAAACAGGTCGATGAAGGTTATCATGATTTTAAACTCGATAGAGTCAGATCAATCATCACCTGAGACTCGCTAGATCTCAACAAACGTGCTGTTAGCAAAGAAGATAGTGATCGGTTCGAGAGGATTTGACATATCTCCCGAGAATGAATTATCCTCCAGTATGGAACTCAATTCCTCAGCTCATAAGCGTGTCATGTCTGAGTGGAATTCTCGGCACTATACATTAGTATTTTAAATTATGTGTGCCACTTGATGATAACAGATGCATATCGAAGTTTTCACCCGGCGAATTTTTTGTGTGCATTTCCACCACCATATTGTACGATGAATAGCTTCGCAGTCTGCCACTTTTGACACTATTTGGGAATCATATTACTGGCGTGCTGAGCGATTGATCGTCGATGCCTCTGAGACCACCTTTTGTCAACTCTGTAATTCACGTCAATATTGGTCTTCATGGCTCCTGTTAACAGCTCAATTGCCGGGGTTCTGGCTTTATTTTGTTCGGATTCTCACCGTCTCAATTAATATTTTAACTTATCTATATCCATAGAACAACAGCACGAGGAAAACATTATACAAACACACAGCGGCGGAGGCTATGACGACTGTCGGTGTTTTCCCGTTCGAAAGGCAGACTGCTCCAATTTTCTTACTGTTTTGCTCTGACAAATTAACCGATAACGGCGTGTAAATCTGATACTAAATCTGATATGTTTACTTACATGAATAGAATAGGGAACGCAGTCATGCGATTATTTATCAACTAATATATGATTATAGACATACAACTAACTCACTTCTTTGTGCAACTGCAAGTCCAATCAATTCTCAGTAAAAGATCTGTACAAGAACGGAGCAACTAATCGTTGATCAGCTGGCTCTCTGGCAAATGGGTAGAGCCTGTGCCCCACCTATCAGTGACACGACAATTCACTCAGAATAAATACTTCAAAAATCCATATTTATCAGATAATGACCAACTACGAATTCTCAATTCCCAACAGCGACGAAGTCTCGCCCAGTGATATTCAACCAAACGCCGACCTCTCTAATGCTAACCTCTTGCGTGCTACCCTCTGTAACGCCGATATCTCTGGTGCGAACCTCAGGTCCGCCGATCTCTCGAGTGTCCACCTCACGGCTGCGGTCCTCACTGACACCGACATGACAGACGCTTAGTTGGCAGACCTTTCCGATGCCGAACTCCCAGACGACGTGTGAGATTCTGAGTAACAAATTCATACTGCACCCACACAGGTTACTCGAAGAATTTGTGCAACTACAGTGGATCCGTGCCTTATATAGATCTACTGTCTCGTCAGACCGATTGTAAGCCGCCTGTGTCGATATGGGTCTCTCAAGGGTGTATTTTAACGGCTCTAGTACGGTCGCATGGAGCGGTCAAAAAGAGCTAATATCGTTGGACGGGTCTGCGACGCTGATTCGATGGCGTCAAGTGACTATCGGGATGACACTTTCGTGATGCCCTCCACACGAACTGTCGACCGACCACGGGAGGCACGCGCCGCTGCGCAGAGATATCTGAGACGTGAACGACCGCTGAGTGCGCTGATCGTCCTGGGCGTCGTGGCTGGGTTCCTCGGTACGTACGTCGCGACGTCGCTGGTACCCGCAGTCGTCGTCGGGGGACTGCTGGTCGTCGTCATACGTGCTCCGGTCATTGAATCACGCGGGAGCGTCCGTCTTCGAACCGACGAGGACGCCGAGTCCGTCGCCGAGTCGTTCACGGGGGCGACGCCGCCGATCCTCGTGTTTCAGTGGGGAATCGCTGACGAGATCCTCACTGGAGACGGGAGAGTCACGTACCGGATCTCGTATCTGTTCGGTTTGCGGTCGGTCGAGATGACCGTCGATACCCGGACGGATCGTACGCCGGATGGCGGCCGTCGAATCGTGTTGGAAGCCACAGTGGACGGTCAGCCGTGGTCGACGTACGTCGTCACCGTCGACACGCGAGACGACGGGACCGTCGCTGAGTACGAGTACACAGCGGATCGGCGATTCGGTCTGCGGCGGGTTCCACAACGACTCGTCGCGAACCGGTACCGGGACGAAGCGCTCGAAGCTCAAGGGTACGCCGTCGTCGAGCGACACGAACAGTACGGCGTCGCTGTCTGAACGACAGACCAGCGATGTCGCGGAGGGTTGAAACGGGAATCGCTGACCGGCTCGGGATCCCTCCCGATTACCGTTCGCAGATCAGTCTGTATCTACTGCTCACTATCTCTACTGATAGTGTGATACTGATTACTAACACTACATCTGCAATCCTTTTGAATCGGTTCCTTTCACAACGTCGAGTGACTGTATAAAATGACTCATATCGCCGGGGTCCAAACCAATGTATCATATATTATCATGCAATACATATGGCACCCACAGCACATCATATCGGTATCACGGTCGATGATCTTGAGGCGATGACCGCGTTCTATCGTGACACGCTCGGTTTCGATGTCGAGGCAGAAGTTTCCTCAGCGGATGACGAAATTGATGCCGAGGCTCTCACCACTTTAGTCGGGATTTCTGACACAGACCTGTCGGCGGGGTTTCTTGAAGCACCAGGTTGTGCAGTTGAACTGCTCAAATATCACGAACCACTGGGGGAGTCTGCTGTCGGTGTCGCGAATAATGATATTGGTGCGCATCAGTTTGCGTTCGAGGTTGATAATATCGACACATGGCATAATCGGGTAGTCGATGCCGGTGCCGTGGTGACGAGCGAGCCTGTTGATTTTGGTATCACGCCACGATTTTATTGTAACGATCCCGAAGAAAATGTTGTTGAACTACTTGAAGCAGAGTAACAGTTGATTCGGGTCACAACATAGATTCTCTGAGGACACAGTCATGTCCTCTGAGGGACGGGGAAATCTTCGTGCTGTGAGACAACTGAGTGGGGAGCGTCAACGATCTAACGACCATGTTGTTGGACGAACATCAAAAGGCGTCCAGTGTCAGTGTCACCGTCGGTCTCGAAGTCTGCGTCCAGGTGCAACTCAATTACCAGATCATTCTCGAGAGTAACACTGCATTCACCGTGATTTTCCAGTGCTTGTCGGAATCCCATCGTTTCAGTGTAGCATCTGCATGGGTGATACCAGTTTTCAGCACATGTCGATGTGGTCCATCGGTATTACAGATGATACGTATGTGACCGACCATCCAAGGACAACGACAGGTATCTGGATCCATATTGAGTGGTCACTGAACAGGAACAGAGCAGCGATGCCAATGAGATACGTGCCAACGAATACCGCTCTCATAAATGCCAATTTAATTTGTCCACGTGACCAACTGGCTCAAAATCAGTTATCAGTATCGTACACTCTCACCGTACTCTCTGACGAGCGAGTCGGTTAACTCAGATCCATCACACCGTCTAGTAATACATCCAAGGAACCAACCATACTTGCCTGTTGCATCTTTACGACTGTCAAGAATAAATGACCACTCACCGTCGTAATTATATTGACCCGCTTGAATCCAGGCTCTGATGAGCTCCGTCTGTTCGACACCCAGTCTGTACTCTTCAGCATCAGGATTCACATACTGCGTTTCAGCAGTATCGATCCCAAACAGCCTCACTCGAGCATTCTTGACCGTTTGAAATTCTTGATCGATCGTGACATCGATTGTATCATCATCAACTACGTGAGGGACTTTTGTTCGGTAGTAGAAGGACCCATATTCTCCTGTCATTACTCAAGATAGACATCTATCAGTCTGTACCAGTTTTCGTGGTGAGGGAGACGTATCCACTTTCCGAGTCTTAACTAATTTTTTCAACGTAGCTATCAGATGATTAGTTAGGACAATGGATTCAAAACCAGAACCTCCAGAGTCACTTCCGACGTACGTGATCATGGGGTAGAGCGCTAAGGGGCACAACAACTCGAGGATCTTGCTGAATGGGCGATTGATCTTGCTGAGTATAACCGTCAACCATCAGCAGAAGAAATTGAAACTGAAACTGAAATTCCAGACGATGCGTCTATCGAAGGATACGATGAACAGATAGGTGGCTGGGTATATACGAAGTATATCGAGTGTGGGAAAGAGACGTGTCACTGCAAGGAGGAGGGGGGACACGGTCCCTACAGGTATGGCTATTACTACGATGACTCCGGGAATCTAACGTCAGAATATCTTGGGAAGGTCGCTGAGTGATCATCTTAACTAATATTTTCGATTATTATTAGAGCTATTAGTTAAGACTTGTACTCACTTCACTCAACGAATATAGAGACCGACACAGGAGAACAGGACACGTCTTAGCGAACCCCGTTGTAAGTGGGGTGAGAGTTGCACCAACGCAGCTCACTCTGCTTGGGTGTAGCGTAGTGCCTTTTTATTACATTCATTACTGTTGAAGAGCGTCATCCTTGCTCGACCCTCGCGGGCACGCTCCTGCTCGGATTCGAACCGGGATTGACATTGACTTCAGCGCCGTCGTCTTAGACACTATGCTATAGCAGTAGCAAGGAGTCGACCGATCAACGGTCAACGATACTTACCTATCAATATGCTGATATTACTGTATAATAAACCTATCGTGGGTGCAGATGTGTTATACGCACGTATAGGCGTATGTATACATACGTACGCGTTTTCAGAGGGGTGTCATACTCCAAAAAAAGACAGAGGATTCATTACCACAACCAACGGCACGATATATTTCCCTCGTCGAAGCCACCTCCCGATATATCACGTGTATATCGTATCACCCAAAACCCGTTGAGAATCAATGTGATCCGGTGCTGTGAATAGGTCCTCAATATCGTCCGTCGTTTCATTGTGTGTGGTCGCACTCGGTGAGTGGTTCAAGGGTCAATATCAGTCTGTACACTGATTGGCTCGCAACATCGAAATTAGCATGAATATACACGCAAGAAGCATCAAACTCTCATTTGCACCTAACATCATGGTCGCATGTGAACAGCGGATTACTCCCTTTCGCAGTCATTATGATCCTTGCTACCCCCCGTGTGCGATATGAATTCTCCGATGATGACGTCCGAAAGGATATACATGTCAGACCAATCGCTTAGATGAGATGAGTGTAGCCAGTGAGCGAAAACTAATTACTTGATTGCTAGTGGACCGATAGGACTGAGCTCTTTGATTTAAATGATCGATAAGTACCATCGTGTACTGTTTTGCGTAAACTAGTCGAAACCAGAGCAGTCGATGTAACAATTGAGTACTCGAACAGTAACACAAGAGATGACCTTCGAGCACACATCAAATCGATTGAACTGAGTCGAGGCTGACGATGAAGTTGGTCCGGCGGTTATTTCAAAGTGTTAACTCACTCGTGCCGTTCTTTCCCGAGTTGAATCCAAAAACCAGTAACTTACGAGCAATCTAGTCGAAATAAACCACCGAGGAATGGTTAAGGAGAAGACTCAGTTCCAACCATCAATGTACGCGGTCTCGTGACAAGACGTCGAGAGTATGAGACTGTTGTTTCTATTTGTTTCGTCACCGACAGCGTCACACTCGTTGTGACGGGTGAACCTACTGACTGTTCGACGAACCTGTTTCATTCGGTGTAAACACTACTGAAACAAAGAGGTTCTCTCTTCAGTTGTTACTACAGAAAGGGGCTAGTACGTCCATTCTGTCGTACTATTCCTCGCCAGTGATCGTGTTATTGGTCAAGTAACGCCAATCGTCACAGCGGTTTCTTCGTTTGCCGTCACAACACTCGTGACGTCATCAGCGAGTCCATCATCGAACACGACCGCTGTCTTCCCGCCACGAGTTTCTTTAATATCTACTCCCCCGTCACCGAACTGTTTCAGAAAGTCAGCGACTCGTTGGACTGTCTGTCTGTGAACGCGTTTGTCCTCTTGTGCAGTCAACACGTCTCGAATCCGGGTTGAGGTGATAGCAATCCCAGCTGGCACGGATTTTCCATAGTCTTTGATTCGACGAGCAATTGATCGAGCTCTCTTTTGATTGGACGTGAGATTCTCTACTGCAACGTTTTCTGGAAGTGCACACACTTGCTCAAGGGAAGTGGCCTTACTACTACTCGGGGTGGTCGCATCCTCATCGTTGTCCTCAGATTGGGACGATTGCTCACCAGAGGAATTAGTCGTGTCTGTTTCAACTTTATTTTCTACTTTGGTGAGCCTCTTCCTTACTTTTGCATCACTCTCAATATGCTTTGCGAGGCTATCTTCAAGTTGCGTGATCTTTTTTCGATCTTCAGCGTTGGACTTCGCCTGCGTGGCAACTTGCTCTCGAATCTCATCAATCTCCGCTTGCTTGTTAGTAAGTGATTGTTCAATCCCCTCGACAGCTGACTTGCCAACCTGTCTAAGTGTATCAACCGTTTCTTGATCGGTATCAGTCGTCTCCAAACAGTCTGCAAGTTCTTCGATGCATAGTGTTAATTTATCAATACAACTGACGTCGGTGCTGTTAAAACAGCGCGGGTCTTGTTTATTCATGGAGTTTGGGGCTCCTTGGTTGAGGGGTTATTCGTTCATCCCTCACCGTCATTATTTCAACGGATACTGATATGATTGTCTAGTATTCCATATAAAACTTCGTACAAATCTTACATTATTTGTCTGATATATAAATGTAAATTAATTTGATTAAAAACAGAATAGACGTTTAGACTATTTAATTCTCAATTCCATGCAGCATATCCAACTTATATGTTGGCATGTATTGACGTCTTCACGCTGTCAAAATACACCAAATGGAGTCAATAGCTTATGATTCTTACTGAGGAAGTAAATTCAAAAGGATATGAAATAGTTACAGGCTACTCTTCTGACGGTTCACTGTCCTCGACTAGCTCATTTCGAAGATCGTCGATCTCCTTTTGATGTTGTTTAAGCATCGCTTCACAAGCATCACTCACCTGTCGACCATGTTGTTCGAGATCATCGATAACTTCTTGATCAATCTCAGTGTCGGTCGACTCAGCAGCCTCCACAAATATATCAACAAATTCGTCGATCGAATCTACTCCGCTCACATCAGCAGAGGAACCATCCTCTGGATTATCAGCTTCAGACATACTTTCTTTGGGACAGTCTATCAGTCTTACAGTCTCTTACCCTACTCTGTTGCGACATGATATCAAAAACTAATATTTTGTGGCACTTAATCGTGGCTACTGAGTTCGTATTCTAAATATTTAGATATTAAGATATGCAAAGCACGACTCTAGATAACGTCACGTCTAGTCATTCCAACAACTGCGTTTTGCCAAGTGGTCACTCCCAATTAATACCACGGTGATTGCTCTCGAATCTCATCAATCTCTGCTTGACTGCTCAGTTCCTTCGATAGCTGATTCACCAATCTGTCTAAGTGTATTAATTGTTTCTTGATCAACTGCAGACTCGGTTGACTTGATAATCTTCACGAACGTATCAATAAATGCATTAATCGAATCTGCTGTATCCATATTAGAGGGCGGAGTATCCCCTGGAATTACTTTCCAATATAACTCGGGTATTTGTAGTCCGATTTTGGTTTGTCTCCCGGCGCGCTCGCCGGAGTTCGTCGTTCATGACATGATGTTTATCATTATGATGAACGAGTAGTTGTGATTGATTCCGGCAATATTTCTCAAAACAAGCGTACAAACGTGATAGTCGCTTATGCCAACTCCGGGTATGTATAATGAATATGATGATTTAGAAGCACACCTCTAACCACTGAGTCACGGCTGGACATGTCCCACTCTTCAGCCGTCATAGGTGGTGTATTAATTACCACGGCTCTGCCAGCGTGATTGCCACTCCGACCCTCGGAGTCTGGAGATTTCTTGTCAATTATAATATCCCCAAACGAGAAGTCGTTTCCATGACTCTTCATGAGTGTGTCCTACTCAAGGGCGTTTGGTGTCACTCTTTTGTTTCATTCGGGTCACCATATGAAATGTCTGTAAATTGAGATAGAGTGGCTTGTATCCAGTATCTCTCAGACCCGGGAAGCTGACACGCATTAGATTCGATAGTGGTGATAGCGTCGGCGTTACGCTAAGATCGATGGATGCCCGCAGTAAAGCCTCCAGGGTGAGAAATGGTTCTCCATCCGTGTCGTATGGAATATCAGTAGAATGTAGTTTCAGATAGTCTCAGTCTGTGTAGTAACCAATAATCTGATCGACTATACTTTATATAATTACAAGTATATATCACTGCCACAACGAGACTGTCACTACTACCACTCTGACCCGATCAATACACCCGGTCCCACTCTCTCAAAGACAAGACCCTTGCAAAATGGGGTGTGGTTTATAAAAGAATCATAACCCATGAAACGAATAAAACGTGGTTATATAACAGACAGCTACAACTAGAAACAACTCAACAATCACTTGTGTTATTTGACAGAGAAAGCACTAGCAAAGGAGGGAGAAGTATTCAAGGAAACCATCGATATGAAGCACTTGCAACGGTGGTTGCATAAAATAAATCGCAACCGAGAGAGCGACTGCAGCTAGAGTTGGTCAGGATGTCGCGCGATACCTTCTGACCGGAACTCGACAGCGATCAACATCCCTCTTAGTTTCCAAACAACAATCTCACTGAGAAACGGTGTGTATGTGATATATAAACGGACCACTCACTCGACACACTTGACAGAATAAGATACGAATGACACACATGCCAAAGTATGCATATGGGTGGTCAGAACGAAGGCAATTCCCTCCGTATGGAACTCGATACCACCGTTGGATTCATGTTATGTAATCAATCGTATGATAAAGATCAAAATCAAGAAAACATCAATCGCCAACAGTGTGTACAGTGCGAATATATAGCCAGTTCATCATGAAAGATGACCAGCCACTATTGCACTAATACAGATTGTTTATGTTAGTTGTGTGAGTGCAACAGAGTTCACTTCTGTTTCCAAGTTATATCATATCTTCAGGATTGAACATCGCGACCTAGGTCTGTGAAGTTCATTTTAGGCTTTTCATCCACCTCGTCGACCGGTTTTGTCTCCAATACCGTGAGTGGGATATCCTTCATTCGGACACCTAACTCGCGCTTCGCGACACGCTCACTCTCCGCATGAGACTTTGCAGACATCTCAACGGTCACCGTCAGTACGATGAGCGCAAAATCCGTCGTACAGAGAGCTGCCTCCATTTCATACCCACAGGAAGGACAACCGACATCTTGAACAAGGATCTCCGACGATCGAGCTTCTGTCGACCTCGAGGACGAGCTGCTCCGGATCCCGACGGCCATCCAGAAGGACTTCCCGAACGACCGGAGCCCGCCGCCGGCGACGTTCGAGCTCGACCGCAGCGAGCAGCTCGACGTCGTCGCGACGCTCCAGGCCTACCTCCAGCAGCGCGACGACGACCACGCGGCGCTGTTCCCCTCGCAGAAGAGCCCGCGGCTGTCCGGGAAGGCGATCAACGACGCCGTGAAGCGCGCGGCCGCGGCCGCCGACGTCCGGCCCTACTCGTTCTCCGGGCGCGGCGAGCCCGACGACGTCACCGCCCACACGCTCCGCCACTCGGTCGCCTGGCGGATGCTGCGCGTCGAGGACGACAACACGCTCTACGACGTGAGGAACAGACTGCGGCACTCGTCGATTCTGACGACCGAGCGCGAGTACGACCACTTCGAGACCATCTGACCGCCGACGGCCGGGGCGCACGCAATTTACTTATTCCTGCGTCTACACAGTATTATGTGAGATGCCGAACGTCACCGTCTCCGTCGACGACACGCTGAAGGAACAGATGGACGACCACCCGGAGATCAACTGGAGCGAGGTCGCCCGCCAGGCGATCCGCGAGAAGATCCACGACCTCGAGGTGATGGAGCAGCTCGTCGAGGGCAGCGAACTTACCCAGGAGGACGTCGACGAACTGGCGGCCCAGATCGACCGGGCCGCCACCGAGGAGGCGATGGCCGATCTCGATGACCAGGCCGATGCATGAAGTACGTCGTCGACGCGAACATCATCCTCTCCGCTCTCATTTCTGACTCGATGACGCGGCGGCTCCTCGTCGAACTCGAGGACGACCTCCTCACCCCGCCTACGTCCACGACGAGATCGGGAAGTACACCGAGATGGTCTCCGAGAAGTCCAACCTGACGCCGGCGGAGGTCGAGGAGCTCATCGAGCTGCTGTTCAAGCGGATCGACGTCGTCCCGCGCCCGGTGGTTCTCGAGTCCCTCCAGGAGGCCGCGCGGATCATGCGGGACACCGACCCCGACGACGCAGTCTACCTGGCGGCCGCCCTCGAGCGCGACGCCCAGCTGTGGAGCGACGACGTCTCCGTCCGCGTCGACGCAGGGATGGCGCACGTCGAGAGCCTCACGCCCGAGCCGCTGCTCGTCCGCAACCAGAAGGGCTCCGCGGTCCTCGAGGTGCTGACCAGCCGCCGCCCCGACCAGGACGTCGACGAGCGCCGGCGCGCGCGAGCGTCCGACCGGTGAACCACGTAGCAGTACCGTTTTATCAGCTCCCGACCTACGACTGACCATGACCAACGGAGACGTCCGCGGCGACGTCGAGCAGGGCGAGGGCGGGAAGTTCGAGTCGAAGTACTCCGACGAGGACGTCGTCGACGCGCTCGTCGACGCCCACCCCGAGCCCCTGAAGGTCGGCGAGGTCGCCGACCGCGTCGGCTGCTCCGAAACCACCGCACACAACCGCCTCCACGGGCTTCACGACGACGCATACCCCGGGCTCGCGACGAAGAAAGTCGGCGCGAACGCCCGCGTCTGGTGGGTCGATCCCGACCAGCTCCCCGACGAGTAGCGCCAGTTGCTCCTACTGGACCGACGGCATTGTAGGATAGAGCTGCGGGATTTTACTCGAACGTTGAAGTATAAGGATAGCGTATCTGTCCGTTATTGTTAAAATATTTATTCAGGCCACCAAAGTCGCTTCTGTCTCGGTAGACCAGACCGCACGAAGAAGACGTTCTGACCAACGCTGCGACCACACTGCGGACTATCCACCCTGTCTACAGCATAGGCTCGACAAATCATCAGCATTCGAGAAGTTCCACATGGCCGATTCTACACATCATTATTTCCGTTTGAAAAACTAAGTTCAAGATCGCTCAAGGGCCCAACATAATGAATTCGGAGTTTGTGGAGCGCATCGAACACCCCGAATCCAGATATCGCCAAGAGGCTCATCAAATGAGGATATAAAACCGTGTCGCGCCATAGCACGACTCATTGAGGAGCAGCTGTCTAACGTCGGCTACACGCTGACTGCGAACTATTATTCGCATGGAGGAGAGAATATCCTGTAAGAGCAATGAGCGTAGAAAACGATGTCTCTGTGGAAGTCCATCAGAGCGAGGAGGAGTTGATCCTATATCTCTCCCGGGAGATGGATATGGAGTATGCGGATGCAAAGGAGTACTACGAGCAGCAGGCAACAGTCGTTGCCTGATCGTCTGACACCAGTCTCCTATGCGGTGTCCAGTCTGCCAAAACCCGACAGACGAATATATCGACATTCTTGAGGAAGACTCTGGAGCGGGTGGGCTAGACACGACAATCAAAAAGATTGAAACAGGTGATGAGAGCCTATACGTTATCGAATACGGCTCGCTGAGCGTGTCGATTAAAACTTCGGAGGAGGTCAACGGGTTCGAAGATATTCTAACAGAGTTCACTCCACAATCGGCCCAAGAATCGACAGGTAGTGGAGAAAACCAGAACCAGGCGAAATTCGAGAATATCGTGTCGGAATGTCCGGTCAATATTCCGTCTGAGTACAGCGACGAGTCACTCACGTATCTACGGAGTTTTCTTAGCAATAACCGACTACAAGAACTTCAGGAGGTCAGCGATGCGCTTGAGGTCGATGAGGATCAGTTGCTAGCAGTCGCACTCGTACACAAAAACCGGTCTGAATCTTCGAGATACTCCCGTATGATCCGGTATTATGTTGACGAACGAAACCGGATCAGAGAAACAGATTATCAAGACGGGGGTCACCATCTCTCCTCCGATCTCTTCAGTTTATTACTCCTGTTCACAGCGCTGTGCGAGGACCTTGCCAGTGACATCCTCACTTCAGAATTACTGCGGGAGGAAGCACGACTGAAGACGGTAATCCAGAACGAAGTAGTTGGAGAAGGATCCCGGTACAGTTCACACTTGAGCCTATTACGTCGGATGGATATCATCGCCCCAGAAGTTTATCAAACACTGGATGAGCTTCGAGAGCTACGGAACGATGCCACCCACGACGTGCTTGGAAGAAAAGAGTTCGATGTCGAAACTGATGATCGTAAGACCGATCTCATCAATCAAATGGAAAGCGCGTTACACTGCCTTTTGATCCTCGCAGGTCGGAAAGCCCCCCATATCATCTGTAACTACGGACCAACCGAGTACCGGAAAGAAAAGCAAGAGGAGGCTGTTAAGATTGCGAAAGAACACTGGGAGGAGACGCACACGGACGAGCTAACCAGTCTAGAAGAGAAAGAAGAGATCGGAAACTTGATGAACATTCGATGGACTCCGAGGCGATTTGATCCAAGAGGATATCGAGGAGGGGATGAGAAAGACGGAATGGGTTCTTATGGAGTCACAAACGGTGTCCACGATTTTGAGGAGCTCTCTCCCGAGGTATATGAACACTTGATGAATTTCGTGGGAACAGCATGTGGTGCAACAAGAACGGTTGTCAACCGAGATTTACACGAAGCAAACCTATCACGACAGGATTTCATGCTATTCGCACTACTTGTATCCGAAAATGACCGAGCTAGCTCAATCACACAAGTCGCAAATCGGATATTCTCTACCGAACAATTTGTCCGACGAAAACACATCAGCTTAGACTGGCGGACCCCAGAAAGCGACAAAGACCTCCTCTGTCTCGCAGACCAAACAAGCGAAATCCTTGGACTACCCGAATGAACCCCAGATGAATTATCGAGCCGGTGGTGATCAAGGAGCCGCACTAAGAGGACGAGTCGCTTCTAGGCAGGTCGCCCCCTCAGCACGCACTTTCGTTTCCCCGAACAAACCGAGGTGAACGCAACCGCGCTAGCACTACCGTCACGCCGAGTACGAACACGCTCCCACAGCTCTCTGCGTCAGAGTGCTTCGTCAGCCGCTTCGAGCGCGTTAATCGCTGCGCGCAACTCTCGTTGCAGATCTTCATTCTGAGATTTCTCTTCGCCTCAATCCGCCGGATGGTTTGGATAAACAGTTATTCGAAGGTAACGCTGTAGTGTAAATTTCGAACGTTATGATTAGTAGCCTTGCTGAATACGCGCTGTGAGCCTTGTTTAGACGCGCCGGAAGACGACGGTTGATAGCTCTACTGGGTGAACTGAATTGGGCTATGGATGCTTCTCTCCCCGAATGTATTCTTTGACCACAGGTCGTCGCGGACGATCCGCATCGCGTCTAAACAAGGCCCGCGCTGTGTATTCAGCACGGTCGCGAAAACGGTCTTATTGACTGAGAGTTTCAACAGAACCACGAAATCGTTCTACTAGAGATAGTTGTCCAGCGTTTCGTGAGTGTCCTCGGGGTACTGGTTTGGCTCGGCGACCCCCCAAAGCACCCCCTTGACCGCGGCCTTCGGGTACACGCCGTCTTCGATGTGTTCACAGAGAATAGTGAGATTCCGTGTCGAGAGCGTGGGCCAAGACTCGTTCTGGTTCTGCCGGGTCTGGTGGGCGAACTGGACGATCTTCGTGAGCGTCGGTCGATCCACGACGGGCTCACCGCTGTTCACCTGTCTGTCGAGCGTCTCCACTTCGTCGTCGACATCCTGAATGTAGGGCTGCTCGAACGAACGGAAGCGACCCTGCGTTGCCGAGTTCATCGGCTCTGAATCCCGGTACTCGCGCGTCGGCGGGTTCATTGTGATGACGAGGCGGGCCGACGGGTGCGGCTCAACGAGCTCACCGTGACTTTTCACCAGGAGCGTTCCCTCGTTCAAGAGTCGATGTAACGCGATGGCCGCCCCCGCCTGCATGACGGGAAACTCGTTGATGACGATTGTATCGCCGTTCAGAAGCCCCTGTTTGACGGCGCCGTTGCGGGGGACGATGACGTCACCATCGGGAACAAGCGGACCGAAGAGGTCCTCGGGTTCGGTCGCTCGGTCGACGTCAATGGACTGATAGCCTCGATTCGTCATGTGGCATAGGTACTTGAGCAGGTAGTTCTTCCCTGACCCACGCGGCCCGACCACTCGAATCGGGACGAGGCCACGGGCGAGCTTTTTCGCGATGAGTTCGTCGAGAGGCAGCTGAAATCGTGGATCGGTGGGAACAGCTGGTGGGACGACCTCGCCGTTATCGTCGACTGGGAGCGCGTCATATGCTGCGTCCGGGTGAGTCGCCGCCTTTGGGACGCTCGGATAGTCGGGATCGTCTTCACCTTGTTGTTCGTTAATATCTTGCTCAAGATCCTCATATTCATCACTGCCTGCTTTGACGCCTTCGACCATCGTCGCCTCCCGAACCTTCGACCCGACACTGGATAGAATCGGCTGCATATCTCCAACGACATACTCAAACAGACCAATGCGATCATCCAGCCGGTCGTAAATATCTGACTCAACTGTATCCTCATAGCTATCCGACACTCGGCGCGTGAATTTCCAAGAATTGAGATTGACGACCGTAACATAGCTGAAGTATTAAATTGACCCAAGAATGACGTGTATCCGATTGAATCATACCTTCCGTGGTTCACCGACGAAGAGAGAGGATATATTTCGAAGGAGGATGTTCGAGAGTTAATAGAGAAGAGTGAAGAGAGCACTTCATTGTCGCTTCGTCCTCAACTTCAGTTGTGTCTATACAGCATCATGATCATCTCAGTATCGAATATGACACTACCTGTCAATCTTTATGAGAGCGTAGAATTTAGACTGTGAATTTTCATACTGATGGGTATATTGATAATATAAATCTATCACATGGACTAGTTACAAAAGATGATTCTTCATATGAACTAAATGACGAAGATATTAGTATCTAGAGAACGTATCATATTTCGGTTGTTGAGGGTATTCTGAATCATCCAAGACCCAATGCCCTAACGAATAGGTCTTAATGACTCAGAGAACGGGATTGGTGCCTCTGACTACTCAATCTTCCCATACCCTCCAACCGCCTTAGGATAGCACAGATAAATAAAATCTGTTTATTCCTTCGGTATACAATGTATGAAGAGTAACAATTAACAGATATACTATTCACTGTCACTTTTTTATCGAGGATGTTGCATATACTTGAGACACTGCAATTTGCATTTTCAGCAATATATTGTATTTTGATCCGTCCTCATACATCGTCACGACCAACTCTTGATTGATCGGTCTGTCACGACCCGATGCGCCACAAATTTCAATTCCGTGACGTAGGAGAGCATCCCCAATAGCCTCACTCGAACATTCTTGACCGTTTGAAACCCTTGATCGATTGTGTCACCATCAACTATGTTAGAGACTTTTCATCGGTAGTAGAAGAACAGATATTCTCCTGTCATTATTCAAAATAGACCTCTATCAGTATGTACCAACTTTCGTGGTGAAGGAAACGTATCGACTTCCTGAGTCTTAACTAATTTTTTCAATATAGCTATCAGGTGATTAGTTAGGGCGATGGATTCAAAGCCGGATCTATTATACGCCTCTTCGTTAATTTGAAATCTTGGGTTTGGTATTCGACTCTGAATCTGTCTCTATTGGGTTATTAGAAATAAGATTGAAAATATCGCTTACAATAATAACATCGCTTACAGACATAATCCATCTGTACGGGAGGGTTAGCCCTTTTGCTGCTGGTTCTTGATCAATAACTGGCTGAAGATCTCGATTAACATGTGTTATTGCGAGACCATCGATCAAGCCATTTCCAAAGTCGAGCTTTGTATCCTCAACACAACCGACGTATCGACCAGTTACGGTGTACACTTCAAGATCAATATAATCTGAAATAGTATCTGGAAGAGTTGATTCAGCCGGTTCTGGGTCTGAACTCATACTGATTATGATTATGTCTTTATATTTATACTCTTTCCAGTTTTTAGAATAATGCGTTTAGATCATCAAAAAGTACAACGGAAATAATGCCAATTGTGAATATTGTTCGGGGATCGACAAGTAACGTATTTCTGGGTTCTTGATAAAAATACTGAACCAACCCTGCGTTAGACATCAGTCCATTATCACCTGACTTCGAAGATATGGCTGTGTTCATGCCTCATGATCTAATAAATATTAGCGCATCTGTATCACCTTATGTCGAAAATATCGTGAGAAGCGTTATATACAGACTAACACTAAAACAATAATGTCTATAAATGAGTGTACTATCTACTCACACAAATAAATATTCAGACGATCTAACAGCACTTCCAGGCGTCGGACCAGGCACTGAGCGCATTCTACGACAAGAGGGGTTTAGTTCGTACAAAGATCTCGCAGACACAGATCCAATCATACTTCATCGAAAGTGCAATATTGGACTGGCGAACACTGTAGGTATTATTACCACAGCACTAGAATTACTTGAGGAGCCGTGTCAAAACTGTGGAGAAATGATGTTAAAACCCATCTGGGGAGGATATCCAGGACAACTCAGCGATGAAAAGAAAAGTAACAATAGAATCTTTTGTGAATCTTGTCACTGGATTGGATCCATCTAACTAAGCTCCTATATTTTATAATATGTTCCGTAACATGCGTTGAACTCGTTACGCTGAGAAATTATTGTTTTGATGCTTATTCTGTATTATCCAATTATGCTATAGGTTTACAGATACGACAACATACCCAGCACTTGATAGAATTCTAGTGTGATCCCCAAGAGTTTCGCGTTGTCATCAATATAGACATCATAATCTAACTCGGCTTTTTTCGAAGGTGTCTGAAGTTCGTGATGCTTACTATGACGAATACTATTATGATCAACTTTCATCTTCCACTTCCCAATACTCATCCGATCCGGATTAGCTCATCTAGATTTACCATAACAGATTACGCTATAATATTATAGATAATAAGTACTGCAGAATCGAACTGAAGATCATTCGAATACATATGTTACTTGATTACGGGTTACTGATCCCTCGACTAGGCGAGTATTGGAAAAAGAAACTGCATGCAATCCCCCCAGAGGATCTCGAATGGTGGAGATCTGTACAGACTCAACAATTGAAATCCTCGTCACAACTATCCCTCCAAGAGTCACAGGAATGTTGTCAGTAAAGACGTCTTCAGGATTTGTAATAGTGGCTTGTCTTAGAATGTAGCTTTCGGTGACTGTGTCAGCTGAGTTTGAGGATATTAATAATGCATCTTTGTTTGTTTCTGTCGACCGAATATTTGTAATCTGTGCTTCAGAAGATAGATTGAATAAAAACTCTCGGGAAATAAGTGGGGACTGACTCTCCACACTACCAGACTTCCTGAGTCCAGTCTGTGGATCTCGTATTTCATACAACCCATTTTGCGTTGTTACTGTCATACCCTCAGCTAAACTGATAGAATGAACTGACGTTCGAATATTTGCTGATTCAATGACTCCATAACGCCGTGAATCTGTATCATATGTAGTCCCAGATAATTCAAACACTTGTTGACTTGTTACCACGTTATCTGCTGAAAATACACCATATTGAGTGACCAATCGATTATGATCCTCAGCCAAGCTATTTCGATTAGGAAATAAATTCGTTTCATTAATTGAGACTGGTTCAATAGCATCTGGCACGGACTCTAGTTTAGTCATTCCCTGATTTTCAGAATACTCTGTTGTGAACAGTGATGTTATTGGTATAAAGGCAAATTCAATTCCAGTATTAGAGATAGTTAGACCAACTCCAATACTCACTACACAAATCAATACAACTATGATAAAGTATTTGGATGAGATTTTTGTAAAGTTCATGCGCTTATTGAGTCGAGTACATACGATTTATATGCTGTGTTAATCCCCACTGCAAGCAACAATACCATTCCTGGAATAAACCACCGATAAAAAATTCAGAAATATCGAATGCAATTGCTGCGCCTATCGACAATATTGCAATAGAATATTCACGGCATCCAACAACCGTTGAAATTTAGTTGAAGATACTTAGCTGGAGATCCATATGATCATTCCATATACTTGTCATTAACCATGTATAAATGATTGAATAATAAATCATAATCGTTCTGGCATATAAACAATGTAATGACTCAAAAAAGTACTAAATTCGTATATGCAAAGCAAGACGTTGCAATAATTTCTAATCCAAGTAGTCATCCAGCGTATGGAGCCGATGAATTCCGTCGGCAATCATTCGACCAATTAGAAACACAACCAGAACCTACTATATTTTTATCTAAATCTGAGGGCAAGACTCCTTCCTCAAGGAAGCTATCTTTGACAACTGAGTGGGTTGGGGTAGTTCACTAATACTCTTCTAATAGTACGTAAGTGATCGTAAAATATTATGCTCTACTCTCTATTAGTTCTCGACAATCTCTTCAAGATCTTCTTTAATCGTTTTAGCTACAGCGTTTTTAGCGACAACTGAAGCATTGGTATTGCCGTTCTCAATCTCAGCTTCTGTTGTCTTATACATCATTTGTATCTGATTATACACGCTCTCAAGTTTTTCTTGAGACTGACTAGATGGAGATGATTCATCTGCTACAGTTGATTCAGTAGATGTCCTAGAGTCTGTTTGTGTAGCTTCCTGTCCAGTAACGGTGTCTTGTGTGCTTGCTTGAATAGACTCTTGTTCAGTAGTATCTTGAGCACTTGCCTCTGAAGTTTTTTGCTCAGTAGTCGTCTCCTGTGTGTTCGCCTGTACAGTCTCCTGAGTCTCCTGTTCAGTAGCAGTCTCTTGAGTGCTTACTTCTGTAGTTTCTTCTTGTGTGGATTCTTCTGTACTAATTCTTTCAAGACGGTCTTGATACGAACTTAGCGCTGTTTTTCGATCATCTTGTTCTATCGCCTGTTCAATGACAGATGCAGAATCTACTTTTGTAATGTTAGATCGAATATCTCGAACTTGAATTGCCTTCACGTCATTAGCCTTTACAGCTTCAGCAAGTCGTTCTGGGAACGTTTCATCAGAGATTTCATCTCCTTCAGGTTCAGCGTATGACGGCTTAGGACTTGGTGTGTCTTTTATTGTTTCTACCTTTGTTCCAGATTGAATATCTTTTATCAAATCTATATACTCGTCCTTCACCATATACACATATGTTTCATGTGTTCCAGCGTGTTCTGATAATACATCATGAGTTCGGTCAGGTGATTCTGGATCTTGCTCTGCAGCTAACTCATTAACTACAGCCTCTTGTTTCGGCGTGAGATCATTATATTCTTCTGCGACTGAACTTGGCACTTCATATCGTGCATATTCTGCATTAATCACCTCTGTGTCATCGTCTTGAGTATTCCTCTCTACTTCTGGTTCTGGTTCTGACTCTACGTTGTCACCAGTCTCATCGTCCGGTTCCTCAAGTCCAATATCAACTCGACGATTATGAATTGCGTCTTGATATTGTTCTCTTACTTTCTTCGGATATCGTGAGTCACAGTCTACTTGCTCTGCGACTTCCTCATTGCTTTTTGTTGGATCCCGTGCAATTGTGTCTAAGACTTCGAATTGAAGCTCTGTTAAGTTACTATACTCTCTATCTTCTGGGATATCGTATTGTTGTGACATGAGTTTCCTCTTGTATGATTGTGCTATGTGACCGTAATCATCTAGCACTTGTTGAGGGTACGTATTACTAACGCCCGCTTTTTCTGCAATCGACTTGTTATCTTGATCTGGATCTTCAGCGTATACTTCAATAACTGACTGTTGTTTCTCTGTCAGGTCTTCAAACATTTTAGATTTATCTTTACTAGAGTCACGTTCATGTGATTTTCGCTGAATATCCAACGCTTCAACGATTATACTATATACCGTATTGTAATCGAGTTTTGAAGAAGAATATCCGTACGTTCCTGTTGCGATTTCCTCATTAACCTGTTCTTTGATTTCTGAAAATGACTTATGAGGGTTTTTTACCGCCGTTTGAACAATAAATTCATCTTGATCAGACGTGACTGACGAAAGATTCGATACATCAATTTCGTCAAGACGTTGTAACTGTGAACGACCACCAATTCTCTCAATAATCTCTCCAGAATCAGACAATCCATTTACCTTAGTTTCAGGCATGTAAATATACTCTAATTGATGATCTGAGTCTGTAGAATGGCTCATATGTGCTCTGACAATACCCTCTTTAGTCGCCTCAAATTCGCAAATAGGACACTGATATTTAGCTATGTTGGAACTTTCCTGTGTAACTGTCATACTGTCTGGCTCATCTAGTTACGTGTGAATGAAATTGTTGTCTATATAAATCTTTTGAAATGTATTTAAAATACTGTACTATATTCACAATATTTGATATCATGAAGGCGTCAGAGGGCTAATTATTGTTTTCTTCATACTGTTAATTATGCAAATTAAATTTTCTGTTCAAAATATACTATTCAATAATATTATGTGTGTTTTCCCGCATCTTGAAATTTCAAATTCTTTATTTTCTCATACCAAATCTCGATCCTCACAGGTATTAAAATTATTATATAATCGTTTCACAAAACAAGCCACAATCTTCTTATTGAAACGTCCTATAAGACTGCTCAATATGCTGAATAGTACTAGGTAATGTGATATAAAATATCTATGCACAGAATATCAATAGAAGGAATTGTGAATTCCGGCATAATTATAATGTGAGGATCCGGGTGTTTTTCATACTGCTGAAACGGGGGATATCGTGACAATGGATAGTCTCAATATGACTGTAATTTTCCGTTGTCCTGAACTGCTGCGGTGATATATGAGTGAATGCTCGAACGACTGTTCTGTGACGACATAATCAAAAGAAATTATATATGACGATACACCTCGGTTAAATATATTGAGTTATTGTTCAATCCACGTTTGCTCAGGAATGGAACTTTCACCAATTCCTGAAATGTCCAGTGAAAGCACTACGTCTTGAGCGACATCATCTTCTGACTGTTCAAATTCAACGGCAAATTGTGTGATTCGTTGCTCGTCATCAACTGTAATTGTTGATTCATAATTTGTGACGTTTCCATTGTCAATCTCTGATTCAAGTGGAGTACCCTCAGATGCCTGAGAAAACGTGTACGTATTAGATTCTCCAGTTTGGATATAATCCCCATTGGCGATATAATATTCAAGCGTTGGTGCATATACAACGGTTGCTAGTGCATATTGATTATCATACTCCTGAATATCGTACGTACTATTCTCATTGATCTCTCCGAAATACGTAATCTCACTCGTTTGATATACTCGTTGCCTAACTCTTCCTGATTCTCCCGCAATTTGTGTCTCTAATTCGTTAGTAACATCATCAAAGACACGTTTCTCAAGCACAACAACCGAGCCATCTACCTCAGCTGTATATGTTATTGTCGCTGATGTATCTTCATATCCTGTAACATGGTTCGCAATAACCGTCGAATTGTCGCCGAGTTCGTCTGTCAACTGTTCTGTTGCCATTGGAACTCCTCCTGAGAATAATAGCATCAATAATCCTAGGAGTCCAAGAGTCGCTCCTAAAACAACTACTGATCGCTTCATGTCATTATCCATACGATTGAGATATTGTGTATGCGTTTATTATTTTCGACGTTTAATTCACATATTATCGAATCTCTAATGCAATATACTACACAATGCACTAATATAGTCTTATCTCACAACAATATTATTTTTACCTACTGCTAGAATTCCTCATGCTTTCTTGAGACGCATATCTTAACGCAGATATTCATATATGATGAGTCTTACCTCAAATTGATGCAATATTAAATCGGATTTGTCGGTGGTCACAGTGCAATAACTATCAGGCATCATTGATTGATCAGTCATAACCTGATGAGATCATATGATTGTCTCCGACTGTCTCGTATGAGATTACTCAGAAACCACTCAATGTGTTTTCTTACCGTTGCAACGGACAGTGCATATGGAGTAATAAGGTTAGCTGGCTCGTAGTTGGTGTTCCCGCTGCAACGGTGAATAGAACTGCTATTAGAAGACGTATAACGGTACTTCTCATCTTCTGAGTCTGAAATCGGCGAGAAAGGGAGGTATCTCTCCGCTTGTCCTGTAACGATCCTGATACCGATGTTCTCGATTGGATCAAATCTTCTGTCGCGTCATGGGGAGGCATTGTTACAAGAAAAAACAGAGAAGATTGATCATCCTCATCATACCCGTAATTTGTCGAACTCAATGATCCGAATTCCAGTCTCATTGATCCAGTCCGTCGAGAGCTCATATCCAATTCGATCCCCGAGAGTTCAATTCACTCGTAGTGCTTGCACCAGATACCTCTCGTCGGCTGATATACCTCGCCCCTCCGATGCAGCTCAGTAAAGACGTCATCAACAATCGGTCGTGGCGAGTTGTCTCGTCTGTCAATTCTTTCCGCGTATATTCATCATCTAACTCCAACTCCAACTCATCAAGCGCTGCTTTGACTTCCTAGTGCATCTCATCAATTATATCGTCAACAATTGTTCGCGGTCCATTCGTGCGATTTCTCAGTTCTTCTCGCGTGAGCTCAGTATTAATTTCATCAACTGCTTTTCTCACTCTTTGGTGATACATTGGGTAATTCGTGACAATACACTCATCAAATGTGACTGTTGTTGTTATCGTCCGATGAACCAATTACTCATCAGGTGACTACTCGTTCCGATCAACCGGCACACCGGTCAGTTTCCGTACCAACCTCTGAGTAACCGGTCCTTGATGAGGCTTCTTCTGCCGACGATCTTGATATGAGCGTTCATCATAATCCTGTCCGGCAGATTCTCGATTTTCTCTTCAAGTTGAAAGCGTTCAGTCAGCTGTGCTTCCAGCTCATCAATTCAATTTTGCTTTCGTTCGACCCGTTTTGTTTTTGCTTCGGAATACACCACAATTGGGCATGAAACCCGCTCTGTTATGTCTGCTTCACATTCATGATCAATCCCCTCTTCTATCCCAAGAGGTCATCAGAGCCTTTTGTGCCGACTTGAGGGTTGTTCATATTCGCGGGTAATTGTCTGTTAGTGTGTATATCTTGCACGTATCTTCTCCAATGTTCCCAGCTCCTGATCCACATCCACAGCAGCTGTCATCCAAATATTGCAGGCAGTCCTTAGCCAAATCTTTTCCATGGCATGTTCGGGTTTTACCCCTAGAGAATACGGTCGATCACTCCAGTTCAATTGCTCCAGATCACAAATCTGGCAATAGCAGCCAAAACTCTCCAGTTCTCGACAGTAGAAGATCACTAAATATTTCTATACATCATCATATATCGGCAGATTAGCAAGAATCCACCTTCTGACTCCCGGCAAACCGGTCCCGTTCATGATAAACAACAACTAACCAGACTCAAACAGTGTCTATTTTTAGATATCATCACGTATCGCTGATATGGGCTCCCCGAGTGTAGATGAGCTTAGCAGATGGGATTATGCTTTTGTGCTATTCTTCGGGGTTGTGACAATCGGATGTATACTACTCATCACTCGTGATATCATGACCGGAAGCAGTCCTTTTCAAATCACCTTTCTCGGTGGAGTCATGCTCGGTGGTCTTACACTGACACTCGACGCACATCCCAAAGTGGGCGATCTTACAGGTATCTCGGTAATTCCACTCGTAATTGTTGGAGTGATCGCATTTCTAAGCGGACATGCTAGTGATTTACCAATATTCTTCGTCATATTAACCGTTGGTATGCTTCTTAATCTCGCCTGGAATCGGTTTGACGGCTTCGAGTGACAGCAGATGATAATACCCTCTACTCCCGATGAGATGATTGTCACTGTGGAGTTTGCACAGTCGAGTCTAGTCTCAGAGAGTCGGAATCTCGTACCTAATGGCTTCAGTTGCCCCGGCTCAGAGACAAGACACCCCCTTCTCCCGTGTCGACCACGCTCCCCCTATTCCAGAGACAATTGCATTACCGATTGAGTTTATACAGACCGAATCCCAAGCTCGGCTTAACAGTTCCTCGATTGGCATAGCTTGGTGCAAGACGAAGACGATTCAAGCGAGGTGAATGGGCGGCAGGTGACACGACACGACACTATTACACGGAATCCGTTCTGGAAGCTCTGTTGAGATCCCTCTCATCTGAGACAAACGGCGTGCTGAATACAGGGCACATATCTTGCACGGACAACTGAGAGACATGCAAAAACGAGCGGCTCAACCCGCTCGGGAGAGATAGAGCCCTTAAGAGTTCGATAGCGAGTGATGCATCCATCAGTCATGAAAACTACCTCGATGAAGGCGGCGACGCTATTATTACTGAGGATGCAGTCTCTCGATACTTCTACGAGCCCAAAGGAGATGCCGCCTATCATAAAAAGAAGCACATCCAGTGAAGAGATAACAGGAACTACTGCTGGATGGAGGTATTAATAATTGAGATGATCGAACCTAGTCTTGTCTTGTACGGATTCGGAACTCTGTTCGGAATTTTAGCTATTCTATACTTCGCAAAAGACGTACTACTATCCCTATCAGTGAGTGTTAAACTGCTCATCATGTACTCGTTCTGCCTGGCGATGTTTCTCCTTGGAATATCAGCAGAAAACTCTGGTCTTTCCGCAACTCTGCTAGTAATTGGAGGAGGAGGCTACGCCACCTCATCCTTCTATTTGATAAAATGGTATAATTTTCAGAAGATGGGACGGTTCATCATATTTGCTGTGTCTTCTGTAATTTTCATAGGATTTGGTTCATTGTTTACAAGAGGAGCTTTTGAAGATATTGGACTTCAGTTTCTTAGAGTAATAATAGTTACACAGGCGTTTGGTATACTGGTATCTTCGATTATTGATTGGAGAGAACCAAAGATAGAATACAGAGTCAGCCCTAGAGAGACAATTTCAGACAACGGTGAAATTGGAAAGATTAGAATCAGAAATGAGAGCAGGATGTTTAGAAGACAATTTACTGTACCAAGCGTTGAGGTCACTGTCGAAATTGAGGACATTGAACTAATGGCGCCTGTTAAGCTGCAAAAAAATCGCCAGAACATGTCATCACAGACAATTGGTTCAGGTCAGGAGAGAGAAATTGAAATACAGATAATTGAAGAAGCGGTTTACTCTGAACTGGGAGAGAAAGATGTGTCTGTGCCAACCGACTTTCAGGTGTCTGTCGCAAGCAGAGACACAGACGATTTTACGTCCCAAATCGACGACCCTGTTAAGCTAAAACTTCAATAGTTATTTCATGCGAACACCTTCGAGATTAGACCGTGGTTCGGGAGGACGGAACGATCTTGAACGGTCACAAGCGAGTCGCTGCGGTACGGGTCGCAGGACTAGACTCTCATGCTGTGGAGGTCGTGTCGGTGTCTGACGAGCTGCTCGCGCTCGCCCACCCACAACGCGCTGCCGGTGGCGAGGACGAGGCGGACGGCAACAGCGCCGATGATCCCGAGGAGCAATCCCCCTGTATGCAGGGGCGGACCGACGCTTCCGTTCCTGCTATTCTCTCGTGAATATAGATATGCGGTGATCGTGTGAACCGTGTGACGACTGTGTATTTTCAGCCGTTCAGTAACCGTTTCACACGGTCCGAACACGGTTTAGAACAACCATAGAACCGAATGGTGTCGATGTCCGTGTCTATACAGGTTATACATATCTGTGCACAGACAGTGGGTTGTCGCCAATCCTGTGGCTGTCACCGATCAGCCTGAACTGAACTGATCATGTCGAGACCCGGTAAGCAGTCAGCAGAATGGCTAATCCGGCTATGAACGGTGTTGAAATACCGAATCCAGGGGAATCGGTAGCTGTCACTGTAGGCGTGAGTGTAGCTGTTGCGGTTGCCGTCGGTGTTTGTGTTTGTTTGTGTTTGTGTTTCCGTTTCCGTTTCCGTTTCCGTTGGGTATCGAGTTGTGAGAGTCGCCGTGGCAGGCAGTGTGGGTTGATATTCTTGAATATCTCTAAATGGAGTTGATGTTCCTGTTGGTTCTACAGCTGTCGGCACTGTAGCTGGTGAGTGAGATCCTTGCAGATCGGCTGATGGAGGTGGTGTTGCTGTCGTATTGTTCTGCTGGGCAGTCACGGTTCCACCCGAACTGAAACCTGAAATGCTCGCAATGATCAGAACTGTGAGTACCAGTCCTGCCGTGAGAGCTGAGTTCAGTCGGTTCAGTGTCACGTTTGGACCGTCCTTCGTCTATTTCATTATTTATGTTTCGCAATAAGCACAGCTGAAACAATCGCCTCAGTGCTGCACTGACACAGATTCTTGGGGTTATCTGTGTAGATGTAATTCTCTATTCATTATACCACATTCTCATAAACATTGACGACAGTCTCTCAAAAGGGAGAAATTATCAGCGTGGTGTTATGAATAGCAACTATTGTGCGGCTCCCGTCCTATACCAAATTCTGAGTGAATCGCCCGGAGAGTTCGACAGCGAAGTGCCAGAAGACTACTGTGGATACACATTCCCAGGATTCTACGAGTATTGTAATTGATTATCGAGGAAATATTGCCCAGCAGCTTAGTTGTATTTGGAACTCTTTATGTGACAGTGACCGATATGTATTCCATGCTGACCCCGGTAAAACTGAATGCAAGGGTCAACTGCTGAAAAATAATGACTGGGTCGGTGGGTCGTTAGATGGCGCTATTCTACCGGGTCAGTTTGCAGACCATCTAGACCTTTCATCGATTTCCCTGTTGAGAGATACTGACCTCCCAGGGGCTAGCCTGGATGAGACCGACTTCTCGGAGGCTAGTCTGTTTGGTGCCAACTCAAAGAGGCTGACCTGCTCAATGCCAACCCCTCTGAGGTATGCTCAACAAACACTGAGTTTCATGAGACGAAGTTGCGCGAAGCCGACCTGAAAGAGGCGGATTTAGAGGGCGCAGAGTTCGATGACGCGGAGTTGACAGAGGTTAGGCTAGCGAGAAGCGATTGTGAGAGCACGGTGTTTGTCCGAGCGAATTTAACGAGCGACACTAGAGAATGCTGATCTAACTGGAGCCAACTTTTCACAGCCATACCTGTATCAGACGAGACTGGATGGCGCGCAGATCAGTAACCATACACAGTTTTTTACAGGTGGGATATCGGCGATACAGTGAGAGCCAATCCTCAGAGATCTGTTTCCCCGCCACAGCGAACAAGTGATAAGCTCATCAGACGAACGTGTCCCCATGATGCCAAACGAAGCCGGAATCGAAGACGACGATTGGCTCGGCATCGAGTGGTCCCCGTGGTACCGACTCCACCCCGAGAGTGATGACCTGACGAAGCCATCGACCGGTCCGGGTCTCTACCGCGTCCGCCACGATGTCTACGACGGGCTCATCTACATTGGGGAGAGCGGTCGAAGCGTTCGCGGTCGGATTCGGGCGCTTATTCGTGGTGCCTTCGACGAGGAGATGCCCTACAGTGATCCACATACAGCCTCGCCGAGCTTGTGGGCGATCGCGAATGAGTACGGGCTCGGTTTCGAAGTCTCCGTGGCAACACCGCCGGCTGCGGAGAACGACTACCAGCGGAAGGCGATCGAGGATGCACTCATCGCTGTCCATCGGCGCGAGACGGAAACGAACCTTGTCGGTAATTTTGGTCGGATGCCACCAGGGTATGAGAAATCGACACAGCGGAGTGGCGGCGCTCGTGGTGGGCAGAGTGACGAGGCCGAACGGAATTATCGCGAGGGGATTAATCCACTCCCGTGGGAGAATCCGGAAGCGGTTATTGCAGACGACTGGATGGGGTTGTCGTGGTCGGAGCCACTCGAGCTTGAATCAACCGTCGGCGAAATACCCAATTACGGGGGCGTGTATCGACTCTGGGAGCCGGAGACAGCGTCGCCATTGCGGTATCTTGGCGAAACGGTCCATCTGAGCAACCGGTTGGAGAGCCATCGGCGAGCCTATGAGGAGGAACTATTCGTCTCGTATGCGCCACTGACGGAGTACGTACAGAAGTTTCAGCTCCAACAAGTGGAAACGGAACTTCTGGGTGCTCACTGGCTGGCGTGCCAACAGGCACCGCAGGATCAATATTAGTGCTGCAGTAGTGAGGTACCACCGCAATTGCTGCAGAATGCACACATATCATCGTCCCTCCTCAGGGATCGAACTCATCCAGACCGGCTATCGGGTGTCCTGAGGGTTGCTCCGGGACTTCTCAAATTCCGCTTGCATCCTGTCGGTTGAAACGTGTTGAATATTACCTGCCTCATTGACGTCGCCTTGGACGCCATCAGTACACAGGATGCCTCGTACTGACTCCTCGTCCAGTGTTTCACCGAACAGGAATTCTCCCGCGGATTCTGCAAACTGAATGTATTCAATCAGCTCTCTGAGACCTGTGGAAAACGTACTCGGTGACCTAGTATACTTTATTTCGCCAATAATCACCTCACGAAGCGATTCCTCTGGCTGGGTATTCCAGTCCAACACGAGAAAATCAGGTCGTCCACTGTAGAAGCTATGTTGGCTTCCTCGCGAGAGGAACTGGTCAACGAGTTCTGAATGTGTTTCCAGTGCCTGTGATTGCCGGTAGAGTTTTTGATAGAACTCATCCGCGCCGGTTGGGTCCGGTAGGTCTGCGGGTCTTGGATAGTCGCTGTAGAACGACAATGGTCCGCCCGTATCATAGTAGATCCGAAGTCGTCGATCAGGACTCTCCAATGATGCAATCGCATCGGTTCCCGATTGTACTCGCGTGAGCGTCAGATTATCCTGGATACTCCGCTGGACCGAGTGTCCGATCGCAAACAGGCAGAATAACTCGAACATCTTGTGATCCTCCAGCGGAGCGATAATAGTGGACTCGAGAAGCTCTTGAACACTCTCGAGATCGAATCGATCGTTCATCAGATCACGATAGAGTTGGTACAGCCGGGCAGCGTCATAGTACAGTGGCTGTCGAGCACGTCGTGCGACCGTCAGCTCGCGGTCAGTAAGCGAAATCTTGGCTGCGGAGGGAAGAGCGTCAAGATGGACATTCTGGGTCAACATCCGGCGTAAGCGGATAATGTCGCCATCATCCCAAATCTCGCGCCACGCCTGATCAAGACCCTGTATCTCTTGTCGCAACGGTTCGCTAATCACCGCGAGTAACTTCTTGAAAACTCGATTTTCAGGGATATTGATCTCGATTTCCGGGTTGTCCGTCATAAATAGCGTTCGATCAGCGTATCCCGATTTGGCTCGCTGTTGGAGGGTCTTACTCCAGTTAATTTGTCCTCGAACTTCTCCACGAGACTGGGTCGTCATCCGCCGCTGTTCTGTCTTGATCCGACGGAGACGCTCCGGCAGCCGTTCGATATACTCGACGACATCAGCATACATTACAAAATGGAGTCGTTTGAGACTCTGGAAATTCTCGATCTCTACCGCTGAGTAATCAAATGCTCCCGCGATTAGGTTAGGGTTGGGTGCCCCTGCCTGTAGGTAGGTGATAAGCTCGGAGGTGACAATGTCCCGTAGTTCAGCCGGCGGTGTCTTGCTCATCCGAACTCACTCGGTGAAGTCGATGTCGAACATATCTTCAGCTTTACTCCGGAGGTAATCGACGTTGACCGGTTCTGTCCCCCCGTCTGCAGTCGTGATCTCGAAGTCGGTTTCAAGATCGTTGATCAGCGTCTTCTGGTCCCGTTCTCGCATCCCTTCGAGTTGCGGGAAGACTAGGCTAATGAGTGACGATGTCATCTGTGACGTCCGTTCGCCACCTTCGTAGGCTGCGATGTGGTGGAACATATCCAACACGATCGACGGCCCGATTGAGCGGTATTTGTTGATGATTGCCCAGACAACTGCCATCGGCCTGTGGTACTCTCGAATCGTGTTGTCCAACTCATCGAAGGCGTCCATCCATACCGTCGCATAATTTGGACCGGCCGTCGGGTCAAGCAGCGAGTGATCAACTACCTCTGGTGAATTTAATAGATCAGGTGCCCCCACGTGAATGAAGCTGAATCGCCGCATAAACGCAAAAGAGAGCTCATAAAGTGAGGTTTTATCGAACGTGTTCATCGTTCCGATGATCCGCCACGCGGGAGTGACAGGATACCTATCGGCTGAATTCATGATTTCCGCTCGAACACTCTCAGGTGTCTCCTCATCTACCCAATCGATCCGAATCTGCTCGTCACGTTCGTATGGGAGTGTGACAGAGTCTTCGGACAGAACCGAAAAAAGCGGTCCGAGCGCCTTGTCAATGTTCGCGCGATTCAATTCGTCGATGATGAGCCACTGATTCTTGACGGCGCCAGCATCGGTGCGGAAGCACTGGAGAAAGAGACGCGGATCGAATTCTAATCGGTCTGATTCTGTCGCAGGGACGTACCCACCGATCGTATCGAATGTCGTCCACTCAGCTGTAGCCGTGGTGAACGTGTATCCATCCACTTCGTCCAATGACTGCGCGATCTTAGCGAGATGCTTTGCAAGAACGCTCTTGCCGGTCCCTGGGGGACCAGTGAGGATGATATGCTTCCCCGAGTTGAGAGCGGCACTAATCTGGCGCTTGAGCCGCGCATCCTCCCCGCCGTGGAAATACAGTCCAGAGGGTATCTCAACAGAAATGTGAGAAAGCGAAAGCCGATTCGCTATATCAGATCGCGATAAGATCATCATCGATCTAGGGGCTAAAGTCGGGCTTCGATCATTCGAGATTCCCCAGGTGAAACCCAGCGGTATCAGCCGAACCGCTGATGGCGAACACTACCGAATCCATGTTCCCAAAGGAAAAGATACAGCTGGCGGCGATGGGAAGCCCCGCGATGCGTATCTTCCAGCCGATCTGGAAATGTTATTATATCAGTATCAGCGGGATAACCAGATCGCGAATGATGAACCCTTCATCGATATCCAGCCCCGTAGTGTTCGGGAAGTCGTAAAACGACTAACCGAAACGGCGGCTGAAGAATATGATAATGATGATTGGAAAGCCGTATCATCGCATGATCTACGTCGCCATTACGCCCAGCGAATGCTAGTGAATGAACGGATTAACCCGCGTGTGTTGATGGCGGTCGGGGGATGGAATTCATTCGATGCGATTGAACCATACCTGAACGAACCTACTGATACCGTCATCAATGATGCGTTTTCACGGATTGATTTCTAATCGGTATACTGTAGCCGCCCAGATTATACAGATTAGTTGTGAGGCTACAATCTATTCCCTGGAATTGCACAGGGCATAGTCCTAGCCAAAATTAGGTCTTTCATCATGCCTCGGGAATCCCTGATTCTAACCTATTAAATTAATATGTAGAGAATTGATCAGTCTATTTGCTCAATCCCTCATGATTCTATAGATTCGATATGAGGTTATGAGGAAACACAAAGGATGACAAATAGACCTCTATTTATGTCGATGAGTGAGATTTGACCGTTGAAAACCGTTGAAAGATTCAACGTTGAACCAACGTTGAGAAACGTTTAAAATTGACTCAAAGAAGGGAAATATCACTCTAATTATGTCGATAGCTGCAGTTTGAACGTTTGAATACGTTCACTATACGTTTAATTTTACACGGTCATTATACGATTCTACACGTTCAGCTGTGTTCTTGACCTGCTGATCAGCGCATCGCCTGGGCTGGGCGAAGACTATAGATATCGCACAGGTGGAAGCTAGACTGGGCGAAAGTATCTTTAATTTATGTTTCACTCCTTGAGAGTTAGCTGGGGAATTAAATGTATTTGAGTCAACTGAGATAATAATTATATCTGTATGCGCAATCGGTTTCTTTCAGTCTCAACGATTGTGTTCGGCGGGTTGGGTGTTCTGATTGTGAACCTGCTCCCATTGATCGGGATTGCCGCCGGTGAGTTGAATCTTCGGGCAATTTTACTTATTTATTGGGTTGAAGCAGTGATGACCGTTCTCATCGCTGCACGGAACTGTTTTTAATCTATAATCAAAGAATACTATACTCCGAAGTCAGGTATCAGACAGTCCGCTGGTTCTTGACATTACTGACTTCGGAGTTATTCTTTGCCGACCGGCGACGTGGAACACGTGACAGTGTTAGTGTTTTACTTGGATCTCCTTACTGACTAACTAATCATAGTGACAGAACTGTGTATCACACTGAATAATGAACGTATTGAGGATGCCGGCTCAGTGAAAGAAGCCCATGATCTGACTTGGACGGAGTTTCTCTCAGCAGCAGCAGATGCATTAGGAAGTGCAGATGACCCAGAGTATGAGACAGATCAACTCAAGATGGACACAGTCACTCGGGCTCAGGAACTGTCGGGGCAGACTGGTGGTGCCGGTGCGTAGTCCGCTGGAGTGGTGGTCTTGATGTGAGTGGGCGATTACACACAGAGATTTTCCAATCCCTGTTTTTGCACACTGAGAATCCAGTTCGATGTGCAATTTTCCCCGTCCTTCGTGAATTATGTATTGTGATCACTGCGGAATCACACATCCGTTTATTACTCACCCCTGAGAATCGATATTAACTATCCGTGGAAGCACCCCAAATCGGAAGGATTGTGCAAAAATGAGAATCAAAACAACCGAAAACCGTGATCGACTGTGGGAGAATCTGTGTGAAGCCACCGACGAGCATGCCCGCTCGAAGGCACTATACCGAGCGGCACGATACTATCTGCGGATGTGCGGTGGTGTTGCTGCATACGGGCGTGGGAATATACAGACACTGCTTGATGAAGCCGAAGCACAGGGAAGTCTCACGGCGCCCGAGATTGCTGCGACTCTCGATGAGCGTGAGTTGCCAGTCACATACAAGACCGCTCTTTGGAAGCAGATTGTTGGTCGGGTAGAGCTGGCGCTGTGAAAGCGTAGCAGGCAAGGGTGACGCGTCGCGTCACCTGAATGCAATGTAGTTTATGACCGTACTGTTTTATTTTGATAACATCTGTCGGGAGTTCCGCCGACGGCGTGGATGGCTGTGGTTGGACCGAGAATCCTATTTCTCTTATGATGAACCGAAACGTCCGACGGACCACGCGAACTTTCATATTCCGACAGTTTCACATTCAGTCTAATGGTCGAATCCGAGGGCGAATCGCACTATCGGGTGCGGTTTCTAGTCGATCGATATAGGGAGCGAGAAGAGCATCGCTGGGAGGAACTTGAGGCGTCTGCCAAGCAGACCTCCAAGGTAGTTCGCGACGTGGTCGAGAGCTTGGTCGATCACTACGACCGAATTGGTGACGCGGAACTCAAGACGCTGTTTCGGTTATGTCAGCACCCATCCGCTGGCGAATCACCAGAGGAGAGACGGAACCGAGTACGTGACCTAGACCTTCCACCGGTCGATATCGAGCGCATCACCGCAGAGATCGACGACTCGATTGGGAGTGTTGGAGCCTCGGTTGAAAAGTTGCGAATCCGGGTTGGGAGCGACGACAAGGAGGATTCCGCCGAACGAACACTACACGACTGTTTCCGACGAATCGTTCGGAGTGAGGACCCCGAATCGATGATTGCGGCGGTTCGGGAGATGGGGGATATCGACTTCTATCGTGTCCAATCCGGCCGCATGTCCCCGATTCTCCACTATCTGGCACCGAAAGTTTTCCCCGTGGTCAACGGACGGTCGGCCAACGGAATGGAACTCGTCTTTGGGGAGTCCGTGAGTACGGATCTCGATGACTATCTGGAGGTGCGCAAGCGGTACCTGACGATTCACGCGGAATTCGATTTCCGCCCGCACTTGCGGGATCTGGATTACTTTTTTCACTGGGCTAGCGAATCGGTCTGGACCGAGGCGAGGCGTGGAGATATTAATCGGGATGTCTGGCAAATCAAATACAGTTCGTCTAATTTTCAGAGTCTGTGGAAAGTATGGAAGAAAGAGGGCATCGCCGTTATGGGTGACTGGGTAGGAAACTGGGGGGACTCGGAGGGTATGGCTAGGAGGTTCTTATTCGATATGTCTCCCGGAGACATAGTCATTGCTCACGATGGATACCACAAGTTGCTGGGTATTGGGGTGGTATCCCCCGAGAAGATCGACTACGTCGGAGAGACGGATGAGGCGATCATACTCTCAGATAGCTCATTCACCGGTGAGCACATCAGATATGTCGACTGGGTCTTCACGAGGGAATTCACCGATTCGATAGATACCAGAGATTGGAACCAGGAGGGAAACGAAGATGCTGAACTCTCGAAGAATTTCCATGCGAGCTTTTTAGTAGGGTACTACCATCTCAAGGAACTCCGGTGGAAACTCGCGTCGAACCATCGCGAGGAGGTGCTGCCAGCGCTCGAGAACGTCGAAATGAAGAGTGTGGAGTATGCTACGACATCGGTTCGATTTTTCGTACTACAGACTGACGACCGACGGGGCGGAGACGACCCCATAGAGCAGTATCACTTCACGCTGGATACGACGGGGGCGAAAGAACTACCGGATACAGACCGAGCGTGGGTCATCTTCCTCGAGGACGACCACTTCTATGCGATGGCTCGTATTGACAGTATCGAGAAAGACGGGAGGGGGGAAGAGACTGAATACATCGCCTCGATGGTCAAGTACGAGGAGATGCACCCCGTGAGTCTCAATGCAGCCCGTGGCGAGCTCGGAGATACGACCACCTTCGATACTCCGATCACTCAAATTGGGAGCGATGCGTATCTACGAATCGAAATGGGGGGTGTTTGCTCGCGGCATTTCTGGCTTGACGTCCACAGTGCAGACTGGCATCGGGTCGACGGCGAGTGGCTGGAATCGACAGGTTCGAACTGGGACCAAGATGCC
Source organism: Haloquadratum walsbyi J07HQW2 (assembly GCF_000415985.1). GTDB lineage: Archaea > Halobacteriota > Halobacteria > Halobacteriales > Haloferacaceae > Haloquadratum > Haloquadratum walsbyi_B. The sequence continues at coordinate 255,357 of NZ_KE356561.1, forward strand.
GCTGAGCAATTCTATCCGGTCCCCGGCGAAGAAAAACAGGTGTTTGAACGGGCGACTGCGGGGGACAAGATTCTCGTGCATAATTCGTCAGTGGAGCAAATCGTCGGACGAGCGTATGTCGCCGCCGGTCCACACTATGAAGCCGTATCGGACGACGATCCCGTAATGGAGCAAGAAGAGACCGAATTCTTATTCGCCAGTAACGAAAGTTTGATCAAGGGAATCACAGTCAGGTGGCACGAATCAGTAGATGGAATCGATTGGAACGAGGCAGCAGAGGTTTTGCACTCGGATTCGAGTACTGTAGACGAACTGAAAGATGAGTCTGTACTCACCGAACTCTCAGAGCATTTTTTTGAGAAGGTTGTGTCTCGAATCTTCCCTCCCGAAGAAACCCGACAGAGGGAACGAAATAGTCCGCCAATTAAAAAAGAAGAATCAGGTCGTATTCTATGGACCGCCGGGGACGGGAAAGACCTATACTGCCGATCAATTCGCAAAATGGTGGCTCGGACAGCAGGTGGACGGTAATCTGCCTGATGACCGAATCGAGAGGGTCACCTTCCACCCCTCGTTCACCTACGAGGATTTCGTTGAGGGGTTGAGCGCGAAGACGGATGCCGACGACCAAGTGGCATACGAGATTGAGGACGGTGTGCTGAAACGAATTCGTGAATCGGCAATGAGAGCCTTCAGAGACACACCTGAGGGACAGGACCCGCCACGATACGTCCTCATCGTCGATGAGATTAACCGAGGGAATCTCGCTCAGATCTTCGGCGAACTCATCACGCTCCTCGAGGCGGACAAGCGCGGTGACTTCGAGGTCGATCTGGCTCACTCCGGAGAGACGGTGACTCTCCCGCCGAACCTCTACCTCGTCGGAACGATGAACACGGCCGACCAGTCGATCGCATTAGTCGACACGGCGCTTCGGCGCCGGTTCCGATTCGTCGACTTTCCGCCTGACCTCGACGTCGTGTGGAGTGAAGACGACGAAATGAGTGCTCCCGACCCGACAGCTGCTATCACGGAGCCTATCGATGGAACCTCGGCAGGCGAACAGCTCCTCGGTGCCAGCGTCCTCGCGGTTCGTGAGTTGAACGACCGGATTCTCCAGGCCCCGGAACTCGGGAAGGGCAAGCAACTCGGTCACACCTACTTGCTCGGACACGCCTCGATGACGGAAATCGTCGACGCGTGGCGGTACGACATCCTTCCTCAACTCGAGGAGTACTACTTCGGGCAGTTCGAGCGACTCCGAGACGACTTACTCAACGAGACGGGTGAGCGACTAATCGGGTGGGATGAGGAGCGAATTCGGTCTTTCGGGGCGAACGACCTGTACGAGGCGCTGTGTGACCTGGCTGGCATCGATGATCCTCTCCCTCTGAATACAGCTGTGGAGACGGGTTGACTCGGGTGGCGAAGGAAGTAAACCCGACGCGGCTGTCGACGAGAATATTGATACGTTCCGCCTTCGAGTTAACCGGACTCTCGGACCGGACGCGTACCGGCGTGTGGAACGGTTGCTGGAACTGGGTGAAGAGCCCGAAGTTTTATTCTTAGATACTGAACCCGGAGATGTGCGGACCATGGTACAGTTGAAATCCGAAGCAGTCGATCCCGATGTTGGACCGTTACAGATCGACGACAGCGGTACGATCCAATTCGAATGGGGCCGGGTCACATCGAGAGAGAAGAACGACCTGACGCTCGAATTTGTCACCGAGGCTGCACTACGGTTCGAGGATGTCGAGAGGTACGAATTTGAACAGCAATTAGAAGCTGTCGAGGAGGAGGGCGACTTTGACGACCCGACACTCCAGATAGCCGACCTCTCCGAGGAAGAGATGGGGAAACTCGTCGACGGTGTCCGGACGTTCCTCCGGCAGGCTCGCGAACTCCACGATGGCTGACCTCACACAGTTCGGGCAACTCGGCCCGGCAGTCGACTCCGAAGCCTCGGATGGCACGGTCCCGCCGAGCGACCCGATCGAACTACAAGAACACGACTCGACCGATCCCTTCGAGATTAGTTCGGAGGACGCAGAGTTCCTCGATCGGGTGACTGCCGACGGCTCAGCTCCGTTCGAGGTGACCTACACAAGCGACGGTCGTGTTCGTATTCACACCGGGTCCAACGTGGGCGTGCTAACGCTCCCGAGCGGGACTCAGGTCGAGGTGACACCGAAAGCGTCGGTAACGAGTCTGCTCTGGACGCTGCAGTATGCCTTCGACACGCCAGTCGACTCGATGGGGTACAAAACCAAGTTCTCGACGGACTCATCCTTTTTTGATGCCATCGGTGTCCTGTTCTGGAACGAGCTCACGACGGTACTCGACCAGGGACTCCATCGCGACTACGTCCGAACCCAGGCGGTCGAGGACCACGTCCGGGGTCAAATCGACGTACAGAGACAGCTCCAGCGGCCAGGACCGCAACCGACTGACTTCGCTGTCGAGTACGACGAGTTCACGACCGATACCATACTGAATCGAGCGGTTCTCTCGGCCACTCGCGCTCTCGTGCGGCTGGTCCGTGATCCGACTCTAGCGGGGCGTTTGCGACATGAGGAGCAACGCCTTCGCCAGTTCACCTCCGTCCGTCCAGTGTCGCTGGAGGCAGTCAACCGGATCGAACTTTCGCGGTTGAACGAGCACTACGAGATGCTACTGGACCTGACAAGGACGGTCCTCTCTAGAGAGTTCTTTGAGGATATCACAGCCGGCGAAAATCGTGCGCTGGCGCTTTTTGTCGATATGAACAATGTCTACGAGCGCATCGTCGAACGAGCATGCCGTGCGGCGGCGTCGGAACTGGGCGAACTTGACGTTGAGGGACAGGGCTCGATTCCGACCGTCGTCGAGGGCCCGCACGCGAGATCGATGCGCCCGGATGTCATTGTCAGAGGCCCCGACGAACAGGCAGTCGCCGTCCTTGACGCGAAGTGGAAACCTGGCGTGTCAGCTAGTGATGTCTACCAGCTCACGTCATACATATTCGCACTAGAGACCGATGGGGCGCTCGTGTATCACGGCGGTTATGAACATGACGGCGAGGAGTCCGTGGTCGACAGCGAGTATTCACTTCGGTCGGTCGCTCTAAACACTAACCCCTCTGTCGACTCCTATGGAGATTACGTTGACGCACTCGAACGAAGCGCTCGGGGGTATCTGTCGAGTGTGATTCGAGAGTAGACAGACATGGTGTAGCCTCAAAAAAAGAGTACCCCCCACCCGTCTATATTAATTGGCGATTTGACACAAACAAGGAAGTCTTGCGTTACTTGAATTGAATACAGACAGAATGAGACAATCCAATTATTGCACATGGGGGACCAATCGACGTGTCTATTCGGTGACTCAACGGG
>NZ_KE356561.1:258780-259900 GCF_000415985.1 Haloquadratum walsbyi J07HQW2
TTAATATCAAATACCTTATCAATATTGTCTGTTGGGCAGTACTCTGGAATTACTTCGATTCCGTTGTACCCTTCGAACCCGCTTGGTATAGCAGTAATATCATATGGTATCGTGATATTTACTATAACTATTGCACTAGCTACGATAACTTTCGTGATAATGTATCGAGAATAAAAATGGTCCTGAGTACAACTGAACACTGGCCTGATGACCTCTCTGACATCATAGATAAATATGAGAAAGATGAAATTAACAGAGGAAATCTCAGGGATATCAAGCGGGAGTTAAAATACCACTACTACTATATCCACGAACACGCATACAATGAATTCTCTGATGGCAAATCCGGAGAAACAATATATTCTGCGATAGATATGGTGGGAGAATTCGCATACGAAGAATACCCGGATATACAGCTGAAGCTCGACGAAATGAGCAAGCAACAATCTAAGTGGTGTAAAAAATATATCGGTTTGAAAGTATTGAACAATGGTCGTGGACGTATCACTGCCTACCTCCTCACGAGACTCAGAAAACTAACCCCAATCCGATAGAAACAGCTCAATTAAACAGACAGAATATCCTTTACTGATAAAAGATATAATTTCTGAGAATTTTCACGTTCTTCTTCAAACTCTTCAGAACCTTCCTCATCAAACCGTTCGGAGTACCTTTGTCTAACCTTGCTGATAGGGATCGGGTCCTCATCATACTCACTTAGTTCATCCATCAGTGGATCCCAAGCTTGTTCCAAGATTTCTTCGGATAGTCGATCGGCTTCATCTGCTAGCTCTTGATAGCCCTCTTGTCTTGAATGAACCATTCCCTCCAGCAGATCTAACGCGTCTCTGGAATTGAGACTGTCTTTATTCTTATAATTCTGTAGAACGGTCTCGTAACCAAGCCTGGATAAGTCTCCATCCAATTTCTGGCTGAATCTTAGGAGGTTCTCAATCTTCTCGTAGCCTAATACCTCCCCATCGGTTACCTGTGTATTAGCCGAATTAACAAAGCTTCTCAACGCTCCTTCTACCTCTATTATTTCAATAGAATTTTGTTCGACAAATTTTATAAGACTTGGAAGTTCCCCAGATAGAGAGTTTCCGCAGCACCAAGTCAA
>NZ_KE356561.1:259950-267789 GCF_000415985.1 Haloquadratum walsbyi J07HQW2
GTGGTTGTGGGTAACCCTACATTCCACTCCATAATACGGTGATCATACTCGTCATGGGGGCTTTCAATCAGGATGCCGATGTAGTGTACACAGTGCTCCACTCTGTAATCAACACTATTTCTTACTGATATCATAACTTCATAATCGTAATCATCGTTACTTTCTGGTTTTTGCCCTGACACGCTCATCGATGGAGGGGTTTGCGGTTCGAGTGCATCAGGCAATTTTTCTATGTCATCCTCTCCACTTTTTCCAATCTCGTCGAGTGCATCGTCCAGGGAGAATACCTCTGTATCATCCTTTTCACTCTCTTCGACGATTTCACGTAATTGATCATAAATTTCATCAGGAACATCTCCGCGCGATTGGAGATACGACAATAGTTTCTCAGCTTCATCTGCTGACATAGTTGCCAGCTCTGATCGGTCTAATTCAGGTGTATCATCCGGGATTGTACCAGTCCCCTGCCCATGGGTATAAATTAACCCAGCAGCACGAAGTGGATTGATGATCCCCCAAGGAAGCTTATCACCATCTGTATACTCCAGTTGTTTGATAAAATCCTCTGCTTCAGGAGTTGTTTGATATGTTATATTTCCAGTATCAGGTGGATTCGCATGAATATAATTTCCTTTATCATTTTTATATGTCTTGAAATACGGCATATATACTGGCTTTCATCCAATCATAAAAAACCAAGAGGGAATGTCACGAAATCTAATCATGTGAACCGCTCAGTGAAGACTGGCGAACTACGAAAGGGCTAATCGGCTTTTTTGGATCTCAGAGATAGTCCGATTTTTGCACAATGCCGCTGAATTACCGTGTCTCTCTGGTGACTCAACGGTGCAATATCTGCCATTGTGTGTAAACACGGGTGCCCCCGGTAACTGTGCCGGGAATGCGGTTATCATCTGCGAGAATTGTGCAAGTTTCTGATGCTCCGTTGCACAATTCTAGAGATGTGATTTTGTCTGTGTGTTTCCCCCTACACGGGGACTTGCGTCAAGAACACCACTCTAACGGGTTATTGCAACAGTCTCAGGATTCGTGTCTTATGTAACAACTCGTCTTGTGAGAAAGGCAGATGTTAATGTCTCACATACGTCTGCAACCTAGAAGATATGTTCAAAGCTTTCCTTTGAGGAGTTTATTACCCACTGCATCGTTTTCTGTAATCGTCCCATCTTGCGTTCGATCCGATGAGTTGTTTGAATCACGGTTTGGCGGGTCGTATCTGTCAGGGGTGTATTTAATCTCTATACACTCTCCCCAGTATTTTCTGACATATCTGAATCTGACCTCTTCGCCCACTACCGACTTATCGATTTGACCTAGGTTGATATGTTGACTCGGTGTAAATTGAATAATCGCATTACCGCCTGAAACCCTATCGACAGTCCCGAAGTATACTTTACCCTTTTCGAGTTCGCTACGCTTGTTGAAGTCATCTATCGGTTCTGGGGACTCGTGTTCTGCTAGATTCGTCGATATCTCGGTATCTTGTGTGATACTATGATATTTACCCCGGGGTACAAGTATTCTTCTGCGGTCTAAACACTCAACTACAGAGACTACTCAGTGTGTTTTGTGCTTTATTCGAGTCTTATACTCAATTGTTGTTGAGATGTTATCCACTAGAATTTCGTATTCGTGCCTTGTGTAACAAATCGTCTTCTGAGAAGAGCAGATGTTACATAAGATGCCGATCCCGCCTCCTCCTCCAGAGAAAACACTAGACTCCAGAGGGGCTTGCATTAACAATTAATTTCATTTGACGTTCGGATGACTGTCTTCGGGAGTCGGGGATTTCGCGCCTGTTCGACCAGTTGCCCCGGCTCACAGACAAGACACCCCTGCTCCCGGCGTGATCACGTGCCCTCTGTTCCAGTGCGAATCCCGATACCCCTACTCGAGAGGGGCTTGGATTATTTACTCACAGCGTGTCATGGAGAATTTGGTACACTCTGCCTATCGAAGTATCCTCAAGAGTCGCGTGCAAGATACAGGGGGTCGATGCTGTATGACTGCTATCCCCTGTGGAGAGTTAGTTCAGTAGCTTTCCTCTTCGGTTAGACCAGATGATGAGTCAGTATCCAAATGCGATGTGCTCCCATTATATTTCAACAGTGACATCGACCGATCAATCTGAGAGATATCCTTGGTTTCGAGCAGCCGCTCCAGGTGGCGTTCAAACTCCGTGTGAGAAATCTCTCCCGTCGCATACCGTTTGTGGAGGGTTTCAGTCGGTGTCGAACTGCTGTGCTCTTCAGAATCACCTGGATCTGCGTTGGCGGCCTCGGATTGCCGGTTGAGTGTGTAAATGAGGTATGCTGAGATTGACACAGCAATAATGCCAAGAGACAACCAAAGAAGTCCATTTATCGGAATAATGCGTGGGTCGGGTATCTGAGTATATTGTGGGGTACGGAGAAACTTGTAGATCAACCCCACACCGAGAATTGCACTGATTGACGCAGCAACAGCCTGCAGCCGGAGACTCTTGGAGAGTAAATCGGACATTAGTTGTCATTCAATACAACCAATTTGAAAATTTTTCCGAGCATCGCCTAAACGTGTACAGTTCAGTGGTGTGACGTGTTAACCACAACTTAATCGATCAATATAGAAGTAGTTCTCAGTAGCCCAGCCATTAGATTACTCTGTTAGAGACGGTCGATTCATATCATATTCAGAAGCCCAGAATTACTTTTTTAATCTGCTCACAGGGTAAGGGAAATATGGAACAGAATGAACCCCTGCAAGGTCGATTCCTCGGACTCCCATACGACTTGAGAAAGCCGACGTTCTCAAAGGTGAAGGCAAGATTCTGGAATCCAGAAGATGAGCGACTACTCACTCCGATGGTCTTTGGATGGGGATACGCGTTGAATCTCTCTCGACTGGCACACGTTCTCCGGCTCAGTTAACGAGCAGTCTCATCGAATCGAATTGCCGATCTTGAGAGTAATCGAGACCAAGATCAAGACGAGCTGCAGGAAACCATAGCCGATCAGCAGGAGATCATCAATCAACAGCAGGAAACCATCGAGCAGCTCGAAGAAGAGAGACAGAGAGCAGGAAAGGAGAGGACAAGGGCAGAGACGAAACAGAAGCTACACCGTCTTGAGGAATCCGTCGAAGCCGTTTCTTCCGATGCAAGTCCCAACCCAACCCTACCGACGGTGAAACCATCCATCAAACTGAATTAACGCCAATCGAGCAGTTATCCCGTGCAGAGAATCTCGATGAAGTAACTGATTCGCCGAGTGTTCGCAGAGCAGTCTCATTATTCAAAAATGTCATTGATTGGGATTCTCGTGCTCCGAAAAGCATTGTCGTCAAATCATCAGATCGTCCACTGGAATTGCTCTCAGCTGATCGGGATGAGTCGCTTTGCTGGAAACAATACTATCCAGCTGCAGAGGCATTCGAATCGTTATCAGAGGGCGCCTTCATATTCGTGAATACTGATCGTCATGGAAAATGATCGTCCTCCATGAACACTCTCAGGCGTATTAGCGGATGATCGAAGGAACTTGCCAATATCGACAACGGAGGCGACGGGATAGCCGTCAGAAGACAGTCCTCAGTCGAAGCATAGTCTCAGCAATCAAACATGTTAACATCCTTCCTTACTAGGTAGACTGGAGCGGTCCAGACGTTTTACTATACTACGACACTGAAAGAAAGAGAAAGAGAAAGAGATACGAGTGGGCGTTCTGGCGACGGTGTCATTGAAAACGTGGATTACCGTGAGTGCTGTAGAATTCCCACTCAGTACCCAAGGAGTCAGTCTGGATTTCGGACAGGACAGGACAGGACAGCACTACCCTCATAATCGATGTGAGTTCCTGACTGAGAGAGTCTCAACGGACGTTTTTAATCGACGAGTCCAACTCGACAATTGATGTCCTTCGCCGACATAGACATTCAGTCACTCGGACAGAATCCGATTGTCCACGGTCTCCTGTGGTTTGTGGTCATCTCCTGTGGGTATCTGTTCACCGACAGAGCCCTCATTTCAGCCCTCTCAACGGCGACTGTGGGTGCAGTCTTCTACGGCGGGTTAGTACACTTCTGGAATCCGTACTGAGGCTGTCAATTGTGGAGAAAATCCGAGCTGAGTATGTGATTAACCTCGACTCATATCCAGACAGGAATCTCTCAGCATAGATCTACGAGATGACGCTTGTGAGTAGCCTAACACTGGGTTAGTAAGCAGTATCACACCAACGAGTAGAACGAATAGAGATGTGATAATTTTTACCACCTTCTGATAATTCATTCCCATAAAGTTACCTTCTGGGTCGAATAATATCTTAATGTCCCTTGTCCCGTACTGAGCGGAGCTTGGGAGTAAAGAACGGTATGCGAACCGTTGTATAACACCCTCGGATCCGTAGCTATCACTATTGACAATAAGAAGTGTCCGGTGAGGAAATACTTAGCAAACACCGGACCGACCCCTTGTGCCGATTGTGTTAGGACCGAGTAAGACTCCACGGACCGCTTATATGATACTACCGGGGCGTCCTGAGAAGCCCGAGTTTTGCGAGGCGCGGTGTGTCCAAGTCACATATCCAGCGTCGTCGACGAACACCGGGCGTCGAGGTCGATCGCGCCTTACGAATCGGTGAGAGTCGCATGTCTGCATAATCAACAGACAGCGTCCCGGGATTCAGTATAAATAAATAAACACCACTTGTACATGGACTGTGCATATTGGAGGTCGGGAAAATCGCCGCGACGATTCATGCTCGATACGAGCCCAGCTCTAGTATCAATCATCAGTCTATCACACCCGCTCGCGAGTCCCGAGGACGTAGCCGAGGAAGACAATAGCGGCAGTGCCAGCGAACGTCTCAATTCCCGCAACGATACGCACTCCGACATCGGTCAGTTCGGGTTCTGCAGGTCGGGAGGTAGTGAAGGTCACGATACTGTACATGAGACTATCACCGGGTGTCATCCCGCCAACCATCCAGTAGACGAAGGTAGAGATAACAAAGAGCGCTATCATTACCCCGAGTATCCACCGGAGTTGAATCCCATATCCGGTGAAGAACTGCGAGAGCAACGACCCAAACCACGCGGCAGTGCCTCGTAACCCATCCTCAGCTAATGCTTCCCGTCGTCGCGCCTTACGTTCTCGAACACGGGCGGTGCGAGCCTGTCCAGTCAGTCCGTTCGTGCTGTATGCCGTCCGAAGTTCGTGATTTGCGCGGGCGATTTGATCGTACTGCTCTTCTCCCATCTCATCGGTCTTGTCCTCTATTTGCTCTCTTGGATCACCGATGGTAGTCTGGCGAGAAAGCGTGACCCTTGAGAAGTCGGTCTCAGAGAGATTGGCGTCTGTGAGGTTCGCACGTCTAAGATCCGTGTCTGTGAGGTCAGCCTCCGAGAGGTCGGCGTTCGAGAGAGTGGCGTTGGTGAGGTCGGCGTCAGAGAGGTCGGCACCAGGGAAATTGATCTTCTCAGCAAACTTAGTTCCGTTAAAATCTACGCTACCATTGAAATCGGAATCACTGAAATTAGCCACACAGTCGAAATTTGCAGGACCGCGGTCATCGTCTGGATCATCCTTACCAAAGCTCACGTCATCGCCGAAACGAACTTCAGAAAAACACGCTTTTTTGTTGAAGCATACACCGGCGAACCTGGCTTCCTGCTCAAATACCGTGTGCTTGAATTTTGCTTTCTTGAATTTCGTCCCCCGAGAGTACATCAACCCGGAGACGGTGGCACCGGGCAGTTTAAAATTACTTTTGAATATTGCCCCCGTGAGATTCAAACCTTGGAACTCCGATCGTTTCCCAAATCGGGCAGTGCACTCAAGCCGCGAGCGTGCCAGAAGGAATTTGTCGCAGAATCGTGTGTCATCTGCCTTGATAGTTCCAGAAAATTTACATCCGTACCAGTCCAATGTTTCCCCGAAATAAGCACCCTCCATTCGAACTCGGTTTATTTTACTACCTTGCATCTTCAAGCGGTTCTCTACTCGCGTTTCTCTTAGATATAGATCCTTTTCGATAGTACAGAAGCGGAGATCTACTGATTGGTTACCCTCTGGGTCAAGGATGCGTTTGCTAAGATCAAGCTTGGTAAGATGCGCATCGACAAATTCTTTAGATCCTTCCTCACCTGAGTGTATCCGCTGATAAAAATGTTCAGAGACATTTTCGTCGGTAACCCCGAGCTTATCTCGTTTTTTAGACGAGATATGAAACAAGCAGTTCTCAGGATATTCACCCTCTGGCATGCTACCTGCTTCTACTTCTGGATGTGAGGAGTCTGCTCTCGGGTGTGAACATGACCATGACCATTCATCATTGGGTTCGTAGTCGGCTTCAGGAACAGTTTTTTGCCAATCTTCGAAATTGAACGTATGGCAGCACTCCATTTTAATTTAAACTTTTGATGATATCAAATAGATATTTCCAAGTGATTCACTTATCGGAACAGCTCAAGGACAGAGCTAGTCGACTCCGACGGTGAGCCCTCGCCGTCCCGTGGTTCGACAGTGAAAAATTTCCACCATCGTTTGACGCTCACGCTCGCATTCGGGGGCGCGCTACAACTTCCTATTTCAATCCGTATGTGTATTTTTCTCTCTGTTGCAACGGTGGATGGGAGTGTGACAAGAAGACGTATTATCGTTTATACTCTCTGACCAGCTCCCGTATATTCTCCTCATCGGACCGACTGTCTGACATATACCACGATGATGAGTTCCCAATAACTAAGAGTGCGCGACTGGGATTCAGTTCACTTCACGATTGTCTATAAACCGCAAGGATACATACTGCCGTCAGAGACATTATATTCAGAGAGCTCTATAAGATTACGAACACCGTTGCTATCTGCAACGTACTCGGGCTCCCGATCGTCGCTGGATCCGTGGGTTTCACTACTGAGAATCTGAAGTTCGTCCGGGAAGCACATATATTCCTTCTGGCAGGGTGGCGTCAGTGAGGTCCGCACTACGCTACGAAGGTCGGCGAAAACGGGGACACTGGTGAGTCTGTTGTGACGTGCGAGGAGTGCCAGGTCGAAGCCTTAGAAGGTCGGACACAGCACGCGAGCCACTTCGACGGCTGTTCACACGAATAATGCCTTCAGAGGTCCGGTCTATTTTTTTCACTCGGATTGTTCATCATATGTAGCTGGGGTCTCATGACAATGTATGGAAGATTCCTGATTATCGCTGGGTTGATTTTTCCTATCTTCATACTTGTCGAGCCATTGGGTCATGCATTCTTCGTTGTGGGTATCCTCATGCTCGCGACTGCTGGGATTTTGGACCTCCGTGCTCTCCTTGCTGAATAAACTGTGACACTGTTCCGGCTCACTTGCACGGAATCCCCTAGAAGGGTGTTCTCGATGCAACTGCACCGGATCCTCATCCTGATTCTGATCCTGCAGACGTCGACTCCCGACAATCAATGATGGTGCAATTGAGTCTGAAAGTGCCTCTGCAATGGCATTTGCATCGGGAGCGGGGGGTATCGGGATTGTGATCAGCGTCTTATGTAACATCTGCCTCCCTCAGAAAACGATTTGTTACATAAGGCGAATAGAGAGACTAGCCCCTGACTCCCGGGAGTGACGGTGACGATCTCGAGAAGACTGATGTTAAAAATAATATATTGTATATTGATATCCAATTAATGAGATTCAATTGAAAGTGCCTCTGCAATGGCATTTGCATCGTGATCGTGATCCGGGACATCGCGGAGACGTCGACTCCCCCGACTCCCGGGAATGTTTATACAGTGTTGTATAAACTCAATCGGGGATGCAATTGTCTCTGGAGTAGGGGGAACGTGATCGTGATCG
>NZ_KE356561.1:267839-272053 GCF_000415985.1 Haloquadratum walsbyi J07HQW2
TAACATAGAGAACGCCGTCATGCGATTATTTATCAACTGAGTGACTACTGTAGTGACACAACTAACTCCATATGATGTGCAGGGACTGTAGTGTCTACAGCAGGCAACCACTGGAAAGAATCAAACTGTGGGCAGGCACATTATCTCAGAAGAACCCAGCGAAAATCAACCCCAGCCGCTAAATCCATAACTAGCCCAAATTGCGATTAGTCAGTGCTTACTGGGTTGATTGCAACGCCGATATCGTAGGAGCCAGGATCTGCCGTGTCGTCGAGTTCAGCGAGGACCCCGACACTGTTCTTGTCGCCGCCATTTATGTTTGTGATAAACGTTCCTTCACCAGTTTGGACAGCCTCACCCCGCTTACCGTTGTCATCAGGATCAAGATCATCTTCTCTTCGTGATCCTGCAAATGAGGCTCCTCCACCGTCCTCACGTTGCACATCAATGTCAATCGGATCAGGCGCATCAACAGTGAGTTGAATGTTCAGAGTGTCTGCCGCACTGTTTTCGATAGTCACATCAAACCCAACGTCGTCACCATTGTTCAGTTCAACAGCCGCCTGAAATTCGGTATTATCATCGCTTGTCCGTGTAAAACTAGCGTCCGGGTCGCTACCGAAAATAGCGACACTATCCACAGTCAGTGCCTGTTCAGCTTGGACGTCGGCTTGTCCTTCAACACTTCCTTCAGGTTCTGACTCAGAGGCTGTGACTCCTGCCCCTGCGGCGACTACTCCCGCTGTTCCAAGTATCATTGACCTTCTAGTGAAGTCCACTATGTTTGACAATGTTCTCTACATTCGTGTAAGACTTTTGTAACTTTATCGTAGCAAAATTATTTCACTACTGAAACGACGGGGATGTTTGACCGGGGAAATGACGGCTAATGACGATTTAATAAACCATACTACCAAAATCCAGACAATCTATTGTGCGAAGAGTTCAGATCAGAGAGAGCTGAGAGATCGATTAGCTGCACTCATCAAAATGACCCTTCGAATGCGTGCACCGACAGTCGACCTCTCTACAGATTCTCAAAGTCAGTTTGTTTGCTGTAATATGGAGATCCGTCTGTGTGCTGAATCAGATTCAGTTCATCCATACTTCTCAGCACACGTTTGATCGTCTCATCACTGGGTTCTCCTTCGTAGCCATCTCGCCTCAATCGACTCTTGATATCTGCCACTGTGAATTCTGTCTCGGTTTTAGTTACCACACCACTCCACACACGATCGCGAGGCGTGACGGGACTGCTGCTAAAATTCGACTGCGCAGGACTACTCATGGATTGTATCATGGGGGATACAGCCACATATATGCCTCGCGCGCGTGCATGCACGCGCACGCGCGACCCCCATCCACATACTCTGGCTGATTCTGATAGAGTAGCATCGAATCGCATGCCAAGGCGACTTTTGTCACCGCATACACGGGGTTTCCACACGCTCAATTGACGCTGATCAAGACCCCCCAGGATTGAGGATAATCTACTGTCCTCGCACAGATAACTCGGCATATGAGGAGACATACAGCCGTTGAGAATGTCTCATGTGCTGAAAGGGTGTGTCGTTCGTAATATTGTCGAACTTTCTTTCTCGAAAGTGAATAGATTTCGATGTTGAAATTATTCCGAAATAACTCCCATATTGCGACAATAATGCCGATATAGTTATCTAATTATGCAATACTTTTAATGTACAGAGAAGTGACAACCCATTGTTATGAGGGATCTTTCCCGATTATTGTGGGGAACTACTTTGGATGAGTCAGGATTTGCAATAATCCGGGGAATACCTCATGGCGCTACGTAAACACGATATATTCTATCATGCCATTGGTGTTTTTGACAAAATACAATATAAAATTCACTCCTCTGTGAGGAGCACAGTCATATCCGATGCCCGTCGCGTCCCGTCCCGTCCCGTCGATCGGGAGTATGGGTGGCTTGCCCTTGCAACTAGCGACAGCGCCCTTATTTTTCTCGAAGCGACCGGTTACCGGTGTGGGTATTCCTGGTGTCCCTGAATTGTTGATAGTAATTACCCTCGCAATTATTCCGATATCTCTCCTCTCTCCTATCTCGTATTGCTCCGTGGGTGATAGGTCTTATACGAGAATCGAAGACCACCGTCAAGTTATGACTGTCATGACACGCGATACCCTCCCTCTCCCGTGTCGATCACACACTGTTCAAACACTCGCGCCCACGACCGAATTTATACAATATTGCCTGAATATTCTCGGAGTCGAGGGCAGGGAGTCGACCCTGTCCCTGTGCTTGTACCCCCTTCTCCCGGCGTGATCACGTACCCCCTCTGTGCCCGAGAGAGTCCGGATTGGTAATTACACGAATAATCAGTAGAATTATATCCTGTTCGCTCATTCCGACGATTGCTCGTGGTTCATCGTCCCGCGAGCTGACTCCTGATATACGCACCAACTCCACGGGTCACTCCCCGTGCCCGTGGGTTGTCCACAAACAGTTTCGTCTATTCTGCAGTGATGACTACGGCTCTGGCGTAATCACGTACCCCCCTCCTCCAGACAGAGTATTCGGTAATCGACAATTACAGCAATCACGCATCGAGAGACTCCTCATAACCTCAGTTTTCATCTAACAAACCGTGAGGGATAGCCCACGATCACACCCTCACCCCCGGTTGCATTTGATGAAAACAGACGCGAATACGGGAATCGCGAGTGCCAGGATTTTCTCGTGAGAACCTGTTCTCAACTGAGATCCATCTGAGGATTTCTCGTGACCACCTCGATGCTCTGTATCACATATTCTGAGGTACAGACGGTTCTGATATCAATATTATCGCTCTTCTATTATCTCTGCATGTTATCAGTATATGTTGATCTAATCAGAAAGTTCAAACAAAGTCGACGGCTATGTTTGTTATATCGTGTCATATACACGCCGAGGAGCTATTGCCCTATTGATTGGAGGGAGTGTATTATGGGCGAGTGAGACAGGCGCATTCAGCTCTGCAGAGACCACTCGATCGGCTACTATGGCTGCCGGCTCTGATGAAACCGCACTCCTCGGAATTCAGGGGATTGACTCACCTGGGAAAGAACCCCAGACGATTACGCTCACGAATCAAGCTCAAACCACGGTCGAAGTGACGATTGAGAGCCGAAATAGTCGGCTCAAATTTAATACGTCTGAAATTCGGTTAGCTCCCGGAGACACCAAGGGCGTGTCCGTTTCCACTGCTAGCACTGAGAGTGGCGACGTTTCAGATTCGGTCGAATTTCTCGCGGAGTCTGTTGAAGACAGAACAGATATCCAGGCGATTCGACAGCTCACAATTCAATCAGACTCTCCTGGACCCGACAAAACCCAACTCGTCTTTGCAGACCCGAATGGAAACAACAACCTCAGAGTGTACGATCCAGTCACCGACACGATCAAACAACCGCCACAAAGTAAAAAAGCAAAAGTGATCGGGGACACAGCAGATATCGTCGGCGACAGTAGAGCTGATATTCCGTACATTACAGACCAAGGGGACAATCCGATTCGCGTGACCACTGTTGGCGACACTGAGGACAAAATAATACCCCGAACAAACAGTCCTAAGCCTAAAGTCAAAAGACAAAGGACGCGGTTCACAGTTGGTGAGACAGCATCTGTCAAAGACTTGTTGCCACCAGAAGAGGATCTGTCAGTGTCGGGGAAACTCATTCTTACCAGAGGCAAAGGGAACGCACAGAAGGAGATTGTTGGCGTTGATACAAATGGAAACGCCCAGGTTTTTCCCTCCCCAAAGGGCTGTAGTGCTGTGATGGGCGTCGCTGATATTGACAATGATGAAAGTGATGAAATAATTTTCTTTGGGACGTCCCAAGAACTGCGCTACCTTGATCAGGGCGGCAGTCAGGAGAAAGTCCAGACAGGAGGCGTGGGATCCAATTCTAAGCAGAAGGGAATTGGTCCGCCTGCAGATTTTGACGGGGATGGCGTTCCGAGTATTCCATTTGTTGACGGGAGTCAGAATCCAAGTCTGACGAAAGTTGCTGGAACATTCAGCGACGGTAAAAAAACGAAGGCTTTGGATAAGAGTGGACCCGCAAGGAAAGCTGGAGTTGCCCCTGTCGATATTGACGACGACGGGGAACTGGAGTTAGCGTTTTTTGGAAACGACGACGGTAACATACAATACGTTGACGATGTGCTTGGAGAGAATCGAATCGAGACACTC
>NZ_KE356561.1:272073-297708 GCF_000415985.1 Haloquadratum walsbyi J07HQW2
TGTGTCACTACAGTAGTCAGGTATATTCGCTGAGAAACAGAGAAATAGAAGATAAAAATAAAAAATAAAAATATACTTGTTGACAATTGTCTTTCGTCTATCATGTTTGCTGGAGCTTCTGTATTGGCTGTCGATGTATCAGAATTACTTCTCGGGGCTGGCATGGTGGCAGCTGGATTCCGTGCGATAATACATGGACTCAAAGAGTTAAATCGAGCATGGCGGGTATACACGACAGATTCAGTCCCGATTAATGAGGCTATTGCGACTGATGAATTGGTTCAGATCACTGGATCTGTTCAGCCATCACAATCGAGTAACGTGATTGTCTCGCCAATCCGAAGCGAAGAGTGTGTGGCATACGAGTATCAGATTCGCTCTCAATTAAGCGATAATTCGACAAACATCGATTCTGGGATCGAATACCGTCCATTTAGGATTTCTGATGGGACAGCAGAGATAATCGTTGATCCGACTCAGCAGAGCCTGTCATTTGAAACGCAGAAAAAGACGGTCACTGGGGCTCACAGAGTATCAGAAGAAATTGATCTGGAGAACGTTGACATGGATCCATCGGCTGAGATAAACGACTCAGGTAGTGTCCCAAATCCGATTGAGTTGATCGAGGGAACGATCAGTACTGGCGAGGAAATAGCCGTTGTCGGGAAAGCCAACCCAGCGTCAAATGGAGCAACCGAAGAGACTAGTATAGATGCCAATGGAGTTATGACGCCTACCACGGGTCATCTAAATATCATAGATAATCTAACGAGAACCACCGCAGTGAAAATAGGCGCTCAGGGTGTCCTTTTGTCAATCGTTGGGTCCGTATTTTCGCTTGGTGGGTTAATCTTTCTTGTGAGGAATCTCGACTATCTGCTGTGATGAGAAGACAATTGTATTCTCAATAGTGATAACGTTGCGAAACCCGATTCCAGACACAACTCTCAATTCTGGAGAGTGTTGCGTTCACAATGAACTTGATGTGATAACCGGGTGACTGTGTTTGCGAGGCCGGGAGTCTCGTGGCTGTTACCTTTGGACCAGTTTCCTCGACTCTGAGAGCAGAGTGTCTTCTATCGCCATTTGGTATGGATTGTCACCGCTAACTGTCCCATCTGATCTAAGCTAACGGGGTCTGCCGGCAGATACTCTCCGTCTGAGGGTCTCACCGTCCAGAAGAGATGGCAAAACACATTCGCATCCCGAATTTTAATCAGATATCCTGGTCCCACACCATTCTCACCGTCCCATGAATACAGCTCACTTGCAACTCCAACGTTGAGTTCTCGAGATTCAGCTTCCCTTACCGATGATCCTATGAGGTATTCGGGAGTGATCGGCTCATATCCATCTTTCGCAGCAGATACGTCAGGTTTTTTACGAATATTGAAAAGCACACCAACGTAACTCTTTGGAGTCGGTTTGGAGAATGCCTGCATTGCGAATGTCGCGTCAGCACCCGACTCATCCTGTTCCTGTTCCCAGTCACTGCCAGGGAGATCTTCGGTTGTGAGCGTCAACTCGTCGACCGGCGATTGAATCAATTGGGAGTCGTTGCCTGTTGTTGAGAACTCTCTTTGTTGCTCTGCGGATTGTGTCTCGCTCCCAGAGCACCCAGCAATTGCGACCGTTCCCGCAGTGATGAGACTGACTACCAGTTTCCTTCGCTTCATGAGTTCGACTCTGACTCCGACTCCGACTCTGAGACATAAATCGACGAGTGGTGTTTTTCGCACAGAGAAACATCGCCAGGTGATCTTGACATTGATGATTCAGCCAGACCCGACCTCCTCCCGTCCGTGTGTGCGAAATGTCGCATGTCGGGGGGATTCATTACCGGCTCCAGACAACGACCTGTCGTATTCGGCTACTCTTTGCGAGTGACACAACGGCGATGTTTTCCGGTGAACCAGGCTATTCGTTCTAATATGTTGCTCACTGTGAATGTTCTGAAACCACGCCGTCCAGCGGGTTTAATGACAAATTTCCAAGAGCTGTCTCCTCACATCTACCGAATAGTATTTGTGTGTGTACAGTAGACTGAGATATTTGAGGGCGTCATCAGAAAGTCGCCTAACTGAGGATATTCTTGGCTCCTCGATATGCAATATTTATGCCACGGTTAATATCTGCCTTTCTCGAGGGCGATTTGTTACATAAGGCATGAATTGGGGAAGGGTTATTTTGAATATCGACTGTCATGTTCCGATATGGATACCAACGAACATCTCAAAGAACTGTTCCAAGAAATTGAAAGCGTTTCAACGAACAAATTGAGTCAGAATTCAACAGTTTCACCCAAAGCGGGGTAAAGTCCATGATTATACGTAGCGTATTATCTGTCTCGATACCGACATAAATTGGTTGGTTTCACTTCGTCAAAATGCTGAGATAAGCATATTATAATACAGGGGTTGCACCTCGGATTATCAACCAATGAAGGAAAGTAATAAACTATTCCCCGACACATTCCGGAAGATATTATCTGTGACTCATAACTCAGGTTAAATTTTCCTGCGGAGAATCGCCCCATCATCGGGCGACTGATTTGCGAAATTACAAATGAAGAGGTCGTTCGAAGTGGGGTCAAATAACACGTCTGAAGGAAAGACTAGTCCATCATCTGCAGTAGCGATAGTCTCCGTTGTTCCTCCAGTATCGACACGAACCACGCGGTTTTGACTATTAGCAGCAATATAAATATCACCATCACGGATAGTAATCCCGTCTGCACCGAGGATCGCCTCACTTTCTAAGACAGTGCTCGCTTCACCAGCACTCCCGTCTGATTGGACAGGCACCTTCATGAGTCGACCGGTCTCACCCGCTTGCGTCACCGCGATATAGATAGTGCCGTCGGTACCTCGAGTAATACCGTTTGCACCAAAGCTCTCGGTCGACAATCGGTCATCATCAAGCCATCTCTCGCGTAACCCATCAGTCCCGACGGCGTGCACCACGCCACGAGACGATTCAGTCACCAGCATCCGAGACCGATCAGCATCAAATAGGATGTCGTTCGGAAAGCCACTGATTCCAACGAGTTGGCTCACCTCATCACCTGGGGGAGCCGCCCAGACACCTGCGTTATCGTCCTGTGTGGCAACAGCGACGTAAACAGTGCCATCCGGTCCAATCTCAACTCCGACAGCTCCTGGCATCGTAGCCAGTTGCTTGGTGTCCGCGAGGGTCAGCCCGGTCTCACCGACCCGACCGGATGAGAGGCGGCGTACCTCGCCAGCTGTGATTCCGAAGTAGAGATTCCCATCGGCATCGAACGCCATGTTTTCCGGCACACGCTCCCCTGGGATTGACACGACAGTTTCCACACTGGAGGTAGATGTCGAAGCTTGAGTGTCAGGTTGAGGTGTCGTCAGGGCGGTCTCGGTCTCGGTCGCTGTCGCCGTCTCACCAGTCGCGGTGTTAGCAGGCGTTGACGATTGGTCAGTCTCCACACAGCCAGTTACTCCGAGGGTCACCGCTACACCGCTTGCGAGCAACGCGCGCCGAGTAAGTGAATCGTCCAGCACAACCAGTATTAACGAACGGAAGTCGGTTCAATGCACGGAAATCGGGAATATGTGTTTGATATTCTACTCGTCGGTTTCAAACGGGGTTGTGATAACGTCGATGTGAGTACCACTCCTACTGAGGACGTCGTTAAGATGCTTGTATGGCTCCGCGCTGATACGAAACACTACATCGCTGTCGTCGGTGAGAGATAGCTTATATCCCCTCAGTGTAGTTCGCACAAAGCAGGTGCGCAACTGTCTTCGTGTGGCTTGGCAGTCCAAAGTCGTCGTGCTCATAGTAGTTCTCCATCGAGAGAACTGGGATAAGTTGCGAGCCCAAGCGTCTGACCGCGATGACTACGAGTGCAAGAATTGTGGTCTCAAAGGGGCTCAGGTGGCGGCGAGGCAGTCTTGCACGCACATCATATCGTGCCCATCTCAAAGGGGGGCAACCATCGCATGGCGAACTTAGCGACTCTGTGCGAAACGTGCCACAGTAAAATACACCCACACATCTCGAGCAATTCGGGATGAGTCTCAAGAGTGTGAGAGTGATCCGTTAGAAGGGTGTTCTTGGCACAAGTCCCTGGGGTTGTGTGCTGAGAATATCGCAACCCTCGAATTGTGCAACGGAACAGCAGAAACTTGCACAATTTCAGAGATCACACCGTCACACACCCGTCACGGTCACCGTGGAGCCCCCGGTGTTTATACCCAATATCGGTATCGGATATTGCACTGTTGAGTCATCGCCAAGACACGCCAATTCGGCGCCGATGTGCAAAATCAGGACTGTCTCATATCCGGGTTGAGTCCGACTCCAGGGTCTCATTCTTCGACGCTGCCGTATCGCTACGAGCGAAACCGCAGTGCCCGCAAGTGCCCTCGGTCGTATCGAGATTGATTCAACCTTCGGCGCTCAGGTTGACGGCTCTGCGAAGTAGAAACAATACTCCCACTGAAAGCCACCGCCAGCCACAAAGAGGGCTGTCAATACGACTAACAAACGCTAGCCGGTCGGTTCGGTTCCGGTTCGGGTGAAGATGGTAGAGTAATTAGAACATCACACTTTCGCCCGTGCCTCTGAATCGAGGCGGTTTTTTATTTTTTCCCGGAGAGGACATCACATGTATGGGGAGTGTCGGTAGCGCTCTCGGTGTGGCGGTTCTGATGATGATCGCAGTGAGTACGATACCGTCTATCTTTCTGTACAAGCGGTACCAAACCGGACAGCGATACAGGCAGATCCGCGGGACAGCTGTCGAAACCCCGGATACAGTCACTCCGGGGGAGACACTGTTCATCCGTGGAACGGTCACAGCCGGGAACGGGACCGACTCGGTCACCGGACCGGTGTCAAGAACCGAGACAGCACTCGCTGCGTGGGTCATCAGAGAGTGGTACACCTCGGACAACTACTGGATGCCGAAGGCACGTGGTATCGAGGCTGGTGACATACATCTCAGCGGGTCTGCGGGACGGGTCAAGCTCCCGAATCGCTTCGAGTGTGCACAGACCGAGCTCGGAACGCGTATTGCTGGCGTCGGAGCCCCGAATATCGAAGGTGTCGAAACCGACGACACCGTGGTCGAAACCAGCGAGTTTGACACAGACACGGAGATTCCGCCGGAGAAGTCGACACCGTCACGACTCGCCACGCTGGAGCAGCGTGTCGGTCTCGATCCGTCGACCAAAGGCTGGTCACTCCCCTTTGGTCGTGATTCTGGCACCCGAAACTACCGGGAGGTGACCGTCGACACCGGTGACACAGTCACGGTGTACGGGAGGGTAGACGCGGGCGCCCGACCTGGAGCGGCGCCAACAGTCTCACCACCCAAGGGCGACGCCCTGCTCGTGAGTACACTCCCACCCGACGACCTCGTCCGACGCTACCGGTGGTCCTACTGGAGAGGGTTCTACGGTCTCCTCGGCGTGATACTGCTGTTCGGTGTGTTCGCGGGCACCCTCGTGTACATCTGAGTCTCCCCTCAGTGGTCGGTGGGAACTCAAGAACCCCAGTCCTGAATATCGCCGTTCGGACGGGTTAATATCTCTTTTCACGAAAAGAGAGACTGAACTTTGGAATTGACCCAACGTGAGTGCCTGAAAGTCGGTTAGTGATAAATAAACACCTGATACTGTCGCTAAACTTTGGAGTCTGAAACAGACTCCAAAGTTGGGCTAACAGTTCACATGATACTCAGTAACAGTTGTGCGAACACTGCTTCAATCACAGACAGATGACAGCACTCACATCTCGGTGCCTCTTATTCTGAGCTCTGATGACTCCTCAGAGGCAGCTATGAGGCGAACGCAGCCCCCACCCCCACCTGTCCGAGGTCAGTGATTGTCAACTCACCACTGGCGAAGGCTTGTCCTGCTTGCCCTAATTCACTGATGCTAATGTCACCATCTCCATCTGCATCGAACTCGCCGACAATACCGTCAAGTGGTGAGTCTGAATCTGCATCGGAATCTGAATCGTCGGGACTCTCGGGTGTTTCTGGAGTTGTACTATTCGGTTGATATCCCCACAGTCCCGTATCGGTACTCTGTGTTTTATTCTCAACCGATTCAAAACTGTTCTCGCGGGAGAAATCACTCTCGTAGAGCCGCGGGGAGACACACATAGTGCGGTGACACGGACAACGCGACTCTTTATTCTCTGTCGAACGTTGAAAGAGAGGAGGAAATCAAAAACAAGTATGACTGGGAGAGTGACTTTATTAATATATGCCAGCTTCATACTCACGCCTCTGTGTGGATTAGCTATCGTTCAGTTACTTCTTCGAAGTGGACTGTTCACCGCTGAGACAACCGAACAACAAGTCGCATTCTTTCCGGCATCATCCACGTTTCTTGAGTTCAAATCACAACTTCACCGGTGGGTTGTAATGGCAGGATTTTTTATCGGATGGATTGTCGGAATAGGGTTGTATATCTATTTACTTGACCAATTCTATTTCAATTAAAAGTAAAAAACGAACATTTCTCCATCAAAATTGCAACGTGCAAAGGTGACAAGTCACAGAGGTGCGCCGCGGAAGTCGAAATTGAGACGATGCCGTCGACGGTCAATGATAAGACGCGAATCACGGTACGCGACGACGGTGAGTCGCTGTTCCAGCACAGTCACGGAATCAGTCTCTGTCTCTGCCTCTGGCTTGTCAACTGTGGTGCTCGGCAACTCGGTGACGGTTCGAGTTTGGGCGGCTTGGCGATGGCGGAACTGCCCTACACTTTTTTAGCACACGTGCTAGGCTGACGGTCACCGGTATCTACGCCGAAACAGCGGACGCATTCAGCAATCGCCTCCGATCAAGCTTCGAGACATTGGGATCACCTCTTGGGACTCGCGGTCAACACGCGGGAGAACCGTGAGCTCCTGTTGATGGACGCAATCACAGTCATTTCCTCAACCCCATCAATCGATTTCACCGCCAGAGACACTCCGAACGGATTTTATCCAAAATCACATCAATGGCAATATGCCTCCTAAGGATGAATCAACATATACGCTCGCCATTCGACTCCGTTACGCGTCGTCAAGCCCTCGCAATCGGTGCCAGCGCCGCCGTAGCGTCCACCGCCGGGTGCTCGACAGTCCTTGACGCGGTCGGCAACCGAATCTTCGAACAGCTCAACCTCTTCAACCAGTTGAATCAGGAGGTTAGCGGGACGATTGAGGTTGCAGATCCCGACGGCGAGACGGTCCTTGATACTTCCTTCGACGTTCCCTCTACCGAGTCAGACGGTGAGAGCAATATCGTCGCCTACGCCGACGTATGGACCACCACCGGCGAGTATCATGTTGATTTGGAGCTCGCGGATACCGTGATAGCAGGAACTTCAGGGCTGAGTCAGCGATTTTCGATTACTAGTATTGAAGAGGAAATCGTCGCTATCTCTATTGGCTCGAGCGAGGAAACTGAACCAATCGCGCTTCGAGTCGGAGAGTCGTTCTCGGATCTCGCGCAGACAAACGAGACCAGCTAACCAGGACCGAGGAGTTTCACGAGTGTTTACTCGACGGCGGGTTCCGAGCCCGTGTCAACGACAAGCGTGAAATCGCCCGCGAACTTCGACTGTGGCCGGCGTTTCAATGACTGAGTGAATCGGGATGGTCGTGAGCAATTATGACACTGGTTCCATTTTGACCACTCCCGTCACGTGTTTTGTTTCAATCAAACGACAGAAAAACCCTCGCGCGACGCGCGCCCCCGGTATGCGCGTTAAACAATTGCTCTGTCATGCGATTCAGTGCTACTCCTAACAGACAGAGTATTTCCCCTATATTCATGCTGGAACTGTAGTCATACTGCGTATGGTCGATATCCAATTTCCAGTTGAACAGTTAGGCATTGAATTCGGGCGATCTCCAGTTGATTTTTCTCACGAGTCGGATATGCAGTCTCGACTTTCTCAGTTACTTCGAGATGAAATTGAATTGTCAGCCGCCGCCCCACTGACGCCTCGCTCTACCGCATTTGACTCGGAAGGGATGCAAATCGGCACCCCTTCGTCGTACAGATCGGAGTACGACGAATGGATCAAGCATCAAGTGGATAAGATAGCTGACGACAAATCAACCCCGTACTTGTCACGTGTCCACACCGAAGTCTGGTTCACGAATGATTTTGGTAGCGATAAAAAGAATCGCGTTGATCTTGCTGTCCTCAGAGGTGGCGATCCACCAAATTATCGGCCTGTCATATGGTTCAAGGGTAAGCAATCACTGAGCTTTGAGATGGTTGATCACGCTTTTGAACCGCCTGTCGCTAAAATAATGCAAGACTGATATGAACTCAGTACTGGATACACAGCGCGAGTCTCGTATCAACCCCGCTCTGAATTACAGAGAATCCGAACCGGCATCACGAGTGCACTACTTTTTGCGTTTCTGCTGTTTTAATCCATATTCCTCTAGATCATACTCACCAAGTACGGATACAGACAGTATTACTGTTCCACACACAGCCAAAGAAACCCAGAACATATCTACACTGAGTGGGCCAACAGTGACCAGACTATTGCCTGGGTTAGAGAACACGATAGTCATTATTATCCCGCCTACACCAATAATTGGGAGTCGGTAATGGTGGATTTTTGTCAATATTCGTAGCACATTTCAACGGTCTATACAATTGCGAATCATAATATTTGTGAACGACAGTTCTTTCGCACGCAGAGTTGGGAAACTGCTGATTCATTCTCACGTAGATGTGGATGCCAATCAGTGCCTTGGATATACACTCTGATGACACCAATGGGGATCAGATACGCTAATGACACGAAGTGTGGAATAGAGTAACCATCAATATCCATCGCAATTCCAACACTGACAATGATGAACGTAACTGGAATAAAGACATAAAACAGAATGAGGTACAGTTCACTGAGGGGAATAAACCCACATTTGAGTGCCTCTGCTGGTGTTCGGTTCTGATATCGCTGATCAGCGATGAAATGTCGCCACACCCGACTTAGTTGGAAGGTACCGATCCCGATAATCGCTGTACCGGTAGATAGTGTGAGTATCGATCCAAGAGGTGGAGCGACTACAAAGAGTCCACCCGCAAGAGCCGTAGTCACCACGATTTGCTTCGCCGCAAATCGGATATTACGCCGATAGATCGGTGGGAGCCTCGGAGGCGTAATCAAAGGCGTTGGCTCCTCATCCCATTGCTCGTCGGGTTCCCGAAGGTGTTCCCGGATCGGCTGGGCGGTAAAGAAGGCGGTCCCGATGAATATGATATTGATGACAACGATTTCAAGCACGTACAACAGGATAAGTTCTCCAATATTCCACTCGAAAGCGACCGTCCCAGCGACAAGTGCAGCGTTCAGTACCAAGGCTGGAATATAATCGCTCGGCTTTCCGACGTGTTCTGGCAGGTATTCACGAAGATGCGTCCAGAGTGACATACAAATGAATCTGTTCGGTATCAATGGTATGCCGCTTAGGCAGTAATAAAATACGACCTCAGGCAGTTTCATGAGGTGGCATGAAGAGGGTACTTCGATGGGATTCAGTGATGGATCCTCACTTGGCGTTGACACTCATCTCCGAGAGCTATGTGCGGGGGTCATATCGAACGGAATTCCACTAATCGATGTCGGCGTATCGGGCTAGCATATCAGCGTGCTGGTGGTGCTCTATTAGTTAGAACTCACAGTGAGCTTCTTTTTTGCGGTACTCCAAGCACTACTCGTCGGGCGTTCCGATCGCTCACTACAGGTGGTATACTAACTGAACCGCAACCGGTCTAACAGGTCGCTAGTCAGCAGTCCTCTCCTGCTCCGGTACACACTCTCCAAGTTGACCGGGAACGACAGGAAGAGTTCCATCCCGTGTCAACGTCTGTGACCCGGCATACAGCGCAATGATCGACGCACAGAGTAAATACAATACGGTGTCCCCGGACAGGATATCAAACACGGCAGGCACGTTTCCAGCAGCGTCTCCGATACGGGGCATATTATGGGAAGCATGGGTGATCATCGCGACTGGCAACGCTCCCTCTGTGTTGTTGTACAGCCATCCGAGAATGACTGACAGCGCTATCATATTCAGTGTATATTCCCAGAATACGGTGAATTCGCCGGTCCTAGTGAGTATCATAGGGATATGCCAAAGGACCCAGACGACGCCAATTACCATACTCGCGCGAAGCGCACTAAATCGTTGCTGGAGACGGGGCTGTAGGAAGCCACGCCAACCCAACTCTTCCAATGCACCAGCCAGAAAGAGCGTAACGGCGAAATTGAAGAGGTACCGTCCAGCCGGAGCATAGGGAACCGCCACGTCGGCACCGGAAAGTGCCGCAACTATTGTCTCGGCTTCGGTACCGAGCATCATGATGGTGATACCGATGAGATACCAGTGAATGCCAACTCGCAGGTTACGAAGTTGTCCAAGCCAATCTCGAACACTTTCATCAAGTAACCAGACCGTCACCCCCGCAGCAATCATCGGAGTCCATGCATAGAGGATCCGCCCCCCTGCTATCGGAATAGCGGATCCAAACATCCCGTAGAGGTCCGCAAAGACGAGTCCCGCACAGAGTGCAAGCACAGATAGGAAGGTTCCAATTGGTCGGTGAGATGCCTTTCGTCTGAGGCTGTCAACGCCATTCATTTTCTCTGACCCATTTTAAATCCCGTACTCCAATGCGTACTGTCGGACGCCCAAACGACTGGAAGCGACCATTTCTGAACTGGCGGTTGATGTGCGCGCCTCATAGGCGAGCGAAATTGGTGGGATAGATAAATACCGAATGGGCGTTTCAGCCTCTGAGATACGATATATTATACATTTTAACGCGAGTTACCCACAGCGTATATACAGTGAGCAGGTGCGCTCTATCGGTTGATTTAATTCTTATTTTTGTACAACCCTCCTAGATTGGCATTTTTCTGCGGTGATTCAACGGTGGCATATGCTACATTGGTTATACAGACGGGTGTGGTGTGGGTGGTGATCACGCCGGGTGTGACGGTGTGAGCTCGAGTTATTGCACACTCAAATGCACGTCCGATGTGCAAAACGAGGCTTGCGATATTCTCAGCACACAACCCCGCAGTTGCATCAAGACCACCACTCCAACGGCTTACGCACCGGCACCACCAGTCTGATCCGACAGTTCCTGAGCCCGTTCGAGTGTGTCCATCTTGAGTTGATCTGTCTCAGATGCTGGGTCATCTGCACTCTCGAATGCATCTGCTGCTGCTTCGAGGAACTCCGCCCAGGTCAGCCCATGGGCTTCTGTCACTGAGCCGGCATCCTCAGTAGGTTCATTATCCAGTGTGATACTCAATTGTGTCACCATGATCAGTACTCAGTACAGAGGTCTCAATAAAAACGCTCCCACTGTCATGTCATGTGAGTATGACTGTGGCTGTCGCTGTTACTATTCAGGTCTTTTTAATCTAATGACCACTCGTATACTTGCGTCCGTGAGCCCAGCTCAACGCGAACTGTTGCGAACTCTCTGTTAAAATCCGCGCTGTGAAATCTCGATCCCTCTGTCAGTGGAAATACTATCCATCCTGAGATGCTGGTTCCGGGAGCAATCGTGTGATCGGTGTCTGCAGATACCGCGTGATAGGACTCATACGAGACTTGGTCTGCTGAGAATGGTCCCGATTCCGGTCCCGGTCCCGGTTTCATTGGTTTCATTGGTTCGCCATCATATTCCAGCTCCATCTTCCCTGCTAAGGGGTCAGTTGTGAATATTGGAACCTGTCGATCACTGTCCCCGATATTTGTGATCTCAAACTGAATCAGAACATACGGACCGTCAGTAATGCTCTCGTATCCCGTCTCAGCAGACACAATCCTGTCTGCTGTGGTAACGTCTGTGACACTGGCAGCCAGGGTTTGTGTTGATGCTTCCTCACCTAATTGTAATTGTGTTGGTCCGCCTGCTGCTCCTGTTGCGGCAGTGACAACAAGAACGGACAGGATGATCCCGGTCAGACTGTATGCGGTTACTGATCCACATCGGACTGCTTGGCTGTCGCTACGAGTCCCTGGGAGACGAGATAACACAGCCCCGCTCTCACCAACTCTCCAGACATACAGTGGTCTTCCAATCCAATACCATAGTGGAGACCCAGCGGCTACACATGTAAAAACCCAGAACATACCATGCCATACCCCACCACTATTTACCCCGAATCCTGCAATAATATCTGCTACAATCGCTACAACTGTCCCAGAGAGCAATCCAATGAGTCCTCTCGCAAGCTTGAATCCACGCATGAGAGTAGGCAAGTATCGAGAGCGTGTTAGATGATAATTTGAAAAAATGTGTCGGCAAGATCCTCGCTCAGAAACACCACTCGTGGGTGAGTCTTGCTTCTCTGTCGGAGTCTGTATATAGAATCCCACACTCAGTTTTATGATTCACATGCCCATACTCCGGTGCTAATCACGTACCCACCTGTGCCCGATAGAGTCCGCCTGGGTAATCACACGAATAGTCATTAGAATTATATCCTGTTCGCTCATTATCAGTATTGCTCGTGGTTCATTGTCCCGCGAGCGAGATCCAGATGTAAGACCTACTCCACGGGTCACTCCCGCACCCGTGGTTTCTGAAGACACTCTATTCTCAATAGTCACAACCACGGTTCTAGCGTTGTCCTGATACCCCCCTTCTCCCGGCGTGATCAGTACCTCGTGTCAGGTTTCCTAATCAGCGCGTCGCATGCGCGCAGGGGGATCTGAATAAATAACTCTCAATAGTAGTACATAATCTATGTAAGTCGTGTATGACCACTCTACCCACAGAACATGTGTGTAACAGTCCTAAATTCGCTCCTATATGAGTATCATGAACAATAACAAGATTGTTTAATTACGAGATTTTGAAAGTTGAAAAAATAGTGTTCGCACCCTGAAAAAACAAATATCACTAGATTTTTTATACTAGTACAATAGAATATGTCACTGCTAGGGGTATGGAAATTAACTGATGATTCCATTCTCAGAATTACCCGAGCCTGACTCATCCAAAGAACACGCTTGGCTAATTCGGAGGTATGCCCCTAGCAGCTACGTCAAGCTATCGGTTTCATACATTAAGTAATTTGGTACACCTGTCGGATTTTGTATAGTAATTGACAAACTCGTGCTGTGAATCGCTCCTGAGATGGTGATACCAATAACCGATGATTTCTGTTGTTTTTCAAATTGGGTGATCGTGCCCTATCCCTCACGGTTCTTTAAATAAAAACTGAGAAAATAATGAACGAATACAGTGATACTCGTTGCTCTCATTACCGTGTAATTACACAGTGATCGCACATCGCGTCTGCAGGTGCAGGATGAGGATCCTCGATGCAGATGCAATTGCATGACCCCCTTGCTCCAGGCGTGATCACGTACCCCCCGCTCCCGATGACGATGCAAATGCCAGAGGCACTTTCATTTGCCATCTCAGTTGTCATTCTCGAAAAGAAGATCCTCACTCCCGGGAGTCGGGGACTAGTCTCTCGATTCGCCTTATGTAACAAATCGCCTTCTGAGAAAAGCAGACATTACATAAGGTGCTGATCCCGATACCCCCTGCTCCAGAGGCATTTACAGAGTTAATTCAATATGTGTCTGAGATTCTCGGGAGTCCCGGGAGTCGACCTGATCCCGATACTGTCTCTCAATGTTTTGACTCTATCAGATGACTCCTCAGAGGCAGCTATGAGGCGAATGCAGCCCCACCCCCCCACCTCTCCGAGGTCAGTGATTGTCAACTCACCACTGGCGAAGGCTTGTCCTGCTTGCCCCAATTCACTGATGCTAATCTCACCATTTCCATCTGCATCTGGATCACACTCGCCGGCAGCTCCCTCAAGTGGGACTCTGAGTCTGGGTCCTGACCCGTACCTGTATCTGTGCCAGCAAGTGCAATTAATACTGGATAGTCATCAGAGACGGTCTGCCAACTCTCACCGAACTCGAGTCCACCCATATTCTGCTCGGCTGCCGTTCCTTGCATCTCAGAAGTGGTTAATTCGCTCGCAGCGCCAGCAGAGGTATCTTGACTGGTAGCTTGCTCATCGAAGTACGAGTCCCGAACCGTTCCTTGCCGTCCCAGTCGAGACCGATTTCCGACAAGCCCGCCTACGTCAGCTGTTGCGGTCACATTTCCAACAGCGAAACTATCTTCAACAATCCCGATATGCACTCCAATAAGACCTCCAGCAAATTCATCTGCACTGACGGTGCCAGACGCAGATGTGTTTCGAACGGCGCCAATGTTCGCTCCAACGAGTCCCCCAACGTCGCGTTCGCCCTCAGTATTGCTCAACGCCCTCGCGGTTGTAATCGTCCCATTATTTTGTCCGGCAAGTCCACCGACGTTATCTGAGCCACTCACACCCCCAGAGGCAGTCGCGTCTTTGATTACCCCATCCTCATCATTGAACCCGACTAGTCCACCAGTGAGGGCTAATCCATCGACATTCCCACAGGCTGTAGCGTTCATGATTCTGCCACGACTTTGTCCAACTAATCCGCCCACGGAGTCTGAACCATTCACACCCCCAGAGGCAGTCGCGTCTTTGATTACCACATCCTCATCACTGAATCCGACCAGTCCACCAGTGAAATCCGATCCGTCGACATTCCTAGAGGCTGTTGCGTTCGTGATTGTGCTTCCATTCTCAGCGAGTCCAACGAGACCGCCGGTCGCGTTCGTGCCACTCACACCCCCAGAGGCAGTCGCGTCTTTGATCACCACATTCTCATCAGCTACTCCGACCAGTCCACCAGTGAAATTTAATCCATCGACATTCCCAGAGGCAGTCGCATTTACAATCATCCCACCCTCATCACTGATTCCGACCAGCCCACCAGTGAAATCTAGTCCATCGACATTGCCAGAAGCTGTTGCAGTTCGAATGGTCACATTATTGCATCCGACGAGTCCACCCACACCCGCCCGCCCGCTCACACTCCCAGAGGCTGTTGCGTTCCGTATCGTTCCATCATTGCGTCCGACAAGTCCACCCACAAAGTTGCCGCCAGTGATGCTCACCTCGGTAAGTGTAACATGTTTGACTATTCCTGCACTCATCCCGAACAGCCCAACGTTGTTTCTCTCTGGGCGATCAATTGTGAGTCCGGTGATTCTGTATCCATTCCCATCAAATGATCCAGTGAACTCTGGAGGACGAGCACGGACAGGCAGGTCAGTTGCGTTACCTCCGACTGGGTTAAATCCACGTCCATCATTGAATTGCGCCGTTTGTGAGGCATCGATATCACTCACGAGTTCGTAATTCGCATTCAGATCGTCCTCCATTGCTTGCAACTCAGACGCATTCGAAATCTCATATGGATTTGACCGGCTCCCGTCACCAGATAAATCGTTCGCGTTCGTGTCAACGTCTGCAGGTCCAGCACCGGCTTGCCCGTGTGCTGTCCCGACGAATCCTCCGACGACTGAGAATCCCACTGTGAGTATCACACCCATCAGCAGGATTGCTGTCCTCTGTCGCATAGGATTGTCATATTAACGAAACATAAAAAACAACAAGGAAACAATCTCGAGTCGGATATCCTGCGACTCCCATCAATCACTGATAGGCGACTGCTACTGGATGACAGCAATGTAATAGACGAGACTCAGTCACAGACTCTGTCTGACTTTTTAACGGTTCAATATCACCATCAGTTCGTGCTTCAGATAGCCCTCGAGACTCAATCCCATGTTTCTTCATCAATTTTTCTCACTCCATAGCTTCTGATATACTCTCATTCGCAGGAATCCCAACTGGTGGTCACACTCTCCAAGTGTGATTATGTATCGGCTACATCCTGGCTTATCGACTACTGAAGCGGATCTACCGACATGTTCCGTCCCCGTCCCCGTTCCGTTCCAACATCCAATATGGAAATCCACCCTGACGGCTCATTATCCGTCTCACACGACTACTCGCAGTATCAATATCATCACGTGTTGCTGATATGATCTTCCTGAGTATAGATGAGCTTATGCTTTTTTTTTGCATTTTTCGGGGTTGCGACAATCGGATCTATACTACTCATCAGTCGTGCTCTTATGACCGGAAGCAGCTCTGCTCAACTCATCCTTCTGGGTGGACTCATACCCTATATCCTTGTACTGACACTCGACGCACATGACAAAGTGGGCGATCTAAAACATATCTCGGTGATTCCACTCGGCATTATTGGAGTGGTCGCATCTTTGAGCGGGCATGCTAGTGATAACCGATATTCTTCTACATCTTAGCCGTTGGGAGCTTTCTTGATTTCGCTTGGAATCGGTTTGACGGCCTTCACTGACAGCAGACGATAGTACCACCCACTCCCGATGAGATTATCTTAATTTGGGAGTTTGCAAGGTCGAGTCTCAGAGAGTCGGTTACTTAGGACGAGACGTTCGATATTGTCTCTCAACTTTGGACTCTATACACTGAATCACAAGTTCCACTGACCCTGTCGCATACCCGCTTGAGCTGTTGAACTCTCTTGAGATTGGTTTTGTGACTGTGACTGTGGTTGTTCCTGTTGCTATTCAGCTCTTTTTAATCTAATGACCACTCGTATACTTGCGTCCGTGAGCCCAGTTCAATGCGAACTGTCGCAAACTCTCTGTTAAAAGCCAATTCCTCTGTCAGTGGAAATACCACCCATCCTGAGATGCTGTCTCCAGGAGCAATCGTGTGATCGGTGTCTGCAGATACCGTGTGATAGGATTCATACGAGACTTGGTCTGGTGAGAATGGTCCTGGTCCTGGTCCCGGTCCCGGTCTCATTGGGATTACTGTTTCGCCATCATTTTTCATCTCCATCTCACCTGCCAAGGGTCCAGTTGTTACTATTCGAACTTGTTGATCACTGTCCCCAATATTTCTGATCTCAAACTGAAAGAACACAGGAGCCGCCAATAGTTCTCTCGTCTCCCGTCTCAGCAGATACAATCTTGTCTGCTGTGGTAACGTCTGTGACACTGACAGCGAGGGTTTCTGTTGATGCTTCCTCGCCTAATTGTAATTGTGTCGGTCCGCCTGCTGCTCCTGTTGCGGCAGTGACAATGTTCACGATCACGCCCGAGCAGAAGAAGGGTCTCAAGCGTCACAAGCGGTCGGCGATGAAGTCCGCGTCGCCCTCGGACCATCCTACACCGTCGCTGGGTCGATGATGAACCTCCCGCTGGCGCAGTGCGTCAACCTCGCCCCCTGGTAGGCGACTACCACCTCCGTCAGAAGCCCCTATAGAACACCGAGAGCTCTCCGTGCTCATGGCCGCGCTGTTCGTGACGAGTCTAATCACGGGTCTCGTTACTGCAAGCCCGCCACGACCTGTCACGGAGGGGAATGTGCTTACTGAGAATGAATCAGCGACGCTGTGGTCTCGCGATGCGGACAACTACATCAGTCAGGAGGAGCACCAGCAGCGATACGGTCACGAACAGACGGCGATGCACCAGCTCGCGAACGGGACGGACATCATGTTCACGCGCCCGCCGGCGTGCAGACCACCGAGGATACGGGCACGCTCCTAGACAGACCTGATTGGCAGGTCACTGGACTCGGTCGAGTCGAGGAGTACGGGCTACAGTTCTTCCTCGCGGGCGAACCCGCGTTCTGGTATGCACCCGACGAGGAACTCACGCCCGCCGACGTAGTGTGTCACACCCTCGTCCGCAATAGTGAATCCCGTCGCGTTAGCTATGCAATGCTGTTGATCGAAAAGTTGGACATCGACCAAGAGACGCTCACAGACACTGCAACGTGGTACGATCTGGAATCCACGATTGCTGCGATGTACCAGGCACTGCAGGAAGGGGTTGAGGACTCGGACGAGCTCCCTGTCGTCCTTCCAAGTGAATCAGAATTTATGCCGCTCGAAGAGCAGTACGGAGTCGCATGACTGTATTCAAGGGTAAGGGTGGGGAGGCGATCAAAGAGTTCCTCGAAGAGTTCGACAGTTGGCTGTCGGGGTCCGTGACGGTGTATCTCCTCGGCGGATCTGCGATGACAGTGTGGGGATTGAAACACCAGACCGAAGATATCGATCTCGTAGTGGGTGTGGTGTCCGGGTTCGAGCACATCCACCAGACGCTCACGTCTGAAGGATTCACGGTTGTCGATGAACCGACGGAGTCGTTCGAGGGCGTCGGAAAAACCGTCGAACTACATCACGACAAGCGCGGTTTTCGGATCGATCTCTTCGAACGGCAGATCGTCGGGAAAGTCTAGATCACCGACCGGATGGATGACCGGGCGACCTCGTCGATGTTCCCGAGTGTTGCGTCGAGGCCGTCTAAGCTCTAGTGCGCCGGGAGTCGTCGGTCGGGATGATGAGGTCCCCGACGGCTGTGGGGAGCTTCTCGGAGATAGTCTCCCACTGCTCTTGGAACACTGTGGTGATGTTTGGCTAGCGGTCATCATCGACCTGAACGTCGCCCCAGAGGCCGAAGTGTTTGGCGAGGTCGCCCTACTTCCCGGCGAGATCGAGGAGCAGGACATCGTACCCGTATCGGTCGAGAGCGACGCCGAGATGCGCCGTCGCTGTGGGCTTCCCGGCGCCGCCTTTGTCGAGAAAAGTAGCTGCTCTGAGTGCTAAATCAGGCACATACGCGGTAGTTGTGTGCGTGCCACTCACCGACGCCGTCTTCAGTCATGTTTGCTCGAACTAAGCCTACTCGTCGGTGTCCGGCTTCAGCTGGAGGCGCTCGGGATCGACGTCATCGTACCCTTTGTCCGACGAAAGGATGGAGAGACCCCGGGTCTCGGCAGTCGCCGCGTGGAAGGAGTCAAACGCGGTCATCCCTTCTTCGAAGTAGTTCACGGCTTTGAGGACGATCTGGTACTCCTCCCCGGTCTCAACGGGAACGATGTCGAGCATGTTTGAGAACAGCGTGATGTAGTCGAACTCGTTCCGCTCCCGAATGAGTAGCACCTCCAGATACGCGTATGATGAGGTCACGACATCGTGTTCTTCAATGGCGTCTTCGGCACCGTCTTCGAGCCAGTCGGGCCCTTTGAGAAGGGCGAGGAGAGAGTCTGTCTCGACGTATACGGTCACTCGTCGCTAGCCTCCGCGGCAGCTTTCCCTCGCTCGAACCCCTCCTCCGCGTCTTGCTTGGCCTGTTCCCGTGCCTCCTCACGGAGATCCTCAACCGACTGTCCCTCAAACGCATCGCCAGCAGCTTCACGAACTGCTTGGAGTGGGTCCTCGTCGATGGGGTGAGTTCGAGTCGGTCCTTGTACTCAACGACGTGGAACTTCTCACCGTATTTCTGCCTCAATTGCGAGGTCAGGTACAGCCGCCCATGCGAATCTGTTTCGACTGACATGGAAGTGTATTCGTATGGGATGATCACAGAGCTTGTCCCAAAGATTGATCATCTGACCCACAGAACAGGTATCTACAGAAAATCAGCTGGTCGGTTCGGTCAGTACAGGCGACAGACTATCTAGACAGTCAGTCATCGCCTTCCGATTCCTCAGTAGTCGGCTGTCTGTGAGACCCCACTGTTGGTCTCGCTTTCATCGACTGCTTCACGCGATGGACGACGTGATTCGAGGTCGCCTGTGAGGTCGTTTTCCGACATCCGACTCCCCTCTGGTTCGGCTTGTTCATCGTGTCTGCCCGAGACTGTGACTGTGAGTATCTTGTGTCGACGGGGGTATCCGGACTTCCCGTGCCGAGTTGCGTCTGTGGGTTAGACTTGGTCTGCTTGTATCCACGTTTGCCGTCTCCGCTGGTATCAGGCACGTTTATTTCGAAGTCACCTCGGGCGTTATCCCGACCATCGTTGATGCTGCGCCCGTGTTGTGCAGAAAGCTGCTCTCCGGAAGCCCCGGTATTGCTCCCAGGGAGCAAGCAGTAGTCCCGCCGCGTTGCACGGGTAATTTCAGCGTTGGTCTCGGTGAAAATATACCCCTGCGTTGACACGGTCCGATCGAATACGGGATCATCGGACTTGCTGTGACTGTCGGGAATACCAACAGGAAGCATTGTCACGACCTCGGGGATGTCGGTCATGAACCCGGTGTCAGGGAGTTGCGCGATCCACTCTCCTCGCGGGAGCGACGTGATCCGATCGACGAGTTCCTGTTCTTCGATACCCTCGTGGAATAACGTCATCAAGAGCTCGTCGTCAACAGCGAGTTTGCCGATGAGTTTCGTATTGATGTTCCGCAGGATTTCCTTATATGAGGAGACATCGAGGGCATCGCTTTTGACTTGCTCTGCGAAGTGGACGATAACCTCGAGTGAAAGCCCGAACTCACGCCCATCAGGAACCATGTCGTCACGCACCAGTTCGGAGTAAAGCATCGCCGCGGATTCGTCGATGATGATGTTAATAACGTATTCATCTTCAACCGGTGGGGTGTCCCCAACACGATGACGGAGGCGGGCACCCGATCAGATGTAGTCGAGCAACAGGAATGTAAATAGATCGCTTGAGGCGGGTCGAATATCACCCGTGTCGATGAGGATCACCTTGTTTGAGTCAAGGATATCCTGTATTGTATATCGAACATTTGGGACTGGTCGGCGTAGCAGCCCCTCTCATCATTCCATTCGGGAACGAAATTGAGGATACGCTAGATGAAATCTCGCTCGGCGAGCTTGGTGATGCGGTTCATGACGGCGTCGATCGACGATCTGAACCGCTGTTTGTCGGCATGGAGATGCCGCGTGAGTGAGCGTTCGAGAGTCTTGTTGCTCACGTCGGGCATCTTTCCCTGGGCCTGTACCTTCTTGTCCTCGCTCCCTTTTTGTTGCATTTTGAAGACATCCTGAAACAGGTCCTTGATCGGTATCGGTTCATGCGTCCCGACCGTACACGGGATCGAACATCGCTTTGATCAGGTTATTGAGGATCTCCTGAGCGACGAACGCCTGCTGAGTTATCTCTCGACCCAGCACGTGCACGAGGAGTTCATTGTAGCGATCAACTTTCGCTTGAACAGCGACCGTACGTGAGACGCCGGCGGCGAGTTGCGGACGGATGTCGAAGTACAGGAAGGCGAGTACCTCGTCGCCTGGTCCCGGAACGGGGAGGGGATGTGGACGACGTCATCGAGGGTGCTGAAGTTCTTGAAATGTGCTCTCTTGTACTCGGTAGCCATTGTCCCACCTTTCCGGTCGAAAACGAAGATGGGACCGTCAAACGACTCGTAGGCTGACAGCGCATCGTTGATCATCGTCGTTGTCTTCTCCGCACCAGTTGTCGCCGCGCGTAGGATGTGGTGTGTCAGTTGTCCCGCATCGAGATGGATTGAATATCTGATCGGCTGTCGACCGCAGTCTCAGCATATCCAATGTGCATCCCGGAGTCATACTGCGAGAGCAGGTCCTCATCTGTCGTGTGTGGCACAATCGGGTGAACTCCTTATGATTGACCCCGAGGATCTCGCCCTCAATTCCATAGTACGGTCCTGAAAGAGACGTGAAGGCGTTCGAGATGCTTTGGACAGGGTCATTACAGGCAGCCCGGAGTGTGAGGTCAAACGTTGTCGTCGGTTGTCTGCGGTCGATCTACTCCATCCGCGATCCCGTAATCTCGTAATCTCGTAATCTTGTCATCCTCGCCGGTGCTGACAGACCCTCTGACCTGCTCAGAGATGTCTCCACGGTGGATATTCTGGCGCTCCTGATCGGATGTTACGAACGCCTGCCGGAACAGCTCGTTTTTGAACGCAGAGAGTGTTCCATGATTGCCCATTTTGAGGTTCTGTTTGTGGATTTCAGCCTCGCTGGTCCAGTCAGCCCGGGGCTTGGAGATAGTCTGGAATATGAACGGGTCGTCGGTGTGGACAGCTTGCTCAAGAAGCACGCTGAGTGGCGAACGATATTGATCATCGCTGTCGATGGATAAATTGCTGAACGGTCAAAGTAGCGTCATCCAGTCGTCTTTTTTCGAGGCGATGCCCTTCCAGCGAACGACCAAGGGACGATTTTCCTTATGAACCTCCTCGAGACGGAGCGGAACGCCTTCGCTATTAAGCTCCTCTTCAGCCTCTTCGGACGAGGGTTCATTCCCGCTCCCAATTTCTTCGTCAATGAAGACCTCGGGGTCCTCAAATCCGACGAGGTTCTCAAGGTCGACAATGTTGTCAAGCGTAGCAATACGCCGCCCACCAACGCGGGCGTTCCCGTCCTCTGAAGCGAACGCCGCAAGAGGATTGAATGGGACAATCTCGAACTCGGAGTCGGAGTTAATCTCCGCTCAGAGAGCCACTCTGAGAGTTGACAATCCGTCACTGAAACTGACAGGCAGTTCCACACGTGGGTAGGAATCAGACTAGGCTAGGCTAGGCTAGGCTTGGCACTCCCAGCGCCAGCAGTCCAGTCCTACTCTACCCGCACCCACGACAGTCCGTGAACCCCACATGCACATGTAGATGGATTCTCACCTCACCTCACCTCACCGTGCCGGGTACGGGTTGGGGTTCGGTTCGGTGGAATGGGATTGAACTGCAACCCTGCAATCTCCTCTCCACTGCTCCTGCTCCTGCTCCTGCTCACGCTCAGGATTCCTCCAAGTTCACGCGGAGGAGGATGTCAAGCGTGTCACTCGATGAGATATAACTGCACTTGCAATCTTCTGAGTATGAAATCGGCGAGAGGGCTATGTATCTCTCCGCTTGCTCCTGTGACGATCCTAATATGAGCGCTCATCACAAATCCTGTTGGGCAGATTCTCGATTTTCCATTCAACTTGAGAGCGCGCAGTCAGTTGTGCTTCCAACTCATTAGCCCGAGAGCATTCATCTATTTTCTCGGTCCAAGATCCGTACTTTCTCCCGAAGCAACGACCACTGTGACGCATACTTCTTCGCTTTTTTGTCTTTCTCACACCAATAGACGGCTCTCTATGGAAGGCAAGAACTTGCTAGTTTATCTCCTGTTCTCTGGATCTTGGCTACAATGAAAAATGTCGAGTGGGTATGAGAGTGTATTTGTTTGAGTCTATTGAGAGTGACACAACTGCGAACGACGAGGTATAGACAGACAGTTCCCTGGGATCCTCACCGCTGGACACCGGCGGGAAAACCGATACAGTTATTTGAGCACTTGGTGGAGACTAAATCGGTCCAATTTTTAAATTCATCTATAATAGGTCGATAGTCGGACCATCCCGGGAGGCAAAAATTGTCCTCCCGGATCACCTCATTCTCAATAGTCATCACAAAACAAACCAGACCCAATGATGCTCACTCAAAGAACGGACGCTGGAAACCACAGTTACACGACGAGATTTTCAGAGGAAATTATATCTCAACCGGATTGTTCTACTATATAATATGCAGCGACGACAATTCATGACTGTTGTCAGTGTTGGATTGCTTTCGGGGACAGGGGCTGGGTGTCTTCTCCGCCCGAATCCACAAGATGCAACTGTCAATATCGCCCCTGCAAGCGTTGATGAAGACGCAAGTGCAGTGTTATATGCCGATTTTCCACAGGCTGAACAAGAAATCGCTCAGACGACCCTTACTGAAGGGTTCTATCATGTGTGTAGTTCCGGGCACGCTCCGGTCGTTTGCCCGGCGATTCGATCTCGAAGACTCTGCAGGGGACTCATATCTCATGTACAAAACCGATATGTATGGGTTGTGGATTCGGATTACAGACACACTGCGAGTGTCAACTGCCCCATCACCTGATGAGAATCCTTCTTGTGGCCCCTTATAGGCTTGATTCAAACGCGCCGTGGTCTGCGTTGAATCCGACAACATAATGACAGCGATAACTGACAATATAGCCATATTCGTCAGATAATGACTAACACCGAACTCTCCACTCCACACAGCGATACAGTCTCGCCAACAGATATGCATCCCAATATCAATCCTACCGACCATAGAAAAGCCACCTTTTCAGGGCAGCCCTCACTAACGCTGAAGTCTGTCGCGAATGTAGAGAGATGAGTGATATGGAAGAGCCGTATTCTGACGAAGATACTCTGAACATGATTGCCGCTGGGGCAGTCACGACAGTGACTCTCCTTGTTGGGTTTGGGCTCTTAGCCGCTGGTATGTCGTATTTTTGGGTTGTGTTCCCAGTAGGGTTTGCTGGAGTCCTCCCACTGACAATCGGGGTTCTGCGTTTTTATCGGGAGAATGATAACATGAGTAATCAGACCTCAGAGGAGGACCCAATTACGACACTTCGAGAACGATACGCGAATGGGGAGCTGACTGATGAAGAGTTTGAAAATCAGGTTGAAAAGTTAATTGAGACGGAATCCGGTATTAACTCTCACAGCAAGCGCGAATCTGAACGTGAAGTTGAGCGTGAAAAATCGTAAAGATACGAGTGCACACTCCCGTCTTCAGCTGTGTTACATCTACTGCCCTTGCACAGATTACTCGCGGTAAATCTGTGACTATCGTGGATTCACGCCCTGTGTAACATTTAGCTGATATTGTATATAAGATACTCCCCGCTCCAGACGTGATCACGTAATGTCCCTTCTGTTCCAGTGCTAATCCCGATATTCTTACTAGAGGGCGTCGGATTATTTGTTAACAGCGTGGCATGGAGTGTGACAATTTGTCACACTCTCCCTATCGTATCGAAGTATCGTCAAGAGTCGTATGCAAGATACAGAAAATGAATCTTGTACAGTCTCTCTCGGCAACTACACCCGCTCAACCATCGGTTCGATTTCCCTCGTATTAAATCCAGAAAATCAAGAGTCGTATTATCTGCTATCGGTCTCATGAGTAGATATGCAATCAAATAGCTATAACCGCTCAATCCCGCAAGTCTGGCGTGTTGCGATTCTTGGAGTGATAGCTGCACTACCCGCCACTGTGATAGTAAATTGGTTTCCATACTCCGAGGCGGGTATCGGTGGTGGGGTGATGATAATTGGATCAATACTTGCTGGAGGTTTCGCGGCTACCCGCTCGGTAGAGCCGAGTGCTGCTGGGCTCCGGACTGGGTTTTTGAGTGGTATGATTGCACTATCTGTATTTATTATTACAGAAGGCATGACACTAATGCGGTCTGTCAGTGCGATTGTGTTCTTCTTGATTAACGTTGTGATGCTTCTGTGTGCCTCGCCGTTTTTCGGTATGATTTTCGGTCGAGTCGGTGGCTGGATAATAAACGCCGTCGCCGAAAGCAGAATCAAGCAAGCATCGTGACCGGGCGAGAGTGAGATTCCTCCAGTGCTGTATACGTGGCGTGGGGCTATCCTGTATCCCAGTCCGAATACCATTCCAATCTGGTGGGTTATGCTTTCGATTGAGACTGATTCTCTGACACCCTCGATTCATCTAATATCTGTCTGACTCCTCTCGGGAGTCAGGGTTTGTTGTCTGGACCAGTTGTCCCGGCTTCAGGCGCACCCTACGTTACCGAGGATTGAGAAGTCAATATCCATATCAGTGTGATACAGTCTTCTCGAGAATCCCGTGCTCGCGCCTGGAAAGTCACCGGTAACCGGTCACTTCGACAGAAAGTGAATATACTGGCATGTGAGATTCATTCGATAACAGTTAGATCGGACTGTCTCTGCACAAATTACTCAACTACCCTGTGCGACTATAGCTCCAATAAGAAAGCTCCGTATAAGCAGACGACCACCGAGTCGTGATCAGCTAGCTATTTGACGACTGA
>NZ_KE356561.1:297758-299742 GCF_000415985.1 Haloquadratum walsbyi J07HQW2
GTATTGGATTGGAAGACCACTGGTATGTCTGGAGAGTTGGTGAGAGCGGTGCTGTGTTATCTCGTCTCCCAGGGACTCGCAGCGACAGCCAAGCAGTCCGATGTGGATCAGTAACCGCATACAGTCTGACCGGGATCATCCTGTCCGTTCTTGTTGTCACTGCCGCAACAGGAGCAGCAGGCGGACCGACACAATTACAATTAGGCGAGGAAGCATCAACACAAACCCTGGCTGCCAGTGTCACAGACGTTGCCACAGCAGACAAGATTGTATCTGCTGAGACGGGAGACGAGAGAACTTATGACGGTCCGTATGTTCTGATTCACTTTGAGATCAGAAATATTGGGGACAGTGATCAACAGGTTCCAATAGTCACAACTGGACCCTTGGCAGGTGAGATGGACATGGTAAATGATGGCGAACCAATAATCCCAATAAGACCGGGGGGACCGGGACCGGAATCGGGACCATTCTCAGCAGACCAAGTCTCGTATGAGTCCTACCACGCGGTATCTGCAGACACCGATCACACGATTGCTCCCGGAACCAGCATCTCAGGATGGATAGTATTTCCACTGACAGACGGACCGAGATTGGACAGCGCGTATTTTAATAGAGAGTTTGCGACAGTCCGCATTGAACTGGGCTCACGGACGCAAGTATACGAGTGGTCATTAGATTAGGGAGACCTGAATAGCAACAGGAGCAACCACAGACACAGTCACCAAAGACAATCTCAAGAGAGTTCAACAGCTCAAGCGGGTATGCGACAGGTTCAGTGGAACTTGTGATTCATGAGACAAACTCCAAAGTTGAGAACATCGTGATCGGGAGCGGGGGGCATCGGGATCAGGTCGACTCCCCCGACTCCCCCGACTCCCGAGAATAACATATGAGTGGTTGAATTGAGTCTGGAAGTGCCTCTGCATTTGCATGCATCGGGAGCGGGGGGGTGCTCACCATGGGAGGAGGTATCGATTCTTAACTAATCTTCTGACAGTATCTTTCTAATTATTAGTTAAGACAGAGAGATACCGTGTGAAACGTTTAGAGACCGTGTGATAACAACCGTTCATTGAACGTTCTAAACGGTGCAAATCCCATTTACAACAAGTTTGGCAACTATCAAGGGTTGTGATACTCGAGAGAGACATTTGACATGGTTCTATCGGGAAGAGGAGGTATCGAGATAACGCTAGAACTGTGGTTGTGACTATTGAGAATAAGTGTCTTCAGAAACCACGGGTGCGGGAGTGACCCATGGAGTAGGTCTTACATCAGGAGCTGGCTCGCGGGACAATAAACCACGAGCAATAATGATGATGAGCGACCAGAATATAATTCTAATGATTATTCGTGTAATTGCCCAGACGGACTCTATCGGGAGCGGGGGGTACAGGGCACGATCACTCAATTTGAAAAAACAACAGAAATCATCGGTTATTGGTATCACCATCTCAAGAGCGATTCACACCACGAGTTTGTCAATTACTTACAAAATCCGACAGGTGTACCAAATTACTTAATGTATGAAACCGCTAGTTTGGCGTAGCTGCTAGGGGCATACCTCCGAATTAGCCAAGCATGTTCTTTGGATGAGTCAGGCTCGGGTAATTCTGAGAATGGAATCATCAGTTAATTTCCATACCCCTAGTAGTGACATATTCTATTTTACTAGTATAAAAAATCTAGTGATATTTGTTTTTTCAGGGTTCGAACACTATTTTTTCAACTCTCCAAATCTTGTAATTAATATCACTTGTTATTGATCATGATACTCATATAGAAGCGAATTGAGGACTGTTACACACATGTTCTGTGGGTAGAGTTGTCATACACGAATTCCATAGATTATATACCACTATTGAAAGTTACTTATTCAGATCCTCTTGCGCGCATGCGACGCGCCAATCAGGAAACTGACACGGGGGACGTGATCACGCCTGGAGCAAGGGGGGTCATGCAATTGCATCGTGATCGTGAT
>NZ_KE356561.1:299792-308133 GCF_000415985.1 Haloquadratum walsbyi J07HQW2
TCTGGCGCGGACCTTTCCGACGCAGATCTTACTGACACCACCCTCTCTAATGCCAACCTCCTCGGGGTCGGTGAGGTGGACTTCTCAGACGCTACGGAAGTGCCGGGCGAATTTATCGATTTAGAACAACGACAAACAGAGGATATACGCGCGGATATGCGCGGGTCAGTAACTGCGCTCACAACTGAACTGACCGAGGGTAGGTACGAACATGATCTTGAGCGATTAACCGAGATAGAAAGCGAAGCGCGCGCGATTGCAGATTATGCGGAGGAACTTGCGTCCCGTCACCGTGAGATGGAGCATTCAGAGGACGCCAGCGAATGAGAGATACAGGACAGCAATAATGATGTGCTCTCAAATACTGTTTATACAAACACCGAACGCGAATGCGGGAATCTCAAGAAGGTTGT
Source organism: Haloquadratum walsbyi J07HQW2 (assembly GCF_000415985.1). GTDB lineage: Archaea > Halobacteriota > Halobacteria > Halobacteriales > Haloferacaceae > Haloquadratum > Haloquadratum walsbyi_B. The sequence goes on from NZ_KE356561.1 coordinate 300,206, forward strand.
ATAGAACTGATATTCAGTATTAGTTCGTACCGCAGGAGCCGGGGAGGGAACGCGGTGAACTAGGGGTAGTTGGCGCGACTCTCCCGACTCCCGTGAACAGTTATCCGGATGTCATATTAAATTAATTGTTAATACAGGTCCCTCTGGAGTGGGGGGGCTTTGTCTGGAATGTGAGATGTATATCTCTAATCCGCTTCAAGAAATGATTGTAACCACACAGATAACTCGACGTATGAGTACACGTACAGTAGTTGATAATTTGTCATGTGCTGAGAGTCACTCACTCACATCCACAACAGAGGGTCTCAACAATCTCTAAGATGCGCCGCTCGGATATAACACCGATGTCGCCGACGTGTATCTCGACCACATGAGCGAGTTCGACGCCGTCAGATCGTGTGCGATTAGATCATACAGGCAAGCACAGACCCGGCAGAACAGTCGCTGGCGCCGCTGTCGGTGGGGCTAACGCCGCCTCGTTCAGGAGGACCCCGCCAATGAGAATGATCACCACAACCGGTCGTGGGACCGTCACTCGCAGTTTCCGGGTGAAGTAGCCACGCACAGGCGGGGTCGCAAAGGCTGCCAACAGGAGATACGCCGCCGTCGCACACATAACTCGGACAGGCATTCCGGAGACGCTTTGCGTGACTGTTCCGCCCGCGAGGAGAAGCAGCAACCCGGCAGCGATCCACGACGCGACCGGCCCAGCCGTTTCGATTCGTATCAGCTTGGCTCCCCTGTCGACAGCACCAGCAACAAATTGAGCCCGTCGTTGCTGGGTGGTCTCAACCTGGTCGGCAGCATAGGCGAGCGGTCTATCTTTTGACGCGAACTCTTTCAGGATCGACGGGATGATCGCGAACAACACCAACAAGATCACCATCATTATCGTTTGGCTGGCGGGGGTAATCTCGTATCTGCTTGACTCGCCCGGATCAGGAATGACGATCAACAACAGCACCTCGACAACAAGAAACAGAGACGCAATCGCCCACCGAACGACCGGCCGCTCAAGTTTGCCCACGCTCAGTAATAATTGACTTTGGTCTGAATAAAGTAACTGTGTCAAGACCGGTGAACTGCGACAGAGATATTGACCTCCTCCCTCGCGTGAACGCGGAGGAATCCGACCATCGGATTCAGGCAGCTGATGCCCTTCGGTTCCAACCCGCACTCGGAGGGAACCGGCGACACACCGGAGGAACTCTCGGTTGTCTCCCTCGGAGGGCTGTGGCCCGGCACTGAGGCCCCATCGGATTCCATGTCATCGCCGTGCGAACCACCGCTGGTTCGCCACCCCTTATGATTCGGGGACGGCGTCTCACCGAATCCATAGCGTCTGTGCGAATAGGGGCCACGAGTTTCAATCTATCGGGACAAACGGAGCAAGTGTCGCTCGACCCCCCGCCTGAAAACGGGGGTATGCGCTTGTCTCTCTATCAGAAGAGTCATGTCAGCGGTACGCGGATACTCACTCAGTACTCTCACGATCGGACGAAAAGGTCACCCCCGAATTTTGTAATCATGTCATACCCGAAGGTGTCCACTTGACCGTCATTGATGGGAATATTATAAAATAAACAGGGTTCAATACCGTTCCTCGATTTTCCGCTCAGGAGAGTATATAAAAGGTCATTTATTGTACGGTGGTCAATTTGTCGGTAGTGTTCTCACCGCGCTCGGAGGTACCCCACGTTCGGAATGTTGTCTGACAACATCCCCGAGAGGACCGCTGGCGAGACTGAGTTCCTCTCAGTTGCCTCACACGAGAGACCGGCTTCTGTCCTCTTCTCGATGACCGTTATCTCATCATCGCTGTGAAACGGTGATTTCCTGTACCGGACTGTGTCTGCGGGAGGTGCGGATACGGGTCCGATGTGCTGCCAATTATCGATTAGCCTCCCAGTATTGCCACGCCTCCACGGTCGTTCTGTCGACCCTGAGCTCCTGGTTATGATCCCGATACCTCTTCGGGAGTTCCTCTGTCGGTCTGAACTGTTCCTCGAAGCTCAGTCTGGACGGACAGCGGGGAGTCTGAGTCCGATCCCGATTGAGATGATGGTCCAAACGTAACCATAGCCGACTTCGCCTTCTCAATCACTGTTGGCGTCTGGTTCTGCCCCGACCGGTAGGTGCCTAGCATCCGTGACAACGCCGTCCAGACTGCTCGATTCAGAAAGGTTCCGACATCGTCGCCTTCGCTTCACTCCTGAGTAGACGATCAGAATCCCGCGACATGATCATTAGCACTATTGCCGCGGCTCTGGAGTAAAATTCACTACTTGTTCACCAGCGTGTCTGGGTTCAGTTTCAGATTCGAATTCACCGTCACTCGTGAATGTGGGCTCTGTTACTCCGGCTCAAACGCGCGTTTCAACACCTGTGGGGTGACGATAATATCCAATGCTGCGATTCCAAAGGCAATCAGCTGCATTGTCGGACGATCACCTAATAAGAAGACTGCGACGAGTAAAATGGTGCTCGCGCTCACAACCGCTGGTACATAATGAACGAGCGGGTTCTGTAGAATAGAAGGACTTGTCACAAGAATATAGTCCGAATTACCGGCGGTATATTACTTGCGATGATGAAGAGTAATTGAAACGCAGTGGCGTGGAAGATCGAGTAACGCGATCCTAACTACTGGACGCAGACAGATTAAATCGATACAGCTATATCAGCACTCAGCAAATAATCATTCAATCCTGTCTTGTTGACGCTTCCAATTGCAACAAAAGGGCTGGTCCGAGGGTTCTGGATTTTCCCTTGGACAATTTTAATCCTCACTAGTGATAACATTACGAAAGCCGATTCCAGACAATAATCTCTTCTCTGGTGTGTGTTGCGTTAACAATTAACTTGAAGTGACATCCAAGCGATTATATTTACGAGCCGGGTAGTCTCGTGCCTGTTGCCTTTGGACCAGTTTCTCCGGCTCTATGGGCACTTACAGATCTGGGTAAGCTCCAACTCCAGATCAAGTCGTGCTCAATATGTCTATAATTGCACCCTATTTGAGAGGCGACATATTATGTTCAGTTATTCTTTGGGAGTGACACGACAGCGATACACGCCGTGTAAACAGGGGGTTCAATGTGACACATCATTCACTATAACTAAATTTTAGAACGCAGTCATGCGATTATCTATCAAGCAAGTGACTACTGTAGTGACACAACTCACTCGGCGAATGTGTGCACCGACAGTGGATCTCTTTACAGATTCTCAAAGTCAGTTTGTTTGTTGTAATATGGAGACCCGTCCTTGTGCTGAATGACATTCAGTTCATCCATACTTCTCAGCACACGTTTGATTGTCTCCTCACTGGGTTCTCCTTCGTAGCCATCTCGCCTCAATCGACTCTTGATATCTGCCACTGTGAATTCTGTCTCCACTTCATTTACCACACCACTCCACACTCGATCGCGAGGCGTCACGGGACTACTGCTAACATTCGACTGTGCAGGACTACTCATGGATTGTATCATAGGGGATACAGCCACATATATGCCTCGCGCGCGTGCGTGCGCGCGCACGCGCGACCCCCCGATCCACATACTCTGGCTGATTCTGATAGAGTAGCATCGAATCGCATAACGAAGCGACTTCTGTCACCGCATACACAGGGTTTCCACACGTTCAATTGACGCTGATCAAGACCTCCCAGCTGTCCTCGCACAGATACCTCGGCATATGAGGAGACATACAGCCGTTGAGAATTTGTCATGTGTTGAGAGGGTTCTTTCCCGGATTATTGGGGGAATTACTATTAATCTATGGAGCAGCGACAACCCATTGTTGTGAGGGCTCTTTCCCGGATTGTTGTGGGGAACTACTTTGGATGAGTCAGGATTTCCAATAAATCCGAGAAATACCTCATGGCGCTACATAACACGATATAATATATCGTGCCATTGTTATTTTTGAAAAAATACAATATAAAATTCACTCCCCTGTGAGGAACGTAATCACACCCGACACCCGTCGCGCCGATCGGGAGCGTCGCTCGACCCTCCTCATAGTCTCACTTTCGACTACAGAACCATGCAGAATATGGGACATTGAGATGTGCCCAACTGCTGTTGGTATGAACCCACAGACGCGAATACGGGAATCGCGGGGCATCGGAAAGTTTGAGACTGAAAATGATAGCATATTCACATTTGAACGCGATACTCTTAATGGCAAAAATACAGGCGAAGTATCTACCTGATTACTGATACATTTCCATGATAGGTTCGCATTCCCTGCAATCTTTCTACTGAGACAATCTCAAATCAGACAAATATCCTTCAGAGAGAAACTCCCAGCGCTCAGAGAGTGGTGGCGGTTACTCTTTGACCATTACATCCACTTGTCTAAATTCACCACTTGCAGACCTTGGAACGGAGTAGCATCGGAAATTCGTCGTCAGTGTGCCAGGTTCGGTCGATACCTGATCCCTCATGACACACGTGTAATCGTAGCCGTACCGAAGTGCCGTTTGTCGGTCTGTTCTCCGACAGTCTCAGCGACGTTGGTTGGTAATGGATGAGTGATTTGTAACTTGTCACTGCCGAGAACGGACAGTTGTCCACGCTGAATGTTGTTTCTGTCTGTGATGCCTCGACGGTATCTGTTAGCCAGGCGTTCGATATCGTGTAGGGACCAGACATGACACCACAGTAAGCATACTCATATGTCGTCTCACGGCTATTTACGTTCAGTTGCTCAACCTCTCTGTTCTCAATACGGAGAGTGACGTTTTCGGCGGACGCCGAGTACCCAATTCCCGGCACTGACCCGACTGTTAGTTGTTCAAACAGAGCCTCAGCTCGAAATATGAGTCCTGGATTGGTATTCCATAGTCCAATTATACCAATAATAGATACAACTAAGCCGATCATTACTGCTGCTTCCTTGAGATTGTCCGGCCAGACATCAGTGTCCATCCGAACAGATATACAATTATTGATGAATAAAAATTGTGTTCATCAGTTCATATGAGTCATTGCTCGTATTTGTAGTAAATTTTCACGGGCATCGCTCGTGGTCTCGTTCGCCACGGGGTGATGATAGATTCCCGGTGGTTTCGCACCGCTACAGAGGGTAATTATGTGAATTCGACACTTACTATTGTAGTTGCACAGATAATATGTAGAATCTATATTCCTATAATATCACCACTGATCATAGTGAGTCTGACGCATCTTCTCAGCAGTCCCGATCCCCGTCACCACACGGAACTGTTTTTTATCTCTAATCAAAATAGATGATACTCCGAAGTTAAACTGAGATGTAGGGTATCTCCTGACATTACCAACGACCACACTGTCATCTCCCTGACTTCGGAGTTATTCTTTTGCCGACCGTCGACGCAGTTTCATACGTCACTGGTAACTCACGCTCGTCGAGTATCGCCGCAATCTCCGGCGTCGTAAGTGACTCACGCTCAGAACTTATCGTTTACCGGTAACTTCCCAAACGCGAATCTCGTGCTCGCGTCCGAATTTATATGCTACATCGACAATCATTAGCATACGCAGTCACTAAGCGAGTGCTACACCTTCGAGAAAAGTTCCCATGTGTTCATCGGAGAACAAGTTGGAGTTGGAAGTCTCAACATCAGTTCGTTTTCACACAGTCACGGTCCGTCTCAGTCTGCCGGTGACGGTGACGTGACTGTTGCCTCTCAGTGGGAGAGCACTCTCGCGGGTGTAGCACAAATCAAACGTGTCCTATCTCATTTGATTTGTGTCGTGTCGTGTCGTGCCGTGTCCGCCTACGCCAACGGCGATACCAGTTGGCATCAGTGTCATAGTTTGGCAGATTCGGTGACGGACGCCTCCGTCTCCTCTCCCACGCGAGGCGTCTGTTATCATCTGCAGAGACGGCAAGTGCTTTGTGTTCTATCTCCACTCTATTCCATTCCATCTCCGGCTTCGACTGATCACTCACGAGTGTCTCCGCTATACTCACCCAATTAACTCAGGCTAGTTGTGTGGCTATTGTAGACTCACCCTGATACCTCCCGCCCCGTGTCGGTCATGCACCCCCAAGGAAGGTTTCAAATAACCAATAGAATTATATTCTGTTAGCTTGTTGCCACTAATGCTCAGGGTTATTTTCCCGCGAGCTCAAAGATTGGAAGGATACTTTTTCCACGGGTTCTTCCCGTGGTTTTTTACCAACACTCTATTCCTAATACTGATAACCACGGTTCTAGCGTAGCCCCGGTAACCCCCTTATTCCCGATTAGCGTTGGAGGTGTTTTTGTCTCTTTTTGACCACCCGTGTAGTATTATACTGCCATAGCTGGTCGGTGGTAGGTCTCGGTTAAGATCCTCAATAGTGATAATGTTGCGAACCCGGTTCCAGACAACAACCTCCACTCGAGAGTGTATTGCGTTAACATCCGGGTGACTCTCTTCGCGGGTCGGGAAGATCTTGTGCCTGTTTCATTCGACCAGTTGCCCCGGCTCTATGGGCACTTGCAGATCTGGGTAAAGTTCCAACTCCATATCAAGTCGTGCTCAATATTTCTCTGACTACACTCTGTTTGAGAGACGATCTATTGTGTTCGGTTACTCCTTGCGAGTGACACGTCGGCATTATACGATCCCAAATTAGAATATTCATTTTGACATGTTGGTTACTGTGAATGCTCCAAAAACACGCAGTCCAGCGGTTTTTATGCCACATTTCCAAGGGCTGTCTCTGCACAGATTCCTCAATTACTCTCTACAACTATAGTTCCAATTGGATTAAAACGCTCCGTATGAGCAGACGAACCACCGAGTCGGCGATCAGCTAGCTATCCGACAACTGAATACAGCTTGTGGCTATGTGTTAATGAGACGGTAATTCACTCAGAATAAGTACTCTGCAAAGCCATATCCATAAAACAATGACCCAGGACGAATTCTCGATTCCCAATAGCGATGCAATCTCGGCAACCGATATTCAGCCGCAAGCTTCCTTCCCCAACGCCAACCTCTCCGAGTCCGACCTTTCCAATGCCAATTTGTCTGGTTCCAACCTTGCTGATACCGACCTCTCGGGGTCCAACCTCCACGGTGTTGACCTCTCCGATGCCAACCTTTTCGAATCCTGTTTCAAAAGTGCCGATCTATCGGGTGCTAATCTCACCGACGCCTTCCTCAAAAGTGCCGACTTTTCAGATGCGAATCTCATCGACGCCAACCTCTCTCACGCCTTCCCATTTGAGGCTGACTTCACAGGTTCCGACCTCTCCGATATTACCCTTGCCGACACCGGACTCTCCCATGCTGATCTCTCCGGGGCGGACCTCTCGAATGCCAATCTGAGTGGTGCCGATCTCACCGACGCCGACCTCACTGGTGCGAATTTCTCTGGTGCGGATCTTTCCGGTGCCGAACTCACAGGTGCAGATATTCGGAAAGCAAAGATGCGGACAGCACGAGTGTATCGGGTGGAGATGACCGGATGCAATGAAGAGTACGCCACTGAGTCGTATCTCTCTTTACTCGGTGCATATGTCCGCGATGACGGTGAGCGATGAATCGACAACTCACACAGTGTATACTCAGGGCGATTGCGGACAGACCCAATAATATCACACCCAGCGGTCCGTGGAGAATCGCTTGAATTCCTGTTGTGCAAAAATTATGGAATCACTCTGGAGGGCAAAAAATTGTTTTCTCGGACAACTGCATTCTCATAGTCATAACCACGGTTCTGTTCTTGTCTCGACAGGATCTATATTAAGAATGACTTTGAGGCCACTGAATGTGTTTTTGTTTGCTTCCCGTTGCAACGGTCAGTCCGCCAACAGTCGTGAATTATAACAGGATATGTTGAGGGTGAGATTTTCATCTCTGTGGGCTTTCTCACCGTCGCAACGGTATGTGTACTTGATACGAGAAGAATATAAATTCTATGTATATCCAAAATTTCATATGATC
>NZ_KE356561.1:308183-311639 GCF_000415985.1 Haloquadratum walsbyi J07HQW2
AGCAGGAGGGACTACGACCGTCCGACCAGACACGCGAGATGATAATGAAACGAAACTACAGGTGGTTGCTTATAAAAACGATATTTCTCTTCCTATAGATCGTCAGAATTGTGTCTTCTGTTATCCATCGCTTCGACACGGAATAGAGATGGGAACGTTCGAAACGAAGGGTGCAGGATCACTTCATACACTGTTCCAACATCAGGGGCTAATTGTTATTAATGCAGAACCGTTTCAAGATAGATTGTACGTAGGAGAGTTTGATCTCTTTTCTGCTGTTATTGAATTTTCATATAGAGATTTGGGCGAGTATGAAAAGGCGTTAGCAGCATATGCTAAATCTCTCACCCCGGTTGCTGAATTTAATTCTATTCAAGAAATCGATGCTGAATTCCGAAACCCTGAGATATTATTTGAGGGAAAGATCGGAGCCGACCAGATTATTGAGGTGATATTCCGTAAGGAGATATTCGGAAGTGGGTATTTTGCATCGTACCCGGCACTACCCTCTGAGTAAATCATCACTTGGAGAAGTCCGTGGAGTCAAAAATATAGGATACCCCCCGTGTGCGATATGAAATTGATGTCAGAGGTAGCGGTTCTCCTATCAACTTCCCTCAAAAGAAATTATTTATTTGCGCATTGACCACAGATTTGATAAGATCTCTTTCATGTTTAGCACCCTCAAGTCGAAAGTCAATTTCGAGAGTCTCAACCACCACTTCTGAGTCGTCAATAAACGTGTATTCCTTATGTACACCACTACCGAAACCACGTCCCCGTTTTTGTGACGTGACAAGATTATACGTCTCAGCCTCGTTCATGTATCTCAGATAAGATTCACGTGATTTTTTCTCAACATCTAAAATATCAACGAGAAACTGATACACTCGATAAGCAACTGTACTGGGAATAGCGTCCAAATTGCGCTGTGAGTAGACAGAAGAAACAGCAGTAGCATAGAGTGAAAGCTTCTTTTGGGTCGATAGTCCCTGCATTTGGGTCAGTGTTCGATCCCGCCGAGCTTCTTTCTGGGCATGACGAACGTGATTCTCATGAACCATATCCTCTGTTTCACGGTCGGCGATTTCTCCTGCCTTCCGGAATAAATCGATTGCCTTTCGGGCGTCACCATGATCCTGAGCGGCGAGAGCAGCGCTTAACGGGATGATTCCACCGTTAAGCACATCATCTTGGTATGCATCTTTACGACGTTTAAGAATCGCTTGTAATTGATCTGCGTCGTAGTCGGAGAAGATGATGTCCTGTGGATTGAAAGAACTCTCCGCTCGTCCGTCAAGATTCTGCATGAATCGTGGATCATTCGTAATTGCAGCGACGGATACGTGTCCTCCGATCCGACCAAGATGTGATGCTCGAGATAATTGATAAAGCAGCTTCGAGTATGCCGGTTCATCATCTGGATTCCGTCGTCGACCCAGCAAGAGGTCAATCTCGTCAAGAATGATGATGATTGAATCAAAGTTGTTGCTCAAGATCTCATAAAATCGATTAAGCTTCTGGTCAGTCGAGACACCGCTCTCAGGGACACCAATATCGACACTAGCCTTCTGGGCAGCATTCTCTACGAGTCGGTAGATAGCCCGGTCATGAGAGCTGACTGTTTGACAATTGATTTTAATGACGCCGAATCGATCTCCCTGTGAGTTGGCGAGTTCAAGAACCTGCTCGCAAACTGCATTGATAATGAGTGACTTCCCAGTCCCTGAGGGACCATAGAGAAGCATATTTGGCGGACGATTTCCCTGCAATGCCGGTCGTATATAAGAGATAATATTATCTAACTGATCATCACGACCAACAATTCGGTCCTCATCGATTACAGTATCTAGCTCAAGAAGCCCTTTATTCCGAAAAACAGAGTTCTGATTCCCCTCCTGAAGACGAGCTTTGATAGACTGAGAGGTAGAATGTTGGTTGTCGTCATCAGCCATATTATCGAAGTTGCGTCAGCAGTATAAATAAATGTGGATACCATGTTCGTGATTAAATAGGTTAAATTATGCCGATATAAGCCTTCTATCGGGTGGTTATTTATAATGACTGTAACCGTGAGCGAAGTCAAATAGCCGTATTCACCCCCCGTGTGCGATATGAATTTAATGAGATGACTCATATAGTGACTGTCACTGCCAATCAGAAGAGTTCATTAAAATCATGACCCCCCGTGTGCGATATGAAAACTCGATCTGTATTATACACTCTCTGTTTGTTGGTTATTGCATTATAAACTGGATCACAATCAGTGATATAAGATAGAATCTTTCCGATATGGCTAAATGATTCGAATGGAACACTACATAGTTGAGTCAGCTAAGTCAGACGCTGAGTTGAACTGGTGCCTGGCTTGTGATGTAGACCCAGCGAGAGTAATAAAATGTACTACTCACTGAGAGTTTTCAAAATAAAATCAGAATAACAGGAATTCTCTGGTGTGGGTATTAGTAAGAGTATCCTCGGTAATCCTGAATAAAGTTAGAGCTTCACCGCAGATTACCCCCACCCCCCGTGTGCGATATGAAATAGGAAGAGACAGACAGGGGGTATGCAAGCGAAGCAGTCGTGAAGTAACCAAAGATGTTGTTTCTATAGAGATGAGACACTAAAACGATATATGGACAACTATGATAAGGAAATATTTAAATACTAATCTTATGAACAATATCCGTAGTGGAGTAAGACAGTAAAAACGAGACAAACTTGTGTCACAGTGCACTTAACGACTTCTCATCTTTGGCTCTCACGTGAGTTGATTGATTCCACTGATCCAATTGTGATGAGGGCGAGTGCTTGGGCTCGTGTGCATTGATGTGATATCCTGCGTCTCACGACTCATCTCCTCTGCATGGACTTCGAGCTTGCCTCGTGATCTGCCCCACCCTACTATCCCGTTGATTTCATATCGCACACGGGGGGTGAGGGTTCATCCTCAAGTGAAATGAATCGGTAATTAATATTTCTCTAAACTATCTTCATTATGACCCGAATCCTTTCCTGTGGACCCAGCTAAAAATACTGCCGACTAACAAACGGTCTTGAAAATGATTGGATACTCAAAAATTCAGACACACACTCCTCATTTCCTGAGAGTCAGAACAAGAAACTGCAATTGCTGGGGCAGAAGTATATGAATAAACATCCAAGAATATCTGTTCAGCTCTTGTTCTTATTTATCGGGCTACTGCCTGCAGACCATGTTATTATATCTTGTAATCCACCTCCACGAAGTAAATTTCACATCCCCTTTGACATCGTGAGTATCCCAGATTTCCTTGAAAATCGTCACTTGTCCCCGATCAACAATCTCTCGTCTGTGTATAGGCGTCTCGACGTACACTTTCTCATGCTTGTAGAATCAGCTAGGACCGGCATAAGAAAATTTTGAAACATACACGCCCTCTGTCGATATGATGCCTGAGGAAGTAACTTGATTAT
>NZ_KE356561.1:311659-381551 GCF_000415985.1 Haloquadratum walsbyi J07HQW2
AATATGGAACTCCGACGTACCGCACCCGTCACAGTTGACGTTCCTGACCAGCGGCGTGAGGACTTCCACGAATCAGCTCACGCTCACCAGTTTCTCCACTGTGCGAACTGCTATGTCTCGCTCCTTAGCATAGTTTTCTAACTCTCGTTTCACACCGTCACGAACGCGGCGACAGTGATTTATAATTCTATGCCAACAGGCTGTATGAAGCAATTGGATTATCAGTCGCTGTACAAAGCGGCTGTCACCTCTGTTGTATCCATCTACCGAGATCCTGGTCAGCGCGGTGCTGGATCAGGCTTTTTTTACGACGACACCCACCTCCTCACCAACGAACATGTGGTCCGAGACCGCGACCGCGTTGATATCCGGTTTCATGACGGGAGTTGGGAGACTGGGACTGTGGTCGGGAGCGATGTGTACACTGACCTTGCAGTAATTCGTGTCTCAGACAGTCCAACTGAGGCAACGCCCTTGCAGATCGCCGGGGGAACAGCATACCCTCAACCAGGACAGCCTGTCGCAGCACTTGGGAACCCACTCGGATTAGATGGGTCAATCACAACTGGCGTGGTGTCCGGTATCGACCGGTCTATGCCGACGTCAGGTGGATTCGCGATTCCTGATACCGTTCAGACAGATAGTCCAATCAACCCTGGTAACAGCGGTGGACCGTTGATCACAGCAGTTGATGATACGCCTGGCACAAATGAGGGATATCCAGTCGTTGGAGTGAATCGTGCCAAGTCTGGTGAGAATATTGGATTCGCTATCTCGGCAAGGGTCATCTCGGAAGTTGTACCGGAACTAATTACGACCGGTCGTTATCGACATTCGTACCTCTGTGTCCAGACGTTAGACGTGACACCGCGTATTGCCAAAGCGAATGGCATGGACGCCGCACGCGGTGTGATAATTGTTAATGTTCGACAGCAAACTGGTGGTGACCAGCTGAAGCCAAGTCATCAAAAGCGGCGGATTGAGGAAGCTGCAGTACCAGTCGGCGGTGACGTCATTGTTGGGATCGGTGGGCAATCAGTCCGCTCTCATGAAGAACTCACACGCCGCCTATTGACTGAAACAGAACCTGGAAATCCGATCAAATTAGATATCGTGCGCCAAGGTCGAGAGGTGAGTATACAAACAGTCCCCGCTGAACGCCCAGTGACGGCAGGCGACCGGAAACGTGCAGCGGACTCGTCAACGACGATCCCAATCAACTGACCAGTTATCGACAGGCGGTTCGAATGTGTGAAATTGCGGCTGTGCTGCTCTTTGCCCGCAACATTACTTAGTCGGCGTATATGTGAGTTATTTTTAAAATTGGAAAGTACACTCATCGCATGAAACATTATGAATTATTCCTTCATGACATATGTAGCATCTATGTTATCTAGTTAACTAACTGTTCTAAAATCTCAGCAACCCGTTTTACTGCATCAGTGGACTAGGAATAGGTCTTTCAGAGGGTACATCATCTGGACAGTTTAGATATCAGCAATATCATGTAATCATGGGACTAGCTTCTGGTAAGACCCGTTTTTATTTTAACATTCTATCGTATCCACAGACTTTGCAGGTATTCTCCTCGATTGTGACTATCAATCCTGAGTCGTCGGGTCCCCTTTGAAATGTGACTGAATTAGTTTCTGCTGGAGAAATGCTATAGTTCATCGAATCGGCATCAATAATCCCATCATAATTAGAATCTATTCGATTGAGATCATTAACATCTGTAGTGACTTTATGACTATTTGTAAGCCCATCATTATCGGCATATATTGTATGTATCTACGTTGACTACAGCAAACACACCAGTCCAGATGATGATTAAAAAGAGTATTGGGCTGATTTACGCATAGATTTTATTGAGTGATAGAGTAGCATTAGTATATGAAGCATCGTATTTACACTTCATGATGTTTTACAGATTCGGATATTCAACGCAAAATATAGTCATATATCAACTCAATATACACATTATAGTCTAAAATGTATCGAAACTGAAGGGTAAAGACAGAAGAATAAATACCAGATTCAGTATAATATAGAGTAATGACGACAGTCACAATTGAGTTGCGCTACAAGATGACTCAACTGGACAACTACACATCAAATATGAAAAAATTATTCTATTCATCCTTTGTATATTTATTCTGTCTACAGGGTTTACGTTCTTACCAGTAGACGTTCGATCAAATATTCAGTCTGAATTATCATCAATAACATCGACAACATACTCAGAACTGAGTAAAACAGGGGTACAAGACGGTGATACAACGGATGGACTCAGCGATTTTACTATGATGTATACCTCTCTGAGTACCAATCTGAGTTCACATATAGAGACAAAGGGGTTCGACATGTATTGATTGGTACTGATATCGCCAGTGAACAGTCAACAACCATTATTGGCATCTCTGAAGTTGGAGGAGACATACTCCTGATCGAGTACGATGGAATTGATGCAACAGGGAATATCTTGATGCACGAAATTGGGCATTCATTAGGTCTATCCAAAGAGACATTTACCGGAATTGATTCTCGTGAATACACAACTGAGGAATATCCCAGTACAATGAATTACAATCAGTATTCTTGTGAAATTGATCAGGATTGTACAAATGTTGTAGAGTATCAATATTCAACAGGGGGTGCAGGGTCAAATGACTTTGATGATTGGGGATATATTGAATCTGTATTTATCGCGAATGCTCCGTCGACGTCTCAATTAGAATATATTCCGTCGAATAGTATTAACAGTACAAGCAGATAACAGCATCAGGATGTCCAAATTATTTATTTTTAGATGCTCAAATCATCGTATTATGCAATAAACTCATATATAATCTTGTACTGTACGATTTCATCATAGATTCATCAGGATATCGCCTCAGATCAAAAGGAGTAAACTGCAGTATGCACCAAATGTCTGGTTGAATTGCCTACGTGAGGGGCATACGTGGGGTGCGATTAATTCAGGCTTGAACAACGCAACAACATATCGTGGCGGCACTGAGACGAGTCCCCCTTGTTTGACACCACCTCAATGTAGATGTTTCAGATATTTGCTTGGTCAGTAGCTATCCCATCTGAATAACAACTCGTCGGAACGTGACATATGGATTGGATTTATTGAGGGGAAGTGTAGAACAGATAGTATGGATGAACTAACGGCGAATATCTCATTCGATTGTTTCGCCGATATGCCAGAGTTCTACGGCTCAGGGGCCGCTCAGTTTCGATTGGCGATGGTGAAAGAACGAGCGGACTTTCTGGATTTGTTCGAGGGAGCTCACCACGTTGACGCGGTTACGTATGCGGAAACGCCCGAACTGATGGTGACGATGCTCACTGAGTACGATATTGATTCTCTTGATGTTCTGATCGGGAACGCGGACGATTACGCTGACAGAGTCGATGAAGTCCCAACCGCTCGGTCGCTCGTGCAACTTCGTCAAGACGGTCGGCTCACCATTCGACTGAAAAATCAGAAAACCGTTCATTCGAAGATCTACCGTATCGTCATGCCTGATGACATAGTTAAGCTCGTTCACGGCTCAGCGAACCTCTCACGGAACTCATGGGAGTACCACACGAACCAGATTTCTGTTATCACAACCGACGTCGGTACGCAGCTCGACGAGCAATTCAAGCAATTCATCGATGAGTACAGGGACGGATACAGTAATCAGACACTTCTCGATGGGCTCATCGAAGCTCTTGAAAACGCAGACACGCCAGAAGAACGAGACAATCGCATCGAGTATTGGGTCGGTGCGGGTGATCTTGATGTCAGCGACACGGCTGCGTTGAATCAGGACGCGGTCGAAGATCTCAAATCGGTTGCTGACCGCGTCACCGCTGTCGTTGGCGACCCAGATAGTGCTGATGAGACAGTCGCGTTTGTCGAGGAACCTGAGAGCGCTGACCGAACCATCGTTGAGCCTGCTGACGCTACAAGCGATGCTGGTGTCGAAGCTGGCAGTGAGGTCACTGAATCGCCGGATGTCGGGCTAGTCGGATCAGATCACGAGACGGATTTGACAGAGACGCTTGACCGCCCACGTGTCCGGGCTCCCGATAGGCAGGTTCGAATGGGCACGAGCAAGGTCGACAAAGACACGGCTGATGAGTTCGGGACGAGCCTTCGCGAACGGGGGGCGACTGTTGAAGATCACAGCATCACTGCCCCTCTGAGCGCGTACAACAACCAGGTCAAAGAATCGACAAGCATTCCAACGATGTCGGTGCTTCCCGATGCCGAGCAACTCGTTATCGGTGATGACGACGAGATGATTCTGGTCGCCACCGATAAACCAACACCCAGGGTTCTCGATCACTGTCTCGAAACAATCGAGGATTACATTGAGACCGTCGAGAACCACGGTCACACGCAGTCAGAAACTGCGGTGATGGCCCAGATGTATGAGGCGTTCCTGTATGGGTTTTGGGCGCCGTTCGCTAACCAGTACGCTGAAGCTCTTTCTTCTCCATCACGGACCCTCGATAACGTCCTGCAACACCTCTACATTGAGGGGAAAAGCGACGCTGGGAAAGACAAACTCACAGAGTATATACTGCGTCTCATCTCGGACAACACCGTCATCTCCGGTGTGGATGCCGACGAAGTTGGTGTGAAAGAAATCCGTGGCATCCGGAAGTGGGACACTAGCTTCCCATACGCCATTATTGACGCCGAAAAAGAGAAGATTCAACGTTGGAGTCCGATTCGGAACTACTGGAGCGACTGGACCCCTACCAGCGTTGACCAGCCGTGTCTCATATTCACGACGAACGACGCACTCCCGAAATCAGAGTTCCGGAACCGCATGAAAATTCTGAGCATGGACGTTTCGTTCCCGTCCAATCCGGAAGACCCCGGGTTCCGTGACGCACAAGACGATCTTGCGGACGTTCTCAAACGCCAGAATCCAATCTTCAGCTACGTCGCACGACGCATGCTCACCGAGCAACCGTGGGAAGATGGAACCGGCACGATCGAAGACATCCGTCGCATCCTCCGGGAGTTCTATCAAGAAGCCGGACGGACGGAACCAGAGTACTTCCCCGCAGACGAGCCGGCCGAGAAGACTTACGACACGGGTCGAATCAATTGGCAGCGAGACATTCAGGGAGGTCGCGTCTCCTTCGAGCCAGAACCAGGCGCCATCACCGCTGAATTTGACCGCGACGGGTACGAAGTACACGACTACGCAAAACGCCTTCCGAAACGATTCATGGCTGAAAAATCCGCCTCCAGCGTGTACATCGGTGCCCCGGAAGAATTCGCTAAATGGGCCGGATATACTGTCGATGAACTACTGAGCGGCGTAGCTGAGACTGGTATGGGTCACGCAGAAACGCACGATGATGAAGAGAGCGGAGAGTCAGATGATGCGTCCGGGGGTTTTCTCTCCAGACTGTTTAGTCGGTAGACTGAACCACTGCTCTGGCTTTTCGGACTGATGTGCTGTGCTCACGCCGTCCACACGATGAGGAATTTCAGTGCTAATTCAAATGAACTTCTGGGGCTGAATACAGGTGCGTACTCCTAGGTCGATAAGAGCATGTGTGGCTTCAACTGGATAGTCGTCGTCTCTCCGAAGCGAACCTCACAAATCTACCTACGTGGGTGAGTATTGCAGTTGTGCTGGTTGTCGGAGTTGTTATCCCGCAAGTTCTCAACGAGAGTAGCAAGTGACTGGCTTCAGTCAAAGTACCGTAGAACGGCTTAGATACTTCGTTCACCGACCCGCGAATCGGTCAGTACAGAGAATATATCCAGCAAGATGGACTTTGTATGAATCACACTATCGAACCGATAGTCGCTAACTGCCCGAGTCAATCAACAATAGCCAGCAAAGTAACTCCGAGAAGCACAAATATCGTCCAGAGGACGGGCAGTGGGGTTCGGTTTAGTGCCCCATACGACTGAATAAGAACCCCTAGTCCGCCCCCGATAATAACAAACATTGGCAGGAGCAATTTTACTCGTTTCGGGTTGTTCCACGCCTCAAAATCCGTCGAAAGCAGACGGGACTGGAGTTTGGTGCATATATCCGACATATTTTGTGCGATAGTAATGAGCCCAATTTAAACTTTACAACACGCGGATAACCAGAAGCAATAGGAATACGCCACCCCCAAGGAATCCCCGCGAAGCGTCTCCCCACCCATCAGATCTGCTAGTGTCTGGAACTATTCGTCATCAACTTCAGGTGTCATATGTGTCACTATTGTTACGAATCTCTGTGGGAAGTCGCAGATCTCCCTGTTCAGCCTCAGCACCTGTCTTGATGAACACATCAAGAGGGCAGTATTTGTCCTCGCATCAATAGATACTGTGCGTGCTGACAGTGCTTGTGGCATTTCTGTTCGGGTTCAAGACTGATGGAACAGGGGAGTGACACTAAGGGCAGGGTGGTTGATTTGAACTGGTCGTACTGGTGTTGTCAGTATCTACGCTCCTCAAAATGACTTGTTGGATATCAATCGCCATCTGTCGTTGCCTGGTTGACGTATCAAGAACGAGTGATCGTCTTATGAGCTTATCAGGGGTTGTTTCCCAACCTCAGCGATTTTGTTCAGTAACTCAGCCGTTCCGGGCTAATTTGCCTATCTGAGTTAGACGTATATAAGATAAATTATACATGTCTCAAATATGCTTTCCCTCACAACCCGATGGACTCGTGTTTCTTCCCTCGACAGATACGCGGCGTACACCGAGCGTGTGATGTCCCAGTTGTTCCCATGTATTTCGAAATTCTCGTCACATCACGCGTCCGGAAGTAGCCACCACCTGACAGTGGAGCAACCCTGTCACGTATGTCGCCAATCGGTGACGCGACGCCAGCTCCTGTCCCACCAGCTACCAGCACCACGGTAACTGCATGCTGTGTTGATGTCCGTCGCACGCGCTGCTGGATGAAGCTCAGCACTAATAACCATACATTGGTGACTGCTGAGTGTCAAAACTGATTCAGCACCATGGGGTTCAGAGTGCGGATATTCTTCGAGTCGGAAATTTCGCACGTGAGATGTAACGAGATCAAACGTGTCTCGGTTGAGACTCAACTCATTGAGATCATTGAAGTTGAATGAATTCCCCGTGTCTGAAAATCATCCTGTTGACCGCACGAATAGAGTATTTCCTATCACAGACGGTGAATATCTGTATCGTATCCTATCAAGAGTGATAATATTAGTTCACGACCGCAAGGAAGTCCTTGGGTGTCGTGCCAACACGGATGACGATGGGTTCGGACGCCTGGGTAGTATTGAGCACAGCACCGATCCTTTGCTCATTTATGTCGTCGATGGACACTGTCTTGATTGCCTGCGATGTTCCCGCTATTTCCGTATTCATGAGTTCAACGTTGACCACATACTCACCGGTGACCCCGAATACATCAGCAATATTTTGATCCTGCTCATGTTCTAACTCGAAGGTTCTCTCAAGAGCGGTGTCTCCAGCAGGAGCGACCACCTCAATCGACCCCTTGATTTGCTGGTCTACCATATTGAACACATTTACCTCTTCGAGAGCCACATCGCTCGTAAGATCTCGAATCGTGGCGCATCCAGCCATCGAAGTCAAGACAGTTGTTCCGCTCATCATGAGAATCTGCCGTCTTGTCGACATTCCGCCTCTCTGATCGTGCAATCGCATGAGTGTATCATATTTTATGTTCGCATTCGTCATATACAATCACGCATGGAGCCTCTCACGTCGAGAAACACGTGAGATGTTCTCCGGTAAGTTGGCGATGGTGCATGTTCTGGGGTCACGATTGAAGTATAATAGATACCTCTTCCATTTTCTATAGCCCTCACATAACATACTAGCCCTATCAAGCAGCGGTCGACAGAATGTCATTATATCGATAGTTCTTCGATTCCATCACCGATAATGAATTGCTGGAAAGCGTCCATAGTGGCTCTCTTAGAGATGTGGATATGTCTGTACTGTATTGTATTGTATCCCGCCGTCAGATTGTTCTAGCCTATCACCGCTGGGTGCAACTGCTTGGTATGTATAGTGCCTAGCAGCGAGTGCCCGAAGACAGGGGTGATTGATGTGGTTAGTTTCCATATATTAGTTTCTACTCAAAGATGATCTATGATGATCCATAACAGGTTTGCCGAACCCACACAGAGCACCGAAGAGAAACGCAACCGTTCCAAGGACGAGTAGTTCAATACATAAGAACACAATTCCATCAAGTTGGATGAACTCCGCTGCTCGATCTGTGAGCGATTGATTTGGGGGCTGGCTGAGAAAATAGAAATTCGCGCTTTGCCCAAGTAACGCAGCGTATGTGATTGTCTATGCAGCGACGAGCCCGCGCTGGGAGTATCCAACCCAGATGGCGCCAACCATCCCCATGACCGCAGCATGAAACGCGAGGAATATCAGCCCACCTGATAGTTCAAATACGTCGAAGGTATATAGAAGAAATATCATCGTGAATAGAGCAATAGCCAGCACGATGAGCGTATATCGCCGCTTGCTTGAGTGTGTCTTCCCGAAAAGCAGAGCACGAAGTTGGAAGATTATAAACGAGCGTTACTTGAGCGGGTAATTAAACACAATACAGCAGTTGTGACCTCCTCCCCGTCGTAAACGATGGGGCTTCCCACGGTACCGTACCGCACCGCACCGCTCCGCTGGGGTGGGGTGGGGTGGGATATTTGCTGGGTGACGACTCGTCGGCATGACGAGCCGATGGCGGAGCCGAGCAGCCACACCGCCGTTACTCCTATCCCGGCAGGGGACTCGGAGTTATCTTCACCGAGACACCACAGTGGTTCGAGAGGGTGTCTCGAACATTCTGGATCTCGAAATCCCGATATTGTGCAATTGGGTGGGCAGTGGAACCGCCTCGATATACGTCATGTTAACGACCGATGCGAGTTACATATTCGTATCGTCGTCAGACTGTCGTTTGTAGCGGAGTTGTCGGATTCACGCCCGGCGTAAACGCCGGGATTCTCTCCTTGAAGAAAGATAGAGCACTCCACACGTCGGCTATCAGAAGAGTCAGTCCAACGCAAGATCTATGCCCTGTACTCTTCACAAACCATTATTTAATAGTTCAACTTCGATTGATTTTATTTCACCGGTCACACGATTCCATCTCAAATTGCGTCGATATCATCTTGAGCGATATCGTAGTCATACTGATATGTGAGTGACACACCACCTCGGAATTCAATACCGGTCCGGAGCAGCGCTCGAAACGTCTCGGTGTAATTTGCCACAATCCGGTATTCAGCGAATCCCCTCAATTTCTGTCCATAATTTCCATCCATCGTCGACACGGCGGAATTCGTATATCACTGGCTCAGTCGCACCGCTCAACCGTACGGGTAACCTGGCGACTGCTGAGTCGTCCTGTCGTCGTATAATTTCAAAATTGACAAGATCAATTGCAAACGTTCGCACCCACTGGAGGTCTTGGGATGACCATGGATCAAGTGGTCCTGCATCCGCGATAAGATCATTTGCTTTCTTCTTCGCACCGTGATCAAGCACCGCCACGTACGCATCTGCAGCCGCCTCCGGGGAGATTTTACCGGTGGTTCGGAGTCCGCCAATGGCTGCCCACAACTTAATATTTCCAGCAGCTGTCTCCCGGAATTGATACCGAGTTGTCTCTTTGTTGTCGTCAATCGCAATGTCGATGTCGGTAATAACCTCAGTATCATCTGTCCTAACTGCATCGAAGTTGACAAATTCAAACTCGAAGGCACTCACCTAGTCGAATTCCTGCGAGGACCATGGTGAGAGTTCACCAGCAGCAGCAATCAGTTCGTTCACACGAGCATCGAGTGCTGCCACATACGCTTCTGCGACAGCTTTCGCGTCTGTTTCTGGTGGGTGTGCTGACGCTGATCTAAGACCATCGATGGCCTCCCAGATCATCCATCCAGCTTTCGTCTCACGGAATCGATATCGAATAGTGTCGCTGTTCTCGGCAATACGCAGTTTGATGTCTGTCATGACACTCCCGGTGTGCTGCTCGACTGTTTCGCACCCGAGATATTCGAATTCGAAACTATCGACCCAAGCAAACTCTTGACGAGACCACTGATCAAGATCCCCGTGCGACGCGATGAGTTTGTTCACCATCTGTCGGTTGCCAGCGTCAAGTGCCTTGATATATGCTTGAGCAGTGTCCTCCGAGTGACTCTGCTCTGGAGTGGTATCTGTCCTCGTTGTCCGCTCAGACACAACTGAAGTCGCTGCAGTTTGACCTGCGGGAAGAATTATCCTGCTCGTCGTCGCCGCAAGGAGGCGTCGGCGGCTGAGGGTTGGTCGTCGTTTGACATCAGTCAAATCACCAGTCGTATCGCTCTGAAAGTCTCACGCGGGGAATATCTACAACCACGAAATATCAGTTGAACGTGCATTCGAATCATAAAAAACATACTGATGAGATGTACAATTTGAATCAGTCGAGATAAACCAAAATTGACTGTCTGTGAGTAATCGCGGCGAGTCCTGATTCAGACGATGATTTTCTGCGTGAAATAGCGACCGTCGATTGAAGAGTGAAAAGCAAAGAACGGAGAGGAACGCCTACTGGAACACCAGATCCCACTTCGATTGAGTTTCTATGCTGGGCTTGGGGCAACACTCAGTATTGATGACGACACGCTCTCCGATCCACTTGGCTTTCCAGATGGCTACTGTCGTGTGTGTAATGCGGATATTCGTGAGAACAAGAACTACTGCTCGGCAGGATGTGAGCAAAACGACCGATCAAATCGGTTCTGTGAGACGCGTGAGGACCGACTCGACTGGGACAGCACAATCCGATCCGATATCACGTGAGTTACTTTCCCGAAGAGACGGTCGCAGTTTGCCGTTCATGCCACAACAAGCTCCATATGACCGATACGATAGCTTCTATCCCGAGTTGACGCCTTCTCAAGAGGAGATAGATGAGTTCTACGACTGAGTCACTGTCCACGTAGGCGAGTCGAGAGGGTCGGTATGAAAGCATAACCACAGACAAGGAGAGTAATAACGAATAGAGGAAACCCCAGCCCGCTCTCGTCTGCGATAATAAGTCCCGTTGTAAGAATTGAGATCGCCATAGCGATGAGTGCCGTGCGGATTGAGCGGAGGTGTACATCAAGCGTGATCTGCTCGTCGGTCATATGTGGACCACATTCGTATTCGGTATGAGCCTTCTGAACTAGTCTATCGGAACAGTGATTCGAGCGACACTAGCGGTGCAAAAGGACAGAACCTCCTTCGAACTAATGCCATCTTAATCGGAGGTAGACAGGCTCTACAAGTGATAATCCACATCTTTTACAGAGGCTGTAGCTTATGAACGGTTCAATAGCGTCAGAGACCCCTCACGCCTGGGAGTTGCTCGGTACATCGGATTAACTTATTATCTGAGGGAGGGGTATCACATCCTTATAGCTGTGAACCTTCGACAGACAATCAGCGGAAGCGCACTACCTCTGTTACTCCTCATTATCAGTATCGCACTTCTTCTCAATCCGATTCTGGACTTTTCACAACTGGTTTCTGATGAACTGCTTCCTGATGGGGTGTTTAGCTTGATACTCGGGATTGTCCTTCTCGCTGGTGGGATCCTCTCGTATTGGTCTAACACAGGCTCAGACGGTTGATACACGGATGGACTCTGAGGACGAATCCCAAACAACAAGACAAAACATCGTGAAATGGGTTCTGTAGCGTTCTGAACGTAATTATGATAACCCGCACCTGCAACCATCGAATTAAGTAATGCCCATGCTCATAGATAGATTAAGCTCTCGATTACTGTCCACGGACTATGCTGAGTGGCATCGTCCACGAGTTGCGAGGAAACTCGTAGCCATTCTCGCACCCCTTCTTACTCTCGGTGGAATCGGCATCGGTCTGGTCGCTCAGCACTCTGCGGTGCTTGACACTATTCCACCGATTCTGTTCGGCTTAGCGACGCTCATAGTTGGGTTAGTTTCTCTTGCTGTCATTGACTCCGTCTCGCATAGATAGACAGAGCAAGAGTGTGGCTTACTGGATGTCTACTCAACGAGAGTAATAGCAGCCGTACCGTCGAACAGAATTTGGAACAAGAAAGCTATTCATACGCAGTCTTGAGCCCTTAGAAGTCGAAATAGGATGTAACTGTAGATGTGTCATTTCATACAGAGACGGCTCCGTGCGGCAGTAGATCCTCTATCCACTCTCGGTTGGGAGCTTGTCCGATCACCTCAATCAGTCGGTCGCATGTCTCGCTCATCAACATAGTTGTTACTGTTGTATGTGTCAATAGATTAATTTACGGTCTCGGTCACAGAGGAAACAGCTGTGTTTTCAGCATCGAAAATATCTTTATTATCGACATTTCGTATGTATCTATTGGAAAAGTGAAACGAAAAAAGATAATAATATTGATGAGTATTGAATTGCTCGGACTTATGATACTTTTGATGAGTTTCATCTGGGAACTCAGTCAGGGCTCGTTTCAGACAGTCTCTGAGTATGCTCCGATGTTTCTGCTGGTAGGTATCTCTGCTCTCGGTATCGTTCTTGATCTTGATGATGAAACACTTCCTGAGATAATCGTGCCGAGTTCAAAATATATCCCTGATACCGAACTGAGCCCCCTCGCAACTCAGATGCTCATCGTGCTTGTGAGCGCTGGTGCGATTGCTTTCCTGCTCATTTCCACGTACCTGTATGTCGGGGTCTGATGCTACACTACCCAACTCCGATTACAGTCATACCCATAGAGCCAATCGAGATGAGTGCCATCGTAGTGACGACCCATACGATCCAGTCTGCAGGGAGTTGTGCAGACGGGTCAGATGCGGATTTCCACTGATACGCACTCCCGAGAGTCACTCCGATCCCACCAATAAAAAAGAGTAGTCTATTGAAGCCAGTCTGCCACCCCCACCCGATTCGGACGAGTCCCCCGCCACACACCATCATTGAGGTATAATAGAACAGAGGCTTATTCATACTGGCGGGAAACGACAATCGAGTATATTCCTTCTGCCGAGTGTCTCTGCCTGACACGCGATATCCATATTAATGAGACAATAGAACTATTATCTGATGTTTGGACTCACATCCTCTGACAACGGATAAATTAGAACAAAGACGAACAACTCTCAGGGCGATCCAAAGATGGACCGGTGGAAACGACTGTTTGATCTAGACCGACTGATACCAATCATACTCGGATTTGTCGGCGGGATAACGGGGTTATTTGTCGCCTTTCAGGATACAGGTGAGAACACAGCTTCTCTCGGGTTGGTCAGCGTAAACCCGAAGCTGTTGGGACTCGGGTGTGCGTGCTTGATTCTCTCGGGATTTCTCCTAATCAGGTACTTCTATCTTTATGAAGACGGAAATCCATACGAGTATCTTCCGTGACGAACGGAGCAAGACCCTCGATGTATTAGTGACGATTCATACAGAAATACGCTTTCGGGCAGAGCACGAATATGAGACGAGATATTTGACACACCCGTCCAAATCAGATGGTACTCTCACGAGTCATTAACACGCTATACGTGCAGAGAGAATGACAGTAGAGATACTATTACGCCAGCTAGGAGCATAGTGATAATAATACGACTAGCAAGAGAACTCAGTTCCTCATTAGGGATTGCCTCAGGCTCATACACTCCAGAAAGGATTGCACCACTCAGGCAGGTCAGTGTGACAGTTGCGATGCCCGACAGTATCAATAACGACCCTGATTCGGTCAGAGCCGTCTGCCCCATGTAGAGGCTGATAACGAGCATCGACAGAGCGAATCCTGACTGGCGGTTCATACCGTCTGTTGTGGATCAGGATATATGATTATCGACGTTAGAGTAATGAGCTAGAAACAATCTGATCAGCATATATTCAGGGCTTATTCTCTCAGCTCCTAATCTTTCGGAATATCTTGTGGCTCAATCATTTGTGTTATCAACCATCTGATCGAATTTTGTTTTGATGATATTAACCTCGTCTTTGATATCTTCAGCTATCTCGGTTGGCGGTCGATGCCCCTCATACCTGAACTCTTTGTATGTAATATGAGCTCTGATAGTCTCGACAAGATAACTGATGACGCATATACTTCTTCTTACAGCGATATCGCCGCTATAGTTTTCTCGAGCTTGATATCCTATATAATCATTAGTATAGTTGGGTCGGCTGGTTACGGGATATATACGACCATAAGTAAGAATCTAGACATAGCAAAGGAATTATTCGTTGGAACATTCATCAGTCTCTCAAGAACTGTCCCAAGAGAGGAGAATGAGGAGAAGAATACGATAGTTGTAGTTTCGTTTTTAATAATCTGTGTTATACTGCTTCTATCTCTAGTACCCATCTTAAGATTTAGTGATCTAATAAAGACGAATGTATTCAATAGCGTATCTTCTGAGTTAATTCTGTATATAACATTAGTATATCTATCTCTCTCTCTGTTCGTGCGATACGTGTATAAGATACTTACATCTTATAAGAAGATACCGCAAGCTAATGCCGTTAGTCGATGGGCGTATCCGTTATCTAAGATTACAGCACTACTGCTCTGCTCTTTCTTTCTAGCGGCAACAGTACAGAATGTGTTGATTTCTTTGGTAACAGCGTCGCTCATGACGGCTGTTATCGGTATTGGAGTCATAAAGAGGTATACGAAGTTTAACCCTCTCGATGTTAGTTTAGAGCAATCTCTGGTCAAAGACTACACAAAATACGTAGTTTCAGCTACATTTTCATCTGTTCTGGCGGGGCTACAGTACACTTCCCCTAATCTGATGCTAGTGCTTGTGACACCAGAACAGGCTGGTGCGTTTGGTGTGGCTGTGGTCATCGCTTCGACTGTAAGAATTCCACTATCGGCGATTAACTCTATATTTCCTCAGTTCGCGACTGAGCTTTACGATGAGAAAAATCCTGCAAAAGTGGACAGATTGTTGAAGAGTACATCAAAGATAGCTGGATTCTTAGCGGTGATACCCTCAATAGTTATAACTGTCTATCATGACGAACTGATATCCCTATTTTCAGCAGCGTATGTACAATATAAGATCATAGTTCCGATACTAGTTACTGGTAACCTAATTGCTGTTCTGATAGGAACTGTTGGATACCTGATAATGGTTACAGATAATGAAAACCAAAATATAGTGATCCAGTTCATCCTGATGTCAATCACCATCTCATTATCATACTTTCTGACAATTAACTACGGAGTTATTGGACTTTCCACCGCATTATCGGTTGGTCTAACCTTGAACAACGGCGTCGAACTTCTCTACCTTCATTACAGAGAGGATATATTCTCCATAACTACTGGTCATATACATTTGTTCATCGTATATATCGCCGTGTCATTAGTACTCTCTGGAGTCAACCATATTACAGGATTAATTATATCTATACCCGTATCCGCAGGAGTCATAGTAGTGTCAACATATATTAATTACAAGTTTGCACTTAGTGAACCCGAGAGAGAGGCGTTGGCTCACAAGTTCAATTCATTAGTGTAGACTTCTGTGGTCGCAGATCTTAAAATCGATACAGCTTCCTGTAGCGTCTTGACTATGTGTCCACCTAATTGTACTGACAAGTGCGTAGCCTTTCTGATCAATTCTTTGTCTCTATATTAGTTTTTCTTACAGGTTGATCCTACAGCTATTCTTAACTCAAGATAGGACTTAGAACCGCGTTAGCTGAGTAATAACTCGATAATATTTTGCGGAAAAACACGTACTTGTCGTAGGAAGATTTAGTGATCCAAGCGATACCTACAAACAAAGATTCCTAACACGATTGCGATCAGATTGATTAGAGCTCAGTCTGAGTTAGTATAATAGAATGTCGCAGGTTCTTCATGTATGAGAGTGCTTACCTGTTTCTGCTTGAATATATCCTTGTCGTGACAAGCTCCTACAAGACTCGGCAGGTTGTGTCCAGTAATCTCAATCTATCTCATACCTTCGCTCGTCCTTGGATATGCTTTAGATGTAGGAACTCGATCGTAGGTGAACGGGAAAGCCTCATTGATCTCCTCCCAGACTGATTGGATTCTCTCGTGCTTTCTTCCTATACTGGCACAGTCTCACCTATCAGACTACCGTGTCGGAGAACTTCAACTCCGAGTATATTTTTGTGTAATTCCCGAGATCTGTTATCGCGTTCCTCTGAATCAAATGTCGCCGATTCGAAACCCTGTTTGAATCTTCCTCCATCTAGGAGTCGAACTGTCACTATAATGTCTCTAGTATCTACAGACCTCAGACCAACAGCCTCTCGTAACTGATCTTGAACTGTGATTAAGTTTTCTGAGATACCAGTATCTATGACCTCATTGCTTGCACGCTCTGTTTTCGCTCGTGATTGCTTTGACACACTCCTTCGGATTATCGATTTGTAGTTCTTCAGCGAACACTTCCCTGAAATCCTCTGCGATGATATTTGCGTGGTCAGTATTTTGAGCGAATACCAGAGTAAGTGCGTCTTTGATCTCAGCAATCTCATTGGCGACCTTCCGATGTGTGTCGTGGATATAGACATTCGTTCCAAAGTCGCTTAGAGAGTAGTATTTTCCATCGTATACGATTCCGTCCATCGTCGCTTCAGTTTGTATGACGTATGGTCGAAATGGAACTATCTTGTCATCATCCAACGCTTCGTGGTAGTCGTAACTGTATACATGAGTATTATTATACCGCTGAATGGTTTTCACCTCATCGCATCTGTCTGAAAAGCGTCTTTTGAACGATGACTTTCGACTCTTGCTCTTTGTCGAATAGTATATCACTTGACTGATACATCTATGTCGTAACTGACGTAATTAGATCTTATAGTTATTCCCTGACCACAGCTGGTCGATAGACGGTGTATCAGAAAGGCATAATCACTGTGGCTATTGAGATAGTGCCAGCACGGTCATTCAATCCTTGGTATCTTCCTGAGTGGGCGTGTCGCCAATAACTACAAACGCAAGGAAATGAAGAGAACGAAAACATTCTATTTATTTTCAAACCGCTTACAGTGACTGCAAGACGACTGAAGGAATACCTGACAGGGATAATAACTTCTCAGAGCCAAAGCTAGAACACTCGGATGAATTATTTGACTCAACATTCATTCCGATTCAATGTGACTTACTTCGACGTTATTCATCACAAACCGTGCCCCGCCTTCAGAGCCTTCTGTAAGAGATATTTCCCATCCGTGAGCTTCAGTGACTTGCTTCACGATTGAGAGTCCAAATCCAGTGCCTTGCTCGGTCGTCGTGTAGCCCGCTTCGAATATCTCATCTCGCTCATTCGCAGGGATTCCGTTTCCATCGTCCTCAACGTAGAATCCGCCCTCAAGTTCACCAATGGTGACTGTCACATCTTCAGTCTCACCTGAATGATCGATTGCATTCCGCATCAGATTCTCCAGCAACTGTGCGAGCCGATTTGAGTCTGCCTTGATACTCTGGGTGGGAGTGAGATCGATATGGATTGTTGCATCAGTTGTCTCAACATTCTGCCAGCAATTCTCAGACAACTCGGCGAGATTGACTGACTCTGTGCTCTTCATTTGCTCGTCTGCACGAGCTAACGTTAGAAGATTGTTGATCAGCTCGTCCATCCGAGTCAGTGCTGAGTTAATCGTGTCTATTCGCTTATTATTACAATGACAGTCCTCACGAAGGAGTTCCACGTTTCCCTCTGCAACAGACAGTGGGTTTCGGAGGTCGTGACTCACGACACTTACAAACTCATCTAACTGTTTGTTCTGGCGTTGGAGTCTTTGTCTGTTCTTACTCTGCTCGGTAATATTCTGTGCAACCGCCATCACATAAGGGATCTTTTTGTTATCATTTCTCACAGGCGTTACTTGAACTCGGTATCGTTCACCTCTGTACTCCTGCTCGGTAGTGGTCGCAACCCCACTGAACGCTTGGTCGTATTGGTGGCAGAGTTCATCTGCAATTTCATCAGGAAGTACGTCGTGTGAGACGTGACCCTCAATGTCTGCGGGTGAAAGACCAACTCGGTTCAATTCATCACCCCGAGCACGGACAAATTCAAAATTTTCATCGATTAGGGATACTGCACCGCTGGGGAAATTCTCTACCAGCGTCTTGTATTCTTGCTTCAGTTGCATCAGTTCTTGTCTTTCGCTTCGAGTATCAGTGATATCACGAACTGCACCTCGGAGTTTAATGATCCTCCTCATCCTCATCGCCCTCGCCATCGTACACGGGTTTGCCAGTGGTACGTACCCACTTTTGCTCATCTTCAGCGGTAATCAATCGTACTTCAATGTTGTACGGGTCGCCGTGAGTGCGACAGTCACTCACCGCTGTCTTGATTTGTGCCTGATCATCAGGATGATAAAACTCGACTCCAGTCTCAATCGATGGCTCAAAGTTTCCATCAGGATCGATATCGTGGATTGCGTATGTTCCGTCTGTCCACCGTATCTCACCAGTTTCGATATCAGCCTCCCACCCACCGACATCAGCTAACTGTTCAGTGTGTCGTAGCAGATCTCGACTCCGTTCGAGTGTTTCCGTCTGTTTGCTTCTGTCTGTAATATCTGTGTAAATAATAAATCCACCAGAGTCAGTATCGCAGATAGCGACTTGGATGAGGAATTTACGGAGACCATTTGCAGTCTCGCGGATAACTTCCCTTGATTTGAGGCGATTATCCGCTTGAATACGCTGATTAATCGTTTTGGCTTCATTTATTCGATCATCAGGAATAATGTATGTGTCGAGGGAGTTACCGACGAGAGTGTTGGCTTCGTACCCAAACACATCCTCGAAAGTTGCGTTTACCTGAGTGATGATTGGTTCGTCAGCTTCATATTGAACCTCCACGACGGGCTGTGAAAGACGGTTAAAAAGGGCTTCAAACCGCTGTTGTTCTTCCTGCGCCCACTGTTGAGCTTGTGAATGATCGACAGCGTTTCTGATCCGATGAGCCAATAACTCATACTGCTCAGTCCCAGATGATTTCTGGAGATAATCAGTCACTCCAGCAGAGATAGCCTCACTGGCGACCTCTTCGGATCCATTGCCCGTGTATAGAATGAACGGAAGCTCAGGGTACTT
The DNA here is from genome assembly GCF_000415985.1 of Haloquadratum walsbyi J07HQW2. Lineage (GTDB taxonomy): Archaea > Halobacteriota > Halobacteria > Halobacteriales > Haloferacaceae > Haloquadratum > Haloquadratum walsbyi_B. The sequence continues at coordinate 330,766 of NZ_KE356561.1, forward strand.
TGTCCGCACAGTTTTGAGAAACTCAATGCCATCCTGAGCAGGCATATCGTAATCAGAGATAATGCAGTCAAATGTTGAGTCAGCAAGACGAGCGACCCCGTCGCTTGCACTTGCCACGGTCTCGGTCTCGAATCGGTCATCTTCACGTTCAAGCAAAGCTGTCGTCATTTCGGCGAAATCCAACTGGTCATCAACGTGGAGGACAGAGATTGTGTCCTTGTGTTCCTTCCTAGCCGTCATAGTCAGTCATTATTAGATAGGTTTTGTATTGAAATAAAAATCCTCGGTGGAATTGCAGTTGCCACGGCTGACGGTGGAATTGTAATATCGATTGCGAGTGAATACCCAACTTCTGTCATTTCGGTCGGACTGTGCTGGTAGAGTAAATGTGCCTGCGTCTGAGTCGTCTCAGGATGAGACTCGTCACGACTACAACTGAAGCAGATCGCTCAGTGTATCAATTACGCTATTTTGAAAAATATCCAGTAAGTTCGTGCTTGATTGGCAGGTAGTCGATTATCTGCTGGTGTATACGTGTACGAGGCGAGTGTCGTATGTTCTCTGGTTATTAGATCTTGTTGAGATCATCTATATCGTAACTGACGCAATCAGATCATAAAGTAGTTATTCTAAAACGGTTCCACGCTTACGACTGCTGTAATAGCCGTATTATATCGATACTGTGATTCCCCGGTTTATACACTGAGACCGTATGTATCAACCTTATCACGGTCTACTTTGTCGTCAAGATACTGTCGTGCTGTCTCTAGATCCGACCACCCCTCACGTCGTGGCGAGTCATATTATCACTCGCAAAATTAATGTAATTCTGTGCGTATGAGCGTCGAAGAATATGCGATGTAATTGTGGAACGTTTCTGCCCGTTTGCTCTGTCGTTATATCCTCGTTATTTTCTACTTCAGAATAACGTTCTACCCCATTATTAAACAACACACGGGCTCTGTCCCTAATCTCATCATCAACTCTTGTAATAAAGACATATTCAGAGCTGTCATTAGGATATTTTGAATGGTATCCTTGATTGATATACTGACCAAGATGTCGGCATGCCTTCCGATCAAAGTAGACAGGGCGACTATCTTGATGTTGATGTTTATGTTTTAATGTTACAATTGTAGCAGACCGCTCAGACAGATCTATATTTTCTCTTTGTAAATCGGATAGCCTCGCCAGTTCTCGCACCAGTAGTTGATATAAATGACAATAGAGCCTTTGTCCGCATTTCTGTCATCGGCTCCACTAACGCACCTACTTCGGATTGTTTGAGAGTCACCTTTTCAGTTGATGCGTTTTCAGAGTCAAGATGAGAGACATCAACGTCGGTAAATGGGTTGCTCTTGTTCAATTTCTTTGCCTTGATGTGGTAGTCGCACATTTGCTACATCTTAGAATAGTAACTAACGACTGTATTATCAGCCAGACCTCTGTTGTCGCTGAGATATGAAACAAAGTTCTTTAGATTTGAGAAATCTAAATTTTGTAAGTACAATCCTTCTTATTCGACAAAGTTGATGAAAGCCGTAACTGCTGATTGCTCTGAGGAATACGCGCCGCTCGCTAATTGTGATTTCCTTCGCTTTAATCAACTCTCAAAGAAACGTTTGTCATCACTGTTCATCTCTGTCAGTGAAAACCCGCTGAAGTTCGTATATCAGTTCATCCGAAACGCTCTCTGCATCATCGATAGATTCCTCAAGTTCAATTTTTATCAGTTTAAACAATAACTCAATTGCTTCCAGTTGGACTCGGATTTGGGTTTGGATTCGCTGCTGGCGCAATAATATACCTTGTCTTCACAGAGTTTATTCCAGAAACGTTGACGATCGGTAGGGATATGCTATACAGTGGATATCTTGAAACGAGTATTGGTGTCCTCGCTGGTGTATTCATTATGTTTCCGTTCTTATCCTTCTGAATGAGCTCCAGTGGAATCCAAATCCTCGAGACAATCTTGTAGACTGCTATTTGAAGAAATGACCGTATGATTGAGATTCAATACAATAGAATAATTCTATATCTCATTGTTAGAACTGAGATATATAATAGAATTTCTTGTCGTCATCAAATGTTGGCAAAAAAGATCTATATTTCTATATACTTTATTAGATCTCTCACGTCCAGTGAAATGATGAACGTTTTTTCTCTTGTTGAGAACTTAGCTATTTCAATACCCTGAGCCTCGATCAGCGACCAGTTAGTTTATTAACTTTTGCTCCTGTTTTTTGTTTCTCAAGATGTTCATCTGGGTTTTGCTTGTCGTACATGTATTCTAGCGAAAGTTTCATTGTGAACATGTCTGTGTCACCAATATTGGTTTTGTAGTAATCTTGGTCACGGGATGTTCCACCATAATTTCCTTCAATTGGAGTTTGAGTGATCTCAATGTGCATCCCATCCTGGTAAATGTGTATTTCACGTGGATCATCCAGTGTTTCCATATTCATATCTTACATTTGTCATCATTACATGATACGCCCGGTGTACAAATATATTTGTAGTGACACTTACTAATTTGTATAATTACCTCAATGGTGATGTCCTTCGAAAGATGTTCTTGGCGCAATTAACTAAATTATGTAGTAAAGTATACCCACTAACAATGTTGTTAGTGGCGAATTGGGCATGTATGTAAGAAAGTAAGTAAAAATAGCGTTAGAAAAGGTATACCATGATCTAACCAAGCTACACTAATATAACTACAATTTATAATCGTCGAGAGAGCGTAATTGCGTCTTTTTTGATGCTCACTAACAGAAACACCAATTTGGGCACTAACAACATTGTTAGTACGGGTTCACTAGTTTGGTAAATGTGAATATTGTACTATTACAGGTTCTAGTCTACATATTTATCTACTTCAGAAGATTAACTATTTCAAAATTAAGATTATCTGATGATCTTGACAACGACGTTTTCAACAAGCCGTTTGAACGAATCAATCACATCCAAATGCTCTTGATATTTGTTTCTAGAATGTCTAAATAATTAGATATACCATGTATCCGTTGAGATTTTTCAGACGAAATGACTCTTTGTATATCGTTGTTTTATATCTTGATCTGATTGTGATGGAGACACAGATTTCGATTAGTAATATACTGTCACTGTGTTTCAGCTGTAATTTGTACAATTAATTAATAAATTGATATGACTGAGATGTAATTTGTGAAAATAATAACTATTATATATTTACAGGTTAGATTCTGATTGCCGTCAGAGGCACTCCCTATAATTAATCAAAACAGTCTGAGATTTGTACTTATGAGGATAATCATAATCAACGTGTTCGTATCCTTATCGACAAGTATCAGGACACATCAGATCTCTTAGCCAAATACTCTTCACAGTGACACGTTTCTGCTAATAAAATCTTTCATCGACTGCCTGAATGGTGTATGTACCTATCAGTTGTTGGTCAGTAAGTTGTTTTGAAATGCTATGTCTTTTTCACCGATATTCTTGAACTCATATGAGCCTGTTAAATCATCGCACTACTTTCATTAGATATGAATTGGTGTCTGTAGGATATCATCGCAGCACTCATTCAATGGCTTATGCCATCCTCTCGTGCTGCTTTTGATGTAGTCACTGTTTACCCAATAAAATACAGACTTCTGTTATCTAATGTGCTCTCGCGCTCATATTGAACTTCTATATCCATGACCACACACTCGTGATGAAACTACCATTCACTGTATGTTTATCTGCGGAAAATACGTCAGTAGTATATACTACGCCTCTGATGTGTATCTAGCCTCTTTGCCCAACGTTACTCTTAGGTTTGGTTTTACTCTCACTCTCAACTCTTACATTTTCTTGTAGCATCACACCAGGTCATCACTTACCAATACAAATACTGATACTACTATGATCAGTATTTTAGTTTATCAATATTCATCTTCATATTTATTTTCTCTATCTCTACCTCTGTATTCCAATAGTTCTCCATACTTGCTAGAGCGCAGGATGTATTCTGAAAGGTTCTCAAGCAACAATTTGGGTTAAATTCCAGGCAGAGCCTGGACAGGGCTTTCATATTTATATTGAGTGCGCTAGTGGACTTTTAATAATCAAGATGAGAGCAGAGCTCTCTCAGGACACCACGTACTCACCCGTGATGGGAACTGTCACATTCTCATTGAGCAGGGGAATACATGATCATCGCCATTGTGGTGATAGAACTTATTGTCATTTTCATTTCTCGTTTCCAATATACTTTCATCAGTGATGGGGTCTGTTTTCTCACTGAAGTATGTCTTCCTATGTATTTGATTTTGTGTCTGTTTCATTAAGATATTACTTCAGTGATTCAGTAATGTACTGAAGTATTGAGGTAAATTGATCTTCATTTTTTCATAGTTGATGTGATTATGGAATTGGATCTGAATGTAATGGAAGCAAGTATTATGTGAAATAAAAAAGTGATCTGATATTGTATGTATTTTCATCAGATTTTGAATGAAATATCAGTCAGAATATACTCATTATCACTACCAGTTTAACCAGTATTTGATACTTCAATGAAGCACAACTTCAATACCTCACTGAGGTAATAAAGTAGAAAAATATACTTGTATATATGTCGATGTGGGATAACAGAACGTATAGAACCGTGTAATGACCGTGTAAAATTAAACGTATAGTAAACGTATTAGAACGTTTAAAATTATATATACTTGAATTTAACAAGGCTATATGGAAAGTTGGAAATCAATTGATGAAAAGTCTATTCAGTTTCTCAAAGCAGTTAGAGGATATGATGGATCTGCAACAATTACACAGATTAGAAACTTTACTGGACTCTCAAGAGCTAACGCTAATTATCGGTTCAAGAAATTGAAAAATGAAGGACTCATAAATATTAAGCGAGACGGAAAAACAAAGGGGGAGAGAAAGCCTGCAAAAAGAGCCACATTGACTGGAAAGGCTCGTCGGGAAATCGAAAAGGGATTATTGGATACTGATTTCCCTAACACAATAGTTTCAGATATATCCAATTTTGCATCCGTTAATGATGTTGATCAGCTCAGTGAAAAAGTCGATAAGATCGAGACAAAGATTAATACTACGTTACATTCAACTGGAAATGTATCAAGTCATTCTCATCCAGAGGAATTCAATACTGATATTGAGCCGGCATTATCTTCAATCCGTTCTCGGTTGGATGAACTTGAGACCAATCAAGTAGATGCAGATAATGAAGAAATTATTGAACAGGTGGATCATCTTAATCAAGAGTTCGCTGAACTGGAGGATTTTTTGAGCGACTGGATGAGTTATACTGAGAGTTATTTAGTGACAATCCGTGATGTAATTGAAACTCAATTGGACGTTGACTTTTCAGAGTCATTGAATGGACAGTTACAACAGCTAGAACAAGAGTGATATGATCGACATCCTCCCACGTCTTGTATTCTATAACTGATTATTGCAGTGAGTATATTACTATTGCTGTGAATTTAGTGATCCTTTTCAGAGCTTATTTTTCCGATCAATAATTGTTAATTGTAAGAGTATACGTTAATCAGTATTTTCAATTTTAGTCTATTACAATGACTCAGTCAGGTAGTCACGTCGATAGACACAGATATAACAGAAATATCTTGTATATACGTTAATCTCACCAACAGTTTCCATGGGATTATTGCAGTCTGGGCAGTTCATATCACCTAACTGCATTAATATGCGAATCAATGTCTAGAGATTGTATGCTGTTACATCCAGGGCAGGTATAATTGATTGTTGTCTCAGCTACTAAATCGACATCAACATTTGAAATATCTATACCACAGTTTGGGCAGGTCAGTTCATTTGTGTTCATTACAGATGAGTAATATATGTTTTAGTGTATAGACTTTTTGTAGTGCGACGATGCTAAAGAATGTGCTGTACATGTATCAGACACATTTGAGTATCTTATTTTAGATGAGCAAGAACATCAAAGTTAGAGTATATTCAGGAAAGCCAAATCACTTATATCGTATATATGTTTATTTTGATACATGTATTATGATTAGTATATTAATTATCGTTAATTCACGTATTAATCGAGAGAGAGCTGTCTCCGTTGTCATTGGCGTTATGTTAATGCTGTCAGTTTTGTTTTTAGCAGCGGCACAGTATCAAGTGGTGATTGTTCCACAGCAAGAGCAAACGACAGAGGTAGACCATCATCAAACAGTAATTACACAGATTGACACAATTCGGACGAATATTATTGGAACAGCTGAGACAGGATCGCAATCTGCACAACAAATAAAGATGGGAGCAATGTATGAGCAGGAAACAATTTTTGGTGTCGTTCCAAAAGTACATCCATTAAACCCCAGTGGTAAGTTACAGACTGTTGAACTTGCGTCGGATTCACGAATCAAGTTTTCAAACGCAGAAGGAACTGGACCATCGACAAGAAGTTACTGGACCGGTGTCAACTCATGTCCGACTCATTGCTATGAGACAAACGGACTTGAGTATACAATCGATTATAATGAATTTAGCGATAATTCCGAGTTAGTATATGAGAATTCATTGTTCTACGAACGGTATCTAACAAAAGACGAAGATCCTGAATACTTTGTTCAATCTGGACAGTCACTAATCAATGGACGGTCGATTAACTTGATAGCGCTTACTGGAGGGTTATCTGTAAATCAAATTCGATCAACATCTGTTGAGACAATTCCCGTGAGTGCTCCAAGTCAAACTGTGTTGTTGACGGATGATTCAGCAGACGAAGATCCACTTATTCTTGAAATTCCAACGCAGTTACCTGACCGTGTGTGGCGAGATGTACTTACTGATGAGATGTCTTCGAGGGGTGGATATATCTCACAATTACGTGTTCAAAATAACGTTCTTCGATTGACGTTGAGACCAGATGAGACGTATTCAGTTAAGATGGCACGAGTTCATCTGAGTTCGCAGACACAGCAGGAATCTGTGCAAGCGACAAACGCACGGTATATCTCCTGGGCAGGAAATGAACGGAAGATCATTCCTGACGGGACACAAACACAAATTGAGGCACAAGTTCGAGATAAATTTAATAATCCAGTTTCAGGAATTCCCACGCGTGCGTACGTAAATGATTCATCAGGTATCTGTGTTGGTGATTTTGTTCCAGAACAGGTTGAAACCGATCCAACAGATAACTGTTCAAGTAACCAACAACCAGGAAAAGCAGCAAGTGGAAACGATGGTGCAGTGACGTATTACTATTCAGCTGATGTTGAGGATAATACTGAGATAATTATTGATATTGATATTCTTCGTCCATCGGTCATCGTAAATCCCTCAATTTCTCCACCAGACGGAGCTACATCTGTTGACCTTGCTTCATTGAGTCAGCGCTCAATACCCACTGTGCACTCATCGGTAATTGATACAACCAAATTTCCTGACGGGGAGAACCATTTTCGAATTCTTTCAGTAGATCCTTCTCAATCAAGTGCAACTATTGGATCAACAATCACTGTTGATACACTTGTTGATAACATCGGACGTAATACTATCAGCAAAAACATCACTCTCACAAGTGACAAAAACGCAATTATTACGCCTGAATCCTATCGTATTAGATTATCACCTGGATCTCACGCAAGAATTCGATATGAATTAACAGTTACTCAACCTGGCAAACATACACTCGAACTCAATGGCAAGGAAGTCGCTACGATAGAAGGGAAACGTCTTGGAAATCTATTATTTGCTTCGTACATCAATAATCGATTTGAGGAAGAAGAAATTGTAGAGGATCCAGATGTATTCAAAGATGGATCAGGAAATGTGCTTGAACGAAAAGAGAATAAGAATGTTCCTCCAATTGTTGATGAGTCGACCCCGTTCACTGGTGTCATTGGTGATATTCAGTCATTTGAAAACCTTGGAACAGATAACCCAATGCGTGTTTCAAGCGCTAGACCACTCAATTCAGGCATCCTATTTTCAAGTATCGAACCTAACACAATGTATACGCTCGGAATTAAGTATCGACTAATATCATCAGAGCCAGTTCAGCTACAGTTATATAAAAATGGAGATACCCATGTTGGTTCCTTAGATGGAAGTCAGTCGTCATACTATCTCTCTGGAGAGAATGAAGAACAACTATTTCAACTCAGCTCAAAGGAGATCAAATATATTCAAACACAACAACAAGCAGGATGGGCTTTAAGATCTAATACACAAACTGATATTTCAGTCGATAAGCTACAAATTCGAAGTTCTCAAGATTCAATATTGGCTGATCCAATTCAACCAGTTATTACAGAGTTCTCAATTCTAGAAGATCAAGTTCAATCCTTTGAGCGTTTTACTGTTGAATTAGAGGTTCGAAACCCCTCTACTGAATTTAAAACCCCGTTGCTAGAGTTTTCTCAGAAGTCTACATTTAATCCAGCAAGCAAAGTATCTGATAGACGAACAATCTTAGTGAATCCTCAAACGACACTCACAGGAAACTCTAATAAGATTATTGAGCGCATGTATTCAGAATATCCCGGTCAGTACACGTATTCAATCCGAGGCACAGAAGAATATCGTGTTGACCCTGACTGTAATTGTGAAGCAACGATTACAGTAAAACATTCTTGAATACCAGTGATACGCAATTAACAGAATAGTATATACATTCTTGACAAAATTTAGATATATGATTGATAATAGTAACGCAATTGACGAAACTGCAGCAAGCCCAATCCTTGCTATTGTTCTTGTCTTAGCAATAACCGTCATATTAACTGGAGGTATTGGAACATTTGTTCTTGATCTTGGAGAGTCACAACTTGAAGGAGCTACAAGTAACGCTGATCTTGGAGTTCGAGTATCTGAATCTAATGGCGAAGTTACTATACTTGTAAAGTCTGGGACAGCTGATGAATTACAGGTACTAGTCGATGGACAAGTTAGTGAGGATAGTTTAATTGATGCGAAACCGGGAGACATAATTCAATTTACAAGCCCCTCATCTGGCACGAGATTAACTCTATTAGAAATCGATGATAGCAAAATAACTGTTGCACTAGACACAGAAATGTGAATGGTCTTTAATTCTAGTAACGCATAGATACGTATATCTCACATATTTCTATTTGGATTCAATATTAAGAGTATGTTCAGCAATGATTTGCACATTGTTATGTCAGTAAATATACTTTTATACTCTTACAGATAGTTCAATACATGAATTGTTCAACATCAACTACAGGAGTATCAGAGGTTGTAAGCACAATTTTACTGATTGCTATTACTGTGCTCGCTGCATCAATTCTCGGGAGCTTTGTAATTCAGATCACAGGTATTCTCGAGGAACCGGTACAAGGACAATTAGATATTAACTCCGAATATAATCCATCTACGGGATTGTATGATACTCGAATTACGTACACAAATACAGTTAATGCAGAGAGTATGCTTGTTCGAGCAACGTATGATGGAGAATATGATGGACAGATTAACTCACCAAGATTAACACAGATTGGTGAAACAATTGAGGTGGCCTACCCTGAGGGAACATATCTCGTTGTGATTGCTGAGAGTAAGGATACTCGGAAAGTAGCTTATCAAGCTCACGTTGAAGATTTATGAGTTTGATATTCTATTCATGCACAGTGTAAGTGCTGAAAAAGTTTAAATAATCTAATAGTAACAATATTGTTAACTACTCTATGGGTTCAAATATTATTAATGATATTTATCGAATATCGGATCATACATTAGTGGTAACACATCTTAATGAAGAAATTCTTATTCGAGCATATGTGAACTCAAATAATAAAGAGTGTTTACTGTGGGCATCGGAGTCTGACATCGTTGGGCACAAGGGAAAATTATTACAAAACCAGTCGAAGTTGCAAACTGATCATAATGGACGCTATCATTCAATTCGTCTAAAATCGGAGATTGTCGATCAGATAAACGATGATTTTTCACAACTTCACTCAGTAGATAGTGAAGTACAACAATCAGTCTCATCTGATTCATTGATTAAGCAATTAATTTCGGCTGAAATTGACACCTCAAATCTTGAAGAGGCTTCGTTTGAGGTTATTGAAACTACAGCGAGCAATACAACACAAAGTCAACAAAATAATGTAACAAACACATCTACAGAATCGAATGTAGCCCATGTACCTAGCTTTGAGGCTGATACATCATGTTCTAGAGAGGGCGTGAGCGAAGAAGTATCACTTTCGCCTACCTCACGATCAGAGGAAATTCGTGTTGAGCATTCAGTATCTTCACAGGATACTTCAGTAAAACAGGGAGAAACAGAGTCCTCAAAAAACCAATTAGCGGATAGTCAGACATCTCAAGAGAGCAATACAGAAGCTGATGAGGATGTCGATGTCGATACAAATTTGAATGATGATCCACGGGAAGGCACTGACAGCTTAGTTGAGGCTGAGGATGAAGATGAACCCGATCTTAATAAGGACGAAGAGGAGGCGTCTGAATTGGATATACAAAATTTACATTCAAATAAAGATATTTCAAACACAGATGAAAATATACAGGAAGTTGAGCTAGACGAATCACAAAGAAGTACTGAATCAATAGATACTGCTCAATCTATATCAACTTCTGAAAGTATTGATGACGTGAATGCACGAAGAGGTGTTGATGACATTGAGCAGATACATACACTCGTTGAGTTTGTTTCATCACAAGCTTTTGCAACACATGTAAACTTGAATCTTCCACTGTTTTCACGCTTGTTTATGTCTAACTACAAGTCATTAGACGAGCTTGAAAGTCAGCGATTCGTGCTTCCGACCCAAATAACACAGCAGAAATGGCTATCAGATAGAACGTATAATCAGTCACAGTCGAATGAGTATATTGATTTACAGTCAATAATTTCTTTTGAGACAATCAAGAGTCAATTATTATCACCTGAAGCTGGAGATAACACACATAACGAGAAAGTAGAACAGATAGATTATATAATTAAAAATCTTTTAGAGACGGTTCTATCTAGATATGTAGAAAATATTAACAAAGATAACCCAGTCAATAAATCAATGAGTAATAATTCTAATCATAATAACGATACCACAGCTGATACAGAAGGTGAATCGTCAATAAAAAGCAAAGAGATAGATGATGAGCCTTTTTTAGAGAATGAGAGTCAGGATTCTATTAAATTTGATGATAATAACCCTGAAGAAATAGAAGGATCAATTTCAAAAACTAATAATGACAACTCCTCAGAATTAACTGATGGAATTATTGACCGTATTAAATCCTCGTTAGTTGTGACTGAGTTTGATGAAGGATCAGATCATGCTGAAGACGTCAATGATGATGCGCAGAGAACACCTGATTCACTCAATGACACAGACGATCAAGACATCGTAGATGGAGAGTCGATTGAGTCCGATCAGATCGACACTGATAACGAAGAAGTTGAGTTTGAAGATAGTGATCCAGGATCAGAATTAGAACCAGAAGATGTGCAAATAGACACGAAAACGGACACAGATACAGATATTGACACTGAGATCGAAATACAATCTGAGGCGTTTTCTGCATCATCTAGTGCATATATAGAAGATAACTCAACGCAGAGAGATAACACTGATTTAGAGGATAACATTGGTGATACAAATAATCAAGATGATTTATTTTATCCTCGGAATCCGATGTCGTCAAATCAATCAGAGTCGGGACTGTTAGCGACGGTTTTTGGAATTTTTGAGCAGGACGTAACAGATGAGACTACATCCCACCCAACGGAGGATTCACACACTATTTTGCCAGAGTGGTTTACACAAAATCTTGGACGCAATACGGAGTATACACCTCCTGCAGAGTTAACACCAGCATATCCGTTTGAAAAGACGGGAATATTGGTATATAGGTATGTATCAGAGCTACGAGACAACGCAGCAGCAGGAAATATAACTGCTGAACGGAGACTCGAGGATGCTTCCCGCCGGTTTGATCGATTAAAACAAAAACGACCGACAATTCGTGGATTGAAGTTCTCGATGTTTATTGTTTCGACCCTCTTTTTATATGCGGCGATGATTCTGATATCAAAAAAACTGTTAGATCCTGGTTCACTCTCTTATCTATTCATCATCACAGAGAATCGAATTGCAGATTTACTTCTTGTTGATATTGCACTCATTGGATCGTTTGTGATGGCGTCATTTATATTCAAATTTATTGGACAGCGAACAGCTCCACAGATTGGGTATTATGCAGGAGAAGTCGCTCGGTGGGCGATTGTGTTTGTTCAATTAATTCCGTTAATTGCGATGTCAGTGTTTCTTTATCGACCAGTTTCTGAGCGAGGGACTGCTAATCAGATTCTCAACACATATTACCAGAATGTCAATGCCTTAGAACAACAAGTACCAGAAATTGTAGTTCAGCTCGGAACGTACTATTATTATGAGATTTCACCATTAGGTTATTCACCACTTGAACTTACATCCTGGTTTCTCGGTACAGGCATAATTTTTGCTCTTCCATTTGCTGCACAATATTGGCAGGCAAAGACGTATGCAACATCACTACAGTCGAAAGAGCTTCCAAAGTCAAGAGAAAGTCAAGATTCAACAGATGCTGAGGTTGACGCTGACGATACAGAGGACTTCGATATTACAGACGTTGCTTCCTGGAACGAATCAAAAGTTGGAACTCCAACTATCGAATCAGGAACGGGATATGAGACTGCAGAGCAACTGTTATCTATACCTGATCAAATGAGATTAGAGCCATACGAGGATTACGTAGAAGTGCTTAGATACTGGATCAATGAACCATATACTTTCATCTCAATTCTCCGAGACGACGAACAGTCGGATTATCGGTATTTCGTCATGGAGCCACAATTAAACAGTGAAGAAGAGCACTTGTTGTTGGAAGAGTTCGAAGAACGCCTGGAGACTCGGTTACTGTTTAATACTGTTGAGCCATCTGAAAATGAGACTGAAGTTGAGCTGAAGATTGATTTGCTTCATGAGGAAGTGATCAGTCTAGCTGAGGAGTATAATGTCTCAGTGACTGAGCAGACCTTTCATAAATTACTGTATTATCTCGAACGGAATTTCGTTCACTATGGACCAATTCAGCCGCTAATGGAAGATGTGAATATTGAAGATATCTCATGTGATGGTGATTCTGTTCCAGTGTTCGTATTCCATCAGCACTACAACGATATGATGTCAAACATCTTGTTTGAATCAAAAGAACTGCGTCAGTTTATTATTCAATTAGCTCAGCGTTCTAGCGAGCATATTAGTTCTGCTCGACCAATTGTTGATGCCTCACTACCAACAGGTGATCGGATTAATATGACTCTTGGAGACGAGGTAACTACTCGTGGATCAACGTTTACAATTCGTATTTTCCAAAAAACTCCATTTACACCAGTTCATTTGATTGAGACAAATACATTCTCTATTGAGCAAATGGCATATATTTGGCAGGCAATTCAGTATGACAAATCACTGATTTTTGCCGGTGGCACTGCGAGTGGCAAGACAACTTCAATGAACGCAGTAAGTTTGTTCATCCCGCCAAAATCAAAAGTTGTCACAATTGAGGATACCCGCGAGATTTCACTGCCGCATATAAATTGGATCCCCGGCGTGACCCGAGAAGGGTTTGGGGGAATCGGTGACATTGACGGAGCAGGTAGTATTAATATGTTTGATCTTGTCGTGAGTGCGCTTCGACAGCGTCCAGAGTATATGATCGTTGGTGAGATTCGTGACGAAGCTGCAATTTCACTCTTTCAGGCAATGAGTACCGGACATACGACATATTCAACAATGCATGCTGATTCTGTAAAGCGAGCGATTAGTCGATTGACAAACCCACCAATCAACGTTCCACAAGATATGATATCAGCACTTGATATTGTCTGCATTCAAAATCAAGTTCGTATTCAAGATGCTGAAACAGGCGATATAAAGAATGTTCGTCGGAATGAGACAACCACAGAAATTGTAAGCGTTAATCCAGATATCAAAACAACCACTCCATTCATTCGAGATGCACAGCTAGATGAATTCAGATCAAACTTTGATGATTCACAAGTAATTGATCAGATTCGTGAAGAGCAAGGATGGACTCAAAAGGAACTCTTCGAAGATCTTGAGGCAAGGCAGCAGACACTGGAGTATCTTGTAGATAACGATATTAAGGACGTAGGAGATGTTACACGGACAATTCAAGCGTATATGCTCAATCCATCACGAGTTACAAAAGATGCAAAAGAGGGGGTCCTCAATCCAGATGATTACAAAGATATCACAGAAATCGATCTCACTAAAGTCACCAGTTCACTCAAGCTTGGTGACTCAGTGCTCGAAACCATGGATTCAGCCCGAAGACTACCACAAGATGTTATTGAAGAAACAAAACAATCATGGTAACAAAACCAACTCACTTGGAAACAACAGAGCCACCTGAACCACGAGGTTCACGATCTGATAAGAGCAACTGGATACGACGAATCGATAACGTCGCATACTCAATCTTTGGAGACTTCTTCAAGCGACGTAAAGACACTACCTTTGAGTCGATTGGAACGTCACTTCAGCAAGCACGAATACCAATTAGTTCGGATCTCTACTTATCACGAATTGCATTTGTTACTATAATTTGCACCGCTGTGATTGCAGTCATTCACTTAGGGTTCGCAATTATACTTGGGGTCTCAGGAATCGGAGCAACTTTCAGTTCACTTCCTGCACCCTTGGACATTTTTGTTGGGACTGTTTTACTTCTTCTCACATCTCTCATATCTACTGGGATTTCACTCGGAATAGGAATTGCCTATCCGTATACACGATTGTCTCTCATAATCTCAGATAGAAAACGAAAAATTGACAACATGATACCATTCGCAACCACCTATCTGTTTGCACTTACACGCGGAGGAATGGATTTCGTTGAAGCACTTCGAACACTCGCTGAATCAGACGATGCTTATGGAGAAGCTGCAAAAGAAACCCAATCAGTTATTCAAGATATGGATTACATGTCAATCGATCTCCCACGAGCAATGCGGAGGGGGTCACAACGATCGGCTTCAACAAAATTCTCTGAATTTATGGATGATCTTGTTGCGATTATTGATTCCGGAGCAGATATGTCACCATTTCTCGAATCAAAAGCTGAAGAATTCCTTGAGCAAAATGAACGTGAACAAGAAAACTTCCTGGAGACGTTAGCTCTTCTCGGAGAGGTTTATGTGACCGCATTTGTCGCTGGTCCGTTATTTTTGATCATTATTACCGTCGTTATGGCAATGCTTGGAGGTTCTGCAATAACTCAATTATATGGTATTGTGTATGGACTACTTCCAATGATGAATGTCGCATTCTTCATTCTTATCGACACAATCACTATTGATGAAAGCAAGCGAAACCGAACTATCTACACTGAACGTGTCAATAAGTCAATTGATGAAGTGACAGACGAATATAAAGAACAGATTGAAGCTAACAGTCGCATTCAAAATATAATCAAAGCTAAAGAATATCGTGAAAGTAGCGAGTATATTCGAGAGCCGCTTTCCTGGCTTCTGGATAAACCATTTCGAACATTATACATTACCGCTCCAATTGCGTTTTTATATACACTCGTTGCAATCATTATTCAACCGTACCCACTATCCTTTGAGGGTCTGAGTTCATTTCCTGTTGAAACAACGGTTACATACTTGCTTATTCCACTATCTATCTCGTTAATCCCATTCACTATTTTTTACGAGATCACAACAAGACGTAAGAGGAAAATACTCAATCGATTCCCTGACTCTCTCAAGCAACTTGCATCATCAAACTCAATTGGGCTTACTCTCACAGAATCTCTCAGAGCGACTTCAGACGCAACAAGCGGTGTTATCGGAGAAGAATTCAATAAAGTAAGTAACGATATCCGGTGGTACAATAACATCACAGAGGCACTCGTTAGTTTTGCAAATCGAATCAAAATTGCCGAAGTTGCTCGTACTGTTAAACTTGTTACCAAATCAAATGAAGCGTCTGGTGACATCTCAGGAGTACTCGATATCGCTGCTAAGGACGTTACAAAACGGCAGATTCTTCGAAAACAAAGATTCAATGAAATGACCATGTACACTGTCGTTATTATCATATCATACGTTGTTTATCTCTTTGTCATCGCAATGCTCGACGCCGCATTCCTGTCAGAAATAGCTGCAATCAAAGAAAGTACCGCTGGGGCAACGTCAACAGGGGCTGGAAGCAGTAGTGGATTTGGAACAAATCTTTCATCACTTCCAATAGATCTCTTCCGCATGGTGTTTTATCACTCGGCGCTTCTTCAAGGGCTTGGATCTGGACTTCTTGCTGGACAACTCGGGCAAAATGATGTTAGGGCAGGAATAAAATATGCTATCGCCCTCATGACGATTTCAACTATTGTTTTCTTGGTTATATAGTCATAACTTTGATACTAGATTTTAATTAATGTATCTAGATATCACAAAACGATACACTCGAAACATAAGAAAATTTATATATTTGTTATTACATTATACAGTTGATATGTTTAGTATCAAGAACCGAGCAGAAGACGGTGTATCGCCAGTTGTCGGTGTAACACTCCTTATCGGAGTAACAGTAATTCTCGCAGCAGTTGTTGGTGGATTTGTTCTTGATCTTGGAAACAATGTTCAGGAGAATCCACAGGCAGGTGTCTCATTCAGTCAGGACGGTACTAATGTAAGCGTTCAAGTTGTTTCAATGGAGAACGCAGACTCTCTTGACGTTCGTCTAGACGAAACTTCACAGGGAAGTCTTGCATCTGTTGGTGACTCTCTTGATGTAGTTGGATCAAGCGGTGCCGATATTACAATTGTCGGAACTCTAGACGGCAAGGACGCTGTCCTTCAGACATACACTGTCGAATAAATACTCGTACATATTCAGTTTTCTTTTTTATTAGTCGAAGTAATTGATGGGGTATAGCTGTAGATATTTCAATTATAGTTTCACATAACAGCTATACAGAATTCAATTCAATATAATATTATAGTGTCTGGTATTAAAAATCGAGTAGAAGATGTTGTAACACCAATCTCTATTCTAATACTTCTTAGTGGAATCTCAGGAGCTATGATCAATCAGTTGTTGTTTTTTTATCTGATCAGGTCTTTCTTTGGCTTCATCTGATTCTGAAACAACGTCTGACAAATTTCTAGATATTGGTTACTGTTAATCATACATATGAAATAACTCATAGTCTCTTTGCTGCAATAGAGATAATTGTCAACAGTTTAATATATAAGTGTAATTATGAATTAACCAATGAAAATACAGAATCCAGATTCAGTCTCAACGGATTCTCGTTCGGAGATGGTCTGTCCAAGTTGCTTCACAGTAGGTCTTGAGCAACATCCTGGTTACGTGTCTGATTATTCAGGGAAATCAGAAATCTTGTATGCAACTCGGTGTCCAAATCCAGAGTGTGAGTATCATCGTGCAAAAGGGGTCCCATCGAAACTCGTCCAAGGACAATATTCGGGAACATCATTATTATCGTTGGTATCTATTCAACCCTTGCTGATTGTAGTCGTCGTATTCGTTGGGATTGGCTTTGTCAGTGTCAATATCCTCGGGTTTGCATTACCAGCAACAGGTGTTGGTATTGTAGATGATGTTTTTGACGGTAGTACCCAGAGTGTAAGTGGATCAATTAGTTCTCCTACTGGGTCTGTATCTGGGGTAGAAGTGAGCGTTCAAGCAACAGATATCTCCACACGATCAGACTCTAACGGATATTTTTCATTGAAAGGGATATCAACAACATCTGATCAGCGATTATTAATTGTCCCTTCTTCTGAATCTCCATATGCTCCAACGTCGGTTATGAGTTCAGATCTTCCGAAGAGCTCAGATCCAGATGTCGAATTGAATGCTGAGATTGTTCTCAGTTCTGTTGAAGATTTATTAGTAAGTGATGTTGTGACAAATGATTCGATTGAGTATTCTGTTGCACACCCTGACAATCTTCCTGAGAGTGTAAATATTGTTGTGAAGCCTCCTGAGACCTCTGAAGTTACTGATTCAACTATATTACGTGGAAGCGGAACACATAGAGTTCTGATTCCAGGAGAGATTGTGAGTGATTCTGTGCGTGTATCTGGATCTGCTGAGATGTCTTTGAGGACTGCACAGTATACATGGAGAGGTAAATCAATTGGATTGGACATTCCTGATGGAACTGTTCCGGTAAGTATCTCAGTAAATCTCACTGAAGAATTATCGTCTGTTGAAAAGTCGGAATCATTCTTAGTTTCTAATGGAGACAGTATTGAGGTGCCATATAGTCCGTCAACAATTGCCGATGATGCACAAGTGACGTTGTCGGGGGGAAGTTCAAGGGCTCCAACAACTGTCGAGGATGTGTTTTCAGCGGACAATCCCCGAATAGAGATTCGTGATGAGGATGCGCCGAGTGAAGTAACAGTAACTATCACAGGAAACAAATCTAATCAAGAACGCACTGCGTCGGGGAAAATTAATGCTGAGAGTATAACGCTACCAGTGTCAGGATCAGTCCCTCTTGACGATGTTGTTTTTAGATTAGATGATGTGACTCCAACAGAAGAGGTAATCACGAAATCAACGGTCAGTGCTGATGGATCAAGCGGTTTAGAGAGAAAACGAACGTCAAAAAAGATAATTGATAATTCAGGGACATATACAGTTTCATTTAGTGAGTCAGTTGATAGAAATGGCGGATTAGTCACCAAAGGGTATCGAATAAATGGGGAGTCAACAGCAGTGCGTGGTGATACAGCAACCTTGTCGCTATCTGAAGATGATAAAATATGGTTTTGGATCGAGGCATCACAGCAGACGTACTCACAAAATAAGTCATTTGACGGGTTTCAGGATCTAACAGTCGAGAACTCTCGAGTGAGTAACTCGGAGGTGGCTAAAACAGAATCTGTAAGCATTACCGCAGACTTGTCATATGCTGGATCTGGTGGAACAAGTGTTCCTGTGTATCTATTTGTTGATGGGGTTCGTGAGCAAAAGAAATCAAGTGTTTTTATTGATTCACGTCAGGAAAAACAAGTGCAGTTTACGGGAGTTTCTTTCACTCGACCAGGAGTCCACACGGTAAGTATCAATGATGGTGAGAAGGTCGACATTGTAGTTGGGTCTGGAAAGCCTAAGTCGGGATCTGGAAGTGTAACAGCCGAACTTACTCGCAGTCCAACAGATCCAGGAATTGAATTGCAGGACAGAAGAACACAAGAGACAGTTTGTGCTGTAACAGTTCAGAATCCAGCATGTGAAATTGCATCTGTTAATCCAGATGATCCACGGTTTATGATTAATGCTATCGGAGTTCAGTCTGGAAAATACGAGATTCTCTATACTGAACGAAACGGTCAGGGTGACGTTACAATCGACATCGATGCTGATGGAGAACCTGAATTAACTCATCCAGGTGTTCTTGAAGATAATGAGACATTGCAGGCAACAAAATCACTTCCAGCCGGAACACGATCTATTCTGTTTGATGTTGGAATAGGCGACGATCTTCCGTATGTGATTACTTATACGCAAAAGAATCAAATTTTACAACCAAAGATTATTGCTGGAACTGAAGTGGTAGTGAATGAAACGTCGAGTTTCAAGGGATCTAAGACGTATACGTTCACTCCACCAACACAAATTACTCAATATCGGGTTGAAACACCTGATTTAAGCGAATTTACAGCGGAATTTAGATGGGTCGAATCAGGGCAGTCGACGTATCCATCTGTATTAATCAATCGTATTGAGGTATGTTCTCCAATTGATTTTATTAAGACGTCTCGATGTAGAGTGACAGATGATTCTCTTGCTGCATTACAAACAGACGACTTAGAGTTTATTATGTTGACAAATTCTCAAGCAAAGTTTGAAACAGAAGTACAAGCGGTGAGTTTGCCATCAGCGATTGATGTGAGTGGACCTGAGGGAGCAACAAGAATTACGCCGAGTGTTGGGACAGACTCTCAGCGATGGTCGGGAGATTCAGCTGAAGATATACTCGTGTCTCGAGACAATACAGTGACGATCGTTTCGCCAGGTGAGACAGAGAGTGAGTTATTGAAAACAACGTTTGAGTATACGTATGTGCCATATCCTGCCGAAAATCCAACTGTTGTATTGATTAATGAGGGAATTGAGCAGGAATATGTACTTCCAAGTGGCGTGAAGACATCTGGAGGGAATCTTGATGATCCATATACCATTGAGATTCCATCTGATTATTTTTCATTTGGGACGAATAAGATATATATTCAATCTGAGAATGGTGGTGCTGTTGTAGTTGATATTGAGTCAAAAGGAGTGACTGAAGACCAGATTATCATTAGACGGTAAGTATGTCAAAAAACTTATATAATTTCGTTGCACTATATAATCAATGGTATCCACATTTATCGATAATTTCAACCTTAGCGTTCGATCGCATGGAGTAACACTTCTGATCTTAACAGTCGTGTTAGTTAGTATATTTATTCCTGGAACTGTCGCTGCACAGCCTGCTGAGGCTGAGCTTGATTCAATTATCTGTCAGAGTGATAGCCCAGATGAAGGGTTTGAAAGTATCTTAAATTCATTATTAACGGTTGGGGCAGCACTTGGTGCTGTAGCTGGAACTGTTGTATATGCCCTTGTTAGAGCAGCAAAATCGGTGAAACCAGGGTATGACAATATTGATGGAAAGAAAGCACTCATCTCAGGATGGTCGGTTATTATTATTCTATACTTTGGTGAGTTTGTGCTTGATATCTTATTTGATATAAACATCGGTTGTATTACGCCATAACTAATAGCAACACCTTTTACGAGAACAAGAGTGAATGAAATATCAAAAGTTGGGATTATTGGTAGTAATTCTGTGTTTTACCTTGAGTTTTGGATTTCCAACTGTTTCTGCTGAGCCTATTTCTGAGTGGGTAAATGAGACAAAAACAGATCCAACATACTCACAGATTACAGAGCCGAAAAGGTATTTCAGTGGCGATTATGAAATTCGACGCTCCGGAGATTTTGTCGTTGATTCAGACATACATATCAATGATGTAAATACTGACCCAGCGAACTTCACAATTGATGCGTTGAGTGCGGCTAAAGATAATCCGTATGCAGTGTACGATGTTCAGTTTTCGAAGTATCCTTCAGAGGTAAGTACGTGGAATCAAATCAATTCAAACCAGTATCGAGATTTATCTCGGTATACAACGGTTGCTCCTGGAAGAACAATTGAAACTGCTGAATCAGGAAGATACGTCAAAGATGCTGTCGTTGGATTTCATTCGATAACTCCCAGTGTGTATGTACATACAACTGTATCGACTGAGAGTAATTCATTCGTTGAAACGGTGAAGGAACTAAATCTTGGAGTTGAATTTGATGAAGTCGAACATCGAGTAGGATCCGAAGCGAGTGTGAATGCCATTGTTGATTACCGATTAGATATTCCAGAGGATAATAAACGAGAATTTCGTTGGATTGAGTACGATGTCGAGACAGCAGACATTACACGGACTATAATAAGATCAACGTCGTGTCGGTCTGAATCAGTATGTATTCTTGATTCGACTCAAAGAGATGATGAAAATCCTCAATTTCGCTCTGTTGAGTTTCCTGAGCCGGGGAGAAATGATATTATTGCTACAGCAGAGGTTTATGTAGAAATTGAGAAAATCACACGTACTCGTGATGAGGAATGCGAAACAGTTGATGCTGACAGAGTATGTAGCTATACCCCGTGGAAAGTAGTTGATATTGATATCTTAACCGACGAGGTTGAGACAACGACTTCAAGAGAACTTATTGTTGAATCACCGAGTATTACTGTTGAGAAAGCAGTGTTCCCGAGTGGAGCTGAAGAATTCTACATTACTGATTTAGACCCCGATGAGTGGAAGTATATGTCGTATGTTTCAACTGGCGAACGAGACACACAACGAGCGTTAAGTAGTTCGTGGCAGTATTTTTCATCTCGCGATGCTCGCTGGGATACCAGTTGTGAGATTGGTGAAGGGTTCTCGTTAAGTGTAAATAATTGTCTATTGTGGTCTGGAGACATTTCCACTGGGACTTCAAATGTGAATCCTGTAGAATCAGATATTCGACCATTGTGGGTTCATGCGTTTCCTCAAAAGACATTATTACAAAATGATCAGAGTATTGGAACAGTGATCAGAGATATCCCAGAAGAGACAGAGAAAGATGCTCCAGTGTTACAGTCTCACCCGACGTGTAAGTCTGGATTCTGTTCGTGGATATTTATTGATAATGTATTAAACACTCAATCAAATACTAATTCAAAAACGTATACAACACCGAGAGAGATTGTTATTCGACGAGCACCACAATATTCTGGAAGTGTGTTCACGACAGGAAAGATAAATCGAGAAATAACAGATGCGATAGAAGTTACTGGATTAGTTCCAACAGCAACGACTCATCAATCATTTACACGAGTTCAACCCGTAGTAAAGACACAGATTAATGCAAAATCAGTAATTGATCCAACGATGTCTTCAGAAGAACGAACCCGAGCAAGTCGTCGTTTGGGTGTCTCACAGGTTTCTGAAGACGAAACAATTCTACAAATATCCTTGTTTGAGGCAGAGTCTGACCGACCGATTTCATTATCGGGGCGGAATGAAACTGTCGTCGTTGATGCATTCAATACTGATTATAGTTCAGAAGTGACGCTAGATGGTACTGGGAGAGGTGTAACTGTTGTGCCATATGATTCGTACGAAATTCGGTATAATGCACAGCCATGGTATACGCTTCAAGATTCACAGACTGCATATTTATCTGCAGAAGCGTCCACTGATGGATCACAGGTTGAGCGATCTTCTTTGCTTTCGCAATTGATTGGGCTTGTAGGAGTGTTTGGAACTGTTATAGTTGCAAGTTTGTTTGTCGTTCGTGCAATGGGGTTGCAAGTAACCCTTCGTGAGTTAACTCGATTACTTAGATAATAGAAAACTCTATAAGTGTCAGATGAATTAAATGATTTATTAGAATGGCTAATTTCATCTTAAATTCAATTGAAACATTACTTGATGGATTAATTAGTCTTCTTGGGAGTTTTATTCGAGTAATGTTAGAATGGTTGCAAGATCAAATAACGAATACGCCATATCCTGGTGAATCTATTGGGTCTCCACAGATTTTTACTGGTCCATTGGAAGGTGAGCCATTTTATGATGTGTATGAGGTGTATACAGCAACGGGTGGGATTCAAGATACGGCATTGATTTTGTGGTTTATTGGAGTGTTTTTCGTGTTTTTGGGAGGAACCGTGCAACCATTGTTACCTGGATCGATCGACACTGAAGAATCCAAGAGAAAGTTATTCGTGGCATTTCTCGGTATTGTATTCTGGTGGCCAATTGCGACGTTCTTGCTTGCCTTTAGTGATGTAATTGCTGAACTTTTGTATCAACAAGCATTGACATACAATAATGTTTCAGCAAATCAAGGAGTGTTCGTTGGAATTTATGACTTAGTCATCGGTGGGCTACAAGATCAGGGAACAGGAGGGTCTGCATTTGCGTTACTCGCAGCGATCGTGTTTGTGTTAGAGGGAATTATCTATCTGATAGTTTCTGTATTGTGGTATATTCGGTATTTTTTTATTTATATCTTAACACCATTAATGCCGCTTGTCTTTGCGACATGGAGTTTTGGACTTCCAGGATTGCAACCAATTTCACGATTTGCAGGAAAAGTACCGAGACAGTGGGTAACACTTGTATTTTTAACGATACCTGCGGCTATTTTAACGATATTTGCAACATCGGTTGTCGGAATCCTTGTTGAGCAGATGAGTGATTCGGATCAGGAGCTGAATGGAACTGGTGATATTTCTACTAATTATCAGATTGAATCGTCGTCAGCAGCTGCGACTCAAAACCCAGAGGTTATGTTTGATCCACAGGTCCCTCTTGCATCCTTACAACCGATAGTGGCTTCAAGCACAACATCTGATACAATTATTAATACGCAATCACAGTTAATTGATGGACTACAGACAGGAGCTGAAGAAGGAGTAATACTATTACTTATCACTGTGATGGGATTAGCTATTCCGTTATTGATCATGGCAACTCCGTGGCTCATGGTCAAATTTGTCACTGGCTCTATGATGACTGGACTGGGTGCTATTGTAAACCCTGTTGGAGCGGCGTCAAATGCATTAGGTGGTCTTGGTAATTTTACTAAGTCCGTTACGTCTAATGAAGTCTCGTACACTGATGAAGAGGAAGAGAAGATTAACAAGCAAGCCAAGCTTGAAGCAGAAATCGACGAATCTGGTCGTACCTGGAATGATCTCACAGCAGATGAAGAAACGATCTTGAGTGCAAGTAATGATGCACAATCGAAAGCAAAGAACCGAGCTGAGACAAATATGTTTTCTGATATGCACAATCGAGTGAGTAGATATGGTGCAAGCGCTGCAGGAGTTGGTGCGGTTGTATCTGATGCAAATGAAATGTCTCACCGCTCTATGTCAGCTGCACGTTCGAAAGGAGGATCAGCGGCATCACAAGCTGGGAAGTTTACGACAGATATGACTTCAAATCCAGCAGCTGTGAGGAAGGGAATCTCAGAAAATATGAAAGCGAGAGCCAAAACAAGAGTTGCCGGTGCTGCCGCTCCATTTGCAAGGACACCTGGATCGATGGTGAGAAAGACACAATCTGCAATAGATAGAGTTAGTCTGCGTAAAGAAACCGCTAAGCAGAAACAGGCAGGAGATTTCAAATCAGAATATGGACATGATCCAGTGTCTGTTAAACAGACACTCAAATCAGAGTACCACGGAGTTTCTGAAGATGAGTTAGATACTGACTTTCTATCTCCTGAAGAGCGGGCATTCTTGAATGCTCATGGGTATTCCGTGAGAGACATGCGTGATGGTGGCTATGCAATTGAGCGTGACGAATCATTGAATCCAGCTGCTGATCAGACAGCTGAGATATTCGATGTGTTAGAATCAATTGAATATTCCTCAGACGGTCCGAACGCACACCTGAATAATAAAGGAATTGAACGATATATCTCAGGTAACGCAAAAACATCGTATCAAGTCGAAATTGAAGATCCACAGTCAGACGACGCAGATGCGACAACAACGAAGACACTGAGTGTCAATGAATTATTGAATAATACTCACGATATTGAGGAACTTGATGCAATCAATACAATAAGTGGACACGATTTATCTGTTGAGGCAAAAGAAGAAGCTATCAATTCTGCAATTAATCAAGATAGTGATAAATTGGATCAAATTACACAGGCAAAGATGAAAGCGAGACTTGAAGGGATGGGTGCAGAGGTTCACGATGAACTTGCAAAGATGTATTCACAAAGTCAAAGCAAGAGTAACGCTGGCGATGCTGGAACTACTACTGTAGAGACTGATGAAATCAGAAATACGTTGGAAACGGTCGGTGTAAGCGACAGAATAATCAATGTGGTTGCTGATACTACTGACGCTCCTCCTGTTCAAGATACATCAGTCACAGGATCTGTGGATATGGCTGTTGATACAACAGACAATATAGCTCAACAGACGCCTGTTAATGAAGAGCCATCGGTTAATGTAACTATCGACAATGATTCAGCTACTGATACAGCAGGTGAAAGCGATACATCAGATAACATTGACACTGACAAAACAATACAGGGGTATGATATATCAGTTGATGTTGGTAGTAGTGCTGCTAATTCAGTAATGAGTCAAAAAATTAATCAGCAGAAACAACAACAGAAGCAGAAGCAGAAAACTAAGACTCCAAAACAGACTGAGCAGGAGCGAATGAAAGAAAACTTGAGACAGTCACATCCTGATCACGGTGGGACACAGGATGGATTCATGAAAACGTTCAGAGAATTTAAACAATTCCGGAAAAGGGAACATAATGAACACTATCACAAAAAGCTATAAATATCATAACACGATAAAATATACTATATAAATGTCAGTTGATAGACGAATACCCGAGTCATTAGGAACAACAGATACACTATTAGATAATGCCCCGCTAGTTGGGACTGTTGAAGTCACTGACGGGTTTGTCGCTTTTGGACCTGCAATGTCTGCGTTTATTATTTCAAATCAAGTTTTCCCGGCAGATTATCAGTGGATGGGCTTCGTTGTTGGATTTATTGTCGCATTAGTTGGTCTCGTGTTTCTTCTTGGAAAACCAAACTATATCTCGTTATCAGAATGGCTGCGTAATTACATAGAGTATAGAAAACGTCCACGGACAACTCACAAAGCGCTTCAAACAGACGGTGGATACAGTACAGGAAGCAAACCAATTACGAATAGTCCTGATACAAGAAATACTACATTAATTGAACAAATCTACCCCGAAGCAAATGCGATTGAACGAACAGATGGAGCTGTCGTTGGAATGGTTGAACTCGGGGGGATCAATCTTGATACAGCATTAAAATCACGTTGGGAACAAGCTTCTGGAACGTTAGCTAATTTCTTTAATACACAGATACAATATGAAATCCAATTTTATCTTCCAATGAGGAAGTTTGACCCATCGGGTCAAATCCAGTTATACGAAAATCGAGCTGATTCGGCTGTTGATGAAGATAATGCATTATTGCTTGAATACCTTGATGATCGACGATCCTGGTTCTATGGATTGTCTTACGACTCATATATTCGAGAATGTTATGTCATAGTGGCTGTTGATAAATCAGATGTATTGAACGAACAAATGGGCGTTGACTCTGACAGTGTATTTAATTTTATTACCGAAACAAAATGTGGTGAGCTTCTCTCTGATGCATTTGTTGGACTCCGTGGAACGCACACGATAAGCCGATTAACAGGGTATGAGATGAAAGAACGACAACTACAGGAGTTGAATCGGCGCTTAAATGAAATAAATTCAGGCATGGGTTCTGGAGAATCAATGGCAACAGAGATTATATCAGCGGATAAAGCAGGAATCCTTTTGAAAGAATATTGGGAGGGCGTTGACATCCCAAAACTCGAAGGAGAGAATCTCATTCGCGAAAAACCAATTGTCACAAAGTAAGTAATTATGAAACTACCATTTATTCAATCCTCGACTGAGAATAATACCGATCAAACCGAAGACAGCACTGAGCAGAATAAAGCAACATCAGGGTCTCAACGCAATGGGATTCCGAATATCGGACGTTTTCATAAGGATATTATTTCACCATCTGGGATTTATGAAGAAGTATCGCAAGCAAAGGTTGGAAATCATCATGTGAAAACGTTCTTTATTAATGGATGGCCAGATGCTCCAAATACACTATTTCTTGATAAGATTTTGAAATCGGTCCCAGTTGAGAATGATATCTCGATTCACGTGAGTCCATATCAATCAGGTGAGCTTATGAGATCACTTGGCAAAGAAGTTGAGCAAGCAAGAGCTCGATTGAATACTCGTGAAGGAGGTGTGCTAACGAATCGACGGAAACAAAAAGAGTATGAGCAAACAGCAGAGATTTATCAAGCGTTAGAGCAAACGAATACAGAATTATTCGACGTTGGGATGTACATCACAATCCGTGGTGAATCAAAGGAAGAACTAAATGAAGCAACAGATGTGCTTTTGAAGGCAATGCGGTCTGCTCCAGCATTACTTCAACCAGCACCACTAGTACACAGACAATTAGAAGGAATGCAAGCTGTTTCTCCAATTGGAGCAGACACAGTTGGATATAAAACAGAGATGATGGGTGGTGCAATTGGGACAATGCTCCCGTATTCTTCAAAACGGATTATTGAAGATACTGGTGTAGATTTTGGTGTTCATGCGGGAAACAATTCACCCGTGATCGTCGATCGATGGACGCGAGAAAATGGATATAACCAACTCACAATCGGAAAAATTGGAAGTGGCAAATCCTTTTCTATAAAATTGAATATGTTGCGCAGTTACGCGTCACGAGATGATGTGTTATTATTCATACTAGATCCTGTTGGAGGATTTGACAATATTGTAACTGCACTCAAGGGAGAACGGGTCACTGTTGGTGGAAAGCTTGGACTAAATCCGATGGAGATCCGACCAACACCAGAACGAGTAATGAAGCGAGCGTCTGATATCGATCCATATGCTATGAAAAAGGCAACTGTGATTGAATTTTTTGAAATGTATTTCTCTCAACGAGGGGTCTCATTAGATGATTCACGAGGTGTTCTTGAAACCGCAGTTGAAGCAGCATACTTTGAAAACGGAATTACTCGAGATATATCTACACATGATAATCCCTCTCCAACAATTAAGAATGTCATCAGGATCGTAGAACTCATGGCTGAAGAACCGAGTGAATTTGTCGATGCCGACTCTGATAGGCTCAGAGACCGAATTGAAACACAGGCAGCACGTTTGATAACTGGGTTCACGCAGTTCAAAGAGGGTGGGCAGTTTGAGAATCTTGCTGGAGAGTCAGAACTAGACATTCGAGATAACAACGTTACTTACTTCGATTTAACTCAAAAGGAAGGATCCGGAGAAATTGGATTGATGATGACGCTGTTGTTCTCTGAAGTATACCAAATTGCGAAAGAAACAGACAAGAAGGTGATGTTCATTATTGACGAAGCTCATTACCTGATGAAAGATGCGGAAACTCTTGACTTTCTCACTACTGCAGTCCGCCACTCTCGCCATCTTGACCTCTCGATTAATTTCATTACACAAACTATTGAAGAGTTCTTTAGTCATCACAAAGCACAGTCTATTGCACAGCTATGTTCATTAAAACTATTTCAGCGAACAGAGTCAGATATCCCTCCAGATATCGCAGACACATTAGATCTTAACCAAAGTGAAATTAATTTCATCCAGACAGCACAGGCAGGGTCACAAGAGTTAGGATACTCTGAAGCTCTTCTTGGGGTCGGATCGATGGGATATGTCCCGATTAGAGTCATTGCAAGTGATCTTGAAGAGAATATAATTAATTACGAGGATCAGTTTGAGGCCGATGAAGCCGAATTTATTGGAGATTCAGTGAATTCTGAAGAGACTGAAGATGAAAACACCGAAAACGCCGAGAGTTCTAGAGAATAGTGCAGAGTCATCATGTTTTCATTAATTAGAGGGTATCCTTACGACTAATAACGTGGATCGATACACTCCTGAAGTAAATAGAGGTATAGAGTGAATCGAGAATATATAATCCCCTTATGACAGTTTCACACGAATTATAGATATCCCAGGAATATTTATATATGATGACATAATCACATAAGATAGATTATACATATAGAGTAAATACATGTCTGAGTTTCATCCAATCAAGATTAACGAGCAATTCGCTGAAGCACTTAGTGGAAAGACAATATATACACCCAGTAAATCACAGCTCATCAAGATTAATCCACCTAAAAAGAATGAAGGAATAGACGCAAGTATTTCATTATATCGAGCGTTGTACGATTCACAAAATAATAGAATACAGAGTTATAGTCCAGAGAGTGAATCAGAATCAAAATCAGTAATTGGAACAGAAATTTGGTACGATGAGGAAGAACTGAAGTTTATGTTTTATTCTCCAAATAGTGATTTATCTCGGTTACAGAGGAGGCATATTGATGGATTCTTTCCATTATGTCGGATTGAACGTCAGAGGAGTAGATTTCCCTCAGTTACTGCTGGAGATTATATCACAGGTGGAAACGTATGGTTACAAAATCACTATTTTGAACCGATTCGACAGAAAAAGCACGGTATTAATACATGGAATGATCCGTATCAAATGATTTTCAATGGAATTGATACTCGTGATTCAACACGAACTTTGGTACAGGTATTATTGAAGCCAGCAATCAAGAATTGGGCTCGAGAGGCTGATACTGAGATACAAGATTACGCACAGAAATTTCTTGAACCAATCACAGAGTCTAAGTATGGTGGTCTTATCCAGAATACATCCGAACGAACACCAGAGGAAAAGAAATACGCAAAGACGATCATGAAACAGGTCGATCAGCAGGCATTTCATGTCAACATCCGATTTGTAGTGATTGCTGATTCACCGAATGATGCAACAACACATGCTGTTGAAATTGACACTTTATTTCAAAACGGGTATGTCGAGATGGGAGGTCAAACGTTAGTAACTGATCCTGCCTCGACTCTAGATGAAACAAAAGAACTTGTTCGAAGGATAGCTAAAAGAGAAAGTCTGAATATGACGCCTCCCTCGGGGTTCTTAGACGGACTTAATCATATCAGAGACACTGATCCAACAAGATACATGATCATGAGTATTAATGAACTAGCTGGAATTACGCATCTCCCTACTGCAGACGAGGTCTCAAGTAATAGTATCTCATGGACGGATGTATCGATTACAGGAGTTCTTCCGCCAACAGCAAAGTCTCATGATCCTGTATCTGTCGAAGAACGTCAGCGACAGCTGAAAACGTGGGCGAGGGACGGAGACAACATAAAAGAAAAGTTTGGCATCACTGAAGAGGACTCAATCGTTGAAAATCCACTTGGAGGTGACAATAATAGTCATACTGGCAAAGATAACTGATTATGGGATTAAAAGATATTTTTACTGAAGAAATCGAGGCACAGAGTGATGAAAATTCAGAAACAGAGACGGAGACAGGTGCAGAAACTGAAATAGCTGATTCAGCTGCTTCAATTGCAAGAAAAGCCGAATTAGAACAAAAGTACTGGCCATATGCATTTACAGCGACTGGACATAATGTCAAAATCGGCGGAAATGAAGTAATGATGGCTGATGCAACAGACTATCGTGGAAAGCCAGAGTCATATGCCGGTCAGTGGGTACGAGAGATGTTTGAGGCTCATCAGTTTAGAGAAGAAGAGAACTCTTGGATGGGTTATACTCGTGACAATGTGAAAGGAGTTCAAGAAGCCGGAGTCGAGCATGAGTCACTATTTCGCCATCTTGCCTTTTTCGGGATTACTGGATATGGTAAAACAACAGTTATTCAAAATCTCATGGTGCAATGGGCATTGAAAGGACATGGATTTTGCTTTATTGATCCGAAGGAGAATGATATCTATACATTACTTGATATGCTCCCTGAAGATCGGCTAGACGATGTTATCTGGGTTGAACCGGGATCACCAGATGACAAGATTGTTGGATTCAATTATTTTGATACAAATCATGAACATGGAACTGCACAGCATGAAAATGAAGTTACAGAGATAACTGAGGACTTTGTATCGCTTCTCAAAGCCTCGGATCCAACGTGGGGAGCAACGATGGATGCGGTTGCAAAAGCGATTTCACGTCAGCTGATTCGGTCTGAGGAGACGTTTACAATCGGAGACATGTATCGGATCATCACTGATGATGAGCAGCGAGAACAATTCGCTGAAGAGTTTGGTGATGATACTGAATCGATGTTTCTTGATCGGCTCACAGAATTTTATAATGAAAAAGAGTTTGACCCATTGATAAAGCGATTTCGGGATTGGCTCGACAATCGGAATACTCGAGAAATTGTCTCTCATCGTAATTCAAAGATTGATATTACCGAAGTTGTTGAGGCAAATAAAATCCTGTTGGTCAGACTTGCAAATATTCCGTCTGAGGACATTCAATCGCTTATTACAACATCAATTGTTCGTCGTATTTGGTCAACTGTGAAAGCTCGTCAAAGTATTCCAAAGTCAGAGCGGAAGCCATATTTCGTAATTATGGACGAGTTTAATCAGCTCTCAAAGGGAGCGATGAACATCAAAAACATGCTCAGTAAAGGGAGGTCATTTCGATTAAGTCTCACAATAGCAACACAGGCTCCAACGCAACTTCCAGATGATATCATGGAAGAGATTCTAACGAACGTTGATAACTTGTGTACATTTAATCCTGGGGCGAATCCGGTTGCTGTTTCTCCGCTTGCGAGTCGGTATGATCTTCATCCGTCAGAACTCCAATCGCTCAATAGATACGAACTACTTGCAAAGTTGAATGTCGGGACTAAGTCGACTGAAGGATTACTGATTAATACATTTCCACCATATCCTCCACGAAGAACTCGAGCTGAGTCAGAGAAAGTTATCGAACGGTCACTTGAAAAATACGGAGTCGAGAAACTCGATGAAGATGCTGAAGATGATGGGTTTGCACTCGATGATGACGCAGAGGGTGATACAATTAGTGTGACAGACGACATTTCCGTTCCAGTTCATCAGATATTAGAAAGCATCCATACTGCAGGTGTTCGATACGGCACAGAAACGATCAAACAGAAAACAGGGTGGGTATCACCTGAGAATATCAGATCTGAACTTGAAAAATACGCGACTGATATTTCAAGTGGTGTGTTATTCGATAATCTCATGGAAATGGTCCCACGATCACTCATCAACGAGTTAGAAACCAGTAATTCTCGTTTCTACTACCGATTAACCCCTGAAGGAGAAACACAGACATTTATTCAAGATACTGGTGCATCGCAGACTGGAGGGAAGAGAGGACATCGTCGGTTACTCTCACGCGGATATGATGCATTCATTAAGCTAGGATATGACGTTCAACTTCCAGCACAGGACGGAGAAGAGCAGCCAGATGGAATTGCAAAACCTCAAATAAATCCCGCTGAAGAAGCAAGTTCGATAACTGAAGTAGAGCAATTAACCAATGCACTTGAGACGAATCATCCTCGGCTCTATGATTTGTTTAAAGATAACCACATCTCAATCGAAGCTGAGTCAACGACAACGACAAAACCAAAGCAAACGATCAAAAACCTTGCAAAGGCAGTGAACAAGAATAGACACTGTGTATTTCTTGTTAAAGATGGAATAGAAAAAGACGACTTCTATTACTACGCTAAAAGTATCTATACGATTCTTGAAGAACCGAAATTTGTTAATAACAAACAACACCGTAATCGACGATTTTATAATAAATCAACAGGCAGTGAACTCACACTCAATAATGGTAGCAAAGCCCTTCGAAAACGCAGAGAATCAGATACTGGACGAACTGCACAAACAATTTGGAAAGAGGAAGGGCATGACGTCATTCTTGAAGATCCTGATGATGGACCTCCACTCGCCGTATTCGATGATATTGATGATCTTAAAGATCCATCACCGTCTAAAGTTCCATTTCATTTTGAGTATATTCAAAACCAATCAGAATACGTTGTTTACGATAATAAAAACAACATAATAGTAACATATGATACAAAAGAGAAACTCAAAAAAGAATATGATGTTATTCCCGGACCAGTAATCCCCAGTCATGTGTTCTCGAATGGAGAGTATCCATCGCAGGATGAGTGGACGATAGTTGTTATCCCAAGTGATACTATCGACGCTGGACCACAGATATTTAATGGATATGAGTCAGATGACAAGACTGAAAATACAGAACCATTGCTTGAAGATCATGACCCGTTTGATCCGATAAAGCATACTGCCTCAAAAGTAGACAGTTCAACACAAAAGTTAACGGCTGACGTTGTTGCTGATTCAGAGAAAGTATGCAGTAATCCAAAACCAACGGATTCTGAGTATAATCCTGCCAAAGACAACAGTAATTTTCACACGGGATACAATGAAGATGGGATGGATAATGCATATACTGGTGGAAGTGCCCGTGAAAAAGATAAAAACGGAGACCTCGATTCGTATGAGATTACGGAGTCAAAACCAGATGCATCAGGCACTGAACAAAGTAAATCAACTGATATCGATCAAACGCAGCGAGTAAATCTGGAAAATGAATCAGCAGGCTCAACAGTAAATGTAGAGGAGACAGCTGAAACTGAGGCTGAGCATATGCCTGAATTTGAATCTGAGTTAGACGTCAATAAGCAGTCGGATGATGTAGACAAGGATAATGATGAAAATAGCAATGAGAATACTAAGACTGTTGATCGATTTAAATCAGGACACTACGCAGCACAACGCACTAGCTTACGCTCTAAAAACACACAGTCAGATGATACTGAATCAGATGACGATCAATAAAAGATAATCTACAGATCGCTTGAGTCATATCGCATTTTTATTAGTATTATCAATAAGTTTATATTATAAAAAGCAAATACAGCTGTATGAATAATGATTTGATCAAGCAAGCTGTCGCTCTTGCAATCGTAGTGGCAATGGTTCTAATCCCAATTAGCGCATATATTTAGATAATTATGACACTCAAGACATTCACCAATCCTGATTATAGTCAATTATTACCAAATACGTATTCAACAGGTATCGACGGACTAGATCTTGATTATTTACAAGGAATACCTTACGGTAGTGTGGTTGGAATTATTTCTGACCCACGTATACAGTATGAGTTGTTTAATTATCATCTTGTTCATACTGATCGACCGACTGAGTACGTCAGCACGGTAAGACCCAGTCGACTGATTACACAAGATATTGAATCAATGGGAGCTATTACAGATGGAATTCACATCAAGGACGTGTTTGGATCCCGAGAGACGGCAAAAAATATTATTCTTAAACATGTTGGTCGAATTGAAGAAGGTCACAATTATATTCTTGATACAGTCGGGTCATATTATTTACTTGAGGAGAATCCTGATATGTTTCTTCAGACTCTCAGAAACGTGTACACAACAGTTCATGATAAAAACGCTATTGCGTATCTAAATTTCACTAATATTGCACCGGCAGCGTCGTCAGAGCATATTCAAGAGGCAATTGGAATGTGTGACGGGATATTTAATTTAATACAGGAGGTTAAAAGTCGAAACATTGAAACATTCCTTGAAATCAAGCGAATGCGAAAGCGGTCGTATCCATCTGAGCGTATTAAAGTTGAAACAAATAATATCCTCACGATTGATACGACACAAAATATTGCATAAAGATGAATCGAATACAAAGCGATAATTCCTCACGAGTTGAATTTAACACAGTGATACGAATGCTGAAAAAACTCTAAATTACTTGAGCCACGAATAATGAGTTCAGTTGAAATTATCTCACAAAAAGTTGAAGCGTATCATCTCGTAGTTGAAACGTTGCATAAGTCACGATACTCTGCAGAATGGACACAATACGATGAGTCAATACAGTCTTATCTTAGAACATATGAGTCCTATTTACAGTCATTGCAAATCATAAACTAAACAGAGTTGTTTACGAAAGCCAGAACACGAACTCTCCGGGACTGGCTTTAGTGCATAATTTCTTATACTCACCGGCTCGCTATTGCTAAATTAGGGGAGATTATATGTTATTGTGAAACACAGATGTGAATAGATACATTAGTACAATTTCACGCCGAAAATTACACAGAACCAAGGAGAAAGCCCACGACTTTACTCGTGGGATGAATCCGACAACACACGACACGAACCACGAGCGATAGCCACTCCGAGTCTCCCACGTTAATCCATACCGTTCGGCACGAACATTTCTTAGACTGTCGCGATGAAGCGAACCAACCACTTCGATGTTCGCCTTCGCTCTATCACAGAGCGTGAGGTGTTCGTTGATGGGTGGATGCTTCTGCGAGTCTCTGGGATGAGACGAACTACGCTCGCCGCCAAGCCTTCCTCGCAGACGATGAAAGCGTCTGGGATGCTGACACCGGCTGTCTCGAAGGCAAATACAAAGCCGTCCTCAGCAGTAGAGTAGAGTAGTGTTGCCCAGCAAGTCATTCGGAAAAACAGTGAAGCGTGGCGATCGTTCTTCGACCTCAATGAAAAGTACCACGCCGGAAAAGTTGATGCGAGACCGTCGCCTCTGGGGCAACGAGGAAGGGGAGGGGGACGGGTGCTGCGTACCTACGTTCGCAGCGATCAGTACACCATCGGATATGGGAACCGCTCCCGGCTCGAAGTGCCGATTGGCTCCGAACTCACAGACGAACTCGGGGTGAATCGGAATCAGCGTCTTCGTGTTGAAATTGCAGGCGACCCGAAGTGGAGCGGCAAACACAACGGGCTTGAGATTGTGTACGACGAACTCGTAGACACGTTCAGGGCTTTCCAACCAGTCACTATCGATGATTCTCGACTGGATTCACCACTGGCTTCAGAAGAAGCCGCTCTGGACGTGGGTGCGAACAACCTCGTCGCCTGCACAGTATCGATCGGTTCTCAATTCATATACGACGGACGCGACCTGTTCGAGCAGTTCCGTGAAATCACGGAACAAATCGCGCACTATCAGTCCCTTCTCGAAGACCAGCGTGAGTCCAGCAAGCGCATCGACCGCTTGTATCGAAAACGAAACGCACGAATCAGCGCAACCACGCCCAAGACAGTCTTGTGCGTGCCCTCGTTGAATGCTTGCACGATGAAGGCGTTTCAACGCTGTACGTTGGCGACACCAAGGGTGTTCTCGGCACGCACTGGTCGTGGTCGCCTCGTGTGACCGAGAAAACGCACAACTTCTGGGCGTACCGCCGGTTCATCAACCGCCTCAAGGACGTGTGCGAAGAATACGGTATCATGCTCGAGGAAGAATCCGAGGCGTGGACGAGTCAGGAGTGCCCTGGATGTGGCAAGCGCGAAGGGACTGTTCGTCACAGGGATTCGTTGACGTGTCCGTGCGGGTTTGAAGGACACGCTGAGTTGGTGGCGTCCGAATCGTTCTTGAGACAGCAGAACACCACGGTTGGGTCGATGGCACGACCCGTGCCGTGTACCTCAAGTGGACCAAACACAGTTGGCGGGAACATCAGAGCCCGCCCTCCATCGCAGTGGAGACAACGGCAAACGAGGAATACACAACCCAGAATAGAGTCCCACAGCGAGTGGGAATGTCGCTCTCGGGGAAGCTCAGACCGATTGAGACTCCCACGAGAGGAATCCCACGAGTTCAGTCGTGGGTGGATGTCAAAGATATGCTGATATTGTTTATTGTTTAATCTGCGTTAATGCAGTAGGTTTGTTTATGCATTTCGCTTATATTGTATTGTACAGTGAGTGCTACAGAGACAATGCTATTGAATAAATGGTGTAACACAAGAAATCGTTGTCGAGCCAGAACGCTCTCTCACACGGTTGGATGTAATTAAACCTGCAGAAACCGAGGCTAACAATATAGTAGGTATCTAAAAGTATCGAATAGACTAATCGAACTCACAACACTGCAGTATAGATATTTTCAAATCGTAACAAAATATATACTATCTACTGTAAAATGATATTATATGGATGGCTCAGCGGAAAAAATGTATAAAGAAGAACTCAACTCTTTATTCTTATTTACTGATGGAGATATACAGTTCACCGGGCGTATTTGTGATATGACTAATCGACCAATTTCAGCTGGTGATCATGTCTATGTCTACTTAGACAGAACTTCAGGCCAATGGTGGGCGACAAGGACAGCAACTGAAGCAGCCCGTGTTCCATTTGATGGCGAAGAACGAGAGGATGGAATGCCTCGTGCCGAGATCCTATGCAAGGCATTTGATAATGAAAATCAACCTGAAGAATTTAAACATTCAGGCTATCGAATAAATGTTTCAACAGAATTGCTAGGACTCCAATTGGTCTGTATTGAAGATGTCGTGAGAATGTGATATTTCCAGAACAGTTTCAATGGAAATTTGTTGAGATCAATTAGAGACTCCCCTACAGTTGGGGAGTGTTTTTCGAATTGGGTAAGTATACTATATTCGATGGCGAGGTTCGTTTCTAACATCCTCGACGATACGACGGTTTTGAGTATCAAATGCTCCAACTACTGAAAAACCGTATTCCAAGAACATTTGAATTGATCCTGCAAATAGATTGGTGTTGATGCGGTCTTGTTTAGCATCATACGCTAGTTCGAGCTGTTCTGCGAACCATTGTCCCTCAGAGTGATTCGAAATTTCAAGAATATAATGAAGATATTTGTTTGTGTGTTCGTGAATCGCTATTTCTATCTTTTTCGATACCATAATTATTTGATACTTTGTCAGGATTTATATTTTTTGATAAGCACAAACTCAAACTCAAACTCAAAATCAGACTATAACGTATGGTATGAATGTGAATTTTAGTTATCCAATATGTGGTCATGATTGAAATCCCCCCGACGGTGTTTGTTGCGAACGCGATATTCACCGGTAGGATGGTGATACTCGGTGTCTACCTGATGATAACTGGAGCTCTGATCACAGTTCGTCCATTTCATTATTTACGTTCTCTCGAAAAGCACAATTGAAACAATCGACTCAGTCTTTCAGTTATACAAATTATTGCCGCTAGTTGTGCAGAGACAGCAGGGCAGGGGTAGGGAAGAGCAGAATATCTGCTTCGGTAAGATATCCTGAAACGAGCCCAGCCGGTATAAGTATCTCCTGGCATCACAGTGTGGCATATGCGTCCTACCCTTCGGTATTTCGTGTCAATATTTATTGGACTCATTGTGACAGTCTCTGTCGCCAAATTCGCAACGACAGATCACTTGTTGACGATTTTACTTTTTCCACTCTATGCGGCTGTCAGTTCGATGGTAATAGTACACTGGCAAGCGTACTTTGCTCTGTTTCGTGGCGACGACACCTCGGCAAGTCAACGAAAGCGTTCAGGGGTTGTTGGTGGTGTTGTCGCATGGACCGGCACACTTCTCGCGCAGATATCACTCTTGGCTTGTGTCGCTGGGTTCGGATTACTGCTTCTTGGGATGATAGTAGTCGTTGCTGAATGTGATGAATCGTCAAGGGCGTGAATCCAAGATTCACGTCTGGCGTCTGGAGTCTGAGAAATCACCGGGGACCTGGTTCCGTTGTCATTAACATCGACATTGAGGTGAAGTAGATGTCCTGGGTCATGCTGAGATTCAGTCTCTAATAGTTCGATCCGACTGTCTCTGCACAAATCACTCTCAATGTTTGTGCAGGTACTGTGGTAACTACGATAGGCGGTACAGTAAAAATAAATGATGAACAAACGTCACCCCCCGCTCCCGCTTCTGCCTCCGCTCTGTCAGTAACCAACCTCACTGTGTAGACATATTATTCCGCTCCGGTGTAACCCCCAAGTCTGAGGAGTCGCTCTGTCAGCGTTCTGAATACCCATGCAGTCAGATTGACGCCGTGCAAACCAACAAGACAACAGATGATACCCAGTCCCGAAGCAACCACTGCCTCCGGAAGTGTATTAACACTGACACTGGTAAGTGACCCAAGATTAATATCTACTGATCCGACATCGACCGTCCCACTCGCCTGTGTCAGCTCGTATTCGATGCCAGGTACCCAGTAAAGTAAACAAGAGGGGCAACGGCAAGTGTCAGTGCCAGCGTGAACCCCACAATGATGGCAACGAATACGTGGAGACCAATCACAAATGACACAAACGCGAACAGGACTAGCAGGTAGTTGCGCGGGATGGTCACAATAGCTTTCAGATACGGTGTGATTGATAATTCCCGAGGATCGGCAACGCTATAAGACACATCCTGCCCGTAGAGTTTGTTGAGGAGCTCAACCTCAATGAGCCCGACGTAGCCAGCCAGTCCAACCACACCAGCGAGTATTAGGATTCCGACCATTACTGGAATGAGACTGACTCCAAGACTGAATCCAGTGATGAATATTGTAAAGTATGCGATCCCGAGTGGGAACCTTGCAAGCAGATACAGTAAGTTTAGGTACGTTTGCCGGCGAGTCCCGACGCCGAGGGCGCGACTGATGAGTGATTGTCCGTCTGCGGCGTCTGTGTCTGTGTCTGTTGCCTGCGAGCCATACCATAAGAATCCGACTGATGATATATGAGTTCCAACTCGCTGTTGCCGGGAGGGAAATAGAGAGTATGAACTTATGCTCTTAGGTGGTTTTGACTTTGTCGACAGCCCTCGCGACATCGGGGACTCATGTGGTGATCCCAGGCGGTCGCAACGTTGTGAATGCAATCCTTGACCACCGGGGATTCCCTTAGCGAGTTCGCTAAGATCGATCGTGTGTGTTGTATGCTTTTTCGAGATTGGTTTTTGTCCCCGCTTGCCTTGCCACAGATATGGGCGATGCGGTAGTTATTGCGGGCGTCGGAGAAACAATCGGCGAGGCGACGGCACGACAGCTACACAGCGAGGGCTACAATGTCGGTCTGTTCGCTCGACGTGCTTCGGTCATCCAAGAGCTCGCAGCGGATCTCGGTAAGGGGGCGATTGCAGTACCAACAGACGTGACCGATACAGAAGCCGTCAAAGCGGGCACTGAGCGGATTCAAGATGAACTTGGTCAGATCGGAGCAGTCATACTCAATGCAACTGGTGGTGGCGGTCGACCGATCAACGACGCGAGTGTTGAACGCCTCCGGTCGATCTTTGATGTCCGGGTCGCTGGGTCACTGGCTTGCGTCCAAGCCGCGCTTCCGGACCTTCGTGACACAGACGGGACAGTTGTGTTCAGTGGGACGACCTACGCTGAGGGAGCCGTCTCCAAGCAAATCGAATGGGGTGCTGTCGCACCAGCCGCACGTGGGCTTGCAACCTCGCTTGATGCCGCACTTGATCAGGTGCAGGTCACGTATGTCAGTATTGGAACGAGCGTTACACCAGCTGGAACAACCACAGGCGCGCGGCAGAGTCTCGACGCCAGCGAACTCGCGAGCCTGTACTCTGACCTGATCAAGCGCGATCAAGCAGTCACACGGGAGATTGACGTATTCCTCCGTGGGTGACATCTCATGTCACAGGATAGGAGCAAACAGATCGTCGACCCGAAGCCGTCCTGGCGGCCGTGTTCTATACTATACTATAATACTGCCGTGGTAGAATTAACACCCAAACTCACGCCACAGTGAGAGTGGGGCTACTGTAGATTTTCTCTATAAATTCTCAAAGTTAGTTTGTTTATTGTAAGATAGAGATCCACCTTTATCATGAATGATATTCAGTTCATCCATACTTTTCAGCACGCGTTTGATTATCTCCTCACTGAGTTCTCCTTCCAGCTATCAGCGTAGTCTCATACTTCACTGGTAATTCACCTTCGCCGAGTATCGACCACGATCACCCAATTTAAAAAACAACAGAAATCATCGGTTATTGGTATCACCATCTCAAGAGCGATTCACGGCAGGAGTTTGTCAATTACTATAGAAAATCCGACAGGTGTACCAAATTACTTAATGTATGAAACCGCTACTTTAGCGTGGTTGCTAGGGGCATACCTCCGAATTAGCCAAGTATGTTCTCTGGATGAGTCAGCCTCGGTTAATTCTGAGAACCGGGATCATCACTTGATCTCCATGCCCCTAGCAGTCACATATTCTATTGTACTACCATATAAAATCTCGTGATATTTGTTTTTCCAGGGTACGAACACTATTTTTTCAATTTCTCAACACACGTAATTAACACCCTTTGTTATTGATCATGATAGTCATCTCGGAGCGAATTTAGGACTGTTACACATGTGCTCTGTGGGTAGAGTGGTGATACACGACTTACATAGATTATATACTGCTATTGAGAGTTGTTTATTCAGATTCAGCTGCGCCCGTGCAACGCGCTGATCAGCAGGTCAGGTGATTATAATATCTCACGTCAAATCTATAGAATCGTGAGGAATTGAGCAATCGACTGATTCAACTCTAAGATGACTAAGTAACATCGCTATGGCACCACCAAGCAAAATTATGAGGACTATTTCGGGTCCATATTGAGATAGAAAGCTCCAAATAGCGAAGAATCGCTCACCTGACTGTGGGGCGAGTGGGCTGTTCGTGACTCTCGCAACAGATAAGAACACTCATTCCAGCCACACGGGTCTTGAGATTCGTATTAATCGCGTTACTGTCAATTGGGGGGTCACAGATGAGTATGACGCATCGTTCGCGATTATGTTTTATTGC
Source organism: Haloquadratum walsbyi J07HQW2 (assembly GCF_000415985.1). Lineage (GTDB taxonomy): Archaea > Halobacteriota > Halobacteria > Halobacteriales > Haloferacaceae > Haloquadratum > Haloquadratum walsbyi_B. Next base: position 372,598 of record NZ_KE356561.1, read on the forward strand.
TCAGCCATTAAGCAGGATGAGACTCTAATATACACATAACGAGGGCTTAGTTGGAACATAACCGCGCCTTCCACCTGACCGTTATCGGCTAACAGTGAGGTTAATCGAAGATGTCCCTCGCCCTTCAATCTCTCAGACATCAATAATCACACACTATGAATATGTCAGAGGATAACATAACTGGCGCACCTGACACGAAAGACGAGTATCAAGACATAATAAATATACTCGATGAGATAATTGAGGAAAGATTATACAAATTCCTGGGCGAGGGTCGTATCCGTAATAAAACAGCAGAAAGTTCGCATCCAATATATGAAGCGGATCGAGCAAGCGATCAGAGCTAAACGCGCAGTGGTGAGAGACAAACACCTACAAGAAATGTGGCGCACACTGGAAGTTCTCCAGGAAGAACACGAACTAGACTTGTAGCAGAGATTGAATTAATGAGTAACTACACCGAGCACGAGATAACGAATCAATTCGAGGATTTAGTTGATCAAACGGCGATCAGTGACACGCTAGCACCAGCAGTGGAATGGCGAGAGTCTGACCCAATGGCATGGAATGAGACCCTGATCAGTCGGCATTAGTGTATGACACCTGGGAAGCGCAGCACCGAGCGATTGATGCAACAATCAAAGAAGAGGCAGATATTTTCGCTTTTTTGAGATGCGGATCTGGAGAGACTCCCCTCGGGATTTGGTGGTTAGTCAAACAAACACTGGAATATGACAGTTTACGGTTCTTGGCACTCGGGATTGATTTTCAAAAAGCGAGAGATGCCGCTTTCAGAGTATTATTTGAACAATTGCCAGGAGAACAAACGGGGAGTGTAACGAGTTCGTATAATGGACCGGAATCAAGTCCTACTATTGCTGATTACACCCGACAAGATCACAAACTCACGTTTACTAATGACAGTATAATTAAACTGGGTTCTTCGGACCGTTGGAACCGATACGTCAGGTCGGGGATGGTTAGGGTGGCGTATGGGCGGATGAAGTCGGTCATCACGGCGATGATTTACACGTTCTCCTCGAAATACTCGGTCCGAGACTGCGTGGCGTTGGTGGTCCTCAGACACAGCTATGGACTCTCACTGGAAACGGCAAGAACCCCGATTTCGACATTATCGAACGTGACCAGGATGCCAACGGAGACGCATTAGGACTGAACATCAAGATCGTGAAGACAAGTATAGTTAACAATCCATATCTCGATACGAGCGAGAAGGAACGGTTCAAGCGACAATGGCAATACCTCGCGAGAAGGTCAGGCACTACATGGCGGGTTTGCATCGAGTGGCGGTAATCTCCTGAATCAGGATCGGCTCAGTTTTCTGCACAAGAGGGAAGTTCAGGACCGACAGGTCAGATCCCACATCGAGGTTGACCTGGCGTAGAGTCCAAGCAAGGCACAGACACAGGCTACGGACTCTGACTATACGACAGCGGTGTTACTTGGATATAATAAGGCGAACGGGAACGCGTATGTGATTGATGAGAACCGAGAGCGTGGAGTGACACTCCAAGAATCGGTTCAGTAATTAACTGATATTGCGGGACAACTGCCCGAACCAACGGTTAAGATCGAAGATGTAGCGGCTCAAACGTGGTTTATTCAGGAAGCCCACGCTCGGTTCCTGGGAGTATACAATCAATCTCGCCCGGAAAGCAGAGCAAAGGGGAGCGTACTACTGATATGTTCGTTCTCTTTGAGCGTGGCAATGTGCAATTAATCAATCATTCAGTGGATGCCGTTCTCGGTTCTGACTCTCGCCATGGACCGTTTATAGAAATTCGAGGAGAATACCTGCGTCTGTACGCGCAGGACAGGATAGAATGAATCCGACACCACTCCTCCACAACCCACTGTTCGATGGATAGCCCGGATATTCCACTGTCCTCAAACCGAACAGTTACAACAGACGCGAGTGTAAGTGATCATACAGACGGTTAGAATGCTGGAAACCCACCGCACTCATCGAGCGACAATCCTCAACCACGGACAACTAGAGGAAATGCTCGACTTGCACGGGTGGGACGCCAGCAAACTCTACACTGGAACGTCGCTAACCACCACTCCCGCCAACTGTGGGAGGAGACAGGTGAGATTCCTGACCACGGCGACCTCAAAGACGAGTTGAAAGGTAAGGTCACGTCAAGTACAACGGATTGCATTCGCAGTCCAGTCAGCGCGTTCTAGAGGAACTCGCCGAAGCCTTCAACTCGAACTCGTGTCGTGGGACGGCAAGAGAAACTCTGACAGTCACAGTCGAGCGAATCCGCCCGGCTACCGCAAGCAAAACTACTCCGACGACCACGGCAATCGTGTTCACGATCACGAGGAACATCCGCGCAGTACGGTCCGGTGACGTGGAAGCAGAATGGCATCCGTCACGATACCAAGAACAACCGTGTCCGCCTGTCCAAGGGCGCGAATCACAAGAGAACAAGAACATCCCAAAGCGTGGGAGTACATCCTTGTCGTTGTCGAATACGAAACTCGCCCCGGTGTTTCGGTTGAGAATCTGCAACAACTCAGGACTGTCTACGACAAAGCGAAAGGACGCTGGGAACTGCATCTCGTCTGCACAGACGAAATGGAAATCGAGACACCCACTCCCACTACACCCGGGAACGAGACAGCAGGCGTTGACCTTGGTTCGGTATCTGTAACTTCGCCGCCGTCGCATACAGTACCGAACAAGCCAAGTTGTACCCCGGAAACCGCCTCAAACAAGACGGGACGGCTATTACTTCCCGACAGAAATCGCCAACTGTGACGATTCGGATGGCGAACGGGTCACTCGTCTCCACGCGAAGTGGTCGGAACGCCGCACCCACTTTGTCCACTGTTTAGCCAAACACATCGTCGAACGGTGTGTCGAGCAGGAAGTTGGTCGTATCAACGTTGGGAAACTCGCTGGTGTCCGCGAGGACGACAACGACAACGACAACGGCGAGTCGAAGAACTGGGGTCTGGGCTGGGTCGGCACGGGAATCTTGACTTGCACGGGTGGGCGTGGGCGTGGGCGTGGGCGTTCAACAGGTTCTCGAACATCCTCGAATACAAGGCAAAGGTCGAGGGCATCAGAGTCGTGGAAGTGCCAGAGCGCGACACAAGCAAGACATGACGTGCTGTGTCTGTGGTAGGGAAGACGAAGACGACAGTCAGCGTGACGTGACGTGTTGAACGCGGTCTCTACGTGTGTGAGGAGTGTGATGCGGCGTTCAACGCTGACGTGAATGGAGCGGGGCGGGGCGGAGGCGGAGAACAGTCGTCTCGGCCTGATCAAAAGTAACTCCGAGTCTGCACCCAGTGTGGGTGGGGATAGGAGTCCCGGCTCGGCTCGGCTCGGCTCGGCTCGGCTGGGCTCGGCTCGGCTCGGCTCGGCTGGGCTCGGCTCGGCTCGGCTCGGCTCGGCTGGTTGGCACAGCCCGGAGTCTCCCTTCATGAGTTGTCCTGCGGATTCCAACCGCAACCGCAGGACCAAGTGAAGTGGTGGACTGCAAACCCTCAGCTCAGATCCCACTCCAGCGCAGCGCAGCGGTGTGGTGCCGTGGGATTCCTCCGCGTGCACGCGGAGGAGGATGTCAATCGTGAATGGATTAACTTCGGGAGGTCCGGTTCACCAGACCTACTGGATGTATGTTATTATGGATTCCAGCATATATCACTCGGTGACAGTGGCGACATCGGGAGTGCATATTCAGGGGAGTTCCATATCCGAGTGTAGGGTCTTGAGTTACCACTAGACACTTAGAATGTGTAAAAATTGTACCAGTGCGATAATTACACATGACCGGACACAGGCGCGTCTCCTGGTCACCGATCTATTGGCACGGAAAATAATCCCTGTGCAACACATAACATGTGAGAAATGTTTCCGAAGGAGTTCACCTCGCGTTGTCTCTGAATTTTCTGAACTGTATAATGTATTCTACATGCCATCGTACTCCTGTGGTATATTTGTCTGTATCCCAAAAATCAAGAAGAATGGATGATCCTGTTACTCCTCGCGATAGAGTCTGGCGCAATGTGGTAAATGCGCCCGAGGTGGAATTCACAGCCTCAGATATGAAACGCAAACTCGATCAAGATAAATATGATGAACCGCCGACCGAGGGGGTTATTGAGGACGTTCTGGAGGGAATGGCTGAACTAGAGATTATTAGTCAAGAGACTGAGTCTCGATATTACAAAAAACAAACAGATTTCACAGCACTCAGTAATACCGAATAGTCTTTTTTAGAAGAATCGTACTGTCATGCGATTCAGTGCCACTCCTATCAGACAGAGTATCAAAAGAGTGACTCTCAACATATGACAAATTATCAATTGCTGTATGTATACTCAGTCCTGTTGGTAGTTGTGAGGCTATTGTAGATTTTCATCGAGTACCCTCCTTCTCCCGGCGTGATCAAGCACTTCTTCTCTTGCTCCCGAGGAAACGCTTGACCGATCTCGGTTTCTCTGTGCTCACCATATGATGCAGCACGAATCCGGTTCCGTTAATCTCGCCGGCTTTGAGCCTCATCGTGGATAATAACTTAATTCCCCAGTTGTTCGGACCTTGCCTGATCTGTCAGTTATCGCTGATTACAGGGTGCATATTTCCTATAATCACCCTCCCAGTCTGTCAGACCAGCACTATTGGCTAACCTGTCTCGTCTGTCATCTGTCGTCTGTCGTCTGTCGTCTGTCGTCTGTCGTCTGTCGTCTCTCTCGAAGCAATCATACGATTGAAATACGTGAGTGGGGCTCAAATCGACTCTCATGAGTAACTTTGAGATAACGCCGCGTGGCGGAGCCGAAGAAGTGGGGCGATCGTGTTATCATGTCCAAACTGCCGACAGGGACTATTTCATTGATTGCGGACTCAAGCAATCCGACACGGCCGAATTCCCAACCTTTCGCGGGGTGACTCCTGGTCAGATCGACGCCGCGTTCATTACACATGCTCATATCGACCATATCGGCGGGCTGCCGGTCGCCGAACAGCGTGGCCTGTTCGCCGACAACGCATCGATTCTCATGACACGACCGACAAACGCGCTCGCGAGTATCCTCCTTCATGACTCATTCCAGATTCATAAACAAGAAATGAAAGAACTCGGTCGACCTCAACAGTTTACAAGCGATGATGTTGAGCGCATTCTTGAGCGGGTCACCAGCGTTGGGTACGATCGTGGTCAGCATCTCAACGTCACCTACGAATTCGGCGACACTGCACACCTCTTGGGTAGCGCGTGGCTTACACTCGAGTTCGACGACCGACGTGTCGTGTTTTCAGGTGACGTAGGCGGCCGGAGTGCTCATCTCGGCGATATTGACGACCCTCCTGAGGCCGACGAGCTCATACTTGAGTCCACATACGGCGACACGATGCAACACCGCTCATTCAGCGACGGGCGGACTGAGGTATATAACCAGGCTAAGCAAGCCCAAGCGGCAGGTATTCCCGTCCTGATTCCGACGTTTGCCGTCGGTCGGGCACAGGAGATTCTTCAGCTCTTTCGTGAACGAGAAGAGGACCTGCGGGCAGCTGTCGATGGTGACCCCTCAATCGTCTATGATGGGATGATCACGGATTCAATGTCTGTCTATGAGGTGTTTTGTCAAGATGAGTTCATGGGCGAGTCACTTATTAACTACCGAGTGAACTCAAGTGACACTGAGCCGTTCACTCCAGAGTGTGCGCGGACGCCCACGACGATGGACCAACGCGAACAACTGCTTGATGGGGACAACGCACCAATCATTGTGGCGCCGTCAGGGATGCTCACTGGAGGATGGTCGCCGTACTACTTGCGTGACCTTGCCCGCCACTACGAGGAAGCACGAGTTCTATTCATTGGGTATCAAGCCGCAGGGACGCCCGGCAGGGAAATCCTTGAGTCGTCTGAAGAGCACGCTGACATCCAGATCACGGCACTGCCGGCGGGTGAGGATTACGACTCTGAAACAGATGCGTTCGGATTTCAACAGCAGGAGATACGTGTGCCGACCGCATGGGTGCGTGAAGTCGGTGGGATGTCGGGTCACGCTGCCGCAAACGATCTACTCGAGTTCGCACGTGAAGCCGGACCGCTGGGTATCTCACTTGTCCACGGTCCTCCCAGCGCCGCGACACACCTCCAAGATCATCTCGCCGACAACACCGATGCGGACACAGTCCGAGTCGCTAGCCATCTTCAGACGATTGAGGTCGGTCAGTCTGGCGTGGTCATGCCAGACGTAGACGTCACCCACTTACTTGACCGACAGGCAGAACTTGAAGACGAATTAGACGCCCTTCGCGATGACATCGAGAAGATAGCGACCCGGCAGCAACTGTCTGACCGTAATAAGTGATTGCTGTGATTTTGTCAGCGCTGATGTCGTGTACGCTCAACCGTTTCTGTACGTATAATTCAGCTTCGCACGTCGTCATACCTGCTTATTCACCCATCTCACCTATTCTACCTATCGCGTGTCTGACGTACATTTAGTGCTCACTGATATAATTCTTGTAGTTTGAGACAGTGCTTCCAACACTGTCCTTCGCCGTTTGATACGACGATTATTGTTGATTCGGAAACAACGAAATAAAATGAGGGGACGCGTCAGACGTCTCAGAAATTCAATTCATAAACCACTCTATCGTTATTCGACTGGAATTCCTGCCAACAATCTGGATGAACCTTCGAGAAATGATTCATGATACAAACTCCAAAGTTGAGAGACAATATCGAGTATCCACTTATAGGTAACCGGTTCTCTGAGACTCGACTTTGCGAACTCCAAAATTAAGATAATCTCATCGGGAGTAAGGGGGCGTGATCACGCCTGGAGAAGGAGGGTACTCGATGAAAATCTCCAATAGCCTCACAACTACCAAGAGGAGTGTGTGCACTGACAGTGGATCTCTCCACAGATTCTCAAAGTCTGTTTGTCTGTTGTAATATGGAGACCCGTGTTTATGATGAATGACACTCAGTTCATCCATACTTTTCAGCATACGTTTGATCGCCCCTCATTGGGTTCTCCTTCATAGCCATCCCGTCTCAATCGACTCTGAATATCTGCCACTGTGAATTCTATTTGCACTTCAGTTACCACACCACTCCACACTCGATCGCGAGACGTGACGGGACTACTGCTAACATTCGACTGTGCAGGACTACTCATGGATTCTATCATGGGGGATACAGCCAATATGCGCCGCGCGCGAGCTCATCCAGGTAAACGAAAGCCGGGTGTATTTTGTGTGATGATATATCTATACCATACCATGCCGTCATGTCCTATCTGTGGAGATGAATGTGATACCACACGCGAAATAAGGATTCACGCTTCCCGTTCGCATGATACGACTCTCGAGGGAGAACCAACCGAGTGTGGGAACTGTGGCACGGATATACGCCGTCCGCAGCACCAACTTGAGAAGAACCAGAACGTCTTTTGCTCAGATGAGTGTGAAGCCGAGTGGCGCACGGAAGCCAGACGTGGGTGAGCTATTGTTGTTGAACGTGCTCACTGCACCGTGTGAAACAGTTCATGAACGGTTGTAATCACACGGTGGGGGAACGGATCATATCGTATGGTGAGTGTGACACATGCAATCCGATCTGCAAGGTGAAGCTGTACGGAACTGTCTTGACTCTATAATTAAACGCGATGACACTCTGAACTGAAACTGAGATGTAGGGTATCTCGTGGTCAGTCCAACGACGACACTGTCACATCTCTTAATTGCGGAGTTATTCTTTGCCAACCGATGATCCACGTGTAGAACTTACCGGTCACTAACTTCTCAGACGCGAATCCTGTGCTCGCGCTCGGGGTTATCTGATACATCGACAATTATTGGCGCACGCAGCCACTGGTACGGACGCTACACTCCCGAAAAAAGTTCCCATATGTTTATTAGAGGATAAGTTAGGTTGGAATTGGAAGTTCCGATGTCATTTCGTTTTCACGCAGTCACGATCCGTCTCAGTCTGTCGGTGACGGTGACGATGACTATTGTCTCTTCGTGTGAGAACACTCTGGGGGAGAGCACAGATCAAGTGTGTCTTATCCATTTGATTTGGTCCGTGTCGTGTCGTGTCGTATCCGCCTACGCCAACGGTAATACCAGTTGGCATTAGTGTCATGATTTGGCAGATTCGGTGACGGACATCTCCGCCTTTTCTCCTACAGGAGGCGTCTGCTACCATCTGCAGAGATGGCAGGTGCTTTGTGTTATATTTTCATTCTATTCCATTCCATCTCCGGCTTCGGAACTGATACTGATCACTGATGAGTGTCTTCGCTGTACTCACACGACTAACTCAGGCTATGTGTGTGGACTGTAGTGTTACATTACAATACATCTACCCGGCCGAGTCCTAATTCCTCGCAGCTATCTCATCCGGAGGCGACGTACAGAACCGACGCCATGCAGTTATCTGCATGGTACTGAAATGTATACATCACGTACATGATCACATGGCAAAGAATACCCAGAGGGACCGTGTGTGGGTTACAGCACTCGAAAATGACAATTTTACAAAACATGACATTATCAATCGTGCCGATGCTGGTGATCGCACAGTGCATGATGTGCTGAAAACTATGATTGATGCTGAGTTACTTAATCAGACGACTGAGTGTTGTAAAGTCGAACGTGGCGATAACATGGTTATTCAAGAGGTTACAGTGTATCGAACCCCCGACACGCAGGTATATGGGATGAGTGAATCCGTGGAATCCGATGCACGGTACGTTATTGGATGTCCCGAATGTCGAGGGACAAAAACACGGCAAATCGATAGTAAGGTTGTGAAAGAAGCCCGACAAAAAAAGAGAACATGTGATAACTGTGATACCAGAGTTGAGTTGATCAAAGATAATCGTCCGAATCCACCTATCTGCCCTAAGTGTGATGAGGAGGCAATCGATGTGATTGAGCGTGAGAGCAGTTC
>NZ_KE356561.1:381601-382893 GCF_000415985.1 Haloquadratum walsbyi J07HQW2
TCTCGACCCAGCACGTGCACGAGGAGTTCATTGTAGCGATCAACTTTCGCTTGAACAGCGACCGTACGTGAGACGCCGGCGGCGAGTTGCGGACGGATGTCGAAGTACAGGAAGGCGAGTACCTCGTCGCCTGGTCCCGGAACGGAGGGGATGTGGACGACGTCATCGAGGGTGCTGAAGTTCTTGAAATGTGCTCTCTTGTACTCGGTAGCCATTGTCCCACCTTTCCGGTCGAAAACGAAGATGGGACCGTCAAACGACTCGTAGGCTGACAGCGCATCGTTGATCATCGTCGTTGTCTTCTCCGCACCAGTTGTCGCCGCGCGTAGGATGTGGTGTGTCAGTTGTCCCGCATCGAGATGGATTGAATATCTGATCGGCTGTCGACCGCAGTCTCAGCATATCCAATGTGCATCCCGGAGTCATACTGCGAGAGCAGGTCCTCATCTGTCGTTGTGAGTGGTGAGCGAGCGTCGGGTGATCCCCCTGATGATCCTCGTGAGGCTCGTGGAAGGGCGTCTGTATGCGGGACAACGGCGAAGTTCGCGAGTTCGTCGGGAGACACACAGATGCACGGGTCGCCTTTGCTAAAGCGTCCGGAGAAGCCGTTGGTGCTAATCTGTCGTGTGTGGCACAACCGGGTGAACTTCTTATGATTGACCCCGAGGATCTCGCCCTCAATTCCATAGTACGGTCCTGAAAGAGACGTGAAGGCGTTCGAGATGCTTTGGACAGTCTGGTCATTACAGGCAGCCTGGTGTGTGAGGTCAAACGTTGTCGTCGGTTGTCTGCGGTCGATCTGCTCCATCCGCGATCCCGTAATCTCGTAATCTTGTCATCCTCGCCGGTGCTGACAGACCCTCTGACCTGCTCAGAGATGTCTCCACGGTGGATATTCTGGCGCTCCTGATCGGATGTTACGAACGCCTGCCGGAACAGCTCGTTTTTGAACGCAGAGAGTGTTCCATGATTGCCCATTTTGAGGTTCTGTTTGTGGGTTTCAGCCTCGCTGGTCCAGTCAGCCCGGGGCTTGGAGATAGTCTGGAATATGAACGGGTCGTCGGTGTGGACAGCTTGCTCAAGAAGCACGCTGAGTGGCGAACGATATTGATCATCGCTGTCGATGGATAAATTGCTGAACGGTCAAAGTAGCGTCATCCAGTCGTCTTTTTTCGAGGCGATGCCCTTCCAGCGAACGACCAAGGGACGATTTTCCTTATGAACCTCCTCGAGACGGAGCGGAACGCCTTCGCTATTAAGCTGCTTCTTCAGCCTTCTTCGGACGAGGGTTC
>NZ_KE356561.1:382943-475851 GCF_000415985.1 Haloquadratum walsbyi J07HQW2
AGGCCGGGAGGAATGAAATTCCCTTGCCGGGGCAGTGCAGTGCAGCCTCACCAGGGAAGCCTCGGCTTGGGGCTTGTCCCCGAGATAGTTCTCTATTATCTCTGCTTCTCTCACGGTCATAAGCATCAAATGTGGAACCTGTGCTGTCCGTATCGTGGTCGGATCAATTGGGGAGCGATCAAAAAAACTCGACGCGCTGTCTCAACGCACGATGATGCTGATAATATTTGACTTGTATGCCAGTATCGAGTGACCGATGACGATGATGTGGTCATCGAGAGAGTTTAAGATACTCCGACTTCAGTCGATATTGCCTAACAAGCCATATGAGTGCTTTTCGCCATGATTGCAGTGTGATGATTGCTTAGATAATCTCCCTATGTGCTTATCCTAGAATGACAGTATCAAACCGTGTATCATGTTTCTAACTCTCGGTGCTAACCGCAAGAATACGTGGGTCTGAATCTCTCTTTCTGGACGACCAACATATCAGAATGAATCCCCTGTTTTGGATCGTATATTACTGTCGTGTCACTCGCAAAGAGTAATCAAAAACGACAGGTGACCCTCTAGAGTAAGGCACAAAGTCGGTTCCCAGACTCTCGAGAATATTCACATGGCGCAAGTATCTCTGCAGCAGGGTACGTGACCACGCCGGAGGTGAGGCTATCATCTCTGATAATTGCACACTCAAACGACCGTCCGATGTGCAAAACAGGGATTTGTATTTTTGCTGTGTGTTTCCTCCTAGGGGGTACTCGCAGCAAGAACACCACTCCAACGAGTTACTACAACAGGGGCAAACAGCATCCGGTTTTGTATCTCACCACGTATTGTTGATATGACCTTCCCGACTAGAGATGAGCTCAGAAGATGGGATTATACTTTTGTGTTATTCTTCGGGGCACTGACAGTCGAGTGTATCCTATCATGATCCGTGCTCTCATGACCGGGAGCAGCTTTGTCCAAATCTCTCTTCTCGGTGGACTCACTCTCTATACTCTTTTACTGACACTCGATGCACATGACAAGGTGGGTGATTAAAACGTGTCTCGGTAATTCTACTCGGCATCGCCGGAGTGACCACATTTCTGAATGTGCATGCTACTGATCTCCTGATACTCTCTATCAACCTTTCTCGCCATCATGTAATTCTATTGACTGTTGCGAGCTTTCTTGATCTCGCTTTGAGTCGGGTTGACCGCTTCTGACAGTAGACGATAGTATCCCCACTCCCGATAAAATTATTTTCACTTTATAGTTTGCAAGTCGAGTCTCAGAGAGTCGGTTAGTTATAAATAGAATAATCCGCGACGAGGTCAATCATGCGGTATTGATTAGAAAAGCACTGTACCGTATTCTTTTCCCTATGAAAAAATAATGGAAACGATTTGTAATAGAATCAAGAGACCCGTCATTCCGAAATATATCAGTCCCAACAGCCAAGTTCCAAGACGGTCGGATGTGGTATCTCGCCTCGCAGCCCTGACTGTAAACAGTCCTAGGACTCCGAATCCCATGCTCAGTCCAGTAGCGGCAATATAAAAATCACCGCCAGTGTCTCCATAATATCCCCCAATGTACAACGGAACCGCCGTTAATACGAATAATCCAATGAGATGAACAAAACCGAGACTGAGTAAACGTAGAAGAAAGAGTAATATTGACTGTATATCTTGAAGCCTAACCATCGACTATGCTATATCAAAATAATTGTTATTCATTGAATTATAAATTGTGAGAACTGGCATATTCGGGACTATTCATACCAGTCTATATTAAGCAACCTCTCAGAAATGTAAATGTATAATAGCTTCACAATTAATTTCATTTGGCTGTGAGACTGCAATATTTAATTATTTTATGTAATTAGCTGAAGGCGATAATATTACACAAGATAACTCAACTCCGGATTCCTGAGTCAAAAAATAATCCTAGAGTTTACACGCGCTGACATGGTATCGTGTCAAAATAACTCGCGAATTGTCTCACGCTCTTTCCACCAGATATGTTTATTACCGGGAATTTCTGACCCACTCGTTTGTACGACGAGGTTCTTTATCGGGTTATTGTTCCATCGCTGCCTCTGCTTTATCAATCTCATCAGGTCGTGCATAATCTTCTCCCCTCAGAAAAACTGTCAATATATCTGCCATTCGTCTCGGTCATGATATCGATATCAACGCGAATACCGACGGAGGTAATCAATCACGACACATAGAATTCTGGAACTATTGCGAGATGCAGTAGCACTGCTAGTTGTACACTCACGGCTCCCACCCGGAGGATTCCTGCTAATTGTCGTCGAGATACAGGCAGAGATTCGGCAACCCCCAATAATCCACACGACAGACAACGGCTCTGTCATTATCGGGTTCCCCTGTATCAGTGATAGTTGATTGGTGGTACACACCAATCCACGTCCACACAAGTATTGAACAGCCTGTCACCGCTCTGCTCAATGGTGACGCTGAGAAGACGACACTCAGTGTGTGGCGTGAAGGCGGTGACTGGCATTGCTCGGTCACCGTCGAATACGACGAGCAACAAACGGCGAGGAAACACCCATCGGTGTTGACGGTGGCCATAACTACGTCCTCGCTGCAACGCCAGACGATGTGAGTGCTGAGTCGTTCCTTGTGAGTGGCAAGGAACACAAGTTTGTGCGGCGGTACTACCGTTCCCTGCGTGACTCGCTACAGGAAACTGGGGCGCTTCGCGCCCGAATTCGCGTGGGTAACAAGGAGTCCCGTCGCATCCAAGACATGACATGAACCACACCCTCTCAACACAGTTGGTGGAGTATGCCAGTCAATTCAGTAATCCTGTCATCAAACTCGAAGACCTCGAAAACAGTCGTGACAGTAGCGGGTGGACCGGCGTCCACTCGTGGCCGTTCTCCGAACTCCAACAGTTCATCACGTACAACGCTGAGAAAGAAGGCATTCGCGTCGAGAAAGTAGCCCCTGAGAATACGAGTCAGGAGTGCAGTCAGTGTACTGAACTCGGTGGTCGCGACGGGAGCAAGTTCAAGTGTCCACACTGTGGGTACATCCGGCACGCGGATTTGAATGCGGCGGAGAATATCAGTCACAGAGGGGGTGACCCATGCACGGCGTAGCAGTTCAGCTGACCCGAACCGTGCGGTCCAGCAGGGTGAACACCCTGCCGACCGCTTCGGCTTCGTGGTCGCCTGCCATGTGCAGGTGGGAAGGCTCGTTTGACCGAGCTACAGCTACACGCGTTGGAAAGCACGCCCTTGGTAGTAATTGGGTGGCGACCTGTGAGGCTGACCACGCGAAAGCATATTTGAACCGCCGAGGAAACGCGCAACTGTAATATCCCCATCGGGAACGGGGAATCCCACGGGTTCAGCCGTGGGAGGAGGTCAAACGGCATGTCGTGAGGGGAATTGCCAGCTGGTCTAAGTGAGTTTTTGAGAGTTGATTGGAAGCCCGCAAATTCGCAGATGGCGTCGAGATAGGACCGTCTCGTGGACCTGAGCGACACCACAGAACTATTTTCGGAGGATAGTGTGTCAGTGACGAGATCAAACTCTCTGAGGTGATGTAGTCGGTTGTGAGTCATGTCACGCAACACTGGCCTCTTCTAGCTCGTTCAGTGTCCGTGTCTCGTTCGCTGTGGCGGTAATATAGCGGAGTGAGACGGCCCCCCATCATCAATATCAAATCGACCAATGGCTCCATCAACAGCCTCAGATTTCGATAATGCCTCATATGGTCCTACATGCCCAGTGTTGCACTGCTTGATAAGCGAGCCAGGGAGATTGCTGCCGTGTGCGTGCACGATCCAACTACTCAATTTCCTCTGATTCATATGCGTAATCGACTCTACTATCACTGAGAAGAGTCGTTATATCCAGTCCACTTCCCACCTCCCGGCGACACGATGCGAGAGGTGATCAGAATGTCTGACCGACACTAAGGAGTCGATTTCAATGTCATTAATCAAACGTATACCGAGAAGTATGGATGAACTGAATGTCATTCAGTATAAACTGGATCTCCATATTATAACAAGAACACTGACTTTGAGAACCTCTAGAGAGACTGTCGTTGCACACATTCTCACAGTTAGTTGTGTCACTACAGTAGTCAGGTATCCGATATATAATCGCATGACTACGTTCCCTGTGTTATTTATCTGAGCAAACATATCCAATTTAGTATCATAAGTACCCGTCCACAGTGAGTGACCTATCAGACTCAACTAATAAGAGATTGCAACACTCGGTCGCTGACTTCATACAACAACTTTGTTTCAATCACAGTTCATCACCGCAAGGAATTTATCGCCGCCAATTCGGACTATGACCCTATGACGGGTTCTTCTATTCTTCAGAACACGCTGGTGAATAAGAAGTGAATTTTCCTTCAGAGGTGGCGATACCGATAGTCACGTATCTCCTCGCCGGGACCTGGATCGTCTACTCGGGGCTGAGGCGGAGACAACAATGTCGGAACCTTTTCGAAGTGAGCAGTCTCGACGACGCTACCGTGGGTGAGACCGCCTGTGTCTCGGGAGAAATCAGTCACCGTTCAGGGACAGTCACGTCTCCGTATCGCTCCAAAGAGTGTGCGCTCGTGTTGTGGGACACAGCCAGATTTCAGTGGTCAAACGGGGCTTCCTGGCGCCCACAGGTGTCGGGAGCCTCCACAGGTGATCACGAGTTACTGATTGTCACCGATGCTGGGCACGTGCCGGTCACGAACCTGTCGGGGCAAAACCAGACGCCAACAGCGATTGAAAGGGCGGAGCCGGCTGCGACTATGCTGTTGCCATCTCACTCGGGATCGGACTCGGACTCCCAACTGTCCGTCCAGCCTGAGCTTCGGAAGTCGAGTTTTGAGGAGCGGTTCAAACCAACAGAGGAACTCCCGAAAAAGTATCGGGATCATAATCAGGAGTTCGGGGTCGACAGAACGACTGTCGAGGCGTACACCGAGGCGGGGAGGTTGATTAATAAGTTGGAGCGCATCGGACCTGTACCCGCGCCTCCCGCAGACACGATTCGGTACAGGGAGTCACCGTTTCACAACGGTGACGAAATAACGGTCATCGGGAAGAAGACAGAAGCCGGTATCTCGTGTGAAGCGACTGAGACTCACTCGTTCACGCCAGCGGTCTTCTCGGGGACGCTGTCAGACTACCTGTCGGTCTACCGGCAACAGTATTTACTTCGAGTCTACGGATTCCCGCTCGTTTCTCTCCTGATTGCTGTGTTGTTTGGATACGTCTCACTTGCTATTGCCAGCATTGTGCTTGTTATCGGTTTGTTTACGATTTTGTTCGTCGCTGGGCTCGTAATATACCAGTTTGCCCATTGGATTTTCTCTGCGTACGGACAAATGGGACGACTCAAGTAGGACTCGGTATATTTGCGACAGTTGTGGACAGGGGCATTTTATACTGTCTCTGCAACTGCTATCGGAGGTTGTCGCTAATCGTATAGGTTTTATTGATCAGTGTGAATTGAACGCGAGAAGACCCCTACCCTATATTATTGAGAGAATAATAATAAGAGACTAGCCGATGAGTAAGTCTCTCCCGCTAGCTGTCCTAGTCGGTTGCCTCGTTGGTGGTCTCGTTTACCGATACCTGCTTTCGGATTGGTTTTTGACCGTAGCCATAACAGCGCTCTATAGCGGGATTGGATACTTTCTGTTAGCCTATGACATCTCACTCCTGGGCGAACACGAACAGTTCACTTCCCACGACAAATACGACAGACTCGGTCAGACCATCGGTCTCTTTGGAGTGAGTATCGGTCCGTTAGCGCTCATAGAGTATATTGATTTGCAACTGCCTGAGGCTGCCGGAGTTTTTGTGTGGACAACTGGTCTGATTGTGTATCTTGTGATTCTCTCGGCTGCACAGAGTCGCCAGGCAAAGAGCACCTAATCTGTTGTGCGATCAATCCCAATCCCGGTAACTGTGACTCTGAGAAGACCCCCATGTGCGGTGGGAATAGTTGCGTTGCATTCGAGAATCTCAGCTCAAGAATGGTGAGTGCAAGTCGTGACAGGAGGAATTTAAAAAAGTTCAAACAGAACCTTCCAGAGAGAGTGTTAGAGTACTCCTAGATATTAGATATTGTGGATCATTGATAAACAGCCCGTATGCAAGTAATATTATTGAGGGGACTCCCCCAGTGCCCACTCCAACAGAAAATGGGACCGCCGTTATCACCGACGTGAGTATCCCACACAGAAGTGGAATCGGGAGCATAAAGAGAAGAAGATCATATTGCGATTTAATGAGACAATCAAACCTCCCATCGATCGGTGATTTTCTTGTACTCATAATTCTTCTCGACCACTCTTAGATACTCGTGATTGAATACTAAATCTTACGGAGAAAATTAAGATTATAATCGACATTGGACTTCGCGCTCGCGCTCGAGGAGACTCCCGACCCGAGTACGGGTTGAAAAATTGCATTGTCATGCGAGTCAATACTGTTGGACATGCCACCATGAGTATGTGAATGAGACGTTGCGAAATCGGTTTGTGTCTCCCACTAAGTTGCTAGTAGTATGAAGCTCCCCTCCCCCTCATACAAAGAGTACAGAGAACTTGTAGCGACTGTTCTTGTAACCCTCACACTCCTCCAGTACACTGGCGTCATTGGCTCCTCTGGAGACATTGATCTGACTTTTCTTCTTGTTGTGGGGCTTACTCTTCCAGTATTCACATATTTGCTGACAGTCGCTGGTGAGAATCTCACGTGGATCTCACACTGGGACAGAATGGTTCAGAACGACGAATAAACGACGATTGAGGCACGCTCCATACCGTGCCATTGATTCTATCACTCACGAATAGGTTCAGAATTGATGTTTTTGTCTGGATCCGGGTTCCCGACGTTATCACTATTGAGAATTGAAGTTGTCCGAGGAAAAGTTCAAAAAACCTCGAACCAGTCTTTTTTGAGATACGATCGTCAACGAAACAGGATCAAATAATTATCCTCCGAGTGTTGATATATCTGTATCGATTTAACCTGCCGGAGTCTGGTGGTCAGGATCGCGTTATCCCCTCTTTTTGAAATGGAACCCACGATATAACAGTCAAGAAGAGGAAGAAAATTGGAGGTGTCGCTACTGAAGTGTGAATTCTTCGTATGAAATCCAGTCACATTCGGGGGCTCATGTTCCCGCGAGACTGGCTCATCCCAGGTAGAGTATGAGTGAGACTACTCACTGAGTGCAGAAAAATAATTATTCTCCGTCTGAATCAGTCTGTTATATGCAGTTGCGGAATCAGGCAACCGTCACCGGATATGGGATAGGGCTTGTTGGATTACTCACGGTCATCCAATATGCGGGCGTGATTGAAACCTCTCTGTCAGTGTTTGATCAGGGCGTGATACTCTCCGGTGGGATTGTGGCACTCGGTGTCTGCCTGATGATAATTGGAGTTCTGATCTCAGTCCGTCCAGAGGAGATACACCGCGGCACTGAGCGGGCACCTCTCTGGTTGTTTCTTGCCATTGCGTTTGAGACCGTGGCTTTTGGGTCGGTGGCTTTCTTCAGACTTTTTTGACGGAAATCGAGGGATAGCACGAATCCGTGTGTGAGAACCGTTAAGATAGACTTGTGATTCATGACACAGACTCCAAGTCAGTAACATGCGGATATACCCGTGGGGACGTGTAAGAGGCAACCGAATGTCTGACTTCGAAATAAGTCTATTTTAATTATAGATTAAAACCAGTTCCGTGCAGCGATGTGAATCGGGACTGCTGACGAGATGCATCACACTCACCATGATATCAAGACAGTGTTGGACTAATCCGGCTTATTGTTGGGAGTTGTGTGAGTATAGCGGAGACACTCGTGAGTAATCAGTTCCCGAAGCCAGAGATGGAATGGGATAGAATGGAGATAGAACACAAAGTACTTATTATCTCTACAGATGATAACAGACGCCTCGCATGGGAGGAAAGCGGAGGCGTCCGTCACCGAATCTACCACACTATGACACTGATGCCAACTAGTATCGCCGTTGGTGTAAGCGGACACGGCACGATGCAAATCAAACGATCAAGAGGACACGTTTGAGTTGTGCTACACCCGCGAGAGTGTTCTCCCACTGAGAGGCAACAGTCACGTCACCAGCAGACTGAGACGGATCGTGACTGTGTGAAAACGAACTGATGTTGGGACTTCCATCCCCAACTCCAAGCTAACTTTTGCTCCGATGAACACATGGGAACTTTTCTCGAAGGTGTAGCACTTGCTTTAGTGACTGCGTATGCTAATGGTTGTCGGTGTGTCACATACCCATAGGCGCGAGTACAGAATTCGCGTTTGGGAAGTTACCGGTAACCGGTAAGTTCTGAGCGTGAATCACTTATTGCGCCGGGGGTTGCTGCGATAGTTGATGAGCGGGAGCTACCGTTGAATATGAAACACGCTCATCGGTTGGCAAAGAATAACCCCGAAGTCAGGGAGACGACAACGTCTCTGTTGGACTAGCCACGAGATACCCTACATCTCAGTTTAATTTCGGAGTATCATTTTTTGATTAGAAATATAAAATAGTTCCGTGTAGTGACGTAGATCGGGACTGCTGAGAAGATGCGTCACACTCACCATGATCGTGGATCATGTTGTAGGAATACAGATGTTGCGTATTAGTTGTGCAACTACAATACTCTCCTCACTCTAACACAATCGCATGACGGCGTGGGCTCTGAATACTTAGATAATTGAACATACCATATCTGCCTATATAAAGAAACGTGTCAACATAAAATAACATAATTTGTTACTTGGATGTGTTTCTTCGGGGTCCATTCAGCGCTTCTTTGTACGAGTCAGGCTCGGATAACCCGGAGGGAAACCCGACCAGTGTCTCATATAGCATAGATACATAATATAATATTCCCTTTTGTCTGAAACACATATATCTCCTGAGAGCTCTATGAGACGGATTTCTTTATTATATGCAGCGGCTCCTGAATCACCGACCTGGTCGATGTAGACTCAGTAAGAGCAATTGAGTTCAGGGGCAACGTCTCAGGGAATATTGTTGGCAATACAATCTCCGAATTAAACACTGAGTCCACTGAAACGGTCCAATATAGTATTTACCGCCCCCGCCGATTGGATTATACAAGCGATCCAACTCACTGGCGACGACGCCTTGACTGGCTTCTCCAACATCATAATCGAAAATAACGGTATCTCGAACACTGGGACGACACCCGCTAATGCTGTCGCACGCTTGCATCTCAGTCTCTTGCCAGACATCTCGTCGATGACGGTTCAGAATGATAACTTCAGTCCGGACAGCCCGGATGCAGAGGTTTTCGTTCTGGATTTCACCGTCGGAGGGATCGATCTGGGCAGTGTCCAGATTCAAAACACGTTCTCGCCGTCTGGACAGCTCGGAGATTCGATTACGTTTTTTACTGAGTCTGAACGCAACGCTTCGGTGATTCTCCCTGATAATCTAAATCCGGTTACCGGCAGTGGCAATGCACTCCAGACCGCAATTGACAGTGCCGTTCCCGGTGCCCGACTTGCAGTCGACGCCTCAACGTACGACCCGGTCACGGTTAACAACCCCTGAGTCTCCTGTCGATTATCGACCGTCCGACAACCGACGCGAGCGGGTCGAACCTGGGGATAGCCATCGATGCTGTGGACACGCTCGTCAGCAGGTTCGCGATTGCCGGTGATGACAGCACTGTCACAGGGATCTCAATCCGGACTAGCAAGGGAGCAATGGAGGATGTAACTCTTCGAAATAATCGAATTAGTGATATTACTAGAGCTGGGGGCGGTAATTTCAAGCGGAGTTTCGGTAATAGCCAATTGAGCAATCTGACCGTCGAGAACAACGTGATCGACGCTGTCGGTCGAATAACTGCATCTGATGTCGCTGGATAGGACGAAGTGCCCGGACTCGGGATGCAGCTCGGGGAGACCAATTGGTGCGTCCGTTCTCAACAACGTCGTGACACTTACGAATGGGAGCGTTGTGCTATACGGAATTAGGACGCAACCGTTTGACGATAACAGCGTATCGGCGGATTTCCCGGCTAGTGCAACGGTACAACGGAATACAGTCGAAAACGCAGCAGTCGGCATCCGTGATGGAGACGCGACCAATCCGAACTTGACACAAATATCCAATAACACGTTCAACAATGTCGACGAAGAGATTCTGTTGACCCATAGTCAGGAACAGAATTGCTGAAAATCTACCGGCGGCTAAATGATCGACCGATTTCACGATAATCATCCCATTCACGATTACAGACTTCATTGAAGAGGTAGACGGCGTATCGATTGATGATATTCCAGGAAGTGATGAAACACAGACACAGGTCACCTAACGATTACAAGGCCAGACGTCCATTCAGACACGTGACAGGGCAGTCCAACCGAGAGCGAGAAAAAGTATCGGAGCACCCATGACAAATATGAGACCCACTGCGATGGCGTCGCTGGTGTTTCCGAACACGAGAATCATCACCGGCACCAGCGCAAAAACCCCGAACAGACCGCCTGCAGCTGCTACAATTGCGTAATCTGTTTCGGGACGACTCGGATCAGCAATCGGCAGTTCGAGCGTCTCGACAGCAGCAGTGAGGCTCTTGACAGGACCGAGTCGAACCGAGCCAAGCTTTTCGGGAGTGTCGGCGGTCGCCGTCAACGTCCCCGTTCCAAAGAACCGATCCAAGATCGCGTTCGCGACGCTGAAATCGCCATTATAGACACTCGCACTCCACTGTGGTGTTTCAAGAAGCCGGTCGTACGCAATGATCTGGTCGCCTCGCCGTCGGTACTCGACGGTGCCGTATCTTAGATAGTGACTACCCATGTATGCCGTAATCAGCGCCACCGCGCTGATCAGATAAACTGCGGCAAGTGCTGGGACACCAGTGAGTAGTATAACCCCGGATATCATGATGACGCCTAATCCGAGTCCGTTTAAAAGCTCGACAAATATTGTCGTGACACTCCCGAATAGCACGACTGTGGTATTCGGTTGGATCCGCCCCTCGATTGGTTCTTCGGGCACCGACACCTCTGGAGGCGCTGTCCGTGTTTGACTGGATTGGAGTACCCCCGCGTCTTCGAGTTGACTGAAGAGACTCACGGACGGTCCGCCACTTCGATCCACACTGTATCGGTAGGCTTCAGTAGTCGTCCGTATAGCGACAATCGCCCCCAGGATGAAGGGACCGGCATCAGACAGGCTCGGAATGAACGGCACGATCAATAATAGCCCAAGTACTTGCTGAGCGGGGACACGCCCAATTTCGCGGGCAGAGGTATCGCTAAATCGACGATCGCCAAGAAACTCGTAGCAAAATTCTCCAAGACGAGTGCTCAAGAGTGCTATGACACTCAGAGCCATTCCGATAGATAAGACCGGTAGGGAATCTAACATCGCCCATGCCAATAGACCGACCGGCAGCCCGATCACTAACCATAGAGAGATGATCACCGTCGAATATGGAATATTCCGAGGATAGATCGGTGGTAACCTGGGATGGACAGTGAGACTGCCACGTTTCCGCTGCAGACTGGCGAGTGGTAACCTACTTGTGGATATATCCTCCGTGGGCGAACCAAGCTCCGCGAACAGCGCTTTTATTGCGGCGATGAGTGCGGTGATAAACGCCTCACAAAAGTAGATGATGAGTAGTGGGACAACACTCCATTCAAACACAACCACACCGACCAGCGGTGTGAGATTCCCGGCGATGACTGCTAACAGTCCAACAACTTGTCTTGGTGTTGTGAGACCCAGTTGAGACTCGGGTGCATCCTTTGGAGGAGGGGAAGGGGAAGGGGAAGGGGATTGCAACGCTGACCGACGTTTCAAGAGATACACTGTTGCCGGCACCACAGCCAAGAACCACACCACCGCCCCTAGAAGGTATAGCCACAGAAAGCGAGGCCACCCGATTTGGGCACGTAACTGCCTGGCATCCCAGATCATTGCCACCGGTATCACGACCCAGGATCCGATGAAGAGCCCACTCCAGACGCCAAGTGGTATTTCTGTCGCCATCAGAAGAGTAGTAATCCACCCTATAATTCCAAGCGCGATCAACAGCTGAGGACTTGAAGACACAGATACAGACTCAGACTCAGGATCGCGATCTGACTCACTCATCCTGTCGTATGGTCGTCATTCAATGTTGAGTAACAACAATCCGAAAACATAGTTCATACACTTCGACACGTCGATGCTTCCAGAGAGATTGTCCAGGAGCGTTCACAGTTGGGTTACGAGTATACCGAGAGTTGAGTATACCATATCATCATATCACCTTCGCTGCTAAAACCCGTTACTTGGTGGCTGTTGGACATGTATGGACTCATACTTTCGATCGTAATAACAGCACTGGCATAGTAGCTGACTCTGAAACGTAGTTGGAGGATGATAAATAACTGTACTTCTCATTTTCTGAGTCTGAAATCGGCGAGAAGAGGAGGTATCTCTCCGCTTGTCCTGTGACGATCCTGATGCCGATGTTCTCGATTGAATCAAATCTTCTGTCGCGTCACGGGGAAGAATTGCTATAAAAAACAGAGAAGATTGATCGTCCTACCCGTCATTCGTCGATCTCAATTATCCGGATTCCATCCTTATTGATCCACTTCGTCATTAGATCATATTCAGTACCTCTGCCAGCGTCATCAATGACAGATTGTCGCCGTCTAGTCCTGCTTCATTTAGTATCGCTTCAACTTTCTGCTGAATGTGCTGACTATGCATGATGATCACCCAGAAGCCACCCCGTGACGGATTAGCGATTCTCCAAACCCATCGAAACCACCGACTACTGATAATCACATCATATCCATCATTACTCCCAATGGATTCGCATCAAGCCAGGATATCAGATCCCTCACTCTCACATTCGTCTCAATATCAATCGTCTTCCGACTGGCGAGCGCTTCCCGGTCGTCACATGAGAGACAATCTATCGTTCTGGTCGGACAGACCGACTCAACGCTCTCACATGCCCGTTAACCGGATCACTCCACTGATGTGTTCCGCTAGGCGTGATCAACAGTCACGGGCTACCTGTCGACAAATACATTCGCGACATTCGTCCACAATAAATAAACGTGGATCCTGCAATTCCGGTACATTTGACCCCATAGCGTTCAACTCACTCGTAATACTTGCACCAGATACCTCTCGTCGGCTGATATACCTCTCCCCTCCGATGCAACTCAGTAAGGACGTCATCAACAGTCGGTCCTGGCGCAGTTGTCCTTTCGTTCAATTCTTCACGCGTAAATTTGTCACCTAACTCCAACTCATCAAGCGCTGTTTTGACTTCCTGATGCATTTCATCAATTACATCGTCAACAATTGTTCGTGGCGCACTCGTATTATTTCTCAGTTCTTCTCGTGTGAATTCAGTGTCAAGTTCATCAACTGCTTCTCTCACTCGTTGGTGATACATTAGGTTTCGTGACAACACACTCAGCAAATGTGACTGTTGTTGTTATCATCGCCACATGAACCAACCACTCATCAGGTGAATAGTCGCTCTAATCAACCGACACACCGGTCAGTTTCCACACTAACCTCTGAGTGAATGGTTCTTATTGATGTTTTGCTGCCGAGGATCCTGATATGAGCGTTCACCACGAGTCTTGTCCGGCAGATTCTCGATTTTCTCTTCAAATTGAGAGCGTTCAGTCAACTGTGCTTCCGACTCATCAATTCGATTTTGCTCTCGTTCGAACTGTTCTTCCGATTCATTACCTCGAGAGCGCCCATCCAGAATGTTACGCATGTATTCCGATCTGCTGACTCCACGTTATTGCGCTTCGCGCTCTCGTTCTGCTCTCTACTGGATTGAAATCCGAACTGATAGCTGCTTTCGCTTGCCCTGAGAGACTATTGTGTTCCAGTGTGTGAATTCTGACATACATAGTATTTCACCACACTGTCTCACAAGCTCATGTAGCCAAACATCATCATCTCAGGCGTTCTTGCCTCGAATACATCATAATTGGGTATGAAAAGCGCATCAGACCGCTCTCTTGGGCTCTGCTTCACATTTATTACGCTGTCTCGACTCAAGAGGTCATCAGACTCTTTTCTACCGACTTGAGGGTTATTCAGATTCGCCGGTAATTGTCCGTTAACTTTGGATTTTTTTATCTGAATCCCAAATTAGAATATATAATCCATATACACTGTTAAGTGATATGCGTCCGACATATCTGATACAGTCACATTCACCAGATAATGACTGATACTGAATTCTCAATTCCCCACACTGACAAAGTATCGCCCAGTGATATTCGACCAGATGCCACCCTCTCTGAGGTTGATCTCACCGATGCTAACCTCACTGAGGCTATCCTCACTCGTGCCGACCTCTCTGATGCCGATCTTACTGACGCCACCCTCGCCGATGCTGATCTCTCTGAGGTTGATCTCACTGACGCCACCCTCACCGGTGCTGACCTCACCGGTGCTAACCTCACTGACGCATACCTTTCTGACACCGATCTTACTGATGCCGACCTAACTGGTACCGATCTCACTGGGGCGGTCCTCGCTGACACCGATGTGACAGACACCCAGTTGGCAGATGCTCACTTTCGGTATACAATTCCTAATGATGAGCATATCTTGCCTCACGATATTGTTCCAGAGGCGACCCTCGCCAACGCCGACCTCTCTGAGGCTGATCTCCGTTTTGCCGACCTCTCCGAGGCTGTCCTCCGTTTTGCCGACCTCTCAAGTGCCGACTTCATCGGTGCAAACCTCTTGGGAGCCGACCTTTCGAAGCCGACCTTTCGAACGCCGACCTCACCGACGCCATCCTCACTCGTGCCGACCTCACCGACGCCGACCTCAGACATGTCGACCTCTCTGGTAGCTATCTTACTGACGCCGATCTTACTGATGCCGATCTCATCAATGCTGATCTCTTCAACGCCGACCTGCCCAATACCGACCTCACCGGTGTCAGCCTCTCTGATGCCAACCTCTCCTACGCCAACCTTACTGGTGTCAACCTCTCTGATGCCAACCTCTCATACGCCAACCTCACCGGTGTCAACCTTTCTGGTGCCAATCTCACCAACGTCTACCTCATGCGTGCCGATCTCTCTGGAGCAGACCTCACCGACGCCGACCTCACTGATGCATACCTCCTCAACGCCACCCTCACCGACGCCGACCTCACTGACACCAACCTCTCCGACGCCACTCTCACCGATGCCGATTCTGATGCGGATGCTGACCTCCCGGATGGCGTGCAAGACCCGGAGACGGACACGGACACGGACACGGAGTGAGAGGGGTCGATGAATGAACGACTCTGTTTCATGGATCTCAAGCTTGTCATGTTCAACGAGATTAGTCATCCATCAGGAATCCTCTCTGTTTGGACTCTTCTTTTAACTCTGCAAAACTGAATTGAATTGAATCTGTAAGTGCCTCTGGAGGGGGTAATCGAGGCAAATCTGTAATAGCTTCACAACTAGCCCTCGGAATATGTGTGACGATAGTGGATCTCTTTACAGATTCTCAAAGTCTGTTTGTTTGTTGTAATATGGAGACCCGTCTGTGTGCTGAATGACATTCAGTTCACCCATACTTCTCAGCACACGTTTGATCGTCTCCTCACTGGGTTCTCCTTCATAACCATCCCGTCTCAATCGACTCTGAATATCTGCCACTGTGAACTCTGTGTCCGCTTCAGTTACCACACCACTCCACACTCGATCGCGAGGCGTCACGGGACTACTACTAAAATTCGACTGTGTAGGACTGCTCATATATTATTGTATAGGGGATACAGCCACATATATGCCTCGCGCGCGTGCATGCGCGCGCACGCGCGACCCCCTATCCACAGACGGTCTCTGTGCTCGGCATCCAGTTTCCACCATCGAGGAGAACAAAGCGATTCACTGGTCTACTCGGATCGCGAACCTGTCCTCCAAAGAAGAATCTGCAGAAAGAACATGAGTGAAATAAGAGGCAGAACTATCACTCCGATTTCGATTAACAATTCCAATACCGATAATAACCGAACCCCCACTCAAGGAGATGACGAGTGAAACTTGCTGCCTCTAGTGATGCCTTATGTGAGCCGTTTTATTTAACCGCTGGGAACTCACACTATTACTCCGAGTAATTGACGTGTCAGAAGTCACGATAAGAAAGCGATACAAAGAGCAGTATGAATTATACGAAACATTACAATAAAGTCAATCGTAAAGACGATCACTAGGGCTCTAGAATATTCATTAATCGCTGCAAATCCAAATTTTTACTCGATAGTAGGTGATGAATAGCATCGATCAACAGTCGTTCCATACACTCTTCTTTTTTATTTGGCAAAAATAGTGTAGTTCTAATGTATGTATTGGTTCCATTGTATCTAATTCGCCTATTCGTGATCTTTCTTAGTATATTCTGTTTCATGGAATACTGCGATCGCTGCTGAAATAATACTGATGATTTATTAAGTATATTATCATATTCCTCCTCAATGATATAAACTTAGCACTCAACGACCCTCGTACGCATATCAAAAACAGATTTTGGACTTCTGGCAACTGTTATTGTACTGTTTACGATCTTCATTCAATCAGTGATTTTAGGCTTTGGCTTGATTGATTCGTATATTTCTATTGTTACTATTCAACCTGAGAGTTTCAGTACAGTATTCACTTTAGTGTATCTCTTTGTATCACTGCTTATCATTAAGTCGTTTATAAATAAGTCAATCTTTCAGAATAACGCTATATCAATGATTGAGAGGAAAATATCGAATTCTTCAACGAGTGAATCTCTATTGATATTTGCTCTCATGGTGGCTCCAGTTATTATTATATTCTCAGTATTACGGTTCAATGACTGTGAGCCGTTTCAAATTGGCACACGGTACACGTATGATGAACTAATGTTATTCTTGACGCTTCTGCCGTCAGTGTATATTTCTGTGTTATCAGAGTCACAAGAGGATAGTGTTCTTTATTTGATTCGAAGAAATATTTATGTCTACGTTATGTAATTAAATGTATAATGACGAGTAAGATTTGTGAAACGTGTGGACTTCCAACTGAATTATGTGTTTGTGCTGATATCGCAACAACAGGATTACACACCACTCTTTCCTTAGAGGAGCGTAGTTTCAATAAAGTAGTTACATTGATTAATGGAATTAATGATACTACTATAGACATTAGCTCATTGGCAAGCAATCTTAAACGATCTCTTGGTTGTGGTGGAACTATACAGGATGATGGAACCATTGAATTACAGGGAGATCATCGAGATCGTGTTCCAGATTTACTTGATGAGTATAGTATTCGTGTTGAATTATAGTTCGGATTAATATTTTATATCAAATTGAAATCAATGTTATTATTGGGATATACTATCAATATTGCATATAAAAACTGAAATATTACAGATTAGTGATACACATTTAGGAAGATGTCAATATCGGAGTGAAATTAGATAACAAAATTATTTTGATGCGTTTAATTAAGTGATTCACATTGCTATTGAAGATGATGTAGATGCAGTAATTCACAGCTGTACCGAGGCGGAAGCCCACCCGTTTACGGGTGGGAGGAAGCCGACAAAATTGACACGGGAGATTTATTCGATGAGTCGTCACCTTCGGTTCCAATAGTAAATCAAACAATTGATATTATGCGTGGTTTAGCTGATGCTAAGATTCCATCCCATGACATTTGCCGCTAAGATGAGCGACAAGACGCTGACTGTAGTTTTGACCGGCACCACCGAAGAGAAGCGGCGTCTCAGTGATGCCCACTGGGACACCGGCACGCGAGGTCTCGAGGTGACACTTGACCACCTCCGACGTCGGTCGCAACCCAAGCGGTATTACTCAGGACACGAATTGTGTATTGTATTATACTGTATGTCGAAAGCGACGGGGGACCCCGAACGCGCCATTAATGGTCTTCTGTCAGTGGCACAACTACTCGAAGAGCCACGGCTCGCTCGCCTCTACACGTATATTCTCCGTGAAGGCGAAGTGACGATTGATGAAATCGTCGCCGACATCGACACGCCCCGCACGACCGCGTATGCGGATACGGGGACACTCGTTGATCTCGGGGTACTCACGCGGGATGAAACGCAGAAAACGCACACCTACATGGTCATCCCGATTAGCCTTACTGCGAACCTCGATGGCGATACATACACGATCACGCCCACACTCGTCGAGGCAATCGATCGGTCGCCCCAGGATCAGGATCTCGACCTGCTGATCGAGAAACATGGCGTAGGCGAGCTCGCTGCGGCACTCACGTACGCGATCCGGTATGTCGAGGGCAGGATGACCGACCGTCTCGCAGCACGCGACCTCAATCTTCAACCTGCGTTCGGGATTGCGGTACTCCAGGCACTCCGTGAGGTGATTTTCGACATGCGGGAGTACGATCCATATTTCGACCAAATTCGGAATGCGCGTGACAAGCCGGTCGACGAGGAAGCGTAGGAATTCTCTCATGCATGCAAGGGACGACCGAGTCGATACCTGAGAACGCGGTATGGATTGCTGATTCAGGCGTTGTCATTGCCTGTGGCCGCCAACAGCAGAACAAGTATACAGCGCTGGCGCTGGAACGGTTCGCCCAGCGGAACGAGATTCTGTTTGTGATTTCGCAGCGGGTGCATGAGGAACTTGGCGGTGCGCCAGACCGCAGCAGCGCCCCCCATACCCACATTTTCAGCCGGTCGAACGACTTGTAGTCCGGGAGGTCGTCCCGATCTAAGCCGAGTGCGTCACGAATCTCGACGATATACTTCAACCGATTCGGCGTTTTACGGTAGCCGTGACCGTCTTCAAGCCGAAGGCAGTGCAAAACGACGTGCTTCCCCAACGCTTGTTTGACTAGGCGCCGACATTGCTCAACGAAGTCGAGGAGATCGATTTCCTCGGATTCGTCCTTCTACTCGGTGATATAAGCCGATTAGATCGTTATTCAACACGGCAGAAAATACAAGACTCAAATAGCAAACTCTGGGAAAGGACAAGCGATTGTAAAAGCCGCAAATATGTGGGCAACAGGGATTGCTAGGTTCCTTGTGTCTTACTCGTCACTCAAATTAATGTAAAAGTGTCATAAATTATAAATAGATTTGATATGATTAAGTAATTATGTTATCACGAAGAGAGTTTATCATTACAACGGGAATTGGCGGATCCACATTGCTTGCAGGATGCACTGAAAATAGTCAATCATCAGCATCTGATGATCTTGAACCTCCACTTCTCGGAGAGTCTGAGTCCTCAATTGTCGTTGATGTTTATGCGGACTACCAGTGTAGTCACTGTGCGGGTTTTAACAGAAACAGCTACCCGATTCTAAAAGACGAATATATTGATACTGGAGTAATCGCATATCGACATCGTGACTTTCCATTTCTCGGAACTGTGTCTACACAATCAGCAAACGTTGCTCGGGGTGTACAAGATTCACTTGGAAACGACAAGTTCTGGGAATTCTCAACTCAGATGCTCGAGAATCAAAGTCAATTATCATCAAACTGGTGGAGAAACACAATATCTGAACTTGGCGGAGATGGTCCATCAATCGTAAACATGGCGTTGAGCGGAGCGTGGAGTTCTATTGTTGACGCAGATTTCCAGTATGGGCAACAACTTGGAGTCAAAGGTACACCAGCAGTTGCGATCAATGATCAACTTGTTCCTCGAAGTTCACCGACATACGCACAAGACGTTATCGAGTATATTGAGCGGATTCGATGACTAATCTTGAAGGACACAAACGGCTTGAATATTATACTATAGAAATTTATTTTTCGTCGCAATTGATATCCGTGGTGTATATCTGTCTTTTTTCTCACATATTCCTAGAATTATTGTACTCAGATCAATCATTGTACTTGCAGGAGCATTTTTCCAGATATCGACCATCACGCTTTGACCCCACATGAAAAACATATACTGAGTTTATTACGACTGAGCTTGACCTCCGTTAGATTTTGATGATTGAAATTGAATTCATATCGCACACGGGGGGTCTCATTTTTTCATATTCGTATCTTATCCCGTTTCAGCGGACGTGGTGGTGGGTGTGTCTTTTATACACTACTGATTCTGTGGACACAGAAGACACAGAAGACGTGGGGGTATCAACGATATCAGTAGTCCATATCACACACGGAGGGTAAGTCAGGTTCCATGATATTACGATAACACGTCATCATATCGTACTCTGATATCAACAGTATATTTACCACACTATTGCGAAGAATAAGTCTCCGAATGTTAGTGCAGTTACTAGTCCAAGTCCTAACGGAATAAGGAATGGAATACCTGGTGTGTACCACACAGAGCTCTTATTCGTAAGTCTTTCTAGTGCTTGCTCAGCGGTATCTCCATTATCAGACAGTACCCAACGAGTGTCTCCATTAGAGTCTTTGTTATAGTCACTTTCAAGAAACTCACTGAGAGTAACCGTTTCAACTTCATCGAAACTATTAATATTAGTTTTATACTGCTGATTATACCATTCAATGTATTCAGAAATAAGCTTGATATCAATTCCACTTTGTATGAACTTGAAGTAATTAACAATATTGCGCAGTGTAGAGTCGTTATCAGAGTCAAGTGTCCACAATGGCAGAATCTTCCCGTGTTTTTCGACAACACACGCAAGTGTGTCTTTTCGAGCTGTTAGTTGTATCAGAATACTCTTTGAGTTGTTTTGCATCATATTGTGCACAAATAGATATAGTGGGTATAGCGCAGCTATTAAAACCGTGTTTGACATGATCGTAAGCGAAAATAGATTAATTACGTTATAGGGTGGTGGTGCAATTGGTGGTAGTGATAATGGAAATGTAATTAATAGTGGATATGTCGGGAATAAGACTGAGAACCCAGCAATTGCTTTGAAATCTGCTCCACCAAACAAACGTGTCTTGTACAGAATGTATCCGAGGGTGGTTCCAGCAGCTATGTTGCTGATTATCCAAGGGAGTAATATCTGGGTCTTTCCAGTAACAAGATCAAGGATGATGAACAGAAAACCAAACACGAACAGCGGAATCCATGCTTCATTACTTACTCGTCTTGTATTGAAATCACTGACCATTGCATAAGTAAGAACAGGAATACTCACGAGCACACGAAGTATGTCTACAGGGTACGTTTGAGCTGTTGTATCAAATATTCCCATTAATAATTCTGTTAGTGGTTTCAAAAGAGGTAGTAGAATTGTGTGTATCTGCTGAATAATGCTAAGTCCAATATTTTCAACCATGGATACCACAATTATATTAGCCATCATCAAATTATAGTAGAAATTGTATAGTAATAAGTAATATGTCACTTTATATAAGATATATAACTCATAGTTAATGCGTGTCTTATATTGATTTGTGTAACATCTGTATACATGAGTGATCCTGTATCAGAGTTTCCTGACAGAAACACGGTTGTATTTGAGGAATATATTTCCAAATTGTTTTATAAACGATAACTCGATTGAATCTCGTGAGTATCAGGGAGTATTTATCCGAGGTGGATCAACTGATCGTTCTTGCAGACCCGATTTTGAGCTTCTCAGGAATGCTTCCTGATAGGTCATTTAGGATGACACCTGGAGTCATTTTTCTTGCTGGTGGCGTCTTCCTGTACTGGTCTGAAATAGGCTCAGACGATAAGACGTGAGTATAATCTCAACGATGACGTTCTATAAAAAAAGTAGAGCATCGTGAGGAGCGTTCTGTAACACTCTGAATGTAATCAATAATATGTTATCATGCAGAGAGAATGCTACCAGTAGTGATACTATCACGCCAATTAGGAGAATAGCGTAGCGATGTATGACTGGGAAGAGGACTCAGTTCCTCATCAGGGATTGCCTCAGGCTCATACACTCCAGAGAGGATTGTACCACTCAGGCAGATCATCATAACAGTTGCGATGCCTGACGCTATCAAAAACAGCCCCGATCCGGTCAGAACCGCCTGCCACATTCCGGAGGCTCATGACGAACATCAAGAGAGCAAATCCTGACTGGCGATTCATACCTATTGTCGTAGGTCAACATATATAATTATCGACGCTGGAGTAATGAGCTAGAAACAATCTGAGCAGCATATATTCAGGATTCATCCTCTCAGCTTTCAGACCCTGTCACGACTACGCTCTTTCGCTACATGACCTTCATCATACATAAGGGGATAGTTTTATATTGGAACCCTCCTACAACTTTGTTACCAAAATGACTGAAAAAGCTGAAGGAATTGGTATTGAATCGTTATTTGAAAACATCTTTGACCGACTTAATCACGTCGCTGAGGTGTACGTTGCACACTTGCCGTCCGCCTCAGAGGTAACAAAGCTACATATCACAGTCCGTACTGGTGAGGCAGATTCAATGAAACAGTATCTTGATGTAACGACTGCTGACAAGGTGATGATTGATATTGGCGATGCAGAACCACTCTTACTCCCGTTTGATGCGATGGCGACGGTTGATGGACCAGGGCATATCCAAGGTATCGAAGGGACGACAGTATATTTGGCTGACAACGCACGAAGTGCTGAGTCTCGTGAGCTAGAAGTCGGGTTATCGGTACTCCGACAGAAACTTGCTGGCATGTGTCCGTGTTGCGATGATGAAGTTGACACGCTCCGAGATCACTACACAGGTATGAGTCCATGTCGCGAAGAAGAATGGGTGTGAGACTGTATTTGTTTGAGTAATGATCCTGAGATTGTTGGGCATCTAGGATGAGCATGATGGTATTTGATGTGTATTAGTTTCTCAGCGGGAAGATGGAAAATGCCATTTTATCAGAGAGACAACTGTACGCTCTGATATGATACAGACTGCGCTTGCAGGCATATCTCTTTTTATCGCCATGGTTATGGGATTCAGCATCTCGATTGCACTCAGCCCCGATCCGACAGGGATTCTCCCTATCATTGGAACAGTTATCGTCAGTGCTGTATTGGGTCCAGTTTTGTATTACGGAATTCAGCAGATGACTACTCAGATTCACTGAGTATTCGACTCATAGCAATTTTTGCTATATCGGGTTCACTCTTGTTTGCTTGACTTCCTCCCCCGCCCCGCCCTGAAGGCGGGGAATCGTAGAGGAACACGGATCTGCCGTAGATAATCTTGCTGAAAGAGCGCGACTGTACAGGGAAGCATCTGTCCAATAGTGTTTGTGAATCATACATTGTCACGATGAATAGACCAGATTTACCGTAGAACTTATGTGATTTACTGGAGCATCTGCCTGAAGAGATATCTGAACGCCTTGGTACAGCGAATGTTAATAAAATTGTCCCCAGTATTCTCACCAACGCGGTGGAGTCTCATATTGATCCCGCTGATTACCCGCCTAAGATCAGATTCAACGAACCGCTCTAATCAAAGGCACGGTTCTATTTGTACGGTCTCGGGATAACAGACGAGCCTCACGGATACACAATCAATGTCTGCTTAGACAATGTGGACAATGATGTGTACATAGTGACAGATCGCTCTGACTGTTATCTCGTTATTACCGGAGGCTATGACAAGAGACACGATGTTTTCACGTTCTGAGACGGACAGTCTGTGCTATGAATATGGTGCAGAGGAAAGTCAGCCGTACACGCCGGATCTAATTGAGAAAGCCATCATCAAGCGACTTGGGACCCAAAAACGAGATCACAGGGAACGTGGCAAGGGGAGAGACCCGTTATAACGGTTGTTCATAAGAATTTCTCCGACGCAATCCGGACGCTGACGTAGCCGTCGACACACTCGCTAGTGTTTGTGTTTGAGGGAACTCGGTTGCTCAAGCCATTGTCTGGTGTCCCGTGGTCAAGAAACACGAGGGCGGTCGTCTTCGTCCGAACAAGTGCAATTCTCGACGGACTGGTTGACATCAAGATAGACACACCGTGGATCTTCTCAAATAAGCAGAAGGCTGCCGTCGACTGCGTCCGCACCAATCCCGGTTGCTCGGTGAAGAGAATCGTCGAATCAGTAGATGTCTCAAACAGTTCGGTGCGTCGCATTGTTAACCGTCTCCTCAATCTTGGGGTAGCACAGGGGCGGGGAGTTATCATACAAGGCGGTCTTCTGGAGTTCCTCGGTGACGGTACCCTTGTAGTGGGCTTGACCTCCTCCGATGGCTGAAGCCGTGGACTTTCGCCTCTTTATCACCGTAACAGAGCGCGAGTGGATCAGAATCATCGTCAGCAACAATTCTGAGACTAACGAAGACGGGGGTATTACCGACAAGTATCGACATCCACAGATAAACAAGGCGGGTGCCTCAGAGTCGGGGCTTGCCCGAGGTACTTTACACCTTGGCGATCTTGCAGGTGACGTCCTCATCCAAATGTATTTTAGAGAGGTATTTACCTTGCTCAGCCCTCGCGTTTCTTCCATATATCTCTTGTCGATGGTCGAGTCAGTCTTGACATAGTGATCGATCTCTCCATTTCAGATTTTAGGCTATCCAAAAAATTGATTGCATATACAAAATATTCTTTATCTTAGGGAAAATATGGTTTAACATGGTAGTGTTAGCCCATCTCGCGCTTGTATTTATTGCCGGTCTCGCAACTGCGTTGGCGACGGGATTAGGGGCGATTCCGTTCTTTTTCGTAGAGGACTTCAGCGACCGATGGAATGTTGGACTCTGGGGCGTTGCTTCCGGAATCATGGTCGCAGCGTCGTTGTTCGGTCTCATTAATGAGGGGATGCAGTACGCCAGTGATGGATTTCCGGTATTGATGCTGACTGGTCTTTTGATTGGGGTCGCATTAGTTGAGGGTTCAGGTCGGGTGCTCAGCCGAATTGATATCAACGCGACTGATCCTGATGAGAATGGTCACGGAGATGACGGCTATCCTCGTGACGAGGGTAATAAACAAGCCGACCCCACTCCAGATATTGGTACTGATGGTGGACCAGAGGCAATCCCGGAGATCGAATCACAAGAATACGATGATAACCCCTTGGAAGCCAAGGCGTTTGCTGACGGGGATGTAAAAACGCTACTGT
Source organism: Haloquadratum walsbyi J07HQW2 (assembly GCF_000415985.1). Taxonomy (GTDB): domain Archaea; phylum Halobacteriota; class Halobacteria; order Halobacteriales; family Haloferacaceae; genus Haloquadratum; species Haloquadratum walsbyi_B. The sequence continues at coordinate 408,007 of NZ_KE356561.1, forward strand.
TAATTCTCGGTATATTGACCGTTCATAGTTTCCCTGAAGGTGTGGCTGTCGGTGTCTCATTCGCTGAGATCGGGTTTGACGGCGGAATAGGTATATTCGGTATTGCCATACCATTATTGGCTGTCTTCATGACGGTGGCAATATCAATTCACAACATTCCTGAGGGGACTGCAATCGCTATTCCGATGCGAGCAATGGGCCTCTCAAAATGGCGGATGGTCGGTGCAGCGGTATTTTCGAGTCTTCCACAGCCGATTGGTGCTGTTATCGCCTTTGCGTTCGTTACTTGGGCTGAGTCATTCCTCCCGTTTGGGTTTGGCTTTGCTGCGGGTGCAATGATCTATTTAGTCGTCACCGAATTTATTCCTGAAGCTCTCGAAACCGGTGCTGATCTTGAACACGGCGGTTACCGTGCACTTGCAGGGGGAGTTATTGCCGGAGTAGCAGTGATGATACCGCTATTGTACGTCTGAGCCGGATCTCTATCTCGTACTCTGACTGCTGATATGGGTGTGATGTACGATATCCGATGTATCATAAAGCGGAAGTTTTGATGATAATTCCATGTCGTGATCGCCAGCGGCGGTAATGACGATTCCGAGGAGGGTGCTATTCATCCAGCCGATGAGTGTGATAAGACACTGGGACCCAACACCCAACTCATAGTACTGGTGCTTGTCGTAGCGGAAGTCAATCGAAACCTCGATCTCGCGGCACTCGTCGATGTCGTGGATAATGCATTGCTTAGACAGGCTGCTGACAAGGTCGAACTCGAACGACCGCAGCGACCACATTTCACAGTCGGCGCGGGTCTTGATGATCAGCAACCAATCGGAACCGGGATTGCGATGCCAGCGTACGTCTACGGCGTAGATCACTACGCGACGAAACTCGTCGGTGTACATGAAGATAATGAAATACGAGATTTTCCGACGATCAACGCCCAGGTCGTACTTACTCCGAGCATCGCAGCGTCAACGCTCACCGACCATCTCATCCGACTAGAGGAAGTGGGACTGATCGAGGTCAGCCGTACCGATCTTTTCAGTTGACCGACGCCGCTCGCGAGTTGTTCGGTCGGAACAACCTCTTTGAGCCCGATACATACCGAGAACTGTTCGCCGAAGTCGAGAAAACAGACGAAATTAAGGTCGCAAGGAGGGTTGAGCGGTCGAACGGACAAGACTGAAATCCACCTCAACACGCACGTTCTGCCGGATAGAGAACTCGACGTGTGTGATATTCCAGAAGCGAAATCAACGTAGAGTCGACAAGAGAGATCAGTCTCGACTTCGACTCAGACCATATGAATCGAAGAGAAGGCACGCATCAAAACTCATCCTCAGAGGTTGTGTACAACTGGTCTTGAGACCAATGAGATGGCATGATCCAAGTTGGCGTCCCCCTTGCGAACGGATATGTCCGAGAATCACCTGACGAGATACTGACGGTCATGAGTGTTGGATCCGCGACTAGATGCCACGACGGGCGAGATGGTTTATCAGCAGGCAAAGCGGGTAATGTGACTGAGATTTCGCTATAGTCCGGTTGGTATCATTTGGCGACTCGGTCGGATGATAATGTCAAATTGAATCACACTCTTGATTTGTCTATATGTTGTCAGGGACAGGACCCCGACATTCCATAGGAGGAAAATATACTGAACTATATGAACCGCCGGTCGAATATTTGACATTGAGCAGACCCCCATCGTCGATGTGTGAATTAAAAAAGAACATGGAAGGATCTCGCTGAGAAGTTCTAAATATTTCAGCGAGAGTTCCACGGGTCACCCGACCTGTGGTCATTTACGTCATAAACACTCTCAGCTCATGAAATTGGTCATAACCGTCAGATATTGATGCGATGCACGAATTCTTCCGACATAATCACTAATAGACATATATGACGACGACAGCGAATTTGGGATTTCCACGGATCGGCGCGCACCGCGAGCTTAAGCGGGCGGTCGAGGAGTATTGGAATGGAGATCGCTCAAAAGAGGAACTCCTTGCGGAAGGGGCGGAGCTGCGTGAGAGACACTGGCGGAAACAGGACGAACTTGGTCTTGATTTCGTTCCCAGCAATGACTTTTCATATTATGATCAGGTACTCGACACCTGCGCGATGGTGGGTGCGGTTCCTGATCGGTTCCCTTGGGATGGCGACACGATCGATATCGATACATACTTTTCGATGGCTCGTGGGATCCAAGAAAAGGACTTAGAGGGAGATACCTCCGGCGTGCAGGCGATGGAGATGACCAAGTGGTTCAACACGAATTATCATTATCTCGTTCCGGAACTGTCCCACGACACGGAATTCTCTCTTTCTTCGACGAAGGTTATTGATGAGTATGAAGAGGCGAAGGCAATGGGCATTGATACGCGCCCTGTCCTTGTTGGACCAGTGTCATTCTTATTACTTGGTAAGACTCAAACGGAGGATCTTGATTCGCTTGATCTGATTGAAGAGTTACTTCCGGTATACACTGAAGCACTACAGCGACTTGCTGACGCGGGGGCGCAGGCAGTCCAGATCGATGAGCCGGCTCTTGTGTTCGACCTTGACGATGAAGAACGGGCGGTCTACACTGAGGCATATGACATCCTTGCTGACGCCACCGATCTTGATATTCACCTTGCAACGTACTTCGAGTCACTTGGTGATAATCTCCCGACTGCGTTAGACCTCCCAGTTGATTCGCTCCATCTTGACCTTGTTCGGGGTGAGGGGCAACTTGATGACGCGCTTGAGTACGGCGTCCCCGACGAATTGAGTCTCTCGCTTGGTCTTGTAGATGGTCGTAATATATGGCGAGCAGATCTTGATACGCTGCTGGAGACGGTGGAAACGGCTATTGACGCTCTTGGTTCCGATCGAGTGATCCTTGGACCATCATGCTCGCTGCTTCATGTCCCGACCGACCTTGACGCTGAGCCAGGTCTCGACGACGACACGAAATTGTGGCTTTCGTTCGCGACAGGGAAGATTGAGGAAATTGTGGCACTCGCTGACCGGGCGAACGGTGATAAGACGGGACCGAAAGCCCTCTTCGAGCGAAGCCGCCGGGCAATCAAGGACCGAGCCGAATCCGACTGGATCAATGACTCAGATGTTCAGGAACGTGTAGACGGTATCGGTGGTGCGATGACGCGACGGGATTCCGACCGCGACGCACGACGAGAGATTCAGCGTGAAGCGTTTGACCTGCCGGAACTACCGACAACAACCATCGGCTCGTTCCCACAGACTGATGAGATGCGAGAAATGCGGGCAGCATATAAGAACGAGGAGATTCCTCAGTCGAAGTACGAGGCATTCATCGAAACGCAAATTACCGAAACAATCGAGCGACAGGAAGAGATTGGACTTGATGTGCTCGTCCATGGCGAAAGCGAGCGAGGTGATATGGTGGAGTACTTCGGGCGTCAACTTGATGGGTTCATTTTCACCGAGAACGCATGGGTCCAAAGTTATGGCACTCGCTGCGTACGTCCACCAATAATTGCAGGTGACGTAAGCCGTCCGGAGCCGATGACTGTACGTTGGCTGTCTTATGCCGACGAACAGACAGACGAATTGGTTAAAGGGATGCTCACTGGTCCAGTTACAATTCTACAGTGGTCATTCGTTCGCGACGACCAGACCCGTGCAGAGACATGCCGTCAGATTTCACTTGCAATTCGCGATGAAGTCCGTGATCTTGAGAATGCTGGGATTCAGGCGATTCAAATCGATGAACCCGCCTTCCGCGAGGGGCTTCCACTGCGTGAAAGCCAATGGGCTGAGTATCTTGACTGGGCAGTCGAGTGCTTCCGGCTTGCCTCCTGTGGGGTTGCGGACGAAACCCAAATTCATACGCATATGTGTTATGCGGAATTCACCGACATTATCGATGCAATCGTCGATATGGATGCAGACGTCATATCTATCGAGGCGTCCCGCTCAAAGATGGAGTTGCTCGGCTCTTTCGATGAACTCGATTATCCGAACGACATCGGGCCAGGTGTTTATGATATCCATTCACCGCAGATCCCATCCGTCGAAGAGATGGAGAATCTCATCTATCATGGTCTTGACGTACTTGATGAGGACCAGATGTGGGTCAACCCGGACTGTGGTCTCAAAACACGTCGGTGGGTTGAGGTAGAACCATCACTAAAGAATATGGTCAAGGCTGCTGAAACTGTTCGCGAATCCTGAATAATCAACCCTTTGAGACACCCAAATAATTTAGCGGCGATCATGCGTTAACGGAGTTATCATATGTCGACAATACAGGTGCTCCAATGCCGGCAACGAAAATCTTCGAGGACGATGATGAATTCCCTAAATCCGACAGATGAGAAACACTCGCATAGGATGTCCCCACGAGCGATGAGTTCCCTGAGGGGCTGAAGTACAGATCTCAGTGCATCGGTCTCGGCGATAAAGAGATCCTTCGGTACGACAACGCGAACGACGCCCACAGCATTGTACGACACCACCGCCACTACTGTAGCGAGGTCACAGGTATGAATTCAAGCACCTTCCGTCACACATCCAGAAATTTCTTGACGAGGCGAGACCACACATGAGCAAGAATTCGCCTGACCATGCCCACGAACCCCTAGAGAACGTCGAGTACCCCTCATTGGTCTACTGAATCAACAGGAGGCAGTTTGCATTCACATTCAGAGTGCGTTCCGAAGCAGGGAGTTCAACGAACTGCTGCGAGAGGGTGAACTGGAACTGATGACTAGATGTGTGTATCGGTGCCACTAAGTAAGATTGTGGTGACCACCGTATGTGTTGACCGTGCCCCCCATTCCAGAATCACAGTCTGTCGCCGATTACGTCGCAGATGGTGCGCGTATCGCCACGATACTCCTTATTTGGGGACTGATTGCCGCGTTTTTCAGCCATGGTCTGACTGAATTTACGAATTCCTTCGAGCGGGTCTTGACGCAGCTTGGAAGATTATTTGCGATCGTCGGGATTCTTAATGCAATTCTATTTATATTTTATCGCACTGCTGACCATTGGCACGACATAGCGTGAGTATACTACAGATGTCTCGCCGCTGATCCCAGTCAGCGAGGGCTTCGATGCCGCCAAAGAGGATGTGCACGAGAGCGTCGGAGGATATATCAAGCGGTTCGAAAAATGCCACAGAGTGAAAGATAGGACCGACCTGTGAGCGACGAAGAATTCGAGTCGATGCTCGAACGCAGCTCTTTCACTATTGGTGACCTCTGGTAGCCATTTACTCAGAGACAGAAGGCTGAACTCTCGATAGTCTGTTTCCTAGCCTGCGGTGGCAATCAAAAACAGAGCGAAGGCAGGCGATTCAAGCCAGAGGCACCTATGAATTCCACTAATGATATGATAGGAGTTCTATGACATCCGGAGTCGACGCTGGAGGATACGGTATCTCGTGTGTTTTATAATAATAGGAAAATATTTTAAAATTGATATTTCATATATATTCGAGTTTTATTTTAATAATGCCACTGAATAGTATGGAACGATATGATGAATCGCGTGTTGAACGCATCACCGGTACTGCTGTTGTTATCGGTGGGAGCATGGCTGGTCTTTGTGCAGCCCGGGTGCTTGCTGATGTCTTTGATGACGTTATAATCATTGAGCGGGATACGTTATCCGACGAAGCAGCAATCCGTGGTGGGGCACCACAGACCAGCCAACCACATGCACTACTCGAAGCTGGTCGAGCGACGCTTGAGGATCTTTTTCCGGGATTCACCCAGAGCGTTCGAGACGCTGGGGGACTCGCGCTCAACATGACGAGAGATATTGTCTGGTATGATAAGGGCGATACCGTCGAGGAAGCGGAAACCCCGCTGTCAGCTCTGTATGCAAGTCGACCACTATTCGAACACGTCATCCGAAAAAAACTGCGTACTAAATCGAATATCTCCTTTCGAGATGGCTGTCATTTTCTCACCTACACTCAGAATCGGTCGGCTAACCAGATTACTGGTATCAAATTCAGAGATGAACAGGGCGAAGAAACAACGCTTGAATCGAAAATCACTATTGATGCGAGCGGGCGAGCAAGCAAGACTCCATCGTGGCTTGCGAATAACGGGTATGTAAAGCCGGACGTCGACCGCGTGAATATCGATGTGACATACAGCACTGTCTGTATTTCTCGACCAGCAGATGACCATCATGGTGTTCTCATCGCCCCAGAACCTGGGCGACCTCGCGGGGCAGCTATGCTTCCAATCGAGCAGAATCAATGGCAGATCCTCTTACAGGGAGTGCATGGTGAGAGAGCTCCTGTCGATAAGAAGCGATTCATTAGCTGGGCTGCTCAGCTCCCAATTCAGGATCCTGTGCGTGAACTACGGGAACAACAGTGGCTGACGGATATCCGTCGCTATCCGTTCCCTGCAAGCGTTCGGCATAAGTATCATACCCTTCGTCGGTTCCCGGATAGATTTGTGGTCATTGGCGATGCAGTTGCAAGTTTTAATCCAATTTATGGACAGGGAATGTCAGTCGCTGCGCTTGATAGTCTCGCACTTCATCATGCGCTGTCAGATGGCATCACTGGAGTGGGACCGCGGGTTTTTGATCTCATAAAGCCGATTATACACGAGGCATGGCGAACAGCGGTGGGGAATGACTTCATATTTGATGAGACAACAGGTTCGAAACCATTCGCAACCGATCTGCTCAATATATACGCATCCCAGTTGGTCAAAAGAGCTCATGATGATGGGATACTAACAGAGGCGTTTTTACGTGTGTTCCGCCTCGAGCGGCAAGCAACCTCGCTACTACACCCGCGAATTTTGTGGCGAACGCTTCGCCCAAATCCATGAGGGTAACAGACCAAACGCACATTCGTTCTGAGGTGTGTGAGCTTCCTGTTTGGATGATTCCAGTACAGCGGTTATTGTCACAGATTACTCCCCCCGATATTTAGCCATCCAGTGCTGACCTTCCCGATCTCCTAGCGTGGTTAATCTCGACTCGATTCATACTGACCTGACTGATATTGACCTCTCTGAAACGAATGTACCGAGTGCAGAGTCGAACTAGACAATTGTTGGTGATTCCAACGGTGAGACGTGCTTTGCATCGAATCAACTGAGCCAGAAAATGTAATCGTCAAGATAGGGGAGATTAACGTAGAGTATCTTGGGGTTTGTCCCCAAGAGCACCACCGTCATGTTCGGTTTGGTGAGGACACCAAGATCCCGTTTCAGAACCTCATGTCGCACATTGCCCTCTTCCAAGAAATCGCTGAACCAACCAACACCGAGTATTCTAATTCATATGACCGACACTGATCACGACGGCTGACCCGACAAGCACCGCGATCGCCCTTCGCGTGACCGTCGAACGATCTGACGAGGCCCGTGAAAACACACTCGAGACCGCCGACGCAGCTACTGAGGGAGATTCATCGCCGGCGGTCGTGTCGTTCGCGATGGTCGGGGAACTGCGGAAGATTCTGACCGACCGCCGCATCGAACTCTCCCAGACCCTGTTGAACACCGACGGCGCTGCCGAGAGCATTTCGGTACTGGCAGATGAACTCAACCGCGACTACCGGACCGTCCACGGCGATGTCTCCCTACTTGCGGACTACGGTCTGCTATTTGTTTTCGACGAGGGTCAGTCCAAGACGTCATACTGCCCTGCGAGCGGGTTCATCCCGATGTCGACCTCGTTGGTGGTGAGTCAAGCGAAGAGTCAACGCCTGCGTGAAAACCTCTTCTGTTACTTACAACCAATAAATCACTTATCGTACAAATTATTATTAGTTATTTCACTTGAAGAGTTTATTCCGGATGAGAGCGCAGGCGAGGTCTGCTGGGTCAATCCCTCAGGACTGCCCCGGTTAGGGACGTAGGATAGTAGTCTACGTTCTTTTGACGTCCGTCGACGACGGTATGTGAGCGCGAATGGCGGGGACCACTCTGTCGAGTCGCTCAATCTTGGAAAAAGTGAAACGCTTAGACGGCGTATTAGTACTTATCGGCTCATCGAGCATTGAATAGGATCTGACAGTTGCAAGAACAGGCGACGAGTCGGCCGCACTTTATCGAGTCGTATTTATTACTCCAGCTAATCGGAATAATATATCAGAAAAATATAATTTTTCATATATTTGTAACAAACGCCAAAATTATGTTAGAAATATAAAAGTATCTGCAGAATACTGAAAGAAAATAGTCTGAATTGGGTCAAAAGTATAAGTAGAAGCAGTATAATTTTACTCTTGTACTCGGATATGGATAAGTCACAAACCCCCGGTGAAATAATACCAGACGATGGAGAGATACTGATCAATCAAGGTCATAATACTGAAAAAATATCAGTTCAGAATACTGGCGACCGACCGATTCAGATTGGCTCACATTTTCACTTTTTTGAGGTAAATGAATATCTAAAATTTGATAGAGAAGAAGCATTTGGGATGCGATTGAATATCCCAGCAGGGACAGCTGTGAGATTCGAACCAGGTGAGGAGAAAGAAGTTGAATTGGTAGAGATAGGAGGAAAGCGGCGTATTACCGGCTTAAATAATCTTACAAACGGAAGTCTTAATAGTGAATCTGTAAAGAAAGCAGCAATCAGGCGGGCGGAAAATCAGGGATACCAGGATACCGACAGTGACTAAAAAATTAACACATAAAGAGTATAGCAGTCTCTATGGACCAACGGATGGCGACAAGATCCGCCTTGCAGATACAGAATTAATAGCAGAAGTTGAGAAGGACTATACCTCATATGGCGAAGAATCGGTATTTGGTGGTGGTAAAACAATTAGAGATGGACTTGCACAGGCACCAGAGGTGACTTCAGATGAGGGTTCACTTGATTGGGTCATTACTAATGCAACAATAATTGATCCTATACTCGGTATTATTAAGGCAGATATAGGAATAAATGAAGGTAGAATAGTCGGTGTTGGTAATGCAGGTAATCCCAACGCTATGACTGGTGTGGATAATGATCTTATTATTGGTTCAAGTACTGAACCGTTCGATGCGTCTGGATACATCGTAACACCAGGAGCCTTAGATATTCATGTGCATTTCTGGGGCGCTAATCTCCCTGAAACAGCACTGAAGTCCGGAATTACGACCATGTTAGGAGGCGGAACTGGTGCAGCTACGCTTCCCATCTCAACTTCCGGTGGTTGGAATATAAAAATGATGATGAAAGCTGCACAGGAGTGGCCAATTAACTTTGGCTTTTGGGGAAAAGGATCAGTTAGCAACCCTGAGGGAATTATTGATCAAATAGAAGCAGGGGCTGCTGGATTAAAAATACATGAAGACTGGGGAGCAATGCCTGCGGTCATAGACACATGTCTAGATGTTTGCGATGATTATGACGTTCAGTGTATACTGCATACAGACACGCTGAACGAATCGGGGTTCTTACAGAGCACTGCTGATGCAATCGATGGTCGAACAATGCATTTATATCATATAGAAGGTGCAGGGGGCGGTCATGCTCCAGATATCATGGAGATGGTCGGTGAGGCAAATATCGTCCCATCATCGACAAATCCAACGAATCCATTCACTGTCAACACATATGATGAGCATCTTGAGATGATTATGGTTGTGCATCATCTTAATCCTGAAGTGCCTGAAGATGTCGCATTTGCGGAGTCGCGCATCCGTAATGAGACTATTGCTGCTGAAGATGTCTTGCACGATACGGGGGTAATAAGCATGTTTGGGACTGACTCTCAAGGAATGGGACGACAGGGTGAGTTGATATGTCGCACTTGGCAGGTAGCAGACAGCATGAAGAGTCAGAGAGGGTTATTGCCTGAAGATAAAGAAACCGGGGCAGATAATTATAGAATAAAACGGTATATAGCGAAGTATACCATCAACCCTGCAATTACTGCTGGGATAGAACCATATGTTGGATCGATTGAGCCAGGAAAACTGGCTGATTTGTGTATCTGGGAGCCTGAATTCTTTGGAATAAAACCCCATACTGTGTTCAAAAGCGGATTTCCCGTGGCTAGTAATCAGGGCGAGGGAAATGCCTCGCTGATCACAGCTCAACCCCGAAAACAAAGAGAGGTCTATGGCGCATATGGGCAGGCAAAACACGAACTAAGCGTTCAATTTGCCAGTCAAGCAGCGATTGAAAATAATATCGGGTCGAAATATGGGCTTTCAACCACTGTGTTGCCCGTTAAGAACACTCGTAATTTGACGAAGGAACATATGTTACACAACACGACTCGACCAAATAATATTGATGTTGATCCTGAAACGCATGAAGTAAGAATTGACGGTGAACTAATTACATGTGAACCTCAAGAGGAGGTCCCGATGGCACAGCAATACATGTTGTAGAGTTGTGCTGCGCTATTGAATAAGACAATAAATAAAAAATGGAAAGAAAGTATGAATCTTAATCCAAAGGATAGAGAAAGACTTGAATTATATAACGCAGCAGAGTTGGCAAGAAGACGAAAAGAAAATGGGGTGGATCTCAATTACCCCGAGTGTGTAGCACTCATTTCAGACTGGGTGCATGAGCGTGCTCGCGAGGGAGAGATGGATGTCTCAAAGATCAGCTCTGAGGCGACCAAATTACTTGATCCAGAGGATGTCAGAGATGGGATTCCAGAAATGATTGATTCAGTTCAGACTGAGCCAGTTTTTCCTGATGGAACAAAACTGGTAACAGTGCATAATCCCATCCGAAACTCACCAGATTAACTTATATATAGATTTTATTATGCGAAACAACGTACCGCAATCGTTTCAAGAATATAACCAACAAGAAGTTGATCAGTTACCCTCTGGTTCACCGGGAAAAGATGGCACAGTTGAAGCAGTATTTACTGCCAGGGATGATGGTATGACAAACGTGTCATATCAGTACGCACGTCCACCGTTCCATTTAATGGGTGACCTTCATCACGATGAACAGCTGCAGCACCTTTCGACACTATATATTCAAAATCCTAGTGGTGGTATGACACAGGGAGATCACCATGAAGTAGATATCAAAGTCCAGCCTGAGGCGCAAGCAAATGTTGCTACACAAAGCTCAACAAAGGTTTACGGCATGGAAGCAAATTATGCAAGTTCACTTACCGAGATATCTGTGGATAACAATGGATATTTAGAATATATGCCAGACCCACTAATTTTATATGAAAACTCTCGTTTACACAAGCACACAGATATAGAACTTGAGCAGGGATCGACTCTGCTGCTGTCAGATATACTGGTCCCTGGACGATTAGCCCGTAATGAATTCTTTGAGTTTGATAAATATCACTCACAGCTTAATGTTACTTATGATGATAATGAGATATTAACAGATAACTATGTATTGACTCCGGAGAACACTGATCTTCAAAGGGACGGATTAATGAAAGATTTTCACGTATTTGGAACGATATTTATCATATCTGATGACTTTAACTCACACGAGGTTAATGATCGAATTTATGATCATGTGAACGAAATGGGTGAGATTACTGCAGCATCCTCGGTGTTGCCATACAATACCGGGGTTGTACTGCAAATACTTGGTCATACCGCACAGAGTGTTCAACAGGGTATTGATCGTGCATGGGATAAAACGCGGAATATCTTATTTAATGTAGACAGACGAAAGAAGAGAACGTACTGAGTAATAAAATAATTACAAAATTATGAAGTAAGCTAAACTATGGCAGATAATATAAAGACCCAAACAAGTGAGTTTCTGACATCATTACGATTGGCTGATTCCTTCCTACCAGTCGGAACGTACGCTAGTTCATATGGTCTCGAATCATTTGTACAGGAAGGTATCATTGATGACTCGGATGACCTAAGAGAACTTCTCAAGGATTATCTTCGACATCTAGTAGCTCCCAGTGATATTATTGCGATATCTTCTGTCTATGACGCTAGTGATGAATCAGATATAGATAAAATAATACAGATCGATAATAAATATCACTCGACGCAAGTAGTCAAAGAGTTCCGAGAGAGTTCAATTAAATCAGGCAATAATCTATTAGACTTGTCTATAGAGACGAGTGATTATAATCTACCAAATGAGATATATGAAAAGCTACCACATTGTCATTATGTTACGGTACTAGGGATAATTTCCAACGATGCTCGGATTAAAAAAATAGATGCATGTTTGACACATGTCTACTCATTCATGACTGAATTAATCAGCGCGGCGCAACGGCTATTTCAGTTAAGCCATATTGATGTTCAGCAAATTCTATCTAATTTACAGCCAACCGTAGTAGATTCCTGTCAGACTAATATTGATAAGAATATAGATCAAATGCAATCATTCTGCCCTTGGATTACAATCATGGGTATGAAACACGAACGCGAAGATGTTAAACTATTCATGAGTTGATCTCGTTATTAACTATTGCGGGATCTAGGTCCAGTTCTGTGTCTCGGTACAATGCAGATCATATAGGAGATAGATGCTTGTACCCCTCACAAAAACACTAATTGCAGCAAGGGCTAACGCGGTGAGGTCGCTCATGTAGAATGCGATTTGAACCGCTCGAAGTCCAACAAGAATCGTAAATGCAGGCGCTATCGTCTAAAACATAACTGAGAGAATCGAACATATTGCCCCGAATACCTCCTCCCTCACGACACGACGGACTTCAGACTCGCTAAGGGTACCGGACTCACTCATAGAAGCTGTTCTTGTTAGCATCTACTAGATGATTATGCTTGCACTGGTCGGGGTATCTGAGTGGACTGTTTGAGTTACACTTTTACATTGAATTCACTTTAAATACCTATTACACAGTTTATATTTTGCGCGATCATCAGGAGCTCTCCCTGAGCTGGGGAATCAAATAAAGATACCAGCAAAATTCGTATGATGGTTAATTAATAAAACATCGATCACTGGTCGTCGTGCGAGTCGGTTGTATATCAGATCCGTGTGAAGAGACGGGAGTCACAAAGACGTATTCCGGCGGCAGGTTTGATTTGTTCGCACCCTATTCTTCAGATGTTGTCATAGAACACAATTCTGCTGGATTGGCACATGCCTGTCAGTCTGGCGGTCATTGTCGGGAGTTGTATGGCTCATCATTCCCCAATCTAAGCTCCGAAACTTTCCAACGAGGGTGCTCAACTCTAGTTGCTCGTCATCATGTCTGTAGAGACTTACTACCGGTCTCACGACATCCTCTCTTGACACTTTCCCCATCATTTCATGCAGTTACACATCGATAACGAGGGGTGTGGGGTACCCAATCGTCGCTCGGCTCCCCGTCGGAGACGATGGTCAGAACCCGGCATTACTTTTCCGACGAGAACTGCGCATTACGCCCTTCACGGTCTTGCTCGCGCTTCTCGCGGAACCCTCAGGATGGTCGTCTGCCCGTGCTTGGTAATAACAACAGTTTCTTCAGAGCTATTCGACTGCTTTGTCTTGCGTATGCGTTCATGAATAAATCTTTCCGGTCTCATCAAACAGTCAATCCATTTACTTCGTCAGAGGAGTTAGTAAGGTCATTGAAACACTCATCAGGTCTACGTTTCGAAACTGATTCAATGCCCATATTCCTCTAATTGTGCTTCGACCTCATCAAGATAATCGAGTCCAATCATGACCAGCGCTCTCCCGGAGGTCTGCCAATGAGATGTCCTCATCGAACAACGCTCGCTCTCAGGGGTGCTCATAGATTTTTATGATCACGGAAGCAGCCTGTCGAGAATCCATCCCTCCGAGTCCTCGCTCAGTGATTCTTTTTCGATATCATCAGTGTAGAATCACATTAAACCCATCAGGATTCTTAATCATCTATGAAGCTAAGACTGACGTATATTCTGTTTATCAACGCCACAGGTCGACGTCTACATGGCTCTCACTGGCGGAACCCGTTGAACTCGCTGGTGTATTGTTAGTTATCTGGGCGAGCAGATTAATACTCCATGGCAATTCTGATGACCATTTTTTAATAACCGATTTATACCATATACTCCTCAATTATTAATGTAATGTCGTACACTTGCTCCAGCTGCGATGCACAGTTCCAAAACGCTGCCGGCGTGACCCAGCACGTCCCGCTTCACCACAACACGTGTTCCGAGTGCGACGAAAGGTTCGACGAGACTGACGCGCTGCGCGACCACATCCACAAGAACCACTGAGCGATCACTACGCCACAGAAAAGATCTGTCTCGGTCACAATACTGATTTTTCGGTAGAAGACGGAGCCACGAACGCGCCCAAGGACATGTTCAGCTACGAATCGATCGGGGTGATACGGATGCCGTTCGGGTCACCAGAAGGAATGTCAGTTCAATCGATTGGAGCAGATTCAGCTCTTTGGGTACCTGAAACGAGAACGTGAGCGTCACGCCGTTCGGCGGAATCTCAAGACCTCCCTCTTGGTGTCGACGGTGCTTTCGGTCGTTCGGACGACGTCGACCCCGGGATGGAGTGTTCGGACGACGCGTTCGACCGCTTCGCGCTCTGTCTCGGAAACGAGATCGCACTTATTGAGGATGAGTACGTCGCAGAACTCGACTTGCTCGGCGAGGAGGTCCGACAGCGGTCGGGCGTCGTCGTCTGTCGACTTGAGTGGGCGGCCATCGACGAACGCCTGATGGAACTGTGCGGCGTCGACCACCGTGACGGTCGTATCGAGATCGTACAGTGCCGACGCACGTGCGGGCGAGACGAACCGCTGGGCGATGGGGACGGGATCACTGATACCCGAGGCTTCGATGACCAGATAGTCGAATTCCGCTTCGAAAGCGAGGCGTTTCAACTCCCGATCGAGTTCGTTCTGCAGCCCACAGCAGATACAGCCGTTCGACAGCTCCGTGACACCGCCGTCTTCCATCGAGAGTTCGGAGCCGTTCTCGATGAGGTTGGCATCGACGTTTACTTCGCCGACATCGTTGACGAGGACGGCGATATCGTACTCCTTGCCGCCAACCGTGAGGAGGTGATTGAGCAGGGTCGTCTTTCCGGCGCCGAGTCCCCCACTGAGGATCGTGACCGGTGGTTGCTCGTCGATGGTCATCAGTCGCCGGCCAGTGCGAGTTCACGCTGCTCGTCGGCAGTGAACGGGTCCGGGTGCTCGTCCCAGTCCTCGACCATCTCTGCGTCCGAGAGGACACACTCTTCCAGTCGCTCTACCAGTCGATCCTGATCGAATCCGCGGCCGATGAACACGAGCTGGATCCCGCGGTCGCCCCACTGGTCGTCCCAATCCTCTTTCATCTCAGGGCGGGTAGCGAAGTAGCGCTCCTGTTGGGCCTTCGGGAGCGTGGCGATCCACGTCCCTTTCGGACCGGCCCGAACCGACTGCCCTGCTTTGTCGAGCCCCATCGCGATGTCTTCGCGACCGGCGGACCAGAAAAAATCCTTTGCGCGAACAATACCATCGGGAAGGTCGGCAAAGAGACGAGCAATCCGCTCGGGATGGAACGGTCGGTCAGCGTCGAAACTAAAGGACGTGACGCCGTGTTCATCGGCGGCTGACTCGTGGTGATGTCCGTGCTGGAGTTCACGCTTCCACCCGGCGGACTGACTCGCGCGATCGAAATCGAACCGGCCCGTGCTCAGGATCTCCTCGGGATCGACGGCGCCGTGTTCGGTCCGAATAATGTTCGCTCGCGGTTGGAGCGCTCGTAGTACCGCCTCCATCTCGTCGATCTCATCGTCGGGGACGAGATCGCACTTGTTCAACAGGAGGACATCGCAGAACTTGATCTGATCTATCAGCGCCTCCTCGGGGACCCGGTTACCCTGTGGATCAATGGAGTCGTCAGTGAGAGCTTGGCCGGAATCAAACCCTTTCCAGAAGCTGTGCGCGTCAACGACGCTGACCATCGTGTCGAGCTCGTAGACTCCCGTGGGATCGAACTCTGCGTCTTCGAACCCACGAACAAACGTCTGTGCAACTGGAATCGGTTCACTGATTCCGGACGACTCCACGAGAAGATACTCAAAGTCCCGCTCGTCGGCTAATCGACCCACCTCATCAAGCATATCTCCACGGAGACGGCAGCAGATACAGCCGTTCGATATTTCGATGATTTCGTCGTCGTTCTGGGTGAGATCCGACTCGCGTTCAACGAGGTCAGCGTCGACATTTACCTCACCCATATCGTTGACTAAGACAGCAGCGTTCAGTTTCTGCTCGCTACTGAGAATGTGGTTGAGCGTCGTCTTGCCGGCACCGAGGCTTCCACTGAGGATCGTTACTGGGATCGGATCGCTGTTAAATAGCATACGTTATTTATGAATTTATTCTATTAAAATACTAATTATTACGGTATAACTGCTATATTCATAACAGATACTAATAACTCAAGAATAAAATTTTAGCATATGAGCGTTGTTAGCATTTCGATGCCCGAGGCGTTACTCGAACGCATCGACGAGTTCGCCGACGAAACGGGTACAGTGGTCGAAGCGAGGTCGTCCGCGAAGGCACACGGACGCTGCTTGAAGAGTTTCAGGGGCGAACCATCGACGGACAGAAGCATATGTGTACAGTCACGGTGGTCTTCGAGTACTGTCAACCCGCCGTCCAGCAGCGTCTCACGGGAGTACGCCACGAATACGATGCTATCGTCTCCGCGACTAGTCATACACACGTTCAAGACCAGTACTGTATGGAGTTGTACGTCCTAGAGGGGACCACGGAGGCCCTATCCGGCTTCGTCAACACCGTCTCGGATATCCGGGCAGTAGATTACTCGATTACGCCAATTAGTGACGGTCAATGCCAGCTATCTCATTCGGAATAGTAGCTACAGAATCACATCTTCAAACGGTTATTGTTGCTCGTCGCCGGTTAGTACGGCCTCGGAGCACTGTGGGCAGAGACCGACGAATCCTGGAAGGCGTTGCACCTCCCGGTACGGATCTCCACACTCCTCACAAAACATAGCCGTCCCGTCTGAAAGCCGGTTCTGTTCACTCATATCATAGTTACTCCTAGCCATTCGGCAGACAACTCAGCGAGGTTTACGTCACGGGACGGTAGTCTCCGCCACCGTGTTGCAACACTTGTTACAGCGAGAGCGACTGGCTTCGTACACCAGAACAGACCAATACTGGCAGGCCATACAATGTGATTTGATCGGATCAACGACTCACCGTGTGTGAGGCAATGTAATAAATACATCTATCAGATTAATATTAAATATTATTTAAAATATAAATTTTAATAGGCTGGCGCAGGAGGGAATATTGGTTCTCTTGGAGGATACAAGGCATTATTTTCGAACCTGATAGGTGAATTAAGATGCGAGCAGTTCGCTACGTTTGAGCGAGGAGCATCAGTTTGACTCGACTCACCGCATCGAAATCGCGCAAGCGATAGGTGAGGTCCCGGACACGCGGTGTCAGTCCACTGCAGAAGAGCGTCTCAAGACACCACTCTCCCTCGTGAATGTGATTTGTGGTCGTGATAACGTCCTGAAACTGATGTTGTACGTCGTGAATATCTTCGATAACCGCTTCGTGCTCGTAATCGAAACCGATGATAACGACGACGTCGCCTTCGATATCCTCGTGGTCAATGGATTGGACGCCCTACGGGACGATCCGACTCTCGTCCGGTGTCCCGCCACGAAGCCAGCTCCCCTCGGGAATGTCGATGAGTCCATCCATGATTTCGACGTCAGCGTGAGCGCGATATACTGCTCACCGTGGAACGGACGACCTTCGTGGTTCGAAAGAATGAGCCAAGGTCGAGCATCCTCGTCACCTTTGAACGGGTCATCGCCGTAGACGACATCGCCACGGTCAAAAATCGGTGTCTCTTCGTCCGTCACTGTTCATCCTCGACGCTCGGGTGGGGTTCCTGCGGTGCGTGCTCGCGCCACGCCTCCTTATCCTCTGTACCGAGTTTGTCGTTAAACAATGCGGTCGCCCGCTCGTACCCGCTGTATCCTTCGAGGCGCTCGGTGTCGTCAGTCACGGCCCAGTACGTCGCCTTGTGTTCGACCAGATCGCGGTCCTTCAACCGTGAGAGCGCAGTACTCACCGCCCCTCGTTAACGCCGATCTGAGAGGCAATTTCGCGCGTCTTGAACGCACGATCGTCGTTAGCGGCGAGAAATCCGAGGACCTGATCAGGGACCGAAAGATCCGTGAGCTCGTCCTCGGTTGTGTTCTCGAAGGTGTCTCGGTCGATGGACATCGTTGAAAGGAGGTACGCCATCTGCTGTAAAGAGTGTTAGGTATGAAATCTACGAAATTGCTGAAGGTGAATCACTGTCCATCGCGAAGAAGTTCGAGAACTGTATGCATTGAGACGACCAGTCTCAACTACTGTTTCTATGTGAAAGTTGAGACTACAGAGGGTTTAGCGGTCTGTGATGCGTGAATTTGACCGATTCGGTCAGCGGGTACTGCCCCAGATGGCCCTCCAAACGGCTATTCTTGTCACACACTCAACTATATGGACAAATTTTTGAGACTTCCAGCAGCGTAGCCACTCAGACGGCACGCTAACCCGAACAGAGCACCTCACTACCCGATTCTTGTCTCCTTCTTCAGCAGCGTCAACGTGTTATCCGCTGTAATCAGCGGCGAATGTTCATACTCACCGGTCAACTCAACCTGTACCAGCAGATCGACTGCTCGCCAGATTGAGTACAGGAGACACGCGAACACGAAGTAGAAGAACCGTAGCCCGAAATTTTTCGACGTGGTCGCGACCATGATCCGCTTAATTGATCGATAGCTCGGCAGGACGACCCCGTTGGTGTCATCAGGCAGTGATCTGGGTGCCTGTGAAAAATGGGTAATAGTGGGTAAGACTGATATAGACGTGGGCAATAGTAGGTTACGAGATGAAAGTTGACGCTGATAAACTCCAGACGAACGAGACCGACGACCGGGGGCGGGTGTACCTCGGGACTGAGTACGCAAACAAGCGCGTCACAGTGGCTGTCGTCGAGGTTGAGTCCGAGACTCCCGACGAGGCGGAACTAGCCGCTGCGTATCGTGAGGCATCGGAAAGCGCCAGTGATCTTGCCGACGAGTGGGATGGGGTTTCGGACGAGGCGTGGTCGGGACTTGATGAATGAGCGACGACACCGAGATTCGGCGCGGTGATATCGTTATCGTTCGACTTGATCCTGCCGAGGGGCACGAAATGCGGAAAACACGGTCTGCGGTAGTGGTCCAGAACGACGTCGGGAACAAGAACTCTAAGACTACAATCGTTGCACCTGCGACGGGAACGTACCGAAGCTATCCCTTTGAGGTACTCGTGGAAGCGTCGGGCTCACCGTTCGAGAAAGACTCCTCTGTGCGGCTTGATCAAATTCGAGTCGTGTCTGTTGAGAAGCGAATCCATTCGGTGGCTGGCAGTCTCGCCGACTCGACAGTGGGCGAGATCGACGACGCGCTCAAATTGAGTCTCGGACTCGACTGATTGAGGGATCCTTTGCGAAGAAATCACTGTCAGATCTGTATGCATTGAGAAGGCCAGTCTCAACTACTGCTTACAGGCGGAAGTTGAGACTACACCGGGTTTAGCGGGTCTGTGATGCATGGTTTCGACCGAATCGACAAACAGAATCTGCTTCAGATCGCTTTCTGAACGGTCATTCGTGTTCCCCAGACAACCAATACAGGAGATTTCCGAGACTCCGGATAGTGTCGTCACTCAGGTGCTGGGCTATACGTCCTTGAGGGGACCACAGAGGCCCTATCCAGCTTCGTCAACACTGTTCGAGCAGTGCCGGATGTCCAAGCAGTAGATTACTCGATTACCTCACTCGGCGAGGATTCCATTGAACAGCGCATCAAGTCGTGATTCGGTGTTGAAATTCTCAGGAATTGAAAGAACCCGTTTGCTGAATACGAAGTATGTATGTAGCACACGCCGATTTGAACCTCACTAATCGATCGATTCTTAATATCTCCAAGGATAAGATTATTAACCCAAATAACATAATACTATCTGAGGCTAAATGGTCTTTTCATTCAACACCACTTACAAACAGTTAGATCCGGATCTTTATTCGAGAGTAGCCCCCAAAAATATTGATAATCCCGAAATTTTGAGTATTAATGACGGGCTCTGTGCTGATCTCGGATTGGATGCAGCGAAGCTCAATGCTCATATTCTAGCAGGTCAGGACCTCATAGAAGAACCAATCGCCCAAGCATATGCAGGTCACCAGTATGGGAGTTTCACCGTCCTAGGCGATGGGAGAGCGATGATACTCGGCGAACATGTGCACGCTGGGGATAGGTATGACATTCAACTGAAAGGGTCTGGTCGAACGCCGTACTCCGGAAGAGGAGATGGCAACGCAACTGTCAGTTCGATGCTCAGAGAGTATCTGTACTCATATGCGATGCAGAATCTAAACATCAAAACATCAAGAAGTCTGGCAGTCATCGAAACCGAGGAAGCAGTCGAACGACGACAGACAGAACCTGGAGCCATCCTTGTTCGAGTAATGAACAGTCATATTCGATACGGGACTTTCCAGTATGTCGCAGCTCAGGTATCCGATGAACTACCGCGATTCACCGACTATGTTATTGACCGGCATTATCCGCAATTAAAGACAGAGGATCGTACATATCTAGAGTTCTTCGATGCAGTCATGCAGTCATCGATTGAGATGGTTGTTGACTGGTTACGTGTCGGGTTCATTCATGGCGTCATGAATACGGATAATATGAGTATCGATGGAGAAACATTTGATTACGGACCCTGTGCATTCATGAATTACTATGATGAGGAGACGGTCTTCAGCTCAATCGATAAGCACGGGCGATATGCATTCGGAAACCAGCGACCCATTTTGCGGTGGAATCTCGAACGTCTCGCAGAGGCACTTCAACCACTGTGTACACAGTCAGCGCTCACGTCTAATGAACTCGAAGCCAAACTAGACGAATTTGAGGATCGATTTGATGCGCAATACTACACGATGATGCGGAGGAAACTGGGGATCAACTCAGATGGTGAAAAAGAACTTGTCGACGAATTTGTGGAGTGGCTTCGCACATCGAACGCAGATTATACGAATACGTTCCTCGAATTAGAGATGCCTGGTACGTTTGATGACCCAGTGTTTGTAACTGCAGAATTCGAACGGCTCAGGAATAAACTGACTGCTGTCGGTCTCGATGAGGAGTTGATGCAGGAAGCCAATCCGCGATATATCCCCCGGAACTACCTGGTTGAAGAAGCACTGAACGAGTATATCGAAACTGGGAATCTATCCAAACTCAAAGGATTATTGACCGTGCTGGAAGATCCATACACATCGATGGATCTGGATTCACAATTCCAGCAACCACCGCCACGAGAGTTCGATGCAGAGTATGCAACGTACTGTAATACTTAAGCGGCTTTATGAGAGTGAGCATAATTATGAATTTGAATTGTCGTAAGCGGCTCCATCTCCTCGATACCATCGCACACTGTCAGTGAACCGCCTCAAGATCAAGCCCCGACCCCGAGGCACTCGCCCTGCTCCGCCTGTAGAACAGTTCAGGCGTCACGGACCAAACACCCCTCTATCGATATGTTCCACTCACTCGTCGCAGGCTCGATGAGAACTCTGACTGTATCGGGATTCTGATTATCTCGAATACGCACGAGATACGGCTAATACACCGGATTCTATACAGAATTAGAGCGTACAGACTTGTCGTTTTGACACCGACAGAATAAGACCTGTCAAAACACACCGAACACATCGATAGAGGGGTGTGTTTGTGTTAACGAATAAGGGAAAAGAAGAGAACTGAGAGAACGAAACGATCGGCAGACAGTCGATGAGAGCATGTTTTCTCTAATCTCTGGAGTTGCTAATCGAGTACCCCTGATGTGGTTATCCAGGTCCTTGGCGAACCCCCACTTCGTGAAGACATCGAACACATGGATAAAGAGGTGTGTGTCTTTGCCCTGTGTTATTGAACATATCGTCAGCGGCTACTGCGTCTCAATTCCTCTCACGATACTCCTCGATAATTCTGGAGCTAATCGTGTTCACACGGCTAATCACACTTCGATAGAGGTGGGAACTTTTCTATCACAGGATAGTATCGAACAGGATATTTGCATTGATGACTCCGAGGATCATTCAGATGAGCCCGGATCGCCGAAGGACAAGACGACTGCTCAAGCAGAGCTGTCGAGCGCGTCGCAATCGGAACCATCGCGACAGCCGACATCATCTCAGGTCACGAACGGTAACTCGCAACCCGAGGATGCGACTGTCTCTGAGCAGTCATCCCAATCGATCGAGGACATGCTTCTTGAGTTCGATGATCAGAGGGGACTGATTCGAGAGCGCGCACTCATGGATCCCGACTATGTCGTCGAAGAGGATCGCATCGTTGGTCGCGACGAGCAACTCCAAGAGGTCACCAAGATGCTCCGTGTGGCGCTTGGAGACAACCGACCGCCCAACTTGTTTCTCTATGGGCGCCACCCGGAACAGGAAAGTCACTGATAACAAAGGCTTTTAATTACAACATTAGCCGTCTGTAACAGCCGAGACATCCAGTTCGGCGCGATTGAAGTGAACTGCCAGGACTTAGACACGCTCGGTATTGCCGTCTACGAACTCGTTCAGCAAGCCGCTAACGAAGCAGGTGTCGCTGTCGAAGTTCCAAAACACGGCGCTGCGACGAAACAGAAATGCGATGAGCTCTATCGGATCGTCAACGAACGCTTCGATTCGGTTGTGTTCGTCCTTGATGAACTGGATATGCTCGTCGGACGGCGAGACAAGCAGGAGCCTCCGTTCTCGCGGCTGTTGTATCAACTCTCCCGAGCCGGCACGAACGACGATCTCAAAGCGTACATCTCGGTCGTCGCGATCTCAAACGACACGAGGATGATGGACTCCGTGGGGAGTCGGGCTGTTAGCTCATTTACACCAGAAGACGTCCATTTCGACGATTACGACGCGAACCAACTCCAATCGATTCTTCGACGCCGTCAAGATGCGTTCCATGACGACGTTGTCGACGATGACGTGATCCCACTCGCAGCGGCGTTTGCGGCCCGGACCCACGGTGACGCGCGGAAAGCGATCGATCCCATGCGTGTTGCCGGTGAATTAGCTGAACGAGAAGGCGACGCTCGTGTCCGCGAAGAGCACGTCCGTACCGGACAAAAAAATCGAGAAGAATCGGGTGTTGGAGGTCGTCCAGGGTATCAGTACACAGAAGAAGCTCTATCTGTACGCGATTGCAGCCGTCGCTTCCAAAACTGAGGGTGGGTCAGCTCGAAGTACGACTGGCTACCGAGTGTACCAGTATCTGACTGATGCTATCGGCGCCGATCAGTACCATCAAGAAACGTATGTGAATAAAATGAAGGAGCTCACGACCTATTCACTGGTCGATTTCGAACGCCGGAGTCACGGCCCCAGCTCTGAGATGTTTCTTAAATTCCAGTTTGGAGAACGCCCAGAGACGATTCTTGAAACACTTCGAGAAGACTCGCGTATTGAGGCAATTTCCGAAGATGAAGTCAGTTCTGTCGTCAAAGCGCAGATTCGTAATCAGACGTAGCATATTGTAGCTAGCTGTCTCCCTCATGCTGTTTTATAATGGTAGTCTCTGAACATTTCGCCGCCTCCTACCCGATGAGTAGTTTCCAGTAGTTTCTGGACACCCCTCTATCGATGTGTTTGATATGTCTGTTATCAAGCCACGTTCCCTGTCTTCTTCAATTGACATTTTTTCTATTACCTCTCGTATATATCGCTCTATCGATGTGTATTGGCTATCTATCATTGAGATCTTCTTCTGCATCCGTATGTAGACGTTTTTCTGAGGTGATTTTTGATATTCGTTGCTGTTCTCTGTATACTTGCGATAGATTCATTATTTATGTAACAAATAATATTGAGTTGTTACACAAGATGTTCTACTCTAGACGTGACCCTGATACACATCCCTCCGATAGAATCCATATTAGCGGTGATAGCCACAATTCCAACGTTCAGATGAGCATAACCCTAATACTGAGTAGGAGTCTGACTGCACAACCCTCCTGGTGTATATTATGCCCCATCATCACGTAACTAACAGCTATGACCGTGGTTGAGATCACGGTCACGGTCACGGTCACTGCTGTCTTCTGGGGAGCAGTAGTCCTGTACGGTGGCTCGTCGCTCTGGTGGATAGTTGAGATAACTATTCTTGCATACGGCTGGGAGGCAGACAGTCTGACAGAAGTTGGACTAACGGACATCCAAGTTCGTATCCTGACGGTCGATTCAGCGTCAACGGTACAGGTGTCAGTAAACTCTCTTCCCGAACAGATCAGGGATATCACAGTGATCGCTGAGACAGAGATAGATATTGACGGGGCTGATGTCCACGTTCCCCCTGAGGACTTCGAGTGCCAGGCGCAGCGGAAAGGACGAGCAATTGAGTGGGCACGGCGACACGTCTCCTGCAATAAAGAGTATGTCCTATATCTTGACGAAGACACTATCAGTACCAACTTCGAGGGACTGCCAGCAGCAGATGTGATTCAGATCACGGAACGTCCGCTTCGCACTGACTCGTGGCTCGCTTATCTATGTGAGGTATTCCGGATTGGGTATCAGCGTGAACAACGCGGATTTCACCGACTAACATACCCGCTCTACGCGTGGGGAGGAGCCGTTGCCGTTCGCCGTGAACTCGAGAACAAAGTCACATGGGACGTCCCGACAATCACTGAGGACACAACATTCATCTGGCGAGCAGCAAGCTATCTCAACCAGCAGGGCGAGCAGTTGGACTACCAGTTAGTAAACGGACAATTCAGAAACCAAGCCCCACTATCACTCTGGGGGCTGATTAATCAGCGGCGGAGATGGATGTCCGGGACGGTTCGTGATATCCACCGACTCCCACGCCGGTATCTCCCGATTGTGTTCACACGTATCATTACGTGGGCGCTCTCCCCGGTGATTCCACTGTTATCAGCATTGGTGTTTCTCTACCCCGGGATAGTCCTACAGAATGGTCTTTATTCGATTGTCTCAGTCGGACTATTCGGGATCGTATTTGTATATACGATCGCTGGAATGTCGCAGTGTCGAACACGTCCGGAGGCCTGGCTACTGCATCTCGTGATGACTCCGCTTACTGTCGTACTCCACGCAGTTGGAGCGCTTTGGGGATTCTTGCGTCCGGTAAGTGATTTCACAGTGACTCGAAAGACGGCTGAGTGTACGTCGATGTAGAGACGCTATCTGAGGAGAATCCTAGATTTAGTAAATCAGACGTGGATCCGAATGATGACACCGAGGTGTCTACGGAACCATATTTACCGGAGAAATAAATGAGCACTCAATCCTCACCGATTTTCATCATAATGCTAATTTCATCAGATATGGGTCGACATTAATTGCGCTGTGCACACCACACATCGTGGTGACAGAGTTCTGGAAGCGTCTCTTCTCGAAAGAGAACGATTATCGAGGAATGAATAGAACGGCATAGCGTCTGTATCTAGTATTGAAGATGACCTGTGGAAAGCAGTTGAATACAGAAACGACTATCTCAATCTCACTCGGATATAAGCACGACTGTAGCTACACTCGCTCTGCTTCTCGACACGTGCGATTGTCTCTGTAGTGGTCGCTGAACGATTCTTCTACCGTTTCACCACAGGCAGGACACTTTTCCCGCCAGCTTCTGCCGCAGCATCGTCAGCCCAGTATCCAGTTCACAAGACTCAGTCCTAATCACACTGTCAGTCATATACACAGTCGTCTCCTCAACATCTTGGATATGTCTGGACCTGTCAACAGTCGCTTTCATATTACTCCCGTGGCGTCTGTGACCCCTCAGTCCTCTGGGCGTTTCTGGTGTTGGCGGTCTTCTTGACTGAACCCGCCGGTCGTCCCCTGCTCACGGGCTCGGGAGATGCTCGCCGAGACCGACTTCTGGGCTGCCTCGGCTCCGTCACCGTCGTGAGCCATGTCCAGGGATTTGTCGCGGTCCATCCCCATCTGCTCGGCGGTGAGCGCAGCATCCTGATTAGCGCCGATGAATAGGAATTCCCAGTTGTGCTCCTCGCGGTACTCCTCCACTCGCTCACGGACGACCTCTTGGGGCGTTTCAGAAGCGTTCTCTTTGCCATCGGTCAACACCACCACAATGACGTTGTCGACCTCCTCAGTGGCGATGTAATCGTCGGTTTCGTCGATCGCTCGTGTGATGGCGTCGTGCAAGGCGGTCTTGCCGCCCGGACGGTAGTTATCGGTGTCCAGCGTCTCGGCGTCGGCAATGTCGGATCCTCGGTACACCAACTCGACGGTGCTGTCGAAGTCATACAACGTCACCGCCGCCTCACCCTCCTCTTCGCGTTGCTCCATCAGAAACGTACTAAATCCACCACGGGTGTCATCAGCGATTTTTGACATCGACCCCGACGAGTCCAACACGAATGTGACGTGTGTCTGAGACTTCATGCGCAATAGTCATAATCCCGCAATCAAAACCCATTCGGTCAATATTATTCATTGTCAGACACACTCGAGCATCAACCCCCATTGCGGGGTGCTATCCTATTCAGCAGATTCGTGTTAATATCTCATCGAATTAGTGAGAAGCACATGTCACTGCATATCAAAACCTGGAATCCAAGAGCACAGACCCAAGATCCATGATATCAGGCACGCGCTGGTGGCTATGTTCCTGCTCAGAGCACGAACTCTGTCAGCGTCTCAGGGTTGACAACGCGCATGGGCTATTCATCATTGAGGAGCGCCGTAATGTCATTCACGGTCGGTTCACTGTGCCGTTCGATGACATCCTGCGACGCTAAGGCGATATGCGGTGTTGTAGCGACTTTTTCCATCTGTAACAATGGGTTGTCTTCAGTAATCAGCTCTTCGGGGTACACATTGGGTGCTGCGGCTTGTATTTCGTCAGTCCTGAGCTCTGGTCCTCGAAGGATTGTGTATGGTGATTCAGCTGACTGACTCAGACTGCCCTCCGAATAACGACCTCATTCGAGAGACAAACCCTGCATTCAACAATAGCTAATGACAGACAGTCTCAGAGCAAATACGATACATGATGTCTGTCTCTGCTATATCAGACGTCCCCACGAGTTCAGAAACCAGACACAGTTCGGGTAATAACTCTGTTCGAACTCATCGCGAGTGAACTGAGTAATGTCGTCTGGAATTGCCGCGTCGTCGCTGCTCAGATAACTCTCTTGAGGCGATTGATGAATGTCAACAAAACGATGAAGGGCTCATAAAACTATGTCCACTCAGATTCTTGACTTCACACATGATTGAGTTATCGACGCTTCTTACCTTCGTTCCCGCCGCGTTGGTCATCATCTCTCCCGGTCCAGACACCCTGTATGTGCTGACCCAGAGCATCAAGAGCGGACAGGTAGCCGGTCTGAGTGCTGGTCTTGGAACCGCGAGTGGTGTGCTCGTTCATACGACTGGTGCTGTATTCACTCTTGTGGCACTCCTCGAAACGAGTGTACTCTTGTATACAATCATCAAGCTTGAATTGCCGCTCATCCGGCGAGCAGTCCAGTACGCTAACGGTAGCGTGCTACTCGGATTCGGCACAACGCTTAGCTTCGAAAAACGTCCACCGTCTTGATGAGCGATGACCTGACTGTCTCATCACAGTTGTAACTTTATTTGTATTTTTATTCTGCTCTTCCGCAACCTCTCCCAGTTGGTGGTCCCAACAGAGACGACTCAGAGTTGTTGCGTCTGAGATAATAACTGATATTATTTGCCAATCAATAGGAATCATCGAAAGCACAGACGAAAGAACACCATCGGAATGTCCAGATGCGTAGCCAATTACGACAGCCATTGTCATTATTTCACGAAAGTAGGAGAGACACAGATGCATGAGACGATCCGTCCAGACTCGTTTGTCCGTCCACCTGCCGTATCGCCCGGTGATGATGTCGCAATTATTGCCCCCGCGAGTGGTGTCGCCGCATTATTTCCTGACATTCTTGATCTCGCAGTTGAGCGCCTGCAAGAACACTTCGACGTGAATCCACGGGTGTACCCGACCGCAAAAAAAGACCCTGAGTACCTGTTTGATCACCCCGAAGAGCGAGCCCATGACGTTCACGATGCCTTTCAGGATCCCGATGTGAGTGCTGTCTTCGCCACCATCGGCGGTGCAGACCAAATTCGAATCCTGAAACACCTCGATCCAGAGAGATTGCGAGAGAATCCAACTCGATTCTTTGGAACAAGCGACAACGCCTGTCTTGCGAGCTATCTCTGGGGTTGTGGTATCGTCTCATATTACGGTGGGACACTCCTCAGCGATGTTGCCACACCGGGCTCTCTCCCAGAGTATACTGAGCGATATCTCCGCCATGCGTTATTCGATGAAACGCTTGGAACGCTTGAGCCCGCCGACAAGTGGACCGACGAACCTATTGACTGGGCTGACGATAATTATGAACATACTGAGCCAACATTCGAGACGAATCCTGGACGACAATGGCATACTCCAGAAGGGACCGTCGTTGAGGGACGCCTCTGGGGTGGGTGTCTCGCCGTGTTGCAGGCACTGCTATCCGGTGATCGAGCCGTTCCATCACCCACTGCGATCGATGGTGATGTTCTTGCAATCGAAACGTCCGAGGAACTGCCGAGTGCAGACAAAGTCGGGCTCATGTTGAGTTGTCTCGGAGAGCGCGGTTTACTCGAACGGTTCGATGCGGTGTTGATTGGTCGACCACAGACCCGCTCGCACGAACATGACCCGGGTGTGAAAGCTCGTGAGACGTATCGCGAACATCAACGGTCCATCATCCAAGATATCGTCCATGCGTACAACCCCGGTGCAGCCATCATCTCTGGTCTCGACTTTGGTCACACGAGTCCGACAGCTCCAATCCCAATCGGTGACCGAGTCATAATAGACCCAACGACGAAGTCGATCAAATTTCCCGAGTTATACTGACAGCCACAGACCTGCTCGAGGATTGTCTTTCGGTCAGCTCAATCGTCTCTTCCGTCATTTCTCTCTGTTCGTTGTGTCGAATTGTGGTTTGCGCTGCTAATATAGTATCTGTAAGTCAGTAGTCGAGATGAGGCTGAGAGTAACAATCATACGAATCCTTCTTACCAGTCAACACGGCTTCGGCGTGTATTCACCGTCTCTCACAGCATAGATGCCGTTGACTCATCAATTGCTCCAGGGACTCGAATCAATCAGGTAGTGAGGAGTCGAACATTCCCCAACACCTCACGCTGCGTTTGTATCCAAATAGACAGTGAAACCCCCTCATCCAGTGAGTCGACACGAGACATAGGTCCGAAACCGAAAGCGTGGAACTCAGGGGTATCCGTGTAAGAGTCAGAGTGAGAGATAGTCGAATCACACGTCGCAGACGTCATTATCACGAGATACAATCAATGATATCCCCAGCATCTAATAGTGACGATCCTCTCACGAGTTTTTTTATCTATCCAGACGAAATAGCATTGATGAAAGCGAGAACCACGAATCCAATCAGAAGCATCAGTACCACAGAGACAATTGGTGGAATTCCCCCGAGTATCATGACGGATTTAGCGACTGACGAACCGCCTATGAGCGATTCGAGAAGGACCCGGACCTGGCAAAACTCCGCGAGTTCATCAACTCCGCCGAAGACAGTGATGAGCCAGCAGACTCCCGAACGAACGCCGCTGTTCGGATATCACAGGCGGTTCTTGAGCAAGCTGAGAGTGATGAGTAACCCACGACATATCTGATATGTCCCCAACTCATGTGTCCAGAAATTATTGTTCCAATCCAAATCATCTGCCATGATGGAGTGAAAACGTGTTAGGACAATACTGGTATCTAGTTTTCTCACTACTGGTCTGTGTCATTTTGCCAGCAGTATTATTTCGAATGGACGAGGACGGCATTGAGAAATTCCCATCCGGGTACTACTGGCTCATTGTCTCACGAGTTTCTGTGCAGTACTCTTGCAGTAGTATGTATAACGCTGGATCCATATGTGCTCACTCCAACTCCAGCACTCGGAGGTTGTGAGTTGTCCGTCCAACACGCTCTGACACGCAGACGGTGGGATTGAAACCGACAGTGACAGTGAGAGTGATAGTTACAATTAAATCGCATTCACACAGACACTGATAACAACGGCAGCCACAACTATGCCCCCGAACACAAACACGAACACAGACACGGAGTTACCCGAGAATTCACACTCAGAGACATCACCATCCGAGTCGGAGACGAAAAGTGACACTGACACTGACACTGACACTGATACTGACACTGACTGAACTGACGATACTGATACTGATACTGATACTGATACTGATACTGATACTGAACCTGACGGTGAGACCAACCAGAGACTTGCGATTGGGGACATGGTTCATGACGTCGAAGATGACGATCCCGACGATGCGGTTGTTGTGAATACTCCCCCGGTCGAGGCTGGTGAGTGGACAGTGAACAACACTGACACAGTCGCAGGTATGAATCCAGGATATCCTGAGGAGTCGACGGTGATTGTGGTGATATTTCTCTCGACGCTCACTCGCACAGACACCTACTCGAACTGGGATGGTGAAGACCCACTTGGGTTACCAGCTGACTGCCAGACGTATGCATTCCCACGCGGGCGACTCCGTCGTGTCGGCACGTACCCACAATCACAATCACAATCACAGCAACAGTCGGAGAAGGAAGAACAAGAAAAAAACCGAGATCAGAGTGACACTGACGCTAATTCCGACACTGACACCGATTCTGATGTTGACACTCCTGATCAAGAGAAGAAGACCGAGACCGAGACCAAGATCCACCGACAGCAACAGGCGCATGAAACTGAGCAACAGCAGGACCCAGGCGAAGAGAAACATGAAGAAAGTGATAGTGAGATTCCACCTGTCGACCGGCTCACGACAGGACAGCAGAATCTGCGCGAGCGACTGAGCGCCCGCAGCGAAGTTGATGTTGAGCCAGATCCAGATGATCCGACGACTGCTGTGCTGGTCGTCCAGAAACTCGGCGAAGAGCACCGGATTGCCGCTGATGGCACCGTTTCAGACGGACCCGTGGCTGACCGACTTGCGGAAATCGCCCAAGAATATCTGAGTTAACTCCACCTCTGAGCTCGGACACCGGTGTTGGACAGAATCCGACATTGATACGACAATCTATTTTTCAACACACCGTTGAAAGGTGTGTTTCGCCAAGATTCAGGACATACTCACTTTCTTCCTCTGCAATAAGGCATCCATACCGCTGTAACATCATTCAGAGAAAGTCATGTGAGAGCTGAACGGATATGTAGTATTGGAACATATGCACAAAACTATTTTATCAAATCAGATGTTACATTATTGTGATGAGTGATTCACAATCCGATAGCGATCTCGCTGACATCCGTGCACAAAAGCGCTCAGAGCTAAAGCAAAAATTAACCGAAGACGACACAGCGAATAACGAAGCAACCACTGCTAGGACCCCAACCGATCCGATTCATATTAACAGTGCTGATGAGTTCAATGCTGCAGTGACGGAACATGATGTTGTTCTTGTCGACTTCTATGCCGACTGGTGTGGTCCATGTCAGATGCTTGAACCGACGGTCAAATCTCTCGCTGCTGAAACTGCTGCCACTGTGCTGAAGGTTGATATCGATCAGCACCAATCGCTTGCACAGCAGTATCAAGTTCGTGGTGTCCCAACACTGCTCCTGTTTAATGATGCTGAGACGGTCGAAGAAATCGTTGGTGTCCGCGATGAATCGACTCTCCGGTCGCTTATTCAACAATATACACATTGACATCCTCCCCGCGCTAAAGCGCGAGGCTTTCTCCTTAATTCTCCGTAATAGCAGAGCAGTGCGTTGCACGCGATGTCGGGACAGTTGTGATTGGTGACGGTGACCCGAGCGGTGTGGAAGACGATGATTGGGGTCGCCACGGAAACAAACTGCTCCACAACTGGGATTTCAGCACGCTCGCAGATATGATTGAGTACAAATGCTTAGATAGGGGCGTCGAGGTCGACCGTCCTAGCGAGCATGGAACAAGCAGCAATTGCTCTAATTGCGGCATGCCAACGGTTCGGATAGACTGGAACGCGGTTTGTGGAAATGCTCGTCGTGTGGCACTGTGATTCACGATGATGTGAATGATGCGGATAATTTACGACAGAAACCGATAACCATGACTCCTCCACTCGCTCAGCGCTTGTCGGGCGAGGGGAATAGTGGCACCGGGAGCGTGGCACTCCCAACGGGTTACCTGAATGACCGCACTCGCGGATTCTTACCGCGAAACAGCGTGGTAGACCGTGAACCCGAACTTCTAATTCAGTTCTACCAATCCCTACCAATGCGGTTGGTGGGACAGGAAGCCCACAGCTTTAGCCGTGGGAGGATGTCACATATAGTTATCAACAGTTCATATTGGGGTTATTTCTTGGATTACGAGAGTATAGTAGAAAATATACTACACCAGATTATGATCAGTCATTTTAACTCTAAAAAAGAAGGTACGCACATACGAGGATAATTCATGAGTAAGTCTGATGATCTCACTGAGTCTGATATTCGTCATGCTGTCAGAGATGAAATGCAGAGAGCAGGGTTGTCAATCATCTCAACCGTATTTTGGACGGTAATAGCGGCATTTAGTTTCCTTGTTGGTATTCAGACAGTTCAGCTCGCTTTCTATACAGGTGATTTAGTCAGCTTAGTCTTGATTATAGTTGGTGTCATTATTACCGGCGCAAGTGGCTATCTTCTGTATCTTCTTCACTGGAGACGGTAGTCGTCAAGAGTGATTCTTATTCAAATCCGGTGTTTGCACTGCATGTCACTTTCAAGAGTCACTCACTGGGTCTCCGAAGATTGACAAATAAACTTTCCTGCTGATGCTGTATGAGACCATGCGGTAACGTATTGGGGCTGTGAGGTTTATGTCTCTTCAAGAAAGTTAATTAATCTATTCACAGGAGGGATCCCCAAGAAGTTGTACTCTGAATGTGAACCACAACGGCGAGATTTTCCCGGTTTTGAGTGCATGACACAGTCCATAGACGAGTCATTCCACGTAGCCAACAGACGGCGTACACAGCTTTTTTCAGTCTTATCAATATAATACCGGTACTGTGTCAGACGAGAGTCGTGAGAGGGATATAGATCGACGATCATTCGTAAAACTTGCGGGTACAGCCACAGCAACTGCTGCTCTCGCCGGATGCGGCAGCAGTGGCGGAGGCGGAGTGGCTGAAGGGGAAGATGAGACGGCTGATACGTCTCAATCAGGCGAGACAGCAGCAGACACCGACGAATCATCAACAGGGAGCAACGAGTTTCCTGTGACAATCACACAGGGTCAGATGCCCGACACACTGGATCCGCATGACCACCGAAACATTCCAGCGGACATCGTGATGCGACAGTGTTATGAAGGTGTCATATCCCGAAACCGGCAGGGACAAATCGTCTCGATGCTTGCGACAGAATGGCGACGCGTGGAGCCGGGTCGGGTTCGATTCAGCATCCGAGAGGGTCCGACATTCCAACAGACGGATAATCAATTAACGCCCGCAGACGTTGCATATACAGTAAATCGGATGGTTGATGATGATGTTGGATTTACCAGTCCACAAGCCGGACAGCTCGGTGGCGTTACTGGTGCAGAGGTCGTTGATGATGAACGGGCTGTCGATGTCCTCTCGGACGGTCTCAATCCAATCGTGTTCGCTGAGTTTGCGATTTATTGTGATGTTGTCGAGCAAGCGTGGACGGAGGAGAACGAATCATCATATATCGCACAGAATATGAATGGGACAGGACCGTTCGAACTTGCTGAGTATGAGCAGAATGTGCAGGTGACATTTGACCGATATGATGAGTACTGGCGTGAGCCTGCAGAAGTGACTCAACTCACGTTCACATCTGCACAGCAAGCAAGTGCACGAGTGAATCAACTCATTGCTGGTGAGACTGATATTATTGTCAATGTACCACCCCAATCAGTCAACCGAGTTGACAGCAATGAGAGCGTAAGTGTGAACGCAGTCGGTAGCACGCGGATCATTTACAATGGGATGCGAAGCAATGCTGAGCCATTTTCCTCGCTCTCGTTCCGCCGGGCAATGAATTTTGCAGTCGATCTGGAGAGTATCATCACGGGTGTGCTCCAGGAATTTGGTGAGCAGACTGGTCAACCA
Organism: Haloquadratum walsbyi J07HQW2; assembly: GCF_000415985.1. GTDB lineage: Archaea > Halobacteriota > Halobacteria > Halobacteriales > Haloferacaceae > Haloquadratum > Haloquadratum walsbyi_B. The sequence goes on from NZ_KE356561.1 coordinate 442,179, forward strand.
ACTCTACAACCGTTCTTTGGATATAATACCGACATTGAGTCGTATGCACATGATCCTGCTGAGGCTGAACGACTTGTTGAGGAAAGTGGACATGCAGGAGCAAGTCTGACCTTACATACACCAGTAGGACGGTATCTCAAAGACATCCAGATTGCACAGGCTGTTGCTGGAATGATTGATGATCTCTCGAACGTCTCCTGTGACGTCAAACAGCGGGATTTCAATACTCTTGCTTCGGAACTTACTGATGGTGATATCACCACCGGACCGAAGTTCTATCTCATCGGATGGGGGAATGCAACATTCGATGCCTCACAAACGATTAATCCGACACTCACGAGCGATGGAGTGTTGACTTCGTTTAAAAATGATCAGCTTGATGACGTTATCACTGAGGCAAACCAAACAGCCGAGAGCGAACAACGTGAACAACTTCTTCAACAAGCGAATGCATTCAGTCACGAACAGGCGCCTTGGATTTTCCTGAATCGACAATTTGGTGTCTACGGCTCAACGAATCGGATTGACTGGCAGCCGAGGAATGATGAGCGGATTGATGCATATTCAATCAGTTCATCCGAATAAATGGGGTACTCACGCTTTCTCCTGAAGCGCGCGAGCCAGGGTGTCGTCGTCATCTGGGGAATTGTGACTGTCGTATTCACATTACGATATATTACACCTGGGAGTCCAGTGACATTCATTGCCCCGCTTGACGCATCACAAGCGCTCAGAGAGGAGATTGCGATGGAATACGGACTCAACAGGCCGATATACGTGCAGTATATTGAGTATGTAGTTGGACTACTCCCACCGAATATCGATATGGGGAAGTCGTTTGCTGCTGGGACAAGTGTAAGTAGTCAGGTATTTGCTGCACTCCCACGTTCACTCGAGTTAGCCGTTGCAGCCACCCTCGTTGCAGTTGTTTTGTCAATTCCACTCGGAGTGATCAGTGCAACGAACCGTCACGAGCCAACTGACTACGCAGCGACAACATTCTCGTTAGTTGGTATTTCAACGCCAAATTTCTGGCTCGGACTGATATTGACGCTTCTGTTGGCAGTCCAATTTGATATCTTTCCAACAGGGGGAATGGCTCGGGTGAACGGCACTCCATTATTATTTGCTGATGCAGTGAGACTCCTTTTGAGTGGACGCCCACAGGTTATGCTCAGATGGCTGTCTCATATCACCCTCCCAGCTGTAACACTCGGGACGTATTTTACAGCGCTTGTCACTCGACTCACTCGAAGTGGCATGTTAGATGAACTTGGCAAACAATACATTACAGCACTTCGAGCAAAGGGGACGCCGGAGACGTTGGTGCGTTTCAGGCATGCATTAAAAAATACGCTTGTACCAATTGTGACTGTTCTTGGTCTCCAACTCGGGACGCTCATTGGTGGGGCAGTCATAACCGAGCGTGTATTTGCATGGCCTGGACTTGGAAGTCTCTTGATCGATGCTATCAACGCTCGACAATGGGTCATCCTCCAAGGATGTCTGGTCGTCGTCGGGACTGGTTTTGTGATCGTTAATACAGTCGTTGATGCGATATATGCATACTTGAATCCGGAGGTGACACTGTAATGTTTTCACCGCGGACATGGCAGAATCTGGTCGGAGAGTTACGTCAGAGTCTGCTCGCCAAGCTTGGTGTCAGTCTATTCACCGTCATTCTTGGAATGGCTATTTTTGCACCATTCCTTGCGCCGCACAATCCAACTGTTCAGCATCTTGATCAGAAACTGTTACCCCCAGTTGGACTCAGTCGGGTGACGACGACAACAACAACACAGGTAGTGAATGGGTCAGTCACGACGATAACTGAACGAACACAGATTAGTGCAACGTGGACGTATCCACTAGGGACAGACCCACTGGGACGCGATATGCTCTCAAGAGTACTCTACGGCGCACGGACTTCGATGCTTGTTGGCATTCTCGGCACAGCACTAGCTACATTGATTGGAGCACCAATTGGTCTCATAGCAGGATACTATGGTGGTCTTGTTGATGATACACTCATGCGTTTTGCAGATATTATGCTCGCATTTCCTTCCCTCGTGCTTGCAATATCACTTGTTGGACTATTCGGTCGGATTGCTGTCACGGTCCCTGATCCATGGGTCGTTTTCGATATCGCACCAGCGACAATGCCAGCGACATTCACACTCCCTGGGATGGTAATTCTGGTTGTTGGACTAGTCAACTGGGTGTGGATTGCGCGTGTTGCTCGGGGCGAAGCGCTCTCGATTGTTGAGGCGGAGTATATCAAAGCTGCACGCAGTTATGGAACAAGTGATATCCGCATTATGACCCGGCACGTGCTTCCGAATGCGTTGACCCCAATTTTAATTCTCGCGACGATTCTTGTCGCCGCAAATATTCTTCTTGAAAGTTCACTTGCGTATCTTGGGTTCTCCGGCACCACGCTGTCGTGGGGATTCGATATCTCGCAGGGTCAACAATATCTGGCAACCTCATGGTGGATCACGACGCTTCCTGGTGTTGGAATTGTCATTGCTGTGATGGGTGTGAATCTCATTGGTGACTGGCTCCGGGATGCACTTGACCCAGGCATTGAGGGTGAAAGCGAGGGAGGGCTTTGATTTCATGAGTGCTCATGATCTCCTTCGTGTTCGTAATGTCTCAACACGATTTTTAACCGAGACAGGACAGATCAATGCTGTCGAAGATATTTCTTTCAGTGTTCGTGATGGCGAGACATTCGGGCTTGTTGGTGAATCAGGCTCAGGTAAGTCAGTGACAGCTCATACAATCATGGGATTAATCGAGTCTTCCGGACGAATCACAAGTGGTGAAATTTGGTACCGTGATCCTGCATTAGCTGACGCGGTTGGGGTTGATGAGAGCGATGGTGCGTTTGTCAACCTCGTTGAGCTCGATGCAGAGACGCGACGAGCCCTTCGAGGGCCATCTTTTGGCATGATCTTCCAGGACCCAATGTCGAGTATGGATCCCTCTGTGACCGTCGGTGAACAGATTGCACAAGCTGTCGAGGCACAACGCCGGGCTTCGACAAACCCACGGTCGGTCTCGACGCGGACTCAACAGTATGGTCTTATGCGGTTTGTAGTTGACAGTCTGATTCCACATCGTGGGTATGTAAGCACCGAAAGTAAGCAGCGTGCAATCGAATTACTCGACACGGCTGGCATCCCTAACCCGGCTGAGCGGGCTGAGGCTTATCCACATGAGTTCTCTGGTGGAATGCTTCAACGGGCAATGATTGCTCAAGCACTGGCTGGTGAGCCGGATCTTCTCGTCGCGGATGAGCCGACGACTGCACTTGATGTGACTATTCAGGCACAGATTCTTTCGTTATTATCAGAGATACAGGCGGAGACAGATATGAGTGTTATTCTCATTACACACAATCTTGGAGTCATAGCGCGAATGTGTGACCGAGTGGGTGTCATGTACGCTGGAGAGATTGTTGAACGGGGGTCACTTGCGGATATCTTTGAAGACGCAGTCCATCCATATACGGAGGGACTGCTCGGCAGTGTGCCGGATATTGACACTCCAGACGCACGGCTTGAACCCATTGCAGGCAGCGTCCCAAGTCTCGTTGATGAAGAGATGGGTGAGCGATGTTACTTTGCGGATCGATGTCCCAAAGCGATGGAAGCCTGTCTTGATCCCCCTCCAGAGTTTGACGCTGACACAGGGACAGTACTTGAGGATGATACCGAAGATCGACATGGTGTGAAGTGTGTCTTAGCGCAGCGAGGATATGATCCCGACGCATCGGTATCGATATCCAACACCAACTCTAACACCGACAGTGACAATGACAATGACAATGACAATGACAATGACAATGACAACAACAACAACAGCAACAGCGATGGCGACGACTCCGAAAACACGAGCGCAGATAATTCAAGAGATATCTTCAATTCGATCAAAAGCACAATTAAGACGATAAATTCGGATACAGATGCAGACGCAGATCCGAATCTGAATCTGGGTTTGAGTTTGAATACCTCGGGTGAGGAGGATGAATCGTGAGCGAGGACACGTTGGTGAGTGTCGAGAATCTCAAAAAGCATTACACAAGCACAAAGACACTCTCTGATAGATTATTTCGTCGTACATCACCACCAATCAAAGCTGTCGATGGGGTCAGTTTTGAGATTACAGCAGGCGAGACACTTGGGTTAGTCGGTGAGTCTGGATGTGGGAAATCTACCACTGGCGAAACGATCCTGGCGCTTCGTAGTCCGACCGGTGGAGCGGTGACATTCGATAATAAAAACATCGGTGACCTCTCCGATGCAGAAGTCAAAAACTTCCGACGACGAACAGGAATGGTCTTTCAGGACCCATTCGCAAGTCTAAATCCTCGGATGACTGCCGGTCAGATTATCAGAGAACCACTCAGCGTGCATGATGTCGGCACTCAAAATGAACAGCGTGATCGGGTAAAGAGTCTGTTGAAACGGGTCGGGCTCTCAGTAGACCAGTATGACAGATATCCACATGAGTTCTCGGGTGGTCAGCAACAACGTATCGCGATTGCACGCGCACTCGCAGTCGAACCGGATTTTCTCGTACTTGATGAACCGGTCTCAGCGCTCGATGTGTCGGTTCAGGCGCAAATACTGAATCTGCTAGCTGATCTCCAGACTGATTTTGGACTGACATATTTGTTTATCGCACATGACCTGTCCGTCGTACGTTATGTGTCTGATCGTGTTGCGGTGATGTATCTTGGCAATATCGCGGAGATTGGTCCAACTGAGGCTATTTTTGAGCGCCCACAGCATCCATATACGAAGGCACTCTTAGAAAGTGTCCCGCGTGCACGTCTCAGTGAGTCTGATCGTGAGATAACGACACTCGAAGATGATGTTCCTTCGCCTCGTAATCCACCGTCAGGCTGTCGATTTCGGACTCGCTGTCCCATGGTGATTCCACCGACCGATATTGACATCAATCAAACTGCCTATCGCGAGGTAATGAACCTTCGAGAGCGGATTGAAGCTGGAACCCTCACAGCTACTGATGTCGATAGCACAACATCAAACACAACAGATGCGGGCACACCGACCCAACAGAGTATGACAGCTAACTCAGTCTGGCCAGGTGAGATTAGCTCATCATTACATGGAGACAATGCAGCTGCGGTAAAGACCGCCCGTACTGAACTTCGTGACGGTAATCGACAAGCAGCAATTGAAACACTTCGTCATCGATTTGAAACGATATGCGAGCATGATCGTCCAGAACACTCAGATAAGACACATCACTCTGCTGCGTGTCATCTTCGTCACTGAGTGACTGCTTGTCTCTGTCACAGTGATGTTGATACGCCTACTGTGTCTTTTCCCAATTTGGCTTTTAACGGTGAGGGTCAGGGTCAGGGTCAGGTTTCTCTTCGTCATACTCTCTCTAGTCGCTCTGTGAGGAAACGGGAGGCTAAGCGCCTCAAGACTGTGAGGGAAAAAACAACCCCGGATTGTCATGTTGGAATTCGATACGTCTGTCATTTTCAAGTCGACGGAGATACGTTCTAATGATACCCGTTTCTGCAGCATGTGTCTTGAGTGCTGAGATAGAATTATCTTCGAGTCGGTAGTACAGTGGGAATATGATCGCCACGGTTTCAGACTCTGCACGCATTACGCTCATTAAGAATACCCCACCAGATGCCTCTGTTAAGAATAGTTCATAATCGGTGATAGTGATATCAGCGACTGTGTTCTCAAGTGTGGCGAACTCGTCGTCAGGCAGAAGCACATCGAATCCCCAGAGATTATTCGGCTTCCCGGCGAGTGGGGTGACTTGTCCCGGATGAAGCGCCAGTGATTTCCATCCGTCATTATCATACCGAGTCGCTGTTGTTTCAATGTCTGTAAGAATAGCGTCCCAGTGATCGCCGAAATCCTGGGAGGGGGCATCCACGCCAGGTGATTGATTCACCTTGTCGGTCATATATATTATTACGATGCCAGCCTAAAACACTCTCTTACTGCAGTATAGCTCAGCTTAGATGGGACCTGGACATAGACTAACACTGAAATAACTGTAGCGGCGACTGTGGACGATATATCACTCTCTGAGTCATACAAATACATAAACCCGATATGTCAGAAGAAGATCTGCGTGAACTGTCGGTGTCAGAATATGAGGGCATGTTTCAGATCCGTGAGGAGTATGCAAAAGAACTGAACCAGGACCTCAATTCAACTCTCCTGTGAATGGTGTATGACAGATTTGCATTTCACCGGCAATACAGAGAACATTCAGGCTTCTTTTGCCAGTCACTGGCGAAGTTCAGAGCATCAAAGCTAATTAGATTTTATTGTTGACTAAGTCTTCGATTTACAGTCAATGAGCTTGCTCTCAATCTGATCAATTTTAGTATTTAATTTCTCAATAAATTCGTCCGTTTCTCCAGTTGTGGTTGCACCTTGGCTCGATGGTTCAATGAGATTCTCTTCTTCGAGAATACGAAGAGAATATCGAACCTTATGATGTGGGTAGCTAGTGTTATTTGCTATTGTGACAATCCCGATTGGCTCGCTGTTGATGACAATTTTCAAAATCTTCAAATGACGTTTCGTCATATTTGCTTCATTCTCAACGCTACCTATCATGTCATCTGATAAATAACACGGCAAAATCTTAAGCGTTATTCCGTGTACTCATTTCAGTAAAACAGTGCTGAAAAACAATCCCATGAATGTGAACCTGCCTTGGGGGTAAGTCCCAAGCCGAGGCTTCGTGTGTCTCTGACAGAACTTCCAACCCCAACCCAACCCACCCCACTCTCACCGAAAGCGAAAGCAACAGAGTCGGGTCACAGCGGGTCCAGGTCGGGGTCGGTCGACAATCGACGATTTGCGTGATCACGAGAGAGATTGTCTCTCGGACGACGGTGATTCGGACCGTCCCACCCCTTCTCTTCCCTTCCCTACCCTCTCTCTGTTGGACGGTGCAGTGCATGGCATGGCATGGGATGGGATGATGCCTGACCGCCCGTGTGATTGGACTCTCAGCCACACACACTGACCAGACCATCACAATTCAACGTTTATCACCCTGCTCGGTTGCCCATTGCGTTTGGATGAGGGGAGGCGGAGGGGTGTCGGCTTCACCCACGGTCACGGGATCACATTAATTATCAAAGCCCCGACCCCGAGGCAGTCGTCTTGTACCGCCTGACATCGGGACACATTGATTTCATCTGGTCGGGAGATTATACTATTCTTCGCTTGGGGTATGGTGATATCGCATCTAATCAGGAGAGTGGAACAGGATTAGCAGTCGATTCCAGCAGGGGTTCAAATGAGAGAAGCCATATATTGACGGATTATCATATGACACTTTCCCTGTTGCTCAGAGCCGATACAATGGTTACAGATTGAGAGAATGATACAAGAATTAAATAATAATAGGAGCCTACCAAGAGAATGTCTCTGTCATGAACCGGCATCGTATCCTTATCAGCGGCGGTCTATTCATGATTCTATTCATCTTCGTCTCAGCAGCTGTACTGCCCGGTGCGATTGCAGAACGCGATAGCGATATTCGAGAAGGAGTCATACGGCTAAACCAGGACGTCGCCGTTGAACCACTGACAGTGAATGGTCAGTCAGTCACACTATCATTGGATATCCGCCTGTCTCATCGTGGTGGTGCCTCTGAAAATATCTCTGTTGAGGTTCGGGCCATCGATGCAGATTCGAATTTACTTCGAAATACAGAGCGTTTATTTCTCGGGTCTATTCGTGGGGATCAGGAAGTGCCGGTTCGAGCAAATCTTACTGTCCCGCGAGAGGGTCAATATCGATTCGACGTGAGGATATATAAATCAGGGCAGCGGATTGAGAATGGAGCGACGACCGTGTCTGGCGTAAGTGCACTGACTCCGGCATATGCGGAATCCACAGTCCGTTTTGAGCAGTTTGAGACTGCAGCAATCCCACCAATCACATACCGAATCGCAAATGTTACTGGGAATCAAGTGCGGATTACAACGACGACATACTTGACAAATACAGGTGACACGGCGACTGATGAAATACAACTCCGCATCATGGCTCGCCAAGCAGACTCAAATATTGTCGCAGATCAAACCACAGCAACTGTTGGAACGGTCAGATCTGGACGAACCACAGAGGTAAACGCGACACTTGAACTTCCTGATGAGTACAATTACATGCTCGATGCGATGTTAATCCGCGACTCAGTCATTCTTGAAACCACGAGTGCAACCGCTGAACTCGCACCAACAGAGCCGCTACCTGCGAATTCAACTCGCGAGCAGATTGATATCCAAGCAAGTGAATTTGAAACCGGTGCTGAGACGAGTGAAGAAGCCAGGGGTGAAACGGCAGAACTCACCGAGTCGGAGACATCGCAGCCCGGGTTTGGGGTAGGTATCGGTCTCCTTACGCTATTTATAACGATTATCGTCTGGAGGAGAACGAATGAGTAAGTCTAACGAAACCGATCAAACCGCCACACAATCTGACGTAAATAATGAACTGTCTCGTGACCGTCGAAATTTTCGTCGGTATGCACGACTGGCGGCTTTCGGGGTACTATCAATACTAGCGCTCATAGCGATAATTCGCTTCTATACGGCTTCTGCACAGGCAATTAGCATCTGGATTGCCCCTGATTTCGAGCCATTATTCCAGGCCGGATTTAATTTGATCATTTTGATATTTGCAGTCACTGGTGTCTCAATACTTGCACAGCGACTCACCAATGAATAGTGCGTTTCATCGGTTATACAGATCAGGGAGAATACCTGACCCCATGGTCAGGATGGATTCGACAATACCCCAGACGCCCCCACTGTTCGGTGGCGTTCCTGAGGTTCCAAAATCCGTTATTCTAAGTAGTACAACCTTGCGGTCAACTACCCCACCCTACTTCGCTCACCCTGACGGGTTCGCTCGGTGAGGGTGGGGTGGGGTGGGGCTTGGCTTGTCCGTGAACTCGGCCTCAGCCTCGAACCCGTCCTGTCTGGGTAGGCGGTGAATCCGCCATTCGGCGTCACTGTTCCAGACTTCAGGGCGAGTTGACTGTCGCCCGTCGCCCGTCCCCGACCGCCGACGACGACGTACCGTCTCCCGATGTTCTTCGCCGCGTTGGAGTCCGCGTTCGCTTCCGACCCGCAGTTCACACACCGGAAGTCGGTGCGAGTCGGCCGATTCTCATCTGCGGGAAAGCCACACTCGGCACACCGTTTCGACGTGTACTCCGACCCCACTTGTTTCAGCGTGATTCCTTCCTTCTTGGGCTTGGGCTTGGGCTTGGGCTTTGTATGCCACCTGCTCGTACAGTACAGTACAGTACAGGGTTCAGAACGCCCACTTGTGCCCCCAGGATGCACCTGTACGGTCACGGTCACGGATATGGATCAAGTCCTCGAACGCAATCACGTCGCAGTCGTATCGGATTGGATTGCTTTGCTTCATCCACAATCGAATCGCATTCGACGCTCGGTGGAGGACGTAACGGAGCTCCCGACCACTCGACTGTTCAATCGGTCGGTGGTCACTTCGAGTCCCGGTCTGCCGGAGGCCGGCGCGAACTTTCTCACACTCCCGGAGGTTCTGCGTTAACTCCTGCCCACTAACGAATGAAGCGGTACTTGTGACGGCGAGGTTCTCGATTCCGAGGTCAACCCCGACCCCGAGGACCGTTCCGTCCTCAGCGGTGTGTTTCTCAGTGTCGGTCTTGGTCTTGGTCTTGGGTCGACGGAAGCCGATGTGCAGTGCAGGAAGCAGGAAGTAGTCGCCGTCGCCGTCGCGGACTGAGGGTACTTTCTGTGATGCTCCACTCCTTGGAGTCGAGGGACTGCCGTTGGTAGCCATCGTCGGCGTCGGCGTCGGCGTCGGGCAGAGCAAGCGGACACCGGACGCGATTCTCCGTGGTGGAGAGCGACACCGTATCGTCATCGAACAGCATCATCGTCCGGGTGTCGCACGTCACCGTGGGAGCGGTGAAGGTGGGCTTGCTGACCTGCTTGCCGTTGGATCGACGTTCGATACATCCAGTGATGGCTTGGGCGGCTTGGTGGGTGGCAAGAATCGCGTGCTGACTCCCGAGGTCAGTGTGTTCGCGTGCGTCGTCGTAAGCGAGGGGCTGGACATCGCTCTTGGCGTTGCACTTGCCCCACGCCATATCCGTAGCGATCTGACAACCACGCTTCCACTCGGAGATGGGTTCCTCAAGCAACTCGCGTTGCTCATCATCCACCGAGAGGCGGGTGATCGCCGTCCGACGCACGTAGTCGTCCGCCGCGTGTGCAATGTAGTCCGATGACCTCTTAGAAACCTGTGTTTGTAGTCGATACGAACGCGCTCCTCCCTTAAGCAGGGGGACTCCGCGCTACCCCTTCAGTTGAAAATGAAGTCAGGTCGGAACGGAGCGATCTCAAACGACCTTCGGAGGCGGTCTCCCCGCCAGTAATGAGACAATATCTAAAACGCCAACACGGTGAACGTGAATGCGAGAAGCGTTCGTCCGTGCCTGGTGGTTGAGCAAGCAAACATAACTCCGAGTCCGTGGAGGTGTCGGTGACTCCTGCTGGCACAAACAATAGATGGAATCAATAGCGCCGAGGATAGGAGTAACGGCGGTTTGGCACCGCCAGTCAGCCACCGTCTCGTGATGGATTAAATGGGTTCCTGAAGAAGAAACTGGATACATGGTTGCGAACCTGAAACTCCCAAGACTCGGGAGTCCTCGCCCCTCAGGGGGGTGTCAATCAGGCAGTATGGTCGGGTGCCGATGTAGATCCGATTAATAATCGTGATTACTGACTCTTTTTGCTGACAGAATAAAAGGATATGATATGACTACTCAAGTAGAACACGAGGACACAATCCGTGTTCTTCATGTTGATGATCAACTCGACTTCGCCGACATGGCTACGACTTTTCTTGAGCGAGAGAACGACCGATTTGAGACCGAAACAATAGCCAGCGCCAGCGAAGGGCTGGCTCGACTTGCAGACTCTGAGTTTGACTGTGTTGTTTCTGATTATGAGATGCCTGGTCAAAATGGGATTGAGTTTCTTAAGAATATCCGAAAAAAGTACCCTCAGATTCCGTTCATTCTCTATACAGGGAAAGGATCCGAAGAGGTCGCTAGTGATGCTATCTCAGCTGGTGCAACCGATTATCTACAAAAAGAAAGTGGCACAGACCAGTACACAGTACTCGCAAACCGTATCGAGACAGTCGTTGAACGAGCTCATGCACAGCAGCGGTATCAGCGACAGACGGACGCCATTGAGACTGCACGAGAAGGAATTGCGATTATTGACTCAGACGGCTACCACACGAACGTAAACCAATCATATGCTGATATCCATCGCAGTGATCCTGATGAACTGATTGGTAAGCACTGGACGACACTTCACCCAGAGGACGAGGCGGAACATATTCAAAGTAAACTCTTCGCCAGTGTTCAAGAAGATGGACAGTGCCAATATCAAACAACTGGTCTCCGTGCTGATGGAGAGACATTCATCAAAGACTGTGTTGTTTCGGCAACTGCCAAAGATATGATGACCATCACAGTGCGAGACGTTTCCGATCAGGTCCAGTCTCAAGAGCATCTAAACAGATATAAAGCACTTATCGAAGTCATCGAAGACCCTGTATATGTGCTTGATGAAGATGGTCGATTCGAATTCATCAATGAATCATTTATTGAGACTTTCGGATATGAGCAGAATGAATTGATTGGAACCGATGTCTCGCTAATCAAAGATGAAACGGCTGTGGAACAGGGACGGTCAAATCTCAGACAGATTCTATCTTCCGAGGGATCTGACAGTGCATATTTTGAAACGGAGATCCAATCGAAGAGTGGCGAATCAATCCCCTGTGAAGATCATATGACCGCCTTGCCCTATGAGGGAGAATATTTCAACGGAACTGCTGGAATCTTGCGAGACATATCCGAGCGTAAATCCCGAATAAAGAAGCTAAAAAGCCAGAATAAACGGCTCGATGAGTTCGCAAGCGTCGTGAGCCATGACCTTCGTAATCCACTCTCTGTTGCGGAAGGAAACGTGGAACTCCTCCGCGAAGAGTGTAATAACGAGCGAATCGACACTATTGATTCAGCGTTGACTCGAATGGACGACCTCATTGAGGACCTTCTCCAGTTAGCTCGTACAGACAGACAGGTAAATAGCACCGATTCAGTTAGTCTCGCCGAGCTATCTCAGAACTGCTGGAAAAACATCAAAACAACCAACGCAGCAGTTGATATAGATACTAATCGAATTGTTCAGGCTGACCGAGGGCGGCTTGCGCAGGTATTTGAGAATTTAATGCGAAACGCAATTGAGCATACAGATCAGGATGTCTCGATTACCGTCGGTGAGCTTGAGGATGGATTTTACATTGAAGATGATGGAAGCGGAATCCCCGAGGACAGGCGAAAAGATATAATTGAGGCTGGATATACGACTGCTGAACAGGGAACTGGATTTGGACTTTCAATTGTAAGTGATATTATTGAAGCTCATGGATGGGAGATGCACATCACAGGGAGTTCCGAAGGTGGGGCACGGTTCGAAATTACGGGAGTCGAATTCAGTGCAGAGTGAGCTAGTCAAGGACGCTCCGAATCAACGCCTGTGCAGACTGCGCTCGCTACGCTCAGGCCTCATCGGGAACGGGAGGCTGTGAGTGCAAAGCGCGTCGTGGAAGCAGGAAGTCCCGGGTAGGTTCACGTGTGTGAGGAGTGTGAGTTGGTTGTGAACGCTGATGTGAACGGAGCCGAGAATATCCGTCAGAAAGTAACTCCGAGTCCTCATTCAGAAGATAGGAGTCCCGGCTGGTGCACAACACAGCCATCGAGTTATCTGTTTGAGACCGAAACTGGCGCATTCGCACCTCAAGAACAGGTTAGGTTACGTCGGAAAATCACAATATCCCAACCTTGGGAATCCTCGCCGTTTACGGCGAGGAGGATGTCACATAAGATATTGCAGAGAGTAAGTATAGAAGCGATATCCATCATACATAGAATTCATCAATCAAAAGTGACAATAGTGATATAGTTAATCGTCAGATATAGGTTACTTCGCTGCGCGGATAATCATAATTGCAGATGTTAATAAAATAATATAATCCATCTATAGACATTGTAAGTTCAACGATTAACTGATATAATAGAGATATAGATATATCTAAATTATTGATAGAGACTCATTTTACAGCTCCCGATTCACATAAAATATCAAATGTATGATGTATGATTGATTTAGCAACATAATATAACACCTGTACTATCATTATACTATTATTCGGCTGACTATATTGGGGTAATATATCGATCAAAGGTAAACTGATAAATCATATTTGTCTAATAATTCGTCATTTGTCATCTATTAGGCATAGAATATCCGTGCTATAGCATCAGCTCCAGCAGCTCATAGGCCCTGAGCCTTCCGGTTAAACAGTGATCGAGATATAAGCTGAGGAGCAGGTAAAGGTGGTATATTTCTGTTATAATCTACTCGTCCTGTTCCGTCATTGATCTACATGTGTGCTGACTAAGTGTGAAGTTCAGTGTGATAAATGAGGTCAATCTAATATGATCCGACAGTAATCGATATTTCTCCTTTCAGATCAAGAATCACACCGTTGGAAATCACTACAATGGGCACTGTCTAGTTAAGCACCTCCTCAGCTGGCGTCCATCCATCAAGTGATTGATGCGGTCTCTGGCAGTTGTAGTAATGTATGAATTGTTCAAGCCATTCGCGTGCGCTTGCCCGGCTGCCGACCCACAAGTTGTGGAACCGGTCGGTGCGCATTTTGAGCGTGTGAAACTACTTCTCAATGAGGCTTCGGTCTGTATAGTCAACTCGACCGTTGAGTCCTAAGCGGGAAGGGGCAGTCCGATAACCGAATTGATCAACGAGAAACACAGCGATGGAAAGATCGTGTTTCTCACGGAGTCGGTAAAGAAATGCAGCCGCTGAATCAGTGCCGTGCCGTCCAAACAGCTCCATATCAAGAATCAGTTTTGTGTCGAGGTCTATTGCAGCGTACAGCCAAGACCACCCGACGTTGATTTTGATAGCGGTCTTGTCAACCGCGACCCTTGACGGCTACGCCGTCGGCGGGTCGCCGACGCTATCAGCGACTTGATGAGCACATTGACAGGTCGCTTGATGTGAGCGTTCGACATCGAATAATCGGAGAATTTTCTTTGGTTTCTCGAAGCGAACAGTCGGTATCGCTCCCAATATTCAATATTTGTTGTGTTCAACGTCTCCCTGAGCAGTTCTGGATCAAGCAAGACACTCGAACTACAAACTGTTCGGTTCTTAACGGACCGTTATATCGTCCAGGTCCAGGTCGGGTTCGACATTGAAGATCATCGGTCTGTCCTCTCCATTGGAGCGTATCCTCTACGACTTGCCCAGGAGCACACATTCCGGAGCATGCGTTACAATCGACCATCGGAGCTACTCGGATCAGATCCCCGTCTTGGTCACAGTTCGGACAGTCCCCGTCGATGGATTCGACATTGAATATCATCAGTTCCTCATCACGTCATCTTCGATTCGGTCGGCGAGGTCACTCCACATATTAACCAGATTCTTCTTGTTCGGTCGGTTGCTATCGATTTCGACTTTGTCTTACCAGTGAGATAGCTCGATTATACTCCTCTTGACTTGAGAAGCTCGTTTACTCTCGTTCTCCGATATAAACGCTCCTGTATGTAGCTGATGTATTTCAAGTGACTCAGTTCGTGGACGAGATCAAGGGAATATTCACGTCGGGAACAATCTCGAATGTTGAATGTATCGTTCCAGTCCTGCAGGACTGCATGAAAACTAAATTACATATTGTCTATAGATTTCTCAAGTAGCGATTCTAAATTGCGCACTCGGTCTTTCAAAAACTCAACATCAGTCTCACACGAGCCTTCCTGATCGTCTGATTCGAAATTGATTGCCTCAGAGAATAAGCTATCAGTCGCGTCAGTAACTTCCCGAAGTTGCAGAAGCACTAGTAATGAATCACGGACCAATTCACTGCGTGTCTGTTGGTATTGCTCAGCAGCAGTATCAGTGCTCTCAAGCAATGGCTCTGGGACACGGATAGTCATCTTGGCGGTCTCATGTTGATCAGTTTGGATATGTTCTGCCGGGGACGGAGATGGTGATTGCCCCAAAACGCTGTACAGTTGATGATGAGGAGGACATAAATAGATTATCGACTCAGTTCCTGATTGATCAGTAAAATTGAGTTGTGTCACCGAATCAGTCGCATCACAGATTGCGCATTGACGGGCACGCTGAGCGTTGCTCTGCTCCTCGCCCGACCCTCCCTGATTCTCAGTATCACCCAACTGGATGTGTGACCCGTTTTTCATTATGTAACAGGTGTATACACGAGAACATGATTCTTTCTGCGGGCACAATATTTTATGAAATACGACAGAAAGATGAGTGTGATACTGTTCAGTGTTTGAATGATACACTGCGATATTTTTCCGTGACTTCTGTGTCTACGTTATTAGTGATGATTCCACAACAATTGTATTCGACAAATGTAGACAACAAATAACTTACACTCCAGTGAGAGTCTATCGATAAATATAATAATCGAATTATATCCATTCAACAAAGGTATGATGCACAATTATGTGAACGATGATAGCGATGCCTATTGCGCAATGCAGTGAGTTGACTTACAGGATCCATATCCTCAAAACTGGATTATGGAATAAAAATATAAACATGTTTGAATGGTTAGTAAAAATGGCATCGTAATTTATTATTTGGATAAATAGTCATTTCTGTGATTATTTGGTGTCGATATCATAACATTTATGATATCACTATCCTCTCAGTTATCTGATTGGACTGGAACTCGTATATAGTTTCCAGACGTGAACTGACAAATCATATTTATTCGATGATTTGTAATTGAATATATATGCGGCATGCAGTTTTCCTTGCTGTAATGATTCTGCTCGCTGGGTGTGGACAGGGATTCGCGCCAACAGCGACAACGCCGAATTCAACCTCAACCTCAACCTCAATGCCGACGTCCACGGAGTCAGACTTAGGCCCAACACAGACGCAGACAGCAACGGTTATTGATATTATTGACGGCGACACGATGGATGTCCGACTCTCAGACGGGAGCATTGAGACAGTGCGACTCCTTGGCGTCGACACGCCTGAAACATCCATTACGCAAGTATCACCTGAAGAATGGGAAGGAGTAAAAGACACTACTGACGGTCGTGACTGGCTCGTCGAGTGGAGCAAGGACGCAACACGCTATGCCCAGAACCGTCTTGCAGGCCAGACAGTCTTAATTCAGAGCGACCCCGAAGCGGATCGCCGCGGGTACTACGGTCGATTGCTTGTGTATATTTTTCAATCCCGACACGCTGAGATATCGTTCAACGAACGGTTGTTACTGAATGGATACGCACGGTACTATGACAGCTCATTTAGCCAACAAAAGGGGTATCAGGCGACTGAGATGACTGCTCGTGATGAAACCGCCGGTGTGTGGGATTACACATCACGAACCATAGCCACAACCACGACATCGACATCGACATCAATATCGACAACTACTGAGGATGGTAGTGGCGATATCATCATCGAGAGTATTCATGCAGACGCCAAAGGAAATGACAATGAAAACCTGAATGGTGAATATGTGAGTTTCAAAAATACTGGTGATGAAGCCGTCAACCTGACAGGCTGGACTGTCTCTGATGAGGCGATTCATGAGTATGCATTCCCAGCAGGTTTTAAACTGAGACCAGGGGAGTCCATGACCCTCTATACTGGTGATGGGACAGATACAGATAATGAATTATACTGGCGCGAGGACGGGGCTGTCTGGAATAACGCCGGTGATACAGTGACAGTCAAGAATGATAGTGGCGACACAGTCGATACATACACGTACTGATCTGCGGTCAATATTGGAGAGACCCCTACCGGAGAAGTCGGTCTCTGTGGAATCGATAGACTCGATATTGGCAGTGAAACTGGTAGTATCACAAAATCTATTGGTTTCGTCTATATGATCGTTTGGCTGAGATACAACAATATTACAATCGAATTCAATATGCGTTTCTCAGTGAATTCGATCATGTATTATAATTATAATCATAGTCATAATGATGATACGCGGTTACTCAGAGGTATTTGATCTATCATCAGTGAGCGTCGAAATTTAATTTATCGGGCTTTTGGCGATATCTATCGATTATATGTCAGCTATCCACCGCTGAAGCCGTGAGCTTGCGCGCTGCTACCGCTGTGATATCATTCAATCTATTCTCATTTTGTCTTATTAATATTGCACAAGAAATCTCAGTGCTTTCTGAGCTGAAGTCGATTACATTGATTCCTTCAGATGTCGCCAACTGTCGATCAATATTCTTGTGAGTTCTCTTATTAGCATATACATGAATCATCAAATACTCCCAAACTGTGTTGATCTTACAGGGATGTAATAAGAAAGCTGTCGAGATTACTCATAGGTAACTGATCATAATTAGCTGTCAGATACTCGCTGACACGCTGGCAAGAGCAGACAAAAATATCGAACAGATGGTCGATAATGAACTACCCCGACCTACTCGCTCACTCCACGCTATTCCGCTCTTTCCTTGAGGAAGGGGTCTTGCCCTCGAATTTAGATAATCCTGCACCGGTCGCGAACGCCTGACCGTGATATAAATACGGCGCGCATCAGCGATCAGCGAGTTTGACACCGGTGATGTCAAATAAAGCGTCACTCTGGTTGCTCTCTGTCACGGCTATATCCACCGTGTGCGTCGGCAATCTGTTTGACAATCCGCAGATCAAATCCGGTGGCATCTTCACTTGGCAAATATCCTAGCTCAAAGACCTCTATGCGGTCAGACTCGGGAATCCCAATACAGTATCTGCTACGTGAAGTACCTCGGGGACAAGCCCCGACTCCGAGGCACTCGTCTTGATATCTGTAGATACACTACGTCGTTACGGTAATTATCCGAATACGCTTCCGAGACAACTACTTTTGGTATACAATACCATACGATACTCCAGATGGTACCGGTCGATCGAGCCTCAAACAAGCACATATTCACACCCGCGACACTATTCACAGATACCGTGGAAGGAGCATAACACGGATTAATCGTAGAATATCGGTGTTTCATCTATATGATCAAAGTAGCCAATTCCAACGACCGACAAAATTACTCAATTGCTGGATCTCCCAATAGAAACATCAAACAGGTGCCTGCGATGAGTCACCGTCTCAGACAATAAGATGATTACGTCCTCGGGAGAGTGGTAATCACTCAGGCATTCAATTACCCTGGATTGCGTCAATAACCATCGCCGCAGCAATAACAGCTTCACTTGACACAGTGCTTGTATCGTCAATAGTAATTGTATATCGGTCTCGGAGTGATATTTGCCCATCGATATTTCCAATATGAGAGTCATTGGCGTCAGTAATCTCATATTTATGCGGAATAAACTCACCGAATGGAATCACATTACGAGCGATTGTCACGAGGGTGCCACGAGAATTAATCTCTGCAATCTTCTCTTCTGTGTCTACGTCCCGTATTCGCCAAGTGTCTTGCAGAAGTGAATAATCGTTATCAAGAACAATGAGGTCTTCACCTGTCTGTGAGTCGGTCAAGACATAGTTACCGGCAATATCAACCATCCCTCCAGCATTGACCTCAAACACCTCTTCGCCGTCTGAGTCAATGAATGGAAACTCCTCTTTGAGTTTGAACATTTTTTGTTTCCCACGGATGACGACGTTTTCATCCGCATCCATCGCTTTGTACTTGTTTCGAATCGGCAGCAGGGATTGCTCAACGACGTACGTATCTCCAGTAAGATCCAATCCACTGATATCGTGATTGCGTGACATTGTGCTTCGTTTGTTTTGGATGCCGTCAGGAAATGAAACCATTGACTGGACTGCTCTGCTGAGTAGTGATCTGTCCTGATGAATATCACGAGTGTCAGATTATGACGTCATCCGCTGGGATCACATATATTGATGACTGACGATACACACGGCAGACGCTGTCGCCTCCGAGTCTCTCTGGTCAATCATGGTAAATTCAGTTGTTAAACTCAAGAATAAACCAATTGTGGAGTTCGTATTGAATTCTGGTAGTAAACTCGTCAAGAACAGCGTTGAACGCTTTTTCATCGCCACGGAGAGACTGTGCACGTTCGTCGATATTATCCTTATGACCAAACCGTGTTATCAATCGCTCGGAACGATCGTCGTTTCCCATCTTTGAACGGAATAGCTTCTCCATTGAGGATGAACTCACCTTTCTCACTAAGCAGAGCTACATCGTCAACCAGGCGTGTCAGTTCTGGGAGAGAGTCACCTACCGTGTTGGCGTTTCTGCTGAACGCTTCTATCATTTCACCATTCTTGATGTGAACTAAGATGAGTGCGCCGTCGTACTTTGGCTGAGCAATCCATTCAGCAGGAATGTCTTTAATTACATCTTCGGATTTTGCGAGCATTGGGAGGAGCGGGTCTCCGACAACAGGACTCATTCAAACTGATTTACCATCGGTACACATCGATCGACAGAGATCTATCACATCTGGGTTGAGGGCAAGTCACGTCTGTAGTCTGCGGGTCCATGTTCGGACGCTAGAGCCCTGACAACGGATTTCCTCCTATGCCGAGGCTTAACCTTTCTTTCCGAGAAGAGCGTGAGCAGTCCATTTGGGCTCAGCATAGCCAAGCAGTTTAGTGATAGCTCAATCTTTTTCAGGACCGCTTTTGTCACGTCCCATCTCGACTTGTCGGTAGAGCTCACCGAGCGAAATGTGCTCTGCTGGTGTGAGACGTTCTGTGGTCTGTGCTGATTCGGCGTGACCAATTACACTTGGAAGGTCTCCGTGCTCACGTTCGAGCTTGCGGATTGTTTCGTATGAAATGTCGAAACACTTCGAGCCGATAGTTCGGACAGACTGTTTGCCAACACCAATGTTGTCGAAGGGCTCTCGTGTAAGAAGTGCGATAGCTCCGGCGAAGTTGTCACCGTCGGGATGTAGGTTCTTGATCACGTCGGTGACGACGTCGTCTTTCAGTTTGTCGTCCGAAAGGAGGTCATTCATGTGCTGCTGGAATTGAATCAATTTCATATATAATTATCGACGTATAAGATAAATAAGTGTTTTTAGTACAGTCTGAGCGTCTCTACCCGTGGATTTTCATATCGCACACGGGGGTCTAACTATCCATCAATTGGGCTATAACTGTAGCTGCACAAGTAATTGAACATGATTGTGTAGGGACTGTAGTGTCTACAGCAGGCAACCACTGGAAAGAATCAAACTATGTGCAGGAACAGCCATGTCACATTGTTCAGAGTTCCCGAGTAAAATGAAGATGAAGATCGAATACTACCATGCCACGTCAGTTGATGAATCGATAGTCCTCCAAAGGATGACTCTTGTTCCTGAAACATACAATCAGTAACTGTGGCTCGTATAACCCGCTCAGAGTTTAAACGTCAAATTCAGCAGATGGATCCAATCTGATTTGAAGAGTTCGTCGCAGATATCTGGTCATCTCAGGGATGGGACACAAAATTGACATTGACATCGACATCTCATGATCGCGGGATCGATGTCATCGCTTCACGAGATGGCATTATTTCCCGCAAAGATGCAATTCAGATCAAGCGTTATCAGTCTGACAAGATCAGTTCACCTGAAGTCCAGAGGTACGCGAGTATCCCTGATCAAGAAGACGATGTGGAGACTATCATAATCGTTACAAGCAGTTCATTTTCACAGCCAGCAGGAGAAGCCGCAGATGACCTAAATGTCAAAACTGTCGATGCAGATGGGCTGTATCAGATCATCAGTGAAAACTCACTGTTCTCAGTAGTCGCTCCATATCTTGAAGCGGAACCTGAAGCTGACACTAACACGGGATATCCCACTGAAACGCGAAATCATAATACTACTCAATCGGCACGAAGTGATCTCAGAACCCAATACACACCGTCCACTCGAGCGGGGTTCATAGAGCAATCCAATAATAATTTTTCTATGCACCAGATATCTGAAATCCGCGAAGAATTGGTAAAGTTCGCCACGATTCTGTGTCTGAGTGTTCTCCTCATCGGATTCATAGTATTGAGCGTTGCCTCCGTGGCTATCTTCGACCATAGTGGCAAGTCCAGCAGTGAGCCCACTCCTACAGGTGTGAACACCACGGAACCAGACAGTGAGCCTGGTTACACAGTTGTGAATTCCACGGCAATATATGATAATCATAAGATGACTCTTGTCGGGTATGACATCCAAAAAGAGGGCAAAGAGGATTATGGCAACATCCGTGACAGAGCAGTTCGGTTATATCTAAAAATAAGATATGAGAATATCGGGGAGAAGAAACAGACTGTTCCTAGAGTTGACGCTGAGTATGTTGGCGATGATGTGGATGAATCAAGATCCCTATCAGGAATACACCCAGAACCCTATCTATCAAGAAGCGAAATCTCTCCTGAGATGACAAAGTCAGGATGGATATACTATGGACTGCCAGCAGGAATTAATTATCAGCTGTTTTCACTGTTTGTTATTTTTAATCCTCAGGGGAAGTGCATTGACGAAACCGCAATTGAATACAATCTCAAGATAGGGAATAATACGCTTGTTGACGGGTCTGAACATAGGCAGCGCTGCGAGGGTCTTTGACATCACGGTCTTCTCCTACATTCAGTGGGTACAGGTGTCATATTATTGATAAAAATACTCTACTACCCGTGCAAGTGTGCTCGTTTTGGCAGTCTCAAGTGAGAACTAATACACGGATATCGTTTAGCTTGATTTCTATCTGATAATCATTGCTGTCGGTGAGTTCCGTCGTCTCATGTGTCGTTTCTCCTGGGCGGTCAACATCAACGATAATAAAGAAGCTTCTTATAAGTGGTGAATTTGCTGTAAATGCGTTTATGTCACCAGTATTACCCGAGAATTTCCACTGGTCGATTGTACTTTCCATTGTTGTATCTGAGTTGAAGGGAGTCTTCCACCACGCTGTCACGGTCATTGAAAATACTAAAGCGAGAAGGTCGCAATTCTTGCAAGTCTGACACACACCCGCTGCAGAGTGCTACCCCAGCTACAATAAGAAACTTTTACTGGATCACATGCAGTTGTCTCTCCATGATATAAAAAATGTGATTCCAATTGTCTAGATGTGAGACATACCCTGCTAATATTGATCTTGTGTATCATGGCTTTAGATATCAGAGCTGAGATCTCATGCACATCGCCTGGGCGAAGACTACAACTACAACTACAGATTTCGCGCAGACTGAGCGTAACTATCCTTGTTTATATGTAATAACCTATGTGCGTTTGTCATGCCCCCTGAGGGTTAATTGCAATATACCAGCATGTGTCTGTGTGGTGGTGGGGAGGGCATCGGGGTGTCTCCCAACGGCACTCTCTTTAATTGTGTAGCTACAGTTTTACCTGAGACTGCTCTTATGTGCGCTTGTAATATCAAAAAATACGGCTCTGTTAAAATCCCGTACATCTGAGACAAGCGGCGTGCTGAATGCAAGGGCACATATCTTGCACGGACAGCTGAGAGACATCCAAAAACGAGCGGCTCAATTCGCTTGGGACAGATAGGAGACATACCGCAGCCAGGTCCGGGTTCGAGTTCGGGCTCACATTCAACTCAGTGGTTACTCGTCATCATCATGGAGTTGATTTCGATACGGAACAAGAATATCATCGAGGAGTATGCTTCGAGGGTCAGAAGCAGGATACTGAGTATCGATGTACTCTTCAGCAGTCTGGATTTGCTCGCGCCTGCCAAACTGCCGAACCCGTGTCGCGACCTGGATGAACGTCTCATCTCCAGCGGAAGCCGGCTCAGCATGTAACATATCCTCCTCTGTCTGTTCTTGTTCTGCAAATATCTCTGTGCAAATTGTGTCAAAATCCACTATATTTGGGTCGTGATCCGTTGCCTTCGAGAGCACGTACTCGACAGCAAACCGCTGGAATTCCGATTTGTTCGAGCACGTCCCTTCCTCGACCATTTGTTCAACTTTGTCCAGAACTTCCTGGGGGAACCGGACAGTCGACTTCACCATAATATGTCCTGACGCGCTTCAACAATTAATCTCTGCTGTCGATCTGCTCTGCATTCAGTATGTCTTCAAAAACACAGTACCGATTTGGGATTTCAATAAAGCCGGATTGCCGACAAGATATCTCCGTTGGATACTGCTATCTTACCAAACAATCCTCTTGCAGAAGCCTACTTGTCTGGTAAGATGAACGCTGACAATCCCGCCCCACCGGAATCACTTCCAGCACACATCACTGATGGAGTCCCGAGACAGGACACTGAATCTCTCCGAGAATGACAGAAGACACAGCATTTCTATCCACTCATCGTCGAACTCGGGCTGGAAGAGATGACATCACATCGGTGACGACGTCGTCTTTTGATTTGTCTCCCGAAAGAAGATCATTCATATGCTGCTGGAATTGACCTAATTCTATGTATAATTATTGATGTGTGAAATAAATAGGTTTTCTTGGTACGGTCTGATCGGCTCTACCCGTGTGGATTTTCATATCGCACGCGGGGGGTCTAACTATCTATTAATGGGGATATAATTGTAGCTGCACAACTGAACAATGTTGTGAGCGACAGTAGATATCTTTACACATTCTCAAAGCCTGTTCTTTTGTTGTAACATGGAGAGCCCTCTCATGACGAGGGACATGTCGCTCAGTCGCACTCTCGGATCACAGTGTCAATGATACCTATATCAGAATATGGACACCTTTCTAGAAGTTATTCCTCCGACACTCAAGACCGATATATTACGTAGCGACCCAACTTATGTTTTCGTGCCGAGAGTACGACCCTCTGCCGAAGCAATGAATACACGATGAATCCGACATACTTACAGACTCATTCGTCTCTCTCATACCGAAAACGGCTCTCTATGGAAGCCGCAGGCTTGCTATGTCCTTATTTTATGCTCTCATATTGTTCGGAAAGCCATGAATAACAAATTCTCGTCGGCACTCATAATATATACACTGTGAGTATATTCAGAGCGTCTATCGGGTCGATCCCCTACTCTACCGATCACACCCGATGCCGAGCGTCGACCGGCTCATCTCGTGGCTCGACTGCAGGACAGGGCACGTCATCACAGACGACGACGAACAGATCAACAACGGTGTCTCGCCCTGATTCGTGAACCCGAACTGCGCCACCTCTCTGGGACCGGCGGTGACGTCGGACGCGGCGCTGTGCTATGTGTCCCCCCTCAAATCCACTCTGTGGTCGTTCCGCGGACTGTCTCCACCTCCACTCCAGATGAAGCGAGGTTGTGGCGTGCAATCCGCTAGAAACCAGTGCTCACGCCGCAGGTGGTCAGAACCGACTCTGTTCGAGTCACGAGTGCGGCTGCGGGTGTGTGGTGTGGGTGTGGCGCAGGTGACGGTCACATCTCTGTACGTCGTAATCTGCACGTCCGCGCCGCTGGCCTTCACTGTGAGTGTGACCTGTGCGGCGTTCGTCGGGGCGGTGCAGACGACCTCGACGGTGTCTGGTCCGGCGGTAACGACGCTCACGGGCCCGGTGACGGTCGCCGAGTCGACGTCAACCTGACCGCCGGAGTTGTCGATAGTCTTTATCAGCGTGAACGTCGACCCGCCGACGACACCACTCGTCTCCGAGACTCGAACCCCAAACAGTGCATCTTCGTCCGGCACCACGTCCGCGCTCACGGTGCGGTCGGCCGTGGCGAAGCCGAACCCACCGGTGCCGGTGAGTACGAGAGCGGCGAGCAGTCCGACCACGACGACAAGCAGACCGGTTCGGCCGAGTGCGGTCATCGTGCCGCCTCCTCGGTCTTGTCCAGTTCGCCACCGTCGGTCGTCGTCACGCCGCTCGGTGTCGAGACCTCCGCGACGACGGTGTCCGGGGCGTGGTCTTGGAGTTCCGGTGGCTCCAGGGAGTCACCGAGTCTCGGACGGTCGGAGAGGACGACGTGAGCGACCGCCGAGACCGCGAGTGCGGCGACACAGAGTGCCTGCCACGTTAGGGGTGGAAGAGCGGTGAACGGTTCGATTCTGGCCCACACGCCGACCGTCACGATGACCAGAAACCCGGACAGTCCGAGATAGTAGTACCTCCACGGGAATTCGTCGTTCGTGACGACCTCGGTATGGATGTTTACTCTCGCGAGTGTCTCTGTCGGTGTCACGACCCCCCCGCGACGATCGAACTCGACGAGTCCGACGGCGTCCATCTTGGGGACGTGCCGTTGTTGGAGCGACGTGTACATCACCTTCCGTTGTTTCGACGTGACGGTCTCCAAGAGCGTATCGTGTTCCCATGCGGCCAGCTGCTCGGCGAGTGTGCCGAGACTGACGGGGCTACCGTGGTGTTTCAGGTAGTGGATTGCGAACCGTCGTCGTCGGTTGGCGAGCGTCTCGTACAGTTCTTCGAGCGTCGGTGTAGCGGAGTCGCGGGCGTCGCCGGTCAGGGTCGTGGGCTGGGGATCCGTGTGGTCTGTCGGTTGGTTGTGTGTTGTTTGCATGGGTGATCGAACGCTCGGTACGCCGTCGGTCGCACCGGAGTGTCTGCTGTTCAACTGTCGTTCGAGCACATAAACATACGTATAGTTACAATATAGGAACTGGCTGGATTCGAACGCTACAACGGATTCGCTGGTGGATCGATGACCGTCCCAGCGCCCAGCGTCTTCACAACCATTCTGATCCGTTCTATAACTACTCTCGGTCGTTGCGGTGGCTGTGAGTCAGCCAGACCGGGAGCATCTCGACGGTGGGACGACACGGATTTGCGACCGTGTGTCCAGTATCAGTGTCCGTGCCTGTCGGTATCGGTATCCGATACCTGCAGTATCGGTGCCCGTCGAATCGGTATCGGGCTTCGAAATTTTCGGGATGTGTGTGGGATACAAATACGGTATCGATCCACGGAAGTATCAGCGTGTTCCCTCCCCGGGAATGCGCGGAGAAAAACAAAAATGAAACGAAGAAACTACTTACTCGGACTCGGATCGCTCGCAGTCGCCTCGACGGCCGCCCTCAGCACGGGTGCCTCCGTCCAATCGACCGCGGAGCGTGAAGGCGGGATTAATGTGGTGAACGACTCGACGGGTCTACTCGCGTTCCAGCTCGGTCCCAACACGAACGGTGGGGTGGTGTTAGAGAACCCGACGACCGGCCAGATCGGGATCGACTTCACCGGCGGTGGTTCCGCTGGTGGTGTCAACGTCAACTCAAAGTACCAGATCGGCTCGCTGAGATTCATCTCGGAGGCCGACAACCTGCCTGGGCTCGGGAACGGTCCGACAGACAACCCCGGGTTCATGATCGTCAACAACGATACAGTCCCGCGTAATGTGACCGTCGAATTCGACGTGACTGACAAGGTCAATCTCGCTGGCTCCAAGCTGATCCTCCAGGGGCGACCGAGCCGCAACGGTGTCGTCTCCGACGTCGAACGGACCAAGACCATCCGGCTCACCGCCGGCAACGACAACGACTCGTTCAGCTTCAACGATTCCGCCGGTCCCAATAGCACCCGTGACGACCGCCTCGAGCCTGGGGAGTTCATCGGTATCTCCCTGATTGTCGACACGACTGCCGCAGTGGACGACCTCGAAGATCTATCGGGCACTCTGACGATTAGCGCGAACTGATCGTCTGGACGGTCGCACCGTCCAAACTGACCACGCTATCGGAACTAACCGTCTCCACGCGGCATTCACCGCCGAGACACCGGGTTTTCCTATCTTCCACGATACCGAGTGATACCACACATGCCTGCTACCACACTCCCGCATCTTCTGACTGTAGTTTTAATTATCGGTCTCGTCGGTCTGGGAGGCACGCTGGTGGTCGGGCAGGCACTCGATCAGCCAGTCGTCGTCAGCTACGTCACGACCGGTAGTATGGCTCCGACACTCGATCCCGGCGACGGGTTCGTCGCGGTGCCGACCGCGCTCGTCGGGTCGATCCAGACAGGCGACGTAGTCGTTTTCCGCGCGAAGTCCGTCGGTGGCGGTGGGCTGACGACTCACCGCGTTGTCGGTGAGACGAACCGCGGCTATCTCACGCAGGGTGACGCCAACACCGTCACAGACCAGAGTGGCACCGAGCCCCTAGTGGTCG
This sequence comes from Haloquadratum walsbyi J07HQW2, assembly GCF_000415985.1. Classification (GTDB taxonomy): domain Archaea; phylum Halobacteriota; class Halobacteria; order Halobacteriales; family Haloferacaceae; genus Haloquadratum; species Haloquadratum walsbyi_B. Next base: position 469,432 of record NZ_KE356561.1, read on the forward strand.
ACCCGCAGATCGTCGCCGTTGCACTCCAGATCGACGACCGGGTCGTCGCAATCCCGTTCCTTGGTACAGCCGTCGAGACGGTCCGTGAGACCATCGTCGGCCTCCAGCGTCGCCTCGCAACCACCGTCGGCCTCGGGACAGTCCTCGTCGGCACGCGCGGGCTGGTATACACACTGTTTGCCCTCTCGTTGTTGTGGTCGGCGGCCGACGCAGTCCGTGGTACCTCACGTCGCCGCGAACGGAGCCGTAGCCGCGACACTGGCACCAGCACCCGTCTCGTCCTCGGTGTGATAGTGCTTGTCGTCACCGCCAGTGCGACCGCCGCGATGGTGTTGCCGGCTGGACCGTACGCCTTCGACGTGGTGAGCTCCGCCGTCGGCTCCGAGCGACCGGGCGTCCTCGAACGCGGAGAGACGGGTCCCGCGACGTACGTCGTCCGTAACGGTGGGATCGTCCCGGTCGTCGTGTTCCTGACCGCCGCGAGCGACGGCGTTGCCGTCCCGGAGGGTGGGTTCGAGGTAGGTGGTCGCTCGTTCACCGAGGTGACCGTTGGACTCACCGCCCCACCGGAGACCGGGGCATACAGCCTCTACCTCGTCGAGTATCGATACCTCGCCGTGCTGCCGGAGTCAGTGCTCACGGCGTTGTTCGCCGTCCACCCGTGGCTCCCTATCCTCGCGGTGAACGCGTTGCTTGGTGTGCCGTTGTACGTCATCGGCTACCGTCTCATCGGCACAGACCGTATCCGCGTCCGCTCGCGCACCGGTCCCTCGCGTGTCCGTCGGAGTGCTGCCCGCCTCGCGTGGTTCCTGCGATGACACGCACGCGGTTTTCGATAGGACAAATACTGAATACATCGTAGATACGCTTGTGACATTCACACTGTTCACCCTACAGACACGTCTCGAATCGAACCCGAACACCAACAACGCGCCCACTTCACTCGGGCGGGGTCGATGATGGCCGACGCTGGCGGGTCGGACCGTAGACTCCGTCTCCGGGCGGTCCTCGCTCGCTCGTTCGCCATCCTCGTCGCCGTGACGCTACTCACCGCTGGCGTCGGTGCCGCAGTTACCTACGACGTCTACGGAACCGAGCCGGCGACGCGACTGGAGAGTCAGACTGTCTCCTCTTGGGCTGCCGTCGGGAGCTTCGACCACGCTGCGACTGTCACGAACGGCACCGAGGCGTTCCCAGAGGGGACCGTCCTGGCGAACCGCTCGCTGTACTTCACGCGGGTCTCGCCGGAACTGACCGGGGTCTTCGAGTACGATTACGACACGACCGAAACACCCCCCGGTAACGCGACGATCGCGCTCTCGGTGGAGTACCGATCCGTCGAGGGCGCCACCGAGAACACGACCGTCTACTGGCGCGTCACGGACTCGCTCGGTGACCCTGTGAGAGCAGCGCTCAACGATCCCGACCCAGTCGCGGCCCCGTTCGCAGTGAACGTTACCGCCGCTGGCGAGCGACTCCAACAGCTTGACGCCGAGGTCGGCGGCTCGCCAGGGACACTCCAGGTGGCAGTGCTCGCCGCCGTGGAACAACAGACCACGACGGGCGTCGAGCGACGCACGTACCGTCTCCCACTCTCCGTCTCCGGGGGTTCCTACACGGTCACCAACGCGGCCCCAGCCGTCGCCGACGGAACGGTAACCGAGGCAGTTCGGGTCACGCTCCCACGACGACCCGCCGCACTGTACGGCGGTCCGGTCGCACTCGTCGCTGGTCTCTCCGGCCTCGTTGGTTTGGTCATCGCTCGTGGACGCGGGCTCGGATCGCTCACAGACGCGGAACGGGCGCGGCTCGACACGAACGGTGAGCGTGCGGAGTTCGTCGACTGGATCACTGTCGGGCGCGTTCCGGCGACGGCACTCGACGGGCCGATCGTCGAGGTCAAGTCCCTCGCAGGATTGGTGGATCTCGCTATCGACGCCGATCGTCGTGTGATTGAGGACACCGACGACGCTCGCTTCGTCGTCTGTGACGACACCCTCAGCTACGTCTACCGCCCACAAGCCGGCGGCGACGAGGCTCTCGCGTCCGACTCGGACGAGCTGGACGGCTCCGACACGGGTGTCGTGACGGACGGAGACGGAGCGGACGCCGAGAGGACTGGTGACGAGCCGGACAGTGGCGGACCAGACGCAGATGAGGGTGGGAACGGCGCGGTCGTGACGACCGGAGACGACCCCTCGGAGTGATCGATCCGCGTCGTCGCCACCGCTGTCGCTACTACAGACCCGCTCGGACGACCTCTGATAATAGTCAGTATCGATTGTGACCACATCAGTATACGGATGCTCCTGCGTTTGGGCAGGCTAATTACACGACGGATATCTGAGATTGAGCCCATCCTACATCGGATTAGTTCAGATTGTCAATAGTGATACCGTTGGGAATCCGGTTCCAGACAAAACCCTTTCCTTAGGGCGTGTTGCGGTAATAATTAACTTTATATGACAGCCGAATAATCTATTTATGAGTTGGGGTCTCGTGCTTGTTCATCGGCAGTTGCCCCGGCTCTGAGGGCACTTACGGGTCTGGGTAGAGCTCCAATCCAGGTCTAGTCGTGCTCAATATGCGTGATTACACTCTGTTTCTTCAGGCGTGTGGGTCCAGTTATTATTTGTGAGTGACACTACGCCAATATACTACACGAAAGCAGGGTGTTCATCTGATATGTCTATTCATGAGGATAATATAACACCGCAGTTATACGATTATATCACATATCTGACTACTGTACACACACAATTAAACAACGTTAGTTGTGTCACTACAGTGCATTTTAGTCAAAAACAAGCGTATATTGCCGCTAAACTACTACTCAGTCGCAAATCTGCGTAAATCACGCACCATTTCTGATATATCCTCCTCTGTGAGTGTATATCGTGCCTGTCGTTCTTCTTCAGAAATATCCTCAGCATACATCCCCGGCTTGATCTCTATTTTATCACTCAGAAGTTGAGACTTGCTGTCTCAATGCATACGGTTCCCGAACCGCTTTGTGGCTATGGACGAGGTACTCCTTCGACATTTTTGTCGATTTTACTCCTAACCACAGACAAGCCGGGAGGGCTACTCATTCCACAGCGACCAGTACATCGCGCTGACGATGAGATTTAAATCGTGAATGGGCGTGCTGATCTGGTCCAATCGCCGAAATGTTCGCTACTCATTCCACGTGAGCTGGCCTACAGTTGGAAACTCAACCTTCGCTGTTTGGGGTGGGTTGTAGTATCGGGACTTGATGTCGTAGTATCCGAATTCGGGAGGGGATACGAGCGCACGCCTTTGCCAGATTTTCGTCCGCTGTGTGGGTGATCACACGGATTCGAGCATTCGCATCGAATAATCGAATTGCCAACGCGACCAATGCCGCATCCTGCCAGTTGTTCGTCTCTGGATATTGCTCTGTTGGTTGAGAAACCCATCTGCAACGAACCGTGCTTTCTCTACCGGTCCAGCGCTATTATCGAATCCCTCTGTACGATCACCTGGGAGCGGTGGGGCTACCCGAAGCCATCCTTCTTCGATAGCCGTATCAAGGCACGGGTTCGTCGGTGAGTCGGCACTCCGGGCATCCGCCAACTCGTGGTAGACCGCTGCTGGCACCCAAATTTCCGTTCCAGCCTCCTCTACGGCACTCTTGAGCGATTGTAGGTGTGAACTGGGTTGCTTCCCCAAGTTTCGGAACATTACCGTGTCTGCAATGTTCGCCGTATACATCCTCGCTCGGTTCACTTATTGACGTATTCCCCAAGAAGATCGTCCTCGTCCGCATCGAACTCATCCGGTGTGTACGTCGTCGGGGTCGAACCGTCATCACCGAGATTGAGGATTGAATAGAGCGCTTCGACGAGGTCATACGTAGTTCCAGGAGACAAATTTGTGAGGCTCGCGATTTGCCGGATTGTAACATCGCCCTCACTGTGTGCGTTCACGAGATCGTATGCGAGCGCGAACGTGACGATTCCGTGGTCTTCGAGGACTCGTTCGATCGCTGGGTGCTCGTTCTTCTGGGCGATTACCTCGATGATCTTGGGAGTGATCGAGACTTTCGTCTCACGAATCGTCAACGTTAGTTCGAACTCCTGAGCGGTGTATACGGCAGTTCCGGTCTCGTCACCAACTTTGCTGATCAGGCCTGCTTGCTCCAGTTTATGAAGGTAGCCGTACACCGTCTTTTTTGAGACTGTCATTGTTTCGACAAGTTCGGGACCTGTTGCAGTCCCTGCCTGTCTAATCAATGTATAGAGGTCCGCGAGGGACGGGTTTTCAAGTAATTCTGCGAACGTCGGGATACCGGTGATCGTTTCCGGAGTGTCCCCCGCGTTTCGCACGTGCTCTGTATCGTAGCTCATTCTGTATAGAGTTACGAAACTAGAAATCATAAACGTTTGCCACGGATACGGGCCGCAGTATTGTTCACAACCGGGCACAATTGCGGAGGATGGTTTTGATACACATCTTAATTACACGCCACCCACGATCACAACGATCATTGAGTAGATGTGCGAATTAATTAGTAGTAGAGTTAGGCATACAGTTGTTTGACCTTCCCGAAGCATTTTCTCCTGTTGATGGATGTTTCGCGGATGAATCGGCGGTTGCATAGCCTGCCATTTGCCTCACTGCAGGATATGTTGTCGTACAAGGCTGCATGGGCTGGTATTCCGACGGTGAAGACCGATCCTGAATACACAAGCCAGCGATGCCCACGAACAGATTGCCAGCACACAGCCCGTGGGAACCGGCATAAAAAGCGATTCAAGTGCCAGCGGTGCGGGTTTCAGGATCATGCAGATCAGAAAGCCGTAGTCTGTATCGTTCAGAACTGGCTAAACGAGCGAACTGAGAATGTGCCGTCTCTCAACACCCTCCCAAGGGTTCGGAAAGTGAGACGACGCGGCATCGGGTCGTGGTGTCGCTGAGCCTTCTCCCAACTCGTCCACATCAACGACACGCTCTACATCGTGACCAGCTTTGTCGAGTTTGTCGGCTATCAGAGCCACGATACTCTCGCCAAGCAAAAACGACACCTGCATAACTATGATTCTGGTACATTTATACGACCGGTTACGATTTTGGGGTCTTCTTCTGCGGCTTTATGAAGCTCTCGACGGCTCTTCGACTGCCCGCATCTCTTCGGATGGTCGTGCTAGTACGCAAGTGCGTGGTAGACATCGGAGGCGGTGAGGTCAAAGTGGTCCGCAACCGTTTGCGCGTCGAGACCCCGTTCTTCGACCAGTGCGTGGGTGTGGCTGACAGTGATTCGTCGGGCCTGAATGTGGGGTTCGTCGTGAATTTCTGACTCATTACCTGAGACAACAGTGTTCATCTACCCCGACATTGGGTAGAGTACCACTGTAGTGGTCTTCAGTCTTTGCCGGTAGGGGACGTCAGTAGGTGGGTACTCTATGGTGGGACACAAATAGAGAGCGTAGTGGTCGATACAGAGGGTCTATTCATCATTGCCGCGAAGGTCATGCCGGAACGTCCACGGGCAGGTATCTGCTTCTTTTGAGTCGCCGTCTTCTGTCTCTCACACCGGGCGGACGAGGTGTGTAATCTCGAACGGATGGATACCGGTGGGCAGACAGCCACGCATGTTCTGGTCTTAGAGGAAGCCGATTCGCTTGATCACTGACTTACCAGCCCCGACCTCGTGTAGTGGGATTTCTGCCCCACTGTAGCCGACTGGCTTATCGGCTTTCACGTCTGTATTGATACACTCCGGTGGGTGCGCCCGAGTGTTCCGGTGTTGTCGAACAGGACGATACCTTTGACGTTGTTTGCGGGGAAGGCAGAGCCGTCAACTACCGAGCCGAGCTCGTGGTTCGTCAGGGTAAGTTCAATATTTGCGGTCTGGTCAGCAGTAATCCACCGTTGACGACCTCCATCGCTATCTTGAAGATATCCTGGCAAGGCAATTGTTGCCATCAGATTAAACGGGAACAAAAGTGGTTCTGCCTCACCAGCATCAATCACCAGCTCATTGGCAGTTGTTAGATCAAGATACTCCTCCGTAGAATCTACCTCAGCTGTGTGAATAATTAATTGCATTTGATCCACTTTCGAAATGGAGGGCAGGTGCGTGGCGTATATCTCAGCGATGTAATTAAACGGGTCAAATATCGATTCAATATCGATTTGTTCAGTATTTCGTTCCATTTTGATAATAGGGATCATGGAAAATTATAACATCATCTCCTGTTTGGAAATGACACTGATACCGAGAGAGCGTGACCGTAGCAGAATCATCAGATGTGTCGATATATTATATTATGCATGACCCTCAAGACGGCTTCGTTGATTCACTCTACTGGATGACCGGCAGAGAGTACAGAATGAGTCATCAGAGCGACCGGATGCTCTCTTAATTTAATTCGACTCGAGTTACTTCAAATCGTG
>NZ_KE356561.1:475871-480887 GCF_000415985.1 Haloquadratum walsbyi J07HQW2
CGGAAGCCACGGCCCACCGTGCCCGTGTACTTCACCATCCAGAGACTGGGGACATACTCCGATATGACAACGCACATGATGCAGATGACATCGGATGGCACCACCGACACATCAATTTCGGTACGGACTCCGACATTAATTCCCAGAGTATCACTGCCCATGCTGCTCGATTTCTCCAAGAAGTCAATCATCTAACTAGCATCGAAAACACAGATCATGACTAATTCAATTGACAACGGTTGGCCTGACAAGTACAGCGATCCCCGTGATCGTCCTTGCCCAGCTCTCCTTCGTGTAACTGTTGAGAGTTTTGAAACCATGCAAGAGGACACCCTTGACGCCGGAGAGAAGATTGCTGACGGGGAATCACAACCAGCTGTGGTCTCGTTCGCTACTGTTGGCAACCTACGCAAAGTTCTCACCAATCGCCGAATCGAACTGCTACAGTGCCTCATCGATATCGATGGTGCGGCTGAAAGCATTACTGCAGTAGCCAACGAGCTTGAACGGGACTACCGTACGGTTCACGACGATGTCAGCCTCCTCACCGATCATGGTCTTCTGTTCATCATCGACGAAGGCCAGTCAAAACGCCTGTATGTCCCATACGAGCGGATTCATCTTGATGTGGAGCTTGCTGGACTCTCGGCTGGAGAAAATTCTGCTCTTGCCTAACGTATATTTGCCTCGTAGACTGCTTCTGACAGGAATGACACGAGATCAACCAATACCGATGACTGACGAGGATATTGAGACGCTTCGAGAGGATATCAAAAAGGTGCGGAAAGAAGTACGCAAAGATCTTGCAGCAGACTTTGGAAGCGATCCCGAGGACTACCGAGCTGGTAACTCAACCCCGGACGCTGAGTGAACGGCCTTGTTGTCGCTCCGAGCCCCGGTCTGCTTCTAATTGAGTCTCTGACCCTATCGAAACAAATCAAATATTCTATTTGAAGGTAGATTTATTATCTTGACGGGGTTGTAGTGTGCTATGAGCGAATCTGCTGGTGTTGAAGCGTGGAAAGAACAGACCACTGCGTTCGACCGAATTCAGTCAGTCGCCAGTGCTGTTTCCAAACCACGGTCTGTCTCATATATCGCAGATGAGGCCCATGTGGCGGAAAATACAGCCCGAGACCACCTTGAGCGACTTGTCGAGTTGAATGTTCTTCTCAAGCGTGACCGAGACAGGACAGGCCACTATGCTCCCGATCCGCTCCATACCCGAATACAGATGCTTCGGGAGTTAGTTGAACAGCATGACCGTGACGGTCTCATTCAGCTGAAGACCTCTTTGCAATCCCAGATTGAAGACTGGCAGAGTCAATATACTGTTGAGTCGCCTGCTGAGGTTCGTGCTCATGCTGCAGAGACAGAGACCTCAGAGCAGACACGAGAAATCCGACAGACAGCGAGTGATTGGGAACTCATTTCCTATCGTCTCTCTATCGTTGAGGATGCAATCGAGAACTACGACACATACAGCGAAGACTTCCGAGTATCTGCTTGATATGGGTGAGACATCTGATTCATACGACTCAGCAACGACGTCTCACCGTGCACTTCACAGGCGGTACAAGGCGGATGCCCCGACTGAGGTCGGGGGGAAGCCGCCATAGACAATGCCGAAACTACGCGACGATGGTAGTCTAACTCCCAATATGTAAATACCTATACGCTTACGTGTGAACTACAGTGGACTACCGTCGTACCGCCGTAATCAAACTCGACATACCCGACGGAGCCGACGCTTTCCTCCGAGAGACTGTCGAGCAGTTCAAACACTGTGCCAACACCGCAAGCGAGTGGTGTTGGCACGGCGACGACGGCTTCCACGTTACCTCGAAGGCCAAAGCCGAAACCGCACTGTACGACCAGCTCAAAACAGAAACGGATCTCACCGCGAATCTCGTCCAGAAAGGGATTCGCCGGGCTGTTGAAGCTGTAAAGAGTGGTGTCGAACGGATCAAACGAGGCGAAGATACCTCGAAACCGCACTTTTCGGCAGACAGCGTGGTATATGACAAGCGGAGTGCGACCTTCCACCGCGACCACGTATCGCTGTCTACTGTTGATGGACGGATTGAGTGCGAATATATTCTCCCCGATAACTCGGAGACACCACCGACAAAGTACGTAGCCGACGAGGATTTCGAGTTTCGGATGGGACACTTACAGTACCGCGATGGTGAGTGGTACCTTCATGCCTCAATGCAGAAGGAAACAGCCGAGAAGACGCCCGAATCGACCACCGAGCACAGAACAGTCCTCGGCGTCGATTTGGGCGTGAACAACCTTGCGGTCACCTCAACTGGCACGTTCTGGCCAGCAGATGAGTTCAACCACTGGCGGCGCGAATACGAGAAGCGTCGTGGCGACCTGCAAGCGTGCGGCTCTCGGCACGCCCACGAGAATATTGAATCAGTGGGGCGGAAAGAAACCGGGAGGTTCGAGATACAGCTCCATACGGTAGCGAACGAACTCATTACGGAGGCGATTGAAAATGACTGTTCGCACATCGTGTTCGAGGATTTAACGCATATTCGGACAGAAATTCCTGAAGCATCGTGGCAACACATCTGGGCGTTTCGCCGCCTGTATGAGTACGTTGAGTACAAGGCCACAGAACACGGTGTTGAGGGGGTGCAGGTTGATCCACGGAATACGTCGAACCGTTGTTCGACGTGTGGATTTACGCACGACGATAATCGACATCAGGAATCGTTTGCGTGCCAGCAGTGCGGCTACGAGAACCATGCCGACTACAACGCGGCGAAGAACGTCGGCTTGCAGTATCTCCGTCGTCGGCAAAGTGCAGGCGACGGAGGCGCACCTGTAGACGTGCGCTTGAATCGCGGGACGCTGAACGTGAGCGGGGAATACAACCCTCCTGCTACTACTCAGGCATAGAACGGGAGTCAACGCGAAAGCCTCGGGGCTCGACCCCGAGGCAGTTTACAGTATCAAACAAGAGCTTACACGACATCCAATCGCTATCGAAACTCGCGGGTTTCCAGCTGGCGAGTTTGTGGAAGTCGTTGCAGATCTTGCAATAGAGCGGTGGGGAGTTGACAGTGACAATGCTACGCTAACGGTTCGATGGTTTGCTGGAGAGAGTGAGGATGCCCGCCCCGAGTTTTCGTTTCATTACAGCGATGCTGAGCGTGATCTTGGATGGCACCATCATGAGCAGGAACATGTTGAGGGCTGGGGCCATTTTCAGGAGCGAACCGGTACTGCTGGGTATTCTTACGAATCGTATACTTTCCCGTCAGAAAACCCCGCTCGACTTGTATGGGAAATAATGTCTTGTCTTTCTTCCAGACTTTGAGCGGTCAACTACTGCTTTTTTTAAACGTTTTCACTTCATCCAGGTACTCTCAGCCACAGCGTCACTTTCCCATGCAGGCCCATCGAACGGTTCGGCGTCTTCGAACGCACCATACCCTTCGTGAATGATCTCAACTGAAAGTTCTCCATCTGAGATAACCCACCGAACGGTATCTCCCGGTTCAAGCGCGTCATCGAGTGCGGCCCGAATCGCTGCTGGGATCGTCGTTGCATAACTGTCATTGATCGTGGATTCCGCCTCCACCAGCGTATCCGAGCCACTCGACATACGTGGTCATTACACTCCGAGCACAAAGATATTGAGACGTTTTGAATGGAGACTGAGAGGAGCTGCTCCACGAGATACCCGAAGATCTCGTAGCGGATCTTGGTGACGACCTCGAAGAGTACCGGGTTGACAAATCGATTTTAGTCGTGTTTGAACGCTTCCTTGACTTCGTCAAGAGTTGCAAAATCAAGAGATTTTGCGGCTTCAAGAGCTTGGTTAATATTCTCTTGAATCTCCTGTTCTGACTTCGAACTATCCCAAGCTGTGTCGCTCATCATCTAGTTTAGTGGGTTTACGAGCAATATAGTCTTGTGATCAGCACTGTTGCTATACTTGATCAAGCGGCGCAAAATTATCGTTATCTGTCCGTTTCAGTAGCTCTCGCCGGTTTTGTAGCTGCTTAGTCTTGATCAGTTCTTTCACAATGTCATCCCACGTTTCTTCTGATCCTCTGAGTTTACTTAGCTCCTCAAAGGTCTCTATACGGAGAGGTATACGCTTCATCGGACGTGGCATATCTATAGAATTGCACGCTCACGTGAAGTACCCCGCGCACGGTGGCGCGGGGCGTCCGTGTTTACTCCGGCACTGCTGGGGCAACGGAATTCAATTCCTCTCGCACTCGGCTCTCACCTTGTGCCGACGTTCTGTGTCGGTCAACACCTGAAGTGGAAGCCACTCCATGAGAATCGGTCGCTCCACCACGACCCGATGCCGCCCGTCTCACCTTCCGAACCCTGGGAAGGTTTTCGAGAGACGGCACATTCTCAGTTCGCTCGTCTAGCCAGTTCTGCACGATACAGACTGCGGCTTTCCGATCTGCATGATCCTGAAACCCGCACTGCTGACACTTGAACCGCTTTTTGTGTCGGTTCCCACGGGCTGTGTGCTGGCAGTCTGTTCGTGGGCATCGCTGGCTGGTGTATTCTGGATCAGCCTTCGCTGTCGGAATACCAGCCCATGCAGCCTTGTACGACAGCATATCCTGCAATGAGGCAAACGGTAGGCTATGCAACCGCCGGTTCATCCGCGTGCCGTAGTCAATCGAATCCCGCATGTCCTTGAGGTCTTCAAGGATGAGTTCCGGAGTCGTGAATTGCGACATCCAATCGACTACCTGCCGCGACACCTTGTGCAGACAATCGTGAACGTAGTCGCGTTCCGCTGTCTGTACGACCGATTCAAGCCCGGTTTGCCCAGCGGTCTGCATCCGCTTTCGCTTGGTGAAAAACTCGTGTCGCCGCTCTTTGATTGACGGATACGAAACCACGATTGAGTCTTTCACCTCTCCATTGCGATCCATTGCAGCAAGTGCCACACAATCCTCGTTGACATCAACGCCGACAACGGTATCTGCATCGTCCGGGCTTGCCACGTCACAGTCTTCTTTCGTGACG
>NZ_KE356561.1:480937-483418 GCF_000415985.1 Haloquadratum walsbyi J07HQW2
AGTGTTTGTGTAGCTGGAATGGTTGATTTCTCTGCGTAATAATCAGAAATAGTATATTATAAATTATATTACTAATTCTGCTATCTCCCGGCACGATTCGTACAGTCCAATCGAGTAGATATGTAGGCGCGGCTAGCCCACCACAAGAGGTGAGATATTGATGAGTGGCTCACCTGAACAAATTCATGCTGTTTCTTTGATGGCTGTGATGGTCACCTCCGTCTTTGCGCTTTGCTTCGCGGTCACTGGCGATACCGAGGTAGTAAGCCTGAGTGGGATCTCACCGAATAGTAATACAGCGGATGCCAGTTCCAATACTCGACTCACCGGTAGTTCTTCAATCTCCGCACTCGCAAACGATACTATACAAACCAGAAACGTCAATAGGGGTAACGCCAGCAACGTGCTCTGACGATGCTAATGGTGGTCCTGGTGAAACTACTTCCGCAGCTGATGACTACGTCGGTCAACTCAATTTTGACTATGATCAAAAGAGACCGACTGACAAATATAAATTATTTTCTGTTGAGTTGTGATTAACTGGAGCATGGACGGTGACATTGGGATCGCACTTGCGCATATTGAGAATGCAAAAGATGTGCTGGACCAGGAATCGATAGACATGGGAGACGTAAACAGTGCGAATCAAATTGTGATTGATGCGAAACGAGAAATCGGAGATCAAAATTATTTTGATAAGACGGATATCAAGTATTTGAATCAGCTCAAACGTGAACTGGACAGATTCAATAACACGGTTGAAGAGTATCTTGATACTAGACCGTCTCTTATATCTGAGCACGTGGATTATTTACAAACTGTACTTGGAGAAATCGAGAGTACTCTACAGTCGATAAAAGAACTCAGCGAAGACGAGGACGAGTCCTAGTTTCTCTGTTCTGACAACCCGAGGTCGATATCCAGAAGTCGAGTTATATCCGAGGGAATATTAGCGGCGATTTCTACTTTAATACTGAGCTCGAATCTGAAATATTTGCCACCACGTGTCCCAGTATTGGACACGGTCTTACTCAATATTCCTTGTATGTCGAGATCGTTCAGACGCTCTCTCATTCGTCGCATTACAAGCACATCACTCTCAATACGCCTTGCTATCGTTTTATACAATGATAGATATTCGTTATTCTTGTAGGCGTCTTCTCAGCCAGTTCGAGTGATGTTGCCGCTGCGAGAGCGAGAATGCCGGGAAGACGACGCGGCTGACGTGCCCTGTAATCGATGCGTCGTCGTCAAAGACCTGGGTCCGATTCGTCCGCTTCGTCACCGTGAGATGGGCGATGTTGGTCGGGGTCCCGCGGAACAGTAACACTCGTGTTCTGTGCTTTGATCAGAATGGTCCGCGCAGCTGTCTTGACTGTGCTGCGAAGGTTGGTTGTGAATCGTTTGTGACAGCTGCGCCACAGCGTCGACCCGGGACACTCCCCACTCAAAGCCCAACCGTTCGCAGAACGCTGGACAACATTCCAGATACTCTATCAGCGCTGTTTCATGCTTCCACCTGTGGAATTCTTTCAGCAAGAGCACGCGAAAGAGCGTGTCCATCTCGTACTGGGTCAACTCTGCGTAGCGGTCGTGTGCGTGGAATTTGAAATCGCCAGCCCGGTGCACAGACGAAGTTCTCGACTGGCTCGTGGCGATCATATTTAAACCAGGTCTGCGAGACGATTCTGATATCTGACTCCAGCCAGTCAAGCAACCCTCAGTCGTACAGCGGCGTCACATCGTGCACGGGACAATCAGCATGTGGTCGACGATCGATCCGTCGAAAGATAGTTCGGCGAGATTCAATTGTCGGGGTCACGAGAGATAGTGTCAACGAAATGTCCAATTAGTCGACTAATTGCCCGGCAGAAATAACTCAGGAATCAGTTGCTTCGTCCGGGAGTCACAACCAATTAGCAGTAATGTACATCCCTATATTCAACGCCTCCCGGCTAGAGAATGCTTCGAGAACGCACTGGATGATATGGTAGAGCTCGTGCGGAGGAAGTGACTGATCGGGGAGATAAAACACGCCACTGTGTGAGTCAGCTGACATCTAGATAGGGTCGTGTCGTGGCTAGTGACGATGAGACGACCCTTTTGCACGGCGCACAGGCGAATCGTGGTGTCGCTGAGCCTTCTCCCAACTCGTCCATATCAACGACACGCTCTACATCGTGACCAGCTTTGTCGAGTTTGTCGGCTAGCAGAGCCACGATACTCTCGCCAAGCAAAAACGACACCTGCATAACTATGATTCTGGTACATTTATACGACCGGTTACGATTTTGGGGTCTTCTTCTGCGGCTTTATGAAGCTCTCGACGGCTCTTCGACTGCCCGCATTTCTTCGGATGGTCGTGCTAGTACGCAAGTGCGTGGTAGACATCGGAGGCGGTGAGGTCAAAGTGGTCCGCAACCGTTTGCGCGTCGAGACCCCGTTCTTCGACCAGTGCGTGGGTGTGGCTGACAGTGATTC
>NZ_KE356561.1:483468-486218 GCF_000415985.1 Haloquadratum walsbyi J07HQW2
GGCTGTGCTCGATGCATATCCTCTTCTCGTTAAGAAAGATGATCATAAGGGTCTCTCATAGCTAGAAGATCGTCTCGAAAATATACACTCCGATGCCGAGACGGATTTATCTGGGAAAATTGCAGAGGATTTAGTGTCACAATTCATCAAGATTGAACGATAGGAACGCGAGCGTTCCCGACGTATTGATCTCCAATCGCAGACCAGTGTCCTCCGCAATCAGTGGACGCCAACCGCCGGTGAACGGTTAGGCTTGGACGTTGCAGTGCTCGAAGAACTCGCTGGTTCCGACAGTACTGAAGCATCGTTCTCACAGTTCGAATCAGGACTTAAGATAGCTGAAAACATTGTCTCTTTTGCAGTGGAGATTGGAACGATACAAGAAGAATATCAAACACACATATTCAGCCGACTTCCTGAAGCATTCAGTCAGTGTTTATCCGCAGATAATATCGACGAAGCACATATTGAGAGATTAAATTAGATACTCAGCGTTGTCAAGTCTACTCTCGATGCAAACCAACAATATCCGTCTTATTCATTTGACAGAGTAGTCAAACACATCTGTGTGAAATTGGAAGATAATGGACTAAATCAAGAAATATGTCAAGTGCACAATTTTGTCGAGAACGCGACTGATGATGTTGATTTTCTTGATCAGGTTGATATAGCATACCCAAGTATCGAACGCAAACAGTGGCAGAACGACGTTCATGTGGGGTTAGAGAACTTCTCGCTGGAACTTATTCGACCGGTATCATCCCTCGTTGATCGCATCGGGAACAACCGTTGGAAGCACCACCATCTCTATCAGTTCTTCTGGCAAGAGCTAAAAAAGTCGTTGCTTCGGTGTTTGCATCAGGTGGGTACAAGACTCGTGTGACACCAGCAACAAGCGATGAGGGAGTTGATATCTGGGCTCAAAATCAAGATGACCGTGTGCCATTCGGCTTAAACAGTTTGGCGCGGGTAACTGGGTCGGGCGTCCAACACTACAGAAACTCGTGAGCCACATTGCAAAAGATGAGGCTACCCAAGTCGTCGTAACTGGTAGTACATCCGTAGAGACCGCCCGAGAGTACTCAGATAACTTTGGGCAACAAATGCGACTCGTCGACGGTGCTGAACTCATCCAGAGGCTAACAGAGTTCGGACAGCCCCCGCCAGTTTCTGAGTAGCGAGATATCATACGTGATGTATTCCCTGAGGAACACAAACGAGCTAACTCTGGTTTGACTCCATATCGTAATAATGTGAAAGGTATATACTTAGACGACAGCACGACTGTACTAATCTTGAATTAATAAAAAACAATCAGTTGAATGGTTTATTCTATGAGATACGAGCAAACCAGAGCTGATTTGTTAGGCGTGTGTCAGTAGCAGGAGACTGGAAGATGATGGCTTACCAGGGATTGATGAGTCTAGTCGTACCACACGAGAGTGTTCGAGTATAAATATGAGCGCAGTTCTGACTGATAATTACTTCAGATACGGGAGTATTAACTTGAAATATTCCAGAGGTTTGTTTATCAAGCATGTATTCGTGTCATATCAGATACACACCAAAAAACGCAAGATAATTTTTTACTTCAATGGTGAAACCCTGATATACTGTACAAGATTAAATTACGTTCTTATTTAACATGCAGTGCATCCCCTTTGTTCCATTCACAAGCTGTGTCACGTGAATATCACCGGCAATACTGAGTAGAGAATACGCACCAGACCGGCTAAAATCGCGCTTGCCACAGAGTAGATTGATCATCTCAATTCCAGCGTTTTGTGCGGCGACCTCTAAATCCTCGCCAAATCCATGAGTGATCCAATGAGTCGAAGTCTCCAGAACTGGACTCTCGAAGTCTAAATCAGTATGAACAAAAAACTGTACTAAGCCGTTTATACTTGCCTCGATAGCCGTTCCGGAAGCCTCGCCATCAGCTTGGGTAATATGAGAGTCTCCGGCAACAAATAATCCACCTTCTACTTGTACAGGATAGTACATTGAACTGCCAATATTAAAATGACGGTTATCTACATTGCCCCCATAAACTCCTGGCGGGACCGTATCAACTTTTCCACTCTTTGCTGGGGCAACTCCGGCTGTGCCAAAGTGGTATTTTATAGGTATATTGACATTGTCAAGAATAGGGGCTCGGTCAAACGCATCGGGGTCGATCCGTGGTCCAATCTCGTCATATGTTCCAGGATATTCGTACTGAAAGACGGGATTTACACTGCCTGTTTTATCATCAACTTCATACACTGTAATATATTCCTGCTGATCAAACTCGTCATGTAATAACCCCCAGTTTGCACTCAAATTGACACCATACGGTATCCGAGGTTCAAGATCTAGTATACGACACTCTATTACATCACCAGGACTCGCCTCGTCTATATATACCGGTCCGGTCATTATGTGGACGCCAGGACCACGTTCCTCAGGAGTAATCGATTCATATATGTTCTCGATAGTTGGGTCCATCAGATAGTCAGGGGCATCACCAGCTTGATGAGTGACTGTCTCGATACTCACTATGTCCCCAGATTCAATCCGACAAACAGGTTCTGTTGAGTTATCAAAAAACCCCCAATTCACAGTCTCAGGTGCCGCATCGATTTTGTGTATGGTAGGCTCAGTCTTTAATTCGTCCATGTTATTCACTCCCCGATAGATTTTCTATGTAAATTTTTATTAATATGATCATACCTGAATGCGATGATTGTAGACATATGTTGTATGTATAA
>NZ_KE356561.1:486268-489429 GCF_000415985.1 Haloquadratum walsbyi J07HQW2
CAGGTGCGTGGCGTATATCTCAGCGATGTAATTAAACGGGTCAAATATCGATTCAATATCGATTTGTTCAGTATTTCGTTCCATTTTGATAATAGGGATCATAGAAAATTATAACATCATCTCCTGTTTGGAAATGACACTGATACCGAGAGAGCGTGACCGTAGCAGAATCATCAGATGTGTCGATATATTATATTATGCATGACCCTCAAGACGGCTTCGTTGATTCACTCTACTGGATGACCGGCAGAGAGTACAGAATGAGGTCATCAGAGCGACCGGATGCTCTCTTAATTTAATTCGACTCGAGTTACTTCAAATCGTGCTCCGCCCTCAGACCCCTCTTTAAGAGAGATCTCCCATCCATGAGCTTCAACGACCTGTTTCACGATTGAGAGTCCAAATCCAGTGCCTTGGCTGGTCGTCGTATAGCCCGCTTCGAATACATTGTTTCGCTCATCTGCAGGAACTCCGCTTCCATCGTCTTCAATATAAAATCCATCCTCAAGCTCACCAATTGTGACTGTCACATCCCCGCCCCTATGTTGAGCTTGATCTGCATGCTCGATCGCATTCCGCATCAGATTCTCTAACAACTGTGCGAGACGGTTTGGATCCGCTCTGACACTCCGTGTGGCAGTGATATCGATATGAATTGTTGCGCCGGTTGTCTCAACATTCTGCCAGCAGTCCTGAGACAACTCGGCAAGGCTGACTAACTCTGTATCCCCCGTTTGTTCGTTTGAACGGGCTAGTTTCAGGAGGTCTTTAATCAACTCCTCCATCCGCGTGAGTGCTGAATCAATGTTGTTTATTCGGCTATTATTACACTCACACTCCTCACGAAGGAGTTCGACATTTCCCTCTGCGACAGAGAGTGGATTGCGGAGGTCATGACTCACGACGCTTGCGAACTCATCTAATCGGTTATTCTGGCGCTGGAGTCTTTGTTTATCTTTGAAGTACTCGGTGATGTTCTGTGCAACTGCCATTACGTGAGTGATGTCTTCATCATTGAATCTCACAGGTGTTATTCGAATTCGATATCGCTCACCTCTGTATGCCTGCTCAATAGTGGTCGCAGTCCCCTCAAACGCTTGCTCGTATCGCTGGCAGAGTTCATCCGCAATATCATCTGGAAACACCTCGTGTGGAACGTGACCCTCAAAATCCGCAGGTGAGAAACCAATTTCCTCCAATGCATCACCACGAAACCGGACATACTCAAAATTTTCATCAATCAGATACACCGCTCCATCAGGGAAGTTCTCTACCAATGTCTGATATTGCTGTTCCAATTGTATCAATTCCTGTTTTTTATTCTGGAGCTCAGTAGTATCACGGCTTACACCGGCAATATACTCAACATCACCGTCAATAACGACTGGTGTGATTCTGGTCTCCCAGTGAGCAGATTCATCTCCAAACCGGATTTGCTCTTCATATTCGAGTGTCTCCTGCTGTTCGATACATTTTTCATATTTTTGTCTGACCTTGTTTGCTTGTCTCTCACCCAGCACATCCTGTACTGTCTGTCCACAACTTCCCTCAACTGAGATACCTGGTGTATCTTCCCAAGCTTGGTTGAGTCGCTCAATTGTAAATTCCTCGCCAACATTGATCAAAAATAGATGATCCTGTGTGTGTTGGAAGAACGTCTCAATCTGTTCAAGTTGCTGGCGACGTTCGTGCTGTTGTGTGATATCACGGATTGCACCTCGGATTTTGATAATCTCATCGCCATCAGATACAGCTTCGCCAGTGGCACGTACCCATTTTTGCTCATCCTCAGCGGTAATGAGTCTCAATTTAATTTCAAACGATTCGCCGTGGGTACGGCAGTTATTCACTGCTTGTTCAATCTTCACCTGATCATCCGGATGGCAAAACTCGATTCCGGTCTCAAGTGATAGCTCAAAGTCTCTATCAGGATCAATATCGTGGATTGCGTATGTCCCTTGCGTCCAACGCGCCTCACCCGTTTCCACGTCAGCTTCCCACCCACCGACATCAGCCAACTGTTCGGTGTGTCGTAGCAGATCTTGGTTTCGTTTGAGCGTTTCCTTGCGTTCACTTCGATCTGTAATATCTGTATAGATAGCAAATCCACCAGAACCATTATTATAGACAGCGTTCTGAATGAGGAATTCACGCAGACCATTTACCGTCTCACGGACAACCTTCCGAGACTTGAGGCGACCACCTGATTGTACGTATTGATTGATCGCTTCGGCTTCATCAACTCGATCATCAGGAACGATGTGGGCGTCAAGGGAGTCACCAACGAGCGTGTTAGCTTCGTATCCAAACACATCCTCAAAAGCCGAATTCACGTGAGTCACAATTGGCTCGTCGGATTCATATTGAACTTCCACGGTAGGCTGTGAGAGACGATTAAACAGAGTTTGAAATCGTTGTTGCTCTCGTTGAACCCGTTGTTCAGCCTGTGATTGGTCGACAGCATTCGTAATCCGATGAGCTAGCAGTTCATACTGTTCGGGTCCAGATGATTTCTGCAGATACTCAGTCACTCCAGCAGAGATCGCTTCGCTAGCGACTGTTTCGGATCCTTTGCCTGTGTACAGAATAAATGGCATCTCAGGATATTTGTCCCGAACAGTTTCCAAAAAATCAATTCCATCGATCTGAGGCATATCGTAATCAGAAATAATACAATCGAATGTCGAGTCAGCGAGGCAAGCGAGTCCGTCGCTTGCACTTGCGACGATTTCAGTATCGAACCGGTCGTTTTCCCGTTCCAGAAAGGTTGTCGTCATCTCGGCAAAATCCAATTGATCATCAACGTGGAGAACACGGATTGTATCCTTACGTTTCTCTCTGGTCGTCATATTCAGTTACTAGTGGGTGTATTTTTGTAGTATAATAAAACTTCTCGGCGCAGTTGCAATTACTATGACAGACAGCGCAGATATAATCACTATGAGCACTGCAAACCAATAATTAATCTGTGTCGGTTCGGTTCAAAAACACACTGATAAAATAAATGTGTACATGTCTCGTGAACTACCCCACCCTAGTCAGGAACCGAGACAACCATCTCGGCTCCTGACTTGAGGATGGGGCTTGGCTTGGCTTGGCTTCCCTTGCTCTCACGCGGGCTTCCTGTTTCGACGACGGTCTTTGCAGGGACTGATCACTGC
>NZ_KE356561.1:489479-491168 GCF_000415985.1 Haloquadratum walsbyi J07HQW2
TCGTATTCTGGACGTGATCGGCGTTGTCAACAACGATTGATTTGATCTTGTCCCAGTCCCAGTGCTGCCGGTCAAGTCGATTCACTTCATTGCGGATGCGACGGGCTTCGATACACCCGTCATGCAAGTCGTCTGGACTCCCCGTAGCAATATCTAAACCAAATGATAGTGTTTGGGTAAGTCCCGACGACATCGCTATGTTATGCTATATATGTAGTTTATTAAATTCATCGTTGTGACGCGCTTCACCCCCGCCCACGGTGGGGCGGGGTACTCGCGCTGTTTCTTTTATAGAAGTCTTGTCGTGGTGGCTTGACTCAAACATAACTAAACCAATATTATAAGAAATATGGCTATTTCTCTTTGATTTTGACTTCAATCGCCTATACCAACCAATCTCATGAGTTCTTGCGCAATCTGATTCGTGGTTTCTGTCGTGATTCGCCCGAGACGATCAGTTACTGTTTCGTGCTTAAGTGTCAAGATATACCACGGTGAGGCCCAGCTTCGCTTCGGTGCGCCACCTTCTGCCCATGTATCCGGAGTGAGCTCAATCGCTCCGTCTCGCTCTGTGGTTGTTACGCCAGCCACGAGATATTCTTCTCCATAGAACGGGTGGTGTTCATCGCTCAGAACAACGTACCGCCGTCCACCTTCTCTAAATGGGGCTGAGTGCCATAGCACATCCCCCCGAGATATGCCTCCATAAGACTGCTCTACGCGCTGTTTGCGGCGTTTCGCCACTCGTCATAATCTTCGGTTCCCTCCCGCTGGCTGATCGTCTCCAGTGACGATACCATGCTGAGGTAGGTTCCGACTCGATCATCTTCACCGATTGCCCAGTAGGGTTCGGCGTGGCGGACTAGCTGGCGTTCTTCAAGTCGCTGTAGCGTCTTTCCGACTGACCCACGGGTCACTCCGGTCGCATCGTGTATTTCCTTCGGTGTGAACCCCTGATCCGGATTTTTAGCTAAGAACGCGAGGATCTTGTGGCTATTTGACCCCTCTTGGAGTGTCCAGTCAAACTCCCCGTTGTCGCTGGATTCTTGATATTCTTCGAATTCGACTGCCATCGTATGTCAAAGCTAGTCATTGCTCGTCATAAGTGTTTGTGTAGCTGGAATGGTTGATTTCTCTGCGTAATAATCAGAAATAGTATATTATAATATATGTGCTACTTCTACCATCTCCCGGCACGATTCGTACAGTCCAATCGAGTAGATATGTAGGCGCGGCTAGCCCACCACAAGAGGTGAGATATTGATGAGTGGCTCACCTGAACAAATTCATGCTGTTTCTTTGATGGCTGTGATGGTCACCTCCGTCTTTGCGCTTTGCTTCGCGGTCACTGGCGATACCGAGGTAGTAAGCCTGAGTGGGATCTCACCGAATAGTAATACAGCGGATGCCAGTTCCAATACTCGACTCACCGGTAGTTCTTCAATCTCCGCACTCGCAAACGATACTATACAAACCAGAAACCTCAATAGGGGTAACGCCAGCAACGTGCTCTGACGATGCTAATGGTGGTTCTGGTGAAACTACTTCCGCAGTTGATGACTACGTCGGTCAACTCAATTTTGACTATGATCAAAAGAGACCGACTGACAAATATAAATTATTTTCTGTTGAGTTGTGATTAACTGGAGCATGGACGTGACATTGGGATCGCACTTGCGCATATTGAGA
>NZ_KE356561.1:491218-493938 GCF_000415985.1 Haloquadratum walsbyi J07HQW2
GGTGTGGTGTGGTGTGGTGTGATGATAGGCTTGCCGATGGATTTCAAGATGCTGTTCGGCTGTCGAGGTGACGGCTGTTCGGTCAGGATAGGCTCGAAAGCGATATGCATATTTCATCATTACATGCTGATTCTGGGGCGATTGAATAACGGTTGTTGTTTGGTTTGTGGTTTCTGCGAGTGGGATTCATCCCCTCCCCTCTCTACTCGGCTATCAAAGAATAGCCTCCTTGAGGAAGGGGCATTCTCCCATATATTCTGGTAAAAATCGCTGGCGAGTTGGACGCTCAGCGAAGTCAAGCGATCCTCTGTTGAGTTGCATAATATAATAGAAAGTTAAACTCAACATAGCACTGAAGAAAGCCGTTCCCACTGTAGCTCGAATATGATTAAATCAACTAATACAATTTTTTTGCTTAGTTGCGCTGGTTATCTAGCAGTCAATTTATACACACGTACTACTATATACAATATATATTGATGTCATCCTTTTCTTCTGGTGCGAATCAACCGTCAGATATCCCTGATGAAATCGCATATACTGAAGATGAAGTGCAGTTTGACCTTACAGCGTACAGTAGGTTTATTGAGGTAGTTGCGGGTGTCAAAGTTGCCGATGACCTCTCTGCTAGGCAGCACTACCGAATTAGAAATCGAATTGAGGCGTTTATTCATGATGCAAGACGCTATGATATATGGACATCAGAATTGCTTAAAGTATACCCAAATGTCGACTCGTTATCAGAAGTTACTGCACTCGCTCGTGCACTCCGACAACATGAACAATACCACACTCCCTGATCAACTCAGTTGATTCGAAAATGAGTCCCGAATGTATGCTGGTCAGGGTGTTTCTGACTCATCACTTCAACGTCGGCAATAATCTGTGTTGATATACGACGGCACGGTATGAATCGTCAGTCAGGACTTGCTCTTTCGATGCTCGTGACAGGGTATGTTTTCCTCCAGATTATCATCGGACCGGAACTATCAATCATCGCGGTCATTGTGCTCATTCCCACTTCTCTCATATATATCGCTTATAAGCTATTTCAAGGATTTCAAGAATTTCAAGAGGGATTTCGAGAGACAAGAACGTAATCCGGTGACCTGGTAACTAGCGTATCGCTCATTTTACATTGTGTGCTCGTTTTACTAGTCTCAACTCGGAATTAGCACAGCGATATCATTTGACTGAATCTCTATCTGATACATATCAGATTTTTGGTGATTTCCGTCGTTTTACATGTCATTTCTTGTAGGCGATTAATCTCGACGGTCATAAAGAAACCTTCTACAGTTTGTAACATTGATATGAATGTACTTATTTCACGACTATCAAAGAGGGATTTTTCATGATCAATTGCATTCCATTTCCATTTTTAAGTTGAACAGAATTTTCCACCAGGCTGTCACGGCAATTGATAATGGTGAACTACCCCGCCCTACTCTACTCAGCAACGCTACGCGGTGCTTGCTTGAGGGCGGGGCTTCCTGTTTCTGTGACGCGACTTGTAGTCACGACGATGGACGAAGAATCGCCACCGGTGGTGGACACAGCGGTCGCAGTCTCCACAGGCGTTGCTTCGGAGTGACTCACTACCACTCCTAGTTTCTCGAGTCCCCGAGAGAGGACGTTCAGCGCCGCATTCCAATCCCTCCTCTGTCCCTGTCAAGTGTGAACCCAACCCACACGCAGGGCACGAATGCTCACGCACCCACAACGGCTTGCGCGTCTCCACACCACACGATGCACATTCCTTGGTTGTCCCACGTGGATTCACCTGAACAACGTGACAGCCGTTCTTGTCACCGTGATGTTCGAGAATGATAATGAAGTCGCCCCATCCGACTTCAGCCTTGTTCCGCGCGTTTTCTGGGGATTCAATCATCCCTTTCCTTTGACATTCAGGTTTTCAACGAACACAGCGGCGTTCTCAGTGGTGTAAAAGTGCGCGAGCTTGTGCTTGAGGTCGTGCTTCTTGTTCGACATCCGAATATGAGTCTCCGCGACGCGCCGTCGTTCGTCGTTGGTTCTCCCAATTGTTCGATTCGCATTCCTTGCGAGACAACGCACGTTGCTCGCGTTCGAGACGCTCACGCTCTCGCTCGTCGAACAACTCAACTCTCCCGACCGTCCGTCCGAGTCGTGAGCAAAATTTACGACGCCGAGGTTAACTCCCATGGTGTCGTTAGGCTAGGCTTGATGCTCTCAACAGCGGGTTTTTTGGGCTTGTCGGCCTCACTGCAGACTGAGACGTCCCATACTCCCGTTGAGTTGTTGTTGAGCGTGACTTCTGTGATTGAGTCGTGGTCTGGAAGGTCTCGATGGAGGCGGATTGGAATCTTCCGAGTGTCTCCCCTGAGTTGCTTGAGTACGAGGAGTCCGCGACCGTTCGGGCCACTCTTGTTGTCGAGTTCGAAGCCCGATTGACGGTACGTGAAACTCTGGTACTCACGTGGGTTCTTCCAGTTCAACGACCCAACATCGTAGCCTTTGGATGTGAGTTTAGCAAGACCAAGGTTCTCGACGTCATCACGGATGCGCTCGACAGCCTTCTGCAAGACGATGGAGTATATCGGTGTGAGGTCAAGCCACCAGTCTGCGAGCGCAGGAAGCGTGTCTCTGACCATCCAGACACGGTGGCGGAGTGTTCGTTTTTGTGCTGGGATTTGGTTTGGGTGAATTCGGTGAGTGCGTAGTTGTAGAGTTGTCGCACG
>NZ_KE356561.1:493988-495940 GCF_000415985.1 Haloquadratum walsbyi J07HQW2
GGTCTGACTGAATAGGACAATTTACTGATGCAGGTATCAACTATGCATATTTCTCTTGAGTAGATGCGTCAGTGAGGTCCGCACTACGCTACGAAGGTCGGCGAAAACGGGGACACTGGTGAGTCTGTTGTGACGTGCGAGGAGTGCCAGGTCGAAGCCTTAGAAGGTCGGACACAGCACGCGAGCCACTTCGACGGCTGTTCACACGAATAATGCCTTCAGAGGTCCGGTCTATTTTTTTCACTCGGATTGTTCATCGTATGTAGCTGGGGTCTCATGACAATGTCTGGAAGATTCCTTATTATCGCTGGGTTGATTTTTCCTATCTTCATACTTGTCGAGCCATTGGGTCATGCATTCTTCGTTGTGGGTATCCTCATGCTCGCGACTGCTGGGATTTTGGACCTCCGTGCTCTCCTTGCTGAATAAACTGTGACACTGTTCCGGCTCACTTGCACGGAATCCCCTAGAAGGGTGTTCTCGATGCAACTGCACCTGCACCGGATCCTCATCCTGATTCTGATCCTGCAGACGTCGACTCCCGAGCTCGACTCCCGACAATCAATGATGGTGCAATTGAGTCTGAAAGTGCCTCTGCAATGGCATTTGCATCGTGATCGTGATCCGGGACATCGCGGAGACGTCGACTCCCCCGACTCCCGGGAATGTTTATACAGTGTTGTAGAAACTCAATCGGGGATGCAATTGTCTCTGGAGTAGGGGGAACGTGATCGTGATCGTGATCGACACGGGAGCAGGGGTGTCTTGTCTCTGAGCCGGGGCAACTGATCGAAAGGCAACAACTGGTGCGAGAGCCCCAACTCCCGAGGATAGTCACAGTGATATCACATTAAATTAACTGTTAATGCCATTCCCTCTGGAGTAGGGGGTACAGGTCTGAGGCACAAGGTCGACTCCCACTCCCGGTCCCGTGATCCCGTCCCGATGTTAGGACATGATACTAACCTGTCTGAATATGAAGTCTGGAAGTGCCTCTGCATCGTCATCGGGAGCGGGGGGTATCGGGATCCGGGATCAGTGATCAGGTCGACTCCCCCGACTCCCGGGAGTGACGGTTCAATAATATATACAATTGGACTTGCATTTGCATCCTGATCCGGGCGGAGACGTCGACTGCCGGGCGTGACGATCTCGAGAACACAGCTGCTATTCACGGTCACATTCACATTTGCAACTGAAAGTGCCTCTGCAATTGCATCGTCATCGGGAGCGGGGGGTACGTGATCGTCCGGCATCCCTCACGGTTTGTTAGATGAAGACTGAGGAAATGATGAACGAGTGTTGCTTGGACACATTGTTAGCATGAACGTGTCATTACACAGTTATCGCAATCTGTGGCGATGTTCTTGGGATACTGTTCTGATACTTGTCGAGTATGGACTCCTACGAATGGTGTTATCCGATGCTCTCTCGTGAAAACACAGTTATTCTCACGTTCATCGCGTTGGCAATGCTATTCTCAGTCCCACTAGCCGGACTCATCATATTACTGGATGGACCAACTCCTCCCAAATGGCTCCCGTACCTCATCTTGATTGTCGTTGGAGTCATCGATCCAATACTGGTGAATGAATCTTTGAATCCAAACGAATCCTCCTAGAAGGGTGTTGTTGATGCAACTGCGTGGGTTCACACAACACAGTTGATTACAATTTGAACGTAAGGAGTAGATAACCGACAAAACTAATTTTACTTCTCAGAGTACATCCACTGGCATGCCAAAGTGTCCCGAATGTGGTACAGAGCAGAGGCATCGCTCGAATGGTTTGCGGACGCCGGTGTAGGGAGTCGATTAATCGTTTGTCCTAGTTGCGACAGGGTATTAGGTGGTGGTCAAAAGGGACTATAACCTACCTGATTACTGATACATCAACTTCAAATCGAATTTATTTGTCTTGTACAGGGCTTTTTGCTGAGGCTCCTCTTGTCTA
>NZ_KE356561.1:495990-500482 GCF_000415985.1 Haloquadratum walsbyi J07HQW2
GAGTTCGAAGCCCGATTGACGGTACGTGAAACTCTGATACTCACGTGGGTTCTTCCAGTTCAACGACCCAACATCGTAGCCTTTGGATGTGAGTTTAGCAAGACCAAGGTTCTCGACGTTATCACGGATGCGCTCGACAGCCTTCTGCAAGACGATGGAGTATATCGGTGTGAGGTCAAGCCACCAGTCTGCGAGCGCAGGAAGCGTGTCTCTGACCATCCAGACACGGTGGCGGAGTGTTCGTTTTTGTGCTGGGATTTGGTTTGGGTGAATTCGGTGAGTGCGTGGTTGTAGAGTTGTCGCACGGTGTTCCGTTGCCAGTCCGTCGCGTCGCGTTGCTCCGTAGTCGGGAGCAATCGGAGGCGAGGGCTATAGTTCATACGACGTATTTTCTGAATTCATCCTGTTTTCTCTGTGATTACTGGAAACGACTGAATGGAACTACATGATAATGCACTGATGGAGGTGTTGAGTCGATTTGACATTGCAGGTGATCTCCAAGTAATAAGGGGATATTTGGACCGGATAATTTCAAAAATATTGTCTTCATATATAGAAGTTCCATCTATACGTTTGATTTTAGTATCAACTCATGAACGATGTGCAACTCAATCCTCCAACCACCTGTATGACTTGTCTGGTAGATTCCAACCACAAGCAAGCGGTGGACTGTGAGCTGCCTCAAGATCAAACTCCAGATTTCCTGTTCCAATAACGTAACTCACAATAATCGACCCTCAAACTCGCTCGTCACCCACGGCAGTCGCAATCTCCACAGCCGCCGATTCTGTCCGTTATTGAAACCATCACCACCGACATCATGACATCATCTATAATCACATAACCGGCTGTGAATTCTCCTTTTATCCATTCTGGTGACTGCATTCGCTCATTCTTTTCGACCTCTTACGACTCTTCAGACAGATCAGCTTGTGGGAAGCATGAGCGTTTACTCGCTATCATCCGCAGTTTTGTCCTGAGTTTGAATCTGATTTCGCGCCTGTGTTGAAACCGCATTTTCATCATTTGTCTTCTTCTCCTGTTCATGAATGGTTGCAATCCGTTGTTGTGCATCAGCCACTGCATCAAGGACAGCAAATAATCGATAGAACCCATAGACTCCCAGCGTCAGGAATAGTATTAAAAATCCACCCAGTAGAATCTGAGCAGTGATGATGAGCGAGTATAAGAAAATGAATGCACTGATGATCCCAAGAGTAATTCCTGATTTTGTTCGAAGGGCTTCTGAAGGAGAGAGCGGGTCATAGACCATGTGTGATTCTCAAATTGAGTTCTAAAAAAAGACCCGAAGCGCACAGCAGAGTCCACTCTGAAGATTGGACAGGATTAGTTTCGTTCGATATGGCTATATATCGGGGCAGTTCGACTGCATATCACGTACTCATCTTAACCGAGAGATCCATCATGGGTTGAGTTATTACCGGTTCCGATTCCAATCATCACTTTCATCAATCGGGCATATTTGAGAATAATATCACTAGGTAGTGTAAGAGACTGTTAAATAACGAGCATGTGTCGTCTGCGTTGCAACGCTGGGTATGTGCTGGAATGTACATTAACCCACAAATTTTAAAATATTTGCCTATTTATCCATGCGCTTTCAGTCATGTCGTCATAGTTCATAATTTGCCCGCTAGTGTGATTGATTGATAACTGATGATCTATTCAACCTTCTGACATATTTTGCAGTGACAAGATTATATGATGCACCGTCTCGTGACCCTGGTAACGGTAAAAAAATCCACTCAGAGATCTCTAGGTAATTTCACAGGCGAATGGGTTGTTAAACTGCATCTGGGATTTTGTATTATGATGACCCGAGATGACGCACACGCCCGAGAGCTTGCCTGATTCTGCTCGAAATCCAGCTTCGGTGAGCGATTATCTCTACTGTCGTTAAAATGAATACTAACAGAATATCCAAACTAAAATAGACAAGACTCCATGGAGCCATCCAGATTGGTTTAATCCACTGCGAGACACCTTCCCACGTCTCAGCGAAGCCTGAAGCAGCTGAACTTAATGGAGTTCCACTCATTGTTGCTTTTATCCACTCAGGAAATGTTGTTGCTGTTCCGGTTCCTGTTCCGGGTGTTTCTCCAGCGCTTCCTGAGAGTTGATATGATCCAGAGATATTCTGATCAAGCATTGTCGGTCCGCCGGCTTCGTTCCCATATGCTGCACGTTCGACATCAAATGGTGCCCATGGTGTATACGCTTCCCAGATAATCTTGCCTGTCGGTGTTACCTCAATTACACGATGACCAAGTGAATCAACAATCAGCGTATTTCCATTGGGGAGACGGTCTGCATCACGTGGCCAGTTTAGTTGATCATCACCTACTACCCACACCTGCTGCCACTGACACTCTCCTGTCTCGCTCCGGTCAACGCAACTATATTCAACAACTCGATCATTCTCGCTATCTGCTACAAGAATCGTCGGCGTGTCCGTTTTCGATTCAAGATACTGTGGATCATGTTGCTCATTCAGTATTATGTGCTCTTGGTCGGCTCCAAGTCGCATTGTAATATCTTTTGTTGATCGATTAACGACGATAACCTGATCAAAATTCCGTGGTGAAACAAGATATCTACCATCCTCGATTTTATCAACGTCATTCACATGGCTCCAGTCGTCATTCATCCCACCATCTGTCTCATTTGGATAATGATTTTTAAAATACCACTCCCAGATGATTTTATCCTTAGAAAGATCATATATGAATAATCGATCGTTGCTAGTTCCATTATTTTCGTCGTACTCACGCATATTCGCAACGAGTAGCTGATTCCCATTGATTAAGTCGACATCGTGTGTATCGGTAATACTAAGATTTTGTTGCCAAACTCTATCTCTTGTCTCAGCCTCTAGTTCATAAACGAGTGTTTGTCCAGGGACTGTATTGACGGATAAGAGGTTTCCGTTGGGGAGTGGATCGACATTGTAAAACCAACTAACACCACGTTTCGATCCATTATATATCCAATCTGGATTCGCCTGTTCATCAATTGCAATAAGTCGAGCTGGCTTCTTCGTTGCCCCCTCGCCTTGGAAGTGAAATCCTTGAACAGCGACGTACGTTGTCCCAAGGGCTGAGTCTTCGACGGTTCCGGTCTGTATTTCGGGCGGCTCATACGTTGCCGTAAGAACCACACCAACTCCGAATGAGATAATAATAAGAGCTGAGAGGAATCCGCGGAAAAGCCACACTGATGATACCGAAAGTATAGGCATCGCTGTTATCTCTGAGCACTGAGAAGAGTATAAGTTATGATTTTATCTAGGGGCTCAGTGGAAAAATAGTTACACTGGATATTCATATAATATTTCAATCTTTTAGATGTGAATATTACGGATCAATATTGTTCATGTCTCTCATTATCGACTACGATAACCCGTATGATAGGCAGGCTTGATTCAGCAGTTTCGAGGCGGAGCCCCTTGGCCTCAAGAAGCGAGGGCTTCCGAGTGGTCGGAAAGCACGACGCGACGCGAGTAGGCTAGGCTAGGCTAGGTTGGGGAGGAAGCCGACAGAACAGCACACAACCACTATCCGACGACCACCTTACTCCCACACGATAACAAGCGTTGGTTCTTCATCTGTAATCTGAAATATGGAACTCCGACGTACCGCACCCGTCACAGTTGACGTTCCTGACCAGCGGCGTGAGGACTTCCACGAATCAGCTCATGCTCACCAGTTTCTCCACTGTGCGAACCGTGCCGCAGCGTTCTGTTGGGACGACACGACACTAACCCTAACTACAAAGCGTGTGTCACGGCTCACAGTACCGCACGAGATGCGCTCTACGATGAGCTTCGGGCCGACACCGACCTCACCCTCACCTCACTGCAAATGCAAACCTTGTGCAAGAAGGCAAGGCAAGGCATCCGACGTGCTGTGCAAGCTGTCACAGGCTCAGGCTCAGGCTGTGTCGAACGCTGGAACCAACCCAACCCAAGCCAAGCGAAGCGTGTGAGCCAACCGGAGTTCACGTCGTGGCGTGGCGTGGAGTCTGGTCTATGACAAGCGGAGCGCGACGTTCTACCGACACAAAGTCTCACTCTCACCGGTCAACGGTCAACGGTCAACGGTCAACGGTCAACGGTCAACGGGCGTGTAGAGTGCGATTTTGCATTGCCTTCAGACAGTCCAGTCCAACACCCCACTCTACGAAGAGTGCGTGCTGTCTGAGCTGAGGATTTTGAGTTCCGTGCAAGCACACTGCAATCCGACACAGCAACCGACGAGTTCTACGTCCATATCACCACGCGGAAGTATGAGAGCGAGAACCACGGTGACACACACACAGAGATTTCGGCCGATACCGGGCACCAAACAGAAACAGTCCTCGGTATCGACCTCGGTGTGACCAGTCTCGCTGTCGCCTCCACCAGACGATTCTGGAATGGTGATGGGGACGATCACTGGTGTCGTGACGTGAATTTGAGAACCGGCGTGGTGAA
>NZ_KE356561.1:500532-502367 GCF_000415985.1 Haloquadratum walsbyi J07HQW2
TCCATTCAATCTCCGGCTTCGGAACTGATCACTCACGAGTGTCCTCGCTGTACTCACACGGCTAACTCAGGCTATCTGTGTGGACTGCAGTGTTACAGTACATCTACCCGGTCGAGTCCTAATCCCTCGCAGCTATATCATCCGGAGGCGACGTACAGAACCGACGCCATGCAGTTATCTGCATGGTACTGAAATGTATACATCACGTACATGATCACATGGCAAAGAATACCCAGAGGGACCGTGTGTGGGTTACAGCACTCGAAAGTGACAATTTTACAAAACATGACATTATCAATCGTGCCGATGCTGGTGATCGCACAGTGCATGATGTGCTGAAAACTATGATTGATGCTGAGTTACTTAATCAGACGACTGAGTGTTGTAAAGTCGAACGTGGCGATAACATGGTTATCCAAGAGGTTACAGTGTATCGAACCCCCGACACGCAGGTATATGGGATGAGTGAATCCGTGGAATCCGATGCACGGTACGTTATTGGATGTCCCGAATGTCGAGGGACAAAAACACGGCAGATCGATAGTAAGGTTGTGAAAGAAGCCCGACAAAAAAAGAGAACATGTGATAACTGTGATACCAGAGTTGAGTTGATTAAGGATAATCGTCCGAATCCACCTATCTGCCCTAAGTGTGATGAGGAGGCAATCGATGTGATTGAGCGTGAGAGCAGTTCTAGATATATTCATGAGATATATCCTCAAGACGTGGACGTGATCAACAGAACAGACAGTTGTTATGTGCAGACGTGAATCTCGGATTCGCGTTTCCAGTGTCAGAATATCCATTCTGAGGATCTACAGATATCAAGGCGAGTGCCTCGAGGTCCGGGGCCTTGATACTGTACTGTACTGATCTGACCCCGTGACCGTGGGTGAAGCCGATATACACAGTGATGACGCTACATGATGTATAAATGTATAGTCAGAAAATCTCATAGACGGATTACCGAGCTTCATCTACTGCTGGCTGCGGTAGTCCGGAACTGTGACCCCTCTCACCATCCGCGATTGGCGGGGCGACGGGACGGGGACAGGGACGGGGGGTTTGTCCGGGTCATGGTCATGCTCATGCTCATGCTCATGATGATGGTGATGGTGATGATGGAGTGACAGCGACGGACTGCGACTGCGACTGCGACTCCCACTCCCGCGGACGCTGCGGGGTGCAGTGCGGTGTGTTCGGGTGTGACTTCCAGCCGACTCCTCACGGAAAACAAGAAGATCGAGGTCGGGAGGAGTTGACTGAAATTCCCTTGCCGGGGCAGTGCAGTGCAGCCTCACCAGGGAAGCCTCGGAGTCGGAGTCGGGGCTTGTCCCCGAGGGAGTTCACTATTATCTCTGTTTCTCTCACGGTCATGAGCATCAAATGTGGAACCTGCGCTGTCCGTATCGTGGGCGGATCAATTGGGGAGCGATCAAAAAACAAACTCGACTCGCTGTCTCAACGCACGATGATGCTGATAATATTTGACTTGCATGCCAGTATCGAGTGACCGATGACGATGATGTGGTCATCGAGAAAATTTGAGATACTCCGATTTTAGTCGATGGTGCCTAACAAGCCATATAATCGCTTTTCGTCATGATTGCAGTGTGATGATTGCTTAGATAATCTCCCTATGTGCTTATCCTATAATGACAGTATTAAACGGTGTATCATGTTTCTAACTCTCGGTGCTAACCGCAAGAATACGTGGGTCTGAATCTCTCTTTCTGGACGACCAACATATCAGAATGAATCCCCTATTTTGGATCGTATATCACTGTCGTGTCACTCGCAAAGAGTAATCAAAAACGACAGGTGACCCTCTAGAG
>NZ_KE356561.1:502417-504493 GCF_000415985.1 Haloquadratum walsbyi J07HQW2
TATTTCCAAGAGCATTTCTTCCCCACAATCATATTCTATGTATTCGACAGAGTGCAGATGAGAGAGGAGAGGAGAAGGGAGGAGAGCGGGCAAGGACTCAATGTACTATCCACTCAGACAGCGCAGAAGAACGGAAACATGATATTATGAGCATTGATACTGTTTTCACCTATTGTGCTACTCAGCGTTTCTGTATCAATCGTCAGTGTCGTTTTAAACGGGATATTCGGGTTATTTGGCGGAGCTCTCGGGACAGGAGTTGGATTATATGTGGCAATTGGTGGAATTAAGGGTCTGAACCGGTCGTGGAGAATACTCACGACGGATTCAGTGCCGATTGATAAGGCTATCACGACTGATGAACTGGTTCAGGTCAGCGGGTCTGTTCGCCCATCCAAATCAAGTGATACTATTCTGTCGCCAATCCAGAGTGAGGAATGCGTCGCATACACATATGAAATCAATTCTCAACTAAATGACAATTGTTCAATTGATTCTGGCGTTGACTGTCGCCCGTTTAGAATTTCTGATGGGACAACAGAGATATTGGTTGATCCGACTCGGGAGAGTCTGTCATTAGAGACTCACAAGAAGACAGTCACAGGAGGAGAAGAAGTATCAAGAGAAATCGATGAAGAGAAAGTCAACGTGGACCCATCAGCTGAGATAAGTGATTCAGGCAGTATTCCAAATCCAATTGAGTTGATAGAGGGAACAATCAGAATTGGTGAGGAAATAATCATTATTGGGAAAGCCAGCCCGACGCCAACGGAAGTAGCCGAAGATACTGACATCGGTGCCACCGGGGACGCGGACGCGAATGCAATCGTGACACCTGAAACCGGGCATTTGGATCTGAGAAATGACGTATCAGAAACTACTGCACCGAAAGCGGGCATTCAGGGAGCATTGGCACTGATCTTCGGGTCGACATTCACTCTTATTGGGGCGGGTGTTTTCCTGACCACTCTCAGCAGTCTGTAGGAATAAGTACATATTAGAATAATAACAGATGACAATCTTGGAGCATCAATACATTGAGTGGCGCTGAGATGCGTATGATAACGCATCAGGTATAATATCCATTCCCGCTAAGAATAATAAAGTCCACTCGCTCGCGTTCTGCACGAATAATTTCGACGGCACGGTCGTGTAGGGTATCTCTGTCCCAGCGATGTTTGATGAGCGCCTCTGCTTGAGTGCTGAGTGATGCATCAGTTGTCTCAGGCAATTCGGCGAGTGAGTTGGCAGTGTGGAGCTGATCTTCGAGATCGTGTTGATTTGGGCCCACCGAGTTGTTTCAGCATACCGGCATTATGCCGATATTTTTCTTTCCCAGACTTCTTCTCACATGGGTCAGGTGATGCTATGTCTCGCTCCTTAGCATAGTTTTCTAACTCTCGTTTCACACCGTCACGAACGCGGCGACAGTGATTTGTAATTCTATGCCAACAGGCTGTATGAAGCAATTGGATTATCAGTCGCTGTACAAAGCGGCTGTCACCTCTGTTGTATCCATCTACCGAGATCCTGGTCAGCGCGGTGCTGGATCAGGCTTTTTTTACGACGACACCCACCTCCTCACCAACGAACATGTGGTCCGAGACCGCGACCGCGTTGATATCCGGTTTCATGACGGGAGTTGGGAGACTGGGACTGTGGTCGGGAGTGATGTGTACACTGACCTTGCAGTAATTCGTGTCTCAGACAGTCCAACTGAGGCAACGCCCTTGCAGATCGCCGGGGGAACAGCATACCCTCAACCAGGACAGCCTGTCGCAGCACTTGGGAACCCACTCGGATTAGATGGGTCAATCACAACTGGCGTGGTGTCCGGTATCGACCGGTCTATGCCGACGTCAGGTGGATTCGCGATTCCTGATACCGTTCAGACAGATAGTCCAATCAACCCTGGTAACAGCGGTGGACCGTTAATCACAGCAGTTGATGATACGCCTGGCACAAATGAGGGATATCCAGTCGTTGGAGTGATCGTGCCAAGTCTGGTGAGAATATTGGATTCGCTATCTCGGCAAGGTCATCTCGGAAGTGTACCGGACTATTACGACCGGTCGT
>NZ_KE356561.1:504543-505776 GCF_000415985.1 Haloquadratum walsbyi J07HQW2
GATGCTTCTGTGTGCCTCGCGTTTTCGGTATGATTTCGGTCGAGTCGGTGGCTGGATAATAAACGCGTCGCGAAAGCAGAATCAAGCAAGCATCGTGACCGGGCGAGAGTGAGATTCCTCCAGTGCTGTATACGTGGCGTGGGGCTATCCTGTATCCCAGTCCGAATACCATTCCAATCTGGTGGGTTATGCTTTCGATTGAGACTGATTCTCTGACACCCTCGATTCATCTAATATCTGTCTGACTCCTCTCGGGAGTCAGGGTTTGTTGTCTGGACCAGTTGTCCCGGCTTCAGGCGCACCCTACGTTACCGAGGATTGAGAAGTCAATATCCATATCAGTGTGATACAGTCTTCTCGAGAATCCCGTGCTCGCGCCTGGAAAGTCACCGGTAACCGGTCACTTCGACAGAAAGTGAATATACTGGCATGTGAGATTCATTCGATAACAGTTAGATCGGACTGTCTCTGCACAAATTACTCAGCTACCCTGTGCGACTATAGCTCCAATTAAGAAAAGCTCCGTATAAGCAGACGAACCACCGAGTCGGTGATCAGCTAGCTATTTGACGACTGAACACAGCCTGTGGCTATGTGTTAATGAGACGGTAATTCACTCAGCATAAGTACTCCAAAAAGCCACATCCACAAAATAATGACTCAGGACGAATTCTCGATTCCCAATAGCGAGACGGTCTCGCCAACAGATATTCACTCGAATACCGACCTCTCGGGCGCAGACCTCACTGACGCTAATCTCAGGGGCGCTGACCTCTCTGACGCCAAGCTGTTTAGCACTGACCTCACGGGTGCCGACCTCACAGATGCTGATCTTACCGGTGCTATCCTTCCCGCCGCCAATCTTTCTAACGTGAATTTCTCCGATGCGAACCTCACTGACGCGGATCTCTCCTACGCCAACCTTTCTGGCGCGGACCTTTCCGACGCAGATCTTACTGACACCACTCTCTCTAATGCCAACCTCCTCGGGGTCGGTGAGGTGGACTTCTCAGACGCTACGGAAGTGCCGGGCGAATTTATCGATTTAGAACAACGACAAACAGAGGATATACGCGCGGATATGCGCGGGTCAGTAACTGCGCTCACAACTGAACTGACCGAGGGTAGGTACGAACATGATCTTGAGCGATTAACCGAGATAGAAAGCGAAGCGCGCGCGATTGCAGATTATGCGGAGGAACTTGCGTCCCGTCACCGTGAGATGGAGCATTC
>NZ_KE356561.1:505826-507888 GCF_000415985.1 Haloquadratum walsbyi J07HQW2
TCTTCAAGACCGAGTAAAGCAGGAAGCTGCTGGGTCTATTGGCATCGCTGATATAGGTACCAGACTTGGTGATGAGCCTCCAATAGAATTGGATAAATTTACTAATAATGTCACCGAGAATACATACGGAGAGTTTTTTGAGAGTCCGAACAATCAGGGCGGGAGTAATCTGCTTGCAGGTGAAATCGCAGACACTGTTCGGCTCGCAGCGGTCCCGGATGCAAGAGGAGTGGTCGTCGACGGTGATAGCTTCATACTCCAATTCTGAGAGCGGTCGTCTCGTGTTTATTTTTTCCGACACAACAAAAACAAATATGCAATTCTAAACATGGTGAGTGATGGCTGTGTCTATCCGTGGTAACACTCTTGCTGGTGATTGCCCATTTTACACACCACAGTGCCCATACAAACATCAAGGGTTAGTTGTGAGGCTATTGTAGACCAGAATACCTGATTACGTCAGACGCAGGCTATACTTTTATTGGATACTTGCTAAATTAAACAGCGAAGAGGCAAGTTAGAGGCTGCCCCAAACTACAAGAATTATATCAGTGAACACTGATGAGGAGTCAACTTCCTCAATCGACGGTAGCATCGATACGGATAAAAGTGAGTTGCTTTCTCGTATTAACCGCTTGGAACAGGTAGTCGAATCTCAACAGGAACCGATTGACGAGTAGTCCGACCGGATTGACGATCTTGAGAGTAATCAAGACGAACTGAAGGAAACCATCAATCAATAATCCAAGCGCATTGAGCAGCTCGAAGAGGATCGAGACAGAGCAGGGATCAAGCAGAGACGAAACTGAAGCTACACCATGTTCAACAGTCCGTGAAAGAGGTTTCCGCCGATACAAGTTCAACTACTCTGATAACGGGAACATCGGCATCCAGAAGCATGATTTGACGCCAATTGAGCAATTATTTCGTGCAGAGAATCTCGATGAAGTAATCGACCCACCGAGTGTTCGGCGTGCGGTCTCGTTGTTCAGAAATATCAGTGAGTGGGGCTCCCGTACTCCGAAGGGCATTGTCGTCAAGTCATCAGATCGTCCACTGCAACTCCTCTCAGCTGATCGGGATGAGTCGCTTTGCTGGAAACAGTATTATCGAGCCGCCGAAGCATTAGAGTCGCTGTCTGAAGGAGCATTCACGTTCGTCAACTCCTCGAAGCATGGCAAGATGCTCGTGTTGCATGAACACTCTGAGACGTATCAGCGGTTGGTGAGCGGCGCTCTGTCATCGTCGTCAGCAGGGGCAACGGTATAGCCGTCAGTCGAGCACCAATCGACGAGGTATAGTGTAACTCAACAAACACGCTAGCACTCTTAATTACTGGCAAGACTGGGAGCGACCCACGCATTTTACTATACTACGACAGTGAAACAGAAACGGAGAGACGAGTACTGTGTTCTGACGACGGTGACAGTGAGAGTGGAACCGAGGGCAAGGACATGGACGTGATCCAGTCAATAATCTCCGTCCCACAATCCGAGGCTGCCATTGAAACCTGTCATCGAGAACATCAGGAAGCGCCGGCGTGCCTGTCGATGATGTAATTGATCAGCAGGTTGCATTATGAGAAGAGCCCGCCGCTATCGGATTCCGATTCATCTGCGAGCTCATCAAGTACGAACGACACCTGTTGTTCGAAGGTGAGATGTTCAGCTGGAACGTCGGCACGATTGCTGACGATCAACTCTAGATGTAGTTTACTCCCTTACTTACCCTGGGGCGTGGCATATTCTTGAGTTATTGCTACAGTTATTAAATAGGTGCATGCTCGTACGTACCTGTACATCAATGACTGTCTCCTTATCTACATTCGGGAGTAATGTTACGACCGCCTAACAATTCAGTAGAGCGGCATAACAAAGTGGGAATGGTATATATATGTCTGTAAGTGAGAACCCCTTCGATGGGGCAATCACATCATAATCACACAATCTATGATCCCAAAAGGAAAACTACTCGCGCTTCTGATGATTTTCACCGCTGTTGGCGGTGTCGCGGCTACGGGCGCGTTCACAACTGTTGAAGCAGAACGGACAGCTGATGTCAG
>NZ_KE356561.1:507938-509766 GCF_000415985.1 Haloquadratum walsbyi J07HQW2
TAAGATGGAAGTTGTTGTCGCGGATGTAATGTAGTAACTCGATTCTACCGGGAAAGACTATGATAGCCCGTCCTGAGTAGGTAATAAGAATAGACGAGAATCAGGTGGCAGCTTAGCACCTATCTGTTTTTATCCTGCCCCGAGCAGAAGATGGTGTGCGTTGCTGTTCGCAAGGGTAGGCGATCGAGAGGAAAAGATCCGTCGTTATCTCAGCGTGGCGCTCACGAGAGGAGCCCACCACTATCGTTTTGATTTGATTCCTTTTCGAGCTCGGTGAGGACGAACGGTACTTGTTGTTCAAACGTGAGATGGTGGGCGGGAACGTCGGCGCGCTCCTCAACTACCGCCTCCAGCTGTGCTTTCGCCTCCTCACTCACGCTCGGGCGTGGCATATCTCAGCATCATAGGTCGATAGTTATAAACATGAACGTGGGCGGACACAGCCACGTATTCCCGTCGCGACCGGCAGCGGTCGGCGGTGGTCCCTGGAGGAGCGATCCGTATCGGCGTGGACAAGCGCAAACACGAAACCACCCGACGGCGCGGTATTTTGTCTTGTCCGTTCGACACACCCATACGATATGATCTTATAGACGCGATGACTGGGGAGAGAGACACCACTCTCACCGAGTGTTCGGCGTGCAGTCTCATTGTTCACACATATCAGTGAGTAGGGTTCTCGTACTCCGAAGGGCATTGTCGTCAAGTCATCGGTCCATTGGAACTCCTCTCAGCTGATCGGGATGAGTCGCTGTGCTGGAACCAGTACTATCGAGCCGCCGAAGCATTGGAGTCGCTGTCTGAGGGTGCATTTACATTTGTTAACTCGTCAAAACATGGCAAGATGCTCGCTGCATGAACACTCTGAGACGTATCGGCGGTTGGTGAACAGCGTTCTGTCACCGTCGTCAGCGGGGGGCAACGGTATAGTCATCAGGATCCAGTACTCAGTAGAAGCATAGTCTCACCAAACAAACACGTTAACATTCTTTCTTACTGTCAAAAGTGAGAGTGACCTACACGTTTTAATTGATTGATACAGTGAGATAGAGACGGAGAGACGAGTTCTGTGCCCTAACGACGGTGACAGTGAGAGCGAGAGCGAGGACGTGATCCGGTCAGTAATCTCCGTCTATACAATCGTGTGTCAGCGCGAATCGCCCTACAAACTCCCCATGTTGGTGTTCGGGAATATCGGGTTTCGAGACTGCCATTGAAACCTGTCACCAAGAACGTCAGCGAGCGCCGGCATGCGTATTAATGATGTGATTGACCAACAGGTTAGATTAAAAAGAGCCCGCCGCTATCGGATTCCGATTCATCCGCGAGCTCATCAAGCACGAACGACACTTGTTGTTCGAAGGTGAGATGTTCAACCGGAACATCGGCACGATTGTCGGCTACCAGCTCCAGGTATAGCGTTAGTTCCCCGCTTACGCTGGGGTGTGGCATATCTTTGAATTACCGTTCGATTTATAAATATGTACATGATCGTACGCGCACGCACACGATTGCTTCTAGGGAGCGACAGCGAATCAGCGGTGAATTAATCGCGCCTAACGATATTGGGTGATGCTTTAGTGTCTCCTACCAATTCAGTAGAGCGGCATAACAAAGAGGGAATGGTGTGTGTGTACATGTAAGTGAGAACCCCTTCGATGGGGCAATCACATCATAATCACACAACTATGATCCCAAATGGAAAACTACTCGCGCTTCTGATGGTCTTTGGTGCTGTAGGCACTCTCGCAGCCACGGGCGCGTTCACAACTGTCGAAGCAGAACGTACAGCTGATGTCGATGTTGCTGGTGATGCAAATGCACTTCT
>NZ_KE356561.1:509816-515205 GCF_000415985.1 Haloquadratum walsbyi J07HQW2
CATATAATATTTCAATCTTCTAGATGTGAATATTACGGATCAATATTGTTCATGTCTCTCATTATCGACTATCATAACCCGTATGATAGGCGGGCTTGATTCAGTAGTTAACGAAGTTCTTCCATTCTTATCTAATCATTCCATCTTTGACGATCTATTTATATCCGTTGGATGCCTCATGTACCATCGACATATTTACATATATTATGCAGCTTTATGTATTATTATTCAAATGACATGAATATCTCCCAGTCCCTCACGATTCTGTAAACACGAAGTGAGAGGCTTTGATCATCTGATCCGCTGATTAACGCATCGTCTGGGCGCAGACTATGGATTTTTACTCGTCGACAGGGAGATGAGAGTTGAATAATCCTGATACCGCAGCCAGCGATCGAATTTGATTATACAAAGGAAGTGACCCTCGCGGAGACTAATCATCTGTGGCGGATGGAGTAAGCCCGCCGATCAACTCGTTCACTGTGACAGCGAATAACCCACAAACGAGTGAGAAAATCAGAACGTCTGCAATTTCAATGCCCCCACCTGACATCACTATTATCAA
Organism: Haloquadratum walsbyi J07HQW2; assembly: GCF_000415985.1. Lineage (GTDB taxonomy): Archaea > Halobacteriota > Halobacteria > Halobacteriales > Haloferacaceae > Haloquadratum > Haloquadratum walsbyi_B. The sequence continues at coordinate 510,382 of NZ_KE356561.1, forward strand.
GGGGAGCGCAAACCCACCAATCTCGCCTACCCTATAAATAAAAAACCACTCCATATCAGTCAGTCCCGCCATCTTGAGGAATTGTGCGATGAGACATGCAACAACCAGTATAACTGCGATGCTGACCCATATTGGGAGGGTCGTACCGTTTGGTATTGTCACAAGCAGGAGAACCGCAGTGAAATCGAATCCGAGAAGAAGTTGGTTCTCACGGGAGAGTATGGTGAAATCCAGTATGATCTGACCAGTGACGATGAGCGAATATGCGAGGATGAATATCCCGGTGATTTCCAGAATGGCTTCTGGCTTTGTCCGAAGGGCTTCCGAGGGAGAAAGCGAATTATATATCATACATGATTCTCAGATCAAGATGTCTCCTACAACTCGTGCCGTGTAGTGACTGGGCTCATTATACCAGTATCAAAGAGGAATTTTCACTGGTCAACTGTACTTCCATTTTTGATTTTGGCTTGAAGCGAGCCTTCCACCACGCTGTCACGGCTATTGAGAGTGGTAAAACTAGAGTTTAATAACTCCTGCAAGTCTGATACACGCCCACTACAGAACATCACCCCGGCTGCAACAATAGATTTCTGCCGAATCACACCTGACTGTCCCTGCATCATAAATAAAAATCCTATCCCGACTTTCCGTGCGTGAGATATGACGTGATAATATTGATAATGTTTTCTCATGATTCTAGACATCAGAGCTGAGATTCCATGCGCATCGCCTGGGAGCAGACTATACTAACTACATATAGTAGGTATCAACATCACCACGGCACAGATGGTGAAGTAACTCGGGGACAAGCCCCGACTCCGATTCCGAGGCTTCACCGTTTTGGGTCAGCACTGCACCTGCACCCGCACCCGCAGCGCACTCGCACTTGATATCTGTAGATACCTAGTCTTTTCAGTAGTTTCACGGCCAGAAAATGACAACTACAGTTATATTCCTCTCCATAATAACAATCTATACTGTTGCAACGGAGAGATACCCTGTATATCCTCACGTGGATAATTTCTGTCACCAATTATCAATTAATTGCCCCGTTGCAGCAGTAACAAAACACATTGAGTGATTTCTGAGTCATTCTCGAGATACTCCTGTCAGGAGTACGTGATTGGCACTGGAACAGAGGCATCGTAGTGGCTTGTGTACACATATTGCCTCTATACTTATCCAAGATATTGAAACAGTTATCATACGTCTGTTTCACGGTATTCTGCTTCATGATTGACCACGTGACTCATCACGATGACTGCTGACGCGCTGAGAATCGATAAGGATATATTACGTATTCACTCAATTTCTAATAGCCCTATTTTTGTTTTTGCGGGTTTCATTCGCAGCAAAAAGGGCTTAGTCCGGGGTTTTTTCACTTTTTCCTCGGACTTCATCATTTCTTCAACAGCAACAACAACAGTAACAGCGATTGCTCTAGCCCCACCAACGACGGTTGCTGGGTCAAATAATGTGATCCAAACCACCGGACAACCGCCGGTCAAATCGACATCGATAGATTAAGATTCAGCGGAGGTTGAATCGATCCTTTGCGTCACTCATTGCTCAAGTATGACAAGGATCAATCGCGACTAACTACCGCGAGTCCGTTCATGGAGGCTGTATGAACTCCGCGAATGTGACTAGATTTCATACGAAGACTTACTCTTCACCAGCGACACCCCTGATTTCTTTCTTATTGAGCGTCACGATCTCGGCTTCTATCTCGGAAAACGAGGATTTTCAGCTTCTCGGAGTCACGCAAGGTCAATCACGTATCCAAACAACACAACAATCAAGAGGGAAACGAGCAGGAGTCCGTAGAGTCGAAATAAATACTGTTGCCGGTAGATCGACAGGTGGTTTGACAGCGCCCCCGAGAAAACCGCTAGCGAAACCGAGTTAGTCTCAGTTTCTTCACACAAGATACTGTCCTCTGGCTTCTGGCTTCTTCCCTCTTCCCGATGACCGTTATCTCATCACCGCTGTGAAACGGTGGCTCTCTGTACAGGCGGTCGAGGCGATTGCCCCGGAGCTTGACTCCGGGTGAGTTCACTCCCGTGCCCTGTTGGGGTATGGCTTGTATTTCCGACCTTCTGAGAGGCGTACACGGTTGTTCTCCGCGTCGTGTCTGATACCTTTCTGCTTCCATGTGACTGTCGAACGAGGATGTTCTTTGATCTGCTGTTTCAATCTGATCATTTCCTTGTCAACAAGCATCTTTCGGCGTTCTGCTTGCGCCTGAATAATTACTCGCGAGTACTTGAGTCGGATCCGCTCTGTCTCTGGATCCCTGATCCGACCGCCCCCGAACGATTTGTATCGGGCGTGATCTATGACATCGCTTAATTCGGTCAAAGCAGTGTTTCTGTTCGGCTAAATTTCTGTGTCAACTGTATCGCTCATGGTTTCAACCCCCGATTTTGTACAGTAACAGTCATACTATATGTTGCTTATTTACCGGTGAAAATACCGTAAGGGTCTGACCTGCCTAATCACAAGGCTAGCGCGCCTAATCCAGATGATGGATTTAAGTTATCAACGTACAATAATTATAATAATGTCAAAGGAGACGCCACCTGACGTCGCGAATTTGCAAGGAAAAGAGGATGTTGACTGGTTGGTCGCCCGTCGCAGAAAACTCGGGATCGCCGATCGAGACGTTGACGGAACCGTTGACCGGGACAACTATGATGGGGATACTCCCGACAACGAAACTGAAAGCGATACCGACGACGCGGACGTGGAAGCGGACGACGACACAGACACAGACGCAGACGAATAATGATACCCACTAACTACTACACTCGTAGCTGTGACCACGATTTCAACATACGGATTCGCGCACACGTATACACAGATATCGACATGGTATGCTTAGGATACTGGAACGCGGTGATGACGGCACTCTGACGGAAATTGGACGTACACTGACAGGACGTTTAGCGGCGACTCAGCACTGACAGATAACGTGGGTATACCCGTCTTAGAAGGCTCAACTGAAGAACAGATTATGCAGTCATTAGACGGACCGCACTTACTCGCGGTTAAGCCCGAATCAGACGAGTAAGCAGGCATCAAGCCGCTCTTGGCACTGTCCAATGTCTCCCAGTGTTTGATACCCGAGCACAGAGGCCTGAACAGCTCAACTTCGAGAACATGATTGAGAGTCAAATCGGACTGCAATTAGCTGGGATTGAAAACTCTGAGTTGTCTGGCAGCTTATTAAGATGGAAGTTGTTGTCGCGGATGTAATGTAGTAACTCGATTCTACCGGGAAAGACTATGACAGCCCGTCCTGAGTAGGCAACAAGAATAGACGAGAATCAGGTGGCAGCTTAGCACCTATCTGTTTTTATCCTGCCCCGAGCAAAAGATAGTGTGAGTTGTTGCTCGCAAAGGTAGGCGATCGAGAGGAAAAGATCCGTCGTTACCTCAGCGTGGCGCTCACGAGAGGAGCCCACCACTACCGTTTTGATTTGATTCCTTTTCGAGCTCGGTGAGGACGAACGGTACTTGTTGTTCAAACGTGAGATGGTGGGCGGGAACGTCGGCGCGCTCCTCAACTACCGCCTCCAGCTGTGCTTTCGCCTCCTCACTCACGCTCGGACGTGACATATCCTGATATCACAGGTCGATAGTTATAAAGATGAACGTGGGCGGACACAGCCACGTATTCCCGTCGCGACCGACAGCGGTCGGCGGTGGTCCCTGGGGGAGCGATCCGTATCGGTGTGAACAAACGCAAACACGAAACCACCCGACAGCGCGGTGTTTTGTCTTGTCCGTCCGACACATACATGCGATATTATATGATATTATGTACGCGATGACTGGGGAGAGAGACACCGCTCTCACCGAGTGAACGTGTGAGAGAATACAATCGCCCGATAGCGGTATGAGACACCGCGTTCATTCATTCACTCCGCATACAATATTATATTATATTATATATGAGTTCCCACACTGCGGGGTGCTTTGTTTTGTCGCCGATCCCTACGCTCGGCGAGTAAATGATTACCGACCAGGAATCACACGACAGCGCCACGGTGAGAGCATATGATGATGTATGTACATACATCATATACCGTTACAACAACCAGCGACGAGCGTGTCTCACGCCTCGCGATCGTCGAGGTGTGTTGTGAGTGGTTGCTTATCATATTCCGTATACACCTGGAGGGCTCGCTCTACCGGAATCGGGACAGCGTAGTACGTCGCGTCTGTGTGTGATTGTATCCATGTGCCCTGGGATTGTCCTTGGCGTTGAGGACATACCCGTCGAGGACGGCCTCAGCGGTCCCGACGCGGATCGGAACTCCCAACCGACACATATTCCTCACAATATCCAAGGGACATGTTCTTCAGATCAGCGAACCTCTTGTGAATACGCGACATCACGAGACCGGGGGAGACGTAATCGTCCGGGATCTCCTTGCTCGCTGGATCGGTCGAGGTCCTCAATTAGTCGTCGCCCTCCGAGGCGGTGATTCTGCGTGGCGTCGACGGCTACTTCGAATCGTGACCGTGCTCGCTCGCGAGATACGATCTGCTTGCCAGCGATATGACCACAGTGTTTCGACGATGTCTGGTCTTTAATATTGGACTGCGGCGACTCCTGCTTTCTGGTATTCGCGAGCCGCTCGGCGGATGTCATGGATGCCGCCGTATCCGGTATCACAGTCGGCAATAATCAGTAGATTTGTTACTTTCACAATCTGCTTGGTGTTGTTCACCGTCTCGCTCATCGTCACCATTTCCAAATCGGGGAAATCGAACTGATCAAGAACGGTCGAATAGCCGCTTATGTAGACAGCG
>NZ_KE356561.1:515255-516905 GCF_000415985.1 Haloquadratum walsbyi J07HQW2
GAAAGCAAAGATGCGACAGCACGAGTGTATCGGGGGAGATGACCGGGTGCAATGAAGAGTACGCCACTGAGTCGTATCTCTCTTACTCGGTGCATATGTCCGCGATGACGGTGAGCGATGAATCGACAACTCACACAGTGTATACTCAGGGCGATTGCGGACAGACCCAATAATATCACCCAGCGGTCCGTGGAGAATCGCTTGAATTCCTGTTGTGCAAAAATTATGGAATCACTCTGGAGGGCAAAACATTGTTTTCTCGGACAACTGCATTCTCATAGTCATAACCACGGTTCTGTTCTTGTCTCGACAGGATCTATATTAAGAATGACTTTGAGGTCACTGAATGTGTTTTTGTTTGCTTCCCGTTGCAACGGTCAGTCCGCCAACAGTCGTGAACTATAACAGGATATGTTGAGGGTGAGATTTTCGTCTCTGTGGGCTTTCTCACCGTCGCAACGGTATATATGCTTGATACGAGAAGAATATAAATTCTATGTATATCCAAAATTTCATATGATCGAGGTAAGTTTGTCGGTGCTATTTCTCCGGTGCTCACATGGACAAATCGTCGGTTGACGGGATACGGGATAGAACTCCAAAATTTTCAGGAGTATTATGTACCACGGTTTTTCAGTGGATTTCGTTATTTCACTGTATTCGCTGGGAGCCACTCCCGGATATTCCAATGTTCGGATCGAGTCTTTCTACTATACGTGATCTTCGGAGCACTGTCTTAGTAACGTCTCGGGCTAAATGATGGTACTAACCTCTGGAAAATTTTCCAAGAGTTATGATTCGAGCAGCCAACGTAGCATCCCGATATGTCAGAGTCCAAGAGTACGTCTCTCTATCGAGGCAATGAACGTATGATGAATCCGACATACTCGCACACTCCTTCGCCTCTCTGAGGATAATGAACGACTCTCTGTTGAGGACACGACCTGCTATCTGGAATGTGGATTTCGATATCTGTCCATCACTCCAGTTATTTCCAAGAGCACTTCTTCCCCACAATCATATTCTATGTATTCGACAGAGTGCAGATGAGAGAGGAGAGGAGAAGGGAGGAGAGCGGGCAAGGACTCAATGTACTATCCACTCAGACAGCGCAGAAGAACGGAAACATGATATTATGAGCATTGATACTGTTTTCACCTATTGTGCTACTCAGCGTTTCTGTATCAATCGTCAGTGTCGTTTTAAACGGGATATTCGGGTTATAAGAGTCAAGGAGAATCCCTGCGGCTTCAGCCGCAGGACAGGACAGCTGAATCCAACAACTCGGAGTTAATCTACCCGGCGATAGTTGCGGTGAGATTGACAATCCGCAACTGAAAGTGACAGGCAACACTATGTATCGATAGGAATCAGGCTGAGAACAGAGTGATTTCCGCCAGTCCTCCGATTACGATGGCGGCCTGGCCTGTCCGCCCCAAGCAATGAGACAGTAATCGGACCCAGTCTGGTGAACGGTCGGGTCCGAGACTGAACCGATGCAGTGCCTTGCCCGACTGCTGGAAGCACCACAGACAGTCACTCCAAGTCTGTCGAAGTCTGCCGGACTCCCCACGGCACAACCAACTGTGGGAGTCCGAACACGATGGACGAGAGGATAGGAGTGGAGTGGAGTCCCGGGGACGGGGCTGG
>NZ_KE356561.1:516955-552025 GCF_000415985.1 Haloquadratum walsbyi J07HQW2
TTTGAGCTTGTCCTAGATGATGCAGTGAATCCAAAAGCATCAACGACTGCTGAAGACCTTATCGAGATCACAAATAACGGTGAAGAGCCGGTTGATGTGTGGATTGCAACACAGGGCGGTGCGCAAGCAGATAATACGTCGATTAACACATCGTTCTATATTAGCAGTGAGCATATCAACAGCAGTAATGCGGGCGAGGGCGACGTAGCACCTAGTGAGGTGACTAGCAGTCCTGATCCAAAGCCATTAAGAGATGATATTTCAACTCACACCGCATTCGTCGATGGCAATGGCGAGACGACCGCAGACTCGGATGCTGTTATCTCGGAGGTAGAGTCTGATGAAGATCAATCTCCTGATGAGGCTTCTGCAGTGACGGTGGCGCCTGGTGACTCAATCAGAGTTAGCTTTGCAGTCGAAATTGATGGAGAGGCAAACACTCTAACTAATAATAATGATACCCCAATACTGAGCAATATAGTTATTTTTGCGGTCAATGACGATGAAGACGGAAGCACAACCATAGATCAGCAACTCGCTACATCCCCCGGTAGCAGTGACGAAACCCCAGCATAATCTGAACAATCGGTTTTTAAAATCAAAATAGGTAATCGACGCTCATCCGACCGCACCTGAGAGTTTCCCACTCACCCTCAGTGGGTATCTCTTCTAGTCGTATGTCTGGTTACGTAGTATCACAATTACATCGTAACTGACTCTTCCAGAGATATCACTCTGCATCAGACCATGTCAAATACACCCCGATTAGCCAAGTTGCTCGCCCTCGCAGCCGTCATCACGGCGATCATTGACTCAAGTGGATTGGTCTCGGCGATAGACGCCACCAATCCCAGTCCCAGTGGATCAGCCTCTGCATCAGCAGCGTCAACACCTGCCTCCACCGCAGAGGACAATTCACAGAGACAGCCGCAATCACAGACAGTGATGATTGAGCCTGCTGAGGGTGCCCCAGGAGCACTCACGAGCCAGAACACACTGCGTGATGGGGCTATCACAAGTGTGGACATTGCGCCTCCGCAGGCAATTCCAACGCAACCAAATCCATCTCAGCCAGTGTTCACGATAACGAACACTGACACAGAAGCGGTGACCATCTGGGTCACTGATGAGGGCTTCAGCGCAGACACGAGTGTAAGCGCGGATGCGAATGAAACTTCATCTTCTCAGTCGGCATCCAGTGCTATTGATCTACAGTATCGTGATGCTGAGACTGGCGAGCGATTGAGCGGGGCTGATGTCACTGTGACAGTTGAGCCAGGTGAAGAGCGTGTCGTCGGGGTTGTCGCTAGCGACTCTGCATCGACATCGGCATCAGCGAGTTCGACACTCACTGCGACCGTCCACGTTCGACAGACAGGGGCTACAGATGAGAGTTAATTCAGTCAGTCCAGCACTTGCTGCCGTGTGCGTGTGTCTTGTCGTCGTTCCTGGAGCCATTGTCGGGACGCCAGGCGTCGTTGAAGACGAGCTGTTCTCCGAGCAGGCTCCAGAGATTACCGTTGAGCCGGCTCCTGGAGCCGAACAGTATGTCACAGACACGTCGCAGACAGCAAACGGGAACACGAACGTCTCGATTGACATTGCTAACCCAGGTGTCAATGCAGATGCGATTACCGAATTTCGGGAATTACTCGTTATTACTCACACTGATAATACGAACGCTGGATCTGTCAGTGTCATCGTTGAGCAACAAGACCAACAACTCACGGTTGGGCAAGATCTCACATTTCTTGAGGCCGATAGCGGCGTTGGAGCCGCTGGGAGCAACCTGACACTCTCGCCCGGAGAGTCTGAAACGCTCGGTATTGAGATCGATACAACCGATGTGGATGTTGGAGAAACGCTCACAACGACAATCACAATCAAAACACAAGTGGGACCGATTTCGCGTCCGTCTGATCCGATCCCGCCTACACTGATTAGCGCAACAGGATCACCAACAGCAGATATAACGCTCGATGTTGAATCCGAGGTTCCTGTGAATCAGCCTGTCAATCTCACAGCAGCCGGCTCGACAGCGCCGAGCCTGAGTTCGTTCGTTAAAGGACAGGTTGGGACTCCTAAAAAGAATCAAGCTGTGATTGACGGACCATTCAATATCTCGGGAGATGACCCCGCAGTCACTTCCTCTGAGGCAATCCAGTTTACACTCGAGAGACAAACGATAACGGTTGAAAACCCGTCCGAGGATGTTCGAATCATTCATAGCCCCGCCGGAGACGAATGGACACTCCTTGAGACAGATGTGACTATTCAACAAGAAGAACTGATTCTGGAAGCGACCCCACAAGCAGACCGCTTCGGAACGGTCGCTATCGTTGATGACTCAAATGTACAGTTTGGATGGACAGGTGACCTTCCTGGGAGTGCTGGCACTGATAGTGGCGAGAGTGTAAGCACGCTCACGGGTAAAAATATAGTCGGTAGTGACCGCATCCCAACCCAGACTGTGAGAGCAATCCCGACAGCGTCAGTGTTCATTTCTTCAGGGAATTCGGGGATTGTTGATCGTGTTGAGAAGACTGCCGGCATTACCGAGCAGGTTCAGGATGGAGCACCCACTCCGATATTGACTGGGTTTGCGGCTGAAAATGTGGAGTTCGCTGAGGGTGGCTCAAAGGACATTCGCGTGACAGTCACCGATGCAGACGGGAGGAGCAGGAGCGACAACACGACAATTGATATCATTGATTCCTCAACAGCAGGGGAAAATGATAACTCAGATGGCTCAAACTCGGACGAGGAGTTAATTTCGGGTGGAGAGCAAGAACAGACAGGGGGCGCAGCAACTGCTCCTGCAGAGCAACAACCAGACCAATCGGAGCAAGGGTCTAATATTGAAGTTGACGTTGAAACCCAAACTCAGGATCAAGATCAATCACAACAGGCTGTCATTGATACTGAGCCTATCCCTGAAGAGACACTCCCAGAAGGGGATACTCAGCCAACCGCCGTGATCACCACTGAGACACCTACCGTTATTACAGCTGAGACGGACGCCAGTTCAGATGCAGAGACAAGTGCAGGTGACGGACTAGCGTCTGAAACGTCTGCATTAGAGGTAAGTGACTCTAACATTATCGCGACGACAGATGAAACGGTTACGCTTGGTGCGACTCGCTCAACAGTCGGATCAACTGAAACAGTGTCTTCCTCACGGCAGGTGTCGGCACCAGTCGACATCGATCCTGAATCAATCCAAAGCGATACCGAGGCAACAGTCACACTGACAGCGGATCAAGCGACATTCGATCAGGTTAATCCAGCTGGAGCTGTCATTGCGCGACTGACCGATAATGGCTGGCAGGTGTTGGACACCACTGTTGCTGTCCAGGGAGACTCGGTCGCACTTGAGGCAGAGACGCCTGGATTCTCTCCATTTGCAATCTTCACCGATCCTGATGTTCGATACATTTGGACACTCCCAGATGGATCAACAAAAACTGGAAGGGACATTCGGACAGAATTCACCGAGCCAGGGATATATGAAGCTGAATTAACAGTCACAAACACCCTCGGGCAGTCAGACACCACAACCCGAACGATCATTGTGAATGATATTCCAACGATTGAGAACATAAGTACGACTCAGACTCAGACTGACACCGATGAGACAACGCTCACCGCGAATATCTCAGATGAGATTGGCAACTCCTCTGTGCGATGGGAATTCCCTGATGGGACAATCAAGACTGGACAAATAGTCACGTATCCGACACAGAAAACTCAGTACACGGTCCAAGTGCATGTGGAGGATGAGTACGGTGCCGATGCATCGGCTATTGAGACAGTTGTGACTCCACCGGAGAAGACACTGATTGAGCAATCAACTGTTCCACAGCAGGCGCTTGTTCCGGGGATCCTATCGCTCATCGGAATTCTTGGATCAGTGGGTGGGTATCGGGTCGTCCCGTGGGCAACAATCCTCACCCGGATTCGTCGAAATCCTCGAATCGTGGAGCTTGGAACCATATTCTATGATCATGAGGATCGATGTCTGGGCGTGGAATCAATTATCGTTGAAGATGATGATCACCCAATTATCGCCATCAGGCTTTCAATTGTCAATAGTGACGGAGATCAACTTCTGACTAAAGAGGTCACACCAACTGGAACCGGAACAAGCGAAATTGGGACGTACCGGTATGAGTTGACCCCAGCGGAATTGTATGTCCCCCCAACGCTCTCAATTGATGAGACAGAACCATACACGATTGCAGTGAAGACTGTGAATGAAACAGAAAAGACAGCCACAGAACACACGGAAGAATTTCGATTTAATCCGTGAGTCACTCAGGTGATTAAGAATAGATTGATCAGATGTCGGGTGAGGGTATATGAACTCCAAAGACAAACTTTGGCTTAGTTTTTAGTATAAACGTGTGGTTGCACCTGCACAACTAATTCTTCGTAATTGTGTGTATGTAATCTTTCTGAGAGAACTGAGGCATAGACTGCTAGTTATGACATTTCTCAATCGTTCTCGACTGTGAGCATTCATCCGGTGAGGGTGAATCCACTGATAACTCCTGGGGAGAGACGACTCAAAATAGCCGGGGACAAATCCAGTTGCTATCGCTATCGCTCTCACTTTCTGCCGAATCCTAACCCGACCTTCTCGACAGGCGTGATTGTCTTCCCATCTGCTTTGAGTGTCTTGATTGTATTGGAGCTTAATACATCGTCGACATATTGTATCTTCCCTTCGTCATTGCCTAAGAATAAGAGCTCGAGATCCCCGTCAGCGTCAATATCGACAGGGGCGACTCCAGCCTTCCGTGCGACCCCATTCTTGTTCAAAATTGTCTTTTTTCCATCAACTGTAATGAGTGCTGGATTCTGACTCCCATTAATAAATGGAATTCTCGGAATACCATCACCGTCAAAATCTGCAGGCGGACCAATTCCACTCCCGTTGTTGCTTCCGACACCTCCTGTTTGGACTTTCTCCGTACTGCCGTCCTGATTGAGGTAGCGGATTTCTTGGGATCCATCAAAGAAAATTATCTCATCAGTTCCATCGTTGTCAATATCAGCGACGCCCATCACAGCACTACAGCCGTTGCCGGGCTGAGCGATGATTTCAGCATTTCCATCTGGATCGACGCCAGCAATGTTTCCTTGATTACTCTCAGCGAGAATGAGTTTCCCTGACAGGGTTGCTGGTTGCCACTCACCAACTGCGATCCGCGTTGGCTTGTTCGGATCAATTTTTGGGTTGGTGCTATTGCTCTTCGGGATTTTTGTATCCTCGTTGTTCCCAACAGTGGTCGCGAAAATCCGATTGCTCCCTTCCTTAGTGAGGTATGGAATATCAGCCGTGCTGTCGCCGACGATATCTGCTGTGTCTCCGAGGGCAGATGCAGGTCTGGTCTGTGGCGGCTCATTGACCGTATCGGCGACTGGGTCGTACACTCTGATGTCTCCATTCGACTGATCGGTCTTGACTGCATAGACGAGTTGCCCCTTGTTCGCTCCAAGAGAGTCCGATCTGATTGTGAGTTGCCGAGCCACCTGAATATTTGTTCCATTCTCAGGAGACTCTGCAAGGAACTGAATCACATCTGAGACATCGCCAGTCTGATCGGTGGCGGTGGAGACGGATGTATCTCCACTCTGCCCGGAGTCGGAGTTTAATCTCAGTTGAGATGTGCTGAAATTGAACCGATTGTTTCGGCTTTGAATCGTCACTTCCAGCGAGCTTTGAGTTCGATTTGTGAGCGTAATCGTCTGGGGTTCTTCAACAACCGTTTGTGAGTCAATCCCCTGAATTCCGAGGAGTGTGGTTTCACCAGAACCGGCACTCATAGTAGCTGATCGGGTTGTCTCTGCAGAGCTGAATGCGCCTGTTTCACTCGCCCAGAAAACACTCCCTCCGATGATCAGGGCGATAGCTCCTCGGCGTGTGTATGACACAGTGATATAGACATACTTCACGACTTTTATTGAACTTTTTGATTATATCAAAATATAGTGATAACATGCAAAAATAATGTAAGATATAGTATATATTATAAAACTGATAACATTGATATCAGAACCGTCTGTGACCCCAGAATATGTGATACAGAGCATCGAGCTCGTCACAGGGGATACTCAGGGGGATCCCGTCTCAACAACAGGTTACTGCGAAAAAATCCTGAACACTCGTGCCCAGACTCAAACACGCACGGTGGAAGTAAATGCGTTTCAGCAGGACCGCTCTGGGATTGAAGCGAGTATTCTCCACATATTAAACACGGGTATTATATACACCCGAACGAAAATACAGGATTCGCTCACATCGTCGGGGACGACCATTATGAGCGTGTCATAGAATCCATCTCATAGCTTCTTGCAGCCTGGTTCGTAGCTGGAGATTGCAACGGCATCGTAGGCAAAGCGCAGCGAATTTGAACAGAATTGTGTAGAACTCTCAAAGGCGGACGACAGAGTCAGGCGTTTTCTGCCGCCGAGGATGGCCCAGATCGACCTCCATACACACGCACTACGTTACGTAGTGCACGACCCAGAACTAACCCACTGACGGTAGCGGGGACTCCAAACCCGAGTGCGAAAAGCACAGCAATTCCTACCGCATTTGGAAGCGACACGACCTGGCTTCCCCACGTGTAGGTGACGGTCGTTCCGTATCGGGTGACGGCTGCACCAAAGATTGGCGCCCCCACAAGGAGGCCTGTTGGGAGCAGTCCCGAGTTGATGCCCGCGCTAATCGCTCCAAGCACAAGCAACCCGCTGACGCCGAGGAAGATTGCCAGCGAGGGCTCAGTGCCAAACCACGTCCCACGAACCCACGCAGTCAACGTCTCATAGCCGACCGTCGACCCGACCCACCAAGCCGTCACGAGCGCCAATACCGGCGATAATAGCGCGATGAGCAGCGAGACGTCACGACGCTTTCCTAGAAGGACGACCCATAGCGGTCCGGTCACGAACTGTTTGACAGGCCCAGAGAGGACCATGCTTGATTTACTGTGGGTGGTGATCCCCAGTGACCATAGAGCGCGAGCGAGCCGTTTGAGAATATTCCACATCGTCAAGATCATCAAATGGATAGCACCGGCTATTCGTTTACCCTTTATTACGAGAAAACTAGTCGCCTCTGTGACCGCAGTCTGGAGGGGGGACCAATCAGAGCGCATGTTGCATAGCTTCTACTGAATCTGTTTAATTATTTGGTAAGCTAAAATGCTGACTACATTCTCTGTCCTCTCTATCTTGCACGCCAGCTAGTAGCAATATCAGTAGTCTGTCTGTTGTTTCACCAGATTAGGCAAGAGCCAGGCGTGAGGAGAAGCGCGAGCGTACACTCTAGGAGCGGAAGGCACAGACCGGAGTCACGGCGCGGGCAAAGTGGGCGACTTCGGTATGGACGACGAGGAGTGACTCGGCCACCCCCCGCTCATCACGCGTCTACCCCGGCATATACCCTTTACCCACACTTGTGTGCACAATATTACCGTTTAGGATACTTTGAACGCACTCATACCGGTAAATCCTTTCTTATGCAGGCACACGTGCCTGATCAGTATCATAACTGAGAGCCGGATGTATTTTCTGTGATAATATACCTATGCTATATCATGCCGTCATGTCCTATCTGTGGAGATGAATGTGATGCCACACGCGAAATAAGGATCCACGCTTCCCGTTCGCATGATACGACTCTCGCGGGAGAACCAACCGAGTGTGGGAACTGTGGGACAGATATACGCCGTCCACAACACCAACTTGAGAAGAATCAGAACGTCTTTTGCTCAGATGAGTGTGAAGCCGAGTGGCGCACGGAAGCCAAACGTGGGTGAGTTGTTGTGCGTGTTCACACTCACTCCTTGCCAACTGAAGAGTGTGTTTTCATATGTTGCTGGGAGCTCCCCGCTCGAAATTTATTTTAATCTGTAATTAAATAATATGATACTCCGAAGTCAGGAATCAGACATTCGGTTGCCTCTTCACATGAAAACATGCCCATTTTCACCGTCACTGACTTCGGAGTTATTCTCCGCCGACTGTCGACGTGGTTTCGTGCTTCACTGGTAACTCACGTTCATCAAGAACCGCAGCAATCTCCGGAGCGGTGAGGCTTCCGTGTTCTTCATCTGCATCAAGCAACCGTTGCAGTCACCACGCCCGTATGCCTTCACACCACACATGTTCAGATAATATCTCGCAGCTGCATCGAGTGCTTTGCTCCGGGCTTGCTCATCGGTTGCTTCACACAGACTCTCCCAGAGTTGCTCCCAGTCATCGGTTGATTTAATCCTCATTTTTGTACAACTCTCCCAGATCACCGTGGTTGCTGGCGTGGCTCACTGGGTCATATTCGTGATCAGTTATAAACCACGGGTGAGGTGCGAGGGTAATTACGCCACGTGTGACGGTATGATCTCGACTTATTGCACACTCAATCGCTGCACCGATGTGCAAGACTATGGTTTGTATTTTCGCTGTGTGTTTCCCCAGGGCTTGTGTCAAGACCACGTTTTAACCGGATTACTCAGGAGTGCTGTCATTCTCGATTGCTTCTCTGAGCGACTTTATTTCGTCATCATCAACTTGAGTCGGCTGTGGTTGCTCCTGTTTTTCGAGTATTTCTGCTATCGTCGTAGCTTCGTCCTCCTCTTTGCTCAGTTTCTCGAGTTCTTTGACTGAGGACTCGGCTTCGTCATTTTTGATCTGGGTCGGCTCCAATTGTTCCAGTCCTATTCTCTCGATTTCTTCTATTAGGGACTCAGCTTCGTCCTCCTGGTTTTGGCTTTGACTCGGCTGCGATTGGTCCGGTCCCAGTTTCTCGAGTTCTTCTATTAATGATACAGCTTCAGCCACCGTGCCATCATCTGACCTCTCAAGTTCATCTGTTGCCACTTCAATGAACTGCGCCCATGTCAATTCGCGGGCCTGTTTCACTGCACGGGCATTGTCCGCCACTTCGTCAGTCACGGTGATATTCAATGTTGTTACCATCTCATGATGGTAAGTGACTAATTTAATTAATTGTAGCGTGCATAATTCACCATGCACTCGCGTCAAGAACACCAGTCTAACGCAATGGGTTACTCTAATACTCCTGAGACTCGGTACCGCTACCCTAGACAAACCCCCCTTACTCTAGAGGCAATTGTATTGAGTCTGTCTCAACGTGTTATATCAGTAAATTGCATTTAGATTACGTGTGTACGCTGTATTGATTAATCAGACAGCCCTGATTGCTTATCTCCGACGTATTAAATACGCGCGTTGTATCGAGTGGCTCAGCATGTGTTGTTGTGAGAGAAACGCTGAGTCATTTTTTATTTCGAGTGATTCAGTTGATGACGATGTGAGAGAAACGTTGAGTTCCACGGTCAGATCGGCACTACTTGGCTCTCAAGATGGACAGTTGCGATGTTCTTGGCGTGTTTTGGTAGCTGTCGTCATCACATTCGGTGCCGTTTTTGGGTTCATACTCACAGTTCGTGCAGTAGGAATAGATCCACCCGGTTGGGCAGAAATAGCCGTTGTGCATCCGGCCGCCGTTATTGGTGTCCTCATCGCAATGGTTCTGCTGAAGCGATACGTCGATCGCTGGGATATCACGGACTACGGGTTCAATCTGTCCCGTCAGTGGGGGGCAGATACTCTCGCTGGCTTTGCGTTAGGCGTTTTCGTTGTGTCTGTGTTATTTGTCATTGAGTACCAGCAGGGAGGGGTACAAATCGTCGGCACTTGGACCGACGCGGCTGCCGTCCCAATCGTCCTTCAGGTTGGGATCCTCCTCCTCGGATGGATAGCACTCGGTGTCTGGGAGGAGACGCTATTTAGGGGTATTTTTATTACAAATGCCATTGAAGGGCTTATGTCTAGAGGGTTCTCCGACCGAGCGGTCATTCTCGGGGCTCTAGTTAGTAGTTCGATTGTCTTCGGGTTCAGTCACGGGATTTCCGGAGCAATTTCGACAGGAGACTCGCTACTCTATGCGCTGGTGATGACCTCTATCAGTGGTGTACTGTACGGGTGGGCTTATTTGCTCTCCGGGGAACTTGCGTTTTCTATCGGTCTCCACACGGGCGTTAATCTCACAACCACGATGCTCATCAGTAGTTCTGGCGCGACCTACCCAAAAGTTGTGGAGTACAGCGTTTCCGGGAGATCGATTGGACTCAACACATCCGATCCCGCCATCTTGCTCTTTGTTTTCGCAATCGAATTCCTCATAATCAGCGGGTATTTTTATTTTCAATACGGTGCCGTCGTTCCCGATCCGAACCACAGCGGATCGCGTAGTGTCTGACCTACTGAACTCACTGACGATTGGAGTAAATCAATGACGGCTGGAGCAACTTGACGAGGAGACAAGACTACATCCACATCCCTGGGAGAGCCACAGCCGGCGCTCTTTAGCAGATCCATCGCCGACGAAAGCAGTCAGTATCTGTCAGTATTGAGCGGTTCTGACTGATATACAGACGAAGATCACAGCTATCCTGATCATGCTCGGTCTCGTATCAGTGGCGGGTACACCAGTTGTGATTGACGGTCAATGGATTCAGTTTGCTGTACCCATCGGCATTGGCGTTATTAGTCTAAATCTAAACTGCGGTCAAACAGCAGTACGGGAACAGTCAGTATCAATGCAAGCAACAAACCAGCTCCAATGATACCGAGAAACGCATCTGATAGTCCCTCTATTGTCACGTAGTCATACGACAAAGCAATCGCTGTGAGTGCCGAGGTTTCGATCAACAGTAGTTGTCGAAGTCTGAAGCCCAGTGCATGGAGAGGACGTTCATATTACGCGGTAGGACATCTGTGTAGACAAATACGTATGTGTGACAATTGCTTAGCACACCAACTGTACTGACCGAACCAACCTGCTCAATCTGTGGCTCACTGTGTGCGAGATATGCGCCCTGTATCTTGCATACCAGTGCGAATACCAATCCAATTTGATGGGTATCTCACCACTCAATCGACACGTTTGCCGTCGATTGAGACTGATTCCATGACGTCCTATATTAATATAATATCTGTATAACTCCTCTGGGGAGTCGGGGTTTGTTGTCTGGACCAGTTGCCCCGGTTCCAGGGGCACCCTACGTTACCGAGGATTGAGAAGTCAATATCAATATCAGTGTGATACAGTCTTCTTGAGAATCCCGTGCTCGCGCCTGGAAAGTCACCGGTAACCGGTCATCTCGACAGAGAGTAAACATACTGGCATGTGAGATTCATTCTACAGCAGTTAGATCGGACTGTCTCTGTACACATTACTCAGCGTAGTTTGTGAATGCATTCAGATGCAGAGTGATTATCTCAATGGGAATAAAGAGGGTGTGACTTTTTTCAGCCACTCGCTATGTGTGTCTCCCTGAGTGGGGAAATGGGAGCTTCCGAGTGTCGTCTGTCAGTGATCTACACCATAACGACTCAGTGCAGAACACTGCCAGATATACCAAACCGATGAATATTACCATCATTGTCTATCTTCAGAGATTGCAATCCTGGCAGATAACGTCACCCTGCGAGTTAAGACAGTCAAGACGACAAAAACACTGACAGCCAGCACATCCCACGCCGTTGTGCGGTTTGTGTGTTTTTGCTTGTTGTTCCATACACATAGTAACATAATGTGCATACTGGAGGGGTAAAATATCGGATCCTAAACACACTGACGCGGATCTGTAGCTATCACTATTGAGAATAGAAGCTGTCCAGGAGGGCAAATATAACCTCCCAGACTGATCCTATGTTTTCTGACCGCAGTTATGAATGATACAAATTGTCTAGAATCACATGACGACCCGCTCACAGTTGATATGACCATATCGACTTGAGTTGGTCGCTGTCAACAATACAGGTATTACATATTAGTTGTGAGCCTACAGCGTCACCTCCACCCCACCCCACTATCCGCATATTATCTCCAATTAAGACTGAATATCACTCCCACAACAACTCCCGCTAGTGTACTAGTTCGACCGAAAAGCATGAACGCGACTCCGCCGAATAATGCCGCCATCAACACTGTCAGTATGATCACTCGCCTCATGATCAACTCTATTTTATTCATCTGACTAATATATTAAATAACGCCTATATAGCTAATGCGAGTTCCTGCTGTACTCACCCCGATTTTGTGAGATCAGACATGTGATTGGATACCTCGCCAGCCAAACCGCCCAAAATAACAAACCCTCCGCCAGATGCCAAGCGCCGTGAGGGTGAAACGGTAGATAGCCATGAGGACATCAATTTCGACTACTGCGAGGTATGAGAAATCAGTTTGACTTCAACACGCTTGCGACCACAGCATGAACACGATCTTGAAGTATCCCGCTCTAACACGTCCTCAACTGTGATATTCTCCATCTCCGCTTTGTATTCAATCATCAAGATGAAGCGGTCGGACGCCCACAAGTGCATGTCGAGATTCCCGTGTTTATCCAGTTCTTCCTCCCGCCGGTCTCTTCATCCTCACGGATGCCGGAGAGATTACCCACCACGATCGTTCCTAGTTGCTCTTCAACACACCGCTGAACGATGTGCTTCGAGAGGGTGTGGAAGTAGTGGGTGCGGCGAGTGGACTTCTTTTCACTCAGCCGGGTAGCCTGTATAGAGTCCGAGTCGTCACACCGAGCGATTCGCTCGCTGAAGTAGTAGTCATCCTGTTTCAAGCAGTTGAGTGGGTACAACTCACTGTGACCATCTTCGTAGGCGAGTGCGGCGAAGGTGTTGATACCAAGGTCAATCCCCACCGTCTTCTCACCCGGGGGCTTCATCGAGGTCGATTTTGACCTTGCAGACGAACTATAATTCCCACTTGTCGCATGTTCAGACAATCTTGACTTGTTGGACGTTCTCCACCGTGGTAAGATCAACGTCGGGACGGGGTGGTACTCACACAGAACGAAGTCTGACCAATACGCTTTAGATTTGATCCTTGTGAGAGTCGAACGCGGTCGTACTGCGTACCGATTTTGAAGCCTTTCTCTTCGAACGTGACCGTGCTTCGTGGGTGCTCGTCGCTGTGTTTGCGGTAGCCGGGCGGGTTCGTTTTCAAATCTCCGTTTCGTCGGTTGCCGTACCAACTGTTGAACGCTTCAGCGAGTTCTTGAGGGACTCGCTGACTTGACTGTGAATGCAGGTCATCATAGTGTTCGTGGGTTTGAGGCACGGTGAGTTCGTTGTAAGTGGGGGTTGGTCGATTTGATCCCAGAGCCGGCTTCAGGTCCACCGTCCGACGTTTCAGAGCTTCGAGGCAGCGAACCTAAGCGAATCGAGGTCGTCTTGCACTCGAGACTGGTTCCGTATGAAGCAGTATAGGTGCGTGTGACGACTTGTTTCGCCATATGTAACTTATATTGATCAACTTAGCTAGAGCTGTGGGTTAAAGTAGCGTGGAATATCCAACCGTGCCATCGAACAGTAGAGCGTGAAGGGTAATGTCGGATTCATACCCGCGCTAAAGCGCGAGGCTTTCTCCTCGGATCTCCATAGACAGCAACCACCCAGACTCGCACGATGTCTGTTTTTTATTTAGCATCACGTATCATTGGTTGATCCCCGTGCTCGGTATCCGGGAACTACTACACCTGTTTTCTCTCTCGCGTCAAGAGCACAACACTCTACCAAAGCAGCGACTACTATGATGTATCCGACATATCACTGCACTTCTTCGACTCTCTTATCAAGAAATGGCTCTCTATGGAAACAACAGGCTTACTATTCCATATCCTCTGGATCTTGGCTATATCGAAGGCGGTGTTTCCTCCTGTGTTGGGGGATTTGCCAGAAGACCGAACTCTGAGAGCAGAGTGTCTTCTATCGCCATTTGGTATGGATTGTCACCGCTAACTGTCCCATCTGATCTAAGGTAACAGGATCTTCCGGCAGATACTCTCCATCTGAGGGTCTCACCGCCCAGAGGAGATGGCAAAACACGTTCGCATCTCGAATTTTTAGAAGATACCCTGGTCCTACACCATTCTCACCATCCCATGAATACAGCTCACTTGCAACTCCAACGTTGAGTTCTCGAGATTCAGCTTCCCCTACCGATGATCCTGTGAGATATTCGGGAGTGATCGGGTCATATCCGTCTGTCGCAGCAGATACATCAGGTTTTTTCCGAATATTGAACATCACAGCAACGTAACTCTCTGGAGTCGGTTTTGAAAATCCCTGCATTGCGAATGTCGCATCAGCACCCGACCGATTCTGTTCCCAGTCACTGCCAGGGAGATCTTCGGTTGTGAGCGTAAACTTGTCGACCGGCGATTGAATCAATTGGGAGTCGTTGCCTGTTGTTGAGAACTCTCTTTGTTGCTCTGCGGATTGTGTCTCGCCCCCAGAGCACCCAGCAATTGCGACCGTCCCCGCAGTGATGAAACTAAATACCAGTTTCCTTCGCTTCATGAGTTCGACTCCGACTCCCACTCTGGGACATAAATCGACGAGTGGTGTTTTCTCACAGAGAAACATCGACAGTTGATCTTGACATTGATGATTCATCAACAGAGCGCATCAGGGAGTCTCTCTGTCACGAGTTCTTCATCTGTCCTCGAGTTGGCATATCAAGACGCTGTGTTCATATAGGCTGATTTTTCTTTCAGACATGACCCTTGGAGCGTTCTCTCAACAACGCCTCGGACTAAATGATAGTATTGACCTCCGGAAATCTTCCAGAGCTTGTCTCTCATATCAAGAGCACGTCTCTCTGCCGAAACATTGAGTACTATGACGCACTCGCTGAGAGTGACATTGATTCTACGTTTTATGCGAACGTTGATCCAGAGCCGGTCTTTGTGACGGCGGGCGGTGGCGTTATTGACGGCTCACACCGGCACCGTATTTGATGATGATGAAACAGAGGAGCGACCCTCGCCCGGAGATCTATGGAGAGTCGAGCAGAAAACCCGCTGTTGAGGGCGGAGATGAATCCGACAGATGTCCATTAATGTGAAAATATCGTATCCTATCCGAGACGGTGTACCCGCCTATCCCGTGTAATCGGTCAATATCGGGGCCCCTGATTGCACGCAGAGATACCCGTTCTGTGCTGACACTCAGGCTTGCAGTCAATAAAAATAACTCCGATCCTCATGCCGAGGAGAGGAGAGAAGAGGAGCAACGGCTGGGTGGCACAGCCAGTCGTGGTCCACGTCAGACGGCGGCAAAACCCCACTAACCTAGCTTAACCCAACCCAACTCAGCGCAACGGCATGGTGTCGTAGGAATCCTCGCCGACGGGCGGAGAGGATCTCAAGAGGAAGGGGATATGCTTGTGTCGGAAATAGCCTGTTTAATCCTCCCCGGTTTTCGAGACCGTCGCGTATGATATAGGTTCACAAATGGCGTAGATATATGTAGCTGCATTCTCTTAGGATCATATATGAAGGACTTGCTCAACTTTTTGAAACAACTACAGTCGATGGCGGATGATCTTGATGAGGATGACTTCACTTTCGATATTGAGACTAACGCCAGCAGTCTCTCTGACAGTGACCCGCTCGGATCCAAACCACGAAGCACACGCCACCCAACAGGACGCAGAGGAAGCCGACAATCTGGCACCAGTAACAACTCTGGAGGGGACAACTTCGAAACCAAGCGAAATATAAAGCGGCTTAACCGGCTAATCAAGAAAGCCGAAAGGAAGGATGCTGATCTCAGCGACATGTTCGAAGGTGACAACCCGACATTAACCGAGGTAAGAACTGACGATAACGCTGAAACGGCGACAATACTTATCGACTCACCTGACGCAGAAGCCGAGAGAGGTGACGCAGTTGGGGCTGTTGAGGTAACTTACGACGATGGTGAAAATACGCTGACACATGTGTTTGAGTTCCCAGTTGAAAATATCGCTGTAGACCACAATCACTCAATGTCAACAGTCCAGATTAACAAAGAATAATACTCGGATTATATAAAGATCGGTCGCTCACAGGCTCCCGTATATTGGTGACGCGTATACTGGGATCTCGGTTATTGACTGTGAGTATCACTCATAATTAATCGATTAGAAAAAACAACAGAAATTATACAGAATCAAGAAGAATACCTGCGCCTTTACCCGCAGGACAGATAGATAGGATGAATCCGACACCCGAGTAACAGTCCACGGTGTGATAGCCAGCCCGAGATGTCACCATCCATCGTTTCAAGCGGCAGGCAATCATTCTGAAAGAGACGAATCAAGCCAGAATAGAGTGATTCTGCTGAATCCTCCGATGGCGGCCTGCCCTGCCCCGCCCCGCCCCAAGCCACCAAGCAAGCAATAATCGAATCGGACCCAGTCGATAACCAGCGTATTCTCACAGAATACGACTCGACTGGACTTGACTGGACTGACTGGAGTTGACTGCTGGAAGCACAACTCACAGGAACTCCGAGTCCGTGTCCGTTGAGGTCTGCTGGACGCCCCGAGGCAAACCCAACTCTGGGAGTCCGCATATGACGGAGGATAGGAGTGGAGTCCCG
Source organism: Haloquadratum walsbyi J07HQW2 (assembly GCF_000415985.1). Classification (GTDB taxonomy): domain Archaea; phylum Halobacteriota; class Halobacteria; order Halobacteriales; family Haloferacaceae; genus Haloquadratum; species Haloquadratum walsbyi_B. The sequence goes on from NZ_KE356561.1 coordinate 533,438, forward strand.
GGGGCGGGGCTGGGGCTTGGCACTCCCATCGCCAGCAGTCCCACTACACTCTATCCGCCACAGTCCACGGGCATCCCTTCAGATTCTTCCTGTCTGGATGCTCGGTGGGACTGCGAACCTGAAATCTCCAACACTCACACTCACGCTCAGGATTCCTCCGCCTAAAAGCGGAGGAGGATGTCAATGATATCGCCTTCACCATCTTAAACAATGATCTACTGTATGAGTCTTTTAGCAGGTACTATATACAATCTGACAGGTGTACCAAATTACTTAATGCATGAAACCGCTAGTTCAGCTTGATTGCTAGGGGCATACCTCCGAATTAGCCAAGTTTGTTCTTTGGATGAGTCAGCCTCGGTTAATTCTGAGACCCGGAATCATCATTTGATTTCGTACCCCTAGCAGTCATTCTTTTTATCATCATCACATATAAAATCTCGTGATATTTGTTTTTTCAGAGTAGCAACACTATTTTTTCAATCTCTTGCACCACGTAATTAACATGATTGTTGATCGTGCTTACTTACCGATGAGCGTGTCTTATATTCAACGGGTAACTCCCGCTCATCGAGAATCGTAGCAATCTCGGGCGCGGTAAGTGATCCGTGCTCGTCGGCTGCATCAAGCAACCGTTGCACGTCACCACGTCGGAGTCGAACACCACCGATAGTGCGTAATCGCCCGGTTCGGACCCGTCGTACGCAAGTAGTATTTCAAATATTGCACAACACCATATTCCAGTTTAGTGTACGATAGTCATGTGCAGGATGTAAATTCTCCATTTATAACATTTATATAATCTCTTTTAGCCTGATCGTCACCTTGAGGACGGCAACGGCTGTTGTTGGCAAAATAGTCTTGTGCGTAGAGCCCAATATATAATATATGCTAGCAGATAGCGATTCGACGTTCGAGGAATCGTTCGCAGACATCGGTGCCCGCGAGACCTATCTCGAGACCGACCACGAGGACGCCGTCGAGCGGGTGCAAACGGCGTTTACCGACGCCGGCTTCGGCACCCCAACAGAGTTCTCCCCCTCAGAGAACATCCGCGAACACACCGGCGAGGAACTCCCAGCGACTCGCGTTATCGGCATCGGAAACCCGCACGCCGGCAAGATTATAGCCGAGCAGACCCACGGCGACGCCGCCACGCTGTTCCCGTGTAACGTCATCGTTCAACAGGTCGGCGAGGAGACCCAGCGCGTCTACTACGTCAGCCTGCCGAAGGTGCTCGAACAGGTCGGCCTCGCGCCCGACGATCCCGAGTCGTCCGTCGCCTGGCAAAAGGCACTCGACATTGCCGGGAGTGGCGTTGCTGAGGCCTTCGAGGCGCTAAACGCAAGTGAGGTGGCCGCGACCGGTGCGCCCGCCCCCACCGACGACTAATCACCACTCTTATACACACACTTTATTCCATTCATGATCCAGAACGCTCTGACCGCTGTCAAGGAAAATCTCATCTACGTGGTCCTCGGGTCGCTCGTCGCCGGTCTCGCATTCGGGCAGGCCGCAGACGCCGGAACGAAGAGCCTCGTGAAGGCGGCCGTGCTTCCGGTGCTGTTCTTGATGATCTACCCGATGATGATCAACATCGATCTGCAGGAGGTGTTGAACCTACGCGACCACGCGAAGCCGGTCGGGTTGAGCCTCATCGTGAACTTCGTCATCGCACCGCTTCTCGCGGTCGGCCTTGCGCGCACCTTCTTTGCGGGGAATCCAGCCTATGCGGTCGGGCTGTACTTCATCGCGCTCATTCCAACGTCCGGGATGACCGCCGCGTGGACTGGACTTGCCGACGGCGATCTTGAAGTCGCACTGGTTGCGATGGCTGTGAACCTGCTCGCGGCTGTCGCCATCCTGCCAGCGTACCTCTCGGTGCTCGTGCCCGCCTCGGTCGCGTTCGACCCGACTGCGCTGTACCAGCAGCTCGCACAGGTCGTCGCGATTCCGATGATCGCCGGCAACCTCACGCGACGCCTGTTGCTCCGGCAGTACGGGTCGGACGGGTTCAAGCGACTGAAGCCGACGTTCGGCGGCCTGAGCTCGGTTGGCGTGATGTTCATCGTCTTCATCGCCATGACGATGCGCTCACAGAGCATCCTCGCCGACCCGGTCGCCTCCGCCAGCACCATCGTCCCGCTAGTGGTCTTCTACACCGTCATCATCGCAGTCGGCGCAGGGCTCGGGCGGGCACTGCTCGACACTGAACGGAGCGTCGCGCTGGTGTACGCGACGAGCATGCGCAACCTCTCTATCGCTGTCGCGGTCGTCGTCGCCGCCGGGTCGGTGCCCGCGGAGGCGGTCCTGCCTATCGCGTTGGCGTACATCCTCCAGCCACCGCTCGGCGCGGTCTACATGCATTACCGCCGCGACGTAGTCGGCGAGGGGCTGAGTCTGCGCGAAGCAGTAGCCGAGGTGGTCTGAGACCACCCTGGTCAAGACCCTCGGTCGCTGATCACGACAGCCAGGAGCCACAAAAGTCGGTCCAACTGCACAGAGACAGCCCCTGCTCATGTGGCACCGATAGGAGAAGCAGAAGTGCCGTCAGGTCTGAAACCCGACAAAGACTGAACAGGGAAGATCGTCATTATCATTTTTTCCTGAACGCGCGCTGAATCGCCGGAGAGTCCTTATCGAACACAGTGAGGTCGGAAAAGAAAGCTCCGAGCAGAGGTATACGTGCCGAAAATCGTAATCTGGCTGCGTTGTTCTCTGTCGAAGTCGGTCAGACTGAGCTGGCGAACATCAAGCAGATGCTCCACCGTTCGCCTGCGTCCCCAGTCGTTGAGTCGCTGGACGTCTTTCGGACTGTGCGGTTCCAGGGTCATTCGTCACCACTTTTTGCCACATCGCGCGCCTGTGCGATGAGATCGTAGCCAAGCGATTCAGCCTGTTCTGGTGACAGCGACGAGTCCAACCCTTGGAGCGCCCCCCGTCCAGAGGTCGGACCTCACGGACATACCGGGGCGTATGTTGTGATCTGCGAAGAGTGCAAAGTCGAAGCCTTGCAAGGTCGCACACAACACGCAAGCCACTACGGCGGCTGTTCACACGAATAACCGACGTCTAGTCGTTTCGATTCCGGCTCGGGTGGGGGGGTCAGGAAAATGTTCCAGACCCCCGCCCGTGCCTCTGGATTGAGGAGCAGTATTCCGGTATGGTCGATCCACGTTCAAACGGGTGCCCACTGGAGCGCTGTTCCTCACAGAGAGACGAAGAATCATGACTGATACAAATGCGAGCACCGAGACCGAGCCTGGATCACCACGAATCGATGACGAACGGGAGGTTCTCATATTCGGCGAGACTATCGATGTTGCCCCTCATGGGCTGGCGAAGTTTTCCGCAGCGGACTACGCCCGAGGCGATCCAATCACGCCACAGACTGCTGAGACGGCACTAAACCGGGGATACGTTGCCCCTGAGGACAGCCAATACAGGGGACCGACCGCAGAGGAGTTACTAGAGATCCTCAAAGCATACGACGAGTCAACTACCCCACCCTACTTCGCTCATCGGGTAAACCGATTCGCTCGTTGAGGGTGGGGCTTGTCAGTGGCCTCTTCCTCTAACCCAAACCGACCTCGCGGCTGGTTTTGGTATGAGAGTGTATCTCTCAACTCGGAGTCCTAGGCCCTGACTTTAGAGCGTATTGACTGACGCTCCTCCTACGAGACGGCTGATGGCCTCGTAGGAGATACAATTCTGCAATATTCTTAGCAGCATTATAGTCAGCGTGGTTCTGATTTCCACATCGCTGACATTCGAACTCGTCTCGATGTCGGTTATCATCTCGAACACTTCCACACTCGTTGCATCGCTTGGAAGTGTTCTTTGGGTTCACCGTATCCACGAACACGCTTTCCTCTTCAGCTTTGTACTCCACAAACTTCTTGAGCTTGCGGAAAGCCCATATCGAATGCCAGTCAGCATATGGAAGGTCATCTCGAATACCATCGAGTTTCTCGAAGATAATGCCATCACAATCGTGTTCAACAGCTTCTCCGATAATCCCGTTTGCCACAGAGTGCAGTACGTGCTTCACATATTCGTCTTCTCGACCGCTCACCTGCTGTAGAGTTCGGTGAGCGGATTGCTTACCACACTTTTGAAGCTTGCCACGAGTCTCCTCAAACTCTCTGCGAACGTGATTGAGTTTGCCTGCGCTGAAGAAGCGAGCCGTGCTGGTGACGGCGATTTGGTTGACTCCGAGGTCAACACCCAGAACCGTTCCGTTCTGCGTCGTTGCCTCTGGTTCAGGCTTCTTCTTTCGATAACCAAGATGAATGTACCACTCGCCGTCTCTGTGGTGTAGCGTGGTTTCAGTGTACTCCCACTCATCGTCGTTCAAGTACTGGTATTGGTATCCATCCTCGTTGTTTGGAAGTGCGAGGTCTGCCCTGACACGAGAATGGCCACCAAGTACGGTGAGAGACACCTGCTCTTTCTCAGGAAACACGGTGAGCGTTCGTCTATCATACGTGATAGACTTCGAGGTGAAGTGTGGTTGTGTTGCTTTCTTGCCCTTTTTTCGTCGTTCGATGCAGCTTTGGATGCTACTGGCGACCTCGTGACAGGCAAGAATGGAGTGCTGACTCCCCAAATTAGTCTCTTCCTCTACTGTGCCTTTCGCTACTTTTCTGACACCAGACTGAGAGTGTTCGTTCTCCCACGCAAGGTTGGATGCAATGTTGCACCCGTCGAGCCACTCTTCGACAGTCGCTTGGAGTAGCTCATGGTCTTTTTGAGAGAGTCCGTCGAGTCGTGTAATAGCAGTTCGACGGTGGTACTCATCATCTAATGCCATCGTAATTTCATAGAAGTACCACTAATTGTTGAAACCTTGGTTGTTTCCGTACTGGTAGACGGTTTCCTCCCCTCCCTACTCTCTCGGCTTCGCCTCGTTCCTTGAGGAAGGGGACTCCACCTCGAACATGTTGAAGCCCGACGAACTTACAACGTCCGACACGGTTGTTCGGGCGTGGTGGGATTGACCTCCCGACTCTAGGAGAGCCCTCTCGCTGGTACCCTGGCGGTCGCCTCCTTTTTTTATTGATTGAGCGGACACGTCACCATCGTGCCAATTTACAATTTACTGACATTATTTCTCTCACTGTCGTCCATGTCAGACGGCGACAGTCGCCTCTTGGACACCACGACTCGTAGCGTCCAGATTGCAATTAATTGTCCGTGCTCAATGGGTTGATCGCAACGCCAATATCGTATGATCCAGCATCAGCGGTGTCGTCAAGTTCAGCAATGATACCAATATTATGTTTCCTAGTACCACTACCGTTAGAAGTAATATTTGCAATAAACGTGCCTTCGCCAGTCTGAACAGCTTTACCGCCATCAGGGGAAGCCCCGCTCACTCCATTATCATCAGGATCGAGATCACCAGGGGCTGATACATCACCTCCATCACTTGCAGATGACTTGCCACTCACAACGTCGGTGTCAATCGGATCAGGTGCATCTATGGTAACTTGAACATCTAAGCCGTCCGCTGCACTATTTATAACCTCAGCTTCAAACACAGCAAGGTCACCATTATTCAACTCAACTGCTGCCTGAAACTCTGTGTTATCGTCACTTGTGCGCGTAAACGACGCATCTACATCAGTACCACGAACATCAACATCATTCACCGTCAGTGCTTGCTCAGCTTGGACATCGGCTTGTCCTTCGACACTACCTTGCAGCCCTCCTGCGGCAGCTGTGACTCCTGCCCCCGCGGCGGCTACTCCTGCTGTTCCAAGTATGAGTGACCGTCTTGTAAAGTCCATTGTGCTTGGTAAGTTACTCTCTTGCCATTCATGTAATATTTTTGTAACGTCAACGTAACAAGGTAGTTTCACTACTGAAAAATACAGCTTCCAACGGTGATATCAATATAAACGTGGCGTCTACTAAACTCTATCACAAATCAAGACGGTCCGTTGTCATCCAGACGACGGCTTTCCTATTTCCCGTGCGACTGCGCAACAGTTTGACATCCTCCTCCGCCTAAAGTTGGAGGAGGATATCAATCTCGACTTTTGTGTTGCTCTCAAGAGAGTATACGCGGATTATATTTCTCTACTAGGAATATTAGCACAGCTCTTAGCCCATATTGTCACCCTCAGTATTGAGGGAAAACAACTCCTCGGATGGTAATCATACGTCTGATATGCCTGAAGTTACATACCGTGGTATTTCACTGGAATGTGAGTCAGGAGCCACACTTCGAACCGTCTTGTTCAATAATGCTGTGTCACCACACAGTGGGGTGACAAAAGCAGTTAATTGCGGAGGCAATTCGACATGTGGAACCTGCGCTGTCCGTATCGTGGACGGACCAATTGGGGAGCGAACAGTAAAAGAACAAACTCGACTCGCTGTCTCAACACACGATGATGCTGATAATATTCGGCTTGCATGCCAGTATCGAGTGACAGATGATGTGGTCATCGAGAAAGCGTGAGATACTCCGATTTCAGCCGATGCTGCCTAACAATCTATATAATTAATTTTCGTTATGATTGCAGTGTGATGATTGCTTAGATAATCTCCCTATGTGCTTATCCTAGAATAACAGTATTAAACCGCGTATCATGTTTCTAACTCTCGGTGCTAACCGCAAGAATACGTGGGTCTGAGTCTCTCTTGCTGGACGACCAACATATCAGAATGAATACCCTGTTTTTGATCATATATTACCGTCGTGTCATATCGCCGAGTGGGTAATCCAGGTGTATTATTTCACCGATGCCGACTGTCAGCCGTTCGCTGATCACTCACCTCTATCCCGAATGCGACATCGACGATGCTCGTCAGCAATACAGTCGCAAGAAGAATGAGGGCCGGCAATTTATCCGATTACATCTGATTGACCAATCATGGACGCGATCGACGGCATCACAACTATCGATGACATCGATAACCCTGATCTGCGTCTGTTGATTGCCGACCGACGTAATTCGGATGTCTCGAAAATCGACAAAGAAATCGAATCGATCAAAGACCACTTTGACGTTGACGAGATCTTCGTGAAAGCCTGTGGTTCTGACTAACTTATAGACCCGACCATGACCGCGGTTTGACATCCTCCTCCGCGTAACTGCGGAGGAATCCCACGGCACCACACCGCTGCACTCCGCTGGATTGGGATCTGAGGGTTTGCAGTCTCCCACTTCAGTTGATCCTGCGGTTGGAATCCACTGGACAAGTCATGGAGGGAGACGTCAGGCTGTGCCAACCAGCCCAGCCGGGACTCCTCTCTTCACCCACACTGGGCGGAGACTTGGAGTTACGTTGGTTTACGTCGAGGCGGATGTTCTCCGCCCCCGCCCCATGTCCATTCACGTCCGCGTTGAACGCCGCATCGCATTCCTCGCAGACGTACAACCCGGCGTTCAACACGTCACGTCACGCTGACTCTCGTCTTCTCTCCCTCTCCCACACATACAACACGTCATGTCTTGCTCGTGTCGTGTCACGCTCAGATACGTCCATAACCTCGATACCGATACCCTCGACCTTCGCCTTGTACGTGAGACTCGATCTGAAGCGGTCAAACGCCCAGCCATGTAGATCAAATCAAGGTTCCTGTGCCGACCCCAGTTCTTCGCTTGGCCATCTTCATCCTCACGAGCGCTCTCTAAATCGCCGACGTTGAGACGACCAACACCCCACCCCGCTCGACACAGTTCTCGACGATATGCTTAGCGAGACCATCGAAGAAGTGGGTGCGGCGCTCCGACCACGTCACGTCTTGTGTAGCCGAGTCGCTTTGGGACCGCCTGACTCGTCGCAGCTGGCGATCTCTGTCGGAAAGTAGTATCCGTACCTATCCTGTGTGAGGCGATTGCCGGGGTAGAGGTCAGCTTCCTCGGTACTGTACGCAACTGCCGCGAACTGACAGATGCCGAACCGAGGTCAACACCAGCCGACTCGGGACCGGGAGCATCGGGTGTCTCGACTTCATGTTTACACACTCACTGCAGTGCAGCTCCCACCAGCCCAGCCCATTGCCTCGTCATAGACGGCACGAACCTGCTGAAGGTTCTCGATGGTGATGCCGGGGCGTGTCTCGTATTCACAGAAGATGTACTCCCACGATCGTGGGTATTCGGTGTGATTTGCGCCCTTCGAGAGGCGTATTCGATTGGTTGTGGTATCGTGACGGATACCTTTCTGCTTCCACGTCACCGTCGATCGCGGGTGTTCTTCATGGACGCGGTTGCCCTCGTCTCGTTGTCGGAGTAGTTTTGCTTGCGGTAGCCGGGCGGATTGTCCCTGTCGTCATCGGAGCCGTCCCACGACACGAGTTCGAGTTGAAGGCTTCAGCGAGTGCTTCCAGAACGCGCTGACTGGACTGTGAGTGGAGTCGTTTGTACGTGGTGTGGGCTGGGGCTTCAACTCGCGTTTCAGGACCGAATCATCAGGAATCTCGCCTGTCTCGTCCCAGACTTCTCTGGAGTGGTAGTTTGCGACGTTCCAGAGTTTCGCTGCACTCCATCCATGCCGGTCGAGCATCTCAGCCACTTGTGAGTGGGTGAGGATTGTCGCTCGGCAAGTACGGTGGATGTGCATTCGTGGAAGGCTCCATAATGAGTTATCGAACAGTATATGCTACAGAGTCGGATTTCGAACGGAGAATATCCAGGAGTGTCGTCGGCAGTGGCTCGTGGGAACGTTGTCGGATTCATCCTGTCCTGCGCCTGAACTGAAGGCGCAGGTATTCTCCTCGTCTCTGTATAATGACAGTGTCGAAACGAAGGCATAGAACTGAGGACTGTGTGAGGGAACAGCCGGTGCTATAGCTCAATTCGAAAAGTAGATATCCTGCATTATGATGGGATTCATTCGACACACTTCGATCGGACTGTCTCTGCACAGATCACTTCCCGCAATTGTGTGAGTGATCGTCTCAGGGGGAACAAACCAGGTGTGACTTGTTCTCTCTCAGCCACCCGTCATGTGCCCCCTGAGTGGGAAATGGGAGTTTCCGAGTGTCGTCTGTCAGTGATCTACACTGGTCATAACTCAGTGCAGAACACTAATAAATATATTACACCGATGAATCTTATAATTATTGCCTAGTCTCAGAGATTGCAATCTCGGCAAATAACGTCACTCTGCAAGCTTAGATAGTCAAAGTAATAAAAGCACTGACAGCCAGCATACGTCGCGCTGTTGTGTGCTTTGAGTATCTCTTTCAGAAGCCGCTGGAGTCCTGTCAGACTACGAGTGGGAGACAGGTATATCAGCGCCAACGTATTTACACTCCGAGGAATGCCGGGTCGACGTTGTTTAGCCGACCGGTCGATTCGAAGTAGTTCCTGAGGTCTCGGTAGAGTTCCGTACACTTCCCATCAGTGTCGTATCTGAGGGTGTGAAAGTCAGCAACGACGGCACAGTACTGCTTGGCTCGAGTGAGAGCAACATTGAGCCGTCGCGGTCCGTCATCAGGGCGACCGAGGAAGCCGATGTCACCGTCAGCATTACTTCGAACAAGCGAAATGATGACAGCAGTCTTTTCGCTCCCTTGGAAGGAATCGATGGTGTCGACAGTGATCGAATTCGCGTGGTCGGTATGATCTTGCAGGAGGTCACGGAGGAGTTGAGCATGGGCAGCATACGGTGTAATGACACCGATATCTTCCGGTGGGACATCTTCGAGGATGGTTTGGACAAGATGGATGACAAGGTGTGCCTCAGCCTCGTTAGCCCGCGAGTGATTGACGATATCGACTGAGCCACCGATATTGTACCCTTCGATCGCGAGTGTATCAGCAAGCGGGGTGACGACTCGACCGGTTCGCAGCGACCCATCGTAGAACTCGCGGTTAGAGAAGTAGGCAATATCGGGGTGCATCCGATATTGGGTCTTCAGTTGCAGACCAATCCCTTCGTAGACGCCGCCATCAGCGTAGAGGTGTTCAAACAGTGAGAGCCCATATCCAGAGTCGGGTGGATTGTCTGTTGCACTGAACGGCGGGAGCTGTTGGTGGTCACCCGCAAGGACAGCTCTATCGGCGCGAGCAAGTGGAATACACGACGCGGTGCAGGTCGATTGCGTCGCTTCATCAAGAACGAGGAGGTCGAATTCACGAGCGAGTGTAGCCGCACTGCTGTTGGTCGCTGCGACAACTTCAGCTCTCTCGGCAACATCCTGATAACCCTTTGTGAGGACGTCATTTGTCGACCGATTGGCGTTGACGCGGTCAAGAGTGAACTCCCTAGACCCGTACTGTCCGTAGGCATGGAGTGACTCAGTATCGGGATCGTCTTGTGTCGAGTTACCTGCGACAAGGTTGTCCAACGCTTGATTTGAATCCGTACAAACGAGCACGTCCTCGCCAGCGTCGACGGCTCGACGGATGATTTCGACGAGTGTTCTTGTCTTCCCGGTGCCCGGCGGACCGTGAATACAAAAGAGCTCATCAGCGAGAAGGGCATACTCAACAGCGAGCTGCTGCTCCTGATTAAGATCCTTATCAAACGATTCGCTAATTGCGGCAGCCTCATTCGAGAATGTAAGCGGGCGGTCGCCGACAAGCACCTCGTGGAACGGGTCATTCTGTAAGGACTCGATAGCGGTGCACTCGCGATCGAATGGAACTGGATTGAGCCGTTCAGAACACCCGGTTGTATGACCGCTCTCCAAGTACGCGCTGACTGTTCCCGTAATATCGACGGTCTCCCACTCAAGCGTGAGCCAGATATTCAGCCCACGGACGCGCTCAACCTGCGCAGCGACTGGGAAGGACTCAGGTGCATCATCGGAGTCTGCGTGGATCAAAACCTCATTGTCTTCGTAGATACCAAACTCATTCTCAACAAAGAAGGACCAATTATCGTCGCGACAGTCCTCTAACTGTGGATCGAGATCGACCCGAAAACGATACTCGCCACTTTCCTCGCCACGACACATCAATTGTGGAATGGCAGATTCGCCGCGTTCGTATAGCGCTCGTGCGGAGTGGTTACCGGCTCGAGCCTCGTTACTGGCTCTCGTTGCTGCGCGCTCATCGGCAACATAGTTCTGAAACTCCGCGAGTAAGTCGCCATCTTTGACTGGGTGTTTCGGATCTTCGTGGTCATCAATCGGAGCGTCGTACCCTGGTGGGTACATTTCTGGGAGATAATCCGAATGCCAGAACCGAATACGATTCGCGAGTTGTGTGCCTCCAAACTCGTCAGCAGCAATTGGTTTTACATCGCCATCCTGCTTGACGAGAAAAATCTCGCCACGCACCTTGTGGTCGACGTAGGCCACGAACTTTGCGGTTGGCGTCGCAGTATCAGACCCGTGTAATGGGATACAGGTCCACCCCCGGTCAGGATGAGTGAGTTTGTCGTGATGGCTCGCAAATGTGGCGATAGGACGGACGGGAATATCATCTCCTTTCTCAGAAAACGCCGTCTCGGAGACAGTATGGAGGGTAGCGTCAACAATCGAAAACTGATCGATAGCATACTCGAACAGCAGGGACATTATCGAATCTACTTTTTTGCTATTATATAACGCTTGGTCGCTATTCGTGAGTCATCAAGCCCTGCTGCGGAATACGTATTATCACCGCGGTCAGCGTCGATCGGTTCATCACAATAGTTGAGGCTGACCGTCTCAATGTATAGCATCTTCGACTTCCTCGTGGTCAAGCCTGCGGTAGCCATCGCATCATCTGCCATCAGATGGATGATTGTTCGATCCGCCGTCTTAGCACCCTTGTTATTCAGACCTCGCCAATCTGGTGACTATGGTTATCCAAACGAGACGAACTGGCGGATACGTATCTCATCAATATTGGAGTATTGGGACTCGACTCAACCCGTCGAAACAAATAACAGACTTTGAGAAGACCCGGCGTTCCTGACGACTTCACTGCTCCTCAAGGATGCCATAGAACTTGCTAATGATATCCCATCCCACCCCATCCCGTCCATGATGACAAGCAAACGCCATGGAAGTAATATTGTGTAAAGTATTAGCTTATCTGTATGGGATCACCTATCGCGCGACGAGACAGCTCAAAGCCAAATTTTTCATAAGCTTGAGAGCATGATCGTTCCCCATGTCGACCTCAAGTTCGAGCTTGTCACAGTCGTTTTGATGACCCCATATTTCTCTTCGTTCAATTAGGTTTTGAGATAACCCAGTGCTACGGTAGAACTCTTTGACATAGATATCGCAGATGACGAGCCGATCAGGACGACCGAAAACAGTCGGCAACTCCGTAATGTCGGTCGCAATGAATCCAACAAACTCACCCCCAGCACTGGCAAGATTATCCTCGTCGTGATCGCCGTCGATAGCAACCCACGCTCGGTAACTTGCAGACTCATGGCGAGTAAGTCAATACTCAAGTTCCTCCATGACGATATCAGTGGTCTCGGCGAGTGAGAAGTCTTCGACAGTCTCTTCAAATTCACGATTATATGGAAGCTACAAATTCTCGATGTAGCGACGGATTGCCGCCCCATCAGCAGGAAGTCTGCAAATATTCATGTCTATGTATCGGAGTCGTGTGGTTTTGTATTGTTGTTTCGAGTTGACCGAGACACGCGCTGTATCCAGAATGACACGTAATGAACGCCCGTCTGACTCTGTTGAAATCCTCAGAGGGATACAACTTCGATCATTACTGTAGCCAAATGCAGGCCCTCCGAAGTCGCCGTTACTCCGGTCCGTCGAGCAGGCTTTTCACTTGACTCGATAAATTGTCGCTCGCTACTTTTCAATATTTTCGAAACGACAATACACACTCCACCAACACATTGTCCTGCTCTGCCCAAGATACAGAAGAATACGACATACCGCACGCTTCTTGAGGAACTTACCGAAATGCCTCGGATTCGGAGAGCAATTGAGCTTGAAGAACTCCCTTCTCCTTCGGCGTTGTGTAAGGCGCTCGATACGGCAATCTGGCGTGTCCGACTCAACCTTTCGGTCACATTCCCTCCGACCAGCGGTATCGTCAGTGTTGATGCATCTGGTTTCGACCGTAGTCACGCCTCGAAGCACGACACGAGAGCGAATGCTATCCTCGATTTCCACGTAACGACGACCAGAAGATTCGCGCGTTAGCCCGCGAAGATGGTGTTCGTCCGCTCACAGAACTGTTTCCACGATTTCCGTGGGCTCGCTGTTAGTTGTCTTACTCACAACACCGACAAGACACTCTGAACGTTAGATTCGTTGTTTATTATCGGAAATATCATACTCAACCACTTCGTGGAACTGCGTAGATGTCCCGCTTGAACCGCACATTATCTGCCCTCCGTACCAGAGAATCAGTCAAAGACAAATGGTGGGTTAGTCTGATAGTTCCGTATTTGATGCTTGGGCTCCAGTTGCTTGCTATAGTGATACTGGAACCCTCGGACTACCCTTCTTTGAGTGCGTATGTCTGGGTGGCTCGATTCCTTTCTGTAGGCTTCTTCATCTCTCTCGCGATTGCCATCGTAGGACTGTACTTTGACATAATCTACGTCGCGGAGTCTTCCGACTGGAAACCATCGATGTGGTACTCGTTGATGTTCTTTATGCCTGTTGTCGGCGTGATTATCGGTCTATACTACCTCTACAGGCGGAGTCTATATGTTGGGCTATCTCTGGCTCCTTCTCCACAAGCATAGGTATGAGATTCTTCGGGGACGAACCTCGATAATTGACCGTTTTGGGGTCAGCATCACACCACACCCGCAGGTGTGGGCGACTCTCAGTCCTCCCGATGTTTTGTTTTTGCTTTTTCGTGAGGAGTCGGCTGGAGGTGGACACCCGAACACCCGCTGTGCTGTGTCCGTGGGAGTGGGAGTCGGTCGCTCCACTACGACCCGACAACTCCCGTCCCCGTCGCATCGCCAGTGACCGATTGTGAGAGGAGTCGTATTTTCAAGCCCACCCTATCGCAGCCAGCACTGAATTAAGATTATAGAGATTCAATGAGAATCCCTGCGTCTGTCGGCGCAGGACAGGATAGGACAGGATAGGCTGAATCCATTATCAGCACAGCTAAAAAACTAGATAACGTGACGTGTGTTGGAACAAGGTCAGGTCGGAACGGAGCGATTCCGACCGACTTTCGGAGGCGGTCTCTCCGCCAGTAATGAGACAGTATCCGAAACGCTCACCGATGGATCACGCAGGCGAGAAGCCTGTGTCTGTGTCTGTGTCCGTGTCAGTGAGTTGAGTTGAGAACACAACCGATACCTCTACCTCCGAGTCTGCCGACGTGTCACTGACTCGCTGTTGGCAAACCAAACATAACAGCAGTGAATCAGTGACACTGAGGATACAAGAGGAGTAACGGTAGTCTGGCACTGCCAGTCAGCCAGCCACTGATCACGATGGCTGGGTGAGATGCGTTCCCGTAAAGTGACAGCAACCATGGTTGCAAACCTGCAATTCCTAACGCTCGGGATTCCTCCCGTCTTCAGTTCAGGCGGAGGAGGATGTCAATAATTCGTCCGTGAGGTTCTCTAGCTATATATTTTTACTATTAGACGGCGTGATAACAGCGTATGCCGGTTTTACTTCAGGGTCAACTCCCGGCTCCAAGACACTCGCCTTGCTATCTGTAGATTTACCACATATCCAGCTGCTGCTCGAGTAGAAACCCGAACGGGCGAACAATTGTATCCAGCCAGATATCCCGTCAGATAGTGGCGCTATCCGAAGAGAATACGATATCAGTGGTCATGTCCTTTTGTCTTTGAGGTGGATACAAAACGTACTCCACATGTCTTTAGCCAAGAGACGCAACGCACGACAGCAGTGGTTTGTTGAGGGTCCTCTTCAATAGAAATGAAGAAATGACAAGCACCATTTCGATGAAGATGCCATGTTTGAGTGATCGTATCAGGAAGTGTTCCGCTTGTTGCTACGTTGGGATCTCAGGGCGGAGATATAAATGAGACAATTGACCTTCTTAGGTGGGCTGACGAATCAGCCGAGTAGCGTGGAATTGGCACGATTACACGGGTGTCCGTGAACCTCAGGAGAAATCCACACGACCTCTCGTAGGTCCGTGACATAATGAGCAGCGGTGAACTCCCGTCCGCCGGAATCATGTTTGCGAGCGCGGTGCTGTTGTTGCTTCTCGACGGTCACGCTGATGTGCTTGGGTTCGAATCTACGTGGATCGACGATAGAACCGAACGAACGTAACTGTGCAACGACGTTTACGAGCATCTAGAGGAAATTAAACAGGTTGCCGAGACACTCAGAGAAGTCATCCTCCGTGCTCAGGAAGCGATCTTAATCTTAGGAGATTGAGAACAGGTGATTACAACGTCGAAATTCACACAACTGCATCGTGGGCGCTTGCCCAGCTCAACGAATGAGGATGGTCTTGACATTTCGCTCGTTAGTTCACACGGAGAGCTTGCTGGTGCAGAATCATATGACAGGGAGTATATTATGAATTTATGACAATTTAACGTAACGCAGAAGGGTGTCTCCTTGGGTTAATTTGTGATGACGCACTAGATCAACCAGTCGAGTTTAAAACCGCCGAGAAGATCAACTCCCAGCATGGCGAAGTGACGGAGATGCTCGGTCACGGCACCTATGATCACCCACCGGGAACAATCACTACCGACAGTGAGATGCCGCTCTGTATCGTGGAGAGTCTCGTCGACCGCCGCGGGTTCGATCCGTCCAATGTAGCGAAGCAATTCGTCGACTAGCTCGATTCTGATCCGTTCGATATCGGACTGATGACGCGCGATTCTCTGTCTCAGATTAGACAGGGAGCGCCGTGGGACGACGCTGGCGTGGGCATCTGGAAATCGCGTCCAGAGGGTTCTAATGCCGGCAACGGGATCGTAATGCGGTGTGCACCACACGGCGATCGCAGTTCGACATTTCGATGCGGAGCTCACTCGAGTCAGTCAGCTGTTATCGGCGGTCACACATGTCGACCCGCGCTGTCGGTGAGGATGTGTGATTCTCAACCAGACGCTCGCAAACCTGATTCGCGACGAACGCGACCCACTTGGAACCGCGTTAAGAATACCTACTCAGCTCCAGATGAACTTCGAACAGCAGTTACGCAGGTGCAGGAAGTCATCACTGGCGACCGCGACTCAGCAGCGTTTGAATCCCAACTCGCGACCTCTGGATGCATCCTCGACTCGCTTCAGGCTGGGATCCACCACGGTGTGACTGCTTAGTCCGCCGAAAGAGCAATTATTCAGGCTGTGAATAGTGATGGCGATACGGACACTGTCGGTGCGATTGCCGGCGCCGTCGCTGGTGCCCGATTCGGCTCGACTAACATACCAAATCGATGGATCGAAGAGATCGAGGAACCTGCCCGTCTCAAGCGATTAGCACAGCGATTGTTGACAATCCGGATGCAGATCCCCAGTAAAGAGTATACGACTATTGATGATGGGACCCTCGTTTTCAAGAGACGAACTATCGATGGACCTGCGTATGTTTCCGCTCGGGAATTTCAGGAGGCGACCATTGGACACCGTCCTCATCCTGCGCCACATCGCACTATCAGGACCACTTCCCACAAGCTGACGCCAGCGACAGCTGCGATGCTCGACTGGGAACGGGGAGCGTGCGCGGTCGATAGTGATCGATCTTCCACCTGCGCTGCCCCACAGATCGACCTCGATGAAGAACCGGGCTTCTCGCAGCCGACGCTTGTCCCTGTGCCGCAATATCCGTTCGTCGACACCTTCGATGAGCTCCCCAAAACAAGATCAGCGACGGATCAAGCGTGACGGGCAGGCAGCAGCGGACGCGTTCGTTCGAGCGTACACGGCGCTCACAGGGATCCGGTACCCGATCACTGAAACCGACACCAGCATGATTGGCATCGAACGCATGGATCCGATTGCCGGGGCGACACGAGTGCTAGTCAACACGTTCGCCGACACCGTCGCCAATGCAGATGAGTGAACTGAGTCCGCCAGCAGTCGGGTATTACTGTGCGCGGTTGGCGGTGTTTGCACTGATCGAATGAACGCTTGATTCTATGCTTTTAACCCTGCAGTCGGTGGACCGAGGCGACGATTTTATTCACATCTCGCTACCCACTGTTAGGTAGGTGCTTACAGCCATATGGATAGACGTACATTCGTAAAAGCGATCGGCGTAGCAGGAATCGCGGGTTTGGCGGGGTGTAGCGGCGGTCCATCCGGCGGAGCAGACAACACGGAGACCGGAACAGAGTCCAACAACTCCGGCGACGGGATGGACGGGACGACTGCGACCGAAACCACCGAGAAGAGTCCGGCAACCAACATTGGAATGGTTTATGCAACCGGCGGTCTTGGTGATGGGTCGTTCAATGACCAGGCACAGAGTGGGGCAATCCAAGCTGAGGAGGACCTTGGCATCGTGTACAACGAGGCCCAACCTGACGAAGTCTCACAGTTCAGCAACTTCCAGCAGCAATTCGCACAGTCGACGGATCCTGATTACGACCTGGTCTGCTGTATCGGGTTCCTCCAAGCGGACTCCTTGGCTGAGAACGCAGGGTCGTTTCCCGATCAGGATTTCATGATCGTCGACTCCGTGGTTGAATCGCCCAACGTAGCAAGTTACACATTCAAGGAGCATGAAGGATCGTACCTCGCGGGGCTGATGGCTAGCCTGCTCACGACCCAAGAGTTCTCGGCGGGCTCAGGATCGATCGTAAGCAACTCCACCAGCGTCGGGTTCGTTGGAGGCGTCGAATCCGATCTTATAAAACGATTTCAGGCTGGATTCGAGGCGGGCGTCGCCGCCGGAGGTGACAACGTCGACGTCAGCACGAACTACACAGGGAGTTTCAACGACCCGGCAGCGGGTCGCGAGGCGGCGGCTGCGATGTACAACAGCGGCGTCGATATTATTTTTCACGCTTCCGGTAACACCGGAACTGGTGTGTTCCAGGCCGCACAGGAGGCGAGTCGGTTCGCAATCGGTGTCGACCGCGCCCAGTCGATTACCCGGGATTCATACGCCGATGTCATCCTCGGGAGTATCATAAAGCGGGTGGATACACCGGTATATAATGCCATCACCGCAAAAGTAAATGGCGAATTCACCGGCGGCGAGTCTCTGTCGCTCGGGCTTGCCGAGGAGGGCGTCGGACTGATCTACGGTGACTCACTGGGACCGAAAATTCCTTCTGACGTGGCTGACGAGGTCTCGACCGCACGCGATGATATTATTAGTGGCGACATCTCGGTCCCGACGTCGCCGGAATAACTGACTCGGAGTCCAATCTAAACCTGGTTGTTTATGCTCTCGACAGGCAGTAACACAGGTATGAAGACGGCCGTCCACCTCGATGGAATAACCAAACGGTTTCCTGGCGTCATTGCGAACGATAATATCGACTTCGAGGTCAAGCAGGGGACTGTTCACGCGCTGTTAGGGGAGAATGGCGCCGGGAAGACAACTCTGATGAATGTCCTCTATGGACTGTATGAACCCACCTCGGGACAAGTCGAAGTCGCCGGCGAAGATCGAGATTTCGACTCCCCGCGGGACGCCATTGACGCCGGCATCGGGATGATTCACCAGCATTTTATGCTCGTCGACCCGATGACAGTGGTCGAAAACATCACGCTTGGCAACGAACCGCG
>NZ_KE356561.1:552045-555710 GCF_000415985.1 Haloquadratum walsbyi J07HQW2
CTCCCCAAGAGATCGAGGAGTTATTCGGCGTACTCGAAGAGTTAACTGCTCAGGAAAAGACGATCATCTTCATTACTCATAAATTGGACGAGGCCATGCGGGCTGCAGACGAGATCACTGTCCTGCGGGACGGTCAGAGGGTCGGCACTGTCGACGCCGGTGCCACTACCCGCAAAGGGCTCGCAGAGTTAATGGTCGGTCGAGAGGTGCTGCTCGATATCGACCGCCCGTCGATCAAAACGGGAGGCGTGGTGGCGTCGGTTTCCGACCTAGTTGTCGATGACGACCGTGGGATTCAGACCGTTGATACTGTCGATTTCGAGGTCTGTGCAGGCGAAATTCTCGGGATTGCTGGTGTCGACGGCAATGGTCAATCGGAACTCATCGAGGCTATCACAGGCTTGCGAGCCCCTGAAGCCGGTACGGTCCGGTTGCTCGGTGACAACGTAACAGATAGCTCCCGACGCCAGCGGATCGAGGCTGGAATGGCGTATATCCCAGAAGACAGACAGGACCGCGGGGTGGTGATGGATTTCGACCTAGTAGGCAACGCACTGTTGGGCAGCCAACACTCATCGGAGTTTAGATCGAGCGGTCGGGTCAATTGGGACGAGACCAGAGAGCATGCCAAGACCATCATTAACGAGTATGACGTGCGGACGCCCAGTGCCGACACCTCCGCAGCGTCACTGTCAGGCGGGAACCAGCAGAAGTTTATCGTAGGTCGAGAGTTCGAACGCGACCCCGAGTTCGTGGTTGCGTCGAACCCGACCCGGGGTGTCGATGTAGGATCAGTCGAGTTCATCCACGAGCGGTTGCTAGAGCTCCG
This sequence comes from Haloquadratum walsbyi J07HQW2, assembly GCF_000415985.1. GTDB lineage: Archaea > Halobacteriota > Halobacteria > Halobacteriales > Haloferacaceae > Haloquadratum > Haloquadratum walsbyi_B. The sequence continues at coordinate 552,875 of NZ_KE356561.1, forward strand.
AGAGGCAGGGGTTGCGATCCTCCTGGTCTCTTCGAAACTCAGGGAGGTTCAAGAGCTCTCCGACCGGCTGGCGGTGATGTACGAGGGTGAGTTCATCGATCTGGTCGATCCTACGACGACGACGGAATCCGAACTTGGGTTACTGATGGCTGGGCAGCAACCGGACAACGCCGGTGGTGACAAGCGCGAGAGCGAACCAGACCTGACTGAAGACCCAACTGACGTCACCACGGACGGTGAGCGGGCGTGAGCGCGGTCGACCACGCCTATCGAGTCCTTAAGCGGTTGGTGGCGGCGTCGGCGACCGAACGAATCCTGATTAGCTCGGCGGCGCTGCTGCTCTCGATCCTGCTTGGCGCGCTCCTAGTGTTGATTGCCGGTCGAATGACGACGTGCACCGTTGGTAATGCAGTCTATTACTTTGGGACTGGGTTCTGCTACGATCCAGTCTTAGTGTTCGACCGGCTGTTCCTCGGCGCGCTCGGCGATCCATTCAGCGGCGCGTGGTCTCCGGAGGGACAGTTTTCGGTGACACTTCGAGAGACTACGCTCCTAATCTTCACTGGACTCTCGGTCGCTTTGGCGTTTCAAGCGGGCATTTTTAATATCGGCACGCAGGGTCAGATGGTGATCGGCGGGCTCGCGACCGCGGTTCTTGTGCTCCAGGCATCGGATGTGGTCTCGGGCGTCATCGGATCTGTTCTCTTGATCCCGTTCGGAATCGCGGTTGGCGTAGTCTTCGGCGGGCTTTATGGATTGATTCCGGGGGTTCTGAAGGCTTATGCCGACGCAAACGAGGTAATCACGACAATCATGCTCAATTTCATCGCCACCGGGGTGACGCTGTATCTCGTTAGTGGCGCGTTCAAAGATCCCGAAAGTCCAGCGAACCGGACTGTGCCATTGCCCGAGCACGCCCAGTTTCCCACGGTTCTATTCGGCGGTCGCCAGGACTTCTCGCTCGTCGCGCTGGCATGTGGGCTGCTGGCGATCGGCGGACTCTATTATCTGCTTGAGTACACAGCGTTCGGTTACGATATCCGGACTAGCGGGCTCCAACCCGTCGCGGCGGAGTACAGCGGTGTCGACGCCAAGCGGACTATCGTCGCGAGTCTCACACTCTCAGGGGCGTTCGGTGGCATTGCTGGTTCGATGTACGTGATGATGGTACTAGGGACATTCCAGTCAGGGCTGCCCGCGTACGGCTTTGACGGAATTACTGTTTCGATCCTCGCAGGTAACAACCCTGCAGGAATTGCCTTTACAGCGCTTCTGTTCGGCATTCTTAAGAGCGGCACCACAGTTGTCCAGTTCGCGACGGATGTGCCACCACAACTCGTCGGCGTTCTCCGCGGGCTTATTATTCTGTTCGTAGCGATGCCGGAGTTCTTCCGAATGGTGGGTCAGCGGGTTGTCGACCCTGGATCGAAACCGGTCGCAACCCATGATGGGAATGTGGAGGCAACTGATGAGTGACTCCTCGTCAAAGACCACTGAAGTGGACACTAGTGGAGACCCGAAGCCCAATCAGGAAGCGGTTCGCGACGAGGGACTACTGGCGTCGCAGTCATCCCGCGGGCTGACCGCGTGGGCAGCGGTCGGATTAATCGCGGCGCTACTTCTCGGTGGCACAGCGTTCCCGGGCACAATACTGGGGATCCTCGCTGATATTATTACCAATAAGGACACGTTTGCTGCAGCACTCCGACTGTCGGTCCCAATCGCGTTTGCCGCGCTCGGGGGGATATTCTCAGAGAAAGCGGGTATAATCAACATCGGACTGGAAGGGCTGCTCATCATCTCAGCATTCACCGCAATCTACGTTACCGATATCACTGGCGAAATCTGGGTTGGGTTCGGAGGCGGTGTGATCGCGAGTGTGCTGCTCGCACTGCTCTTCGCGGTTGTCACAATCAAGTTCCGCGCCGACCAGATCATCGCAGGACTGGCGGTGTGGTTGATTGCGCTGGGACTCGCGCCCTTCGCATCACAGGTTATTTACAACAGTCCTAACACCCCAACGGTGGGGACAACCGGATCTATCAGTGTGCCGATGCTGGCGGAGATTCCTTTTTTTGGTGCGCTGTTCTCGGCGTCGCCATCGGTGTATCTGCTCCTCATCGCGGTGGTTGCCTCGTGGTACGTCTTTGAGCGGACCGCGTTCGGTCGGTGGATCCGGGCGAGCGGTGAAAACCCGAAGGCGCTTGATACTGCTGGGGTGAGCGTCAACCGAGTCCGATATGCTGGGGTGCTAATCTCGGGCGTCCTCACGGGGATGGGCGGGTCGGCGCTGTCGCTCGACCTTGGACAGTTTACCGGTAATGGACCGACGATGGTCAACGGCAAGGGGTTTATTGCCATCGTGGCGTACCTATTTGGTAACTATAATCCGATTGGGGCGTTTTTGACAACGATGCTGTTTGCGGGACTTGACGCGATTCAGACGGTGTTCCAACTCCAGGGGATCGGTCTGCCACAACAACTCATCCGAATCATCCCATTCGTAATGGTGATTATTATTCTCGCCCTTGTTGGTCGGACGCGACTCCCTGAAGCCGCCGGTGAGCACTATGAGTCCGGTGAGAAGTAGGGTCTAAGCGAGAAAACGCCATCACAATCATGTCATCATCCGCCTCGGTGACTAGATTCAACAAATCACGGCTTCCAAGCAGTGACAGCAGCGCTGCGTACAATAATATCCTCACCATGTGTTCGTCACTTGTGTCAACTTGTCCAGTTCGTACTGCGTCTCCAACTCCCGGAACAGCAACTCAACCTCCCACCAACAGCGGTAGATTTCTGCTAAATCCGCCGAAAAAACCTTCCTCGCTAAATT
>NZ_KE356561.1:555760-557507 GCF_000415985.1 Haloquadratum walsbyi J07HQW2
TTTCGGAGCTGACAGATTCGTTTAGCGTTGTTCCCTGTGACTTCGTTAGTTCGTTATCATTGATATAGAATTTTATTGTGGCATCATTGACCTCCTTAGCCTCAACTGTGATCGTTACGTTCTCATCCCCATTATTCGTAATATCAATCACATCATCATCTAGCGTCTGGGAATCGCGAGTGGTCCCCTTGGCTTTAGCACTGCTGAAATTAATCGCGGCTTGGTTTCCTGTCTTTTCTGCAAGCGAGCTGTTTGCCGGTTGTGTCTGGATGAGTGAAGACCCGTCACCGACTGCCTGAATATTTGCTGCCCGATCCGCCTGAACGGTTGTGAACGCGCCTGTGGCAGCAAGGGTACCTGCAGCAGCAAAAACCATCAGGAGCGCGAGTAATTTTCCTTTTGAGATCATCTTAATTTATGTCAATTTATTGCAATTTGCTTTTGTATTGCATTTATTACATCTGAGTACATCTGATGATTACGCGTTATTGCGGAGGGTAAATCATCTTTTCATTCGTTCACAAATCAACTCGAAACTCTGCTGTGTGCTCTGTGGCTGTCTTCTCTCTTTCATTCACAGTTCTCACCGCGATCCTGTATGTGTCTGTGTCATCAACTGAGAGCGTTGGAGGAACATACAGTTCTGCCGGGGTCGACTCATACCGATATGTGCCGATTTCTGCTGGTCCTGCTCTGTCTGGTGTAATCTCTTTGGTGAGGAGGCGGTCTCCGTCGCTGGTGACGATTGAGAGTCTGATAGCGATAATCGGGCGATTATCATCTTCAACTACCACTGATTCGACGCCGAGACACCGGTCAGTATGGTCATAAAATGGAGCTCCAAGCTCCACAATGCGTGGATTTCGCCGAATTCGAGTGAGGAGTGTTGTCCACGGGACAACCCGATAGCCAGCCACTGACCCAAGAATGCCGATTAGTGATATGATCCCTGGGACAAGTGCCTGCTGTGGAACATCTGATTGTTCAATCAGTGTTTTGTCCGGGGGGATCACAACCGTCTCAACAGCCGATGCCTCACCACCGTACTCGTCCTCCACACGCACTTGGACTGTGTATTGGGTCTCCTGTCTTGGATACGTCACTGTCTGTCCAGTTTTGATTGTCCCATCAGGGAATTCCCATCGCACAGACGAGTCCCCAATCTCATTGGAAATATTCGCGGTGAGTGTGGTCTCAGTGGTGTCAGTCTGAGTCTGAGTTTGAGTTTGAGTTTGCGTCGCGGTTATACTTTCAATCGCTGGAACATCATTCACAATGACCGTCTGGATCGTGGTATCTGATTGCCCAAGACTATTTGTCACTGTCAATTCGACTTCATACGTTCCTGGCTCACTGAATTCTGTTTGAATATCTCTGCCAGTTGCCGTCGATCCATCCGGGAGTGTCCAGGTATATTGAACATTCGGATCGGCGAAGATTGCAAATGGAGAGAATCCAGGTGTCTCCGCTTCAAGTGTAACCGAGTCACCCTGGACAGCAACATCTGTATCCAACACTTGCCAGCCATCGTCGGTTAATCGCCCCACGACAGCTTCACCCGGGCTAACCTCCCCTAATGTCGCTCGATCTGCTTCTAATTCAATCGTTGTCCTCTCATTTTCCTGCAACGACGGTGATGATGGATCAATATCAACTGCTGCTGATACCTGCTGTGAGGGAGACACCGACTCAGTTGACCCAACTGTTGACTGAGTCCCGCTCAACTCAACCTCTTCATCTGTCGTCG
>NZ_KE356561.1:557554-616930 GCF_000415985.1 Haloquadratum walsbyi J07HQW2
ACAACTCCGCTACAAACGACAGTCTGACGACGATACGAATATGTAAGCGGCATTGGTCCATAGCATGACGTATACCAAGGCGGTTCCACCGCCCACCCAATTGCACAATATCGGGATTCCGAGATCCAGAATGTTCGAGACACCCTCTCGAACCGCTGTGGTGTCTCGGTGAAGATAACTCCGAGTCCCCTGCCGGGATAGGAGTAACGGCGGTGTGGCTGTGGCTCCGCCATCGGCTCGTCATGCCGACGAGTCGTCACCCAGCAAATATCCCACCCTACCCCACCCCAGCGGAGCGGAACGGTACGGTACCGTGGGAAGCCCCATCGTTTACGACGGGGAGGAGGTCACCAGTAACTACTCTTTCGCCCTGAACTGACACCACCTCAGAGCAGGATAGACAAGTTCTACGAGTGAGCTAATGTCCACATAAACGGAATAAAAGCGTCGGTAGCAAAGCGTAACCACAGACAAGGAGAGCAATGACGGGTGGAGGAAATCCCAGTCCACTCTCATCGGCGATGATAAGCCCCGTTGCGAGGATTGAGACCGCCATAGCGACGACTGCCGTGCGGATTGAGCGGAGGTGTATATCAAGCGTAATTTGCTCGTCGATCATACGTGGAATATATGTGTATTCGATGCGAGCTTTCTGAACGAGTCTATTGGAAACCTGCTTTGATCTACGCTTTCCGCACACGGCGATAGCTTCCATCCTGAATTAACATTACCGCAAGGCGAGATAGATAGAGTCTATGGGCGAAACAGCTACCCAAACCCTACAACTACTGCGACAGATGGTCACGGAACCTTTGCCCACATTTTTTTGAATCACACGAGAGAAGATCATTTGCAGGAATGGATATAGCGTTAGTACAGGTGTATATTAAGTCGGCTCAATCCGATATCCAGCAGTCACCCCAGATGGGAGAAGCGACTGGGAAAATAGCGGGTAGCGAGTGGCTGACAGAAAACAATCACACCTCTTTATTCATCTTGAGGTAGTCAATTTGCATGCAAATTCACCCCCACAACCACTTACAGTTAGTGTGTGGGTACAATCCCTCTGGAAGAACGAAAGCATAATTAACATTTTCTGAGCCGTGTGCTGTATCCTATCCCAGTCATGTCACACGATTGTCTGTCTGAGACGCAACAAGTATTAGTGGTGCACATACGAGCATCTGTATACGTGATATTATCACGGCATAGCGCGGTGGTTATGCTTATTTTGATGCTGACTGTTTTTATGACAGGGGTCTCGGGTAGTGGATTCGTCAGGATGGCACAGGCGCAATCGACTAATACATATACAGACGTGGACACAGCCGATCTGGTCGGTCACGGGACTGACTCAACCCCATACGAGATCTCAAACGTGTCCGAACTCCAGGCGATGGAAGATGGTCTGACTGCGAACTACGAACTCGTGGGCGACATCGACGCCTCAAACACAGCGCAGTGGAACGATGGACGAGGATTCGACCCTGTGGGTTCGTCCAGCGACCAGTTTGCGGGATCACTTGATGGAAATAATCACACAATCACCGGACTCACAATCGACCGACAATATGAGGATAACAGTCGGAGAAGAGTCGGGCTGTTTGGATATAGCTTTGGAACAATCACAGACGTCGCACTTACAGAAGTGACCGTCACTGGCAACGAGTATGCGGGTGGACTCGTCGGATTGAGCACCGGTGGAACGATACGGAACGTTACAGTCTCCGGAAAAGTGAGGAGCACGGTCACTGCTGGAGGACTCGCTGGACAGAACTTTAGAGGAGCGATACAGAACGCAACAGCCTCAGTGAATGTGACCAGTGACAATACAGCGGGTGGACTCGTCGGATTCAACAGCGGATCAATACGGAACGCCAGAGCCTCTGGGAGTGTGGCTGGCGACAATACAGTAGGTGGACTCGTCGGATCAAATCGAGGAATCATCAGAGACACATTTGCCGTTGGAAATGTTACTGGCAATCAAGAGACAGGTGGACTCGTCGGGCGTAACAACGACGAAACAGGAACGGTCGAACAGTCGTACTTTGATACACAAGCCTCCGGTCAGGACCCCTCTGGTGGCTCTGCGATTAGACTGACAATTCTTATTTTCGGACCGACAAATTCAGCAATTGGACTGACAACCGGTGAAATGCAAGGGAGTGCAGCCAGTGAGAATATGTCTGGGCTGAAATTTGGAGAGAATTGGCAGACCGTCTCTGGGGGCTATCCAGAATTGATCGCGCTGTCTGACCCTGACTCTGACTTTGACTCCGACTCCGCCGACGGAACTCCCAAGCCCGAATCTACGACGACAAGTTCAGAAATACCAACCTTCCCGAATGTGGGGATTATATCTTTCGTTAGTATAATGACCGCAATCCTACACCGACTTCAAAGTTCAACATAATCATTATGTCTGAGACCCGAAATAGCGCGTATCATAACCGCACTGGCGTGTGGTTATCTGAAAACACTCTATCGTTGTTTATGAGATATCTTAGTGTAAATTATAATCTGCTGTGATGAGATTCAAACTGGAGATGACAGATCGGTGGATACACCTACTCAAATCGGTGGAATTAGTTATGTAGCGACAGCAGATACTCACTCGAAATAACCCGCTACGACTCGCGTGTGTCGATTAACATCGGTATCACTGTTAAGAACTGAGTGTTTGTCAAAACCCGCAGTGCATCTCGTCCATGCAACTATTCCATGCATGTATTGATCTAGCTCAGCCTTTGTTGATAAAATAACAATTTTTTAATATGTAGCGTCTACAGATCACTCGGCGTGCCGGTACGCTCAATCGTGTATAATAATTTACACCGTGTTATCAAGTTCCATACGGAGAGAATCACGTTACATCCTGACTAGCTATAGACACATTTTGTCACGTGTATCATCCGTGTCTTATTCTGTCAAGTGTGTCGAGTGAGTGGTTCATTTATACAACACACACACCATTTCTCAGTGAGACTGGTGTTCACTTTAGCTGAGTACATTAGGGTTGTCTTGATCAAGTGGATCTTCAATATCACCGACAATCGTTTCCAGTAGATCGGTGACGGTCACCAGTCCAATGGTCTCACCGTTCTCAATGACGAGCCCCATCTCTTGTTGTTCTGTCTGGAACTGGTCAATCGCATCGCTCACATCGGTATCGGGCGATAGCGTCATTGTCGGTGCTGCAAGTTCAGTTAATGCATCATTGCCATTAGACAGTTGCTCACGATGACTAAACAGAGCTGGGCTATAGACAATACCATAGAAGTCGCTCAATTCTCTACCAACTAGTGGATACCGTGTATGCGGATATTGTTCGAGCTTCCGGAAGTTCGATTCAGGGGAGTCCTCAGTTGACAGGCTTATGATGTCGTCAGCGGAAATCATAATATCTCTCACCGATTGGTCGCCGATTGTCAACGCGTTCATAATCTCCTCACGACGATCCGCAGGTAGTTCGCCCTGTTCAAGTACCGATCCAAGCCGGGTTCGGAGGTCAGCACGAGTTTCGATGACTTCTTTCTCGGTTTCTGTCCATGCTTGAGTCATCTCGATCCCAAACAGACCAAGTGTTCCTTTCGCAACTGAGTCGCCAACCCAGATAGCTGGAGCGAGTATCTTTGCGAACCAGTATAGTATCCGTGCCCCGTATTGAGCAACCTGTTTGGAGCGCTCGACACCGAGATACGTGGGCGTCTGCTCCCCATGTGTCAGGTGGACCAAATTGATGATGAGGAATCCAAGTAGTGAACCAGCCCCGACCGATGCGAGCGTAGTGTTCTCGAATACGGGTTCGATCAGAGCCGCTAGTCCCGGCTCGGCAATAATCCCGAGCGCAATACTCGTTGCGGAGATCCAAACCTGACAGGTAGTCAAATAAAACTCCAAATCATTGGTCATCTCCCAGGCGAGTTCAAGTCCGGGTGTGTCGAACTCTGATTTGGGGTACTGTCTAACACGGGTTAATGCAAACTCAATTGCGACAAAATATGCGTTCACCAAAATAAGAATGATACCACCGAAAATCCGTAATCCGATCTCAAGCGGTTCCATCACCGAATTGTAACGATAGCAGACGGAAATAGCCTTGATATTAAATAAATGATAGGATAAACTGAATAGAGTCTATAATCGCGTCTGGGTTTGTCACGATGAATCGCGCACCGTGGCTGATCAACCAGACAGCCTCAGTGATGTTCTAAAATGAATATGTGCGACTCTCTCCAAGAACGACAAAATCTGGGTTAGTATCAGTAAGCGTATAGCCCACGTCGTGAAGCGCCGTTTTCAACCCAGCCTCGCCAATCACGCACGCTGAAGCGTCCGGCATTTGATTCGAGACAAATTGTGCCGTAGCCACAGTTGAAGTCCAAATCCGGTCTTCCGGGGTATTAACTCCAACTCCTGAAAGGTGAGCAGGTGAACTACCCCACACCCTACTCACCCGCTTGCGCGGGGTTCTTTGAGGTGAGGGTGGGGCTTCCTGTTTCGATAACGCGCTTCACATCTATATCATCGGAAGATTCCGATGAAGTAAACATAGTATAGGGAGTGCAGCCTCCACAGGCGGTGACGAGAGCGAAGCTCTCGGTCGCATATCAGAATCGGTCCGCGATTTTGAGGACATGTTTTCGGAGTGAGCCACTCCTACTCCTCGCTGCTCAAGTCCGCGAGACAGAATGTCCAGAGCCGTGTTCGCGTCCACTGTCCATCTAAGACCACAGCCCAAGCACGAGTGTTCCCGAACCCACAGCGGTTTGTCGGTAGCCACGCCACAGCTAGCACACCCTTCGGTTGGTCCGGCTAGGTCAACCTCTACGAAACGCGTGCAGTTGTATTCTAGATAGTGCTGAAACTATCCCATGTCGCCGATACAGTGTTTTGGCTTACTGGGTGACTCCAACAGAGACTTGATATTCAGCTTCTTAACGATCACAAGGTTGTATTCGGTGGCGTAGTAATTCGACAGTTTATGCAAGAAATCCCGGCGTTTTCGCTTGAGCTGCTGGTGACACTTTGTCAGTTTTTGCCGTTATTTGACCCGAGTTCTTTTCGTGAGAGTTTCCGCTGTTCACGGTGGAGTCGCTTGCGTTCCTCGAGCAAATCCAGCGAGTCAATGGCTCTGCCGTCAGTGTCGTGGATGTGCTTCAGAGTCCCCACATCAATGCCGACACACCGCTGTGGGTTCTCCGGGATCCCCAGCGTTTCTCTCCCATCAACGGTCACACAGGCAAACCACTCGCCGGTTGGCTTTTTGTTCAGTATTATCTCTCTGATTGTCTCAGTGTCTGGAATGTCACGGTGTTTCACAATTGGAATATCCGCGAGTTTGAACAGAGATAGTACATCCGACCGTTGTTACTATCGAGCTTGGAGCCGGATTGGACATAGGTTTAGACTGCGGAACTCCTATGGGGATTTCTAGTTGAAGCTGTCGATATTGTGACCCTGCTGTTTCAACCCTAAAGGAGCCTTCACACTAGTCTTGATTCGCTTTACTGCAGCCTGTGTGACCGTCGAATACAACTCACTGAGGTCATCCCACCAGTCTTTGAGATTAGGGAGTTGGTTGCGCACCTGTCGCACTCGTTGCTTGAGCGTCTCTGCCGACTCAGGGATTTCGTTGAACTCTTTGGGTGCGTGATTATACAATTGTCTACAGGTATCTCGATACCAATCCAACTGCTCTGTTCGCGGTGGGCATCAGTCAGCTTCAGTTGGTACCTGTAGGTATATCTCATACGTGACTAGTCACTACGCTTTGCGATATGGTCGTCCAGTTGTTGCTGAGCGAACGAGGAGAGGTTGGGATGGTGTTGTTTAACATTAAGCCACTCGGCTTGGTCTTCACGGATTGTGATGTGTTTTTGCTTCACTGTGTATATTGATATATACTCAACATAGATATTTGAGTGATGACGGTGGTGTATCTCCTCCCTACTCATTCCCTTCGGTCGCTCCTTGAGGAAGGGGCTTACCGCCTGTATTCTGCTAAATCGCGTCGTGTGTAAATTGTGTTGTTAGTTAGTACGAGGAACTGACGTTTTTTGTTCTCTGAGTTGATGAATGAAATCCTCGGCTTCTGGGAGAGCAGTGTCGTCATGCATCAACACGCCGTCCATACCGACCAACCATGTCTCAGGTTGTTTCTCTATATCAGGCATCTTCACCGATACCGGAAATTTATTAATACAGGTACAAACTTGAGACTCTGTTACAGTTGATAAGGGACGCATACATCAGGAAACGGTCTGATATCAACTCTCAGAAATATACTATATGGTTTTATTCGCCGTGACTATCCAGATCACACTGTATCGGTGATATCGGTTGTGTAAATGCCCAACTCATTCGGAGTGGATTCATTTGTCTCGTTGGTGAATCATCGTATATGTCATCGGACTCACCGAATCGAGATTTGATTGAGGTCGCCAATATCGATGTTCTCCGCGATGAAGGACGGACAGTTACGATGGTAGAAGATCGTCCAGTCGCGCTTTTTTATTACGAGGATGAAGTGTACGCGATTGACAATCGCTGCCCGCATATGGGGTTCCCGCTTTCGAAAGGCAGTGTCAAGAACGGTCTATTGACTTGTGACTGGCATCATGCGCGATTCGAACTCGCACAGGGTGATACACTAGATATTTGGGCTGACGATGTCCAGACATTCCCAACCCAAGTCCGGAATGGGACTGTCTACGTCGACCCGAATCCCGAACTCGACGTTCCGCCAGAGACACATTGGCGAAACAGACTGGCAGACGGGTTAGCGGAGAACCTCTCGCTGGTCGCCGCGAAGGCTGTCATCCATCTTGACCACTACGGCGAAGGATTTGTCACGCCGCTGGAGACCGCTGTCAATTTTGGGACGCAGTACCGCGCTGACGGCTGGGGACGGGGTATGACGACGCTCGGTGCGATGGCGAATGTCTATAGCGATCTCGACCACGACGAGAGACTTCGAGCGATGATTGTCGGTGTTACCGAGGTTGCAGACAATTGCGACGGCGAACCACCGCGATTTGAACAGTACGCGCTCGATAATAATGATTTGTCTATGTCACGGCTCAAATCCTGGTTCCGCGACACTTGTGATGTCCGCGACAGCACGGGTGCCGAGCGTTGTCTGCGCACCGCGGCGAACATTCTCAGTCGTGAGGACCTCGTTGAGATACTTGTCGCTGCTGGCACCGACCACATATATATGAATAATAGCCACACGGTCGACTTCATCAATAAAGCCGTTGAGACACTGGATCATGTCGGCTGGGACCGGCGTGAGGCTATTCTTGCAACTGTGGTTGACGCGATTGCTGACGCCTCGCGTGGTGAGGAGACCAGCACATGGACTAGACCGGTTGACGTGGCTGAGATGTGCTTCGACGCTGCCGAGGATCTGCCTGAAATGGTCGCCGCTGGTGCCGGCAAGGACTGGAACCGCCCTGATGGATTCATAGAGACGTTGCTTTCCGCTGACCCACAGAGGCTGGACGAAGCCCTCCGGGACGCTGTCGCCAGCGGCGCGAGCACCGAGCAACTCGCGCATGCAGTCGCGGTCGCCGCACTTCGGCGGGTTGCCCACTTTGGGACTGGTAACGAGTTTCGCGACTGGAACACCGTCCATCATACATTCTCGTTTGCCAACGCCGTCGACAATCTCGCGCGTCGAACTGACGCTACAGATGTATATGAAGCCTGTTGGCAGGGTGCGATGTCAGTGTATCTTGACCGCTTTCTGAATCAACCGCGAGCGACCATTCCTGGGTCTGGTTCGGGAGCAGATGGCGACCCTGCCGACCTACGGGAGCGTCTGCTCGGGGTCCTCGATGAGCAAGGTGGTGTTGATGAGATAGCACGAATTGTCGGTGGGCATTTCGATGCCGGCGGTGACCCCGCGGCGCTCAAACGGACGATGGGTAAGGGACTACTGAGAGAAGACGCCGGATTTCACACGATGCAGAGCGTCGAGGCTGGCTTTCGGCAGTTTGACTTAGCCGAGAGCGAATACGAACGGCGACTGGCATTGATTGCGCCAGCACGTCATATGGCTGCTCACTTTCCTACACGGCGCGAGGATGAGCAGACGGTCGCAATCGCGGAACGACTCTTCGAAGGCGAGAGCATCCACAAGAGCATCAAGGACTGATATCGTGAAACTGGTAACAACTTCGCGTAATACAGTGACTCCACAGGTATATGTGGCGACCACATCGATTGAGCACTCGGTGATTGCATGACTACCGACAGTCACTGTCGAGTGATCGATTCTCGGTCAGGCGAAGTTCTCTTGATCATCAGATGGGTCTTCCAGAGAGTTTTATCACAATCGAGACCGGTGTATACAGTATATGAGTCATGTTGAAGATACAGGAGAATTGCTTGAGGAGCTTGCGGCACTCCCGACGCTCGCCCACCCAACAGTCTCCCCAGACGGTAATGAGGTTGCTTTCTATTATGATATCACTGGACGCAACGAGTTGCACGTCCTCAATGTCGAGAGTGGCGAGGTAACTCAGTGGAGCGAAGCTGATGTTCCTCGAAATGCCCGATGGCCCATCAATTGGGCTGCCGACGGAGACAGCATCTTTTTTCACCTCGACAATAATGGTAACGAGCAAAACGATATCTACCGAATTTCTCGAGATGGCAAGGCTGAGGCTGTTATCGAAATGGACGGACAGGTCGCTATCAACGATATCGGTGAGGACGGCGATACACTGATTATTGGCTCCAGTCGCGACGGTCAAATGAATCTATACAATCATAATCTCCCATCCGGCGAGACGACAAAGATAACCGAGTACGAACGAGCCGCCGCCGGCGCTATTCTTTCACCAGAGTGTGATCGAATCGCTTACGCGACAAATGAAAGCGATGACTTCGATAATCAGGATGTCTACATCGCCGATACTGACGGGGCGACACCGCAAAATCTTGATATTGGAGATACTGGTGCAGAAGCCTCGCCTGCTGATTGGGGACCGGACGGTGAGCGTCTTCTTATCTCAGACAATTCAACGGACCTCGGTCGGCTTGGGATTTACAATGTCGATTCTGAGGAACTAACATGGCTTGAGAATGATGAATTTGAAGAGAGTCCAAAGGCGTTTCTGCCAGACGGCAAACGTGTCCTAGGCTATCGAAGCCGTGAAGCTGAGTCTGTCCCGATTATCTACGATATTGAGACCAGCGAGGCAACCGAGTTTGACCTCCCTGGTGGTGTCACAAGCTTCGGTACGGAGGCGATTGTGGATAAAAATCGAGTTCTTCTGACCCACACCACTCCGACCCGGCGTCCGGAGTTACTGATCTACAATATTGAGACACACGAGCACAAGACACTGGTCGAAGCGGAGTATGGTCCCTTCAGTACAAATGACTTTGCTGATGCAGAGTATATTACCGTCGAATCTGATGGTGTCCCTGAGACTGATCAAGCGGCAGTCGAACACGACCCCTATGAGGAGTTTGAGATTGGTGCACTATTGTTCGACTCAGGACAGCGTCCGTCGCCACTCATCATCAATCCTCACGGCGGTCCGCGAGCACGCGACACCAAGCGATTTAATCTTTATACCCAGGTGTTAGTCTCGCTTGGGTTCTCTGTTTTGCAGGTAAATTACCGTGGCTCGACTGGTCGGGGTCGAGAGTTTGTCGAAGAACTGTACGACGATTGGGGTGGTGCAGAGCAAGGTGATATCGTCACCGTCGCTGAGCACGTTCTCGATGAGCATGACTGGCTTAACGATGACCAGGTTGTCGTCTTTGGAGGCTCCTACGGCGGGTATTCCGCGTACTGGCAGATGGTCCAGTATCCAGATCTGTATGAGGCTGGAATTGCCTGGATTGGACTGACAGATCTTGAGGATATGTTCGAAACCACTATGCCACACTTCCGGACCGAACTGATGGAGAAATACCTCGGTACGCCCACGGAGAATCCCGAAATCTATGACGAGCGGTCTCCAGTAAATTACGTTTCGAATCTTGATGCTCCGATTTTCCTCATCCACGGCGTGAATGACCGACGCGTCCCTATCTCACAGGCTCGCATTTTCAAAGAGGCTCTTGAGGACCGTGATCTCGAAGAAACCGACGACTATGAGTACAAAGAATTGGGCGAAGAGGGTCACGCTTCCTCAGACCAAGACCAGAAACTCCGGACATTTCAAGCACTTGCGGACTTCTTAGACCGTCGGGTCGGTACAAATCCAAAATCTATCGTCGCTGACGACTGATGACAATTGTTGACGATTTAATCCACTTATTCAGTGTGGTCGGTCGAGATACTACGGACTCTTTGTCTATCATTGTTCATATGTCAACGCTTAGTATTTAATATAACTGATACATAGGAGAAACTAAATATCACTAAGCGAGTATGAGTCTTGGACTTTATTCCCCTCTGTGTATGACAAATAACACATACTTATGAGACGGACGCGACGCAAGAGCGTCGTATCGTGTGTCTGTCTAATCACTCTTCTTAGCAGCATTCAGCTGGTGGCGCCGCTATGATTACCGCAGTAGCGACGCCGACTGACGACTCAGCAGCCGTCACGAATATCTCAGTCAATCCAACTGCCGACACTGACACTGACGGGCATATCGCAGCAGGTCAGCTCAACGCAAGAAGGTTCTACGTAAGCGATTAGTACGTCCGCTCTGATGGAATCACTCCACGTACACCTCCGGTCGGATCTTTCGTGTCCCCATTATATCGTGGAATGATGTGCCAGTGGAGATGTGGAATTGTCTGCCCGGCAACTGATCCATCGTTTATGCCAACATTCAGTCCATCAGGCTGGTATTGCTGGCGAACCCTCGTAATTGCCCGTTCAAGAAACGGATAAAATGAAAGAGTATCAAACTCGTTGAGGTGTTGTACATGTGCTTTCGGAAGTGCTAGTGCATGCTCCTTGTTGACAGGGTATTTATCAAGCACACAGATGCACTCATTGGTCTCAACGAGAACTGTCGCATCACGGATTCCATCGATAATCTCGCAGAAGACACACTCATTGGAATCGCTCATACGCATAGTCGATGGAACGAATACAAGAAAATAGGTGGTCAGAAATATCGTTATGATTCTCAAGGAAATAATAAATATGGGTTTGATATAAGATCATGAGTCCCAGCGTGGACAGAGAATACACGACTTCACTAGCAAAATAATGTCTTTGCCTGATTTATAGAACCGACTACGCTGCGTTTAGTTAGTGAAGTTTTTTAGCCAAGATACATGCCCAGCTAGTGTGAAAAAAGTCAGTTATACTATCAATCAACGACTCCAAATCGTATCCCCTCTACGATGGATCCGACGCCTGGAGTGCTCAATATACCGTTGAGATGTCGATAGATCAGCGTGCCCCATCGTCTGTTTGATGAACTGTGCTGATGTGCCGTTGGCTGTGATCTGTGTTCCGTATGTGTGACGGAGTTACTTTCTTTCCGATCGATGTTTCATCAGCGACTTCTGTCACCTGACGTCAGATTGTCGTACGTGAGATGTCCTGCTTCTGGAAGTGTTTGTTGAGCAGCCCGATCACGTCTAGATCTCCGAAAGGTACAATATGATTTCCAAAATCGAACTTGCGAGACTACTGTTTATTATCTGTGTCGACAGACTGGATTCGAATCTCTTCTTGCTGTTGTCCCAGCCGGTTTGAGCGCAGATGTACGAACTCATCGGCACGCATGCCAATGTGTAGCAATGTCTTGATTATCAGCTCATGCTCCTCGCTCAATCACGGAGTGTTTTTGATTCAGAATCTTCCAGTGGCTCTCGTGTCCAGCCAGCCGTGTTGAAACACATATGAGAAGACTATTTCAAATTGTGCTTGTCGCTATTCGAAAAGAGCGAGTGATCGATCGGAACCATTCAGCGGTCCCCTGTCAACAGAAATTCAAATCTCGTAGAGGTCCTGCTGAAATATGCCTGAAATACAGCCAATAAACACGGTGTCGGTAAATTATATTGAATTTCTTTCGTCGATCCTCAATTCCGTGTCTTCCCCGGAAAGGTCGACGGAAATCATAGGTGAGAGGACTGTCCCGCTCATATCTTAAATCTAGGACTGGAAGGGAAAGAGAGAATTGACCCAGAACGTGACATAATCGAGAATGAACCCGGGATCGATCGTATCTTGGCACACTTCTGATATATCACCGGGGATATCAATGATAATGGCAGAATTGACTTTGACTTTGACGATGCGTTGTATTATTGAAAGAAATCTAACTCAATCTGTCATCTTTTAGCATAAGTTATTTAAAATTTCCACGTAATATTTCAGTAGGAGTTATACATATATTAACTCATGACGGAGAAAGTTTATCGAAAAGTCACCCAGTGCTGTGAAGCGAGACCAATCAAAAGGAATAATCGGATATACTGTCGTGATTGTGGAATGCTTGAACCACCTGTAACTACAGTCAAAGTCACTGAATATCACACGTAACAGACGACTATCGTGTCAGCTACTAATCTTTGAGCTATTATTCATAATAACTCTGGTGTTCTATCCACCAGCTCTCTCCTGAGCCGCATTTTCAGTCGTGTCGCTGAAGATACCACCTGGGATGTTTTGATCCACACCCTCATGCTGTTGAAATAGTCGCTGCAGCTATTCGCATCCTGCCTACGACTACGGGGCGAGTCGTCAGCAAGAACGGAGATATTGAGGACTGTTTCATATCGACGAATCACTTTTTCCAAAGTGGTTGATGTATAGATATGGTGTCTCGTCACTCGGTACCGTATGGACTCGGCAGTGTTCTGCTCGTTGTGATTCAAGACCCAGATCCGACGCCCGAAAAAATACGAATACAGATCTAAACTCAGACGCAGAATCAGATCGGGATCCAGCCGTCACAGTAAAATTGACGTCTCAGTATGTATATCTCAAGCTGTGCTTGAGCGTCGCTGAATAAATATTGTCTCTGGAAATATGTTGAGAATCGTGTATTTATTTGCGGTGGGTATACTGATTTCAAGCACAGTGGAGGTTATATCCATATCGCTATGATACCGATCAGTATTATCAGTCTGCCGGTTTTGACGCTGTGCTGTTAATTCATCAGCTCTTGTATCATGTGATGATCATATCTAAAAGAACTCGATTGTTACTACCTGATGTCAGATATCGATCCTGGAAATTATGACTGTGTATTATATATGAGACTGTTGAGGTTGCCAGGTATCGACTTCTTGCCAGTCATGAGCACCTGTTGGGATGCCCATATGGACGTTCTCAACTTGGGTATAAACGGCAGAGCACATCGATTTTTATACCGGAATTACACCTCTGACGACGTCAGCATCAATATCGCAGGTAGTAATACGAAACGACTCAATATTGAATAAAGAATACCGTGTCAGTGCCATCCATGTGACTCAGTGATTGTATGTGCTTCTGGAGGGTCATATTTACCACAAATACCGGGACAGGGACTCTATCACGCTTGTACGTTTGTTTCCACAAAATATTGCCGGAGGTAACATCAATTTTCTAGCATAATACGAAGTGTAGTGTTGTTGATGACGCAGTCTCGATGAACATACAAAGAGATGAAACAAGGTGGAATCATAAACGCAAACCGTAGATGCAGACAGACATCATACTCTGTCGTCAGTAAGTTTGGTTTCCATGCAGGTGGGGGTCGACACAGATACCGGGGACTGACAGCATCATATTATGCCTACAGTGCCACACAGCAGGGGTCCCCCGGTGACAACTGTAATTATAGCAACTCTTGGGCTGGATTCTCAGTATTACTCGGAATATAGGTTATGTCCCACGCAGGCTGGTGATCAATCTATATCTGATTGGCTTCTCAGTACCAATCACGATACTGTTCACTCGGGTCGTTCGTGCCTTCGACCAGACCAACAATTGTCTCTTGATGCGTCAGCCTGCCCTCGTCACCACGAATGCCCATTGCATTGGTGTCATCGCCCACTGTGTATAGATTTAATTTTTATAGGCTAAGTCCCCTTCCTCAAAGAGTGACTGCAGGAGAAAAGTAGGGAGAGGGATGGGATACAGCCGTATACTATAACCCGGCAAATACAATTAGCGGTAGTCCTGGCTATCAATTACTTAAAGAAGCGTTCAACTATCGAGCAGTGCTGGCGGACACCACTACTGCCGGGAGTGCGTGGCAGGCAATCCAAACTTGCCGTGAAGTATACAACCACGTACACGCAGTTACACAAGAGCACAGACCTGCTCCTGACCACAACAAGCCGTCGTATAATAAGATACAGTGCAGAAATGCTCCCCGACTGGAAACGAAAATGAGCAGAGTGGTAAAGAGTGTGCTTAAAATGCCTTCAAATGGCTGTTCGACGCATCACACACAGCGAGAGTGTCCTCGACTCCCTGGAAGAATGCGGCTTCAAAACTGGTCGTCTCAACTGGAAACCACCACGAGAATACCGTAGCAGTAAGTATACTTAATCTGGCTTTGACGTGGATAATAACACGGGTCAGTCTGGTCACGCTACTGTGAGATTCTCGAAGATTAGTGACTTCTACCTGGACTATCATCGACCACTCACAGAGAGTACTGATATTATCGAAGTCATACTCAAGAACCAACAGACAGCTGACTGGGATGTAAGTATTGTGCTCGAGTACAATGCTGACTATCCAGACAAACCTGCTGTCGAGAATATCTCTATCGAGGATACCGGAGGAATCGACCTCGGTATCACGAGATTCAGTCACGATTCAGAGAATAGAGTGTTTGCTCGGCTGGACGAACATAAAGATCGTGAGAGAGTTGACAAACGGCATCAAAACCTTCCTCTCAAACAATACGAATCAGAAAACTAGAAAAAAGCCCAACGATCACTACTACGAGCATACAAGCGATTGGAAAACCGAAGAGAAGATTGTCGTGAGAAGCTCGCTTTCTGGCACACGAAAGAATACGACGCAGTATTTTTTGAAGACATATACGTAGCGTAGCCTCAATGACACAGCAGGAGCAGGATAGAAGCGAAGTGTTCGAATCATAGTTGCAATGTCATGTCGTGGTATGCGACAATCCAAGCCTTTGCGAGACATTTTAAAGAGAACGGTTGTCACGCAGTGTTGGTTGACCCTGATGGAACGACAAAGCAATGTGTCAATTGTGGAGGTGAGACTGAGACACGGTTGCGGGTTCGGGAGCACTCATGCCAACGTCGCGGATTCACGGCGGACAGGGAGTATAATGCATCGTTAGAGGTTCATCAGCGTGGATTCGAAGAGTTACAGTTGGGAGTGTGAACCCGAAGAGTAGGAGTTAGAGCTGGGGCTGGGGCTGGGACAGTCCGAACAAATGTCCGTGGAGGCTGGTATCTCTGAGGGTAGGCGCCGGCGTCATTGTGATGCACTGTTTTCAAATGCTCCCGTAGAAGCAGAAAATCTACCGCGAAAGCGTGGAAGCCCCTTGCTCAAGGACCGAGCCACTCCTGTGGCGAGTGAGTAGAGTAGGGACGGGTAGTTCAGTTCAGGATCATCGTGAGTTTCAGATTGGCTGGTAAAGTCAGTGAGTGCACTGTCCGGTACCATACAACATACTTATGAACTGGCGCATGATGATACCGACGCGATTCTAATTTTCTCATGTTGACCTGAACGCTGTGAGCACTCTCCTCAGAGGGGTGTGAGGGGCTGTAGTGTATTCAGTCAATTTCTCGGTCTTGCTGATGACCTTGGCGACCAACACAAGCGCAGTATTATCAACTAATCAGATGAGTAGACCACAGGTTTCTATCATCATCATATCAACCAGACTGTGTGTGTCAATCAGTACTCGCTGACGCAACGGTACCGAATATCGACGTATGATAGAGAGTAACAATAAGACATAATCATCAACAGAGACTATGTATAATTCCCGGGTAATCGATACTGAAACCCGTTGTTCTGCGGAACTTATGTTTGTATTTAAACCTACACTAGAGTCAGAATCAGAATCAGAATCAGAATCAGATACCGAGAGTAAGATCGAACATAGCACCGAGATCGAGCCTCGTCTGCGACGAGCACTCGAAGAGCCACTTTCTGTTGTCTCGACTGAGGGGACCCCAGTCGAAAGTGATGCGTGGTTTGTGTCGGTCGTCTCACACAGTGGTGAATCCTACACGGTCGACGTTCGGGAAGGTCGCTGTAACTGTCCCGATGCACAGTATCATCTCAGTGATGATCAACGATGTAAACATCAGCTTCGTGCAAAAATCGCACTCGGACAGATGTCGGTGCCACCACATGCTATCGAGAACGTGGATGTTGATCAACTGCTCGGTGAACACACCGATGCGAAGTTGCAGTTCCTCGTGAACGACGGCGGGTGCTATCGACAGCATACACCGCTGAGAACCTGAGAATATGGAGATACGGTAGTTGAATTGGCTTCAGGACTCCTGCACGGCGTCTGAGTAGTAGGTATCCTTCTTCGGCGATCAAATTTCAAATGTATTATCGCTTAATCTCGTGGTGTCTTGGAGTTGGGAGCCGGTGTGGTGAATGTGTATTATGGGTCGGGTAGCGTTGAGCGCTGGATTTTATCTTGTGTAAATTAATTGGTTTAACACGGGACAATTTTGTACACAAGGTAGCATGAACGATCAAGCGCGAATTGTGCTTATCGAATAAACATCAGCGACTCATCTGCAGCAACTCCGCAGTGGATGTCTCGGCATTAACATCAGTCAGCACCGGCAGAGCAGGATAACAAATTTATTAATTGCATACAGCACAGTGTTTGCATCTGTGGTTTTGACGTATCATGGTCGATGAGTATCCGATTTATTATGCGTCGTTGGTAGTCTGTGGTGGCGGATTGATACTTACCGGACTCACAGAAATGAGCGTCATCAGTGTGTTTCTCATTACAGGTGGACTTCTCATTATCATTGGGACGGGAATCATGTTTTTTAGCACAGAGTAAATTCCGACTAATACCTTGTGCTGGCTACATATTTTCCAAATATCCGAGTCGAAGATGGGCTTCAGCAGGACCTTTGTGGCATTGAGGCGGATCTGTCGAGATTATGGTCACAATAGATGCCGAGTCCCAGTTGGAGTTCTGTCGGAGTGATGCGCTTGCTACATCCACAAATTCTCGTGTATGTCTTGATTGACCATAGCGCCGATATGTACACAAAATAATGAATCAACCACAAATGCCTGACTCACGACCGAAATACCTCGCTGAAGTCGTCCCAAAGCGGGATGACTCAACACTTGAATATATCAGGAGCACGCAACAGCAGTGGTTGAGTACCGTCAACAGAACCGAGCGGAGATGGAACCCGAAGAGATTCTATCCGAGGCAGAAAAGATTGGTACAGACGAATCGAGAACACTCACTACAGAGAAAGTCACCTGTGGCGACCAGAACTGCGAGTGTATGAATGGCGGTCAAAAGTACGTACCATGCGTCTACGAGTATATCTATGAAGACGGCACGTTGAGCTCAGAGTATCTTGGGAAGTAAGCTAATGTGGATATCGATGTCTGGTCTAATCCTGATTCCGGCTCTACATACAAAGAAGGCGTTACCACAGAAGCTCTATGATCAAGCGGTCATTTCCTGAGATTCGGGCAAACAATTGGCATTACGTGAATGATAGAGTTGTAGAAACGGTTAGTCTCGGAT
This sequence comes from Haloquadratum walsbyi J07HQW2, assembly GCF_000415985.1. Lineage (GTDB taxonomy): Archaea > Halobacteriota > Halobacteria > Halobacteriales > Haloferacaceae > Haloquadratum > Haloquadratum walsbyi_B. The sequence goes on from NZ_KE356561.1 coordinate 575,228, forward strand.
CAGCGACTGACAGTCAGGATGGTGATGATTGAGTGCTGTCAGTAGCGCCTGAGCGTGGAGATTCATATCTGAGTCTCGCACCGGAAGTATACCATCGCATGAAGACTCACGCAAATTCATCTAAGATCTCTCATATATTCCAATATAACTGAACAACTAAGACTCAGACGGGGTTCATCAAAAGCAACGTCAATCCGAGCAATTCAGTGCCTATCAATGTCTTTTTTTATTCCATTTTGCTAACAGATGCATATAAAACATAAATAATAAAATCACTCTAATCTTCTAGAGAGTGACTGCCTCCTCTGCAACCGAGACTGTAGGTTGATATATTGATAACATATCAAAACAACAACTGTAGCGCTGAGCAGGGCACATAACCGGCTGGTATGTGATTTTGTTACATGAAAGCACCTCATCGACGGTCATATTGCCACTGATGGGTATTCGCATCATTTATTACTTCATCAAGCGTCTCATACGTGGTCATGATAAGTCGGGGTTCAATTGTGGTCATGGCGATCGGCGGAGCACTCCTGATTATTTCGATCGTTCATCATTCTCAGGAGTGGATGCGAGTTGCCTCCCGGCTGGGACCTATCATTTCAGTGATTCTTGACGGCGGGTTAGCAATTAGTCTCATCTCGGCGGGATGGTGGCTACGGAAACAGCAGACAACCCTCAGCCCCGATGAAACATGGGCGATTGCTCTCTGGACAGGTTGTGGCGCTGTCATCGGAGCCGGAATTACCAGTGTCATTTTCGGGGTCCTCTCTCTTGAGGGTCGACCTCTCTCTGAACCGATCTTTGTGTTTCTCGTTGCTACCGGGAGTGGGGGGGTTGTCATGTTCATCGCTGGATATCAGGCAACTCTCCAGCGAGCGACGAGACAACGGTACGACACGCTGGTCAATGACGCCGAACAGTTCATTGGTCTCCTCCAACTGGACGGAACCGTTATTGAAATCAATGACACAGCACTCACATTCGGAGGAATTGAACGGAGCGATGTCATTGGTCGGAAGTTTGATGATATCTCATGGTGGACACACTCGGAGTCAGTTCATGAGCGCGTCCAAAGTGCCCTTGAGCGCGCTGCGGATGGAGAATTCGTTCGGTATGAGACTAATGTGAGAGGAGTCGATGGGCTTCGTCGAATTCGCTTCTCAGCCAAGCCAATTGCTGACAACACTGGCAACGTCAAGCAGATTCTGGTTGAGGGCACCGACATGAGCGATCAGCATCGGCAGCAACAACATCTCCAAGTTCTGTACCGGATATTTCGACACGACATGCGAAACGATGTGATGAAAATTCGTGGCTGGACACATGAGGCTGCCACTGCAGCAACACGTGAGGAGCGCGTTGAGTCATCTGAACGAGTTGATAAAATTCTTGCATCTTGGGATGAAATGTTTTTTGATTTACAGGAGATTCAGGATGCCATCAGTGTAGACGCAGACGGAGACGAGAGATAGAACCGGGGACCGACAGCAACCCCTTCAGCCAGTAGAGGAGGTAGTGTCGGCTGCCATTGACACACATCAATCTACTCACTCGAAAGCTGATATTGACATTGAATACAGATCTCCGCAGACAAGAAATGAGCGCAGGGGAGAGGACACCCATGAGCATAATTGTAACCGAAGCCGAAACACCGAGAAAAAAAGTCTGGGTTTGGTTCCTCAGTGGATTCAGTCGGCTGTCGAAGAGGTTCTTGACGACATGACCACATCATCCATGCACCTGTCGACGATTGATCTCGAATTGTTTGCGTCGCAGGATGGAGCTTGGGAGGTTGAGACTGACACTCCCACCGAAAAAACTGACAGGTGGATTTATATTCGGGTTTCTGCTGACGGATCTGCGATGTCGGATGCAGACCGCACCGTGCTGGAGACTGGTGAAGAGACACCATTGACCCATGGCACACAGTTGGATCTCTGGAAGGTCAGAATGCTCATCACACAAGCAGGTGGGAGTATCTCTGTTGGTGGCTCCGATGATCGAACAGTCATGAATATTCGATTGCCGAGCAGAGTGTAATGACGTTTATGATCGCTTGAGCGGTTTAAGAACGATATCATTAGGACAATAAGAGACGGTGGAAAGGAATTCGGCGAGTTAGTTGAGGAGTTTCGGGAGAATGAGCTAAATATTTTGATTGCTCTTCATACCCCAGTACATTTGTCAAAGAATTCAAAAACACAACAGTAATATGTGATTAAAAATTTCTAAGAGCCACAGAAAAATAAGATTGGTTCTGTCATCGTCATCAGTTAATAGATGAACTATTTGAAGCCGGAGACTCCCGTTAGAATGAAGATACCGGTCATGTTTGGTAAGAACCTTGCTGGTGACGTCACAACTGCTGTGACGACAACTGAAGCCTAGCGTCGTATAGTCAACATCACATCGCTGGCGAGGAATCGACTCACAGAATCAACATGTCATCGTATCTTTATATCATCAACTTAGGCAAGCGCTTCTTTATTTCAGTAGTGTTTAAAACTGAACAAAACGAGTTTGTCGAACAGCTGGACAATTCACCCGTCACAACGTGTGTGACGCTAGATAGGTACTCGCGTGGCTCCGGAGTTCAGGCCAGTCGCTACCGAGTCTTCTCCTGATCTGGGCATTAAACGATAGATCTCATCTCCAGATGGTCGGACACCACACAAGATATTATGAACGCTGTGGGCTCAGCATTCAATTCAATTCAATTCAATTCGATTCAATTTGACTCACTTCAACATTACTCACCTCAAACCGTGCTCCATCTTCAGAGCCCTCTGTGAGAGATATTTCCCATCCATGAGCTTCAACCACCTGCTTTACAATTGAGAGTCCGAATCCAGTACCTTGGCTAGTCGTCGTATAGCCCGCTTCGAAGACATCGTCTCGCTCATCTGCAGGAATTCCGCTGCCATCGTCTTTGATATAGAATCCGTCTTCAAACTCACCAATGGTGACTGTCACATCCTCGTTTGTATGCTCGATTGCATTCCGCATCAGATTCTCCAATAACTGTGCGAGCCGATTCGGATCTGCCTCGATAGTCTGTGTGGCAGTGATATCGATATGAATTGTTGCATCGGCACCGGTAGTCTCAACATTCTGCCAGCAATTCTCAGACAACTCGGCGAGATTGACTGACTCTGTGCGGTTTATTCGCTTATCTGTATGAGCTAACGTGAGTAGATCTTCAATCAGCTCATCCATCCGAGTCAGTGCTGAGTCAATCGTGTCGATTCGCTCATTATCACAACGACAGTCCTCACGAAGGAGTTCCACGTTTCCTTCTGCAACAGACAGTGGGTTTCGGAGATCGTGACTCACCACGCTCACAAACTCATCCAACCGTTTGTTTTGACGCTGAAGTTTTTCTCTGTCCTCAGCAAACTCGGTAATGTCCTGTGCAACCGCCATCACATGAGTGATCTCCTGACTGTTGGATTCCACAGGCGTCACCCGAACTCGGTATCGGTCACCGTTGTATTCCTGTTCATCAGTGGTCGCAATCCCGTCGAACGCCTGCTCATATTGGTGGCAGGCTTCGTCCGCGAGTTCATCCGGAAACACGTCGTGTGGAACGTGACCCTCAATGTCTGCAGGCGACAGATCAGCTCGCTGTAATGCTTCACCTCGAGCACGGACATACTCGAAATTTTCATTGATGAGGTATACTGCACCATCGGGGAAATTCTCTGCAAGTGTCTGATACTCCTGTTTTAACTCTATTAATTCCTGTCTATGCCCTTTGATATCAGTAATATCTCGGCTTACACCAGCGATACATTCGACGTCCTCGTCAATAACGACTGGTGTGATTCTGGTCTGCCAGTGAGCGGACTCATTCCCAAACCGGATTTGTTCTTGATATTCGAGTGTCTCCTGCTGTTCGACACATTTCCGATACTTTTGTCTGACTTCGTTTGCCTGTTTCTCACCTAACACATCCTGTATTGTCTGTCCGCAACTCTCCTCAGCCGAGATGCCTGGCGTGTCTTCCCAAGCTTGGTTGAGTCGCTCAATTGTAAATTCCTCGCCAACATTGATCAAAAATAACTGATCCTGTGTACTGTTAAAAAAGGTCTCGGTCTGTTCGAGTTGCTGGCGACGCTTGTACTGTTGTGTAATGTCACAGATTGCACCCCGAATTTTGATGATATCATCACCATCGTATACAGGTTCGCCAGTGGTGCGTACCCACTTTTGTTCATCTTCAGCGGTAATCAATCGTAATTCAATGTCGTACGGGTCGCCGTGCGTACGACAGTCACTCACCGCTGTCTTGATTTTTGCCTGATCATCAGGATGATAAAACTCTATTGCAGTCTCAATCGATGGTTCAAACTCTTCATCAGGATTGATATCGTGGATTGCGTGTGTTCCCTGCGTCCAACGCAACTCGCCGGTTTCCATGTCGGCTTCCCACCCACCGACATCAGCCAACTGTTCGGTGTGTCGTAGTAGATCTTGGTTCCGTTTAAGCGTCTCTCTGCGTTCGCTTCGGTCTGTGATATCTGTATAACTGGCGAACCCACCAGAGCCGTCGTCGTAAGCAGCGATTTGAACGAGGAATTTCCGGGGACCATCTACAGTCTCACGGACAGTCTCTATTTGTTTGAGACCACCATCCGTTTGAACACGGTGATTAATCGCTGTGACTTCATCAGTTCGATTATCAGGAACAATGTGGGTGTCGAGAGAGTCACCAATGAGCGTATTGGCTTCATATCCAAATACGTCCTCAAAGGCTGAATTCACATGAGTGATGATTGGCTCGTCAGCTTCATATTGAACTTCCACGATTGGCTGTGAGAAGCGGTCGAAAAGCGTTTGAAGTCGCTGTTCAGTCTGTGACTGGTCGACAGCGTTCGTGATTCGGTGAGCCAATAGCTCATACTGCTCAGTCCCAGATGATTTCTGCAGATACTCAGTCACTCCAGCAGAGATCGCTTCGCTAGCGACTGTTTCGGATCCTTTGCCTGTATACAGAATAAATGGAACATCGGGATACTCTTCTCGGACAGTTTCCAAAAAATCGATTCCATCCATCCGGGGCATATCGTAATCAGAAATAATACAGTCGAATGGTGAGTCAGCAAGGCGAGCGAGTCCGTCGCTTGCACTCGCGACGATTTCAGTATCGAATCGGTCGTTTTCCCGCTCCAGAAAGGTTGTCGTCATCTCGGCAAAGTCCAATTGATCATCAACGTGGAGGATACGGATGATGTCCTCGGGTTTATGTTTAGTCGTCATGTTTAGTTACTAACGACTGTACTTTATGCTATAATAAAACCTCCTGGCTCAGTTGCAGTTATTATGACACATAGCATAAATATAATACCTATGAGCGTTGTATATGAATGTCTGACTCGTGTCGGGTCGGGTCGGGTCGGGTCGAACTACACTAGTGGAATAACCGTGTCTGCGTCTCGCACAGCGTCGTCTCTGAGTGGGACCTGTTAGGACCACGACTGGAGTCAGACAGAGCTCAGCACGAATGATTCTCGATGGTGCGCGTCAGTGGAAGGCAGGTCTGTCAGCGATTATTGAACCCGGTTTTATTCATACTGTGACAATAAAAACGTGATTGGGTGTTTAAATGTCTCTGTGAATCCGACTTCACTCAGAGGACTCGAGAGCAGAACTCGAACAGTTGTCCTGACTAATTACTGAAGCAACGTCTGTTGGATTTCAGGAGCTGAGCCTATCTATGAGTCTGTACATTCCTCAATTCGGTGGTCACGGGTACGAGTCATTATTGATCACGTTCAGAGTATTACAGAATCTACCTTACGATGCTCTGCCTTCCTCGAGCGTCATCTTTGAGATTCTATTCGTGTATGGCTGTCTGAGCCTGTTTTAGACCAGTACAGGAAGACGCTACCAGCGAGAAGAACGACTCCAAGTTCATGCTAAATAACCCATCAGGAAACATTTGTGAGAAGTCAAAAGTCGGGTCTGCAAGAATTATCACACTGACGATGAAGTGTAGTAGAAGTAGTGTATTTCTGCTGATTGCACGTCGGAGATCCACAGCCATAGCAAAACAAAATCTCTTCAACAGATAATAAACTAATGCGCTGTGCTGGGCAGTTCTTACCGATGTGGGAAGAATTGTATAGCACTCCTGGCTCGTCGATAAGCTACAGTTCTTACAGAAAGTACTGGAGTCTCACTCGTAGAAGTTGTCTATCTCGCTCTTGAGTGATACCAGTTCAGAGCGGAAAACTAGTCGCTGATAGGCTTCCATGGTGGCGGTATCACTCCGATGGTCGTTAAGATAACTGTTGGAAACAAGCATAAAATGATAATAAACATCGTCAGTTCTCCTTGGAAATAAAGAAATCCTATTGGAAACGAAAACGATGTGACACTCAATACCCAGACGGCAATCGCTCGCTGTGAATCCTCGTCCATACACCTACCACAGGGTATTCCAAGCAAATAGTCATTATTTATACGTCTGAGAATAGAAAACGGAGACTACTTTTTTACACTGCATTGCGACAGGTTGAGACTACTGAGCCTCAGGCTTACTACAGTTGGCTATTGTCGGATTCTCATCTCTCACTCAACTGTGAATTTCGCACGCTTGCCTGTTTAGTCACGACAGGTGAATCGTGTCGGTGCGAGTCGTCACTGTGATGGAGTTATTTGCATTGACATATGGGTATGACTGTGGTTTTAGGGATAGTTAATGCACATCAAGACCCGGCGTACAGATACACAGAGATGAGCAAGATGGCGACTGCCCCGATGCTACTAAAGATAACGAATATCCGAGTCGCGAGAGGACCTAATTTAGTATCAGGAATCGAGGATGGTGTCACTACGCCAGAAATTATTGCCCCACCAAGGAACCCAAGACCAACAGCAGAAGCGCCCGTGAGCAGGGAAACGAATCCTGACTGTGATATCGCCGTCCGTCCCCACCAGAGGCTCATCAAAAGAAACGTCAACCCGAGTGCCGAGTGTCGCCTCATATTTGTTGCAGTGCTCACCCCAAACAAATAGGTATGAGGGTGCTGTCTCAAGGCGAGCAGACCTACTTGCACCCAGGCGGAGACAGTAATGAGAGGTATCCGATGGTTTGTCTCACACGCTCTGAGACGACTGAGAATGACATCAGTAGTGCGTTCAAGATCCCATATCGTTCGCATGTAACAAAACTATCTTAACTGAGAGAAAGTCACTCAGCAACTGTCGATAAGATAAATATATCTGAGCAATCTTCGAACTCATCGAGTGGTCTGATTAGCACAGAGGTTAGATCAGAGTCGTCTTCATTATACTCGAAATTCCCTCGTAGATCGGGACAACGAGAATCACCAACAATCGACGTGTAAACTACCCCACCCTACTCCCTCGGCGCATACGCGCCTCGGTTCTTGAGGGTGGGGCTTTGATGTGGACTCCCGACTCCCGGTCCCGGCAGTCAGTCACCAGCAGTAGACCGGTGACTCCCGCCGGTCAACGTCCCACCATTCACACGCAGGTCTACTTCTGCGTCTCCACTCCCCGACTTGGGCGAGGAACAGAGCGGAATCTGTGTGTCTGGTTTCGGGCGTACCGCAGCCCGATATTCTTCGCACCATTGTAATCCGCGTTCACCTCGTAGCCACACTTCAGACAACAGAAGTGTTCTCCGTGGCGGTTGTCCTCGTGCGTGAACCCACAATCCGTCCGAGAACAGCGTTGAGACGTGTACGTGTGGTTCGGGTCGAGTTGCTCCACAGAGACACTCCGCTCAGGCGCTTTGTACTCGACGTACTCGTAGAGGCGTCGGAACGCCCAAAGGTGGTGCCACTTCGCGTGTGGAAGCCGCTCTCGAATGTTCGTTAGGTCCTCGAAAATAAGAACGTCGCAGTCGTGTTCGACAGCTTCCGCGATAAGTTCGTTAGCGACCGTGTGGATGTACTGTACTGTTTCCGCCACGCTTCTTCGCTTCGCGCTTCCTGAGGCGAAGCAAGTCGTTGTCCGCGGGTTGCGTGCCGCGCTGGTGCATCTCACCACTCACCACGCCGCTTCTCAAACTCAACTCACGGCACCAGTGGTCGGAGTCGTTTCCCTGCCAGAACGTACCGGTCGAGGAGACTGCCAACGAGTTGATGCCGAGGTCAAGATCGATACCGAGGACCGTCTGGTCGGGCTCGGGGTGCCCGGTATCTGCCGAAACCTCTGCGTCACCGTCTGTTCGCCGCGTCGAGGTTGGATATGATGGAGAACTCGTCGTCCACCGCGTCGTATCGAACCGTATTTTCGCTGAACTCGGAGCCCTCGGAGAGAACATACCGCTCGTAGGGCGTCGGGCTGTCTGCCGGGAGAACGAACGATGGTTCTACCCGCCTCTCGACGGTTGCCAGCGATAGCTTGTTGCGGTAGAAGGTCGCGCTCCGTGCGTCGTAGTCCATCGTTTCAGCGGTAAACGTCGGGCAAGAGATACGCTGCCCTTTCTTCCACCGTTCGACACACGCTTACGCTGTGACGGCTTCGACGGCGCGTTTGGTGGCGGCTTGGACGAGTTGTGTAGGACTGTCTCCTCTCGAAGTTCGGCGTAGAGTGCGTCACGAACCTGTCTTTTGTTGGTTCTGCACTCGGTGTAGGAGGTGTCGAACCAATAGTAGTCGGCGGTTCGGTTCGCGCAGCATAGGTATTGCTCGGCGGTTCGGCGGAGTGCGTCGCGCTGCTCGTCGGAAACAGCGAGTTTCACGACGGCGGTTCGACGCACGTCCATGTTTCCGGAGAGTATTCGACGGTGTTTATAGGCTTGTGAGTCAGTCGGTCGCAGTGTGGCGGTTGCGTCGTCCAATGTCGGGTTCCTCCCCGACCTACTCGCTCACTCCGTTCGCTCCTTGAGGTCGGGGGCGGGGGCTCCACCTCGAAAATGCTGAATTCGGTACAGTTCATGTGATTTGAAATGTCATCCTGGGTATCATCGACGAATACCGAGACTGACATGGTTGGAGTAGGAGATAAGCGTCAGCATAATCAGCAGGGTCAGGACGTGATGTTGCATAGTTCAGTTCCGCCGTTCCCTGAACTGCATCATGTAGCGTCTGATGGGTATTAGGACCAAGTTCGTGTCCACGTGATTTCGCCCACGTGTTGTACATTATCATGATACCTGCTTTGACAACGTATTCGCTATCCTGATCTTTGAGACACTCATGCCCGAACTGTCGGATCGGATCCGCGCTTCGTTCATATCGCTGTAGACGCTCCATTGGTGTCTCTGGAACTGAAACATCATCATTCATCTCAAAATGCTGAATCCCGTCGACTGCAAGCCGGAGCAGTCCAGACAGTGCTTCGTCGGTCAGAAGTTTCGCTTCAAGATTGCTTTCTGGGATACGCTGTTTTTTGAATCGGTCAGTCTCACTCGGATTGTTGACGAAGGTGTATGGAAGTTTAACTGACGTAAGTCGGGACGTAATAGCCTGCTTGTCACGCTCACCGAGTATTGGCGGATTATTCGCTGCAAACATCATCGTCGGATTAATCTCATCGAAAAAATGACTGCTTGCGCTTCAACTTGATCTTCACACTGTCACCGTCTGTGATGTCTTTCAGTGAGGCTGTGTTTCGCATCTTCTTGCCGTCGACCTCTCCGGCGATGTTTGCCAGATTACCATACACGGAGTCCTTCGAAAATCGCTGTGTGGATACCTTCGAGAGTTTGACATTTGAGATGTTCTGCTCAGTGCCGTCTGGACCATTGAGTAATGCCTTGATACATCGAAAAACACCGATTTACCGTTGTCTGCGCCCCGGTGAGCATCAAGAATTTCTTATATCGCTCGTTTGCATCCGGCACAAGTGCATGTCCGACCATCTCAATCAGCGCCTTTCTATCTGCGTCCCGTTCTGTCCAATCGTCGAAGTAGTGTTCATACGCTGCTGTGTCTGCGCTTGGGTGATATCTTACTGATATGTGGTCGATGAAGAAGTACTCCGGACTGTGATTTTTCAGTTCTCCTGTCGGGAAATTCAACACGCCGTTGTCAGCACAGACATATGGATCTTCGAACTGCTGACTTCCATTGAATTGTCGGCGTTCAATAATGCCATCTTGTTTCAGTCGTGATATTATCTCAGTCCGTCCGTGGGTTGACCAGTGTTTTCCAAGACCGTCTTTTATTTCGGCAAATATCCCGAAATTCGATAGTTCGGCGGTATATGTGCCAGTCTCTGGATCGTAGATCAGTAACCCATCATTATGATTTGTCGTGACGAAATCGTATTGATTTCGAAGCAGTGACTCAGCGAGATACCGACCTCGACATTGACCTGAAGTAGATATCTTGGCTTATGATGGAATTTATTTGACACAGTTCGATCGGACTGTCTCTGCACAGATTACTCCAATAGTTTGTGTGAGTGACAGCACCGAAGATCTTCGGAGTGCACCCACGGTTGTTTTTTCGAGTGTGATTTCTCACCAATCGCACTATGTATTATATTGTACTACTCCGCAGAGATCAGCAACGATCAAAAACAGCCACAAACCGGATAGACAACAACAGTGACACGATACCGGTATGTTTCATCGTCTTCTCTGGGCACATATCTTGCACTTGTGTGTCCAATACTACCGTTTAGGATGATGTGCACACGGTGAACGTGCCGTTTCCGGAATTACTGCAATCCAAATTGTGGTGTGTGTGGCGATCGCTCAATGTTCGTATGTCACTGTATTCACCTGACACATGTAACGTGAGGCTACACGAAATTTATTTCAGTCTATGATCAAAAAGTATGATACTCCGAAGTCAAACACGGAGACATTCGGTTTCTCGTGACATGACCAACGACCACGTTGTCATCTCCCTGACTTCGGGGTTATTCTTTGCCTACCGATAATCCCAAATTCAGAACTTACTGATTACCGGTAATTCCCCGGATCCCGTATTCGCGCTCAGGCTTATCTTACATATCGACAATCATTACCACACGTACTTACTAATGCGATTGTTACACACTCGAGAGAACGTGCCCGTGTGTCCATCGGAGCATGAGTTGGGGGATGGAAGTCCCAACCCCACTCTCACACGATCATCGCCATCGTAGTCTGCCGGTGACGGTGACCATTGCCTCTTCGTGTGAGAACGCTGTTGTGGGTGTAACACAGATCAAATGTGTCATATCTCATTTGATTTGTGTTGTGTCGTGTCGTGTCCGCCTACGCCAACGGCGATATCAGTTGGCATCAGTGTCATAGTTCGGGCAGATTCGGTGGCAGGTGCCTCCACCTTTCTCTCATACGAGATGTCTGTTGTCTTCTGTAGAGACGGCAAGTGCTTTGTGTTATATCTCCATCTCCGGCTTCGGGAACTGATCACTCATGAGTGTCTTTACTATACTCACGCAACTACCAACAATAGCCTAGATTAGTGCAACAGTGTCTTGATATCACGGTGAGTATGACGCATCGCTGTCTTGCAGGAGTCCGTGTCTCTCGAAGGGTACTCTCGGAATTATCCGACCCTGACTCATCCAAAGTTCTCTCGGGTAATCCCGCGATAGAACCCCTTCGACTAGCCCCAGCATCATGAATACATGAGGCAGTTAATTGTATTTAGCTTGTTAGCATGATGTTGGTGTAGTCATATGTTCATAGTATCACATTGAATCGGATTTATCGATGGTCGGTGGTCACAATACAATAACTATCAGGCATCATCGATTGATCAGTCATAAAGACAACCGTATCTTGTCAGCAGTCCCGATCCACGTCGCTGCGCGGAACTATTTTTAAATCTATAATTGAAATATATGCCACTCCGCGGTCAGGAATTAGACATTCGGTATCTTGTGACAGAGCAAAACGACCACTTTCATCATTACTGACTTCGGGTCATCCTCTGCCAACTGATGGGCGTGTTTCATATTCAACGGGTAGCTCCCGCTCATCAAGAATCGCAGCAATCTCCGGAGCTGTCAGAATCCCTTTCTCTTCGGCAACATCCAGCAAGTGTTGGAGATCTCCGCGCTCGTATGCAGCAACCCCACCGCACATCTTCAGATAACTCAGGTTGGACCAGTGGCGCTTGATATAGTCGCCCCCGGTGTCGGTGTTGTTGTTATTCCGATTTTATTGTATGTTGACTAGTGGAGAAAGTGGACTCTGCGTGTATCATACACTCATATCAAGAACACCACTGCAACATTCTTGAGACTCATCCTAATACCCCTGCTCCAGAGACACTTGTATCAATAATTAATTTAATTCAATATCCGGCTCATCACTTTGGCGAGTTGAGGGTCGACCCTGTCCCGAGCAGAAGTTTATGCCTTTCTACACGTTTTCGATTAGCAATTCTGTGGGTATCGGCGCGTGTTCAGGGAGCGCTGCGTTTCTCCGCTGCCCGAATTCAAGACGTCGATCAACGTCTCCGGGCGCCGTAGAGCGTGTAGCCGACGGTCGTCGCCGTATGTCGACACCACGACGGTCTGTGACCCTGGTCGAATCCGGTCGAGTCTACTCGACTCGACAGTCACCTCCTCAATCTTGCTTTGATCAACCGACCATTGTGCTGCGTCGAGTAGCCCGTCGTATGCGACGATCTGGTCCGGATACACGTGATACTCTAGATGCCCTCGCTCCACGGCGGTTCGCCCGAGTATAATAACCATTGTTACCACGATAGCTATGATGAACGCAACTCCGCCGACTACCACCCCACTAACCAGTCCGACGATAACCGCAGCTAGACCAACAAAGATGTATGGAGGCACCAATATAAGAAGAAAAGCGATTCCTGCAGCCCGGAGAAGCATGTCTCGCCGGTTCGTCTTGAACACCGCGGTCGGTTCTCTGCCAGGGATCTGCTCCTCAAGAGACTCTTCATCCCACCGGGTGAGCGTCTCATTTGACGCTTCTGCTTTGGCAATTACGAGGTCAGCGAGAAGTTTTCCAATCGCGATAATGAGGAACAGCACTGACGGTGGGGATGCACGCGAAAGGGTGAATACCCCGCCGACACCGAGCACAAACACACCAATCGCGTACCGTCTGGACATCGCCGAATTGACCGTGTCCTCGATGTATCGGTTGTTCCTGAAGTAGTTGATCAGACCGACGGTGTGTCCGGCGACGACACCAACCACCGCAAGCAATACCGTCCCGATGGGGAGCTCCGGCCCGACGGTTGCGATGACGAGTCCCCCAGCGATGGGCCAGAAGATGAGTGTCACTATGATAGACGCGGACACCGCTGACATGTTCCGCGGATATACTGGTGGGAGCGGACCTATCGAGACACCGCCGCGTTTGTTTTCCCAAGATGCCAAGGGCAACCTTCCTCTAACTCTCTGTTGTTCAGGAGTCAGCTCCTCCGGCTCGCGCCGCGCGAACGGACCCTGAAAGAATCCACGGACCAGTGCGACACCTGCCTCAATCCAGTAAATAATCAGCAACGCACCTGCCGACCAGCCAAACACCGCAACCCCCAGAACAGTCACAAGATTCGTCAGCCCTGTACGCACCTCTGGTGTGATCCCGTCCTTGTTAATCACATCTACTCGTATATAGATGAAAAATAAGTAGTCTTGGGACTATCTCCACAATAAAAACCCGTGCCGTTGGAAAATGCTCTATTTAGATATCAGACGTGATTAGATGCTCTTCATTCGAGAAGCACATAGAGGGAGGTTCCGCGTTCCCGATTGAGAACGTCTTGTTCTTGCAGCGTTCCGAGATGGTAAAACACTTGATACCGCTTGGTTTTAGAATGTTAAGATTGCCACGTCGAAGTCCTGCAGGGTCGGACAGAACACACTAGCCACTGGGATAAGTGTGAGTACGAATCCTCCCAGTGTGGTATATGTCAGTATTCAGCCGCACAAAGATATGTGGAGGTTCGTCTCTATTTTCCTCCTCGGTTCAGTGCATACTCTCAATAGTAAGAACTTCGCGAAAGCCGGCTCCAGATAAGACACTCCCCTGCTCCCATATCGATCATCATAATCCTCCCCCTTTCCCGATAGAGTCCACATCCGGTGCTCTCTTGTTAGTAGCCTACAATTAAACTCGTTGTAATACCACTTGCACGGTTTAATAAACGGTCTCTGCACGGTTTATACGGTTATGATCTGTTTTACTCGGTTTGAGATACTATCCGATGATAATTGGGCAAGCGCCACGATACACCAACTCGTGATTGTATCAATAATCTGCACTATCCTGAAGGTCCTGCTGCAGATAGGGCACGAATGGGTCACACCGAGATACGGGTAGATATTTAGCCCTGTCTAGACACCCACACAGACAGCATGTCAGAACCCGCCGTTCGACCCGTAAGGTACATTGAGGACGGCTCTACCATCCGGCGAATCGGCGACCGAAACCTAAACGCTTGAGAGAGGGCTTTTCTGATGGTGGTGAAGCGACGCAACTACTCAGATCAACCACCGAAGAACCGACTCAACACGGAAGCTGGCTCTGAGTCATCATTCTCTTGAGTCCCAGATCAACGATGAGTAATAATCAGTTAAGAAGTCCATCTAAACATCGATGTCAGCTGAAGCTTTCTCATTCCAGAATGTCATTCATACGGATGCGGACCGTGATAATATATAAACAGCAGAGTGATATTAGCGATTACTCTAAAAAATTGAAAATGTCCAAGAAGATAACCGATCAAGAAGCCAAAGAAATTGGTATTGAGTCGCGGCTTGTAGAGAGAGCAACCAACATACGAAAAGTCACAATAGATGATCTCCAGACTCAGGATGTAGGTGACATGAGCTTTCAATTCGCTTGTGATGCCAATCATAGCAGAGAAGAAGGTATACAGATTTACAGACCTCGATTTGACAATTCTGAGTATCGGTGCATGGAGTGTGGCGGTCCAGCAGTGCTGGAGCTAGAATGAAATTGATGCAGGCTACGTGTTGTAGATGACAGCATCTGATAGCGCTCAACCGAGTTGAAAACATGAAACGGTCTTATACTCACTGTCACCGTCGTCAGAACAGCTATCCGTCCCACCGTCTCTCCGTCTTTCACTACGTTACTTAACCAAACGCGTAGTCGCTATTGAGAATGAGGTGATCTAAGAGGACGATTCTTTATTTCCCAAGATGGCACAATCACAGCCACTTTGTGAACAGCATGAAGCAGAATTAGTTATTATTCTCTGAAAAATAATATATCATTAATTAACTCTCAACGTATTGATATCCCGCGGTGAGCAGCGAATCCGATAACTAGGGTCGTCGTTTCAGTACTGCGGTCAAGGCACCTGATGATCTAAACTCGCCCGTACCAGTATATAAATATTCTAGTTAATGAAGATTAACCACACAGATGCCGGAAGTGACCCTACTGACGTTACAGGATCATCAATATAGTGACAATCTGAATCCAGACGTTTGCGAGGCATGAGTAGCCATGAGCATGATCTATCCTTTCCCGAAACATTCCAGACGGTTCATCTGGAAATTTTGAGAATATACCAAACCCACCATTTAAGAAACCAATATTAATGAAAAGAAACAAAAATCAGATTATACCAGTCATGAGTATGTGGAAATTGGATCCGTCGGATACGTTAGCGATAGAGGACACCAATTTTAGCCTAGGAGAAGAAGTGAAGAATAGGGTATACATACACGAGGATTACGAATCGTACTTCTATACGGTCAAAATGGGAGAAAATCGCGGACTGATCGATCTTCCAACTTTTTGATCCTGCCCTGTAGTTGGTCGATCCGGTCGTCCTGTTGTTCGAGTTTTGATTCAACATGATCAACTTTATTCACTATTTCTGTTAGTTGCGTCTGAATATCGTCAAACTCTTGTTCAGTTTCTCGTCTGTGACTCTTTGTTTGTTCGTCCTCAGTATCTTGCAACTCCTGTATCCTTTCATTAATATCGTCGTGTGTGGGGTTGTTATCAACTCTTTCAGATAGTGTCTCAACTGACTCTTGAATACCTCTGATAGTCGTATTCACTCGAGTTATATCCTCGCGAAGCTGATTTACCTCTGAGGAATTGATATTAAATCTGTGTTGGTTAACGAACTTTTTTCCTTCCTTTGTCAAGGCGTACACATTTGCTTCTCTTTGTTCATCCGCCAGTGTTCGCTTCTCAACTATTGTGACAAGTCCTGCGGGCTCTAGATACTGGTCAACTCTGTAGTGAATCGGTCTATTCGTGTTAACATCGACATACTCCTGCATTTCTGTTGCTACTCTCTCTCCTCGTGTTAGTTTTTCTAGAATTCGCTGCGAGGTATCATCTATTTTGTATTCTTCTCCGTCTTCTTTCGATTCATATTTGAGAACCATATTATAGCCATTTCCTCATACATTGATAACCCGCTATAAACCATCGAATTTCTTGATTGTAAAGTAGTGGCTGAAAATAAATATGAACAGACAGGTCAGACACATCATGCCGAAGACAATCCGGTCGGATACCTCCCAAAGGCTAATTCAAATGTAGTCATTCAAGATGGTTTGACTGTATTGGAAACTGCATATTTTAGAAGTTCAACATAAGATATCGTGAGACCGCTTGGGAACACACACCAGGCGTTGACTGACGGTTAAAATATTAGTGTTGGAACTCAAGTAATTCGGGCGTTCAGATAACGTACTCAATTTGGTGTGTGGAATGAATCCGGCGACAATGAGACAACAAGACTGCTACTTTTCGCCGGAATCAAGGAAGAAAATCCTGCGTACAGAGCTGCGCACATCAGTGCAAACAACGGGCGAGAGAGATTACTGAGATACTATTACCGTAGGCGGATTTTCGGTGATCTCATTATTACGCCGGACCAAATGTGTGATAATCTATCTAATTCAATAACGCATATTCGTCATCTGAGATACAACCGTCGAGATAAAATGCGCGATGAGACGCCGCCTAGAATCGGTGGAATCACTTCGAGCACTGCAGAGTGTTGAGCGACCAGCCCGATACCCCATCCACCGGGGATCAAAATAGGTGAGAGAACTATGTGCAGCGTCTTCGCAACTCGTGGATGATTCCATTCGGCATAACCGATCGAGAATAGCCGAAACTGAGTCTGTCCATGAGCGTCCGCATACCTCGATTAAAAAGTTGTGAATGCAAGAGACTGTCCGCTGTGTGTAAATAACAGTGTGAGATGATATCTGATTCTGAATCTAGTGATCGAGATACTCACGACTTGTGGGGTCGTGGTAGTATCAGAAGACATGGACAATATACACGACTCATACTGTTTGAATCGTGGAAATGAGAAACGACAATTAGCTAGAAGGACTGTTGTTTTCTGTCTGTGTGGGTTGTCCCTCGATCATCGTAGTTCGCTCTTCCGACACTTCCCCTCGGAGCGAGAGACATCAGGGTATTATGCAGGTCACCACTCGACTCAAATGTTTCAGGTGGATCATCAAGAACATCAAGCATTTCTCCGAGTGTTGTTTCAGAGCCGCCTTGTAATTCTATCTTCATACTTTCACACCTCGCTTCGATGTCATCGATACTGGCTGGATACTCGCAGTTACACAACTCGTCTAACGCCTGTGTGAAATTCATCATGTATTATCATTATGTACTAGATATATTAAACCACCGATTGAGCAAAACGGTCTTTTGCACGAGAAGGTCTGCTATGACACTAGCTATTCTTGGGCATCGACGACACAGAATACCTTGATTAGATCATATTTCGAGGACGAGGACGCACCGTCCGACTTCATAAGCATAGACAGCAAGAGAAAATAATTACCTGGACGCATCCACCAACACAACAGTACCGCGTCATAAATAGTTGGAAATATTGAAATATAGAGGGTCGATGGACTAAGTACCCGGTTATAATCGAGTGTTTATTAGGTATGATAGTTGAATTCTTATCGAAATATGAAGATAGCCGAGGACGCGAAAATCGATGCACCACAAAGAGCAGTCAGGTGGGCAACGGAGCTCTATGAGGCGGTCGACAGCACTGATGAAACGGGTTTTGCAGACGCTTTCACTGAGGAGGGATGTCTTACGTGGGGTAACCAAGACATGATCAAAGGGTCGGAGAGGATCGAGGAGTATATTGGTGGATTTTTTGAGTCGATTGATACTCTTGATCACAATTTTAGCGGAATTTGGGTGACCGAGGGAATTGAAGATATTGACGATATCCTCACGCTTGAGGCAGACGTGACGTACACGCGTCACGATGGATCAACTATGACAGTTCCTGCGACCACAATCATTGAGCGAGACACTGACAAGGCGAAGGCTGCCCGCATATACGTCGATATCAGCTCTCTTTAGCACCCACTGGTCATTTGGGTAAGCCCATAGCAGGTCTGAGAGCTATTAATACCGATATTCTGTCTAATATTATTATTGAATCGAAACTGTGTGCTGCCGTTTCCGAATATCTCATTTTTCACCGTCTCACTCACAGTCTTTCCGATAGAGAACCTGACACAACGAGCTATCGGATACCAGATGAAATACCAGTCAGGAGATTGAGTCATATGGAATCAGAGTTACAGAACATATTCACGAGCTATATGTGTTGTCGGACACGATTATTATCGTGTGACAGTGTATACATACGACCACACCAATATCATGCCACCGACCCGCAAGTAGTAGTTTGCCCCACCGTATTCATGATGATGGGGCTATGCTAAGGACTCTGTCGGGTATCAGGATTCCCCGAGAGGAGTTTTTATAGCTCTTTGCTCAATTTGCGAGAGATGTTTATCAGTTGTTTCATCGAATTATGTTTACTAATAGGTGGTATGCTACACAGGACTACTCACAAAAGTGCCGATACAGGTGCTTTCTTGGGAATCTCGATAAGAGGTCATTTGTGTTCGACAAGATTGCGTCGAAACCGGCTATTGAATACCAGTTAGCTTCTAATTCTCAATATTGAAACCATGCTACCACGAGAGCAATCGTTGCCACAACGACTCGGAGCGAGTCTCACCACGGTCATTCCCTATACCAACTGCTGATCCATCAGGGGCTATATCAGAGCCTGATTTACCAGTCTCAGCTGGCGGTGAGCCGACCGTTCGCCCCTCTGTTATTTCCATCGAATTACTGGCTGGTTCGCCGGTTGATTGTTTCTGACTCGCTGGCAGTGATGAGCTAAACTATCCACCACTCAGTGGTTCCGATTGTGTTCCAGCACAGTCATGTTTCTCAGGAAAATGATGCTCCATGCAACGCGTATATCCACAGTAGTTACACTCATTCTCTATTGGATGCGAAAGCGATTCATTACTATTTTATTTTATTCAGGATTATCAAATCATACTCCTGATGCTACCTAGACCAGCACATGGCTGATGTTTTGATCACATTAGAAATGGTTTATAAATGACGCATTCAGCAGTCTTGTCGAATGTATATCACAAGCAAAGTATAAGATTAATTCGGCGTCTTACTCACCCGAGTTCGAATGCACTGGTATGACGACTGCACTGACTAAGCTACGACTAATTCGGACGAGCGATTACTCCGTAGATCTTCCCGACGCTAGTAGACGTTCCTTGAGCTGCCTAGGAATCATATGGGAAGAGTTCCATCTCGTGTCTATGTCTGTGTGACCCAGCGCATGCAATGATGAATGACGAACAGAAGAGATAATAATATTACGTCATCAAATAGTTTGATACTCACCATCTTTTTTTCTCATGCTTGAGATAAACGACCATGAGCAAAGGCAGATCAACTGCGGTCCAAGCGCGCCGGGAACTCTACGAAGTGATGGCAGCGGATATCTCGTTCAATGAGAAGGCTGAACATGCACTTGATCTGGGCGAGGAGTATCTAAACGCTGACAACGGTCACCTGAGCAAAATTGATCAACAGACCGACTACTGGAAGGCTATCAGCAGCACCGATCCACCGGACGGCGAGTTTCCAACAGGTCTTCGAATTGACCTCTCAACCACTTATTGCCAGCGGACAATTGAACAAGGTGACTCAATTGCATTGCATGACGTGCCGAATCAAGGATTAAAAACCGATTCTGCTTTTCAAACGCATGAAATCTATTGTTATCACGGAACGCCGCTTAGAGTTAACGGGGAGATATATGGAACAGTCTGTTTTGTTGCCGATGCCCCTCGCGACCACCCGTTTACAGACGACGAGACGCTGTTTGCAGAACTCATTGCCCGTATGCTCGAAAAAGAACTCCAACGCGATCAGCTGATGAACCGCGTTAATCGATTAGAGCAGTTCGCAAGCGTCGTCTCACACGACCTCCGGAATCCACTCAACGTTGCACAAGGACGACTCTCAATTGCTAATGAGGAGACCGACAGCGAACATATTGAGATAGCTGTGGATGCAATTGACCGGATGGAAGGTCTCATTACCGATGTGCTTGCCATGGCTCGGCAAGGACAGGATGTCAAAGAAACTGAGCGGGTTAACCTGTCATCAATCGTCAAGACATGTTGGCAGTCGGTTGAAACGGGTAATGCCGAACTCCTAACTGAGGT
Source organism: Haloquadratum walsbyi J07HQW2 (assembly GCF_000415985.1). GTDB lineage: Archaea > Halobacteriota > Halobacteria > Halobacteriales > Haloferacaceae > Haloquadratum > Haloquadratum walsbyi_B. The sequence goes on from NZ_KE356561.1 coordinate 595,703, forward strand.
GGATATGATATTCCAAGCAAATCCTGACCGCGTCCAGCAACTCTTTGAGAATCTGTTTCGGAACGCAATCGAACACGGTGGTGAGGACGTAGTGGTTCGCGTTGGGGCACTGCCTAAGAAAGACGGCTTCTACGTTGAAGACGATGGGTCAGGCATCCCCGATTCGAGGCACGAAGATGTATTTGAAGCGGGCTTCTCGACAGGCGACGATGGAATTGGACTCGGGCTCTCGATTGTTGACGCCGTCGTTTCTGCCCACAACTGGATGATTCAATTAACCGAACCGGCAACCGGCGGGACACGGTTCGAAATTAGTAATATAGTAACTATCCAGAATTCGTAATCACGGTTTCAATTTTTTGATGCCGTATGCACCTCTCAGCTCTCGTATGACAGCCGAAATGTCAAATGATGCTGCGATACGTACGATAATATAATGTATTTTAGATAGTGTACATTTCCGTTGAAATTGTCGAGAGGATTCGGGAAACTGAAAATGAAACGGGTTATGAGATACCCTGATCATACTGATCCACGCTGATTCTGTATGTGTGAAACTCATGTGTCGCCGAATGTCTGAAATTAAATATAACGATTTTATCGACTGGGAATACGGATGTAAACATAATTATTGCGATGAAAACTATGGATGCATCTGTGTTATTAACAAACCTGAGTTACTACTTTTCAATTCGAAGCAATTACAATATTTGTGAATATTTCATCGAAATGCAATAACGATCGTACCTGTATTATAGATTCAACCACTCCGTGACAGCCTCTCTTAAGCAGATAACTATCATCAACGGGGTGAATAGCGTTGTTCGGTATACTTGTAAATATGACCTGAATTTATCGCCGAAAACAGTCCGTATATAATTTCTGGTGCGATTTCAAAGTATATCGCTAGAATAGGATGTTTTTAAATACATATACTTCATGACTACTCCTGAAATTAGGACTCTACCCAATCGAACTAACGCATAAATCAATAAATCCGATAGTAAATCAGAGAGACAGCCACATTTTCACGAGCAGAGCGATTCCACATATTGCTATTTGATTGAGACTAATGCAACCGGCAGTCATATCAGTGTGATCTTGATATCAGTGCTGCAATCTTGTTGTCGATGTTGATGTTGATGTTGATGTTTATATCTATTTCCGCCAATATACCCCCGAATAAACCCGTCTTAGATGTATTTGCCACTAGTCTCAGAAAAATAGGCATACTGATACAACTACTCCATCAGATATCATTCTCCATTGAGTCCCTTTTTACTGCTCAAGATATCTTTTCCCGGCTCACCGAGAAAGGCTAGCTCAACCGGCTCTTCTCGGACACGCGCCTTATCACTCCACTCACAGCCGGCGAGGAAGCCGTGTACACAACCCACGAGTACCTCATCGCCGCCCACGTCGCCAAGCCGATGTACATCAGCTACTACAGCACCCTCAGCCACCACGGGCTGACCGAACGGGTACCTTGGACTGTGCGCGTCGTCACGTCGACCCGAGCGCAAAGCCGAGAGATCCACGACGTTCCGCGCCGCGTCACGGCAGTCGCCGAGCGGAAATTTTTCGACTTTGAGCCGACATCGACTGAGGGCATGACCGTGCAGGTCAGCGAACTGGGAAAGACGCTGGTCGACTGTACGGACCACCGCGAGTTCTGTAGTGGCCCTCGGGAGCTCGCGACTGCGATGCGGACTGTCGACGAACAGGGTTGCAACCGGGAGATCGTCAGCGAGTGTCTTGACCGGCTCGACAACGGCGCTGCGACCGAGCGGATTGTCTACCTCGTCGACCAGTTCGGCATTGACTTCCCTGCACACGAGAAACTTGTCGCATCGCTCACGAGCGGCTATTCCCCACTGGACCCGACGTGACCCGACACCGGATCAACGACAGTACGTGTCGCCTCCGGATCAACGTCGAGCCAGCCACGCTGGAGCCGACGGAATCATAATCGCGATGCTCAGTCAGGATCGGCTCCGAATCCCCGCTCGCAAACTGGGCGTTCGGCAAGGATACGCTGAAAAGAACTACGTCAATTCGTGGCTCCTCTGGGGTATTTTCACGAGCGACTGCGGCGACAACCTCCTGTTCAAAGCCGGGACTGCACTGTCCCAACTGTATCTCCCCCAATCGTGTCGGTTCTCGGAAGACCTCGATTTTGATGTTGAGAGGAGTACCGGGGGTCCAAACAAGAAATCCAAGCGGTCCTCGATACAATTGCTGACTGTTCTGGTATCGAATTCGAGATTTGAGAGCACCCCGAATCCCAACACGACCACTATCCGACCCACTACGTCGACATCAGCATTCAGTACTGGGTCGCCCTCAACTATCCCATCCCAACACGACCAGTATCGACGTGATGGTCGACGAGCACGTCGCCTTCGATCCCGCTCAACATACTCACGCTATGAAGATGTGCCCGAATTTAATCTCCAGACGTACAGCGTCGAGGAAATCTTCGCCGAAAAGTTCCGGACGGTCTACCAGCGTGGGGTCGTCCGTGACTACTACGACCTCTATCAACTGTTCGGAGGCGAGTCAGTCATGGTCGATTTTGCCGACGCGGGACCCGCCTCCGACGCAAAGTGCAAACACGATGGGCTCACCGTTGATGTGAACGACGGACTCCTAGACGAGCAATAAGAAACGATCCATCATCAGTGGGAGACCACCCTGCTGGACCTGACCAGTGATCCACCGGTGCTCAAGATAGTCTGGGACCGATTGGAAACAGCGGTCTCCCGGCAGAGATCGTCGTAGCTAAGGAGTGTATTTGTCAACTATGATTTCACTCCTCCACAACGATTAGACTCACACAGCTGCGAAGAATTATGTGTGCAACTATAATCGATTTAATATCACTCAATCTGGTTTATTATCCAGAGTTTCATAAGTGTCTGCACTACTGGGGCTGAAGTAATTGTAGAAGTATTCAAATATCATGGTTTGTTCAACAAAACCGATGCGTCACACTCACGTGTGAATCTACCCAAATTGACAGCAACGTGGTTAATACGAACATCAAGACTGGCGTGGTTGGAGCCAGTATTCTCATCCTTGTCTTATCCGTCGCAAGAATCGCGAATAGCCGACTCGCCCCACAGCCGGGTGAGCGATTTTTCGCCATTTGGCGGGTTCTGCTTCAGTATGGACCGGAAATGGTCCTCATACTCTTGCTTGGCGTTGTCATAGTACTGTTACGGGACGAAGGTCCAATTTCATCGTAACCGTTCACACGATGCCAACATTTCCACAAGTCGTGCACAACAATTCCGTATTCGCGTTTCCAGGTTTATTTTAAGTTATTCTCACAAATTTACCGAGGACTCTCTTTTTTATCTACACAGTGCTGTTGAGGAACTTTGCGGTTAATCTCTCTCAATGATGACTCTCGACATATCACGCTTTTTTCGATGTTTTTTTATGTTATTTCTCTTCTTGTTTTCACTAATGTCTGAGGAAATCCCCCTTGACACGGCAAAAGAAGTGATCGAAGCTGCCGAAGACCACGCCGAAGAAATCGGTCAGCCAATGGTTATTACAGTCGCTAACAGCGAAGGTAACCTTATCGGTCAACATCGGATGAATGACGCGTGGCTTGCTTCTGTTTCCATCTCCCGAAACAAGGCATATACAGCAACGGCGTTGGACACGCCGACCCACCAACTGGCGGAGGCGAGTGAGCCCGGTAACTCTCTGTACGGTCTGCAGACCACCGACGATAACAAAATTGTCATTTTTGGCGGGGGCTACCCCCTCAAGAAGGACGGTGAGATTGTCGGTTCGATCGGCGTCTCCGGTGGTGAAGTCAGCCAGGACCGCGAGGTTGCAGAAGCAAGTGTCGAAAAGTGGGACGAACTCGTCGCTGAAGGGAACGTCGCACCCGCGGACGACTGACAACGTCTATCTCTTGCAGTATAGCTTCTGACGGCTCCATCTATTTTCGGAGTGAGCTTTGTTTGAATCTGAGTGTGAATGACGATAATCAGTGCGCTGGGCGTCAGATAGCCAATCTAACGTGTTAGTGTTAGTTGTGTGAACACAGCGAAGACACTCGTGAGTGACCACTCCCCAGAGCTCGATGTGTAACTGAGAAAACTCGTGACCTCTGTGGAAGATAACAGATGCCTCATGGGAGAAGGGTAGAGGCGTCCGTCACCCAATCTGGCCAAACTATGACGGTCGAGAGACGGATGTTAACTAGCATCATCGTTGGCGTAGGCAGACGCGACACAAATTAAGTAATCGATAGGACACACTTAATTTGTGCTACATCCGCGAGAGTGTTCTCACACTGAGAGGCAATAGTCACCGTCGCTGTCATTGGCAGACTGACCTGATCGTGACTGTGTCTATCTTAAGAAAAGTGAGGTTGGGCTTCCAACTCCAACTCCAATTTATTCTCCAATAAACGCACGAGAACTTTTTTCGAATGTAGCAACTACGTTAATTAGTGTATGATAATGTTTGTCAGTGTAGCATATGAACCCAGCGTGATCACGTAGCTCCTTACTCCAGAGGAACTTGCATTAATGATTAATTTAATATGACACTCAGATAATTGTTTTCGGGAGTCGGGAGAGTCGCGCCAGCTACCCCTATCCTACTGATCGCGTACCCTCCCCCGGCTCCAAGGGCTCCCGTCCCTTCAAATAGGATTGATGATGAATATCAGTTGTGTGCAACCTTCTCAAGAATCCCGTATTCGCGTTCGGGTGGTTATATAACTGTTATTGAGCACCTCAATATCGCTGTATTTCTCATGGTTCCTCACTCGAAAAGCGAGAATATGAGGAGCGCGAGCCTGTCCTCCCAGTCGGCACGACGGGCCCCGGATGTGACTATGTTCCCCATAGAGAGGTGAACTTTATATTCCATTTCTCCAAAGGTGATAATGGCGCGATATATCATATCGTGTTACGTAGCGCCGTGGGGTACTCCCCGGATTATTGCAAATCCTGACTCATCCAAAGTGGTTCCCCCAATAATTCGAGAAAACTCTCACAGCGGTCGATTACACTCTCAGTACATTAATATAATCACTCAGGTGAGATATTATCTCACTCACCAGTAACCGTCGTATAACGTGAGTATTCTCTGTTAATCTGGACTGTTGACATTGAGTGGTTGTGATCTACGGCGAGATTCTCAACCGGGAACTCAAACCCGTGCATCAGCGTGGTCTCACCATCGTCGTAAGTTACCTCAACAACCCCAAGTCTATCACCTCTCTCGGCTTCTGCGTCCGGTGAGTCGATAAGTATTGTCGCTGTTTCAGCGTCATCGTCAGTTCTCACTTCGGTTAACGTCGTTTTTCCATCTCCAAACATGGCGTTGAGATCAACATTTTTGCTCTTGGCTTTTTTATCAGCCGGTTGAGCCGCTTGATTTTTCCTTTAGTGTTGAAGTCATTCCTTCCAGATTTGTCACTGGTGCCAGATTGTCGGCTTCCTCTGCGTTTTGCTGGGCGGCGTGTGCTTCGTGGGACCTGAGCAGGTCACCGTCAGAAAGATTGCTAATGGTAGTTTCAGCATCGAAGGTAAAATTATCTTTATCAAGATCATCCACCATTGACTGTAGTTGCTTTAAAATGCGGAGTAGCTTGTCCATGTGTTGCGCTAAGCGGATACAGCCGCATATATGCGTGTGCCTCTACGAGTTCACATTGCACATAGGAGCCTGTCGTGTGTCACATGAGGTTTGTTTTCCATTTCACCAGATTGTGAGACACTCGAAGTCTCCTCTCTTAGCTAGATATGAAGGGAGTCACTGACGACTGACGTCTCCAATTAATTCCACGACACAGAACTGGCAATGTTGTTCCGAGCGGTATCAACGAATACCGAGACTGTCAAATTTAACAACTCGGCTGTTATCTATCTGGGCAGGTACAATGGTTGATACAGTATCATGTACACGAGTTACTACAGAATCTAATTGCCATCATCGCCTATCCGAAACTTGATTCGTTCATATCTATTTGTGCATCTTGATGGCATACGTCAAATATGAGCCTGAGCCAGGCGAGACAAAAGAAGCATTAAATGAATCCGTCAAATACGACGAGAGACTTGATGCGTTCGTGATTGATGGGTCCGGATCAAACTTTGATGAAAAAATTATTCCCCGTGAGAAAGTCTATGAAATACAGATGGACAATCGTTCATCTATCGAGAGTCGAGATTGACACCGTTCGGAATGCACCAAGCTGCTCAGAAAGGAGATACAATTTCTTGGACTGATTCTGTTTTTTGTCTCCGATTATGAGTGATGCAAACTGATCAGTATGAAAAATATCGTCGATAGCTATCAAAGAAAAATCCCAGCACTACTGATTGGAGTGGCATAGATTATTGATAGTTCTGTTGCAAATCTTACTCGAAATGAGCCAATCTCAGACCCTGTTAGCCTAATTACAACATTTTGTATGGCAGCAACAACATATTATGTTTGTTACGTCTAAGCAACGTAGATTTGGGTGAGTAGCTTAGCGGGATAAACGACCACGGGTCGGGTGATCAGTGGAACTCTCGCTGAAATCTTTAGATATCCCTACTCCCGATATAAACTATGGATCCTTGCTTGCCGACGAGTAACTGAGGGTCCAATAATTCAGTAGATAAAGTGATGTATTAAGACCTGTATAATTTCCCTCCAGATTATTATCGGACCGGAATTATCGATTATCACCCTCGTCATACTCATTTCCATTTCTCTCATATATCGGCTATAAGATACTTCAGGGATTTCAGGAAGCAAGAACGTAACCTAATGATCTGGTGATCAGCGTACGATCCACTCTACATCGATACCGTTTGACCGGACATCGATGTTATGTACTGGAACTCTGAGTTAAACTTCCTTCTGCTCATATGTTGTTTCTTACAGACAGGCAAGTTTCAACTCATAAAGATTGCTTCTACAGTTTGTACCGTGTAGTGAATATGCTCGTTTCACCACTATCGACTATGCGTGTATTCCCATACCATCACCAGTCTATACAATATGGGTGGATTCATCGATAATAAACTCAGCAGTCATCGCTGAGTCAGGTCAGAGATATAGACTCTACCGTCAAAATTCGCAACTGAACCCTGAGAAACTGATTTACTATATCTAATGGACACATCAATTTGTTAGTCTCTGTCAACTTTTGTTCCATCTCCGCTTGCATATAAAAAGTGTCTATGACGGCGCATATGCTCAGACGCCGATCACCATGTTGAGTCGTTCAAACACAACAATATGGAGACAGCTAGAACTGACTACACGTGCCGGAGAGCACTTTCCTCAGAAAAACCGAGAAAGAAACCCATTGCTCGACTCGTTTTCTTCGGTCGTGTCGCGTCCACCGTCCGTCGACACACTCTCTGCTTCAACGCCTGCGGTGGCTAACCGGTCGGTCGCCTGCTCAGTTGTGACAGTCTCGTGAGCGATGAACCCGAAGTTCGTGTGTGCGGCCTCGAGTGCGTCCTGCCCAGCAGCAGCGGTCGCGTCTGTCACCGTGATCACCTCGAAGCCATTCTCAACGGCATCACGGAGATGTGACTCAACACAGAGGTTTGCGCTCATTCCCGCAAGTACAAGCGTGTCAATACCTCGTTGGCGGAGTTGCGTCCCGACGTCGTTGCTCCAGAATCCCGAAAGTTGCTTGTGTGGTGAGAGCACGAATGTGTTGTCGTCCGGCGACAACTCGGGGACGAAGTCGCTCCCTTTGCCGTCGGCATCAAACATCCGCGTGTCGAACATGATCTGGTCGATCGTGTTCAGCTTCTCCCAGCTATCAAATTCGTCGTCGGTGTACTCGTGAGGTGAGTAGACTACCGGCACATTCCCTTCGCGAGCCGCTTCCCGGAGGGCGACGAGTTTGTTGACGACTGCGTTCTCTTCGACTGTCTCACCGACCTTGTCCCACACCACGCTGTCGGGTTTCAGGAAGTCGATCTGAGGGTCAGTGATTAAGAGTGCTGTGCTGTCAGCGTCGATTTCTACGTCTGTCATTTGGGCTACCTCTAGTAACTTGGTACGGGATGGTAACTTAAAAGTCCGAGCTGAGTGAGGGGAAACCCACTGAGACACCGGTGAGCAGGTAACTTGCCGGTAACCGTGACCATAGAACATGCTGAAACTATTTGTGATAAGATTCACCCGCCGATGAACAAGGTTGTGTTTGGTAACCTTATTACCTCTTTAATCCGTATCATTGAGAGTAATGAGCGATAGCAAGAAACTTCCAGTATGGTGTAGCGGTAAAGAGTGGTGCCCGATTACCTCAACAGCGACACTGATCGGACGAAAATGGCATACTGTTGTCATCGATCGGTTGTTAGAGGATGGAGCGATGGGATTCAGTGAACTCCAGAGTGCTGTTGGCGAAATCTCGAGTAAAGTACTTTCTGACGTCCTCGAAGATCTAGAAGAGAAGAAACTTGTCGATCGTGATATCGTGAGTGAGAAGCCATTTCGTGTCAACTACTCTTTGACTGAGCGAGGTGCTGCTCTTCAGCCGGTTGTCGAAGAAATGAACAACTGGGGAGAAAAATATCTCAAACCGGCTGAAAATAAAAACAGTTCAGTTGCATAATCAAGTCCTAACTGTCGCCTGAGGTGGTCACCAAAGTAGGAGTGTTCTACGACCAGCACAAAGTCAATCTCATTGAGGTCAAGGGATTGAATTTTCGGTTGTTTAACTCGGCAAACGCGAATCTCGTTACCGTTATCGAACTTTACACCCGACAGGGACACCGGAGATGTCCAAGAGCCCAGAGCAATCAGACACTCCCGAAGAGGCTAACGACTTCAATTTTCGGGATGCGACGTGTCGCGCTCAAGTTGTGTATTTGCCACGACTTCTGGAACCTATCGCTAACTTGGGCTTACGCCATAGTCAGTTACTATCGTCGCTATTCTGACTTTGACTGTTAGAATCATACTCTTTACCCCTTCCCCATATTCCCCAAGTCTACAGGCCGAGTGCCTCGGGACCTGACCCCGAGACGGTTCACAACATCACTAGTAAGATCGCTTGTGGTAGTCGTCTTGAATTCTCACCGAACACCGAGAACGGAACCACAGTCCGGACATCGCCACACTGCGTGTTTATTTGTGCCAATCTGAATCCGCGGTCGGTCATCATCGGTTGTCTCTATCTCATCAACCTCGTCCTCGCTGACCTCATCGGCATGCTCAAACGATGTTTCACAGCTCTTACATCGAACCATAATACGTATGATATGACGACGTGTATATTAAGCTGACGGGATGTTCATGTTATTTACTGAGATTATCTGCTGATATGTCTGGGGTTAGTGGTGACAGTGACATGATCAAAACTACAAGATTGTATTCTCAAAAAGTATAACTTAGCTATCACCGACCTGAGGGAATTGTATCTCTGTGCTATTATAGAAAGACAAGGTGAATACACCCGCCTTACCGTGAGCAGAGAGTGTCCCGACGACTGTCGGAACCGAGTGACGAACAGCCGGGCGATGAGACCGACATGAGCGAGTCACATCCATACCATCATAGCATGACCGGATATTCTACCGACATGTTTCATCTGCAAACTCACACAACGTGTTATGTAACCTGATGCTGGACACAACCCGCACATACGTCGCCAAAATCACGAACCATCAACAGGTTCGGGACGATCTCGACGCTTGCGGGTTCAGTACCGCCAAACTCTGGGATGTAGGACGCTACTACAGCCAAGAAATGGGATGAGACGGGTGAAATTCCTGAAGAGGATGAACTAAAATCGGCATTGAAAGACCACGAACGCTATACTGACCTCCACGCTCAACTCAGCGAGTTCTTGAAGAGCTCGCTGAGGCGTTCAGCGGATGGTACAATTCCGATGCCGATGACGGCAACAACCCACCGGGATATCGAAAACGTGGTGACGACCACCCCCACCCACGCTCAACGATCACATGGAAAAAACAGTATCAGACACAACGCAAAACACAGTCAGATTCGGCTATTTAAGGGATTCAACTTGAAGGATAATCAATCAGACTTCATCCTTATCGAATACGAGACACGCCCCGACGTAACTGTTGAGAACATCCAGCAGGTGCAGGCGGTTTGGAATGGCAACTGCTGGGAAATCCATCTTGTCTGTAACAAACAAATCCCCGTTGAGGATGCTCCCGAGCAAAATACCGCTGGGGAGTAGTAACTACCTCGCTATTGACTACGAAAACAGTGTGAGCGAGTTGTATCCGGGGAGTCCGCTCAAAGAAGACAAACACTATTTCACAAGATGAGTCCCAGAGCGACGGTAAGAACGACCTCTCAGACCGGGCACTGAAAGCCCGTCGAACACTCTCAAGCCGGAAAGACCAGTTTCTGCATACACTGTCGAAACATATCGTTGAGCAGTGTGTCGCTAACGATGTTGGCGAGATAGCAATCGGTGATCTCAGAACGAACTGTGGATTCAATTGCTTTTTAGATGGGCATGTGACCGCACTTGCGTGAAGTGCCTCGGGGACAAGCCCCAAGCCGAGGCTTCACCGTTTTGTCCGTGTCGCCCGCAAAGTGGGCGGACGGACGCAGGCGAATTTCATTCCCCTCGACCTTCCCCGAGAGTGGGGTCGGCTGGAGTTAACACCCGAACACCTCGCTGGTGTCCGTGAGGGTCAGTCGCTCCATCACGACCCGATAGTGTCCGTCTCACCACGTCGAAGACGCGGGTTTTGAGAGACACCACATTTCCATTTCCATATCGTGTCTCAGTCAGCGTCAGATTAAGCTCTTTAATCCGTCTTTTGGGTTTTCTGACTGCCTTGATATCTTAGGAACGTGGTTTCGTGAATGTTCCGACGGGCTTCACCCTTGGGGCCAAGCCCCGACCCCGAGGCACTCGCCCTGCTCTACCTGTAGATTACACTTGATAGCTGTATGAGCACTGTATGGATTCATCAGAAATATTCAATTTACTGTGTATAACAGATCACATTCATATGGGGACAGAGCGGTTCATATCTCTTCTTGATGTTCACTAGCGTTGATGCACCAACCGAGGCTAGCTTCTGAATTACCTCTGTTTGCTTTCGCTTATCTTAATATTGAATTCTATGTGACTGTGAGCGTCACTATATCAAATAGACATCTCCAGTCAAAACAGATTTTGTCGCTTTCGGATTCAAATCAGAGTAAATTGACCTCTCAGCATATATAATAATACGATCTTAAATTGCCGTCTTTCGTTATTTCTACATTCGCATCGCTGTGGCAATCATTAGTTCTGATTGTCATGCTATCACGTGTATTATTATATTCGGCGACAACTCTGTAGTTTTGAACCCCATTTGGATTGAGTTGTTTCAGATTATACACAGACTCTTGCTCACTGTTCGGCGCTATAGAGAAACTGTCGTTATATAGTTCAATTCCAGTAGTAGGGTTCTCAACAACGATCTTCAATTCAACAGCATCAGAGTGCTTATTATGAATATTGATATCCTTATTAGGGTCTGGTGTGTTTATTGCTTCTTGAGTCAAACTTTGAAAATCTGCAGTTGGTGTGGCGGTCGTGTCCTGTATCGTGTTTTGTTGAGTTGATGTGCCTGTCGCCTCTTGCACCGGACTCCCTGGATCTGGTGTGCCTGTTGCTTTTTGTACTGCACTGTTGGTTTCATCGGTACAGATATAATATCCAGCACCTCCCAGGATAGATCCGATAATTAATGCAGCAATTATTATTCCGGTTTTTGTATTTTCCATATCTGTTTACTCGTAGTTATTCACTTTCATATTACTCAAAGAGGTATGGGGAGAGTAAGCGAGTGAGCAACTATACAATGAGAGTGATGAATATATCTCAATTGACACAGTCGACGATTCCGATACAGTGTGAGGGGTTACTAATAGTCAAGAACGCCTAATAACTGTATTTCAAGTATCTTTCAGCGTCGCGAGTGACTCGTCACCGCTAATTTGAATCATAATCCTGTAACAAGTCCGTCTATTCTTTAGAACCCGCTCGTTCACTGTGGACTACCAGTTATTACCGCAAGCAGCATTTTATTGATTGCATTCTTATTATTAGGTGACCGCCCGGCAATGTAACTACTTGTTTTCGTATTCGCAGTATTTGATATTATCGTGATCCCATAGTTTCTTAGACGCGCATTTGAGTCTTAGAAGGTGATTCCACTCTGTTTATTCTAAACCCGGTGATCATAATACCGGTAGTCGAGATACTATTTACTTAATTTGATTCACTGAAATATCAATACTCGTCATCATCATCCTCAGTATTGTTCACATCCTCTTCAGTTTCTTGAGTCTCTGTACTGTCGGAGCTAAAGTAATTGTAGAAGTATTCAAATATCATAATTTCTTTTATGATTCGTTTAGTAAAAACGGCACGTCACGCTCGTTATGACGGGCGTCACAGTGACTGCAATTAGTTGTCTATCATACGGGCGAGGAGTTATCGCATCTATCAATAACAACAGGTATGTGTACAGTACACAGTGTGCTGTCGTAGATTCTTATGTTATCTGTAAAATTACAGTTTCATATTATTCTGTCCCTATAACAGTGCAATAGCAACGCCGATAATGATGAGACCTCCAGCTGCAACATTTAGTAGTAGCATCACATTGGATGATCGACCAATTATGGACATAATCGAAGCAATCCCACCTAAGAGAAAGCCAGTGATCAGACAGATCATAACTACGACAAAATCGATATCAACCATATCTGCAGAAAGCGTAATCTGAGAATATAAAAATCATTGTTAGATTAGTACCTCAGAACCAGAGTCTGAGTCTGAGTCTGGATTTGATTAGCACATCGCCCGTGCGCAGACTATAGACTCTTAGTTGTTGACGGGCAGGTAAGAGAGGAAGTGCAGAATCATATATACTTTTTAGAGTGGATTATCGACAAAGATTCAGAAGATAGCTCTGAGCGGTGACCACGCTGCTGACATGACGAATGTGAGAATACTGATGATCCAAGCGAGAAATCCTGTACGAAGTCTAGTGACTCCTAAATCTATTGAGCGTGTTGCAGCGAGACCTCCTGAAATAACCGACGCTACAATTAGAGCTCTTCCACCGACGCTAGCTTGCGAATTCGGCAGCCAATTCATAACGACTATTTTTTGGAGCGATACGACGACACCGGCAAGCGTGAATCGCCACGCTAGGGAGAGAGACTAGGGGCATGGAGCTGTGAGGTCATTGTGCGGTTATCTCGCTGCTAAATGGATCTGAGTGCCTCACATGCTTGCATCGCTTGGCAGCCCGATAGATACTGGTATTTTGATCTACCCAGTCGGTAGCTTTGGAGCTTGATAAAAGTCATTTAATTGGACAGCGAGTTTCCCATTTGTCGATTAAACAATCAGAGATCTGTCGCCACGGCTTTGCTGGTTCGATTCGTAGGCTACTACATGACACATACAGCGGTCATCGCGGGTGTCGGTCCGGGGCTTGGTGAATCACTTGCCCGAAAGTTTGCAGCCGAGGGCTGTCAGGTCGCCCTCTTCGCTCGATCGGCGGGCTACATTGAGGAACTCGCGGAGAAACTGCCGGCACCCGGTGAGGGGCTTGCCGTCCAGACAGACCTCACAGATATCGAGCAGATACGAAAGGGGTTCACGGCGGTTCGGGAAGCATTTGGCGCAGTCGACGTGCTCGTGAATCACGCGAGCGCCGCCTCTTGGAAAGGGCTCATGGACGTGAGCGTCGAGGAGTTTGAACAGTCGTGGGCGGTTAATGGGCGAGGTGCGTTTGTCTGTTCGCGGGAAGCTGTCAGTGATATGCTTCAGACGGGTGGCGGGACGGTCATCTTTACCGGCGCAACCTCTTCGGTACGGAGTCTCGGCGGTGCAATCGGCTTCACAGCCGCGAAGTTCGCCGCTCGTGGGATGGCGATGGACATTGCCCAGGAGTTCGGCTCTGAAGGAATTCATGTATCTCACGTTGTCATCGATGGGCAAATCGACACGCCGGGTGTCCCCGATAAAGAAGACGAGACGATTCTCGACCCCAACGAGATGGCTGAGACGTACTGGCACCTAATCAAACAGGATGACGTCAGCACGCAACCCTTTGAGGTTCATATCACGAACGGTCCGCAAAATTCGGAATTCATCTGACTTCGCTGGTAACGGAAGAACATCACCCGTGTGACACGTTTCCGTAGCGTAGCCTAGTTTATATGACTACTCAGATAGAAAGCACAGGGATCAATCATAGGAATGTGTGCTGATACCCTTCCTCCTCATGATAATCAATCGTTGCTTCTGTGTAGGTTAATTACCCCTGCTATCTGATACGATAATCATTGTGGCTGAACAGGCTCGTCACAATCATAACACTCAGCAAAGATTCGTGTTTCATCATCAACTATATACTCCAATATCACGGCTTCCGACAGAAGAGTTCTTCCGCAGAACGGACACGTTCCGATGTCTGTTTTTTATTTGGCATGTGAAGCTGAACTTGGAGTATGTAAATTGGCTACAATCTATATAATTGAAATCACCCCAAGATCAAATAGTTACGCAAACGACGGTGAAAATAATATATAAGAATCACCGGTCGGTCAGATGCCAGTATTTATCTGAGCAGTCAGTGGTTCGACGAGCGTGTGCTACTGTCTCCTCTCCAGTACCAATGCAGATGCAGATGCAGAGGGACTCAAATGAGCCAATAAGCACGGAACATGGCGAGGTTTGTTATTATCGGAGGCTAGTGTCCAACAATGCCTTCGAACCGGGCATCCTGACCCCGATAACCCAAACGCAATTGTGTTTTATTCAATGAGACAACGTAATAAAGCAACTCATAGAATAAGAAGCTCATCGACAATATATGATAAACTAGATTATATGAAAAAAGCCGGAGTAGACAAGCCATTGAATCCTCATACACTTCGGCATAACTTTGTCACAATTGCTCTTCGCCGTGGAGTAGCTGAAAGTGCAATCAAGCATCAACTTGGTCATGCTCCAAGCAGTCGGGTCATGAGGTCAACATACTCTCATCTGAAGGATAGCGATTATATCCGACAAGCACGGGAGTCATTTGATTTAGAAGTAAATGATGATGAATCAGAGTTAACTACAGAGGTTTGTCCTCGGTGTGGTGAGAATCCCCCCGAGTGAAGCGCGGGTTTGTCCATGCTGTGCTTTAGAGCACACACACCAGATGCAAAAGGTATGATGGAGAAAGCACATGAAGCAACACGGATGGCATATCGAGAACGCCCATTTTCTCGGCTTTCAGACCTTTCACCTGCAGTTTGAGATATATTTAACTCTCTTTATCACTATCATATTACTTGTGTTCGATGGGAGAGACTATTGAGATTATCGTCAACGGAAGGGAACATACAATACTAGCGACAGCCGATTCGGAAACACAGATACTTTCCGAGATAGGACTGACTCCTTCTGAATATCGTCTTTTTCGAGATGATGTCCCGTTAGTAGAACGCGGGAAGGAACACCGAATTGATCAGTCGGTGTCACTCGAAGACGGAGACAGATTTGCGGCTATTCCATCGGAGGTTTTTCACGATGACTCATAGCCACGGCGGTACTTGATTACGAGAACAGTCCGTCAGATACCGAGACATGATTCCACAAAGAGCCGGCAGGCTTCCGTAGACACCGACTCTTCAGATTTTCAGGAGGCTCTCATACTAATGCCTGAGAACGGAAGCAGACAGCTCTCACAGACTATTGTCTCGAGTTGTCATCACGGTGTGGGAATATTCGCTCATGCAGTGATGAAAAGAAGTGCTCGATTCAGATACGTGAATCTGGGAGAGGGAACCGCACCCTGGACCTGGAGGTACCGACCGCCACTATTCTGAGAGACGAGATCGACCGCAATTAAATGCTGGAAATATGGTTCAGGTGTTCGATCATGCAAACTTAGCACAGAGCTCGAGACAGTTTGGATCAGAGCCCCGTCGAAAACCGACGTTGTGGAAGCTATCTGTGATTGGGCGTATCCAGATGTAGTAATTTCCGTTCTTGAAATAATCACGGCTCATCTCTTGAGACTCGGAGATATCCCAGCATGTGTACCTCTCGCATAGATTGGGAAGCTCTTGACCTTCCAATATCGATTATTGTAGATTATTGTAGAGAAAACATCAGGGATATATGGTGTGCAGGAGGACCTCACACAGAGTGGATGAGGCTGAAAGCCACGGTAGCTAACAGTCCTGTAACGGCTTTCAGCGGTCCATGTTGTTGATCTAGTGGCACATTTAGATCGGTTGTGAGTCCTCTGAGGGTAGTTGCAGTAGATACGACATTGTGTAAGGAGTGATCGAAGAGTTGAGCTCCTGAATATCACGATTGATTCAGTTACTGGCGTTGTGGGTTATCGAGCAATGCCAGCAATGCCAGCAACCGATTCACAGTCACTGGGAACAGCGTAGAAATCTCCTGTATCGTCATGAGGGAGCCAACAGATCCCCTAAAGTCAATCTTCGAATCCTACACTACATGACGGTCGACATCATGTCCGAATCAAACGCTGTCAGAGCACACTTAGAGTGATGCCAGTAAACATGCGATTGTTTGCTGAACTCATAGTTGGGACCACTGGAACTGCTCATTCGCATTGATCCGTCGGTCTATCAGTTTGATTTCTTCATTTATTGATTGAATCAGAAAACTGACCAAACAGTCAATTCTATGCTCAACGTCACTTGGGTCAAGAGAGTAAACAAATGCCTCCCCGTGACGAGACAGAAGATTTGAGTCACTCGGGAACATCATCATTAGGATCGTGATCGTCACGGGACAAGCGGAGAGATACCTCGCCTTCTCGCCTATTTCAGACTCAGAAGATGAGAAGGACAATTATATGTCTTCTCGTGGCATTATTCTGTACCGTTGTAACGGGGCTCCCCCCTCCCCCTTCCCGACTGCAAGCCAGCTTACCCTATTACAATCCCCCCCCCCGTCCGTTGCAACGGCGAGAACCCTCATTGAGTGGTTTCTGAGTCAGTACCAATGTCATAACTTGACGGTGGTATTCGACTATCGTATGAGACCTATCATCCACAAAGCGAGACGATAGAGGAGATATATCTGGATAATTGCGAGAGTAGTGACTGTGAATAATTCAGGGACACCACGAATCCCAACTCCGGTAACAATTGCAATCCTCCGCTCTTCTTCACCAATCCTTCTTGACGTTCTTCTTCGACGGACAGGTTCACGATCTGAATACATCAGTGAATCTCCCTCTGCTATTATATTAATTCTCTTCGATATAGCAAACCGGATGCCGAGTAAGGAAGTCCACCAGTGGATGAGGGAAGACATAGCCTCTCGGTGTGAGAGCAATCGATATGTGAGATTCTCCTTTGGACTTCCCCGAAATACAAGACGAATCCCAACTGAACTTTCGTTGATCACGAGTAGATGGGTGAACAAATGCCATGATTACCCGGATCCCAAGGATAGCAAGCTCGCGCCTTCGATAAAGAGCCGTCTCTCCGTGTGTAAGAGCCGAAGAGATACAGGGGTACGTCGGATGCGTCGTAGTGATCATTGCTTCGGCAGAGAGACGTACTCTTGATACAAGAGAAATATCGGGATTCTACGTTGGGTGCTCGAAGGACAAGTCTAGGGAAATTTGCCAGAGGTCAAGATCAATGCCATCACCTAGTTTGAGATAATGTTGGGATAACGCTCCGAAGGTCACGTATACTGAGGAGACTCGACCCGAAGATTGGAATATCTGGGAGTGCCTCCTATCGAATACAGCGAGAGGACGAAATTCACCAGCAAACCGGTAGGTATGTGAGGCTGCTGAAAATCTTGGAATCAGATCCCGTCAAATCAGTATCTTGAGTTATGTCGCCGACCGGCGAGTTGTCCGTGCGATCACTGGGGAAACAGCATCAGCATCAACAAACTCACCTTGATAAGGTGAGATTTTGGAGACACATAGAATTTATACTTTCTTCGTGTCAAATATACACACTGTTGCGACGGGAAGAAAGTCCACAGAGACGACAATCTCACCCTTCACTCCACATATCCTGTCCTAGTTCAAGACTGTCGGCGGACTGACCGTCGCAACGGCGAGAAAACAAAAACATACTGAGTGACTTCTCAAAAGACACGCTCAAACTGACACTGATCATGGTGCTGTTGAAACCTGTTTAGGGTTGAATCTGGTAGAGTAGAGTAGAGCATGATAACTGTCTACACTGATGGAAGTGTTGACCCAGCCGAGCAGGAGGCAGGCATCGGATGGATACTCACAGATGCCACGGGCGAGGAAATCACACACAACTCACGGATTGAGTATCGAGAATCAACAAGTGCCGAATGGCTTGGGGTGATACATGCTCTCTCATGGATTGCCACACACAGAGACACCGATAGAGTCATGATTCACACAGATAGTAACAGTCTCGCAGAAGTGGCAGACGGCAAAAGTACACCAACAGCACAGAGCACACACAGATGGTATGGAAGATTCCGCAAATTGACGACGTACTTTGACACGGTAAGAGTACATTCTATTGCAAGTGCTCATAATCGAAAGGCAGATAGACTGGCCAGAACGGCATACAGGAACTAATTAATTCCACAACGTGTCCTGTGCTGTGCTGAAATCTTGTCTCGACTCGAATGTGATCGGGCAGAATTGGGACGCGATTCTCTGCATGCCCGTAGCCACCCATATGACGTGAGTGGGTTGTGTGAGGACAGCAGATTATCCCTAGTCCTGGACTTGGAGGTCTTGCTCAGCGTCAATTGAACGTGTGGAAACCCCATGTCATGTGTGCAGTGACAGAATTTTCATTATTTCTATTATGTTAAACTGCTGAGAGTGGAAATAAAAATAGCTAATCCAATAAGAGTAAACTGAGACCCAACAATTGCAAAAAGTGCCCCCACGGTGTCTCTTTTTAATACAGTGGTTCCTGTCAGATCATTCATTACATTCAGATGGTCTGTTTCAGGTGTCATGACTGCATCTGCGTCCGTATCCACATCTATACTGGTATCTTTGGCCCCCGTCTTTGGCGTTGGGTTTGCTTTTCCGACAACCGTCATTTGCTCGCCAAGACTGAGTGCTCCCTCGATCAATTCAATCGGATTTGGGACACTACCTGAGTCGCTTATCTCAGCTAGTGGATCCACGTTAATTTTCTCTTCATCAATCTCGCTTGATACCTCCCTCCCTCCTGTGACCGTCTGTTTCTGGGTATTCAATGACAGAGTTTCTGTCGTAGGGGTAATCAATACCCCCGCTGTCTCATCAGAAATGTTAAATGGTCGATACTCGGTGCCAGAGTCAATTGAGCAGCCATCATTCAGTTGAGAGCGAATTTCATACTTGTACGCCACACATACTTGATTGTGGATTGGTGAGAGAATCGTCTCACTCGGCTGAGATGGATGGACACCGGTGATCTGAACTAATTCATCACTCCCAACAGCCTCATCAATTGGCACTGAATCCGTCGTGAATATTCTCCACGATCGATTGAGCTCCTTGATTCCACTAATTGTCAGAGATAATCCAACTCCTGTTGCGGCTATTCCGGCAAATAATCCGGGTAAAATCCCATCGACAGCTAATACAGAGCCGCCAAGTAACATAATAGACTCAAGAAAACTCTCAAGAGACATATCATATGTTATCTCCCTGTTCGTTCTGTTCTTAGGACGATATTGACCGCCGGCACGCGCGTAAGCCTGTTGATTAACCCTTGGTCCCGATAATCGCCGATCTCGTAAAAATAGAACTAAATGATCAAATTACAGTGTTATAGCATGGATGACACTGAGAGAGAGACGAGATCCGATTGCTGATTGTAGTCACACAACTAATGGTGAGAATCTGTGGAGATATTGTCGACTCATGCCTTATGTAACAAATTGTCGTGCTCACAAGGCGATATGTTGCACACAGCGCTGAAACAGTCAATAACCGACTGTGTCAATGGTATGATACTGAAGATTCACGAAACAGATACTACGCATCATGATGTCACAGAAATCCCTCTTGTTGATTGTGGCTCTCACGAGTCTCTTTTCGGGGTGTGCGGGCTTTGTGATGATGCTCACGGGCGAGTCTTCACTGTTTGAGATAGCGACATCGGTTGCATATCTGATAGTCGGTGTCTATTTCGCTGACAGGTATAGAGACAGGCGGTGACACAGTCCAGTCACTGCACATTTGTTGCAACTGTCATAGCTGTATTGTCTTTCTCTGCCGAATCCCGGCATATTCGTGGCTTCGTGAGTCCCAGTTCCCCGCCAACTGACACAGTGCTTACGAGGATGTTTAAGTATATGTTGGGGGTATCAGAGAACCTGGATATGAGACAGCGAGCCGGGACAGTGTCACAGTTTATTCAGCACGGAGATCAAGCACATCACAAATGCCAGCAGTCGCGAGCATTCGGATACCCATAGTGAATAACGCATGACTCAATGGCTCAACGAGTCTGAAGACAGGGAAGGTGAACCCAGCCATAAGAAGGAATCTTCCATCCATTGCCACGAGAAACTCCAGCTACATATGATGAACAATGCCGAATAACACAACAGACCCGGACCTCTGAAGACGTTATTCTTCTTGACAATCGTTGGAATGGCTCGCGTGTTGTGTCCGACCTTGCAAGGCTTCGACCTCGCAATCTCTCACTCGAGACGTGAGCCCCAGTGTGTCCGTGCTCCCCTCAACTGAGTCCCCGACAGAGTCAGGTTGAAGAAGTGGGGAAACCGAGCCTGAGATATGAGGGACAAGCTACCGGATGACCCGGAGCAACTGAAGCAGAAGGTGACGAGGCTTCAGGAGGACTTGGAAGAGTCCGAGAAACGGGTTGAGGATCTGAAGCAGGAGCTGGAGGAGTCCGAGGACCCAGGCGAGGAACTGAAGCAGGAGCTCGACGAGGTCAGTAAGCAACTGTCTGGGACCCACAGTGAGCTGCTGGCAATCTTGGACTCGATGCAAGGGCAGTGAGAGACGGTTGAATCGGAGTCCCTGGCTGACGACTCGGATTCCGGTTACGGCGCCGTCGACGTTTCCCCTCTGGAAGAGTAGAGTTGAGTTGACCCGCGACGAGAATTAGCCGCGAGAGAAGAGAGTATTCAGTTAGTCGGGTCGGATCGGGTCGACTGATCTGTGTGTTTACAGTGTTCTTTATGACTCGCCAATCACCAGTGGCAGTATTGTTTCA
>NZ_KE356561.1:616950-643948 GCF_000415985.1 Haloquadratum walsbyi J07HQW2
TTTGAGAGAGCGACATCGGTTGCATATCTGATAGTCGGCGTCCATTTCACTGACAGGTATAGAGACAGGCGGTGACACAGTCCAGTCACTACACATTTGTTGCAACTGTCATAGCTGTATTGTCTTTCTCTGTCGAATCCCGGCATATTCGTGGCTTCGTGAGTCCCAGTTCCCCGCCAACTGACACAGTGTTTCCGAGGATGTTTGAGTATATGTTGGTGGTATCAGAGAACCTGGATATGAGACAGCGAGCCGGGACAGTGTCACAGTTTATTCAGCACGGAAATCAAACACATCACAAATGCCAGCAGTCGCGAGCATGAGGATACCCATAGTGAATAATGCATGACTCAATGGCTCAACGAGTCTGAAAACAAGGAAGGTGAACCCAGTCATAAGAAGGAATTTTCAATCCATTGACACGGGAAACTCCAGCTACATATGACGAACAATGCCGAGTAACATAACAGACCCGGCCCGGACCTCTGAAGAGGTTATTCTTCTTGACAATCGTTGGAATGGCTCGCGTGTTGTGTCCGACCTTGCAAGGCTTCGACCTCGCAATCTCTCACTCGAGACGTGAGCCCCAGTGTGTCCGTGCTCCTCTCAACTGAGTCCCCGACAGAGTCAGGTTGAAGAAGTGTGGAAACCGAGCCTGAGATATGAGGGACAAGCTACCGGATGACCCGGAGCAACTGAAGCAGGAGCTGGACGAGGTCAGTAAGCAACTCTCTGGGACCCACAGTGAGCTGCTGGCAATCTTGGACTCGATGCAAGGGCAGTGAGAGACGGTTGAATCGGAGTCCCTGGCTGACGACTCGGATTCCGGTTACGGCGCCGTCGACGTTTCCCCTCTGGAAGAATAGAGTTGAGTTGACCCGCGACGAGAATTAGCCGCGAGAGAAGAGAGTATTCAGTTAGTCGGGTCGGATCGGGTCGACTGATCTGTGTGTTTACAGTGTTCTTTGTGACTCGCCAAATCACCAAGTGGCAGTATTGTTTCAACTTCGCAGCAAGTCCACTCCACTCCACTCCACAATATCAAAGCCGGTGTAATTACCGAAGGGGTCTCTTTCGGGGCGCGGACGAGACCAACTGGTCTCGGTCTCGGTGGTGTCGTCGATCCCCTCGCCAGTGTCGCCGTCAATAATGCCACCGTCCGGCGTTGGGACCTTCGGCGAGGCATCACCGTTCGCGCCAACCGTCGCATCGATCGAATCGAATTCGATTCGATCTGACTGTCACCGAGTGCGTCCGCCAGAACAGGTCGGTCGCCTGCTGCAATCTCAGCGCGTCAGATGTAACTTAACTGCACGCCTCACAGAGGAGTGGATGAAGCCGAGCGTGGGATTCTAAGTAACCGACTCTCTGAGACTCGACTCGACTCTGCAAACTCCACAGTGACAATCATCTCATCGGGAGTAGGTACGTGATCACGCCAGGAGAAGGGGGATCTCCGTCTCGTCTCGTTTCGTCTGGTGTGGGGGCACAGGGCACAGGGTAGAGGGTCGACTCCCGAGAATATTCAGACAATATTGTATAAACTCAATCGTTGGTGCAAGTGTCTCTGGAGGAGAGGGAACGTGATAGACACGGGAGCCGGGGCAACTGGTCGAACAGGCACGAAATCCCCGACTCCTGAAGACAGTCATTCTGATGTCAGATTAAATTAATCATTAATGCAATCCTCTCTGGAGTATAGGGTTTTCTCTGGAGGAGGGGTTGTCTAGGGTAGGGTATCTGAATCGTCTTATATTAACCCACGTCTTACTCAACAGCAATTCACTAACAGAAGGCACCGAGACAGACTAATACAAGTACCTCCAGAGCAAAGTGTAGAAGCCACAGGGTCAACTCCCCGACTCCCGACAATCATTGTATCTGATGTTGATGATATCACTGAAATTGCTTCTGGAGCGGGGGTACATGATCACGCCGGAGGGCGAGGTCGACCTCGGTATCACTTCGGGAGCATCGCCGATCTTGGTTATTGAGTCCGAAATCTCACCGGTTCCAGTATGTACTTTATTGTACTACTCAGCAGAAAACACCAACAACAACCGGAAAACGCACAACAGCGCGACGTGTGCTGGCTATCAGTGTTTTCTGCTTATTTTGACTAATTATTGCCTGCCAGTTATGATGGACTGACGATATCACCACACGCCCGACACTGCTGACCGGCTGTCGCCATGTCTAGAGCGAAGCGAGAGGATTTCAAAACGTTTTCGACTTCTGACATTATCCACAGACATCAGCTGTTCCAATACTCCAAGTCAAACGGATATGTGACAGTTTCCCACAGCTATATGTTCAATCAGTAATCATAATCAAGTGATCCAGAACGACGCTAATCCGAAAAAGCGCCAGGCGTTAGAGCGCCCGACACTGGGTCGGATAGCCCACTATGAAAAACAAACAAACTGGTCTTGAACAGATTGACGCAGATGAACCAACAGAAGTTCTGTCTTTAGATGACCTGTCGATAAACGCATCTTGTTACACTGGCAGAAGCGGATTTGATGTCCTGACTCATGCGTTTGAGAAAGAGCAAATAAAACTTCGGCAGGATGGCGGACTCGAAGATATTCACCTATCACTCAACTGTTCTGGTGACGGGATCGAAGCCTTTTGCGCTGGAATATCGCTGACAGAGGATGAAGCGAAAGAGTTGGGCACCGCGTTGATCGATGCAGCAGGCGACTGAATAGCTGACTACTACTCCGAGATGCTGTCGTCTCGAAAGCAGCAGTCTGGCTATTGAGGTATCGTATCGACAATCAAATCACCCGCCTTCTCTTTTCTAACAATCACTATATTGTCTGTAATTAGCGTCACTGATGGCTATACCCACTGGGATGTTTGAGCCGACGGATTCTGATAGTAGACAGTCTCGTTTCGATTGGGAATTGAGATGATTAACCCAAAAACTGCCCCCCCAGATCCTGGGGGGGTGTCTCCAGACTGTGGTGATCTGAGTACCCCGTTGGAGTAGGGTTCTTGATGCAACTGCGGGGGGAAACACGCAGGTAGGATACAAGATTTCGTTTTGCACATCGGGTGCACGTTTGAACGTACAAGAGTCTTAGATTGAACCGTACTGTGCCCCCGGATCACGCCCTCACCCCTGGTTATAAACAAAGGTTGTATATGACCGAGTGAGTCACCGCAAAAACCATGCCGATACGGCGGGGTTGTGCAAAAAATGCGTATCAAATCAACCGATGACCGGAAGCAATTGTGGGAGAATCTGTGTGAAGCAATCGATGAGTCCGCCCGATCCAAGGTACTGGATACCTCGGCACGATACTATCTGAAAATGTGTGGTGGGGTGGCGGCATATGGGAGAGGTGACATTCAGCACTTACTCGATGTGGCTGAGGAGAAAGGCAGTCTTACACCACAGGAGATTGCGGCGGTTCTGGATGAACGTGAGTTACCGGTCGAATATGACACACATTCGTCTGTTGGCACAGAATCACTCCGAGGTCAGTAACATGCGGATACACGTATGGGGATATGCAAGAGGCAACTAAATGTCTGATACCTGACTTTAGAGTTTCATGTTATTTAATTATAGATTAGAAAATTTGTGTAGTCTCACGCACAACAACTTACTCACGTCTGGCTTTCGTGTGCCACTCGGTTTCACACTCATCTGAACAAAAGACGGCATTCTCCTCCTCAAGTTGGTGTTGCGGACGGCGTATATTTGTCCCACAGTTCCCACACTCGGTTGGTTCTCCTGCGAGAGTTGTATCATGCGAACGGGAAGCGTGGATCCTTCTTTCGTGTGTGGTATCACATTCATCTCCGCGGATAGGACATGACGGCATGATATGGCATAGCTATATTATCACACAACACACATCCGACTCTCACGTACCGTACTAATCAAGCACGTCTGCCCGGGTAAGAAGCGATGTGTGGTGGGGTTGCTGCATATGTGCGTGGTGACGTGCAACGCTTGCTCGATGCAGCCGAAGAACACGGATCACTCACCGCGCCTGAGATTGCTGCGATTCTCAACGAGCGAGAGTTGCCCGTTGAATATGAAATACACTCATCGGAGAAACAATTAACAATCATGTTAATTACACAGTCTTTAAAATTGAAAAAATAGTGTTGGCACTCTGAAAAAACGAATATCACGAGATTTTATATGTGATGATAATAAATGAGATGACTGTCAGGGGGCACGAAATCATATGATGATTCCGGGTCTCAGAATCAACCGAGGCTGACTCATCCAGAGAACAAACTTGGCTAATTCGGAGGTACGCCCCCGACAATCAGCCTAAACTAGCGGTTTCATCTATTAAGTAATTTTGCACACTTGTCAGATTGCATATAGTATCCGGGTAAATCGCGCCGTGAGTCGCCCTTTGAGATGGTGATACCAATACCGATGATTTCTGTTGGTTTTCAAATTGAGTCGTGGTTGATACTCGAGGAGTGTGAGTTACCAGTGAACTACGAAACCACGTCGACAATTGGCGGAGAATCACCCCGAAGTCAGGGATATGCGAAGTATGCATTGATTGGAATTTGTGATTGAATGAAATGACGATTCCTGACTTCGGAGTATCATCGTTTTTGATTAGAGATTGAAAACAGTTCCGTGCAGCGACGTAGATCGGGACTGCCGACGAGATGTGATAAACACGGACTTCTGCGAGACAACGATGCGTCACACTTGTTGTGACATCAAGACAGTGTTGTATGAATCCAGATTATTGTTGATAGCCGTGTGAGTATAGTGGAGACACTCATGAGTCACTACCCGAAGCCAGGGAGAAAACACAAGGCACTTGCCGTCTCTGCAGATGATAACAGACGCCTCGTGTGGAAAAAAGTGGAGGCGTCCGTCACCGAATCTGCCAAACTATGACACTGATGCCAACTGGTAACGCCGTTGGCGTAGGCGGACATGGAACAGATCAAATGGATAGGACACAGTTGATCTGTGCTACACTCGCGAGAGTGTTCTCCCACTGAGAGACAACAGTCATCGTCACACCACGCTGGCGATGACTGTGTGAAAATGATGTTGGGACTTCCAACTCCAACTTATCCTCCGATGAACACACGGGAGCTTTTCTCGGGAATGTAGCAATTGTATTAGTAACTGCGTGCGCTAATGATTGTCGGTGTGTCAGATAACCCCGAAGTCAGTGACGGTGAATGTGAGCACTATGATAAGAAGTAACGAGCTGTCTGACCCCGGAGTATCATATCCCTTGATTATAGATTAAAATAAATTTCGTGTAGTGATGGGGACCGGGACTGCTGACAAGATGCGTCACACTTACGCTGATCAGTCGTGACACCGTAGCGATCCAGATTATATATATTAGTTGTGCAACTACAATATACGTTGAAGATCATCAACGTAGTTGCCAAAGTCACCATC
This sequence comes from Haloquadratum walsbyi J07HQW2, assembly GCF_000415985.1. GTDB lineage: Archaea > Halobacteriota > Halobacteria > Halobacteriales > Haloferacaceae > Haloquadratum > Haloquadratum walsbyi_B. The sequence continues at coordinate 622,364 of NZ_KE356561.1, forward strand.
TCTCTCGCTTATTAATGAGAGACTGTATGCACACAGATTATTGGGGTTATCTGCTCTGACAGACAGGCACCAATTATATGCTACAAGTTTGACAGATTATTTAAGTCAAAAAGAGAGGTTAAGATTACATCTGTGCTTTCTCGACATATTCTTCCGACTTTTCATCAAATGTGAATTTTTCATATGACTCACAGTTTGAGCACTTAGCATCAGCAAAACTAAAACTATCAGAAGTAATCAGTCCATCTGGATGCCATACACTTCTGAGAGTGACTGCAAACTCGCCACATCGCTCACACTCCTTCTGTGTTCCATGTTCAAACTTTTGTAGACTTGAGATAACTTCATTAGCACCACCGTATAGGTAATCCCTATTGTATTCTTCAATTTCTGTATCCAAGGTTGATTCGACTTTGCGTCTTGTGAGCGGAGTATCTGGAGTGTATTCGAATAACATATGATTAAATATTATATTGATATTATATTAATCATTCGTCGAGTGATTCAACCAGTTACTCGTGATATTACGGTACCTATCTAATTTTTTACTTTTTCGTTATGATATTCAGTCGATATCGGCAAAGATATCATGCTAATAAATCTGATAGGTCGAATATGCACATAGACAGTCCCAACTCAGTCGTGCGATTCTATGCAAATACAATACTCACCCCACTCTAACACAATCGCATGACGGCATTCTCTATGTTATTCATGAGAACAAACATATCAGACTGAATATCCTATACTCACGGAGAGTACCGTCGTCGTATCATTCGTAAATAATAACTGAACACAACAGGTCGCCTCAAGAAACAGAGTGTAGTTGCAAAGATATTGAGCACGAATGGATCTGAGTCTGGCTCGAGCCTCCAGCTTCAGACCCGCAAGTGCCCTAGGAGTCGGACAGAGAGAACGTTATCAACTATGGGAGCGGCTATTTGCGAAAATCGATTATATTGAACTTAATGGTCATCCAGATGACCGGCTCCCAAACAATTTCAACGTGAGTTTTCCAAACGTAAACGTCAAAGAATTGGTTCGAATGTCTTTGACTAATCATGGGGTCATGGCTGCTTTGGGATCCGCTTGTGCGAGTGGTGAAGACACATCACATGTTCTTGAAGCGATTACTGATGATGAGGATAGAATTGAAGCAGCAGTTCGGTTTGGGTTAGGGAAAGATCTCACTGAGGCGGATATTGAACATGCAGCAGATGTGATCGTCGAAGAAGTCAATCTAACAGAATCAATTTTTGGCTAATTCGATACAATGCCCGGTCGGCACCCACCCATCTTGAAAAAGTCTCAGGTTAGCTATTAAATGAGTGGATTTGTGCCTCTAACAGAATCTGTTCTTGTTTTGTGGACATTATTTTCGGGATAACGATTGAGATTCGACTACTGTCGAAGATGTTGATGAAAACGAGATGATCTATCGTATCCCACAGAGTCAAACAGATAATAAATCAAAGGTTATCTTGAGAAAGACTGTCCAGGCAAATCAGTCCCAAAGAAGACTTTGAAATTGTTTAATCAGACTGGAGTATGTTCGTTTTGCCGTAGTGATGTCGATGAATCTGAGAATGTAGGTCGGTCGTATGTGAATGCTATTAAGAGCGGTGAGTTTGAGGAGGCGAAACAATATGACTGAAGCAGAACCAAAGCCAGAGACAGAATCAGATACAGAGCAATTGGACCGGGTAGAGTTATTACGAACAACGTCGGAATGTGAATATCTCGAATCGTTGGCTGATGATGATGATAAGGTGTCCCTCATTGCAAAGAATTTTTTCAGATCCATGAGGAGTATGAATAAGTGTCACTGAGAGCCTTGCGGTGGTGGCTTGGCTATATAGATTTGTAATTATTCGTCGCCAATGGCACAATGTACTACTGTTATACCACTCATGTTACAGCGATGATATTAGGTACTAGTAGGATAAGAGTGAATAAAATGGTACAGGAAACAGTTCGATACTCCGATTCTATTGTTGAATCCGTAGAAAAGATAGTAGATGAGGGCGTATTCCGTAATAAGTCGGAGTTCTACCGATTCGCGACGGAGTTGTTATTAGAACACGTAGACACAGACTACGACCCAGAGATGCTCAACTATGATGATCTTTCGGAGGCTACTCAGCCAAACGTGGAGACGTACACTACTGAGCAGTCAGATGGAAGTATGTTTTATCAATCTGCGATTGTTGTCCGCCGGCACGCTCGACGTGGAGAGGTTAATACTGCTGAAGAATACATCGATACACACTATCCGCCGGAACGAGGCGAATATCTGCTTCTTGAAGCGTTGTTAGATTACTATAATAACCTAAACGAAAAGTAAATAATTGATATTATTTGATTTCACGGCAAGTCTATCAGAATCCACAACTGTACCTCTCACAAGTCACTCCTTACCCTCTTACTGAGAAAGTAATACCTACCAACCAATGTCGGGGGTATCTCAGATATCCCACAATCTCAAAGTCATAACTCGAAGAAATGCAGTCTCACATCCGTGTGTTTCTGTACACATGATTATATCACAGTGATCTTGAAGCATCTTAATTTCCCAAACCAATATAAAGAGAATTCTGGACGCTGGGTCCATTGCGATGCTAATGAGGTTTACTGAATGCCTGCGGAAGTGATATGACTCAGAGCATAGAAATAATATCATATTCGATTCCATGTGGCGAGGAATTATTTTGACGATTGGGATTGTGTTTGGTGGTGCGATGCTCCTTGGATTAGGACCCTCTCCAATGCCGACGGAGGCAGTATCACTCACGACTGACCAGGGGAACGACGATTTTGATGCAACGATAACTGCACAGGGACGATGTGGTCCGACATGTTTCGATATCGCAGCAGTAATAATAAACCAACAACCGACACAGGCGACAGATGTGTGGGTTACCGCCCGCGTGGTTCCTGGATACGTGAAGTTAACAGAGACTGATACAGACACAACAGTGTATCAAACAGAAAAACAAATCGGGACACTCAGCCCAGGAGAGCGACGGAGTGTTGATCAGTCTATTCGGTGGAGTGCGGCAGATGCTCTATCGGTCAAAAACCATGGTGGGCGCGTGACTGTTTTCATTGAAATCCATTCAACAAACGCAGAAATGATTTTTCGCGAGCGCTATGATCTTATTTAACAAAATTTAATCTGAGTAACACGCTGGTGTCATCAAAAACAACTCGACCCCAGGATAGACCCTGTCCATGATAAATCAAAATAGATGACTAGTAACACCGGACAATACACTATTTGAGGACACAAAATAGATAAGAAATAATCTAATCAGATAGTTGCGCCTATGTGTCCATTGTCTGTCCATGTATAATGATGCAAATACACCACGCATGCAGATTCAATACTACAGATGAACAACAGAAATGTAATCGAGTCGTGATACATTCACACCCGCTCACGGGTCCCGAGAACGTAACCTAAGAACACAATAGCGACTGTACCGGCGAACGTCTCAATCCCCGCCACGATACGCATCAAAACGCCGGTCGGTTCGGTAGGTGGAGAGGTAGTGAAGGTCACGATGCTATAGTAGAGACTATCAACAGGCGTCATTCCACCAGCCACTGAGTACACAAGTGCTGAGGTGACATAGAGCAGTAACATCCCTCCAACTACCACTCGGAGTTGAATCCCATATCCGGTGAAGAACTGCGAGAGCAACGATCCAAACCAGGCGATAGTGCCTCCTAACCCTTCTTCAGCCAACGCCTCCTGTCGTCGTGCCTTACGTTCTCGAACCCGGGCGGTCCGAGCCCGTCCAGTCAGTCCGTTCGCGCTGTACGCCGTCAAAAGTTCGTGATTTGCGCGGGCGATTTGATCGTACTGTTCTTCTCCTAGCTTGTTTTCATTGCCCTCTATCTGATCTTCTGGTGGATCGATAGTTGTCTTGCGAGAAAGTGTGACGCCTGATAGATCGACATTCAGTAGACTGGCACCAAAGAGATCGGCGTTTGAGAGGTCAGTATGTGAGAGGTCGGCACCCCACAGATTTGCATTAGAAAGGTTGGCACGAGAGAGGTAAGTGTGCGAGAGATCGGCAATCATAAGATTAGCACCAGAGAAGTCACTATTAAAGAGATTTGCACCAGAGAGGTTGACCTCGGAGAGATTAGCCTCGGTAAGGTCGGTGTTCCAAAGTTTAGCGTCAGAGAGGTCCGTCTCGACGAGAGAGGCGCCAGAGAGGTCGGCATTGGTGAAGTCAGTATCCATGAGTTCGGCGTCGGAAAGATCGACACCTGAGAGGTTAGCATCAGAGAAATCAGCACCAGAAAGATCAGCGCCCGGGCAGACATCGTCTGGGGCGATATCGTCGTTCGGAATTGAGTGCTCAATATCGGTCATACCACGTAATAAGAACGGATTGGGTGTAGGACTGCCGCTGGTTGATACTTCTTAATGGGTACTGTCAGTGAGGATAACATGACGCAGTTAGAGGGATGCCCTCGGGCGACCAGCGAGGAGACAGGCGGTTCATGGAGCTAATGAATCTATCGAATCCAGAGTGAGATCAAGCCCGTGCGAGTAGTTTTGTGACATCATCTAAAAAAGAAAGCGGATATCGCAACAGCACCAACTGATATTGATATCACCGATTCCGCTGTCATACTACATATAATCCCACTGATAGGTTGTTCATAATCCACCTCGTCGGGCGTTCTCTCGCCCTCGCCCAGCGGTCTCATTTTTAATTAGGATTATTTCCGTTGACACTACATCAGTGAGTTATTATTCATGTTTAATACATACTATGTAATGACCTGTGACGGGTTGAGCGGAGTTTTTGGATTCGGCATACGGGAATCCTGCTGAAACCATGCCTGAGATACAGCTCATAAACATAGCAGTTGTGTATATGCGATCAAATGGAGTCTTCTCCCCAATATTTCCAATGTGTGAGCTGTGAAGATATAATCGGCATTCCGCATTCTAATATGTTCAATTAGCCCCATATCTGAACTAATCAATATAATTAAATGATTAATCAGTATATTAATTACTTGGCGTGTGCATACAAAATATTGCTTTATGAGCAACACTAGTGCGACGCTTGATCATCACCTAGACGCATTTGCTAATCAGGATTTAAATCAAGTCATGACCGATTATGTTGAGGACTCAGTTGTGGTGACAAATCTGGGTGTTTACCGTGGTCTCGATGAAATTGAGGGACTGTTTGCAGGGCTATTTGATGAGTTCTCCCAGGATGAAACAACCTTAGAGGTGGATAATACGATCGTCGAAGGTGAATTCGCATATCTTCTCTGGCATGGCGAGACTCCAGATAACTCATATGAATTTTGTACCGATACGTTTCACATTCCGGAAGAGACAATTCGCTTTCAGACATACGCTGGGAAGATCGAGAGCAAATAAATGATAGAAGTGACAAATCTGCTTGTCACATAATTACTGCATACTCTCTCCTCGCCATATTTTCGCGTCTGTGAACCGTTCTACAGAGACTTGTACTCTCGCAGTCAAGTTCCTCCCGGGGAGAAATACAGTGGAGACAATTTTAACTCTCAGTCATAGCATTAGGTCATGAGCACGACTCAAAACTCGGTCGTGTGCTAGCGCCGGTGGCTTTCGGTCCGGGAGGCGTAGTGTGAATCTTTGTGCGTTCTTCTGAGTGTCAAATAGCATGATAGAACACAAATTTCAGCTGCTTGAAATTACGAACACGCATCAATCACTATAATAAATGAATTCAGATACTGAAAAATACAATAGTCATCATCAAAAGGATTTATTTGAAATCTGAATTCCTCTTTCGTGATCATGTATGTGGATTGTGCGAGTTACGGTTTATACATACGCGTGTGTGATTCTCAGTTTGATGATTGCAACCGTCGATAGCTATTAGACGATCTTTGGATCCAATGTTGCGAGCGAGTGAACGAGACAAAATAGGACGGAAGTAACGGTTAAAAAGCGTAATCCTGAGATTGTTGATCAACGCTAATCAGTGGCAATATTACACAAATAAATGAGAATGCCCACCGCTTTAGAGGTGGGATGCATCCGACAACTCCTCCAGCATCAACCGACGACAGCACGGCTGGATATTCCACGCTACCGACCCCATACCGGTAATCCAGTTCACGAACATAGGTTACGTATGGTCAAGCAGGCCGTCACCTGTGTACCTACACTGCGTCCATCCAGAACCAGAACCACTCACAGCTACCAGGTGATCTTGACGCCCTCGAGCTTGCTGCCTCAAGCTCTGGAACGTCGGGCGATGCGATGGGTCTGTGACCGTGTCTGGTCGGCAATCGACCAGATTCAGATTCCCGGTCACACTGAACTCACCGCGTAGCTCAAAACCCACGATCGCTGCGATGACCTCCATTCACAGTCAACTCAGCGCGTTTGCCGAGAACTCGCTGAGGTAGTCACTGGCTGGGACACGAAACGACAGAACGGAGACACACGAGCAAACCTGCCCGGCTACCGCAAACGAAAACACGGGGATAACCACCCCCGGAGCACAGTCATGTTCAAACACGCCGGGTTCAAACTCGACACTCAGTACAACCGCACCCGGCTCTCTGAAGGGTCGACCGTGAAAGACTACTGGTCGGATTTCGCGCTGTGCGAGCACCACAGACCCGACCCGGAGTTGATCTCTCTGCGGTGGAGAGCGTCCAACAGGTTCGAGCGGTCTGGACTGGCAGTGAATGAAAACTCTACTTCGTGTGCAAGGTTGAGCTTGAAGTAGCTGACACACCCGGCACAAAGACAGTCGGGATCAACAACTTCGCTGCCCTCACCCGCGAACACGCGGAGTTGTACCCGCTGAGCTGTTTGAAGCAGCATGACTGCTACTTCAGTAAGTAGATTGCTCGGTGCGATAATTCAGCCTCAGAGTGGACAACTCGACTCCACTACACGAAGTCTGCCCGTCGCACCCACTACTTCCACACGCTCTCACAACATCTCGTTCTCGTTGGACAGTGTGTGAGGAAGATGTTGGAACAATTGTAGTGGGGACCTGTCCGGCATCCGCAAAGACGACCGGGGCGACGAAGCGAAAGACTTGGCGCTGAGGATGTGGTCCACACGGGAGTCTCGACCTGCACTCGTGGGCGTTCGGCCGGTTCATGACGTTGCTGACGTACAAGGCTGAGATGGAAGGCATCTCTGTCGAGAAAGTGTCTGAACAAAACACGTCGAAGTCGTGTTCGTGTTGTGTGGGCAACTCCGAGAAGCAAACTGTGTCGAACAAGGGACTGTCCGTCCGTGACGAGTGTGAAGCAGTGGCGAACGCCGATGTGAACAGGATCGAGAATATCCGTCACAAAGTAACTCCGAGTCTCTCCACTGGGTAGGAGTAACGGCTGGTTTGCACAGCCATCGACATACTTGTTTGAGGAGGAAACTGGTACGTTCGCACCTCGAGAGCACGTTACGTCGTAAACCACAATATCCCACCCCTGAAGCGGTGGGAAGATGTCAATCTCAGAGTAAGGTGTCTCTATGTAGTATCTTTTATTATAGTAGTAACAGTATGTATACAGAGTTTTAATCCGTGAATGTATTCTCACTCTGTCGCAACGGTAGAAAGTTTGTCATAGGAAAACCTATAATTGTTTTTTGTATCTGTTATTAATGACTATACCACACTACCGATTTTCTTGTTTGTGTTATATCTCTATGTAATAATAGATATCAACTGGGAGAGTAGGTCGATATCTATCATGGATCACCGGCAATAACGAGGATGGAACTTGTCCTCAGTTGCCCGCGACCAATGCCAGAAAGATCAGACGGTTAATAGCCGCCCGGTTGTGTCGGGTAGGGTGACTAAGCCCATGATGACTGAATGACTGTGACCTAAGTCGTAGGCTGTAGCCATCTTGATTGATGGCAATTATTCATTATATTTACAGCTGTTTAAAAATTTGGAACTATCAATATTGTTGACAGTTTCAATGTTTGTGTGTAAGTCATTAATATGGGATTTGAGTTCGGTGCACGAAGCCTATGTCTGCTAGGAGAGCGACTTAATTATTTTTACGATGGTCACTACAGTGTCCTTCGCAAATTCGTGGGTGTGTTCCGCAATACGCTGGTATCCGTGACGTTCATACAGCGGTACCCCGTTGAGCGAGGGTCACGCTCTCAATAAGGCGACTCCGTTTCGACGGGTCGCGTCGGAGACAGACGTTGAGCCACTCCATCATAATGGACCCACGGCAACTCCAACAACGCGACACTGCAAAGATTGCGGCACTCAATTGCATTTTATATGATGAGTATTGAGGAGAATTATCTATTTAATACGTCTAGAATTGGCTTCGACACCAGTTGATTCAAATCACCGAGTGAATATACAATTATATAATTGAGGTATAATCACATGAGCGAGTTATCAAATCTGAGATATAGCCTCCTAATGTTCGTAATCATAGGCACTGCAATCGCTTTGATTCCATATCTAACGGGGGTATCGTTTTCTCCAGCGTTTGTTATTATCGGTCTGTGGGGGCTGGCTGGTGTGGTGATTGGAGGAGTGATTAATTTACTAATACAATCATATGGCACTGAGAATTTGGGATTTGTGGGTGTTCTCACGGGTTCACTTCTGATCAGTTTCATCGTCATCATATGTGGTATTGGAACTGCCGACGCTGGTGGATTAATCCCTGACAGTGGAGCAGTTATCGCCACGATAATAACTTCGGGCTTGGGAGGATTAGTCGGATTTGATTTCACCCAATTAAAAAAGAACACTCAATCAGACGATCAAACAAACGCCACAAACACCCATCGACCGCCTACATACAGATATCCCACAAGCAGAAATCGAGGACGTCCGGACCCCGCTGTTGGTCAGACAGGACGAGCGCGACGCCGGGAGTAGCAATCAAAATTGTTCCTGTGATCTGCGCAGAGACAGTCAGTGCCTATTTTATCAGGTATACCAACATCACTGTTGACTAAGACACACCCCGAGAGAGAGGACATACAGTTCGTCGGGACTAGTCATCTCAGCGTTGCATGTGCTAATAGTCCAATCGCGAACAGTTCGAGCCCCCGCATTGTCAGAACGACAGACGCTATAATGGGATCAGCCCCCCACACTGTCTTCATTCCGGCAATAAAGAAATATCCTGCAAGGACATTCTCAAGAAACAACACAACGCTGAATCCTGTCAGCCCAAGCAACATCGCCGATCCGAACTGTCGGTAGTTGCGAATCCACACCACTCCGATGCCGATCAATAGGGCAGCATTGAGCGTAGCAAGCCCGAAACCGAGGATTCCAGGAGGTCCCATCGCCATTTTACTCAACCTCAGCGCTGATTGTCTCGAATGTTGCCCAATGTTGCTCAAACTGGTCGGTCAGAAAGTACAATTGACCATAGTCATTGTCGCCAGGCTCAACGACGTTGTGCTCAATAAGAACATCCAGATGGTGTGTAATTGTGTTATAATCAACCTCAAGCCGGCTCGCCAAATCATTTGCGTTGCGAGGGCGCGATTCGAGTTCACGTACTATCCGGATCCTGTTCGCACCGCCCCGGCTCCCGACGAAGACATACCACAGCGCCTTTTCCATCTGCTGGTAACGACTATTTTCCACGGTTTTAAACCGTTGCCGTCGTACAGATTGAGCTGCCCGCCCGGATCGATAGTCATGTAACATCTGATGAGTGTTATTCTGTGCCCACGGTATCATCTCGTGACATTCTGCTACTGTCAGTGAAATTGACTAGTGTGGTCGCTAGCAGTCTAAGTCGACCTGTTATTGTGGATTCAGACTTACTTGAATGATATCCATCATATCTGCGTACATAAACTCATCGTTGACCCGGTCGGCTGGGTGTACAACACCCTCAGTTGGACCAGCAGTTGGATCGCCATTCTGACCTTGGAGAGGTGCACCAGCGACGTCAACACCTGGTCTACTGTTAATTTCGGTTCCAGCGTCGAAGAGACCGACTGTATCAGTGACATCGCCGGAGACAGGCTCGCCGCCCTCGTACAATTGAATCGCCGGTTGTGGCGAAAGGAACAGATCGTTGGAGGGAACATACATTGAGGCAAACGAAAGTCGGTCACCAGGGACCGCCTCAAAGCCGACTTCGAAAGCCCCGCCAGGGGCAATTGGTGGCGCACCGGGGACCTCGCCCATTGGATCGTTCGGGTCCTCGACGGTGTTGGCTGGCGTGAATGCACCGACCGATGAGACGCGGTCTACCTCCGGGAGTTCATCAACGAGACCTGGTTGATCAGGAAACCCTGTCGGTGGTCCTGCTTCGGCTAAAGCTTCAAGTCCGACCGACGCTGTGTCGCCGACTGAGAAGATTGGATTTTCTCTTTCATGGACAGCGAAAGCACCTGGTGTTATCCAGATTTGACCGCCAGTCGCGGTGTCGTCCGCATAGAAGTCTGTTGGCGCTATATTCTCAATTCGAAGCATGAATTTGCTATCTCCGTCAGACGTCAGTCCTACATTGACGATATCACTTGGTTCGGCGTACCGGAAGCCGTCGTTGACTCTATCAGCCGGATAGACGACGCCCTCAGTTGGACCAACAGTCGCGCCGCCGTTCTGACCTTGGAGAGGTGCACCGGCGGTGTCGATGCCAGGTTCGCCATTCAATTCGGTTCCGGCGTCGAAGAGACCGACTGTATCGGTGACGTCGCCAGAAACGGGCTCACTTTCCTCAAATAGTCTGATCGCTGGGTCTGGGGAAACAAATAGATCATTGGAGGGAACGTACATCGAGGCAAACGAGAGTCGGTCGCCAGGAGCTGCTTGTATCTCGAATTCATATGCGCCACCTGGTGCAATCGGTGGCGCGCCGGGGACCTCGCCCATTGGGTCGTTCGGATCCTCGACAGTGTTAGCAGGCGTAAACGCACCAACCGAACTCACGCCAGTTGCATCTGGGAGTTCATCAACCAATCCCGGGTCTCCATCAAACCCGGTCGGCGGACCAGCCTCGGCAAGTGCCTCAAGCCCAACTGACGCCGGCTCACCAGTGCTAAAGATCGGGTTTTCATCCTCGTGGATAGCGTAGGCTCCTGGAGTAAGCCATACCTGACCACCAGTTGCGGTGTCAGCCCCGTAGAAATCCGTCGGCGCCACATTTTCAATCCGAACCAGAAACGTTGTTTCTCCGTCTGCGTCTACGTCTGCTCCGCTTTCAGTGCTACTAGTGTTTTCACTGGCACTACCAGTGTTGTCAGCTGAACTATTGTCATCTCCACTACCGAGACATCCTGCAAGACCCACGGCAGCGGCACTGCTCGCCACGGTAATAAATCGACGTCGAGTGCTTTGCGGTGACATGCATGTGAAGGGTGATTTTATCAATTAAAATATATTTTTCAACTTTGACTCAAGATCAAACTCAATTCCGTTCAAATTTTATTCCAACTTCATATCGATCATGAGTTTTAGATCCAATAGCAGGTCGAGACACTGCCCAGCTTTGAAATATCGTATACAGAGACAGTGCAGATCGAAACGTCGCCCAGCAAGTATCCGGGTTAGCAGGTTGTAGACGCTTAGTTACCACCCTTAGAAAAAATACCAATGAAAATGAACGGAGCGAGTATAGTGAGGGGACTCAGAGTTGATATCTCAATGATCGTCAAAATCAGGAAGTAGTAGCAGCCGCTGTCCTTTCAGTTGGTCTTCTGCTCCTGATCGTTCTATATCTGTGATTGTTTTAACAATAACGAGGCTAAGTCCCCTTCCTCAAGGAACGAACCGCGAAAGCGGTAAGTGAGTAGGGTAGTTCACTGACGTGACCTCGTTATCACTGATATCGCATCAATATATATTGTCCGTCCAATTAATCTTCCACATCATATCTTCATATAGATTTCAGGAAGTGACAACACAAGAACTGTTTTGTGTTTGAATTATCACTGACGCCTGATCATTCGCCGTGGCTATTGCCCCCATAGAAACAAGTAATAGGCAGATAATTATTAAGAATATGAATCGTGACAGTACACAGCCGTCCAATGTCGACGACGCCGAGACCGTCGTCATTAGCCTCGGTATCCCAACCGATCTCGAACGGCGGATTGAATCACACATAGAATCTGGACTATATCAGAGCCAATCAGAACTGATCCAAGAGGCAATCCGGAAGCGTCTCGATCGGGAATGACATCAATTACCTCTAGCAGTGTAACATGCATACGGCTGTGGCACCTCCAAGTCTAGATTCTACAGATGAAACAATTCGTTAGCCGCATGCTGCTGGCTCGCCTCTGTGTACACGCGGTCGACGATGCTTACAGACTAGATAGTATCAAGCTGTCATGGAATTGATAAATTATCCAAGCGCAAAGCTAGCGGAGAGAACTGCTCGACGTCAGTCCGCAGGTCCTCGTTCACATGCTTGATGCTTGCGAGCGCCCGAACGTATCGAGGTGATTGCACAGAAAGACGAGTATCCGGTGATCGGGCGTGTTCTCAAAGACCACGGTATCATCACGCTTGCGCTCGCATACAATCTCCTAAAGAGTCTCTCTTGAAGAATCGGTCGCTCCTGATGGATTTTCTATACATTTTCAGCCAGCCAATTAATCACTGTGTTGTATCGCACACTACTTCCGAGGAATACGGCTGGCTTGCGTCTGACGAGCGGCTATTATCTCAGCACTCACTCGCATAATGCCTGTATGTCCTACCAACTGTCGGGTTATTCTTACCCCTTTTCGATGATCCTCGAATGGCTGTACAGATCGCCGTCGCTAGTGGTTCTCATGGCGGTGGGGAAGCTGCTGGTTACACCGAGGTGAGGGGACGTCCCACAATTCTGCCAGTAGGGAAAGTCTCTTTCGGCGAACCCATACAATATTCATATGAGCGTCAGTGGTGGAATCTCGCGGGCGGCACAGGTCGCGAGCAAGTACTTCGTCGTCTGGGTGATCGCTGCGGCGGGCATCGCGCTCGTCTACCCGAATTCGTTCGTTCCAGTGTTGGACTACGTCAACCCACTGCTCGGAATCATCATGCTCGGGATGGGGTTGACCCTCCAACCCGAGGACTTCCAGCGGCTCGCCGAGCGTCCCGCTGATGTCGGCATCGGAGCGGTCACCCAGTGGCTTGTGATGCCGCTGGCGGCGTACGCACTTTACCTCCTTTTCAACCTGCCGGACGCAATTGGCGTCGGACTCATCCTCGTCGGCGCGGCCCCCGGTGGCACGGCGTCGAACGTGATGACGTTCCTCGGTCGCGGCGACGTGGCACTCTCTGTCGCTATCACAACGGTGACGACGCTCACAGCGCCCATCGTGCTGCCCGCGTGGACGCTGTTCATCCTCGGAGAGAGCATCGACGTGACGTTCATGCAGATGTTCACCAGTATCGTCCAGATCGTCATCATCCCGGTCGTGCTCGGGTTCGGGATTCGGTACGTCCTTGACCGTTACTCGCCGAAGGCCGCGGAGGTTGGAGTCGATGTCTTCCCCGTGATAAGCGTTGTCGCCATCGTTGCCATCGTCGCAGGGGTCGTCGGTGCGAACGTCAATAACATCCTCACTGCGGGCGCGCTTGTGCTGGCCGCAGTCGTCCTCCACAACGGTGTCGGCCTTGGAGCGGGCTACGGCGTGGGGCGCGCGTTCGGCATGTCTGTGGACCGCGTACGGACGACGACCTTCGAGGTCGGCCTCCAGAACAGCGGTCTCGCGGTGGCGCTCGCCGCATCCCTGTTTGACCCGGCAGCCGCGCTCATCCCCGCACTGTTCAGTGTCTGGCATAACGTCAGCGGTCCGGCTCTCGCGAGCTACTTCACGTGGAGCGACAACCGGACCGCTAGCGGCCCCGTAACGGCGGACTAACTGTTTGCCGAGTGAGCGGACACCAGCTATTCACAGTATTTCACAAAGGCTGTAAACCGAGTGGTCTGCTTGTTGAGGTGTGACTAAACAAAACCTTCCAAGCGAAGTCCAGCATAATCAAGCGTTTTTGAAGCGACAGATGAATTTTTGAACGGTCAAGCAGGGGTTAGTATCTCGAGACAAATCACTCTTGATGGGGCGAAAGTTGCTTTCATCACTGTCTGTGGAACACCTACGACCACTGTCGATACTTCGCGAACAGAGTGATGGACCGAATTAATCTGTTGAGCTAACTAGAAAGAACTGTCCGGTTCTGTATGTGGTTGAACTACCAGACCCCAAACGGGTATCTTTATCATATGATATTTCACTTGACAGGAACCCGTACAGTGCGGTCAGATCGACTTTGATCGTGTATCAGTCTCACACTCTCCATCGACCAACAATCTATAGCTGTATCGCCGATCAGGGGTCCAATTCCGATGCTTGGATTTCATTGTAAAATCTCCGGTTCAACCCAACAGGGGTTCATGTGGAACTATTATACTCTCCACGGAGTAGTAGACCCTGTAATGTGCAACGTCGACTACCAGTATCCAGGGGACAAGCAGTTGTCTCTTGATCTCGTGAATCCCGACCCCAGTAAAATCGTCTCGCAAATCGTTGGGCACGATGACGATGTGGCGGTGAAAATGCATTAGTACGACTTAGATGAGGATTTCTACATTGTGTGCACGTCTCGTGTTGATGGGGGGGTGCGGTGAAGAATCTCAATTTCAGTCTGACTGATGCTCTTGAGCAGATACAACCGGATACCGGCGTTATTGTGACTCATCTCCTCGAAATCTATCGGGGGAGTCTTAACCAAAATGAATCTGAGGAAAAAATTCCTGTTGGAACATACAATGGCATCCATATTGACGCATTCGCAAAGACTCTCGGTGAAATCCTATTCTTCAGACTGACCCTCAGCTGAGACAGCTAGTCGATGAGAGCTACTTACTGTATATGCACTGTAGGCAACTCCCGATAGGATCTATAATATATCTCATTTCAGAAGCTGAAACGCTTACTCGGTATTTGTCTCTCATCAACGATTTTCGCTCGTATATGAACTGCGTATATCAACTGCTAGTCCAGAAATATTCTTTTTACTTGTTTGTGCGTCCAACAGTATATACTGGAGTACAAAATTTAGCACTACTAGGAAAAAATGAGCGGCGTTGACAGCCCCAGACGAGAGACATCTCACCGAGCAATTGGAACTTCCTAGCTGTACTTGCACTCTATTCCGGGCTCGTTTTTGCGGGGCTACACGGGATGTTCGGATCCACTATTCCGACATTGGGAGTGGTGGCTTATGCATGGGCTCCGATGATTACTGTAGGGGCGACGGTCTGGTTACTCGCTGAAAGCGTTCGAGACTGGCTTTGACAGCTTCGTAACCTGCGAGTTGGTATCTCATCGGTATCGCCATCATGATGTTCGGGATTGAGGCTGAGATGATAGTTGTGGTGCTTCTCGGCGGTGTGGCGGTTCCATACGCTCCACTCAGCAGTTACATCTTTACCTTCGGTGTTACGCTATTTTTGGCTGGTGCATTAGAGGAGTTGGGTTGGCGTGGTTTCCTACAGCCCCCGTCTCTAGCAGCGATTTAGTGCGCTTCACGCGAGTATACTGATTGGCGTCGTCTGGGGTCTTTGACACGTCCCAATGATACTCACTGGAGCGGGCGATTTCACCGTATTCTGGGAGTATATCATAAATATGATACCGATGTCAGTCATTCTCGGATGGCTGTACAACAACACTGAGGGGCGTTGCCAGTCGTGATGATCGCCCATGCTTCGCATAGCATGCCTCGTATCGGGGACGCTGCTGGAGACGTACCTGCCGTGTTTGATATGCTGTCGGGAGACGCTGTATTTTATTTATTTTCTGCGTCGATCACTGCGCTGTACGCCGAGTCACAGACGTTGACACGGGATGGAACTCTTCCTGCGATCCCGGCAGCGTCAGCTCAGAGAGCATGTACCGGAGCAGAAGAAGGCTGCTGAATAACGACTTGTTAGGCTGGTCGCGGTTCAAGCTGGTACAACAGTCATATTGACCGCTCAGAGTGATCGGTCTACATTATACAGAATCAAGGAGAATACCTGCGCCTTTAGCCGCAGGACAGGACAAAATGAATCCGACACCCGAGTAACAATCCACGGTGTGATAGCCAGCCCGAGATTTCACAATCCATCGTTTCAACTGGCAGGCAATTATCCGGAAAGATAGGAATCAAGCTAGAACAGAGTGATTCTGCTGAGTCCTCCGATGGCGGCCTGCCCGCCCCGCCCCGCCCCGCCGCCAAGCAACCAAGCAATAATCGAATCAATGGACCCAGTCGATAACCAGCGTATTCTCACAGAATCCGACTGGACTGGACTGGAGTTGACTGCTGTAAGCACAGCTCACAGTAACTCCGAGTCCGTGTCCGTTGAGGTCTGCTGGACGCCCCGAGGCAAAACCAACTCTGGGAGTCCGAACATGACGGAGGATAGGAGTACCGGGGCGGGGCTTGGCACTCCCACTCTACCCGCCACAGTCCACGAGCATCCCTTCAGATTCTTTCTGTCTGGATGCTCGGTGGGACTGCAACCCTGAAATCTCCAACACTCAACTCACGCTCAGGATTCCTCCGCCTAAAAGCGGAGGAGGATGTCAAGAATGAGACAGACGATGGTGAGTTCACGGAACTATTTCCACCAGCGTCGTGAGCAGATGCACGTACCGTATTTTTGTTTAATCGTTCTTATGATACGCCAGAGGTAACCGGTGGACAAGCCTCACTGATGGAAGGTTGTCGGATGTAGCAGTGCTCTGCCTCTCAGTGCGTCCGAGAGTTTCGAACCCAGCGACGGGACTACGACATTGAAATCAGAAGGGTACGACCGGTCTGAAATCTCGTGGTGGGATTCACGCGTCTCTAGGCGCGAGAGGAGGTTGATAACCTGCTGTACAATATGATAATCATGTATTTCAGCTCGTGATACGTGTTGAATTTATAGCTATATAATCAGAATGTGATAACGACTGTAGCCTCATTACAACCGGAGCGATGGCAACTCAGAAACTGTTCAAGCCCTTCCAGAACAGTTTAATATCAATAATCTTGCAGACAAGACAGCACAGGATATTCAGTATTGGCACAGAATCGAAGGTGACGTGTGTGCCGTTGTCAAGTTCTCTGGGCTCAGACACAGCGTCCACAAGCAAGGTGCAGCCATCACCTGGCACTCAATTATCATGAGAATAACTCAACCGTGAGAGGTCGGAATTAAACTAATTTATTCCATCTGGGACCCGATACGAAAGAAGAGACACTGGAGGGCGATCCTGTCGAGGGATGATAAGTTGTTATTCACATCTTAATAATAGAACTCTCTAAAAGTTCCACTCCAACCCAGCTTAGAATGGATCTGAGAGATATTCGCTTGGGACTGAGTTACGGGCCGTAACAAGTGGGTCGACAACTTGGCTAATTTCCAGACCGCCAACAAGACTCGAAAAAAGATAGGCGTCAGTAAGCGAGTAATCATGCTCAAGAGCAAGTAGTTTAATAAGATCCTCGTTTGCCATTTCGACAGCATCTTCCATTGTTTCGGCACTAGCAATCGTTTTCCACGCACCACCGGTATCGACGAGTGGGCGCTCAAGATCAATGGCGGCATCTTCAATGACAGAAACCGTGATATCAATGTCAGTCCCAATTTCAGCACCGGTACCGCACATTTCGCCATCTGCCATCGCAGCTTTGGAATCGCCCATCGCTAGCATCGCACCTTCTTGAAACACTGGAAAGTAGGCTGTTGTCCCAGCGGTCATATCTGTGGTGTCGAGGTTACCACCATGATTGTGTGGTATAAGAGTTGTAATTGTTTCTTCAGATGTTGCAACACCAATCGTTCCAATAACAGGGTTGATTGGTATCTCAAGATCTTTGAATAAAAGTGACTCACTATCTTTGGTTATTTCTGTCACACGTGTCGCTGGGTGTTCGATGTCTTCATGATCTTGGAGTAACCCGAACTCCGGTGCTGTAATCACACGTCCTTGCTCCTCGTTAACTCGCACATCTTCAATCTCAACCCTGAGGACATCGCCAGGTGTGGCA
Source organism: Haloquadratum walsbyi J07HQW2 (assembly GCF_000415985.1). Lineage (GTDB taxonomy): Archaea > Halobacteriota > Halobacteria > Halobacteriales > Haloferacaceae > Haloquadratum > Haloquadratum walsbyi_B. The sequence continues at coordinate 640,384 of NZ_KE356561.1, forward strand.
CCCTCAACAGCAATTGGACCTGTAGCGGCGTTGACCTCTTCTGGGATAGCATCCATCAGATCAGAATCCGACTGGACAGCCTTATTCAGGCTATCAATAGTCTCGAATGTGACTGATTCCCCGTCTTTAGCCGTATATATCGGCTCCATGTCGGGGGCAAACTCATAGACATGACCATCTTTGTATGATATGACCTTCCGTGTCATTCTGAAGTCGTATTCAAAATTAACAGTTATAAATATGTTTGTGAATACTCACGGGATTTGACTCAGACTCACGCTCAGTTTCTGGGGATTCCTGATACGTGCGAGCGTCTCGCGTTTCCGATACTCATTCTCACCGAAATTTGCATAGGGGTCATGCCCATTCCAGGGTTCACGAACATCCTCTTCCTCGAGTTCTTCCGTTTCGTAGAGTCTTTTAGCCAAGTGCGAGCAATATACTCTCGATTGGTCTCCTTGTAGTAATTGAATCATGTCGCGTTAATCCGGATTTCGAACTCTTCGGACAGGCACTCAATAATTCGCTTTGTTGAGCTATCCAACTCCGAGGAGGCGATTCCCAACTTATGTTGACTGTTGACCTCCTCAGCGGCGACGTAGTCGCGGGTTTCGTCAATCGCCTGTGCGATAGTTATCCGTGTCCAGCGTCTCGGCGGCGACGATGTCCGGTCCCCGGTACACCAGTTCAACGGTGCTATCGAAGTCATGTAGCGTCACTGCCACCTCACTCTCTTCACGTTTCTCCATCAAGAACGTATTGAATCCACCCTGGGTGTCGTCGTCGATTTTTGACGGTGATCCCGACGAGTCCAGCACGAATGTGACGTGTGTCTGAGACTTCATGCACAACAGTAATTAGTATACATAAAAAAGTTACAGTGTTAATACTACCTGTTGACACGATCCACACAATTATGCTGCCGGTCAAGACCCAGTGATTCCCGATGACAGACCAGTTGATATCAGTGAGACAGATACACTTTCGACGGTGTGCCCACTCAAATGTCTGATTGAGTGCACTCTGATAGTTCAGATTTGTGATCCAACGATGTGGTCATTATGTCTCATATGCCGAGGGGTTAGAACATATGTGAGTTGTTATCATAAAACAATTGCTCACAAAGAAAATGACTGCGCCCAGCTATATTCAATCAATTGATAGATGCTACTATGCCACAACAGACAATTACTCAGACAGAAAACAATAATATTCATCATGAGTCTTTCGCAACTGATATCAACACCTCAACGATCATACACTCTCTCAGTGGCGGGTTAGGTCATATCATGGTTCACGATGCTGACGTTGAGAGAGCAGCGCTGTCGCGAAAGGACACATGCAATATCTGCGACACTCTTGAAGTGTCAGTTCAAAAAGGAGCATGGAGGTACGATTATGAGTGACGAACTGAAATCAATGTGGTTCTGTCCTGAGTGTTGTGCTTGGAACGGCACACAACTGCGGACCTGTATTAAGTGTAAACGTGACCGCCCACTCGTGCCCGTCACTGTCGGTGGGGTGCCCGTCGGTCACTCAGAGGATGTGACGCTACGCCACCGCGTGCGAGCGAAGATTGACCGGTTGACAGAGTAACTATGTTTTCTTGATGATGTGAGTAAACTGCGCAATTACCGCTTACACGCAGGGTTAGTTACGCTGCTCAACCGTCCGTGAACCGCCGATTACGTGTACACGTGTTCTGATATTCAGCGCCAGCATTGTTCGCAGTTTGATCGTGTGTTTATAGACCCGCACAGTGGATTGAATCAAATGATAGTGGAAGTGATTCCAGATCCGCCTACGCTCGACAAAATTCTAAACCGTTGTCGTATCGGCGGTCAATATTGCTCTAAGAACAGAACGAACGGGGAAATAACATATCTCTCGAGAGTTTTCTTGAGTCTATCATGTTACTTGGTGGCTCTGTATTAGCTGTCGATGGGATTTTACCCGGATTATTTGGCGGAATGGCCGCAACAGGAGTTGGATTATCTCTGACAATTGGTGGAATCAAACAACTCAATCGATCGTGGAGAATATTCACGACGGATTTAGTGCCAATTGATGAAGCTGTTGGGAGTGATGAATTAGTTCAAATAACCGGGTCTGTTTATCCATCTCAGCCGGGTGATACAATTATTTCACCAATCCACGATCAAGAATGTGTGGCGTACAAGTATAAAATTCGCTCTCAACTGAATGATGGCTGCCCGATTGACTCTGGCACCGAGTGTAGATCATTTAAAATTTCTGATGGGACAGCGGAGGTACTGATTACCCCTACGACAGAAAGTCTGTCATTGGATACCCAGAAAAAGACGGTCACAGGAGGGGAGGAGGTATCAAGAGAAATTAATGAAGAGAAAATTAATGTTGATCCATCAGCTGAGATAAGTGACTCAGGTAGTATCCCAAATCCGATTGAGTTGATTGAGGGAACAATCAGTCTCGGCGAGCAAATAACGATTGTCGGGAGAGCAAACCCAACGCCAAAGACGGGAGCCGAAGATACTGATATTAGTGTCGGTGCAGATACAAATACAGATGTAGTCGCGGTCATGACACCTGAAACGGACCATCTGAATGTGATGAATGAGCTGACAGAAACCACTGCGTTGAAAACAGGCACTGTGGGGACACTTTTTGCAATTGTTGGGTCTGTGTTTACGCTTGGCGGATTAGCTATTTTTATTTCCGCTCTCGGCAGTTTAGCGTGATAAAAATAGTGAATCACGCTAATATTGTGGAAACAAGTATTCACGAATCACGAATTATGAGCGGTTGGATTCGAGCCAACCTGAAGGAATTAACTTGGCAGATTTGTTCGATCCAAACTTGTAGAGAGAATCATAATATTAGCGGTGATGATGAAGTGAATTATGTTTGCTGATCTGCGTGGTCAACGATCGGCAAGCTATCACGTGAGCGCCGGCATTCCACTGGTACTTTATGATATCCCTCGCCGTTACGCACCTCCCTGTAGGTTCTTCAGTTACGTCCGTAGATGAGTAATTTCGTCAACATTTGTGTATGCTTGCTATCACTCATTGTATTGGCGTGCAATCAGCCGGTTCCTGCCCGTGAATGTTCTCAGACATGGCTTGGCACCAAACTTCGTTGCGGGATGCTGTATCATCCGATGCATTCTATGTGACATCCTCCTCGCCGGAAACGGCGAGGCTTCCCGTACCGCAGATTTGGGATATTTGCTGGTTTAGGATCTACCCTGTTCTTGAGGGACTATTTCACCCGGTGATGTATCGAACAAGTAGATCGATGGCTGTGCCAGACAGCCGTTATCCCTATCCTGTGACGGACTCGGACTCGGGGTTATCTTTTGTCTCATATTCTCTGCGCCGTTACAGTCTGCGTTGGCTACCAATTCGCAGCGCAGGAATCACATACGTACAGACCAGACCACGCTCAACCCGGTTGCTATCAGCGGAGTCACCACACTCACAGCACGTCTTCGAGGTATTCCACTCATTTTCTTTCAGTACCTCAACACCGTGTTCTTCGCCCTTGTAGTCGAGATACTGATACAGCCGGTCGAACGCCCACG
>NZ_KE356561.1:643968-656541 GCF_000415985.1 Haloquadratum walsbyi J07HQW2
TTGAGAAGGCGTTGAGGTCTCCAGCATTTGCGGGTTTTCATATATGCTTGAGTGAGGCTCCGTCAGGTATCTCACCGATTGCATCCCACACACGGTCGGCTGTCCACCGTGCGACGTTCCAGATTTTCGAGGCAGCATCCCCGAGCGAATGCAGATCATCTCGCACCTGTTGCTGGTTTGTGATATGACCAACGTAGGTACGAGTGACCTTAATCGCCATACATAGTGTGGGGTGTTGTCTTATTTACTGCTACCGATGTGAGAATATCCGGTAGGTGTCTCATAAGTGTTTGCGACAGATTCATGTCGGATTCACGCCCGGCGTGAACGCCGGGATTCTCTCCTTGTTACAGATAGTACCTCACCGAGCTGTTGGGTAACACGCATTCATACAAATCAACAGCTAAACTCTAAGAGCACAAACCTAAGCGTTACAATCCGTTTCCACATATCATAGAATATGAGTTCAATAAAGACTGATCTAATGCTAAACTCAGATGGATTGAATCTATCGGGTGAAGTGGTGTTTTCGTCACCAGCAGATGATTATATGACAGCATCATACGCTAGTGATGGAACAGCATATTCGTTCCAATACGCGCCGGATATATTCGCTCGAATGACAGAGCACGGATACGTGCGGAAGGTGTACACTAAATTATATGAACTGATGGATGATTCACGGGAGAATGCAGATGATTGACTCGCTCCCTAACCGTCCGCTCAAACCTCCTGAGGTGGATGAAGTAGAGGCACTGGTCGACTCAGGAGAGGTCTCACCGTTGACTACAATGAAGGTGTTTCCAGATGACACGCTGGCGCCGTTCGATGAGATCGATGAAGCCGGTGATTTCCTACATGTGTATGAGGCGCTGCGTGTATACAGTCTGATTCATGTAACCGAAGAACACGGCACCACAGTCGCATTCTCTGAAGAAGACGGAGAATGGGTGCAGGCGATTGAAATGACGGCAGAGTATGATACAGATGAACTCGAAAAACGCACACACGAGTTTGTTCAAGAGCACATGAGCTTAGACATTGATACTGATTTTGACCCAGTGCCAGTTACACCAGATTCACCTGATGGAGACGATAATAATGATACTGATGTATAACCCATTGGAGCGTAGGATCTTGCTGCAGTGTGCGAAATGAGTTGATTAATTGAGTACGGATACTCGGGTTCGGCTATTGATGCGAGCATCCTGGGGCTATCTTCACCGTCGATGTGGCTGCGAATTTCAACGAGGATGCATTCGGAGCTCATAGCAAAAAAGCATTTAAGATCTGTGTATTGGCGAGAACGAACAGGTGTGTTAGTGACGATGACGAAACAGACACTCAAACTAGGCGCCGGAGATTTTCAATTAAATGTTGGATTTGCCCTGGAGCTAAAGGAATATTGAGAACTTACAACGATCATGGCGTCGATAGTTCTTCATGTGATATACTCATACAGCGGATGATCTGCCATCCGCATTCTCAGTCACAATAGTAGCGATTAATATGAGTAATTGACACGATGATCAAGTCCATATATACGTCGGATTACCTCCATACTCAGAGCGTGAACTCTGTTAGTGTCTCAGGATTGACAACGTGCATGGGTCGCTCATCATTGACGAGCGCTTCAATATCGTTCACAGTCAGTTCACTGTGCCGCTCGATGACATCTTGTGACGCTGAGGCGATATGTGGTGTTGTAACGACATTTTCCATATCTAGCAGTGGGTCATCTTCGGCGATTGGCTCTTCAGGGTACACATCGAGTGCTGCAGCTTGTATTTCGTCAGTCCTGAGTGCTTCAAGTAATGCGCCGTCTTCGATGAGCGCAGCCCGTGCCGTGTTGACGAAGTATCCATTATCAGGCATTGCCGCGAACTCTGCGGGACCAATCATATTGCGTGACCCTGGTGCAACTGCGGCATGCAGACTGACCACATCACTCTGTTGACATAATGATTGAACATCTGTCACTTTATCGACCTGGAATGGTTCCATCTCGACGTGGTCAACGAACGGGTCATACGCAACTACATCCATCCCAAATCCGTCACCGGCTCGTTTGGCGACCCGCCGTCCAATCCGGCTAAAACCAACAATGCCGATTGTCCGACCGCGAAGCTCTGGTCCCCGAAGCGTTGTGTATGGCGATTCAGAGCCAATTCCCCATGTCACGTCCTCACGCTCTCCACCTGCTGCGGCGTCTTCTTGTGGGGTGCCAGTATCTCTGCCCATCCGTAATCGATGATGAGCTTGTGCAATATTCCTCGTTGCAGCCAACAGTAATCCCATTGTATGGTCAGCAACAGTCTCTGCGTTTCTGCCCGGTGCGTGCAAAACAGGAATTCCGCGATCAGTTGCGGCACTGATATCCACGCTGGCTTCAGGACCACCCCGTGGACAGGCGATTAATTTGAGATCATCGGCAGCATCCATGAGTTCAGCTGGCACACCCTCAAACCCAGAGATAAAGATCTCGACACCGTCCAAGCGTTGTGTCAGTGTGTCCACCGGCATCCGCCCGTCACGGTTCTCAATTGGATCGAATGTAACATCAAATCCTAGTTCTGTTAGTCGCTCAACACCAGATTCAGCAAAGTTTGAAGTGATGAATATGTTCATAGTTGTGTACAATACGCACAATTCATGTTAGTAGTAATAGTACATTAATGCTATCGTTGCTTCCTGCTTTCGCGCAAACGGCTGCCATAGAGTATTTCATGTATAATGCACTGATACTGTTAGGAGCGGTCTTCGGAGCATCTTGATACGGTATTCTAATTGTATAACCACTGACTCTCAGCTAGAGTTGCCTTTCAGTTTCATCCGATTACGACGTGTCAGTTACCCACGAGTAAAGTCGTGGGCTTCCTCCGTGCATCTGTGTGAGTGCAACTCCAGTAGGATCGGTCAATGCTGACGACCAGCCCGTCAGATTACGGCGTCGACGTCGACATGCGCGTCCAGTAACTTCGCCATGCGGTCGACGGTACGGGCATCACTGGTTCGACCACCCTGAATCAAGGACTCGACTCTATCGATTGCGGTTGCAGTATTGGTGTTGACCGCAAGCACAGCTGTGTCAGCTTCTGCCGCCCGACCAAGCACTGCACCAGATGGTCGGTGTCCCCCGGTAAGAAGGAGGCACTTCACACCTGACGCACCGAGCGCCGCGGTCTGGACATCCGCGCGATCACCGCCAGTGATTACGACCGTGTCGCGGGCACGACGGAAGTACCGGAGCGCTTCATCACCACCCATCGCACCGACAAGGAAGCGCTCAACAAAGACGTCAGTCGAACCCTCAGTGAGAGCGTCTGCGCCAAGTTCGTCAGCAAGCGCTGACACGGTGACGCCTGCAAGCTCTTTCTCGCGAGGGAGCGCTCCGAAGACGGCTACTCCACGGGATTTTAAGAACGGGATCCCGTCCTGACCAAGCGAGTCATAGGCGGCGTCAGCAACCTTGTTGAACACGACACCGGCGAGTCGATCACCGAATGCGTCGGCAGCCGCGAGCACCGCATCGAGGTCTTTAGGCGACTCATACTCGGCAACGAGGATAACCCGGGCGTCCAACAGTTCCGCCACATCCGGGTCAGTTAGCTCAACGACACCGCCGGTTCGCCACTCACCGCCTTCGACGAACACGTGATCGCGTCCATCTGCAAGTGTCTCGAATGAGGTTGCAATCCGATCACGGAGCGCACCGGTGTCTTCTGTGCCGCGGATCACACCCTCGGCGAATGTGGGCGAGTAGACAACCGGCTCCATTTGATGCATCTCGGCGTCCAAGCCGAGCATCTCACGAGCGAGCATCGGATCTTGGTCAAGTGTCTTACCGACATTCGACTGAAGCCGGGTGCCTTTCGGTTTCATATAGCCAACATCCTGATCGCCGGCTGTGGCGAGTCGTGCGAACGCCAGGGTGATTGCAGTCTTTCCAACGCTTTCTCCGGTCGCGGTAATGAGTGTCGTAGTTGTGTCTGTCATTAATCAAGGATCTCCGGGTCAACGGTTAATCTGACGTCGACAGCGGCGGCGTTCGCCTCACCATCGGCGTCGGGCAGTGCAACGAGTGGGTTGATATCGAGTTCGACGATCGCAGGGAAGTCCGTGACGAGTTGTGAAAGTCGACCGATTGTGTCAACGATGGCGTCGACATCGACTGGGTCACGACCGCGAGCACCGCGCAGGAGAGGTGCAGACTGTATCTCGCGGGTCATCTCGTGGGCTTCGGGCTCAGAGACGGGCGCAACACGAAACGTTGTGTCTTCCATCACTTCCACGAATATCCCGCCAAGCCCGAACATCAGTAGTGGACCGAACTGCGGGTCACGATTCATGCCAACAATTGTTTCGACGCCGGCATCGAGGTCGACCATCTCTTGAACCTGGACACCGAGGATCGTCGCATTGGGCTGATAGTTGCGCGCCCGAGTTATCAGGGTTTCGTACGTGTCGGCGACGTCTGCGGTCGCTACTCCGACGGCAACCCCACCGATATCAGATTTATGTAGGATATCTGGCGAGACAATCTTCATTACGACATCGCCGTCTACGTCGGCAGCCACTGCAGCTGCACGACTCGGAGAGTCGACGATGGAGCCAGCGGGAGTAGTGATTCCATACGCATCAAGCAGTTCCATCGCCTCAACACCAAGTCGATTATCATCGCGGTCGTGGACAGTCTCAAGCACTTCGCGTGCGCGCTCGCGGTCAACGTCGAACGACATGGGGTCAGCATATTCACGTTGACGGATATCGCGGTATTCCGCAAGCGTTGCAAGACTGTCGATTCCGCGTGCGGGGTCAAAATAACAGGGAATTCCCGCTTTCTGGAGCTTTCGAGTCGGTTCCCGAGTACGATCGCCGCCCATCAAACATGCGGCTACTGGGGCATCTGTTGTCTCGACCGTCTCACGGACTGTGTCCCCAAGAGCATCAAAATCGATTGTGGCTGTCGGCGCCGCCAACACAAGCGCAGCCCCTACATGGTCGTCTGCAAGAGCGATTTCAAGAGCCTTACCAAACCGGTCAACATCAGCGTCGCCGATGACGTCAACCGGATTGTGAATGTTTGCTTCTGCCGGCATCGATTCACGAAGCGCATCCGTCGTCTTGGGGGCAAACGACGCCAGGTTGAGACCAGCGTCGCCGACCGCATCAGTTGCCATGACACCAGGTCCACCGGCGTTAGTGACGATAGCGATGCTGTCGGTGTCTGGAAGCGGTTGACTGCCCAAGATACCCGCCGCATCAAAGAGGTCGTCAACTGACTCCGCCCGAATGACACCGGCTTGATCGAGTCCAGCCTCATAGGCCTTTTCTGAGCCGGCAAGTGTGCCCGTATGTGAGGAGGCAGCCTGTGCACCAGCACTTGTGCGACCGGACTTAACGGCTACAATCGGGGTATCACGCGCCGTCTCACGGGCGGTTTCGATGAACTCCCGTCCGTCAGTAATCCCCTCAAGATAGCCGATTATTACATCTGTTTCCGGGTCACCGCCCCAGTGATCAACGAAGTCGGTTTCATCTAAGACCGCTTTGTTACCGAGTGAAACGACATCTTTGAACCCAACACCGTTGTCATTAGCCCAGTCGAGGACCGCCGTGACGAACGCGCCTGACTGACTCATAAATGAAAGACCACCGGATAATGCATTTTCTGGACCAAAGGTAGCATTCATGCCCGAAGGCGTCGATATAATGCCGAGGCTGTTTGGCCCAACAACGTTGAGATTGTATTCTTCGGCGAGGTCGGCAAGTCGCTGTTCGCGTGCGGCGCCATCTTCGCCAGTCTCGCCAAACCCAGCAGTGATCACAACGACGTTTTGCGTCCCCGCCTCGCCACACGCCTCAATGGCGTCTAACACGATTGATGGCGGCACGACGACAACGGCAATATCCGCATTTGCGTCGTCAATGGAGGTCACACAGGGAGTATCGAGTACCTCGTCATAATTCGGGTTGACCGGGACCGTCTCACCGTCAAAATCCGCGAGCAGATTCGACGTGACGGCCCGACCGACCGCGCCTTCGCGGGTCGTCGCGCCGACGACCGCGACCCGATCCGGGTCGAACAGTTTAGTGAGCGTACCCATCAGAGCGAGATATGTAGAGGGACGTTTTAATATCCATGAATCGTAACGCTCCAAAATAATCAATCGTTAACATCTAAGACGTAGAAATAGAAAATCACGTCGTGTATGTGTGATCTAATTAGGACTTCCGAGATAATTCCATGAGAAGTGCGAGTACTAGTACTAGTACTTTCGTTGATACCGTTGGCTATCTTAATTCCGATGGTAAGTTGTTTGGGTAATATTATGATATTGAATATGACATCTAGAACCCTCAGAAATGGCTCTTCAGGCAGAAGTCCGACGAGTGTGAAGCCACCGGATTCCGAGATCAAGCCAGTAGCCAATGAATCCGATGATTAACATCACCGCGGGAATCTCGGCATACGCAAATCGATCACGGGCGTCTAGGATGTAATAGCCCAGCCCAGAGTTGACCCCAAGCATCTCTGCAGGAACGAGAATGATCCAGAGAATCCCGACGGCTAAGCGCAATCCAGTGAGTATATCAGGGACGACTCCGGGGACGACGATACGCTGGATGATGCTACGCGTGTCGCCGCCTAATGACTCGGCAACAGTGACCCAATCTTCGTCAATCGTGGAGATCCCGTGGGCAGTATTGAGCAATATGGGCCAGACGCCTGCCATGAACATCACAAATACTGACGAACCGGTACCCACGCCGAACACGATGATTGCGATCGGGAACCACGCCAATGGTGAGATCATTCGCATGAACTGCAACAGGACGGTTGCGGCTCGTTCAGCGGGTGTAAAGAATCCAACCAGAATTCCAAGGGGAATTCCAACAGAAACACATAACACCAGCGAAATGCCGAATCGATACAGGCTAATATATATGTGCTCAGCATAGAAAGACTGAGTACTCAACAGTTCCGTCAATACCATGAACGTGTCTGCTGGGTGGAAGTTCGTGATGACCCCACTCGACAGGGTAGTCACAAGATACCAAGCAATGAGCCCCCCACCGAGTCCGGCCAACGGCAGGATTTTTCCGGCTTCTTCACCGACCTCAGAACTGTATTGTCTCTCTTCTTTCGTAGCCATTTTCTTCCTCTACGTCGAACGCCGGCGGACCGCCGGCTCGTTCAAGTGCCGTTTCAACCGGGTCGTACGCAACAAGATCGTCTGCAACAAATTCTGGGGAAATCTCTTCGAGGAATCCCGAATCGCCTTCGACTCGCGTGTCGCGCATCTGGCGAGTCAACTCTTTTGTATATGACGGGTACGGATATGGGTAAAATCCAATTCGGCTACTGTCCCAGTCAGTATTTTGAATTGCTCCAGAGTCGATATACTGATCATGATCGTCGTATAGCGTCAGAGCGCGGTTAATAGGTTCAGGTCCTTGCGGATACAACCCTGTATCGTCGGTCGAAAGGAGAGTTGCTGCGTCTGATCGATGACCGCGGAGCCATTGCTGTGCATCGACGATCCCGCTGACAACATTGGCGGCCCAATCTGGACGCTCATTCACGAGTTGTTCTTTCATTGTGATCACACAGCAGGCGTGTTGCTTCCAGATATCGCCAGTGAAGCGAAGAATCTTACCGTCAGCTTCGAGTTCACCAATTGCGTTGAACGGTTCAGCAACTATATACCCCTCAATAGAGCCGTTTGCGAGCGCAGCAGGCATATCTGGTGGTGGTGTCACAACGAGATTCACCTCGTCGTCAGCCAATTCCTCACCAGAGGTGTTCGTCCGAGGAGTGAGCCCATGCTGTCGAAGCCCCAACTGGAGAACGACATTATGAATCGAATACCAGAATGGGACAGCTATCTTACCGCCCCCAAGATCAGCCCAATCGTCGATATCCGGCTGGACAGTCAGTGCTGACCCGTCAGTGTGATCCCATGCAACAACATTGACGTCGGCACTCAGTTCGTTGCCGTAGCGCATCCACAATGTCATCGGCATAAGGAAGTGTGCGACATTTACCTGATCTGAGAGAAATGCCTCTGCAAGATCAGACCACCCACGAAATAACGTTGGTTCATTTGCCTGAATCCCATGATCAGCGAAATGGTCATTCGCGTATCCTGTCAGAAGTGGCGCGGCGTCAGTGATAGGCAGATATCCGATATCAGCCGTGAGAGTCCCACTATCACCACTACCACCACTACTACTACCAAGGCAGCCGGCAGTCGCCGCAGCACCAGCGGTGAGCCCCGCAAGTCCGGATTCACGCATGAACTCTCGGCGGGAGATACCCTCTGTTCGGGCCTTATCAGATGGATTCTGCCAGCCATCCCCCATCACGAACGCACGGAAATCGTGGTTCGACATCTCATCTGGGACTTCGATCTGATCATGATTGTGTGTATGTCCCGTCACGGAATCGTGGCGGGGAGAACTTGAGGTATCGGTCGTCTCGTCAGGTGTATCATTATCGTTCATTCGTAGTTAGTTCCGAGTAGCTGAAACACATCGCGGCGACGCTCCATTGATTCGTGATTATCGCGGGCTCGTCCCGCATCAGTGACACGTTCGATTCCTTTGACACCTGTTGACTCCTCGCCGAGAACGACAACACGATCACCGAGATACACTGCTTCCTCGATATCGTGAGTCACAAACACCGCGGTCAATCCAAGTTGGTCTATGATCTGTGTGAGTTCATCCTGAAGTTGCATCTTCGTCAGCTCATCAAGCGCGCTGAACGGTTCATCAAGTAACAGAAGTTCTGGGTCGTTCGCAAGCGTTCGAGCCAGGGACACGCGCTGGGCCATTCCACCCGAAAGACTACTGATATCAGCGTCCTCTACCTCAGATAGTCCCACCATGTCAATTAATTCTGAAACATACTGCTGGTCAGGTTCGACTCCGCGCAGTCGCGGTCCGATACTGATGTTTTTTCGCACTGACAACCACGGATACAAGTGTGGATCCTGAAAAACGACGCCACGCCGGTAATCAGGACCGCGGACCGGCTCTCCATGGAATTGTATCTGACCCCCGTCGCGGGACTCAAGTCCCGCAATCATGTGTAGAAGTGTTGTTTTTCCACAGCCGCTCTGTCCGAGAAGACAAACGAAGTCTCCGTCTTCAATCGTCAAATCGAGATCAGAGAACACCTGTGTATCGCCGTAGGATTTATCGAGCGACTCGATTGTCACTGCGGTATCAGTTGGACGTCTCGCGGAGGGTGTCAGCACGGTCTGGTCGGAACCTCGATTTTGGCTATTTGTACTCCCAGTTTGCACTCGGTTCTGGACATGACCCTCATCTCCAGCTTCTGACCCGACGTCAGACGCGGGTGATGATCCGTCAGTAGCAGTTCTGACTCGGTCAAATACAGCTTGAATGCGAGCTCGAATCATAACCCTCAGTCAGATGCTGGTGCTTCTTTTTGATCGCCTTCGATTGTCTCGATATCGTCTTGATCTTCGACGTATCCGGCATCGTCCATCCACTCAGCTGTATTCTCAATCCGCTCTTCGTCGGGAGCACGAACTGGGAGGAAGTTTCGAAGTTCGAATTCCTCGCGAAGCTCATCAATATCGACATCAGCGAACGTTTCAGGATCGTCCTCTGCCTCTGCCTCGAGCAGATCAATGTATTGGTCGCGATAGGTTTCGAGATTGTTGTTGATCTCCTCGACAGCTCGGTTGAGCGCATTCCGGAATGCGGTGACCTGTTCAGGATCGGCTTCTGGCGGTGCCACTAGTGCTGCACGACATGGTCCTTCGTAGACTTCTTCTAATTCGTCATCGTATCGACCCAGCGTCACATATGGTTCGAGAACGCCAATTGAATCAACTTCGCCATTCTTCACTGCCTCGAACCGTTCTTCAGCCGATCCGATATGTTCGAGTACAATCTCATCATCGTCGAACCCCTCTGACTGGAGCATCTCGCGGATTGAGTAAAACGACGTAGCATACTTGTTGATACCGATAGAGCTATTCCGGAGATCCTCTAATGTCGTCGTTCCGGAATCGACTGAGGAGAACAACACGCGATCCCACTCGCTGTAAGAGCCGACAATCTGGCGATCTGTTTCTGATGACTCCTGCACTGCGTTCCACTCACAGACACCATGTGTCTGTCCCTGATTATCGAGATCTTCCCACCAGTCAGCGTCTTTAGCGTTGTCTCCCATCTCTGAGAAGTCCTGTGTGCCAGGCGCAAAGTAATCGAAGTCTGGATCAACATTTTCTTGTTGGAAAAATCCATGTTCCTCGGCGACGTCTTGTACCAGTTTCCATGTGAAATACTCGTGCGCGATATCTACTGACATATTTTTAAACATGCCTGTTAGTGATTAAACGGCGATGGTTGCTGCAACGGTCGCATCCAACTAATACCTCGAGTATGTAACCACTGTTGGTTTCATTTTGATGCTATACAAAAAGTATACACAGATTTGAAGGAATAAATACCGGTGTACTCGGTAATAGGTGTATAAATTGTGGATATTTAATTTCTCAAGAGAACTAACCACTGTTAGTTATTGATCAATGTCATGGTAACCTGCAACTATTACTGGTTCCTGTTGCTGCGTGAATATTTCATAATATTCTCGACCAGTGATCGGTTTCAGACGCTGTGGTGAATGTGGTGCGCGGGTATAAAATCATATTATGATTGAGTAAATAAAGGGGCAGTAATCAGCACAATATCCTCTCTCTCACCTGTAACGAAAATGGCGAACGTACCTATCACGATAGTGACCGTATACAGATTTTAGTAGCTTCTTGATAGAAGGTTTTCCGTGTGCCATACCCTCCAAGAGCGCTGCCAGTCACTCGATCGATACACTGGTGAGCTGACAAATCTACTCGCTCGTTCCCAACATAATTTTTTGAGTCTGAGGAATTATCTGCAGTCACGCGCATCCATCAGAGACGCTTGGTTATTGTCAAATATCGTGTATTTACAGGAGGCTGACATTGATGGACGATGATTCAGGGTTCAACATAGATGGTCCCGACAGCTTGGCAGGGGCAGCACTGTACATCATGATTGGTCTTGCTATCGCCAGTTATGGAGGGTATGACTATATCCAACAAACTGAGGCAGTTCGAGACTCAGTACAAGTTGATGCTACTATCACAGAACTCACTATTGAGACAGATCGCAGGACATCCTCAAATCCGGACACAGAGTACGAACCGACCGTTGAATTCGAATATACATATAGCGGAACAGAATACACTGGCACAAAAATATATCCAGCAGATTTTGAACAAAAGTTTGAAACACGATCAGCCGCCGAGTCCGCAGTCAAAAGTTACGAACAGGGAACAGAAACGACTGCATATATTGAACCAGACGAACCGAATGATGCATTCTTGCGGAATAAAACATCAAACGCTCCACTCGTAGCTATGGGGATCGGCGGAGTATTCACTCTTCTATCAGCAATATCAGCTGTGAGAAAAATTTAATTCGTTTTGCTCGGTCTTAGATGTACTCGCTAACTCTATTGATGCCGGTGGCTGCACGTCATAAATATCAGATTCGGTTCTGACCCGGCAACGGGGATCTCGACTTTTTGATGCATCACTCTCTGACCGCTACGGAACCGTATCAGCTACTCAATTGTCTATCACTTATCACAGAGAGTGATTCGCCATTGTGTGGCTTCTCAATAATCGCTGACAAGAGATTTCACATATATCAGCTTGCTTAGAAATTGTAATCTACATTCTTTCAACGAAATATATTATTCTGAATGGAGACTGAAGTTATCATTTGATCACGGCACTCGATATTACCCGATAATGTCGAGTAAAAATATCGTGAGGAAGCCGACAAAAAACAGCGTTGTCGAAACAGGCGTCTGTGGTACTTTGCCGGCTTTTACCAACAGTTCCTCGGTTACAAGATACAATAATGCCGCTGCACCAAAGGCAAGGACGACTGCAATCGTAGCTTCAGCCGCTCCCTCAAGCGTGAGCACACCAACGGTGACCCCAACAGTCATCAACGCTCCAAACGTCGCCGGCACAGCCATCTTCTGAATGTTCCTCATCTCCTCTGGCAACGCAACGACAGCAGCTACCCCAAGGAATAGTACCTCGATTGCGAGCGCCAGGGCAATGATAACTCCTGTAGTTGTCTCCTCAATAAAAGTGACACCGATAAGCACGCCGTCGATAAGCATGTCGATGGCAATCGTGATGATGAGACCTGCAGCGCCTGCAAAGTTGCCGCCAATATCTCGCTTCTCGATAGCTTTGCTGAGTCGGTGAATGCCAAGCATAGTGACGATACCAATCGCAAATCCGGAGACGACCACTGTTGGTGATTTATTATGAATATCGGGAAGCAACTCAGCCGCGACTGCAGCGAAGACCACGCCGGCGGCTAAATGTTGCACGTTGCTTTCCATTTGGGGATCAGGAGGTCGATAGACAGCGACTACACCACCAACCAGTGCGGCAACAACAGCTAAACTCGTATACGAGAGGGCTTGATCAGTGTTTCAGCCACTATCTTATACATATCCCAATAATA
>NZ_KE356561.1:656591-658663 GCF_000415985.1 Haloquadratum walsbyi J07HQW2
GAGTCGGTGAATGCCAAGCATAGTGACGATACCAATCGCAAATCCGGAGACGACCACTGTTGGTGATTTATTATGAATATCGGGAAGCAACTCAGCCGCGACTGCAGCGAAGACCACGCCGGCGGCTAAATGTTGCACGTTGCTTTCCATTTGGGGATCAGGAGGTCGATAGACAGCGACTACACCACCAACCAGTGCGGCAACAACAGCTAAACTCGTATACGAGAGGGCTTGAATCAGTGTTTCAGCCACTATCTTATACATATCCCAATAATAAATAAAAATTGGCAAAAATGGTCATTTAGAAAGAAAATTCTACATTACGATGCGGGATATTGACAAAGCTAGCCTAAACAGAGTTGGCATCCTCGCCGCGCGAACGCGATTGAATGCACATCGGCGTGTTCGTGGATGTCCGTATCGAGAGTGAACCAGTGGTCGTTTGCGCTCGTGCACCCTCAATAGCCCTAGCCGTCATAGATCCCATGGCTACAACTGTCCAACCTCAGCAAGCAAACGATGTCTGCTTTGATCAGTCGACACTGTCCTTCGTTCGTGATCCATTCCACGGCGCCGATAATAATAGTGTGGAGGTCACTCTGAGTGAGAAACATATTAGAAACAATACAATAATATGAATCAGACGATGCTCATATGCTCAAAAAGGAGGTAATCGATGAGCTCAGAGCAGATATTGATGCCATTATTATGTTTACTTCGGACAGATGAATAAAGACTACCTGATCAAATAGGTAAGATTACCAATTATGCTGGAAAAAAAGTAAATACCTGCCGGGCGCTACGAAAGTAGTTCTTCTGCAATATGATATCAAGCAGTTTGAGCGTCAGGTTGATACAACGAGAATCGCTCTCTGAGACACAATCACTGTCTAACAGTGGTTCAAATGTATTACTCTTCTGACATTTGCGTCAAAACAGTATTTACAGGCAGAAAGTATTCGATTTCCTCGCGAGTAAAAAATATTGAGCACAATGACCTGACACTATTGTCAACTCCCTTATCAGTACGATAGCATCCCTGTTCCGCAAGCAAACGTGGTGTATTAGACCACCCCATTTGCAGTCGTCTGAACGACTCACGGCTTTGCCCTATCGCTATTTAGATCTCAGTGACACGCTAAATGGGCAGTCACCCTATCAAAAAGAAACTCCCAATCAGAAGGAGTAATATTATCATTTTCCCAGAGCCGTCAGCTGAGTTGATGCCGACCTGCTTGATCTGGGACTACGCTGCTCGGATTCCTTGATCAGTCTACTCTCTGTCTGGTGGTGTTACTATCTATGGCGCCGTTGTCACCTCTGAATCGGACATTTGATGATCCCTAGCTACGATTGCACGGCGCAGAAAATTAACAATCTAAATTTGTATCATTGAGAGCACTGTGTTTCTTGGTGATTATCACCAGTTATACTCAAACACCTATAGATACTTTTACCATTATTCATTCTGTTGCTTCCTGACTAAAATAGTCGGACAGGATACATTCAACGACACTCTTTGTGCCGTACTCCCGAAGATTGCCTTCCCCACGGGTGACCGTTCCCTCGTACCGATAACAAGGTATTGTGGACCACGGTACTCGACTTCGCTTAGTATCTTCTCAGACGGGTTACCGACCCGTCCCTGAGCTTCAATTCGGTCTGATTCGTACTCGTCGAGCGACTTGTGGACGGCTTGACGAGCGACTTCGGCAGCACTTTGTTCCTCTCGACTGATTGTGAAGCTGTCGGAAGCTGGTGCGCCCTCAATTGCCGCTTTGTGATCGTTAAATTTCTCTTCTGGAATCACATGGAGGACAACCAGTTGATCATCATATGTGACCGCGAGATCGTACCCCACTTCAAGTATCTTATTTGAATGCAGTTCTTCTCCAATCGCTGTGAGTATCGTCATTTGCTTGCTCCGTAGGTCGTTGTGAAAAGGTGATAGAATCGATATTATGATTCCACCGAATGATTTGCGAACAATCTGTCGTGTTTTTCGGTAACTCAGACTTGTTTGGTGCGGTCATCGCTTACCGGTTGGACAGTGAGTCTAGTGTCGCTGTGTC
>NZ_KE356561.1:658713-661053 GCF_000415985.1 Haloquadratum walsbyi J07HQW2
ATTCTGAATGGAGACTGAAGTTATCATTTGATCACGGCACTCGATATTACCCGATAATGTCGAGTAAAAATATCGTGAGGAAGCCGACAAAAAACAGCGTTGTCGAAACAGGCGTCTGTGGTACTTTGCCGGCTTTTACCAACAGTTCCTCGGTTACAAGATACAATAATGCCGCTGCACCAAAGGCAAGCACGACTGCAATCGTAGCTTCAGCCGCTCCCTCAAGCGTGAGCACACCAACGGTGACCCCAACAGTCATTAACGCTCCAAACGTCGCCGGCACAGCCATCTTCTGAATGTTCCTCATCTCCTCTGGCAACGCAACGACAGCAGCTACCCCAAGGAATAGCACCTCGATTGCGAGCGCCAGGGCAATGATAACTCCCGTAGTTGTCTCCTCAATAAAAGTGACACCGATAAGCACGCCGTCGATGAGCATGTCGATGGCAATCGTGATGATGAGACCTGCAGCGCCTGCAAAGTTGCCGCCAATATCTCGATTCTCGATAGCTTTGCTGAGTCGGTGAATGCCAAGCATAGTGACGATACCAATCGCAAATCCGGAGACGACCACTGTTGGTGATTTATTATGAATATCGGGAAGCAACTCAGCCGCGACTGCAGCGAAGACCACGCCGGCGGCTAAATGTTGCACGTTGCTCTCCATTTGGGGATCAGGAGGTCGATAGACAGCGACTACACCACCAACCAGTGCGGCAACAACAGCTAAACTCGTATACGAGAGGGCTTGAATCAGTGTTTCAGCCACTATCTTATACATATCCCAATAATAAATAAAAATTGGCAAAAATGGTCATTTTGAAACCAAATTGTAAACTACGACGAGCAATAGTGACAAAACCAGTCTGGACGGGGGTGACAGTCACCCACACATGAACACCAGTGAACTACCCCTCTCTACTCACTCGCCACAGTAGTGGCTCGTTCCTTGAGGAAGGGGACTCAGCCTGTAAAGATTAAATTGAGATCGTTGGGATCGATGTCATCAATCGCTATATATTGTTTCGAACTTCTAACAAAGTCCTTGGTGAAAACCACTTCAACACGTACTGTCATGAAGGATTAATAACTGTACCAGTCGACATAATTCGATCTCGATGTTTCGATGATCATATGTTCGTAGTTTTTGATTTTGTAAATTGAATAGGCGTAGCATAAGAAATTGGGTTTGTTTATGATAATGAGTTCACTGTCTCGATTATCGGCGGTTGATTGTAGAGCAGATTATTCACCCGAGCGTCGTGGGCGTGATCATAGGGAGCGCGGAAACATACTGTTTCAGTGTTAGGCGGATACCAATTCTTGGAGCATTTTATGTAGCGACTGAGTGTCATGGCTGTTGTCCGCATGTGAGTGTCCGTTCATAACTGCCCCAGAAACCGCGGTCAGTTGTACGATGCGTTGGACTGTCCTGTTCTTACAGTTGCCTGATCAACTCACAGCTCCGACCTCACGATTTTAATTTTCGATAATGCAATTAAATGGACAATCACTCTGCCGACGAGCGTTTGCGTGCGATGCTGTCAGGAGAGGACCCCCGAGACAAGAAACAAAATCATCTGGACAACTGTATCGAACAGAGATACTTTGTCTGTTGTCACGCCGAAGACGAACACACCGTTGAATCGGAGCAGAATTATAAAATAAGATATGCCTAAGCTAATATAAGTATGAATTCTGTGTATACCAATATCTACGTATGAGATTACCCCAGCAAAACACAATCCTCATGACTGGCTTTATCCTGATTGTTCTGCCGATGGGGGTCTCCAGCGGATTCGCCGGGATCGCACATGGGCAGACCGACGCTGGACCTATCGACGTTGATGTGAGCGACCTGCCTGGGGAGGGGACTGAGTCAAATCCATATGAGATCTCAAACGTATCCGAACTCCAGGCGATGGAGGATGATCTGGATGCGAATTACTCACTTATCAATGATATTGACGCCTCACAGACGGCGCGATCTGACGACGGACATGGATTTGATCCAACCGGAGGAGACCCCAGTAATGAGGGTACCCCTTCGCCGTTTACTGGGTCGTTTGATGGGAACAGTTACACAATCACAGGACTGACAATCAATCGCCCGACTGAGAGTGAGGTTGGACTATTTGGACGCAACTCGGGAACAGTCACAGATATCACGCTTACAGAGGTGACCGTTATCGGTGATGTGTTTGTGGGTGGACTTGTCGGATACAACAACGGCACAATACGGAATACAACAGTCTCTGGGAGTACGGATGGTGCCAATCTTATAACCGAACTAATTGGGCAGAACAACGGCAATGTGATGACTGCGCGAGCCTCCGGAAG
>NZ_KE356561.1:661103-664464 GCF_000415985.1 Haloquadratum walsbyi J07HQW2
ACGGAGGGACGATACGCGACGTCACAGCCTCCGGGGACGTACAGGGGACCGATCTTGTGGGTGGTATCGTTGGGCAGAACAACGGCAATCTGACGACCGCACGAGCTTCTGGGGATGTGGATGGGACTAATCTTGTAGGCGGACTTGCTGGGCAGAATAACGAGAATCTGACGACCGCACGAGCTTCGGGAAGTGTAGCCGGTGATCTTGATATCGGAGGGCTTGTTGGAGACAACAGTGATGGGACGATACGAAACGGCATATCTTCCGGAAGTGTGACTGGTGACAATGGTGTGGGTGGACTTGTTGGGCAGAATTTTGAGGGTCAAATACGTAACGCTACAGCGTCTGGAAATGTGGATGGGAATGGTAGGAATGTGGGTGGGCTTGTCGGAGATAACAACGACGGTACAGTGCGGAATGCAACGGCTTCTGGGAGGGTGACTGGCGGCATTTTTGTTGGTGGACTTGTCGGTAATAATAAAGATGGAATTATACTGGGTGCGAGTGCCTCTGGAAGTGTAACTGGAGATAACTCTGTAGGCGGACTCGTTGGAGTCAATGGAGTCATCAAAAATACATTCGCTGTTGGACCTGTCACCGGCAATAGAAATGTGGGAGGACTTATTGGATTGACCGAGTCAGGACGCGGTTCTGAGTTAGTCGAGTCGTCGTACTTTGATACACAAACTACCGGTCAAGATACCTCTGCTAGTCCTGCAATTGGATTAACAACCAGCGAGATGCAAGGAGACGCAGCTGTCGAGAATATGCCTGGACTGGAGTTTGGTGAAATCTGGCGAACCGTTTCTGGCGACTATCCAAAGTTGGTCGCGTCATCCGACTCAGACGCAGACGGAGATTCGGAATCCCCGACATCGGTTGTAGAAGAATTCGATGAGGATGGGAATGATAACATTGGGATCGCTGAACTCGGGCAAGCAATTCAAGCCTTTGCTAGCGGTGAGTTGACGTTTTCTGAGTTCGGACAGATCGGGGTTGAATTCATCATGTAGCCGTCTATATATGTGAGTTTCGCCGGAACATAATACCGTCGAGTGTGTACAATAATGCTTCTTGAGCCTGAGCCAGAGGTCGATAGCTATGGTAAGCACCGCTCGGATATCATAACCAAATATTATCATAGGGTAAAATCCTGGTTAATCGATATAGTTAGCTAACACCTCAGATGAGTCTGTATCTGGTTCATCATTTACAGAAATCAATCGTGTTAACAATATCATGTTTAAACCGCTAATATCGACAGAGTCGGGATTCCATACTGATAGCAAGAAGCTACCGTGTCAGGACGTTATTACAGCGCAGAGAGTCAAGAGGCCTCGCGAACGAACTGATATTAATCAACTCATGAGAGTACAATAACAGCCGTATCTTCATTATATCATCAGTTGCCTCGCTGGACCGACACGGTCACAACAACTCTTTAACCACGAAACGACAGGTCAGCCTGACAGGACTGGAATCGAGAAATTCAAAATAAGCTGGGTGTCCTCAGATACTGTGAATTCGCACGAAAATATTCCCTTGCAAGAACAGATACCACAATGCCCAGCCACAGCCGGTCCCACTGTTGATCAATAAAAAATTATGTGAATACTTACCCGATCGCACTGGGTTGGCACAGAATCAGATAATGTGAACCCCCAGTTACGCACTGGCACTCATACTGAGCACTCTGTCGACGAAAATGATGGTTCCGAGATTTAATCTAGTTAAAATATTAATTTCTAGCATATACACCATTTCCCGGATTATACATATTTGAATATTTTCGTCGTCGGAATGCGTATATTTTTTGACTTCAGGCTCGCTGAGTAATATATGACAGAAGCCCTATTTTTGACGAGTTCCGATGTGGCTGATCTCGCAGAGCCCACCGATTATGTTGACGCCATTCGTGACGCGTATCGCCAACGGGGGTTCGGCGCTCCGGCCCAGCCACGAACCAAACTAATAAATCGAGAGCCTCCAGGGATGTTGACGAGTTACGCTGCAGTGCTACCCGAGACCGGGGCGATGGGTGGATACATGTACGCTGCCGGATTCGGCGCATCCGATGCTTGGTTCATGACACCAGTATTCGACGCGGAGTCAGGTAAACCACTCGCATTGTTGGATGGAGCGGTGATGAACCCGTTCAAAACTGGTGCGACAGGAGCTGTTGGGGTAGATGCGTTGGCTCGGTCAGACGCCACGGAGTTGGCAATTGTGGGCTCCGGATCACAGGCCCGGGGTCAGTTTAAGACAACTACGACGGTCCGCGACTTCGAAACAGCTCGGGTATACTCTCCTACTGCCGCACATCGTGATGCGTTCGCAACGGAGATGTCGGAGTACGCGAATTTCACGGTCAACGCGGTCAGTTCGACTCGCGAGGCGGTCTCGGGAGCAGACGTCGTGATCACTGCGACCACAGCCGCCGAACCGGTGATTGACGACACCAATCTTGAAGACGGTGTGCACATCACCGCGATGGGACAGTATCATCCAAATAAAAACGAACTTCCACCTCGAACTATCGAACGATCTCTGTACGTGCCGGATCTGCGTGACCGCGCCACCCAGGACGCGGGCTCGTTCCTCGCGGCGATGGACGAGGGACTCGTCACCGAGGCAGATATCAACGCCGAACTTGGGGAGATAATCGCAGGCGAAACCCCGGGGCGGACAAGTAATAATCAAATCACGGTGTTCGACTCGGGTGGGACAGGCATCGAAACAACTGCGGCCGCATATATGCTGTACGAGCGGGCTCAAGCGGCTGGCAGGGGCAGTGAAATCAACTTCGCTCCCGCGAGTGACGCATTGACCGGCTAAATTATTACGGTCTCACGGAAACGCTCGAAACGAACAGGACGCTGCGTGGCGTATGTTCATCGAGATGCTAGAGTATAATAGCGACCTGTCCGGTGCGCACATCATCTAAGTTAATCCGCGTAGAACGGCGAAAAGGTGTATTAATTGTGGTGTCGAAACTGATAGTCCATGTGAGTCAAGAGTGATCATGGTCCAAAGTGAAAAATAGAGAATCGATCAGACGTACGACAGTGGGATCATCATTGCAATTCCAGCGAAGATACAAATAACGAGTGTTCGATAGCCGCCGCACGGAAGATCAATACCAGTCTCAAGCATTTCAGGAATAAACTCGGTGACAACTAAGTAATACTAGAGGTAACCTAAATAACTAATCTACCGATTGAGGTGAATAGTGCAACACTGTTGACCACAAACCCACAGATAGAGTTTCTGAAGACATAGAGCGTGGTCTGGGGCAAGGCCGGAAAACGGTCGAAAGTAATGCTGTTGTTGACAAACTCTTTCATGACCGCGAAGCAGC
>NZ_KE356561.1:664514-665616 GCF_000415985.1 Haloquadratum walsbyi J07HQW2
ATCAACGCCGACAACGGTATCTGCATCGTCCGGGCTTGCCACGTCACAGTCTTCTTTCGTGACGGTAACGTGGAGTCGCCATTCGTCGTGTTTGTGGACGACTTCGGCTGTCCCGACATGCCACTCAGCATTGTTCAACGCGGTTCGTAGTCGGTCAAACTGGTCGGGACTCCCCCGAAGCTCGCCTTTGACGTGATTGCGTGGTGCAGCACTGATTCTGAACTGAATGGCATCATTTTCAGGAAACAGGCGGTAGCCTTCGGTGTGATTCATCACCATCGGATACCGACCCTCAATGTATGGGTAGGGACGACCCCACCCGTCTGCTTTGTTATCGTGATACCGCTCAATCTCACCGAGAGCTTTGTCAACGATGAGTTGCGTCGTATTCTGGACGTGATCGGCGTTGTCAACAACGATTGATTTGATCTTGTCCCAGTCCCAGTGCTGCCGGTCAAGTCGATTCACTTCATTGCGGATGCGACGGGCTTCGATACACCCGTCATGCAAGTCGTCTGGACTCCCCGTAGCAATATCTAAACCGAATGATAGTGTTTGGGTAAGTCCCGACGACATCGCTATGTTATGCTATATATGTAGTTTATTAAATTCATCGTTGTGACGCGCTTCACCCCCGCCCACGGTGGGGCGGGGTACTCGCGCTGTTTCTTTTATAGAAGTCTTGTCGTGGTGGCTTGACTCAAACATAACTAAACCAATATTATAAGAAATATGGCTATTTCTCTTTGATTTTGACTTCAATCGCCTATACCAACCAATCTCATGAGTTCTTGCGCAATCTGATTCGTGGTTTCTGTCGTGATTCGCTCGAGACGATCAGTTACTGTTTCGTGCTTAAGTGTCAAGATATACCACGGTGAGGTCCAGCTTCGCTTCGGTGCGCCACCTTCTGCCCATGTATCCGGAGTGAGCTCAATCGCTCCGTCTCGCTCTGTGGTTGTTACGCCAGCCACGAGATATTCTTCTCCATAGAATGGGTGGTGTTCATCGCTCAGAACAATGTACGGCCGTCCACCTTCTCTAAATGGGGCTGAGTGCCATAGCACATCACCCCGAGAGTATGCCTCGATAAGTTAGCTAA
>NZ_KE356561.1:665666-670996 GCF_000415985.1 Haloquadratum walsbyi J07HQW2
TGATATCCACAATTTGGGTTGTCAAGTTTCGCCGGTCTGCGGTCACCGATGTCCAAAAATACACCGTAGCATTGTATTCCGCGACCTGTGTTGGTTGGATATACAAACAACCTAATTCTGTCTCAGTATCAGGATCGTATATTGTGAACGTGAAAGAGTCGCGGCGTTGGTGCTCTTTTTGATGCCAGGCAAGGTCGACTCGATTTTGCTCTAGTGTGAGCCCTACAGGCGGCCACGGATGGTCTGGACCAAATGTATTTTTGATTTGTTCGCGGCTTTCTATCACTGCTGCATAATCTGCCTCAGTATCTGTGATCCTCAATGGTCTGATGATGAATGAATCAGTTGTAATCTGCTGAGGAACCGGTGTATTAGGTGGAATCAGACTTGGTGTTTCAAACGGCATTTTTATTATTACATCTCACCCGGTGTAGTTATTAAGACCGATAAACAACTATATCTGATGGTATAAATAATCATTTGTCAAGCGATACCCACTGACCCTGGAACAATTGGCGAAATACCTGGATTACTGGTCATTGACCCACAGCGTGACTTTTTTACACTAGATGACGCAGTGTATCGTCCATCTTCATCGGTCGGAATTATAAAGAAAATAGTTGCTAATATCAATACGCTTGTTGAAGCAGCGGGGAAAGCTAATCTGCACATTATTTGGACAGAAGAGCGTCACCGTCCTAATCACTCAGATTACGGGGCTGAAGTGCTCTCAGTCGAGTAAAAACATACAATTACTGACACTACCGTGAGGAATTTGTAGATCTGCTTGCAATTCTAGATACAGGGCTTCCTGCTGTCAAGTATGTAATCAAAAAACGACGCTACAATTGCTTTCACAACACTGGTCTCATGCATTCATTCTTAGCATTTGATATTGATACTATTCTGGTTGCTGGTGCCATGATGAATGTCTGTGTTCATCACACAGCTCAAGGAGCGCACGAACGAGATTTTGTTTTTAGAGTCGTCGAAGAATACACCGCTGGAACAAGTCAATCGCCGCATGATGCAGCCTTAGAGATGCTAGATTATCTCCAGTCTGGTAGGGTTCATTCACTCACGTCTGTTACTACAGTTTCTAAAGGACTTCCCAGGCAATCCAGTGGTCGAGAAGATTAGGCAAGATAGCTCAATACTCTGAGTGGTCACACATCGGTATCCCACGTTCCCTTGTTTGGAAAGTCTAAAAATGAGTCAATTTTCTTTCGAGCATCATTGAATACAGACGACCCGTGAAAAACAAGAGCGATGTCAAATTCGTAATCTTGCAGACGTTCGGCATTTCGTTCTGCCGTAATAAGATCATCAGAATAAAAAGCCTCAATCATAATCAGATATCCCTCTGGAAGACCACGCCAGTCTGCACCAATCATCGCATCACCTAAGACTGCTATTGACTCCTCAGCTGCGACCAGTGCATGATTATCTTGGGTATGACCGGGAATATGCACCGCAGTGAACGGACCAATATTATCTTCGTGATCATACCGATGGTCGGCTACATGCGCTGTTTGTAATTGAGACTGTACCGGAACATACGTCTCTGGAGAATAAGTGTCGATAACGGTATCATACCCACCAACATGATCGTGATCGGTATGTGTCAATAGTAGCCGCTCGGGTGCAATCCCAATAGACTCTAATCGCTGTATGAGTATCTGACTGAGCTCTTGAGGTCCAGTATCAATCAAGGTTGGCGTATCCCAATCGAAAAGAAATGATCGGTAGCGTGCTGGTTTACTAGCCAGTGTCAAATCGTATACATCGGGTGCAACCTCAGTAATTGTATCAGAAGTATCTGGGTTCATCATATTTGAATAGATAGCATAATTATGACTAGGATCTCAACAAATCTAACCATTTCCCTATTATATCCCGCATCTATTCGTATAATTTTTAGAATATTAGGGAAACTATTGGGTAGGGGACACTCAGTAAGGCTCATATGGATAAATATGCCAAACTCGCAGAGAATTGGGGGGTGACTGTGGACAGTGCAAGCCGCCCCGTATTCGAAGAGATTCTCAGCGGTATGAAGAAAGCCATTCAGGATATAAAGACAGAGCCACGACCAGAGTTTGAGCTTTTAGATGGCTCTCCAGCCCAACATGGTGACCGGAGGGATCACTGGAGTCCGACCGCTGACTCAGATCCGTATAATGCGTGGCTCCAACGATGTTCTATTGCTGGATCTGCAGATGGTCGCCTTACCGGTCTGAAGGCTGGTCTTAAGGACAATATTGCGGTCGCGGGAGTGCCGTGTTCTGCAGGATCGACTGTACTCTCATTTACACCAGAGATCGATGCCACAGTCGCAGGTCGGCTACTCAATGCTGGAGCTACAATACTCGGTAAACAGAACATGGATGCCTTCGCGATGGGAGATGCCGGTGAACTGCAAGATTTTGGCATGACATGGAATCCTTGCGACCAAAGTCGACTTGCGGGCGGCTCCTCAAGCGGATCGGCTGCAGCTGTAGCGGCTGGCGACTGTGATGTCTCATTGGGGACTGATCAGGCTGGGTCGGTTCGAAATCCGGCTGCTTGGTGTGGTATTGTTGGCTGTAAGCCGACATATGGCTTGGTGCCATATACTGGTGTGTTCGGTATGGATTTTGGAATTGATCATGTTGGTATCTTAACGCGTGATGTGAAAACAAATGCTCAAGTGCTAGAGGTAATCGCAGGTGAGGATCGACAAAACGGCTGTCGGCTTGACCCGCGACAACCGTACCAATGCAGCTCTCAATCCTATATTGAGGGCTTACAAGATCCAACTGATGAACTAATAGTTGGGGTGCTCACAGAAGGTTTTGACTGGTCGACAGCTGACCCTGCCGTCGAATCGACTGTCCGAGACAAACTCGCTGAATTGGAGACTGTTGGTGTAACGTTGAAAGATGTGTCCGCACCGACACATGAAATCGCTGTTTCGATCATCGGGATTGTTGCCGCCCTTGGTGCGCAAAGCACATATCGTCGCGGTGGTGTTGGAACAACATCCCCTGGGTGGCATTGGAAAGCTGGCGAAGAAGCATTCAAGAATGGAATGCAAGCCCGAGGTGACGAGTTATCGCCGGCGGTTATTGCATCTCTTTTACTCGCTGAATGCTGCCGAATTAATGATAACGAATCAATATATGCGCAGGCTAAGAACGTCGCCCTGAGTCTTGATAAGGAATATCAAAATTGTCTTGATGAGTGTGACGTAATAGCAATGCCAACTGTACCTTTCACAGCACTGTCGCCTGCGGAAAATCAAGTTACACAGGTTAATCGACTAGCCAGAATTCCAGTTAATACGGCAGGATGCAATCAGACCGGTCATCCAGCACTGTCTGTGCCCTGTGGAACAGTAGATGGTCTTCCCGTTGGAGTCCAGCTAATTGGGTCAAAATTTGATGAAGAGACGCTATATCGCGTTGGACAGGCATTCGAAAATCAGAACTTTGGCAGGTTATAAATCACACTCGATGGCTAGCAAAACTTACTTTCGAAGAACCGCGTGACAGCACTTGCACCCAGCATCGCCGTAGTATCGCTATCGTCGTCAAGTGGCGGTGAGACCTCGACAAGATCCATGGCGCCGACCGCATCACAGTTACCTAACAAATCCATGCTTCGAAGGAATTGCGCACTTGTCAGGCCGCCAGGTTCGGGCGTTCCAGTGCCTGGTGCATACGCTGGGTCAACGGCATCGATATCTACAGTCAAATACACGGCCTCAGTATTTGCCGACGCGTGCTTGATTGCGGTCTCGATCGCTGTATCGATGCCGTCCCTACGGATGTCTCGAGCATATTTGACGAACAATCCATCAGACTCGATGAGGTCCTCAAATCCTGTTCGCTCATAACCGCGAATACCAATCATCGCATGGTTTGTATAGCCCCCGGAGTCTAAATCATTGATACGAGCCATCGGTGATCCATGCCAGTGGTCACCGTAGGTCTCGTCACCTTCGACTGTATCGCTATGTGCATCTAAATGAATAACTCCGACGTCCCCATCTACCGTTTTCGCAAATCCATCGAATGCTGGATAGGTCAAATAATGATCACCCCCAAGCATGATCGGGAATGTTCTCTCAGCGATTGTCTTCGCGTACCCTCTGACCTGCTCTCGAGTTCGTTCGACGCTATTTGGAACAATCGGGACGTCTCCACAGTCTCGTATATCAACTTTTGAATGTGCGACATGTTGAGCAGTGTCCACATTGTATGCACCGTTGGAACCGCCAGCGAAATGATCATACCACGCACTCATCTGTCGGAGCTTGTTAGGACCATACCGAGTGCCTGGTCGGCGAGATACAGTGCCATCAAATGGGACTCCATATATGGCCACATCAATGTCAGTTGCAAGTGCCGATGGCTCAGTTGACGGCGATTTGAGAAACGTGCCGGTATTTGCAAATGCCAGTTCTGAAAGGTCATCGTAATTCGGTTGTGTCATAAATTGTCTTTCTGTTGGTAATTAGATGATGATAATCGCTGAGTTACTCCCAAAGACCTCCTGCGAGATAATCAGCAACGGTCAGTGCCGCGAAGGTGACTATAATAAACAGTAAACTAATCACTGCAATAGTCGGTGAATAGTTGTACCGGAGACTGGTGAATATTTGAATCGGCACTGTCTGAATTGCAAACCCAGATAGTAACCATGCAATAATGTACTCGTTTAATGATAGAATAAATGCAAACAGGAAGCCAGCAATCACATTCGCCCGAATAAGCGGGAACGTGATCGTTCGCACAGTAAGAAGTTGCGAAGCTCCCAAATTGCGCGCAGCCTCCTCAAAACCTCTATCAAGCTCACCCAGCCCCTGACTAATGAGGATGAACGGGAATGGAGTAAGGAAAATCGAATGAGCGATGACGAGGTTCCAGATATTGCCAGCATTACCAATGGTTATGAAGAAGGTCATAAACATGACGCCAACAATCACAGGCGGAAGCGTAATCGGAAGCGTGGCGACAGCCGCCAATGCCTTTCCAAATTGGTAATCGTATCTGTCTAAGCTGTAGGCTGCAGTTCCACCGATGGTAGTTGCGATTAGCGCTGCTGGAATTGCTATCAGCACACTGTTTTGTATAGCTCCAATCCAGTTGGTAAGTTCCCCAAACCATCGAATTGAGAATCCCTCTGGTGGGAAGACCAGAAACTCACCATTAGTAAAAGCCATCGCTGAGATGATTATCAACGGAGTCAGGACAAACAAAAGAACAAGCCATGCAAAGGCTCGTAGTAATCCTGATTGAATCTTATCTCTTACTCTTAGACCCCTGGCTAAGCTCATAACGACCTCC
>NZ_KE356561.1:671046-673026 GCF_000415985.1 Haloquadratum walsbyi J07HQW2
CCTCTGCGAGTCGTCTGCCGCCGATAACGCATCATCAACTGCTCAACAGCGAGACCAATGTCGACGGCATCAGATGGCGCAATGTCACGTCCAGTGAGGAGATACTCGCGCGCTTTAGACTCGCCGACTAACCGGGGTAGCAACCACGCGCCGCCATCGCCGGGAATAAGACCGATATTGACAAATCCTTCTCGCATCACACCCTCATCTCCAACTACGCGCAGGTCACAGGCTAGTGCGAAGTCACACCCGGCACCGATGGCTGGTCCGTTGACAGCGGCAATAGAGGGTGTAGCCATCGTCCGGAGTCTATACACGAACTGCTGGATGATCCAGAGGAACGCGCCATATTCCTCAGGCGACTGCTCATCCCAGTCTGGCATTTCTGTCGTGTCAGCACCTGAGCAAAAGCCCTTACCTGCGCCAGTCAACACCACTACATAGATGTCCTCAGCAGCCTCTGCGGTCCGGGCTGCTTCATTAAGTTCTAGCACCGTTGATCGAGTAAAAGCATTGTACACGTTCGGTCGCTCAATACTGATAGTTGCGATACCATCGTTCACGTTATAGCTAATATCGTTATACATAGCCATGTTCAATTTCCGGGGAGCTAGGTTTAAGTATCATACCACGAGATGCTGATTGACACATTACCGCCGGTGCTGATCAGGCGAACTCAGCCCGCATCATAACCCCAACTATTTAGTATCTTGCCGGGACGATTTATATCGATGGTGCTCATAAGAGCAACAAGACAGCTATGAGTCGTTCAGTAGCTCTTATACTAACACCTGTTGAGAAATGTCGTCGCCAACAATACTATGTCTATATCATCTAAACATAGCGGCATTTTCGCCGCCATCAGACAGACAGACGAACAAACTGACAAGCACGAGTCGACAGTAGCCGCTTTGTGGCATCTATGACGTTGGATAGACAGCCGTCTGCTATGCCTGTCACGACGCGGCTCCACGGTAACCTGCCGCTGGTTGAGGCAACCCGTGCAGCTGCTGATATTGATGACGATGCGACAGTGCTGACCAGCGGTTTCGGAAGCGTTGGTTACCCAAAAGAGGTCCCGCTTGCGCTTGCCGAGTCCGGCGGCGATCAGTCGCTGACTATAGTCAGCAGCGGGAATGTCGGTTCAGAAATTGACGTTGACCTCGTTGAGTCCGGTGCCGTTTCACGGCGATTTTCTTATCAATCGTCTGCGCGTGCGCGCAAATTAACCAACGAGCGCGAAATTGCGTTCAGCGATCGAGACGCCTCCAGTATTGGTGACGAGGTGCAGCACGGTGGCATGGTTGACGCCGACGTGGCGGTCGTTGAGGCCGTCGCAGTCGGTGTAGACTGGTTTATCCCATCGACATCTCTCGGTCAAGTGCCGGCCTTCGTTGCGTCAGCAGATGAGTTGATTGTTGAGGTGAATCACAACCAGCCACTAGCGCTCCAGACGTTACACGACGTATACCGCAGAGAGTCGCCGCCAAATCGTGAGCCTATCCCGTTAACAACGCCTGGTGAGCGTATCGGGACTAACCACATCGGATTCGACCCTGACAAGCTCGTCGCAGTCGTGGAGACGGACCGCGCGGACTCAACATACACATTTAGAGACCCAACCGATGACGATCTCAGCATCGCACAGCACTTCGGTGCGTTCCTGACTGACGAATTATCACGCTCAGCCGTCTTCGACAACGCCGTTCACCTCCAGTTCGGCGTCGGCTCGCTGGGCAATGCACTGATGGGCGAACTTCAGCAATTTGACTTCGGTGGTCGGGATGTTGTTTATTTTGGTGAACTCATCCAAGACGGCCTGTTCGATATGCTCGACGCTGACCGGTTAGAGGTCGCAAGCGCGACGTCGCTCGCACTCACTGACGAGGGACAAGAACGTCTATTCGCCGATGTGGAACGCTACGCCGAAGACATCGTGCTGCGCCCCGCTGATATCTCTAATCATCCCGGTCTCATCGA
>NZ_KE356561.1:673076-679255 GCF_000415985.1 Haloquadratum walsbyi J07HQW2
TAGTAGACAGTCATCGGTTGAAATCCGAAGGGTCACATCAGTCCCCTCTTCTGCATTAGTTTCTGAGGCTCGTTGAACAGCCACAACAGATTCTCCATCGGTTGTCTCCACGTGATACTCAATTTGATCACCAGTGTATCTCCGGACAGACACGGTGCCATCGAATATATTGCTCTGATTACCGGCTCCATCTGTAGCTGTCGTTGCGTCACTGACGGTCAGGTGTTCCGGTCTGAATACAACTGACACTGGATCATTAACCGAAAGATCTTCAATATCTTCTGACTGAATTGTCGTCGTATCACAATCGACCGTTGCAGTCTCTTCGTCAATTGAGGAGACAGTTCCAGTAAATATGTTCGCTGTCCCAACAAAGTTAGCCACAAATGGTGTTGTCGGAGTTGAATACACTTCTTCCGGAGGACCGACTTGCTCAAAATAACCATCACTCATAACTGCGATTCGATCCGACATCGTCAATGCCTCTTTTTGATTGTGTGTGACGAGGATCGTCGTGATATCGAGCTTCCGTTGGATGCGCCGTAGCTCAACTTGCATCGTCTCCCGAAGCTTTTTATCTAAGCTCGCAAGCGGCTCATCAAGAAGGAGTACATCCGGTTCAGGTGCAACCGCACGGGCTAGTGCTATACGCTGTTGTTGTCCACCTGAGAGCTGGTCCGGCATCCGGTCTCTGGTCTCCGGCAATTCAACTAACTCCAGCATTTCATCGACCCGTTCGTCGATATGCGTCCTGTTATAATCACGTACTTTCAATCCATAAGCGATGTTTTCAGCGACGGTCTTGTGCGGAAACAGGGCGAAATCCTGAAATACCATGCCGATATCCCGCTTATCTGGAGGCACGTCGTTGACGCGGATATCATTGATTCCAACAAAACCCTCAGTAGGCTGCTCAAATCCTGCAATCGTTCGTAGGGTGGTTGTTTTGCCACACCCACTCGGTCCAACGAACGTGAGAAATTCACCGTCATCAACGACGAGTGAAACATTACTCACAGCTTCAACGTCATTAGGGTACCGCTTTTTAATACCTTCTAATACCACTCTTGACATACTATTGCCCCTGGACAATTAGCTCGTTCCACAGTTGGTTGACCAATTCTTCCTGTTCGACGTACAACTCAAAGTTTGGAAGGATCACTTCCTCAATGCCAGGTCCGGCAGCCTTTGCATACGCCTCGTCGCTGAGTTCACTATATTGC
The DNA here is from genome assembly GCF_000415985.1 of Haloquadratum walsbyi J07HQW2. Lineage (GTDB taxonomy): Archaea > Halobacteriota > Halobacteria > Halobacteriales > Haloferacaceae > Haloquadratum > Haloquadratum walsbyi_B. The sequence goes on from NZ_KE356561.1 coordinate 674,300, forward strand.
TCCTCTATCGCTGGGAAAGTGAATAGCTCCTGAGTGACTCGATCTTGCACTTCTGGTCGGGAAGCGTAGTCAATAAGTTGCCTCGCTGCCTCAATATTTTCGGTCGTTCGTGGTGAAACCCAGCGACCAGAACCGAGAACAGCACCCTCATCAGGGAATGTGCTCTTGACAGGTGCATCCTGTGCAACGCGGAGCACGCGCGTAATATCGTGATACAACATTCCGGCTGGAATTTCGCCACTTGCCAAGCGGGATTGGAAATTTGCCTCATTGGTGTACCAGAGGGCTGATTGTGGGACGATTCCACTGAGTTCGTTAAAGACTTTTCTGATTCCTTCTTCACTCTGGAGCATTTCCTGACCACCCAAACGAACTTCAGCAGTAATATCCGGGAGATAACCAGTTACAGCTGGTGACATCATAGCTAGCCGATCCTCATACTGTGAGTCCCACAGTGCATTCCAAGATGTCAAAGGTTCACTAAACTCCTCAGTGTTATGAACTAAGTTAATGAACCATCCCATGGACCCAACACCGATAATGTCGCCGTCGTCGCGGGTAATCAAGTCATCTTCGATGTATTGTGTATTCTCAAACTGATCTGCACTCCATCGGTGCCATAGATCAGAATTAATTCCGCGTAGTGCGCCTGGCACGGTCATGATGAGTAGGTCTACAGGTGCATTTCCACTTCGAACGGCTCCTTCGAGATTTGGGATTACTTCCGCTGCTCCACCTTGAGCTTCTGACTCAGTTGTCACACCAGTTTCCTCCTCAAACGGTTCGAAAAGAGCACTATCCAAGACATCTTTGAACGCACCACCAAACACGGAGACAGTGAGTGAGTCGCTTCCACTACCGCCCCCACTTCCTCCTGAGCAGCCAGCTAGGGCTGCGGTCCCGATACCAGCTGCAATTGCTGACAGTGCTTGACGCCTTGATCGAGAGTAGGGCTGAGACATCGCTGTTTCAATACTATCTTTAGATTCAGTCACTTTTGACTCGTATTTTTTGTTTTTATCAGAGTCTTGCCCGGATACGCTTGTCATACGAAGCGGTTTTTCTCCAGTTATTAAACCTCTTTCCTCAAATAAATAGAAGAAATAAGTCACTACATCTATGCATAGATAATTACTACCTGTATGAGTTGCATATATATCCTGCTATTAAATGATATTATATAAGGTAAGACTGGCACGCATTCCAATAGCTTCGGCAAATATAGCTTCATGAGTAACAAAACTCATTATAATATAACTTTGCGACGAGATCGCTTTCGTTATTCAATATTAACATATCTCAGATAGATATAGTTGGAGATATTTCAGACCCTGACCTGAATAAGTATGAAAGATAATATAAAAAATGTGAGAGCATTAGAGATTATAATGTCAAAATTTTCGTACTACCACATTAATTCCAAATTATCACACGCTCTAAAATGAAATAGCTACTTTTCAACTATCTGGACCGGCATCCGATCAAACCCAAGTTTGGAGGCCTTTGGTTTTGGAACGACACGTTCGTAGTCAATATCTAATCTGGCAAGTCTATCAAATAGCGTTTGTAGTATAATTGGGGCTTCAAGCCGCGCGATTGGAGCCCCGATGCAATTGTGTGAGCCGCTCCCGAATGCAAGATGATTCGGATCTCGATGTGGATTGAAACTGTCCGGGTCAGTAAACTGGTCTGGATCACGATTCGCTGCTCCGATCCACAAAATAACAGTTGAATCCACAGGAATCGTCGATTTGCCTAGTTTAATTTGACTTGCTGCTCGCCTTGCCCGGGCTTGAAGTGGACTTCTATATCGGAGCACCTCCTCAAGTAATACAGATAGATCATGATCTTCAAACTCAGAAATACTACTCTGTTGATCTAATATATACAGAGCATTGGTCAGCAACTCAGACATCGTCCCCTGTCCAGCAAGTGCAAAGTCAAAACAGTTTGATCCAATCTGTTTCGGAGTAAGCGTTGTCTCTGTGACCAACTGAGAAATAAGATCATTTTGTGGATTTGCCCGGCGCTCAGCTACTATATTTTCGAAGTACTGAGCGGCACCTGTCATGTGCCCCTCTGTTAAACTCATCTCGTCACTATCCTCACTCGTCATGACTGATCGAAACGTCTCTAACCATTGCAATAGTCGTTCATGATCTGCTTGAGGAATACCAATGAAATCCATAATTACCCTCAGCGGGATAGGAACGGCAAAATCCTCAACAAAGTCGAATTCATTGGTATCAGACATTGCAGTATCCAATTGGGCTTTTGTTATTGAAAGGATAGATTCCTCAATACCATTTAAAATACGTGGAGTAAAGTATTGGAACATTTCTCCTTTTACTTGTTTATGATCTGACCCATTAGACCAGACCATCCCTGCATCGAAATACGATAGTGGGTCGTCTATTTCCTCCTGTGTTAATTCTGGTCTAACGAGATTTTCACCATCTTGGAGACTTTTTTTTACTAATTCATAACTAAATACATCATATACCCCACGGCTAGGATCATACTGTACTGGTGCTGTATTTCGTTTATTATGATACCATTCAAATGGATCGTGTAATGCTTCATTTGAACGCAGTCCTTTTGGAAGTGAATTAGCTATTTCGGTATCTATTGTTTTGAAATTGAATCCCATATATATGCCAGGAATCTATCTTCGTTTAAATCTTTTCAGAATATAAACGTAATATAGTGAATGAAATTGTATTCTATGCAATTTCCTATGATACATGAACATTTTTGATATGTCTCAGTCAATTTAAATTGTTAATATTATGGCTATAATCAAGAATATGATATTCTTCGAAAGCCACCGTATTTTATATCATGGACTGATGAATAGAATATGTGATAGTTATTCACTCTGAAGTACCAATATCTGATGAATCGAAACCAGAAGCGAGTAAAATTCTTAAAGATATGGCTCTCAAATCAAGAGAAGAGCCAGGCGTAATCGACTATAGGGTAACATTTGACATTGAGACACCGGTGACAGCCAGAATTATTGAGCAATATGACGACTGGGATGCGGTCAAATCACATGAGTCAAGCAGCCATCTTGAGTCGTTCCAACAGGCAATTGAGCCACATATGAGTGCTGAGCCAACATTGTATCAGTATGAAGTGACAGAAAAAATCGAAGCTGAAGGACCGTAGCAGTCGTTGCGAACACGGATTTCAGTTCAGACTGTGGTGTGCGTTGCTTCTGAGTGACTCGACGATACGTATCTTATCACAGGCTGATAGAATGCATATTAGCGTCTGATCTGACCGTGATGCGGATAAGATGGCTCAGTCCGCTCGTGTCCGCGTCTCCATACTCAGAAGAACACCAGTCTTGGCGGAATATAATACCTTTGAGTGTACAATGTTGCTCTTGAGTCTGAGCCAGAGGTCGATAGCTATCGTAAGCACCGTTTAGATATCAGTAACTAATAGTTATTATGGGGCAAAATCCTGGCTAATCGATATGGTTAGCTGGCACCTCAGATGGATCTGCATCTGATTTATTACTGATAAAATTTAGTCGTATAATAATATCTCTATGTATAGACCGCTAAAATCGACAGAGTTAGGCGTCCGAGCTGATAGTAAGACACTGCTGTGTCAGGACAGTATTACATTTTGTATAGAGATACAGTGGCTTCGCAAACGAACTGATATGTACTAAAACAACATCACGAGGCAAACTCGGATATTAACCAGCTTATGAGAGTATGATAACAGACGTATCTTCATTATCTCATTAAATTAGCAACAGTTCGTATAGTCATTGATTATTTCTATACATAGTATCACTAGATTTTTATTATAAAGAGGTTGATGTTTAACTGAATTTTCATATAGCATCCGTTATGTATTATCTAAATAAGATTCCTCAATGCATGCATTGAGCAAAATGTGCTAAAACGATTCAATTTCAGTGACCACAGAAATTAATATTTTACTGGAGCTACTGCGATGGGTAGTCGTATACATTGAAGAACTGCTATCATTTGATACACGCTTATATATTGCTGCAATGGTCGCGGTCATTCTATGTGGTGACGATGCCAATATATGATGAGGCGCACTACGGTAGATGCTATTTATGTCGGATATTAAAGATGTTTCCACAACTTTACAACTGAGACACCCGATGACGAGTTTATGCAACTGTCTCTACCAGTATTATAATCTGATCATCATTTCTGTTAGCTCGAAAGTGACTTCCTGATTTTTGATGAAGAACAGTAGATTTTTATCTGACAGGATATAGGGACGGAGCAAAATATGCCTAAGCTAATATAAGTATGAATTCTGTGTATACCAATATCTGCGTATGAGATTACCCCAGCAAAACACAATCCTCATGACTGGCTTTATTCTGATTGTTCTGCCGATGGGGGTCTCCAGCGGATTCGCCGGGATCGCACATGGGCAGACCGACGCTGGACCTATCGACGTTGATGTGAGCGACCTGCCTGGGGAGGGGACTGAGTCAAATCCATATGAGATCTCAAACGTATCCGAACTCCAGGCGATGGAGGATGATCTGGATGCGAATTACTCACTTATCAATGATATTGACGCCTCACAGACGGCGCGATCTGACGACGGACATGGATTTGATCCAACCGGAGGAGACCCCAGTAATGAGGGTACCCCTTCGCCGTTTACTGGGTCGTTTGATGGGAACAGTTACACAATCACAGGACTGACAATCAATCGCCCGACTGAGAGTGAGGTTGGACTATTTGGACGCAACTCGGGAACAGTCACAGATATCACGCTTACAGAGGTGACCGTTATCGGTGATGTGTTTGTGGGTGGACTTGTCGGATACAACAACGGCACAATACGGAATACAACAGTCTCTGGGAGTACGGATGGTGCCAATCTTATAACCGAACTAATTGGGCAGAACAACGGCAATGTGATGACTGCGCGAGCCTCCGGAAG
>NZ_KE356561.1:679305-682947 GCF_000415985.1 Haloquadratum walsbyi J07HQW2
GTTGGTAGATGCTAGTCTTTATTCGCAGAAAAGGCAAGCCCGAGAAGTTCACTCTCTGCGAGTCGGAGACGTTCACTGAATGTCGATTGGGCGATATCAAGTTCGGCTGCAACGTCATCAGCGGAAGCCGTACGGGGGGTGTCGAAGTATCCCATCTTGTAAGCGACCTGGAGGATAAGCAACTGATCATCGGAGAGTTCATTTCGAACAACACGACTGAGTTGACCACTTCCCAACGGTGCACCTGTAGTCTCAACTTGGCTCACGCTCAGGAGTTCGAACTTCCCATACTGTTCTTGTAACTTGTCGGCTAGCCTCCGGAAGTCGTCCCACGCAGCGACAGTTGCGACGCCGCTGAATCGATCCGAGGTTAGGACGAGGCGGTTTGGGATCGATTTCTCCCGCAAAAGTAGACCCAGAAGGAACGGATAAGGCTCATGGGCTACGATATTAAAACGATACGTTTGCTGGTTGTTGCGGTCGTCAGATACTTGCTCAAAATGGAGCAATTCGACACCGGAAAGCGATTCTATCATTGCTTCCGGATCGATTGGACTCTCCGGAATGACCAGTAACGATTCGATCCAGTCACCGTCAGCAGCGTAGAACACATTTTCAAACTCAATGCGACAGGTCTCCGAAAGCTGTGAGACGAGCAGATTGGCGACACCCGACGGCGCTGTCTCAAAATCGATACGGGAGAATCTCGAATCACCTTTTTATTATTTGTTAGGATATTGTATAACTATGTTCAAATCAGGTGGTAATGTCGGCTCTGGCACTGTTCATATCTCGATGATGACCGACCTAGATCAAGAGAACCGTTAAATCGAAAACGCTGGATTTCGACGGTAACATGTGGGTCTATCACTCGATTACCCACAGAAGTGCTGTCAGTGTGGTCGCGATGCCAAGCGCGGCTGTTAAGACAGTAAATGCGACTCGGAACCCACTCACCTCAGAGAGGTATCCAGCGGCTGCAGGACCGACAGCGCCAGCTGCGACCAGTAGTGTTCGGACGACTCCAAGAGACCCCTTCGCAATGCTCTCAGGAAGGACCGTCATCAAATATGCACCCCGAACCGGTCGGTATCCGTGAGCTCCGAGACCAAGCACAACCATGGTGGCACCGAGTCCAACCGCCCCAGCGACGCCTGATAGCACGACGAGTCCTGCGAGCCCAACTGTCGCGAAAGCGAGTGTTCCCACGAGGAGCGGAAAAATACCTACTCTATCACTCGCTTCTCCAGTGGCTAGCTGGATTAGACTGACCACGAAGAGAGAACTAAATAGTAAATTCGACATCACTGGTGGTAGACCGCCCGCCTCGGTAAGGTATAACGGAAGGAACGCAACGATTGCATTGTAAGCGAACGAGAATAAAATAGTGATACTGACGAAAATAGAAAATTTTGGTCGGCGGAACAATCCGATGTACTCCCGAAACTGAGGTGAGCTATCGTCTCTGCTGCCAGTAGTCGAACAGTCCTCTAAGTGACGCGGCACGCGGATGAGAAACATAAATCCAACAACTAGAGCTGTGAGGCCGCCGACCAGAAACAGTGTCCGCCAAGGCGCCCCGAATATTCCGGGGAGCGACATTGCAGCCACGACTGCCGCAGGTGCTGCGACACCGGCCATGCTACCGACCGTATCGAACACACCCAGCGAACGACCGGTTTCAGAAGGATAGATTCGCGAGAGTAACTCGATGGCAACAGTTTTATACGTACCCGTTCCTGCCCCAATGAGCAACATCGCACCCGCTAGGGCGGCAAACGGGGCGTTCATCATTAACACGAGTGCGCCAAAGCCAGTCACGATGCCCCCGGCAGTAATTACACTCACCGATCCTACCCGGTCAGCAACGACCCCTGATGGAAATTGCATCACTGCGTACACGAGCATGAGACCACTGAATGTCGTTCCAAGTGTAGTCCGCGAGACTGTATATATCGACTCAAAATGCCCAAATAAGGGTGGAAAGGCGTAACGTAGAAATTTTCCGAGGAACCATACTAATGCGGTCAACGCCAGCGCATCATAGCGATAGAGGTGTGACAGAGAGACGGACCGGTTGGTCATGATATCAGGTGTCATGGTGGGAATAGCTGGATGCGAGTCTCAATTTGGAGTCACCGCCGTCCATTGCTTGCGACTATCAGTCGCTGACAGCCCTCAATGAGCTGTATTGATATATCACTCACAAGTCCGAACGAGAGTGTCTAGTGCAACCGGACCGTCCTCAGTTACGACAATAGGATTGAGATCTAGTTCTGCGATCATGTCGGCGTCTGTGGCTAAGTCGCTGACTCGGATAAGTAAGTCTACGACGGCGTTGATAGACATCGTAGTCCGTCACGTCGGTCGTTTAACACTGATGCGAGAGTCGTCTCCTCGATAGCCGCTCGCGCGTCAGTCCGTGAGAACGGTGGGACAAGCGTAGCACTTTGCCCGAGGGCCTCCACGAGCACGCCACCTGGACCAACGGAGACGAGCGATCCGAACACTTCATCAGGAGCAATTCCTATAATAGATTCTATGTCATTATTCATCATAGGCTGGATTAATACGCCTTCAATATCGACTGGATCGACGACCGTCAGTGCAGAGTTCATTACCTCTTCATATGCGTCACGAGCAGCCTCAATCGACTCCACACCGAGCCGCACAGCACCGACATCGGTGCGGTGAGGCAGTGCCGGCGAATCGATCTTGAGGACGACTGGGAACCCAAGATCATCGGCTGCTGTTGCTGCCTCGTCAATATCGGTCGCCAAGCGCGACTCAATTACGGGAATATCATACGAGTTCAACAAGCGCTCGGACTGTGCCCAGGTGAGCACTTGTCCCCGTGGAAGGTCATGGTCAGTATCGATCTTGCGTGCATCGGCAACAAGTCTACCCCGGGATGGTTGGTCCGTCAGGTGATTGCACGCGGTCACGAAATCGGTCGTTGAGGCAAGGGCATCCATGCATCGACCAGGGTCTTCGTATACAGGGACTGAATCCCGCAGACGAGTGTACGGTGGTGCTTCTGTCGGGTCGTCTGGTTCCTTACGCCCGGTCCAAAGAATGTAGACAGGATCGTCGGCCTCAGTGGTGATTGTGGCTAGCGCTTCTGCGATTGTCTCTGCACGTTCATCCACCCCCGGCAGACCGATAGCAAAAACGTACGCGTCGAACACATCGTCGTTAAGCACTGCGTCGGCAATTTCAGGGAGGACATGGGCGCCATACCCGCGGATATCCGCCGGATTATTGAATCTGCCGTAAGCTAGTAGTTCCTCAATATCTAGTAATTTCTGTTCGGTCTCACCACTGATATCCGGGAGTGTGAGCCCCCGTTCGGCAGCCATATCGGCAAGAAGGCTTGCCAGCCCACCACTTGTTGAGGCAATACAGACGCTATCGCCATCTGGGTCGTCATACGTAGTGTGAGCACTCGCGCGCGCAAGCAAATCAGGGATGTCCGGAACGCGTTCGATGCCAGTTTGCCTGAAGGCTGCCTCCCAGGCGTCGTCGTCGCCGGTGAGGGATCCAGTGTGACTCAGTGTTGCTGCCTCCGCTAGTTCCGAAGATCCGATCTTCACCGTGAGAACCGGCGTGCCGTTGCGGATGGCGGTCTCAGAGACCTCTAAG
>NZ_KE356561.1:682997-685156 GCF_000415985.1 Haloquadratum walsbyi J07HQW2
CGGAATCACTTATGTCGATGTCATCATCGCTGGGCTGATTCCAGCGACGATCCTCTCACTGACGATCTTCATCGCCGTGCATTATGTTTCGGCACCACAGTTGGAGGATACAGATGTCGACACTCTTATTCAGGATCCGCTCCCACGCGACGAGTTCATTTCCGAGGGAATCAAGTTTGGTCTCCCGCTCGCGGTCCTGATCTATAAACTCGGAATCGAGCAAGTGACCGTGATGACTGCAGCACTCTGGACAGCCGCTGTGATGCTGGCGACTGGTCTGATGATTCCTGTCGTCCGCTCGGCGATGGGTATCAGTGATGAGTCAGCTATTGAGTCCCTCAAGCGAACTGGCTGGGAAACCCTCGACGGGGCGCGTGAAGGTGTCATCGTCCTCGCACCGGTGACGATCATCCTCGCAGCCATTAACGGTGTCGTTGACATCCTCACGGCGACTGGCGTGCCAACAGCAATTTCACTCACATTGTTGGACCTCTCCGGTGGTGTCTTGCTCGTCGCTGCAATCCTCTCAATGATTATTTGTATTATCTTAGGACTCGGGATGCCAACAACAGCGTCATATACAATTGTTGCACTACTTGTCGCGCCGACGCTCATCAGTCAGTTCTTTCTTCCCGAGTTGGCGAGTCATTTCTTCGTCTTCTACGCTGCGATCCTAGCCGGGCTGACGCCACCGATTGCTACCTGTGTAGCAGTCGCCTGTGGGATTGCTGGCGGGAACTTCTGGGGAACTTGTGTGGAAGCAATCAAGATCTCTGCGCCGTTATTCGTCCTTCCGTTCGTCTTCGTCTATCACCCCGAGATCGTCTCCGCCCAACTTGACCAACTCACGCTTACATCAGCTGGCTTTGCGCTAATTGGGGCTATTGCCATCATTCACGGTATCAATTATCGCTTCAGCTACGATAGAGCAGCCACCGGTGGGCTCCGGGTGGCGTTTTTCATCGTCGGTGTCCTCGCAATGGTATACCCTGGACGGCTGGTTCAGGCCGGTGCGATGGTTGCCGCCATCCTGATGTACGTTTTCCAGTCGGTCACTGGGCGCCCAAACCCAGTCGAGACCGTTACCAGTCTGTTCAGTGCGGAGACGGAGTCTGTCGCGACGGCTAACGCTGAACAAAAGTAACTCTCGCCGGTAGTATTTTTTTACTGCTTGTCTCAAGAATTATATGGAGATTGTAATTATACTGTTTGATGGTGTCGATGAGCTTGATGCAGTCGGTCCGTTTGAAGTGTTCGAGAACGCCGCCAACGCAGGTGCTGATCTCGATGTTACACTATGCACACTCAACGACAGTGAGCGAGTCACAGCGAGTCACAGTCTCGAAATTGGACCAACAGTTCCGCTTGGTGACCGCGTGCCTGACCTGCTTGTTGTCCCCGGTGGGCAGTGGAGCGTCCGTGGCGGGACCGGTGCCTGGACCGAGGCTAAACGTGGCGATCTCCCTGATGCTATCGCGCGGCTTCACGATGATGGTAGCACGATTGCGGGCGTCTGCACCGGTGGAATGCTGATGCAGCGAGCCGGTGTGCTTGATGGGCGACCCGCAATCACGCATCATGGAGCCGTCGAAGATCTTCAAAAGGCTGGTACTGAGGTGGTCGATGCACGCGTTGTTGATGACGGTGATGTCATCACCGCCGGTGGCGTGACATCTGGCATTGATTTAGCACTACATGTTATCCAACGCGAGTTCGGTTCGGAAATTGCTAACACCGTCTCAAAACAGATGGAATATAAACGACGGGGACGGGTTCAACATAATAGCTGACTTTTGATATCCGTGAGACGATGATTACTATTATTCAGTCCATGAGAAAGCCGAATCAAGATCGTGAGGCATGTGTCCCCCAATCTCGGCAGCCCGGTCACAGTAGTCTTGTAATCGTCCACGGTAGTCTGGATGAGCACAACTATTTACTATCATTGCTGACCGTTCGCGCGGTGCGGTCCCTCGTAGGTCAGCGACGCCCCGTTCGGTCACGATGACATCAACGTCATGCTCTGTATGATCTGCGTGAGGAACCATCGGGACGATTCGGGAGACGTCGCCGCCGACGGCTGTCGAAGAAGTGTGACGACCGAGAGCAGCGAGTGTCTCATAAAGTCGCCGCTACCACCAACGCCGCTAATGATCCGT
>NZ_KE356561.1:685206-687564 GCF_000415985.1 Haloquadratum walsbyi J07HQW2
TCGGTTCGTCGGCAATAATTAAATCCGGTTCAAGAGCCAGCGCCATCGCAATAGTGACACGCTGGCGCATCCCGCCTGAGAACTCATGAGGATAGTCGTTTGTCCGAGCCGGGTCAAGCCCAACAATCTCAAACACCTCGGTGACGCGCTCATTGATGTCTGGTCTTTGAGCGTCCCTGTGTTTGCTGATTGCCTGTCGGATCTGAGCACCGACGGTCATCACGGGATCCAGCGAATCCATCGCACTTTGAGGGATGTAAGAGATCTCACTCCAACGAATATCCTGCCAATCGCTTTCAGAAAAACCAGTTAGCTCTCGACCTTTGAACCGGACGCTTCCAGACCTGATTTCGCCGTTGTCGTCGAGCAAGCCGAGTGCACTCTTTGCAATAGTTGACTTACCGCAGCCGGATTCACCAACCAATCCGTAGTTATCTTGCTCTGCGATAGAGAAAGACACATTATTTACAGCATGGATGTCCTTTTCTGTCGTTCTGTACACGATTTCAAGATTGTTGACTTCGAGTAAGCTCATTTTTCCTTCGTTTGTAAATCAGGGTTAACTAGTTCCTCGAACGCTCGACCAACAAGGAAGACGGCTGTAGTGACGCCTGCGATACCGAATGCAGGTGGAAGAACCCACCACCATGCAGTCCGCATCGCACCCGCACGGAATACCTGTTCGAGCATCCTACCCCAGGATGTCGTTGTCGGGTCGCCAAAACCCAAGAATGCAAGTGATGCACCGCCAACGATTGACCAACCGAACGCATAGGCAGTGTAGAGAAACCCAATGCCAAGCACGTTCGGTGCGACATGCAGAAACATCGTCCGCAAGTGTCCGGCACCACGAGCACGGGCTGACTTGACGAATGTCCGCTCCTTGACAGTCATAACTTCGGATCGAATTACCCGTGCAGGCATTTTCCAGAGGAACACGACGAGCACGGCAGTGATCAGCCAGATATTCGGTGTCACGAATGATAGGACTACCAGTGCCATCGGCAAGAATGGGAGCGCGAAGGTCAGGTCAGTCAGCCGCATCAGAATCTTATCGACGCGACCGCCGAAATATCCGCTCGTGAGTCCGACGAGAAATCCTAAAACGCCAGTACCCACACCACCGAAGACACCAACAATAATCGTTGGGCGTGCACCTGCAAGGAATTGGCTGAGAACATCTTTACCGAAAGAAGTCGTTCCCAGCGGTGCAGCACTGGAGGGAGCTTCGAGACGCATCATAGATCCGTCAGAACGCATCGTGTGTTCGATTGGGTGGTGTGGTGACAGGTACGGACCGAACAATCCGATGAAAATGAACGTCATGATGATTGCAAAGCCGACCTTCGCTGCGTTGTCCTCTAGGACGACTCTAATTGTACTCTGTGCGCGTGAAAGTTCCGAACATAGTCGACTCTTCGCCGTTTCGATGTCTATTGTGTAGCCTGACATCAAACATCACCTGCCTCGACAGTCGGATCCAGCCGCGCGTATGCGACATCCGCTGTCAGGTTCATAATGATAACCGCCAGTGCCATAATGAATACTGCCGCCTGTACCGTTGGATAATCCTGGTTGAGGATCGCTTGGACGAGGGTACGGCCGATGCCCGGCCACGCAAATACCACTTCCAGAGTAATAACACCCTGGAAGAGCATCCCTGTCCGGAGCGCGAAGTACGTCACCAGTGGAAGTAGTGAGTTCCGTCCCGCCCGCCCCAGTTGTTCCATGTCTGAGAGACCCTTTGCTCGGTGCAGCGTGAGGAACTCAGAGCCCATGCGCTCGACAACGGAGTTACGAGCCAGCATTAGAAAGTCCCCGCTGTAGAAGAGTACTGTCGCCGTGAATGGGAGAATATAGTGTTTCAGGAAGTCTAAAGAGAGATATGTAGCTATGATTCCCTCCGGATTGGCAACCGGGCTTCGCATCCCAAAGGCTGGAAGCCAACCCAGCCCGTAAGAGAAAAAAATGAGTAAGAAGATTCCCGTAACGAAGATTGGCGTTGCGCGGAAGAAAGTCGTTGTAATGATACCGATCTGCTCGAACCACGAACCACGGTTCCAGCCAGCGTACATGCCGGCAAGAGAACTGACGATTGCAGTTGTTATTAGTGCGGGCAAGAGCAATATGAGCGTATTTAGTAATGCTGGACCGATGATCTCACCGACTGGTCGCTGCTGGGTAATCGAAATCCCGAACTGGAATGTGAACAGGTTCTGGACGTACTTCAGATACTGGACCCAGACCGGCTCGTCAAGCCCATACATAGCACGTAATTCTTCTACCTTATCTGGAGTGAGCGCACCAGAGGCGACGAGTCCGCTAAACGGGTCGCTAGGAACAATCGTAGCGTTGCGA
>NZ_KE356561.1:687614-689373 GCF_000415985.1 Haloquadratum walsbyi J07HQW2
TGGGGCAGTCCAGGCGATACTTTACTGGAACCTGCTTTGGCAGCATTTTTAATCGCAACCTTCGGGTTCATCATCGATCATCTGTTTCTTACACTTCTCGTCGTCGGGATCCCCGTTGCGTTACTATACGGAATCGCCGGATTCAGCATCTCAATCGGTGGCGCGTACCTCGGTGAGCGGTTGCTCGACTAATTGAGTCCTCATTAGTAGACTATGATGTGTGAATCGATTTGAAGAGGACAACTTTCCTTCCCAGCGGACAGTTGGAAACTGCGTATAATTATATCATAACCATTTGAGAATAAAGATAGTCAATCGAATAACCGTACACCCGGCTCACGCGTTGTTGATATCTGACCCGTCGGATGACGTGCCTGACATTTTAATCCCGTGATGCCCGTGAGTGACAAAATAAACTGTCTGAAGCGTTACACCCGCAGTTGGTGATTGGATAATGATCATATATCTGTTTTAATATTTTCTCACGCTTAACGGGGCGGTATAAGTTCAAGCATATCTTATTTGGTCAAACTGTATTTGTCTAAGAAATTTATGGAATTACAAAATCATTATCTACACACAAAAATCTGTGTGTGTATGTCAAAATGAATATTCAATGGTAAATATGCATTTACGAGTGCAAATTTATGATAAAAACTATCACGTTTCTGCGGGAGACGCACATTTTCGAAGTCTTATGATGCATTCCACGTTCTGGGCTATTTATCAGGAGTTTCGTATAGTTACACGACCGTTTTCATGATGGCTTTTTATTAATTGAGAGCCCCACCGTGCCGCAACCAATCTGTTTTGATTCACCCCGTGCTTGGCTGCAGCGAGTGGGACTTCATCAGATTGTTTCGTTAGTCTTTATTTGACAGTTGGCAGCGAGCATCTGCTATTACGCTGTCCTCACAGTGACACTCTTGATCAGAGACCAGTATGTGCTTTCTGGAACGCAACTCAGGCTTGTGGTCACAGCGCTGACACTCGGCTACGCTGTTTTCTTACTTCCATTTGGTGCAATCACTGATTGATTCGGTGAGCACCGGACACTCACCGCAGGGTTACTAGCTCTCTCACTCGGTGCGTTTCTAGTTTTTCAGGCCTGGTCATACCCGGCGCTACTCGTAGGTGCATTCATACTTGGATCACTATATGGAACAGCGATGCCTGGAAGCAACAAAGCTATTTTTAACCATACACCACCAGGTACATACAATTTCACAATTAGTATGAAACAGGTTGGTGTGACTGCCGGTAGCGGCGTGAGCGCGCTTCTAGTGACTAGAATCGCTAGCGTCTTCTTGTGGAAAGTCGGTTTCTATGTTGCTGCAGCGAATGTGCTGGTCGTTGCCACAGTATTCTGGCTCGTCTATTGGAATGATGACGACGGGCAAACCGCGCGAGTTACCCGGACTCCCTAACGGCGGAAAGCCAATTTTTTCATAAGGGGGGTTGTCGTTAGTTATATCATTTCGCGTGCTGGTCTCAAAACGAAATTGACAAACTGGTTCGCGTTTTAGGAATATGGTGAGAAAGAGATTTTAAATAAGAAGCTTTTGTCCGAGCCATGACAGGACTCTATTACGAAGAGTTTGATATCGGCGAGACTATTAAACATGAGAAGCGGCGGACGATCAGCGAGCATGACAATCAACAGTTTTGTGATATGACGATGAATCAGCAGCCGCTGCACCTGGACTCCGAGTTCGCGGCCGAGATGGAGTTCGGAGAACGATTGGTTAACGGGCTCTAC
>NZ_KE356561.1:689423-690918 GCF_000415985.1 Haloquadratum walsbyi J07HQW2
TGACATCCTCCTCGCGGAAACGGCGAGGCTTCCCGTACCGCAGATTTGGGATATTTGCTGGTTTAGGATCTACCCTGTTCTTGAGGGACTATTTCACCCGTTGATGTATCGAACAAGTAGACCGATGGCTGTGCCAGACAGCCGTTATCCCTATCCTGTGACGGACTCGGGCTTATCTTTTGTCTCATATTCTCTGCGCCGTTACAGTCTGCGTTGGCTACCAATTCGCAGGAATCACATACGTACAGACCACGCTCAACCCGGTTGCTATCAGCGGAGTCACCACACTCACAGCACGTCTTCGAGGTATTCCACTCATTTTCTTTCAGTACCTCAACACCGTGTTCTTCGCCCTTGTAGTCGAGATACTGATACAGCCGGTCGAACGCCCACGCCCACGTATGAAGCCATTTGTTCGCTGTTTTCCCGAAGTCTTCAGATCGTACATCTTCGGGCCAACCAACAACAACTGTACTAACAGTTCGATCTACACACTCGTTGATAATCTTCTTCGAGAGAGTGTGGTAGAAATGCGTCTCACGACGGATGCGTTTCTGACGTGATCGCTGAGCTTGTTGTGACGGGCCATTCTCACCTTCGGTGGCGTATTGTATTCCTGTTGGTGAAAGTAATGGTTGTCCTGCTTGATCGGATTCCCAGGATACAGCACGTATTCATCGGGAAAGGCGACGGCAGCGATATTCGATACACCAAGGTCAACACCAGCCACACCATCTCCGGATGTGTCGGGTGTCTCTATCATCTCTTTACAGACAAACTGAACGTCCCATTCGTCGCCGTTCCAGACAGCCCGCACGTTCTGAACAGTATCGACCGCTTCAAGATCGACATCGTTGCGGGTGTCGGATTCACAGAACACAAAATCAGAACGCCCATCTTTCAGGTTTGTACCCTTGCTGAGTCGCACCTGATTGTGGTCGGGATCATGCTTGAAGCCATTAGATTTGAACGTTACAGTTGACCGTGGTCGGGTCGGGTGTTGTACTCCTTTCGGTAGCCGGGTCCGGGTGGGTTTGCTGTCTCGTTCTCGTCTGTGTGTCGCACGTCAAACCACGACTGGAAGGCGTCTGCCAATTCTTCAATGATTGCCTGAGTTGAGAAGGCGTTGAGGTTCTTCCAGCATTTGGGGGTTTTCATATATGCTTTGAGTGAGGCTCCGTCAGGTATCTCACCGATTGCATCCCACACACGGTCGGCTGTCCACCGTGCGACGTTCCAGATTTTCGAGGCAGCATCCCCATCCCCGAGCGAATGCAGATCATCTCGCACCTGTTGCTGGTTTGTGATATGACCACCGTAGGTACGAGTGACCTTAATCGCCATACATAGTGTAGGGTGTTGTCTTATTTACTGCTACCGAGGTGAGAATATCCGGTAGGTGTCTCATAAGTGTTTGCTACAGATTCATGTCGGATTCACGCCCGGCGTGAACGCCGGGATTCTCCTTGTTACAGATAGTACCTCACCGAGCTGT
>NZ_KE356561.1:690968-694276 GCF_000415985.1 Haloquadratum walsbyi J07HQW2
GGCGTTAACGGTATCGGCAAGCGCCAATAACGGCGGAACAAGCGTCACACTTGGGTGGCCATCAAGTCCCCACGAAAGATCGTCATAATCGAGTGCATGGCTGGCAGTACCGACCCGCAGTGCAGCTGCTGGCGGTTTTTCGGTTGATGTGACACCTAGAAGCGTCGCCGCATCTGTTGAGTTAGTATCGATTTCCGCTGACATTGCAGCCGTCTGACCGGCTCCCTCGACTGCGCCAGCAAGCGTGACACCGATCGTATCGGTAACAGCTCGCGTGATGGTGTTGACTGCGCCATTCGGAAGATTCTCATATTCAATTGTTGAAACGAATTTAGATAGTTGCTGCTCCGGTTGCACGTTTGAAGTTGGTCAGGTATCAGTATTAATCGTTCTTATGTGCGCAGACTCAACACAGCTGTTCGAGAATGTCGAATCATATATACTACTCTATTAGTATAAATAGGATATGAAAAAGCAAGCTGGTAACCTACCAGACGCGGTCAGCACAGCTAAAACGCTGTTCGATATCGTCCAATGTGTAAAATCGAGTAACGGTCTAACCGTGACAGCCGTTGCAGCAGAGCTAGATTATGCTAAAAGCACTGTTCACAGGCATTTGCGGACACTTGAGGAATTAGGATATGTAGTCGAGGAACCTGACGGATTCCACGTGGGGCTTCGATTTCTGGATATCGGTCAGCATGCACGAGACTGCCGCCCTGGCTTTGATCTCGCACACGACATGGTTGATGAACTTGCCCAAGAGACTGATGAACGAGCACAATTTCTCGTTGAAGAGCACGGTGAGGCCGTATATCTCGCTCGCTCTGCCGGTGACCGGGCAGTGCAGACAGACCCAGGCGTTGGTAGCCGGATCCCGCTCCATGCGACTGCGGCGGGGAAGGCAATTTTGTCGGCACTCCACGAAGACCGACTATTCGAAATAATCGAACAAACAACTTTCGACCCTATCACAGATGCGACCGTCACTAACCAGGAGACACTGCTCGCGGAACTCGACAAGATCAGAAGGCGAGGATACAGTTTTAATCGACAAGAGAATCTTGATGGGCTCCATGCTGTCGGTGTCCCGGTACAGGGCACTGGTGACGATGTCATTGGTGCACTCAGCGTCTCTGGTCCGTCACACCGACTCAAGGGTGAATGGCTTGAAAAGGAACTCCCAGACCTCTTGCTTGGTGCTGCGAATGAACTTGAATTGAACATTGCACACTCCTAAAATGGTATCAAATCCTCGTTCCTCTATACTGGGATATTACGGAGGCGACATATTGATATCAACGGTAGTAGACTTGAGAGAAGACAATTTCCATCGTGAGTCTACTTATCTCACGATGATGATCATGAATAGATTCCTAGCTAGTGCAATTGTACTGTAATCAACAATACTTTGCCTTGACAGTAGACTATTATTCATGTTGCTTGTAGTCGCTGTTATAATCACTGGGACACTACTAGCTAAATTAACGTTCAAATAATTAACTCGCTGAAGGAGGCAGATGAACTTTGAGTGCTGTCCAGGTTGCTCAAAACATCATGTCGAAAATTCGTTCTAATAATGTTACTTGTATGATTAATATTTTTATTGGAATAAACTACTGTCACCCCATATGTGTTTATATAAATAAACTCAGATTATTTGCTGATATTCGAGGCTAACTAACAGTGGTACTATTGTTATTTAATTCATCCAAGAGTAAATACATCATAGAAGATTAATATGAAATCTGTCGATAACATTTTATCATCGATCACTAGATAATTCAATATACTGACTGTAAATCAATCGATAAATAGCATATAGACGTAAATATATCATAATACTATTCGTAAACTTTTTTTGCGCCAGATTATTGATAAATAAAACGGATTTCTTTCCTGAAACACGATTGATAGACGCAGTTATGATAGGATATTTGTAAGTGAACTTTTTTGAATCTATATACAGGCTCAGTAAGCATATTGTCTCAAATTTCGGTGATTTTGAGACATCTCGGATTAGCGGATCTCTTTGCATACAGCAATGCCTACGGGAATTCTGGTAACAACGATTATTAATTAGCATGTGTACGCCGCGACCAGTGTATAACAATGTCAATGTACAAATTTTCAATATACTCACTTTGCTTACTAATCGAAGCTAATGGGCAGGAGCGTTACAGCTTCATGAACTGCCGAGATGTGAGGAGTCAGATAATCCTCAATAGCGTCACCATCATAATAGTATGATGAGTATGCTCTCAGTTAATTCTTGAAAATATTTCAATAAATGTATATTTCCGCCGATATGTGACATATAATGAATAGCATAATCCACCGTATAGAATGTTAGAAATGAAACCTATGAATTTCGTGAAAATATGACAGAGCGTTCATTATCGCTAATTTTTATCGATGAATACATAACTCAATTCCTCTGTAAACAAGCCATATTGATCTCCAGTGAGTATGATTATATGAGCAACTCTGAATCAAAAAACAGATCTACTGCACTGACGATATAACAGACGTGGTTGTGATCTAGGAGAATGGTATTCAGCTCAGTAAATTAAATCTCATGTAAAGTGCTCATTATGTATCTACAAAAGATATGATATATCTAATTTTAATCTAATCGTCTGCGATTGAGACGCTCTCGTCGCTGCTGACGAACCCATCGTCCGTTGCTCGGGAAGCAACTGTTGGTTGGAATACCCAGGCTGTCAACAACAGAATCGGCACCATCGACAAAGCGACGACTGAGTAACCGATATGTAGATTTGGTAAGAACGGTGCCGCGTACACGAGAGGATATACAATCCCACCAACAGTTCCTACCCCTCCGACAACACCAGCGACCGCGCCGGAACTGTCCGGGAACATTGCTGGCACCTGTGCGAAAATTGCTCCCTCGGCGAATGCACACCCCATTCCAACGAGGAACCCAACACCAACAGCTATCAGCACCTCTCCGCTCAAGCCTGCGACTGTCATACCGAACATTGCCACGACAACGAAACACAGCGACACAAATGTCCACTGTTCACGGTACCGTCCTTTGAACACTGGGAGGATATTTCGCTCATTACGAGCTAACACATCGCTAATATACCCTCCGAACGGTCGTAACAACCCAGCCGCAATGGAGAACGTCGCTGCAAACGTTGAGGCTAACACGAGATTGCTGGTATTGAATCCTTCTCGATAATATGTCGCCAACCATCCGTTCATCGATAATTCGAGACCGAACGTCATCACGTACGCGAACGCTAACACGACTGTTCCGTATCGTGTCGCGGTAAAGAGCC
>NZ_KE356561.1:694326-696506 GCF_000415985.1 Haloquadratum walsbyi J07HQW2
GACACTCTCTTCGCCATTATTCGTGATATTGAAGAGATTTTCAGCGTTTGTTGTTGCATTTGCGTTCACTCCGTTATCACCTAGATCGATCTCGAATGTCGAGTCTTGAGTATTGTCTTGACTAATGAATGAACTATTTGCAGGGTCTTCAGGCGGTGTGATTGCAACGAGTGCACTCGCATCACCAGCAGCATCAACGTCAGCCGTCCGTTCGGCTTCAACAGTTGTGAATGCACCTGTTGCTGCAAGAGTGCACATAGCCTCAAATATCATCAGAACCACAAGAAGCTTTCCGAGTGAAGCCATCAGGATGAGTTACTATTATATCTCGCTTCATATTATTACGCCCTCGCAATGCACTCAGCGAGCATGTGACATGGAATGCCGGGTTCGCCTGACGATTGACACAGTAAGTGCGGGTGTCCTGTACTCATGTCAGTGCTTCAGTCATCGCTTGTTTTTTTATTACTTCCCGGGTACCGATTGATTCGGGATCGCTGGTACCCGAGTACCGGCGTGTGGGATCAAGGGATTGATAATAAATACCAGTCCTATACACTCTTATCGAGATTCCTGTATTCCTATCTTCTATTTTTATACAACGTTTTTGAGGACATCTCAATATTGTGTATTCCTCGGGGCTCTGTTTGTCCAAACTGAGATGATGAGGAAATTATCGACGAGAGATCTGTCTCTCTCTGTCGATCCATCTGATCCAGTATGGTTCAGGGTCGCCACATTAGCACAGATTAAGTCGTTTCAGTGTGCGCATGTTTGTGTCTCAGGGGACAATATCACACCACTCCCCGTACCTGCGGGTGCGGGACGCTCCACAGGGTGGTTTTCGAGACAGTCTCATCAAGACAGTCTGCAAGCTCAATTATCAGAGCTAAGAATCGTGGACAACCTAACCGGTTACCGGTGACTTCCCCGGATGCGAATCCCATGCTCGCGTTCGAGGGTATCTGACACACCAACAACTATTGCAACATGCAGTGACTGATAAAAATTATTACATCTTCAAGAAAACTTCCCGTGTGTTCATCGGAACATAAGTTGGGTTGGGGATAACCTCAGTTCGTCTTCCACACGGTCATCATCACGGTGGTCTGAGTCTGCCGATGACGGTGACGGTGACCACTGTCTCTCAGTGTAAAAATGATCTCGCGGATGTAGCACAGATCAACTGTGTCCTGTCAATCATGTGTGTCGTGTCCGTCTCCGCCAACGGTGATACCGGTTGGCGTCAGTGTCATGATTTTGTGCAGATTCGGTGACGGACGCCTCCGCCTCTTCTCCCCACGTGAGGCGTCTATTATCCTCTACAGAGACGACAAGTGGTTTATATTATATCTCCATTCCATTCCACTCCACTCCATCTCCGGCTTCGGGAACTGATCACTCACGAGTATCTCCGCTGTACTCACACAACTAACTCAGCTACTTTGTGCAACTGTAAGTCCAATCGATTCTCAGTATAGCCTCGCCAACAGACATTCAGCCCAATGCCAATCTCTCTGGTGCTGATCTCAGCGATGCCAGCCTTTAGAAACCGACCTTTCCGGATCAAACCTCACTGGTGCCAATTTCACTGACCTGAAAAAAGCCACCTCTTCGGGGCAGACCTCACTAACGCTGAATTCTGTCGCGAATATGGAGAGATGAGTGATATGGAGGAGCCATATTCTGATGAAGATATTCTGGATATGATTGCTGCTGGGGCAGTTACGACAGTGACTCTTCTTGTTGGGTTTGAGCTCTTAGCCGCTGGCGTGTCGCATTTTTTGCTTGCTTTCCCAGTAAGGATTAAGAGTTTGCTGGAGTCCCTCCACTGACAGTCGGGGTTCTGCGTTTTTACCGGGAGAGTAATAATGCGAGTGATCAGACCTCAGAAGAGGGTCCAATTACGACACTCCGAGAGCGATACGCGAATGGGGAACTGGCTGATGAAGAGTTTGAGAATCAGGTTGAAAACTTAATTGAGACGGAATCCGGTGTTAACTCTCACAGCAAGCGTGAGTCTGAACGTGAAATTGAGCGTGAGAAATAACAAAGATACGAGCGCATACTCTCGTCTGTTGGGGGGCTCTTGAGTAATAATAACGAACGACACCCTCCAGACGGGTTTGTGATCTCGATTATACCATCTCGATCACCGGGGTCAGGAGCGACAGCGGTCG
>NZ_KE356561.1:696556-699296 GCF_000415985.1 Haloquadratum walsbyi J07HQW2
TAGTGTAGCCCCCTCACTGGACATCACACCGATACAGTTCGGTCCGACAACACGGATACCAGTCTCGTTCGCCGCGACCGCCAATTGTCCCTCTAACTCGACCCCTGTTTCGTCTGCCTCCGCGAATCCCGCAGTCAGAACAAGAGCGACAGGGACACCACGTTCGCCTGCCGACTCGATGATATCAACGACATGCTTTCGTGGGACACTAACGACCACCAAGTCGACTGTCTGCGGAATGGCTTCGATATCGTCGTAACACCGGCGATTCCAGACATTATCGCGATTAGGATTAACCGGATAGAGCGTTCCATCGAACCCATAATCAAGTAGATTTTTCACTAGATTGCCGGAATAAAATGAGTCGGGACTCGCACCGATGACTGCAACCGATTCTGGATCGAACAGTGGGTCAAGATCGGGGACTGGTACCGATCCATTTGATACAGTACAACTGTTCTCTGTTTCGTTATCAGGCATATTTTGTCTACTTTTTTAGAGAACAATAGTATATTGCCGAACGAGGGCAATCAGATTCATCTTTTATATAGCGGATGATATCTGGTGGATATTGACGTCTGCTACACCTGACCCAAATCGAGCTCAGGCAGCTGAGGTATGCAAGAGCCCGGTGTCTGCACAGATGTAGAACTGGTCAGCGAATCCCTGCGGCGGTCGCCCGATCAAGAATCGTCCGCGCTCGCTCAATAAGTGGGGGATCGATCATCTGTCCGTCGACAGTAAACACGCCGGTTTCCGCCTCGATTGCCTGCCTCTGACCCTCAATTACTGTCTCTGCCCATTCGATTTCGTCTAAATTTGGCGTGAACGCATCATTAATTACATCGACTTGAGTCGGGTGAATCGCCAGCTTACCGTCGAACCCAAAAGTAATTATCATTTCCACCTGTTTTTGGAGTCCGTCAGCGTCGTCGATACTGGTATATACGGTGTCTAATGCGTCGATGCCGGCCGCTTCTGCTGTAGCTACAATCCGTTGACGAGAAAATAATGACTCAACTTTCTCGTCGGTGACTGTTGCCCCGACATCAGCTGTGTAATCCTGGTCTCCATAGGCGATTGCGACGACGCCTGGCGCAGTCGCTATTTCCTCTGCCGACATCAGTCCGTCCGCTGTCTCGATAAGTGGGATAATATCGACCGACTCTGCATCCACACTACTGAGATGACTTGATAGGGTTTCGACCGACTCAGCACTGTCGGACTTCGGGAGAACAACACTATTAGGAAGAGATCCTGCGTTTTGGACGACAGCATTGATATCTTGACGCCCGCCACGATTGAGAGGATTGATCCGGACACTGATCGACGGGTCGGGGTCGTCTAGTGTCTTAATAAATTCGCTGGTCTCTCGGTGAGCCTCCCTGTGTGCGGCTGGTGCGACAGCATCTTCAAGATCGAATATGACCGCGTCGGCTCCCGATTCGACCGCTTTCTTCATCATCTCTCGCTCGTCGCCGGGGCAGAACAGTAGTGAACGTGTCAGCATGCACCTACATTGTGGTATAGAATAAAAAATCCATAGCTACCTGAACGATTTCGGCACCTGGTTTCACACCAGGGTGTCGAAAAAGAAACAGCCAAAACAATCAGCGATGATCGTTCGCTTATCAACTCAATATTTAATTGCGTAGTCAGGTATATGTGGAAGACGGCAATGTCAACCAATGTGTGTTGTCCAAGAATAGAACCGGTTATGTTGTCAGAATTGGCACTGGTTTAATAAAGGTTGCGACGGCAACCATGGCGTTTCCCGATGTCACAGGCGTCGGTGGTGATGTGTCGTGTCGTCGCACATCACCTCACTAAGTCGATAGCATGACGTCTATTGATAAAGCTGCTTGGGATCTCAAATACGGCGGTGCTCTTGTATTCGAAGAAAGTTTTATCCCGGATAATGAAATGTTCTCAATAGGATCGAGCGTGTTCCTGATTCTATATACGCTCACTCATACCGGGTTAGCGACCAGCTCCACTAGTTTAAAAAAATCTTTTATTTAATTGGTGTCTCAATTATATTTATTCGGGTGGTTAAATTATCTCTCGTTATTCTTGATAGATTCTTCACTGGGATGGAAACATGCTGCCTCGTGACTCTTGCCGGTCCAAGTATCAAGTTCAGGCTCTTCACTGTGACACCGGTCAGTCGACTTCGGACAGCGTGAGACGAATCGACAGCCGGTTGTTCGGTTTACAGGGTTGGCTGGCTCTCCTTCCAACGCGACACGGTCACGGGTGCCCCGTGGATCCATCTCAGGGATTGCAGCGAGCAATGCCTCCGTGTACGGATGTTTCGGTCTGTTGAGAACACGGTTAATTCTCCCACGTTCGACAAACCGACCGAGGTACATGACCGCTAGACGGTCAGCGATATGCATGAGGCTGGCGAGATCATGAGAAATATACAATACGCCGATGCTTTCTGTATTGGCAAGCTCACGGAGAAGGTTTAGTACCTCTGCTTGCAGCGATACGTCGAGCATTGAGACGGGTTCGTCACATATGAGAAAGTCAGGGTCGATGACCAGTGCGCGGGCCAAAGAAACTCGTTGGCGTTGTCCTCCGGAAAGTTCGCTTGGGTACGACTCGAGATAGTGCTCTGCCGGCGTCAGTCCGACCCGTTCAAGTGTCTCATTGACAGCCTCATTCTGTTCGCCGACTCGATAGTCATGGATCGTCAGCGGTTCTTTGACAAGTTGTTTAACCGTCATTCGTGGGT
>NZ_KE356561.1:699346-760567 GCF_000415985.1 Haloquadratum walsbyi J07HQW2
TGTCGGAGATAACAACGACGGTACAGTGCGGAATGCAACGGCTTCTGGGAGGTGACTGGCGGCATTTTGTTGGTGGACTTGTCGGTAATAATAAAGATGGAATTATACTGGGTGCGAGTGCCTCTGGAAGTGTAACTGGAGATAACTCTGTAGGCGGACTCGTTGGAGTCAATGGAGTCATCAAAAATACATTCGCTGTTGGACCTGTCACCGGCAATAGAAATGTGGGAGGACTTATTGGATTGACCGAGTCAGGACGCGGTTCTGAGTTAGTCGAGTCGTCGTACTTTGATACACAAACTACCGGTCAAGATACCTCTGCTAGTCCTGCAATTGGATTAACAACCAGCGAGATGCAAGGAGACGCAGCTATCGAGAATATGCCTGGACTGGAGTTTGGTGAAATCTGGCGAACCGTTTCTGGCGACTATCCAAAGCTGGTCGCGTCATCCAACTCAGACGCAGGCGGAGGTTCGGAATCCCCGACATCGGTTGTAGAAGAATTCGATGAGGATGGGAATGATAACATTGAGATCACTGAACTCGGACAAGCAGCTCAAGCCCTTGCTAGCGGTGAGTTGACGTTTTCTGAGTTCGGACAGATCGGGGTTGAATTCATCATGTAGCCGTCTGTGCATATTCATATTTTTATTGTATGCTATTGTGAGAATTCACGAGAAAATCAAAACACGTACATCCAAGATCCCTATGACATGTCATCATCATATCCCAACTTACTGAAGATAGTCTAGATGTTCGGTCTAATAATCGACACGAATGACACGGCGCTGTCGAGCACAGACCCACAAGTGAACTTCCTGAAATCGGACAGTGTAGTCTGTGACAAAGTCAGCGAGGTGGTGGAAGCGGATGTTGTATCTGCTATCGACGATCGCATACAGGCTACACTAACTTGGGTTATAGGTCCGTTTAGTATCTACAACTTGCCACATCCCGTCGCCTGGCTTACGTCACATGATAGGGGACAACACTGGATGACTTTTGATTACAAATACACACTAGTTATATAGGGAAAATCATCAAGAATAGATTTAATTGCCGTTTCCCGTGTATCTACCCTGGAAATCATATGTGTCATCGTCTTCTTTGAGACAACCACTTACTTGAGATACTCTCTAAGATATCCGATAGCAGGAGGCTGTTCCATAGACGACTCAGTCGCTATGAGTACAGATATCTAATCGCAATTACGAAACTAACGCTCATTTCTAGAGAAAGTATCATATACCGATCTTCCGTAGTGCTTGAATACGAGCGGTGTATATCTGCATTCACTATGGCGAACAGCAATGACGAGAAACTGTTCAGCATTGAGTGGCTCGGCATCGCTTTCGCTCTAGGGCTAATAGTGCAGACACTCGGGTGGATTATTGGCGTCGGACTCTTGACTGGGCTTCCAGCGTATTTCATCGTCGGAGCATTAACTGCGTGGGGCAGTCCGGGCGATACTCTCATTGAGCCTGCTGTCGCGGCATTTTTGATCGCAACACTTGGATTCATGATTGATCATCTGTTCCTTACCCTCCTTGTTGTCGGGATTCCCGTTGCGCTGCTGTATGGAGCCGCCGGATTCGGCATCTCGATTGGTGGCGCATACCTCGGCGAGCGAATACTCGATTAATTGAGTCGGTATAAAATCAGTATAAACAGATGAATCGATCTGAATACGACAATCGAGCATAACCGGAATATCGCTGAATAAATGACCATGCAGATTCACCTGCTCAATCAGACCTTCTCCTAGTCTGGAGTGATAATCGGGTTGAACCTGTCAATCATGTTAGCAAATTTTTACGATAGCTCCTGCGTGAGATTGCCAATGTTGATTTGAAATCCGTCACACGCTCAACTAAAAATACGATATATCTAATTTTAATCTAATCGTCTGCGATTGAGACGCTCTCGTCGCTGCTGACGAACCCATCGTCCGTTGCTCGGGAAGCAACTGTTGGCTGGAATACCCAGGCTGTCAACAACAGAATCGGCACCATCGACAAAGCGACGACTGAGTAACCGATATGTAGATTTGGTAAGAACGGTGCCGCGTACACGAGAGGATATACAATCCCACCAACAGTTCCTACCCCTCCGACAACACCAGCGACCGCACCGGAACTGTCCGGGAACATTGCTGGCACCTGTGCGAAAATTGCTCCCTCGGCGAACGCACACCCCATCCCAACGAGGAACCCAACACCAACAGCGATCAGCACCTCTCCGCTCAAGCCTGCGACTGTCATACCGAACATTGCCACGACAACGAAACACAGCGACACGAATGTCCACTGTTCACGGTACCGTCCTTTGAACACTGGGAGGATATTTCGCTCATTACGAGCTAGCACATCGCTAATATACCCCCCGAACGGTCGTAACAACCCAGCCGCAATGGAGAACGTCGCTGCAAACGTTGAGGCTAACACGAGATTGCTGGTATTGAATCCTTCTCGATAATATGTCGCCAACCATCCGTTCATCGATAATTCGAGACCGAACGTCATCACGTACGCGAACGCTAACACAACTGTTCCGTATCGTGTCGCGGTAAAGAGCCATTCCTTGATCGTTGCCTTGCTCTTCGTTGCAACCCGCTTTTCCTCGTTCTTTGCGGCTTCGCCGAAGGCGTAATAGACTCCAGCAAGCAGGATCGATACAATGCCAGTATAAAAGAACGCAGCACGCCAGTTAGTGGAGAATATCGGTCCGCTCCACCCCGTGGTAAACACGCGTGGAAGTATGAGCGCCCCACCAGCTGCACCTGCGTTACCGATGCCAGCGTAGATTCCCTCCGCTGTACCCAACTCTTCGGCTTCAAACCACTCTGAGACATGCTGGATACCTATCACGAACGTGATACCAGCAGTTGCCACGATGAGCCGGGTGAAAAAGAACACCGAGTACGATTCAGCAAATGCACTCCAGATCGAGAACACGCCAACATACGCGAGTACGATAGCGAAGATTACTGGCGCACCAAATCGATCAGATAGCCACCCGGTGAGGATTCGCCCAAATGGGGCAAGCCAGATTGCTGCGCTTGCTAGTACTCCAATTTCAGCGAGCGAGAGCCCAAATTCCTCAGCCATTGGACCGGTGAAGGGTGCAAACGAAAACCAGATGAGAAATGAAAAATTGAATCCAATCGTCGCGAGAAGGAGGGTTCGGTACTTCGTCATCTGTATCGGACTATTCATGCGATATGTGCCTCCATATCGTTTTGATCGTCTGTATCTACTGTTTTTGAGAGATATAATTCAATAGATAAGCGTTCACTCATAGGAGACAATTGGGCATGATTGCATAGATCATTCATCTGCACATGTGTATCGTTCCAATTGATGATCTGTGAGGACTGCACGTTTTCTCGATCAATAGTTTCGTATTTGCAGTTTTTCACAGTAAGACACAATATTGCCAAAGTTAATAAACAGTTCTATTGACAAATAGTTGACTATGACGAAAATATCCTTATCTTCAAAAGTAGTTATCGTCATCAATATAATTACACACTCGTAAGCATAAAAATAATAATATTCACACAATATTCCTGATTCTGAAAAATCGTGTTATTCAGCCGATATTAATTATTATATTCCGTCGAGAATGTCCACCTGATTCCCTGAGATGCTGGATATATAATAATCTGTAACTACTGATTTCCTCTGAAAGAATCAATCAAGAATAACGAAAGTAGAGGATTATCGAACTCTCAGCTACCCTTCGGCGGCGACAGTCGCACCGCACACTGTTTGAGATTTGGCTCTGCGGAATCCGGGTCTACGGCTGCAAGTGTTAGTTCGTTGATTGCGGAATGATGGATCGGGAGCCATACCATACCTGGTGGGACATTATCACTTGGGCTGACATCGACAGTGACGCCACCACGGCGAGATTCAATCTTGGCTTGTCCACGGTTGAGCGCGGTGAGTGACTCCAAAATTGTATCTGGATTGATCCGGGCTCTCGGGACGGTTTCTGTATTCCCCGATCGCATACCAGTGTTGTACATACCACCAACACGACCGGTTGTCAGTGTAAGCGGGTAAGATTCATCGGCGGGCTCTGGCACGCGGCTGTGCGTGACTGTTGAGAACTGAGCCTTGTCGGAATCTGTGTGGAATGCCCACTCGCCGTCGTTGTAATATCGGTATCCACCCTGTGTTTCGGCGTTCGGTGCAGGCCAACGAACTGCCAGTTCACGATCCAGTCGTTCATAGCTTATTCCTGAGAGATCAGCACTCGTTCCTGCAGTCATTGTTCGTATCTCATCAAACACTGATTTAGGATTAACCGATGGTGCATCGAATACTCTTGAGTCGAGTTGATTTCCGATTGCTGCAATAATATCGAGATCTTGCCGTGCTTTTCCAGGAGGGTCAGTCGCAGCCGTAACGCGGGAAACACGACGCTCCATGTTTGTTGTCGTTCCCTGTGACTCTCCCCATGTTGCTGCCGGCAGAACGACATCAGCACATGCTACCGTATCTGAATGAAATGCGTCTTGGACGATAACGAAAGCATCTTTCAGCGCTCGCTTCACGTGGCTTGCATCTGGCATCCCCGCAACAGGATTTGTCGCCACTGTCCAGCAAATATCGATATTATCACGTGCAAGTTCATCAACGATACGAATAAATCCTGGACCAGACGACGTGGGAAGTCGGGTTAATGGAACTTCCCACGTGTCTGCTACTATGCGTCTGCTCGCTGCATCATCGAACGGTCGGTGACCAGGCCATGTATTTTTCGAGGCGCATACTCGATTACCCATGGAATTGGCTTGACCAGTCAGCGAGAACGGACCGCTGCCCGGTCCCATATTTCCCGTTGCTAAACACAGGTCAATGAGTGCTCTGGCAGTCTCCGTTCCCTGGATGCTCTGATTAACTCCCATTCCCCAGTAAATGAGCGTCTTATCGGTGAGCGCTGTTGCGATCTTATGAACTGTCTCAAGTGAAACTCCGGCTGTCGATGCGGCGGTGGTAAGCTCTGGTAGCGACGCACACATCTCCTCATAGCCGTCGGTATGTTCCTTAACGAATTCAGTGTCGACATCACCTGATGAAAGGACCGAACGCAACACAGCCCGTGCGAGCGCGAGATCAGTGCCAGGTTCGGGTCGTGCGTGTACATCGGCATTGCCCGCTGTTTGCGTCTCAACTGGGTCTATGACATATAATGAGCTATCATCTTTATCCGCACTTGTTTCGATCCAGCGCGATAAGACTGGATGTGCAACTGCTGGATTAGCACCCCATACAATGTGGGTCTGTGCATCTGGTACATCATCATAAGTCGGCGGGGGTGCATCACTGGCAAACGCTTGATGATATGCCGAGACGGCACTTGCCATACACAGCGTGGTATTAGCGTCATAATGTTGGGTTCCAATAACGCCTCGCGCCATCTTGCCGAGCGCGTACGCTGCTTCATTTGTCTGTTGACCACTCCCTAAAATCGCAACACTGTCAGGATCAGTGCGGATAGTATCGATAAGACGCGTCGTGATGGCGCCAAGCGCAGTATCCCAATCAGTTGGTTGTAATGTGTTTCCGTGACGAATCAGTGGTTGTGTTAATCGATTCCCACTTGGTCGTGCTGTTTCGTTCATTCCTCGCTGACATGCCTCCCCACCGGTTGCTGGATGTGCTGGGTTCTCCGTTACCGCAACGAGTTCTGAATCGACTTCACTAGATTGTTGTAGATAACCGCATCCGACCGCACACCGCATACATGTCGTTGGTTGTTCGTTAGTCGTATCTTGTTGATCTGACCTACTCATCTCATTTGTTCAGTCACATCAAACTGACTCAGCGTTATAATAGTTGTTTATCATTAATATTGTGATTAATGTGTTATTTTTCAGTAGTAATAACCCAGAACAGTGTACATATGATATTTGTATAAACACATTATAGAGATATTGTGGATTTTTACTACTAATTGTGATTTTACAGTGATTCAATAATAAAAATATAAGAAATAATATTCACTGTCATAAACGAGAAATTATCCGTCGGCAGACCCGGTAGTACTATCTTTTCCATACAAAGTCAATATTTCTTTATTTGTTAAATAGCCAGCATTTTATGCCAGTATATCAATTTGTAACTGAAACAATGACATATCTCAAAGCAAAATACCGGAATCGATTGCGATATACAATTATGAGGTTTAAGCATGGCAAATAAGAAAGAGCAATGGAAAGACGAGTTGTATGGTGACGAGGTACGTCAGAAGATCCTTGAATTCGCAGATCAAGGATGGGAGTCAATTCCTGAAGACGAGCGGGATGCTTGGTTTTCGCGATTCAAATTCTGGGGTGTCTTTCATCAGCGTTCTGGTCAAGAAAGCTACTTTATGATGCGATTGGCGAACACAAACGGTGTGCTTACTGCCTCTCAGTTGCGTGCTATTGGTGAAGTAGCAGCGGAGTACGCGGTTGGACCTGTCGAAAATCCAGAATTCGGTGATTCGTGGATTGACTTCACTACAAGACAATCCGTCCAACTTCACTGGATTAAACTTGAAGATGTCCCAGCTATTTGGGACCGACTCGAAGCTGTTGGTCTCTCCTCTCGGTCATCAGGCGGCGATACAATGCGAAATATCGCTGGGTGCCCGGTTGCTGGTCGGGACAAACACGAATTTGTTGACGCCCAACCAGTGCTCGATGAAATCGCTGAGACAATCCGAGCAGATGATGATCTCGCCAACATGCCTCGGAAGTTCAACATCAGCGTCACTGGCTGTCGTGAGGGTTGCGCACAGGATTCAATCAACGGGATTGGGCTTGAACCTGCAGAGAAGCTCATCGACGACAAACCTACACGGGGGTTTAATGTGCGTGTCGGCGGGGGGCTCGGGGGACGGGAGCCACGCCGAGCACGGAGTCTCGATGTCTTTGTCAAACCTGAGAATGCCTGTGCGGTAGTCAGAGGGTTCGTTGAACTTTACTTCGAACATGGCGACCGTTCAAATCGGCAAAAGAACCGAAGTCGATTCTTTATCGATGAGTGGGGCACAGAAGAGGTCCGAGATCTGCTTGAATCGTCATACGTGGACTTCCCGCTTCATCATGAGGGTGCGAATCTGCGCGATGAATACACATACAATGCCGGAAAAACCCCAGCAGAGGGCAAACACGATCACATCGGTGTCCATGAGCAATCTGATGGACGCCACTACGTTGGACTTTCCGTGCCAATCGGTCGGTTAACTGCCACGGAGACAGTTGAATTGGCAGACCTTGCGGATACATACGGCTCAGGGGCAATTCGGCTTACACGGCGACAAAATCCGCTTATTATGGATATTCCAGAGTCAGCGCTTGATGATATCCTTGCAGCTGACCTCCTTGAGACACACAGCCCTACTCCGAACGTATTCACTCGAGGCTCGATGGCATGCACGGGAAGTGAATTCTGTTCGCTGGCGCTTACTGAGACAAAGGCTCGGATGGCTACATTACTCCGGTGGCTCCGCACAAACGTTGACGTCCCTGCTGACGTTGAACAACTCAAAATTCATTACTCAGGCTGTACGGCAGACTGTGGTCAAGCAACGACCGCTGACATCGGACTGCAAGGAATGCGTGCACGTAAGAATGGTGAGATGGTTGAGGCAATTGACGTTGGTGTTGGTGGAGGAGTTGGTCCTGACCCGAGCTTTGTTGAGTGGATCCGTCAGCGTGTTCCCGCCGATGAGATACCTGGATTGCTGGGGAACCTTCTTACCGCGTTCAGTGAACAGCGTGATGAGGGACAGACATTCCGAGAGTGGGTCGCCGCGACCGAGCAGTCCTCGCTGACTGAGTTTGCAGAGCCTGAAGAAGTCGATGATTACACTGACCCATGTCTCAACGACGCAAAACAGTCGTGGTATCCGTTTGCAGATGGAGAGAGCCCAGCACCAACGACAGCTAACGGTACGCCTATTACGAGTCAGAGTGATGACTGATCAGCACACTGCCGACGTTGATACCAGGTCAGAGGACGTATCAGTACCTGACTCAGTCGCTCCGATAGATGTTGCACCGGAACTAGTCGCAGCATTTGAATCGCATGATAATCTAACTTCAGTAAGTAAATAATGAACGACTCCGTCCCAACCACATGTATGCGATGTGCAGTCGGCTGTGGTCACATTACCGAGCGCACCGACTCTGGGTACGGTATCGATAGTGTTCGTGGTGATATTGCACACCCAGCAAGTCGAGGACAGGCATGTGCTCGCGGTATCAACGAAACACAGAATCCAGATGGAGATCGACTAACGCAGCCGCATGTTCGGCGGAATGGCAGCCTCCAGTCAACCACCTGGGATGTTGCACTTTCGGAAGCAGTCTCCGCATTCTCAGAGACGCTGTCGCGTACACGTGATGGCGTCGCCGTGCTGGGTAGTGGTCAACAGACAAATGAAGCGGCATACGCGCTCGGCAAGGTCGCCCGTGGTGGGTTTGGTACCCAGTATTATGATGCTAACACCACTTTATGTATGGCGAGTGCGGTCACTGCATACTTTGATGCATTTGGTAATGATGCACCCCCGCCAACGTACGACGACATTGATGATGCGAAAACACATCTCGTCTGGGGAGCGAATCCTGCCGTCGCACATCCGGTGATGTTCCGCTGGATCAACTCGAGTGCCGACGTCGATGATAGTCGTCTCATTGTCGTTGACCCGGTGAAGACCCAGACCGCTGCCAAGGGTGACGAGCACATCTCTCCTGCGCCTGGCACTGACCTCGCACTTGCACGAGCTGTGATTGCACGTGTTATTGAGCGTGGTGACATCGACGACACGTTCATTCAACAGGCAACGACTGGATTTGAGACGCTTACAGAGGCACTTCCTGATGTCGGCGATGCAGCCGCTACCGCGGGTGTTTCGGTATCAACAGTCGACCGTCTCGCTGCTGCACTCGCCGATAAGACGCTTCTTTACTGGGGAATGGGTGTTAATCAGAGCACTCAAGGAACCGCCACCGCTGGTGCGCTCATTGACCTATGCTTAGCAACGGGGAATATGGGGCCGGGTAGTGGTCCATTCTCCTTAACTGGGCAGGCTAACTCTATGGGAGCGCGCGTTTGTTCTTCGAAAGGAACATGGCCTGGAATGCGGTCATTCACTGATCCAATAGAGCGTCAAACGATTGCGGACGCCTGGGATATCCCTCCCGAGCGGCTTCCGGATACTTCTGGTCCCGGTCCAGTCGAGACCATCACAGCAATAGCAGATGGTCCGGTAGAGACGGTGTGGACCGTCGCAACGAATCCGGCAGCTGGACTCCCGAATGCTTCGACCGCCAAATCCCGCCTTTCGGATGCATTTCTCATCGTTCAAGATGCCTTTCATACGGAGACGACTGAGTTAGCGGATATCGTCCTCCCGGCTGCGACATGGGGCGAAACAGATGGGACAGCAACTAACATGGAACGACGTGTCTCTCGAGTACGTTCGGCGTCAGCACTCAAACCGATGGTCCGCACAGATCTCGACATCATTACCACAATCGGTGGGTCGATTGCTCCTGGTTTGTTTGAAACGACCACTCCATCAGCTATCTTCGACGAACTTGCCGCGCTCACCGCGGGAACACCAGCTGATCTCTCGGGAATCAGTTACGAACGGCTTGATGATGAACGGGCTGTGCGGTGGCCAGCACCTTCGGCTGTTTCACAGGGAAGCTATCAGTACTATGCAGATGGGACGTGGGATTTCGAAACCCCCTCAGGTCGGGCTCGCTTCTCAACGGCAACACATGCTGGCGTTCCAGAGCCTATTGATGAATCATACCCACTCACACTTACGACTGGACGCGAACCAGACGGGTACAACACCGGTATCCGATCGCGAGACGTAGACGCGGAATCGCACCCGGTCGCCAGAGTCAATCCACGCACAGCCGACACTCTCTCAGCAAACAGCGCATCGCATGAATCACAGGAGCTTGAACCGGGAGCACTGGCACAGATTTCCTCACGGCGTGCAACGGTAACCGTTGAACTTGCCCTTGATACTGACATTCCGACGGGAATGGTGTGGCTCTCGATTCACCACCCTGAGACGAACACGCTCACACTTCCGGCAACAGACCCGCGCTCAAACGAGCCAAACCTCAAACAATGTGCGGTTGCGATCAAACCAGTCATGAGTGAGTACGCTGAACACCCTCCGACATCTTCGGCTTTAGACGATTAATACCAATGTCACATCGAATTCTTTCTGTCACTGCATATACGACACTTGATTTGGTCACAGCAGACATTGAGACGGCTGAAAAATCACTCCGTACAGACGGCGTAGTGAACGTTTCTGTCGCGGATGACCATCCAGATCAGGTCACGCTTGGCGTCGAACTCGATCTTGTCGAAACCAATGAGGTAGCCACGCACGCCGACCGCGTTCGGTTATCGCCTACTCAGGCTCGTTCGCTTGCAGATGATCTTCAGCAATACGCAGATGAGGCGGATACGGACTGATGCTTGCTGACAACATAATAAAAAGTGATCAAATTAACACGGAACGTGGAACGCAGAGATGGTGATTTAATATCATATTTTGATGATATCTCATAGTTGGATTAAGCACTGAGTCGTTTCCGTGGAAAATCAAATTCATAAGACACTCACCCTGTATCTGTAGAAGTTAACCACAGTAACTACCAAATGTGATAAGTCCTTACCTCCCTAATAAGGGACTATTGATGCATAAGAAGGGTCATTATGGGGCTGCGTTAACGGCGTATGCCCCCATTGGAATGGGTGCGCTTATTCTTGGATTTGACGTAGCCGCCATCAGTGGTGGGGTCGTTGCCATCGGGTTAGCGATGTTCCCAGATATAGATATGAACCTTCCAAATCTATCCCACCGTGGACTGACACACACTGTTCACTTTATGCTGGGTGTCGCTGCCGCAGCAGGCATCTTTGGGGGGATACTCGGACTTATTTTCGGCTCACAGTTACTTCTTGCTGTTGGATCTAGTCTATATCTTGCTCTTGTCAGCGGTCTCACTATCGGCTCACACATTGCTGCGGATGCACTCACACCGATGGGAGTCACACCGTTCGGTGATGAGCGACATTACTCCTATGACCTCTGGAACGCTGATAGTGTGATTGGAAACTATGGATTACTCGGGCTTGGGGTCCTTTCGACGATGGCGGCACTCGTTATCGGTGCTAAAATTAGCGAGTTTTTGTCCATTTATTTATAGCAGACTGATGAGTCATCTGCAGATAGCGAGGCGAGGCGAGTGCCTCGGGGTCGGGGCTTTGATACTGTACTGATGTGACTCAAAAGGGTGAAGCCGACATACACTGTTATGATGTCGTCTGATAGATAGACACAGACAGCCAGAGACCCTCACAGACGAATTCCCACTCTTCAGTCAATGCTGGCTACGAGAGCGTGGGCTTGGAAATGCGACTCCTCTCACAATGGTCACTGGCAGTGCGACGGGGACGGGAGTTGTCGGGGTCGGGGTCGGGGTCGGAGTTGTAGTCATAGTCATGATGATGGAGCGACCGACTTCGACTCCCATTCCCACGGACACAGCACAGCGGCTGTTCGGGTGTCAAGTCAACTTACTTCCAGCCGACTCCTCACCGAAAAGCGAAAGAAAAATTAAAACGACAAGGTCGGGAGGACTGAAACTCGCCCACGCCTGCGGGTGTGGTGTGAAATGGTGTTGACCCCAAAACGGTGAAGCCTCGGCTTGGGGCTTGTCCCCGAGGCACTTCACAATTCAACTAGCAATATTTGGTATATCGCCCTAATACTGATACAATGCCTGATATCACTTAGAGGATTGATTACGATCGCGAATCGTCGAGACTGCTCTTTGAACCCTGACAATTATACTTCTGTGATGAGGCAACTGTTGAGGAGTAACCTGTCTGATAGCATCACACAGTTTAATCCAGTATTGGCGTCGTAAGTTTATTCTAATACAAATATCGTATTAATTTTCGTGTTAACTGCCCTTCAAGAGACGATTCAGGTTCTCCACGTTGATGATGAGCCGGAGTTCGCAGATCTCACCGCCACGTTTCTTGAGCGCGAAAATAATCACTTCGCCGTCGAGACCGAGACTAAGCCCAGTAGGGGATTAGAGAGAATCATCAATCGCCCACCTGATTGTGTGGTTTCGGACTACAATATGCCCAACATGGACGGCATCGAGTTTCTTGAGGCTGTCCGAGACGACTACTCGGAGTTACCATTCATTCTATTCACTGGCAAGGGTAGCGAGGATGTTGCCAGCGACGCGCTTAGGGCAGATGCAACCGATTATATTCAGAAGCAATCTGGGTCTGAACGATACGAATTACTTGCGAACCGTATTGAAAACGCTGTCACGCAGTATCGGTCACAGCAACGACTCCGCGAAACACGTGAAGAGTATGCTGCTGTCTTCGAGAACGCCCAAAATGCTCTGATACTGGTTCAGGTCGAAGACAATGGGTTCCGTTATCAGCAGTGTAATCCACAGACAATCGAACTTATTGGTCAGAATAAAGCCGAAATCGTTGGCAGTACTCCATGCGAACTGTTTGGACCTGAGGACGCAAAGAAGTTGATTGGCGCATACCGCACATGCGTTGCCCAACGCGAACCTGTTGCATACACAGTCACACTTGATCTTCCGACAGGAGAAGTTATTCGAGAATGTGAGGTTGCACCCGTATCTCCGGAGGGTGAGATAAATCAGCTTGTCGTTGAATTTCGGGACATCACCGAGCAATGTCACCGCCAGCGGGAATTTCAACAGCACGGAAGTATCATCGATGTGCTGAGTGATGCGGTATATGTGCTCAATGAGGACGGGCAGTTCACATACGTCAACGACGAGTTCATTGAGTTGGTCGGTTACGACCGAAAAACAGTTCTCGGGAGCACGCAATCGCTGATCAAGGACGAACCGACAATCGAACAAGCAGAACAACAGTTGAGGCGATTATTGTCAGATGACGGTCCGGAGACTGTCTCCTCTGAGATAACAGTATACCCCCGCGAGGGTGACCCAGTCGTTTGTGAGGATCATATGGGCGTCCTTGATGAAGGAAATCAACTCAACGGCTCGGTTGGGACACTTCGAGATATTACTGATCAGAAAGAAAACGAGCAGGAGCTTCGGGAGGAACGCACATTTGTTAAACAAGCCCTAAATACACTTACAGATATCTTCTATGTTGCGAGCCCGGATGGTGAGTTACGTCGGTGGAATGACCGACTCAGGAGAGTTAGCGGGTATACTGATGAAACAATAACGGAAATGAACGTTGCCGAGTTCTTTTCTAGTGACGATCAAGGGCAGATCGCTGATGCAATTGAGGATACATTAACAACCGGCAAAGCGACCGTCGAAGCCGGGTTGGTGACAACTGATGGTGAGCATATTCCATACGAGTTTACAGGAGCGCGGCTGACAGATGCTGATAATAACGTCACCGGATTCGCTGGGGTTGGGCGTGACATCACTGACCGGAGACGGCGAGTGAACACTCTCCGGAAACTTCACGAAAGGACACAGACATTTATAACAGCACCGGACAGACAAGCGGTTGCTGACCACGCAGTTGAGACAGCACGAACTGTATTGAATCATACACTCAATACAATCTGGTTCTATGACGAGACTGAAAAGACACTCTGTCCAGTCGCTGCAACAGACGAAGCTCGTAATCTGTTTGGTGAACTCCCGACATACACCGGTGGTGAAAGCCTCTCATGGCAAGCATTTGAGACTGGTGAAGTCCGTGTAGACAATAATCTTCAGACTACTCCAGGACGATACAATCCGGATACACCGGTCGAAAGCGAGATTTTACTTCCGTTGGGTGAACATGGCGTGATGAACTTTGGTGCGACAGAGCCAAACGCGTTCGATGAGTTCGACACCTACTTAGCGCATATTCTCGGCGACGTAGTTCATGCCGCGCTGGTTCGTGCTGATCGTGAACAGAATCTTCAGAGTCAACGAGAACAGCTCAAACATCAAAATGAACGACTTGATGAGTTTGTCAGTGTTGTTTCTCACGACTTGCAGAGTCCACTTCAGGTGGCAAATGGACGGTTGGAGCTTGTTCAGGATGATTGTGACAGTGAGCATCTCGACAATGTCGCACGAGCACTTGATCGGATGGATGCGTTAATTGAAGATGTTCTAACACTAGCACGAGAGGGCGATCGGATTGGGGAAGTAGAGCCAGTTATGTTTGCTAATATTGTCGATGATTGTTGGCAGACCGTCGCAGCACCCGAGGCTGAGATCATGATTGATGATGAGTGGACGATCCAAGCTGACCGGAGTCGTCTTCGGCAACTCCTTGAGAATCTACTACGAAATGCTGTTGAACACGGTGGTGAAAATGTAAGTGTTAAAACCGGAAAATTAGAGACGGGATTTTATCTAGAAGACGATGGACCCGGCATTTCAGAGGGGAATCGCGACGATGTCTTTGAGGCAGGATACACAACAACCAGGCAAGGAACCGGATTCGGTTTGCGGATTGTCAAACAAGTTGTTGACGCGCATGGATGGGAGATCGTCATAACCAATAGCGAACAGGGTGGGGCACGATTCGAGATTACCGGGATCAATGTCATCGAAGATTAGCTGACTCTCACTAGGCAGGTGACCACAGACACGCTGTCAGAATCTGGGGTGACACATGTCGGTAGTTCTCAGCTCTTTAGCAAAACTGCAATAATCATATTACTCCGTGACTTCTCAGTTATAAAGTATCAGATAAGTGTGCATCGTTGTTTCCGTTCAGTCAATACATGCGCATAAAACGAGCGTAGCGCCTCAATTAACTGAGCGCAGCAGGGTATCATTACTGAGAGTCGAGGAGAAAGCCCCGTGCTTTAGCGCGGGGAGGATGTCAAATAGCACCGTTCTCTTCGAGTTTCTTATTAACGAATCATTCTAATAAGTGAGTTTTTGAAATCACATAAAAAGTATCAGAATGTCCGGAATCAATCTAATTAGCCATCTATTAATTCGTCAATGCTGAATCTGAAGTCTGAGTGTTTCAGAGAGTGTCACAGCACAGTATAAATAAACTATAGAAAACTCAATCACGGATATGCATCGTCGTGAGGTGCTTTCGCTCATCAGTACAGCTGGTCTCTGCACAGTCGGTGGCGGGTGTCTTAGCAACGACAATGGAGATTCGCACTCTGATAAAAACGACTCTGTCTCAAGCTCATCGCCTCCGGATGCGCCCGATAACTCAGCACAGATAGTCTCACAGTCTCCCTCTTCGAACCCTGACGCAACAGAGCAACAACGGCGACATCAACTTTCTATCGGGGAAACAGCGTACCTATCAACTGGGACAGTCTCTGTGAATAACCTAACCATTCAGGGCTCAGTCATTTATTCGAATAATGTTTTCTACTCGTTAATGGGGTCAGGTGAACCTACTCAGCAGTTCATCGTTGTCGGGATCGAGGGAACATTTGAGGTGGACACAACTGAGTTTGCTTTCAGACGGAACGGACGAGTAATTGATCCAAATCCTCGTCCGCAGGAGATTGTCTCAATCACCCGAAACTGCTCTACACCGTGCATTGGAATTCCTGTCGACACTCGCGCAGCCGACACTGCTGCAGTGGTGTATCAACCATCTTACTCTAGCTCTGATAGCGTTCGTGCAGCATGGAATTTGGACGAAAACACACTGAAACTATTGAGTATACAACCTAACTGCCAACTCCAGAAAGCGGAAATAACTAATTTCGATAATAAACTCGCTCTCGAACTGACTGTAGCAAATGCTAGCCCCAGAGACGCTGGATTTCGAGCACTTATTAAACCCGATTACGCCTCTGACGTGAGTGAACCAGTTGGGTTTCTCGTACCTGAGGGACAAACCGTAACACGAACAATTGTGCCGTCTGAAATCCAAGTGTACGATACTGAAGAGGCGACATTCACACGCCCTATCAATGAAGACACGCGATTTTTTACGATAGGAAGAGAAAATTGATTTTACTCTTGAGATCTTATCAATGGTCTGCACAATAGAGCAAATATTGAGCTATTCCGTGTGATCAAATGAAGTGATGCCAAGACGCTCCTAGATTGAATTGTGAATCATCACGATACTCACGGACTATAGAAAGAGGGAGATGTCTAAAGACAGAATCAACAATAGTTTGTCCGGTAAATACCTAACTTAGTCATGAGTGAGAATGAGTGCGTCTACTGCGGTGCTGTTGACGAGCAAGAACAAATCTATTATGATGTTCACGTCCGGGTTGTGACACACTCTGATGGATCCCAAAAATCAGTCTGCAATATCTGCGTTCCTGACCTAGAAACGGTTCAGTGACTCATAGGTGACATCCTCCCACGGCTAAAGTCGTGGGTTCTCTGCTACAATCTCTATAATAGCACTGTCCACCGTTGCAGCGGAGGATCGCTTTCCGAATTCATCATGTGCCATATCCCATATCTGACATCGTTGCAACGATAACAAAACCTCGTGAGTCACGTCTAAAAAGGTCCAGATGATTATGTTATCGTTGAAAATTCTTTACGTTTGAATCCAATATAATATAGTATGTTAACCGTTCACACTGATGCAAGTGTTGACCCAGCTGAGCAGGAGGCAGGCATCGGATGGATACTCACAGATAACACAGGCGAAGAGATAACACACAACTCACGGATTGGGTATAGAGAGTCAACAAGTGCTGAGTGGGTTGGAGTGATACACGCCCTCTCATGGATTGCCACAAACAAAGACACTGATGCGGTCATGATTAACACAGATAGTAACAGTGTTGCGGAAGTGGCAGACGGGAAAAGTACACCAACAGCAAAGAGCACACAAAGATGGTACGCGAGATTCCGAAAATTGACAACATATTTTGAAACAGTAATAGTAAATTATATTCCAAGCGCCAGAAATGGGAAGGCAGATAGACTTGCAAGAACGGCATACAGGAAGTGAACTTTGAGGTCAAGCGAGCCGATAGCACGCCCGTCTGTGTCATGAACGTGCTTGAGGATACCAATATCAGTGCCGACATGACGGTCAGAATTAGCTGGGTTTGCTGGTTCTTTTTTATCCTCAACGGCGAACGAAGCGTACCACTCACCGGTCCGTTCTTTCTTGATACAGACTTCTTTGACGGTGACATTCTTGGGAATCTCACGATGGTAACTAATTGGAATATCTGCGAGTTTCGAAAGTGAGAGAACGGTCTGACTGTTCTTGTTGACAAACTCGAAGCCAGACTGCACGCAGGTGAGACTCCGAAACTCGCTGGGTGCTTTCCGGTTAAGATTCCCGACGTTGTAGCCGTTCTGTTTGAGCCCCGAGGGGCTTTGATACTCTCTGCAATGCGCATCACGGCGGCTTGAATTCTCTATAATGACGGCTCTGCATCCCCTACTGCGCTACTCGCTTCGCTTCGCCTCGCCGCGTTGCTCCTTGAGGACGGGGGCGGGGGATTAGCGCCCACAAACTGCTAAATCCGCAATTTCCATGGCTGGTGATGAGTCCCATCTGACTGTCTCGCTGATGACGACCGATTTATCTCTCAGGCAAGTATTCAAATTATGTGTTGATATGAACTCCTTCGGTTCAACATTACCCTCCAATCTCCCGGTCATTGGCGTCCTCGTCGACATCCGAACGTACAAACACCTATTATATCTCGTGATCGCGCTCCCGGCTATATTCGTTTACTCAGCGCTATTCTCAATGATCGTCTTGGGGATTATACTCAGTGTGGTGGGAATCGGATTCATCATTCTGTTAGCGGCACTGTTTGCCACTCGGGTTGTGGTCAGATTTGAGCGATGGCTTGCAAACCGACTACTAGACACGGATCTTGAGGAGTACGGTGACGTGGCTGGGGATACCGATGGCATGCTCGGAAGTGTCAAGAAATATATCGAAGCAGGTTCAACGTGGCGCGGTGTTGGTTTTCTCTCGTTGAAATCTTTCATTGCCGGGTTTGCGTTCGTCCCATTGTTCGTGCTTGCAAACGGACTCCCGCTGCTCACTGCTCCACTCCGATATCCACTTTCGACAGGTTTTGGCGAGGTCAACGGCGAGCCGGTACGGTGGTCAATCGAAACGCTCCCTGAGGCGTTTTTCGCGGTCGCAATCGGTGTTGCCGGTATTGTTATTACGCTCCACATGGCGAATCTCAGTGCCTACGTCACTCAGCAGATGACGACTGCGCTGCTTGGAGTTGGGAAGTCGACCGAAGACGACGGGAATAAAAATCACTCAGAGATTTCTGAGTAATCTTAGCTAATAGTCGACTCATCACCGTTGGATAAGATTGAGAGAAAGCATCGTACGTACATGATCAAGATCAATAATCTGTATGGGTACAGCATGAACTTTTGACTCCGAATCTCACCCGCCTGGAAGGTTAGCACCGGTGAGATCTGCATCAGAGAGATTGATACTTTGATGAATATTTGTTGATAAGACTGTGTGGCTATTGGGAATCAAGAATTCGGTGTCAGTCATTATTTGATGGATGTGGCTATATTGTCGGTTGAGCTCGTGATTATGCTGTTGGACTCAATGCGGATCGCAGTGTGTTTGGATTAAGTCTACAAGAAGGGTAAAAAATCTTCATTAGGTTATGAAGCAGTTGACACTCACACTGTGTCTGTGATCCAAACTCACAAACTATATATCTCGGCTTCATACTAAAATATACGTTTTCTGTACGGCTTCGACAGAAGCCCAACACAGCATCTATCTCAATTCACTGCCTGATATCATATTTAGATGAGATCTCGACTCATCTAGGCAAAATATCAAATTAGATGTTAAGTCGGACTTACATGATAATATAATTTTATGGATTGAGCGAATATTGGGAGAAAGGATTAATATCCAGAGAAAAGTTAATTAATTAGGTTGTAAGGGTAAGTCTCAGAATTACTCGAGAGACACAACAGCTCCTGAGCGAGTTTCGGATGATTCTGAGGAAATAAGGTAGCCGCCTCTGACATCTCAGTGTTCCCTTGCTCTTCAACCATTTCTCAGATATCACACTAACGAAAATGTAGCTGGATGGCAACTACGATGCAGTCTATATATCTCATGTCATGTCTCAGTGATCCACACAAAGGGCGCTTCAGTGCAGTCTCGTCCTCAATATTTGCTTGTGAACGAATGGTCATTTAATATTTCAGTGTATTACTTTCCACGGGTGACATCTCCAATAGTGAGCAACTCATTTGATGCTCTGTCCATGACTTCGTCATAGCGTCTCGTTCAATATCGGTAATGAGTGTA
This sequence comes from Haloquadratum walsbyi J07HQW2, assembly GCF_000415985.1. GTDB lineage: Archaea > Halobacteriota > Halobacteria > Halobacteriales > Haloferacaceae > Haloquadratum > Haloquadratum walsbyi_B. The sequence goes on from NZ_KE356561.1 coordinate 718,663, forward strand.
TCCCACTGACTAGGGATTATTATGATGACGCAGCGGGTGTGGACTGTGTTTTGTCGGATGATAATTCACAGAGTTAATCAACACCTGATTTAATTAATTTCCTCAGCTATGCCACGAACTGTTCCGCGGTCAAGTGGTTCGATTGTAACTTGCTCATCATCTGCAGTATAGAAAACAGTGGGTCTAATATCTTTGTCTGGGTACCACTCATCGGCGATATGGTAATACACACTCAGTTGCTTTCGATACTCCGGTTCAGCATGGCGACTACGATCGGTCTTGTAGTCGATGATTTCGATACGATTCTCTGTTTCAACGAGTAGATCCACAATCCCAACGAGCGTGATCTGTGACGGTCCACTGAGTGGGAGGATCGCGGTGATCTCGGTGATGAACTCTCCGGACAATGAGTCCAACAACGCAGCCACATGGTCTTCATCGGCTGACTGTGGCGTGACTGATTGACCGTTGGCGTATTCCTCGGCAAAATCGTGGACCTGATTACCGAACTCGGTCCCGCGACCGTCCTCGACATCCTGATAGATACTGTCATCCATGATATTATGAACAGATAAACGAACTGAACGGTCTTCTTCCGGTAGTGTAATCGAAAACTCGTCAGTCGCTGCTGTGGAAGCAGTTTTGGGTTGGATATTCGGTTTGATCTCCTCTGGTTCAAGCGAAAATTCCGTAAAGAACTGACTCGGTGTCTCTCCGGCGGTCAACAGCAGATGTCGCTTGGCTCGAGTCACAGCAACATAGAACAATCGACGTTCCTCATCATACTCGGAGGGCAGGCAGCCCGAGAGTACATCATATGGCCAGTGTGAATAAACATGTGCTTGACCGCTTGCTGTACTGTATTTGTTGCGCTGTCGAAGCCCAAGTAGGTCTGAATACTGTATGTCACTCGAGGATGGGTTACTCGCGTTAGGGAATCCATGGCGATTTATATTCCCCAGGATCACAATTGGATACTCCAGTCCCTTTGCGGAATGAATCGTTTGAAGAGTGACTGAATCTTCCCCAGATTCAGTGTCGATCTCAACCGTAGTTTCAGCCTCCAGACTGTCCTCAATAAACGTGATTGCCTCACCTCGGGTGTTCAGTGTCGTCTCGTGCATTCCGGTGAGTTCTGCGAGCAACCCATCGGCGTAAGCTCCATCGTATCCATAGGCATCAAATACATGGCGTCCAAATCCACCGAGTGTGTCGTACTCACCGAGTTCGTCGTGAAAACTCACCATTTCAGGTGGAAAATTACCGCTCTCAAGAGTCGCCTTGGCTTCGGGGAGGGTATACCCAGCTTCCTCTAGAACGGTCGCCCAGCCACGATCACTATCGGTCTCAACGATACGAAGCCATGCCAACAGAAGTTTAGCCTGGTCAGTATCGAATAGTTCGACGCCACCTTCGTAGGTAACCGGGATATTATAATCCCTGGCGGTTTCAAGCAGGTCTCTGGCAAACGCTCGCGTGCGTGTGAAGACGGCGATATCATCGTATGAGGGCTTGCCAAGTCGCTCTTGTTCGGCGGCTTCAGCCGCCAAGTCGGTCATCCCAGGATCTTCTGCGGGTTCATCAGCTACTTCAACGCTATATTCGGGGTTTTCGACGATGTGTTCAATCCGATCAAGGATCAATTCGAGTTCGTCCTCGTGAGTGTAGGCATGGCATTCGCTATTATCGACATGATTTGTTGCTTCCAGTTGGGTAAGATCGCTCCTAATCGCATCGCTATCAATGTCTTCTTTCTGTGTCCCTGCAATAGTCAGCGTTTCCCTGGCGAGTGATAGAATCGAAGCTGTCGAACGGTAGTTCTTCTGGAGCGGAATCTTATTTATATCGTCAACTGAATAAGAAATACGCTGTCGGTCAGTGTTAAGTTCGGTTTTGAACCGTTCCAGTCGCCGGTCAAAAAATTGGATATTCTCCACCTCGGTATACTGGAAGCCATAGATACTCTGTTTCCAGTCACCAACCGCACAGAAATTATTCTTGCTGGTCAATAAGAGACTCAGTTTGAACTGCAGTTCGTTGGTATCCTGAAATTCATCAACCATCACGTACTGATGGGTGAGTTGTTGTCTGATCGACTCCTCTTCACAGAGCATCACGAAAGCCATCGCCAGCATTAGACTCTGGGTCAGGTAGTTGCGTCCAATGGCATACTCTAGATACTCAAAATACAGATCATGGACAAACCCAACCAGTTGTGTTCGATCCTCATCAAAGGCGGCTGTGATGACGGCGGGATCAACAGTGTGCTCATCTAAAAATGAGTCACTAACTGGGGCATCGGGAACATATTCCGCATCTTTCCAGTCACCAAGTGAACTCCTGGCATCCGACTGTGTGGGACCATATACACCTTCATTAGGTTGATTTTGGATCTCGAAAACTTCGAAAAAATCCTCTCGGTCTCCCTGTAACACAGCTCCGGTGTCTCGATACCAGCCTTCTTTATTCGGGATAACACCCTTCGAGGCCAATTCGGCGATCAAAGTACGGAGAGCCGCTGGATCATTCAGTGCCGTTAAGAGCTCTTTATACTCCGGGTGAGCGTCCTCGAACCGTGACATAAACCCTCGAAAAAGCGCCTGTTCGCGGATATCGTCTTCGATGAGGTCTAATGACTCCGGCAGCTGTTCATCAATGCCCAACTTCGAGGGCGAGTCATAGCCGTACCGCTGCAACAAATGATGACAGTACGAATGAAAGGTACTAATCGGAGCATCCTGTAACTGGACCGGGTCATACTCGGAGTATCGGGAGACGCGGTCAGCCATTTCTGCGGCGGCGTTCCGGGTGAAGGTGAGTAAAAGAATATCGTTGGGCTTGATGGCTCGCTGATCAAGGATTTCGACATACCGCCGAGTGATAGTGAACGTCTTGCCTGTCCCAGCCCCGGCGTTGACGAGATAAATGCCATCTATGCTAGTGATGAGTCGTTCTTGATTGTCGTTTGGGTCAAATGTAGTCATCGGTCTGTGAGAATGAGGTCGCGATGGTCAACACGATTCCATGTCGGACCATCTTCGCGGAATTTGATTGGGAATCGATCAGTACGATACTCGTTGAGCTTGGTTAATTGCTCATCGACGAAGTCCTCGAAGGTATCCAAATCAGATTTGAGAACATAGCCGGTTGGCGTCGTCTCCAGATCATCGAAAATCTTCTGACATCCTTTGATCACGTATTTATATTCCCCAACGACCGACTCTGCAAGGGTTCTAAAACCCTTGATGATAGTTGTTCGCTGTGTTGGATCCTCGTCTACTGGGGGGAGTTCGTGATTTTTGAAAAACTCCCGGTAGCGCTCATAGCCAAGTGAGTTCAAAACCTTACAACGGTCATTCGAGTCAGCATAGTCTGTGAGTTGTCTGAAAGTATCCTCACTGGCGACAAACTCAGGGAAGGTTAATGGGACGTAGGTGATTGTCGAAACAAGATCAGCCGGCGTTGGTGGCTCACCAGCGATTGCAGCATCAATATCGTGTAATAGATGAACAAACCGGATTTCGAGACGTTCGTTTGGTCGTTCCTCGCGGTGTTTACTTAGATATGCTAGTGGCTGAAAATTGGGCTTCTCGGCGACCGGATCGATCGCGGCGGCATCAAGTAGTTTTGATGGGCTATTTTTATCACCAGTTTTGTAGTCGACGACGGTCTCGGGATGCTGGAGGAGATCGACATACCCACGCAGACCGACAGCCTCCGAGGCAAACCAGCGTTCGGTAAGCTCTGAATCGTAGGGGAGATTAACTAAGGCTGCGAGACTATTGTCACGGTCACGATTAGCGTATGTGCTGTGGGTAGCAGGCTGTGGAGGGTACGCCTCAAGATAACGAGTGATGGCAGTCAGTCCTACATTGAGTTTTGTTCGTTCAATAGTCCGTTTGGTATCACTGAGATAAGGGTCAAGTAACTCACACATTCCGTCTAATACAGATTGGCGATTAGATTCGAATACCAAAGGGTCAGCCTCGTAGATCTCGGCAGCTTCATGCAGTAGATTGCCTCTAGCCATAGCGAGGTTGGATGGGCTCTCAACCAGTTGGTGAAAATATGTATCGCGCGGACAGTTGGTCAGTCGGTTGAGTCCGGATTGGCTGATGGTCATTTCGGGTGACGACAGTGACGATGATGATGATGATGCAGTAGCGGGAGCAGAAAATGGAGATTCAAGACTCGTCTCTCTATTAGTACGATACTTGCTATGTGGGAGGTCCTCGAAAGATTCAATCGAGTCATCATATAATTGCCTGAGATACACACAAGGTGGTACCTCGCTTCCAGCGTGTGTTTCTTGCACGAAGTAGTGCCGTTGCTCACCGTTCTGCAGAAGCCGTTCAAATCGATCTAGATCTTTTTTGAGGTACTCCTCTTTGTCGACCCACGGATACTCGGGTGGACTGTTGGCCCATTCAGGACCAAGCCCGGCGTAGAACACCACCGGTCGATCAACATACGCAGTTGAGGTCGCTCCGGCTAGCAAGACGCCATCGTTGGTGTCAGTGTCGCTTGGAACATTAATAGTATCCAGATAGTACTGAAATCGGGTAAGACGCGATTCAGTGACAGCTTTATCAAGAAGATTCAACTGCTCGAATTCATTTCGTAGATCCGAGAGCTCGACAGTTTCAATCTCTTCATATACGGCAACTAGATCTCGAAACGTGCCCGATTCTACTGTCTCTCGGACCCGACTATATGGTCCAAGCTGTGATGAGGAAAGCGAGTCCACACGTTGTTCGGCAAGGTCACTCGGAACGTCGATTCCAATCGCAGAGAGCACCCCCTCGATTTCACCAAGTCGTTGATTTGAGCCTCCGAAACTCACGTCGAGTAGTCGAAGAAACGACCGAATGTCACGGTCGTCTTCAAATCCTGGTCCACCGCTGAAGGGGATACCTTGAGCTTCAAGTGCGGATTCGACCAATGTGCTGTAGTGACTGTTTTCGACAAGAACGATCCCAAACTGGTCGGCTATTTCGGGGTCTATTTGATCGACGATGGTAGAAACGATAGCCGTCGCCGACGGGAATATATCGATCTCTGGGAAAGGAATCTCCTCAGAATCGAATGAACTGACCGAGTTATACGCTCCTGAAGCGGGGAGCATGGTCTCAGCAAGTGCGGAGAGCTGGTGTTCGTCAATGACAGCAATATCATCGTCTGGCGAGGGTGTCATCGTCATCTCTTTGACAGCTCGATATGAGCTATCGAGTTCACCGAGCAGTTCAATTATCGTCCGGATGGCTTCGGTATCGAACTCCTCATATTCAACAATGGCTTCACAATCGCCGGTGGCTGTCCAGCAATCGATGGCGCGTTCGAGGGCTCTGACCACCTGCTTCCATGGGAGGTCAGTGGCTTCGAGAATATCAAAAAACAGCGGACGAACGTCCTCAGGAAACATCTCGTTGGCAGCGTGACTCCGTGGAGTTGCTGCGAGACGACCGATGCGAGGCGAGCGAACACGATTGTCAAGAGCGAGCGCAAGTGGTGCTTCATCGGTGAGTGCGATGTCGCAGCCGGTGACTTCCGAATGAAGGGCATCAATTGATTTTGCCTTTCGCAGTGGCACATTTGTGAGAGCAACGGGAATGACTTGAAGCTATTGCTAGTCAAAATTTCATCAAAGTATAAACTCACTGTGAATAAACTGATCCCACGTGAAACTGAAGGTTGAATCCAGTTATCGACAGGTTCCGTATCGACACTTCTGAGCTAGTCGAAAAAATGGATCGCGCGGCTATTGTATGTGTATATATTTGGTATTATTTCAGCTCTAGCTACTATATGCCTCATATTAGGATTCTTACAGTATTGATATACACTCATATCAGCGGTATTTCAAAATATTTGATAGATTATTCCAGGAGGGTGACTGTTATCAGTTCTAAGACAAGCACAATATCAGGAGGGTCACAATCACGAAACACCAATCAGGGATTCTGCGGAGTCATAAGCGTCGTCAAAGAAAGCAATCTCATGTGTAACCGTACGCTCAAACAAGCGAGCGACACGGCGTTGTCGACGAGATGAGAGCGTCGGACCAACTGTGTCAAGTTGTTCTCGTAGCCACATCACAAACGTATTGAATCTCTCATTGGCGTGGAGGTCAATCCACTCAGTAAAATAAAACGCCTCTGGTGGGTTCTCAGACTCACGAGTCGCCCACGAGAGATAGACCCACTCTGCGGGCACCAACACAGCGAGCGTCTCAGCGTATCCACCCTGTTGTTTTGCGAGTTCAAGAAAATCGATGAAAGACTCAGTTGTCTCCGTTCGCACTGGGTCATCTCGGTGTCTCTCGGAGATACCGAGAGCTTCAAACGAACGTTCGAAGTAATCGTTTTCATCGTCAGTGACAAGATCAAGAAACTCAACAAACTGCCGTTTTTCAGTCATCGTCGGTGCCTGTCCAACCGCGTAACCGAAGACGCCTACCAGCGTGTCAAGGAAGACATAATCCTGAACAAGATACTGTGCCATCACGGCTTCTTCCAGTATGCCCGCACCCAACTCTTGTGTCATTTGATGATTTGTCGCCTCGGTCCAGGCTGGTTCGGCTTGCTTGCGAAGCCAACTGGTGAACCGCGGATTATCGCACTTCTCGGCATATGCAGTGAAACTATCAGCAACCTCGCCAGTCGTATGTGAATCGCTGTTCATATCTCATATTGCTCGTTGTGGTTATTATATGATGCGTATGCTCGTACTAGCGAGTGATCACAACTGAGTATACTCCTGCGAACGATAGTCCTAATTTACCCAGCATTTAGATTCTCTGCGATTGAGCGTGCCGCCGACGTTTTTATTGACGAGCGGGTATTGTTTTGAGGCTGCTAAATTAATGTGCCTAAATTGAGGGCGTGATCACTACTATCGAGCCTATCAAACATTGTTGCTAGTAGTGTGCAAACGACTAATGTAATCAAATTCGCTCTCACTTTGTCTATGTGAGATTCATCAGATAGCACTTTGTGACACTTCTCTCAGAAATCAAGTCCAGTCAACTTGCTCCTACATAATTATGCTGAACTGATAACTGAGAGTATGCGTTACCTGTCGTCTGTTGCAGTGTAAGAAACACCACAGCCACATTGATATTCCAATCATGTTTTAGAGAAGGTATGGATATGAATCAGTTCGCTTCCGAGCATAGCTCAACCGATACGATTGAGATGTTTGAGTTGGAAAATTCATATACACTTGATATCGATGTTGACGGGACCATCATGGCGAAAGCCGGTTCGATGGTCGCTTACAACGGAGATATCTCATTTACCGGTCAGGCTTCGGCTGAGGGTGGGATTACCGGATTCCTCAAAGAGGCGGCAAGTAGCGAGGAGGCTCCGGTGATGCGGGTCGAAGGCAACGGACACGTGTATCTTGCTGATCAGCAAAAGAAGGTCCAACTACTGAACCTTGATGCGGATGAATCAATTACCGTCAACGGTGAGGATATTCTCGCCTTTGAGAACCGCGTATCATTCGAGATTAGCACAATCGATAGCCTTGCCGGCTCCTTTGCCGGGGGTCTTACTAATGTATACCTCCAGGGTCCAGGTTATATCGCAATCACCACCTATGGCGATCCACTTGTGTTAGATCGACCCGTTTCAACTGACCCGAGCGCAACGGTAGCCTGGAGCGGTACCGACCCGACCGTCGAAGTGAACAAGAATCTCTCGGATATGGTTGGTCAAGAATCAGGAGAGCGCTTACAGATGGACTTTGACAATTCCGATGGCTTCGTTATCGTCCAGCCATACGAGGAACTTGCATAGACGGGGTCATTATTATCAATGTGACATCCTCCCACGGCTAAAGTCGTGGGTTTTCTGCCACAATCTCTATAATCCATAAGTTCCGCTACATTGCTATAGCTGATGAAACAGCTTTGAAACCATCTTAAGAGAGATATCTCAATCACTGACAAAAATATCTAGCTAAGGAGTAACAGCCATATCAATCATATGGCTAATACCGAATTTGATGATGGCAAGAACACAGCTAATGTTCGCATCTAGCTGCAAAATATCACATATATCCTATCAATTCTCAGTAGTGCTTGAATTTGTTAGTATTTATAAAGATGTTATAACAACCGTACTTCTATTATAATCTCAACCATCTTATTTATATTAGAAAATAATATCTAGTACTCAGCTACGATTTATCGAATTAAATAAATTTGTCACGTGTTGAGTGTGGCGGGCTGATAATAATGAAGTTGCCACAAAGTGAAGCATACAGCAACACCAGTTTTCTATCAGTAAATAGTGAACTGCGTCGGGATCAAGTCCCGAAGCACTCTGCCTCGCTATCTGTAGATTTATTCAATCGAATTGAGTCGCAATTAAATCAGTCCCAATCCACCGCTAACTAGACGAATTCCAACGATAGTGAGGAGCCCTAAAACGACGAGTCTGCGAGAACGCTCACTAGCAGTAACTCGGAGGCGCTTCCCGACAGCGACACCAATTACGGCTGGGACAGCAGCGACAATAGACACAAACAAGATTCCCCAATTTGGATACAGTCCAAGCAGACCCGCCACAATAACCCGAATTCCATTAACTCCTAAGAATACAAGCGCAACGACACCGACAAATAGCCCATGAGAGAGCTGAAAGCTCCGAAGATACGCAACAAGTTGAATACCAACGTTCGTCCCACCGAATAATAGTCCTGAGATACCACCCACACCAAGCATACCAATTTGCGTTCGTGCAAACGTTCCAGTCCCTCCGGTCGACCACTCTGGGATGGAAATGCGTTGTTGAGCAGTCGCAACGAATCCAAGAGTCAATAATCCAAGGCCAACACGCAGTGGGGCAGTTGGAATTCTATTGAGGATTACCATCCCAATAACCGTACCAATCAGCGCTGCAGTAATAAGTGGTCCAAATCGTCTACTACAACTTCGAAGTTCCTCTTGAGAGAGATCACGGACCAATGAGACATTCACTGCGAGAATTGGGATTATCATGAAAACGACTGCTGTCGCTGGGTTGATTGTTGTTGCAAGTGCCATCGTCCCGACAAGGGCAAACCCGAAACCAGCGAGTCCATTGGTCGTCCCGGCAATCAAGATAACAATTGTCATTCCCACGATTACTGGTCCCTCAAACGCTAAGGTCATCTATTAGCACTCGTCAATTCTTCATCATAATCTATATCCATGCTGTAATTGATACCGACTTGAATCAGATCTTCAAGTGCTGGAGACTCCTTATTCGCATACATCAACTGGATAGGAAAGCCAGAATTGATCACTAAACTCATACCATATCGAAGCATTTCGTCGTCACTACTAGTTGATTTCTCTCCGTACGTCCGCTCGTCGGCATCATTGTTTTGAGCCGGGCTATTCTGTGTATTGTAACTAATAAGTATCTTAACAAATTCGAATAGCTCACTGCGGCTGGACCTGAGGTATTTGATGACGGTCATGGAGAAATTAGACATGTATATTATGATATCGGGCGTTGATTAATTCCGCCCTTACACCTCCCTCAGCGTGAATTCACCGTGGAGTGCAGTCGATAGCGACCCTTATGATCGTATCTTATCGCTGAAAGTAGCGAAAAGTCACCTCAGACGTAAGCTTCAAATTCTTCGCCGGAAGCGAGAAAATAACCAGTCCCGGCAACACCGATCACCGCCGCGATTGTAAACGCGATTTCTGGACTCACAAACTCCCAGAGATAGCCACCAAGTGCAGCACTTGGAATAACGATGGTGTTTCGAAGTAAATAGTACGTACCGGTTACACGCCCTCCAGTACCTTTCTCTGCAGGACCAACGATCAACGCCTTATGAGAGGGTAAGCCAGCGAACCGAAGCCCAGAAAACGCAAAGATGAGTATCAGCGTCAACGATAGTGGCATCACCGGAGCAAGAACCGCGGGACCACTAATAAGTACGACGGGAAAGATGGCATACACCGCAAATCCAAGAGCAACAATTGGTTTAAGCCCGACGCGCTCAGCAACCTTTGCAGCTGGAGCCATGAAAACAAGCGCAATAAACATCTCGACACCAAGCAGATACCCGAAGAACGCCTCCGGCGAGAGATCGACGCCGTATGAAAAGCCTGCCAGTGAAATTGTTGTTTCGAATCCAACTTGATAGAGCTGCGTGATTACCAGCACAAAAAACACATACACCATCCCATTCGCGAATCGGACAAGCGTATCACCCACAAGCAATGGACGAAGCGGTTTTGGCATCTCACGTAGGTCGTCTTTAATTTGTTCAATTCCTTCGAATGAGTCGCCCATAGAGTCCTCACTGGCGTCATAAAGAATATGTTGGGCAACAGTTCCGATGACTCCAAAGACGATCGCCATCAACAGAACATACCGGAAGCTCACCGTGAATTCCGGGTGAAAGCCAATAAGAACAGCCGCAAGCACCGGACCAATAAGAAATGCAGTGCGGCGAAATGTTTCGGTGCTAGCGAAGCCGGCGGCTAATCGTGAGGGATCAGTTGCCTGTTTCACGATCGCAAATGTCGCCCCCAGACCAAACGACTTCCAGCCCTGTGCGAGCAACAGACCAACGAAAATCCAGATCCACGGCTGAATCGTGATACCGACAACAGTAATCGCACCGAGATCCGGTGCAATCAGCCAAACCCCGAAGCCAAGTGTTGAGACTACTCCGAATACGGTTAGGGCATATCGCGACCCAATCCGGTCTGAAATCGCACCACCAGGATATGGAAACACCGCCGATATGATGTTGCCGACAGTTCCGAAGATACCGACGACGAATCCTGACGCTCCGAGTGCGACGATATACTCTGGGAGGAATCGATTTGTCATCTGGAAACCAAGACTGAACGCGAACATCGACAGCGAGAGTACCAACACATCCTGCTCTAGCGCAAAAAACTGGCGGAATGTGTCCAGTGGTCCTGACTCCTCCGACTCAATAGTGATTTGTTCCTGACTCATTGGTGAGGTGAGAAAATTCCCATGCCGGTCGCAATATGTTCCACTTGGTCATTTGCCATCATATCGATTGGTCCTATAGACTGCTCTGGTGGCGGTGTTGGCATTGATTTCAAGTATGGAATCACAAATGATGCACATATGATTCTCTCAGCACGTAATAAATAATATTTCTATACCTGTACGAACAACTCTCCTTATCTTTGCAGTAACAGACACGACATAAGGGATCTTAGTTATGATCCAAAGTTGAAGCATACCAGATGGGTTCAAGAATAATCACCACCACTCCCCCCACGACAGCTAAAGAGTGCGATCATAAGATGGTGACAGCTCACACATAATATCACGGTAGATTGTGATGAACCACATCGAAAATGGTGAAACAGGTAAATATCATATCATTATCGCAGACCTTGCTGTGACATCCTCCTCGCCGGAAACGGCGAGGCTTCCCGTACCGCAACCGCAGGTGGGATATTTGCCGGTGCCGGTCTCCGACACGACCTGCCCTCTCGTGTGAAACATCCCGCTCTCGCGGTCACACAGGTATGTCGATGGCTGTGCCACACAGCCGTTACTCCTATCCTCTCCATGAGGACTCGGAGTTATCTTCTGGCGCATATTCTCCGCCCCGTTACAGTCCGCGTTGGCTATCAACTCGCACGACGAGCAGACGTCCAAGCCACGTTCGACACGGTTCGATTTCGTGTCGTCTCCACATCGTGACCACGTTTTCGAGGTGAGGTGTTCCACTCGTTTGCTTTCAGTACCTCGACACCGCGCATCTCGCCTTTGTAGTCGAGGGACTGGTAGATGCGGTCGAACGCCCACGAGTGGAGTTTCTTATTCCCGGGTTTGCCCCAGTCTGACTCGCGCACGTCTTCAGGCCAACTCACCGCGAGCGTGCCGACACCACGTTCAACACATTCTGTGATGATGGCGTCCGTTAGCGTGTGGTAGTGGTAGTACTGTGTCTCACGGTCGGAGAGGGAGAGTTTCCGACGCGCCCACATCGACCGCTCTGACGGGTCGTTCTCTCCCGCAGTGTCGTACTCAACTCAGCTCTGGTGACATAGTGTTTGTCTTCTTCTTCTTTGAGCGAGTTGCCGGGGTACAACACGTATTGATCCGGGAACGCGACCGTGGCGATATTTGTCATTCCGAGGTCGATTCCTGCCACGCCGTCGCCTGGTGGGTCGGCAGATTCGATCTCGAGTTTACAAACGAAGACGAAGTGGAGTTCCCATTCGTCACCGTTCCAGACGGCACGAACGTTCTGTACGCTGGTGACTTGCAAGAGGTCACCGTCTGGCCGAGTCTGGTACTCCCAAAGCAGGAACTCCGAGAAGTGTTCTGTCAGATGTGAGCCTTTTGAGAGTCGGACGCGGTTGTTCTCGGGATCGTGTCTGAACCCGTCTTCTGTGAACGTCACCGTGGAACGTGGCCGGGTGTCACCGTGTTTGCGGTAACCGGGAGGATTGGCCTCATCGAAGTTGTGTCGCAGATCGACCCACGACTGGAAAGCGTCAGAAAGTGCTTCAATGACTGTCTGAGTTGATTGTGCGTTCAGTTCAGGTCTTTCCAGCACGGCTGGTTCTTCATATACGATTTGAGCACACTCCCGTTCGGGATCTCACCGGTTGCGTCCCAGATACGGTCGGCTGTCCATCGTGCGACGTTCCAGATTTTGATTGTCGAGGCGGAGTCTCCGAGCGAATCAAGACCATCACAGACCTGTTCTGTTGGTGGTTCTGGATGGAACCAACGTAGGTACGTGTGGTCTTAGTCGCCATATAGAGACTCTGTAGACAAACTAATTTAATTGACTAGTGTTGATGTGCGTGGGCGTGGAATATCCAACCTACCATCTGTAAGGGATTGGGTCAGCGTTGTCGGATTCACTCCCGCCGTGAACGGCGGGATTCTCTCCTTGTTACAGATAGAACATATCAGTCCCCACAGTAATTTCTCTACATATCTCTATTTGTATGTGATGTTCCAGTGAATCTTCAGTCAAAGTCTGTTCACTGTATTATATTCGATTCATTTGGTTTACGTGAAGAGAATTATTCTATGAAGCGAGAATAAAACAAAATATATCAACAAGTACTTGTCTCTGTGCTTATTTATAATAATATCAATGGATAAGTCACGGCGTGAGTTACTTCGGCGGACTGGCGCTATTGCTGCGGGTGGTGGAATAGCGACGCTCGCGGGTTGTTCGGGGCAGCGCAGTTCAGGCGAAACAGAGACTACAGACGATCCTCTGCGCCTTGCTTTCCAGGCACCAGCTGAGACAACGGATGTAAACACATGGGTAGGTGCACAAGAATTTGCCTCTGATCAGGGTATATCCGTTGAAATTGATGTATTCGAGGGTGTTGACCTCGCGGTACAGTCTGTACTATCTGGTGAGGCAGACATCGCACGGGGATCAGTGACCGCTGTTGCCTCAGTTATCGAGGCTGGACGACCATTCGAATTTATTATTACGCCTATCAGAAGCACGGATTATGTACTCACAACTCAGCCAGGCATCGAGTCGCTTGCAGATATTGTCGAGCAGGATGCCGCTATTGGCATGTCTGCACCAACTGGACTCGATGCTGTGCAGGTTGCAGCTGTAATGTTTCAGGCAGGTGTTATCGACAGTGTTGATGAGCTCAATTACCAGCGTATTGGATACTCTGGTGCGCGTCGAGAGGCAATTCTCAGTGGAGGTATCGATGTCTCACCCCAGCATTACGCTCAATGGCTCGATATGCGCGAGCAAAACAGTGATTTGAATAATATCCTCCGGTTTGGGGAGACGCTGGATAACTGGATTCAGGAGGTATTTATGATTCCGACTGACGTATTGGAGGCAAGACGGGCAGATGTTGTATCATTTGTCGCAGCACAGCTGCAGGGCTATCGTGCACTATACGATGGATATGACCGCTATGAACAGGCTATCCGAGAGTATGTCCCTGGAGGTGGACCAGATAGCAACATCCTGTCACCAACATATGATTTCCTCACCGATATCGGGATCTGGCCGCAGAACGGCGATCTTCAGCAACAAAATGTAGATTATATGCTTGACCTTTCGGAGCGCGTTGGATTGACTGATGAGCGAATCCCGACTGACGACCCGCTCAACCGCGGTCCGCTTGAGGACGCCATTGCGAGTGTTGGTGATGATGGATGAGTGCCCTCACCGCGGTTGATGTTGTTAAACAATACGGCGAGGCGCGTGATGTTCGCGCCCTCGATCAAATATCGTTTACTGTCGATGATAGTGAGTTCGTCGTTATTGTTGGACCCTCTGGATGTGGAAAATCAACACTTTTACGCCTGTTTGCGGGACTTATTGAGCCAACATCCGGTGATGTGTTGTACGACAATGAGTCAGTTACGGGTCCAAGTCGTGAACGTGCAATGGTTTTTCAAGAATTCAATCTCTTTCCATGGCGAACCGTAATAAAAAATGTCACATTTGGGTTAGAGATGGCTGGTGTTGACCATTCTGAGTGTCATGAACGCGCTGATGAGGCACTTAGTTTAGTCGGGTTGACTGATGATGCTGAGCGTTATCCAGATGCGCTTTCTGGTGGAATGCGTCAGCGTGTTGGGTTAGCTCGAGCACTTGCTGTTGAACCCGGTGTGTTGCTCATGGACGAACCCTTCGGTGCTCTTGATGCACGCACACGTGCAACACTTCAGCGTGAGCTACTTTCTATCCATTCTCGTGAACAGACAACCGTACTATTTGTCACCCACGACATTGATGAAGCATTACTTCTTGCCGACCGTGTGTTGGTGATGGTCGATGATCCAAATCGAATCGCTGACCAAATCAATATTCCGTTCGACCGACCGCGCGATAGTCACACACTTGAAACATCATCAACATTCATCGAACTCAAACGTCGTGTTCGGACCACTTTCGAAGACAGCACTGCTGCAATATCATAATGAGGCTGTCGGCACGACGTCAACACCAGTTGGCTGGCCTGGTCTTTGGAGTTGTTATTTGGAGTCTTTTCGCACGATGGACCGGTCCGACGCTGCCACGCCCTGTTGTGCTTGGATCTGCTACCGTTGAGCTCTATCGCTCGGGGGCGCTTGTGGATGCACTCGCAGAAACACTTCTTCGGGTAATGTTTGGGTATGGATTAGCAATAGTTATTGCCTTTCCAGTCGGCGCGGTAATGGGGCTATCGTCGTTTCTTAATATCTTTATTGGAACATATGTAACCGCACTGTTCGTCACGAGCGTGGCAAGTTTACTTCCGTTTCTCATTCTTGTTGCTGGAACTGATATCAATTTTTATACAGCGGTCGTGTTTCTCTTTGCCGTTTTTCATATGATACTGATCGTTCGAGCAGGCGTTGCGACTGTTGAGCAGGGCATACGTGACGCTGGATACGTGTTTGGTGCGACTGGATGGCGAGCATATCGGTATATTCTCTTGCCAGCAGCACTTCCACACGTCGTTGCTGCTCTCCGCATCGGATATAACCGTGCGGTCAAAGGAGCAGTCGTTGCTGAGTTATGGATTTATGCGGGCATTGGAGAGCTCTTGCACAGCTATCAACGATTTTCACAGACTCCAGAAGTACTTGCTGTCGTTTTACACGTTATGTTACTTGCTGTTTTTGGCGTTCGGCTGCTTCGAGTGATTGAACGACGGTATACAGGTTGGCGTGAGGTGTCGGTCTGATGGCTATACTTGGAGACAAACACTCGACTCCGTCGCTCAAACCCGTTGTGCGATGGGTAGTTCGGATACTCGCAGCATCACTTGCGATAGCTGGCTGGCACGGTCTTGTTCTTACACAGAATATACTTCTTGCATCGCCAGGCGCTGTTGCAGAAGCCTTTGTGACTGATATGTTCCTGACTCGCGTCTTATCTGAAGCAATTCTTATTGCCTTACGAAATGCAATCGCGGGATATGCTATTGCACTCGTTATTGGTATTCCAACCGGAGTGCTCATAGGACTGTCATCACCGGTTCGGCATGTGCTTGACCCAGCATTGGATGCGCTTTACTCAACGCCCATGGTTGCGCTTGCACCGTTATTTATAATTTTATTTGGGCTCTCGCCAATCGGTAAGATCACGCTTGTCGTTACCTTTGCGGTGTTCGTTATTATTATTAATACAAAGGCAGGGCTAGCCGACACACCGCAAGGACTACTAGACGCTGCTGCTGTTTACAGCGGAAATAGTCAGTTTACCGGGATTCGTGTCCGAATAAGATATGCACTTCCAAGCATACTGACCGGTGCCCGACTGGGTGCGGGAAGAGCCATCAGAGGTGCAGTTGCCGCAGAACTGTTTTTATATGCAGATGCGCTTGGACAGTATCTCATCGACAGTGGGGCAGCATTTGAGACTGACCGACTCCTTGCAGGCGTTATTGCTCTCATGCTTGTCGGCATTCTTGCGGTTGAGAGTGTTAGAGCTGTTGAGGCGCGCGTCCGTTATTCTAGCTGACGCTATCCAGCAAGATCTGGGTGTTGCATGAGAGTAAGTCCTCAAACACTAACCATGCGACCTCTCAGAGAAACTAATATGTTGTCGTCCTGATTGATTTCTGCAAATGTATTCGCCGGGTTGATATCATTCGCGCCTCCGAGAATAAATCTATATCACAAGTTTCTATTGATAATCAGCTTTACTAGATAACTTCATGACCGGCAGAATGTCGCCATGCGTGTGTCATCATAATAGTCATCGCAGTGGTTAGCCGCTTCATCGACATTGTTGGTATTGCCAGAACCCAAGCGAGCGTGCAAATCAATCCATGTCGAAACATAATATGGTTTCTATCTTAATACTGCAATTATAAAGCGGGTAAATAGTGAGTCCATGCATCAGAGTGTGCAATATTGATAAGTTGAAAGAAGCATGCGCTAACTGCGGTCGGACACTTGATCAAATCGCAACCCGGTCGGGGGTGACTTCATCTAATCGGCAGAAGATCATGGAGAGATTAGAAGAGATGGGCTACCCGAAGCGGATGTGTAAGAAGTGATCCAGATTATACTCACACTGGAGTCATGCCAGAGTATACATACCAAAATACCGGATTGAGCATCGTACACGTCAACGATAACCACATAATCGGGAAGCGTTCATACTCATTGTTTCTCATCGCGTAACAGTGAGTTGGAACTCATATACTATTATCCGGATTCATATAGCATGGCTCAAAGCCAACATACCCAGACAGACGCCACAGACGGGCGATCACTCATCAGTCGCGTTCTCGGTGTCGGGACTCGCCAGCAAACATATCTGAATGTTGTGTATCTACTTGCTAGATTCCCACTCGGGATGGTATATTTTACTATATTCGTGACTGGACTCGCTCTTGGAGTCAGTTTAGTTCCAGTGGTGGTCGGACTCCCGATACTCGCTGGTGTCATCGGACTAGCCGGCTACGTCGGGGTCATCGAGACTAAACTGTTAAATAAACTCTATGGACGGGATATGTCTCATACCATTGCGGATCCTCAAGCGTTATCGATTACAGAGTATCTGAAAGCTATCGTGACTGCACCGTGTAACTACCTGCTAATTCTGTTCGCGTTTGGGTCATTTGTGATTGGTCTCCAGATGTTCGTTGCTATCATCGTGGTGTTCACGTTAGCACTGACGCTCGCTGTAGCCCCGCTTGTTTATTGGATACCTGGAATTGAATACGAGCTGACACAGGCGAGCGGGACGGTCGATGTCGGATCAGTGGCAATTGATCTCGGTTCGATGACTGGTGCCAGCATTAACACGCTTCCAGAGGCACTGGTCGTTTCGGCACTGGGCATCATCTGTTGTTTTGTCGGTCTGCACGTCATCAACCTGATTGCATGGGCATTCAGGACGCTAACACTGCGACTCCTCAAATTCGGGACTACACCGGAGTGATATTCATACATAGTTAGTTTGGGTTACTGACGGGGCGGATAATAAATATAGAGAGTCCAGCCAGTCCCATCAGTATCGCACCCAATAAAAAAGCGGTTGACCACCCGACTCTCGTAATGAGGATGCTAGCAATTGAACCGGCAAACAAGCTCCCCCAGAGCTTTGCCGTATAGAGAGTCGCATAGTTCCCTGATGAGTACCTACGCCCGTAATACTCCCCAATTAGTGTCGGAAAAATGGCAAACACTGGACTTCTGAAGAACCCAGCTACTGCAACACAGATAATAAAAACTGAGACAGTACCTTCTGCCCCACTGATAACAGCACCGGCAATTCCAACCGCACTGAGCAATAAAGAACTCCCGGCTGTTCGGATCGGTCCGAATCGATCTGAGAGCCCTCCAACAATGAGAACTCCGGAGCCGTCCGCGATAGCAATAATAGATGCAGCAGCGGTTGCAATACCAGTTGATAATCCCATCGCATCACTGAATGCAATGAGCTTGCCGATCAACATGAGACCAACACCATTCACGATTACAAAGGCACCATAGAGGACCCAAAACTGCCACGTCTGAACTACATCAGTCCAATTGTACTCCTTTGTCACTGTAGTTGTCTCTTCGATCAGTTTAGTTGTGTTATGATCGCTTTGTGGATCACGAAGAACAATCACAGCGAGTAAGCAGGTCAGCGCTGCGAGAACGCCAAAAAACAGTAATGTTCGCTGGAAGGTCCCAAGAATACTTCCACGTGTGACTGGAATAAGTCCAAAGCTCAGAACTGCATATGACATTGTAATAACACCAGTTGCAAGACCACGATACTCATCAAACCATTTGACTGGCGTATTCACCGCAACTGTATAGATTGCCCCGGCACCACTCCCGCCTGCAATGACTGCAATACCAGCAGTAATCGGCGATGAAGCGACTGAGAGTCCAATGTATCCACTCGTGATGAGAATCGTCCCAACAAGTGCTGGGATCCGTGGACCATATCGATCTCGGACCCATCCTGCTGGGAACTGAACGATTGTCTGGACTGCAATCACCAGTGTAAATAATGTGCCCAATGTCGCCTCCGTCGTGCCGATTTGTACCCCAAGTGGTCCACGGATGGATGACCACACAAACTGGAAAGTACCTGCCATTCCCATTGCTAGCGCAGCGGCTGCGATGAGCCACCACCGGGAAAATGGAAGCGACCGTCGTTGCTCACTCATCATCTCGGGACACCAAATGATATTGATCTTTTATCAAGTGTGAGAATTGCTTCGTCGTGCTAATGTTGGTATTACTCGGGCAGTTCCTGTTCACTAAATTCAATGTATGATTTGATTGTCTTGATATGCACAAATCCATCCACCATGTTTCAAGAAGATTAGACTGCACAGTCCGGGCTCACAAATCTGGACAATTTTGTTTCTTCAGAGACGAGGAATTGATACAGTTTGATACCGCTGGCATGAAGTTGTATTTAATGTATGTCGGGTTCTCGCCATTCAAATCCGTATATTTTCAATCTGATTCAGTTAGTGTATACTTCTCTTGGACACGTATACACAAATCGAATTATCCAATATACTATCAGCTGTATATAACCAACTCAAATAAATCTCGTTGTGAGTATCGAGTCTAGCGTCTCAGTATCCGAATTCGAGTATGACTTCGGGAACAAACAAGCTCATTACTGCAAGTGACAAAAACATGAATATTGCCCCGAGACGGAGCACACCAGCGATTTGTCGGTGATCTGCTGGAAGTGACTCTGCAATACCGGTAATGGTGACCCCAATCAGCATCACAACGCTTCCTCCGCTGATCGAATGTCCTGTGATCCATGTATATATTATGAGTGCAGAGAGAGTAACCGAACCACCAAAGTGGATAAGTGATATTGGATACCCACGTGGTTCGTCAAATAATATATCAACAACAACAGAATACATGACATGTGGATATGATTCAAAAGATAAATACTACTGTTACGGTATGCAGTGTCTGAAACATATCAACAACTGTTGACACACTCAAATAAAGATAATTTACTCGGGGTATTATATATCTTTAATCTCATCACCAATTTATGACCTTAGTATTGGATAAATTTGTCTTACTGCAGAGTGACTTATT
This sequence comes from Haloquadratum walsbyi J07HQW2, assembly GCF_000415985.1. Classification (GTDB taxonomy): domain Archaea; phylum Halobacteriota; class Halobacteria; order Halobacteriales; family Haloferacaceae; genus Haloquadratum; species Haloquadratum walsbyi_B. The sequence goes on from NZ_KE356561.1 coordinate 738,690, forward strand.
AACTCAGAATCCGGTTTTAAGCTTCCAATTAATCCTGTATGTCGGAATTGCTGCAGGAATGTGGGGAGCATTTAGCAAGGCTGGTGAACCCGCTTGGGCTGCCATTATTCCGATATACAATGTCTATGTGGTTCTCAAAATTAGTGAGAATGCTTGGTGGTGGTTACTGCTGATTACTTTTATCCCGGTAATCAACCTCATTGCTCTTGCGAAGGTAAGTGTTGATTTCGCCAATAAATTCAATAAGGGGATGTTGTTCGGTCTTGGACTTGCGTTTATACCGTTCGTATTTTATCCAATTCTTGGCTTCGGAGGATATCGGTATCAAGGATCAGTCTAAGAATTGATATTTGATTGACTGATCTCTTTGGAATTATTTTTCATTCTCACGCTCAAGTTCACATTTAAATTTAGGCTCACTGTGAGAGCTAACACCAGATTCCGTCTCAATTAATCTTTAAACCTAAGTGTCAAGGTCTTTATTTTTCAAGTCCACGTTTAGGTATCTCTATCGAAACGTAATCATTGGGTCTCCATTTTGTGTTTGATTACTCACGTCATCACTTTTTGGATAGAAGTACGCGACCCCGACCCCGATCATCAATGCGAGCACTCCGACAAACCTCGGTGGGAAGACAACCCGAAGATAGAATTCTGAACAGAGGGTGTGGTTACTCACTGTGGAATCGACGGTTGCTGTTCAGGAGACGGTACTGTGGCTCGAGTAAGCCTAAGTTCAAAAACAGTTCCATCAGAATCTGTTTCAGCTATTTTGATTGAGCCATCATAGCTATTGATGATCGTCTGGGTAAGTGCAAGCCCTAATCCATGATTACTATCATGTCGAACATTCTGGTCAAAGACCGTATCCAATCTATCATCGGGAATTCCTGGTCCATTGTCCGAAATTTCTATAATAATATCATTTGGTTCCATCTCGACCGCCACCGAAATCTGCGGCGTCTCTGCATTGTTGTGCTCGACGGCATTATGAAACAAATTGGCGAATACTCGCCGGAGAGGTTGGTCCGCTTCTGCGACTGCGTGCTCTGGGAGTGAAGTCTCAATTACCACTTCAGAATACGTGTTTTGGATCGTTTCAATCTCTTCAGTTAATAATTCGATGAGGTCAATCGGTTGTGTATCAGCTTCGTTCTTCGATGCCTCTAATAGTAAACGCACGTCTTCGATCACACCTTCCATCTCTTGAGTATGCGATTTGATTATTGATAATTTATTAGAGATTGATTCATTCGTGTCTTGCTCGGAGAGGGCAAGATCTGCATAACCAGTGATGATGCTGGTGGAATTAAGAATCTCGTGACGAAGTGTCGCATTAAGATACTTGAGCATCTCATTTTTATTCTCCGCTTCTTCAGCGCGAACACGCTCTCGTTCTGCTTCAATCGCCTTTTTGACACTGCGGGCTTCAAACACCCCAATCAAAAGTCCGATTCCTGCACCGATTGTCATTGCCCACCGTCCCCACGAGAGGAACTCAAATCCGCTGTCAGGCGTAATTGTGACCATGATAATGAGGTTGATGATCAAAAAGATACTCAGACCTCCCACGTACCATAATCCAACACGCTGATATCGACGGGGGGAGACGAAACTTGTTGGAAGCCAGACTCCCTGATAAATAACAATAAAAATAAATGGTACACTTGTGACGAGACCTGCTATCCACGCATCTCCAAGCGGATTTGAGACAAATAAGACATATACCATCTCGATGACGACTATACAAAGATACAGTATTCCTGATCCGAGGATAATAGGAGGGATTAATCTCCGATTCCACTTCTGCGTCATGGCTCTTTCTGTTTTGTCACTGATCTGATATGCGGTATTCTGTATTCAATACACTGATACTCCTTACACATGACAGCAGACGGTAATATTAAAAATTTGGAAATTTTTTACTTTGCATATATTGACATCTTCAGTAGTTACTAAATCAATCAGTTTACTTAGTATGGTTGGTGATGTATCTAAGACCGTTAATTTAAGAAATTTTATCACTGCACTTCACAGTGCACATTTTTATAATCTAATGAAATATTACTGTCAGTAGGAGTTAGCATAATTTGTTCATATTGTTGATTATCTCTTAATTTTCCATTCTCGTACGTGCTCATGAATAATGATAATTGAATTGTCTCATGAGGGTATCTGCCTGTTCTGAATAGATTATGTATGCAAACAACCAGAGACACAGGGAGTTCTCACACATCAATGCATATTTACTCGCCATCTTCATGTGTGCTGACAATGTGGCTGGAACTCACCGATATCATCACGACGGATTTCGATGACACATTTACATTTCAATGTGGGGTTAGCTCCGTTTCAAATGAACACACAACTCCCAACCGTGAGTTTCCACTCACGATCCGGTTTCTAGACGATCAGACACTCAAAATCCTTTTTCGACCGAATCCTGAAGCATCTCCAACAGATTGCTCCCCACTTTCCCTCCCATATGATGTATATGACCAACATCCAGATGTAAGCGTCAATTTAGATGATAGCGTTATCGAACTTGCTACTGGTGAAATGTCATTCAGTATCAATACAAAGACAGCTAGCTTTAGCGTTACCCACGATAATAAACAACTCATCGATACAGATGTTGATGTCACGAACAATCGCGGTGAGTTGAACGTTCCTTCAATTGGATATGAAGAGACGGTCGTCGAAAATTATCCATTGGAAGTGACTCGGACAGGGTTCACAACACGGTCATATCCCACGGAATCGTTCTTTGGACTTGGCGAGCAGTTTAGTCGATTTGAAAAGCGCGGTCAGCGGATAACAACCTCAGTAACACAGGCACATGGTGTGAACAGCAGTGATACGTATGCCCCGATTCCATTCTTTATTTCTGATCGGGGATATGGAATGCTCGTCGAAACAGCAGCAGATACTACCTTTGATTTTGGGCATACAACGCCTGACGTAACAGCCATCGATGTTGAGTCGCCAGTGCTTTCGATTGTTCTCTTTGTTGGGTCGTCATTCAAGGATATTATCTCATCATACACTCGATTGAGTGGACGAGCGCCTTCGCTTCCCGCATGGACATACGGTGTCTGGATGTCGCGTAATTCGTATCAAACACAAACTGAAGTGCTCGACACTGCAGCCAAACTTCGAGAGCGCTCAGTGCCATGTGATGTCATTCATATTGACCCAGAATGGATGGATATTGACTCTCCAGAGATGACCTTTGATTCAGAGTCATTCCCAGACCCTGAGGAGATGTGTACACGTCTTGATGAGGACGGGTTCAAACTCTCGCTATGGGAGTATCCATATATTAATACGGATACAGACTTGTTCCAGACGGCTCAGCAAAATGGATATTTGATGCGTAATCATGAGGGTCGGACGTATATTTTCAGACGACCGAGTCACGCACAGACACGCGCTGGAATTATTGATTTTTCAAATCCCGAAGCAGTCGAGTGGTGGCAAGATCTTCACCGCGAATTGATCGACACTGGTGTTGATGTGTTCAAAACCGATTTTGGTGAATATCTTCCACCGCAGACAACAACAGACGGTCGACGCACAGGAACAGGCGCGAAGAATGCATATCCACTTGTGTACCAACAGGCTGTTGCAGGAGGCTTTGAGAAAACAGATAAACCACCGGTGCTGTGGTCTCGATCTGCGTGGGCTGGTGCTCAACAGTATCCAGTCCATTGGGGTGGTGACGCACGGTCGACATTCGATGGGTTTCGGGCAAGTGTTCGTGGCGGATTGAGTTTAGTTATGTCAGGATTCCAGTTTTGGAGTTGTGATATTGGGGGCTACAAGCCTACTCCATCGAAGATACTATACATCCGGTGGGCACAGTGGGGACTACTTGCCCTTTCACATCCCCGATTTCACGGAAAGAGTCCGCGGGAACCATGGGAATTTGGCGACACGGCAGCTGAAATCGTTACAAAGTTTGCCAATCTTCGGTATCGGTTACTTCCGTATTATATTAGCTATGGATGTGAGGCTGCTTCGAGCGGCATCCCGGTGATGCGACCGATGGCAGTTGAATTCGAAGACTGGATAGATTCATCAATGTCAGCGACACAGCATATGGTGGGTGAAGAGTTTCTTCTTGCACCGGTTCTCTCAGAAGATGGGTCTGTGAGTATCACCCTCCCACCTGGCGAGTGGATTGATTATTGGAGTAAGACATATTATACCGGTCCAGATCATCAGAAACGCACCGTTGATGCGTCGAAACTTCCATTCTTCATTCGAGCTGGTAGCATCATCCCAGAATATCCATCAACACGGTCACATACTGATGGGCTACCAACAGAACTCCAGTATCACATATATCCAAGACAAAATACACAGACATCCGCTCAGTTCACATTCCAACATCCCGAAATTCCTGAAGCCGAAACTATCACCGCGGTTATTGATGATTCACACAATGAGGTTACGATCAAGTGTTCAGAGGGTCTGCCATCGGGAAGTGTGATCATTGAAGAGATATACTCACTCCCAGAGCGTATCACGGTCAACGAAACGATGATTGAACCAGCTGCGGTGGCTCATAATAGCGATACTGAGACACTCCAGTTCGATCTTGAGCGGTGAAGTCAATCGATTATGCTGTGAAATCAAAATAGTTTCACTGTATCATCATAAACTATCTTGATTTTGATTTCCGATATTTGATAACACAATCTCTGTGTATGGTATTATAGAATACGAGGAGAATACCCACGTCTTCAGGCGCGGGAGGATGTCAAACATGCTCATACAGTAGCTAAATTCAGCAACACAATGCAACAACTCGTTAAATCAATGCGTGTCTTCTACGTGCCACCGTAATCGCTACCGAATTAATTATTCGATCCTTTTGCAGGTGCGTAAAGGACTGACATGACTAGCTCATCCTCAAATTCGAGGAACTGATGATCGGTGCCCGGTTCGAGATGGATCACATCACCTTGGGAGACCGGACTGACATCTCCTTCAACATTGATTTTTCCGGCACCAGATGTGACATGGTAGATTTCTTCTTCTGCGTGTGCGTGCAATGGATCCTCATCGCCTGGTTCAAATCGCATCACTTCAAGACTGAATGAGTCTGTCCGAATAGATTCGACAGACTCCTCGCTTTCTTCTTCCAGTTCAGCAGCTTGCTCGGCGACTTCAATTGCGTTCATTTACATCCTAATATAGGAGTGCGAGTAGTTTGTATGTTTTGGTAACTCCAATTTAGGTAGTACCATATTGGGTATATATGAGAGTAAAGGCTACCTACAATCAGATGCTGCGCGGCGAGTAGCAATGAATATGCTAACTTCTGATGTGTATAATCGCGAATTTATGATTGATCTATTTGCATAGAGTGCGTTCCTGAGTGCAATGTGTATTTTTTGTCTAATAAATAGTTTAATTAACTGTCAAACATCGAAACTCAATCATTAACTCGACAAGATGAAAATGATACGTTTGTATTCATATCTGAATGGTAAACTGTCACATACTATAGACATGCAGTTATCGAATCGAAGACTCACGTTCAATATTACTAACTATTGCTGTATTATTTTTGAAGCTGAGACAGTATCAGGGCAGGCACGTAGGGTGAATTGACATCTGTAGTAAGCGTACTTGATACGTAATTAATTATTAGACCCTGACTTGTTTCATAAGCGAAAAGATTAGGTGAGTACTAGACTGACGCCCGTTTGATGACACGTGATATTGAATCTGTCGAGCAGGTCGGCGTCGTTGGAGCAGGAACAATGGGTAGTGGGATCGCACAGGTTGCAGCAGCGACAGGATATGACGTGATCCTGCGAGATATTGAAACTAAATACGTTGAAGATGGACTTGCAGCAATCGCTGATCGAGTTGACCGGGATGTCGAAGCTGAGCGCCGGAGCGAAAATGAGGCAGCAATGATACAAGAGCGCATCAGTGGGACGACGACACTCGATGATCTTACAGCATGTGATCTCATTGTTGAGGCAGCCGTCGAAGATATGGATATTAAACAGGATATCTTCAGTGATCTTGATGCAATGACAAGTGAGGATGCCATTCTTGCGACAAATACAAGCACGCTATCGATTACCAGTATCGCGAGTGTGACGAAATACCCTGAGCGTGTTATTGGTATTCATTTTATGAATCCCGTTCCTGTGATGGATGGTGTTGAACTCGTTGCAGGGGAGAAGACTGCTGATGATGTTTTGACACTCGCTCGCTCATTTACGGAAACGCTTGGAAAAGAAGCATGGGTTTCTGATGATAAGCCAGGTTTCGTGACAAATCGAATTCTCATGCCATGGATCAATGAGGGGATTCGTGCGTATAATGAAGATGTTGCCACGAAAGAAGACATAGATAAGGGGATGACACTCGGAACGAACGCCCCGATGGGACCGCTGACGCTCGCAGATCACATCGGATTGGATGTCTGTTTGCATGCAACAGAAACGCTATATAACGAATTTGGTGACCGATATAAACCAGCATACCTGCTTAAGCGGAAGGTCGAAGCTGGTGACCTTGGAAAGAAGACTGGTAAAGGCTTCTATGAGTATGAATGATTGGACCGAAGATATGAAAAATAGCCTATCTGGCTGGAAAGTATCCTGTTTGTGTTGAGTTCGTGATAATTGATTTTCAGATATCATAAGTAATATGATAGGTGGAAGCCTGTGATACATTTCATATACTTGACTGGATTGACTAGCTTATATTATGTCATATCCACCGTCAGATTCTGTTTCAATAGCTCACGATCATCTTCGTCCACACAAGCAGTAACGGTGCATGGGACAGGAAAGATGTCGATATTGACATCCTCCCGCACCTGAAAATGCGGGAATCCCACGGCACCACACCGCTAGGTTAGGATATTGTGGTTTACGACGTGACCTGTCCTTGAGGTGCGAACACACCAGTTTCGGTCTCAAACAAGAACGTCGAAGGCTGTGCCAACCAGCCGTTACTTCTATTCACCGACAGACTCGGTGAACTCGAAGATACTTTCTGCCGAATGTTCTCAGCACCATTCACGTCTGCGTTCGCTACTGTGTCACAGTCATCACACATGTACAGACCGCGTTCCACACGGTTCGCGTCACGCTTGCGACCACAACATGAACACGACTTTGATGTATCACGTTCAGACACTTTTGTGACCGTGATTCCTTCCATTTCAGCCTTATATTCGAGCAAGTCGGTGAAACGGTCGAACGCCCATGAGTGAAGGTCGAGATTACCGTGTTTACCCCAGTTTTTCGACTCACCATTCTCTTCATCCTCACGGATGCCGGAGAGATTACCCACCACAATTGTTCCAATACCTTCCTCAACGCATCGCTGAACGATGTGTTTCGAGAGGGTAGTGGAAGTAGTGGGTGCGACGACCCGATTTCGTTTGATTCAACCGGGTAGCTTGCTTGGAGTTTGAGTCGTCGCACTGGGCAATGCACTTGCTAAAGTAGTAGTCATCTTGTTTCAGACAGTTCAGTGGGTAGAGTTCGCTATGCCCATCTTCGTAAGCGAGTGCGGCGAAGTTCTTGATGCCAAGGTCAACGCCCACAGTCTTCTCACCGGGTGCTTCAGCAGCTTCGATTGCGACTTTACAGACGATGTGTAGTTTCCACTCGTCATCAGTCCAGACGGCTCTAACTTGTTGGACGCTCTCCACGGTCGAGAGGTCAACATCGGGACAACTTTTGTACTTGCAAAGGATGAAGTCCGACCGGTAGTCCTTGGTGTTGTCACCTTGTGAGAGGCGAACACGCTGGTACTCCGTGTCGAGTTTAAAACCAGCAGCTTTGAACGTGACCGTACTTCGTAGGTGTTTGTCACCGCGTTTGCGGTAGCCAGGTGGGTTAGCTCTCATATCTCCGTTTCGTCGTTTACCGTACCAACCGTTGAACGCTTCAGCGAGTTCTTGAAGGACTCGCTGACTTGACTTGACTGAGAGTGTAGGTCACCATAGCGTTCGTGATTCTTGAGGTAGGCGGTGAGTTCGTCATGTTTTGGAATGTAGTTGATTTCATCCCAGACGCGACTGCACGTCCACCGTCCGACGTTCCAGAGTGTTGAAGCGGCGAACCCGAGCGAATCAAGGTCGTCTTGCACCTGTTGCTGATTCCGTATGGAAGCAGTATAGGTACGGGTAACGACCTGTTTCACCATACATAAACTACGTTGATAAGGCTAATTACTAATTTGCATTAATTTGGAATATCCGAACCTGCTATCGGTGACTGACTGCAAAAATAATGTCGAATTCATCCTGACCCTACAGGGTCAGGCATTCTTCTTGAATATGTGTAAATTCACTCACAGCAATTAAACGCCTTTGATACTACACAACATATCGGAAGAAAACAGTATACGAAGCGGTCAGTCGATACTGGTATTATCCAGTGATTCTGTGTGAGTCGTCTCAGACGGGCGAGTGCGATCAGAAAATACTGTAACAAGATCAGCCTCTGTGACCGGCTGAACAGCGGAATCAACGCCAACATCACGCGCTACACGGACCGCTGTTGGTGGACGAAGATTTGCTCGTTCTAATAGCTCATCATCATAGAACGCTGTCTGTGGTGTGCCACTCCCGATGATATTACCATCAGCCATCACACAGACACGATTGGCAATTTCGGCGGCGAACTCTAAGTCATGAGTTGATACTACAACACTGATTCCCTCCTCATGGATCTGGTGGATTCGCTCAGCAACTAACCGTGACCGCTCAGGATCAAGACCAGCCAGCGGTTCATCAAGTACGACCACACTAGGATCTAAGACCAATACGCCGGCAAGACCGATGAGTCGCTTCTCACCGCCGCTGAGATAATGTGGAACACGGTCTTCAAGATGTGATGCATCAACCGTCGCCAGTGCTTCCCGAGCCCGGCGCTCAGCTTCCTTTCCGGTTATTCCGTAGTTTTGGAGACCGAACACGACATCATCTAATACTGTGGGCGCCACTAACTGTGTATCGGCATTTTGGAAGACGAATCCGACTGCCTTCCGGGCATATCCTTTGTTATCTTCGGTGATTTCGGTACCATCAACGACCAACTCGCCATCATCTGGAACGAGGGTAGCGTTCAAGTGCTCTAATAATGTCGATTTGCCGGCTCCATTACCGCCAACGAACGCAACGACCTCATCAGGATACACTGAGAAGTCGACATCATGCATCCCAACAGTCCCGTCGGGGTATGTGTGAGCTCCACACTGGAGGTCAATCAGTGGTGTCTGCCTCTCAGAACGGTCCGTACTCATATTGAGACCACCTCATAAACGGCAGTCAGCGCGTAAACGACGACACTAATATAACAGACACCAACGCCGATAATTTCACGAGCAGGCGGTCGTGAGACATCACCGTACAGCGTGATATCACCATTATATCCGCGAGCCTCCATCGACTTGACTAGCCGTTCAGATCGCTCAATAGCGGTCAACAATGTCATTCCAAGTATTCGGGCATAGATCCGGCGGTTCGCCCAGAACTCAGAAAGAGATGCCCCACGAGCGAGGACACCTTTCACCAAATCCTCAAGTGTCTCAATCATGACAAATGTGAATCGATAGGTGAGTAATGCGACTTGGTCGATTGGTCGGGGCAGCAAGCGACCAAGCAAATAAGCGATATCAGCGTATCGAGTGCTCATTGTTGCGGTCAGTGTGAACGTTACGACACTGAGTGACCGACAAGTTAATTCGCCGAACAGCGAGGCACCTGCCCAGGTTACCGAGAGTTCACCAACGGGAGTGTCGAGTGCTCCACCGACTGCTACCCCTGGTTCAAGAAAGGCTAGCGGTCCCGCCACTGAAACGACAAATAACAGTGGTAGCGTATACCAATACATAAGTCGACCATATGGGAATCCGGCGACACCATATGTCAATAGTGTCGCAGCATAGAGCCCTGCAAGAATAAAGAGGCTGTCAATAACGGTCACTGCGAGGACGAGGGCGCCTACTACGCCGACCTTTGTCCAGGGATTCACGCGGTGTAGGGGTCCTTCTTGATGTTCGGCATACGCAGTAATGAGCCGTGGGTCTGGAACGTGGTTTGAAAGCGTTGTCACGATTACTGAGCTGTGCGTTCAGAGTCCTCGAGTTCACGATACCGACTCGCATATACATATAACCCAATAGCAAAGACAATCATCAACACAACAACGCCGAAGAACTCGAGCATCATACCACCTTTGCGGATCGGACCAGCGACAAGTACTCCCCGACTAAGATCAATGAGTGCACCGCTGCCCTCTCGTGCACCGCGTTGGAGTGCCTGTGCAGAGCGTTTAGCCCACGGAAGTGAGCCACCAGTTGAAGTAAACCCCCACAGACCAGCAACAAGGCAAAATGCACATAATCCAGCAAGCCCACCATACTGTTTCCAGCGGTTCATTAGGCTGTCACCCCAGCGGATTCCTCAGTCGTAGTGCGGTCGGCAAGACCAATGAGATCAGGTCGGACCGAGGCAAGAAATTGGATAATAAATCCTGTTAAAACCCCTTCGACGACTGCCACACCAAGATTGAGACCGACCAGCCCACCGACTGCGATTGTTAGGTCACTGCGCGGTAATGTACTCCCGTTGACGCCGCTAATAATAATAATTACGCCCATCAGGATTGCTCCAGCTGAAAGACCGATAGTTGCTGCGCTGGCACTGGCAGGGAAGCTATCCCAATCCATCCGAAGCAACGTCCTGAATATGTAGTATGCAACGATAGCCTCAGAAGCGTTGATCAGCGTATTTGCTCCGAGCAGGCCGACAGCACCGTGACCCAACGCTGCCGAGAAAATATTGACGACAAGAGCAATGAGTGTGCCAAGCAGTGGTCCGGCAAGAATACCGACGAGACCGGTGAGGTTCATATGGATACCACCCCATACAGGGATGTTCAGTTGAAAAATTGCGAAACTTGCTGCTGCTCCAATTCCAGCAAGAGCAATCTGATGAGTCTTTATTCCACCCTTACGAATCCGATAGACAACTAGACTGACTAATGTTACGCCAAGTGTTGTCCATACGATTAGTGCCCACAGGGGGAATGAGCCCTCGCCAAGATGGATATGTGCCATATCTGATTTAGTAATCTTGTGCTTGGATATAATAATTTTACCATTTTTGAGGAAGTAAACTAACAACTATTCAATAGCAACGGAGTCTCGTTGATAATGCATTTTGTCTGTGATATGGAATCAAGCGGCTAACTTCTACTTTCTGTGATTTATTAGCATGTATCGATATGAATCGAAACAATCGCAGAATAATTAATCAAGGAGCAGCAAATAAAATGTATTATATGTATCAAATGTCACTAAATTAAAGCTATTCATATCTCACCGATAGCATCATTCAGATAATAAAGAAGTAAAATTTACGCAGTCTTTTTATCGAATCTCAATAATATGTTTATTATGGGTCATCCACAGGTCGCAGGCGTCGGACTCACACACTTTGGGAAGCATCCTGAACGCACAACTCGAGACATGTTTGCAGAAGCCGGTCTCACGGCTCTTGATGACGCCGGAGTTGACTCGGACGATATTGAAAGTGTTTTTTATGGGAATTTCATCGGTGAGGTCTCTGAGGATCAAGGTCATATGGGACCAATCTCAGCAGAGGCGCTCGGTATTGATGCCCCTGCAACACGGATTGAAAGTGCGTGTGCATCTTCAGGTGTTGCTGTGCGTGAAGCTGTCAAGAACGTTCGCTCTGGTGAGTCCGACGCAGTGATCGTCGGAGGTGCCGAGCGAATGAATAATCTTGGGACTGCCGAGACGACGGCATCACTCGCGCTCGCCGCGGATGATCTGTATGAGGTTCGTGTTGGAATGACTTTCCCTGGTGCGTATGCCCTGATGGCAGATGCGTATTTTGAGGAATATGGTGGGTCAAGAGAAGATCTAGCGTATATCGCACAGAAGAATCACGCAAATGCCGTTGATAATGAATTTGCACAGTTCCAATATGAAATTGATATTGATGACGCTCTCGATGCGCCACCGGTAGCAGAACCGTTACATCTCTATGATGCGTGTCCAGTGACCGATGGAGCCGCGGCAGCGGTCATTGTCAGTGAGGAGTATGCTGCAAATAATAATCTCGATATTGACGTCCGCGTGACAGGATCCGGGCAGGGTTCAGATAATCTCGCACTCCAGGACCGCGAGTATCTTACACAGACGCCAGCGGCAACGAACGCCGCAAATGAAGCCTTTGACGATGCAACGATTGGACCTGCTGATGTTGATCTCGCAGAGGTACATGATTGCTTCACAATTGCAGAGGTCCTCGCACTCGAATCAATGGGAATCTTTGATCACGGCGATGGGATCAACGCTGCACGTCGTGGTGATACGCTTCCTGAGGGCGACATCCCAGTCAACCTCTCTGGTGGGCTTAAAGCAAAAGGACATCCTGTCGGAGCAACAGGTGCCGCACAGATTGCAGAAATGACACGACTGTTACGCGGTGACCATCATAACAGCGAGTATGTCTCAGATTCCTCTGTCGGAATAACACATAATGCTGGTGGAACCGTAGCAAGTACTGTTGTTCATGTCTTGGAGGTGGACCAATGAGTGATGTTGGCGATGCTGGATACGATGAATTACTCGAGGCAATTGATGCGGGTGATGGCTACTATCTCGAGTGCGAAAATGAGCATGGGTCATTGCCACCACGACGTGTATGCCCACACTGTGGTTCAACTGATATTGAAGAAGTGTCACTCCCCGATGCAGGGGAAGTCGTTGCACACACAAAGGTCCATGTCCCGACTCCACGGTTCAGCGAAGACGCTCCGTATAATGTCGTGATCGTCGATTATGGACAGGTGCAGTTGACAGGACAACTCGTTGGTATTGATGATAATGATATCACGCACGGGCTTGATGTTACAGTCCAACTCGGTGACGCGACAAAAACAGGCGAACCGGTCGTGACGTTCGTTCCGGCTGGAAAATAATACGTCATCATTACTTGCAGGAATTGTTTCATTTTCATCTTTTAAGATTTGAGACGAACGGTTAAATACGTGATATTAGGAATCAAGACGGCAGGCAGAAATACGGAATAATGAATCACCTCTGGATCAAAACCCGTGGTATTCGCCGTCACCGCTGGTGAATAAAGTATATTTATTCAGTTAATGCTCATCATCAAGAGGAGCGTATGGTGTCAATTGAACTAAAGATCCATAGCACCGTTCACATCGATAACCTCACCTGAGATATATGATGCTTCTCCACTTGCGAGGAACTTCACCACGTGCGAGATATCTTGAACATCACCAAACCGACTCATTGGGATATCATCTCGAATTGAATCTTTGACAGTATCAGGCACATCTGCAAGCATATCGGTTTTGGTAAACCCTGGTGCAACTGAATTTGCTGTTGACCCTGATGGCGCAAGTTCAAGTGCGAGCGTGCGCGTGAATCCAAAAATGCCTGACTTTGAGGTTGCATAGTTTGCCTGCCCAAAGTTACCCTGTTTTCCGACGATTGAAGAGATATTGATTAATCGTCCTTGGTCTGATGATTTGATATCGCTGAAGAAAGCTTTTGTTGCATTAAACGTCCCGTTGAGGTTCACATCAATGACCGACTTCCACTGATCGGGCGTCATCTTCTCAAATGTCGTGTCCTTGGTAATGCCGGCATTATTAATCAAAATATCAATTGACCCAAATTCATCATGGACATGGTCCCGCATAGATTTGATTGCTGAAAAATCGGTGACATCTGCCTGAGCGGTAATCGCAGTACCACCGGCATCACGAATCGTCTCAACGACATCATTTGCTTCTGCCTGTGATGATCGGTAGTTAACCGCTACATTGACCTCCTCACCAGCCAGTTCCTCAGCAATGCCACGACCAATGCCCCGCGATGCACCCGTAATAACGCAGGTTCTATTTTCGAGGTTCATCATTATGATAGTCCTGCTGTTCAGTGATCTGCCCAGCAGATAATCCATATTATGATACTACATTGATAATATTTTGGTAGGTATAGAAGGATTTGCTGATAATCACATATCGATATATTATACCATATTAGGATTATTTTCCACTCATACAGATGCTCGAGTAGTTAGTATCTATCGTGATTGAGATTATTGCTCGGTCACCTCACTCGCACGCTCACTCCACTCACGAAGCCGTGATGCACTAACCTCGATTGTCTCAGCGAGCGTGTCAGGATCAGCTGCGGCAAGACCGGCAACCGTCTCAATGCCTGCATCCTCCAACTGCTCACTGTATGCCGGTCCAATGCCCTGAATTGATTCTAATTCAGGTTTTTCTGCAGACTCAGTCGTCGTGTCTGCTTGCTCTGTGCTCCTCTCACCCTCATTAGAGTCGGTATCGTCACCAACAGGAATCTCAACAGCAGTATCATCAACAACTTCCGTTGCCCCATCTGTTGAGAGACTTGAAGCTGACTCAACGGCTGAACGCTCAGCAAACCATCCAGCAACATCTGGCCAAAGTTCGGCGTGTGAGCTACTTGAGACAGATAATCCGATATGTCCGGTTGATGCCTCCATAATTTCGGTATCCGAACTCGGAATGACGTCATTAAACGGTCGAGACGCTTCCGGTGGGATGAGATGGTCATACTCGCCCATCACTTGCAACACTGGCATATCCAATTCAGATAATTCGACTGACTCGCCACCGAGTTCAAGTGTATCACGATAGAGTTGATTTTCCTGGTAGATCTTTTCAAGAAACTCGACATATGCCGTTCCTGCAACATCAATTCCATCAGAGAGCCACCGTTCCATTCGTGAGAAATTCTCAACGAAGTCCTGATCATCGAGTTTGTCGTACAGCGTCGTGTATTTTGTAATATAATTATTAACAGGATCCATCAGAGCAAATCCAGTATCAAGGAACTCTGCGGGGACATTCCCGAAGGCATCAGTGACGTCCTGTGGGGAATAATACTCATCATCGCCCCATTCTTCAAGAATGCCACCAGTTCCAGCAAAGCAAAGTCCTGCTGCCATCAATCCAAGATTGCGAACTTTCTCGGGATTAATGGCACTGTACATGACACTCATTGTCCCGCCCATACAGTATCCCAGTAGATTAATTGAATCTACGTTTGATTGATCAGTGACTGCGTCAACACAGTTGTCGATATATCGGTTGACATAATCATCAAGAGATAATGCCTGATCAAGTAGCGATGGCTCACCCCAATCAATCAGATACACATCAAAACCTGCTTCAAGTAGCCGCCGAACAACAGATCGATCAGCTTGAAGATCGAGAATATATGGTCGATTGATCAACGCATAAACAATAAGAATTGGTACGTCGTGGTTTTCTTCTGCGTCGATGCCTGCTGCTTCAGCATCATATCGAAGTAATTCAAGCTTATTTTCCTCATAGACGACGTTACTTGGCGTTTCACCAACCTCGATAGTTGCCATCGTCTCCAGGCTTTCTGGAAGTGCTTGCATCGACTCAGTTGTCTCAGTCATTGAGTTGATGAAGTTTCGTTGTGCGTCAAGTGGGTATGTGAACGGATTCATGTCTGATCAATAAGCTGATCTAGTTTTGATTCAATTGATTGCTGTCGTCGTTCAACCTCCACAAGTCGTTCACCGACCTCACGAATATCGCCGGTTGTCGCAAATCCCATCCCGTGAAGCGTGTCCTCAGCCGTGTCATTCATCTGTTGTTGGAAATCAAGAACGCTATCGAGATTTTGACCGGTCATTGCTGCAAATGCGGTTGTTGACATCGACTCTTTGAACGCCTCATTTGCGGTATTCAGCCAAATATCACGGAATTCTGTCGGGTCGACGTCTTCACCCTCAATTATATCTCCCATCCGTTCATATGAGGATTCTGCAGCCTCCATCCAGGACTCATACGCTTGTGCAGCACCTTCTGAGGCATCATCGAATTGCTCCTCAGAAAACATCTCATCGGCTGAATCCAACATCATGTCCGCAAACTCAGACTGTGCGTCCATGTTACGTTTGAGTGTGTCGGTGTATGCTTCTGAAAACTGTTCGAACATCGATTCCATCATTTCGGTCCCCATCATCTCTGCGGGATCTCCTGTATTATTGCTCATTGTTATTTATGTATGTTATCGTACCCACGTAGTGTCAGTGTTTGGGTTTCGTTTCGGATCTCCATAATAGATTGAAAAATAGCGTTATAAAATATATAATAATTTTCGCACTATCTACATGAGTCGTATTATCACATAGACAGTGTAGTAGTAATGAATATAAATCCGAGTCTTACTCGTCCATGGAGATCGGCACCGGTGTGCCGTCACTCATTGACTCTGCGTTTGTCATCGCCTGAGACATCATCTCATACATCTCATCGACCATCTCCGCCTGTGTCTCAGCGAGTTCATCATAGCCGTCAATTGCGTCTTCTGCCGAATCCTCGAGTGACTCCCACGTTTCACCGTGCACATCAACTAATGCATCGTATTGATCATCGATAGCACTTCGAAGTTCCTCAGTGGTGTCGTCTGGAAGTCCAGGCTCCATTCCATCAATAGCAGTGTGAAATGCACGACGAGTCATCTCAACACTATCTTGCTGAGCACTTGCAGTTGGTTCAAAACTTTCAATAACTGCCTCGGCAGCTTCTTTCTGAAATTCAATCGACTGGGTTACCGCTTCGCGACTTGCTTCCATGTACGTGCGTTGCATCTCGAACATACTGCTGAGTGGATTTTGATCTGTATTCATTGTAAATCACCGATTTCGTTTGATTGGGATGACAACCGTTTGGACAATGTCGCCCTCCTCAATGTCAAGTGCTTCTCGCTCCGCATCGGGGATCGAAATACGCCCACCGCTTTGGACGCGTGTTTTGAACATCGCTGTTCCCATACTCATGGCACTCAACTGTGAGAAATCACCGAGTCCGCCAGCGTTCATATTACTCTGCATGAACTGCTCGAATAGTTCCTGCTGGCTCTGTGTCGCATTCTGTGTTGCTTCCTGAAACTGTTTTGCAACAGCCGCCGGCGACCAGATGGGCGTCTCATCATCCGAATCGTCTGTCATCTCAGTTTTACATACTCGGCTTGAGATGATAAATCTTGTTATTATTACCATTTGTTACCACTGAGTACCATTTGTTGGTTTTGTATGTTTCAGATATACTTTCAGTTCCGTCGATTGGCATTTTATGATTAATTCACAACTGCTATCAATGATGATTACATCTAGCCTGATATGGCATCTGATCAGTCATCAATGACTGACTCATTCGAAGGAATAGCGACTGCGTGGTTAGAGTCATCAACAGCTGTTTCAAAGAATATGGCTCAAATGTACTCAAATATTGCTGAAGCCAATCGTGAGTTGTGGTCACAATCGATGGATCCAGCAGAATCGACTGATCGAGAGTCCGGTGATGACTCAATCGCTTACAGTAAGTCTTCATGGACAACGGTTCAATCAGTTGACACAGTTGAAGAACTCGGCGTTGGTAGTGAGGTAGTATTCAGAAAAGAATTGACTGATAGTGATGTTCACGCATTTGCAGATATCAGTGGTGACACGAATCGACTTCATCTTGATGATGAATTCGCCTCAGATACCCGGTTTGGTCGCCGAATTGTCCATGGCACATTGGCGTCTGGATTAATTAGCTCTGCACTTGCGCGTCTCCCCGGGATGATCGTATACCTGTCACAGGATCTTGATTTTGAGCGCCCTGTCGATATTGGAACGACTGTTGAGGCAACTGTTAGTATTATTGAAACGCTTGACGGTGATCGATATCGACTCAACACGACAGTGCAAACAGCGGAGGGGACTACTGTCATTGATGGTGAGGCGGTTGTCCTTATCGATTCACCACCAGCAACCGAGACAGACACAGACACGAGTGAGTAAGTTTAGTTACTATCGTTATTATGATCCCAGATAATGACGAGCGGTCGCATCAACTATTGCGCTCGTCTCTAAACATATAGATAGCTATGCATGTTGGTGTCTCGATTGGTCCATATCTTGACCGCATCGAAACTATTCCAGACGCTTTTGAGTACGTCGAAATCGGACTTGGTGAGGGTGAACAACCGATTGGAGAAATTAATGTTAATTCGGTTTCAGAACGGCTTCACAAACGAAATCTTGATGTCACCGTACATCTCCCATATTATCAGCCGCTCGCAACCGCCGTAGATACAATCGACTCTGCGACACTCTCATATATTGATTCTGTGTTAGAGACAGCAAGTGCTCTTGGCGCAACAACCGCTGTAGCACATCCGACACGTCGTGGAATTGCTCCGAGCTCGGAGCAATTTCATGAGCAACTACGTAGCCTCGTTGAAATTGGACATACGCATGATGTCACCGTCTGTTTTGAAACAACTGGGTATGCTGGTGACCTCGCACTTGACCGCGTGGGAGCGACAATTGATGATGTCGATGGTGCAATTTGTCTTGATATTGGGTACGCATATCTCGAAGCAGGGGTAAGTGGCATACGAACACTGCTCACACAGTATGGTGATATTGTTGAACACCTCCACGTTCACGATGGTCGACATCGTGGCGATACACATATTCCAGTCGGTAGCGGTGACGTTGCAATGGCTGACATTGGGTCGCTTCTGCAGGAGTTCGTTCCTGAAGCAACGGCAACAATTGAAGTGTTCACTGATGACGCCGCACATCTCACAGACTCACGACAACGATTTATTGAGCTGATTGAAGATGTCGACAGTCAGTAACATGCCCTAGGGTACGGCTGTGCACTACCACATAGGCAGATAGAAATACAGGATAAGGACATACTAATACTACTCATCGATATCGATCGCTGGACGACCAGGTTCAGCTTGTCGTGCGACATCTGCCGGGGCATCTTCGGCATGGACGACAGTAACAGGGGCCTCAAACTCGCGCTCAATGAGCCATGTTGCCGCATGGAGTGTTTCATACTCACGCTCTGGTGGGAGCGTTGTCGCCAATGCCTCACGCTCATTTTGTAACTGCTGTCCATACTCAGCAGCTGCATCACCCTGTTCACGCATAGTTGGATTTTGCATCAATTCCGATATGAGATTTTCAGCATCGCTTTCGATTGCGGTTGTCAGTGCGGTGTATTTCCATGCTGGTGAAACAACGATTGTGATTGCCTCTGGATCATCGATATCAGCAACGGTGATGATTTGACGAACATCCTCTCGGGTATCCTCAACAAGTGCACGTCGTTTTGTAACGACGTCATACTCAACATCCGTCTGTGGCCATGATGCATCGGTAATAAATTCATCATGATCAAGTGCTGAATACAGTTCTTCGGTTAGATGTGGTGCGACCGGGGCGAGCAGTCGAATAACAGTCTCAATGCCACGGCGATATGTGTCAGCATGTGGTGTCGTATAATTACGGTACTGTCTCAGGGTTTGTACAAGATCCCGTGCCTCCCGCAGAGCAACACTAAAAGATAGCTCATCATACTCTTGAGTCGTAATCGCAATAGCGGCATCAATTTCAGCGTCAATGTATGATGCAATCGGTGTGCGTTCATCCGCAAATGCGGTTTCAGTGTTCAATGTCGACAACTGAGTGGACGTATCGTCGCGCGCAAGCACTGCTCTGTCGGGTTTTGTCTCAGCGATTGCATCAACAAGCTCAATAAGTCGTGTCAACAGCTGATTGGTCGAACGAACACCCTCTTCTGACCAATCAAAATCACGCTCAGGTTGTGCTGCTTGCATCATGAATAATCGAGCGGTGTCAGCACCGTATTCTTCAACGATTCGCTGTGGTGAGACAGTATTACCCTTTGATTTTGACATTTTCTCACCATTTAATTGAACCATTCCCTGAGCTAATAAGTTATCAAACGGTTCGGTGGCTTCGAGACAATCGTTCTCAGCTAACACCTTCGTAAAGAATCGTGAGTACAACAGATGCATGACCGCATGTTCAATCCCACCAACGTACTGATCGACCGGCATCCATTGATTCGCTCGCTCGAGATCGAAGGGTTCAGTCTCGACATCTGGTGAAATATATCGGAGGAAATACCATGAAGAGTCAACGAAGGTGTCCATCGTATCTGTTTCTCGAGTCGCTGCAGCATCACACTCAGGACAGGTTGTCTCCTTCCAGTCAGTTGCAGCCTCAAGTGGGTTTCCAGTTGTATTAATAAACGATGGAAGCTCAACAGGAAGATTCTCTTCGGGAACAAGCACTGGACCGCACTCATCACAGTAGACAACCGGAATCGGCGTCCCCCAGTATCGTTGTCGAGAGATACCCCAATCACGAAGTCGATACTGTGTATCTAATTCAGCTCCAGTGGTGTCGGTTGTAATCTCTTCGCGTGCGGTCTCACTGTCGAGTCCTGTGTACTGCCCAGAATTAATAACGACGCCGTCGTCGGTATATGCCGTTTCAGAAATATCCGGAGTACTTGGAGTATTATCATCAGTTGTGTCGGGAGCGACAACGGGTGTGATATCAATGTCCATCGCTGTTGCAAACGCATGATCGCGTTCATCATGTGCTGGAACACCCATCAATGCGCCCGTTCCAACATCGGAAAGAACAAAATCAGCAATATACACTGGAATTTCATCACCAGTAACGGGGTTTGTGGCGGTCAATCCGGTTGCAACACCGTTTGGCTCATCACCATCAGGATCAGCCTCATCTGTGATGAATGTCTCAATAGATGGGTCCTCTGCCCGTAGATCATCTGCAATCGGGTGATCGGTCGCAACTGCAAAGAATGTCGCACCATGAATCGTGTCTGCACGCGTGGTAAATGCCTCGATCGTGCCGTACCCATCGATTTCAAACGGCAGCAACGTCCCGTATTGTCGACCGATCCAATTTCGTTGCATCTGTTTTACATTGTTCGGCCACCCCTCAAGCCGGTCAATGTCATCAATAAGCTCATCAGCCCACTCAGTGATTTTTAGAAACCACTGTGCCAACTCACGCTGTTCAACCGCGGTATCACATCGCCAGCACAACTCAGCCTCGCCTTCGACTTGTTCATCGGCAAGGACGGTTTCACACGATGGACACCAATTGACATCGGCATCTCGTCGCTCAACGATTCCAGCGTCATAGAACTCACGGAAGAAATATTGATTCCACTGGTAGTACTCTGGATCACAGGTCGTGATTTCGCGATCCCAGTCATATCCAAATCCCATGGAGTCCATCTGCTCACGCATCGTCTCAATACAATCATACGTCCAATCACGAGGGTTGGTATCGCGCTCTTTTGCAGCGTTTTCTGCAGGAAGACCAAATGCGTCCCATCCCATCGGGTGAAGAACATCATCTCCACGCATCCGGCGATATCGAGCGTATGCATCGGTAATGGTGTAATTTCGGACATGCCCCATATGTAATTTTCCGGAAGGATATGGATACATACCCAAGACGTAGGTGAGGTCTGATGGATCATCTGGTGTCCGGTAGGTGTCTGCGTCATCCCACGCGGCTTGCCAGTGTGTTTCAACGGCAGCGTGATCGTAGTTTCCCTTCGTCATCAGTTGATACTGAATATCTTTTAGCGACGCCATATTTTCAACTTGGCGCAACAAACTCAGTAGACGCGATTCATATGATTCATTATTGATAGAAATCTGAAGACAATAGCTATCAGATACAACCGGGCATCGAGAATAACGGAATGAAGTGAAGTGTTGATTCATTTTGACTTCAATGGTATAATCCAGATAATCAATATACGTGCTCAATCACATGGTGTATCAGCTTAGCTATATCTGCCTAGACCTCATTTGCCGGTCTACGAGTCTGAAATAAACCCTCATCTCTCATCTGCTTCAATTGCTGCACACAGCGAGTT
>NZ_KE356561.1:760617-763022 GCF_000415985.1 Haloquadratum walsbyi J07HQW2
GCGATATTGACCGCCGTCGCAAGATCGCGTCGCGATCTTGCTGCCCGCCAGACTACGTCTGGCGACCGCGTTGATGTCTGCGTGATACTCCGATACCCAACACTCATCGGTTGGACAGCGGAACTCGTCGCCGTTCCGCTGGCCGATGTGGCCGCACTCGTGGCATATCTGGCTCGTGTACTCCGGTCGGACGTATGTGACCGGAACCCCAGCTTCTCGTGCTTTGGCCTCAATGCGTTGTTGAAGCCGAGCGAACGCCCATCGCCCATGCGTGGAGGCGTCGGTTCATCCACTTGCCGTAGTCGAGGTCTTCGCGGATGTACGAGAGATCCTCTAACACCAGCACCAGCACCAGCACTGGCTTGTCGAATCGGCAGGCGTATTCGACGGCACGTCGAGACGCCTTCTCGATAATGTCTGTCAGAGCGTTCTGGGAGTGGTTGAATCGCTCGTCAATCCGCCACTGTGCGGCTTCACGCTCTTGGAGTCGTTTGAGTGTCGTGACCATCTCTTTGCGAAGGTATCGAGCGCGGCTACCGTTGATGAGTAGTGGGTCAGTCGGTGTGGCCTGCTCGCAGGCACAGCCCGCGAGCAGGTGTGCTTCGCCAATGTCAAAGCCGACTGGTGTTACATCTTCGTCGGTCGATTCGTAATCCGGCTGTTCAATCGGGAACTCGACAGTGACGTGTAGTGTCCACGACGTGCGGTGTCGTTGGAGTCGGATTTGGCCTGCGGATGCATCACCATCGAGAAGATCGTGCCATAGTTCCGTCTGTGCGGGATTGATCCGAAGCGGTATCCAGAAATTCGTCCCGCGACCGGGTTGTGGTGCCCACCACGTAAATTCGTAGTCTCGCGCCGCCGAGTGGTCGAACTCGGCGGCTTGGTTTTGGTTAGTGAGCCGAACCGGGTGATCGTCGTCTAACTCCTGAGCATCGTAGGTGTCGTGGAGTTGTGGAACGTAGTTGCACAGAGCTGCTTTCGCCTGATACGGTAGATCGTACGGTGTCACCACGTCGCTGGTTGCATTGCACTCATCGTGTCGCAACCAGCCTCAAACGCTTCTTGTAGTCCCTCACGATAGGTGTCAAGTAGGTCGCACAGCTTTCGCTGTTTGTGTGCTGTCGGTGGGGCGAGCGTAGCTTCCAGCGTTTTCGTGGTTGTTGCGGCCATGTTACTGATCGTCTACGTAGTCCATCAACACGTCAATACTCACCTGTCCGGTCGTAGCGAGGAAGTATCCCGGCTGCCAGAAGGCATTATCGAGAGCTTGTCGTGTTTCAGGGTATTCGTCCCGAATTTTGCGGGACGAGACACCTTTGAGCGAGTTGATGAACTTGGTAAGCTCAGTGGTCGGTTCTGCGGTGAAGAGGATGTGAACGTGGTCAGAACCGCCATCGACGTTCTGGATGCTCACACTGAACTCTTCGGCGATGTCACTGGCAATCTCACCAAGCCGTTCTGCAATCTCGCCGGTGAGGATGTCGCTCCGATACTTTGTGACGGTCACAAAGTGATATTGGAGCGCGTACACCGTGTGGGACCCTTTTTCGAGGTTATACTTCATTTGACCGTACTGATTGTTATGCACCAAATATATATAACAGTGTGTCAATGTAGGGCATTCGGCCTTCGACCAACAGTGGACTGTTCAGCAGTTGTCGGCTTCACGCCCGCGGTAAACGGCGGGATTCTCGCCTTGAGAAAAGATAGGCAGATAGAAATACAGGATAAGGACATACTAATACTACTCATCGATATCAATCGCTGGACGACCAGGTTCAGCTTGTCGTGCGACATCTGCCGGGGCATCTTCGGCATGGACGACGGTAACAGGGGCCTCAAACTCGCGCTCAATGAGCCATGTTGCCGCATGGAGTGTTTCATACTCACGCTCTGGTGGGAGCGTTGTCGCCAATGCCTCACGCTCATTTTGTAACTGCTGTCCATACTCAGCAGCTGCATCACCCTGTTCACGCATAGTTGGATTTTGCATCAATTCCGATATGAGATTTTCAGCATCGCTTTCGATTGCGGTTGTCAATGCGGTGTATTTCCATGCTGGTGAAACAACGATTTTGATTGCCTCTGGATCATCGATATCAGCAACGGTGATGATTTGACGAACATCCTCTCGGGTATCCTCAACAAGTGCACGTCGTTTTGTAACGACGTCATACTCAACATCCGTCTGTGGCCATGATGCATCGGTAATAAATTCATCATGATCAAGTGCTGAATACAGTTCTTCGGTTAGATGTGGTGCGACCGGGGCGAGCAGTCGAATAACAGTCTCAATGCCACGGCGATATGTGTCAGCATGTGGTGTCGTATAATTACGGTACTGTCTCAGGGTTTGTACAAGATCCCGTGCCTCCCGCAGAGCAACACTAAAAGATAGCTCA
>NZ_KE356561.1:763042-797620 GCF_000415985.1 Haloquadratum walsbyi J07HQW2
GAAGAAGCTCTGAAAACTATCCTTGACGCTGCACGATGACTCACCAACAATCTCCGCCACGAGAGCGGTTCAGATACTGATAAGTAGGCAATGAAATCTATACGGACCAGTTTTGTAATTTTCTCGTTAACACACTCACTGGTCTGCGAGTCTGAAATACTTAAACCGACATCAACATTCATAAAAAATATCTGAACTCACACACTTCGTACGGTTTTAGTGACTGGTGAATGTATAATCAGACATGTCACACCGAGTCCTTGTTCCGCTCGAACTACCAGATGCCGACTCGGTTCCAGCGGCGTTAGCAAAAAGCATCACATCAATGGAAGTGGTGTTACTTGGTCACTACGGACTGCCGGAACAGACACCACCATCAGCGGCCCGTGATCAGTTTGGAGATGACGCCCGTGCAGAGCTCACGACGCTTGCAGAATCCTTCGAGGATGCAGAAGCATCGGTTACCACTCGAGTTGTATTCGGTAAAGCCCGTGATAAAACAATTAATCGCGTTGCGGTTGAAGAAGAATGCGACGTGATCTTGACCTCAGGTGATGCAGATGAAATTACACAGGTTCTCGTTCCTATTCGTGGTGAGAGGAACTTTGACCGGATTCTCTCATTCAGCGAAGAACTGTTGACCGCAACAGAAGCGACCGTTACGCTGTTTCATATGGGCGAGGATTCAGACCAGATACCAGGTGAAGAAATACTCTCAGATGCGACTGATCAATTAATTCAGGCAGGTATCGATTCTGACCGTATTACTCAACGATTGTCCGAGGATGATGATACAACTCAGACCATCATCGACCTTGCTGAATCATTTGATGCTCTAATATTAGGTGAAACTGAGCCATCACTGCGCGACCAGATTCTCGGAAACGTCCCTGCACAGGTGACTATTGACACAGATAATCCTGCCTTTGTCGTCCGAGATGCTGAAGAAGCATAATTGAATATCTGCTGCTTCGCTTGTCCAGATGTCTCTGAGATATCTGAGATCTATTCATGTAACGAAAAGCTGAGCCTAATAGCGATGTGTGGTCGCTGATAATTGGGTTAGGTCCACTACTGTTGTGTTTGCTAATAATAATAAGCTGGGTATATTTCAGTGCAGTAATATCGTATATACGACTCTTCAGTGAAATTTAGAAATAACTAGTCGTTCAGATGCGCTATGACCCGCGAACAGAATAATAAATGCTTGCTAATCCAAGTCCAATCAGGAGCGATTCAATTGTATAAAGAATGAGTAGTGAAGACCCAGATATATCATAAATCCCAATTACAGCAGGTGAGTAAATCACTTCGGCAATGGTGCTGAGTGTGACAAACCCGAATCCAAGTGTTGCGTACTTTAGATTTGGCTTACCAACGCGACGCTGTGCTCGGAATCCATAGTATGTAAGACTCCCGCCAATGACAAAGACGAAAATGTTACTAAACACTAACATCCAGAGTGTCGGGTCACTACTCATAATTCCATATTAGTCTAATTATTCTGTCTCTCTGACTGCTCAAGATCTTCAATGAGTTCAGCGAACCGGTCCACGGTGTCTTTTTCAATATTAATGTTGATATCAAGCTGTCCTTCTTCGACGCTAATCGTAATTTCATTCAATTCGCTCCTGTACTCACTGTATTGTGTTCCATCAGCATCTCTTGTGATCTCCTCAGAAAGCAGATTATAATTTTCCATAGCCCCGATACGTCGATAAATAGTCGCCAGTGATCGATCACAGATATCAGCTAATTCCTTAACAGACATCGGTCGAACGTTCGTAGCAACCAAAATACGACGGACATCCTCGCTTGCCAGCACGTCAAATATATCATCTGGGTCCCATGCTTTACTCACGTTTGATTAATCACAGACCTGCAGTCGCTATCACTGGGGTGCCTAAATGAATTAACCTTATTCTAAGAAACGCATGAGCTGAATATAACTGTCAAATATTTTATATACGATGCTATCTAGTTCCATGCAATTGTTCAATCATAGCTTGTGATGAATATTGACAGTATTATAGATACAAAACACAACATCTCATGTCATGGGCATACGAAGTCCGCCATCAGATGAAATCAATATAATGACCACTGAGTATACTTATCTCAGTTGTCACGATTTGTACCTCTAACGTGAATATAAGCAATTCAGTCGCTGCTAGCGGCTTCTCCCTCCTGTTGTCGCTGTTCGAGAATTGTGCCCAACGCCCCATCACGACTGGTTCGAGAGCGACCATATATTAGATACCACCCGACGCCACCAACGATGATACCAGCTGCGCCAAGGATTGGAAACATCCCCATCTGAGTGAGTAACACCAGTCCACCAATAAACCCAGCAAATTGGACGTACGGATAGCCTGGCGATTCAAATGATGGTTGATATGAGTCGACTCCACTCGTGCGGAACACGATCAGGGCGACATTCACAATCGAAAACACAAGAATCTGGAATGCACTAGCCAACTTTGCTAACTCAACGACTGGTACAAACGCAATAAGCATCAAGAGGAGAGCACCAGTAATCAAAATTGAGTTTCTTGGGGTGCTGAACCGCTTACTTACCCGGGCAAGTTGACTGGGTGCAAGTGAGTCTCGGCTCATCGCCAGTGGGAACCGCGAAGACGCCAATACTCCAGCATTAGCCATACTAGTCAATGCCAGTATTGCAATTAATGCGATTGCGACAACACCAACCCCGCCAAGTAGTTGACCTGCGCCGTCTGCCATCGGGGTCAATGATGGTCCACCATTTGGACCACTCGTCGTCAGGGTACCTGGGTCATTGAGTCCAACTATAGCTGCGACCACAAGCGTATACAGTAACATCATCGCCCCCATTGAGATAAGAATGCCAAGCGGTAGGTTCCGATCAGGATTTTCAATCTCCTCAGCGACGCTTGCAATTTTTGTTACACCCGCGTAGGAAACGAACACGAATGCCGCTGCAGTCACGATTCCGCTTGCTCCCTTATCAGTAAAACCCTGGAATCGGGTTGGCTCGATAACAAACCCTGAGTTGAGAACGTACGCTGCGAGTGCAAACACAACAGCAGTGACGATAATCGACTGCGCCTTCCCACTTTGCTCTGTACCGACGATATTGAGTACAATAATAAGTGCTGCGAGTCCAAGTGCAACAATCTTGACTAATCCATCCGATATTGGAACGAGTAATAATAGATATGCGCCTAATCCGACCAGTGCGAAAGAGCTCTTAAATACGAGCGAGAACCAAGCTCCGATCCCAGCAATTGTTCCAGCCAGTGGTCCCATTGCGCGGTCGATATAAAGATACGTGCCACCAGACTCAGGCATTGCAGTCGCCATTTCCGCTTTCGATAGCGCAGCTGGTAGTACAACTAATCCAGCCAGAATATAAGCAAGGATTACTGCCGGTCCAGCTTTCTTTAGACCTAGCGCAGGGAGTACAAAAATGCCACTTCCAATCATCGCGCCCATACTGATTGTGACTGTCGCATAGAGACCGAGGTCTCGTTCAAGATCGTTTTTCATTTATTAAGTATCTCTGAGAGAGTAGCAAGCAACTCATTTCGACTATGAGGGGTATGGTTATGACTGTGCTCCGATTGATCTCGGGGCATCACTGTGCAGCTAATATCGTTATTTGATAGTATGATCATGACTATTATGTTGTAATTGAAATTATAGTAACGAATTCATACCAATCGTCAAGAGAAGTGACTGCAACGGGAATAATAATATTGAGTTAATACTTCTGATTCCTGCGGTATCGGTCTGTTCAGTGGGGTATTCAATGGACGTTGTGATATATGTCACGATTTATTTAAGATATTTAATAAACGGTATTTAGCTAATTATACTGATAAACATTAGATTGGTTGACGTCTCAGTGTATCTAAATTCTCCCCGTGTCATCAGCCAAATAATTCTCATGTTTACCTCGCTGTCGTCTATTCATGATACGCCTCACCCACACAGGGTAGCCAGTATTGTGATGAGTTACCCCGGGTTTCGTCGCTGTTATCTGAATCATCCAATCAGTAGTTTCTGCGCATCATCAACAGTATTGGGCTCTGCGGCGCTAAGATATCGACGACTCCGATCAAGCGTTGTCTCAGGGCGGGCAACTTCGGTTCCATCAGCATCCGAGATCACATGGCACCCGTCAGGGAGAAGTATCTCATTCAGTTGCTTACCAGCTGCAGGAGATTGTGGATGAACTCGAATATTGAGAATATTGATATCCTTTGTAACATCCTCTAATACCCGTATATTTTCTCTTTGGATCCGATTGACTGTTGCGTTCGACCCTGTCCGTTCAGGATACACAATCTCGTCAATAAACGCATTGCTCATGTTCTCTCGATTAGGATCATTGACTCGCGCAATAGTCCGAATGCCTTTGCTAAGATGTTGCATCTCCGCACAAATTGCGAAGTTGATCGTTGCATCACCAGTCAAGGCGGCAAAGACGTCTGCCTGTGATGGGTCTGCCCGTGAAAGAACCTGTGGGTCCTCAGCATCACCCTCAATCACGACCCCGGTCCATCCGCCAATTATCCTCTCGACAGTCTTAGGATCGCGCTCAATCAGATATACCTCGTGACCGCAATCGGTGAGCACCTGAGCTGTTTGGTACCCGACTCGCCCTGCACCTGCGATAACAATATGTTGTTCTGGTATTTGATCGGTCTGTGCGTGTGAATCGGATACCTTCATTAATTATTGGTATCTGTTATGTATATAAAAGACAATTGAGTATTTGCGGGCTCCGCAAACCGATGACTCCACAAAATGCAATAGTATAGATCCTCGGATCTCTCACAGAAGCCCCCGCACAGAATGTAGTATTGGTATGGTAGTAGTCACGAATACTCGCGGTCATTACGCACCCAGAGTGGTCAGTTGTTTGCGCTCCCCGAAAACACATGAGAGGCTCACAGGTAACTATTGGAATCGGTGTATGATTTTTATATTACATGCCAATGTTGCAGAATATGACTTATGAACTGGACCGCTATTCTTACCGAATTATCATGCAATGAAAAGAGCCCATCATTTGGGGTCGCCGTAAACGACCACGGGTCGGGTGATCCGTGGGACTCTCGCTGAAATCTTCAGACTCCAGTAGATCATGTACTGACAAACTGGACAGACTATTTTTAAAATAACCTCACTGACTTCAAGAATCTAAAGCGAGTCAGAGGGGCATAAAGAAGCCCTCATTATTCTTTAAGAATTAGTGTAACTGCATGACAGACCCCGGCTGGAGACGACGATTTGTGTTATCGTTATTTGCTGTAGCACTGGTCGTGTTTGTCTACTCACTTCTGTATCAATGGGCAATATTTAGATTTGAAGGGGTCACTATCACAATTTTTCAGTCATTGCAGACTGTCATTGAGATATTCACAACAGCTGGATTTGGTGGGGATACTCAATACTGGAATACAGCTCCTATGAACCTTCTCGTGATTGGCATGAATCTCACTGGCGTTCTTCTCGTATTCTTAGCGCTGCCAGTGTTTGCTATTCCACTTTTCCAACAAGCATTCGAAAATAACCCGCAACGATCAACGAGATTACCGATCATATCATTATTTGCTCATATAGTTCACGTGAGACTGTGCTTCAATCAGAACTTGAAGCGGCAGATGTCCCATATGTCATTATTGATACTGACGCTGAAACAGTCTTAGAATTAAACGGTCAGGGAGTTGAGGCAATCTGTGGTGACCCAGAGAAAGAGCAGGTACTTGAAGCTGCAAATATATCTGCAGCTCAAGCGCTCGTAACTGATGTTTCTGATACAGGAAACATCCCGGTAATCTTGACTGCAAAAGAGCTTCAAGAGAATTTGAGAATTATCAGCGTTGCCGAGAATAAACAGGATGCAGAATATCATCGGTATGCAGGTGCTGATCGAGTCATTCGACCTCGACAGGCTCTTGGAAACGCACTCGGTAGCAGAGCGACATTACCGATTACACAAAAGCTTCTCCAGACAGTCGAATTGAGTGATGAGTTTAATATTTCAGAATTCCGCGTTGAGCAGG
Source organism: Haloquadratum walsbyi J07HQW2 (assembly GCF_000415985.1). Lineage (GTDB taxonomy): Archaea > Halobacteriota > Halobacteria > Halobacteriales > Haloferacaceae > Haloquadratum > Haloquadratum walsbyi_B. The sequence continues at coordinate 769,096 of NZ_KE356561.1, forward strand.
ATAGTGAACTCGCCGGACAGACACTCGCAGAATTAAATCTCAAAGAACGAATTGGAGTTACCGTTATTGGTGTGTGGTCCAACGGAAAGTTTATTTCTGCACCAGGACCGGAAGTTCGAATAGAGGAGAATACGTTTTTATTGGTCGCTGGTAGTTATGAAGCTCTTACAGAGGTAACGACGCAGACAGTGTCTCCAAAGCTTTCTGGGAACGATCAGGTTATTGTTGCAGGTTATGGTGTCGTTGGTCAATCAACTGTTGAGACATTAGAGGAAAACGGTATTTCACCTACTGTGATAGATATGAATGACGATGATGAGAGAGTCGATGTCGTTGGTGATATTACAGATAGAGACACGTTTCTCAGAGCCGGGATTGAGGAGACTCGATTCGTTGTTTTGGCAGTCGATGATGATTCGACAACAATGTACGCAACTGTCGCTATCAAGGAATCTGCACCGAATACTGAGATGATTGCGCGAGCGAATAGCATTGAAAACACAGCCAAACTGTATCGAGCTGGTGCTCAGTATGTACTGTCGCTTTCAACAGTCACTGGGCGGATGCTCTCGTCGGTTCTGCTCAAGGATGAGGAGATATTGACATTAGAGACACAGTTCGATATTGTACGGACGAGTGCGCCCGAACTCGGTGGCGAGACTCTCCAGGGGGCAGCTATTCGTGATAGAACCGGGGCAACAGTCGTGGCAATTGAACGGGATGGTGAGTTGTTGACGAACCCAGAACCCGATTTGCGAATGAGAGAGGATGACCGCTTCATCGTCACAGGTAGTAATACTGTAATCAATAATTTCACTCAGACGTTCAAATAGCAGACAGGTCTGTGTCAGGGTGAGTTTGCAGATGATATCTGTTCTACTCTTGGGTTTAAATCATTTTGACCTGGAATCTTATAAATTAACAGTTCATAATACTGGTCTATACCCTCATGTCTGCACAGCATCGCTATCAACAATGTGTCGAATGTATGTGAACTGACAGTGCGATATTAGATATAGCTTCTCAAGATAGCAACCAGTTGCAGCAATATGATATGGATTCGTATGAAATATTCCACCAATTCGTGTCGATTAACATCCTCCATCCGCCTGAAGGCGGAGGAATCCCACGGCACCACACCACTGCGCTCCGCTGGATTGGGATCTGAGAGTTTGCAGTCTACTTGTTCCCTCGGTGAGAATCCGTGGGACAACTCATGAAGATAGACTGCTGGCTGTGCCAACCAGCCGGTACTCCTGTGTCCACACAAATCGGGTGCAGACTCGGAGTTGCGTTCGTTGATATCGAGACGGATATTCTCCGCTCCCGCTCCATTCACGTCCGCATTGAACGCGGCCTCACACTCCTCGCAGACGGACAGACCACAGTCAACACGTCACGCTGACTCTCGTCTTCTCTCCCTCTCCCACACATACAACACGTCATGTCTTGCTCGTGTCGCGCTCAGACACTTCGATGCCTTTCACTTTCGCCTTGTATGTGAGAATCTTGCTGAAGCGACCGAACACCCACGCCCACCCGTGCAGATCAACATTAAGATTCCCGTGCTTCCCCCAGTTCTTCGACTTGCCGTTCTCATCCTCACGGACGCCTTCCAAGTCTCCGACAGTGATTTGACTAACTCCCTTCTCAACACATCGTGAAGCGATGTGTTTCGCTATGGAGTGGAAAAAGTGCGTACGGCGTTCTGACCACTCCACTTCTTGTGTAATTTGGTGGCTCGGGTCCCACCAGCATCGTCGCAGGTGGCGATCTCCTGTGGGAAGGAGTAACCGTCCCGTCCTGTTTCAGGCGGTTGCCGGGGTACAGGTACAGGTCCAGGTTAGCGTCTTCTGTACCATAGGCGACAGCAACGAAGTTACTGATGCCAAGATCGATGCCTGCTGTCTTGTTGCCGGGTGCGGTGGGTATCTCGATGTCGTCCTTGCAGACGAGGTGTACCTCCCACCGCTCTTTCTGCTGGTCGGAGACGACCCTGACTTATTGTAGGTTTTTAACCTCTACGCCAGGGCGTGGCTCGTATTCGACAAGGATGTACTCGCATGCGTTCGGGTTCGGGTGTTCCTTGTGAGTCGCGCCCTGTGAGAGTCGAATACGGTTGTTCTTGGTGTCGTGTTTGAAGCCGTTTTGTTTCCACGTCACCGTACCGTACTGCGCGGATGTTCCTCGTGGACACGACGACCCTCGTCGTCGGAGTAGTTTTCTTTGCGGTAGTCGGGCGGATTGTCTCGGTCGTCTTCCGAGGAGTACCACGACACGAGTTGAAGCTTTCAGCGAGTTCCTCCAGAACCCGCTGACTGGACTGTGAGTGCAGTCGCTTGTAGGTTGGGAGATCTTCAACTCGCGTTTCAACTCTTCGTGATCAGGAATCTCGCCCGTCTCTTCCGAGACCTCGCGGGAGCGGGAGTAGTAGTGATAGTTGGCGACGTTCCAGAGTTTGCTGGCGCTCCACCCGTGACGGTCAAGAGACTCTGCAACCTGTGGGTGGTTACGGACTTTCGCTTGATGGGTGCGGTGGATCTACAGCATTCTAAACCGCTATGTAACCGCTTATAATTACTTCTGTTCTAACAGTTGTGGTCATGGTCATACCGTGGAATATCTGGTCATGCTATTTTTGTGTAGATGTGACTCGCTCATGTCGGTTTCATCACCCACGTGTTCGTCGCTCGGTTCCGACCGTCGCGGTCGGAACGCTCGTTCCTCACGGGAGGGCGGGTGTATTCACCTTGCCCTTCTATAAACGAGGCGAGTATCTCAGGGCTTGACCCCAAGGCAGTTCACAAAGTCTCAAGTTTTTTGCTTTCAGTAGTAAATCATACGTGACATGTAGATGTCTGATATAAAAGAACGCCCTGAGACATGGTTGGTCGACATGGATGGTGTGTTGATACGTGATGACGTTGCTCTCCCAGGAGCCACGGATTTCATTCACCGACTCAAAGAACAAGAGTGTCAGTTCCTTGTATTGACTAACAACTCAATTTACACACGACGCGATTTGGCTGCTCGGCTCTCGGAAGCTGGACTCAGTATACTGGAAGACCAAATTTGGACTTCAGCCGTGGCTACGGCACGGTTTGTATCGAATCAAATGCCAGATGCGTCAGCGTATGTGATTGGTGAGGCTGGATTGAAAACAGCGCTTCACAATGTGGGATACAGGCTTACTGATACAGACCCAGACTTTGTCATTCTCGGTGAAAGTCGCACATACTCATTTCAGAATATCACCGAAGCTGTCCAGCTGGTTAATCAGGGTGCACGTTTCATTGTGACAAACCCGGATGCGACAGCTCCCTCAACTGAGGGTCCGCTTCCAGCCACTGGCTCTGTCGCCGCCCTCATCACCGAAGCTACTGGTGCGGACCCATATTTCATCGGCAAACCTAATCCGATCATGATTCGTGGTGCTTTGAACCAACTTGGTGCTCATTCCAAGTCTACGGCGATGGTCGGCGACCGCATGGACACAGATGTGGTCGCCGGCATTGAGGCTGGTTTAAGAACATATCTTGTGTTAACGGGGTCAACTCATCGCGAAGAAATATCAGAGTATGCGTATCGACCAAACGAAGTTGCTGAATCGATTGCTGATCTGACAGACATCATCTAATCTCCAGAGGAGATATACAGAATCTTCCACAGGGCGCTGAATATCAATTTGAGCGTATTACAAGCATTTTCATACCACACGTCATTAGATAGAACATATGGCTGCGGATGTGCCTGCTGATGTTGAGGCAGTACTGACACAATTACTGACAGCCAGTCACGAGGCAGCACTCACAATTGCCGCTCGTACGGACACAGATGATGTATATGAAGATACTGATAGTATTTCTCACACTCACTATACTTCATCAATTGAATCCGAGACATCACCAAGGGTCGGTGAAGTGCGGACAATACGGTCGGCGATCGATACTGTCGAAACCGTATCCACCAATAAGCTACCAGCTGGATCACTTCAGAATCGACTTCAGCATGGGTGTGAGCGGGTCCGTGTTGCAATTGAATCCGACGCAACGACAGATATCCAACCATTTCTGGCTGCAGCGTATTTGAATTCGATGTTAAGACAAATCGAAGAGTGACGTCCCCACTTGTCTGATGACTTTGAGTAAATCTATTCATCATTACGTCTACGAGCAAGGAAGCCGGGTACCTCAGGGATTGACCCCGAGTATTTTAGACAATCCACTGATGATGGTCCAAGTGAACTCCCCCCGACCTACTCACTCACGGCTCGTCGCCGGTCGGTCCTCACCGACGGGGACGGGGCTTCCAGCGAAGCCGAATTTTCCGTCAATGTCTGCCCAGATGCAGATGTAGATCCAGATACACGCTCAGGCTCAGAGAGGTTTCTTCATCGTGGGGCGTGGTGTGGGTCCACGGCCCGCTCTCCTCGACTCGACACCCTCCTCCGAGTCGAACAACTCAGAACTGAATTGGGCTTCCCTATGCTCTGTTGGGCATATGTGTCATATGTTAGACTATTCGTTATCGTGTGTGTTCTCGGGCGTATCCCCTCTCCTCCCTACTCGCTACTCGCTCACTTCGGTCGCTCCTTGAGGAAGGGGTCTTTCCCTTGAATTTAAACAAAAGTCGATTAGTGACGCAAGGTATCAGCTACTGTCTCCGTAATATCAGTATCATGACCTGCAGCATCAGCGTTCAATATCGCTGCGGCTGGTGATTCTCGTAATGCTTCTTCATCGTATCCAGCATCATCAAACGCCTCAATCGCCCAGCGCTTTGAGCGAAGATGATATTTTTGATGATAATCTTCGGCATGGTAGAACGGCGATGGCGATGAGACAACTCGTGTTGCTATTGAATCAACATCAAGCCCTTGTGAATCGAGGACTGTCTGTACTGTCTTTTTTTGCGATGCCGTTGGAAATAAAATATTTTGATACTGTCGTTTTGCCGGCTGTCGATGTAGATCATGGCTATCAAGCGCCATCATTAGAAGTGTAGTATATGTTGTTTTGTCTGGATCATAGGTCACTTGCACTGCCTCAGTATGTTCACCAAGATCATGATATGTTGGATCCTCAACCGTCCCACCAGCGTACCCGACTCGTGTGCGGATAACGCCGTCAACTGAACCGAATCGTGCGTCTGGACCCCAGAAACAGCCAAGACCGAACGTCGCTGTCTCCGTTTGTGCAGGTGTTGGAGCTGACTCGTCATATTCTTCGATACCCGCGGGTGTTATCTCCATGCTTGATTCATGTCGCCAACATGAATATACACGTCGTACGTCGCCAGAATGAAACTCTATCATCTAAGCTCAGCTCTGAGCGTTTCAAGAACATATGATCAGAAGCTGAGTGATCACATAAGCGCGAGATTGGTGCTTTAATCTCCTAAACTGTTCGATTATTACTACCTCAATATGGAAGAACGCCGATGGTCGCCATATGAAAGACGACATTCAATCGATGAGAGCAAGATTACGATTTTGATTCGAATATGTCACAGAAACTGAATTGTCTTCTTCAGAAGTCACCGAGAGTTGACTGGTTTGATTTCAATGCTTGTGTACGGTACCCGTATTCACGAGCAAGTTCTGTTGCGAACGTTTCAGTGAATCCATGCTGAGTGTAAACACGCTCTGGGTCAACAGCCGTGACAAGTTCAGTAAGTTCATCATAATCGCAGTGATCCGAAAGAACAAATCCCTCATCGACTCCTCGTTGATAAATAAATGAATCATCAACCGCCCACCCAGAGAATCCGGCGGTTATTGCATCAGTCTCATCAACGAGCGATTCAATCCATCCAAGACGTGTTGTCTGCATTGGTAACACAACCGCATCACCAGCTTGAAGTGTTGTGTCTTCATGATACCGGTACGAATTAAACGTAATCTCACGATGTGACTCAATGACGCTGTTCAGTTCTCCAATTGCATCTGTGATGAACACACGTGAGCGCTCGGTTGATTCAACTAATTTTTGAAGCTTTTGTGCCCGACCTAGTGCATAGCCGAATAAGATCACGACATCGTCCATTGTCTCGTTAAGCCAGTCACAAATTTGCTGATGTGTCTTTGTGGGCGATGGAAAGCGATACCTTGGGTCACCATACGTTGTTTCAAGAATCAAAACATCTGCATCGACTGGGTCGAATCCGTCAAGATACAGTCGGTCGGATAACCGGCAATCACCGGTGTAAAGATATCGACGATCGGTCTCAGGGTCAGTGAGAAGGACTGCTCGTGACCCAACAATGTGACCAGCCGGAATCAACTCAACTGCTGGATGCGTTGTTGTTTCAGGCTCACATTCTGATTGACGGACAGATGCCAGTGCAGCGGTAAGCTCAGAGGCAACAATTTCACTTGCATTGCTATTATCAACTAAATGATCACCATGCGCGTGAGTTACGGCCGTCGTTACCTCTGCTGTGGATACTCCCGACGATACCCCATCACAGACAATCCGCTCACCACTTGCAAATTCAATTTCAACACCGTCATGAAGATGAACACCGGGAGCCACGTATATTACAATATTTGTGTTGCGTGTATCTATTGGTTTCTCTGATTGTCATTCATGCCTCTACAAATAATCAAGACGAATGTCTTGGAGCGTGACCCCGAGATAGTTTAGCTCTCATCAACTGATTGTTGTTCATACAGCCGTTCAACTCGCTCCAATGAATCTGCCTGTGATGGATCACAGTCATGTCGAATTTGTTTTAATCGAGGGAATCGAAGTGCATACCCGGAATCATATGTCGATGAGGTCTGTATTTCCTCATACTCAACCTCAAGAACGACAGTGGGTGTGAGGATCGCTTCTCTACCATCAACACGCTCGATCAGTGGTTCAACACGTTCTGTGAATGTCGCAAGCTGCTCATCACTGAACCCGGTGTGCATCCGACCAACTTCTACAAAATCATCATCAGCGGTCCGACATGCGAGATATGGTCGACCGAGAAAGTCACTTTTGCGACCCTCACTCCACTTTGCCCGGGTAACAACAAGATCGAGTGGCTCCATCATCGGCTTCACTTTCCGCTGATATCCAACCCGAGACCCAGGTTGATACGGTCGAGCCGGATTCTTCACCATCACCCCTTCATGACCAGCAGCAAGTGCAGTATCGTAGAACTCTGTTGCTGCGGTATGTGTTGTCACCCAGTTATACTGCGCCCGTCTTAGTGATGAGAGAGACTCAGTATTATTTGTGCCTGTCATAAGCGTTGAGCGAGAAGAAGTGGACTCGATTGTCGGATCAGGTTCAAGTTCAGTCTGTGACACAGATTCTGTTGTGATGATTGAATTAAGACGTCGTAATCGCATCTCAAGTTCGTCTTCTAACAGCGATTCGCCATCGAGAGCAAGCAGATCAAACACGTGCGCTGTAACTGGAATCGATTCAGCAGTGGCTGCGATATCTTCCGTTCGTTGAATACGCTGTGCAAGTGTCTGGAATGTTACCGGACCATCATTGTCATGCTGTGGGTCATATCCAACAAGTTCTGCTTCAATAATATACTGCTCAGCATCAATATGCTCACGTGCTGCTGAGACAACATCCGGAAATTGTGTTGTCACATCAGAAAGCCGCCGCGTATATACTCGGATGTCATCACCATTGCGGTGTATTTTGGCACGAATGCCATCATATTTGAACTCAACGAGGACTGCTTTTCGAGGTGATGACTCTGTGTTATTAGTATCCCCAATAGCTTCCAGATCCGCAGCAAGTTCATCAACCGCAGTTTGAATACTCTCCGCCTGTTTTGCGAGCATCGGCTTGATTGGACGGAACAACTCAAGATCAACATCATCTAATCCGGGTCGTCCCTGCTCGGCAACACGCTGTGCAACAACAGCAACATCATTCGTCAGATCAATCGCCCGTTGGACAGCATCTGCGGCATCATCAGACATATCAAGAAATGCCCTTGCAAGCGAATTACGGACGATTCCCTCACCAACACCGAGGCGCATTGCCCCCGTTATGGTTCGGACAATGTATCGAGCAGTAAGTGGTGATGCATCAGATATCAATCCGGCAATTTCATCGATCTGTTTTTGCTGACTACCTGAGCCTTCATAGCTGGCAACCTCACGGAGTGTTTCATACACACGGGTGACTGTCAGCGGTGTTGTAGTGAGTGTCCGTTGTACACGGTCATCGACAGCATATGCAGCAGCATCACCAAGATCACCTTCTTCTCGCCACCATGTCTCAATCTGCTCGCTATCGACACCGGTTGCTTTGTTGATTGCGCTTGCGGCACCAGCAGTTGAAACACCGATTTCTGCTGCTTCCCACCGAGCAAATACACGACCTCGGACAAGTCGAACAACGGTTGGAAGTAGTGATGTTTCATCGTGGACACGTGAGAAACAGTCAGCAAGAAGTATCTCTTTTTCAGTTGTTGCTGATGTCGCGGCAACGTCGGTGTATACTTCAGTAAGTTCACGATACTGCACGGCTTATCTAGCTATTAGTGGCAATTTTGATATTGATATCAACGTTAATATGCTATATTTCCGATCCAAATCGATTACTCTCGAAGAACACGGTCTGTGAGCCAACAATCTGGCTCTGGTATGGTCTCATTATCGGGTGCTGACTCATATTTTGAGACGCCGAAGCGGTACGTGACAGTTTCACCATCCGTTCCTGTGAGCGTCACTCGCTGTTGTGCGCTGTCACCATCGCGCTCAAGTGGTCCCGTAACTGCCTCGTTATGATCGATCATCGGTGCGTACCGTCGGTTCTGTACCATCTGTCGGAACTGATCGAACGGACCAGTCGCACGACGATTTGCCGGCGACGCAAAATTATATGCTGTTTTAATTCCAGCATCCGGTACCGGAGAATCGTTATCTGCAAATGCAGATAGTTGGATTGAAATGATTTCTTCAGCATCATACGCTGATTCTGGGACTGTAACTGCAGTAATCGGGTAAGTATGTTCTGTTGTCATGTGGTTATGAGGAGTTGATATTCATGTTGACATTGATGTTTATCTGTCTATACTTTGTGATTGCAGAGTTATTGATTATCAGTGATATGATGGTCATATCTCACGTTGAGCACGTGTTGATGAGGAATTATTTATTTTAAGTAATCGCATACGACCAGCGAGCAGTCCGATTGCAAGCCCAGCTGCGTGCCCGACAAGGGCAGTTCCTGGACCGCTTAGGAGGATTGCCATGACAGCAGCAAGAACAATCAGCGCTGCAGTCACGACCCAGGAGGCATCAGTCAGCTGGTCGACCGTGCTAATAAGCGTATCTGCAATTGCGTTACTCGTGATAAGGTATCCTAATAGCGCAAACACTGCCCCAGAGGCACCAAGCACAGCTCGAGGACTAAACGCAAGCAGGCTTCCAAGTGTAATCTCCGCTACGCCGGCAAGCGCACCGGTAAGAATGAAGAACGTGTGAAAACGAAGTCGTGTTGTCGTTCGTTCAACAAATGCACCAAGAAGAATCAGACCGATCAGATTGCTGATGAGGTGACCAACGCTACCATGAGCGTATGTACTCGTTATGAGCGTCCATGGTTCGATAATGACAATTGGACTTAATGCGAATAATCCAACGAGACCAATCGCAGACAGTGGGTATTGGATAAGAAAAAATCCACAGAGAAGTACAACTGTCTCAGCAGTTGGACTTCGTCCACCGCGGGCTGTGGTCCGTGGAAGGATCGTATCACCATCGTTCCCGGACGTTTGTGACTGCCGCGGTTGTCGATTGTCCATGTATAATGTATGTTACTCAGACTAAAAAACACTCGTATAGATATCGGACTTGCTTGATTAACAGGCAGATGAGCCGTTCTTCTGAGATATTAGCCATCGCATGATATCATATTTCTCACCGTCAATCCACACGACGAGCTGCGATCCGAGATGCAGCAACACCGGCGATGATGATGAAAATCGCTAATCCAGTGAGTGATGCCACCTGAGGAATGTTACCGTTACGATATGCGATCCAAATAAACGGTGTCACAGCAGCAGCCGTTAAGAAATGGATTCCACCAACGAGTTGTGTGAGTGAGAACGGACCTGGAAGTGGTTTATCATCACGCCCTGATCTTGTTGAGTTGAGATCCGAATCGAGATCAGAGTCGAGATATTCTTCGATGTTATCACTCTGTTCATCCGACATACAGAGTAATTATATCTGCATCCGTGAGTACTTTACCCTGCGACGAAGGCTATCAATAATTAATAGCAACATAATACCGCATCGTACCATACAGATTGAAGTTCATTCCCCACAAGTGTAGAACATATGGCAGGGCCGTCTCCGGCCGAATTACAACAGGCTGTCGACCAATTTCCAGCACCACCTGATACTGAACAGTTTGCTGAAGCAGACGCACTGCTCAACGGGACATATACTATGATAGCTGACTCATGGTATGATACGCTTCAAGAATATGTTGAAGCATATAAATCAGGCACATGTCTTCGAGAGGACGTGCTTGAACATATTGAATCAATCCCCTCATTTTATCTCTCTGATGGTGCGGCACCGCTTCGGGAGCGTAAACGACAACTCATTGATGCCGCAGAAAAAACTGAGGTAGTGACTGCAGTAAGTCAGTGGTATCATCAAGTTCGATCGCTGCTTGCAGATACTCCCCGAGATTTGACACGGTTTGAGCGCATGCTTCATGATTTCGGCTATGCACTCGCACATGTGCTCTTTCTCGGAGCACGTACACCGGAAGCTGTCGCACGTCGACTCCGAATTGCATATCAAGTTGTTGGAGTTCAAATCGATGAAACAGTGCGTGATGGAGAGGCTGAGCGTACCCGATTCACATGTCCATATCGGGATATCGCAGCTGAACAGCGTGGTGACCGCTGGGTATGTCATGAGAAACTTGACCGCGTTGATGATGGCTATGTAACATATCTAGGCGAGCGTGGAATTGACTACCAACGTCCACGAGCATGCGACAACGCAACCCAATGTCACTCAACTGTTGCCCGTGAGAGTCCAGAACGAAAATGGCCGCATATGCCACCAGAAACAGTCGCTGCTGCAATGGATATCGAGACACCATTGTTGCCCTAATTCGCAGAACACACATTCTCATGAAATAAATAATATATTATGTCTGCGTTCGTTTTCTCTGAGACATTGATATATTCCTGACAATCGTGGTATGAAATGATATAGAGAGGTATCACATAATAGCTCAAAAAAATCACAGATGAAAGCAACAGATACGAACGTTAAGTGGCTAGAACTGGTGTTTACGATCATTAAGGTACCGCATTGTGAGCGAAAATAATATCTCGCGTCTAGAGCGTATTCGCACAGATTATGGCGCATGGGCACCCGTATACGATTGGTTCGCACGAGCAACAGCATCTATCGGTGGTATCCGGGCAGCGTGTGTCGACCAGCTTGATATTGAACCTGGATCAACAGTTGTCGAGTTTGGTTGTGGACCGGGTGTGAATTTCCCAGCACTTCGAGCAGCTGTCGGTGCGACTGGGCGCGTCATCGGCATCGATGTGACAACACAAATGATTGACCGTGCTCGTTCACTGGTTGCCCGTCGTGGTTGGGACAATGTTGAACTTATTTGTGCTGATGCAACAACACCACCGATTGCGTCCGTTGATGCAATTGTCTCGACGTTTGTGACATCATTATTTCATAACCCACGCATGGTCGTTACTGAGTGGTGTAATACTGCTGATACGGTTGTAATTGCAAATTTTGTCCCAGGTGAGAACACTATTGCTAACGCTGGGCTATGGGCATTCACACAATTGAATGCACGATTGTTTGATCTTGCAAGTGACGCTGGCGATGCACTCACACAGTTAGATACACGAACAACAGCATCAAAACAAGCGCTCACAGCACAGATGGACTCGGTTGTAACGACACGGCACCTCTTTGGAACGATTGTCGTGCACGCTGGGCGAAAAAACAAGCACGAAAACTCTGAGAAGTAGTACGATGGCTCACAATAAGAGCTAAATCGCTCATGTGGATATATAACGGATTATACCGTTCCCCCGATTACCCGATTAATATCGTAAGCGACGTGCTATTGTGCCTGTTTTCAGTATTATCACTAAGTTGCTGGGGTCCACCGAATTCCGCACTCATCACAGGTAACGCGGAATCGCTTTGACCGCCATTCATCAATATCATTCTGATGTCCGTTCGGACAGGTAAGCTCTGTTTGTCCTGCCGACTCATCTACTATCATGGACATATATTATACATTTATTATCATAACTGTTCCTCATATCAAATATATTAATTGTCATAGTAGTATCATAGCCGACGTGCGTGACATATACGCTATTTGATTATTCTGAGATTTCATACAGTTCTCAATATTCCAGTTACACCAGCTGATTCGGCAATAATCCAGATGATAAACACAGCGTATGCAACTCCGAGAATGTATGCTTCACGTTGTGTGAGTGTGAGGTCAGTCCGCAGGACGGTGAAGAGCAATACAGTTGCGAGTGTTAATATGCCGAACATTGGAACGGCTGTTGCAAAATTAACCGGAACGGTCCCGACAATCAATACGCCAATAGGGATGACAACAAGTAGATCAAACGTATTTGATCCTAAGACATTTCCAAGACTTGTTGTCCCATCTCCACTTCGTGCTGCTCGGACACTCACAAGTGTGTCGGGTAAACTCGTCGCTGCAGCAATAATCGTCACACCAGCGAGAAACTCAGGGATTCCAATAATGGAGCCTAACCCTTCAACAGCTCCGACCATCTGCTCAACAGCAATCAAAATCGCGACTAATCCAGCAATTAATCGCCCCCACTGTTGTCCTACAGCGATTGACTCTGTTGCTGTGTTATCTGTATAATCGCTCACTTCCTGCCATTGAATAAATAAATACAGCACATACACAAACAGCGGAATTGCTGCAAGGGGACGGGTGATCATCCCGACAAATGCCCCACGGTCTGGTGCTGGAATGTAGATAACCGCAAGTGCAAATGTTATAACAAGCGCTGAGACAGCAATCATGTAAAATTGTGCTTCTTTATACACAATATCTCGATTTGACTCAACACCCTGCTGTGCAAGCATTCCAGATAACGCAGGAATGACAAGAATATTGAATATTGCGGATCCGACAATAGCGCCGATGCCCATACTAAAGACACCGTTCGAAGCGGTGACGACAACACTCGCAAACTCAGGAAAACTCGAACCAATAGCAACAACAACTGAACCCTGGACGACAGGTGGGAGACCATAATGCGTCGAGAGGCGTTCTGCTGCCCCCTCAAGCCATCCTGTCCCGACCCATACAAGTCCGGTCGCTCCCAAGATAACAAGAATAAATACGGACGGTGTCTGTGGCACCACACCTGCGAGAACCATTACGATACAACATGAGGACTGCCCTCCTGAATCCCCCGGATATAATTTGCGCGGGAAATATCTATAACTTTAATTCAGAGTAAATCTCACGACCCGTTCCAGCATCAACATCAATGTCATCATTAAATAAAGCACAGTTGTATGCTGATCACTTCTCTATGTTCATATAAAGAAGGTCACACAATATATCGAAACATCGACCATTGATAATCAAGACGTCAGGTGACTTGCTCGTCCGTCATACAACAACTGATACGTGTGCGGTTATAATCATATGTATGAAAGTCCTCGTTGCAGGGGCGACCGGATTTGTTGGTCGTCGCTTGGTCCGCGCTCTTGACGACCAAGATCATGATGTTGTTGCTTTTTCTCGAAGCGCTAGCGAGGCTGGGTTCCCTCCAAGTGTCGAGCCATTTGAAGGTGATCTCGGTGATCCCGCATCGCTTGAGGGAATGTGTGATGACATTGATGTTGCATATTATCTTATTCACTCATTGACTGCGGAGAATTTTGCTGAACTTGACCGTACGTATGCACGCCGCTTTCGTGAACGGGCATCAGAGGCTGGTGTTGACCGTGTTGTCTATCTGAGTGGGATTAGTGGTGACGAGAGAGACCTCTCACCACATCTTGCGTCACGACGAGAGGTTGAAGCCGTCTTAGAATCAGGTGAGTATGAGCTGACAGTTCTTCGAGCAGCCGTAATCATTGGTCGCGGAAGCGCGAGTTTCCGCATTGTCGATGACCTCACAGACCGTCTTCCGCTGATGGTCGTTCCGACATGGGTCCGAACACCAGGAAATCCAATTGCTGTTGATGATGCCGTTACGTATCTTGTAGAGCTACTCAATGTACCGGAGACCCGAGGACAAATCTTCGACATTGGCGGTCCAAGTGTGCTTTCATATGAAGAACTTCTCCAGATGACTGCCAAAGTCAAAAGTAAACGCGTATTTATCATTCCAGTTCCTGTATTAACTCCTGAGTTGTCCTCACATTGGCTTCGACTCACAACTGATGTACAGTATCGCATCGCGAGACCACTGGCGAAAAGTATGCGACATCCAGTGACCGTCGATGATGACCGTAATCTGCAAAATATCGTTCCGATCGATCAAACTCCAATTAAGACTGCAATCAATCAAGCACTTACAGCAAACTAATCGAATTTCTATCTGTAAGAAACAGTTTATTATTGTAAGAAGGATATACGCAGTTTCAATCATTCTGAATCAAACGGTGAATACTTTTGAGTGTAAGCATGTCATCTGATATGCCGACCGTCACGGTTGGAACAACAACTATTGAGTGTGACCACGGGGCGGTCCTCCGTGATGTGCTTCAAGACCACGACCTTGGTATTAATCCACACAACGGCGCTGCATCAATTATTAATTGTCGCGGTCATGGAACCTGTGGAACCTGCGCGGTTGAGATACATAGACACGAGGATAATACTGAAAATGAAACACAAACCTCCGATGAGAGTATTGCTTCGACCAATACTGAAGATTCCAGTGACATAACTACCGATACCGACACATACGCTGGTTCGGGCTCACCCGATAATCAGCTGTCCAATGAGACATCCACTCATATTAGTTCACACACAGCTATCGAGCGCGTTCGATTGACAGTTCCGCCGCATACATCCTCCTCAAAGCTACGACTTGCGTGTCAAACACGCGTATATGACGATATTACAGTAACAAAGTATGACGGATTATGGGGACATCACACTGATGATGATTAGAACAAATCCTGATCATGAGGTAGTATATCAATAATTTGAAAGTTAGTTAGTATTGTAGATATTCGAGGAGAATCCCTGCGACTTGAGCCGCAGGACAGGATAGGATAGGATAGGATGAATCCGACAACCGGGCGACTATCCAACTCCAACTTCAACTTCGATGACCACTCTGAGAGTTCTCATCAGTCGTGGTAGTAGTCGTGTTAATTAGTGGGCGACCCTCGAAATGCGTAGGAAACAGGCGAGACCAGAGTGATTGTGCCGTAGTCCGACGATGGCGGTCAGCCGCCCCAAGCCAAGCAACCAAGCAGTAATCGAACCCACTCTGGTGACCGGTCGGGTCGGTGTCGGGTCCGAGACTGACCCGATGCAGTGCAGTGCCCTGCCCTGCCCTGCCCGACTGCTGGCAAGTACTTCCAAGTCTGTCGAAGTCTGCTGGAGTTCCCGAGGCAAACCAAACCCACCTCTGGAAGCCCATATCCGACCGAAGATACGAGAGGAGTCCAGTCCCGGGGGGCGGGGCTTTGGCTTGGCACTCCCAGCGCCAGCAGTCCAGTCCTGTCCCACTACACTCCACTCTCCCCGCCACAGTCCGCGAACCCTGCACAGATTCTCACCATGTCAGGGTTCGGTGGGGTGGGGTGGCATGGGATTGAACTGCAACCCTGCAATCTCCTCTCCACTGCTTTTGCTTACGCTCAGGATTCCTCCGAGTTCACGCAGAGGAGGATGTCAATCTAACTATTGGTATTGATTGACCAGATTATCCCTTTTTGAATCCAGCGAGAAATCCCCCAGTAAAGCCAACAGATACCGAGAGTGTGGAGAGAATTGTTGAGATCCACCCGGGCGGCGTTCCATCAGCCGCGCCTTGTGTTGTCTCAGCAAAGCCAGCAGTTAATCGGCTCCAATCAACGATGATGATTTCTCGTGATTCGAGAAATTTGAATATTGCTAGTTCAATCCCGACAAGCAATGCGATCAACTTTGCAACCTTTTTTGCTGCAAACCCAATTATTGCCCCAATAACTGCTCCGCTGCCGAACTCAATCCCAAGTTGGGTTGGGTTTAATGACAACTGCAGTGGGTCAACCATGCTACGTCTCTACTGTTTGAATATAAATCGTTTGTGTAATGACATAGATACATATCAGTTCACACGGGCACTATTGTGTGACATCAATCGATGTGGAGGAGAACGCTGGTAGTGTTCAAGTATCTTGACCATTTAGATATGATGAAACAGTGCAGGAATCAGATACGCATCGGCGGAAACCGCACAACTCAGATTGCACAGCACGGGAAATGTATGCTGGGACCGCCTTTACTGTAATCACTGTTAAGAATCATATGATCCAGTCTATCGCATTGACAGAGGCGACTGGGGTGATATCATGACGGCAACACCAGTTGTTGTTGCACAACGAGTTGACCCCGACTCAGAAGCTAATTTGAGTGAGATCGCTGACTTAGCCAGAGCGGCTGGATATGATGTGATTAATACGCTTACCCAGTCACGCGAGGAGGATGCTGCATATCATTTTGGTGAGGGGAAAGTCGAAGCACTTGCTGGATTGGTCGCACGGACTGGCGCAGAGGCAGTTATTGTCGACAATCGTCTTGGACCATATCAAACGTACAATATCGGTGGGAAATTCCCGACTGGAGTTGAAGTTATCGACCGATTTACACTTATTTTAGAGATTTTCGGGCAGCGAGCGAACACTCGAAAAGCACAACTCCAAGTCGAACTTGCTGAATTGCGGTATGAACTTCCACGAGTCGAAGCAAAATCATCGCTTGCACAACGCGATGAACGACCAGGGTTCATGGGACTCGGTGAATACGACCAGAGCCGTGAACGAGATATTAAAGCACAGATCTCACGGATCAGTCAGGAACTGGATGCAATTGCTGAAAAAGAGCAGACACGCCGCGAGCAACGTCGTGAGTCTGGATTCGATCTTGTCGCACTTGCAGGATATACAAACGCTGGAAAATCAACATTGCTTCGCCGACTCGCTGATGACCTAGATATTTCTGAGAATGAAAATCAACATCCAGATTTAGAGCAGACCGCTGAATCTGAGGATCGACTGTTCACCACACTTGGGACGACAACCCGACGAGCTGATACTGGACGTCGAGACGTGTTACTGACCGATACTGTTGGGTTTGTATCTGACCTTCCACATTGGCTCGTTGAATCATTTGAGTCAACACTCGATTCGGTATACCGAGCTGACCTTGTTTTGCTTATCGTTGATGCATCAGAGTCGATTGATGCAATGCGGGAAAAACTCATTACCAGTCATGATACCTTATATGAGCGCAATGAGGCTCCAATTGTTACTGTATTGAACAAAACTGATTCTGTTGAGGAGGGAGCACTCAACCGAAAGATGCGATCACTCGATGCGTTAGCACCGAACCCAGTTGCCGTTTCAGGACTTACTGGTGAAAATATTGATCAACTGACCGATCGGATTGAGAGTGAACTCCCATCATGGCATGATGAACGACTTCTCTTACCGTTATCAGATGATGCAATGAGTCTCGTCTCATGGTTATACGATCATGGTCACGTTGAAAATGAAGAATACACTGACACTGGCGATTCGGTCCTCATCGAGTTCTCCGCTCGATCGACGATTATCAAGCGAGCACGCGCGAAGGCAGCCGCACTTGAGGACTCTGAATCAGAACCCCTATCAGATGAAAGCATACAGGAGCATGATTCAAAACGAATGGGTGCTCAGACCCAAACACAACTGAATGAGCGCGGAGATGATAGTAAAGTACTGTAGTCAGAATCAAAAAAGAGTCAAAATGGACGTAATAAGTCGAGAAACCCTACCGGACGGTGACTTTAATTCTGAATCTGAATATAGATAACGAGTTTATTCCTGTTTCTGTTTCTGTTTTTGTTTTTTTACAATCTCAACATCAGTAACCGCGGTTTCGGGATATTGTCCCGAGTTATCCTTTTCAGTGGCTTTCACCATATCCCAGATTACATTCAACCCTGTCGTGACACCCTCCAGTGCTTCCATTTCACACCCAGTTTTACCAGTTGTCTCAACAGTGACACGTAACTCAATTGCAGTTTCATGAATGCGAAGTGCTGTATCAACGTTCGTGATTGGAATTTGATGACACATTGGGATTGTCTCCCATGTATGTTTGACTGCCTGTATAGCACCTATCCGAGCAGTCGAAAGCACATCGCCTTTAGCGATTGTATCATTACGAACTGCGTCGATGGTTGTCTGTGTAAGCTTGATTTCCCCCCGAGCGACTGCCCGTCGATTTGTGTCCGGTTTTGTCCCGACATTAACCATCTGTGCATCGCCATCACTGTCGACATGCGTCAACTCATCTGTCGTTGCACTCTCAGTGGATAACTGTTCATCGATATTTTGATCCTCATTATCAGAATGGCTATTATCCGCTTGAGTGTTGATATCTTCAGTCATTTGAACTCGCTTTTGTTGTCATGTCCTTTGGATCTTGTAGTGCAGTCGGCAATATATCAAGAAGGTCTGTTGCAAGCAATCCGTTTCCACGCTTCTCAACGACAATATCGCCAGCCCGGCCATTGGCGTATGCACCAACCGTCGCTGCCTGAATCGGATCAAGAACGCACGCAAGTGCACCTACAGCGCCTGCAAGAACATCGCCCGTGCCGCCTACCGTCATCCCTGGATTGCCAGTTTGATTAATTCGTGTTGTTTCACCATTGCTGATAATATCAATTGCCCCTTTCACCAGCAATGTGTGTGTCTCGTCAAGTTCTGAAATGAACGCTGCTATCTTCTCTACTCGACGCTCCCAGTCATCTGCCGTTTCACCTCCCATTGCTGCTAGCTCACCTTGATGCGGTGTACAGATTATCTCACCGGTAGGGTCAACCGACGGAACGACTGACAGTGCATCAGCATCAACAACAACCTTCCCAGTGTGCGCACGGAGAAACGAAGCCACGACTGACAGTGTCTTTTCGTTATCCCCAAGCCCTGGACCAAGCACTGTAACATCATGATTTGCGGCGAGTGATTGCACATGATCAAGTGCCGTTGGCGTGAGTCGCTCTCCGGGGTATGATTTAATAATTAAACTCTCCTCACAATTCTGGATTTCATCAGCAATTGCCACTGGACATGCAACACGGACGAGGTCAGCACCAGCCCGTAATGCTGCTTGTGCAGTTAATGCAGGAGCACCAGTGTACGGACCGCCACCAACAACGAGCACCTCGCCAAAATCACCTTTGTGGCTTTGTGTCGGTCGTGATAATAACTGCAGATCACCAGGTCCAGCAATCTGCTCGGCTGCTCGTGGAATACCGATATCTGCAACCGTTACATCTGCGTCGATTGTCTCGAGTCCTGGCTTTTGATCATGAAACGTAACTACATGATCAGCGTCAACCGAAACATCTGTAGATGAACCTGTATCAGCATCAACGCCTGAGGGCACATCAACTGATAGAACAGGCGCATCGGTATTGTTGACCTGTCTAGCT
Source organism: Haloquadratum walsbyi J07HQW2 (assembly GCF_000415985.1). GTDB lineage: Archaea > Halobacteriota > Halobacteria > Halobacteriales > Haloferacaceae > Haloquadratum > Haloquadratum walsbyi_B. The sequence goes on from NZ_KE356561.1 coordinate 788,782, forward strand.
GCTGTTGCCTCTGGTTCACGGAGAGCACCGGTGACACCTGTTCCGAGCATGGCGTCAACGATTAAATCCGGTTGCTCACCGTCAGGTCCAGCAATTTCGATAGCTGATGCATCTCGAACAACTGTTGTATCGTATCCGCTTGTTGTAACTGCCTCCCAATTCTGCTTTGCAGTTGCTGTCCGAATTGTCTCTGGACGACCCAATAACGAAACAGAGACTGTATATTCATCGAGAAATCGCGCTGCAACAAAGCCATCACCACCATTATTCCCGCGCCCTGCAACGATAGCAACGACTGGCGTTGCCTGTGATTCCGAGTCTATATCAACCAGCGACCGCACTGTTTGTGCGACAGCGTTACCACCTGATTCCATCAGTTGCTGTGGGGAGATCCCTAACGCCTCAGCGTTACGATCGACAGCTGCCATTCGTGCGCTCGTGATCATCATTTCATTCTCGCATGTCAGTCGCGAAAAACCCAACGTCGAACAAAGCTCTCGTATCCTCATAGTGGAAATATAAGACCGACCCCTGGCAGATTGGATATTTTGTTATAGAGAAATACAATGTTCGCAATGAACTACCCCACCCTACTTCGCTCGTCCTGTGGACTCGCTCGTCGAGGATGGGGTGGGGTTTGGTTTCTGAGTCATCTCTGAGACGTACACGAACCTGTGCAGCGGTCTCGTCATCGTCGCCCAGTTCGAGGGACGGTTCATACACGCCCCCGAGACTGGATAGCGGGCTCTGAATGTCCTTAGCTAGTCCTTTCTTTCCAATATTTGTCGCACCATTCTTGTCAGCGTTATCATCCAACCCACACTCGTCACATAAGTGCCGATCTTGACCGACCCGCTCCGTATTCTCTTTCTCACCACACCGCCAGCACGTCTGGCTGGTATTGTACTCATCCACGATTTTCACCCCAATCCCAGCGAATCGTGCCTTGTACGTGATGTACCGTGTCAGCGTGTAGTGAGGCATCGAGTGCAATCGACGGTTCATCTCAGTCCCCATCTCCTGATTCTGGATGCCTTCAAGATTACCAATGACGATGAGAAAATTCCGCTCCTTAGCGTCTTCAACAACCTGTCGGCTAATCTTGTGGAGTCGGTCGTCAATCGCACGCCACTCGCTATTCTTGACGGGCACGAGCGTATTGTACGCTCCCTTCTCTTGGAGTCGAGTGCGAAGTTCCTGATGATGTCGGCGCAGTTGCCGTAGAACATGGTTTCACGAGAGGGCAGTGCCACCGACACTGCCACCCATCGGCTTCCGAGGTCTACAGCGAGAACACCATCGTACTCGTCTTGTAATTCGACTCGCTGTTTTATCGAGAGGTGAGCGTAGTACTCGCCGTCTTCGTTGACGATTTTTGAGTCTTTCAGTTCGGCATCGTCAGGAATAGACTCGTGTGGGTTGATTGGGACATTGACTCCGCCGTACACTTGCGAGACTGGGATGTTCATCCACCAGTCCGCTACCTCAGTATCGTGCTGCTCGACATCGAACACGTCGTTACGGATGAACCATGGATACTCGTGGTCGTCCCGCAAGTTGTCCGTGTCGATGTGCGCATCAGCAGCTTGTTTTGTGGCGGAGTACAAGTCGGCGTCGTCGCCTCGAATGTAAGCTTGAAACTCGCTGAACTCGTCGTCGAGTGCCTCTTTCTTTATCTGCGTTAGCTCATCGGTGCGTATCTTGGCGACAATGGTCTTCTCTGCTTCCTGCCTCATTCGTCATCACCTGCCGAGCGTTGGTTCTCGACGTATTTTTTCAGTACATCCAGCGAAACCTGTCCTGTACTGATGAGACAGTACGAGTCTGACCAGAACTGGTCACCCCACAACTCGTCGTCAAGATCATCTTCGTACTCGTTACGGATGCGTCGTGCTGATGCTCCTTTGAGGACGTTAACAAATTTGGCGAGGTCTGTCGTGGGTTCTGCGTTGAGGACGAGGACGAGGTGAACGTGGTCTTTGTTGGCTTCGAGGTTTTTGATTTCGACACCGTAGTTGTCTGCAAACCCGTTGACCGTTGGAGACCTCATGGAGAAACTCCGCTCGCTCCGCTGTGAACACGTTTCGTCGGTAGTTCACGACGAGAACGAGGTGGTAGTGCAGGGAGTACACGGAGTGCGCTCCCGTACCAAGATCGTATTCCATTGGGTTCATTCTTATATTGGGTAACCAAATCGAAAACTGTTATTCCGTATTGCGTTTCTGTGGTTGTATCGGAATAGCGTACGGTTGTATCCCCGCCGTACTCACTCGCTTCGCTCGTTCCTTGAGGAAGGGGACTTAGCCTGCAATAGTTAAAATCTCCAGAATAGCTAAATAAGAGGGTCCATCCTGACAAAATTATATTATGACGCACGGTTTTACTCTGGAAGTAAATTAGTTTTGAATAAACAATTTTTGTACATGAACATTGAAATTCGGAAGCCTTCTGTCGGAGCCAGCCCAATGTACCACTGTGACGCGACGGCTCTTTGGAACTCTTTGTGGATTGGTTCTTCTCGTTAATTTTGGGCGGACTGTATTTGCGCCACTCGTTGAACCGCTTCAGACAGCTTTCAGCGTTGGTCCAGCAACAATTGGATTTGTGACAACACTTGTCTGGGTTGGCAGTGCGCTCCCGCGTATTCCAGTTGGATATGTACTTACTCGTGTTCCACGGCATCATGTTGTTATCGTAGCCGGTGGTTTACTCTCTACAGCGGCAGCATTTACTGCAAGTGCAAGTTCCGTTTGGATGCTTCAAGTGGGTGCGCTCGTGATTGGTATTGCCTCTGGCGGATACTTTGTTGCTGCCATCCCATTAATTGGTGAACTTCGACCGGATCAGGTTGGTCGGTCAATCGGAATCCACGGCACCGCCGCACAGATCGCAGCCGTCATCGCCGCACCTGTCGCCGTTGCTGCGGTAACAGCATTTGATTGGCGTGTAGCGTTTTGGGCACTCGCAGTGACTGCAGCTGTGACAACAATACTAGTTGCCATCACAACTCGTTCTATTGAAGAGCAAATTGGCACTGGACCTGACCGAAACTTCTCTGCAGTGCTTACACACTGGCGTGTCGTCGTAGTTGGACTCATTATGATCACCGTTGCTGGGTTTGTCTGGCAAGGTGTATTCAATTTTTATGTCTCATATCTTATCAACGCCAAAGCGATACCTGCTGCACAAGCCGGTGGATATCTCACAGTCATATTTGCGGCTGGGGTTCCTGCATTTTGGCTCTCAGGAGAGCTTGTTGATCGGTTCGCACCAGTTCCATACATTCTTACAATGCTTGGTGTGTACACCACATCATTGTTCATGCTTACCCGCGTCTCTGGTATTATCGGCATTCTTGGCTGCTCAATACTCATTGGATTCGCGATTCATAGTCTCTTCCCGGCATTAGATACATGGTTGCTTGGTGTTCTTCCGTCCGAGGTTCGTGCAAGTGCATATGCAGTTTTCAGTGGCATTGCATTATTAATTGAAGCAACAGGAAGTAGTGTTGTTGGATTATTAACTGCTGCCGGATATACGTTTGATACTGTCTTCACCTTCTTCGCTGCCGGAGTTGCTGTTGTGTTGATAGCACTACTTATTGCGTTTCGTGGTGGGTCAATTCCACAACCAGCAACGGTTGAGCCGACCGGAGAATGAGCGTGTGCGGTCACTCTTTCAGTGAGAATTATACTATATCTAGAAGTCAGGAATATACAATCGGGAGTGAGAAGAACTCAAAAAATTGCTGCCTGTGATTAGTTGGTAACTCAGTCTGATCAATCCTCAGCGGTGGAATTAGACTCAAATTCAGCATAACATGCCTCTGAACAGAAATGTCGATGTTGAGCAGTTCCGTCCTCGATCCAAGTGACAACGCGGTGAGTTGGCAACTGCACGATTGCTTCACTGCAGGTCGCACATACTGATGCATTAGACTCGTCGACATCCTCTCCAAGATCCGAGGTCGGTTCTACCATCTCTTTAGATACTGTTGGGCGACCGCACTTCATTCCGTCTCAGGCGGCGGAAATTGCCTCAGCGTAATAGTGAGTGAATCGTGACTGGCAGTTATTCTCCACTGTTGATATTAACGAGGACACTGTGATAATTCCATCATACGGCATAGTGTAATTAAAATAGAATATGCCCAGTATACTGTGACTATTCTTTTAACAATTTTCACTCAACGAGGGGTTTACACCCATCAAGACCCTAATATAGATATAATGGCTTTTTCTGAGGCAACAATCACGAGCGTTAGTGAAATCAGTCCAGACTGTAAGCAATATATTGTCGAATTGAATGATGGGAGCTTTGACGGTAAACCAGGACAGCATACAGCGATTCAAACTGATAACGGAGTGAAACCATATAGTGTTCTTGCCGTTGATGACACACAGATTGGTCTCATGCTTCGTGCATATGGGACCGATGGTGTCGCCGATTATATGGATGCACGGTCAGCTGGAGATGTCATTCAGGTAAAACCAACGTTGACTGGGAGTCTTACACTTCAACAGACAGACCGACCAGCAGTATTCATTGGCACTGGCACCGGTATCACACCACTCATTGGGCTTTTAGAAGAATACCTCGCCAATGGTGGTTCACAGGCAATATTCATGTTCGGCGAGAAAACACAGGATCAACTGCTGTATAAGCCGCTATTAGAGCAATACGAAGTGACGTATCCGGTTGACACGCGGTTTTCACTTTCTCGCGAGGAGTGGCATGGTCACACTGGATATATTCAAGAACAGCTCCCGAGTGTAATCGATTCACTGACGGATGATGCGGATTATTATATCTGTGGTGTGCCAACGGCAGTCGTTGCTGCAAAGAAACGATTAGATGAGTTGGGTATTCCATCTGACCAAGTTCATACAGAAGGCTGGGAAGACGCACAAGTGGCGTAACGAGTGATAGAATGACGTTGACTGTGGTATATGCTAGTAAATTTTAGCTGCATATAGTAACCCAAGTGGTGATCATACATCCAGGTCACGATGTTTAAGTTGTGAATATCAGCCAAATCATAAAGCAAAATTAGTTTAGCTGATCCTAGGCGGTAAGCCCCTTCCTCAAGAAGCAACGCAGACCGGTGATCGAGTAGCGCAGTAGGGAGCGGATACACCGCCGTCATCATTTACATACACTGTTCTCTATCACTACCCCCTACTCCACACCCGGCGTACCGACATCTTTAGCTCACGTTGAAACAATATCTAAATGCAGCTGATGGATAGACATGAAATCGAAGGTCAGGAACTCATCGAGGACAAAGTGAAACCGAGACCGGCAACGGCGCACACGTCCTCGTTCCGAAACGGTGGCGTGGCGCAGACGTGAAAATCGTCCGAACGTCCGAACCTGACGAATAGCTACCACCAATGCACTACACCGACAGATTCCAGCTTGACCCAACGCCTGAACAGCGTGAGCGGCTGGATTATCACCGTGATACCTGTCGGCAACTTTACAATCATGCACTCAATGAGTTTGAGCAAATCCCTGAACCGGTCGGGACACTCAACCAATGTGTGCGAGAGGTTCGCCTCATTCGCCGTCGACGGCAAACAGACACCCGAAAAACCCAGCTACCCCCGAGCGATGTGTCGAGACGGAATCAACGTTGGCATACTCAAATACGCCCACGGTACCGATGAAACTGCTGTCGGATCGCTTGAATTGTCGGACGAACGCGACCGGTTGGAACGTGCCCAACGTGATCTCTCACGGAAAGAGCACGGCTCACACAATTGGGAGAAACAACAGAAGGTCGTTGCCCAACGCCATGCTGACCTGAAACGAAAACGCCGTGAGTTCTTGCAGAAACTGTCGAACTACTACGCCACTGAGTCCGATCTCGTGGCTGTTGAGGATCTAGATGCGAGGGGGCTGGTTGCTGGTTGAACTCACTGGCAACTCTCGAACCCGAGCGTCGGAGGCGTGGGGAATGGTCAAGCGGATGCTCGAATACAAATGCGACTGCGAAGGCACGCACTTTGCGGCGGTCGACCCGAAGTATACGACCAAGCAGTGTGGTAACTGCGTCGTGAAAACTGAGAACCCACCATCATGTGGGTTTGAAGTGGATCGGAACGCGAACGCGGCGATCAACATCCTTGCTCGCGGTCTGCAACAATGAGAAGTGGGACACTCCAAAGAAACGCCTGTGGAGATTGTGCTCCCTGTGAATACATCCATCTCTGCAAAGCGTGTCGTTGAAACAGGAAGCCCCACCCTCAAGGATCGAACGGCTAACGCCGTGAACGAGTAGGGTGGGGTAGTTCACACGGCACTGAGATACACTTCCAGTGGAATTATCTCAGATGATACGCGAGTTACGTCTCGAGTTATGCTGTCGCACTCGGCTGAGTTGTGAACTGTGTTCCGACCGATAGGATAGATCCATCTCCATGTTTTCCCTGTTAAACTGTATCGTGATTTTATCGACATTACGTTGGTATACCTTCCTGTGTCGGCGTTGATCAGAGAGAGCATCATCATGAAATTCGAGGAGACTAGCATCAGTAAGCTGGTCAATCCGACGATAGCATGTTGCAATTGGAACACCGAGTCTTTCGCTCAGTTCCTGCGCAGATTGTGGCTGATTGCTCACACGAAGGATATCCGCATTATATTTGCTTCCAATTGCAGCCAGAATTTCTTTATTCATACTTGAATTCTTTTTGATACGTATTTTAAGATATCGATTAGTACGTCCAAATATAACATTAAAACACTAAATATTCTAATATCGATGGACATTTATAGATAATTATGGAATATATCGATTATTATATCTAATTTATATTGAGGATAGCAATACTATCTTGACCGGAAATTACCCACTATATATAAACCGGTTGATGATGAATAACGTCGGTATATGTACGATCATATACTTGTTCCAACGGATGGTAGTGAATGTGCAGACGAGGCAGTCACACATGCGTTTAATCTCGCAACACAGCACGACGCGGAAGTTCACGTACTGTCAGTCGTTGATGCAAGAGATATTAGTCATGGCGCCCCAGCAGTTAGTCCCGCACAGATTGAATCAACCCTCCGTGAGAACGCACACGACATGACTGATGCAGTTGAGGACCGTGGTGCTGATACTGGAGTTAATGTCACGCCAGCAGTTGAAGCCGGCATTCCTGACGATGCCATTGTTACATACGCTGAGGAACATGATGTTGATCTCATTGTTATGGGAACGCACGGTCGGACCGGACTGGAGCGATACCTTCTTGGAAGTGTCACCGAACGCACTGTCAGACGGTCCTCGGTTCCAGTGCTGACTGTACGCACAGATACTGATGCCGCATAATTCCTAGTCTGAGCTCCCAATAGGACTCAGATCGTTGGATTTCTTCGAGAGAATACTCAAGTTGGGTGTTTCCCTGATTTTAAGAGATTTCGTGCGGAAGATCAGCTATTGTCAGTGAACTACCCTACCCTACTCACTCACCGCTTTCGCGGTTCGCTCCTTGAGGGTAGGGCTTCTGTGCTCTCGCATTAGATTTTCTGCTTCTATAGCCAAATTAACGGCAGTATTTGAAAGTAGTGCATCACGGTGATGACTACCCTCAGAGATACCAGCCTCCACAGACATTGTGTTACTGCTGTACTCGGACTGTCCCAGCCCTAACTCTTCCTTCTCAAACTCCACTCCCAATTTCTTTAATCCAAGCTGTTGAACTTCCAAAGACGAATTATAATCTCTATCTACTGTAAATCCACAGCTTGGACAGGAATGTTCTCTCACCCATAATGGTTTGTCAGACCCAACACCACACTTCGCACATCGCTTTGTTGTTCCTTCTGGTGGTACTTTCACTATATGACATCCATTCTTGTTTCCATGTCGCTCAAATGCTTGGATTGTCGCATACCACGACATTGCGGAGATATTCCGAGCGTTCCTATCCTGCTGAGTCATCGAAGCCACATCCAAATCTTCAAGAAACACAGCATCGTATTCTTGCGTGTACCAGCAGGCGAGCTTCTCACGATAATCTTCTCTTCTGTTTCTCAATCTTTCATATGCTCGTACCAGCGACTGTCGGGCTTTATTCCAGTTCTCGGATTCGTATTGCTTGCGAGAAAGTGAGCGGTGTCGTCTCTCGACTCGCTCACGGTCTTTCTCCTCGTCCAGTCGGGCAAACGCCCGATTATCTGAATCGTGAATGAACTTGGTAATACCGAGGTCGATTCCAACAGTATCCTCTATAGAAATATTCTCGACAGTGGGCTTTTCTGGATAGTCAGCGTCGTATTTGACCACAATACTTACTGTCCAGTCGCCCGTTTTCTGCTTTTTGAGTATAACCTCAGTAATTTTAGCGTTTTGATTTTGTTTGGTTGGGAGTGGTCGATGGTAGTCCAAGTTGAAATTACCAATCTTCGAGAGGTTCACGATAGCGTGACCATCCTGACCCGTGTTATTATCCACGTCAAAGCCAGACTGGTTGTACTTTATGCTACGGTATTCTCGTGGTGATTTCCACTTGAGACGACCAACATCGAATCCACGTTCTTCGAGCGAGTCGAGGACACTTTCGCTATTTTTGATACGGCGAACTGCCATTTGAAGGCATTTTGAGTACACTCCTTTCCACTCAGACCATTCTCGCTTCCATTTGGGAAGCATATTCTGCATCGTGTTATAAGACGGTTTGTTATGATCTGGTGCAGGTCTGTACTCTTGTGTGAGTGCGTGATTGTATACCTCTCGACAAGTCTGAATGGCATTCCAAGCACTCTCAGCAGTAGTGGTGTCCTCTGGCACTGCTCGATATTGGAACGCTTCTTTTACCACTAATTCTGT
>NZ_KE356561.1:797640-852730 GCF_000415985.1 Haloquadratum walsbyi J07HQW2
GTCGCGACTAGAGGCGGTCGCTCGCGAGCTCACTAACCGATACGATCATTCCACTGGACCACTTCATATTGAATTTCTTGAAGCTGATAATTGGCTCTCGACACCTATGATTGTTGATGAGAAGTGGTTCGTTAAAGTTATCTCAAAACAAAATTCTGTTGTTCACGCACTTTTAACCGCTGGTCGAAATCTTGGGGCATTCTCTGCTGGAACCGAAGGCGAGGGGTTTTTTGAGCATTTTACAACACCACTAGAGATGGCAGAGCACGAGTTCACAGCTGCCAAACGAATGCGTGACCTTGGATTAAATACTCCTAAGCCAATTGAAACGTTTGAGGTGGATAATCTGGGCATTCTCGTCTCTGAGTATCTTCCGGATTTCCAGACGCTTGATGCGGTTGACCGACAGACAGAGACTGATATTGCACCAGTTATTTTCAGGATGCTACGACAGATGCATGAAGACGGACTGTATCACGGCGACCTCCGTTCAGAAAATATTCTTCTGTATGAGAGTGATGTATATTTCATTGATGTCACGAATGTAAATGAAGAGAGCGTTGCTGATGCGATGGCATATGATATTGCTTGCGCATTAGGAGCACTTGAACCGCATCTCGGTGCCAAATCGACTATCGATGCAGCTCTTTCGTCGTACACACTCTCAGAACTTCTAGTAGCAGCACGCTTCCTTGATTTTGTCAATATTCGCCCGGATCATGACTTTGATTCCGCTGTCCTCAAAGGTGAAATTGGAACCCGAGCTGCATCTGCTGAGTCAAATCCAGCAGCATAACGACCGCAGTATTTCTGATTCGTTAGTTGATAATATATCACTAAGTGTAATATATGTGATGTACTCATGAGATCGGTGGGAGTCATCACTATTGCACACCCTGGCCTAAGTAATAGTAGTCATTATCTCAAGTTCAAAGAGAGGTGTGGGTGAGAACCCAGAGTGGAACCGGAAGGTGAAAGGGTGGAGGCGAAGGCGACGCAGTGAAGAGCGGAGGCGAGTGGTAACCGCAGCGGACCCCGAAACACTGCGGTGTGAATGTGATGCGGTGTGCGGTTGTTAGATTTGCCGACTCGACGAGAAAAGCGTCTTGTGTCGGCATATAACCAAAGAATGTGTATCCGGATAAACCCACCGAGTGACTGCTTGTGAAGTACCTCGGGGGCAAGCCCCCCTCCCTGTGTCGACCGCACTACCCCAGCAAGGGAATTTCAGTCCTCCCGATGTTTCCCTTTTCAGTGAGGAATCGGCTGGAAGTAACACCAGAACACACCGCACCGCACCGCAGCGTCCGTGGGAGTCGGAGTCGGTCACTGCCACTCCACCGTGACCATGCCCGGTGAAACCTCTGTCCCCGTCGCACTGCCACTGGCGGGTGTCGAGAGGGGCCACATTTCCAGACTGCTGCAGCCAGCAGTAGATGAAGGTCGGTAATATGTCTATGAGATTTTCTGGCTGTACCCTTTATAACTCATGTAGCGTCATCACTGTGTATATCGGCTTCACCCTCTCGGTCTCGAGGTCACATCAGTACAGTATCAAAGCCCTGACTACTGACCCCGAAGCACTTGCCTCGTTTATGTGTAGATTATTTGAAACTCTGTCGGAGCGCCGACTCAAGATTATCAAGTTCATCGTCTAGATTGCGCTTAAAATAGCGTTCAACACCTGGAACACGACCATCAACGACAAATTCATTGATTAACCGAGTAATATCCCCCGTCTCATTGCGTTCAATTGTGTGCTCACCGGTAACATTCATCATTGATGATTTTCCAACAAACTTGACATGCGTTGGCGGATCTCTTTCAACATCTTCCGTGTCAACTGTTGCTGTCGAGTCAATGAGTGGAATCGGCAGCGCCACCTCCCATGTAGCTGATGTTGGTACGTTATCATCATTAGTATTGAGTGAGTTATCAACCTCATACGTATCTACAACACTAATCGCGTCCGCCCGTTTCGATGGGTCAGCAATAAACTCCCACACATCTGAAGGCGATACCGTGAATTCGAAGACACGCCTGACCCGTACTGTCATACCGCGATTATACATGGCGGTGATAAAAATACTACGTCATCAGAACTTATCGAATCAAAATGTGCGTCAGGGTGATTCTTTGAGACCAATCTGGGAGAGAATCATTGTTTGCTTTGATTTTTGATTCGTGTAGCCAAAATTTATAACCGATGTGAACTCTCCCGACCTACTCACTCACGGCTCGTCGCCGTTCGCTCCTTACCGACGGGGCTTCCAGCGAAGCCGACGTTTCCGTCAATGTCTGCCCAGATGCAGATGCAGATGCAAATGCAGGCTCAGAGAGGCTTATTCGTCGTGAGGCGTGGTGTGGCGTCCACAGCCCGCTCTACTCTACTCCCTCCACAGAGCTGAACAGTTCTGAATTGGGATTTCCTATGCTCTTTCGAGCCATTTGCATCCGCGCTATATCGCGTATCATCAGGTTATCTATAGTTTGTGTTTTCGGGCGTGTCCCTTTCCCTCCATACTCGCTCACTTCGCTCGCTCCCTGAGGAAGGGGCTACGCCCTTGAATTTACATAAAATCATCTACTGTATTACATAAATGGGCATATCAGAAACTACTAGATTAATATCGTCAATAACTGATAGTGCGGCAAGGATAAGATATTAACAGACTGAAAAAATTACTCGACTGAATACTATCCACGAGTTATGCGCCATGTTGTTGATCTTGCCCGACCCCATTTCTCGATATCAACATCATCGGATTTCTCCGCCAACTGGGGTAGTCGTGCTCCGACTTGTTTCGCCGAGAGGTCAATTGCGTCGGCGATATTTTTCGCACGGAAATATCGTTCTCCCGCAGCGACGCTATCGCGCAAGTACGCGACGATTTGTCGTTCCTCTTCGGTGTATTTACTCATCAGTACGATGGTATGTGGGGATTGGGCTTAATCGTTTCTTGTCTGTTCAGTTTGCGCACAAGTTCACACCCCACTGGTCAATAATCAATGAATCTAAATATTTCAGCGAGAGTTCCACGGGTCACCCGACCTGTGGTCGTTTACAGATATGGAAGTATCTCAGAGTATGAAATTCATTGCTGGTATGACTCAATTGACACGTTCTCGATAGAAAGTGTAGTGTGACGATTATGATCAATTGAGGGTAATTGGTAATATAGCGCTGCTATCGTCTTGCTTCGGCGATTTTTTTACCTTCCTCATCGTCGGATTAACATGGCGCCTAACACCCAACAGCCAATTTCACCTACGAGACGGCGACTTGGGCTATATATTCTTACTGCATCTGGTTCTATTATACTTTTTACTGCACTGTATCAATGGTCAATGGCAACGTTTGAGGGCATTTCTGTGAGTTGGATTGAGGCACTTCATGTCGTTGTCGAGACATTCACTACTACAGGGTATGGTGAGGACGCTGATCAATGGAGTTCAACACCTGTGCTTGCGCTTTCGATATTTATGCAATTGACTGGGGTTGCATTCATCTTCACTACGCTGCCGTTATTTGTTGTTCCACTCGTTGAACGAGCACTTGAGCGGAGTCCGCCAACAACAACGACACTTGAAGATCATGTTGTTGTCTCTGCGTTTACCGACCGCGGGGCAGTCCTTGTCAATGAGCTACAATCACAAAGTGTCTCACATGTTGTGATTGAACCTGATCGGAATCGAGCAGTCGAACTTACTCAGCAAGGGTATGAGGTGATACATGGTGACCCTGAGTCAGTTGATACATTGGCAAGTGCAAATGTATCGACAGCTCGTGCCCTCGTTGCTGATGGAGATGACCGTCGGAATGCAAGTGTGATCCTCGCAGCACGTGAATTGACGAGTGAGCTTCGAATTGTGAGCTTTGCCGAGGATCCGCAGGTAACCGATTATCACGAGTACGCTGGTGCTGACCAGGTCGTTTCCCCAAGGCAGTTGCTAGGCAAGACTCTTGCACAAAAGGCTGCATCACCAATCGCATCAAAATTTAACGAGGCAATTCCGATTGGTGATGACTTTGAGATTGCGGAAGTGCTTATTCATCCTGATAGCACGCTTGTCGGAAAGAAGATCATCAACAGCGAGGTTGGTCAACGAACTGGTGTTAATATAATTGGAATTTGGTTTCGTGGTGAATTCGTCTCACCACCATCACCAGAAGCTGAACTTGATGAACATTCTGTGTTAGTCGTCACCGGAACTGAAGATCAGCTCGAACGACTCCGTGTGCTTGCACAGTCACAGACACGACGACATCGACGTGGGCGCGTCATTGTTGCTGGATATGGTGAAGTTGGTCGATGTGCTGGTGAGACACTTGAGTCTGCAAATCTCACGCATGTTATTATTGACCGAGATCAATCCGACACTGGCAGTGTCGATGTGGTCGGGGACGTGACGAATGCTGAGACATTACACGAGGCGGAAATTGAAAACGCTGAGAGTGTTCTCCTTGCGATTGATGATGACACGACAGCTATCTTTGCAACGCTTGTCATCTCACAAGTGTCTCCTCAAACGGAGATTATCGTCCGGGCAAATGATGCTGAGAGCGTTCCCAAGCTCTATCATGCCGGAGCTGAATATGTCCTCGCGTTATCGACCGTCAGTGGTCGTATTCTGGCATCAAGTCTGACCGAGCAGGATGTCATTGTCGCACAATCACAGATTGAGGTTGTTCGTACCGACGCTCCAGGACTTGCTGGACGATCGCTTATTGAGGCGGATGTCCGGGCGCAAACAGGAAGTACGGTTGTTGCCGTAGAGCGTGATGATGAACTGCAAACCAACATTGGTCCGGATTTTGTAATTCAAGAGACAGACACAGTCGTTGTTGTTGGCACTGATGCTGGGATTAGGAGATTTAACGAACTGGCATCAACCTGAAGAGGACACTAAATGTAATGTTGTGACTCAAGTTTCGGTCAATGTGTGCATGTTGTGTTTTTATTGACGGAGAAATCCTGTTGAGAGAATGACTGTGATTACCTTGGAGACCCGCACTATGATTATGATCAACAAGCGAGTCTAAGATTTAACAGTTAGTATGTACCATCGCAAATAATTGATATTAGATAACTAATCTACGTTCAGACCTCAGCGCCAAGATACAGGACGACGACAAGGAAAATCCAGACAACATCAACAAAGTGCCAGTACATAGACGCAGTACTAACGGATACGTGCCGATCAGCGGAGTACTGTCCAAGCAACCCACGGAGTGTTACAACTCCGATCAACACCGCTCCAAGACTCACGTGAATTCCATGCAACCCTGTTAATCCGAAGAATGCTGATGCGAAGATGCCTGAGGTGAGTGTGAACCCCTCATGGATAATAAACTCATAGTATTCATATACTTGTCCACCAATGAACACGACTCCAAGCAAAAGCGTTCCTAAAAGACCGCCAATGAATTTCTTTCGCTTATCATTTCGAATTGCAACATGTGCATAATGAAGGGTTACAGATGATGCAATCAATAACGTCGTATTAATCAATACAAGTGATCCTGTGAGAGTCGGAATGCCAACAAAAATCGAACTCCAGTTACCAGCGCGTATATAAAAGTAGTATCCAAATAATGCTCCGAATGTTGCGAGTTCAGATCCAAGAAATGCTAACATCCCCCAGCGGAGTTTATTTGCGCTTTGCCCGCTTGATTCCCGTGACCAGAAATGACTGACAAAGGCATGATATACCCAGCCGTATAGACCAGCAAGAAAGATACCAACAGCAACAACCATTGTTGCAGGACCTACCATCGGTCCAACAAGTCCACTGCCACTCTGCCCTAAAATGTATAATGCTGCTGCCACATATACACTCGCCGCCCCAGCTGCAGTGACGAATGGCCACCAACTCGCTTCGCCAAACCCCCGAGGCCAGTCCTCAACTGCAGGGAGATGATGCCCATGATCATCCTGTGCTTCTTCGGTACCCATATAGACTCCCTTGCGATTCAATGATTAAAAACCCACTCAAAGCCGTATCTATACGATCTGATACACGGTGCGAGACCACTGACTCATCTGCTATAATAACAGAAACACAGATTGATCATGAGACAGTCTCACGATCAATATCAATCAGCACTTGTTGGACGTCGGTGATACGGTTCTTCAGCAATCCGTGTACGAAGCTGTTTGAGCACCTCACGATCAGTCGTTCCTGACATTTCTTCGACAACCGCAAATACTTCTTCGCGAGAAACCTTCACATCTGTCTCAGAGAGAGCATCCTCAGGGCGTGACAGGAGTTCACGAAGGGTACCAACGGCTAATAAAAATGGAATTGCCCATGCTTCAAGCGTATTCCCATCTTGAAGTGGGATTGTTTCAAGATACGTTTGAGCATCATCAAGAAACGAACCAGCAAGTGACGCTGTCCGCCGAACGACAGTCGCGGCGCCAGCCTCATGTTCGGGATCAACGAGTTCACCCTGTGGGACATCCTCATCATCAAGCCACTCAGCTGGAAGATAGATATTATCCTCATCGGTATAGTCATCATAGACATCTTTTGAGACATTCACCAACTGCAGTAATAATCCAAACTCCTCTGCTGTTTCATATAGCCGTTGTCGTCGTTCTGAGGCGATTCCATCTCGTGTGAGAAGATTTGTGATGAGATTTCCAACTGTTCCTGCCGCATAATAGCAGTATTCTTCAAGTTCCTCACGCGTCTGAATGCGGAGTCCGCCATCATTGGAATATCGATCGACGAAGGTGGTCATTCCCTGGACAAGCTCTCTTGCCGGTGGAATGATAGCTGTTTGAACCTCGTCAGGAAGCGCTTCAAACGTACGAAGAACACGGGGCGCATCACGAACAACGGCCCAGTCATCATTCAATTCACCGGCCGGAAGATGCGGCTTTACAGCAGACGCAAAGGCAACAGCGTCTGTTTCACTTTCAGGATCAAGCGCAGCATCATACATCTCAAGTAACTCTGCTTGTGTTTCTGATGAGATATGTGAGGCATCCTCAATTGTATCCGCAATCCGACAAACAAGGTAGCCAAGACAAATATACGACGACATCGGTTCCTCAAGAACGTCGACGGTAAGCGCGAAAGTCCGTGAGACGCCCTGCACCGACCTATGGCACCAATTTAAATCAGCCTGGTCGACTCTCGGGTGGTCATCCTGCTGAGACATTCGGGGTAGTATGCCAATATGAAGTAAGGATTAAAAAGGTTCGCGGGAGGGAACGGTAACTTGGTATCTCTCAGTGTGTATTACCTCAACCAATGAAATAACTGAATGTATTATCGATGCTGTGTGGCGTATAGGTATCATAATACTGAATATAATTTTATTCGTTCAACTCTAGAAAGTAATCCGTCAGCAACATAGAGCGTATGTTAGAAATAGTCGTTACTAGTATAGATATAAACATAATAGTTGTACATACAGTGATTATTTATCAACTATATAAATATTAATTGACTACACTGCTCGTGACACGACCGGTAGATACGACTATCTCGGTATCTAAACACCTGATATGGTTGCGAATGAGACAGAAGCCGATGGCATCGTGGCACGATATCGTGAAACCGAGACCGAACGTGTGCTTGAGTTTGAAGCAGAGACTGGCGGACAAACAGCTGCAGTTGCACAGAATATAGAGGGATATGCAATGTTGAAGGTACGACCTGACGCAAACGGCGATGAACTGGAGCGATATTATGGATTTGATATGGCACTTGATCACGCCGCAGAATTGCTTAGTGTGAATGTCCATGAGCTTCCAATCCCCGAACCTGCTGCGGATATGGGGATGTAATTTACAGTCATATTTGACTTGAGAATTAAGTTTAATCTGCGATTATCTCACCCTAGTATAACCAGACACAGGACGAGTCATTCAAATATCGTTTAGAGCTCGGAGAAAGAACTTATACGCCCTGTATCACTCGATAATATTCACCTTGGGAGTCAATAGCTGATACTACCGACTTTGATCCCACCTCAATCAGTTGTATCTATCATTCACGCCGCCAGTAAAATCGCGGTCCCAATACGAGATAAGCGAGTGATAAAAACAGCAATCCGAAGGCGAATCCTTCTCCGAGCGTGCCGGCAATGCGATGTCCAAACGGTCCGCTCAATCCAATAGCTGCTAGTTGAACAGCCCCCATCACAATGGCATCCTGGGCATGAAGATCAGGGTACGTAATTGGCGCGAGCATAAGCGCTGTCAGAATTATTACAAGCAAAGAAAGAATAACTGGATTCGTGAATCCAGCAAGCACGCCGGCAGCAAGAACTGTTGCTGCTAATGTTGTTTGGACGCCCTCAGTCTCAGCACTTGCACTATCGTAGGCTGTATACAAACCCAGTCGTGTTACTGCAGCGGCGACAAATAGAGCTGTGCCGGCAAGAGCGAGCCCCCACCAGTCCGATTGACTCCATACGTCGAGAATTGCTACCGCAGCTACTGACGCTGGTGCAACGCCGAATGAGGCAACATCTGCGAGTGAGTCAAGATACTCACCGACAGCTGTCCCTCCACGACGACGAGCAACAACTCCATCAAGCGCATCGGCAATCGCTGCAAGTAAGATGAGCCGTGCGGCAAGTGTGATGTTTACTGTTGCGGCTACTGTAGCAAGAAATCCAACGGCGGCATTGGCGATAGTCACGACGTCGGCAAGTCCAACCCGACCGACGAACCGTGGTTTCATACTCTCAGCAATTCAGAGGACCAATTTACCTCTTTACATTCGCATATTTCGATTGTAGTTACTGACGATAATTACAATTGCTAACATGCACTGCCCGAAAGGTAATAAAACGCTAATCGATAGACGAAGTCATTATTTAGGATCTTAACAATCGTCATTAAATATTCTTACTAATAAGTGATATACCCTTCGCGCTTTCATAAGTATGCATGAATAATAAAATAGTGAATGACGTAGATGGTCCCTCACGTCGGCAGGTTCTCGCATCACTCGGTGCTAGTGCCAGTGCTGTTATCACAACGGGTATGGCTGGGTGTCTCGGTAGCTCTATGTCTGAAAGCGGTGATGCATACGATATCGGAATGACAGCAATCGCATATACACCACAGGAGATTACAGTTACAGTCGGTGAAAGTGTTGTGTGGCAGAACACCAGTTCCCGTGGTCACACAGTTACGGCATATGAATCAGGGATCCCTGATGAAGCATCATTTTTTGCAACTGGTGGATATGAGACTGAGGATGCTGCTCGTGAGGCATTTCGGAATGATCTGGGTGGGCTAATTGATGGAGGTGAAACCTGGGAATATACCTTTGATATACCAGGGACGTATGAATACCTCTGTATCCCACATGAACAGCAGGGCATGATTGGGACTGTCATCGTCGAGTCTACTGGGTGATTGAACCGCCGGATATGATATTCTAAATTATAGAATACTGATTGAACTGAGTTTCTTTATATCGTATATCCGCTCCGTCCGGATCCGTCATGCGTCTCAGTTTAATTGCTGATTAAATCACTATTGGCATATGATATCGCAATATATCAACTATTGGCTATCTGATTTTACTTCTATTAGCAGATATCGCACCTCAATAGTGATTGATGCTCGATAATATTATTCGACTGCGACGTCTGTTTCGCCGACATCAACCGCAGCAGCCTCCTCAGCGGCAACCTCTTCAGGACGAGCTTCAAGCGTTAGCTTCTGCACTTCAACGCGGCGAAGTGGATAGATTGTTTTCGCCTCACCGTATATTGCGGAAGATAGTCGACCTTCAATTGCGCCATCGATTAGATCTGCAAAAGTACGTTCATCGGCGGCATCTTCAACAAGATCAATCATAACGCGTCGAATTGCCTGTTCCTGACTCCGGTCAGCTTTCTTTGTCGTGAATGCAACCGGCTGTAATTGCACACGGTAATCGTCTGTTGTGCGGACGGTGATTGCAGCATCAATCTTCGACGCGCCTCGTCGAATGAGACTTCGTAAGTAATCACGTGCAAGCTCGTGTTTAATAAATTCAGTGTATGCTGCATCGCTCGTAACATCATTTATTTTGAACTTGAGCTTCGTATTATTCTCACCCTGGTCGCCGGTGATATCACCAAGTGTTACTTCAACAGTTCTCCCGTGTATTTTCTCAGGATCGTCTGCAAAGGTTGATCCAAGTTCACTTCGGTCAAATTGCTCTGGAGCAATTATGCTATACCATCGGTCGCTACTCTTCTGTTTTGAAACTGATCGTTCACTCATGTGTTTGTGTTTATGACTGTGACTGTGACTTCGACTTCGTACGATCTGTACGGCACTGTTCAACTGCGGTGATGATGGCGTCTGCCACCGTCAGATTGACTATCGTGTCATCAACTGTTGATTGAACCCCACCAGTCGTCTCGCGGGTTATTGTCGTCTGAAGGGTTTCTGCACTCTTATCAACAGTCATTGACATTGATGCGGTATTATCTGGTCGTAGTGCTGCTGCAACAACCTCAATATCAGTGTGCGTTGTCTCAAGTTGTGCAGTCCGTGATACCTTCATCGGATCTGCATTAGCATGCGACTCTGTATCGATAGACATAGACGTGGATGATGGCGTTGACAACGACTCCGAGTCTAGATCTGAATCTAACGTTGGGTCTTGTCCTTGGGTCACATCCATGCTCGCGCCATCGTCGTCTGTTATATTTTGTTGGTCATCCGCTCGGTACTTTATTTCGTTGTTATCGTCTTTGTGTTCGCAATCTGCATTAGCTGTATAAGTATCAGTTTTCTCTCCTTGATTCTCGCCTGTATCATTATCTCTCATATGTTCGTCCTCATAATTCCTCTCGGGTGAATTCACGAACTATAGCGATGATCTCTGCCGGGGGAATAGTTGGATCGACGCGCACAAGTGCTTGATTCGAATCTCCAATCCACCCGTGTTGCATTTGATTTATTTCACCATTATGATCATTGTCAGTATCATTAGATTCCGGTGACGATGTTGATGCGTTCATGTGACTGACAACGTCATCACTCACAGAGGCATCGGTTGTATCTGCACCGGCATTTGTTCTAAGCGTCTCTGCGAGTGCAACTGCATCAGTATTAATCGATCCCGACTGCGAGTTCACTGTCGATTGCACAGCAACCCCAACGAACTCATCGCATAATCCGAGCACAAGAGGTTCAGGCGCTTGATATCTAGCAGCAAGTTCCACAGCTGTTAGTAATTGTCCTGGGCTTGGAGTTGGAATATCATCTACTGACACTGACACTGACTCTGACTCTGTTGCTGCTGTCGTTCCAGACTCAATAGTATCAGTCGGGTCACCATCATTATCATTTACATTTGCATCTGCATTTGAACTTGGATCTGAATTTGTAGTCGGGCTTTGTGTGTCATCTTGATTGTGACACCGGAGAACATAGACTCCATCATATCGCCCAGTATGCGCGGTTTGTAGTATGGCATGAACAGTTTGTGCATGCTCACGCCAGGCAGTGACTGCTGCATCATTCACATCCTGATTGATTGCGAGTGCAATAGCAGCACCTGGACGCTCGCGCGAAGCCGAACGAAGAACGTCTGCGTATCCTTCGACTGTCGTCATCGGAGCTTCCGATAGATACTGTGGATGAAGAGCCTGCTCAATCGATACTGCAGTTTCAGTCGACGCTATTGATGTTTTGACAATATCGATGGTGACTGCAGAGGCAATCACCCGCTGATCCTCGGCTGATAGATGTTTCAACAATGCTGCTTCGGCGGATCCGCCCGTATTATCACTATCATCGCTAGCCTCAAAACATATGTCAGCATCGGTATCAATTTCAGTCATCATTGTCCGAGTAGCATCGACATCGCCACTGAATGATGCATGAATCAGCGTTGAGTGAGCAAGCCCATCAACAATATTATTCACAGGAATTCCGACTCCTGGCTGTTGATTAACAGAGATCATGTCTGTTGTTGTCAGTGTTTCAAGTAATGATGCAGCAAACTCGGTGTCATTCTTTATTTCCGACTGTGTCTGAGTCTGCTCCTGTGTGCCAACTACTGATTCAATATTGAGTGACGCACCACTCGCAACAATACCGGCAAGTGCGAGCAGAGTGTCAGTTGGTGGAATATACACATCATTATTATCTCCGCTCGCGTCGCTCACAGTATCGAAACTGGACTGGGATACCTGTTGTGGTGTATTGAGTGATTTGATGACGGCATAAACGCTGCGCGTCACCGATTGTTCAAATGGATTGATATTGATATCTGCTGCCGAGTGCGACAGTCCAAGTGCGATACAGAGATCCTCATCCTGATCATCAGCCGTTGGGTCAGCCCGTCCAAACTGGTCGGCACGGATTTGAAATGGAATATTCTCTCGACGAAGCGTACGTGCGAGTAGCCCTGCTGCTGCAATAGCATCACCGTCGCTCCGACATATGACATGAACAAATGCCGTATCCATAAGCGTCGCTGCAACGCTCTCAGCAGAGACATCTGTTGTCGGCATCTCAGAGCGTGTCGATATTGTCATCGTCGTATGTAGTGAGTTGAGCTGAGTCGGTTGGTAGTATGGTGAGGTCCTAGCACGGTGATTGTACGCGTATGATTACTGTATACCTCTGTTATTTTACTATGAACATATATGGAGATTGTCTAAGCAATCATCACGACACCGTCGTATGATCGGTCTATATGTTCTGTATCGCGGCTTTTGTGTTCGGTTTATTCCTCTTCTGCGTCAAGTAACTCGACAGCAACCTCAAAGCTATATGTGAAGTCCTCATCAAGTTCGCTACCACGGTAGTACGAGGCGAGACGACGGATTTTAGATTCAGTGTTTTGGAGTGCGCGCTTATTCTGCATATCCTGTCCGTTCTCGTTGACATGCCGTCTGAGTCGGATTGCGCGTTCCATGAGATTCCGAAGATCTTCGGGGAGCTCCGGCTTTGCGTTATGTTCTTCAAGAATCGTCGTTACTTTCTTATCAGTTGCGAGTTTGATGTCTGGAATTGGAGTTCCTTTGACGCCTTCATCACGGAGCTTCATACCAATTTGACTTGGTTCATGTCCTTGTTCTGCAAGTTCGACAACACGTTCTTCAATTGCCTCAGCACCAACGTCACTCCATTCTGGGGGGTCATCTGCCACCGGTTTGTCCGAGCCGGACGAACCACGGCGGCGGGTATGCATTCGTGCCATTGTTGTATTAGTCTAATGTAGTCAATATATGATTGGAACCGCACAGACCGCAGAAAAGCGGTGAAATAAGAGACGAGTATTGACTCTAGTATCACACTTCCGCAATCCCAAGCCGTCAAAATACGGCGAGTCAGACTTGCGGCCGTGCTGTTCCCAACATAGTTAGCGGTTGAGTATATTAAAAACATTGCGACCGATACCTGTGGAAAATACTAATGTATGAGTCGAAGGGCTTAATATCGTAATTAGGCTAGCTATATTTAGCATGTGGGCTCGTAGATCAGGGGTAGATCACTCCCTTGGCATGGGAGAGGCCCCGGGTTCAAATCCCGGTGAGTCCATCAAAGATCGCTTTTTTATTATCGCAGTCGATTGGAAGATCCTTATTTCAAGACCGAAACGATTAGATCCGCTACGGTATCGGTTTGACATCCTCCTCCGCCTGAACTGAAGGCGGGAGGAATCCCGAGCGTTGAGAGTGGCAGGTTTCCAACCATGGTTGCTGTCACTTTACGGGAACGCATCTCACCCAGCCATCGTGATCAGTTCAAGTTCAGTGGCTGGCTGACTGGCAGTGCCAAACTACCGTTACTCCTATTCTCAGTGTCACTGATTCACTGCTGTTATGTTTGGTTTGCCAACAGCGAGTTAGTGACACGTTGGGAGACTCAGACGTAGAGGTATCGTATCGTTGTGTACTCAACTCACCTCACTGACACGGACACAGACACAGGCACAGGCTTCTCGCCTGCGTGATCCATCGGTGAGCGTTTCGGATACTGTCTCATTACTGGCGGAGAAACCGCCTCCGAAGGTCGGTCGGAATCGCTTCGTTCCGACCTGACCTTGTTAGGACATACGTTATCTAGTTTCTTCACTGTGCTGATAATGGATTCAGCCTAGCCTGTCCTATCCTGTCCTGCGCCGACAGACGCAGGG
This sequence comes from Haloquadratum walsbyi J07HQW2, assembly GCF_000415985.1. Classification (GTDB taxonomy): domain Archaea; phylum Halobacteriota; class Halobacteria; order Halobacteriales; family Haloferacaceae; genus Haloquadratum; species Haloquadratum walsbyi_B. The sequence goes on from NZ_KE356561.1 coordinate 811,762, forward strand.
ATTCTCCTTGAATCTCTATAAACATGTCAGGCTCAATTTTCATCATATAGTCAGATTATTTCTTGAGGTGATTACGACTAATGGCATTTTTAATTTTGCACACATGAACTAACCTATGGGTCAGTCCCTCCCCACATTCAGTAAAAAACGATTGGCTGGACTCATTGCCATTCTATCCTTTGGGCTCTCCTCATTATTCGCGGTTCTCGGATTGGGTACTATTGTATCAATCACGTTCATTCTTGGATTTTTCATCCTGATACCACTGATTGGACTGCTTGGTGAGGACTTCCCACTTATCGAAGCTGGCGATGTTGAGTCTTCAGTGAATGAAACGACGGATGACGAGGACCCTCTCACGACGCTTCGGCAACGATACGCTAATGGGAAAATTGATGAAGCTGAGTTTGAGCGGCGACTGGAATTAATGCTCGAAACCGAGGATGTTCAGGAATCCACGACTACCTCAAACAGCGATGATGTATCCGATCAATTACGTGAAATAAAACGTGAATTAGAGTGAACTGTGAGCCACTGTCTGACTCGATACAGAGATGAATATTATATACACTACCTGAGTGATATAGTTGGAGTTACCGATATCAAATCACAGTGGTAGCAGCGCGGGAGCCTACGGCTTCAGCCGTGCGGGTACTGACTGTCTTCATCATATCCATTTAGAATCTCATGATGTAGTCGTTTGTTCGCAGTTAATTCTCACACTCGCCGACAGAACAATACCACTGCCCATACAGTGTGGACAATAATGTCTGGAAGTTACACTCGCAGTGTACTATGTCCGATTGTGACACCATTTACCAGTGGTGATGATAATGACACTAATGTTGATCATGCCGGACTGCGTTCGGTCATCGAATTTGTGAGCGATGCCGGAATTGATGGAATTATTCCATGTGGCACAACCGGTGAATTTGCGAGTCTCACGACAATGGAATATCGTGCAGTTATTGATACAGCAGTCGATGCAACGAATAATATCCCAGCATGCACCGGACAGCAAATCGAGCCTCAGACGGTTGCTACACTGGCTGAACATGATGATATTATTGGTTTGAAGGACTCAGGTGGTGATTTCGATTATATTCTTGAAGTGTTATCAAAGACTGATTCTTCATTTCATGCATTTGAGGGATATGACCGACACTATGTGAGTGGTGTTCATGCTGGAACAGCCGGCGGGATTAATGCGCTCGCAAATGTGCTTCCAGAACGATTTGATACTATCCGAAATACAGCATTTCGAGGCGACACACAAACTGCACTTGAGATTGAGCAATCAGCCCTTGCACCGTTATTCGACTTCTGTGTTGAATATGGTATGGATTTGCACCAGTGACAAAAGCAGGACTCGCATATCGTGGAATCATCGATTCGGCACGTGTGAGATTGCCACTCGTTGAACTTCCTAATAATGCACATTCACGAGTCACATCTCTCATTTCAGACGCTATCGTTGACGAATAGGCGACATCGACACCTTATCATATCCCGCTATCAGATAACCAGTATGCCTGAGAATATGCAGGCTGCTGTTGTTTCTGAACCGGGAGCAGAATTTAATCTTGTTGATCGCCCAGTTCCAGAGCCTGGGTCAGATGAGGTCCGCATTGCTGTCGACGCGTGTGGAATCTGTCATAGTGACGTATTTGCTAAGGAGGGAACTTATCCGGGCGTTGAATACCCACGTGTTCCAGGTCACGAAGTCGCAGGACGGATTGATGCTGTCGGAACAGATGTCGATATGTGGGAAAATAATGACCGTGTCGGTGTTGGGTGGCATGGTGGTCACTGTTTCAATTGTGATGCATGCCGGCGCGGTGATTTTCAACAATGTGTCGACGCACAAATAACTGGATTATCCTATGATGGGGGATACGCCGAATACATGACTGTCCCAGCGGAGGCAGTGGCCGCAGTCCCCGATGAGTTGAGTGCTGTTGAGGCAGCCCCCCTCTTGTGTGCTGGTGTGACAACATATAATGCCCTCAGAAATACGGAAGCTCGTCCAGGTGACCTAGTTGCTGTACAAGGGATTGGTGGTCTTGGTCATCTTGGTATTCAATATGCACATGCAGCAGGCTTTGAAACGGTCGCTTTGTCACGAAGTGCAGATAAGGAACCACTTGCAAAGGAACTTGGTGCTGATCATTTCATTGATGCAACATCAGTCGACCCAGCAGAGCGGCTGAATGAACTTGGTGGTGCTTCGGTCATCCTTGCAACCGCACCTGCTAGCGATGCAATTAGCAGTGTCGTTAGTGGGCTCGGATCTGACGGATCTGTTGTTGTTGTGGGTATTCCAGGTGAACCAATCGAAGCCAGTGGGCAGGATCTCGTTGGAGCCAGAAGTAGTGTTGAGGGATGGGCATCTGGAGATGCACGCGATTCACAGGATACGCTTGAATTTAGTGCTCTTCGTGAGATCACCCCTGAAGTCGAGAGATACTCACTTGATGAGGTCACAACAGCTTACAGCCGGATGATCGAAAATGAAGCACGCTTCCGTGCTGTAATTGAGCCGTAATACAGATACCTGCTGTCAAACGTCGTAATTAGCTATAGTGGCTCCTTCTCAGATGGTTTGATAATATTATACTCGAGTCGTATCCCATCGGTTGATTCGCATCTGATATGAACAAACACGTTCTTTACTTCATCATTTGATTACCGGCTAACTGTGAGGTGAGCCCCTCCTTGGAAAATAATATAAATTCGAATAGGCACTTGTCATTGGTGATACTTTGATGAAACCAGTATGTCGGCTCACAGAACTATTAAAAATCATTTCATCGGGTAAGTTGGTATCAACAACGGCTGCAGGTGAAATCACTTCGAAAATAAAACTGATATGTGAATCAGCTCACCGGGAGAATATCCCGCAGCACGTCAGAGAATTACAGCATATATTCGTTGACCGATATGCTCAGTCGGCGCGGTGTTGTTCAATCGTCTGGGTAAGACGCTCTCTACTCACCGGGAGTCGGATTGGCTGTCGAGCACCAAGGCGGGATCCAATGGTTGACTCAAGTCGATCAATTGCTGCTGACACAGCAATTCCAGGCAAGTAGAATTCACGTTCGTCTTCGGCACTGCGTTGTCGCTGTTGTGGGATGTTTTGTTTCATCTATATATACAGATGTTATATCTAGGTATGAGGCTTTATCAGTACTAATTCATGCCTTTATATCCGGTATTTATCACGAATTATATAGCCGAAATATGGAGTCCCAGTGCGACGAATGCATCCATGTGAATTGCCTGCAAACAGCATGAGAATGGACAAAACGGTAGATAGCGTATATCCATCAGCTCTATATTTTTATGTTAGTGCAACGATAATTACTCATATATTTATTAATTCTGAAATATATTACGAGCAAAGACATCACACGTAATTAATCCTTACTCAATCAGTCAACTACCCCACCCTACTCGCTCACCGCTGACGCGGTTTGCTCCTTGAGGGTGGGGCTTGTCAGTGAATACAACTCGACGCTTTGAATAGCGTCGTCGGATAAAAACACGCTCGGATCGACAGAAAAACAGGTAATTATTCGCAGGATGTCATGAGAGTTCGAACGAGTCCTATTGATTATATCGATAATAATTCGACAAGATTTGATTCAGGATCACGCAAAAAACAAACCCGTGTTCCTGTATCGGTCGTCTGGGGAGAACTCACCGTCTTGACATCATCTGGAAGCGACGCGTACACTGCGTCGATATCCTCAACAGTAACTCCGATATGCACTGTCCCAGAGGTGTTCAACCCAACTGAAGTATGCTGTGTATTTGATGGGGTATATGAGACGAGTTCAAGTCGACCATCACCAGTATCGAGATGGACAAACTCAGCGTGTGCATTGGGCACATCGACAGCAGTTGCAAACGCCTCATCACCAACGTTGAATCGTGTGAGAATATCAAGATTGAGCGTTTCAGTGTAAAAATCAACCATTTCCTCAAGCACATCAACAGTAATTCCGATATGATGCAGTGTTGGTGACGGTGTCGATGTCATTGTCGAGACTAACAGCTGGAATAATAAATACGACTGTGGATTATCGATGAATAGAATATCACTGCTTTTGAGATTCCACACAAAATGATAGCTGATTATCCACACTCGTGCCTGTGGGATTCGTTGAATGATCCCTATGGACATCGTGAATGTGAGCTACCTCACCCTACTCGCTCACCGTTATTTCGGGTCGCTCATTGAGGAAGAGAACCTAGCTAACACATCTTAATCCCGTGGATCTCTGTATTGTATCTACTTCCACACCCAGAATATATACAGTCCTCGTTAGCATAATCAGTAGACGAGAGTATGTGACTGAAGATTATTATTTGGTTGTAAAATCGCATAATAATTTTAATGCTCCGTTGATATAGACTGAATATATGACATTCACAGATGAGATACGTCCCCGAGCGGACGAAATTTGGACAGCGATTGTTGAACATCCAATGGTTTCCGGCATCGGTGACGGAACTCTTCAAACAGATCGATTTAAATATTGGGTCCGACAGGACTATCAATATTTGATTGAGTATAGCAGACTCTTCGCGCTTGGAGCGGCTAAAGCGCCAACATTTGATCGAATGAAGACATTCACAGATTTACTCACTGCAACGGTCGAAGAAGAAATGAGCCTTCATCGATCATATGCAGCAGAGTTTGGAATTACTGAGACTGAACTCGAAACGACACCACTATCGCCGACCACGCAGGCATACACTGATTTTCTCCTTCGAACCGCAGCACTCGGTTCATTTTCAGACCTCATTGTGGCATTGCTACCCTGTATGTGGGGATTCAATGACGTCGCCACACGTCTTGCTGCTGATGGGTTGCCCGCAGATGAGCGGTACGCGGCGTGGATTGAGATGTACACCGGTGAAGAGTTTAATCAACTCACAGAGTGGTGTCTGACCCTCACCGATGAGGTGACTGCTGAAGCAAGCGAGACAGATATTGAGCGCTATCGCGATATATTTGAGACCTCAGCACAGTATGAATATCGCTTTTGGGATGCTGCATGGCAGCGCGAAGAGTGGACGGTCTAAAAGATGCATCTGATATATCCGTGGAATGTTAGTATAACCTCAAAGCGTCGACCCACGATTATTAGCAAAGCTGGAGGCTGGATGCCATGGTGAGCACGACTCTTGTGCTTGGATTGACGGTGATGACACTCATTGGATTCACGATTGCTGGTATGTGGTATAGCCAGGGTCGGGTTGGATCAATTGAAGACCTCATCACCGCGCGTAATCAAGCAGGAGCTAATCGGACAACAGCGACACTTGTTGCATCGGTAATGGGTGTGTGGATTCTTTTTGCAGCACCAGAGGCAGGAGCGGGCTTCGGTGTAGCAGCAGTCATTGGGTACGCAGTTGGCGAGGCTGTGCCAATGTATGTTTATTCTCGATTGGGTCCGCGTATCCGAGATCTCATTCCATCAGGACACTCACTCACTGAGTATGCACGCGCACGCTACGGAACAGCGATGTATGGGTTTGTCGTCATCGTAAGCGGTCTGTATATGTTTGTGTTCGTTGCTGCGGAGTTGACCGGTATTGCGGGGGCGCTTGCGTTCGTCGCCGATGTCCCACAATGGCAGACGGCAACACTCGTTGGTGGGTTTGTGTTATTATATACCGGCTATGGTGGGCTTCGAGCAAGTATATTCACTGATACGGTGCAAGCAGTTATTGTCATTCCATTGTTAGCTGTTGCATTCGCAGCAACGGTACTCGCACTTGGGGGACCGACGTCAGTTATCGGGAATATCACAGCCACAGACCCAACGCTTCTCAACCCGACGGCGGCAGCAGGATTCCAGTTTGGGCTTGCACTTGCGTTTGCGATTCTTGGAGCAGAGTTGCTTAATCAAACATGGTGGCAGCGGATCTATGCAGGAACAGATAGTGAAAGCGTTACAACTGCATTCCGCCGCGCAACGATTTTGAATGGAGTTATTGTTTTCATTGCTGCATTTCTTGGTGTCGTTGCGACTGGGCACACAGATATCGTGACTGACCCAGCAAGTACAGCATACAACGCTGATGTGGCATTTTTCGTGTTACTTCAGACAGCAGTCCCAGAGTGGGTTATTGTCGTGGTGGTGCTTCTTGCATTATCACTTGTAATGAGTTCTGTTGACACACTGTTTAATGCACTTTCAAGTCTCATCACGGTTGATCTTGCGCAGATATACACAGAAAGCACTGATCGTCAACTTCAGTGGATCGCACGCGGATTTACCCTCTGTATTGCATTTGCAGCTGTCTATGTGAGTGTCCGGGCACAGAGTGTGCTTCGATTATTTTTCCTTGCCGATCTTCTTGGGACAGCGCTTGCGTTCCCACTTGTGTATGGGCTCTACAGTGAGCGACTTACTGGCGTTGGTGCACTTATCGGGAGTCTCTCTGGACTTACTGTCGGGCTCGCGTACTTTCCGGACCTTCGCGGGTTTATTACTGCAATCCCACTTGTCGGTCCAGTGCTCCCGAGTGCTGACCCGTTGTATCTCACAGCGTTTGGCGGATCATTTCTTACTTCAATCGCTGTTACGATAGTTATTTCTCGGCTCACTACGACGCGATTTGACCTTGATACGCTTGGCACTGAGATCACCCGTCTTGATGACCCGATAGCAGATGGTGGTCAGGCATGCGCCGAGGAGTCAGCATCTACATCTTCTGATATTGAGTCTAACGAGCACACCTCGGAGAGATAATGAACCGAAACCAAACCTGAAACTCAACTGTCATATAGGCAAGTAGATAGTATAATTCATTCAACGAGCGATCTGTTGTATCCACTGTCATTGCCAGATGTGGAATACGCTCTCTGGTTTGAGTGCAATAACCTCGGAAGACCACAGAAAAGTTATTCAATATAATATATAACAATAACTGAGGACAGATATCCTATGAGCACAACACCTGATGACTGGCAGGAAGAGATACAAAAAACTCGAGCGAACAAAGAGCAGTATTTCCGCAGTAGCGACCGATCGCCGATGCCACCGAATTTCAGAGGTGAATCATTCCCTGGTTTAGAGTACTATCCAATCAATCCGGACTATCGGTTTAATATCCCGCTTGCGCGTGATGATGACCCAGAAATCATTACCGTTGAGACAACTGCTGATGGAGAGCAGACATATCGCCGTGTTGGAGAGTTTAACCTTACAGTCGACAAAACTGCAATCTCCATTGCGGCATATGAACCCACAGATAGTACTGATCGGCTATGGGTCCCATTTCGCGATACAACAAGCGGATCCGAGACATATGGTGCAGGACGATATGTCGACCTTGAGCCAGCGGAGGACCACACTGACAACGGAGCATGGACGCTTGATCTAAATCGTGCATATAATCCAACATGTGCATACAATCCAGCGTACGAATGCCCACTTGTTCCTGCAGAAAATTGGCTTGATATTCCGGTCGAAGCTGGTGAAAAAGACTTTCCAGGGAAGTTACATCATGAAAAGTGAATAATCATCACCAACGGTCCTCAAATTACTCTTACGTTACGACAGTTAGCGGTTGAATCCGGCATATGATTCAGTCGTATCCAGGAGTATTAGACGCTCCATATTCTGACGTGAGAATACTCTTTCACCCTAGACCAGCGCTCGTCACTCATATTGCAATGTTTGGTATACTAGGGTGCACAGTTAGGCTATACCATAACAACGTTTCGTTCGTTATCAGCGCTCAAATCGCGATGTTTATTGCTCCGATGACACAATACTACTGGCATGGACAGACGGAATTATCTTCACGGCGTTGCCGGTGTCGGGGCTTTCGCGACGGCTGGATGTCTTGGGTCGACACTGAGCCTTGATGATGGTAACCCGAATGTCACTCTCTCCGAACCTGACCGCGAGTACACAAGCGAAGAATTACCGTACCCAGCATGGGGACAGCGTGTTCCAGATGTAACATTACCTGCTTCGATTGCGTCACGCACAGTGACAGTCAGAGATATTGAGACACCGTCGATTGTGACATTTTTTTATAGTCACTGTCAAACTGTTTGTCCGATATTAATCCAAACAATACGCAATATCCAGGCGGATGCAATTGAAAATGACTACACTGACCAGATACGGTTCCTTCCGACGACATTCGACCCACAACGAGATAATGCTACTCGCCTTCGGGAGTACAGCAAAATGATGAATATTGTCGTTGATGACGCTAACTGGCAGTTCCTCCGTCCGGGATCACCTGAACGGGCAAAGGCAGTCGTTGATAAAGAATTTGGCGTCACGTTTGAGCGAACACAACCAGAAGATATGGATATGTATATGTTTGCTCACTCTGCACTCACCTATTTGATAAATGCTGACGGTTATATTGAACGCGCTTATCGAACACAGACACCAGATGTCACGCGAATCATCACCGATCTCAAAACACTCCGAAATCGATGAAACGGCGTACAATTTTGAAGGCTGCCGGTGGAATTACGCTCACTGGTGGGAGTGTGTTGGTATTACAGCGTGGATTGCCGACTCCATCTGTAACACGGTCAGACACTACCGGAGAATCAAATGAGTCAATAGGCTACCCGACAACCCTTCCGATTCAGTTATCGACACTCAATAAAGGGGAGTCCAGTGAGCGAACAATGCGAGTTCCAGCGATGGGGACGCCAACAGTGATTGACCTGTTTGCAACATGGTGTACACCATGCCAGACGCAGATGGATGCACTCTCAACAGTGTATGAACAATATAATGATCAGGTCACGTTCGTTTCGGTCACTAACGAGCGGATCGGTGGGACACTTAGCCGTGCTGATATCAAATCATGGTGGAGTAAGCATGATGGCGAATGGAGCGTTGGTCTCGACTCAGAAGCGAGACTGATGAGTATCCTCGGTGCACGGGGACTTCCATATCTTGTTATCACCAATGCATCAGGAGAAATCCAATGGAAGGACGCTGGTGTGACATCAGTACAGACACTTCAACATGAGCTAGATGCTGTACTGAGTGGAAGTGGAAGTGAAACTGAAGATGGTTGAATATGATTTAAATGAGCATAGCTCTGTCCTTACGAGCTTTTTGATCACATGTTCCACCACTATCTCTTGTGTATATATTCACACCACTCAGTGGCAATTGACTCGGTCATATCATTCTGTGTGAATCTGTGGAGATCATAGCTGTATTTACTGATTAGTATAATGAACGAAATTGCACTCCTAGGATTCGATCTAAAAGTTGCTGGCACAATTGGATTCGCTGCGGGTGCTGGAATTGCAACGTTTTTTGCACCGTGTGCATTCCCGCTATTGCCTGGGTATATTGGGTATTATATTAATCAATCTGAAACATCATCAGGACTGCTTTCAGGGATCATAGCCGCGAGTGGTGCAGTTGTCATGCTTGGGATTGTTGCAGGACTCACTACGGTTGTTGGTCGTCGTCTCACCACTGCATTACCGTTATTCGAGCCGTTTGTTGGGGCTGCACTCATCGGGCTGGGAATGTTGTTATGGATTGAGTGGACACCGGCAACAATTCCCCTCACGCGTCGACCGGACTCACTACTTGGATTCGGTATCTTTGGGGCAGTGTATGCAGTTGCTGCTGCTGGGTGTGTTATTCCATTGTTCCTTGGCGTGGTCACACAGGCGGTTTCACTCTCGCCGAGAAACACAGTGATCGTCCTTCTGACATATGCTGCCGGAGTTGCGCTTCCACTTATTGGTGTGACACTTCTTGCAGAATCTGGTATGACCGTTTGGAAGCGATTCGGGCATTATACGGGACAAATTGAGCAGATAGCTGCAGGTCTGCTCGTCGCTGCTGGTGTTGGACAACTATATCTCTCGATTGTTGTTCTTGACGTATTGTGAGTAATTCGAGTCAGAGCCGTTGTTTCGTCGCTTTGTGACTCCACTATCATTAAATACGGGAGTGTAATGACTATTCATGTTTACCGGTCACTGTCGTCGAAGCCGAGCGTTTTGAATATAGTATAATAGCATGAACATCGAAGGTATTATTATTATTTTCACGGAGTAAGCAGACTTCGATCTAAGTGTATTGAATGCGAGTTCGCTTATATCATATAGTTGAATATCCAGCAACGACGTGTTCTTTAGCCCTGAATCATAGTATTCCCGTATGCGAGGAGGTGTCGTCCTTGCCGGCGGTCGATCGACACGCTTCGGCGATCAGGATAAAGCAGTCGTGACGCTCGCTGGGACGCCACTGATTAGACGAGTTGTTGATCGAATCGCAGGTGTCGTTGATGAAGTTGTCATTAATTGTCGTCAATCACAGCGTGATTCTATTACTGCAGCACTAGCCGAGAGTAACACTGAATTGCGATTTGCAATTGATCAGACTCCAGACCGTGGTCCAATGGCGGGATTAGCTCGTGGACTTGAGATAACGGACGCGACACATAGTATCGCCGTTGGCTGTGATATGCCGTTTATCGATCCTGATTTTATTGAGTATCTTTTCGATCGTATTACTGAAGGATACGCTGATGCTGTTGTCCCACGATTGAATGAGTGGTACCAGCCAACGCATGCAGTGTATACAACGAACCCTACGTACGCTGCATGTCGTCGCGCGCTCAATGATGATGCACGACAACTGATTGCTCCGTTCGAGTATCTCGATATTCTTACCATTTCTGAGCCAACAATCAGTTCACACACAACACATCAGACGTTTAGAAATATCAATACCCCTAAGGAACTTTCAGTGGCTGCGAGTGAACTCACTACCAGTTCTGATACCCCGAACTGACCAGATGATTCAGATAATACCCGAGTGAACGATACTGTGCGTGATTGATAATATAATGGAAGTAAATCAGTATTATCCAAATATACCTGTTACAGAGTTCTTACAACTCACAGGACACCTCTCTATTAGTTTTTAATCGGTGAATTGCATCAGGAAAAGTGAGGAACAGAGTAACTCAATGAGTATTATTATAGATAGTAATTTCGAGATATATCGACCCGGGCATAATACGACGTCTATTGGTGAGTGCTGTTGACACAACTGTAGATGAAAGGCCTGATATTCTGTTGTGTCATGATGAATCCAATCCAGGATGACTGATGAACAATGCATCTCCGACAATGATCCCTCCAGCAAGCGAGGCAACGCCCATTGAGACTATCTGAGACAAGGTAAGTACAAGCACACACGTAATATATGTAAGAAATACAACAGTCGGGATTGCAATGAGAAGTTTATCGTATACTGTAACTGGGAGTGAGAAGATAGGTGATTCAAATTGAGTGGACAGCCCTGGCATTATCCTTGTAATTATATCTAATTAAGTACAGAGTAATAAAATGAGGTCATTCATACACAGCAACAGCACTCTACTGAGATTGGTTGATTATTTATTATGAACATGCTGATTACTCTCTTTTGCCTGAGTGACACTGGTTTTTCACACACTATTGATTGCGGTCGATCTTAAAAACAGCTAGTAAATATCGATCCGAGTGGACATCATATTCGAAAATTCGAATTACTGATGTACATACCAGTGGTGTATAATCCACTATTAATTCAAAATATGATGGGTGTCGTATGTTTTTTTAATATTCATTGCAATAAATCATTGATGACGAAGATTGATCCAGATACGTTATTGCCGAATGAGCAGGTAAAGAATGCTGTTCATAGCGGGGATATCACACAACTTAGCCGGGGGGCAACAGATCAATATGCTTCAAAGGGTGATAGGTTTTCAATTGCTGAAGATATGTTCATCATTGCAAGTGTCGATGAGCAAACGCTTGGTGATTTGACGGATGCAGACGCTCAACGAGAAGGATCAGAGTCACTAACAGCATATCGAGAGCGGATGCAGCGTGTTCACGGTGGTAGTTTTGAGTGGGATCCAACGAGTGAAATACTCACCTATCGATTTGAGCCCGCATAGGTGTCTAAACTCTCGGATTGAATCATTCAAGCGTTTGACATTGCTCAATCAATGAGCAATCATCAATAATAATACCGTCGACTGCCGTAGAACAGTTATTGCCATCAATTCTAGATAATGCAACAAGTGTCTCAGTGTCGTCGACGGTCCATGCGTTGACAATCAATTCTTGTTCATGAGCTGCTGCGACGATGTCGGTTTCAATACAGAGAGATGCTGAGGGATGAACTGCTGTACACCCAATTTCGACAGCACGTTTGATAGCACTCTCCGGGTCGGTTGCACACAATAATGCAACGTCTGTGAGCCCCTTTGAAACAGCTACAGTGAGTGCAGTCGGATCAAATGATGAGATAATAATATTATGATCAAAATGGTCGGAATACGTCACAACATCATCAATTACAGATGATTCTTTCAGTTCAATATGTAATGTAACATCTTCGGGTACTGTCTCAAAAACTTCCTGTAATGTTGGCACATGTGCGTTAGAATCCTCCACATGTGTTTGTTGTAATTCGGTAACTGAGGTATCTGAAACGAGTCCTTCGCGACTGGTGACACGGTTAAGTCCCTCATCATGTATAACAACAGCTTCACCCGTTTCACAGCGACGGACATCGAATTCAACCGCACCGGCTCTGTTTCCAGCGTTTTGAAGCGCTATGAGGGTATTTTCAGGATACTGATATGGACAGCCGCGATGAGCGATCGGTTGCACGTGATTCGATTTCGTCATCTTGTATCATAGTACCATCGCACTGTGAACGACTTACATTTACCAGCGATCACAGCGAATCCAATAGGGCTTGACCCCGAAGCGGTTCACTTGCCGTTCTTTATGATTTATAATCAGTACATATAACTGATAGTCATATGTCTAGTTTCAACGGACTCTTGTAGGTATCATTACCAGGTATAGGGTTAAATAACAATTCGGACAGGATTCAACGTGGGCTGTGGAAATGTTCGTCGTGCGAGACAATTATTCACGGTGATCTGAATGGAGCAGAGAGTATTCGTCAGAAATCGATAAGCGTAATTCCGCCATTAGCACGCCTAGCTGGGGATAGCGGTAACGGGAGCGTGGCACTTCCTTCGACCTACCTGTCTGACCGCTCTCATGAATTCCAACCACGAGAAGCGGTGGTAGATCGTAAAACTAAGGCTTCCAACCCAGTTTCATCGACTCGTTCTGGTTCGAAGAATGAGTCTAACAGTCTTAACAAAGTGGCTGGTGAGACAGGAAGCCTACCTCTTTAGAAGTGGGTAGATGTCACACCATATGGCTAAGACTGCTCAGGAAAATTACGCAACATGGACGTTCGGAAAATACCGTCCATGAAAGTCAAACGGTATTGCGTGTGGAAGCGTGACCCGGGCGTGCTCGTTGAGTGTGTCACCAGACAACACAAATAATCGTGATCGGTCTTGATCAGTGTCAAGCCCAACTGTAAGGACAACTCCATCATCGCGTGACTCACCCACTGGGTTGGGGACAAAAATTGGCTCAGTAAAATAATCAGCACCCTGTCCATATTCGATTGAATTTGTTGTTTCCGTATCAAATTTCAGTATCGCTTGAGCCCACTCTGTCACCGGTTGTTCCATGCTCATTGCATAGATATAGCGATGTGGCTGACACCACTGTGCTGGTGACGTCGTCGGCAGCGCAGTTCCATCGTCATATAACATTTGCTGGCTGACTGTTGCAGTAGTACTACCATATCGATCACCTGCAGGTGACCCAAGGTCAACTACAAACCGCTCAAGTCGACCAGCAAGCGTTCCCAGTTTACCCTCGCGTAGTGTATCAAGATATAATGAATCAATCGAGGTATCATCAGGAACCGTCTCAAGATCGAATACCACTTTTCGACCGCCATCTCGTTCGAATGCATTGACATGATGGAATCCAAACACAGGATCAACAACGGGGTCAGCAACAATGTCACCCGTCATGCGATCCACAACAACAATTCGTGTCCCACGGTCAGGCTCCCATTCAAACTGTTCAATAAACGGGTCCTGGCGACCTGGACGAAGAAACTGAAGTGGGTCAAGACGGAGTGGAAACTCTGTCAGAATAACATATCGCGGCGTAAGACCGAAACTATGCATATATGCCGGTTTCTCAGTCGGAACACTGCCAATATGAGTATGTGAATCAGTGCTATCGATCGTATAGATATGATATTCACTTCTGCGACCAAATGACGTATCGACAGTCAACAGTGTCCCTGTTGCCGGGTCACGTCGGAAATGCGCACATCGTAGTTGCCCAGTTGGCGCTGTGCCATCATACTCAATTTGACCACTGGTCTCGAGCGTTGTCGGATTAACTGAGACGCTTCGTGGAGACTCAGTGAGCGCGAGGAATGTATCATCAACCCGCTCAACGATGATATTTGTATTATCATATGTTGCTGTGAGAAATCCAGCAAGACGTGATCGCAGTGTTGTTTCACCGGTCGCAAACCCACCGGTGAATTCCCCTTCACGAGCAGCCTCATACGCATCCGTTCGAAGGAACCGATTTTGATAGTGGACTATATCATCTGCGCCCTTCGTTGGATCAAACGTAAATCGCGTGAGCATTGCGAGACCATCGAACCAGTGATCAACTGAACTCCCCTCAGAGAATGAGAATGCCCCTGGACCATTTCGAATGAGCGTTCCAGTAAGCCATGACGGGAGCGACCCTTCAACTGATATTGACGTATCCGTTTCGGTTGTGAGTGAGTGAAATCCCGGATGCGTCGACATACAAATGGTATAACTGCCAGTCGCTAACACCTGTTGGTACGATGGTGGAATTCATGAATACAATATCTGTGATATTAACACTATCATCATCGCCATCGGGAGAACTGTCATCGACAGTTTTGATTCGTTTGGTCTAATTTCCTTTTGGACTGTAATTCGGCGCTTCATCAGTTATCATGACATCATGTGGATGGCCCTCAGTCTGACCAGCAGCTGAAACTCGGACAAATTCAGCCCGTTCTTTGAATCCAGGGAGTGTCTCAGCCCCAACGTACCCCATTCCAGATCGCATGCCACCAACGAGTTGATACAACTCTGATGCGAGTGTCCCCTTATACGGTGTCGCCGCTTCTACCCCTTCAGGAACAAACTCTTCATTCTCATCAGCCTCTTTTAGATACCGATCGCCACCGCCTGACTTCATTGCACCAACGGAACCCATCCCACGATATTGTTTGTATTTCTTACCGTTCATCGTGATAACGCGCCCTGGAGCTTCATCGGTCCCTGCAAAGTATGACCCAAGCATTACTGCGTCCGCACCAGCGGCAATCGCTTTGATTGCATCACCAGAATATCGGATTCCACCATCAGCAATCACAGGAACGCCCTCTGGGGCAGCAACATCTGCCACTTCAGAAATGGCTGTAATCTGTGGCATCCCCGCTCCAGAAACAACACGAGTTGTACAGATTGACCCTGGTCCAATTCCAACTTTGAGTCCATCAGCAAAATCAACTGCAGCCTCAGCTGCCTCCCGCGTTCCGATGTTGCCAACAACAACATCGGCTCCTACACTCGTTTTGATTTCACGGGCACTGTCGAGCACATTGAGATTGTGTGCATGTGCACAATCAATAAATAGAATATCAGCTCCAGCCTCATCAGCAGCTACTGCACGGTCGGTCTCAAATGGACCAACAGCAGCACCAACGCGAAGACGTCCATCATCATCCCGGATAGCATCCTCATGTTGACGTCGCTGAAGAATCCCCTGCATCGTGATAAGACCAACAAGACAATTTGACTTATCGACGAGTGGGACGCGCTCAATTTTATGATCATACATTAATTCAAGTGCATCGCGAGCATCAACCGTGAGTGATGCCGTCACAACCTCATCGGTCATCGCCTCACTAACAGCGTCTGAGTCACCAACCTCAAGATATGGGCGAATATCTGTGCCAGAGATAATTCCTAATACGGTATCATCATCATCAACGACCGGTGCACCCGAAACGCCCTCATGTTCCATCATCGCATCAACTTCACGGACAGTTTGTGTTGGACTTGCAGTTACAACGTTTTCACGACGAATAACTAACTCATCAGCACGTTTGACCCGCTCAATCTCAGCAATCATTTCTGTTGTGTCCATATTTCGATGCAGAACACCCAATCCTCCCTCACGAGACATTCCAATTGCTGTTCCAGACTCTGTTACAGTATCCATCGCCGCAGAAACAATCGGAATGTTCAATTCAACATTTCGTGAGACACGAGTCGACACATCTGCAGCATCGGGCTCAACGCGACTTTCCATGGGTCGTAAGAGCACATCATCAAATGTGAGTGCCTCAGGAACCTGTAACTTCTCAGAAAACCGCCCCCTCCCAGAAACGTTATTCGCCATGTAAACGGTCAGCAGGGAACCGACAAAAACATTGCGAGAGCCTATATCCGTGTGTATTGCTGGCATACGGCGTCAATCGTACGAATATATAGTCTGCTATTCACGGTTGATCAAGGGATATTTGACACTCGTACCGCCGGACCAACATCGATTCAGACACCGTGTCGTTACATCCCACACAAAGGTTAAATTGATCAATCATTTTATATTGCATATGGACTCCATGTGTCCTGCTGCATCGTGTATCGCCAGCCAGTCAAGTGACGACTTTGGTGAGGCATTTACTACAACATTTACACAGATGTGGGACACACTCAAGCGAACAAATCGGATGCTGTTATCAACACTAACTACAGTATCTGTTCGCGATGGGTATGGAGTGCGCGGGCGATCGTCCGATGTTGGATCTGTTCTTGTTTCAGAAGGTCCACATCCGGTCGACCGCCGATATCGCCGGTTGACCGATGGTGACGGTCACTAATTTCGAATGAGTGTCTCACGACATCCGGTTGCACTTCGTCTTGAACAGCAGGTAGGAAGTGCGACCCGGCTATTGGCGACCGTTATGGCACTCCCACTCATCGATGGGATCTTTCCAGCACTGATTATCGCTGGTGCACTCGATAGCCCACTTGGCATTCTTGAAGCAGGTTTATTGATATTTGGTGGATCAGCAACTGTTGCTGTCATCCTTGCAGAAATGGATGGAACTCGCAAAGAACAAGTCCGCTCAGTACTGATCCTAGGCGCAATATTACTTCCAATTGCCGGGGTTGAGGCGCTGTTCGCTGAGACATTAAAATCAGTACTTGACTTCGCTGTGTTCCATCGATTTGCTGGATTAGTCATTCTTGCTGTCGCTGCAAAAACCGCCTCTGCAAAGATTGGTGAATATCTCCCATCCTCAGGTATTATCATTGCTCTTGGATTGGTTGCCAGTGTTAATCTCAACAACGCATCGATTATTCTTGATCCAAATATTACGGTGGTCACACAAGCAGTCGCTGCCGCAGGTGTTGGGGTTGGGTTTGCCCTGCTTGTTGCACTCTTCGCGCCACGGCTTCGGGGTATTGTCGATCTTGATCGCTTTCGGTTTGGGAGTTCTGTTGCACTTGGAATGCTTGCACTTGATATACTCGGATTGCTCCCGACGGAGGCACCGGTCGCCCTTGGTGTTCTTTGTGTGACTGCAGTCTTCGCATATGATCCTGATAGTCCAGGTGTGGGGAACTCCGTGGCAGCTGCTGGTCATGCAGTCGGCAGTAATCAAATCGATGACCCTGTTTCTAAGATGGGGACTTCACCACCGGCATCGACATCTGATACAACCCCAAACGTTGGCGGCAACAGTAATGTCGCAGCATCAGTCGACGGTGCCGAGAGTGACTCTCACACATCAGATACTGATTCGGACTCCGGAGAGGCTGGATATGGATTTCCAGACGATAGTGACTCACATGCGCCATGGCTATAAGCTGGATTTGACTCGTATGGACTCGCCAACGATAGATTTAGCCCACCCCAGAATTACTCTAGCGTAGTTCATGCTGAATATGGTGAAAATATGAGCATGGAAGGATTCATTTCCGCCCTAAACGACGGGGCTTTCTCCTCTATTTTCTGGTAAATACACACACACAGAGGTCACACTCCGACGAGTGTTGTTATGCCAGCTGCAGAGATAACAGAGTCGATATAGATCAATTTTTAGGGGACACGACGGACTTACATCGTTTGATATCATCTACTCTCATATGAGCAATCGTGTCGTCGAAGGTCGAATGGTGACCCCAGAGCGCCTTGCAGAGCTTGTTGAGGGCGAACGGCCACTTGAAGCAGAGCCAATCGAGGACGCCGATCACTCGTGTCCAGAATGTGATGAAAATGTTATTTCTGTTGGATATATGCCGAGCGTTACTGAGTTCGTTACCGCATATAAGTGTCAAGAGTGCTCATGGTCTGATACGGACCGATAATCGCTGACGTATTCTCTTTACCGATAATCGTAACCACTTTAGGCAGCATCGGTTTATGCATGATTGCGGAATGGGGGGTCGTGGCCAAGCCCGGTATGGCGACTGACTCCAGAGGCAGACCGCCCGGTGACGATACTCCAGACTGATATACCGAGCGATCAACTGATCATTGATCGCAGTGACGACCCTCTGGGGTACCGAGGCGCGAACCGGAGATATCAGTCGATCGGGGGTTCAAATCCCTCCGACCCCATACTGTTCTGTTCTGTTGATTATCATCACGGATATCGTCATAGATGACATGTGATCACGTCCGATATCAAAAATATTGGAGCTAATTCACTAACCTTGCTGTGTTTACCGTATTATAATACGATATGGTTAGAAATATTGAGTTATTCTGATGTAGCGTAAATATTATACTTTTCTTTGGATATACTGCATAATGATGATAGACGCAGAGTTCGGAGCATGTGTCGAGTGTGGAAACCTACATATGGAGGGTGGATCTGCACCCAATGATATCGATGAATGCGCTGTCTGCGGAGGTTACGTTTCTGAGGTTGAACTTGACGACCTCATCGGGTTATGAATAAAATGGAAGTTTCTGTATCAATATCTGTTTGTATTTGTGTATCGCATTGATTATAGGATAAGGACCCCTCAATTGGTCTGATAATCCACTTCAGTGGCTGATTGTGGTTCCCACATGTATGTAGTTCCATATCTTCGTTGTGGGTTATCATTGATTACAATCACATTATACGCATGATTATTTTCAGGGTCAACCATCACTCCAACCGAGTTTATGAATGGATCCATCCTGGTAAATGAATCTCGAAGGTCAAATGCGAAATTATCACAGTCATATCGGTTGTGTTCATACACTTGATTGAGTTGTCGGTGGAACAGATTTGCGTGCAATTTCACCACCTCATATGATTTTGGAACGCGATATTCTCTATCTGGACCAATATAATATATCCCACGATCTGGTTGTTCCCAGTATTGTGGAAGCGAATTGTCCAAGGTTCGTTTCATCCAGTCAATATCTTGCTCTGTTGTCTCTATTGAGAGTATCCTATCAATATTCAATTCAGATTTTGCAGATTCTGTCTGCGCAAACATTTCCGTTGACTCGGACGATGGAAGCGTTGGTGGCATAGCCGTTGCAGCTCCGATAAGATTCAAATGACTCCGACGAAGCATGGATCACCGAAAATTAATCTAACATTTTGTGTTATTAACTGTGTCATTAATTTATCTTCATAATGAAAATATGTATCGACTGTCATGAGGACTGCGTGGGCATATGTTCATAGTATATTATATCAGACATGTATACAGTGTAACTTATAGATGAAATCACAATATTATAACAAACTCCAATCCTTCAGAAATACACTGCCGAATCATGGCGAAAATACCGTTGACTGAGCACACTAAGTCACTTTAGCATAATCCACTATAATTCATATATTTTGAGACAGTCAGAAACAGGCGGATGTTTGCCTACCTCACGAACAACCAATCTAAATTCATCGATACTCAGTGTGGGAAGGTTGAGTTCTCGATTAGATTCAAGATACTCAATAAGCTCATTATATTCCGTCATATCATTCAGATATCCAAATGTTAAATGTGGAATAAATTCCTCGCCATCACGATCCAGTGTGGTTGTTTCTGCGTATGTACAGAGTCTACGGTTGATATCGGCTAATTCCCCACCATCATCAATCTCAGAGTACACGACATCAGGAAAAATATTAAATTGAGTTAGCTCAATCTCAAACGGATCTGTCCGTTGTAGCTCCTGTGAAATGATCTCATCAATTCGCTCAGTTGGGTTACCATCTGTCGTCACTAATTCAACCGGATCATCAAAGAGTTTCACGGTTAAATGAAGTATTTCACACGGAACGGGGTCAAAACATGAGAAATCAGTAAGTGTGTCAATAACTTGGTTGTACGCTGAACAGGAAAGTGTCTTACTGGCATCAGCAAGCAACACGAGTCGTCTTTTTGTATCACTATCATAATTTGGAGGAGTGATATCATGGCGACGGGTCCAAAACTCGGCAGCTTTGGATGCCATGTCTTCATCATGTACCATATTTACCTGCTGAAGGAGACAATTGGATTAATTTTGATTCCCACTGAGAAATAATCGATTTTGTGTGGTCACCGCCGGAATGAACGATAGCGTCACAAATGATGACATGAGCATTTTGTGTGTGTGTGTGATATTGGTTCATTTGGCTGTGAATTTCTCTCTGTGAAGTTGAGTATTAAAAATAGCTGCGATGGTTGTGTTCAAAATAAAAAAACGATACGTCCGGTACCGTGTATGTCTATCATTATGATACAGCCGAGCAGACAATATTGAATAAACGAAAAGTACCTCAGAAAGCAGATATGATCCGAATATCGACCAATTTCTGTGTGTGTGTGAGCATATTAATGATATAAAATTTGCATACGCAGATATATAGTAGAAGGGTAATTTATTAATTTGCGTGAATCCATGCCTAATAGCAGTCATATTATAGATGAACAGATAACCTAACTGTTCAGTTGTCAGTGCACTCACACGCATAAATTAACTTATTGATGATGAGAGATGTGTGAATATATATGCTTGGATGTGTATAGTTATTTCACTGATATGTCGGGGTCCCGTAGTGGTCTAACTGAGTTGCAGATCTGCCTTCAGAATTGAGTTAGTAATAAACACGGTCAGTTTTTGTTCTATCGGCTATTTATTAGCGTAGATGGTAAGCCACCGGGACGGCAGCGAGATCAACTTACTTGATTCATCAATCCGAACGACAGGTGGAGCGTTATTTTCAACCACAGTATATGCACTTAGTGGGATTGTCTACGCTGCTGTGACGACGCCATCCGTCGCTGGAACGTATTTTTTTATTGCGATTGGGGTTGCACTCATACTACGACCTATAAAGGGAGTCAGTCAAACGCTTCAAAAAATTGGAAGCGAGCAGGGTGAGTCTGTTAGTGCGTACTTCGGTCTCACGATTATATTTGCACTCGGCTATCTCGGTATAACGCTCGGCGGATTCATTATTGCACCACTTCGGCGATTGTTGATTGAATCGACAGTATTTGCTCCATCATTGGTAACACCGGTCACTCTGCTTGCAATCTCCACAACGTCGTTAATGATTGCACAAAGCCTTGTTGCTGCGATTGGCTATCCAAGTGCTGGAACGTGGATTACGGCAACGAAGGGGACACTCCAGTTGGTTATTCTACTTGTATTTGACGGAGTGTTCACAACACCGGCAGATCTCATTATCGTTGTTGTCGGGACTCGACTGTTCGTTACAGGTATTGTTATCATGGCTGTTCGGACAGCCCCAGCAGTTCCAACGCGTCGTGAGTGACTCGTGCATGGGAGTTTGCAAAATGGAGTATTCCTGATCAGGTGTTTGACCGATTCAGTTATAATATGCCTGTTTATGTGCTTGGTGTAGTCGCAACGCCGGCAGCTGTTGGGATTTATGAGACCGCCGATCGATTCGCAGACTTTGGGGCGACGATTTCTTGGCGACTTGCATCACCGCTGCTCACGAAGGTGAGCGGGGATGCTTCTGCTGGTGAGTCTGCATTTGCATACCTAGATGGGGCTGTAACTGGTGGTACAGGGGTCACGTTTGTCGTCCTTGGGTATCTACTTGCTGGACACGATTTGATTGCTGCTATTGTATTTGGTGGGACGGCTGTTAGTTCCTTTTCGACGACAGCATTGATTGTTGGAGGTATCAATATATTCCGAGGATTTTGGACGCTATCATCACATGCAATGGAGGGGCTTGGTTATCCGAGTGTGAGCTTTCGAACAAAACTATATGGACTTATTATTAGCGTCCCAATTACAGCATTTTTAGGGGCACAGATGGGCGCTGCAGCCGGAGCCATTGGCTATGCAGTCATGAATCTCGTGATCTTTGTTTACGTTGTCTATTATGCACGACCTGTGCTTGGTGGAGTTCCACTTGACCGTCCACTGGCAGTAAAATTAACTGTCGGAACAATAATCGCAGCACTCGTCACAACAGCGACAATAGAACTTCTTACTGAACTTGGAAGCACTCCAGGCGTGACTGCGATTATAGCGGCTGTGATAACAACAATTGTGTTTACTGGCTTTTTGATGACCGTCTCGGTTGGTACTCGCGAGGCTGTCCGGCGTGCATTTGCCATCTATCTTGGCGACGCACGACAGTTTACCAGTGGATAGTGGGTGCGATATTACGGTTCAACTCTATCACAGACAGAACTGATATTATTGAGTTGATGAATACAAATCCGCCCTTATCCTAACTCATAGGACCTGTAAAATAATTATAGGCATACGCCTATGGCATACATTAATAATCGCATCGATTAACTATTAATAATATCATCTCTGAAGATCCTGAGACAGATTTCTATGAACTATCTACAATATCTATTTTTATACATAGGCGAATGGGGGTACAGATGAATTATTTTCTACATTCTGATGTCCGATACTCTCTTAACGTCATGTCTAATGTATTCAGGTAATGACAGTGGAAGCGGTAAGCGCTGGAGCTATCCTCTTCCGCGACACTCGCGGTGAACGGGAGTATTTACTCCTTAAAAGCCGACCAGGTGATTGGGAATTTCCAAAAGGCGGGGTCGAAGGAGAAGAGGAACTCCAGCAAACAGCAATCAGAGAGATTGAAGAGGAAGCCGGCATTGAAGACTTTCGTCTTGTTGATGGCTTTCGTGAAGAATATGATTATATGTTCGAAGCAAACGGTAGAACGATTCACAAGACAGTCCATCTTTTCATTGCGCATTCATTTGAGGCGAGTGCAGAGCTGTCAAATGAACATCGTGATCTTCAATGGCGCGATTATCAACAGGCACTAAATACGATCACACAGGATGGACCACGAGAAATTTTTGAACGGGCACACACGTATCTGGATGAACTAGCTGCAAAAAATGCTAATCGTGAACGACCGACATATCTCCCATAACTTTTCATAATTTCTATGTTAATGCGCGTGACTTACTTTCCGCTCACATATGTATAATGTATGATATCGCCAATACTGTGACAGTGGTGTCCGTGATTTTGAGTTGATTATCGGTCTGTGCACTCAATTGGACTAGATAGGACGACATGATATCTATCTACTGCATCCTGTGTTGAGTACTGAATTTATCCTCTAGCGGTGAAAGCTAAAAGAGCTAATCCAAATCTTGTTTAAATCATAAAAATATGTATGAATATCCTGGCAACGCTGAGTTCGGATTCGAGTTACTCGTCTGTCGGTGGGCTGAGCAGGAATGGCCGCCACATGACAGTAATACTGATAGCGATAACTCCGCGATTGTCATTTCACGACAGCGCGGAACCCAGCACCGACGGTGGGATACGATTGTTCTTGAGTGTGATCCGGTGGGACTTGAGGCACGAAAGCAGTTTGGTTCAGAGACCCTCGATTCAGATCTCCTGCGTGTTGTCCGATGGGCACCGGAGACATGGACATGGTACCGCGAGGCGATTCCTCAGCCTGATTTCCCCTGGCGATATGTTCGAGAAGCAGTACATCGAGCTGCAGACCGGGGCATCCTAAACACCCGTCGACAAGGAAATCGGATCGAAATAAAACGAGTTGCAGCCTATCCACGGTGGCTTCGACGCATCATCGCAATCGAGAATAAGCCGGATCTTGATGCAAGTGCAGCTCGAGCACTCGGCGATCAACTACAAAGGGATGTTGAAACAGCGCTTGCCGATGAAGTCTGGGTTGCAACGGCAGCAACAAACAGCCAGGTTGAGCCTATATTGCTCAAGGATCTCCCGGCTGAGGTTGGAATACTCACTTTCGAGTTTGATCCTGATGCTCATCATAATCAATGGGCTGAGGCGTCGGTGATATGGCATCCGACAGGATTGAACGCAGTCACTACTCAGAGTTTATCAGATCAGAAGAAAATTCAACAAAAAGAGCAAACAACGTCATCATCAGAGCATCCAGAAGCAGGAACAAACTCAAAGACACCTAATATCAATATAAACACAACACAGGATTCAACATCTAATTTACGGCCTACCGATACAACAACCGCTATGTCTGATATGAATAAATCGATTGACGCCGAGAAATATCGACGACAACTGGTGCTTGCTGAGCGTGCATATGGGGCAGGATGGCGCTCATATCACGAGACAATGCGTCCAGACTGTCGACACTTCGAACTTCAGCGATTTGGTGACGTCATGATTCCATACTGCGCTGCAAAACAACGATCACAGACTGCCACAGAATGTGCTGGCGATTGCTCAGATTTTGAGCCAGAGCCTCCAAGTTGGCGAATGCGTGAGTGGCCAATTACTGGTGGTCCTGGGGCTCGAATCAAGAAGCTACTTACAACGCGTCGTGAACGCATGCGAGAACGGGAAATATCACGGCTGGAATTTAATCAACAGTCATCTATTGTTTTGAGTGATATTCAGGCGACAGATACTGAAACGAGCGACGACAACAGCCAGCCAGAATAGTTCGTATGTATTTTCGTGAGTGATTATATCTCGATCAAATAGCAGAACCATCCCCATCCCCAAGCCGTGTTTCAGTTGATATCCTCAAATTCCGTCTCAATCTGTTTCATCGTGGAAGCGTCTTCACCATCTGTTGTATTGGCGCTCGAATTTGACTGTGAATGTGAATGTGAGACTGTGTTTGTATTCACCTCTGTCTCTTCACGATCTGAATTGATATTCGACCCGTCTGTGTTTGACCGATGTGTCTGTTCGACATCGATTGCATCACGTGTAGTTGCTAGTTGAAATGTTGGGACAGTCCGGTATACAACCGTGACAACGTCCTTCTGGCGGAGGCTTTGTAATGCTTCTCTCACATCTTCGACGGATGGGTCAATGTCGAATTGCTCTCTGAGGTCGTTGAGAACGGACACAACGCTCTGTGATCGCTCTTCAGGTCCGGCAAGTACGGTGAATATGCGTGCATGGAGTTCTGGAATGCGAATAATCGATGGAATGCCACCATCATCATCGCCCCCCTCGACGCCAGGGGCAACATCGACAAGTTCTGCTGCCTCTTCAGTCGCGCGGATAAGACTGTTATCATCACGATAATAATACTCACTAAGCTCTGATTCCAGATATTGGTGAATTTCACTCCCGGAGTCAATTCCCCAACATTCCTGTAGTTCTTTATTCTTTGTTGGTTGTAATTGAACAACATCTGCCAGTCGCTTCTGAGCTTGTTTTGAGAGGGACATATCAGCGGTTATACGCGCGATTATATAAAAACGAGCGATACAGCATGCCGAGATCGGCATTTGTCACCGATGGCAGGGAGCGTTCGTGGATGGTAATCGTATGGGCATTATCCAGTGAGATATGTTATTTACATCCAGAAGTCAACACAAAGAAACCACACGGTGAGCTATCCCGGGGTCAAGCCTCAATACACTCTGGGTTATCTCTCTAAATCGAGTAATTGATTGTAAGTATAACAACTATTAGAAGGGACCCAGACGAGAGTCTTGATATGGCTGCTGAACCTGTTACACTCGAATGGGATGAGGATGTCGCGACTATTACGATCAATCGCCCAGAGCAGATGAACGCACTAAATGAGGTTGCACTTGATTCACTTGAGACGCATCTTCGGTCGGCTGCTGATGATGATGCGCGATGTCTCGTAATTACTGGTGCGGGTGAGAAGGCGTTCGTCGCTGGTGCTGATATCGAACGAATGCAATCGTTTGGAACAAAAGCCGCTCAGCAGTACACCGAACAGGGACATCGTATTGCGAATATGATTGAATCGTTCCCAGCCCCAGTTATTGCCGCAATCAATGGATACGCATTCGGCGGCGGATGTGAATTGGCACTTGCGTGTGATCTTCGAGTCGCCTCCGAACGGGCGGTCTTCGGGCAGACAGAAATCGACCTTGGCATCATACCTGGATGGGGTGGCACACAGCGTCTTCCGGCACTTGTCGGTGATGAGGTAGCCCGTCGGATGATCTACTTCGGTGAACGAATTGATGCAACTGATGCATACGAGCGTGGTCTCGTTGGTGAAGTCGTTGCACACGATGATCTTACAGACCATGTCTCAGAGCTTACAGCGGAACTGGCTGCCAAGCCGGCGACTGCAATGCGTGCCGCAAAAGAGGCGATCAATACTGCACATAATGCCCCACAGTCGACAGGGCTTGAGTTTGAGGCTCGAACATGGAGTGGACTGTTTGGAACGCCAGACCAACGCGAAGGAATGTCAGCGTTTCTCGAAGATCGCGACCCGGACTTCGAATAATAACGAAATCACCGACAGAGCACATGAGATAGATACTGAGGAAGCCAACATCTCATCGTCACTATAGGTATATTTGATAATAGCGACTGCAGTGGCTTTGAATATACAATGACGTCTCACGTCCCGCAGCTTGTGTGCGCTGGAGAAGCTAAGAGTTTAAACCCATGAGGATGCTGACTGGGTCTATAATGAAATTCTGTGATGAGTGCGGATCGATGATGAAAAAACAGGACGACACCTGGATTTGTGGTGACTGCGGATTCGAGGAGCTAGCTGATGAGGCTGAAACAGCGACGATGACCTCCACGGAAAGTCAAGAAGAAAGTGGAGCCGTCGACATGTCGGATGTTGATGATGCTGAGATTGGACCAACGACGACTGTTATCTGTCCAGAGTGTGATAACGACACAGCGAGATACGAGATGAAACAAATCCGCGCAGCTGATGAGTCTGAGACACGATTTTTCACCTGCACAGAGTGCGATCATAAATGGCGCGAGGATGACCATTGATTCATCAGTGTATTCGGTATATGATCTATCGTAGTTGTTTAGCTCATACTGACAACTCATATTTGCCTACAGTCCGATTATTCAGCCGTGCCGGTGGACGTCCCCCCGCCAACAGTCAGTCTTAGCGATCGATGGCAGTTACAGACTGATAAAATAACAACGCCGTTTGATAATGCTATCGTGACCGTTCAGGCACATACGTGTATATTCACTGATACGGAGCTGAGTGCTGCAATCAACACTGGTGAGGACGCTGGCTCAGAGACAACGACAACATGGCGTTTTGTCTTTGCGAGTCGGGTTCAACTTTCTCGATCAGACTCAGTGTCGGATTCAATTCTCAAACTCGTTCGTAATCGTGCAGGCTCCCGATTTGTTGATATTCTTGAACGACGGGGGTTTTCCTCAATTCGCAAAAGTGACACGCGTCGGTTTGATCGCGGTGAAGAGACGGTGCCGATACAGCAATACCGCGCCACTGTCGCCCCTACGGCTAATACCACTCAGACTCCTGTTGAAGCGTATGTTGTAACGTGGGCACAATCACAGGATATCATTATCGCTGGAGGGGCGTACCCACTATCTGTCCCGAGTCACGTCCAATTTAATCGCGAGCAAGGTCGAAATGAGCTATTTGACATTATCCGGTCTGTTGAGTGATTTTCAATTACCCGAATTATCCGATTGGTAAGTACTGATAGAAGTCTACCAACAACTCCTGTATTGCGCGTACAATATGCCGTATACGATATTTATCTATTCAGTTCGTCCAATAGTCATATAGCCCGTATGACCAACACCAGCAGTCGATGGTCGTGACCCACGTTCATCAAAATCCATCTCACGTTGGATAGTTTCATACGTTTCAATTGCTGTGACTCCGGCTTTACGAGCTGCTTCAACAGCTTCGCGGGTATGTTCAACGAACGGTACATACACCGCAATATACCCCCCAGGCGCCAGAAGTGTCTGTGCCGCTTCAATGATTGTCGGGGCATCAGCTGTATCAAGTGTCAATACATCAAATGGCTCCTCATCGCCAACAGTGTCGAGCGCTGCTGTGAGATCACCAGTGCGAATCTCCACCTGATCTGCTACGCCAGCAAGTGACATATTTTCACGTGCAACGTCAGCAAACTCTGAGTCAATTTCATAACTAGTGACATCAACGCCAAGTCGACCAAGATACGCTGCAAGGACACCTGTTCCCGTCCCAGCATCAAGCACACGATCACCATGCGCAACACCGGTCTGACCGATCAAGAGTCCAATATCGCGCGGAATCATCGGTGCGCCGGTGCGTTCAAAATGATTAAATAAATCTGGACCGCGGAGCTGACGAACGGTGAATGGTACATCAAGATGTGTCTCAATGACATCTCCTGGGTCAACATCTACTGGCACCTCAAGCACACCGAGATCTGTCTGGAGTTCCTCGCCTGCGGCACGGAGATATTCGCGGTCGTGTTCGTTGTTAACGAGGAGATACGAACTGGAGGTAGTCACTCCAATTGAGCAATCGCGGCTGCAAGGTCGCCATCAGTCGATTCAAGAGCAGCACGCGCATCATCTGTATTAACACCAGCACGTTCTGCGACAATCTCAATATCTGCCTCTGGGATACCTCCGGTATCATCACCACTGGTATCACCGCCAGTGTCATCGGTTATTTGCTGTTGTGTGTCGGTATGCTCCTGGGTTTCGGGTTCGCCAACAATCTGATACGTCTGTTGACCCTGTGCGTCCATTCGCGTTACCTGTGCATCATCAAATACGAGATCTTCCTCTGCCATTTGTATCCGGACTTCTTCGACGTCAAGTTCAGTAACGTCGATACCCATTTGTTTCATCATCTGTTTCATCTTCCGGGGATTCATTCCGCCTCCACCAAACATGATTATCTAAGCTGACGGTTGCTGATAGCAAAAACGTGGCGACCGCAATCGGACATGGTGATAGAAACGAATCATACTGCTATCACAGCGGTAGCAGCGCGGAAGCCCACGGCTTCAGCCATGGGTAGCTGACTCACTGATGAGATTGAGGCTGAGGCTGAAGCGTTTGAGATAACAAAACCGTGAGTATGTTCAACATTAATGTATTGTAGTAAGTTATATTATTTATGAATGATAGATTTCTTGTCTTTTATATATAGATGTAATAACAGTAGTAACGATGAGTAGTCAACGCGCTCAATATCGACGACTGAGTGAGTAATAATGATGCGGCAGTGGCTTTCACAACGCGCGGAAACCTCCCCAACTGCATGTGCACTTATCGACGCAGAAACAGGTGATGAGTATACCTTTTCAGCACTTGATCAGGCCGTTGAGCAACTTGCTGGACGGCTGAGCAAATTTGGTGTGAGTCAAAGCGATCGAGTTGGAATTATCCTTTCTCCTCAGATTGAATCAGCGCTCACATTTTATGCTGCAGCACGGATAGGTGCAACAGCAGTCCCCCTTGGTCATCGTCTCACAGCAACAGAAATAGAGACACGGCTCACTCGTGTGACAGTGCAGACCATCGTTTGTGAACACTGTACCGAAAGGACAGTTTTTGAGGCGACAGCGGCTGTAGATGATGATATATCTGTTATTTCAGTTGATAATTCAACAATTGATTCGGTTGATTCGGTTGAGACTGTGACGTCAGCCGAAGTCAATACAGTCGCCTGGAATCCACAACGGACACAATTGGTTCTTTTTACCTCTGGAACAACTGGATCGCCGAAAGCTGTCAAGTTGACTGCAGGCAATATTCTATGGAGTGCAGTTTCCTCAGCATTCCGCCTTGGAATCGACCCAAATGAACGATGGCTTGTTACACTTCCACTACATCACATGGGTGGTATTGCACCAATTCTTCGAGGTCCATTATACGGAATGACAGTCGTACTACGTGGTGAATTCGATACAGAACAGGCAGTAACCGATCTCCATGAGCACAGTATTACCGCTGTGTCGCTTGTACCAACGATGCTTCGTCGAATGCTCAATGCAAATAATACCTCTTCATTTCCAGAAAGGCTCCAGACTGTTCTCCTTGGCGGCGCACCGGCTTCAACAACACTGATCAATCGCTGTCAGGGTGAATCAATTCCAGTTTATCCAACGTATGGATTGACAGAGACCGCTTCACAGGTCGCGACTGCTCGTCCACAAACAGCGTTTGATAATCCGCAGATGGTTGGTACACCGTTGCTCTGGACTGATGTAACCATTGTTGATGAATCTGGTAATCCGCAATCCGCGGGCAATCCTGGTGAGATTGTTGTTGAGGGACCAACTGTAACACCAGGATATGCTAGTCCAGAGTCGATGGTCAAGGGAGAGTATGGATTCCATACCGGCGATATTGGCGTACTCGACACAGATGGACGACTCACAGTGATAAATCGGCTTGATGATCGAATCGTCACTGGAGGTGAAAATGTCGACCCTGGCGAGGTAGCAACGGTTCTTGAATCACACCCTGACGTTGCTTCGGCTGCTGTAGTCGGTATTTCAGACACTGAGTGGGGTGAGCGTGTTGTGGCTGCCGTCACGCCAATGACCGGAGAAAGTATAAATAAAGATGCTCTTCGATCACATGCACGCAACCATCTTACTGGATTCAAAATCCCGAAAATGATTCGAGTCACCGATACTCTTTCACGTACCGTTTCCGGAACTATCGACAGAGATGCTATTCGAGAATTGTTTATTACTGATACAGATGGAACTTCTGAGGATAGATAATTAGATTCTGCTGTAACAGCGAGCGATGCTGAGGTGTGCTATATTAGAAGAATATCACTGGTCACACGGACTGATATGGACCAAGACGTGTTCCATCGAGCAAGTATGCGTCAGTGTGATTTTTCTGAAATGCTGCTGGAAGGAATGGTGAAAGGAATCCCTCGTTGGTGTTGACTTTTGTACCACCAGAGCGCTCATTGAAAGCGGGAAAGACAATTACATCGGGCGGATCTTGGCTGATTGTTTGTGTGTCATCAGGTGACTCGAATGTAGTTTTAATTTCCAGTTTGTTCTGAAACGGCGTCCAATCAAGGGGTCCTCGAAGCCATGCTCGAGTTTGCTGACTCCCACCAACATGATCTGCAACCCTGAGTTGAGGGTGTTCATGACCAACACAGAGGATATCACAATCGAGCACTGTCTCATCAGGCCAACTATGTCCGTGAACAAATCCAATATCACCGAAGTTAATGCCTGATGCCTCAGTTACATCGATTGTATTTCCGGTCTGGGCACTGTCTGTCTCGACAGCTGTTGCGACTGATTCAATCCCTGCATCGTGGTTGCCACGAACTACTGTGATTGGGGCATGGTTCAATACAGCCTCAAATACAGAAGTAAGCTCCTGCGTTTCTTTATCATCTGGATTACCAATTCGATGACCGGCATCACCAAGAATAATGAGTCGATCGACAGGATGTCCTGTGAGTAGGTTCAGAAGGCGATGACGTCTGTCTTCGGCGTTACTATCAAGTTCGACCCCACGCTCATATCGAAGTCCAATCTCAATACCAGCATGATAATCAGCAATCACAAGCGCCGTCTCCGTGCCAATGTGTGCTAATGCGGCCGGAACCGATGGAAGTGGCTCAACAAGTGACTCAGCAGTTGTGCTTACATCGGCGTTTGTATCTGCGGACATATATCAAATGAATATCATATCGGCGAGATAGTCACTAAGCGTGTACGTGTAAATTCACTTCTATGAGGTGGGGAACAAGACTGCCACCGTGCGTGTATTAAACCTAATTGATCGGGTTGTCTCATGGCAGTAGTTATTGCTCAATGTATTATTTGTAGGGGAATATATGTTTCACTTACACGGATAACGAAGCACAAAGTCGATTAATTACTGTGAACTACCCCACCCTACTCACTCACCGCTTTCACGATTCGTTCCTTGAAGATGTGGCTTTCCTTATTCTCACTCGGGTTTCCTGTTTCAACGACGGTCCTTGCAGGTACTGATTTATAATGAATCTTCTCCGTATCCGTAGGGAGACCAGTCTATTTCAGACGTTTTACTTTGGACTGCCCCAGCAGCCCTAATCGCTCTCCTTCTTGTCCTCGTCCTCATCCTCATCCTCATCCTCACAACTCCAACACATTGGTCGAGGCATTCCAATCCCTGTCCTGTCCTGCCCAACTCAAAACCACACGATGGACAACAATGCTCTCTAACCCAGACAGGTTTATCGGATGTCAAACCACACTCGGAACGCGCTTTCGTCGTGTCTACTGGCGTAAATCTTTCGACATAACAGCCGTTCAGGTCAGCCTTCTATTCGAGTGCCTGGATGCACTGACTCCAAGCCGAATCCTGCTTGTTCCGAGCGTTGTGAGACTGTTCCAATATCGATTTCACATCTAAGTCCTCGACAAACATAGCCTCGTACTGTACTCTGTAGTGTCGGGCGTATCCCCTCCCTACTCGTTCGCTTTTATTACTCCCTGGGGAAGGGGTATTACCTTCCAATTTGGAATAATGTATTGCAGGCACTGATGACCCTAGCGTCAGAGAACTCAGATTGCTTTTAGCGCATCTTCACCGGACTCATAACAACGCCCACTCATGAGTGCAGACTGAATTGCGCTTTCGACTGCATTGGGGCTGACATTATGTCTATCGACAACCGCACCAATAACCGCGTCACGAGTCGCACCATCACCATCATCAAGTTCACTCATCATCGACACTGCTGCTTGCTCCAGATCAACATCCTGTGTTTCATTTGAGTCGGTCGTGTCTCCTGTAGTGGCATTGTCATTCACATTACTCTCCGTTTCAGCTTCGGAGAGGTTTCTGTCAGTGGACGCAGCAGGGTCAGAATCGGAATCGAAATCGGTCTCAAAGTCACCAAGACTACCGGACGTAACGGTATTCTCAGCTGATATGTCATCTGTTGGGTCATCAATACCAGTATCAGTATTGGTATTCCTATTGGTATCGGCATCTATGTTGGATTCAGTTGATGCGTCTAATGAGTCAACGCCACTCGCGTCTGTATCAGTCGCGTCGGCACTGACATCGACAGACGTCTTTTCATCACTCGGGTCCATATCAGGTGCTGTCGGAACATCGATATCAGCACTGCCGGGGGCGTCGATTTCATTACCTGTCGAGAATTCAGTCCCAAATTCGTCTTCAATCTCAGCCCGCTCATCATCATCGAATTCATACATTTCTGTTGGGTCTGCTGTCATATCTCCTTCAGCATCCGCAGACCCAATAGTTGATGAGTCATCACTATCACCCGATGCAACCCCTTCTCCAGCGGATGTAATATCAGGAGTAGATGTAGAGTTAGGTTCAGACTCAGATTCAGATACATCGTTTGTATTTATTGAGATATCTGACTCATCAACTTCTCGTTGAATTTCATCGTCAAGCTGTGTTTCAATTGAGTCTGTCTCATCTGCGAGATCATCAACTGTGTCTACCATCTCATCATCGAGCCCTGAGTCCTCAGGGAAATCAGAAAGTGAACCATCACCCTCAGTTTCATGACCGGTATTTGCTGTAGCGACACCACTTTCGGCGTCATCTTCAGCACTGATTGGATCTGGTGTACCATACTCATCTGGCTCATCTATTGACTCGGGTTTAGACTCACCATCGGCAGCTGGCTGCACAATATCAGTGTCAACATCGAGTTCTTGAGACGGAGATGGCTCTGCACTACTCGTTGTGTCTGCAGCTATATTATCGTCATCAACGGACGCACTAGCATCAATTTCAGTATCCTGAATACCTGCAGTTGTACCGGTTGGAGCTGGAGTTGTATCGATTGCTATTGATGGAAGTGCGCCTAAGTTTGTGTCTCCGGTCTCGCTTGGACCAGGCTCAGTCGTCTCAACTGTCTCGCGATCACCGGCAACAAGCTCTAGCACTTGGATTGCAACTCTGCGGAGTGATTCAAGATAGAATTCAGTTGTTCCGTAATGTTCGATTGCAAGTGCTGTTCCCTCAGCGCGTGCTTCATCAACGCCGCGAGATTCAAGTTCATCCTGTAGTGCATTACCGCGGAGTGATAATGACTGTGCGGCATCCATCATTGCAATGCGGCGAAGTGTCGCTTCCGCGGCACCCACTACCCATCGATCACGTGTGTCAGTGTCAACTGCTGTGAGACCCTCCGGTCTGGCAGATGTCAACACCTCGTCTGAGTCTTCTGGCTGATATGTTCGAGCTTTCCCGGTTAGTGCAACAAACATTGGTGGTGTTGCCTGCTCGAGAAAATTAGCCGCCGCTGGTTGATACTGACCTGCGTATGTGACAAACACACCTGTCGGATCAGCGATTCGCCCGCGCCGAAGGTTATCAGTGACAGATTCAACGGCAGTTAACGCTCCAACAGCAAACAACCGGTTAATTCGCCCGCCAGTTGGGGTCACTACATAGTTCGGCGCCCGTTCATCATCACCTGATGAGTATGATAATGTTGCATCCTCAAATTCAGTTGCGAGGAGTCGATATGCAATCTCACGGCTATTCTGAGCAGTACTCATGATGTCACCTCTTCAAGTACCGATTTGGCACGTGTTGCCGGATCATCACTCGTCCGTTCAAATTCAGCCGTCTCAAGATTTGCACCATACTCATCAACAGAGATATTCCCGCGGATGCGATACTCTCGACCAACAATAGTTGAACGAATCTCCTCAGCAATGACTGACTTATCCATTGCATCGCGTGCGACTGTCATTGCTTCGTCCATACTCCCGCCGTAGATAGACTCAGTTAGTTCGCGATCAAGAATCGCCGTGACGGCACCTGTGCCATCGTCGATAATCGCTTTGACTCGCATATCATCTTCACCCTCAACGCTACCATGTTCGCGACATTGACCACTCTGGAGTGCACGATTACACTCCGGGCATCGCTCAATCAGTCCCGAGCCCTCACGAACCTCAAGAACGGTTCCGGTAACTTCAGCATCAAAAACGCCACCCGAATCAACTGCTTCGCCGATTGCTACTCGCTGGGCATCTTGATTGACTTCAACTGTTTTTGACAGCGCTTCGACAGTTGTAAAGCTTGAAAGGTTAACTTGTGGAGCGCCACGGAATTCGCGTATGTAGACATCATCAAACCGGAACGTCTCACCAGCTGAGAGAGTTGACCGCGCCTCCCAATCAGTGAACGGTAATCGTCCAGATTCATCAGCGATTACCCCAGAGTGAATTGTTGTCTCTCCATTGCGTCCATTGATCACACGCTTTTCAAGTTCAATAATTTCGACCTCAACAACGCGTCCTCGGTTACCAGGTGCTAACTCAAGAAGCGACGTATAACCACCAATTGAGCAGGGTAGATCATGCTCCACAACCGATACAGAATCAGTCTCAACAGCGACTGTTGAAGATTGTCCAATATTTAATTCCGGCTGTCCATCCCACTCACGGACACCAGCGTTACCGATTGTAATTGAATCTCCTGATTCAAACCCGAAGTCCTGCCACGCAGTATATGGGATCGTACCTGTCTCATCAGCGAGAACTCCTTCACGAATTGCCTGCTCCTCACCTTGATACTGGATTGTCCGACAACCAACCGTAATGACACGAACAGTGACAGTCACGTTCCCATCACCTGTTTCGACTGCCTCGATATCTTTTGCTGATGGCATGGCACCACTATCGGTGTCATTTCCATACTTCCGGCGAATACTTTGCTTGGCCTCGTCAACAGGAACGCTGTATGCAACGAGGTTTTCTAAATCTGATTTGACCTCCGCTTTGTCAACACCGAGGGTGGAGGCAAGTTCCTCAGCGTGATCGTCTACGTCCATTGACGCATTGTTAGAACTGCCTGCAATAAAAAGCGTTCCTGCAGGCATAGTGATATCTAGCTTATTAGCAATCACCTGTCGAATATTCGCCAAATTCACCATAGGCTTTTGACGTATGCGATCCCTCTTTTGATATGTCGTCTCGATCAATAGACCGGACACAACTCGCGTGGTGGGTTATGGGACTCGCACTCGCTGGTGCTTTGATATTTGTTGTCTATTCGTTTATTGGAACAATCGTCTTTGGACTATTTTTCTACTATGCGACGCGTCCGCTTTATCAACGAATTAACCGACGAATCGGTCCACCAAGTCTGGCAGCTGCTGTTGCGTTATTACTGCTTGCGCTTCCAGCATTATTATTGGTATTGTATACAGCAGCAATTGCAGCGGATGAGCTGGTTAGACTCACAAATCAGACCCTTATTCAGATGGCTGACTCGCCAATTACCTCCCAACAACTGGCACAGATCACTGATCTTGAGCGACTTGTCCAGGTTGAACTCACTCAATTAACACCTGATCAACTCCAGCGTGTGCTCAGTTCGCTTGGGTCAGCAGGAAACGCTCTCTCAGTCATTGGCGTTGGGCTTGTCCACCTGTTTGTGATGATTGCGCTTGCATTCTATCTTCTGCGAGATGATCACCAACTTTCACGATGGGTTCGAAGTCGCTTTGGCGATGAACGTGGAGTTCTTGAAACGTATCTTGACGCGGTTGATAATGATTTTACAAGTATCTTCTTTGGTAACATCCTTAATGCAGTAATAACAGGGACAATTGGTGTGTTAACCTACTCAATTTTAAATATCATTGCACCGACAGATATCGCGATTCCAGCAGCAGCGCTGTTAGGTCTTGTTGCAGGCGTTGCGAGTCTTATTCCTGTTGTTGGAATGAAACTTGTCTATGTTCCAGTAGCTGTGTATTTAGCCGTGACATCGTATATTACAGATCCGCAGACACTCTGGTTTGCCGCGATGTTCGTCGGTGTTTCACTCATTATTGTTGATACAATCCCCGATCTTGTGCTTCGACCATATGTCTCAGGACGACGACTCCACGTTGGTGCAGTGATGGTTGCATACACATTTGGTCCGCTTCTGTTTGGATGGTATGGCGTTTTTCTTGCGCCGATTATTCTCGTATTGGTAGTGAACTTCGCGCTGTATGTCCTTCCAACACTCATTTCACGTGAGCAAATACGTCCATACAGCGTTGATCCGAGTGTTGCTGTTCGTCAACAACAATTATTTATCCCAGATGATGCCGTTGCCGGCGATGGTCATGGTGGTAAAAAAGATACCTCAGTTAGCAATGTTGACGGGGAAGAAAATGAGACCTCTGGTGCTGATGGAAGCAAGGATTAATGTTGATATTGTTTGGATAATCTGTATCCTCAGTTATATATCAAATGATTTAAACAAAGTCAGTAGTTGACGAATATATACGCTAGCTATTCGAATCCGTCAAATGAGATTTCGATGTATGACCCCTCCCAATCTGCCCTCGCATCAATTTCTCGTTGCCCCCGTCGGGTAAGCGTGTAGTAGTTCGTTCGTCGATCAAGTTCTCCTTTATCAATCAGCCCTTTGTCGACAAGTGTATCAAGATTTGGATATAGACGCCCGTGATGAATTTCTTTTTCATAATAACTTTCAAGTTCGTCTTTTATTGCAAGTCCGTGTGGTTTCTCCAAACCAGCGATCACATATAATAAATCACGCTGAAATCCTGTCAAGTCATACATCGTCGAACTATTGTTATGTTAGTATGCAATAAAATAAACATGTCGAATGAACTTGAATAACGGAGCGCTACTGTTTGGTATAGACAAATGCTGAGGCTTAGCATTTATACTTGTTTTTATTATATCAAATAACAGATAGCACTTACTTCAACGTTCTTATATTTTCTGCATCAAACATCAGTATACTAACATTTATGATAGTGTTTTGCGAATTCCACATCTATACCTCAATCATATCTGTTGTATATATAATGTAGTGGATTCGAGTAAAACTGTGGTGGCGAAACGTATAGAAGATATATTCTGACCACCGACATTGGGCCGGAAGGTAGCTCATCGGATCTATATTACATACAAAAGCACAGGTATTCTCTCATATATTTCTGCAGTCATTAACATAAACAGCGGCAGTGACATCTGGAAGATTATGTCATCGGTAAAAGCGGGAAGCGACCCGCGCAAATTACGCGGGCGCTCACCGCTCTAAATTGGTCCCCGCTGACGCTTCGGCCCTCCAAAGCGAAGCGTCATGTGCAAAACTTAGTGGTAGAGATTTAATACTGTCGCCTGTTCGTATATATGGTATAATTGCCTCTACGAATACGGAAAATAAAATAAATGATGTTGGATCTGATGGTACCATTCTCGACGGTCGAAGATCTTACACTCCGTGTTTTGATATTATCTCTGCAGTGGAGTTGTGAACCGACTTGAGGTCAAGCCCCGTGGCATTCGCCGTGTCCGCTCGTAAAAAGCTCAAAATTCGCATTGTGGTATGCCAGAATGGATGCATACATCCGACATCAGTATATAAGTAATACTACATATTTTCACGACGCGCTTTTGTTTGTTGGAAGTCGAAAATTCAAACATGGAGATTCGGGGTCAGCGCCAATGCAGTGAATGTGGTCAAGAGTGGTCATACTTTGACACAGGACAGGTTGCCTGCCCGGCGTGTGGGAGTCTCAAAAGTGTAGGTCGTGGACAGAGAGAAACGCATACAGACAGTGCTGTTGAATTAGATCTATCGAATCATCAACAAGCACTCGATTCAGAGACTGATATTACTACGATCACAGATGACCTCACCACAACCCTTCGTGACTACATTCGTCAGCGCGGATTTCTCAATGGTGGAACGTTGCAGGCTCCGGACGAGACGCTGCTTTCAGCGGCTGAGCTACTACATGCAGTTGATGTACTTGACCGCCGTCGTCGTCCGACAAATGAGACACGGCTGTATGTGACCAAACTACTTGCCGGTACGGATGACGGCTATCGACCAACTCCAGATTCAGTCCCAACCTCAATGACAGCTGCGCGCGGACTTGCATATACTGAAATTCTCTCCAGATTTCACCAAGATTTCGGTAAATGGCTTAGTGAGGAATCATCAATAATGAGTGTATCTACGGAAGGAACCACAGCAACACGAGATTCTGAACTATCTGTCAGCCAGTTGCGTGAGCGGTTTAGAACATACCTTACTCGCAGTGAGGCATTACAAGGAGACATTCCCGTCGAGACAAGCGAGATATTCCTAACAGTAGCTCGAAAGTTACACGAGGGTGCCGTGAATGATGATATAGATGCGCTTGAAATTGCACGGACGAAACTTGATTCAGTACAGTTTGATACATCAGCCACAGAGTGATTCTGACGGAGATATTCAGATCACCAGACCGGGTTTGTCATCATTGTACCATATCCTTCCACTACTGAACCGATACATGATATCTTTAGATGACTAGAACAGCCAACAAATACTGATATTCGCCATGTTAATCCGAATAAATCCTAATCCTGAGTGTAAGTGATGACAACTGTGAACTACCCCACCCTACTCAGCCGCTGACGCGGCTTCCTTGAGGGCGGAGCTTCCTGATTCAACGACGCAACTTGCATCGACCACGGCGGATGAACCTCCGTCAGTCGACACAGCGGTTGCAGTCTTCACAGGCGTTTCTTCGGGGTGAACCACTCCTCGTTTCTGTAGTCCTCGTGACAAGACGTTCAAAGCCGCGTTGTAATCTCTGTCCGCTTCAAACCCGCACCCGCACGTCGGACACGAGTATTCTCGAACCCACAACGGTTTGTACACACTCGTTCTACACAACGCGCAATCCAATGTTGTATTCTCTGGTTTGACCGTGACCACGTAACACCCGTTCTTCTTCCCGTGGTGTTGCATAATAGAAATGAAGTCTCGCCACCCGACCCGACTTCGGCCTTGTTTCGAGCGCTCTGCGGGCTTTCGAGCATCCCTTTCACGTTCAGGTCTTCGAGGAACACCGCCTTGTAGTGGGTTGTGTAGTAGTATGCGAGTTTGTTCTTGAAGTCCCACTTCTTTTGATTCATCCGAGCGTGGACTTTTGCTATTCGCTGGCGGTGCTTGTCCCAGTTGTTCGACTCGTACTCTTTACGAGACAATGCTCGTTGCTCACGTTCGAGTCGTCCTCGGTCTTCGAACAAGTCGAGTTGGTCGACGACGAGGCCGGTCGGATTATGGATATAGTTGAGAACCCCGAGGTCGATACCCACACAGTCGTCCACAGATAGTGATTCGACGGGTGGGTCTTCGGGGTCTTCCACTTCGATGCAGAACGACGCGCACCACGCACCACTCGCTTCTTTCTTCAGCGTCACCTCTTTGATTTCAGTGTCTTCAAGTACGTCGCGGTGTAAACAGGTTGGGATCCATCCTATTTTCGAGAGGTACAGTAATCCACGTCAATCCGAGTCACTCTTATGATCGTGTCTGAAGCCTGATTGGTTGTACGTGAAACTGCGGAATTCTCTCGGGTTCTTTCAGTTCAACGAGCCAATTTTGTAGCCTTTCGCTTTGAGTTTCCCGAGGTTTTCGATGTTTCGGGCGATGCGCTCTACGTGTGTCTGCAAGACTTTCGAGTACACGCCTTGCAAATCTGTCCACCATTGTTTGAGTTCGGGGAGTTCGTCTCGGATTTTGGTGACTCGTTGTTTCACGGTTCCTTCCGAGTCGTCGAATTGGTTGAATCGGTAAAAGACCGTGTGGTTGCAGGTTTGCCGTACGGTGTTTCGGGTCCAGTCAAGGTTTTCTCGTTGCGCTTCGTTAGCGAAAAGGCGGAAGTGTGGAGTGTACTCCGTACGACGTATCAGAAGTTAAGAGACGTGCTGTATTAATCATCTCTGCTTGAGGCGGTGTTTTTGA
>NZ_KE356561.1:852780-853809 GCF_000415985.1 Haloquadratum walsbyi J07HQW2
GAACTCACGGAAGAAATATTGATTCCACTGGTAGTACTCTGGATCACAGGTCGTGATTTCGCGATCCCAGTCATATCCAAATCCCATGGAGTCCATCTGCTCACGCATCGTCTCAATACAATCATACGTCCAATCACGAGGGTTGGTATCGCGCTCTTTTGCAGCGTTTTCTGCAGGAAGACCAAATGCGTCCCATCCCATCGGGTGAAGAACATCATCTCCACGCATCCGGCGATATCGAGCGTATGCATCGGTAATGGTGTAATTTCGGACATGCCCCATATGTAATTTTCCGGAAGGATATGGATACATACCCAAGACGTAGGTGAGGTCTGATGGATCATCTGGTGTCCGGTAGGTGTCTGCGTCATCCCACGCGGCTTGCCAGTGTGTTTCAACGGCAGCGTGATCGTAGTTTCCCTTCGTCATCAGTTGATACTGAATATCTTTTAGCGACGCCATATTTTCAACTTGGCGCAACAAACTCAGTAGACGCGATTCATATGATTCATTATTGATAGAAATCTGAAGACAATAGCTATCAGATACAACCGGGCATCGAGAATAACGGAATGAAGTGAAGTGTTGATTCATTTTGACTTCAATGGTATAATCCAGATAATCAATATACGTGCTCAATCACATGGTGTATCAGCTTAGCTATATCTGCCTAGACCTCATTTGCCGGTCTACGAGTCTGAAATAAACCCTCATCTCTCATCTGCCTCAATTGCTGCACACAGCGAGTTGGTTGAACAATATTTGATTGACAATGAACAAAGCATTGTCATTTTGGAGTAATAATTAAGCCAGTATCAACATTCATGAGAAATATCTGAATTCACACACTTCGTGCGGTTTTAGTGACTGGTGAGCGTAGATATGGATATGTCACACCGAGTCCTTGTTCCGCTTGAACTACCAGATGCCGACTCGGTTCCAGCGGCGTTAGCAAAAGCATCACATCGATGCAAGTGGTGTTACTTGGTCACTATGGACTGCCAGGAACAGACACCACCATCAGCGGCC
>NZ_KE356561.1:853859-987147 GCF_000415985.1 Haloquadratum walsbyi J07HQW2
GCGGCAGATGGATCTGCAGGTGTCTCAGTCGCCTCAGGATCGACTGCAGATTGTGAGTCATCAGTGCCCCCAAGAACTGCATCAATCGACCATCGACCTGCTCCGGTGATGAGAAGCGCTGATGCAAGTCCAAACAGTGAGATATGTGCAAGAACAGGATCATCGGGGAGACCAAACAGTGTTGTTGTAAAGAGAACAAATGACACTGCTGAAGCCATCCGAGCAAACGCACCGACAAAAAGCACGGTCCCAACAGCCATTTCGGTAATACCGGCACC
This sequence comes from Haloquadratum walsbyi J07HQW2, assembly GCF_000415985.1. Taxonomy (GTDB): domain Archaea; phylum Halobacteriota; class Halobacteria; order Halobacteriales; family Haloferacaceae; genus Haloquadratum; species Haloquadratum walsbyi_B. Next base: position 854,138 of record NZ_KE356561.1, read on the forward strand.
AATAATCCATAATTCTGGACTTACTGGGACGACGGCAGTTAAGTTGTATTTTGCAACTACTGCAGCAGCGTCGCCAGGATTCATAATTTTTTGTGTTAGACCGAGGTAGATGAAGGAAATTCCAAGACCAACACGAATCACCACCGGGACAAGCCATCTGTACCCCGATACCCACTCCACGAATGGGACAGCAACTGCACGATAAAACGGATCAATTCGTGAATAAACTGTATCCTCAGCCGCAAGTCGTGCCACAACTTGATCCGCGCTCGGTCGACCACCACCTAGCAGTGCAATCGCAGTAAGTGCAGGCACATACTCAAATGCCAATAGTAAGCTGGGCTCCAACATGAGTCCAACGCTGTAGCCGGCGAGTGAGACAAACGCCATCAGCCGCGTGCCGAATCCAAAGAGAAGCAAAAACCCAGTCGTGACCCCGAACAGTCGGACAAATACGGGAGGACCAAGCGTGACAGCTGGTGAGAAAAAGTATCCGGAGAATCCAGCCCCAACGAGCGGAAGCCCGACACTCAACCGAAGAAGCCAGGAAAGAAGATCGCGGTATTCTCCCATCGTCCGGCGAAAAACAGCGAGATCGCGTCGAAATGGGCGTATCTGTAGATACAACGTCACCCCAACGATACCAAAGAGACCACCACCAGCTAGAAGTATGAGATTAAATGGGTTTGTTAGAGCACGACCCAGAAATTCAGCAACAGCAACTGGGTTCCCTCCAGGTGTGACATATCTTACATGTGCGCTTACTCGACCAGTCGCAAGCACGAGTGGTGCCATGAGACATAGCGACAGTATCAGACCCAAGCGTAACCGTATGCATCTATCTCCCCACAGGCACAACTGCCGTCGCAGTTGCGATTGTGACTCTGATTTGCCTGACATATCAACCACGATGGTCCGATAAGAATTAAATTCACTGGCGAATGATTATTTATGGTATTTACTTTCCAGTAGGAATGTCTCAGAATATGTAAATATATGATATTAGTTATACGGATAACTGACTCTATGGAAATCCTATTTTTCAGACATATTTTTAGATCAAACAGCAGATCAATGAGTGGTGCGTATGAATCAACGTATGATTTTTTATAATTTCTGTGAATTCGTATCTACAGAAAGTCAATCTTGATACGCAATACGAACTTGTTTCCACTTTCCAGTCGATTCAAGATGAGTTTGTAACTCATCAGCATACGCTTGTGCAAGGTTCTCAGCCGCCTCAAGACGCTCCTCGTCACTCCCATCGTCGCCTCCAAGTCCCAAGACACCTTTTATTGATTCGACGACACCACCGCCAGGATTTCTACCGCTATCCCCTGGTGACCCTCCCATTTGTGACATCTGTGATCGAACAGTGTCAAGTTCAGGCATAATCTGCGAGAGGTTTTCTGTATCTGCAATAAGTCGCGCTGTCTCGGGGTTATCTGCATTTTCAATATCAAGTTCAGTGGCAGTCATGATTAGCCCCCACTCTTGATTCGAAAATTCTGAGGCAGTGACACGATCATTGAATTCCCTGTCAACCGTCATCCGATCGCCGACAATACTGTCGGTCCACTCAGACATATCTCCGCGTAAGTCACTAGCTGTGTTGAGCGTTTCCCCACTGTGTTCTTCTATTTCATCTATTGTGCCCGAGCTCACAGCGGTAGCAGCGCGGAAGTCCACGGCTTTAGCCATGGGAGCAAGCGCGTACACTCCGTGAGACACACCACCGAAGACAACAGTGCTGACTCTCCAACACCATTCAAACAGAGAATAAAGAATAGGCATTACTGAGAGAGATGGTGTGGGACATAACTCAACTCGAACGGTTCGGGTTTGGGTTCGACTCGACGTGCCTGACGACCGCGAGAGTGATATCCACGCCACCAACAATCGAGGAGTTAGCACAAATTCGAAAACGCATTAGCGACAGCAAGAAGTTTCAACAATGGGCGTTCAACGCGCTGCAAAAACAGGTAGAGTGCAAGTCGGAACAAGTTGGCATCGTCGCTGAGAACGTCGAGCCAACAATGCTCGAAATGTTGTGGATGCACGCTCGTAGAAAACCGCGATGGTCAGCACTTCGAGTACTTATACTGTGTGGATACGCGACAAACACGGATTACAACGCGGCAAAGAACGTGGCGCTGGCACGGAATTTATTGGTGACACTCCAGCAAAGGCAGGGGCAGAAGTCCGTTGCTGGAGAGGCGTTCTGTCAGTACGCCCTCAACTCGGGGATTGTGACCGTAAGTGCTAGTAAAGTGACATCCAATACGTTCGTATCGGTGGAACGAGAGTCCATCAACAAGCCAACGGCTTCAGCCGTGGGTAGCTGATTGAAGACTAACAGTCAAAAAATAGATTATTCCAAACTACAAATTGAGCCGGCGATACAATAGAGTGAAAAAGGTAATCTATCGTAGCTATTATTACTATGATATGGACCGCTATGATCGTCTTTATGCTCTTTATGAAAACTTCTCAACAGACACATTGCGGGACCGGCAGAATTTCATAGATCTGTTTCCGCCTGTTGATTCACGTGTTGCACTTGAGTACTGGGAAGATGCGCATAATGAATTGCAGGCTCAAAAAAATGAGATCCACGATGCATTCGCCAGTGGGCGATATGCTGAGAGTGATACTGAAGATTTTCATCAATATGACGCATCAGTAGATCAAGAGAGTAATGACGATACATCGATACAGACGACCGAGAACGTAGCAGTTGAAGCTAAAACAATGGCTACAGTCGCTTCACAAGCAACACGTGAACAAGCGTTCACCGCACTTGATCTCTGCATGAAATATCAGCGGAAAGTAAATGCCCTTGTGCTTGACGTTGATGAGACGCTTCGTTCCGCTGGTGGGACGGACAATGAGATTCCTCGTGAGACATTGCATCATCTGACAGAGATTCATGAAGCCGGTCTTCCAATTATCATCTGCACAGGACAGACTCTTGAAAATGTCAAAGGATTCGCTATCCAGGGGCTTGGAAGTGAATTGGTTCACTCGGGCGATCTTAGCATTGTGTATGAGGCAGGAACGGGTGTATTCACGCCAGGGCATGGCTCAGACACCAAGCGACTTCTCTATGCAGAGTTGGACTCAGAGATTCGATCGATCTTCACACAGATTCGCTCACAAGTGCTTCCGGAAGCACCAGAGACGATACAGCGATCAGCACACCTCCAGGGGAATGAATTCAATATTACGTTGAAACCTAATTATGAGACTGGAAGTGACGCAGCCGAGACAGTGATTGATGATGGACTCTGCTATCTAATTGATCTCCTTGGAAATATCGTCGCGGAGGCTATCGATATGGATGATGAGACGGTCAACTCAATACAAAACGACACGGCGGCTACTGTGGATCTATCTGCGATCTTAGACGACGCTTCTGGGAATGAAAATAATCCAAAAACACAGTCTGAAACAACTCACGGTATCGGTGCACTGTGGGCGCGAGCCTACTATGCATCTGCTGACCCGGAAATCGCAACTGTCCTCGCAGAGACAGATGCAGCATCAATAATTGAGATAGATTCGATTCCTACACCCGTTCGTGTGCGCTTCGATCGGATCGATGTTGCATATTATCATGCTGATGCAGCTGAGATTGGGTCACTCGATTTAGACAAACCAACTGGTGTGCAAGCAGCACTTGACGTGCTTGATATTTCAGACCCATTTACGCTTATTATGGGTGATAGTAAGTCGGATCTCCGGATCATGGAGTGGGCTCAAACGCACAAAACGGGTATTGCTGCTGCGCCGCGACACGCATCAGCACGTGTGGTAGAGCATGTCCGGACGACAGACGATCTCATCTATGAACCGGGTGATGCGGCATCGATCCTCCGCGTTATTTCTGTCCTCAATCAGCTTGATCCGGCAGAATATGACCCGTCCTAGATTAAATTCATAATTCGCCTTTTCTTACTGATCGTATCTATACAGTGGTGGCAGGCAATTTTCTCAGAGATTACTCGTGATTGCAAAGCGGTATACAGCAGTCGTAACAGCCGGCAGACGGGAGTTCTCGGAAGATTTACGTTTTTTCGAGTAAATGTAGTGATATGAGCAAGGACTACACCGATCTTCATGACCCAAACGCGGAGTATACAATGCGTGAGCTTTCCGCAGAGACAATGGGCGTGACAGCATCACGAGGGAGCAAGCGGGATATTGAGATTACTGACGTCCAAACGACGATGATTGACGGCAATTTCCCATGGACACTTGTCCGCGTGTATACCGACGCTGGGATTGTTGGAACCGGTGAGGCATATTGGGGTGCAGGCGTACCAGAGTTGATTGAGCGGATGACGCCGATGATTATTGGTGAAAACCCGCTTGATATTGACCGGCTATACGAACATCTGATACAGAAGATGTCAGGTGAAGGGACGATTGAGGGGGTTAGCGTCACTGCAATTTCTGGAATCGAACTTGCACTACATGACCTTGCCGGGAAGATTCTGCAAGTGCCAGCTTATCAACTACTTGGCGGGAAATACCGCGATGCGATGCGTGTTTACTGTGATTGCCATACCGAAGCTGAAGCTGATCCAGAGGCATGTGCAATCGAGGCAGAGCGGGTTGTCGAAGAACTTGGATATGATGCATTGAAGTTTGATCTCGACGTCTCATCCGGGCTAGAGAAAGATCGTGCAAACCGACATCTCCGCCCAGGTGAAATTCGGCATAAAGTCGATATTGTCGAAGCGGTTTCAGAGCGCGTCAAAGACCGTGCAGATGTTGCCTTTGATTGCCATTGGACGTTCTCTGGTGGATCTGCAAAACGACTCGCGGACGCGATTGAGGAGTATGATGTGTGGTGGCTTGAAGATCCTGTCCCTCCGGAGAATCTTGAGGTGCAAGAATCCGTCACAGACTCAACGATCACGCCAATTGCTGTTGGTGAAAACCGTTATCGTGTCACTGAGCAACGACGACTGATCGAAAGCCAGGCAGTCGATATCATTGCACCAGATCTGCCCAAGGTTGGGGGCATGCGAGAGACTCGAAAGATTGCCGATGTAGCGAATCAATACTACATTCCGGTAGCAATGCATAATGTCTCATCACCAATTGCAACGGTCGCAGCTACGCATGTTGGTGCTGCGATTCCAAATGCGCTTGCTGTCGAGTATCATTCATATGATCTTGGATGGTGGGAAGATCTTGTTGAAGAGTCTGTCATAGAAGATGGGTATATTACGGTTCCAGAAGCGCCTGGATTGGGTGTAACGCTTGATATGGACACTGTGGCAGCACACATGGTTGAGGGTGAGACGCTATTTGATGAGGTCTAATCTCACGTAGCTACAATTAACGAACGTTACTTTGAGTCACTAATAATACGATTTTATGAAAAAAAGGGTAAAAACCCCGACCCGCCCTTCAGGCTGGGGAGGATGTCAACATAGTATAAAGCGGTGTGAAATGACGTGTATGATTCTCAAAGTATAATCTCTTTACTGCTGTCTCTATTGATAGCACTGACAGTATTGCTATTATCCATGTCAGTCACGACATACTTGCAAGCATATCGCGTGTATCATCTGCTGCGAGTCGGATTGTGTATGTTGCGACGGCTATTGCAGCATTCCGGTCAACTTCGGTCGTGCATCGCGTTGTGAGGAGTTCAAGCCCATCATCAAGAACTTTCTCTGTCTCCTCAAAAAGATCGGTGAATAGCGCAGCTGCCGGATTCTCCTGCGCTTCAGGCACAATATCACCGCCAGAATTGTCAACAGATGTGCCTGAGTGAGACTCAAAAAATGAAATAAGTTGTGCATGTGTCCGAAGACTCGCAAGTGGTCGACCAACCATCCCAGATGCAATCCGCTGTATCGTTGTTTCACGCTCACGAAGATACGCATGCATTGGTCCCGGAGGCTCCTGAGTGTGCACTTTCTGATCGATATCATAACCACCACTGCTATTGCTGCTGTCACCATCGGATTTTATTATTGCATCCATCGCCGCAGTAACGCGGTCATAATGCGTGCGCTCTTGTTCAACGACGCTCTCAAACGCTATTTTAACATCAGTATCGGACTCGTCGCTAATCCAGGTCTCAAATGTAATTGCTGCTGCGTGTTCGCTTGCAGCTGCGGTTTCGAGAAGTGTCTGTGTTGTTGGCTCGCCACCGGCTGCTGCACGGAGAAACTCATCTGAATCAAGTTGTTCAAGTGCACGCTCTGCTTCAGTCTCGATTTTGCGTTTGAATGTTTGCGCGTTCATATTGAAACAAGCACATAGAGTTACCTGATAGTTACTGTCAAGCAATGATTGATGATGCATGATTATTTACTGAGATGAATATAACTGAATGCGTTAGCTAACGAACCGTCTCTATGACTCCGTTGCGCTCTGCTGGGAGATATAGTAGGTTGATTGTATTTTGATCATCACTCAACATCACACTCGAGTCATTCAGAATACGCTAGTTAGTATCAGAAATTGGCAATCGGAATTAATCATCTGCAGCCATGTCCGGCTGAGTAGCATCCTGTTCAATGCTCGGCGGATAGACACCCCGACGAATCTTAAGATCGGTTTGTGGTCGTGCCATACATGTAAGTGCATAATCATCTCGCTCAGCTTCAGAAAGACCACGTGCTGCCGGTTGGACGACGTCCCCCTCAACAATCTCAGCGGAGCATGCTAGACACATGCCAACGCGACAGGAATATTCTTGAGCGATTCCTGCATCGATACAAGCTTTAAGAATCGTCTGTTTATCTGACACTTCAATCGTCTCTCCAGCATCAAGAAACTCAACCGTATATTCCGTCATATAGCTCAGTTTGACCGATGGTGTCAAAACTCTTTATAAACCGGGGCTTGCTCTCCGCATCACAAATGCGTATTATGAAGTATAATAATTGAGGGGCGTTCACTAATGTTATTTAGCTTACTTTAATCACTCAGATATAATGACGTAGCAAATTATCGACGGATCAAGAAGAAGAGCCATCGCATAACAGTCACAGCAACAGCACCAGTGGTGAGGGCAACAACAACGAATGTAAGCCCAGCTCCGCCTTCAAATAATGGCGTAGCTCGAAGTGTAACTCCAACGATTGCAGCAGGAATCCACGCACGAACCCCAAGTGGAATCGCAGCCTTTGCCGATTCTGCGGCACCAGCAGAGTAGGCACCGATTAATGGACTTATCACAACCCACCCAATTAAAAACGGGAGTACGGTTAGCCCCCACTCGATTGGGGCAACTGAAAGATACTCAATTCCATTATGAAAGATAACACCGAGAGTAAGAACCGCAGATATTCCCAGTATGTCTCCAATTACTAGAGGATACGCACCAGGATCAATGCGTCGTGTGAGAAACGACTCCTCAGAATGTGCCATATTATTAGATATGACCGGTGGTTAATGTCTTTCCCGGATTTATATTTCTGAGTGTATGTAGCAATATATCACTACCAATATCAGCAGTGAATTACCCTACTCGCTCACGGCTGACGCCGGTCGCTGCTTGAAGCCGGGGGCTTAGCGCCTACGAACTGCTAATTCAACGGATCAGAAATACTCGACGTCCACAATATTATTATTTTACACGACCAACGACAATATACTCAAACCCATCATCAACTAAATTTGAGGTCATCTTAATCGAATCCAATTCATCGCACAACTCAGCGGGGGTCCAGAATGTCGATGAGAACCCAATCTGATGCTCGCCCCACACGAGCGCCCGCCCGAGAATGCTCGTCGGGTCAAATTCCTGAATAATCACAATCCCGCCTGGGGAGATGACGCGGGCAATTTCTGTGAGCGCACGCTCTGGAGTGGGAATGTGATGAAGTGCGTCAACAATTACAGCAGCATCGACTTCGTTGGTCGCTATTGGAAGGCGTCTTGCATCGCCAACAACGACTGGGTGTCCGTCTGAGTCAGCATGTCTAAGCATGGCAATCGAAGTGTCGACAACGACGGCGTCAATTCCAAGCGTTCGCAATCCTGTGGCTGCTCGTCCAGTTCCACCACCGATATCAAGGACACGTTCAATGGGTCGATCAGCGACAACAAATGCATCTTTGAGTGAACTTGTCGGCGCTGATGGCATTACGGTAGCATAAACCCGTGCGATGCGATCGAAGAATCTGACGTCACCAGGACCGTATCGACCTGACACAATATATCATCTGGACGCTGTATACATGTTTCTTCGTGTTACCGCGAAAGCGGGCGAATTGCGACGCAATAGCCACTCAAATATCAATAAAACTATTAAGCTCAGATTGCCGTGCCAGATCAAGAATCGTAACTAAGCCAGGATCATGAAATATAGTATCGTATTCATCCTGACCCTCAGGAATTATATATTCCCCAAATTTCTATAAAGTCGACATTCGTTCAAAGAGTACGTTAGTAGCGATCGATATGCAGAGTTATCGTTGATACGACGACAAGCCCGTGAACTGCTCGGGGTCAAGCCCCGTGGCATTCGCCGTGTCCGCTGGCAAATTGCGTCGTTCTCATATTTGACATCCTCCTCCGCGTAAACGCGGAGGAATCCTGAGCGTGAGCGTGAGTGTGAGTGTGAGTGTGAGTGTGAGTGGAGATTTCAATTTTAGGGTTACAGTTCCACCGAACCCCAGTACAGTGAGAATCCGTGTGGGGTTCACGGACTGTCACGGGTAGAGTGGGACAGGACTGCTGACGATGGGAGTGCCAAGCCCAAGCCGCCCCGTCCCCGGGACTCCACTCCACTCCTATCCTCTCGTCCATCGTGTTCGGACTCCCACAGTTGGTTGTGCCGTGGGGAGTCCGGCAGACTTCGACAGACTTGGAGTGACTGTCTGTGGTGCTTCCAGCAGTCGGGCAAGGCACTGCATCGGTTCAGTATCGGACCCGACCGTTCACCAGACTGGGTCCGATTACTGTCTCATTGCTTGGGGCGGACAGGGCAGGCCGCCATCGTCATCGGAGGACTGGCGGCAATCACTCTGTTCTGAGCCTGATTCCTATCAGTACGTAGTGTTGCCTGTCGCTTTCAGTTGCGGATTGTCAATCTCACCGCAACTATCGCCGGGGAGATTACCTCCGAGTTGTCGGATTCAGCCTGTCCTGTCCTGTCCTGCGGCTGAAGCCGCAGGGATTCTCCTTGACCCTTATAATAGTAGCCAGGGTAAGCGAGGTAAGAAAATATTAGTATCATCATCGATGAATTCTTTCGATTGAGTTACAATATTATACTATGGAGTTTACCGTGCTTGGGTGGCCCCCAGAAGCACCGACACTCCGGCTTGATTATCGCTCTTTTGCGTACGCAGGAAAGTTTGTGTTATCATCAGTCGGAAAAGCGATTCTCAAAACCGAAGAGCCCTCTGAGATCACTGCATCGACTGCAGCAGATGCACATCCAGGTACGAATGAATCAGAGCAAACCCAGTCAGTGTACGCAGATACTGATGCTGATGATACTGATACTGATAATAATAATAATATTGCTGGGTCGGATCCATATGATCATTCAGTACTTGCGGCGCTCTCATTTAGTGCTGATCGAACAGCTGAGACGACACTGTGTTATCGTTATGTAACTGTTCGAGCAGACAAGCGTGGAAATGGGCTTGGTCCACAATTGGCAGCATCACTCACTCCACACGCTGTTAATCGGGGGTATGAGCGTCTTCGAATTGCTGTGAACAATCCATTTGCGTATGAAGCAATGTATCGCGCTGGATTCGCATGGACAGGTCGCGAAACAGGCATCGCAGAATTAGTGCTTGAACGACCTGCTGAGACCCCGGCAACAACGACACGTGAGCAATATCAATCTGGATTTGATAAATATCGAAACCGCAATTATGATGATCCAGAATCGGCATTTTTAGCGAGTCAACAGGAGAATGACCCACCAGAGTTGCATGCTGCAGTCGACTCGCCATATTAGTCGTAATATTATTTCTGTCTCACGTGCGGTTCGTGTTTCTGTCATGCTAATCCACTTTACATGGGCGTCTTATTAGCTACGTTTATCATTGGTTTACTAAGATACACAAGTGATAGTGAACTACCCCGGACTACTCACTCACGACTCGGTGCCGTTCGTTCTTTGAGGAAAGGGTCTTGCCCTTATTACTGATAATCGAAACACCGACAGTGGTTAGTCTGCGTCGGTCGACTACATGATTAATGGGAAATGCAGCGTTGCGGCAATTGGCGGCACTTGACTCAGTCGCTTTCGATGATATTTCTGGAAGCGTTGTCGCCGTTGATGCGCATAATTGGCTATATCGATATCTCACAACGACGGTGAAATTCACCCGTGATGCGGCATACACGACTAGCTCGGGAGCTGAAGTTGCGAATTTGATTGGAGTTGTTCAAGGGCTTCCAAAATTCTTTGAACATGATCTCACCCCGGTGTTTGTGTTTGATGGCGGGGTAACCGAGCTCAAAGATGAAGAAGTACAAAAACGTCGGGTCGCCCGTGAGGAAGCGGTTGAACTGCAGGCAGCCGCTGAAGAGCGAGGAGACGAACTCGCCGCATCTCGGCTTGAAGCACGCACTCAACGACTCACAGAGACGATTCATGAAACAACACGAGGATTGTTAAACCGACTTGATGTGCCGATTATTGAAGCTCCTGCTGAAGGGGAAGCACAAGCAGCAGAGATGGCTATCCGGGGCGATGTTGATTATGTTGGAAGTGAAGATTATGATACACTATTATTTGGTGCACCGTACACACTTCGACAACTCACTTCCAAAGGTAATCCTGAATTAATGGATCTCCAAACAACACTCAAAGAGAACGATCTTACCCGGGAGCAGTTAGTCGATGTGGCGGTTCTATGTGGGACTGATTTTAATGATGGTGTCTCAGGAATCGGTCCTGCAACCGCAATATCGGCAATTAACGAGCATGGCGACCTCTGGAGTGTTCTTGATGCTCGTGATGAATTTATTCAGCATGCTGACCGTGTGCGATCATTATTCTTGGACCCACCAATTACTGAGGAGTATACATTGAATACAAACATAAGTCCAGATATGGATGCAGCGCGCTCATATGTGGTTGATAACTGGGAAGTTCCCGCTGATGAGGTTGCACGAGGATTTGAACGGATTGAGTCATCAGTTGTACAAACTGGTCTTGATGAGTGGGTCTGAATAACTCAGAGCATACGCGTCTATGTATGTTACAATCGCTCAATCTTGTCATCCAGCTGTAAACGTGACGATAATCCCAAGAATAACTATTCCAATGAGTAGCGCCGTTGCCCAGAACATAAATCGGTCCGCACCATTCATCAGTAATTTTACTCTTGCCAACGGCTTGAATCTCGTGGGTGTACATATTGGGTTATTTTCCGTCAGTAATCATTGATTGGATCATACCAGATATTAATCTTAGATTCGATGAACTGGTATATACAGTAACACTCCACCAGGAACAAATAGAGATTAACCGCAACTGTGAATCAAATCGTCACTATCAGTGCTACTCTGTGTTGTATTCTCATTGATTTCTGTTCAATAAGGAGTGTTTTATTTTAGCGATAATCACAGTCGTAGCTGTCCAGCATGATAACTGAATAATATCAAAATCACCAAGTACAATTGTTGATAACGAAGTAGATCGATTGTACATACATTGCAGAAGTGCTAGTTAATCTGATTTTAAATAGATCTAATCTCCAAGCCAGCTCTCAGCGGGTGAAACACTGCGTTATATTATAACGGTAATGGCATAAGAGACTCTTCTCACTCAGGTATGAGATGTCGATGTTTTTCAAGACGAATCATAAGGTACATTTCTTATCGAGGTCATGATCATCTGATATAAAATAAATTTGATATGATGTGATGTGATTAGAAGCATCATAACACATGTGTTATGTGCGCGATTTTTCAGATACTCATAGTTATCCATGATGAATACTCCATACATCTGACAGACACAAGTTGCTGGAGACACTATGAGTATATACGAGATGACAACGACGATAGCAGGCCGTGACCCCACAAGGCGTCCTCAGATGTGTCACTGCTGTGGGGGCGAGAGAGTAAGTATTGTCTATACAGAAGGGGGAACTGATGCTGGCACATTCGAAGAACAGTGGCAGTGCGCTGAGTGCAATGCAAAGGGATGGGTCAAAGGAAATGCAGCTGATGATCCAACGCAATGGCAACATAAGGGTGCACTCTTTCGATAAGAATCATACTGTGGTTAGTGCAGTCATCTGATAGTGCGTGATGTCTGTATGAATCATCAACTGTAGCGATATTGTCCATCATCGTGTCATATCCCGTCATAACTCATATGTTGTGTATTGATGTCACACAGACGCCGGGGCGTTAACTCGGTGCACACGATATACCCGATACGATATGCCCGCCCGACGTCATTTTCTCACGACCATTGGCACTGCTGCTGCCGCAGCACTCACTGCCGGGTGTTCTGGGCGCAGTAGTGGATCAGATACTTCCGAGCAAGCATCACAACAGGCAAACACGCCATTATCAACAGATACGGGCGTATCCGCTCCAACACGGGAAAATACCCTCCCACTTCCACTGTCGCCATCAGCACTTCGTGAAGCAGCACAGTCTGGGGGACCAGATAAAGATGGTATCCCTTCTATTGATAATCCGACATTTATCTCAAGGGATGAAACTGAGATAGTTGACCCGGGTGACCCGGTGTTCGGAGTTGTTCATAATGGAGTTGCAAGAGCGTATCCACAGGCGATTCTCGTGCTTCATGAGATTGTCAACGACACGTTTGGTGGTGAGAACATTACAGTGACGTACTGCCCGCTAACCGGGACTGCTCAGGGATTCGCTCGCGGTGAGACTACATTCGGTGTCTCAGGTCGATTAATCAACAACAATCTTGTGATGTACGACCGTGCTACCGAAACATGGTGGCCACAGATGCTTGCGACAGCGATTCCAGGACCATGGAATGAGTCGCCAACGATTCGCTCACTCACTCCTATCCGAGTCAAGTGGACAACGTGGAAACAATGGCAACAGCGGCACCCAGACACGCGCGTGCTTTCAACAGAAACGGGATATGCAAAGAATTATGGCCGTGATCCATATGGATCATACAATCCGCTCCGCGGATACTACGCGGATGAGCGATTATTATTCCCAGCATTACACCAGGATGATCGATATCCAAAGAAGACAACTGTACATGGGGTACGAACACCAGATGGTGCTGCTGCATTTCATAAAGAAAGTCTTCGTCAGGCGGGCGTTCTTTCAGGGGCAATTGATGAACTATCAGTGATTGCTGTCTATGACCCAGAGCTTGATACTGGATATGTATACGAGAACCCAGAAGAGATGACATTCACACTTGAGCGACAACAAGGACAGATTATCGCTCCAGATGGCACAGGGTATGCCCCATCATCGCTCCCACTCACACGTATGTACAGTTTCGATGCAATGTGGTTTGCATGGGCAGGATACTACCCAGAAACTGCAGTGTACACCAATGAGTGAGCGCTCACACGAACAGTCAAGAGACAAATCAGACACAGCAGATGCTGATATGTCGTTACGAGAACGCGTATCAGTCATCTATTCGTTACTACGATGGATTTCGATTGCAGTAGATGCGATTCGTCGCCAGCGTCGATTAGGACTGCTCACCAGTATTGTTGGAAGTAGCTATTTTATCCTATATTTATGGGGTGTTGGTCATCTTGCACCTGGACTTGGTGGGTGGGGAATTACGGTTGTCTCTGACCCAGTAACAACGTTTACAACACCCGCTCTTGGACCATTTTCGTATCGTCCGATCGCTCGGATACAAACTGGACCTCTCACATATTTGCTCTCGTTGAATTCGGTTATTGGATTCATGCTCGCAATACTTGTTGGCATGAACGTTGCAGGATCGGTACTGCTCTGGCGTCAACCGAAAGCATGCGGATTACATAGTGCATCAGGTGGCATGCTTGCTGGAATTCCTGGACTTATTTCAGGAACAGCGTGCTGTGGACCAGTTATACTCCTTGTTCTTGGAATTCAAGCATCTAGTATTATTATCACAGCGTTTGAACTCCTTGTTCCAGCTGCGGTTGGGATGCTTATTATCTCATTAATCTTCATTGGGCGACGAATTGAGCAGACGCTGTGAACGGTCATATGTATCTTATATTAGATGATAAATCGATTATATCATCCACAGATCTGTATTGTATTATATTGCGAACTCATGACTATGACTGATGCTGTCCTCTCCTGATCAATACTTTTGTTTCAGTTTCGTCATGAGTGGACGACTCTATATTCACACCGAATCTGTTTCTATTACTGTGAGATTATAGTCAAAATATTATTTCAGATGAATTATGACAACAAGGCAGTGATAAACCGTACCCCGGACGCCACTGTGCTACATATTTATATCTACGATTTGATCTGTGATTATCGTCTGTTTCTTATCATAGCAGGTTTAATTCCATTCATTTCACTATCATAAATGAGAAATTTCTTATAACTATCGCATAGATTACACTAATTAATGCAATTACGATGGTCTGTATATGTTTCAATTATACATGGTAAATCATAATCTTTAGATATTCACATGTTGTTATCTATCATTGGAATTAGCGGTTCAGAAGGCAGGATATGTTTCGCAGGAAATAATCAATGACAGAAAATACAACACAACTCTCACGTCGAGATATTTTAGCAGCGACTGGGTCGGCGAGTGTCGCCGGTTTAGCAGGGTGTAGTGGTGGTGACAGTAGCTCCACGAACGCATCTGGGGAAGCTGAAAGCAATACAAGTCCAATTGAACTTCTTCATGCATGGTCGTCCGGTGACGGAAACGCAGCTGTCGCTTCGCTGATCGAAGGATTTCAAGAAGCACATCCGGATGTCTCATTCGCTGAGGAGCCAGTTAATGGTGCGGCTCGCGGGAATCTTGATCAGGTTATCTCAAATCGGCTCCAGGCAAACGATCCACCAAGCACATTCCAGACGTGGCCAGGAGAGACATTAACAAAGTTCGATGGAGCGTATGAGAGTATTGAAGAGGATGTTTGGACGGATGATCTGAAAGATAATTACTTAGCTGGTCCTAAAGAGCAAGCAAAACTGAACGGTACATATGTAACAGTCCCGCTGAATATTCATCGGATTAATAATCTATTCTACAATACGGCAGTCCTCGACGAGGCGGGCGTTGATCCAAACGCGCTATCGTCACCGGCAGATGTTGTTGACGCCTGTTCGACCGTCGCAGAAAGTACCGATGCTATTCCATTCGCACAGCAGACAAGCAGTGGATGGTCAACGGTTCAGCTATGGGAAACAACCCTTCTTGCACAAGCTGGAATTGATGGCTATACTGCATACACTGAAGGAAACGGTGATGTGTCACAGGTACAGCGCGCTCTTGAAAGTGTCAATGAGTTACGTGAGTATTACCCAACTGATAGCTCTTCAATTAGCTTCACCGAAGCTAATACGATGATAATAGAGGGTGATGCAGCATTCATTCACCAAGGTGACTGGGCAGCTGGTGCCTATACCGGAACTGAGGGATTCAAATATGGAGAGGACTGGAATCAGATTACATATCCAGGCACTGAGGGTAGCTATCTACTCAATATGGACTCATTCCCGTATTTCGCAAACAACCCATCCCCAGAGGCAACGAAGACATTCTTACGATACTGTGGAAGTACTGAGGGACAAGTTCGTTTCAATAAGGCAAAAGGATCAATTCCACCTCGAAAAGATGCCGATGTCTCAGCGCTCAACTCATTCCAACAGGATCAGTATGATGACTTTACTACCGCAGATAATCAACCGCCATCGATTCAACATGGACTTGCTGTTTCGCCGGGTGTAGCGACCAATATTGGGAGCGCATTCAGTGGCTTCCTCGAAAGCTATGAACCCGATCAATCGGCAGATAAACTTGTTAGCGCTTTTGAATAACTGTTGATATATATTACGTGATAAATCTAAATTTTGGGGGAAGCAATCTTCATAAGAATATTAACTCGGTGTCAAAATAGAATCGGCTGATACAAACCTGATATGAGTAGGTTATATGTACTAGACGAATATATGTAAAATATCTTAATGTATCAGTGCTAATAAAAAAAGTAGACAACGCAATTAGAGGTCACGCAGAACCCAATATGAAGATAGTAATTATTACTCAGTTTGACATGCTCTGTATATAAATTATCATAAAGTATGTATCGACTCTTTGAAAAATGTAAATCCCACTTTGGATTCGATAACGTCGGAGAAGACCAACGCAGGCGTGAACGCCGTCAAGAGTCAGGACAACAGTCGCAATCCGGACAGCGTGACTCTGGTGTTGACCAATTTCAGCAATTATTCACTCGTGTACAGTCATTTCTGCGGCGTGATATTGTGCGTTCAGCCCCATTTTGGATTATTCCTTTCGGCTTAGTTGGATTGTTTATTTATGGTGCTATTATCTGGAATATACTGTTATCACTGACAGACTTTGCTGGACTTGGTGAACCAGACTACAGCACACTAGATTTTGAAAATTATATCGTTGCATTCACCGGTGGAACACCATCATGGTCTTCACTCAGCATTGAACCTATCTGGAATGCAACACAGAACACAATAGTGCTAATGATTGGGTTTGCTGCTGTTTGTTTGCTTCTTGGCTTGGTGCTCGCGATCTTAGTTGATCAAAAGATCCGATTTGAAAATACCATTCGGACAATATATCTACTTCCAATGAGCCTCTCATTCGTTGTAACAGCGAAATTCTGGTTATATATGTACAACCCGCAGACGGGGTTGATTAACATTACATTACAAGCGTTTGGGATAGGTCCAATTAGAATTGTCCAAAACCCACAGCTGAAGCTTGCTGCAGTTGCATTTGCACTTGTTTGGCAGTTTAGTGGCTATGCAATGATAGTGTATCTCGCTGCGCTCAGGGGCATTCCCTCAAGTCATTTTGAGGCTGCCCGAGTTGATGGTGCAAGCACATTTCAAATGTATCGGCGGGTAATCATCCCGCAGTTACGAACAGCAACAGTCAGTGCACTTGTTGTCATCACCGTGTTCGCATTGAAAGCGTTCGATTTCTTATTTTCAATGTACTCAGGGTATCAACCAGGACCATCCGCTGATATTCTGGCGACGCGAATGGTTAGAGAAGCATATGCAAATCAAAACTGGGCATATGGATCAACAATTGCAGTTGTATTATTTGTCATGGCATTGTTTATTGTCGGACCATATTTGTACTCACAATACCGCAGAGGAGATCTGTAAAAATGAGTCGTCAACGTATACTTGAAACAAATCGTCAGTCACTGGTGGCGAAACTCAAGCGAATTGGGCTTTATATCGTCCTGCTAGCGATGGCTGGATTCTATCTTATTCCAATTGAGACCGGCATAATGACAGCCTTTACCACACCAGCATCATACACAGGAAATACTCCGTTTCTTCCACCATTAGAACCGTTAATTCCTGGAACAGGGTCATTCTCAGTTCAACCGTGGATAAATGCAGTCAACAGCTTGACTGGGGGATTACTCAATAGTTTTGTGCTTGTGATTCCAGCGACAGTGTTTTCTGGGTTATTCGGAAGCATGGCTGCGTATGCATTGACGACAGTCAATTGGCGCGGACAAATTGGGATTTATATACTGTTTGTTGCGGGAATTTTTATTCCATATCAGGCAGTGCTAGTGCCACTGACGCAGTTCTGGTATAATGTGATTCCACTACAGAGCATTTTCACAACAGTGGCAGCATCAGTACCACTCATTGCAGAGTATCATTGGAAATTACTTGCATTGATTATTACACATACCGCATATGGAATTCCAATTTGCACTCTATTATTCCGGGCACATTATAAAAAACTCTCCTCAGAGATGATTGAAGCCGCACGTCTTGATGGAGCATCGATATCGACCATTTACTGGCGAATCATTCTACCACTTTCAGTTCCGATGTTTGCTGTAGTGTTTATATATCAATTCACACAAATATGGAACGATTTATTATTCGCATTGACGATTGTCCAGTTCGGTGATGCGTCTGTTGTGACACAGGAACTCGTCGGAATTGGTGTCTCACAATCAGGAACAAATTTTCCCCTTCGAATGGCTGCAGCGCTTGTTGCTGCCCTCCCGACACTCATAATATACATTTTCTTTGGCGATCGTTTTGCGAAAGGAGTGACAACATGATTTTCGCTAAGATAGCTCACGGCGAGACGATGTTCACAACTGGCAGTAATAATGTTGTACCATGCATATTGAATATTAGAATTCGCACAGAAGCGCACGGATAATTCAAATAACATAATTGATAGAATAATGGCAACACTAACGCTCACAGATGTCACGAAAGAGTTCAACAGTGGACAGAATAATGAAGTTACTGCTGTCGATGAAGTATCGATGACTATCGATGACGGCGAGTTTCTCGTGCTTGTTGGACCATCTGGATGCGGAAAATCAACAACACTCCGAATGATCGCTGGGCTTGAGACGGTGACAAACGGCGATATCACGCTTGAGGACCGTCGGATCAACGGTGTCTCACCTGCTAACCGTGATATTGCAATGGTATTTCAGTCGTATGCATTGTATCCACACATGACTGTTCGTGAGAATATGCGATTTGGACTCGAAGAATCAACAACTCTCGAAGATGATGTGATTGCTAACACAGTCACAGAGACGGCTACATTGATGGATATTAGCGAACTCCTTGATCGAACCCCGGCAGAACTCTCAGGTGGGCAGCAACAACGCGTTGCTCTTGGTCGTGCGATTGTTCGTGACCCGGCTGTCTTTTTAATGGATGAGCCACTGTCGAATCTCGATGCAAAGCTTCGTGCGACGATGCGAACGGAG
The DNA here is from genome assembly GCF_000415985.1 of Haloquadratum walsbyi J07HQW2. GTDB lineage: Archaea > Halobacteriota > Halobacteria > Halobacteriales > Haloferacaceae > Haloquadratum > Haloquadratum walsbyi_B. The sequence continues at coordinate 873,052 of NZ_KE356561.1, forward strand.
CTACAACGAATTCAGGCTGATCTTGATGTCACGACAGTGTATGTTACACACGATCAAACAGAGGCAATGACAATGGGTGATCGAATCGCTGTACTCGATGATGGAACTCTTCAACAAGTTGGGACACCACTCGAATGCTATCATACACCGCAAAATCGATTTGTTGCTGGATTTATCGGAGAGCCATCAATGAATTTCTTCAATGGGAAAATCAAATCAAGAACATTTGTTGCCCAACAATTTTCATACCCACTCTCAGAAAAGATCCAATCAGCCATTGGAGGCACGCGTGAGATTACACTCGGTGTCCGACCAGAAGATGTAATACTGCATCAAGATGCTGATGATACGATTCAGGCAAATAATCACTGTTTTGACTGTGTGGTTGATGTTGTTGAGCCGGTTGGTGAGTCAAATCATATTTATCTTCAGTTTGCTACGGATAACAGATCTCAGTCAGAGACTTTCATTGCCACAGTTAGTGGCATGCAGACTATCAACAGTGGCGATAATGTGATTGTTGAGATACCTCCAGAGGGGATTCATTTGTTTGATACGCACAATGGCACGGCGCTCATGAACCGATCACTAACTGATATTGGCTCTGTTGAGACGCCACGATTGCAGTGATACTTATTTGAACTATTTACTGAAAGTATCGACGCAGGTGCACTGCAATCGGAGAATGTCTGATACAGGTATCATGATCAGAGCATTTGATTGAGTATCGTGACATAGTAGCGAATTAGATACACTATCAAATAAATTAAATGTTGACTCCAATCGCAGATATCAACTGATGATTTGATGCCTGCGATCAAAAGTAGATATTTATCAGCTGAGGGTGATTGCACCTGCCTGTTTTCGTCGGCTCCGGGTTGGAATACGGATTGTAACGATTGTATTGTTATCCGTTCTCTCAACCGCAATCGACCCTCCAGCCTGCATAATAACTACATTGACAAGCCATAGACTGAGTCCTTTGGCATGCTCTAATTGTGTCTCTTCTCCACTCTCAAGCACTGCTGATTTGATATTCGAAATTAGTCTATCAGCTGTAACCCTAATCGTAACCCAATCAGCTTCTGATATCACTAATTCAACATTAATATTAATTGCTGTATCTGTATCTACAGAAGTATTGTCTACCCCGCGTGTGAAATCTTGAACTAGCTCATCGACGGCAACTAGTACTACATTCGGCATATCAACACTGACTGTCTCGGTGGTTTCAAGACATACAGAACTGTGTGCCTTCGACGATTTAAGACGCTCAACGATCCCATCTAATCCGGATTTGGCGTCAATGAACTCCGTTCCAGTGCCCTGTTTTTGAATTAATTTCTGTATTTGTTGTGTCTTTTCTGTAATCATTTCCCAATTGTCGAGCACTTCATGAATATTCGAACCATGCGTTTGTCGACTTTCATGATCATCAGCCCCGATTGTAAGATCAAGGAATCCTCGAAGCTTCGTGATATCGTTGCGGATATTATGTCGAATTACTCGCTGAAGAACCTGCAAGTGTCGTCGTTTCCGCTCTTGTGTGGTGATGTCACGAGCCTCAACTACGAGTAGTGTAATGTCTCCGTCAGAATTAGTTATGGGTCGAACTGAGAGATCAAGTAACCGAAGTCCATTTGCAGACATTGCCTCAAGTGTCTGTTGAACGCTTTTACCATCGGCTGCCCGATTGATACTCTGCTGGATTGTCTCAACAAGCTCATCCGAGTGTGTCCATAGTGGGAGATCTGAGAATTGGACAATTTGAGAGTCATCCGCGATCTCAGTTTCTGCTGAGGAGAGTGCATTGTTGAGCCGAAGGATCGTTCCGTCCGTATCGAGCAATCCAGAAACTTGATATTGCTGATTGAATATTGCCTCAAATCGTCGTGCACGCTTTTTGATCTGGCTAATATCGCGGATATATATTAAGACACCACCAACGCTTTCATCATCAGTGTAATTTCGCGCTCGAGCGTTGACAGTCAACCATGTGTCATCGGGCGCATGGAAACGGAATTCACACTCAGATGTCTGCGCCGGGTTTTCAATGACATTGACAAATTCATTCATTACCGCTTCTTGCTCATCCACATGAACATAATCAAAGATGTTTGTCCCAGAGAGAGTGTCAGAATCGTATCCAAGGACACGTTCTGAAGCAGCACTCACATATGAGAGCGTTCCATCTTCATCAACAATTGTAACAACATCAACTGATTCTTCAACGAATCGCTCTGTCCGCTGCTGTTGACGCCGTTTTTCGGTCAGGTTATGAACGATCAATCCATATCCAAGGAACGATTCATCATCCGTTTTAACCGGCGTACATCGGACATCTGCATAAAACGTTGACCCGTCCTCACAGACACGCTGTCCTTCATGAGCACTTTCGCCTTGTATTGAAGCTTGAGTTAATAATCGTTGGATGACATTCTCTTGTCGCTCTGAGTCAGGATGGAGCGCAGTGGCTGACATGCCAACAGCAGTTTCAGGACTATATCCAAAGAGATCCTTCGCTCCATCATTCCACGAGGTAATTGTCCCATTTTTATCAAGCACTATAAACGCATATTCATCGATGCTTTCGGTCAGTAATTCAAACTGTTGTCGTTCGCGCTGAAGATTTCGTTTTTGTTTTTTTCTTTCTGTCTCATCACGAACCGTACAGACAACGGATCCGTGTTCAACAGCAGTCAACGAAATTTCTGCAGGAAAACTGCTCCCATCTGGTCGAGTTCCGGTTACTTCTCCACGCCAGTATCCTGTTGATTCAAGCGATTCGAATGCTTCTGACCGCAGTCGTTCAGCCTCTTCCTCGTCGTATAACCGATGCCACGACTCGCCGAGGAGATCGGCTGGACTCTCAAACCCGTACATGTCGGCATGTGTCTGGTCGACATAATCGTACCCATCGTCTCCAAGGATTGCGACCCCATCGTTAGCCTGTTCGATTGCTTGTTGGAATGACTCTAATTCTTGTTGCCGTCGCTCGCTTTGAGTGACGTCATATGCGGTAATGAGAAGCGATTGCACAACTCCATCTACGTCCGTCACTGGTCGGACAGTACCACTGAGGTATCGAGTATCACCGGCTTCATCTGGTATCTCAGACTCATACGTTATATACTCGCCGTCCGCTGCGCGAGCTACCCATTCACGAATCGACGTGACGAGTTCTTCATCATGGTTCCAGAATTCCGTCTTCCACAAATCCTTTCCGCAAATTGTCGCATAATCAGCTGAAACATAGGTTAATGCCCGTTGATTGATATCAATAACTGTTCCGTCCGTGTCAGTGAGTCCAACCAGTAATTGTGGATCCTCAAATACCGATTTAAACCGTCGCTCGCTCTGGCGAAGTTCTTGAACCCGTCTGTGCTTTTCTGTCACATCACGAACAATACAGATAATCCGCGACTCATCAATACGGGTGAGTGAAAGTTCGCTCGGAAAATCGTGTTCACCATTTGATCCGGCTATTATCCCACGCCAATACCCCTCAGCACGTAACGTCGGCAAAATATCCGATTCAATTCGTTTGATCTTAGCTGGGTCATCATATATTACCTGTAGATTCTCACCGAGTAATTGCTCTTTATCATCATAGCCATAGAATTCGAGATGAGTTTCATCAACATATGTATACTTGCCGTCTTCAATAATCGCGACTCCATCATTTGCTTCGTCAATTGCTGACTCAAGCGATGCGAGTTGTTCGCGACGAGCGTGCTTTTCGCTGATATCACGCACCGTCGTATGAACGTACACTGAATTGTTTACCTCAACACGTCGACTTGAATATGACACAGCAACAGAATCACCTTCAGCACACGAAATAGATATATCATCGCTCAGTGACTCATCATTAAGAACTCGTTGTTGATATGATTGATATGCCTCCGAGTCGCCATCAAATAAAAATTTCTCTAATCGTTGATTACGGATTTCGCTTCGATCATATCCGCTTAGTGTGCACGCAGCGGTGTTTACTTCGATAATAGATCCATCCGTATCACTGACAAGAATGGCGTCTCGTGAGCCCTCAAAGAGAATTTGTCGCCACTCATGTTCTGTCTTGGATTGCTGCTCTCGCCTAATTCGATTCACTGCAGCTTCAAGATTCGAAGCCGCGAGTTCTGCGAGTCGAGCGTCTGAATCGGAGAATGCATCCACGTCAGTCATGCCAATCGTTACGACACCAAATTCTGGGATAGGAACGATTATCTCACTTTGAATTGTTGTATCGGGATTGTGTACAGAATCAGCCTGTGGAACATTACGGATGTGTTTGGTTTGTTGCTCATCATATGCTCGACCAGCAAGTGATGGCGGTGGAAGTGTTGGTAACTCACCGATAATACCCTGTGCCGGTTCTGACTGAACAACTGGTTCAAGCAACTCAGTTTTCTTATCATATTGCCAGACTGCAGACAGCGGTGCGTCAAACTCAATATTGAAGATTTCGACAACAACCGCTGCGGACTCCGATATTGATTTTGCGTGATTGAGTTCGGCAGAAAGTCGAAGAAGTCCCGAGTGATCTGACTCGGTGACACCGCCTGGCGCAGGGCTCATACGGTTTATCTCATTTGAATCCACTAAGATATTCGTATTTCAATAATACGTTTCAGCGTGATTATACCCGTCAAATTAGATTAACATATACTTATAGACCGCTTTATTGGTCAATTCACTCATTGTATAAGATGTTATATTAATTACCACTGCCGAAGAAGATCACATCTCGGCTTGAATACGTGAACCTACAATGTGATGATATGATGTTTGTTTGATATCAAAAGCGCTACTCAAAGCGATGTCGCAGTAATGTATAAACGTTAATCCAATGATGATTACGAACCGACCAAGCGCTGGGACTCAACTAATATTATTATATTCCTGAGTAGGATCCGTGAATTAAATATTTTTGAACGCTTGTTGTGTATTTATTTGTCCGATTTTTTCATCTACCTGTTGTTTAATTGAATCTAAGTTTTCGATAAGTTGTTGATACTCACCATTATCCGATAATTGCCGCTGGTCTTTTCGCTCTTCAAGTAGTGCCTTTTTCTCCGAAAGTTCATACATTTTATTTACAAGTTCACTGTATGACTCTCGGTCAATGAGATTTGAGACAAGATTAAGCATATCCTCACGTGAGATTGGCTTGACTGCATAATCATCAAACTCCATTTCAAGAATATCGAAATCTGGCTCAACTGCCGTTACCATAGCCACTTGTATACGATACTCTGCGTCCCGCACCTCCCGAAGTACTTTTCGACCTGGCTGTTCTGGCATCCGCCTATCAAGAATCATAATATCAAACGACTCATCAGCCTTCGTAATCGCCTCTTGAGCTCCATATGCGACATCGACAGAATACTTCGTAGAAAGCCATACCGCATACAAATCCGCCAGTTCTGGTTCATCCTCAACGACTAATATTCGCTCTTTATCGCTGCTCATGATGCCACTCCGACTTTCTGATATGTATTTGCCGAGACAGTCACAAGTATCATAATTGAGTCATGAGGGTGAGAGATGGTTCGCTTCTGTATTCATGATGCTACATCTATACATTTCGTATTTATTTTCATATAAATATTATCACGGCATCAGTTGATATCAATATGGTCAAAAAGTAGAGTATATATATAAGAAGATATATTTCTCCGGAAGCAGTTCAACATATAACAGTCAATTTGTAATGGCAACAGACGTACGCTTACAGTATTATGCTACGCGGTACGGTCAAGTTATTAGCGTATTACTTGTATTGTCTGCGGTTGCTGCTTTTGCCGCAGCAGGATTTGTTTATACGAACCCACCAGTCGAACAGACAAGCCCAGAAGACACAAATGTTCAATCGTTTTCATTTGATACAGACCATCGTGCAACAGTTACCGGTCCGACAGAACTGTTTGACCGTGGACGGACACTCCAAAATCATCCTGTCTACTTTCAGAATGCCTCACCCGATGTCACTTTCAGTACAGCAATATCTGTTCCACAGGATCGATCAGTAGACGTTTCCTATCGAGTTATTGCTAATTATGAAGCAACATTTCGTGGTGAAGTGTTTTGGGACCGACAAGAAGTGGTTGCAAATAATAAATGGACAGTACAAAATGGTGAGGTCCAGCATAATACAACGTTGACAATTTCGGATTACTTATCACGAATTGATCCATTTGAGTCGGCTGTTGGAAGTACCGGAACGCTATCACGAGAGTTACAATTTGTTGTGACGTACAGCTCACCGGTTGATAACGGAAATAAATATGAAGGACAACTGCGTTCAACAACTACGATTCAATCGTCATCTGAGGCATATTGGGTAAGTTCTGAAATTGGAGATAGCACAACAAAAAGCCAAACACAGTCATCAGAGCAGTATGTTGGGCAGCCGAATATACAGCAAGTACAACTATTAGCTGGGAGTGGTGGCATTTTGTTCATCGCTGGGGTTACTGTACTCATTTGGGCACGTCGACAGGATGATCCAGCCGAACTAGAGCTTGCTGTTGTTCGTGATCGCTATGATGAGTGGATATCAGAGGGTGAACTGCCAACCGGCGCAGCAAGTGAGTATGTATATATAGATTCACTTGAAGGGATTGTCGACATTGCAATCGACACAAACAAACGCGTTATTTATGACTCTGATCTTGAGACGTACAGTGTCGTTGATGAGAACATTATTTACTACTACGCACGTGACCCGACCGCTGTTTCATCTTGGTTGAATCTCTCTGTTGATGAATGATGGCGTTTATTCGAGCCACCGACGAATTTTGACTAACAACGGGACATCACGTTGTCGACGACCAATTCGAATAGGGTCAAGCCCAATGAGCGTCGTTGCGACGACAAGTGATGCAACGCCTACGACGGTGTTGATCGTAACGAGCGGTACCCATGGATGAATACGATATAATCCAACGATTATCTCACGCGGTAGAAAAGCCAGATATCGGTGTTCAACTATTGCATCAACATACACTCCCGTTGAGGGCGGCGCAGAAATCGTCACATTCGTTTCCGCTGTTGTCTGTGCGGGGACGACTAACTGTTTATCAGAGACAGCGACATTATCACTCGCTGGTTCAATCATCACGACAACTGGAATCCACCCATTGCTTGGGACTTGATAGCCAACTGTTTCATTCGTGCCCTGCCCAATAACAGAAATTCCAGCAGAATCGCTCTCTGAACTCACGTACTGAAATTGATGGACACCACCTGGAAGGATCATGCTCATCGTAAGAGTAGCTATCAAAAGTAATATCAAGATAGTAATGATGATTGTCGGATTGATCTTTCCTGACGAGCGCGAGGTATCCCGTCGGCGCGTAGATCGGCTGTTTTCTGCATATGCTGAAAGTGCATATGCAACTCCACCAAATCCGATAAGAATATATGATAGTCCCTGTCCACCGAGGATGGCTCGTGTTCCAAGTGCGACTGCTAATTCTTCTTGTGCTGTCGTCGTAAATGATCCCATCGTGGTGACTGCGGTTCCAAGATTCGGGATAATAACGACAAAATCACCGATTGTGAGCGCTTTGGCGACAATCTGTGACTCACTGACTGGCGGTTCAGAGCCATCCTGGTCGGTGACAACGTTTGCGTCACCACGGGTAATGTACCCTTCTGATGTTGTCTCAACGACTCGATGCGTTACTAATCCACCACCATTGAGATTAACAGCATCAAAGGTGACAATATCGCCTTCCTCAATCGGTCCAGCTAATGCTGTTGGAATGGCAACGAATCCATCACCGGTGCTAATAGTCGGATCCATACTACCCGTTTCAACATATGCCGGACCGACTGGTTGTCCAAGGAGTGCCCCGGCAAGCATTGAAAGAACAAATAACAGTGCTAGCGCGCCTCCAATCCGTTTAATCGACTGCACTAACACCATATTCAGTAATTGGATATAATATCTCAGTCATTTAGTGTCTTTCAATCATATAGCAATCAAATTAATCAATCATGTTGATAATATAATATCCCATCGCTCGGTTTAGACCTAAATCGAATTTACCCGTGTTTTATAATCATATTCCCTTTTTATTTACCAGCTTCATTCCAACTGTGTGTAGTCCCCATCATTAGCAATCGAAAACATCGGTAGCATATACAATGTCAGTATGATCAGTTCATATCAACAGGTCTCAATTTATCTTATTCTTGTTCTATCCAATATGGATGTCTGATCAGAGGTTGGTCGACCTTCGTCGGCAATTGAGAGCTTGATGACGATAATCAGAGGATTATCATTTTCAATCGTAATTGACTCAATATCTAGACGCTGATCTTCATAGTCACGGAGTGTGGCTCCAAGTTCCACAATTCGTGGGTTTGATATGCATTGAATCAACACTCATCATACGAATTAGTTTGATGGTAGCCGACACTGCTGAACAACAAAACGATATAAAGCCATTATCGACAGACGAAGCATATGATATTCTTTCCGATCAGCGTCGGCGATACGCTATTCACCATCTCAAACAATCAGATACAGGAGTGAGCGTCCAAGACCTCGCTGAGCAAGTAGCCGCATGGGAGAATGAAAAGCCGATTGAACAGCTGAATTCACAGGAACGAAAACGGGTCTATATTTCATTGTATCAATCGCACCTTTCGACACTCGATGAAGAAGGTATTGTCGAGTATGATGAAGAAAACCGAATAGTTAATCTTACTGACGCTGCCGATAATCTAAATATTTATTTTGAAGTTGTAGCAAACGATGATATTCCGTGGAGTATATTTTACATTGGATTGACAGTCGCATTCAGTGTACTTGTTGGACTCACATACGCTGGAGTTGGCGTTCTTCAGCGAAGTCAACTCATTATCGTTACAATTGGAATGCTTGGCGCGTATACTGCTGCAGGAATAATCCAGACAATTCAGCGAAAACGTATGGAGCTTGGTGACTCTGGGCCCCCACCAGAATTACAGTGAAGATTTTATTCAGTAGGATAATTTGGTGAAATTCAGTGAATCGTAAACGATCTACATCTCTGGGATCATGCACGTACACCTCAAGTAGGGGATCGTCATTAGCTTGTTTCAAATACTGGATTACGTCTCAATGACTGTATCAAACAGTGGTCGAAGTGTATTGATTGTGCGGTCGCCATCCGATGGTGTCATCAGATAATTTGTATTGATATCTGCAGATTTGAGACGTCGACTAAGCGTGTGTAAAAATTGGAATACCTTCTGCGGGCCAAGATACTGCAAAAACGCCTGAAGTGTATGAACGCTACAAACTGTTGTTTGATTCGGGTCCTGCCACTCATCAAGTATCTGTGTGATTAAAATGCCAAGTCGAGAGAGATCGGTTTGATCAGATATCTGATGTGTTTCGATCGATTCTTCCATTCCATCACCAGATAATTCTGCAATTGACATATCTCCGGGCACACTCGCTCCAACTTTGATGATAATAATTTCACCGCCATCCCAACCAGGGTGTTCTTGACAAACACGCAGAATATCTACTGCTTCACCTGTTGGAACAAGTAATAACATATTTTGTGATTGTTGCGCTTGTAGTATATTATTAAACCCAACATTCCATGTTTCTGGGTTGTTCTGTCCAAGCAGAAGTGCCTGTGACCCCTCAGAGATAGTACTGCTATCAGTCTGAATACTTTCAGCAGTTGTATCAGAATTAACTGATGATACCGACCGTGAGTCAATCAAGGGATCTACTCGATCGGCATTCACGGAGTTGTTCTGAGTCTGATTAGTATCAGTTGCTTTGCCAGAAGACTTCGTCTGATTAATTTTAACAGAGCTAGTTTCGTCGCGATCATCAGTCGTGATCATCTCTTCTGGTGCATCTGAGCGAGAAAGCTGATTCCACATCCGATTCGAGTCATGTTCAGAACTGTCAGTAGTAGACTCAATTGAATGGTGAGTTGAATCTGTGGAAATAGTGGAGTCGGTTTTATTATCAGTGGCGTTCTCAAGATTGGTATCACTATCAGATGATGATCCGGAGTTAGTAGTGTCAACCCTGTCTGTGACTGTTGCATCAGACCAAAGCCGATTCGCGTCAGAATCGCTCGGTACTTGTTCTTCCGAATCTGATTTAGTTGTATTTCTATCGGTATCCGTGATCAGATCCGTATTTGAGTCCGTGTTCGTACTATCTTTTGATGAGAAATCATCATCCGTATCATCAGCACTATCAATGTCATCATCGTCATCTGCTGATTCTTCTATATCTGTGTCGTGAGCAGGCTCAAACTTAGCAAATCGAGACTGTGTATTAGCACTTGACCGTGTTTCATTATCTGAATCATTTTTCTCCGTCATGATAATTTGAAAGTCACTAACTGACACACAAACTGTAGACTGTGCGACTGTTGTTCAATAATCATCAATTAATCCCGTTCTCACTTGTGTTCTCGTTTAAAAATGAATTAAAATCCTCTGGGTCATCAGCCGAGAGGTCCCGTGGTGCACCGGTAAGGATATTTGAATTGAACGGACTCCATCCACCTGGGTCAATATCATTGAACGGGGTCTCACAGAATGGACATTCTGGCGAGGTTAGCATTGAAATTTTTATTTCTTTACTGCAATAATCACAATCTGCATTTTCTATTCCCTCTTTGAGCGCCGCCTGTCTAATGTCCTCCAAGTTTTCTTGACTATTATTTATAGATTCAATCGTATCAGTATTATCCTCAATCTGGTCTGTTAATTGACTCCGACGTGTCTCAATCTTTTCTTGTCGGTTAATCGCTGCTTCAAACGCATTTTCAATTGAATCAAACTCATCATCAATCCGTGATCGAATTGCCTCTTGAGACTCCTCAAGTTCATTGATCCTCTGTTCAAGTTCCTGTTGTAACTCCAAAGACTCCTCACGTGATTCCTTGAGTTGCTCAATATTTTCTTTAATTAAATCTATCTCAGATCGTATATCACTCATTCTAGTATCACTCCCAGATGTGCTATTCGTCGCCCCACTTTTGTTTTCATTTTCCACCATGTTCACCTGCTGTTCTATGCTTTCTACGCGGTCCCGAATGCGGATCCAACGCTCGGTCTGACTTCGGCGATTCTGATCAAGTTCATCCGATAGGTCGTATAGTCGTTGCCACAACTCTTTTTCTGAGGATTCATCCGACATTTTCTTGGATCCATTATACTCCGGACCGCTTTCAGAGATACCACTCTCTGCAGATACGGACGCAGATTCAGATTTAGACTCAGACGCCAATCTTTTCGTCGGTAGCGGCTGTTGCTCGGTTTTATTGTCTTCAGAAGACGTGTCATTCTGCTCATGGGGTAACTGATTAGCAGCCGATGTATCCGCAACAGAACTTAGTGTGCGCTGCAATTCAGTACGTATCCAATATGCAGAAACAAGTTGATCGAATATTTTACCCATAGATACCTCTTCAGACTCAGCTATCTCTTCAGCCCAGTCTAAGAACTCATCGGCATCGGGTTCTATATGTTTATCTGATGTATGATCTACCATTGATATCTTACGACTGTGATCTGAGTGTTTCGATTGAGGGTATCTATTGGAGTGATATCGAATACGGATTCAACGACAGCTGTGGTCGGCGTTGCCATGCTCAATGAATTATTTCGAGCACATGTTCTGCGAGTGTATTGGCACAATAACCCGAAGCAATATATAATTAAGTGCGAAAGAGTTTTTAGAAAGTTCATATTCTCGCCATTGATTTCATAACTTAGCTAACTATTTTAGATGAATCAGTATAATTCGTCATTGAAAGTTATACGTGATATGGACATATATCCTTTTTGTCATACATTCATCATTTTAGTTTATCAGACCGATGAATTCAAAAGTAGATATTACGACGGTATCAAACACGAAATTTTGCTAATTAACAGATAAACAGGGCCTGGCAATTATAATTTTGTTGATCCACGTGATTACTAAATTAGATGATTATTTACACTAAATTATCATATTTATCCCGCACACCATATTTTCTCGGACAGTAATCTCAACTCAATAACACTACTTGTATCAACAGCGACTGAGGCATCGCTTCTATGAATAAATATAGTAATCAGACATTTGATATTTGATATTTGATTCATACAGAATAAATCGTCAACTACCGAAATAATTCTCAATATTGTCATATGATCGCGTCGTAATGAATAAACCAAGGGTGAGATCTGATTGAAGCTGCTGATGTAATCGATTCAATACATTACTAATAATTTTGAAATTTTGCACAATATTATTGCAACAAGAATATCCAATATGAAATTGTGAACCACATTTGGATAATCTACCTATCCGTCTTCGGGTTTGCCACTGCAGCGTGCCTCACTGGTGCGTATCGATCTCGTCGCGCCGTCGATAATGAGGTTCGAACTGGTCTTATGTGGTTATTTTCTCTCACTGGACTGTGGGCACTGACAACTGTAGCACGGATTGCAGTTCCAGATATGCGCATTGACATTGCACTTCGCATTGGGGGATTAGTTGTCGGTCTCGCAAGTATCGGTGCGTGGCTGTATGTTGCCTCAGCATATGCAGGGTATAGTTACCACCGAGATACGGTAAATCGTGGTTTGCTGCTTGTGGTATATTTGGCTATTGTCATCGCAAAGCTCACTAATCCGATTCACAATCTCTATTTTATTCCGGCGCAGGAGTCACTCCCGTTCTCACATCTTTCATTCAATCCGGGACCATTGTACTGGTTCGTCACAGGGATTGCATACACAGCTGTGTCGATAGGGCTGTACTGGTTACTCAAATCTGCGTCGCAGACACAAATTAATGCTACCAGATTTAGAGCAGTGCTCGTTCTAACCGCTGCACCGGCGCTTCTTGATGTGTTTGTTTACGCAAATATTATTCCCTCAGTAATTATTGAGGTGAGTTATGCACCGCTTGGAATGGCTATCTTCGCGCTCGGGACCGCGACTGTCAGTAACAAAGAATTGTACTCGGTTTCACAGTCATGGCGTCGAAAAGCGCTTTCTGACATTGCGGATGCAATTGTTCTCACCGATGCAGAAGGGCGGATTAGATATTTCGGATCCAACGCTACGGAAGTATTTTCGACACTCACTGGGTCAAAAGGGCAATTATTTGAGACCGCTGCCCCAAAGTTATACCAACTCACACACGGGAGTGGGTCGCTCAAGTGGGATCAAGATGGTGCAACGAAATATTATGATACTATTGAGCGGGATATTCAATCATCGGGATCTCAATCCGGGACAGTTTTTGCATATATCGACATAACAGAATCTAAAAAAGCAGAATTAGAACTCGCTGAGGCTGAGATTGAGCGCCAGCGATTTCAGCAAGCTATCGAAGCAGTCGATCATTCTGTGTTTATAACAAACGTCCGCGGTACGATTGAGTACGTTAACCCGGCGTTTGAGAGCAATACTGGGCATGAACGCTCAACACTCATCGGTCGCTCACCAGCAATTTTGAACGCTCCAGATGCCCCCGATGCATATCCAAATAATCTCTGGGAACGAATGCAGGAAACTGACGGAAGAGAGGCAGAGGTTATTCAGCAACGTTCTGACGGAACAACATATTATGTACAACAAACGATTACGCCGATTAAATCACAAGACGGAGAAACGACCTCGTACGTGGTTATCCTCACGGATATCACGGAATTGAAAGAGCATCAACAGCATATAGAACTGTTGAGTCGGGTCCTTCGACATAACATGCGGAATGATATGAATATCGCTCGTGGATACGCAGAAACGATACTTGATAATCCGGCTATCAGTGAAAAAGATTACACTGCTAATATTATTACAGCGACTGATGATGTAATAACGCTCGCTGAGCAATCAACAGCAATCACGAATCTAATTATTGATCCGCCCGAGTGTCAGAAGGTGAACATGAGTGATATTGTCCAACAGACAGCCGAGCGTATTTCGGAAAAATATACACAGGCATCCATTGAGATTGAGTGTCAGAAGACACCACCGGCACGAGCAATCCCACAGGTCCGTACTGCCGTGGAGGAACTAATCAGTAATGCTATCATTCACTCTACTGAGGAAGAAATTTCAGCTAATGATGAAATCAACAGAGATACTAGAGACAGTAACAACGAATTTGATACACCTGAACAAGCATTATCATTGGTATCGTTACCGCAACCATCTCAAGTCACTGAAGTGAAGGTATCTGTCACAGTTGAGAGACTACCGACAGAGGGTGAAGTGGCTGTACGCATTGAAGATGAAAACCAACCGATTCCGGGTATGGACAGCCAAATACTCCAACGTGGGACCGAGATACGATCTGTTTATCATGGAAGTGGACTTGGACTGTGGTTGGTATACTGGGTTGTAATGCGGTCCGATGGAACGGTTGACATCGAAACACAAGATCCACGTGGAAATCAAATTGAGATGCGATTTGAGCAGTATTGAATTACTCGTTTACTCGTGAGTCAATATGTCTTAGATATTCATATCAGAAACTGACCACTTAAAATAAATAAAAATATACTTTATGTGACGCATACTTCCGTGCTAATTATTATAATTATTGATGTTACTTAGCCTTACAACCACTCACGAAATCATAAATAAACAGTATCTGACAGCGATACAAATCGCTTGCTAACAATTATGATTTGAATATCCAGTTCAATGTTACATACATGGAATGGCATCGACGGAAAGATCTTGAGGGTGGAAAAGAACTAGGTGTCTGGCTTTGTCGCGATGAGACAGGGACTGTCACAGAGGAACTATATGTTGAATCACATGAATATCGTGGTGGTGATTTTGACACTTACACGGCGACACCCACCGGCGAGTGGACACATCTCGGCTCATTCAAAACATCTACGGAGGCATTTGCTGCCGCTCGCAGTCACATTGATTCAACTTCTGGCTCTCTCATCACAGAATCATAATGTGGCTAATCTCTGGCAGTTGTGACTAACTGCTACGTCGCAATGATGGATCCAAAAAATGCATTACTCAGACACACTACTGTTCTTTTAGCAGTTTGTAGGCGCTAAGCCCCCGCCCCCGTCCTCAAGGAGCGAGCCGCAGGCGAGCGAGTACGGCGGGGCGGGGGCAGGGATACAGCGCCGCCATCATCTATCTTACACTACCTTACTACCAACCCACAAGACCACAAAACCACAAACTCATAACTTTAAGTTTCAACAATGTATATACTGATTCGATGAATAGACACGAAATCGAAGGTCACGAAGTCATCGACGGAGAAGTGACAGCCACTGGGAATGGAGCTCACGTTCTCGTTCCCAAACGATGGCGTGGCGCAGACGTGAAAATCGTCCGAACCACAGAATCAGACGAGTAATCTAATCCATGCACTACGCTTACGGGTATCGACTCCACTGCACCCAACCGAAGCCCAGCGCGAAAAGCTGGACTCTTACAGAGATACCTGTCGGCAACGGCAACTGTACAACCACGCGCTCACCGAATTCGAGCAGATACCCAACTCAGCATCAGCAGGAACACTCACCAACCGAGTCAGGCAACTCCGCGACCAGCTTCCAGACCTCAAAAACTGGTGGGACGAGCTCAACCGACCTGTACTCGACGGTGTCGCAAGCCGCTGTGATGTCGTGATGCGATGCGATGCGGATCGAAGACAACATTAAATCCCTGCCCTGCCCTGTCCTGGCTGAGCTCACACAGAACGGCTACAACGTCGGGAGTCTCAACTGGCAGTCGCCGAGCGAGTTCAGGAGTTTTACTTATGTGCAGTCTGGCTTCGAGTTCGAGTTCGAGTTCGACAACAAAAACGGTCAGACCGTCCTTTCACTCTCAGTTTCGAAACTCGCCGACATTCCAATCACATCACCATCCACCGTGAAGTTCCCGACGGCGTAACCGTCAAAGAGGTCAGTATCAAGAAAGAACGAACAGGTGGATGGTACGCTTCGTTCGCCGTTGAGGGCAAAGGAGAACCAGCCAAGCTTGAAAACCCTGACCGTTGTGTTGGAATCGATGTTGGGATTCTCAAGTACACCCACGACACGGATGGGCGTGCTGTCGGCTCCCTTGACCTCGACCTCGACCTCCAAAACGAACGAGAGCGACTCACGCGAGAACAGCGCTCGCTGTCGCTGTCGCTCTCGCGGAAACAACAAGGCTCGAACAACTGGGAGACACAACGGTTGAGAGTGGTCTGGCCGAGTGTCACCAGCAACTCAAGCGCAAGCGACAGCGACAGCGACATGACTTCCTGCACAAGCTCTCAAACTACTACGCCACTGAGTACGACTTGGTGGCTGTCGAGGATTTGAACGTGAAGTCTATGATGGAGTCGTCTTGGAATAGTCAGAACATGATACGGCTTCGGCAGCGTGGGATACGTTCGCCACGCAGCTTGAATACAAGTGCAAGCGTGAAGGAACGCATTTTGTTGAACTGAAGCCTGCTGGCACGACCAAGGATTGTGCTTCCTGTGGTGTCGAGTCAGATAAACCACTGTGGGTTCGGGAGCACTCGTGGCCTGCCTGCGGGTTCGAGATGGATAGGGATGCGAATGCTGCGCTCAATATCTTGTCTCGTGGGTTGAAGAAGCTAGGACTGGGACAGTCCGAGGCTGGAAGGCCCGTGGAGACTGCACTCGCGCTCGCTCTGTTCACCTCCTCAGACAGTTCTGACGTTGTGGATGTACAGTGCGTCGTTGAAACAGAAGCGGAAGCGGAAGCCCCCACCCTCACCCTCACCGGAGCCGCGTCAGCGGCTGAGTGGGGTGGGGTAGTTCACTGGTAATCGTCAGCATGTATAAATAAAAAAAGTATATCGACACCGGTATTTCCTTGCGGTCAAATTGACACCTGTATGAGTACGAATGAAGATACCCCAGTCGAGCAGACGAACAACTGGCCTGAACTTGTCGCAATGGTGTATGAAGAAGTGAGTGGCGGTGATGACCCGACCACGCTCCGTCTCCGCAATATGGAGATCCAGGTTCCGAGTAAGACCGGACCTGATGCAGACCATGCACATTGGACCGTTGACGGAACGATTGATCTCAATCCCCGAGAGTAGATCGAAACCAGAGTCAAAGTCGATAATACTGTAGTCTGCACGACTTGTATGTCAATTGATATTTGATATCAAATATCCATAATAAAACCGAAATATCCCTCAGAAAGTACTGTGGGGAATGATGTACAAGTCATAGTCCTACATTTTTTTGCGGTTGTGGTGGTGTGGAAGATAGTTATCCCTATGAGCGCTCTGTCGAGGTTTGATATAGAATGTCATATCGATGACCGACATAACTGAGCACTCCATCAGATATCTGCTGACGTCGCGATGCGAGCCAGTCATCAATTTCAGGAACGGCATCACTTGTCACAGTTTCTTCAACGAATGTGAGTAGCTGTTGTAAATAATATTGTTCATCACCTGTATATCTATTTTCTTGTGGATATACAACTGCATCAGCAGCATCAACCGCACGTACTGCTCCAGGACGATTACGAAGTGTATCCAAGAGATGTCGTCCCGCATGGCTATCTCGATCCGGTACGGCATCGATTGCATCGTGATAAGCCGTTTCAACAGCATCATCTGCGGGATGGTCCGGCTGAAAAACGGTTGTTCCGTCGAATGTTAGCGGGAAGTACGCAAGTCCGCCGGGACGAAGTGCATCCAAGAACACGCCTAATGCTTGCTCAATCGGGACAAGGTCCATAAACTGCTGTGCCATGAGCAGATCAATGTCATCAGCGTCTGAAGCAGCAGCAAGTGCATCATCTGTCTCAAAGACAACATCAAGCGATGATTCAGCGTCAGAGGTAGTGTTAGTATCAGTGTCAGTATCGGTACCTGATATATTACTGACAGTGAATTTATATTCAGGAGCCGTTGTAACCTCAAAGTCCCGAAATCGAAGTTCACGAGAGCGGACAGCGTGGGCATACGCAGTTAGCTGTTCGGATGAGTCAATGCCACGATATGACCCACCAATTCCCAAGTCGAGTAGTCGCGGGACCGTTGCTCCCGTTCCAGCACCGATATCGATAATTTGTGGCTCCGGCGGGAGCAATTCAGTGAGAATCTCTCTAACTCGTCGTGAGAATGACCGGTCATCAACGGTTCGTTTTGCTTCTAGATATCGAACGAGTGCATGATCAACATCCATTTTCACAGTGCCCGTGTATGACTCGCCCATGCTGCATCGTCTTCCCAGATTTTCACACGGAGCTGATCAGGCGTATCTTCACCAGCAGCAATCAGCCTCTCTGCTACACGATCGCCAAATATTCGAGAGAAATGCTCAACGCTTGGGTTTAGCCCTTCAAATTCTGAGAGATCATTCAATACTGAATCACGATATCGTTCAACAAGATCGTCAAGTATTGATTCCACTGTAAGAATATTTAATAGATACCCGTACTCACCAAGTGATTCACCGGCAAAATGGAGTTCAACTTCGAAATGGTGACTATGTATCTGTCCCTCTGGAGGCTCTGGGTCCGGCACTGTAAGAACATGTTGTGCGACAAAATCGCGCCTAACAGCGAGTTCATGTGGGTATATCTCAGTCATTGTTTTAGCGTTATCCTGTTCTCTTGCTCTCTCATCTTATCAGTATCCGTTTGTGTTAATATTTCTCTATCAGTCATGCTATGATTTCTCTGTGATTATCTCCTTGATTGTGTATCAAAGCTAGTGTAAGTCCCAAGTCAGGTCTGTTGCGAGACTGAGCTGGCTGCAGTTGTAAATGTGAGTCACACTGGTTGGTATTATGCTCATCACTAACACAGTACCCAATTTCGTCCGCCCTTCGTTCATTTTCGCGGACATTGAAGCATATTGTCATGTCTTTTTGTGCTGTAATTGTCGCACTCAATTGGTGCTGTCTACAGACAACTGTACACGAACATAACCTATGTGTGAAAATATCATCAGAGTGTATTATCGGGTATTGTCGCGACGGCTGGGGTTTCGCTTCAGCACCAATCCACTCAATATTCATTATTATTCACCACTCGGATGATTGAATAGCCATGTCGTGTGTCAGGTGGGGCATATCTTTTCATCAGTATGTCAATAATACCTGCAGCGTTGATTCCGGTACTTCCGTTAATCGACGGTATGCACTTGAGGCATCATCAAATGAAACTCGATCGGTAATGAGTGCGTCAACATCGATTGCGTTGAGTTGGTCAATTGCGACAGATAGCCGACGGTCGGTATTCCATCGTCCCCGGAGGTCAGGATTAATCGTACTCACCTGACTCGATGTAAGTGTAATGCGGTCACGATGGAAGTCACCACCAAGTTCCAGTTCTGTTGGTTTATTACCGTACCATGATCCGACAATAATTCGACCATCATACCCGACAACATCGATTGCAGCGTTGAGTGCGGCAGGCTGACCAGATACCTCATAAACGAGGTCTGCACCAGGTGGATCATGATCATTAAATATATCATCGCATGCTGATGGATCAAGAGCACGATCTGCACCAAATGTGCGTGCTAACTCTCGACGACCGGGGATTGGTTCAATGACAACGAGTTCGCTAATTGGGAAATTAGCAAGTAGCTGTATTGTGCAAAGACCAATAACACCAGCTCCAAAGACGACAACGCGTTCACCGACGCGGGGGGATCCATCGAGTAAAAAGTTTGTCGCTGTCTCAGCGGTCGGTAATAATGATGCGGTCTCATCGTCTAATCCATCTGGGATCGAAATAAGATTATCTGAATCAACACAAAACCGATTTTGATGCGGATGAAATGCAAATACTCGCTCATCGACTCGGTCAGTTGCTTCTTTCCCCGCTTTGACAACGTCGCCAACGGCGGCATACCCATATGTGGTCGGGTATGATAAGTCGCCATCAAGTGTCTCAAGTGTTTCATCAGCAGCCATCTGCTCGGGGACCTCTCCGTGATATAAGAGTAATTCTGTTCCAGGACTGATTGCTGAGACAGTTGTCTCAACGATGACGTCATTTGGACCAAGCTCTTCGGTTGAAACTGAATCAAGACGAACATCACGAACGTCGCTAAAGACAAGTTTGCGTGCGGTGTCCGTATCTACATCTACATCTGCATGCACGTGTGTGCCGGAATCAATATCAGAGCTGTCAGTCATGCATTTGTCCGTGTGTTACCGTCATGGTATTTTCACCACCCATATCAAGCGCGTGTATTTCAATAATAGCTAAAATTATACTTGTATTGGGCTGAATCGTATCAGTATCTGCATGTATGCACATGTTCATACTACTGGTCTTGCCAACGCTGCTGGCGGCAGTGATGTTACTGAGAGATACTGATCCTTTCATTGTCACTACTCGCCAACCCACTCAGACTCAACTGTATCGCGACCATGACCACTTTTGATGCCATCGGCTTCATCATCTGCGGCATGCTCTGCGCCGTCGGCTTCATAGGCAGATATACCAGATTCACGACATACCTCAAGCGCATGTTTTGCATCGCTTCCAGCATCATGTGCTGTTTCTCCTCGCCCGATGCCAACCTGATATTCAACGCCAGCTTCTACGCTCACATGTTCAAGGATTGTTTCGAACGTGTCATATGATAGCTGTGGACAGATTGCAATGACATTGTCACCGCCAACGAACTGGGCAACGCTATCATATTCTGCCCGAAGATGTTCTCTAAGCGTCATAACAGAGTCACGGATTGCCAACTCAGTGTCAACAGCATTGGTGTCATCGGTATATGTTCCCGTGACGTCAATAATATCAAAGTGTCCAACGGTCATCTGTGTCGACGTTGTTGTTCCTGAGACACCGCCATATCGAAGTGCTTCGCGTCGGCTAGAGTCTTGAGCGCTACCGGCTTCTTGTAACTGTTCGCTTGCTCGACGGACTGCCTCAACAGGTGTCGTTGCCTCGCCAATACCGACACTGGCAGTCACAGGATATCGATTCCGGATCCGCTCTTGAAACCGAACAAATGCTTCCGGTGGAATATTGTTAACAACGCCGAGCATGTTATCAAAACGATTGTAGAATGCATACCCATCGCTCCGACCAACAAAGTCAGCAAAATCAGCATAAATTCGAGCCTGTAATGCTTGGAGATCTGTCTCTCGGCGTGGAGCCGGCGTAACCGTCCATGGTCCGTAGTCATCAAGTTGCACAAGTGAAAATCGAACCGTCTCATCGAAGGTGTTCGACACAACATATTGACGATGTGCCCCTCCAGATTAAATCCTCACATTTAGCTTCGGGTGTAAATATATAGGTCAATTGACCTCATAGAAGATGAATTGAGCATTATCCAATATTCAATAGTTGCACTGAGTTGCCCTACCCACCACAGTTAGTTGCTGAAACCGCTTTTTACTACATATCATCTGAATTTTCTACTTTTGAGCCGGTGACGGTGGCAGTGGCAGTGTTCGTGAGTATGATTACACATACGTGTCCCGTTTGATAGTATATACGCGGTGCCGCCGGCTTTAATTAACATTACTCCAAGTCGTTTCAATTGATCAAATGCGTTCTCAACGTGCTTGCTGTTTGGTCCTTGATTCATGATATCCTTGCAAGAACATATCGTGATCTCTGTGAGTCTTGACTGATCTCATCACTATTGATTACTTCGACCGGCTGTGAATTCGAGAGGAACGCAAGTATAAACGACTATACATATCCTCAGGCTTTTCAAGAGATATATCCGGCACCGCCACATTTAGTACATGAGTATATATTATCTTATGAGTGATATTGCAGTCGTCGTTCTTGACACGGTACGAGCGGATGCATTTGATCGACATTTTGGGTGGCTCCCTGGGTCGCGGTTCACGCGTGCGTGGTCAACGAGTCATTGGACCGGTGCTGCACATGCATCACTTTTCACCGGGCGATACCCGAGTGAAGTGGGCGTGACTGTTCATGACTGGACACTGTCGACGTCGGTCCCAACGCTCGCTGAGCGACTGCAGACAGCCGGGTACGATACGAACGCGTTTTCTGCAAATATCAACGTCTCACCAGCATATAATTATGACCGTGGATTTAATTCATTTGAGGGAACATGGCGTCTGTCACTCCCTGAACCAGAGATATTTAATTGGTTTCGACATATGGAAGAGAATGATGCGCCAGCATCAATAGCGTACGCAGATGGTGTGTATCAGATACTATCTGGCGAATACGATATCAAACGGTCACTCCAACTTGGCGCTACACATGCACGTCATGCATACGACATTGGAGCCGTTGACAGCGGCGCAGAGGCATTTCGAGACTATATCAGCCGCGATGGTCCAAATGTTAATAGCACTGATGAGCGTCCGACATTTTTATTTGTAAACCTCATGGAAGCTCATCAGCCATATCGCGTCCCATCGTCGCATCGCTCAGTGAAGCCATACGCAATGGGTCCAGCATTCGAAGCAACATTTCGAACAAGATTCGCTGACCCGGCAGATGCGGTCGCCGCTGGTATAGATCCAACGACAGTTAATACGCCTGAATTAACTCTTGACAGCGACCATGCAGCTACGGCATACGATGACTCGGTCTCATATCTCGCCGATGTCTATCGCGATGTCTTTGAGAAATTGCGTGAAGACTTCGATTATGTGATTACAGTCGCTGATCATGGTGAATTATTCGGGGCATACGATGTGTGGGAACATGGATATGGGGTCTATCCTGAATTACTTCAAATTCCAATGGTAATCACAGGTCCAGGATTTCCAAATACCTCGCGTGATGACCTAGCATCACTGCTTGACGTACATCAGACGATATTATCAATCGCAACTGGGAGTGAGGGCGGTGATATGAGTGAGAGCCGAGGTCGTGACCTTCGAACACACGGCAGTAGTGCACCTGTACGAACCGAGTATCATGGGATTGCGACAATGCGGCGTGAAACACTACGCAAGTGTGGATATGACCCAGCAGCAATCGATACCGTCGATACAGATTACCGTGGCGTTGTCACTGATACGGCATATGGATATGAGTCAGATGAGGGGTTCTGCGTTATAGGCGATGAGACAGATACAGACACAGACACAGATGAGCTAAAATTAGCACTACAGTCTCTCGATGACCAGATCCCAGATAATCGGTCCGAAAGCAACGCTATCGAAGTGACAGCAGCAACACGAAGCCAACTTGAGGATCTCGGCTATACTTGAGTGGTTTGTGGGTTGGCACTCAACTCATTATATTTAGTTGATATCAGAATTTAGAGACTAACGATGAGAAATCAGAATCTAATCAGTGAGAATACGTAATCGGTGGTAATATCAGTCGTCTGCAAAAACAATCTCATCAATTTCATGACGAGGATTATCGTCGTCATCATCTTCATATTTATACGTCACATCATCGTCTTCATCCGCCGTTGCATTGTGTGACCCATCACAATACGGCTCATTATCTGAAAGACCGCATGCACAAAGGTACGCAGTTCCACCTTGTTCTTCAAGATCTTCCTCATCAAGCGGTGTCGGTCCATTTGCTTCATGTGTAACTTCTCGTGACATATATTATATTCCGCCGCCCAGACGGAAGAATCCTCCGCGGTATACAAATGACGATAACACAGCAGGAGAGTATCATACACGCAGCCAGCCTTCTAAGGTACCGAAAAGCACCTCTTTGATACTATGATTTACCGTCAAGGTATTCAGCAACGGTTTCAAGCACTTCATATCCGTTATGCCCGGCGATTAGCGGAATTGTTGTCACTGGTTGCTCAAACTGTTTTCGAGTCTGTTCTAATACCTCTTGCTGGCTTTCTCGGCGAGTGCTACATAGTGTACATGACGTATCGATATCAGTCAGCACCTTATTAACAACAATTTGATCGACATGAACCGAGGCACTCTCAAGTCGGTCAAGTAGCCGTTCAGTCTCAAGTCGTGACAATCGCTCAGGCTCCATTACAACACGAAACCGTGTTTGATTTGGATTCTGCAGAACTGTTGCAACACGCTCGATACGGGATTTCGTTGAGTCAACATCGATATCCGAAAGTCCACGCTCTCGGTCATCGCTCCCACCGGAAAAAAATCCGCTCACAGCATTTGTCACACTTTCAACCTGAGATTTCACCTGTAATGCTTTGCCGAATGTCGAATCAAGAATGTCGGGGAGTTGTAGCAGTTTAAGCGTATGTCCGGTCGGAGCTGTATCGAAGACAACATGATCCCAGGTATCATCACCAATGTATTGGCTGAACGCATCAACAACGGCAAGTTCATCACTACCAATCACATCACCAGCATCAATGCCAAAGGTATCACCAATATCAACACCAAGATTTTCAATCTCATTTGTCAACGCGTCGATCGTATCTGTATAATTATCATCAAGTCGCTGTTGCGGGTCAATCTCAGCGGCATAAAGTGGGTACGTGTCATGAACCGATGTCGGTGTCGCACCAACAGTCGTCTCAAATCGATCTCCGACTGAGTGAGCAGGGTCTGTCGAAACTACGAGTGTTCGCTCACCATGGCGGGCATCTGCAAGTGCTGTTGCCGACGCAGAAGTGGTCTTGCCGACACCGCCCTTTCCACCATACAGGGTAAACTCGGGCATTATTATCACATGGACCCGGGTGTGTATATGTCACGCGGACCAGCAGCGATGACGCGTGTATAAAATATGATGTGACTCACCGCGATGCGTCAATATATATTTTACTCTACTCGATCCTACCATTCCAATCAACTGCGAGCGTCGGTCTCTATTGATACTGTAATGAGCGTCTAAAGATATAGCCATATGCAGAGTTGCGCTTACAACACCCAGCGCACGGTCAGTGAAAAACAATTACTAGTCCAGGTGGGGTTCAATTATCGAGGAATTTCGTACACAAACATCAACGACGACGCATTCGTCGGGTGAAGACACACATTTGATTGTTTAGATGATCAGTATTTCATAACGTCCCTGCACGTTCCATTTCTCGAAGATCTGAAACGCGTTCTCTGATTTCCTTCATGTCGCCGTCTTCGCGCTTATTATCCACATGGCTGTACATTAAGCCCATCCGGTAATTGCTTCGAAGTGTTTCCTCGTTTCGGTCAAGGAAATCCCAATATAGTGAATTAAATGGACAGGCACCATCGCCGGTATCTTTCGTTTTGTAATACTCACACTCACCGCAGTAATCACTCATTTTATCGATATAATTTGCCGAGGAAACATACGGTTTGGTTGCGAAAACCCCATCTCCATACTGTCCCATCTCAACAACATTCGGCGTCGTAACCCAATGGTATGCATCAACGTATGTTGCATTAAACCATTCATTCAATTCTTTTGGATCAGCACCCCACAATGTCGCAAAGTTTGCAAGCACCATCAATCGCTGTATGTGATGTGAGTATCCGCGTTGTTTGACATCATCAACGGTTTCACCAAGACAAGCCATGTTTGTGTCTCCTGACCAAAATGCCGATGGAAGGTCATGTTGCGCATCAAGCTGGTTCGCTGAGGAAAGCTCAGGCATAGTATGCCGGTAGACATGCCGCATGAATTCCCGCCATCCAAGTATCTGTCTAATAACGCCCTCAACAGAATTCAGTGGGATATCATCGCGATTATTATATGCGGTCTCAATCTCCTGAATCACTTCGACAGGATGAAGCAAACCAAGATTGATCGAACTTCCTAATAATGCATGTGACATTGCCCAATCCTCGCGTCGCATTGCATCCTGATATGGACCAAATGACGGGATACGCTCAGAGATAAAATGATGGAGTTTCTCAAGCGCCTGCTCGCGGGTCACTGGCCAAATAAGTGAGTCTGCTTCTCCCCATGTATCGAACGTTGACTCAACCCATGACATTGTTTCTTTGGTGAGTTCATCGTGCTGTGGGTCGTATACTGGTGGTGATTCCCAGTCATCTGGTGGGAAATCCCTGTTTTCATCATCGTAGTTCCACTCACCACCAACTGGGTCATCACCATCCATCAACACGCCACTTTGACCTCGCATCCACCGATAGAACGTCTCATGTCTGAACGATTTGGTATCTGAATTATTCGCCCACTCATCAAAGGCTGGTGTTGTCCCAACAAAGAGTTCGTTCTCGACAGATCGATACTGCCCACCAGCATCCTCGACCATCTCATCAAACCGCATAGCGCTATTATAACTTGGTGAGCGCATCTGTATGAGTTCATCATCAGGATACCGTTCAAAGTACTCCGCAAGCGCATCACTGAATGTGTCTGCTTTGAGATAAACAACATCATATCCTGCATCCTCAAGCTCATCTCTGAAATGTCGCATCCCACTAAACATGATTGCAAGTTTGTCGTGATGATACGATTTTCGCTGGGCAAAATCACGCGCCTCAATCAATAAAACGCGAGATCCAGAAGGCGCCCGCGCAAGCGGACCAACATCAGGATGGAGTTGTGTGCCAAGAATCCATGGCACTGTTGTCTCGCCATCCACCTCATACGTCGGGGTGTCCCCGACCAATGGCTGTATCATTATGTGTCTTACCGGCTAGATACCAATATTACTTATCCAAGCTCATAATTGAGAGGGTCGATTTCTAGTTTTGAACTGAGACAATATACATCTCCCTGCCGGGTAGATCCACATAATCGGATAATAAAGAAGCTAGTAACAACCGATTGAATAATGATGATACCTCAGATTATCACATTCTGATCATGTGCTGATTGATATTAGCTGTATGATAAATTTTTCGACAATAGAAGATACCAACGTCTCGCGTCATGCTCCAGGACCAAGTCCAGCAATATCAGCACTAACCGTGGCGAGTGCATCAGCAGGATTTCGTTCAGCGTCTGCAACGTGCGTCCAGTGATGATTTGGGAAATCTGAAAGTAGTGTGTTGATCACACGACGATATCCGCTGAATTCCTCTCGAGTCGCATCCCGCCATATATCACCAATGACTGTCATTGAGTCAATCCTAATCTCAAGTGGTAATACCCCATATCGTGTGAGAACACACGCAAGTCCTAAATGAAGTGCAGCATATTCAGCGGTATTATTCCCTGTTCGCGACCCAACAGGTCGTCCAACCCGACACAAAACCGTCTCATCCGGTGTTTCAACCACAGCTCCTGCCCCTGCTGGTCCGGGATTCCCCCGAGAGCTTCCGTCTGTATACAGTACAAGCCTCTCGACATCTAAATTACTTGATTGAGGAGATATGTCCATTTCGACAGACCTCTCACGAACAGCATCAACTGCTGTTCGTCGCTCAGCTGCAGTTGTTTCTGGGGCAAACAGCCCACCAAATCCAGGGATAGCCTCATCGATTGCATCAATCGCTGTTGTGATGTCGTATGCATGCTGCGTGATTACTTCTGCTGTTGCTGTGGCAAGCGGTGAAAGTGACTCAGTTGGTGGCTCAGGGATTGTGTCTTTCATTAATATTTAATTTTCGCTTGTGACTGTATGCATGTTAGCACATTGGTTAGCTTGCAGTATGACTGAACTCTTAATATATCTAAGCGACGGACGCTGTATGTTGTATTATATATTTAATTAAACAAGGGTCATTGCGGTAAAAGCTCTCGGCGAGTATAGATTCTTATATCATAACAACATCGGGTTATACATGGGTGATGATGTGACGACCTATGAGTGCTCACACTGTGGAAATCTTGGGATCGGGGATGGACCAATTACGTGCTGTGAAGAGACAATGGGAGCAATAGAAGATGATCCTGATCCTGTGTCAAGCAATCCAACACTGTCTGATCTGCTGAAAAGTGTATTTGAAATGTCAGAAACAGAATTAGAACTCTGTTTGTGCGTCATGGAGGGTGGCTCAGTAACAGTAACAACACTTGCAGAGCAAACTGAGTACGACCGGAGTCTCATCAATCGCCATCTCAACCATCTTGCATCAATTGGCGTCGTCAAAAAACAGCGACGACTTCTCAACAGCGGCGGTGAGGTATACGTGTATACGCCGGTATCACCAGAAACGGTAAGAGAACAATTACGTGGCGAGTTTTATCGGTGGACCGCAGCGGCAACGACGCAACTGAATGCGCTTCAACGGGAAAAGGTAGAGTCGATCGCTGACCCCGATGAGGGGGACCCAGCCTGGGAGGTATTTTATTCAGAATAACACGAATATATAATTGAACCGGAGAAAAGACTCTCTCAGGTTATGAGATATCAGAGATAATTCGATTCTACATTTCAATTAGTTCTATATGTGTATAATACGAAAATATGGATATGAATATGCGTTCAGCATCACGTCCACTGAACTGCTCAATGTGTGATGAAGAGATTACAGATGTCGGATATGTTCCGGCAAAAGTAATTGAAGATGAATACAAACCTCACACACAGGATGCAGTCTGTGGTACATGTGGATTCAATCAAATTGGGATGATGGGGTGCGCCCCCGGGCTTTCTGACATAACTGATGTTGATCCCGATGATGAACCAGAGCAAACTTTGCTACATATTCGCATGAAAGATGATAATATCATCGTGACCAATCATAAGGGATAATATACGGCACATTAGGCGCTGAGTGTATTTTGAGGGATCCGACAGAAGACAGAGACATTCGCCAGGTGAGCTATTATGCTTAGGATCGCAGATCATCAGCAGTTGTTGAGGCGATTGTTGATCCTGATGTTAGTCAGTCATTGGACCGTCGCTGAGTCTCTAATTATATGTATCACTCAACTCAGAGACAAACGGCGCAAGATACTACCTCTAACTTACTATTTCTGTGAGATAATCATAAGAAATTCACTTTGATTGCAATCCAATTATACTTACACTAATCGGCTCTATTGAGGGGCAATATTTGTACTCATCACCTGTATAGAGTGATCACAAAAAACAGGATAGGGAATTAAAAGTTAATTAAACCTATCTTCAGACCATATCCTCAGAAACATCATAAATGACGCCGAGCACGACGCCATAGATGAGATGCCACAGCAGCGATGGAGGCGCAAAGTTTGGAAACGGTGGACTCGCAGGTGATCCGATAACACTTAGCCACACTGGCATCACAAGCGCAGCAAATCCGGCCCAGGTGATGACGCCCCACAATGCACCAATTCCAACTCGTGCACCAAGTCCCGAGAACTGTCCAAGGCTGGTGAGTGCTGCAAATATAACACCGAGAACAGCGCCATGAGAGAGATGTACGAACAATCCAAGACCAACATTTGCTGGCGGTGCAAGTGTGTATAGTGAGGGGATTGCAACAGCAAGCGTTGGTGTATTCATCATAATGATTGCAGCACCCATTACTACCGCTCCAGCGATGCCACCAATGACACCTGCTTTCCATTTACCATCAGATACGTTTGCTTGTGAGCTATTCGCAGTCTCAGCCTGAGTCGACATGTATTGATTTAGGTGAAAGTAATATAAATTATCGCCGCGGTCTCTTGAACCGTGCTGCAGGCAGCATAACATTTATTAAGCAGCTGAATACGTTAGTGTCAGGATCAACATTACATTTATGTAACATGAATGTAATTCTTCCGGGCTTACCCTTTTATCATGATATGACTGTCCACTACGCTGGACAACATATTTGAAAATAGCCATTACTATCCAAGACCTCGGCACGTAATGAGCAGCGGCTCGTCTTATCAAATGGTGTGATACTAGACAGTTAAGAAAAATGTCCAGTGTCAGCGGTGCCCTCAGTGATGACCGAGAGATTAGCGGAGCCACGAGAGTCAGCTATCTCGCGTGCATCATAGACCCTCATTATTGACCGTTCCAACTCATTGAGGTCACACTCATTCACTATCATATGCCAGTTGAAACAATCAATATAACCACCGACCACAATCAGACAGGTCAGCATAATCGCCATGGGACGGCTCATCTTGATGGTGAGTTCGTCTCGCTTCGAGCGTATGATCGGCTTGCTGATAATCTACAGGCGGAGCAGGGCGAGTGCCTCGGGGCTTGACCCCGAGGCAGTTCACTATAGTATGTGGTGAAGCCAGCAGCATCACGACGGTATTTGTTGATCAGCTAGTTTATTCCATACTGCATCACAGCAGTAAGACGGAGTTATTAATTGAAATTAATTATATTTTTTAGATATCGAATTTTGTAATTTTTGAAATTTGGCATGAAATTATCACCTGCGATTAAATATCGGCTATTGATGTAATTGCATGAGTATACAAATAGCACACACTTCATTATCACCCGTTTTCGAAATCACTCAGTATCGGGTAAAATCACAATGCCCTCGTGGTACCCACTCTAAGATATTACATGGGAACTAATACAGCAGTAAGTCACCTGCGTGGTGATGGGCGAGGATGGACACTTATCGCGATTGCACTCGGATGGGTGTTTGTTCTTGGTGGTCGGTTTCTTGTGCCTGCTGTTCTTCCACAAGTGAAAGCAACATTTGCGGTTGGTAATCTTGGGGTTGGCGTCGCAGTGACCCTTATTTGGGCAGCATATGCGCTAATGCAATCACCTGCTGGCGTGTTAATTGATCGGCTAGGCGAACAACGATTGCTTACGGGAAGTCTTCTTCTTACTGGTGGAACTGTTGTGATTCTTGGAATTGCACCAGTATTTATTATCTTTTTATTCGGATGTGGGGCATTTGGCTTTGCGACCGGGCTTTACGGACCTGCCCGAGGTACAGCATTATCGCGAACATTTCCAAATAACGATAGTGCCGCGATTGGTGCAACACTTGCTGCGGGAAGTCTCGGGTCAGCAATATTACCATTGACAGCCGGAGTACTTGTTGATACACTTGGATGGCGGACTGTGGTTACAGCATTAGTTCCCCTACTTGTGCTGGCAAGTGTACTCACCCATCGTGTTGTTATACAGACATATGTCTCAACCTCAACCTCAACCTCAACTTCAATTACAACTTCACCAGCATCAGATACGTCTGAGACGGTCTCACAATCACAGACACCATCGATTCAGAAGCTAATAACTAGTGGCGTTCGTGCGCTTCGTCACCAGGGGGTTGCTCTTGCGGGAGCAGCAGTTGCATTGATGTTATTTGCCTTTCAGGGGCTATCTGCGTTTTATGTAACATATCTAGTCTCCGCGAAGCAACTTGATCAGTCTCTTGCAGCAGGGATGCTTGCACTCTTATTTATTGGTGGTGCGGTCACACAACTCATCGCTGGTCCCATAACCGACCGATTCGGTGAACGTATTACGCTCACTACAATGACAGCACTCGGTGTCCCGGCGTTGATTGCAGTACCGTTCATTGATGATCTCATCCTCCTTGCTATTGTTTCGGTGCTCATCGGGTCCCGACTCGGAATTGCACCGGTTTCAAATGCATATATTATTGCTGTGCTCCCTGATACTGTCACGGGAACTGCATGGGGAACTCTTCGAAGTGGGTTCTTTTTATTTGCTGCTACTGGGTCGACTATCGTTGGGGCAATGGCTGGTCGTGGACTGCTTGAGGAGTCGTTTTTCCTGTTAGCAGCTATCACCGCGGTTGCAGCCGTACTTTATGCCCGTCTCCCTAATCGAGAGAACACACACTCAGACGCTGATACACACGTGTCATGACAGTAAGCGACGATCAAGCGGTTCTTAGCATTTTATAGGCGCTAAGTCTCCGTCCTCAAGGAGCGAGCCGTAGGCGAGCGAGTACGGCGGGGGCGGGGATACAGCGCCGTCATCGTCTCACGCACATTAGATTCGTGCCATCCTACGGACACACAAACCGACAGTTTTAGATTTCAACAATATTTATACTATGTCAATAGACAGACACGAAATTGAAGCTTACGAAGTCATCGACGGCGAAGTAAAACCACAGGTAACGGCGCTCACGTCCTCGTTCCCAAGCGGTGGCGTGGCGCAGATGTGAAAGTCGTCCGAACCACAGAATCGAACGAGTAATCCATACTACACCTACAGGTACCGACTCCACTCGACCGATGCCCAGCGAGAGACGCTGGACCACTACCGTGATACCTGTCGGCGACCGTACAACCACTCACTCAACGAATTCGAACAAATCCCCGACTCAGCAGGAACGCTCAATCAACGAGTGCGTCAAGTCCGTGATTAACTTCCAGACCTCAAGGACTGGTGGGACGAGCTGAACGACCTGTGCTCAACGGTTGCGCAAGCCGCAGTAATGCACATCAAGGACAGCATCAAAGCCCCTCAGGACTCAAACCAGAACGGCTACAACGTTGGAAGTCTCAACTGGAAGTTGCCAAACGAGTATCGGAGTTTCACATGTGCTCAGTCTGGCTTCGAGTTCGACAGGAAGAACGGTCAGACCGTCCTCTCACTCTCACTTTCGAAACTCGTAGACATTCCAATCACCGTTCACCGCGAGATTCGCAAGGATGTCACGGTCACGGTCAAAGAGGTCAGTATCAAAAAAGAACAGACTGGTGAGTGGTACGCTTCGTTTGCTGTTGAGAATAAAGAAGAACCAGCAAAGCCCGACAATCCTGACCGTTGCATTGGAACCGATGTCGGGATTATCAAGTGCCCTCATGACACGGATGGTCGAGCCGTCGGCTCACGCTCGAACAACTGGGGAAAAACGACGGT
Organism: Haloquadratum walsbyi J07HQW2; assembly: GCF_000415985.1. GTDB lineage: Archaea > Halobacteriota > Halobacteria > Halobacteriales > Haloferacaceae > Haloquadratum > Haloquadratum walsbyi_B. The sequence continues at coordinate 905,620 of NZ_KE356561.1, forward strand.
TGAAGATAACCGAGTGCCACCAGCAACTCAAGCGGAAGCGACATGATTTCCTACACAAACTCTCGAACTACTACGCCACTGAGTACGAGTTAGTCTCTGTCGAGGACTAGGAGTTGAATGTGAAGTCTATGCTTGAGTCGTCTGTCAGCAGTCAGAACACGATACGGCTTCGGCAGCGTGGGATATGTTCACCACACTGCTTGAGTACAGGTGCGAGCGTGAAGGGACGCACTTTGGCGAAGTCGAACCCGCAGGGACGACCAAAGAGTGCGCGTCGTGTGGCGTTAACTCAGACAAACCGCTGTGGTTGGGTGAATACTTGTGCCCAGCGTGTGGATTTAACATGGAGATGGATAGAGACGCGAACGCTGCGCTCAACATACTTTCTCGTGGTTTTGAAACGCTGGGATTGGGACAATTCGAAGCCGTAACGCCTGTCGAGACTACGCTCCCTCTGTTCATCTCATCTGGCAGTTGTGATGTTGTGGACGGAAAGCGCGTCATTGAAGCAGGAAGCCTCACGCTCAAGGAACGAACCGCGCAAGCGGTGAGTGAGTAGGGTGGGGTAGTTCACCTCCCGTTGGATACAGCAATCAGAAAATAACTGTCACTGCCATCTCATAGATTGAGCAGAATTCTAGTTGTGGGCTCCATTTCAGGGTCAGATGAAGACATTGTATAATATCACGACACCTGGGAGTATCTATAGATCAGCATTACACAGCAATAAATCACAGATAGGTGATAAGTTATATTCACAAAGCCAGGATTAATGCATTATTCCTGAAAGAGTAGCGTATATTCCACGTTATTAATATTCGACCGCATAGCAGTGTTACTGTGGGATTTTCTGTCCAGCAGATATCAGATGCCGTGCCACCCGCGGTAGCACTTGGTGTTGCTATTCTTGCAGTGAGTACCAGTGCTATCTTGATTCGATACAGCTCAGCGCCAACACTTGTTATTGCATTATACCGTGTTTTATTCACGACAGTTCTGCTGTTGCCTTTCGCAGTCTACTCACATCGTGATGCTTTTGATCACCTTTCTCGTCGCGATTGGATTGCTGCAAGTGCAGCTGGTATTGCCTTGGCGTTGCATTTTATTCTCTGGTTTGAGAGTCTAGCGTGGACAAGTGTAGCTGCCTCTGTGACAATCGTCCAAGTACAAGTATTATTTGTTGCAAGCGGTGCAACATTGTTTCTTTCTGAGCGGATCACACGCCGTGCCGGTATCGGGATGGCGACTGCACTCGGTGGAATTGTAATTATGTCATTTGGAGGCACGATTGTTGGTACACCTGTCGTTGGAGAAGCACCACTGTATGGGAATATACTTGCAATTATCGCTGCTGTGTGCATGGCTGGGTATGTCCTCACTGGTCGATCACTCCGGCAGCGCATTCCACTGGTTCCATATGTCGTTATTGTGTACTCAGTCTGTGTCGTTGTATTACTAGCGCTCACAGTCGCTGTGAATGACCCGTTGGTCGCTTACCCGCCACATGAGTGGATTCTCTTTTTTGCGATGGCACTTGGACCGGGAATTCTTGGTCATACTATACTTAATTGGGCTCTTGCGCATGTAGAATCAAGTGTTGTAAGTGTCTCACTCCTCGCTGAACCAGTTAGCAGCACGATGCTTGCAGTTTTATTATTAAATGAACTCCCGACAGAATTCACTGCGATTGGAGGGGTTATGACACTTACTGGTATTATTATTACCTCTCAGCGATAGAAAATATAGCACCACAAGAGAGTGATATCTTATTATATCGACATGACCCGTCTGGACACTGGGAATTCTGTATTAATACTGGAGTTACAGTAATTGTCTCTTGTAGCAAATATTAATTGTTTGTTAAATATCAGATTGATTCTTAAAGTATCTGTTCGTGTCTAAAAATTATGAATGGAAAATCGAAATGGTATAAAGAAATTTGCTAACGTGAGTGTGAAGACTGTCGAACAGTGAGACGTGTTATTTACTTACTCAAGTTGATGATAATCAAGTTCATGACCTTCATCAAGCGCTTCTTGAACAGCTGGACTTGGTTTATCAACTGATTCTGTCCACGTTCGCATACCACCGATATCGGCCTGCTCGACATAGATATTCTTCTGCCATGACGAATCAGCGTCAGTGTGATCGATCCGATAGTGTGCTCCACGTGATTCAGTTCGCATTGCAGCACTCCGGAGAACGGATTCAGCGACAGTCAACATAAATCCAACATCGACAGCGAACTCAAAGGATCGGCTTCCGACCGGACCGACATCCATATTATTAACCATTGACTGCACTGCTTCGAGTTCTTCGATCCCTGACTCAAGAGATGATTGATCGCGAAGCAAGCGTGCATGCTCCCACATCAGCGTTTGAATCTCTTCAAATACCGTCATCACATCGTGTTCACCATCAGCATTTGCTAGTGAATTTATTTCATTCAAATGTGGCTGGATAAGATTCTGACGTAGTGACTGTGGAATCACGTTGCTACCTGCATTTGATTCTGTGACCCGGTCAGCGATTCGGTCACCAGTGACAGTACCGTATGCAACCGTCTCAGCGAGGGAATTCCCACCCAGTCGGTTCGCACCATGGACGCCAGCCATCGTCTCGCCGATAGCAAATAGGTTATCGACGTCTGTTTCACCATATTCATCAACGGAAACACCACCCATTCCATAATGCGAGGTTGGAGCGACTTCAACCGGTTCTTCAGCCAGATCAACACCGAGATCTGAAAACCGCTCATACATCCGCGGAAGCCGTTCCTGAATGAATGATGCATCGCGGTGGGAAATATCAAGATGAACGCCATCATTCTCTGTTCCCCGTCCCTCTGAAATTTCTTTGGCAATGGCTCGAGCAACGACATCACGTGCATCTAATTCCATTTGATCAGGTGAGTATCGCTCCATGAACCGCTCACCTTCGCTGTTGTAAAGCCGTCCACCTTCACCTCGGACTGCTTCCGTCACGAGACGACCGCTCCACTCAGCCCACTCAGAGTCGTCCTCATCGACTGCCATTCCTGTTGGGTGGAACTGGACGAACTCCATATCCATCAGCGATGCACCAGCATCATATGCAAGTGCTGCACCATCACCGTTATTTTCATCATCTCGTGAAGTATGACGGCTGTATGCTGCTGCGTAACCTCCGGCAGCTAATACTACGGTGTTAGCATTAAAGACGGTGAATTCTCCGGTATCAAGATCGACACCAACAGCGCCATGCACAGACTCACCGTCGGAGATAAGCCGGGTGATCATCGTATTTTCTTCATACGGAATCTCAAGTTCCTGTGCCCGTGCCACAAGTGTATCAAGCAATGATTCACCCGTGTGGTCACCTGCAAAGGCGGTGCGACGGAATGACTGCGCACCGAAGAACCGCTGATCGACTCCACCATCGTCAGTTCGAGAGAAGTCCATCCCCCATTCATCAAGCTCGCGTAGTCGATCTGGCATCTGCTGGGTTACAGTTTCAACCTTTTCTGGGTCACAGATAAAGTGACCTTCATTGAGTGTGTCTGCAGCATGAATTGTCCAGTCATCCTCTGGATCGTGCGTGCCGAGCGCACCGTTGATACCACCACGTGCCCACGTTGTATGTGCATCGCCATGACCACGTTTCCCTAATACAAGTTGATCATCGACACCCTGTTGTGCAAGTTCAATCGCTGTTCGGGCACCAGCAGCGCCGGCACCAATAATGAGTACAGAGACATCCGTTTGCTCGTATCCGATGTCAAGATCGGACGATGACGTGGACCGCACACTTGAGTCAGACATACAATATAAGTCCGGACGGGCAGGTAATAAATCCGTCGCGCGCTTGCGATGACCTGAATTTATCAAATTTATTATTATAGTTACTCAGCAGTAATAGAATATGCAGATGGCACCAAATTAGATATCTCAAGATGCTATCTCTGACTCACGGTCAATCGTGGCACTGTTTTTGATAATGACACGATGCTGGATCATCAGATATCCAATATCTTTCGGCTATATTTGTGTCCTCCCCCTTGGTTTATTACCTGTGGTGAGCATAAAATAGGGGTCAAGCCCCGTGGCTTCCTGCTTCAATGACGCGCTTTGCACCCACTTCCTCCAGTTGAGGGGTGAGCGTAGTGAGCGCAGTCTGCACAGGCGTTCGAAAATCAAAGATTTTCGTGATCACGAGAGACTTCGTCTCTCGGACGACGTTGATTCGGAGTGTCCCGCTCCTACCTGCTTCAGTCCTCTATTGAGAATATTCTTCGCAGCATTCAACTCACGATCTTCTGTGTGACCACACGCTGGACACGTATGCTTGCGTACCCAGACTGGCTTGGGTGTTTCAATACCACACACAGCGCATTCTTTGATCGTTCCTTCTGGTTTCACTTTTTCGACGTGCGTGCCGTGTAGGTTGGCTTTGTATTCCAGCAAATTAATGAAGCGTGACCACGCAGTGTCTTGGTTGTTTTTCGCGTTCTGACTGGTTTCCAACATCGACTTGACATCCAAGTCTTCGACGGCGACAACATCGTACTCTGCGGACGAGCCACGTCGTGAGTTTGTGCTGGTAGTCCAGCACTTTCCGTTTGATTGTTCGCTTGGTTACTGCAACTTGTTGACGTTGTGTCTCCCAGTTGGCAGAACCGTGTCCGTGTTCTTTCGTATCAAGTTTTCGCCTTCGCGTGCATATCGGTCGTACTCGTCAGACAAATCCAGCGTGTCCACGGACAGATTTTCTGAGGAGTGGATATAGCTGGTAATACCGAGGTCAACACCAACACGACCCTCGGGTTCAATCTCACTGAGTGGCGGTTTCTCTGGTGTGTTCTCGACAGTCGTCACGAGTGAAACATACCAGTCGCCAGTTGTCTCCTGTTTCAGAATCACTTCGTCAATTTCGTCTGCATCGGGGACTGTGCGCTCTGCGCGGATTCTGAACCAAGCCAGCCAATCTTTTCGAGTCGGAGTCACACGAATCGGTCGTCGCCCGTGTTGTCATCTACGTTGAAGCGACTGGACTGATTGTACGACACTGACCGAAATTCACCTGCACCCTGCCATTTCAGACGTCCGACATCATAGCCTTCGTTTTGACGTTCTTGCAGCGTCTTAAGATCGCTGTGAATTTGACTTATCACTTGTTGTATGGCGTGTTGTGACTGTTGGGCAAACGTTGACCACTGGTCTGTCCAGCCTTTGAGTTTGCCGTGTTGGTCGTAGTCGGATGGTCGGTCGCTGTAGTCACTGCGATAGTAATCTCGGACAGCGTGGTTACGAATCTGCCGAAGAATATCGATGTGTCGCCACGCTTCGTTAGCCACGTCGTCGGACAGGCATGCGCGGAAGCGAAGCGTGTGTTCCATTATTGTTAGTCAATTTTTTCCACAGTGAGCTTCAATTGCTCTCCTTCTCCCAGATCAAGCCCATCTCGGACTTCTTCTGGAATTGTTACTTGCCCACGTTCTCTGAGCTTTGGTAGCATTCCATCGAACTCATTATGATGTATTCGTGCTCAATTGTAATACTAATTGTGTGTTGTCGGCTTCAACCCCGGGCAGTCGCCTCGAACCGCCTGCACACCTACTTACAACTCGCCGTTGAGTTTTTGTTCAAAACACCGTGGACACAGGTCAACCTCACCAGGAAGCAATTGAAGCTCGGTATATGACCGATCACACTCAAAACAGATTGTTTTCATTCAAAACACATTGAAGCTACTCGTGTATAGGTTGGCTGGTCATACATGTCCGGCAAGTACAGAATCAAAGTTTCAGGAATGGTTTTTTACCGTATGTTTAAGCAGCTTATTCGTGACATTCGAGTATGAACCTCTGTGTACTTCCTGACACCGAGAAAATATATCAAGGACACTGAATTTACAAAAGTCATAGTCCTTGCAGATGTTGATTCAAGCGCTTGGTGGGATAGACGACAGTATCCGATGATTACAAACTTGATTGAACATCTCGTCAATCTCTGTGTATCCTGTATTAGCAGCAATTGTTAGAGTTACCAGTCATGGTCAATATATGCCTCCTCCTTATGATCACTCACCAGATTGACAGCTGCTTTCGCGCCATCACCTATTGCGACTGCTGTCTGATACTCCCATGTATTCGCTAATCCAGCAACGTATATATTATCACTCGCTCGGTTGCCAGCATCGGTCTGTATGTGTTTTTCCATTGTGAACTCTCCCTCTGGTCCATCAGTATATTCGATTTCGTCATCCAATGGAGCAAGTAGATCAAACCCATTCGCTGTTGCAATGATGACAGCTTTGCTTTGATATGAATCATCAGATTCTGTCGTTGCAGTGAATGGTCCAGGCGTATCCTCACGACTGAGACGTGTTACTGTTGCCTCCTCAATATTACCGTCAAATTCCTCAACCCGTTCACGACCGGTCTCGATAATCTCATCACCTGCAATCCGCTCTTCCGTGAGAAGATTCTGAATTTTATCTGTATTACGAACGAGTGTATCTCCATTATCTAATACAACTGTCTTGAGTCCAGCTTTGGCGGTGAATACAGCAGCCTGGAGTCCAGCGACGCCACCACCTATAATAAGCACATCGTGCATATACTATTACACCGTTCAGACGTCCTATGTCTTCCCCATGCCATCGAAGTCGCACTATCTGATGGGAACATATATCATATGATCTCTTAGTTTATGAGATGCTGATAATTATCAGAATCCACTTGCATACCCCGAGATATCTCTGAGTGCGCAGCTCCGGAAGTATCTTTTTAGACATGAAAATCGCCTTCGGACATCGCTGAGATTAGTAGTGGCTGGAATAACTCTATTATTGGCATCTTTAGTTGCGCAGTTGGTGCTGCGACGACTGAAGTTCCCTATCTCAGGAGCGGCTAGCGTTATTACAGTTGGTGATAACAGTAATCATGTGTAGTATTCTCGTGGTTATTATCCGGTGTATTGACCAGCGAAAGCTTTCAGATTGCGGTTTAATCCCAACGATAGCACAGTGGACACGAGAGTGTGTGATTAGAATACTTCTCGCTGGAGGATTAATTATCGCAGTTGCGATGAGTGGTCTGTGGACCGATGCTATACAGATTACGGGCGTGCTGACCACGCAACCCGAGTCCCGACTTATCGCTCTACCATCTGATGAAACACCGATTTCAGCCAATACTAGGTGGAGTCCCCTTCCTCAAGGAAGCGAGTTTAGTCGCTGAGTAGCGAGGGGAAGGGACGAAACCGTTTCCCATCAGAACAACAAGAGTTGTCTAATACGAAAACAGCCTAACCTGTAATAATCGGTAGTACTTCCATGAGAGTACGATGGCATCAGAAACTGAGTACTACCGTCGAACCGCTATCACACGGCTCGACGGACTTCCCAACACGACACGACCACGAGCTACTCCCAGCTACTGTGAGCGAGTGGTTCGACGGGTGCAATATTGCATCCAATCTCGCATGGGAGAATAAACACACTCAGGCTGGTGTCAGAAATATAGCCACAGACACAGTGCAAGCAGACACAAAACTGGGCAGTCAGCACTCGATTCTTGCCTGTCACGAGGTTGCAGGTAGCATCCAATCCTGGATTAAAAAGCGGAATAAAACAAAGAGAGCAACGCAACCTTACTTCACATCGAAGTAAAGTCTATCACGTATGAGAAACATACGCTCACCGTGTTCGCTGAGAAAGAGCAGGTGTCGTTCACCGTACTTGGCAACCACTCCCATGCGAGGGCAGAACTCGCATCACCAAGCGACGGAGATGGCTACCAGCACCAGTATTAAATGATGAAGGCTGGGAGCACACGGAGAGTGCGCTGCACTATAGGAACAACGAGTAGTATTGACCTCGGCGCCACCCAAATCGCTGTCACCAGCACTGCTCGCTTTCGTAATGCAGGCAAGCTTACCCACGCCCGCAGAGAGTTTGAGAGGACTCGTGGAAACCTACAAGACTGTGGCACGCAATCAGCTCACTGAACACTTCAGCAAGTGAGTGGACGAGAGGACGAGTACGTGAAGCACGTATTGGACTCGGTAGCAAACGGAATTGTCGAAGAAATGGAATACGAGTGTGACGGCATCATTTTCGAGAAACTTGATGATATTCGAGACCGTCTCCCATACGCTGACTGGCATTCGATGTGGGCGTTCCGCACGCTTACGCAGTATGTCGAATCTAAAGCCGAGGAAAAAGGTATGTTTGTGGATACGGTGAATCCGAGGAACACTAGCAAGCGGTGCAACGAATGTGGGAGTATTCGAGACGATAACCGTCATATCAAGACGAGTTCGAATGTCACAGATGCGAGAATCAGAATCACGCCGATTATACCGCAGTAAAGAATACTGCGGAGTTGTATCTCCTTCGAGATCATCAGCCGTCTCGTGGGAGGAGCAGAAGCATCAGTCAATATGCTCTGAAGTCAGGGTCGAGAACGCCAACGCCGAGCTGAGAGAGACACTCTCAGACCGCTTCATCCGGAAGGCTGGAGTTGGAGTTGGTTAGAGGAAGAGACCACTGACAGACCCACCCTATCTTCTATCGAGTGAGGGTTCACCAAGCGAAGTAGGGTGGGGTAGTTGACTCGTAACCAAATTGTTCGCAATCCTAATCTTCGTAATTGGAGTTGCTATCTCAGAGGAGGTCATGATCCGAGGCTATCTTCTCCCGAATATAGAGAATGGTCTGACCATTTTATCTAAACAATATGCAATGCTCGGAGCAGTAATTATCACAAGTGGACTATTTGCACTCTTACATTTATCAAACCCAAATGTATCTTTTTTTACCACACTGAATACGTTTCTTGCCGGTGTCTGGTTTACTGCAGCATACATTTTTACCCAACGACTTGGATTAGCGGTCGGTATCCACCTTGGAGTCTTTTCTTAGGAGCTGTTGGTCTACCGGTAAGTGGGTTCTTACTCCCAGCTACACTCATTGACCTCAAAGTAAGTCGTCTTGATTTGTTATTTGATAATAGCTACGGTCCAGAGGCTGGGCTGATTGTATCTATTGCACTAATGACAGGAATCATAATCGCTAGTCGATACAGACAATACTCACATACTAATTGATCACCTAGATTATCTATATGAGATTTCGAGGCACTTGTCATGCATACGCTATCGTATAAATCGCATAACTGAGACTAAGAGCAAATGATGGTATGCTGAGTCAGCACATGACTGTGTTATTAGATCTCACCTCACAAAGACGAGATGCTGATATATGGGCATACATATGTACTAACATGGATGTTCTGCAGCAAACGTATCATCGAGTAGACGATTGGGTACGTAGACTCTCTCGAACCAGATATGCGGTTCTTGTCGGCGTCGTCTCAGCAGTTGGGGTCTGGATCGTCTCATTATTTACGAACAGTTTGAATTTGTTTTATGCCATTGCACTCGGCATATCAAATATCCTCGTCTTTTATTGGTTTAATCCCTAAACGGACAATTGTCCATATTTACTTAACGAACTATAATTGTCAATTAAATAGTCATCTCAAGCATGAGACCAGAACAGATGTGACCGCGGATTAATTCAAACATAATTCAAAGCTGAGTCAGGCTTACAATTAAAATTGATATAAACAGTTAGTTTATTTCAGGCGTGCTATCATTCATTTTCGGATTTTTTGTGTCCGAATTCTTTCCAACAGTGGTCGCGTAGATTCTGTTACTTCCGTCTTTGCTGAGGTATGGGATGTCAACTGTACTATCGCCAACAACATCTCCTGTGTTTCCGATAGCAGACGCCGCATTGGTCTGTGAAGGATCACTAACCGTATCCCTGACTGGTCACATACTCTAATACCCACATTCGACTGTGAGGGCTTGACCGCAAAGACGAGTTGCCCTTTATTTGCTCCAGTAGAATCGGATCTGACTGTAAGTTGCTGACCAGCATCAATTGAGGTCACATCGCCATTGTATTGCATCCGAATTCTGTCAGTAACCTCGCCAGTTTCTTTCGGACTCGTCACAACAAAGAACGACTGACTTTCGCCTGGAGGGAGTGGTGGCAATGAGTTGTTAACTGTAAGCTTGGTCGGTCCACGTTCAGGTCTTCTTAATTAAACTGTCTGCTTCTCACCGGTCGTCACCGTGATAGAATTAAGTAGGTTCTCAGTCTGACTCTCCACTGTGATTTCGTGCGGCTCAGTTGGAATAGAACTCGGATCCATGCCGGTGAGTTCTATAATATATTATCATCACTCTCAGTGAAAATAACGCTTGGACGATCAGCCTCAATATTTCTAAACGCATCTGAATCGAATGCAGCGGCACCGACGCCAGCAATGATAAGCAGAATCGCGGTGCGACGTGTATATGTCCCCAAACAGTAATTTACACGGTTTCAGTATCTGAAGAGGTCACGTCTTCGTTACCCTCTGCATGTTCGGTATCGTGGGTGCACTGACATCCATTCTGATCAAGAAATGTTGTTGGTGACCACCGCTCACCACAGTGCTGACACGTAACCCGTAGAGCGACATCTACATTGTATGAGCCATCTGTGACGACATCGTTTCGAACCCACTGTTCAATATTATTTGTTACAATAGCTCGGAGGCGATTTGCGAGCTTCTGGATTGATTCAAGACTTGCCTCTGGGCGATTAGTTGTTTCCTGAGACTCTCGAGATATGTCTCTATCGCGTTTGAAGTAATTATAGACTGATTGATATGATATCAAACTTGACTCGAGATTATCGATTTTAATCCCTTTATTCTTGAGATTCTGCCGAGTCTCAGTTCGCATTCCTGCAGTGACATCATTATCAGTGAGAAGTCGACGAATATTTTCAGCCTCGCCATCAAGTAATGTGAATGAATCATCAACCGCAGCGTGAATAAGGCGATTATTTACTCGATCGGCTAAATCTCGAAGACTTTCGCGTTCATACCCATCTTCTCCAAGCCATCGAGAGACCAACTCATCACCCAAGCCTTGAAGATCATACTCATTGGCTATCCGTTTGATCTTTGATCCTTGACCGCCGCGGCGAGATGCGGATGAATGGTTTTTTCGAATTTGCTTGCTCATCTTCATGAAACATATATACAACAAATAATGGGGTTGGTGTGGACATATGACCATAGTATAACATATTTTATACTAACTCGAGCTTTCACCATAATAAATAGGGACCATGATCAGATATCGGAATATTCAATTTAAGATGATTTTGATTAACTGACCTCAGGTACACCAATATGTGAATAATAACCATGTTTTCACATTGATTGTGACTTTTCTACGGCTTATCAATTGAAAATATAATTAGATCTTCTAAATATGTCCCCGAGCGTTGATTATACCTCTTTTATCAAACTCATTTGGCGACTAAGCAAGGGTATTTGCTTCATATTTGTATAAAATAAATCTATATTAGATCATGAATCTATATTTCTTTGGATACAATGATACTTGATCTATTAAATTGAAAATAAAACAATATATTAGCGATAATACTAATCGGAAACTATGATTATTTAGATATTAATATCAAATGTAAAAATATCAGTACTAGGATTTATTTATGATGTAAATCATAACAAAATTGTAATGCCTGAGACTAAATTTGAGGTTGATGTTGACAAGCCCCCTGATGAACAGCCGGGTCCAAACCCATTCAATAGATGGCATCCAGATATCCCGGCAGCTGTCGAGGCAGATCCAGGCGAGACGATGCGCTTGGAGGCGCTTGACTGGACTGGTGGGCAAATAACCGATAATGACAATGCCAATGAAGTTCGCGATGTTGATCTCAGTCAGGTTCACTATTTGGCAGGTCCGGTACAGGTGAATGGTGCAGAGCCAGGGGATCTACTAAAGGTCGATTTTCACGACATGGGTCCGCTTAATAACCGATGGGAGTACGGGTTCACTGGAACGTTCTCACAGCAAAATGGTGGCGGGTTCCTGACAGATCACTTCCCGAGAGCAGCTAAGTCCATCTGGGATATCAATGGATATCAGGTGTCCTCCCGACACATTCCAGATGTGAAGTATGAAGGAAAAATCCATCCAGGCTTAGCCGGCTGTGCACCAAGTGAGGAGCTACTTGCGGCGTGGAATGAGCGTGAACAAGAGTTGATTGACAAACACGAAGCAGACCCTGAGTCAATTCAAAATCACCCAACCGGAGAGCAAGAACCCGGAGTTGCCAACCCACCGACGCCAGAAGGAGCTTTGATGGGAGAGATGGAATCAGACAAAGCTGAGGTAGCCGCAGAGGAAGCAGCACGGACGGTACCGCCCCGTGAGCATGGGGGTAATCACGATATTAAAGACCTCTCGATTGGTTCAACAGTGTACTTCCCGGTGTATGTTGAGGGAGCCAACTTCGGCATTGGTGACTTCCACGCATCACAGGGTGATGGTGAGATTTCATTCTGTGGTGCAATCGAGATGGCTGCGTATGTCGACGTCGAATTCGATCTTGTAAAGAATGGAATGGAAAAGTTTGGAGTTGAACATCCGATCTTCGAACCGGGTCACCGAGGTCCAAACTTTGAGAATTACGTTACTTTCTGTGGCTATTCAGTTACTGAGGATGGAGAGCAGCGGTACATGGACTCACACACAGCCTACCGTCGTGCCTGCTTGCAGGCAATTGATTATCTTAAAGAATTTGGGTATAGTGGTCAGCAGGCTCTGCATATTCTTGGCACTGTGCCTGTTGAGGGTCGACAGAGTGGTGTCGTAGACGTACCCAATGCGTGCTCAACGCTTGCACTTCCGACCGGTGCTTTTGAGTTTGATGCATCACCAGCGGGTCTTGAAGAGAATCGAGCTGATCGAGAGGATCTCTGTATCACTGATGACCCGTTGTAGGTTCTAACTATACACCTGACCAGCGATTAACTCATATAATTTTATTATATTTCAAATGTCATCACACACAACACAGCAAATTGGCGATTACTCGAGGGTTGAATCTCCGAGTGAGATGATTCTCTCGGCTACTAGTGCTCTTTCCTCGGCGGTTCAGACAACGCTTGGTCCAAACGGTATGGATAAGATGATAATCAATGATACTGGTACAGTCGTTGTCACGAACGATGGGTCATATATCCTCAAGCAGGTGGATATCGAAAATCCAGTAGGTCGAATGCTGAAGCAAGTCGCTGAGACACAGGCTGATACAATTGGGGATGGGACTACAACGGCAGTTATCTTAGCCGGTGAGTTGCTTCAAACAGCAAAATCACTCCACAACGATGGTATACATCCAACGAAAATCATCGATGGATACACAAAAGCAGTCAATCATGCCAGTCAACAACTTCGTAATTATGGAATAAAAGCTGACAGTGGAGACAAAGCACGGCTCAGACAGGTTGCTGAGACTGCTGTCACCGGAAGGTGGGATAGTAACCATACCAGGCAGTTCGCGGGTCTGGCGGTTGAGGCGCTTCAGCATATCGACTTTGACACATCACGTTTAACGCTCAAATCCTATCCTGGAGGTGAACTTCAGGAATCTGAGCAGATTGATGGACTACTTGTCGATATTGATACTTCCTCAACATCTATTGAATCAGTTGGAACGACGACTGGAGGATCTCTCATAGAGCCGGCTGTTGCGATGGTCAACGATGAGATCGGCATCGAAGTCCCAGATTGTATTGAAGTGACCAAGTTACAGAGCACTGAGCAGTTGAGTGAATTGCAATCACATGAGGAAAGTCAGCGAACGGCAGTTATCAAGCAGATAATTGATCTGGACGTTGATATCCTCGTGTGTCAGAAATCGATTAATGAACGAATTCGCAATCGGCTCGTTAATTACGGTGTGCTCGCAGTCGAACGAACTCGACAAGACGAGTTTGATACGATCGCGCGCGTGACTGGGAGTTCACCAACACAATCGGTGAGTGCTCTTGAGCAGGATCGGGTCGGTCATGCAGAAGTGGTTGAGCAGCGAGCGATTGGACCCACCTCGGGAGTTATTATTCGTGGCTCAACGAATGAAGCTCAGAGTTCATTATTACTTAGAGGTGGAACAGACCATGTTTCCGGAGAAATCCGACGAATTATCAATGATTGCATTGATGTTGTTCGGCTCACAGCTCAAAATGAGCTTTTGATTCCTAGTGGTGGTGCTGCCGCGGTAGCGCTTGCCAGCGATATTTCAGATTATGCTGTAAGCGTCTCTGATCGGGCGCAGATTGTGGTCGAGGGTTTTGCAGAAGCGATTGAACTCATTCCAGGTGTGCTCGCACAGAACGCCGGCAGAAACCCGATTGATACTATACCAACGCTCCGGCGAAGACACCACGCTGGTGAGCACATGATTGGCGTTGGTCCGGATGGTCGTCCAAAAAATATGATCGATGCCGGTGCTGTAGAGCCGGCGATTGTGTTCTATAGCGCATTAAAAAGAGCAACCGAGGCGGCATTGATGATGCTCCGTATCGATGATATGTTCATGACGGAAGGTTCGGATACTCACGGTGAGCGAGGCTCTCCTCATGGGGAATATAACCATAGTGGACAAACTGGTGGTGGATATCCCTGGACTATCAGTCATTGATCAGACATATGTGAAATTTAGTGGCAAATATTCACCTTGTCCTACTTGGGTAGATGTGGATTATGAATCCTCTAATTAAAACGGGCAGTGGATCGCACGTAGTGAAGTGCCTCGGGGACAAGCCCAAGCCCCGACTCCGACGGCTTCCTGGTTCAACGACGGAATTTACAAGAGGAAGTCTCGGTGAATCAGTCCCAGAGCGGTTCGAGTCTCCACAGGCGTCTCTGTGGAGGCTCCCACTCTGGGTGAGAGATGATCCTTCGAGGGCCTGACCGTCCGTGTGTTTGGACTGTAAGCCAGGACAAGTGGTCATCATATTATGATGGGGTGATCGGTTATTCTTACCTGTTGTGGTTTGGAAAATAGTGTCGGCTTCATTCACGATCACGTGGCATTCACCTTTGTATTTCTGTAAATTAAATGTGTGTGATTAATATGGATCGCTCATTCTAATTCATAAGTTAACAGCATCAATTTCTGATTAGTCTGTTGAACTGGTGATATATCTTGCCTGTCAACATAACCCTCCTATTTCAGATATTGGAGAAATACTATTAGAGTTCGCGAACCCCGGTATGTCCTCTTTTGAATGCAAAAAGTATCAGTGTACAGATATCATGCAGATAAGATGATACACGGTATCTAAGTTTAGAAGCGCATGCAAGTATAGATGAGTTCCACGTTATTGGCTCCATCTATAGTTTCAACAGTAGGATTTCGTCTTGAGACTGCTGTAACTATGCTTATATTAAGATGAGTGAATACGGTGATGTAGGCTATTTTGTAATGACCGGTTAGTCGCCATCGGCTCACTGAGCGTGTTCAGAGGGGTTCAACAGATATCTTAATGACTTAGCCGGTGAATAAACGGGCAGCTCACGCGTCAAATCCGTTTCGCCTGAGAGCCGCTGCCAACTCACCGTCAGGGTCTGCAGAGAACTCAACTAGTGATGACTCTGGTCGTGTTGTTGTATATAGGTCAGCGTCAATATTATCCGGGATTTCATTTGCGTGCGTCTCTTCAACCACAGCAACTGTTATTGTCCGTTTTGTCTCCGCATCATCTGTCTCACTCATTATACTATATATATGAGAAAGCAGGGTATTACTTTTTGCATCTTTCCCCAGGAAATTAAACAGCTGGTCCAGTTCCTTCGAGTTAGACATGTAGATGTAGATACATCCATGATATCATCTCAATCATAATCCAGCACAAGTATGTAAAATCATTACTAGATATGATAGTCAAACTGTGTCAGCTGAGATCATCGCATGAACTAAAGGCAATATTGCTCCGTTTGGGATTTGAACCCAAGTCCTTGCCGTGAGAGGGCAAGATGATTGGCCGGACTACACCAACGGAGCTTGGTATATGAAAGAAATTGTTGGGATAAATAAAACCATTCCGTTTTAAGAAAATCGCATACGCAAAGAGCGTCACATTACGACTTCGCTGGAAAGATACATATGAGTCCTACACCACCTGCAATGCGAACCATGCCACTTGAGATGACACTCGAAAACCGGACAGCAGTAATTACTGGTGGAAGTTCAGGAATCGGTGCAGCAACGGCGAGACGCTTTGCTGCAGCTGGTGCCGATGTTGCATTACTTGCCAGACGCAAAGACCGCCTCAGTGAGCTTGCCGAAGAACTAACAGCTAAGCATAATACTGAGACGCTTACCATGCCGACAGATGTTCGAGAGGTAACCGCGGTTGAGGCGGCGATTGAGGCAACTGTCGAGCGATTCGGTGGGATTGATATTGCTGTTGCCAATGCAGGACTTGCCCGCGGGAGTGACGTTGAGTCAATGTCGACAGAGTCATATCGAGCAATGATGGACACAAACGTTGATGGAGCATTTTTTCTCACAAGAGCAGTGCTCAATCATCTTCGCGATAGTGAGGGAACACTTGTCTTTGTTGGGAGTTTCGCGGGTGAGTATCCGCGACCATTCAATCCAGTGTACGCTGCTTCAAAATGGTGGATCCGAGGGTTTGCAAAAAGCGTCGCTGCGCAAGTTGGTGACACAGGAGTCGGAGTTAGTGTTATCAATCCCTCTGAGGTTCGCACAGAATTCGATGTCGAAGGAAAACAGTTTAGTGATCGATTCGAACAAGGTGAGGTGACAGAACCCGAGGAAGTCGCAGAAGCTATTACTTTTGCCGCCGCACAAGAATATTCAACCGTTCAAGAACTGGATATCTATCGTCGTGACAAATATACTGAATGGTGAGCCGTCTCAGGATTTAAACAGAGTCTTCGTTGGAATTAGATAGCAGTATTATCTTTCTTGTCAGTCAGATATCAGACAAGCACGATCGTAGAAGAGTTACGTCATAGAGCCGATATGTAGTATAGATACGACTCTTGTTGCTTTTCAGTATTGTTAAGATTCGTCGTTACCCTCATATTCCGCGAGAATAGGCTCGATATCGCTGTCACTGCGGACCCGGTATCCATCCGCATCAACAATGCCGACGCATACCTCAGACGCAGTCAATTCTGCATCAGTCTCTAATAATGTTCGGACGGCGACATCAACACCATCACCAACAGTAAGATCCTGATTCCATTCTTCCTCAAGGAACGTTTGCAGTTCATCACGACCATTGCCGATTGCCACTGCTTTCCATTCTTGTGGCGCACCAGATGGGTCCGTCTCAAAGAGCCGTGGGTCTGGGTCAGATTTACTTCCGTCGATACCCGCAATAAGCAGTGCCGCACCGAATGGACGTTTTCCACCGATTTGTGTACTCTCTTGAATCTCATCAGAGAGTTCACGCGTCAGTGCCTGAACATCCATCGGTTCACCGTAGCGAAGGCGATTCCGCTGTGCAGCTGTTTGCGCATCATCGATGAGTTTCCGCGCATCTGCCACATGACCTGCGGATGCAGCTCCGATATATTCATCAAGTTTATGTAACTTCTCAACGCTCTCGGCTTCCATCAATGAAGAACTCGTTCGTCGTTGCGCTGCGATAACAACCCCATCGGTCGTTCGGACACCAATACTTGGCGCTCCTCGATTGATTGCTTCACGCGCGTACTCAACCTGATATATTCGTCCATCGGGAGAAAACAGCGATGTACCACGGTCATACGCCTGCTTATCATTACGGTTCATAATGGATTATTAATATCCCCGGACAAATAAAGCCACCACCGTCACACGATGTTACCGGAATCGGTGGTGAATCTCAGTTAATGAGCCTATCTTATCTTAGTACTTGAGGAGTAAACAAAACGGTGGCTCATAATCATATGTATCAAAAAATAATAATTTCCTCTATGTCCTATTGCATGTTACTTTCCGCTGACGTAGATCGTTCATATGTTACAAAATCAAATTTCTCGTGACTTTCACGGGTTACTTCTTTCCATGTATTGTGATCCCACGATGGGAATCTCGTGTCTCCATCATATTCCTCATGTAGCTCTGTCAGGCGTAATCGGTCTGCAACTGAAAGAAACTGCTCGTAAACACCACCGCCGCCTGCAATATAGACAGTCCTAACACCACGCTCACGAGCATCTTCTGATGCTTCATGAATTGCGCTTTGGATAGAGTGTGTGAGGATCGCACCAGGCGGCATATCACGTGACTGAGATGAAAGAACAATACTAGTACGCCCGGGAAATGGTTCACCAAGCGCATCGACGATCGCCTCGTACGTTCGACGACCAAGTATAACGGGATGATCCATTGTTCGCTGTTTGAACTGTTGAAGATCGGCTGGGATGTGCCATGGCATCCCTCCATCTCGACCAATAACGCCGTTTGCTGCAACAGCAGCAATGAGTTCAATATCAATATCAGCGTTGACTTCAATCGCAGTGTCACGGTTGGTATCTTCGTTATTTTGTGAATTTGATTCGCACATGTGCGAGTGGTTACTTGAGTTGAGATCACTCATTATTCAGCCACCGCAAATCGAATCGCTGGCTCAGGATCATATCCACTAAGCTGAATATGTTCAACCCCAAGATTATCTAACGAGACATCATCAATCTCAATCCGTGGTTTTGATCGTGGTTCACGTGCACACTGTTCGAGTAATCCGGGAGTATGATCATATCCCGATCCATCCGATGGCTCTGAGGGCGCGGACTCAATGAGCCATTCACGAATATCGCGATATTCAGCTGGGTCATCAACAGCATCTAGACGCGCTTGGAGAGATTTAATTGTATCTTCCTCACTGTACCATGCGCCGCGATTACCCGTTCCGCAGTAAATGTGTGCATCAACAATAGAGTGTGCAAATGTTCCTGGAGTAAGTCCAGTTTGCTTTGCAACGACCGTGGCAAGTAGGGAGTACGCGGCAATATTGAACGGTATTCCAAGAGCAATGTCGCCAGACCGCTGTGTGAGATGAACGTTTAATCGATTATTTTGAACATTAAATACAAACGTATAATGACACGGTGGAAGCGTTGAAACAGCAGCATTCGCGGGATGCCACGCTGAAACGACAATTCGTCGAGAGTGTGGGTTCTTTTGTAATTGGTCGATTGCATATGCAAGTTGATCGAAGGTTCCATCATCGTTCTGCCAACGATGATCTTCAACTGGCCATGCTTCACCAGGTAACTGTGAGTCCGCTGACGGAATGGGATACCGTCGCCAAAACCGACCATAAGCAGTCTCAAGACGTCCATCATCGTCCGCCCACGCATCCCAGATGCTTGTGTCCTCACGGAGTGAGCGGATATGTTCTTCACCAGAAAGATACCAAATAAATTCAGAGAGAAGTGAGTTCCACCGAGACCCAGAGAGATCCTTTGTCGTCAATAATGGGAACCCATCGCGAAGGTTGACTGTATAATGTTGACTAAACGAGGAGATGGTATCGACACCGGTGCGATTCGGTTTATACTCACCAGAGCGGAGAACATCAGTGACGAGGTCGCGATACTGGTACATAAGCTATCTATAACTATGGCTTTCAGTTATCTGTGTTGATTGTTGCGATGTATAATCCATCGATGATAATCACAGTTGACGGTGCTAGTTTTAATTAAATGTGATAGAATAATTACTCAACGATATCTAATAACCCTCATGTTATGTGAACAGAAAAACCGAAACCATCAGCGATTAGATGTGTAGTATGATACAAAATATAGCCAATAATATTCAAGCATTTACTTCAAACGTGTTTCTCGTCACCGGAGAGACGACTGCACTTATCGATACAGGGGCGAATTTTGATGTTATTTCCCGGATAGAAGAGTATACCGAACACATTGATCGGGTGTATCTTACACATACGCATGCTGATCATATCGAGAACGTCCCGTCAGTCCGTGGTGCATTTGATGTTGAGACATGGGGATATGATACAACACAAGATGTCGTCGACCATGCGATTCAGGACGAAGAGACACTTCCGATCGGGGATGAGACATACATGGCACTTCACACGCCAGGACACAAACCTGATCATCTTTGTTTATACGCCGCTGATGTTGGTGTTTGCTTCGCTGGTGATCTCATTTTCGCTAACGGTAGTTTCGGACGAACCGATCTTGAAGGAGGGAACCGCAAAACACTAATTCAAAGTATCAACCGATTAGCGGACACAGTGACCGATGATCTCACTGCGATTTACACTGGACATGGTCCGGCGATCACATCACACCCACAGGAAGATATCAATATGGCAGCACAGGCTGCCCAAATGCAGTAAGGTGTCTTCATATTTTTAATCATATTACCGATTAATAAATACTTCAGTAGAACATGAATTATGTTCAATAATTAGGTGTCTGCATTGTCAGGAACTGATGCGGTTTCTGTTTCACGCCTGAGTCCAAAATAGCCTGGTTCATCACCAACAGGATCATTGATGACAAGCTCATCAGCATGCTCCATGAGCCATGGAATTGTCCATGCGACAACACGCTCCTCGGTTTCAGATGGAAGGTCAGCGCCTGGGTCTAATCCTTGTAACAGGCGAGCTATCTCATCAACTGTATACATCAATTCAGCATCCAGTATCTCTGCGGGTTCGTATAATTGATATGGATACAGTGTCTCAAATGCATCCTTTGGTCTGGGCATATGGACACTTACTTCTGAATTAACGTGAATACCTGGGGTGACGTAGTCGGTGGGTTTTCAATGGCTAGATAATACGAAAGATAATAATTGTTTCATTCCACCCGTTCGTCCTGACCGCTAGCACAGGTCACTTGTAGGAGTGTGTGAATCAGGATACGAGCTATTATCACAATGAAGATACAGCGACAGTTCAGCGCTACCATACTACCCACAGCCGTTTATGAGCATGCGGGCACAAGCTATGAATAGATATGTTGAGCTCTCTAATTCAAAAATTTCAGTATAAACGTATCGTATGACTGACTCAGCATCGATTATTGATGACTACATTGGGTATTATGAGTGTCAATGCGGCAAGGGATTTCTATCCGAAGCAGACGCCCGAGATCATATCCAGCAATGTTCAGCAATGCCACACGTTGGTACAACGCAGAAGTAATATAATAAGTCGTGAAATAACGAGACGTTAGTTAATTTTCTGTAGATATTGTTATGTTTGTGGATATGTCACTCTCAGAGTGACACGGATACAGCAAAAAAATATAGGATGTTATTCGTCGACGGGCTCCAGCTTTGACGTCAATATAGCCGCGACTTATTCGAAGAGCTCAGTAGCTTGTGCGTACCGTTGGCTTGGCTCTTCCCAATCAACAACCTCGAAGAATGCATCAACGAAGTCACCACGAGCTGGACCGTAATCATGGTAGTATGAATGTTCCCAGACATCCAGCGAGAGGACCGGGTGGGCACCCCAAAAGGCACCTTCATCATGATTATCAACAACAACGTTTCGCAGTTGGTTTGAGAACGAATCGTACACTAAGAGTGCCCAACCGCTTGCATCGCCCGCAGCAGCTTCAAATTCGCCTCTCCAAGCGTCATATGATCCGAAATCCTCCTCAATTCGGTCTCCAAGGTCGCCCGTCGGCTCATCGCCACCTTCCGGTGACATACATTGCCAGAACAAGTCATGGAGAAGATGACCAGAACTGTTATGAGTGACATCGCGAATGGCACCTGCAGACGATGAGAAATCGTTCGAGTCACGATTCTCTTCAAGTTTCGCCTCAGCGTCATTCCACCCGTTTACATACCCTTGTTGATGGGTATCGTGATGCCACGTCAGTACCTGTTCAGACAACTGTGGTTCGAGCGCATCGTATTCATATGGTAATGGATCAAGTTCATAACTCATAATCAATCAGCCTCTACTATATATTGTGTGGTGGTTAGAGTTAAATCTTGAGAGTCACGTGTTAACATACTTCTAAATAGATACCGTTACCATACCGATCAAAGGGTGATACCTGACATCCTCCTCCGCGTAAACGCGGAGGAATCCTGAGCGTGAGCGTGAGCAGTAGCAGTGGAGAGGAGATTGCAGGGTTGCAGTTCAATCCCATTCCACCGAACCGAGCCTCAACCCGGACCCGGCACGGTGAGATGAGAATCCATGTGCATGTAGGATTCACGGACTGTGGCGAGTAGAGTGGGACTGCTGGCGATGGGAGTGCCAAGCCCCGTCCCCGGTACTCCTCTCCTCTCGTCCATCGTGTTCGGACTCCCACAGTTGGTTGTGCCGTTGGGAGTCCGGCAGACTTCGACAGACTTGGAGTGACTGTCTGTGCTGTGTGCAAGCAGTCGGGCAGGGCACTGCATCGATTCAGTCTCGGACCGGACCCGACCCGACCCGACCCGACCGGTCACCTGAGTGGGTCCGATTATTGTCTCATTGCTTGGGGCCGACAGGCCGCCATCGGAGGATTGACTGGAATCGCTCGGTTCCCAGCCTAATTCCTACCCATACGCGGAACTGCCTGTCACTTTCAGTGACGGATTGTGAACTCTCAGAGTGGCTCTCGGAGCGGAGATTGACTCCGACTCCGAGTTCGAACTGTCGGATCCATCTATCCTATCCTATCCTATCCTATCCTGTCCTGTCCTGCGGCTGAAGTCGCAGAGATTCTGCTTGAGTCTGTATAATTCCCTTAACCGTTCCGAGCAGTGTTTTTGATGCTTGGGCATCTTACTCTAATATGAGCGATCACGAAGCAACCGAAGAATCATCTCAGGAATCAACTGATCTGCGGGATCGGAACGTACACGGCAAACCGCTCCAACCATGTGGGCGGGATCCCGATACAGGATATCTTCGGGATGGGCACTGTCGAAGTCTCCGCCGGGATCCTGGTCGACATGAAGTGTGTGCAGTGCTCACACAGGAGTTTCTTGAATACAGCAAATCACAGGGAAATGATCTCACCACACCACGTCCATCATTGAATTTTCCCGGACTCAATCCTGGCGACCGGTGGTGTCTGTGTGTGCCCCGATGGGCTGAGGCACACGAAGCGGACTGCGCACCACCTGTTGTTTTAGATGCAACGAGTGAGGATGTTACCGATGATATTTCACTTTCAACCCTCGAATCATATGCTGCTGAAGAATGGGGAGATCTACCATAATAGCGATTCGGCAGATGATCTGTTGAGTGCTGACTAGTAATCAGCATATCTATACCGATCGGCTTTCACTTGCAGCGATTATGCATCACCGCGGGCGGTTTCAAACATCTCAAGTGCCTTCTCACGCTGTTCGCTATGATCAACAATCGGCGCAGGATAATCCGTATCAAGCCGTGCGCGCTCAGTTGGTGAGAGTTCATGCCACTCATGAATTGTTTCAGCAGAGACTTCTCGCAATTCTGGCACGTGCTGTTTGATATATTCTGCGTCAGGATCATATCGCTCACCCTGGGTCATTGGATTGAAGATTCGGAAGTATGGTTGAGCATCTGTGCCGGTTGAGGCTGCCCACTGCCACCCACCATTATTATTCGCGATATTATGATCAGCGAGATGTTGTCGAAAGTGACCATACCCCTCGCGCCAGTCAATGAGGAGATCTTTCGTCAAGAATGATGCAACAATCATGCGAAGTCGGTTATGCATATACGCTTCAGATTTTAGTTGTCGCATTCCAGCATCAACGATTGGATATCCAGTCTTCCCCTCTTTCCATGCCTGTAGTGCTGCTGGATCATCGGCCCACTGTATTTCGTTCTCATATGTCTTGTAGTTCTCAGTGACGACTTCTGGATTGAAATACAACACATGTGTGTAGAACTCCCGCCAGGCTAGTTGTGACTGAAACTCCTCAACTGATTCAGCTTCAGCATCCGTTATTCCATCAGCTTCTGCGGCAGCAACAGTAGCAGCATACACATCACGAACACCGATAGTTCCAAGTGATAAGTCCGCAGAGAGCCGCGAGACCGCATTGCGCGATGGGTAATCACGGTCATCATCGTATCGGTAGATTCCATCATCGCAAAACGTCGACAATCGGTCATGAGCCGCATTTGTTCCTGCTGGTTGAATGTCTGCAGTTGGCTCCTCAAACCCGAGCGAATCGATTGTCGGAAGTGAATCTCCTGTCGCTTCATCAGGCATCAAAACATCAGCCGCCGGTGCATCAATCGGCGTATCCTTGTCTCGGTCACGCCACTTCTTCCAGAAGTACGTATAGACTGAGTATGGCTCACCCTTGTTTGTTGTAATTGACCCGGGTTCGAAGAAGATTGCATCACGGACCGACTGGTGTGCAATATCACGTTCTGTGAGTGCATCCGCAACCTGTTCATCTCTAGATTGTGCAAACCCAGAGTACTCACGACTCCATACGACTCGGTCAACGTCATATTTGATTGCGAGCTCCGGAAGTACTGATGCAGGATCACCACGCGCAATCAGAAGATCAGAACCACGGTCACGATACCATGAACGCAGTTCAGCTATTGAATCAAGCATGTACTGAACGCGTGCATTTCCATCACGCTCAAGCTCATCATCGTCAAAGATGAAGACAGGAATGACTCCATCCTCATCGGATGATGACTCATGTGACACAGCGCTCGCAGCCTCAGCCAGTCCACGGTTGTCGACACCACGAAGATCACTTCGGTGCCAATAAAGTTGCATAGTTGTTTAATGGATGTCAGCGGATTCAACGTGTCGGTATTGGAATTGTCTCGATTGCCCCCCGACGGTTATCTAATATAGCGAATTTCTCTCCACGACGGCGTTCAAGTAGCTCAAGTAATCGCTCAGCCCACACGAGCTTTGCCGATTTTTGTTCAGTTACGGTTGTATCATCAAAATCCCAGCCGACAAATTGGAGTGATTCTGCGTGCAGTGCATCAGCAAGGAATGCGGCTCGATCACCATCGGTGAATCCACCAGGGTTGCTGACTCCATTGGATGGTGCTGCTTGTGTTGTTGGGATCACAGCATCTCCAGCGAATGTTGGCACCAGATTGCGTATTGCATCGACATTATCTCCATGTGCATGCACAGCGACTGGAGTTCCTTCATGTGTTAGTGTTCGAGCGGTGATTGGATTTTTATCAAGATCAGTTACCATTAAATCAACATCGTACCCTGCTGTGCGGATTGTGTCCGCAGCGGTCGATGCAGCGATAATACGATCCGCAGATTCGACATGCTCGACTGTCTCATCCAGACAGGGTGCTGCGCCGACAATTGCGACCGTGTCACCACTAAATCTCAGCTGGTCAAATGAGTATGGTGAGGATACTGTTGCAAGGATATCTCGAGCCTGCTGGTCTGCTGTCCGGTCGTATCCAAAAGCAGCCAGTATAGACTCATAGATTGGCTCCCACGTGTCGAATGACAGCCCGATATCTACAGTGGGCATGGATTTCTCAATAAAAAATATGGACTAGAGTGGCAACAAGTACCCCTACCCGACTGCCCCTCCAGTACCCAATTCGTTGATTCCAATCGTCGTGATATAAGCTTTCTCGTACAGCACAGCAGTAATTGCTGTGTTCTACGTAGACGTTGTTTTCTCTCAATCATCCACATAATCACGATTATCATCACACACTTACTGGCTAATCTGTCGTGTGATATTTGTGAGTATCTTTGTGAGTGCTGAATCATCGATTGTAGTGGCAATTGTACGCAATGCAGCAGTCGTTCCGGTGAGAAAGACAGCAGCTGGTGCGGAGTCAGCATCCGCGCTCGTTTCCATATTGGCGGTGGACTCAGTTGCAGCGAGGACAATCGCCTCTGACTCTGTTGTGGCGGTATTGAGCTCAGTCATCGCGGATTCTGATAGCCCGACGATTTCGAACGTATGGATGGCTGATGTATTAATAATGTCAGCAGTGTGGTCAATATCAAGTCGATTTAGATGACGAGTTGCTTCCGATGATGTCGTCACATCAAGTTCTTCAGCGGTGATACGGGAGCCATCGTCAGTGGTGATACGGTGACACGCACGCTCAGGCGTGAATGTATCCCCAATCAATGCTGCGTCACGTGTTTCTGCGACATCATGTGTTCGAATAACGTGTGCACCACGTTCAACTGCCAATGAGGTGGCTGCCAATGATACTGAAAGTGCCTCCTCAGTTGAGCGGTCAGCAATAGAGCGAAGGAAATTTTTTCGATTAATCGAGACAAGCATAGGTCGACCATGTCCCCGAAATTCACGAAGCCGTCGAAATGTTTCACGGTCATCTGCAAGGGTCTTTTCTTCAGACCATCCTCCGAAGGCAGGGTCAATAATAGTTTTTTCAGTGAACCCATTCTGCGTAAGCGCCTCATATATCTCATCGACATCCTCAATTGCGCCCGGTCGTGTCAAATCAGGTGGTGACGCCATCTTTCCGACGGCGACATCGTATTCTGAGCAGACTTGCGGCATTTTTGGGTCGGCAAACCCACAGATATCATTCACCATATCAAACCCTTGAGAAAGCGCTGCATCTGCAACTTCATGATATCGGGTTTCAATCGAGAATACAGCATCCCCAGAAACACTTTTGATTG
Source organism: Haloquadratum walsbyi J07HQW2 (assembly GCF_000415985.1). Taxonomy (GTDB): domain Archaea; phylum Halobacteriota; class Halobacteria; order Halobacteriales; family Haloferacaceae; genus Haloquadratum; species Haloquadratum walsbyi_B. The sequence goes on from NZ_KE356561.1 coordinate 932,109, forward strand.
TCTCAATAGCCGTATCAAGTCGTGTTAGTTCCTGTTCAGCAGAGAGGACATCAAATCGTTTATTTGCAGACTCAAGCCCGATATCGACAATGTCAGCACCCTCATCAATCAGTTCAGTATCAACATAACTGGCTGCTGCATCTGGTTCGTGAAACACACTTGGATCATATGGCGACTCCTCAGATATATTGAGAACACCCATGATCCGTGGAGGAGACTCATCACCAATCGACAATCCAGCTGCGTCGACTGATCGCATACATATATCTCGAATGGTAGCTACATATCAGTTGTTACGATATCGCCGACAGCTCGAAGAATAAATATTAACAGACTATGCCAGAATGTGGTTCTGAATCAATTGACGCTGTTTTTATTTGTGGGTATGTTATACGAGTTTAATGAGCAAGGTCAGCATCGGACTCCGAGGGTGGCGCTTTGAGGAGTCGGAGATATTCACTGAAGAGGGTGAATTCCGATCACTTTCTGAGATTCCCGATGATACACGACAACGACTTGTTCGGTTGACCTATCTTCAGGGTGAGCCATGTATGGCGTGTCATTCTGTCTACGGCGATGAGGAGAAACACCGATCCAAAGAAGCGACGATTGTCTACGGTGAGCCAACGTCAGAGGTACTTCTATGTGGCGAGCATGAGGCTGACTTTCTTTATTGGTTCCGCGAGATTAACAATGCAGACACTGCTGGAATAGACGACGTTCAAATGGTGTTTATGCAGTGGTTTGAGAACGGAAACCGATCTCCCGATGGCTATGGTGGGCTCGAGCATGTTGTCACAGACCCAGATTCGCTTCCATCACCACCAGATGCTGATGAATTAACACGAAGGTTGAATGAAGAATATGATGGAAAGCGAAAGCGAATTGATCTCCAGACCGGTGAAATCTCATGGATCGATGAAACTGCCGATACGACTGATGATGAATCTGATCTTGATTTCAGTCGCGACTATCCAACCACATAACCGTTTGTATGCCATCAGAATCGCAGAATATTGTGGTTGTTGTCGTTGAGCCAGAAACACCGGGCAATATTGGAACAATCGCCCGTGCAATGAAGAATTTTGGACTAACTGAGTTATTACTCGTCGACCCTCCACCGATTCCGGACGGAAGCGAAGCGTACGGATTTGCAGGGCATGCACGGGAGGACATCCTTCCGAACGCAAAAACAGTGTCGTTTGATACTGTTGTCAATCAATACCATACAATTGGGACAACCGCAATTACCGCAGAGGATAGCCGCCATCATATCCGATTTCCATACAAAACTCCGTCTGAAGTGTGTGAGGATCTTCAAACTGTCAAAACAGAGACTGCATTGATTTTCGGACGGGAGGGAACTGGACTCACTAATGATGAACTGGCTCGTGTAGATGAAGTATGTTCAATCCCAGCAAGTCAGTCATATCCGGTGTTGAATCTCGGGCAGGCGGCAACAGTGCTATTGTATGAACTGCGATCAGTGACACTTACAGAAACACAGCTCCCTGATATTGAGCGTGAGCGTGCTGATGAAGCTGATATTGACCGATTTTATGAGTTCTTTACTGACTTTCTTCACTCCGTTGAAGGGCGTGAGCACAAACGAGAGAAAACAGCACTAATGCTTCGACGTCTGATCGCTCGGGCACACCCAACAAATCGAGAGATATCAACGCTGCTTGGACTGTTTCGGCGAGCAAATGTCCTTCTGGGAGAGCAGACGTACGGCGGGTCAGACCAAACAGACAGTAAAGACGATGCTACCGATATTAACTCGATACCAGAAGATATCATCAATGCGGCTGTTGAATTAACCTCATCACAGCAGAAGGAGAGTAAAACCCAAGATGGTAGTGATAGTTCAATAATCAGGACTAGTTCAGGTTCAGGTTCAGATTCAGATTCAGACTCAATCGATAATGTGAGCGGAGAGTCGAATGCAGAAACGTCTGCGGATACTGATACTGATAATGTTTAATCTCAAGTTATACACTCATTGTATCGTCGAATCATGTTGATTAAGAGTTTTTGAATAATCTGTTGATATATCGAATATCTCACATTTTATTTTGGATCGTCTCACGAAGCACATCACTGACGATTTCGCCATCAGCTTTCCCTCTTAATGCACCCATTGCCTCGCCCATGAGTGCTGAGAATGCAGCCATGCCTTCCTCATCAACCTGCTCAGCGTTTCGTTCAACGACATCTGTGACGGCTGCACGGACTTCTGATTCGGAGACCCCAGAGAGTCCGGCTGCTTCGACCGCGTCTTCTGCTGAACGGGTTGGGTCCTCTGTAAGCTTTGTAAGCACCGGTCTAACGCCTTCTTTTGCGAGTTCACCATCCGAGACAAGTTGCATCAGAGAAAGAAGGCTATCATCATCCAGTGTCTCAACTGCGACTCCATCTCGACGAAGTTCAGTAAGTGTTGCAGTCAATAACCCAGCGGTGAATGTTGGGTCAATGCCCATCTCAACAGCAGTTTCAAATAGCGGCATTCGGCGTCCATAAGCAATCTGCTCTGCAAGCCCTGAATCAAGATCAAGCTCAGACTGATAACGCTCAACGCGTTCAGTTAGCAGTTCTGGAGTTTCAATCTCATCAACATCAAATGTTACTGGCGGAACGTCAGTCTCTGGGTACATACGTGCTGCTCCCGGTAGCGGTCGAAGGTATCGTGTGGTTCCGTCATCGTTCGCATCGCGTGTTTCTTCAGGGACGCCAGATATTGCGTCTGTAGCCCGTTCGGCAACCGCTACTGCTGCTTGCTCAGCCGTTTCAGGATCTGCAGCAACCATTGCAACGGCATCGTCTTCTCCAGCATCGACTGCTGAATAAAGCGCATCAAGTTCAGATTCACTGATACCATATGCAGGTAGCTCATCCGTATGGAATATTCCACCAGCACCATGGCGACCAGCATGGTCTGAAAGCTCCGTTCCAAGCCGCCGATCTGGTTGGAGTTCCCGACCGACAAGCTCATCAAATCCATATAGCGGTACCGCAGCAACTATGCCATCATCAGCAAGTGTACTCGTGATTACTCCCGAGTCAGTGTCCGTAAACACCGCTGAAACATCCTGTATCTCACCAACATTGGCATCACGACGGGTCAGTTCCGCTTGAATATCAACGAGCGCAACCTGTCGAGCGACTTCTTGACGGACAATCTCATCAATCTGATCAAGTGCCTGTACTCCTTTGATCTCAACACGGGCTCCATCAGCAATCGAAACGTTCACGTCCTGTCGAATTGTGCCAAGCCCACGCTTGACAGACCCGGTTGACCGAAGTAACATACCAATCTGTTCGGCAGCATCTTGCGCCTGTTCAGGGGTTGCGATGTCAGGACGTGTACCAATCTCAACAAGTGGAATACCGAGTCGGTCCAATGAAAAAGTCACCGCATCATCACGCTCCTCAATACGCTGAGCAGATTCTTCCTCAAGTAAAAGATCCTCGATCCCCACTGCTCCAGCGTCAGTCTGAATCTCCCCATCTTGGGCTATAAGTGTCGAGCGCTGGAACCCGGACGTGTTTGACCCATCGATGACGAGTTTTCGCATCACATGCGCTTGATCAACCGGTTCCATCCCGAGAAGGTCAGCAATCTGAAGAGCGACGTGTTGTGCTTCCGTGTCAAGCCGGTGAGGCGGCTCTTCATCTGCCTCAACAAGACACGTCGAATCGTAACCAAGATACTCAAATTCGCGCTTTACTTGACTCTCCTCAAGTGCCGCCTCATCAAGCTCACCAAGTTCACTCGTTGTTGGGTGGAGATACCGAGTGAATGAATAACTCGCTGTCTCAGGTTCACGACTCCGTGTTGGACACCCACAAAATAACTTTGTTTCAGTATCGAGCTGTTGATGAATCTCTAACCCCGCAACAAGACCAAGATCGGCGTAATCATACTCAGCGTCATCATCACCAGTAGTGGTCTTCTGAGAATCCATATCACTATCAGCTGAGCTGGCAGTCATTGTTTGTCTATCTACACTAGTAGAATAAAAAGGTTCAATTGGAGCGATTGGGATACGTAGGACTAATTCAATAAAGAATATTCCCAATAAAACCGCCAGATAAATTATCTATTCAACAAACACGAAGTCCATCGCCAATGCCACTGCCCTGTTCACACTCGGGGCAGACATAATGCCAGCCGTCATCAGTTGCCTGACCCTCAGGAAACTCCGCTCCGCATCGTCGACACTCTAACTTATCCCGTCCAGTCTTGCGTTCATGCTGTAATACAGGCATAACTCAGATGAGTGAAACAGCCAATATTAATGCGTCGGTATCTAGCCGCATAGCGTCATGTGAGCATGTAACAGTATAATTTGTGATGCACAATCAGCGTGTTCTGATATTTTTTACAAGCTGACACGGCGAATGCCATGGGGCTTGACCCCGAGGCGGTTCACTGCGTGTAGTAGATATTACACTATTCCATCATATATCATGATCTTATAATTTTCAGTACCACTGATAACCATCAGGTGTCCGTGGCATCCTCATTGTCAGTATCTGGCTGATTATCATCTTCCCCAAGAATTCCGCGATGTGTCATGGTTTCTGGGTCAAGTACCGTATCGGCTTCTGCGGGTGAGAGGTACCCTTCTTCAATGACAATATCGCGGACTGTAGCGTTCTCTTTGAGCGCTTTTTTTGCGACTTTGCTTGCTTTATCATAGCCAATCGTTGGATTCAATGCCGTGACAAGTGCTAGCGATTGATTAACCTGTGTCTCACAAACCGTCTCATTTGCTTCAAGCTCAGCGATGAAACGCTCGGCAAATACGGTTGACACATTTGAAAGTAACATCGCTGACTGTAGGAAATTGTGCGCAATAACAGGCTTGTATAGGTTCAAATCAAGTTGACCTTCAGCAGCGCCGGCAGCGACAGCAGCATCATTGCCGACAACTTGTTTATGAGCCTGACTAACTGCTTCCGCGATGACAGGATTGATTTTTCCAGGCATGATCGAACTTCCGGGCTGATTTTCTGGCTGATCAATTTCACCAAGCCCATTGCGTGGACCTGATGCCAGCAATCGGAGGTCATTAGCAATTTTATTCAATGAACCTGCAACAGTCCGTAATGCACTATGTGCTTCAGTCATTGCATCATGTGCTGCTTGTGCTTCGAAATGACTGTCTGCTGGTCGAAATGAAATCCCTGTTTCGGTGCTGATATACTCAGCTGCTCGCGTCGGGAACTCAGGGTGTGTATTTAATCCTGTCCCGACAGCGGTCCCGCCAAGTGCAAGTTCGCTAAGATGATCAGTGACTGCTTCAATCCGTGATATCCCTTTCTGCATCTGGGTCTGGTACCCACTAAATTCCTGACCAAGACTAATTGGTGTTGCATCCTGTAGATGCGTCCGACCAGTTTTAATCACATCATTAAATACCTCAGCTTGTGAGGCAAGCTCCGATTCAAGTATTTTTAGAGCCGGAAGTAAATCTTTCTCGACTGCCTCATATGCAGCCACATGCATCGCTGTCGGGATGACATCATTTGAGGATTGTCCAAAGTTAACATCATCATTCGGATGAACGGCACGTTCACCGACTGATTTATCAAGGATCTCCGCAGCACGGTTCGCAATGACCTCGTTTGCATTCATATTAGAGGAAGTTCCTGACCCAGTTTGAAAGATATCGACAGGGAATTGATCATCGAACTCCCCCGCAATAACTTCGTCTGCTGCTGCGATGATTGCATCGGCAGTGTCAGTATCGATTAGGTCAAGATCGCGATTTGCTTGCGCTGCTGCTTTCTTAACGATGCCGAGTGCACGAATGAATCGTCGACCAAATGTAATCCCTGATAAGGGGAAATTCTCGATTGCTCGTTGTGTCTGTGCCCCCCAGTAAGCGTCAGCTGGAACTTGTATTTCTCCAAGACTGTCTCGTTCGACTCGATGATCGTCTGCCATCGGTCGTTCCGAGGGAAGCCGAGCGCGTAAAACCCGTCGATGTTCACTCGTCCCCGAAATATCATGTGTGAAGAATCTATTATTTTCTTATATGTGAAATTAATCGATAAACGTCCGAGTGAACTACCCCGACCTACTCAGCCGTCAAAGACGGCTTTCTTGAGGAAGGGGTCTTACCCTCGAATTTAGATAAAACGATTATAATTAGACTGCAGGAACAGTGAGATAGTATGACTCAAGTCTCGCCAACAATCGGTTTACTCAACGGATGCCGTCTGGTCATACTCCTCTGGCGTGTATGTCTTCATTTCGAGTGCATGAATTTCGGTTGTCATCGCGTCATCAAGTGCGTCATAAACTAACTCATGTTGCTCAACAAGTGATTTATTCTCAAATGTCGGTGATATGATAACTGCCGCAAAGTGTGCGTCCTCATGATTTTCATCCGGGGTCCGCGGTAATGTGACGGTTGCTGTTGCGTCTGGTATCTCCGATTCAATCTGCGCTTCAACTTCAGTTGAATCCATATCTATAAGATACACAATCCCCGTGAATAAATACCACTCCTGAGGACGTTGAATAACTAATACTTCTATGACAACTCATTGACCTCCTCCACACGGCTGAACGTGGGATTCCCCGTTCCCGATGGGGATATTACGGTTGCGCGTTTCCTCGGCGGCTCAAATACGCTTTCGCGTGGCCAGCCTCACAGGTTGCCGCCCAATTATGACCGATGGCGTGCGTTCCAGCGCGTGTAGCCCGGTCAAGCGGGCCTTCCAATCTGCACATGACAGACACGCATAATGTGGATGGTTGGTTCTTCAACCGACTGGGTCACACGGTTCGCGTCACCCAAACTGTTACGCCGTGCATGGTTCTCCCTCTCGGTGACTGATGTTTTCTGCCGCGTTTAAATCCGCGTGTCGAACGTATCCACACGATGGACACTCGAAGCAACTCCCATCACGTCCAGCGTATTCACCGCACTGACTGCACTCTTGACTCGTATTTTGTGGGTCGATTTTCTCGACACGAATGCCCGCTTTCTCAGCCTTGTAGATGATAAACTGCTGAAGTTCATAGAACGGTCACGAGTGAACACCATGCCACTCACTGCCGTCTCGGATACCTTCCAAGTCTTCGAGCTTGATGACTGGATTGGTGAATTGGCTGGCGTACTCTACAACTCGGTTTGAGAGGGTGTGATTTGCGTCTTGGATACGGCGATACTCCTTGTTACCAACGTGGTTCCGTGCGCGAAGCGCACCCGCTTCCTGTAGCGAATCACGAAGGGAACGGTAGTATCGCCGCACGAATGTGTATTCGTTGCCACTGACGAGGAACGATTGAGCACTCCCATCGTCTGGCGTAGCGGCGAGAATGTAGTTATGACCAACATCGACACCAACGTGAGTTTCCTCACCACTGGTATCGCCACTGTCGGTGACAGTAAACGACACTTTCCACTCGGGTCCTTCTCGCCACACGCTCAACTGCGTCTTCGCTGCATCACCGGTGAGCAATGCGTCAATTGGGTCTTTGATGCCGTCATAGACGAGACGTGGATTGGCGTGTCCCACAGTCTGTGATACACGGGAATCCGATAACGACAGACCCAGTCTCAGTGGTGTGGATTTCCCAGTTCTGATTGTTGACTTCGATGGGTTGCTCACTCGTGTACTCAACAGACTCATCATCGGAGTCACTTTTCGCTGCTCGTATTGCTCGATTTTGGAGTGCTGAGTACAGCGGGTTCTCAATGTTACCAGTCGTGATGGATGAGGAGAGCGACCCGTCATGCCAGCCATCGACAAGCCACCGTTTGCACTCCCGCAGAATATGGGTGGCCCGTTGCCACTCTTTCTGACGGATGTGGCTTGGATTTCGGAACGTCGTTTCAACGCTCACCTCAATCATCAAATGTGTAATCAATTATCGAGCGTTGATACAAATATCGCTTCTTGGCTGGTGGAATATCCAGCCGTGGCTACGAGCGTGGAGAGATTCCCAGTAGTCGGCTTCATCCACTGTAAACGGGTGGGCTTTCGCCTTGCTACTGCTGTAATCGTCTATGATCTAACCCAGCGTATGCAAGTTTAGTTGATATGTCATGTCCGTGAGTCCTGTACAAACTGTAATGGCGGCGATTAATTATACCCAAAAATCACTCCAACTACAATCGCGGCAGTCATGACACCCACGCCGAAGCTGCTGATACGAGCCATCGCTCGGCGTGAGTCAGCCTCATTCCAGTCAGTCGCAGTTTCAAGATGGGTCTGCATTGCTTTTATTCCCGGACCAGCGATGATCGATGCTGACCACCCAAGCGTTCCAAATCCAAGTGCAAGCGTCCCAGCGAGGAAAACGGTATCAGCGGCCGTTGGAATACCGATAACAGATGCACTCACAGAGACACAAATGACGCCGAACACACAGCCAACAAATAACGCGCTTCCAACGAGCCGACTTCGAGCAGTAACTAATGGGTGTATTGACATTATTGGGCTGATTTGAGAATGAATCTAAATAATATGAAATAGTATTACATACAGAGGTACTCATATGCGTCGTTGAGTCTACGGATTTTTTATCTAAATTCGAGGGCAAGACCCCTTCCTCAAGAAAAGAACGGAATAGCGTGGAGTGAGCGAGTAGGTCGGGGTAGTTCACTCTATCTCGTATAATGAAATTGTCATTGTTCCGGTAATACTCATCAGTCAATTGCTTCGCGCATCCGTGGGTCAAGCGCATCACGCATCCCATCGCCAAGTAAATTAAATCCAAGCACAGTAATGGCAAGAAACAATCCTGGGAAGAAAGACATCCACCACTTTCCTGTCAATAATCCATTTTCAACTCCTCGAGAGAGCATCAGCCCCCATGAAGGAGCGCCTGCCTGTGCGCCGAATCCAAGAAACGAAAGGGCAGCAAGGTCAATGATTGCAAGTCCAAAATTTAGCGTTGATTGAACAGTAATTGGTGCGATACAATTTGGTAGAATATGTCGAATGAGAACCCGAGGGTCGTGTGCACCGAGTGCAACTGTTGCATCGACGTATTCATCCTCAAGAACTTTCAGTGCCGCGCCACGAACAACGCGCGCAAATCGTGGCGTGTACACGAGTGTGAGTGCGAGGACGGCTTTCCAAAGACCAGCACCAAAGATAGCGACGAGTGCAAGCGCAAGAAGTAATGATGGAAATGCAAGGAGCATGTCCATTGTTCGCATAATGATATTATCAGTAACATCATCATAATATGCGGCGATGATTCCTAACCCAACCCCTAGTGCTGTCGAGGCACCGACCGCGATAGTTCCGAATTTCAACGCCAACCACGATCCATATAGCGTTCGTTTAAATATATCTCTGGCAGCGACATCGGTTCCAAAAATATACTGATTCCAGGCAGCTGGACCGGTCCATCCAGGCGGGTGCCTATCGGGAACTGAGCCTCCAAGACGGGAGCCAGTCAAAATATTCAAATCGAGCGTAACTCGCGCAATGATGGCGATAACGAAGACACCGAGAATAATACTTAATCCGACAATAGCAAGTCGGTTTGACAAAAGACTTGAAATAAACGGCGACGCCAATAATTTATCAATAAAACTTCGTGTGTCAGCGTCGGATGAATGCTTATCAGTCGTCATAGATGGATCGTAATGAATGAGTTATTCGCATGGATGAGCGTATAAGTAAACGCGAGGACAATTGGATGATAACCATTGAATTCATCGCGTATGCCCGTAGCTGTGAAGCGATGGCAATGAGATGGTATTGAGTGAATCATTGATCAATTCGAGGGTCAAGGTAACTGTATGTAATATCAACGCCAAAGTTGACAAATGTGAAGAGCAAGGCAAAGGTGAGTACCGTCCCCTGGACGAGTGGATAATCGGAAGCGCCAATCGCACTAACAAGCATTGTACCTATACCACCAATCCCAAACACAGTCTCAGTCAGAACTGCACCGCCCAACAGCGTCCCGAATTGAATACCAATCACTGTTACAACCGGAATTAACGCGTTTTGAAATCCGTGTTTTAAAATTGTTATTTTTGTGCCCTGCCCCTTTGCCCGAGCTGTCCGCATGTAATCTTGTCTGACGACCTCAAGCATTGATGAGCGCATCATTCGAGATAATAACGCCATCTGATAGATTCCGAGAACAAGCACCGGTAATAACAGATGTCTTACTGCTGAGACAAATGCATCAAACTCACCAAGCAACAATGTATCAACTGTGACCATTCCAGTGAGTGGAAGCTCAGTTCCGAACAGTGTCCATTGCTCTGGAAGAAAAATGGTTGAGCCAATACGTCCACTTGTTGGAAGGATACCCAAAAAGGTCGCAAACAACAGAATAAGGAGTGGTCCAGACCAAAATATTGGAACTGAAATACCAGTAAGTGCACCTACTCGTGTGAGATGATCTGTGAGCGAGTCCTGCTTTACAGCTGATATTACACCAAGAGGAATGCCAAGAAAAATACCAGTTATTTGTCCATAAATTGCTAACTCAAGCGTAACAGGAAGACGACCAGCGAGAACTCCCTGAACTGATTCTCCTTGGGCGATTTTGTATGATTGACCGAAATCAAATGTTGCTGCATCGATCAAAAAGCGTACATATTGTATCCAGAGTGGGTCATTGAGCCCGAGTTCACTTCGAACCTGTGCGACCTGCTGTGCGGAGGCACGCTGACCGACAATAATTCGTGCTGGATCACCTGGAGCAAGCTGGAGAATCGAAAACACGAGCGTTGCAACACCAAATAAAACTGGCACAAGCAATAGAACACGTCGGAAGAGGAACCGTTTTGATACCATATTAGCGTAATTGAAGATTCAGGTGGATTCAACTGGATATTTTGTACATGTAGATTCGTATAACACATTATGAACTTCACCACAGACATTTGATGTAGATACCACAACCGCAGTGGTAATCTAAGATAGCTACTGTAATTCAACCATATTGAGGAATGGACCGCCAACAGATGTGGCGGTATAACTATCGGAGACAACAGCTTCATTGACGCCACGGAGTGTCTGTGCATAATCAATGAACACCCATGGTGCTTCTTCGCGTGCAATTTGATTTGCCTCAAGATACAGCTCTTCACGCTCCGCATCATCGTAACTTCGCTGTGCCTCACGGACTAGCGACATGTATTCAGAATGTGCCCATCCGGCGACATTCAATGGACTGTATCCTTCGGTGTCGAAACTGACCCAGTTTTGATCTTCTGGAACAGCATTCATAGGGACTTTCGGGTCAAGCAGCACATACATGAAATTATCAGGATCCGCATTATCAGTGTACCATCCGAGGAAACAGGCGTCATGCCTCCCCTGGTCTGTGTAGCTGAGATATGATGAGAATGTCGAGAACTGATTTATTTCAACAGTGAGTCCAATTTCCTCGAGGTCCGAACGGACCTGATTTGCTGTCTCAACCGGACTCGGGTTGTACCCACGTGGATTTGAAAATGTGGCAAGTTCAAACTCAAATCCATCACCATAGCCGGCTTCTTGAAGTAGACGGCGGGCTTCATCCTTATCAGTTGGATATGGCTCAAGATCCTCATTATGTCCAAGAACGTCCGGTGGGAGTGGTTGGTCAGCTGTCGTTGCGAACCCTTGGTAGATGCTATCGACAATGGCTTGGGTATTAATTGCGTACGAAATAGCTTGACGGACTTGTCGGTTTCGGAACTCCTCGCGGCGAGACTGATTCATCGCCATATAACCGACATTGATTCCATTCTTCGAGGCGAGACGTGCAGACCCAGCACTTTCGAGTTGCTGGGAAGATTGCGAATCAAGATTATCAGTGATATGTGAACTCCCGTTGATTACATCCTGCACCCGCGTTGAGTTCTGACCAATCGTTTTGAATACTACTTGTTCGACGTTTGGTCCGTTCCCCCAATAATCAGCGTTAGCCGAGAGAAGCACCCGCTGGTTACCGTTGTCAAGCTGCGAAAACTGGAAACCACCGGTTCCCTGTGGCTCTGTCCCGAGTTGTACCTGATCGTCAAGTGACTCAATTTGTGCTTTCGACAAAATAGCAGCCGCAAACATCGCAAGGTTACGTAAAAACGGTGCATATTGCTGTGTGAGCTCAATCGTGACCTCGTATTCTCCGGTCGCTTCAATGGTATCTACCCAGTTGCCAAACGTAAACGGTCCATATCCCGAACGATTTTCATCGCCGAGGTAATACTCGTACTCACTATCAGTGAATCGACGAATTGTGGCGCGAACGTCGGCTGCAGTGAATGATTCACCATTGTGAAATGTAACATCTTCACGAAGTGTCAGCGTCGCTGTTGTTCCCTCAAGTGAGTACTCTGTTGCGAGTCCATCTCGAAGCTGTCCACCACTTCCCGGAGTAAAGCCAACTAATTGATCATATATTTGGTTTGAAACCTTTGCGACCTCACCACTCGTTGTTTGCTGTGGGTCATAATTTTGTGGATGGTCACCACGGGCATACACAAGCGTTCCGCTCAAGTTAGATTCCTCTCCGTTATCGTCCGCTACGTCCGTACCCGCTGTCTCATCACCTGCACTTTCATCATCGCCTCCAGAACATCCTGCAATAGTTGCTGCTGCCGCAGCACTTCCAGCGGTCGTGAGAAAGGTTCGTCGGTCCATATCAGAAGTCATAGTTGTTTTGATACACGCCGAGAGAGTCTGTTAAATGTTACGTTAGTTACTATTTCTGATGGCGGTGATATGGTTATGATCAGTTCCTCTCAACATATGATACGCGTTGGTTGCGGATGCGGAGTTGTCAGTCTGTGTTCGGCTGTCGAGCACCGGCATGTGTTGATGTATCGGTATTGGTATCTGTGTCTGCTGTACTAAGTGGCTCAGTGTTCATGTCTTCGTCATATCGATGACAGGCAGTTAGATGCATGTCTCTCAGGGTCGATGTATTGGATAACGACGATGCACTTTCCTCAGACGTGTCAAATACTGGAGATTGTTGCTCACATACACTTGCAAAACGGTCATGTAGTTGCGCTGTAGCTGTCTCAAAATCACCGTTCACAACCGATTTGAGCGCAGTAGTCACCACACGACGGTTTTCCTTGCTGAGTGAATCATCAATGTACCGCTCATAGAGAGCATTGATGAGTGCATCTTCATCCGTTATATCCGTTTCTCTTTGAATCGCATCAACATCGATGGCTGCATCAGACACACGTTCACGTAGTGTCATTATGCTACGATATGTTGATTGATCGATCTCAATGTCATCAGGAGGAATGACCTCAGGACATCTAGTCCGGAAATAACAGCCCGACGGTGGGTCAATCGGAGACGGCACGTCGCCATCAAGAATAACTCGGTCTGTCTGTGCTGTTGGGTCAGGGACAGGAATTGCAGACAGCAGTGCGCGGGTGTATGGGTGCTGTGGCGTCGAAAAGAGTGTTTCCGTTGGTGCAATCTCAACAATCTCGCCAAGATACATTACAGCGATACGATCACAAATATGTCTGACAACACTGAGATCATGTGCGATGAAGAGGAAGGTGAGTCCGAATTCAGATTGTAGATTTTTGAGTAGATTGAGTATCTGAGCTTGCACAGACACATCAAGCGCTGACACAGGTTCATCACAGACGATGAAATCTGGGTCAACAGCGATTGCACGGGCTATTCCAACACGTTGTCGCTGTCCACCTGAGAGTTCATGAGGATATCGATCACGTTGGTCTGGGTCCAACCCAACAGCTTCCAATAATTCCATGACACGTTGTCTGCGTGTACTTTGATTTGACACATCGACATCTGTAGGAAGGTTGTGAATGCGTAGTGGCTCAGCGATAATCTGCTCGACTCTCATTCGTGGGTCAAGCGACGACATCGGATCCTGAAAGATCATTTGGAGATCGCGTCGGTGGGTTCGCAACGCGCTTTTCGATAGATTTGTTAAATCATCGCCAGCAAAGACCACGCGTCCCTCCGTCGGTTCGACTAGTTGAAGAATACTTTGTCCGGTTGTTGACTTCCCACAACCTGACTCACCGACCAATCCAACCGTTTCTCCCTCGTATACCGTCAAATCAACACCGTCGACGGCTTTGACACGCTCAGTGTCGAGTCCAAGATACTCATCAAAAACGCTCTCTGACCGCTGGAAATGTTTCTGAAGTCCTTCGACCTCAAGGATTGGATCACTGGTCTGCGTTGTCGTCTCAGCTGTAACATCTGTGTTCGTTCCATACTCGTCTTCATTAAAATCATCAAGAATACACTTTGCCTGATGATCGATATCTGCGTGACCATGCTGGCGAGACGGAATCTCGCCATTGCGGCACGCTGGTTCTGCCCACGGGCATCGTGAGGCGAAATTACATCCCTCCGGCATATCGATGAGATCCGGGACATTCCCGTCAATCGGCGTCAGGCGATCACTTTTTGCTGTGGGAATGGACTCAAGTAGGGCATATGTGTATGGATGTGATGGATTTGCAAAAATCTCCTCAACAGGACCCTCTTCAACAATCTCACCGGCATACATCACAGCAACACGATCACACGTCTCAGCAACAACCCCCAGATCATGTGTGATGAATAATACACCCATACCGAGGTCAGTCTGAAGATCATTTATTAATTCAAGAATCTGTGCTTGGATTGTTACATCAAGCGCCGTTGTTGGCTCATCTGCAATGAGAATATTCGGTTGACATGCAAGTGCAATTGCGATGAGAACCCGCTGGCGCATCCCCCCAGAGAACTCATGTGGATACTCATTAATTCGCGAGGCAGGCTCTGAGATTCCTACCTGTGAAAGAACATCGATGGTGCGCTCGACGATGGCATTATTTGGATTAGATCTGACACGAGCAAGCATCTCACGAATCGCATTAATCCATGTGTCTTTTTTTCGGTTACCAAACTGATGTAGTTGGAGAGACTCAGCTACCTGTTCGCCAACGGTAAGCGCCGGATTAAGAGATGTCATTGGATCTTGGAAGATCATACTCATCTCTGCACCACGAACCGACCGAAGTGCCTCCTCAGGTGCTTCAGTAAGTAGAATTTGATCATCATCAACAAATGATGAATTCGTATATCGATCCCGAAATGTCTCTGCTAGTGATGCAGACTGCAGTGTTACTTCACCCCCACTAATCTGACCGGGGTCGTCTATCAGCCCCATTGCCGAGAGGGCGGTGACACTTTTTCCGCTACCGGATTCGCCAACAAGTCCGACAGTCTCACCAGCATGAATATCGAGTGACACATCATCAACTGCTTTGACTTGCCCGCGTTCAGTAGAAAATTGCGTGCGGAGTTCTGAAAGTGAGAGAACCGGAGACATATCTCCATCGTCGTCGTTTCGGCGGAAAGTATCTTTTCACCCTTTCTCTAACCACTTGTGTCGGTATAATTGAATAATTCGGAGCCATATGCTGAGTGAACGCGTTTTGAGCGAACGTTTACTTGCCTCCCGAGGTCGAACAATAATATGGATGATGGACGACCAGATTCAGACTCAAACATCGAAACAGTAACAGAAAATATGAGTGACAGCACTGATGACCCGATGACTGGTCATAATGGTCGCTGGGAAGCCGTAATCGATGATATGTCGGCTACAGCAACCGAATACCGCGATGCGGGATGGGAAGCTCTTGAACTGCACCCAGGTGATATATTCCCGATTCCGCCGGTAGATGGGGCTGATCAAACAGGTCTAAGTTCCTCAGACGGGGTCAACAATACATCAACAAAAGGTAGCATTGCTCAAGACAGTTCTAAGTCACACTCACGCGTGGGTCTCGATGTTATTATTCCTGATAACGAATTCACCCAACTTATCGAAATAGCAAGCGCTAGAACATTTGATGAATGTGAAGCCTTCCGAGCAGAGGTAGGAAGTATATTATTTGTTATTGCTGGAATCAAAGCATCGACTACTGATGTTGTCGTATTTGTGCCATTATATTATCGAGCGAATGATGCACAACGAATGGCTCAGCGCGCAGTTGCACGCGGTGAAATTAAACTATTTGTCCGACCGCTTAGCGATGACCGTCAGGTCGTGTTTTCACAATCAACTCCGGAGCTGTTGCTCCCGAGTGAGTTCGCAAGGTAATGTCAGATGCTCACAGATAATTCTCAAAGTCAAGCTACGCAGGTGTGACAGTACTATTTATCATTATGACTGAGGCGGCGTGATCGCATTCCCAGTATGAGTCCTCCAATAATTGCCCCACCCCCAACGCTACCATATGCTGCCCACTGACCGAAATTGAATGGTGTTGTTCGCATCGACTGCACCCGCCGTTGGTGATACTCAGTATATGTTGTGCTTTGACATGTAGCGACTGCCGTCTGATTCAGTGACTGCCGCATCAGACCAACTCCACCATCAACGAGACGGCTACTATTAGCAAGTTCGCCACAGTCATTCTGAAACTCCTCATAGTTTGTTTCTGTTGTAGTCGTCATATTCGCATACGTGATGCCAATGAGGACACTGACCCCAAAGAGAATAATAAACAAACAAATAATAATTGATTCCCAGTCAGTGCTCGTCTCTGTATCCATCTCTGGGTCTGACTGATCATCATTCATAGCATACTGTATATCGTGAGTATATCAGTGACGGCTATTTGTTGACATCGGTTTATCCAATGTAGATTACATCTATTAGACGAGGCAAAACGGAAAATTACGCCAAGGAGACAAAATAAAGATCAATTATCGTTTGATTCACCCAATACAATGCGTTAGCTGATATGACATAGCACAACACACAAATCTGTCCCGGTTGAGTAACTGATGATAAGTGATGAGTGATGAGTGATGGGGAGGATTCAAATGCCGAGACATCGGGAGGGAATGTCGGTGAGGATATTGATATTGACGCGCTCCGCGGTCAATTGATCTCATGGTATGAGAGTGACCATCGAGAGTTTCCGTGGCGAGAGATTAATGACCCGTACGCCATCCTTGTTTCAGAGGTAATGAGCCATCAGACACAGATTGATCGCGTTATTGAAGCTTGGGAGGACTTCATTGATCGATGGCCGACAGTCGAAACACTTGCTGCGGATAATCGATCTGCGGTTATTACATTCTGGAGTGAACACGCACTTGGATATAATAACCGTGCCAAATATCTACACGAAGCGGCGACTCAAATTGTCGATGAGTACGATGGGACATTCCCAGCCGATCCTGATGAGTTGACGTCACTGATGGGTGTTGGACCATACACAGCAAATGCTGTTGCCTCATTTGCGTTTAATAACGGCGATGCTGTTGTTGATACGAACGTTGAACGGGTTTTATATCGTGTCTTCAAGCAGGTTCGACAGGCAGATGACCCACCATATGAGCCGATTGCGAGTACGTTACTACCAACAGGGAAATCACGGATTTGGAATAATGCGATTATGGAACTTGGCGGGGTTGCCTGCGAGAAAACACCACAGTGTGATGAAGCTAGCTGTCCGTGGCGGCAACAATGTCATGCGTATCAAACAGGCGATTTTACTGCACCTGATGTGCCAACACAGCCATCATTTGAGGGAAGTCGTCGGCAGTTTCGTGGTCGTATCGTGCGAACGCTCGGAGAACACGGACGATTATCAATTGATACACTCGGTCATCGAATCCGTGTTGATTATGTTCCAGACGGAACACACGGTCGTGAGTGGATTTATGATATTGTTACAGATCTAGCGAATGACGGACTTGTTAATGTCGAAACTGAGACTGAAGCTGGAACTGCTGAGACGGCTGAATCGAAATCAGCCAGTGTAACTCAAAATGATGAGGATGAGGTTGACTCATCAGTTTGTGTTAGTCTACAGTCATAGATTGTGAGAACTAACAGTCGACAGAGTATCATTTATGATTTATTATAATGATAGTTACTCTTTGCCTATTAAGATATTATAATCCTGTCGACAGTTCCCGTATC
Organism: Haloquadratum walsbyi J07HQW2; assembly: GCF_000415985.1. Taxonomy (GTDB): domain Archaea; phylum Halobacteriota; class Halobacteria; order Halobacteriales; family Haloferacaceae; genus Haloquadratum; species Haloquadratum walsbyi_B. Next base: position 950,026 of record NZ_KE356561.1, read on the forward strand.
AGTGCGATTTAGATTATACACAGTAGAATTATATTGCATGTTTATACTTGAGATGACAGGTGAACCACTCCCAATCGCAGAGACTGGCAGCGAACAGGCGCAATCCTACGCCGTTTCCAACGTTGCGTGGTGTAGGTACGCGTCGTCAGACGGGGACGGGAGCAAGGGAATTCCCGAGCTGTTTTCTGCTCCAATATCGTATACTGATGTCTCGGCACATTGGTTACGACCTCACTGCAGCCGCATGCCCGACAATTGTGGGTTCAACTGTGAGTGTCCACCTAGACTGGAAACAGGATCTGTCCTTCGGGGGAGTCAGCTAACAATCGACGGGCAATCATCAACATAAGTAACTCGAACTCCGAGCCTAAATCTGATGAACCCGACCCCCGACCACCGCTCCTGTGGCACACAGAACACGACACAACACAGGACCGCGTTCTTGGGTGGGGAGAGGATACGAGAGGAGTCCCGCGGTCGGAGGTTTGGCTGCCCCGCCCCTTGCCTTGCCCGGCTGCACACCGATTCGAACGGTGTGTGAGCTTGGCAGTCTGTGAACCTGCAACTCAACTCAACTCAACTCAACTCAACTCAGCGGTGTGGTACCATGAGATTCCCGTCTCTTTAGCCGCGGGAGGATGTCAATAACTGACCATTCACGGTGTCTCATCGTCGGTATCTGCCAGTGAAACGCGTGCTGTAAGCCATTGTCGAGCGGCAGCAACTGCCTCAGGATCAGTGCTTGTCAGTTTCACGCGAACATATTCACCTGGATAACTTCCAACGGTTACTGCAAACTGCTCTCGTAGATCGGCAATTCGGTCAATTAATTCACTTTCATATTCGTCAATAGCAACGGTTTCGGTCACTGTCTGCTCACCTGTGAACTCTGTCGCAACAGAATTGAACATGGCTTGCATCTCTGGTGGGACTCCCGGGAAAGCATATATCTCTTCGACGACTGCTCCAGGGGCAACACCGACTTCATTTGGTAACATTCGTGCATGAGCCGGGAGCGCAGTTGTTCCGTCAGCAAGGTCGTCAGCAGCGTATCCCTTCTGAGAGGTCAGCCACTCTTTAGCAGCGGCGTGTGGTTCGACTGATTGACCAACAGCAGCGGCGATTCCCTCCATTGTGACATCATCATGCGTTGGTCCCAACCCACCAGTGACTATCACTGCATCATATTCTGCATGATATTCGTTTACAACACGAGCGATATCGCTGACAGTATCAGGAACAGTTGTTATCCGACCAACAGTAACACCACGGGCTGTCAGTTGTTCGCAAAGCCATGTAGCGTTCGTGTTGACAGTATCTCCGGCTAGAATCTCGTCTCCAACTGTGACGACTGCCACGCGCATGGTCTTAGATAATGATGAGATGCACAAAAGAGACTCGGGATTCGAAGCTTGTGTCTGGGATGTCGTTATCCCATTCCAGGTGGAGGACCGTCGTCAAATTCATCATCATCATCGGCTTCGACATCAAGACCCATTTCAGTTCGCTGAGTGCGTAGCTGCTGGATTTGTTGTCGATATCGTAGTAATCCGCCAACACCAACAAGTAAGACAAACCCGGCAACTCCACCAAATACAAAGATATCTCGCTGAAGATAAAATCGGACAGAGATAATTTCAGTGCTTTGATCGATATTAGTCCATCTAAGGTGCAATTGATCTTCAGCATCAATTTCTGAATTATATCCACCGGGAGAAGCAGTCCCGAAGATAGGGATATCAATACGGCGGTTTGGAGGTAACACAATCTCATAACTACCGTCGACATATGTCGGGAGGCTGAATCGCTTGCGGTTGCCACCGCTTGTAAACGCAACTTTTCCTGTCTCAGTAGGGGAATCTGTCGGCAGTTTGATTATCGTTTCATCTTGTGTCTGTCGGATTTCCCCACCTCGTTCACGGATTTCTGTACCAGTAATTATCTCCCCACTAGGATATTGATAACGTACAGCAGAGACTGATAATGGATTTGTTCCACCAAATCCATCATTACGGAATAGTTGGATCGATGAATCATTGACCGCAATCACAGTTTGAAATTTTGTATTTTCTTGGATCGTGATATGCGTACTGCGGTCGTTTGTCCACTCATAAGATTCCGCTGGCTCAGTGTCAATTTCCTCAGCAGGAACAGGACCGGTCGTGATTCCGAGACACCCACTTAGAGCACCAAGGAATGCAAGTGCACAAACCGCAAGAAGAAGTCGTCGGTTCATGATATCAGTCTCACTCTATTCATACTGTATTGACACACTCAAATATGCAATTAAACCAAGGCATGTCGGTATGCGGAGAGTTTATAGTATTAATCCTCCGTTTGAATCCGACTCGATGTAGCACACATTACATTTAGGTAAGGACGCATTTCAATTCTGCGCGTAGATATGACCCGATGCTCGCGATTAAGCCGGGCGGATCAGTATCTTCTGTACAGATAACACTTTGTTCAAGTAATCCAAGTCGATCTACAGTTACAATATCGTCGGCATGACCAGCACGATTGACCGTTGCTCGAACTTCCCCACGCGTTGCACTGTTTACATTCACACGACCCGAACCTGCTTCTCGCGTCCACTCATACAGTTGATCACGGGTCGAATCAGCCAGCTGTGGTGTTTCACCAGCGATAAACTGAACTGGCGTGTGCTGGACAACTCCGAATCGCTCGCGAATCTGTGTTGGTGAGCCCTGTCCAAGTCCAAGTTCGGAAGCTGGGATCATAACGTGCTCATCACCGACATCAAGTGTCCATCCATTTTCGTCCCATGAACTGAGTGTCCCAGTGTAAATTTCTCCGTCTGTTCGCTCTGTGGATGGGTAAATTTCTCCCCATGTCTCCGCAAGGAGATTTGATGCAACTGTTGCATCTGATCCAGTTAGTGTGACAGTGATAAATTCATCATCACGGATATCAACACTCCAGGAGACAGTGAGTTCATCAATGTCGTTTCTGATCAATGAGCCCATACTGTCGAGTGCACGATCACGGGCATCACCGCCGACATAGCACTTCGTCCCAAGAATAACGTCAGCAGTGTCACTATCGGTGTCAGCATCAAGATGGCCGCGTGTTTTGGTATTACTGCGCTGTTCTGTTTGTGCAGTGTTCTTTGGATCATCTATAGATGACTCATCGGAGTCAAGATCAGAACCAGCCTTGATGATACAGTTGGGCGGGGATGCAAGCTGAGCTACGTCAACGCTTGAAATGTGGTCTTCGTATCCCATCAGGCGGGTTGTGTCACGCCAACGTTGAGTTCACTCCTGAGTGAATCAATCCGGCGTTCCATCGCATCAATCATCTCTTGATTCTCGATCGGTTCAAGTGGTGCTCCGGTCTCAGGGCATTGGAATCCAAGTTCCATTGCTTCAGAGAATTCAAACCGAATTCCAGCCGGTTCTGACAAATAAAACTCGTGACTGCGTTCATATTCAAGCCGTTCTTCAAGCGTGTCAAGTAACCGATACATCTCAGATTGAAGATTCTCTGGAATATTTTCATAATGAAATGTCCATAGATACGTGAGCCACCCAGAGTCTTCATCACGGACTCGGCGATATGAGGCAAGATCATTCTCATATAGAATGAATAATGCCCGTCGAACATCATTGAGTTCAAGCCCAAGATCTTCAGCAAGTTCCTCATCTGTCACTTCTCCATCCGGCGGAGCTGCCGCGACCGGCATCCCGGTTGGTCCAACCAGTTCATGGAGGTACTTCTGAATAACAGGGTCGTTTAATAACTCCTCAAAAACCATTATGTGAATGTGCGCTATTCAGTCTTTTTAACCTTATGGATATTCGCATGACTGGTATAAACTTACTGTTAATCCGTTCATATCCACGGTAGGTGAGATAGCGTTATCCGGTATGTCAGTGGGGTGTACGCCATTTGATTATGAAAGCAATCAAAACCTCTTTTCAGATTGGCTTTCAGTATTCACTTCATCCGACTCCGTTTCTGTTAGTTCAGTATCAACTACGCGCTTGCCACTTGCCTGTGGAATAACGACATGTTCGGCGTCAGTCCACTCTTCATCGAGTTCTTGACCTCTAAATAACCGGTCAAGGAAAACGGCTAGCCCCGCAACTTCTGAGTGTGGTTGATTTGTCACAGCAACATTCCAGTCCGCCCACTCATACACGTCAGATGGGACTTTTTCACCACCAATAATAATCAGTAATGACTCTTTGTGAAGACATGTATCACGAATTCTTTCCGTCACATCCTGTACACGCTCTCCATACATCGTGAGATGGACAACGGTCCCTGACCACTCGCGAATAACTCTGTTCAGTGCATCCGTCCGCTTGACGTCGAATGGACCACCAAATCGAGTAACAATATCTGTAACTGTTTCCACAGATTGTGTCGCGTTGTCCGGAAATATCACTTGATCAGCACCAAGTGCACGTGCGGTGAGTCCAACATGCGTCGTCATCCGGTCATCTCGACCAGGGCGGTGTCCATACCGGAGGACAGACACCTCATTTTTACGGGACTGTTGCATATCCTGACACAATCATGACAGAGGTTAACCGCTGTCGGTCGGAAGCTAAATACCTCGATCAAGGATATTAGAGTCCATTCAATAAATCGCATACATCAAAATCATATGCAGAAATAATCATGAATAATATCCCTTGATATGAGATTGAACCATTACATAATATCAATATCAATATCAGTGCCAGAGTTTGACCGACTCAATCATCAATTTCGTTGAGCCCGTAATATCAGTATTATTGTATTTTCTGTGAATTTATCTACGCTGTGAGCGTTCAATGCCATTCAGCAGTGTATTATTACCATATTTATACTATAGAGTAAAGCTCTATTCGTATATTATATCTGGTATATTCAACAGAATACTTAGTAATGTGTATAATCACAGGTTAGATATGAGATGTACAATTATTGGTGGTGGGATCCAAGGCGTTTCTACTGGAATTATTCTCGAATATCTTGGTCATGACACAACAATTGTGAGTGATTCATTCGCGTATCTTGATGGACCAGATATCCCAACAGTTGCCACAGATTATGCAGCCGCGTCAATTTATCCAGTCCAAATTGCTTCAGAGTATTCTGAGGATGAACTTATCAGACGGGCGGAGTCAACTTTTGAGCCATTTTATAATGTTGAGGGGGTTCCAGTACGAAAACACAGACATTTCTACATTTATGAGGACTCACACGATGAGCCACTACCAGACCGAATGGGAGTGCAATCAATCGAAAACTATAATAAATATATACCATCACGGGAGGGCTACGATATTCGGGGGGGATACACATGTGAGGAATACTTTGTTGAAATGCCAGAGTATATTCCACAACTATTCAACACGTATGAGCAACTTGGAGGGACGCTGACTGAACAAACGCTTACTACGGGGGATATACCTGATCTCCGTGGCACGATTTTTAATTGTGCAGGATATGGAAGTTTAGAACTTTTCGACGACAGTTCAATGCGTGCGATCAGAGGTCACATTCTCACAGTGCCATATGACGATGATTCCCCACTCTCATTCTCATATACGTATACACCTACCACCGATGAATATGGTCATTACGCATATATGTATCCGCGAGAGGAGACAGTTCTTTTCGGTGGATCCTATTTGGAAGGAGATATTATCAACGGCGAGTGGACAGGCGAAACACCTGAAAAGCCGATGAATATTGATGGTGAGATAATCCCTGAGCGGGTATATGAGGTCAACGCCGCTATTATGAACGAACATAGCTCTGTCTCTCTAGATACGTCTCAAATAAGTGCAAAACAGGGATATCGTCCATATCGAGCTGATGGAATGCGTATCGAAGAAGATGCAAATGGAATTATTCATAATTATGGTCACGGTGGCAGCGGTGTATCACTGTCATGGTGGTCAGCAATTCAAGCGATCAACTACGCTGTCGATGTTGATGTCGATACTTCCATATTATCTTCAATCGCGACCACTGTCGGACAGGTGGCTGCGCGATGAATAGCTGAGATGGTAACAAATTCGAAGATGCCCTCATCACTCATCTACAGAATTAGTGTTAACTGATTTTCATATGCTGAGCTCACTTCAAACAGCGAATGGTTCAATCCGTGAGCAATGTGTCAGTCTATGAAGGGCTCCAATCCACTTCAGTTGTGATGAGGGTTAACATAAGCAATCTGCTCAGAAACGGTACTTAGAGGAGAACACACTTGAATATCGTTACCAGACAGAGACACAGACTTATGAAAGCTGAGACTGGGACAAAGGCAGAATCAGACTCGGAGTCAGATACACATCCTAACGTTGGTAATGACACTAATGTCTCGAAATCGCTCACCCTCCGCAATCAAACGATTGTTGTGACCGGTGGAGCTGGACTTGTTGGGTCACACCTCGCTGACCATCTAAGTGAAGCGAATGATGTGATCATTGCAGATGACCTCTCGAAAGGGACTCGCGACCAAGTCCCAGATAATACAGCATTTGTTGAAGCCGATATGACAAACCCAAGTGATGTTGAGTCGGTAATTACCTCAGATGTCGATATTGTCTTTCATCTCGCTGCATATACAGACACAAACTTCGCAGAGCCACGGCGATTGTTTGAGGAAAATAGTGACATGACGTATAATATTCTTGAACAAGCCGCAGCGGTTGGTGTTGAGGGCGTTGCGTTCACCTCATCATCAACGGTATATGGAGAAGCCCCACGACCAACCCCTGAAGATTATGCTCCTCTTGAACCAATCAGTGTGTATGGAGCGTCAAAACTCGCTGATGAAGGACTTCTATCAACATATGCATACACAGAATCATTGACAGTGTGGTGTTTTCGATTTGCGAACATCGTTGGACCGAAACAGCGTGGAAATGTAATTCCTGATTTTATTGAAAAGCTCCTGACGGATCCTGAATCGCTCACAATACTGGGTGATGGTCGTCAAGAAAAGTCATATTTGTATGTAACTGAGTGTGTTGATGCAATATGTCATATCGTTGAATATACTGACGAGCCAATGAACATCTATAATATTGGGACAGAGACGACAACCTCAGTCACAACAATCGCAGATATTGTTTCAGACGTTATGTGTCTTGACCCAACATACAATTATACAGGCGGTGATCGTGGGTGGGATGGCGATGTTCCACGGATGCGTCTTTCAGTTGAAAAGCTTCAGACAATTGGGTGGAGTGCCAATACCGAGAGTGATGCCGCTGTTCGACGCGCTGCTGAGGAATTATACGATGAGCTAAAGCCATCAAATACTGATTCGAAGTAACTAATTATCGATTCAAATATTCTTCCTAATGATTGAATCAAATTTCATTCACGATTGATATCCACCTACGACTGCAGTCGTTGGCTTTCTCCTTGAATCTCTGTAATCACGTCATGTCTGTGTGTTCAGTTTTGATATATAAATAATGAATGACATAAGCAAAGAGCGGTATCGCTTTGCATACTCATATCATAGACCAATTGTGCAAATCGTCGGGTATGACGCGAGTGCGCCGGGGATGTACATAACTCGTGCTGAGACACAGACAGGTTCACCAGATGAATCAAGCGAGGTTGAGTTTATATCGCTTGCTCCCGGAAGTGAGCTTGCATATACTCTTGGACAACGTCACTGTGCAGGCGTTATAACCGATAACGGTCACCATGCCTGTACAAATACATCGGCACCATACTGTCAGGAGCATCATTCAACATGGGTCTGCGCAAAATGTACTGGTACCTGTCTCAAAGATGAAATGGATTGTTATGAGTCACACGCAATCTATCTTGCTGTTTTCGCCCCGGATATACACAAAATAGGGGTTACAAAGCAATGGCGACTGACGCGACGTCTCGCTGAGCAGGGCGCAGATTATGGAATTCATTTACAAACAGTTTCCAACGGTCGTATTGCCCGTGAGCATGAGGCAGCGATTGCAACAGCTGCATCAATCACTGATCGGATTCGCGCTGTGACAAAGCATACGAGCTTGTATCAAGATGTCGACGAATCTGCGATAGCCGCTCAATTGGCTAACATTAACGCTGAGTCAGCAATCGAATTACACACTGGATCTCAACTTGAAATTGGTGAATATATTGAGAGTCTCCCAAAGGTTGATGTATCTGTTTCTGAGTCGATGACGGATACTGGGGAAAATAATATAACCGAGCTAAAGAAAAATCCTGACCCACCCGCTATCTATCGATTAGCGTATGGATTCGAACTCAGTGACCGCCCTGTATCTGAAACAATCATTACCGGGACGGTCCGCGGTATAAAAGGTCGATTAATAATACTTGATTATGCTGGGAGCACATATACAGTTGATATGCGTGACCTCGTTGGTTATACTATCGCCTCAGGAGCGACTACACGCAATCTCCAAGCAAGTCTCGGTGCGTGGGAATAGTCTTCACTGTGTTTTATTATTGAACTGAGTATCAATCATTTGTTTTCGTCTGTCAGTATAGCATAATGATTGTGATATCTAATCTGACGCTTAGAATATCAACAACCATTTCCAATCTGGGGGAAAAATAGTGGCATGGCTGACGATTCAGAGGAATCCGTTGACGCAGACCCTGAAACTAACACCGATACTGAACCAGGAAGTGATACCACAGACAACACAAATGCTGATACCGCGGACGCTGATGAAGATGAAAAGTCATTTCGTGAACGGGTCGAAGAAATCCGTCAGCGGCGGGCTGAAGAGCGTGAGTCGGGAGAACGACCAGAACCTGATGAGATGATGGGTGGTGGCGACGGTCCAGGCGGTGCCCCAGGCGGGATGGGTGGAATGGGCGGCGGTGGTGGTGGCGGTAATCCATTCGCGCAGATGATGAGCGGAATGATGGGCGGCGGTGGACCAGGAGCAGATGCTGGTGGACCAGGTGGAATGGGCGACAGTGGTGATGATGGTAATGAAGAGGTTGTTCGTGAGATACGACAACTCCGCGATGAAGTCCGAGATGCAACCCGACAGTTACAACGAATTGCTCAGGCTGTTGAAGATATCACTGATAAATAAAAAGTATACGGTAAAAAGTCGATATAGAAACGCGTACCTGATATCTCTCTAACTGTAGAATATATGAGAACTATGCGACGTAGTGTCGTTCCTTTTTGTTCGCTTACACAGTTATGTCATGTATCCATTGAGAATGAGGACATGGCATTCAAGCGTTGGGTCGTATCTCTTCTTCATAATTTGGATTTCACACAGCTGGGGTAATTTTTTCACTGTATCAGTTCCTATGTTTTTGTTACAATCAACGTACGACAGAATGCTATTGTGATTAGATTCACTCAATATGTGTCGTGTGGGTCAGCGTGTTCAAGCGCATCAACGAGGACTGTTCGGAATCGATCAGTATCTATCGATTTAATGATACGTACGTTCGGTGGATGTGGTAACACATCATGTTCATCAGCAAGGCTATACCCACGGGTTGGACCGCTTCGAGAGTCAACGGTCATATAACACTGCATTGTGTCCTCAATTATTCCCGGGTCAAGGACTGTTGCCATGGTAAGCGAGTCCGGATGCGTTGCAACATCATCGTGATCATCAATATCAGCTGAACCACCCCCTGATTCGTTACTAAATTGCCGCACTGGTTCTATGATGGTCGTATAAAATGAGGCTAATTCGGTGTCTATCTGTGCTATCTGTTCAAAGATGTCTGGACCAAGCTTTGCATCTCTTGTTGTAACTCCCCAGTCGACGAGCGTGATTTCGAATACATTAAGAACGATTGCTGCTGCATCAGGGTCAACCCAGAAATTATACTCTGCTGCGGGAGTAATATTACCAAGTGTATTAACAGCACCTCCCATGCACACGACCTGATCAAGTAACTCAGGTAGCTCCGGTTCGAGTTGTAGTGCAAGTGCAAGATTCGTCAGTGGTGCAATAGCGACAATTGTTATCTCATCAGGATTTGCTCGAGCCATTTGAACAATATATCTGGCTGCGTGTATATCTCCGGATGAAACACCTGTCTCCGGAAACATCGACCCACCTAGTCCACCTTCGCCATGCACGTTGTCAGCGTGATCATGGGTTTTCTGCAATGGACTCTGTGCACCCTCATAGACAGTAATTTCATCAGCAACGCCTACAGTTTGAAGAGTATATTTTGCGTTTTCGACCTGGCGATTAAATTCAACATTCCCAGCACAAATTGTCACACCCTCAAGTTCGATCCGGTCAGAAACTGCAGCAAGAACTAACGCTTGTGTGTCATCACCTGCGGTATCTGTATCAATAATCACTCGAGTTCGATTTGTGTCGTCCATTAACGGATATGCTGTCTCAAAATACAAACCGACACTGATATTATACAGATTCGAGGAGAATGCCTGCGTCTGTCGGCGCAGGACAGGACAGGACGGAAGGATAGGCTGAATCCATTATGCAATACAGCTAAGAAACTAGATAACATGTATTGGAGCAAGGTCAGGTCGGAACGGAGCGATTCCGACCGACCTTCGGAGGCGGTCTCTCCGCTAGTAATGAGACAGCATCCGAAACGCTCACTGATGAATCACACAGGCTAAAAGCCTGTGTCTGTGTCTGTGTCCGTGTCAGTGAGTTGAGTTGAAAACACAACGATACCTCTACCTCTGAGTCTGCCGACGTGTCACTGACTCGCTGTTGGCAAACCAAACATAACAGCACTGAATCAGTGACACTGACGCTGACGATAGGAGAGGGGTAACGGTAGTTTGGCACCGCCAGTCAGCCACTGAACTTGAACTTGAACTTGAACTGATCACGATGGCTGGGTGAGACGGATTCCCGTACAGTGACAGCAACCATGGTTGCAAACCCGAAACTCTCAACGCTCGGGATTCCTGCGTCTTCAGTTCAGGCGCAGGAGGATGTCAATAAATCATGTACAGTTCAAATTATTGAATATTCGCTTCGCCATGTCAAGATAACCCATAGAAGGGTAATTTCTCTACATTTTCATCCCTCATGGACATTTTATCCAAAATGATGCTACAACCGGATTTAAGAGATTTAATTGGCAGCTTGTTGGTATAATGATAAGATATCATCAACAACGCGGGTAACGCTCAATTTTGAGCGATGATCTAGGCATGCACTCATAAATCGATCGTAATCTGTGAGTATCTCAATGACTTTTGCCCCACATGCTGCTGGATTATCAGGTTGATAATGTCGCCCAGTAGTTCCATCGTCAATTGTCGATGAGAGTGCACCGGCGTCGACTCCAACAACAGGAGTCCCACATGCGATTGCTTCCATAGCAACAAGCCCTTGTGTCTCGACGGGGCTTGGAAAGACGAACACGTCAAGTGCAGAATAAAATACCGGAAGTTCCTCACGTGAGAGAAATCCAAGGAAATGAACGCTTAATCCCAAGTTATCAGCTAACGTTTCCATTTCCTCTCGTGCTGGACCATCGCCGCCAAGCACGACTGTTGGCTCTCTATCTAGAGAGTCAAAATTAGAGTCATCAATCGAATTCTGCTGATCATATCCGTTTTGTGCGTCTGAAGCCAAAGTTGAATGAAGTGCGTCAATATTTTCAGTCGATTCTGTAGTTCGCGGTTCAGTGTTCAAAGAATCAATATTCTGCTTGATCCACGCAGCTGCATGGAGAATTTCTGTGAGATTTTTTTCATACCCATGACGACCGGTGTATCCAATAAGTGGACCAGCAGGGAGGTTATATTGATCACGGAATGCAGTGGTGTCTAATTCATTAACTGGATGGAAAAAGTCAGTGTCAACCCCATTAGAAATCACTGTTAGTCTCGCATCAGGATCAATTGATGATTTGAGCCGATCACGAGCATCGTGTGTCGGACAGATGACCGCGTCTGCACGCGAGAGGAACCATTGTTCGTATTTGTCAGCAATTGCACTGACGATTCGCCCGACCTGCGGTTGTGAGGTGAGATAATCAGTGTACTCTCCTGTTGGAGTGTGATATGAGGCGATAAGTGGTACATCTACGCGGCGGGCTAATCGGACGCCGCTCAGACCAAGCGCAAATGGTGTGTGCGCATGGATAATGTCAATATCGGTTATATCAAGCGCATTAGGAAGTAATGGAAGTCCGAGTCGAAACCCATCATATAGTGGGAACGGAAAGCTGTGGATACCGAACTCTCCTGTCGTCGAGTCATATTCCTCTGTTGCCGGATATACAATCTGCATTGCTCCACCGCGATCGCGCCAATGGTCGCGCCATGTCTGAATGGTGTATGAAACACCATTGACTGTCGGTAGATATGTATCAGTGAACGCAACAACAGTGGGGATACTCATCGAGTGTGATTCACGGAGTGTCGGTTAATCGGTTATGGATTCAGGTTGAAAATATCAATACCTATGCTATGATACCTCTCGCTTCTATTGGTGAGTACTGCTGTATTATTCAACATCGTCAGATGCAATCTGGTGACCAGTCTTAGTAGCTGCAATGACCGCTTGGTATGTTTCAGCAAGTTGATCCCCCACACGTTCGAGATTATGACTACGGGCGGTTTCTCTTGCATTCTCACCTAGACGGGTCCGTAAACTCGAGTCATTAGCCAGCCGATTAATTGCATCACGAAACTCTTCTTCAGTATCACATTTTAGACAATCCTCGCCATGAGTGTAGAACTCCTCAAAGACAGGGATATCGCGGAGAATAACTGCTTTTCCACAGGCCATTGCCTCAAGTACTGCAATCCCTTGATTTTCATTTTTTGTTGGAAAGAAGTAGATGTCTCCGGCAGCGTATGCACCGCGAATATCATCGATCCATCCGGTGAATGTGACGTTTGATGGTGGATTATTTATCCATCGTCGGACTGTCTTGGAGGCTTGAGGACCGGTATCATATGGACCAAACCATGCAAAGTCATGAGATGTTTTTTTAGCCACCTGACAAAAAGTTGTTAATCCTTTTCTTTCGAAAACATTTCCAACGCCAAAGACGACCGTGCCGGAAAGATCATACTGATCACGGTAATTCTCACGATATGATTCGAATCCAGATAATGAATCTATATCAACACCATTTGTTATTGCCCGAACGGGTGCCTCAACGGGATATGATCGCAGCAGACTCCGCGTATACTTTGATGGGCACAACAGGAGGTCTGCCTGTGAGTAAAACCACCTGAGGTATCGTTCGACGGTCGGAGCAATCGTTGTTGACCCGCGAAATGATTCTGCAAAATCTTCGCGTGTGACGTGTGCATGAAGGATCAGTGGGATTCCGGCACGAAGTGCATATTGAGCAACGACAACTGATCCCGGTCCAACAATATTGCAGTGAACGATGTCATATGCGTGCTCAGAGTCTGTTGTCGCACCCATCGAATCAACAGCAGAAACAGAAGTATGAGTGGTATTCGCGTTTGATTCAGTGTTACTGTCAAACTCAACGCTAGAGTTATTCCCAGGATTAGTATTTGCATCAGGTCGTTTGTTCGACACATGTTGGTTCCCCGGGTTGAAACCAACTCTATACGCCTGAGACCAGAGTGTGTCCGCAATCCATTTTCGCGGAGAGATCACATCTCGTAATGAGGTATATAGCTCAACATTCGCTACATCGGTCAGTTCAAGTGCCGCACGCTGATGATTGACCGCTGTCCCAATCCCACTGCGATCAAGTTGGGATTCAAGCTCAAGATAATGCAATACGCGAAGGGTCACGTCAGCGCCGGGTTTGATTGCGGCGTACTTATATGTCTGTTATTTGCTACACATTATGTCATATTAGTATTATTTATCGGATCTGTCCCTGATATAAAAGCACAATCTCAGTTTAGATACATCGTGAAAAGTTGGATCGAAATGGGTTTTTTATTACACTGTTGATATTCAATCATACTCATGGACATTCCCGCAGAACGGATTGAGCGACTACATGCTCTTGCCCGTGAGGCAATGGCTACCGGGAAGAAGGCGCGAGCACGGTCATATGTCCAACTCGCTAAGCGGATTGGTGAGCGAAATCGTATCAGTCTCCCACATCAGTTCCGTCGTTTTAGCTGTGATAGTTGTGATATCTATCTCCGACCAGGCAAAACAGCACGCGTTCGACTGCAACCTGGTCGTGTTGTCATCCGGTGTTTAGAGTGCGGTTCAACGAAACGCTATCCACATGAGTGAACTTCACCACAATCACAAAATTGTAGTTAATCCTCCAGCGGTGTAAAGTCATCAAATAGCAACAGCCACGCTATTCGGAGGTTATCTAGAAGTCGACAATGTATTATCACTTGAAATAAAATGTAATTCAGGCGTTTATTTATATGGATACACAGGCACTTCGAAAGAGAGCACACGATTTAGATGTAACCGTATGGGTTGGTAAGAGTGGAATCGACCCAGTCGAACCGGAGTTGGACGATCAATTAAAAGATACCGACCTAGTGAAAATAAAGTTTCTCCGTGCAGCACAGGGTGGCACAACAGTCACACAGCTTGCAGCTAATCTCGCGGACCGAGTGGGCGCCAAGGTCATTGAGACACGTGGGAATACAGGTGTCCTGTATCGACGATGAGTGTCATATTTAATCCGGTAGCTACCTTATTGCAAGTTGGTGTTGACTTTTCTGGATCAATTGCACGCTTGTTAAGTCGTGTTGGTCTCCCTGAGACAATTGCAGGATTGGCTGGACAGGCAATTGCATTTGCCATTGTGTTTGCTGCGATTTTCATCGCCGGTCGAGCCATTATCATTCGGCTTCTTGAGCGAGTATTAGATGCTCGCGATGTCGAAGCACATGCACGAAAACCTCTTCGTCGGCTTGTTGTTGTCGCTATTGCGTTCGTTGCACTGACAATCGGCTTTGGAGCAGCAGGATATGGAAACTTTCTCCAGTCGCTTGCAACCGTGGCTGCCGCGGCAACGCTTGCAGTCGGATTTGCACTTCAAGATGTATTAAAGAACTTTGTTTCTGGTATATTCATCTATACTGACCGACCGTTCAAAATTGGGGATTGGATTGAATGGGATGACTACACTGGAGTTGTCCAAGACATCAGCTTTCGAGTAACGCGGGTTCGAACATTTGATAATGAGCTACTGACAGTTCCAAACTCAACACTTACTGATGGAGTAATCAAGAATCCAGTCGCAAATAATCAATTGCGAATGCAAGTTCCGTTCGGTATTAGCTACGATGATGACATTGACTCCGCTTCAAAGATCATTCATGAAGCGGCTAACGAGCACACAGAAATCCTCACAAACCCTGAACCGACTGTCCGACTCTCTGAACTAGGTGATTCTGCCGTGACTCTTAAATCACAGGTCTGGATCGATAATCCAAACCGTGGTCGTGTCGCCAAAACACGCGCAGATTATGTGCAAATGGTAAAAGAACAGTTTGACGATCACGGAATTGACATGCCATATCCAAATCGAACACTCGAGGGTGAATTCACCATTGCAGGAGGTAGTATTGAATAAGTTACTGTTTTTAAACCATTAGAAGCACAATCTGCTCTCAGTGAACACCCTCGGGGGCAAGTCCCGGGGCACTCTCTCTAAGTCTGTGAGCACCTGTAGATTAATTATATCAAATATAGTCTTTCGTAGGTGATACTAATGAGGGGTATGTTAATCCCTATAGTGGCAGTCATAACTCGATTTGCTCGACAAGCTGATCGCCACTACGAGTGTTGACTGCAACAATTCGAACATGCTCCTGTAGTCCAGAATCACGGAGTTTCGCTTTCAGTAGATTATCGACCTGATACACTCCAGCAGCATTAATCATCTCGATTTTGACCAGAACAGGGCATTCTGATCCGGGTTTCAGTGAGACACGATCGATTGCCTGACTTGAAAGTGTATCAATTCCTCGGCCACCTTTCTTATACGGAATCCGTGATCTGCCACGCTCCATGTCTAATGCATCAGCAACGCGGATAGTGCCTGCCTCTGTTGTAAGTGGATCCTCTGCTGTATGATGACAAAGGATTGCATGTAATATTTCAGCCTTCATCCGAACTTGCTGTTCGATATCGTAGAAGTCAAATTGTGGAAGAAGCCGATCCAGAATATCAGCAGCAAGT
This sequence comes from Haloquadratum walsbyi J07HQW2, assembly GCF_000415985.1. GTDB lineage: Archaea > Halobacteriota > Halobacteria > Halobacteriales > Haloferacaceae > Haloquadratum > Haloquadratum walsbyi_B. The sequence continues at coordinate 966,114 of NZ_KE356561.1, forward strand.
GGGATTGAGTAATACGGGTGCCTGTCTCGGTGGACAACATGACCGACGTCATGTAATGTAGCAGCAAGAGCAATGATGACTGGTTCGTCAGCATCACATAGTCCCTGCTCTGTTGCACCATTAAATTCGATATCATTGGCTTTCAACAGCTCATACAGGCGAAGGGCACGGTTGCGAACAATTTTGATATGTTCCGGTCCGTGGTCGTTGTACTCTTTTCGGGTAACTGCATTGACATTTTGAGCCTCCAAATATGCCGTGATCTCAGGGTCTGAGAGAATTTCCGGAAGAACAGTATCGAGACGTTCTGTCGGAAACTCATGATCATCATCTGGGTCATATTGACGACCCTCAACATCAACCGAGCCTGATTCATCCATTACATTATATATGCGATACTGAGTATCAAATATTTAGGGGACAATCAGCTATGTCATTAGAAATGTATTTGAGCAAAGTATCTGGTGGACTTCACAGTTTGTGACTTCTCCCACGACTAAACTCGTTGGCTTCCCTTACTGAGGGATCCAGGTCGTCTGGGGGAGTTCGCAGGTTCTATCTCACCGGTGGGTCCTTTGAGTATGACCTGCGTTTCGGGCTGAGCCACAACAGCCCCCACCCCACCCCCACCGTCGAGAGCGGACTCTAGATGTTCGTCGCGCCATTCTTCTCGCCGTTGTTGTCCAGTCCACAGTTGTGACACTCGACACGCCCCTGTGCTTCCCGTGATGTGTTCTGCGACCCACACACCGCCAACACGTCACATACGTGTCGGACTCCTTCTCTGGAATGCACTCCCACTCCTGTCCACCGAGGTGAGCCTTGTACGTGAAGATGTTCGCCATCTTCGCATACGGCATCTTGTGGGTCTTGTCGGTCACGCACCGGAGCTTGTCGTTGTCGAAGCGCAACCCCGTCATATCACCGAACACGATGACGACCTTATGCTTTCGAGCGCGAGCGACGAGTTCGTTCGCCACCTGATGCAGTTCGTGTTCGACCGTTCAGGATTCCTTGCCCCCGAGGCGTTCGATGACCTGCGCTCCCAAACGCACCTTCGCCTTTCCTAATGGCCTTGAGCATGCAAAGTTGCTTGTAGTGTTCACGGACTTGACGGATTTCCCCGCCGTGGAACTGTGTATCTCGGTCGGAGAGGAACGTACAACGTGCTGACGGCGATCCACTTTGCTCCCATGTCGACGGCGAGTACGTCGTCGTACTCGTCTGCGACGGCCACAGACCGCTTGCAGACGAGATGGACATACCACTCGCCGTCTCGGTGGACGAGTTTGGAGTCGCGGATGTACTCGTCGGTGAGCAGGTTTGTGTCCTTCTCGGGGACGTGGACGGGCACCCAGATGCTATCACCTTTCTCTTTCTCAGGGTTGTAGACGGGGAGTTTGAACCACCACGACGAGAGAACCGTGTCCTCGTCGTCGTCCTCGTCGTGGTCAATGGTGATGCAGCCGTTGCGGAGGATCGTTGCTCGGTGTCCGCTCGCGGGTTCTTATTCGACCGGACTTTGCCCGCTTGTTGCTTGGTGGCAGAGTAGAGGTTCGCGTCGTCATCATGAACGGCGTCTTGGAACGCTTTGTACTCGCGTTCGACGAGTCGGGCTTTTCGCTCGGTGAGCGAGTGGAGTAGAGTTTGACCCGTACCCTGGTGGTGACTTCTCTGTGCATTGTTATCGCCCAGTTTGTGCTTCGATGTGCTCTTCGATGAGTCGTTCGAGGCGGTCTGCAACCTCGTCGGTCAGCACCGGTTTGCGGTACTTCGGGCACCACACGAAGTGGTAGTGGAGATTGTGAACCGACGTTCGCTGTTGACTGTACCCCCGCCCCGTCCCGTGGCATACGATCAGAGAAAAGCCAAATATTATATGTTAACTTTGTATCAACCCTCGGTCGGCTATCGAGGATGTTTTGTGTCGCGTGTGGTCGGATTCATCCCACGAGTGAAGTCGTGGACCTTCTCCTCGATTTCGTGTGATTTTTCTAAAGTAACATGAATAAAGAATTAGATTGTGAGCCAGCGCATATAATATATGACCCTCATATAATCAGTGAAGTACCTCGGGGGCAAGCCCCAAGCCGAGGCTTCCCTGTGTTGACCGCACTACCCCAGCAAAGGAATTTTAGTCGATTCCTCCCGACCTCTCCTTTCTCTGTAAGGAATCGGCTGGAAGTCACACCCGAACACACTGCACCACACCGCAGCGTCCGCGGGAATGGGAGTCGATCACTGTCACTCCACACTCCACCATGACCATGACCCGGTGAAACCCCCGCCCCCGTCCCCGTCGCACCGCCAGTGGCGAATGGTGACAGGGACTACGTTTCCAGACTGTCGCAGCCAGCAGTAGATGAAGATCGGTAATCCGTCTGTGAGATTTTCTGACTATACATTTATAACTCATGTAGCGTCATCACCGTGTGTATCGGGTTCACCCTCGGAGTCACGTCAGTACAGTATCAAAGCCCCGACTCCCGACCCCGAGGCACTCGCCTTGTTTATCTGTATATTTGTGCAATTATACCATTGAGTCTCCGAAAAGACTATAATTGCCACTAGATTACTGCAGATAACGATGATTGGAACCATCACTCCGTTGTTCCCAGGGCTACCAGGCGGGCCAGAACTCCTTATCGTTCTACTTGTGCTCGTTTTGTTATTCGGAGCAAATAAGATTCCAAAGCTAGCCCGCTCAACGGGGCAGGCGATGGGTGAATTTAGACGAGGAAGAGAAGAGATTGAAGAGGAACTAAGCGAAATTGAGGATGGTGATGAAGATGAAGAATCTGCCCCGACTTCCACCTCATCATCAACCGAATCTGAGACAGGAAAAGCGACTGAAACGAATTGATGCCAATTAACTAATTGATATTGGGTATCGCAGTGGAGTTTTATCCACCCAATACTGGTCACATTGGGTGTAATCAAACCACGACCGATTAGTTACAAGCCAATTTGACCGTCTATGTCTCAATGTTTCAAGATGAATATACACAACTTGAGCTCACTCGTTTGATGTATTTGATCTGATCAAAATCATACAATCGGTGGGTGGATTGTGAGATATAGTACAAAAAGGACGTGTGGCCTAGCGGACAAGGGCGAGAGGTTCCTAACCTCTAGAGCGCGGGTTCAAATCCCGCCACGTCCGCTTGTCTCTTGATCTATATGTGTGGATGATTGTTCGGAATATAGTTTGACTCAAATTTTATAATTTCGTGATATCAAACATTATTCTGGAGCAATTTGCGCGTAAGTGCGTGTAGTCATCTTAGCGGTAATTATCGAATAATCAGTCATGCGGCATTCTCTTCACCAGATGAATACTACGGTGGTATCAGATGATTCAAATCTGTTAATCTGATCTCACGCCTCTGCATCTTGTGTCTGTTCGACCGTGACGACAGGTGTGTTAGCGTTTGAAAGAACAAGTTTTGAGACACTACCTAGGAGGATTTTTCCAAGACCTGTCTGTTTGCGTGACCCGATAACGATGTAGTTGGGTTCAACGTTTTCAGCTACCCGCAGGATATTATTCGCTGTTCGTCCGGTCGGCAGGTCTCGGCGTGCTTGCTCCGGTATAATCTGGAGGTCGACGTCGTTCAAATCATCAATTACTGAACTAACAATCCCCTCGACCTCTGCTGTGGCTGCCTCCTTACCACTTTCTTGTGGGACAACGTGGATAATCACTAATCGCATATCCAAACCTGTTGCAAGTTCGTATGCTGTCTCAACTACGCCTTTGCAGCCGGGATCTCTGTCGATAGCCGTCAGTATCGTCATGCTAGTCACCGTTCCTAGCTAGAATATAATAAACTTTTGACCTAATTATCAGTTTGTCATCCTGTCATGAGGGTAGAACACATTTAATGAATCTTAAGAGTATAAATCCAATGATAAATCATGCAAAATATGTGCCTTCCCGACTTTATATATCTATCATGTTCTTTAATGTAGTTAGGCATGTGGAGAAAATCTCCTTGGCTTACGTCTTGGTCAACCAGCTGTGGCGTGAGAGGGCGAATCGATGGTTCCCAGTTTTCTGAGTGTAGACACAGAGAGTCCAAACTAACATGAGCACAGAAACTGCAGATACGGCTCAAGTCAATGTGAACCCAGAAAGTGTAGATGCAACCACAGGAGCTCGTATTTCTGAGCCGCCAGCGTCGTTGAAAGAGTTTTTCAGCTACATGGGTCCAGCGTGGGTGTTCACTGCCTCACAGATTGGTGGTGGTGAGGCACTGAGTGTTCCCGTAGGTGGTGCATACTTGGGAATGCAGGCTATCTGGCTGATTCCGTTAATCACATTCACCAAAATCTTCGGTCAGTACTATCTTGTCCGCTATGGAGTGATGAGCGGTAATACGTTCTTAGACGCGCTGTATGATCAGCCTAAGTGGCTGAAATGGATTTTTTATTATGTGTTCTTAGGTGGGTTGGTGTACGCTATCGGTCTTTCTGGACATCTTGGTGAAACTGCTGGTGCCGCTCAAAGTCTTATTCCAATTGGCACTATTGGTGGGCTCACTGGGACCAACTTCTGGATGATCACAGCGGTAATCGCTGGGCTCGGGATTGTCATGTTACGATCATATCAAGTAATCGAGAGGATTTCAACAGTGCTATTGTGGGCGTTTCTTGGCTTAATCGCATTTGTCTCTTTGTTCACCGCCGATCAATGGATTGGTGGACTAGCAAGCGGATTGATTCCTTCTATCCCAGGCTATGTTGATGGTCTTGGTGTTGGTGGACTAGCGTTCGTTGCGACCATGTTCGGTTGGATCGGAGCGGGCTTTGGTCCCACCGTCGCCTATGTTTGGTTTGCGAAAGACAAGACAATGGGTATGTTTGAGCCAAAAGCTGACGGTATTGATGTTAATAAATCGGATCTATCCGACGAGGAAGTTTCGCGACTCAAAGGTTGGGGTGACATGGTCCTCTGGCAGAACATGATTTCATCGGTCATTTTGGCTGTGTTTTCCTTTTTCATGTGGACAGCCGCAGCCGCAACCCTACATGGAACCGAAATCGTTGCATCTGGAGAACTCGGCGGATTTGAAGTTGTTCCGCAGATGGCAGTCATTTTCACTACTGTGTACGGCGAGTGGTCTGCGTCTATTTTCCTACTATCAGTGATGGCAGCACTATTCTCAACGCTAATCGGTCCACTATATGGCATGTCACGACTGTGGGAGGACGCATTTGCCATCCATGGCGTGTTTGATAAGTACGATATTACACGTGAAACCATGTTTCGGCTGACGGTTGTCCTCTTTGCATTGATCCCGCTAAGTCTGAACATTCTATTTGAGGCGCCACTGTTCTTGTTTGCTATTTCGGGAATTCTCTTTGCCCCCGCAGTCGGTCTTATGTATCTTGCAGCACTGTATATGTCGTATACGGATATTGATCAGCCAGGGTTAGCACCGGTTCGACGCTGGGCGGTCGCGCTTGCTGTCTTCGCTGGCGTTGCTCTCATTACCACGACGATGTATGACGTCTATCCCACTATAATGGACCTCATCGGGTGATAAATCTAAACTAAACAGCTTTTTGATATATCAATTACATGTACTCACCATCAAAGAAAATAGGTCATCGATGGAAACTATCTAAGGTGATATTGTAACATTATTCAGTTCTCATGATCGAAACCTTTCCCCACGAGAAGCCGAAGGGACGTCAGCCATACGCAAAGTATGATCCAAGTCAACTACCTCACCGTACTTCGCTCAGTGAACCACCTCGAGGTCAAGTCCCGTGGCATTCGCCGTGTTCAGCCGGTAAACCCTCGCTCGATAGAGGCTGGGGTAGGACTTGTCAGTGGTCTCTTCGTTTCATCGAATCCGACCTTGTTGACGGAACAGTGTGAGAGTGTTTCTCTCAACTCGGTGTCTTCAACCCTGAGTTGAAAGCGTATTGACTGATGCTTCTCCCACGAAACGGCTGATGACCTCGTGGGAGATATAGTTCTGCGACATTCTTTGCTGCATTGTAATCGGCGTGATTGTTTTTCCCGCATCGCTGACACTCGAACTCGTCTTGACAACGGTTGTCATCTCGAACGTTCCCACACTCGTTACACCGTTTCGAAGTGTTCTGTGGATTCACCGTATCCACGAACACCCAACGCAATTAGCCTTATATAATTGTCCTCGCAACAGTGTGCAGGAGATGCTTCACGTACTCATCTTCCCGACCACTCACCTGCTAAGGCGTTTGATGGGCTGATTGAGTACCACACTCTTGCAGGTTTCCACGCGTATTTTCGAACTCTTTGCGAGCGTGACTGAGATTACCTGCAGTAAAAAAGCGAGCCTTGCTGATGACACCGATTCGGTTCACGTCGAGGTCAATACCAGAACCGTTCCGTTTTGCGTCGTTACCTCTTTACTAGCTTCTCCTTTCGGTACCCAAGATGCAGGTACCATTTGCCGTCTCGGTAGTGGGGCGTGCTTTCCGTGTGCTCCCAGTCTTCGTCGTCCAAATACTGGTACTGGTGTCTTCCTTCGTCGCTTGGCGGTGCAAATTGCCCTCGCGCGAGAATGGTTGCCAAACACAGTGAGCGACACCTGCTATCTCTCAGAGAACATGGTGAGTGTTCGTATATCGTATGTAATAGAGCTTGAACTGAACTGAGGTTGTGTTGCTCTTTTTCTGTTTTTCGGCCTTTCAATACAGGATTGTATACTACTGGCGACTTCGTGGTAGGCGAGAATCAAGTGCTGGCTACCCAGCTCTGTTTCTCCTTGCACCGTGTCTTTCGCTGTGTTTTTGACACTAGCCTGAGTATGTTTGTTTCCCCACGCCAGGTTGTATGCGATATTGCATCCATCAAGCCACTCTTAAATGGTGAGTTGGAGTAGCTCGTGGTCTTGCGTGGAAAGCCCGTCAAGCCGTGTGATAGCGATTACTCATCATCTGATGCCATTATACTATCATGGAAGTACTGATGCTTCTCAAATATTGTGCTTATTCATATTTCTGATAGTTGTCGGTTTCCTCCCCTCCCTACTTATTTGTCTTCGGCTTGCTGCTTGAGGAAGGAGACTCCATTAACAAAATTTTGACATCTAATAAGACGAACGGCTAAGACGATGTTTTGTCACACCACGAATCATATACTGAGTGCTTCGAATGTTGTTTGTGAAGAGTGTTCTCTATGGAAATAGCTGCATAGAATGAGATAAGCAGACTGTAGAATCGATGAGGATTGCCTGTTTAATCTGAATTTATCAAAGCGTCTAAATTAGGCTATTCCCACACAGGATGGATTGTGACTCTTGGACTTCGCTGTCCGATGATCACAAGTCAATCGAAAGCCACCGAGGTCTGTCCTGTAAGTTCTGGAAAAGTGGGTAGCCGTGATACAGTCGTTACCGAGACCGAAATCAGGAGTGAGAGCGAGGTTTGATAATAGCGATAATGAAGGTCGTAATAGCTAATGATTTTTATTCGATTTTTACTCTAGGAGTGTTGAATCATCAGACGCGTCGCGGGCTGCGTTGAGAAGAAGTTCCTGCTCAGCACGGGCAACAACGCGACGAACATCATCGACAGCATCGATATTCGAAGAGAGAGAACTAATTCCTTGTTCAGCAAGGAACTTCGCCATCTCAGGGTCTGAGCCGGATTGTCCTGTGATGGTAGTATCAACATCATGCTCGTTGCACGCTTCAATAACTTCTGCCATCGCTTCGAGTATTGTTGGATGATAGTTATCAAAGCGGTCTGCAACCATTGCATTGTTTCGGTCAACTGCGAGCATGAACTGGACGATATCATTGGTACCGAGCGCAACGAAATCAACACCCTCATCAATAATCTCATCAATTGACCGGATACTAGCCGGCGTTTCAATCATTGCTCCCCAATCATATGCATCTCGATCAATGCCCACTTTATCCATCAGCTCTCGCGCTCGGCGCACATCTTCTGCGTCATTAGGAAGCGGAAACATAACTTCAAGATTGTCATAGCCCATATCGTGTAAGCGTTTAAACGCCCGCAGTTCGAGCTTGACCATTTCTGGTTCCTGCAGACTCCGCCGAATCCCACGGTATCCCAGCATCGGATTATGTTCAATAGGTTCAGATTCCCCTCCCTCGAGTTCAGCAAGTTCGTCTGTTGGTGCATCAAGTGTGCGAGCCCGCACTGGGCGGGGGTAGAAGGCGTCTGCGACCTTCCGGATCTCCTCTGAAATCTCCTTGACGAAGGCTTCCTCGCCGTGGTCTGCGACGTACTGGTCCGGTGTCTTCCCCGTTGAAAGGAGAATATGCTCTAATCGGAGTAATCCAACACCATCGGCGTTCGTATCAGCAGCCCGTTGAGCTGCTCCGGGAATAGAGACATTCACCTTCACTTCTGTGGCTGTTGTCGGGACGTATTCAGCTGAGTCATCAATAGAACCATTAGTCCGGTCAGTTTCTGCGGTTCTCTCTGGTGTTGACTCTGAATCCAGCGTCGACTCTGATTCGGATTTCGGCTCTCCAATGACAACTGTTCCCTTCTCACCGTCAAGTGTGACTCGTTGACCGTCAGAAAGCGCTTCCGTTGCATCCCCACAGCCAACAATAGCTGGGACCCCGAGTTCGCGTGAGACGATGGCTGCATGTGACGTCATTCCGCCATTGTCGGTTATAATCCCAGTTGAGCGCTGCATTGCGGGTACCATGTCAGGGGCGGTCATCTCAGTGACAATTACGTCACCCTCAGTAATCTGCCCTGCATCGTCGATATCCTTGATGACCCGTGCCGGTCCCGTCGCGACCCCTGGACTTGCTCCATATCCACGAGCTAATTCTGTCCCTGGTTCGGGGTTATGCTCTGATTCTGTTTCTTCACTGATCGCTTCGGTCTTTTTTTGTGTCATTTGAAACTATATATCGCCGATTCCCAGCACGTCATTTGTCAGCTCAATACTTTCAACAGCGTCCGCATCACCTAACATCGCGCGGATAGCGTCGATACTTTCAGGCACTACATCGCTCTCACGATGGATACATTGGAATAAATGGAGTTGATTATTATCCATCGTAATGGACTCTTCGAAAATCTGGTTCTCATAGAGATTCATACGGTCACGACCGCGATCAAGAGCAAACTCCTGCAGTTCCCATCCCGAGTCAATACCAAGGTCACCGTCGATAACGTGGATTCGTGACTCAGAAGCCAATAGATCGCGAATTTCTGTAGCCGTTGGTTCTGCACCAAGCGTTACATTGATACCATGGAAATGGTGTCGCACTGAGGGTACTTTCATTCCCATCGTTGTGATAGTCCCCATATCCGGGATTACTTCACGTGCATCTATACCATGATAGGATGGTATTGTCATGGGATCAGCTGAAGTAACAGCGTGCTCACCACGACATCGGACCAGCGTAGCACTCGCCCGTTCGACGCCGTATTCCTCATGCAGCGGCGCAAACATCCGATTCAACCCTGTTGTGTTACAGGAGACAATTCGAACGTAATCTTTGTTGGTAGCCTCTGAGTAATTAGCGCGGGCAGTGAAGCTAGCCTCGACCGCATCTGCACTTTCCCCGCCTTGAAGCAGCGCAGGTGTGTCATGCTCTTCATAAATTGGACGATACTCTTCACCCATGCCCGGTGGCGTCGTATCAGCAACGATGTCACTAACTTCAATCAAATCGTGAACATCACCAGCGACCGTCATTCCGGTATCAGCCCACCGATCATGGCGACCCTCGGGAACGTAGATATCGTAACCTCGATCTGCAGCTGCATCTGCTGTGTGGTTTGGACTTGCCTTGCTCACACCCGATAGTTTCATATCGGGCATCATCTCAACTGCATCAGCCACTCGTTTGCCGATAGTACCATACCCGTTGACGCCTACATGTATCATAATCTAACATGAACTTAGTCTTATATAATACCAGTGCCTGCATCATATTTTGCATTATTTTTTATGTTTAAATACCCCTCCAATGAGATATTAATCTAGAAATAAATTCAAGACGATGGTTAATCCAAAACAACAAGTTTCATCAAGAGGGATTCGTGTTCTCGGGTTATTTGTCCTAGTATACTTGCTGATAGGGTCATATATGCACTTCTATATGAGTCTCCCCGTTGTCGTGTATGCCGGATATGGTGTTCTCAGTTGGGCTGCCGGAATGGGGCTATTTTATTGGCTTCATAAGAACTACATGTCACAACTTGGTTGAAATAACGTGTCTAAATATTCATTATAATATTTTATGATATCGGATAGAGTTAATATTGGCTAGTACCTACTATATGCAAGCTGTATATGAGCGCGATAGATGGCTTTCATGACGACCCAAACGGATGTGAATCAACAGATACCACATCTGAGCCACGGATCACACTCGGCGTATTGATGTTTGCTACAATCGCTGTTCCTGGAGTCTCATTACGATATTTCGATCCAGAAACCGCCGCAAAATTGCTAACGACGATGATTCCGTTTCTGTTAGTTGCTATCTCTCGTACCTCAATCAGATCATACACTGTGTATGACTCAGAGAGATAATGTCGGGGCTGATAAGATTAACAGAAGCTATATCCTCTATTTATAATTGGTTATTTTCTTGCATATATTACCGTACGTCTGCGGAATGCAATCGTCTTTGGACGCTTGATAACACTATACTAACGGTCAAAAATAACATTTCTACGAATGGATGCGTGTTAATATATCCACTAGAATCGATTATATAATTGTGTTCTTATTTTTTATCCAGGCTCACTGTCGCAGTGTGTATAATCGAACAATTGGATTTATAATCGCCACGACATAATTACGTCTAGTGCATTTTCTACGCAGTTCTATAGAATATCAATTTGAGGGTATCTATGGTGATAACGCATTCCTAGGCATTGCTGCTTGGGAGTATGACATATGAGTATTGATATCCGATCAGCAGCGAGACGGGTATTCAAGAAACCTGAAGATTTAGACTTAACTGAGGGACCAATTGGGCGGTCATTATTTTTTCTTTCACTCCCAATCGTTATTACAAATCTCCTGCAGGTTGCATATAACTTTGCAGATACGTTTTGGTTAGGTCAATATAGTACCGACGCTTTGGCAGCCATTAGCCTCGGGTTTCCACTCGTATATCTGTTTATCTCACTTGGACTAGGTTTGACTGTCGCAGGAAGTGTATTAGTTGCACAACACACTGGTGCAACACAAACAGCACAGGCAGACTACGCTGCCTCACAGACTGTCGTATTTACGATGATTATTGGGATAGCACTTGGTGCAGCTGGTGTAATATTTGTTGATGAAGTACTCAGCGTCTTCGGCGCTGATCCAGTCGTACTCACACTCGCAACAGATTACATGCGAATCATTTCATTTGGTCTCCCGTTCATATTCGGATTTATCGTATTTGTTGCGTTGATGCGTGGTTCCGGTGATACGTTGACACCGATGCTCGTGATGCTTGGAACTGTTGTCATAAACGTCATTCTCGACCCGATACTTATCTTTGGAGTTGGACCGATTCCACAGTTGGGCGTCGATGGGGCTGCAATAGCAACCGTGTTCTCACGGGGATCTGCAGCAGTTGCTGGGCTATGGATTCTCTTACGCGGAAGTCATGGTGTGCAAATCACAGTGACCGACATGTGGCCTGATCGTGAGTATATGGCGAAACTGCTTCGTATTGGGGCGCCTGCCTCACTTGAGAACACTGGACGTGCCATTTCAATTAATGCTATTTTGATTATCGTTACGCTGTTTTCTACACCCGTTGTCGCTGCATTTGGTGTTGGGATTCGAGTATTTTCGATGATTTTCATGCCTGCAATTGCGATTGACCGAGGAGTTGAAACGATGACTGGGCAGAATATTGGTGCTGGAAATCGAGATCGAGTCTCGAAGACAAATCGATTTGCTGCAATAACATCATTCAGCATCTTGTCGCTGCTTGGGGTCGTAACGTTCGTTTTCGCTCCCGAGATTATCAGAGTGTTTGATAATTCACCTGCGGTTGTTGAACAAGGTGCAACATTTCTCCGGTGGATTGCACCGACATTTGGGTTCGTTGGTATATTACGAGCTTATAGCGGCGGATTTCGTGGAGCTGGAAAAACGCTTACTGCTGCAGTAATTACGATTGTGTTATTCGGATTTATTCGTCTACCAGTCGCATACATTGTCTCACAGGGATTAGTTCCGTTTGATCTATGGATATTTGGCACACGAACACCGGAAGGAATCTGGTTTTCATTCGCTATCTCAGGCATCGTTGCAGCACTTGTTGCAGCTGGGTGGTTTGAACGGGGGACGTGGCGAGATGGGGATTTGACTGAACAGGCGGATCCAACCACGGATACGAAGCGAACGGTCGAACCGGATTCGGATTCGGATCCAGATCCATCGGCATCAGAGACATAATTCTAAATATAATATATTTCCCGAAATCGGAGTTACAAATTCTCGTTTGACCTATGATAAAGCAATGATGTGGTCAAGGTGAATGTGAATACCCTTTGAAATTAAATATGAGCATATGATTATACCGTGGTATCATGGCATCATGGCATCAATGAATAAGTACACTCAGTATCGTCATTGATGTATGGAATACACCGAATTAATTACACTACGAACAGACGGGGGCAAGACAAATGATAATATGGACTCAAATGGGGCATATGACAAGAACGAGCCAGTCGAATTCAGTATGACGATTGAGGATGGGGAAACGATAATTAAAATGCATGGTGACAGAGATACAGCAGTGATTGTGCAATCAGCGTCGGGAGAGCGCGTGTATCTACCTCCAGAGGATTTTGAACGGGCTGCTCCGACCTCAAAACAAAATGAGAGTGCATATCAGTCTGCCTCTACTGATAGTCCATATCAATCTGCAGCGACTGATAGCCCGTATCAGTCTGCCTCCACCGACAGCCCATATCAATCTTCGGGGACCGACAGTCCGTATCAGTCCGCACGACAACACTCAGATGAAGAGGGACTAGTATCGACAACAGAAGGCTACTGTATCTATCATCCCGAACCAGCAACAGACGTACGAGTCCTCCGATAGGTTTTTTTCAATGAATCTTAGTTTATATCCAATAATTATATAACTGAACTATAGAGCGTAAGCGTTTGATCAACTACCTCATTCCAGGTAACAGGGTCATACTCTGGGTTACCCTCAAGTGTTAATCCGCGTTCGATGCCTCTTGCAATCGATTCTGACTCAGGGGCGACTTCAATAACGCAATCACTCGGAAGAACTTCATTTACACCACTTTCGGTTGCAATAACATGGGTACCGGCAGAAAGAGCTTCTGTTATCGTGATTCCGAACGGTTCTGAAAGCGATGGAGAGATAAATAAATCTGCGGCGGCGTAGTAGTCGCCCAACTCTTCCTCTGGCACATATCCAACCCACTCGATTGAATCATCAACATTGAGTAGTTCTGCAAACCGTTTGAGCTGGTCAGTGAGATGACCGGAACCACCAATAACAAGAGTCACATCGTCACGCTGGAGCTGATCCATCGCATACACAAGATGTGAGATTCCTTTTTGATTTGTATGTCGCCCGACAAAAAACAGCATTGACCCACTGATATTGAGTTCAGCTTTGAAATCTCGATCCGTCGTCTCACACGTTGAAAATCCATTGTAGATAACCGTCGGGTCACCACCATACTGTGTTTGGACATCGTTTGCAGTGAGTTCACTGACAGCAATGAGGTGGTCTGCACGGTTTGCAAGCCGACGTTCGGTCTCGACCTCTCGTGTTGGTGGGTCAAGATTTCGATCGGCAGATAGCGAATGAAACGTTGTTACCCATTCAACCTCAGCGTTTGTTGTTGCTCGAGAACCAGGACCATACCCAAACCAATCATGAGTGTGAACGATATCAGCATCTGCTGCACGCGCTGCAAAGGTCTCACTCATCTGTCCAACGCGTGTGATGATGTCGCCATCGCCAGTTGGGACGCCAATAATACCATCACGATCTTTTGGAGCATACTCTGCTGGGAGAACTAACTCGATATCGACATCTCGGGCGCGCATCCCATCGAATAGCTCACCCACATGCGTGTCTAACCCACCACTCACATTCGGCGGGAATCCCCACCCAAGCATCAGAACTTTCGGCGACATCGTGCTATGTACATTTATTCACTCATCACATAACAGTTATTGATGTTTTACTATGTTCAATGGTAGTTACCATCTCTTGATCTGCATTAATATCACCTGATAGAATAAAATAATAGATATCAATATATTTGTGGAATCACACTTACGGGTTTTCTAATGACATATGAAACAATACAGTGATACCGGAGTGGGGATCTACAGATATAACAGACAGAGTGTTTCGGGACTTCGACCCAAGGGCAGTGCACCAAGTCCAGTCGTCAGGTGAAGCTGACAATTATGTATGATATATAAACATAACTAACTGAATTTACTGGAATACAGATTGAGTGGATTAATGATTGATGATATAGCTACTCACGCTGAGCATCATTCAATAATCGAAACGACCATGTGATCGAATGTCACAATAGATATGTGCACGTCGTCGTTAACGCTGCGATCAGTATCGATGGAAAGTTGTCAACGCGCCGCCGCGAACAGATTGCGATAAGCGGTGAGCGTGATTTCGAGCGAGTTAGCGCACTTCGGGCTGATAGTGACGCCATCCTTGTTGGAATTGGGACCGTCCTTGCGGATGATCCACATCTCGTCGTTGAGGAACCACATCGAGAGCGTCGTCAAGACAAGGGGATGACTCCAACACCACATCGCATCATTATCGACTCACGAGCGCGAACACCGACCGATGCGGAGGTTCTTGATGATGAAGCACCAACATATATTATTGTCAGTGAGTCAGCGCCCACCTCTAAACAAGCAGACCTCGAAGTAGAGGGAGCAGACGTTATCGTTGCTGGACGAGAGCGTGTCTCAATGCCAGCCGCACTATCAGCACTCACTGATAGTGGAATCAACTCGATAATGGTTGAGGGCGGAGGTGAGATTATCTTCTCATTATTTGAGGCTAATCTTGTTGATGAGCTTTCGGTGTATATTGGCTCTATGCTCGTTGGGGGACGAGATGCGCCAACATTAGCTGATGGTGATGGGTTTGTTGAAGACCCCACGCAACTACAACTCACGTCTGTCGAAAAAATTGATGACGGGGTACTATTACAATATGATGTTGATGCGACTGCACCATCATCGTATGACTCAGCTGATTGAAATAATAAATACGAGATCGATATATCAATATTGCCTAAAGAATGCAGCTGAATGTTAGGACATTCAACTAGATAATGTTGATATACCATCACACAGAACCACTAAGAGGGTGCCGACGCTATATGATAGCATGAGTGCATCCACAGCAACTGATGAGCCAGTCCATGTTGAAAGCCAATCTGATCTTGAGTCATTCGTTGGTGATCACGATGTTGTTCTCGTTGATTACCATGCTGATTGGTGTGGTCCATGTAAGATGCTTGAACCTACTGTCGAAGAAATTGCGGCAGAGACAGATGTTCTCGTCGCTAAGGTAGATATCGATGAACTTCAGTCACTAGCACAAGAAAAGGGGATCCGGTCAGTCCCGACGCTACAGTTCTACGCTGATGGCGCGATGGCAGAGCAGGTTATTGGTGTTCAAGACAAAAGCGATCTTATGTCAGTTATCGACGGACTCGCGAATTAATTGTACGTTGCAGTTTGATACAGTGTATTGCTGTATCATTATACCATACTGCTGAACCGCTTGATGATCGTCTCACTTTTTTCGATTCCTGAATTGGTTAGCGCATATCTCGCATCAGATATCCCTCATTAGTACCTGCCAGGGAGGTTTTTTACCACAGAGATGAAATAATGAAATATGATTTCACTTGATGAAGCCGTTACAGCTCGACTTGAGTCACACGGTGAGCGGTTTGAGGTACTTATCGACCCGGACGCAGCACTTGAGATAAAACGTGATGAGTTCGATGACGATATTGAAGACGTCATTGCCGCTGAGGATGTGTTTGAAAACGCTGCAAGAGGCGATAGACCCGCAGAAGAAGATCTTAAAACGGTATTTGAGACGACAGAACCGCTTTCAATCATCCCAACTGTCGTCAAAGATGGTGAGATCCAGATTACTGCCGAACAGCGTCGGGAAATGCAAGAGCAAAAACGAAAGCAACTGATTAATCGAATTGCTCGAAATGCGGTGAATCCGCAGATGGATAATGCACCACACCCACCAGAGCGAATTGAACGGGCACTTGAAGAAGCTGGATTTCGCGTTGACCCAATGGAACCAGTCGAATCACAAATCGATGATGCACTTGATGACCTTCGACCTGTGATTCCAATCCGATTTGATGAGGTGACTGTTGCTGTTCAGGTCCCAGCCTCTGATGCAGGAAAAACACAGGCACAAGTGCGTGAATATGGTGAACTTGAGCGTGAAGAGTGGCAACCTGATGGATCCTGGGTTGGCGTTGTTACTTTTCCTGCAGGAATGCAAAACGACTTTTATGATCTTGTAAATGAGTTAACCTCGGGTGAAGCTGAAACGCGGATACTCAAAGATAAAGATGAGATTAGTACTCGATGAGTAGACGCATCTAATTAATTTACGCAAATTCAAACTATATTACTGGTGAGAATACGAGTCCTGAAACTTCATTCTTAGTCTACTTATCGACCGATATGAGAACCGCGTGAGACTACTGTATTCCTCGTTGTGAGAGGATTTTACCCCGTCTTGATGAATGATCTATACGCTGACTAAATATGGAGTAACAGTACCGTTGAGTTAGCCGGTATATGTTTTCATCACTCAATACCCGCAAGCGTAGACGATTATATTTATATAGTTAGGCAAACGCCCGATTCTGATGATAATAAAAACTCGTCGCTCAAATCAAATGCTTCTCGAATCAGTTTCTGTAGAATCTATTATTTGCATTCAATAACCGTATCCATCATCTTCTGTTTCTGTTGGTGTCTCAGTCGCAGTCTCCGTTGGTGTTGGTGTTGGTGTTGGTGTTGGTGTTGGTGTTGGTGTTGGTGTTGGCGTTGGCGTTGGCGTCGGCGTTGGCGTCGTTGAGTTTGAGTTTGAGTTTGAGTTTGAGTTTCTGTTTCGGTGGTCGCCTGTGACGGCGCATCAGTCGCTGTTTGTTGGGTTTCTGTCTCGGTGGAGTCTGGTGAAGCGGTATCAGATGAATCATTCGGCCCAGTACATCCAGCTATAATTGTGACCCCTGCAACCACAGCGGAAAGGAATCGACGTCGGATCATTACTGATTTGGATGTAGTAACTGGAAGGTAAAAACTAACTGAACTACTTCGATCCAGAGTGGACGACAATCGTCAAGAAAAAACTGATCGATGTCTATGTCTCATAATACTCGATTGTTGATATATTCTAACGAAAACACAGCTGAAAACTGCATTTTCGACCAATATCAATTCTGTGTTTACTACACTGAATTAACCAGATAATCTATTGAATAAGGTTATATGAATTAATTACGATTCCCAGTATAATGCATGCGAATTACATTCAGCGATGAGATCAACTCAATTATCTATATTTCAACGGAGCAATAGTGTATACTGTCGTGAATTAGCTTACTTGCTCCTTTGCTGAAGAAGCGATCTTAGTGTCTCAGTTTAAGCAAAACTCGCAATCATATATTCTCACTCTACATTAAGCTAAGGCATGTCCAATAGAATAAATCCACACTGTCTCTATTAGATGTCGTGAAATAACTCAGATTTTAAAAAAGTTCAGATAAGAATCACCCACCATTCACGGGTTACTATTTCAATAGCTAATACCGCTTTCAACAGCCTCTGTCATAAGAGAAGTTATTCAACTACCTAATAAAAAAGAATTTCTGGGTATCTACGACGGTATGAATCGGTTTTGAGCAAACAAGTTGATACGACTCTCGTGTTTATTTCATAATGATGGTTCTCGGCATTGAGTCTAATATCGACTCACGAATCCTTGCCCTCGCGATAGCGCGGATGGTTGATGCGCTAGCGAATTCGTTCTTAGTTGTTGTGCTTCCATTGTATATTGGGAGCCAACTTGTTTCACTTCCAGCCTTTGTGGGTACCACCGTGCAGATTGGATCGATTCCATTTACTCTGACAGCTGAGTTACTCATCGGAATCGTCCTCTCACTGTTTGGGTTTTTAAATAGCTTCGGACAACCATTTACTGGATTACTATCAGATCAAACAGGAAAGCGAAAACTGTTTTTACTTGTTGGGCTTGCTCTTGTCGCTGTTGGGAGTGCGGGATATATTTTCTTTACTGATTATCTTTCGATTATTTTCATGCGTGCGCTCCAAGGTATCGGAGCGGCATTCACCATTCCTGTCACCGTTGCGCTTGTAAATGAACTCTCTGCAGCAGATAATCGTGGAGGAAACTTTGGATTGTTCAATACGTTTCGACTTTTAGGATTCGGTATGGGACCTCTCATCGCTGGAGGGGTTGTTGCTGCCGGACCCTATTCTATGTCAAGTATAGGAATTTCGCTGGAGATCTCAGGATTTGACGCCGCATTTATTATTGCTGTTGCAGGAGCACTTCTCAGCTTTATGCTCATTGCAGCGCTCATTACTGACCCAGAACAGGCAGATGGGCAAGCAGCCGAAGACATCAGTATTCGTGTTCGCAACGCTGACGGATCTGGGCTTGACCCTGTTTTCGCGCTCGGTGTTGCAACAGTCGTTATGGCACTTGGATTAGCAATTTATGCACCATTAGCCAATAGTATCAACGCGCGTCTCGATCAAGGAACCTTCCTCTTTTCATTACAATTTGGCGCGACTGTCCTCGCAAATGTGTTATTTCAACTTCCACTTGGGCGATTAAGCGATACGTATGGACGACGTCCGTTCCTTGTTTGGGGATTTGTCCTGCTTATCCCTGCGACCCTTGCACAAGGATTTCTCACTTCGTCGATACTGATGATTGTTGCACGATTCATCCAGGGAATTGCTGTCGCAGCGGTGTTCGCCCCATCGCTCGCACTTGCTGGTGACGTTGCCGGTGAAGGGGAATCTGGGTCAACACTGTCATTACTCACAACGGGATTCGGATTTGGAATTGCCTTAGGCGCACTTTCCTCGGGAATCCTCGTCGGGTTCGGCTTCGCAACGCCATTTATTGTTGCAACAGTGCTGAGTATTGGCGGATTAGTTCTCGTCTATACACAAGTTGGTGAACCACCAACGGTCGAACAACCAGCACCAACACCAGGGGACTAGCGGAATTAAACTCAGACCTGCCTCAACGACTGAGTGGCACGGTAAATCACACACATATGTACCTCATATTCAAGCAATATCTACTTAAACTGTCGGACTATTTTGCTTATTATGATTATCAACATTGAGATACTTCTGTGGATGCTCAGTTACTACTATCGTAATCTGCTCACTGACTGGATGACACACTCATACCGCATACTACAAAAATAGTGAAAACTGCACTGATGACAAATAGGAAGCTCATCTGAGTGTTATAGTGTAAATTACTGCGTCCTGCTTCTAGGAGCGATCCGACACTGATGAACCACTGACGCCATGGGTTTTTGTCTCAACATGCATAATCTATAATCCATGCCTTCGGATATCGATTCTACTGATACTCATCCTTCTGATTCACAGGATATGGTGTCATCAGGGGACACATTTGGTGTTGGAATCCATATTACTGAATCGGATCTTCAGTTCATTGTCCACGTTCCATCCGACATTAACTCGGGATGGACCGACCCGACAACATTTCAAAAACAGATTGAAACAATCGTTTGGAACCATCTAGAAAAATCGACCATTCTCAAACGACTTGCAAATCAGTACGAAGTCGGGACGACTGTCTCACTCGGTCGTATAACCCTTAGCTCAGATGGGACAGTTCATAATATATCTCTTATTAATGTTGAGGAACTGTGACTACTCAATCACCAGATCCAGATCAAACACCCATTGAAGTAATCATCAATACCACTCTCAGACAAGCGCTCACTATCGATAGACCGGTGGACACAACGTCATCTGAGAGTTCTGATGAGTATATTGATCCCAAGGACGTCACTACCGAGTATGTAGATGCCGATTTGTCACAGGACACCACGATGGAGATGGTAGATACTTCTGATGAGACCAATATCCAACTGGACACGTCTTCTACGATATCTGAATCGAAGTCCAATATTCAAAAATCGGCAGTCGCTAGCACTCAACGTCATCTTGCTGTCGCTGGCGCTCTTATACGGTCGATATCACAAACGACGGATTCGATATTCCCTGAGTTTAGTGCTCGCAACAATACACCTGAAAATGAAAATATTGCTGATTCACTATCGTCTGGTACCGAAATGAACAGTGAAAAAACAACAATGACTCATATGAAAGACGGTTTGGATATGAACACAGATCAAACAATCACAACAACATCAGAATCGCTTCTTAGTGCACTCCTGATGAGCATGGTAGCTGCATATGCGCTTGACTCTCCGATGAATCATAGTGCTGACCCGTGGAGACCCTCGTCTCTCGACTTCCGTGGGATGTTTTGTTCATTTAGTTCTAATCAGTCACTGCTAATTATTACTGGTGCAGTGGCTGCCTGTCAACGATTCGATGTTGAAGCTAGGACTGTCGCTACGCGAGCACAAATCCCATATGAAACGCTAATAGAATATCTCCAAAGATCACAATAGAACCTATATACTTACTTAACCAGTTATATCAACGGACTACATCGATTAGATAAAAAACCCGACTAGCGATGACACTAGACGGGTTTTCGTTCCGTTCAGTTCAGTTCAGTCCAGTTCCAGTCAGTCCACTGACTGTGACATTGACTGTGACTGGAACTGGAACTGATAATGAAAATGAAAATGAAAATGAAAATGAAAATGAAAATGAAAATGAAAATGAAAATGAATATGAATAGCAAGGCGGCGATGAAGCGCTCCCAGAGGATCTCTC
>NZ_KE356561.1:987197-990621 GCF_000415985.1 Haloquadratum walsbyi J07HQW2
GTGTTCGGAGCACCGATGGGACTGGGCTTGACCCTGTCTTTGCGCTCGGTGTCGCAACGGTCGTTATGGCACTCGGACTCGCGATTTATGCACCACTGGCGAACAGTATCAACGCGCGTCTTAACCAGGGAACATTCCTTTTCTCACTGCAGTTTGGGGCGACTGTCTTCGCGAATGTGTTGTTTCAACTTCCACTTGGGCGATTAAGTGATACGTATGGACGACGTCCATTTCTTGTTTGGGGATTTGTCCTTCTTCTTCCTGCGACACTTATTCAGGGATTTCTTACCTCCTCATTACTGATGATTGTCGCACGATTTATCCAGGGAATTGCCGTCGCAGCAGTCTTTGCTCCCTCACTTGCACTCGCTGGTGATCTTGCCGGTGACGGTGAATCTGGGTCAACACTCTCATTACTCACGATGGGATTTGGGCTCGGAATTGCCTTTGGAACGTTATTCTCGGGAATCCTCGTTGGATTTGGATTTGCAACGCCATTTGTCGTCGCAACGGTGCTAAGTGCTGGTGGATTAATACTTGTCTATACACAGGTCGGTGAGCCAACAAATGTTGAACAGCCAACACCAACACCGGGGGACTGAAATAATACTCCAGAGGTTCGCACGTTTCGGCATCGTCTGAACTGATTTTGAATGTTACCCCGCACACGGTGGTACGGGGAATCCTGCCCTCACGAGGGCAGGCTTCTTGTTTCGATGACGTGACTTGCAGACACAGACTCGAAATGAGTCGTCTCCGTAGTGGTCACAGTCTCCACAGGCGTAGATTCGGGCCATCCCAGCCCTCACTCAGAAAAGCCTCTCTGCAAGACGTTCATCGCCGCGTTCGTGTCCCTATCCGTCTCAAATCCGCACGACGGGCAAGAGTGTTCACGAACCCAGATGTGTTTCGCCGTCTCTGCACCACACCGAGCGCACTCTTTGGTAGTACCTCGCGCTTCGACCTGCACGACGTGACAACCGTGCAGGTCGCCTTTGTATTCGAGGAGGGATGAACTGTCGCCACGCCGCATCCTGTTTATTCCGAGCGTTCCCGTCGCTCTGAAGCATTCCTGCTACGTTGAGGTCTTCCACGAACACGGCGTCGTACTCCTTGACGAGCCACGTCGTGAGTTTGTGCTGATAGTCCAGCACCTTCCGCTGGATACCACGTTTGACTTTGGCAACTTCTCGGCGTTGTTTCTCCCAGTTGTTCAACCCGTGTTCTTTCCGCGAGAGTTTGCCTTACTCCCGCCGAAGACACTCGTAGTCGTCTTCGAGGTTGAGCCAATCCACGGTCTTCCCATCGCTGGTGTGGATATAGTTGAGGATCCCGAGGTCAATTCCGACGCTGTTACTCGCGTCCAACTCGTCCACGTCAGGTTTCTCGGGCGTGTGTTCGTCGTCGGCCTCTAGCCCGAAGGAGACGAACCACTCACCAGTCGTTTCTTTCTTGAACGTGACCTCTTTGATAGTGGCGTGGTCGGGAATCGGACGCGAGTATT
This sequence comes from Haloquadratum walsbyi J07HQW2, assembly GCF_000415985.1. Classification (GTDB taxonomy): domain Archaea; phylum Halobacteriota; class Halobacteria; order Halobacteriales; family Haloferacaceae; genus Haloquadratum; species Haloquadratum walsbyi_B. The sequence goes on from NZ_KE356561.1 coordinate 988,702, forward strand.
GGATTTTCACCCACCCAATTTTGCTGAAGCGGAGGTATGCGTGCTTGTCGTGGGCCCTCTTTTCATCGAGGTCGAAACCAGACTGGTTGTACGCCACGCTTCGATACTCACTGGGTGCTTGCCGCTTGAGCCGACCGACGGTGTATCCTTTCTCTTTGAGTTCGCTGAGGACGGTGAGGCTGTGGTGGAAGCGAGCGACAGTAGCTTGCGCGGCTTTCGAGTGTAGTTCACCGAATATTGACCACTTTTGTTTCCACATGGGGGGTTTGTTGTTCTGGTCGTACTCACTCGGTTTGTCGTCCGCTGGACTGTTCTCGCAGTCCCATCAGACGTGGTTGTAGAGTTAGCGATGAACGTCGAGGTGGTGTTCCAGTCGCTCCGCTACCTCTCCTGTCGTATAAGCACGGTAGCGGTGACTGTACTCCATCGCTGTCTGTTGGTTAGGGATATATTTAGTTAATGATTTGTGTCACGAGTTGTCGGCTTCATCCCCGACCACGGTGGGTCGGGGTATTCGCCTCGCTGACCAGTATAAAGGGGTCATTAATCAAGACACAGTTCTCAAGAAGATGAAACAACGAATACGTACTCAGCTTTAATATCTCTCGCAGTGATTCCTTTGGTAACTCATGTTGAATTCAGTAAATTAAAATCAGTGTTGATGCGCTATTTCATACATAAGACAGTGTCTCATGCGTACTTCACTCAATCCGACCACAGAACAATGCACGCAAACTGAATCACACAGACTCATACCGACATCAGTGGTCTCACCCTCACTTTGGCGTCTTACCCGAAATCGATACGGACGAGCGATATACGAGTTCCTTGCACAAGTTGGTATTACGGCGACGGCTATGCGTGAGTATGTCGCTGACTTGCCAGATGACACAATCCCAGAGATTGATCACATAATAAGGACAGACGGCTCATTACACGAATCTGCGTGCGAATGGACATCTCAGTCGAATCCACAATTTACTGTTGTTAGTTGTCCTGATGCAGCCGCATCCCTTAATGCGCCATTAGCGGAGAAACTCCCAACTAAAATCGCCTTTGTAGTCCGTGAAAACGGTGCTACCCGGGGATATTTGTTCATCTCAGTTAATACGACCGTTCCGATTGATGTTCTTGATTGCGAGCTCTCATTCGACGGTGGGTATATCCGCCGTGTGTGCGTCGATCAGACGCATCGTAATCGCGGAGTCGCAACCGCACTCATTACCGCTGCAAACCGATATGCTGCTGCTCTTGGTGCAACCCAAACGACAGCACTCGTTGCAATTGATAACCGACCATCACAAGCACTGTTTGAGACGTGTGACTTTAGGGCTCGTCGCACCCGATTGTACGCTCGTGTTGGACCAGTCTCAATCCGTCGTCAACTGCCAACTACACAATAGTACTATCCATCAATATAGATATCTCCTAAGTAAATAGTTCACAGAGTAGTATTATACCGACAGCGATAATTATATACTCGTGTGGATGTCGAGTGAAATTCGAGAGACAATCAAAGGGGTATATCAACGGTTTGACCCAGCAACGTACCGTGTGCCTGACACAGGTGACCGAATTAACATTCGTGATCGCCTCACCGGTGCAGACTATATTAGCCTCAGCGCCCTGTTATTTGGATGGGCGAGTGCTTTGTTATTCGTCCGTGGTGAGCCGAACTGGGGCGTTATTGTTATGTTTACTGCGTTTGGCTTCGACAAGCTTGATGGATGGTATGCACGGCGAACAGGTAACACATCACCGTTTGGTCGACAAGTAGACTCGTTTATTGATGTTTTCGCATATCTCGTCCCTGCAGCGCTATTATATCATCTCACACTTGCCCCGAATCTCCTTGCAAGCATTTCTGTTGGATTCTGCATCCTCTCATTTGGTGGACTCAGACTTGTACGACACAACAGC
>NZ_KE356561.1:990671-992406 GCF_000415985.1 Haloquadratum walsbyi J07HQW2
AAGCGTTCGATAACACACGATGGCACTGGAATATTAACCAGTTTCCCTGTTTGTCTGAGTCGAGTTACGGTCAGACTTAGGACCGGCTAACCCTCGGCTGATTAGCAGTGCCGAGGAACCCTTGCTCGTAAGGCCGTCGGGGGTCACACCCGACTATCGCTGCTACTGTGACCAGGATTATCGTTACTGAGCGGTCCACACGAACTCTCGTCCGTACTTCCGTCCGGTCAGTACGCCAAGCCTACAAAGTTACTTGTTGAATAGTATTGCAGGGTCTCGGTGGTGGATTTGAGCCCCGATCATTTTGGGCGCCTCGAACCTCGGCCGGTAAGCTGTTACGCTTTTCTTAGAGGGTAGCTGCTTCTAAGCTCACCTCCCGGCTGTTTAGGGCTCGAGACAACCTTCAGTTGCACTTAATCCACACTTGGGGACCTTAACCTTGCTCTGGGTTGTCTCCCTCACGGATCACAGGCTTACCCCGCAATCCGGATTCCCAGCGTCTGCGGCGTCTGCAAGTTTGGAGTTTGACAGCATAGCCGACTCCTCTCGGAGGCGGACTATCCAATCGGTAGCTCTACCTCGCAGACTACCTCGGCTGAGGGCATACTTCGATATGTGTCGGCTGGAACCAGCTGTTGCCAAGTTCGATGGGCCTTTCACCCCTACGCGTGGGTCACGGGAGGGTATTGTAGGACACCATCCCTAGCAGGCCTCCACGCACCTTTCGGCACGCTTCACCTTGCCCGCGCGTAGATCACTTGGTTTCGGGTCGCATCCACGCGACTCCCCGCATGTAAGTACGGTGACCCTGGTCGCGAGCAGAGCTCGTGACTGCGGTCATATCGGTTTCCCTGCGTCTTCCTGGGTGGACCAGTTAGACTTGCCGGGTGGATGCACTCCCTGGGTCGTTTTTCAAAACGTACGACGCGACATCGGCTTCCCACTCGTTCTACAGTGAGATTGCTCTCAGGTCGTTTGGAGTGGGACCTTGTATGCCTCGTCGTTCTATCACTGACTGAGTTCAGGCCCTATTGCACCGCCCTGTTCGGGGTGCTTTGCAGCGTTCGCTCACGCTACTTGTTCGCTATCGGTCTCGAGGAGTGTGTAGTCTTCGCAGTTGATGTCTGCGGAATTGACAAGGGATAGCCAACCCTTGCGACTCTGGAGTCAACGCGGAATCAGGTAAGTCCGATACGGGACTGTCACCCTGTATCGTACTCCGTTCCAGGAGATTTCTCGAGCTCGTCTGATTCGTGGTTGTTGGTCCGAACACCACATTTCCTTGCGGATTCGGTTTGGACTAGGTCGTGTTCACTCGCGGTTACTAACGATATCGCGGTTGCTTTCTGTTCCTGCCCCTACTAAGATGTTTCAATTCGGGGCGTTCCCTATTGCGAGATGCAATTGCAGTGGGGATTCCCATTCGGAGATCCTGAGTTCTTGGCCTCCGTGCGGCTCCCTCAGGCTTATCGCAGCTTGGCACGTCCGTCATCGGCTCTCGAGCCGAGCCATTCACCAGCCAGTACAGTAGCCAGTATAGTATAATATAGTATAGTATCGTCTTATGTCGTCTCAGAGTTGAGACGGGACCAGACGATGTGATCTAAGATGATCTAAGATGATCTGATATAACATAGTGTCATATCAGATCATGATGATCAAATCAGCGTCAGTGTCAATTCATGGTAGTCGTGATTGTGATCGTCAGTGTCAGCGTCGTGTCGCGTTGCGCCGT
>NZ_KE356561.1:992456-994088 GCF_000415985.1 Haloquadratum walsbyi J07HQW2
ATTTCTCTGGTGCGGATCTTTCCGGTGCCGAACTCACAGGTGCAGATATTCGGAAAGCAAAGATGCGGACAGCACGAGTGTATCGGGTGGAGATGACCGGATGCAATGAAGAGTACGCCACTGAGTCGTATCTCTCTTTACTCGGTGCATATGTCCGCGATGACGGTGAGCGATGAATCGACAACTCACACAGTGTATACTCAGGGCGATTGCGGACAGACCCAATAATATCACACCCAGCGGTCCGTGGAGAATCGCTTGAATTCCTGTTGTGCAAAAATTATGGAATCACTCTGGAGGGCAAAAAATTGTTTTCTCGGACAACTGCATTCTCATAGTCATAACCACGGTTCTGTTCTTGTCTCGACAGGATCTATATTAAGAATGACTTTGAGGCCACTGAATGTGTTTTTGTTTGCTTCCCGTTACAACGGTCAGTCCGCCAACAGTCGTGAATTATAACAGGATATGTTGAGGGTGAGATTTTCATCTCTGTGGGCTTTCTCACCGTCGCAACGGTATGTGTACTTGATACGAGAAGAATATAAATTCTATGTATATCCAAAATTTCATATGATCGATCTAAGTTTGTCGGTGCTATTTCTCCGGTGCTCACATGGACAAATCGTCGGTTGACGGCATAATTCAACATACTGAGTTGACGGGATAGAACTCCAAGATTTTCAGGAGTATTACGTACCACGGCTTTTCAGCAGTTTCGAGGCGGAGCCCCCGCCCCGGCCTCAAGGAACGAGGGCTTCCGAGTGGTCGGAAAGCACGACGCGACGCGAGTAGGCTAGGCCGAGGAGGAAGCCAACATAACAGGACACAACCACTATCCGACGACCACCTTACTCCCACACTATCACAAGCGTTGGTTCTTCATCTGTAATCTGAAATATGGAACTCCGACGTACCGCACCCGTCACAGTTGACGTTCCTGACCAGCGGCGTGAGGACTTCCACGAATCAGCTCACGCTCACCAGTTTCTCCACTGTGCGAACTGCTATGTCTCGCTCCTTAGCATAGTTTTCTAACTCTCGTTTCACACCGTCACGAACGCGGCGACAGTGATTTGTAATTCTATGCCAACAGGCCGTATGAAGCAATTGGATTATCAGTCGCTGTACAAAGCGGCTGTCACCTCTGTTGTATCCATCTACCGAGATCCTGGTCAGCGCGGTGCTGGATCAGGCTTTTTTTACGACGACACCCACCTCCTCACCAACGAACATGTGGTCCGAGACCGCGACCGCGTTGATATCCGGTTTCATGACGGGAGTTGGGAGACTGGGACTGTGGTCGGGAGCGATGTGTACACTGACCTTGCAGTAATTCGTGTCTCAGACAGTCCAACTGAGGCAACGCCCTTGCAGATCGCCGGGGGAACAGCATACCCTCAACCAGGACAGCCTGTCGCAGCACTTGGGAACCCACTCGGATTAGATGGGTCAATCACAACTGGCGTGGTGTCCGGTATCGACCGGTCTATGCCGACGTCAGGTGGATTCGCGATTCCTGATACCGTTCAGACAGATAGTCCAATCAACCCTGGTAACAGCGGTGGACCGTTGATCACAGCAGTTGATGATACGCCTGGCACAAATGAGGGATATCCAGTCGTTGGAGTG
>NZ_KE356561.1:994108-1004472 GCF_000415985.1 Haloquadratum walsbyi J07HQW2
AGCTTTCGTCCCTCACTGTCGGATCCGTTTCTCGAAGTGCTTTCGCCATCGGTGGTCCGTGCGGGATTACAGGATTTCACTCCTACCCCGAACGTACCCTTCGAGCCTTCCGGTCCCAAGCTGTGTAGTTTCCGTCGGACGCCCACTCGTTGAGCGAGTGGATTTCCCGACGGACTTACCCAGCCAGCTACGGACGCTTTAGGCCCAATAAGATCGGTCATCACTCGAGCTGCCGGTATTACCGCGGCGGCTGGCACCGGTCTTGCCCAGCTCTTGTTGATGTACCACCCTACGGTACATGAAAGCGAGGACGATATGCCCTCGCACTCGGAGTCCCCTTATCGCACGTGCGTGCAGTGTAAAGGTTTCGCGCCTGCTGCGCCCCGTAGGGCCCGGAATCTTGTCTCAGATTCCGTCTCCAGGTTCTTGCTCTCACAACCTGTACTGATTATGGGCACGGTGGGCCGTTACCCCACCGTCTACCTAATCAACCGCAGCCACATCCTACAGCGCCGGGGCGTTTAGTGATCTCTGCGATTCAAGCCTGAGATCGGTATGACGGGTTAACCTCAGTTTCCCGAGGGTATCCGTATCTGTAGGGTAGTTTGGCCACGTGTTACTGAGCTCGGTGCCGCGAGTCTAAACTCGCGCGACTAGCATGGCTAAATCGGACTCCGATAGCAATGACCTCCGGCAGGATCAACCGGAATGGGAGTCCTCACAGCGTGTAAGACAGACTGTGAGGAGGGAAAGGTGGCGGGATTCGTGGTAACGAATCACCGATGTGACAGTCACACATATCCTGATGTGGGAGTGTCATGGTGTGTCAGTCGAGATAAGTTACCTTGACTGACGGATTACACACGAACCGTCACGTTATGTTGTGTTGTGTTACGTGATGTCAGTGTACTGTACGTGTCGCGATATCGATTACGATTCGATTGTATCAGCTGACGAGTTAGCAGTACCATTGCATGGTCCGAGTGGTTCGGAGACACCAGACAGGTATCACCGAACCACCAAAGCTAACATCAGATTCCGTCTGTACGGCGGACCGCAGGGGTGGAATCCTCATCTTCTGTCCAATCAAACAATACTGGTGTATGGGTATAAACCCATTGAACCAGGATGATGATTGAGTTGGAAGTCAGCGAGTGCGAACGGAATTGAACCGTCCACAGTCATGCGTTCTTCGCATTATATGCAATGTGAGTGTCGCATATAAGTTCGTTGATGTGGAAGTAAGCTGAATAATACCGAGAAGGTGTAGCGATGACATGTTGTGTCTAGGTGATAAGAAGGTACACAACTAGTCTTTACGATCAGACTGGGTTTGCATTCACACGTCGGTTTGGTTACCGATTGTATGAAGCAATATTGATTAATCTAAAAGTTGTGAATGAGAGCGGTCAGGTATCAATGCTAATTTCTTTTTGATAAGTTAATGTCATTTTCGTGCATACTGTGCTAGCTTGAGTATGAAATATATTGATTGAGACTTGGGCGATAGTGTTTTTATATCGGTAATTAAGAATTTAGTAAGTAAATTTCATGACAGTAATATTATCAGTATATACTTTGCTTATAATGGGTCTTTATAAGGATACGGGTCGTCACTCTGACAACGTATGAGTGCACCGGCAGACTCAATCGAGATTCAGAATGTAGTCGCATCGACTGGGATCGGGCAGGAACTCGATCTTGAAGCACTCGCTGAAGACCTTCCAGGAGCAGACTTCAATCCTGATAATTTTCCCGGATTAGTGTATCGGACGCAAGAACCGAAGGCAGCAGCACTTATTTTTCGTTCAGGGAAGATTGTATGTACAGGGGCAAAGAGTATCAATGATGTCCACGATGCGCTTGGAATTATTTTTGAAAAGCTCCGTGGGCTCAGTATTCCTGTCGACGAGGACCCAGAAATAACCGTTCAAAATATTGTTTCGAGTGCAGATCTTGGGCACACACTAAATTTGAACGCACTAGCAATTGGACTTGGATTAGAGGACGTCGAGTATGAACCCGAGCAGTTTCCTGGGCTCGTATATCGAATGGACCAGCCAGAAGTAGTGATTCTGCTATTTGGATCCGGAAAGATTGTGATTACTGGTGGAAAGCAGACAAACGATGCTGCAGCAGCAGTCAAAGAGATTGTTGACCGGATTGAAGATCTTGGTCTGTTAAATTAATCTGAGTATTGTCGCTGATTTAGTATCATAAAGGTTGTTTTTGTTCGTAGTTACTTTGGGTTCGGTTTTCGACTAAGTGCATTTACACATATTGAATGTAGTCTGAATAACCCGGGGATCGTATTTGAGCATGATATAAAGATTGGTAATCGGGTGGCAGATAATGTCGCAAGTGGTTTTCCTACAGCAACGTAATACAACCAATGAGTGAAAAATCTGAATCTAATAAGTCTGCGGAACCTGCGGAATCTGTAGATATACAGGCTGAAGAAAATAATTACACGCAGTCAACTGATACAGAGACACCAGATACACTGTCGACAGACCAGCTGTATGGTGTATTTGAGACTGCTGGTCAACCTGTTGTTACCGCTTCAACTGTCGCGAAGTATTTTTCGGAGGATCAAGCAATAGCAACAGAGCAACTGTCAACGTTGGTTGATACTGGGGTGGTCAATCGCGTCAAGGTCGATCATGACCCAGTCGTGTATTACCCAGCATCGTTTTCGGAGATGACTACACGTGAGCGTATCGTTGTTTTTCCGGATCGTCAGGAGATCATCGTTGATAATCCAACACAGTATACGCGTGCACAACTTACCCAATTTGCACATCTTGTAGATACTACTGGTGAACGAAAGCCGATGGAGCAACGTGGACCACACATAAGCGAGGAGACATTAAATCAAAGTGACACCAGTGAGGTCGGCACCGATGAAACAACGATGACCAAGAGTTCTGATACGACAACAAAGACCCATACACCACGACGACCACAATCACGTGGATATCTTTACCGTGTACGCCAGGAGGATATTTGGCAGGCACCGTTTGATGATCTTGGAACACTTATATCAGCGGTTCGATCGACACTTCCACGACGCGTTCCAGCTTTAGAGTCCTGGATCGAAACACAGTGGAATCGAGCAAATCGATTTCGACTTTTTACACACGACGACGGGTACGTAGTACTTGAAGCAGCGTCAGAAAGCCTGATGGGGAACGTGGCAGAACAAAAACTTGATGAAGAGCAACTCGTTGCACCGATTTCAGACACACAAAGTTGGGTTCGTGATGGTGCTGAAGCAGCGATTAAACGCACGTTGTATGAAGCCGGATATCCTGTGATTGATGAAAGAGAGCTTGAGACTGGGGAGCCACTTGCAGTCACACTGGAAGCTGAGTTGCGTTCATATCAACAAGACTGGGTTGATAGGTTTCTTGACCAGCGGGCGGGTGTTCTTGTTGGTCCTTCTGGGTCTGGCAAGACAGTAACAGCTATTGGTGCGTTAGCATCGATTGGCGGGGAGACAATCATTCTTGTTCCATCACGAGAACTTGCCTCACAATGGCGTGCGGAGCTGACCGAGCACACTGACCTGAGCGATGATCAAATCGGAGAATATCATGGTGGGAATAAAACAGTACGACAGGTGACAATTGCGACCTATCAGACTGCTGGCATGGATAGACACAGATCATTGTTTGATTCACGAGAATGGGGATTGATTATTTATGATGAAGTTCATCATATCCCCGCTGCGGTGTATCGTCGGAGTGCAGACCTACAGGCAAAACACCGGCTTGGGCTTTCTGCAACACCGGTTCGTGAGGATGATAAAGAAACAGAGATTTTCACGCTTGTCGGTCCACCTATTGGAACCGATTGGTCGGCGCTCTTTGAGGAAGGATACGTACAGGAACCATATGTGGAGATTCAATACGTTCCATGGAAGAATGAACTTTCACAAAATGAGTGGGCAAACGCTGATGGTCGCGACCGTCGGCGACTAGCCGCAGAAAATCCACAAAAGATAGCAGCCACCGAAAGGCTACTTCAATCACATTCTGATGCCAGTGCTCTTGTTTTCGTTGAGTGGCTTGACCACGGAGAGTCACTTGCGGATGCGGTAGATGCTCCATTTGTCAGTGGTGAGATGCCACATTATCGACGTGATGAAGTATTTGAGTTGTTCCGCGAGGGCGAGATATCAACACTTGTTATATCACGTGTCGGTGATGAAGGGATTGACCTTCCAAACGCTGAGGTAGCAGTCGTTGCATCAGGACTCGGTGGGTCTCGACGGCAGGGTGCACAGCGCGCAGGCCGGACGATGCGTCCGGCAGGAAGCGCAGAAGTCTACGTTCTTGCCACTCGGGGAACAACTGAAGAAGAGTTCGCACAACGTCAACTTCGGCACTTAGCTGAGAAAGGTATTCGTGTAACAGAACGCAATGTAGCTGAGGAAGATGTATCACTGAGTCGGTGAACAGCATTGATGAGTAACGTTTAAATTACCAAGCAGTGCTAAATATAACAACCGCCCTTAGCTCAGCTTGGTAGAGCAGCCGACTGTAGATCGACTTGTCCCCCGTTCAAATCGGGGAGGGCGGACTTTTTGTTATATCGAAGATACCAGAGAGGAACTGTGCTGTCGTGTGGTCTGAAGTAGATTGAATTTACTTTATGATTCAGGAGTCGGTCTGCTCTGTCTACTTTTTTGATCCTATATGATTTATTTTGGGTTCATTATACAGTAATAAGTGCATATGATGGAAGATCTTGAGGAAAGTAACGCGAGATATGAGCTTGAGCAGTTTCGTGTGACGACATCTCCCCAAGATCCATTGTATAGTCTATAATTATTGATAATGTATTTTGTGGTCCCTCACTCAGATGAATTAGAAGCTGGGAAATCACACTCACCAGGTTTTTTCAAGAATTCATTATTAACTCCGCATCGTCATTATTGTATCTCCTCTTTATACTAAGATAATTTAACAATCAGAGTGCTGTGTGGAGTTAATTTTCTACGTGCTGATCAGATTCGATTAATTCAGTTGAACCCTTTTTAGCCGGCGGTTGAAATTCGACTACATGATCGGTGTGACGAGCATGCGTCTTCGCCCAGCGACGAGCTGGTCGTTCCTCAAGATATCTATCAGCATCCGGGCAGTGTCGACAGTCGACGACCCATGGTGTTGTTTCATCAGGAAAGTGACCTGTGTGTCGTTTGTGATCAAGCGCGAATTGTTCGACTGCTCGATTTCCAGCGTATAATTCTTCAAGTTCATAATGGAGATCCCATTCACGATTGCATCGTGAACACGTGACAGTTGGTGCTTCTTCCTCACGTTGATCTACGGTTGAATCCTCGTCCATGTTTATTCATCTACTCCAACTCACTTCTGCCCTTATTTTTTCTTTTTATTATCGAAGACTAAGTCTCAAAAAGACAAAATAAGAAATAAGAATATTGTACGCTCACTGATCAATCTATGATTAAGATTGATTATTCGTTGGGGACAGGAACACGGTGTTCATTCCACGATATGGTTTAGAATATAATTACAAGCACAGCTGCAATTGTGTTCATGCGTAGAGAAGTAATTAATCAGATTCAGCTTTGTCTAATTATCCTATCTCTAGATTATGGAACAGTATAATAGATTGCAGATATCGTAATCGTGGTTACTGTAGATGTCGCCTATAACATTATTGGATACAATTATAATATGATAGTCACCACCGCGGTGATATCATATATAATATCAGCTTTTTGCATACGCTTGTTATGATTTAGTTAGACGACTGCAAGTGATTCGATAAATTGCCACCCCATATAAACTGCAACTATCCATACGATACCTGCTGAAATAACGTTGAGATACTGCATCAGTGAATCGGCATTTGTTGATTCTCCAAATGCCCAGCCTGTCAAAACCAGCCCACTAAACCATGTCCATGATACAAGAAGACACCCTGCAGTGAACACCCACCGATTTGGGGTTGCGTAGGTCAACGCGTTGGTCCCAATCACTCCGACAGTGTCTAAGATTGCATGCGGATTCAATAATGAGACTGATGCAGTAAATCCGATTTGCTCGCGGATTCCAAGGAACTCCTCTGTGCATGGATTCACCTCAACCGCGGGAGCAGTGTAGAGCGTCCACCCAATATAAACTAACAGTATAAATCCAACACCAAATAGAGTTGTCTGTAACCACGCGAACTCAATCACTACGGCTGAAACGCCAAACACCCCAAGCAGAATGAGTAATGTATCAGATAGCCCCGCAGTGAGGACAGTCGGTAGTGCCCGAGTAATATTAGGTTGAATTGCACCCTGTTGGAATACAAAGACGTTTTGTGGACCAAGTGCGAGAATGAGACCAATAGCAAGCGCAACTCCATGCATGAACGCGTTGAAATACATATTTTATGATGGAGCGTTTAATTCGAATTCAAGGGATCATTTTGTCGAACTAATGTAGGTAAATTATTGATCATTGATATGAGCATAATATAGTATTTTGCTAGTTAATTCAACATCATAATGAAGTATGTGATGTAGTATTATATATGTCAAATTAAGAATATTAATGTCCAAGGTACCAGTGATAATGAGTAATTAACGAGTTTAATTCCGGTTTAGATGGACTATCAGTATCTCATCTTATCAGCCAAAGGTTAAACTCAGATATTTGTATAATAGTGATGATTTACCTCTAAAGACGGATCCTCTAAAAAGATGTTACAGTTTGTCAGCTTTTGCAAAGCCGGTATATCTGGCGAGCACTCACAACTACGTATATGGGTATTCGAACACTCAGTCATGAAGACCCAGATTCTTTGCAACTTCGCGTTGATCATATCGTCCCTTCGACAGCATCGGGGGTCAATGATACAATGAACCTATACTGTACGGATATTGAACGGACACAGACACGAATTGCGATCACTGAGTTATCATCAGGAGATGATTCGGTTGAGCACCAACAAGGGCAGTGGTATGAGTTTGATCAAATAACGCGGACCCACGGCGTTCACACAGCAGGGACCCCAGCGTTCAGCGTGAAATCAGGTGACAAACACTGCACCCACATTGAACCTCCAACAATGAACTCTCCGTCTGGGTCTATGGGTGCTACTGCAAGTAACATGGCTATTCCAAAACTTAGTGAGCAGTCTGACCGTATTGGACTCACAGTCACTGCTATTCCGACTACCAATGAGGAATCAATCTCTCCGGGTGCTCCTGATAAATATGAGATAACAGCAGTTTGCATTGACCCATTTGATACGTCAACAGACCCTCCGGTGTATCATCGAGCAGCTGCTGATACCCACGATGAACGAGTGTTGCTTGAGCACGTTGTTGAGGATTTAGTGGAGACGGACGCAGAGACGGTAGTCACCTGGGGGAATAATGCCGACCCAATTGAATTACTGGCGTCTCGGCACCGGCAGCTCAATGATGGAAATATATTATATCGAGAAAGTGCTGATATATTTGGCGGTTTTTACTATGCGAATTTATCACGACTTGGCGTTCGTCATGGCTACGATGATATCATCAAGATGGCTCAATCACTTGAAGTTGATATAACGGCTAAATATCCACGATTTGATACGGACGCAATTGAGAGCGATCCGACTGAGTGGCGAGCAGATTGGGATCTTACGAATACACCACTAACAGACCGAGTTGATACGCGGCTTATTAAGCGAGACTATCGGGCCCTCCTTGAGTCACATTTTGCTGGCGACAGCACTACTCCCGAAGCGTTAGCGGAATGTCTTCAGTCATTTGTGAGTGCAAAGTTGGGACCACTTCAAGCTGTCAGTGCTCATGAGGTTGCGACGCAGCTCGGTTGTCCCCGACTCACGACTACGGCGTAGTTATGTTTTGGTATTGTACCGATAGCAGATGTGATACGCGCTCTTCGGTAGCCAAAGTGGACAATCCGTATTAATCAAAATCAAAATTATGATACTTACTCGTCTTCTCTAGTAATCGGGCTTTGGAAGCGATACCGACTCCGTTTCAATAACGATCCAACAAGGATACCACCTGTGAGGATAATTGAAACGAGTGCTCCGGTTGATTGTGGCGACATCCAAGATGGGATGACGACTAAGACTGCATTGATAACTTTCGCTGGCAGGATAGATCTGAGGAAGTTCTTTATTGAGTTGACAGTAGGTCCAAATCGTGAGGTTTGTTTATCACGCCGTCCTTGTGATTCTAAACTAAGTGCTGTCGCTGAGGATCCACCGCTGCTTTCATCTCCCGTGCCTAGTCGTTCAGCCTCATAATTCGACACACCGGTTATCTTCCAGACAACGTCACCTGATTCGTCAATCTCAAGAATCCGGTCTGAGTTTGAATCCGCGATCAGTGTGTGTCCGTTTGGAAGTCTATCAGCGTCACGTGGCCACTGCATCTCTGTATCTGACCACTGCCAGCTTCTTGTCCAGCTCTCATTTGTGCGCTGGTACTCGATGACTCGGTTATTTTGAGAATCTGCAACAACAATCGCTGGACCACCCCGCTCTTTCGGAATATAATCGGGATTATGTTGCTCATAAAGAGTGCTATATTCATCTTCTGTGCCCAATGTCCAGTCCTCAAGCAGCCCTTCACCAGGGCGAATAAATATGACTTGATCTTGATTCCGGAGACTTATCATAATTCGACCATCAGCGAGCGCTTCAACATCATTGAGATGAGTCCAATCATACGGCCATGGACCACCGCCGGTAAGCGGATAACTATCTTGGGCATGCCACTCATATACCCGCTCTTCAGTCGTTGTGTTAACAATGAATACAGAATCCCGATAGATATCAGCAACGACTAATTTCTGGGATCCAAGACGGTCGACGTCATGCCATCGGTGGGTGCCGGTTCGTGGCACGGTATGTGTATATATTGTCTCTGAGTGTCCTGTTGTCAGGTTAATTCGCTTGACGAACTGCTGTGTCTTGTCTAAGTTAAGATACTCAACGCCGACAACTTCGACTGTAGTTGAGCCATCTGAAACCGGGTCAACATCGTGATATCGATCGAATGTGTCGTTATAATAAAGTAAGCGTCCATCGGGTGCAAATGCAATCAATCGATCCCCAGGATGGTCAGTTATGACAGTAATGTTATCATTCTGTTGAATAAGTTGCTCACGCTCGGAGAATGGAAGTTGTGATTGTTGTTCTAATGTTTCGTCTGCTGTTTGCTCATTAGTTGACCCGTCAACAAAGTCGATAAAGATTACACCTGCAGAAATTATCATAACACAGATACAAAAATATATAGGATATTTTTTTAATGCCACCGTATGATTACATTTTTACTCAGTATATAAAACTACAATTCTACAGCATGGGTTATATTCAGCTCGGTCAAAAAATGGAGCGATATCAACACCGTATCGTATGGTTACACTTCATATGTGGGTCATCATCATTGAAGAACATGATATCAGAATGGTCCACAATTCGATATTAAGATTCATTTTATACTGATGTAGTAATCTAGTACTGTTCGATAAGATTACTGACTGTTCGAGATAATTCTATTAGTCATCGACTGTGCGTATAGATTGAGACCACAATTGCTGAATACAGTATTAGTTCAACATTCAGTTATCATTGGTAACTTCCTGATTTTTTTGACCACCCCAGAGTAATTTTTCAGGAAGTAATTGCACAACCAGCGGCTCGTTAATAGTTATTTGACACGATAGTCGTGGATATCCAAATCGAGCCGCAAGACGGTCGTGCCCTGAGTATAAAGACTGTCACTTTGTTGATCGCCATGAATTCGCACTCGTACACCACAGGTTGCACAAAGCCCATTCCCACCACAATTGAGTGTTTCACTGAGATGTCCGTACGGAGAGAAACCATGATCACGGAGAGTATCACGAAGGATGGTGCCGTTGTTGACAGTGATTTTGGTCCTAGTATCGTCGTGAAGAACGATTACTGGAACACTAGCAAGGTTATCTGACATACTCAATAAGAAATAATTAGAGATGAAAATAGTATGCACATACCGGCTTGACATCGTCCTCCGGCTTTAGGCGGAGGAATCCTGAGCGTGAGTGTGAGTGTTGGAGATTTCAGGTTTGTAGTCCCACCGAGCATCCAGACAGGAAGAATCTGTAGGGATGCTCGTGGACTGTGGCGAGTAGAGTGTAGTGAGACTGCTGGCGATGGGAGTGCCAAGCCCAGCCCCGTCCCCGGGCACTCCACTCCTATCCTCTCGTCCATCGTGTTCGGACTCCCACAGTTGGGTTTGCCTTGGGGCGTCCAGCAGACCTCAACGGACACGGACACCGACACGGACTCGGAGTTCCTGTGAGTTGTGCTTCCAGCAGTCAACTCCAGTC
>NZ_KE356561.1:1004522-1007708 GCF_000415985.1 Haloquadratum walsbyi J07HQW2
TCCGCTGACCAACAACGCCGCATCGTCAGGGATACGTTCAGCGGCACTTTAGCGTCTATGACCGGCAGATCATCGTCGATCCGATCCGGCGTCTGTGTAGCCACTATTCTAGATCCTCCGGTTGTGTACCAATTTCCTCGGGCCAACCGGTCGGAGCAGCCGCGGAGGGCTTGGCATACTCGCGCTTCAGTACCATTGGTGTCCGTTCCAGTGAAAGAACAAGTTCATCATTCTGATTGTATGTCCGGAGCTTTGTAGTGACGATACCGACATGATCTCGAGAGTCGCTCTCTCGCGCTTCAATCACTTCACTCTCGGCAAAAAGCGTGTCACCGTGAAATACCGGCGCGTGATGGCGGATCTTATCATAACCAAGATTTGCTGTTGCGTTCGCGGAGACATCAATAACGCTCATTCCGACCGCCAATGCAATAACGAATGTCCCGTCAACGAGGCGCTCGTTGAACTCGGTTTCAGCTGCGTATGCCTCATTAAAATGCATCGGATTGAGGTTCATCGTGATATTGGTAAACCACACGTTGTCCGTTTCTGTCACCGTGCGACCATATGGATGTTTGTAGATATCTCCAACAGTGAAGTCCTCGTAGTATCGACCCTGCCAGCCGGCGACGAGTTGCTTGTCCTGCACGTCATCTATGGTATTGTCGTCTGTCATTTACTGTGTCTTCCGCGTTCGTTGTTGCTTGTTAGTACGACCGTGGGAGTTCGAGCACATTTTCACCGAGATAGTTCAGCGCCATCTCCTGTGCAATTGGAACTAGTTTTGTCAGCCGGGCTTCCCGAAGATACCGTTCGACATCATACTCCCTAGCAACGCCACGGCCGCCGTGAGTCTGGACAGCGGCGTCGGCTGCCTCGAAGGCAGCTTCAGCAGCGAGATATTTCGCTGTGTTTGCTCGCGCACCGATTGCCTTCTGATCATCGTCGTCGGTCTGTGTCGCCGCCTCGAACGTGTACTGTCGGGCAGACTGGAGGCGGGCGTATGCCGCCGCTAGTGGGTGTTGGATTGCCTGGTTTTGACCCACCGCACGACCGAACACTTCACGATCGTTCGCGTATGCAACACCCTTCTCAACGGCAAGTTCACCAAGTCCGATTGCCTCGGCGGCAATAACTAATCGTTCTTCGTTGAGTCCGTCGAGCACCTGATAAAATCCGTTGTCTTCCTCGCCGATGAGTTGACCGGCGGGAATCCGGAGATTGTCGTACTCTACGTTAAAAGAGCTGACAACACCGCTGACGGTCTTATCAATCTCGTCAAGTTTGATACTCCCATTATCAATCCCCTGTGGGACGTCAACAAGAAATAACGAGACACCATTGGTGTGTTTCTCAACCTCATTGCGGGGTGTTGTTCGGGCAGCTAGGATCAGATAGTCGCTCACGTCGATTCGTGAGGTCCAGAGTTTTTCGCCATTAATAACATACTCATCACCCTCTCGAACGGCCTGTGTTGTCATTGCTGTTGATTCCGACCCAGCCTTCGGCTCGGTGAGGCTGAAACACTGAATCCATGCGTCACCCGAAGCAACACGCGGTAACAAGTCCCGTTTCATCGCTTCGCTCCCATGACTCACCAGTGGTGCGGAATTGTAAATTGCCGCATGAACCGTCTGTGCGCCACTGAATCCAGCACCGGAGACCGCGATTTCGTACATCATCGCAATAGCTTCTTCTGTATCGTACCCTTTGCCACCGTGCTCCTCAGGCAGCAGGACACCAAGCCAGCCGTCATCAGCTAGCGTTTCAACAAACTCATATGGGTACTCGCCTTCAGCGTCTCGCTCCCGCCAGTATTCATCGTCGAATTTATTACAAATTGTGCGTATCTCGCGCCGAACCCGTTCCTGCCGCTCGGAAAGTCCTATGTCTCCACTACCGGAGCTAAACATGATCGCAGATAATGTAACTGATTACTTAAATATATTGTTTAACAGGATATGTACCGACATTCAGTGGCAATATTAGAAATATTATTTATCGTAGTCATCACGGCTGCAGAAGAGTAAGGATGACCACCGTAGCTAAGAGGAAATTTCTATATGTTTGACACAAAAATTATAACTCATATATATTTTGTAAGTGGCATTCAAGATTACACGCCTCGAATCCTAATTTAACTGTACGTCTGGACAGCGGCGTCAACTGTTACCCCCGTAGTAAAGTAACTCAACATTATGACATACACCACGGTCAACCTGGCTAATACCTCGGATTCAGCGGTATAGCCGACGCGCTGTCCGGATCGCCAGTCTGTCGAGTATCACCGTGTTGTGTCATGTTTCTATAGCTCAATTCCATCGACCACTAAACGGGCGCGGGTATGAGTACTCCGTCGGTCACATTGCCCGGAGTGTAGCAGCCACGTCCTCAATCTCAGATAGTGATGATAGGGTCTTATAAATTCTCGAAGCGTCATCTGACGATATTGCTCGGCTCGCGCAGGCCTCAAACTTTGCCCGGAACATGTCTTCTGAGAGCGGATCCTCGTGAATCCCCGGTGGGTTCTTCTGACGGTGCTCGAATGTCTCGGTATCAGTAGTTATCTGTACTGTTGCGGCATGAGAATCATATGATAATGACGTGTCCACTTCAAACTCAACCAATTCGCGAAGCGCCTCTAGCCTTGAGTCGTCAATTGCATTATTCTCGAACTCGGCGAGACCAATTCGGTCCCGCGCCACTGCGCAGGCGACTGCATGCTCCATCGAGAACTTCGCCTCTAACCCAGTCTCAGGCTCGGGATTAGTGAGGGCATCACCGGCGCCGCCAGCTGCCTGGACCTTGATTCGCTTGATTGCATCTGGATCGATATCTGAATTGAGCAGACCCTGTGTCGCCGCGATAGCAGTGTGTGTGAAATAACAACACGGGTATGCTTTCATGTGGATTCCCTCTGTCTGGAGAGCCCACTCGTTACCAATATTGAATCCAGTGTGTTCGATCCTATCGAACAACCTGCCTGATGAGTCGTATAGATCATAAAATCCCTGTTCTCCGCTAATTGCCGCTCTACCTGCCGTCAACCCGTCGGAAACTAACGTGGCAGCGGTTACGCCCGAGCGTGAGCAGAGACCTGCATGGAGCGGCTTTGTCATTGATCCAAAATTCTGTTTTGTCCCTGACGGCATTGAGGCGGCGACGTTCAATACTCGGCCTATTTTA
>NZ_KE356561.1:1007728-1175015 GCF_000415985.1 Haloquadratum walsbyi J07HQW2
CGTATTCTGTGAGAATACGCTGGTTATCGACTGGGTCCGATTCGATTATTGCTTGGGGCGGGGCGGGCAGGCCGCCATCGGAGGAGTAAGCAGAATCACTCTGTTCTGGCTTGATTCGTCTCTTTCAGAATGATTGCCTGCCGCTTGAAACGATGGATGTTGCAATCTCGGGCTGGCTATCACAACGTGGATTGTTACTCGGGTGTCGGATTCATCCTGCGGCTAAAGGCCTGTCTTTTACCCATAAGTTCGTGGAGTCGTAACCGGACGTTTCAGACGTTCTCAGAGGTATTTTGAACGCGAAAAGAAGCGAGAAGCGAGAAGCGATTCAGACAGTGATATCGGCTGTGGGGGTTACAGAACGCCGGTAATCAAGCCCACTACAATTGTTCCAAAGAGGTGTTGAAACTGTAGATACCGAGGATTTCAGTCGTGCTCACCGATCCCGTTCCGCTAAAATCCTGACTCGAGTTGTGGGTAAGAGACAGGCCTTTAGGCGCAGGTATTCTCCTTGATTCTGTATAAGGGCGCATGATGCAGCGCCAAGGTCATAACTTGATATAGTTACTTAGAATTCGTGATTTCTAAGTATAAATTAAATACTATGTCAATCTAGATGTGGTCACTCTAGTTGTTGTTTTGTCGTCTGATGTCGACCGCGGAACATTGGTTCAAATCCAATAACCCCAAATTTGGAGAGTATATTGCCAAGAGCTCCACCTGGGAACTCATATTGGACGTTATCACGAAGAATTGTCTCCATCCCATCAGCAAAAAATCGGTGTGTATGCACCCACGTCGAGAATGGGCCCCCACGCATTTCATCGCGAAACATCGCGGTTCCGTCGCCTGCTTCTCGGGCAGTAATCGCTGATGTCCATTGTTGTCGTGGTGTAATACCAAGTGGTTGCATAGCCATCTCAATTGTCGATCCTTCGAGAAGCACGTCTGGGTTAGCACTACCGTCAGGTCCGGTAACTGATTCGATGTCAAGATTCATCCATGAAGGAGTCAATGCTTCTAAGCCTGAAATCTGTGAGTGAAAGTCCCAAACTGACTCGAGTGGTGCATTAATACGAATTTGTCGTGAATATGTGGCCATACATAATGAACTCACCTTGTCAGACAAAAGGACGCCGGGCGAGCAGGGAGATGAGATATCATATTTCAATCACAGTATACTACTAACAACCGTGTTATTATAGCTTATACAGGAGTTCTTGATAGATTATTACAAGATGAAATATTGCGGATTTCACGGCAGAACTCTCAAATACGAGATCGAGTTACAGATGTCCCAGCAATCCGGAGATCCGTATCCGTAGCTGCGGCGACAAGGAGTTGATCTTCGACATGTTCAGCTGGAAGTGCAAGCTCGAATGATTCCTCTTCAGGGTCCGGATGAATTATTGTTGTTTCTGTTCCTGTCTTTATTGCGATGACCGCCCCATCAGTTCGTCCAGACACAATCACATCGTCACCAGCGAATCGGGTGCTTACCTGTAGTAGTGGACCCTCTGGTCGATCAGACTCAACGTATCGATTCCGAACAACAGCAGGCATCTCAATCGGCTCGCCAGCATCGACACCATGTGCAAGCCGAACATACTGCGCCATCGACCATGCAAGTGGTGTCGCTGCACCAGTGCCCTCGCCGAAATCCCAATTATAATCGGTCCCATGTTCACGATCCCAAATCTGTTCGGCTATCATTCGTCCGGAGTTTGCGAACTCAGCCATTGTTTCAAGAAGTTTTTGTGGTGCGAGATCACCGGTCTCGGTCCCATGCATCAATTCATATTCACCACGTTCACCGGTGAATATAGGCCACAATCGTCCTTTGCCCTTTGACTCAACCGACCATGGAGCGCCTTCATCGCCAACAGCGCGTTCACCGTATCCATCGCCATTGTATCGATAGAATGCTGGACCCTGTGGCGTGTCAACACGAATTGTGCTATCGACCTCATTGATAGAGTTGCGAATTATTTCATCAGTCGCAGGCTTAATTCCAAGCCGGACTAATTCAAGGAATCCAGCATCAATGATTTCTCGTTCATCAAGCGTCGGTCCGTTATTCGCAAGTGTCCGAAGCTGTCCTGCATCCGGGTTACCATCGCGCGTGACACGAACATAGTATGGAGTGTTTGGATGCCGATCAGTCCCCGAATTCGTCGCAGTCCATGTCTCGATGTTTTCTGTCCACTTATCTGCAAGTGCCAACCAGGTGAGTGCATCCGCACTGTGTCCCTGTTCAATAGCAATATCACCTGCACAGGCTAATCCAGCAATCTCAGCCGCGATTGATGATGGGGAATAACCTGCTTCTTCTTCCCATCGCTCCTGTGCAGTTGGCGGTCCGTTACGAGCGACGTAATCTGCAGAAGATTTGATATTCCGGTATCCATAGCTCACATCATTGAACGTGACGCCGTGCTGACGAAGCGTCCATGCCATCACCTGTGGGAATGAGATATTATCCATCTGCTCACCACCCCACCGTGTTCGACCGTTCAGGTAGGTATTTTGTGGAATGAATCCATAGTCATCTTGCTGATATTGATAAATATATTCGAGGGCTTCTGTCGCCGTTTCAATATCGCCAACCGCATCAAAAACGGTGAAGACCTGATAGAGATCTCGTGACCATACGAAATTATATCCATATCCTTTTGCCTCATCAGCAGCTACAGCCTCTCCCCATGGAACAGACGGTGAGGCAATTCCAGCGCCGAGAAATGTTTTATCCTCAACAGCTCTGAGTGTCATGAGACTTACCCGATACTGCGAAGCGAGTGTTGGATCATCCGCGACAGAGTCCGGAAGCTGCTTGTCAGCAAGGAATGTTCTCCATGAATCAATGTATGAGCTGCGAACAGTTTCATATCCACGAGTTAAGGCTCCGGCTGCCTCTCCAAGCGCACCAGCCGTATCAGCATCCTCGGCAAATCCAAATGCAAGTGTCTCCGTAACCGCTGCACCCGTCCCGACTCGACCAACAAGCACGACATTTTCATCATCAACTGCTGTGATCTGCTCTGAAACCGCTCCTTCGGTGAACAGTTTTGAGAGGTATGCTGACCCGGCGACACCGACAGTAGCCCAGTCAAATCGACTTGTAGATGTTACTGCGGCTGCAACACTGTATTCTTGACCGTGTTCATCGATAAGAAGTGGCTTTGTTTCACCAGTTTGGTCATATGCTTCCGTATCACGCGCAACAAGTTGATATTCATCATCTCCAAGCCGAATCCCACGGTCTGTTGCCCCTGAGTTTGTGAGTGCTGTATTCGCAATGACATATATTTCATACTCATTGTCGTCATGAGCATCGAATTTAACATTAGCCAAGAGTGCGTCATGTGCAGGATCACTCGCGTACTCGACGGTTAAATTCCACTGATGACCGCGGCCGTCGCCTGTCTCTGTGATCACATGACGGAACAGTAATGATTCATCATCAATGGCTTCTGCACGTCGTTCGATTGTATCCGTTTGATCGTCTTGCCGCGTTTCATTATGTGTCCGTGCCGTGTATTCGCTGCCATCAGCAGCATCAGTAATAAGAAAATCAACCGTTCGGAAATTCATCAGATCGACACGCGGGTACCGAAGCTCGGTCAGTGACCCTTCAGTGAGTGTAAACCAAACACGTGATGAGTCGGAAGCAGTATGATCAGCAACAGTTCCAACCCCGTATTTCTCGCCAGTTGTCCATCGCGGTTGCTGACTAGGACCAGATGGTGCAGACTTCGGTGCAGGTAAGGCATCATGTTCCTCAAGAACAGCCGTTGAGTATAATCGGAGTGCATGTGACCAACCGATTGGAGTCGCGCTATCGACTTCACCATCATCAAATATCTGTTCGGCGAAATAGCCCATCTCAGATGTAAATGGTCCATCAGGACGGAGAATTTCATAGAGGTCTGACGCCCATCCAAACAACGTCTCTGCTGCATCTGGTCGATTATGCGTCTCAAATAGTACTGCTGCTTCAGCCGCTGCACTGGTTCCCCACGCGGTGGAGACTGACCACAACTTTTCATTCTCTTGATCCCCACTTCGCCAGGAATCGCCGC
Organism: Haloquadratum walsbyi J07HQW2; assembly: GCF_000415985.1. Taxonomy (GTDB): domain Archaea; phylum Halobacteriota; class Halobacteria; order Halobacteriales; family Haloferacaceae; genus Haloquadratum; species Haloquadratum walsbyi_B. The sequence goes on from NZ_KE356561.1 coordinate 1,011,808, forward strand.
TGAATCGAATAAGTCCAGCAATATTATCTGCATCTGAGTTTGTTCGGTAGAGCGCACGAAGCGTTGTCTTAAGATGTGATTCAAGCCGGTCAAGGCCGGTGTCATCAATTCCAGTGAGTTCGTCATACTCAGTAAATGCCTTAACAAGCGCAAATGAGCCGGAGTCGGCTCGAACATCACGTTCACCGTCATCAAGCCTCAGTGCATACTGCTCGTCGCTTTGGCTCCACAGCGCATCTAATCCTTGATATACGGTCATCGCCTGGTCTGTTGCGTGTTTACATAGCGTCGGGTCAAGTGGTGTGTTGGCGACAGTTGCGTATGCTTCAAGGAATGTTGCGGTTGTATGGACGAATCGACCAACCATGTTTTCCCAGGCATTTTGACATGGTTTCGGGAGTCCATCAGTTGCAAGTGAATCATCAAGCGCTCGAATCCCATCAGCGATGGCTGATTGAATTCGCTCAGTCTCATTCTGATCGAACGCGTCGCTGTGTTCATCAAGAACAGTCGCAAGATAAGTGACTACACTCGCAGTTTGATCGGCTTGATATTCGGGTTTTTCGGAGTTCTCAACACGTGCATTTGCCCATCCGGGGGCGAGGGACCCATCAACAGCCCAGGCTCGGTGTGGCCATGATCCATCTGCAAGTTGCGTATCACAAAAAAACGTCGCGACAGTCTTCAGTTGTGATTGAACATCAATATCGAGCATCGACCCTGCATTTAGGAGATACCTCGATATTTCTGCTTCGTCACGGAACCACGTATATCCATATCCACCAGAGTGTGCATAAAACGGATCAAATTCAGGTCCAGCAATGTGTGATCCAGCAGGTGCCTCAAGAAGTGATAGCGCTCGAAGATCGGCGCGAACAGTCTGTTGTCGTGGAATATGGTTTGAAACGGAAATTTCTGCGCGTTCTCTAGCTGCTGTTCGAATCTCATCCGCTGTCTCGTGTTCGAGTGCGCAGTTACAGAGGTCATCAAGTGCCTCCGAACGGGAGACCTCTTGATGATCTGATAGCTGTGTTACGAGTGTTGTTTGCACAGCCCGACCATCGCGTTCAAGTGGTGCTGAAACGACAATATCACTACTGAGGTGTGTGTCCTCATACTGTTCAATCGCTGCTTCGCGAGGGAAAGTAAATGACTCAGCTGAGAGCATTTCATCAAATCGTTCAGGAACTTGCCCCCGAACATCACTAAGACCGGTTGAAGCAGTGATATAATCGTGTTCGTTGCGATGATACACCTCAACAGCGTGGGTATCATTTGGACCTCCATCCTCGTGAATAAGTCGACCAACCCGGGTTTCACGACCCTCCGGGGCGAGTGTGATAAACGCTGTAAGGTGGGCGTCTGTTGGGATAGCTCCCTGAAGTTCAACGTGTGTCAGATGTGCACGCCCTATCGTCAGATCAAATTGATGGATTGTGTATCCACCAGCATCAAATTCAGTCTCGACGAGACTCGTTTCTCGGTAATAATGTTGGCGAACAAGCTCAAGTTCGTCAAACCACTGTACATCGCCATCTGCTTCGATTGCAAACCGCGAGCGGTCAATACCATAAAGTCCAGAAAGCGCCGCAGAATAATCCCGAATCGCTCCATCGCGACCGACGTGAACAAGTCGGTCTCCATGCCCTGAGAACGCACCAGTTGTCGTCTGGGACTCCTCAGGGAATTGCCGCGCGCGGTCGCGCTTGTACTCATTCAGCGCGGTCCGAAGTCTCATATACAGAAATTAGTAACTGCCGGCATAAGTATTCGCAGGTCACAGCAAAATTGCAGAGTAAAGACAAAGACAGTTGCCCGCATTAGTAGGCATATGCAGCATCCAGGTCCGCCACGATTCATGGCAGTTGGGGAGTCGCTGCAGCTATCTCCTCGTGACCCAGATCCTGAAGTATCATATCAGTGGCATGTCAAACGTGCACCGGCATCAAGTACAATTGAACTGCCCTCAGAGAACGCAGTTATCGAGTTTACCCCTGACACGCCTGGGACATTCCAAATAGGGCTTGAAACCCCAGCGAACAACCATTCACTCACTGTTCGTGTTTTTCCTGGATCGCTCGCGCCGGTTACAGCAGCTGAAGGTGTAAGCGGTTCGGGTGCGGTGAGTGGTCGCCAGAGTGGTTCAGCTCGACCAGTTACAAAGAGTGGCGGTGTCTCAGGATCAGGCTCTGGGATACGTGATGATACGGTGAATCGCGGTCGACCGCGGATTCAACTTCATGGAGATATCGAAGGAGATGAATTAGTCATCAAAGCAGATCCCCAGACACAACCAGATGATGAGACGGCTCATTCAGATATTGACGTTGAGTTCATTGTCGATGACCGTGATGACATCAGCTCAGATGTCATTAGTACCACAGACCGCGAGATGCGGATTCCAGTGGAGGCTGTTGGACAACGTGTTCGTGTTCATGCTGTTGGCGTAACTGATGCATACAGTGTTCCAGACAGCGTTGAATTTATCAGGGATCTTCAATCTGATGGAGGTGAAGTAGTCATTGAAACGAAGACCAACGCTGCCGATAGTGATAGTAATAGTAATGATGACACTGACATCAATGGCGGTAGTAATGATCAGAGACAGAGTAATACGGTAGAGAATCATCCTGAGCGAACAGACGTAAATCACTCATTCAACATTCGACATCCAAACAAGCCCCCAAAATGGGCGACTGACGTCACTTTGTATGAGATTTATATTCGAGGGTTTGTAGATGATGATGGTGAAGATGTAGATTCAACGTTTACGGCACTCACTGAGCGTCTTGATTACCTCGCAGAACTCGGTGTCGATTGTTTATGGCTTACGCCAGTGCTGCAGAACGACCATGCGCCGCATGGGTACAATATTACAGACTTCTTTCACATTGCATCAGATCTCGGTGATAGTGAGGCATATAAATCCTTTGTTGATGCGGCACATGAGCAAGGGATGACAGTATTATTTGATCTAGTATTGAATCACTCTGCGCGTGATCATCCATTCTATCAGGACGCCGTTGGAAATCCAGATTCACCGTATCACGACTGGTACGCCTGGCGTAGTGAGGGAGAGCCAGAGACGTATTTTGAATGGGAGTATATTGCCAATTGGAATTTTCAAAACCTCGAGGTCCGTCGTCACCTACTTGATGTAGTTGATGAATGGATGGAGGTAGCTGATGGGTTCCGATGTGACATGGCATGGGCGGTTCCAAACAGTTTCTGGCGGGAACTTCGTGATCGGGTCAAAACGCGTGATGAGGACTTTCTGCTCTTAGACGAGACGATTCCATATATTGCAGACTTCCACGGCGGAATGTTCGACATGCATTTTGACACGACGCTTTACTCGACACTTCGTGAGATCGGTCGCGGAGATGCTGACGCCATAGAAATTCTTGATGCAATCGATCAACGAGAGACAGTCGGATTCCCACCACACGCTGCATTCATGCTATATGCAGAGAATCATGATGAGACCCGATATATTGTTGAATGCGGCGAAGATGCTGCAATGGCTGTTGCTGGAGCGTTATTCACACTTCCAGGCGTTCCGATGTTGTATGGTGGGCAGGAAATGGGACAAAGAGGACGACGTGATGCACTCGCATGGGATGATGCTCGTGAAGAAATATATACACATTATCAACGATTAATCAAACTTCGTAATAATATATCAGCTCTTGGCGTTGATGGGTCGATTAATCCTGTTAATTATACCATCATGAATGACACAGAGCCATCAGTCGATGCTGAACGCGTCGTTGCATATGAGAGGCGAATGGATGAGGAATCATATATCTGTGTTCTCAATTTCGGAGAGAAGCCAGCCGTTATTACAATCGCAGAAACGAGTATAATTGCGCATAACGGCGACGCTAAGAGCGATGAATCTGTCAGTGTCAGTGTCAACGCACAGAACCTCGTTACAGACACATCTGTTAGAACTGCTGAGGGGCTTAATATTGATACTGTTGGAGTTTTTGCAGTCACCACTGAGTCGAGTGAGAACTGACACGTCTTTATTCAGTAATAAAGAGACAGAAGTTTTTGTCCGATAGTTATCATTCGTGACTCATGTCGTCGAGTATCCCATACATTCGAGTTACTGTGGCACGTACAGGTAAATAGTGACAGAGTCGTACACTTGCCCGCAGTGTGGGCACACAGAGGATCGACCATATCGTGTCCGTCTGATAATTTTAACATGTCCGGTATGTGATGAGAATGGACAGTTCCTCCATACATCATTTCATTCTCAGCTTGAGGCGATTCCTAAGGATGCACGCCCTAGTGGGTGGGAAGAGATGGCTGTTGACGAACAAATGCAATATGCAATTCGTGAAGGGTTAATTGAGATTGACCTCACTGGTCCAATGGAAGAATGAACGCAAGGTGGTAATTATGATAGCAACCAGAATGTAATAGAATCAATTCAATTTTTACACGTTTACAAAAATTCATAGAGAAATTCCCATGAGTTCATATAGGGGAATTCAACCGGAGTCATCAGGTGGTCTGGCTAAACTCGCAGACGAGGAGTTAGTGTATGAGTGACCCGTCGCTGACGTATTTATTGAGACTCCAGTGAGCGTTTCAGGCGTTGGTCCGACCCATGCCCCCTCATGACCACAATCGGTTGTGAGTCGACAGACGCGTGTCTTTGGCGGCCAGATTGCCTGAGTTGATGATTCTATGTTATTTTCAGTAACCATGGTCTCAACAGTAACATGTTGTCGATATGTTATACTTGCACCACCTGCACCGACAAATGTCACTACAAAATCAACCTCTGATGATCCTGATGGGAGCGACACAGCGGTCTGTGTCATATTGACTGTACCGTTGAGTGAGGCTTTGGATTCGTTATTATATCTGCTCATATCAGAACCATGTGATGCAGTCGCTGATGAATTGATTGTAGAGGTAGCATTCAGTGGTATGGTTGTTCCGCCAGTTGATATAGCTGGAAGGTTTCGAGCCCAGACGCCATCTTGACTGATTGACCACCGCACTGTCACTGTCTGTTGATTACGTGTTTGTATGACCGGTCGTGCCCGGTATCGCACGTAACCATCAGCAGTTTCAATTCGAATACTCACAGACTGAAGATTCTGTGGCTGTCCAACAGTCGTCTGGATTTGTATGACTTCGCCACGTTTGACTGAAAGTTGCTGAAGCGTCGGTGTGACTGGTTCCGCTGCAGCGGTCCATACCCCACGATACGTGAATCGATACGGCGTTCGGTTGGTCGCATCAATGACAGCCATATCACGACTTGGTGGACCATCTGTTGCATACACAACGGGTCCGTCAAGAGTAGGATCCGATCGGAGATACTGAAACGGATGTGCTTGCCAGTCATCATACGTATCTGGGGTGAAGACAACAGCATTATTGAACGATTGTTTCTCAATCGGTTCATACGTCGCTGCAAGAGATTCACTCCGTTCCTCATTTGTCTCAATTGGACCCATAAGAACGGACTCTCCAGTGACTCCAATGATCGGTGCAGCCATGATGAGAATGACAACAACAGTAATACATGCCCAACGTACTGTCATAAATCCTGATAATACTACGTAGAGACGACGAAATAGAGTCACAAACCCAGCAGCAGCAAAGATCGCGATTGGAATAAGTATATCAAAGTGATAAAACGGTCCTAACAGATCAATAAGCCCGTTCTGTAATCCATTATACGTTCCCCAAAAATACGCCTCACCAATAATAACGGTGGGGATAATCGATAGCAAGAGCAGCGAGATAGTTGATTTGGAGAGCGATGATCCATTGGATTGTGATGAGTCAGTAATAATACGATGAACAGCAACACCCCCTCCGAGTATGGCAAATCCAGTCCCGATAAGCCCTGCAGCGACCCATTCGGTGGCAAGTGATTGAACAGCTGTTACTGTCGTTGCCAGTGCTATTTCAGGTGTGTATACTGCTTCATATGAAAGTAACTCATGCGGACCAAAGCCGAGTCCATCAGCTGGGGCAAAAGCAGCATATGGGAAAACGAGCGGATCACCGGTCACGATTGCATTATACCAGAGCGCAATTGCAACAACAACACACCCAGCGGTTGCTGTAAGAGATGCTCTGGTCACTGCGATGTGTGTTTGTGGATGTGACCATCCCGTATTTCGTAACTGACGACAAACAGTGAACAGTGTATGGAAAATAAATGGAAGGGCAAATAATACCGCAGTGTATGGTCGAGCAAAAAAGGCTATGCCGGTTGCAAAGCCTGCAATAATAGCCCATCCCCAGGTGAATAAACGCTGATTATGCGCACGGAATGAATGAAGATATGCAAGAGCAAAAATGACATTTAGAAAAGTCGTTGGAGCATATGAAAGGAATGTTGCTGAGGTGAGTAAAAACATCGGCGACCCTGCAAGGACAATAATCGCACACACGCCGATAGTTCGATCAAAAGCCCGTGTAGCGAGAATATAGACACTAGTAGCAGTCCCTGTTGCGACAAGTGCGAGTCCAACTGTCCAGGTCCCGAGACCAAGACGATATCCAAGTGCGAACATAGCTGGAACAACAGGGGTATACTTGCTGTACAGCCGAGTCCCCACAGCGCTATCGTCGAGGATGAAAAACCACGGACGAACTGCCTCTGGAGGGTACGGTGTTGGGTCAATAAAAAACGCCCCCTCAAGCAGTAACGCTGCCTGTGTAAGATACACTGCTTCATCATCATTAACTGAATGATACGGGAATACCTCCACAGCGATGAGAGCAACAAATAATCCAGTTCCAACAGCTAATATCCCCGCAAGAAGCGTCCAAATGGATATTTGAAGACGGTTTTGAAGACGAGTAAGTATGGTGTTAATTTTCCACATAAGCTCAGTAAGAATCTAGACGCTGAGCCGGATTTATCAGTGGAATATGCTCAGATGCCGCGCGGGTATCGTTCATCCGTTTCATCCGGTCGTTGTTCACGGGGGAACCACGCAAGCTCATGATCGGCGTTAATCTTGATATCAACAACGCCACTCTCTGGAATATTCTCATCATGATTATGCATACATTGGACAGATTCACCTGTCTCAAGTTTGACCTCATACAGGAATGTCGGACCAAGATATCGTCGGGCAACAACCTCTCCACACCCACACTCATCGGTCTGCGTGTCGACATGTCCGTTCTTTGCTGTCCCAAGGTCAGGATCGGGATTGTTGGAACTAGCTGTCTTATCTGTGAATTGTGTATGACTGGCATCATCAGCAGTCATCGTTTTTGATCTCCGGATTGCGTTCCAGATGTATCAGGATTGCCGTGACAGACGCTCACATCATCCGGACGGACAAGAAGGTCAACGCGTGTTTGGTTGTACTCTGAGGCAAGTCCATGAACCTGCTCGCGTGGCACAGTTCCAACCTTAGTCTGGACTACATCACCGGATACATATCCCGGAATGAAACTTGCATATCCAAGAAAACTGGCAACAAACCGCGATTCTGGATGCTGGAATACAGTCTCTGGGTTACCGACCTGTTCGATATGACCATTGCTCATTACTGCGACACGGTCAGAGATTGAGAGCGCTTCCTCCTGATCGTGTGTCACCGAAATAGCTGTAACGCCTGTTTCTTTCAAGATACGGCGTACTTCCTCCCGCATAGCAACTCGTAAGTCAACGTCGAGATTTGAGAATGGCTCGTCAAGTAATAAAATATCGGGCTCAGGAGCAAGCGAACGAGCAAGTGCAACACGCTGTTGTTGACCACCTGATAGTTCATCAGGATAACTTTCACCCTGATTTGGAAGATCAACTAATTCAAGTAGTTCATCAACACGATTGTCAGTCTCAACAGAGGAATATTCCGTCAATCCAAAAGCAACATTCTCGCGTGCAGTAAGATGTGGAAAGAGTGCGAACTCTTGGAAGACAACTCCAACACCACGTTGCTCCGGTGGAACAAACGCGGATCCACTAACATTCTTTCCGTTGAGGCGCACCATTCCACCATCTACAGCTTCGAGACCAGCAATCAGTCTCAACGTAGTTGTCTTCCCACATCCTGACGGTCCTAATAGGGTCAGAATCTCACCAGCGTTTACTGATAATGAGAGATTATCAACTACAGTCTCTGTCCCATATTGTTTCTGTAGATTACACAATTCAAGCACTTCATCTGTGTTATCACCCTCATCGCTTGCGGATGAGTTGAATGTATGTTTGTTTGTTCTTGTACTATTCGCCTGTCCGTCTGAGTGTGAGTTTGTGCGTGATTGTGCACTATTTGACATCATACCCCTCCTGTGTGAGGATAACAAGCATCGAAATTCCCGATACGAATAAAAGCACAAGTGCTGGGACAGCTGCCTGTCCAAAGTATCCAGACTGATATGCTGCCCAGATATGGGTTACAAGCGTCGTAAATCCTGCAGGTCGTAATAATAGCGTTGCCGGGAGCTCTTTCATCGTCGTTAAAAAGACCAGTGCTGCGCCACCGAGAAGTCCTGGTGCTACGAGTGGGAGTGTGACATATCGAAATGCTCCAACAGACGATTCTCCAAGCGTTCGTGCCGCCTCAGGAAGCGATGGATCAACAGCGAGAAACGATGCCCGCAGTGATCCAACTGATTGTGGAATAAATCGGACGACACATGCAAAGGTGAGCAAATAAATTGTTTGATAGATTGGAGCGGCATATGAGGTCCCAAAGTAGACGAGCGCGAGTCCAATGACAACACCTGGAACAGCGTATCCAACGTATGTAAACCGCTCAAAAACTGCTGGGAGAAATCCATCATGACGGGCTGAAAGATAGGCAACTGGGATTCCAGCAATAACAGCAATAACAGCAGTTGCGGCAGCGACGGTGACGGAGTTACCAATATATGTCCATTGAAATGCAAGTGATTCACCCGCTGTTGATGAAGCTGTACCAAGCCATGAGAGAAGGATAACAATAGGGACAGCGAGTGCAAGTGCAGAGACACCAGCTGGCAGTATCATTGCTGGAAGTCGCCAGCGCCCAAGTGAGACAATGTCACGGGAGCGTCCACCTGCAGACGTTCGTTCCTCACCACGAATTCGTGATTCAGCCCAGAGGATAAACAGTGTCACTGCAACGAGTTGTAATGATAGCAGTGTTGCTGTGTCACGACCAAAGGCTCCGAACTCAACGTATATAACACGGGTGAAAACGTCATAACGCATAATTGAGGGTGTTCCGAAATCCGAAAGCACATATAATGATGAAAGAAGTGTTCCAGCAGCGACTGCTGGTCGGATCTGTGGGACAGTAACTCGACGGAATGTCGCCCAGCGCCCATGATCAAGCGTTCGAGCCGCATCAACCAGAGTTGTGTCCATTGATTTGAGCGATGCTCGTGTGGTGATGTACACATATGGATACGTATATAGGCTAAGAACTAGCACAGTTCCAGTGAGTCCATATATTTCTGGGATTTGTTCGATTCCAATCGGTGAAAGGAGTCGTTGGAACCCTCCACGAGGACCAAACGCTGACACAAAAGCAAACGCACCAACGTAACTCGGAATAACAAGTGGCAATGACACCGCAACGGTCCAGACGCGGCTAAGCGGAATATTTGTTCGAACAGTCAGATACGCTAATGGAACCCCAAGAAGAACACAGACCGTGGTTGTCAATACGACTAAAATAGCACTATTGACAAATATTTGTACTGTCGTTGGTCGTGTTATGAGATCAATGGCAGGTTCAAATCCAACACTACTGCCAGTTCGAATAAGCCATATAAATGGAATCACGACTGCAGCAGCAACCGCACCTGCGGCGACAGTAATCCCAAAGGGGAGTGATGACTCATCATCAGCAGCATCGGGACCAGCATCAACGTCGACCTGATATTCGGTTGCCATTTTATCCTTGATATGTCGTATACTGTATACAGTGTTCAGTTGTCTTCGGTGTCAGTGGTTGAGCCCTGCTATCATATTGATGTAGCGGTTTACCATCAGAGAATACCCGTGTCTCGGAGCAGCGTGATGGTTCCCTCCAAGTTTGACAGTTGTGTTAGATCGACATCCTCCGGTGGATTTAATGAATCAATCGATGGGAGTCGTCCGATTGGCTCAATCTCAGGAACAAGCGGATACTCGAATGTCGTCCGAGCAAAGTAATCTTGGGCTTCTGCAGAAAGCAGATGACGTATGAAATTCGATGCAAGAGTAGTATCACTCGCTGTATCGAGCGTACAGGCACCAGCAACGTTGAATACTGCTCCGGCATCATTTTGAGTGAACGTTGTTCGAAGCGGCGCATCAAGCGTACGACGGGCGAGGACGCGTTGAATATAATAGTGGTTTGTGAGACCAACGGCAACCTCACCGTCAGCAACTGCTCGAGCAATCTGGAACTCATCAGCGTATGATTCAGCGCCAAGTTCCTGCATCCCACGAAGCCATTCCCGCGTATTAGCTTCTCCCTCAAGAAGTCGCATCGCTGTGATGAACGCCTGAAACGATGAGTACGTCGGCGCCCAGCCAAATTGCCCATCAAGTGCGGCTGTATCTGGAAATGACATGATATCTGTTGGGATTGATGATTCAGTGAGCATATCCGTATTGTATGGGATAGCCCGTGCACGTCCAGAGGTGCCAATCCATGATCCATCTGGTGACTGGAATGTATCAGGGACAAATGATAGTACCTCACTTGAGAGCGATTGTACCCGCCCACGGGTCGCCAGTGCACCCAATGAGCCGGCGTTCACTGAATAGAATACATCCCCTGGGCTGTTCTGTCCTTCTGTAATAATTTGGTTGACATGTTGGCTTGCTGAACTATATCGTGGGAGAATAGTTAATTCAGGATATCGGTCTTCAATAAAGCTGAGTAATTCCCCAACGAGTGCTTCACCACGACCTGAATATACTGTCAGTTCACCAGCGAGATCTGGCATCTCTGACATTGAAACGCCATCAGAGATATCACGATCACCGAAGGGAGAACGCCCAGACCCAATTTGCTCGCTGTCTGATGTCCCAATCGGCGATGACATCTCAGTTTCTGTTGATGTTCCCACCTCATCATTACTGACACCACCGCAACCGGCAATAGACCCGATTCCGGCAACGCCTGCAGCCTGGAGGAACCGCCTTCGTGTGCGAGAATTTGTACCAACTTTTGTTCCTTCGTCGGTCCTACGCATATCTCCCATGTCTGTTTTAGGTCCGCCTAAATCGTATATAACTTGCGATTTAGCGGGCGAAAAGAGAGTTTTTGCTGGCAAAGGTCGGTAACAGATACATGCACGAAGAGAAACGAAGATCGGAGTATGATTAAAATATACTTTCTGTGGTATTTCAGGCTTCTATTGATCTAACTCAGAGCAAGGACAGAAGCATTCATGATTGTCATTTTTTCATGATGAGATTCAATCGCCCACCCGTGCAGTGTCAGCGCGTGGTGCATGCTCGATCGGCGTTGCCCTCTCAGATAGTTTATTAATGCAATCAAGCCAATCAAGCCAGTATTCACCACAATGGTTTAGAAATGCACCATTAGCTAATTGATCGAAATTACCCTCGGATAATTCCTCTGCCATTGCTGTTGCCGCCTCAGTCCATGTTGTTGCATCCGCACCAGCGCTATCAATAATGCTCCAGACATGTTCATTGAGTTCGAGTCCAGGTGCTTCGTTCATCAGATCGTCAAATGTTGAGCGGGCAGCCTTATCATGAATACATAGCGGATATCCACTAATCAGTTCTTTTCCAAGGATATCTGCAGCACGTTTAAGAAAGAGACCCGACCAGATATCGTCGAACCGTCCCACATCCCAGTTATTATCGTCCATTGGGAGTTGATAGAATGCTGGGATCACTTCCCGTTCAAATGCAAGATTCATCGAGCAAACAGTGAGGTACTGTCCCGGGGCTGCAATGAAGTCTCCATCAAAATGTGCATTTTTTGTTCGAGTTTGTGCTTGTCCATCAAGATCACCGTCCATAAGAATCCGAACAGCATCAAGATCAGGAACATTTGTCCAAAGTCCCTGCGAAGCAACGACATCACTTACTTGATATTGATCTGTTTCGACAGTCTCATTCATCGCTGAATATGGGTATCCCCGTGGATACAGCCCGTGTTCATCGGCATGTTGATATAATACGTTGACCCACTGCTCATCTGAGCGAACGGATTCAACCATGTCATCTCTATCAAGATTGTTGAGATGTCGGGTAAAAAAGTCCCATTCTGAGTGCGGTCGGGTGTCATCATCAATAAATACCCCTCGTGTGAACTGGTCGTTTGCCCATAAGTAGAGAAGCCCAAAACTTGTTTGCGCGTGCGATTTCGCTGGAATGATATGTGCGTATTGATCGAGTCCATGAGCGTCAAACCATGACTCACGACGAGTCTCATCGTATACTGCCCCATCGATGCCTGCCGTATCAAGCATTCTCTTCATGCCAGCAGTGTCACAGTTATCTTCGGTGACAAGAAGCATAAACAGTCGATCGAGATCAAATCCGTGATCTCGAGCGTTCTCAAAATATGACTTCATTCGATCATACGTGCGGATGGTGGGAACAATGACGCAGATGTCTGAGCGCATTATGTTCAATGTTTAGGCAAGCCTAAAATTACTGTCGAAGTAAACCACTGAGATAGTTGCATTGATAAGTTCTATAAGATATTAATCACATTAAGCCGGTGCAGATGCCCAGCATAGTTTTGAGTCTCACAGCATTAGTATATGTATGACCCAGTATGAGTCTGTATTAATTTATGACGGAGAATGCCCATATTGCTCAATCGCCGCAAGAGCACTCGAACGGCTTGATACAGTCGGCGCTATCTCATGGTATGATGAGACAGCACAGCAGTTTCTTGAATCACAGTTCGATGAAACACCATTTGCGATGTTTCTCGTTGATAGCCGTCGTAATCAGGTGTACGCAGGGCGGGCAGCTGCTAAGGAAATAGCTGAGCGAGCGAGTATGCCGGGCATCGTGAGTCAGTTAGTAGGTAAAAACTACGACCAGATTGCAACTCTTGTGGGAGTTGCAACTGGGCGAAACCGTGATCCCGATGATTATCATGAAATGTATCCCCTCCGTGAGACAGCCGTTTCGGCGTTTAATGCGCTTGCTGCGTCCTCAAAAACACAAGCATCCAGATAATATCAATCTGAGTTTGGATTTCGAGTAACCCTAATCTTAATTTGTATATTAATACTTTTGTGTAAGAATCAAAATGATCAGGTAAATCTCGTATAATATGTTATATCACTCAAATGAATGTAGCTGTTATTACACCAGCAGCAATCCAATCGGAGACCGACCCGCTTGGAATCGGAGCAGGGACTGCCCCGCCAGGAAGCTATGTACTGTGTATGAATCTGGACTCCCCCACGTCATTGACGGTTGGTGTTAACGAGACCAGATTATTTCCCCAAGGTGGGTACGCATACGTTGGCAGTGCCTTCGGGTCAAATGGACTCGGACGTGTTGATCGACATCGGCGCGTAGCTGCAGGGATACACGATGTGACACACTGGCATATTGATTATCTTGCCAGTCACCAGAATGTATCACTTACAGCCATCGTCACAGCTCCAACCGCTGATATTGAATGTGCTATTGCATCATCGTTACTCAACCACGTGGAGCAGTCACCGCTAGATGGGTTTGGCTCATCCGACTGCACCTGTATGACACACCTTTTCAGATCAGCCTCTGCAGCAGACATACGTGAACAATCTGTCACTGCTATTCAGGAACTGACCCCACCAAACGGGTGAAATAACTGAGATTCCCTGATGTGAATATGTATTAATGCTCATGCGAGCGAAGTCAGCTGATAGCTGACAACGCGCATATCAATTTGGTTAAGTAAGCCCAGTATTTCCACAGCGAATGAGAGGTTGTTATCTAAGAAATGAGCTTATCAATAAGATTCTATTAGTTCATAAAGACATGAGTGTACACTGGAACTCCAGTATAATATTTAATTAGCTTTTGAATCATCTACCGTCACTCACGGCTACTAACAATGTCACTAGAGGCTATGGTATTAGTATAAGATCGTATATTATTGAAATCATATGAGGGTAATTTCAACATTAGCATACACATCATCGCGCCGGTTCGGGCAGAGCCGTCGTCAATGATGATATCTCGTATGAGAAGCCCTCACATGAATGCCGGTTGTCAGAGGCACCCCGGCAGGTAGGGATAGGATATGACTCCATTTATACTCATTCAACGATGCACTAACTCACTACATGAACAATTCTTCAGGTAATGAGCAATCTATTCATAGACTAAAATGAGTTCGCTATTCAATCATCGATGGGTAATGCACCTACAGAGCAATACAATTATTAAGCGACCGCGTCTGCAAGTAGCTCAATAGGATGTGGTGGTTCATCCCCATCTGGTCGGTCACCAATTTGTGATCGACATGATGCTCCAGGTGCGATGACAACGTCTCCATTGCTATCATCAATCTGGTCGAATAGGATTTCGCCAATAGCCTGTGACATTGAGTAATGCTCTGCTTCATAACCGAAACTGCCTGACATTCCACAGCATGTTGAGTCGAGCGGGTCTACTTCATATCCAACACGCCGTAGTACACCGACAGTATGATGATCTTTCTTTGTTGATTTCTGATGACAGTGTCCATGATATGTCAACGATGGTGCTGTTGCGTTGGCAATGTCAGTGTGTCCTGTATCATCGAGTAGCCGGAATGTATCGATATATTCCATCACTCCATACGTGCTTTTCGCGACGCGTTCAACGTCCGAGCCTGAAAGAAGATCAAGATAATCACGTTGGAACATGACGGCATCAGATGGCTCAACTACAACGACGTCCCACCCATCTGCAATACGGGGTGAAAGAGCATCGACATTTGTTTGTGCCCTCTCTCGAGCCTTCTCAAGAAATCCCTTAGAGTGTGGTGGTCGTCCAGACCCAGTCACGTCATCTGGAATCTGTATGTGGACGCCGAGTGATTCGAGTGCATGGACCGCCGCTCGACCCGCTTTAGGATGGTTATAATTCGTGTATGTATCTGGGAATAATAAGACCCGATGAGTTGCTTCACTCGCGGGAATAGCCGCACCACCGCGTTGCTCAAACCAATCAACAAAGCTCTGACGATGGAACGGTGGAAGTGTCCGCTCACGCGCAATTCCTAATAGCTTCTCTTGAAGAATACCACTTCCAGGGACCTGTTGGGCGAGGTTTGAAATCGGAGCGAATTTTGATCCAAGTTCTAAGACTGTGGTAACATTCGCGAATAATTTGTCACGAAAGCTCGAGCCATTTCGCTGATGATACTCATGCGTGATTTCTGCTTTCATCTTCGCCATATCGACTCCACTTGGGCAGTCCTTTGCACACCCTTTACATCCGATGCAGAGATCTAATACCTCCTCAACAAACTCATCGTCAAACAACTCATCTTCGTCAAGACTTCCACTCATTGCTTGACGGAGCATATTCGCCCGACCACGAGTGCTTTGAATCTCTTCTTCAGCGGCTCGATACGTTGGACACATTACACCGCCTGTCGTCTCCTGTGGACCACGGCACCCGCCACACCCGTGACAGAGTTCAGCCATTCCTTCGAATCCGTTTTCGACCTCCCAATTCATCGTCGGCTCAAATCCAGCGTCAAACTCGTATTCAGGGTCAAATCGGAGATTTGCAGTTGGTTCGTGGTCGCCACAGATATTCCCTGGATTCAATAACCACTGAGGATCAAAGGCGGATTTTAGCTCACGAAAGACGTCCCAAAGTTCGTCTCCGTAGAGTTTTCGATTCCACTGTGTCCGTGCACGGCCATCGCCATGTTCGCCTGAGACGGAGCCACCATACTTCACCACAAGATCAGTTACCTCATCAGCGATTGATTCGAATGTCTCGACACCCTCAGCAGTTTTTGTATTAATTAATGGTCGGATATGAAGTACTCCTGGACCGGCATGTGCATAGTATGATGCGAATGTATCATGTTCATCAAGAATGTCCTGAAAATCAGAGACATATGCTGGAAGATTTTCTGCCGGAATCGCTGTGTCTTCGATATACGCAATATGTTTTTCATCACTCGTTCGTGAGAGAAGAATTGGAAGTCCAGATTTTCGCATTTTCCAGAATTTTTCACGAGTCTCAGCATCATGTGCTTCCATCGATTGAATAGCAGTTTGGTTTGCGGTCGTGATCGATGCAGCCTCAGGGCTTGGATTAGCCTCCGTGTCATCATCTGGAACACGATCAGCAACGAGATCAGCAACTTGTTGACGCCCATGTTCATCAGTCTCAGCATAAAACTCGACAAGAAGCATAGCGTCTGTTCCGTCTGGGAGAAGCCCAACAACATCTTCAAATTCGGCAGTCTCTCGAGCAAGATCTAACAGAACATCATCCATTACCTCAACAGCAGCAGGGTCATGTTCAAGTATCGGTGCCACGTCTTTCATTGCACCTAATACGTTATCATAAGTGAGTAATACGACTGCTTTTGTTTCCGGGATGGATGCTAGTGAGACAGTCGCTTCTGTGACCGTGGCAAGTGTTCCTTCTGATCCAGCAAGAAGACGAGCAAGATTGACCGAACCAGGTTCGCTCTGAGGGTCAATGTCAGAGTTATCGGGGAGACGGCGCTCTCCGCGGAGCTCATCAACGAGCATATCGAGATTATATCCCGAAACATTTCGTTTGAGATCCGGATACTGATCGGCGATCTCATCAGCATGGTTGGTCAGCGTCTGTGCGACTGTAGCATATATTTGTGCTTCAAGATCACCGTCAGGATTACCGCGCTCACGGAGAGTTTCTATGCTAACCTCACCGAAGGTCGTAACAGTCCCATCAGCGAGAACGACCTCAGCTGCCTCAAGATAATAATCGGTCTTTCCGTATCGTAATGAATGTGCACCGGTTGAATTATTCCCAATAGCCCCGCCCAAGACAGATTTATCACCCCATGCAGGGTCAGGTGCAAACTTGAGTCCGTGTGGTTCAGCTGCTGCATTTAGATCGCCAAGCCGAACACCGGCTTGTGCAGTTGCAGTCTCATCGTCTGAGTCGATTCTCTCGACATCATCCATGTACCGTGAAAGATCGAGAACAACAGCCTCATTTACTGTCTGTCCAGCAAGGCTTGTACCGCCACCACGAGGAAGGACAGGAATTTCTTGCTCTGCGCAGTAATTCATTACCGCAGAAACATCGTTGGTATGCGCTGGCATGATAACCCCTATCGGCGTCTGCTCATATGCTGATGCATCAGTAGCATATAGTTGCCGTGAATAGGTATCAAACCGAACATCTCCATCGACACGAGCATCGAGATCTTCCATCAGCCCCGGTCGCTCGATGTCATCACTGACATAATCATATGTGCCCTCAACAGCAGGATCAGACTCACCGCCCGGTGAGTGCTCGTCTATCGTAGATGGCGTATTTGTTGCCATTGTTGATGTGAATTATATTATCTCCGTTCATAAAAACATACACTATATCTGCCGATACATTCATGATATTTATTTGCTATATGCTGACTTCTATTTTATACTTGAGACATGATAAGAAAGTTCGATAGTGATTTTACATGATATATGCTAACAAACTACTCAGTGGATAAAATCAGTTAACTATAAACAATAGTGTAGAATAGAAGTTGCGTAGAGTTGAGAAGTAAATATCAGGATCAATATGCATTGTTGTGTATTGATACCCAATCAATGATGAATCAAATATATTGATTTATAAAATGAATGAAATGACAATAAAATTGAGTTTACTAGATAACGTAGAATCGGTGCACGTATGGTAGATATCACACTTGCTGCTTTGGCAGTACTGCCGTTAATAACAATCGCTGTATTGATGGTGGGATTGTATCAGCCAGCGACGAGAACGATGCCTGTAGCATGGCTAATCGCTGTGGGTGTCGCATATGTCGGATGGGAGATGACTCCAACGTTGATTGCTGCTGCATCAATTCGCGGGGCACTGACGGCGACTCGAATCCTTGTTATTGTATTTGGTGCAATCTTACTACTATACACGTTACGACAATCCGGTGCATTCGATGTCATTAATGCCGGATTTTCATCAATTAGTGATGATCGACGTGTGCAGGTTGTGTTATTGGTCTTCCTCATGGGTTCGTTTATTGAGGGTGCCGCTGGGTTCGGAACACCGGCAGCAATTGTTGGTCCACTGCTCGTTGGGCTCGGATTCCCTCCATTAGCCGCTGTTGTTGTTGCGCTGACTGGTAATATTCTCGCAATCACATTCGGTGCCGTTGGAACTCCTTTGATTATCGGTCTTCGTGACGTTGTGTTTGCAGAAGGAACAACTGCAGCTCAGCAGGTTGTCACCTCTGGTGCGTATGAGAGTACGGGAGCATACGTCGCACAGATCGGTGTCTGGGCGGCTCTAATTCATTCAATTGTTGGGATTGCAATCCCGTTCATTGGTGTTGCGATGATGACGCGGTACTTTGGTGAAGAACGATCAATCAAACCCGCGGTTGAAGTGTTACCGTTGACGCTATTCGCATGGGCATCATTTGTTGTTCCATACAATCTGACAGCAATCTATCTTGGTCCAACGTTCCCGGCGCTACTTGGGGCAATGGTTGGATTAATTATTGTTACAACCACGCTTCGGGCTGGATACTTCATCCCAGATGATACATGGGAGTTTGGACCGCGGTCCGGGTGGCCTGATCATTGGGTCGGATCAATTGAACCTGGGCAAGGCGTTGGATCAAAGTCGTCAAGCGACGGAGCGGTTGCCGCTGATGGCGGGACTGCATCGGCATCACCAGCCGACAGACATAATGAGGACATGTCGCTTCTGACAGCATGGACACCGTATGTCCTTGTTGCAGCACTACTGATCGCCACTCGTGTTATCGGACCGGTACAGTCCTTCTTAGCCTCAACAGGTGTTCTTACATGGAATAACATTCTTGGGACACCATTCTCAGAAGGTGTCGAATTACTGTATCTTCCAGGGTCATTGTTCATTCTTGTTGCAGTAATAACATATGCGATTCATGGGATGAGCACTGATGAAATCAAAGCATCATGGAGTGAAGCACTTCGAAACATCGCCCCAGCAGTCATCGCGCTTTGGTTTGCTGTTGCAACAGTCATGATCATGCAGCGATCAGGGAGTAGTATTGTTCTTGAGAATGCTGCAGTCTCTGCTGGCATGCTTGGATTACTATCAGAGCTGACGGCTAATGTGACAGGTATTGCATTCCCATTCTTCTCAGGATTCATTGGGGCATTTGGCGCATTCATTGCTGGGTCAAACACCGTGAGCGACATTCTATTTGGATTATTCCAGTTCCAAGCCGCACAGGATGTTGGTGCACCGACGGTGATTGTCGTTGCCGCACAAGCTGTTGGCGGAGCAATTGGGAATCTTATTGCAATTCATAATGTTGTCGCCGCACTCACTGTCGTTGGACTCATTGGTGAAGAAGGTCGCGTAATCAGACTTGAGTTAATTCCGGTGTTGTACTATGGCGTTGCGACCGGACTGTTGACATTACTGTTCGCATATGTCATCGTCCCGGGAGGCTTCTAACACTTACCACTATTCGAGGATTTAACGATATCATATATTTTATTTTGGATCAGTATTGATATTTGAATACATACTTATTTTAATCAATTTATTTACTTATTCGGCTCATTAAGACGCAATATTGAATCACCAATTACATCTATAAATAATTCTGAATGCGAGCGTTCCTGACGCATTTAGCTTGTATGCATGCTAGTCAGGCTAAATGAGTCACAGTTAGCTTATTAATATAACACACGTTTGAGTGAGACATACAGCCCAATATGATATTGGTGTATTCAGATGCGTGTCGGTTCGATCATTTTGACTTTCAGTTTCGCCCACAATTCACTTACTAACTGGGGGCATATCACTGATAATGAATGAGAGGCTTTTGACCGCAGGTATTGATCGGTGTCACCGTGCTGGTTTGACCACCTCACGGTCAAATGATGCGGCGACGCCTCCGGTAATCGCTCGCACGACTAGTAATGATGCGGCGATATCATCTGATGAATCGGTGGATCATACTGAACGTCCAGTGACGGATGCTTGTTCATCAAAACCCCCAACGCCAGAGACGCTATTATCTTCAGGATGGGCTATTGCAGTTGAGACAATACGCAAAATTGATCCGACAATGGTGCTCTCACGTGTTTGGAATAATCAATCCAATAACCGAGCAACGTTATTTGTCGTCTCAACTCAACAGGCAGCATCAAAGATTGCAAATATTTTAACCTCACCGGTTGGCGTTGCAGACGTTACTACCGATGGACGGCAGTTCTACGCTGGACCGGACCGAGTCCCACTTGATGAAGGAGGATATGCCGCCGTTCCGACATCAGCGACTCTTTCGTGGCATGAATCTCGAACGGTATCAGGACAGCCTGGTCTAGTTGCAACGGTCTCAGATAACTCCCCAGAGTTCATCTCAAGTGATGACCTTACGGAAACGACAGAGACCGGTAACGCTAATCTCGAAGGAGAAGGGAAAGCAGAGTCGACATCAGCGGATGAAAGGACATCTATGGGATCGACCTCAGATGCAGATGAAGATGATACTGAGGAAAGCATGGCTGCCGATATGAACCCGTCAGCAGGGACGAGGGTGAATGATGATCTAAGTCCAAGTTCACACACAGATTCGGATGCAGACGCAGATACGAACACGAATAGACCATGGGTTGAACTTCGTGCCGATGGTGATGTTCTTGTGCGACTCAGTAACGTCGACGCACTCGCATGCCCACCGCGGGAGCGATTTCCATATGCGTACCACCGCGATGATGATAAGCAGATTCGAGTACTCGATTTTGCGGGACGACCAGTGGAGCGATACGGTGGAATTGCCGACATGCGTCACAATGGATTTCAACCGGTTCCAGCACCATTGGTGCCGGAGCATATGTTCGATAAATCAGTGACCGGCTGGTGGAGTATCCTGACCGCTCAACAGTGACAGACGACTCGCGCACTTGGGGGCGAACAGTTGCTCGAGTGCTTGTTGCACCGATTGTGCTTCCACATGAACTCGCTCACGCGGCTATTGCGGTACTACTTGGACTTGACCCGGTGATTCGTATTCTTCCACAGTGGTCAGGGACAGCAGTACCACTAGGTCAATTTAACGCTGAAATCGATACATCAACACCAACATGGGCAATACAAGCAGTTGCAGCAGCGCCATTACCGGTGTATCTCAGCGTTGCTGCATTGACTGGAATATTCATGTCTGTCGATACAGCAGCAATTCTTCCAGTTATTCTGTTATTAAGTTTCTCGGCAAGTTTATCGGTTGGTGATATCGCAATTATCAATAATCCAGCTGAGGCCCGTGAAGCCGGAGCGTTTGTCGTACAAGACTCGACGTGGCAAAATATCACAGTTATTACAACTCCGATTACGACTGCAGTAATCGCGATACTATTGATACTGTGAATTAATCACATCGAATTTGATGATATGGTCATCTGTTGTTGTGACCGACAACCCAATACAGATGTAGAACAGAATGTGCATGTTATGGCAGATGAAGCCTATCAGATTACACTGACTGAACCGCATGAGATTACAGATGGCGATGAGAAAACAATTACCGTCTCAGGATATGAGGACGTCGGTAGCATGTTTATGTTACAGTTGAGTGATGGTGGAACTCGTTCTATTGGAAAGCAGTTAATTGAAGATGTAACACCGGTTGAGTGAGGACAGCTCTATACTGACTATCCGAGCCTACTAATTTTAGCAATTTAATTGCACGTTACGGTCAGTTTAATACATTCACTCACTACGTGGCAAAGATTCGTTTGTCTGCGGTGAGTACACTAAGCGATGACAGCCGATCAATATGATACTGAGACAATGACAGAACAAAGTGTCGACCCAGCCACTATCTCCGCAATTAGTGGATTTGTCGGGACAATTACAGGATTAAAACGAGGCGGTCCTGGTGGAGCGATTATTGGTGGACTTGTTGGCGGGACAGTTGGATATGTTGTTGGCGCAGGCACGGCAGCACAATCTGAGACGGATGGCGACGCAGACGTGGACGTAAACACTGATGCGGACTTTGACAGATGCAGATACAGATACAGATACAGATACAGATATGGACTCTGAAGCGTCGTCTGAGACAAGTGCTGACCCAGTCGATATCACGATTGATGAGACTGATGAACCATCAGAAGAGACAACAGAGCACCGTGATGAATCTGAAATCGATAATGACGAAGATAGCGAAATCGATGCAACAGAAGATTCAGATGAGACGGCGGACGATGCTAAGTAACTGTTAGTATAACAGTATATAGTATCAGAACATCTGAAGTACGATAGCGCAATTGAAGTACTGAAAATATTTTCTGACATTCCTGACCGCTAAGACGATGTCTAGCGATGGACCTAGATTACCCATTCTCATGATACTGTATTCACTATGACTCAGAATTGTGCTCTCAACGATAACGAAATTAGCACACTGACTTTCAGTTATGATCTTGACCTGAGTCTGAGTCATTGAATAGTCCAGTCGACATATACCGTTCTCCACTATCCCAGAAGACAGTAATAATTAGCGGGCAGTCAGAGCGCAGATCACTCTCATCAGAATCTATAGCCATTCCACTTTCATGTTCCACTTTTTTATCGGTATCCGGAGCATCCGTGACTCCGGACGTATCGATATCACCAGTGTCAGTAGATGTAGGCGTAGATGTAGATGATGATGATATCGCAGCGGGTTCTGACCCGGGTAAATCCTCAATGACGTATCCTGGCTCTCGCTCATTGCAAGGTTGAGTGGGATCAGCAAGTTGTGTCGCAATGCGTTTTGCGGCGATGTTTGACGCTGCAGAAGATTGTCCAACAAGAATGCCCTCCTCACGTGCCAGACGCCGACATTCTGACTCAGCTGCATCAATGCTGACGGTCTCGACACTGTCGATTAATTCGGTGTCTAGATTTGGGCTGATAAATCCTGGACCCATGCCCTGAAAATCATCACTCGCGGGTTCTGAACCTGAAATAACTGCATTTTCGGCTGGCTCAACAGCAATGACGGACATATCCGGAAATTCTTCACGAAGACGTCTCCCAATACCGGAGAGTGTCCCACCGGTTCCCACACCGGCAACAAGTGCATCAACAGTCCGTCCCTCAATCTGTTCGAGAATTTCTTCAGCGGTTGTCAGATAGTGAGCATCAGGATTAGCCGGGTTTTCGAACTGTCTCAGTTGTGTCATCCCACCATTTTCAAGTTCATCAGCGCGATCTTTAGCATCGCTGATGGTGCCTTCAATCAACTCTATTTCAGCACCATACGCTCGCATCAACTCGCGCCGTTCAGGCGACTGTGAGGCGGGCATCACTACCGTGAGATCATATCCTTTCGCAGCGGCAGCGACTGACAGCCCGATACCAGTGTTTCCGCTCGTTGGTTCAACAAGAGCGTCACCTGGCTCAATATCACCAGCGCGCTCAGCACGCTCAACCATTGCGAGTGCCGGTCGATCTTTTGCGGAACCGCCGGGATTTTTCGACTCAATCTTTGCAGCGATTGTCGCACCTGGCGGGGAGTCAACGCGGACAAGCGGTGTTCCAATTGTTTCCAAAATGTTCGCGTTCATTGATACATATATTCGCTAGTGATAGATAAGATAGTGGCGACCAAAACAGGTATTGAATTATAAATACTGTCCTTGGTAGTCAATTCGGTCCAGCTGAGAGTATCATTTGCCACTATATTGTTTCGATAGCTGTGGTATTGTATATATCCGTAGATTTAGGACGACTCACAATAATTACAAAACATGACTGAGACGAATATGAATAAGACACTTGAGACGATGAAAGCAAATCCTGTGTGGGATGCTGACTCATGGTCGCATATAATATCCGCATTCAGTGCTGATGATATTACGATTCGGGTGTGGGGTGGTGATTGGTGTGATGACTGTCGAAGGCAGTTACCCGACTTCGCAGCCGCAGTCGATGCCGCTGATGTTCCAAGTGAGCAGGTTCACGAATATCCTGTAAAAAAGAACGCTGATGGTGAAAAACATGGACCGGGTGTCGAGGAATACGGAATCGACCGGATCCCAACAGTCGTTGTCGAACGAGAAAATGAGGAAGTGGCACGGTTTATTGAAACTGCATCAGTTCCGATTGCAGTGCATCTTGCCGAGCAACTCAGTAGGTGACAACGCGAACTGTCTATCATAGACCATTATATACATATTACCAATATATATTCTAAGTGCCAATCTTATAATAAGCGACTTATGCTTGGTTTTCACACAAAGATATAGAAGATGATTAGATCAATCCGCGTCAGCGAACGACTCTCGCCACACCGCTGGGGCGGGCAGGTATTGGAAGTCGAGTGTGAGTGTGAGTTATGTAATACAACGACTCTGTGCACAGAATCATATAATCTAGTTGCTTGCTCAGAGTGTCAAGACGAGCTTCTTCCACGGGCAGCAGTGTGAACGTTGGTGAACTACCCCACCCTACTCGCTCACGGCTTGCGCCGTTCGCTTCTTGAGGATGGGGCTTCCTGATTCGATGACGCGCTTTACATATACAACATCGGAAGAGTCCGATGGGATAAACATAGGGAGCGCAGTCTCCACAGGCGTTGATTTGGAGTTTCCCACTCCTAGCTGCTCATACCCACGAGAAAGAATATTGATCGCTGCGTTTGCGTCCCTATCCATTGTGAACCCACAGGCGGGACACGAATGTTCCCGCACCCATGGTGGTTTGTCGGTCGCTACGCCACAGTTAGCACACTCTTTGGTCGTGTCTGTCGGGTCAACCTCGAAGTGCGTCCCTTCGCGGTCGCACTTGTACGACAACAGAGTGGTGAAGATGTTCCACGCTGCCGATGCAGTGTTTTGGCTGTTACTGGGAGATTCCAGCATAGAGTTGATATTCAACTCTTCAACAGCCACGAGGTCGTATTCGGTGGCGTAGTAATTTGACAACTTATCGAAGAAATCCCGGCGTTTTCGGTTGAGTTACTGGTGACACTCAGCCACTTTCTGCCGTTGCTGTTCCCAGTTATTTGAGCCATATTCCTTGCGTGAGAGTTTCTGCTGTTCGCGCTGCAATCGCTCACGCTTGGCGGTGAGATCCAGTGAGTAAATCTCTCGACCATCGGTATCGTGGGCGTACTTGAGAATCCCCACATCAATCCCGACACATCGCTCGGGTTTTTCAGGTTTTTGTGGCGTTTCTTTTTAATCAACAGTCACACAGGCAAACCACTCACCGGTTGGCTCTGTTTTCAGTGTCACCTCTTTGATTGTCTCCTTTTCTGGGATCTCGCGGTGTTTCACCACGGGAATATCCACAAGTTTGGACAAGGGACAGTACCGTCCAACCGTTCTTACTATCGAACTCGAAGCCGGATTGTATATAGGTGAAGCTGCAGAACTCCTGTAGGGTTTTCCAGTTGAGGCTGCCAATCTTGTAGCCTCGATCTTTCAACTCGGAGAGAGCTGTCACACTGTCTTCGATCCGCATGACAGCTGCTTGTGTAACTGTTGAATACAGTTCAGTGAGGTCGTCCCACCAGTCTGTGAGATCAGGGAGTTGGTCACGTACCTGTCGCACTCGTTGGTTGAGCGTCCCCGCCGAATCGGGGATTTCTCTGAACCCCTTGAGTGCGTGATTATACAGTTCAATTGTCTACAGGTATCACGGTAGAAATCCAGCTGCTCGCGGTGGGTATCAGTTGGCTCCAGTTGATACCTGTAGGTGTCTCTCATCTGTGATTAGTCACTCCACTCCGCTGTTCGATTTTTTCATCAAGTCGGTCACGCAGGAACGCCGAGAGATTGAGGTGGTTTTCGGCAAGCCACTCCTCTTGATCGTCCCTGATTTTCACACTTTTTTGCTGCACTGTACATATTGCGTATATTCTGAGTATACATCAATGCTTGAGTGATGGCGGCGGTGTATTCCCTCCCTACTGCGCTACTCGGTCGCGGTGTCCCTGTGTTGCTCCTTGAGGAAGGGAGAGGGGGCTTACCGCCTGTATACTGCTAAAACCCTGCGGTCTTGAAGATGAGGAGGATCTCAATATGTGGCAATATTAGCTCCCGTCGCTAGCGGCGTCCTCACTGAAATTAATTCCTTCAACCGCATCAATATTATTAGCTGTATCTGTATCTGTATCTGTATCTGTATCTGTATCTGTATCTGTATCAGTATCAGCGTCAGTGTCAGAGGAACTATCTATGATGTCTGTGTCAAACCATTCGAGGGCATCTGTAAGTGAATGAGTCGGTGGTGAGCAGGCTCGACCAGAACACGCGTAGACGGTCGCCGTATTATCGCGTTGATTACGACCTACCCAGATTGCTGGTGGGGAGTCAAGTCCGAGTTCATGAATCCAAGGTTCAAGTGCTGATGCAGTCGCCGGACGTTGGGAAATAGGGACACCCGGAAGATATGTCGATGCAATATCTGAGCGCATTGATTCCGAAAGTCCGGTGTCAATATCGTGTGCAATGACGATTTCATCATGCTCACGGGCACGAGAATCAGCAGCCATTGCCAATGAGATGTGCTCAAGTGGTCGACCACGGACCTCATCAGCATGTGTATCAAGAACAGCAGCCGCAATGCCTGAAAGATCAGTCGACGTGAATGGATCAACTGCATTGAGTGTTTGTACTGCAATCCCAGCGCTCGATGGTGTTGATTGATCTCGAAGGTCCTGTGGTCGAGCTACGAGCGATTCAGCGTCTTTAGGGCTTAGATACAATGTCTCACCGCTTGCATCATAAAATAGTCTCACAATCGTTTCAGCGAGTGTGACTGCAAAGCTGAGGTGTTCGACATTCCCTGTAGTCTGATACAGATCGAAGACACCGCGTGCGAGGAATGCATAATCATCAAGATATCCTGTTTCATCTACATCACCGTCTTTATATCGTCGAGAGAGCCGACCAGCGTCGCTATCCCAGAGATGCGTACGGATGAATGAGAGAGCATCAGTTGCCAGTTCTGTGTACTGGTCAGTTTCCAGTATCAATCCACCGCGAGCAAGGCTGGATATTGCAAGTCCATTCCATGCAGTCAGGATTTTTTCATCACGATTCGGATGTTCACGGTTTGTTCGAGCATCAAATAGCGAGTCGCGTGCATCTGCAAGTTGTGAGACAATCTCATCAGTTGTAGATGAATACTTACTTGCGAGTTGCGAGATTGATGCTGTAACAGTGAGAACGGTCGATCCTTCGAAATTCCCGCCCTCTGTCACACCAAAACGATCAATTGCGATATCTGCAGCTTGTGAGTCATCAATTGCATCCCGGACCGTTTGTGGTGTCCAAACATAGAACCGCCCTTCTTTGCCCTCACTTTGTGCATCGAGAGTGCTATAGAATCCACCCTCGGGATGTTGAAGTTCGCGTGAGAGGAAGCTGAAGGTTTCATGAGCGATTCGAGCATACCGATCGCGCCCAGTGTGTTGATACGCGGATAAATAGACGCGGGGAATCTCAGCATTGTCATACAGCATCTTCTCGAAGTGTGGGACCGTCCACTCACGATCTGTTGCGTAGCGGTGGAATCCACCTCCAATATGATCATATACACCACCCGCAGCCATTGAATCAAGTGTCGCTGTCGCAGCATTGAGGGCAGTCTCTCTATCAATTTCTGCGTGTGCACGGAGTAACGCCTCAGTTCGTCCCGGTTGTGGGAACTTTGGACCGCGTGAGCCAAATCCACCATACTCATTATCCGTAGCACGAATCGCAGCGGTGGATACTGACGTGAGAAGGTCTGTATTGGAGCCATTATCTGAATTAGATGATTCAGCCTCGGGAGTTGGAACATCATCAGCATCACTATGACCGCTCGTATCAGCTTCAAGTCGATCCTGAAGTGCATCTGCCCATTGGTCTGCTCGGGATTCAAGTTCTGAACGGTCGTTCTCCCACGCGGTCGCAAACGACTGGCAGATCTCTAAGAATCCAGGAGTATCACCACGATCAGGTCGTTCTGTTTTTGGGAAATATGTGCCAACATAGAATGGCTTTCCCTCCGGAGTAAGCCAGACAGACAGGGGCCATCCACCGCCACCAGTGACAAGTTGACAGATTGTCTGATAGATGCGATCAAGATCTGGTCGTTCCTCACGATCAACCTTGATCGGAACAAATGAATCGTTTAATATACTAGCAACGGTATCATCCTCAAAGCTCTCTTCAGCCATGACATGGCACCAATGGCATGCAGCATATCCAACAGAGAGAAAAATTGGCTTATCTGCCGATTCCGCGTACTCAAGCGCACGATCATCCCACGGCTGCCAATTGACCGGGTTTTCGGCATGCTGTGTGAGATAAGGGCTTGCCTCAGTATCAAGTCGATTCCGCACTGGTGTATCCGACATATGTATTATTAGATATGCTAGTGCAAAAGCCGTGTGAAGAGATGAAAAAATCTTAAATTATCCTGATATATGTCTCCACCTAACGGTAAAAATATCTCAGCTGTTGTGATATGAGAACTTACTAACCGTCACGGCAAACACTGCACGGGTTGACTCTCGGACGACTCATACTCTCTTTATCACGGTGAATAGCGCGTTTTACACTCGAATATGAAGTATCTAGATCTATCGGGATGAGTAGAATCTGCTATTGAGGAAAGATGTTTATAAGAATACGAGGTGAATACACCCTTCCCGTGAGGAACGAGCGTTCCGACCGCTGCGGTCGGAATTGAGTGACGAACAGGCGGGTGATGAAACCGACATGGGTGAGTCATAACCTCACCTCACCACAATAGCATGACCGGATATTCTACCACCGAATTTATCTGACTGGCAAATGTGTGAACAGACAGGAATCGGTCGGAACGGAACGGAGCGGAGCGGATTCCGTCTCGTCCTTCGGAGGTGGCCTGTCCCACCCACGTAATGAGACAATATCCGAAACCGCAGCCGGTGAACACATATGCTAGAAGCGTATGCCCGTACCGACTGCCGGAAGCGACTCAACTCAGATGATACCCCCGAGCCCGACTCTGCTGACGCCTGACGCCTGACGCCTGACGCCTGACGCCTGACGCCTGACGCCTGACGCCTGACGCCTGCTGGCGTCCCTGTGGCACAAACAACACCGGGACCGGGACGCCAAACACGGTTGAGGATAGGGGTAACGGCCACTTGGCATGGTCAGTAGTCCACCAGTCCGATACCGTGGGACTCCCCGTGCCCGAAAGGGCTAGTAGTCCGGTGATTGGACTGCGAACCTGCAACTCCCACCGCTACCGCTCGGGATTCCTCCGCGTTCACGCGGAGGAGGACGTCAATCGTAATCAAACTGCCGAGTTATCGTTATTATTTTCGAGTAATTGACATCAAGATGTGATAATGAAGAGCAAGTTTTACACCCTCGTATGGGCCCACTCGCCGTATGAGCAACACTGATTCGGTTCTACTCATCGGTGGTGGTGGTCGTGAGCACGCTATCGCGCACGCGTTAGCTGCAGATTCAAGATGT
Organism: Haloquadratum walsbyi J07HQW2; assembly: GCF_000415985.1. Taxonomy (GTDB): domain Archaea; phylum Halobacteriota; class Halobacteria; order Halobacteriales; family Haloferacaceae; genus Haloquadratum; species Haloquadratum walsbyi_B. The sequence continues at coordinate 1,041,409 of NZ_KE356561.1, forward strand.
GAACTGTATGCCTGCGCGGGCAATCGGAATCCAGGAATCACTACTCTCGCGACTAATTTTAGATCAATACCCGAGACAAGTGTTGATGCAATCGTTGAGTACGCAACAACTGAGCCGGTCAATGCAGATCTCGCTATTGTTGGACCTGAATCAGCACTTGAGGCGGGAATCGTAGATGCGCTTGACGCAGTCGGTGTGTATACATTCGGACCAACAGCACAGGCGGCACAGATTGAAACAAATAAAGCATTTCAGCGACAGTTTATGCAATCAAAGTCTATTCCAGGGTGTCCAGATTTTGCTGTTTTTGAGGAAATTGAGGCTGCATGTGAATATATTGATGATGCCGAAAGTGACCTCGCAGTCAAACCTGCAGGGCTAACTGGCGGAAAAGGTGTTCGGGTAATTGGCGATCAAGTAACCAAACGCGAGGCTAAGTCATATCTCCGAGAAAATGAGTATGAGCAGGTTGTGCTTGAGGAACGACTTGTTGGTGAAGAATTTACTGTGCAGGCGTTCGTCGCGAATGGTGAACTTCGGACAACTCCAGCGATTCAAGATCATAAGCGTGCATACGAAGGCGATACGGGACCAAACACTGGTGGTATGGGAAGTTACAGCGACACGACACAAGCACTCCCATTCATGAGTACCGAGGAGTATGAAGATGCAGTCGCAATATTAGAAGCAACGGTTGAAGCGTTACCTGAGTATAAAGGAGTGTTATATGGTCAATTCATGCTCACAGGTGATGGTCCACGAGTGATCGAATTTAATGCCCGATTTGGTGATCCAGAAGCAATGAATACGCTCCCGACTTTGGAGACATCACTTCTTGATATCATGCGCGCAGCAGAAAGTGACGAGTCACTTCCAACACTCAGTCTCAGCAATCAGGCGACTGTATGTAAATATGCCGTTCCTGAGGGATATCCAATAGACCCACAGAGCGGGGTACAGATTGCTGTCGATGAAGAGTCCATAGATGGTGCACGAGTATATTATGCGAGTGTTGACTCTCGCGAGAATGGATTATATACAACGACCTCACGCGCCTTTGCTGTTGTTGGGATCGCAGACTCAATCATAGCGGCTGAATCACAAGCTGAGACCGCTCTCTCTGCAGCAAGTGACGGAGTTCGTATACGACATGATGTTGGGACACCATCGCTTCTCCAACGCAGGATTGATCATATGGATGCAATTCGTGATGAATAGTCTGTCGAAGTCCGCGATATAACCATGATGACGATTTTAAGCTGGGTCAAACGGATGCTTATGATACTGATACGATGAATAAAGATAGCCACATTCGATTCTATTCAAATGATGGACAATAATCTGTGAGTAGAGACTCTAATATTAATATCAGATCCAGTCTCAATACAGCAGTCAACGATTATACAATATAGTATAAGCATGATTAATACAACATGAGTGATAGACATCGTCGATTAAATAATATTTCAACACCAGGTTCGACAAATTCGCTGTGGGAGTGGACAGACGCGAAACCTATCTGGATTGTCATCGGTAATTATATACTCATTACACTCGCCCGGTTGGTCCCATCACTTCGAGTGCGAAACTGGGCGCTTCGTCGACTCGGAGCACATATTGGAACAGGTGTTTCATGGGGACTTGAGGCAACACCGGATGTATTTTGGCCGGAATTGATCAGAATTGAAGATAATGCCATTATTGGATATGACGCTGTGTTGCTTTGTCATGAATTTCTCCAAGATGAGTATCGAACCGGTGAGATTGTTATTGGTAAGCGGGCGATGATTGGCGCGAAAACAGTAATATTGCCAGGCGTTCAAATTGGGGAGGAAGCACAGGTCGCAGCGAACTCGCTTGTAACGCAAGATGTTCCCCCACGGACAACGTTTGCTGGTGTTCCCGCAGAAGAGATCTCAAGACAGGATGGGTAAGATAACACTCCCGAGTGACCTAACTATGTTTACTAATAGCTACATATAGTCTTCAATCCACAGCGACTACGTCTTATCGAATACGAATGATGCCGCGCTTGAATACAAGCGTGTTTGGAATAATGAGTTCTTCAGTATCATTTTCAACATGTGTAACAAATAGATCAATTTCCTGCACAATACCGCGAGTATCACCAATTTCAACCTCATCGCCAATTGCATATGGCTGGTGTAACAGAAGGTAAGTGCCGACTGCTGCCGATTTTAATAGATCAACAAACGCAACAACAGCGAAAGCAACAACCGCAAATAGATACACGGCTAGCAATACCACCAACGCAAGCGTTGCAACTCCTAACTGCGAAAGTCCAACAAGTGCAGCGATATAGAAGGTGGTGATTTTCGCTAATCGAGAAATAATGGTTATCTCAGGGAGTTTGACTTGCCTCAACTGTTCATCTACAAAGAGTTCTACTTTATCACCAACGAGAATGCCCGTGACGATAACGAGTAGTGCAATAAAAACACGCGGGAGAAATTGAACGGCTTCCTGCCACAATGTAGTTCCATACTGTACATCAGTAACAGAAAGTGAACCAACGACTCCACCGGCAATAATAAAGTATCTAACGAGTCCACTGATGAGATTAACAGTTGACGTCCCGAATTCCTGTGCTGTTCGTTCAAATGCTGTTCCTTCGGTCACAGCCGGAATATTTAGTTGTAACAGAAGGCGCGTCGTTATCCTGCCAGTAATAATAGCAGTAGTAACGCTTGCTATGAAAATGAGAATAGCAACCCATATTGCCTGTGGGACAGCAGCGATGAATTCACGCGCTACAGGCGGAAGCGATTGGAGTACCCACATGAGAGTTATTATTAGTATACCTCGGGGTCAACCTCAAAAACAAGCTCTCCACTTTTGAATGCGCGGACGAGTCCATCTGACTCAGATAATACAATCGTTGTTGAATTCGTCTCACGCGTGATTGCCGCACCAGCCATGTGTCGCGCCCCTAGTCCCTTCGGGATATCAACCCCTTCGGCTCCCGGCTCCAAATAACGGTACGCACTGACGATTTTACCCGAATCTGAAATGATGAATGCACCATCAAGTCGTGAGAATTCTTTGAGCATGACCTTTACAATTGGGTCACCGACATGAACGTGTGACTTTTCAAAAGGATTGTAGCTTAGTGGACGTGATTTATTCATTACTTTTCCTGCGTCACCAACAACAAACAACGCTCCGACTGGCTTGCCTTTCTGACCCTTTTTTCCAAGTTCGATAGCAACATTAAAGACATCTCGAATAACGCTTGAATCAGCTCGAGAGTTTACAAATAAATCATAAATACCTGATCGGAGTGATTCGCCAACACGAACGCGCACGAGAGAGTCAAGACCGTCCTCAAAAATGCCGAGATTACAAACAACGGTGTCTCCTTCTGCCACGATTCCGGATTCTATTGCCCCTTCAATTCCAAAACGAATCCGATCACGGGCATCATCAAATTTGATTGGCAATTCAATATACGCGGCAGCATCAACATCATTTTCCGGAGCAACAACTATGACTGGATACTCAAGATCCGCATCAGCGAAACGTTCATATCGTGATCCAGTTGGTGAAAACATGACAAGACCTTGGATATCGAGTATAATATCATCTACAAGGTCAGATGGCACCGCCATATGACGTTCATATGTAATGTATTTATAAATCGTTATGGGTGTAACATCTCAGCATTGAGTGTTTTATATCTCTGCTGGTCAAAAAATAAATTATATGAATGCGCGGGACAGGATTCGAACCTGCGGACCTCTATAGGACAGCGTCCTAAGCGCTGCGCCTTTGACCACTTGGCTACCCGCGCACAGTTAATAATCGCTCACCGCCCAAATCAAAGTGTCGTTGTTATCGTAATATCTAATAATGGTAGTGGTAGTAATATGAATTCCCACCAGTTTAGCTGAAAAGTAGGGTACTAAACGCCCTTACTCAAGAAGCGAACAAAGTGAGCTCGTAGGAATTAAACATATGGAACAATCTGGATTTTAATTTAATGTTTCAATTTTGACTGAGCATAAAGACGAGAGTGTAGTTCTAGCGAATGAGATCTCAGAGACTCAGCGACACTCTATTCTTATTGCTTGATGCACAATACAATATAAGAGATATGTACAGTGCTCGTGACCAAGTCGAGAATGAGTCGTGGCTTGAGGAAATTCGAACCGCTGCGGCAACGCTTAATCTCGATGAAGAGACACAAACTGTTGCTGAGGATCTATTTCTTTCACAAGCCCCAGATAATGATCGTTCAAAACAGGCTATTGCCGCTGCTAGTCTGTATGCTGGAGCACTCATCACAGGGTCAGAGCGGTCTCAAACCACGGTTGCAGACACAATGAACGTCACGAGGCTCAGTGTCCAACAACACTGGAAAGCAGTCCTCAAGACGGCTGGATTTCGACCACCATCGTGGTGAGAGCCATATCAGCGTGCATAATGGATAAGACTGACTTCGCCAGATAGTGCATCAGATGGTGGACGCCAGACAAGGCAGAGTCATATTGAATGTTGATCACTCGGTGCTGCAGTTATCTGTCGGTCGGGTTGATGACCGCCCAGTTTGATTAGGTGTCAAGTGCCCATGACGATCAATCTCACCACGAACAATCCGGGTTGAAGAGATTCGCTTGCCATCATCGGCGTATACATGTTCTACTACTTCAATATTGAGAGGATCGAGACCGCGTTCTTGACGAATCTCATTGATTCGCTCAGCACCCGTCTGTGTTTCTGGAGAAACGACAATAATATCAAATCCTGGCTCAGTGGCAATTCCGGTTGGTTTTTCTAATGTGCGAATTTCAAATTCACAATCATGTGCTTCCGCAAGCGGTTTCAGTTCTGCACTGAGTGAATGACGCCGTTCGATGAAAGGCTTGACATACCGATCTACTTGCCTCGTTTTTGGGGCGAGTTCATCGCTTGTAAGTCCAACAGTGACATTCCCTAGCTCAAAAGCCCGTTCGAAAAGGGCGTGATGACCGTCATGAACCGGGTCAAAGGTCCCACCCAGCGCCACATGCATAATCGGTAAATAATCTGCCATGGCTAAAAATATGGGAGTATATTTTCTTCTGTTCGGGAATTTTGGATATAATTGATATACCCGCTTCTCACTTGGCTTTCAGCACAGTCAATAATCATACAAAGGATATGGTGTACGTTCATATCATTTTGTTCCTTATAGATTTCATTTACTCAATAAAGAGGAAGACTGAGTCCGAAATGATACAGTAGTCAACGAGATAGAATCCAACCCAATTATTGATCATACACTCTCTCGGCTATACACTCATCAAATACCAATTGAGAATATACGAGTTAAATATCTAATCTATAAGTTACGAATTTAATTAACGGAAGATGTGGGCTCCTATGGGCTTTTATCAAGACACAGCGATTCGAGAAAGGTATCAGTACCCTCATCCGCGTGAAGTCGACGCTGTTTTTTTGCCCCGTTCTCGCGTGCGAGTAATGTATTGAGTCCATCGACACCGAGTCGGTTGGTTTCACGATCGACAAATTCCGAAAGCGTGACTGTTTCCGTAGACCCAGGAACGATGAACTCTGCATCACGACCATATCGCATTGCATGCCACTTGTTTGCGTCGAGTATCTCACGTCGGACTTTAGTGTTAGATTCACCGTCTGCATATCGAGCGGCGAAGTCCATGACGAGTGCATGAATGTATTCAACAATCGCAACTGTTAGCGAGGGATCAGCCTGTGCATCTGGTGTACGAACTTCGACAGTGCCATGTCCAGTGTGCGGTCGGACGTCATACCATAATTCGCCACGATCTTTGATTGATCCTGTCTCAACCATTCGCTTTTCAAGTTGGTGATATGCCTCGAAGTCCTCGAACCGTGTTGGCATTCCTGTATTGGGAAGCGCTTCGAATATTTTTGCTCGGGCAGACGCTAATCCGGTATCAAATCCGTTCCAATACGGCGAGTTTGCAGACAGCGCAAGAAGCGGGGGGAGATACCAGCGAAGCTCATTTGCGATCCATGTTGCGGCATCAGGGTCATCAACACCGACATGAACATGCAATCCAGCAGTTGTGTTTCGATGCTGTGGGTATTGGATCCTGTCTAACTGTGATTGATATCGTGGTTTCTGTGCGTGGTTGCGTTCACGCCATTTCGCCGTTGGGTGTAATCCCGCCGCCGCAATTCGATAGCCATGGTCCGCAGCATGCTCAACAAGTGCATCACGAACAGCCTGAACAGATTCACTGACCGCAGACACATCCTCAAGAAGCGGGGTTTGGGTTTCAATGACGAACTGAAATAGCTCATGATCTAGTCGGTCCGCGAGCACTCCCGTCGGTGGATGATCATAAACTAATTCTGTGATTCCAGCCGTTGGGCGTCCAGTATCATCAACGACGAAAAACTCCTCTTCAACGCCGAGGGTACCCATCCGGTCGAAGGCATCGGCCGAGCCTACGTCCATCGATATATGATTCGTGGTCCCCAATTAAATATGTCGCGGGCGAAAGCAAGATTAACCTATAAAAATCAGATTATATTCATGCGCCGATAATCGGAATATCTGATTTTGTTGTCATAACACAGCTACATAACCACGTTAACTATAGTACTGACTCGAGGTTTGGTCTGAACGCAGTTTATTACAAATCTTGGAATATTCGATTGCTCCCTCTATTCAATCATTCTCGATACAATATTAATAACATAGAAAGCGATTTATAAATTATCCAGTCAAAATTTTAAATATTGTCCGTTCGGGGGGTCGCAATAACAGCTAGGTGATCATCGTGAAATCGGTCAAGTCGCTTTCGAGTTTGAATGGAATATCCCTCACGAAGTGTTGAAATGACCGTATCGAACACATCTTCAGGGTCACGAAGAACGTCTTCACTTCGAGCTTTGATCGCGAGGATTAGCTTTCCATCAGGTGACAAAAACTGTCGGTTGCGCAACGCAACAGTCGCTTGTCCTCGTGTAGCCACATCTTGAATAAGATAATCAACGTCAGCTTCAACCACGTGTGCGTATGTTTCGGGTCGGCGAGCGTCGCATAGAAGCGGAATCAGATTCGGGCGGGTTGTCGTAACATCAAGAAGGTCACGCGCGGACCGAGGGGCAAATTCTACAGCGTATGTCGGTCCGGCAAAATCTGCAACGTGAGAAACAGTTGTCCCTGATGCAGCACCAAGATATAGGATTGATTCCCCACCCGTGAACCCGGTGTCAATATCAAGTTCAAACATTGCGCCAAGTTTGGACCGCCCAGCATCCCAAAGACGCCATCCATCGGTATCACGTGGCTCCCCGTACACGGGTTCTCCCTGCGTGGAGAGCCTAGATTCATGATCAAACTGACGTCGTTGAATGCCCTCCGGAAGTGATGGTGAACTCATTCGGCATCATCTCCCGCTCGAGTCTGAATCGTCTCAATTCGATTAGTAAGTTCATCATGAATCGGCTGTTTGTACGTCCCTGAATAGTGGTCAATACGTGCAGCAAGTGCAAGCTTACCAGCGAAGGCTCGGGCAGCTGATCCTCGATCTGCTGGTCGTGTACCTCGAACGTACTCATGAGTAAAGATCACACCGTGTTTTGGTGCAGAGGCGCGCCCTTCGAGATGTGCAAACAATGCGTCCTCAGCGCCGAGGACCTGAATAGTGCCTGCAGGTTGTCGTGCGAGCGACTCAAGTCCTCCTGCAAGTTCAATAAGTCGTGTGGCAAGAATCGGTCCCGCCATCGCGGTCAGATTTGGTGCGACCGTTGCAGCATGTGTCTCGATATATGTTCGAAGGTCATCCCCCTCTTCATGCAGCATCAAAACTCGAGTGGCGAGTGATATAAGTCGCGTTTCTGCAGGTGTCGACGCAGTCATATCTGCAAGCTCACGGACCTTGTCAAGTTCCGTGTCGGAGCTATTGATTCGTGAACCACCCCACTCAACCAGTCGTTCAGTGAGTTCATTTGCTGTTCGTTTGACATCATCCATCGCTGTGAGACATTGCCGAAGTTGCCGATCGTCTGAAGCTTCATATGATTCAATAGCAGTTTGTGTCGCTTTGATAGCAGCATCATGTAATAATTGATAATACGCGGTGGTATCCTCAACAACTCCTGATTCAACGGCTTGCATTGACCAATTCCGTGGATGGTCCGCTGTTCCATCAGCTATGGCTGTTGCTGCTGCACCGATATCTGTAGGATCAATATCACTAAACCATGCTGGGTTATCGGACTGTTCCTCACTCATATATTGATTAATAACTCATGGGCTAAGTTCCCTTGCTCAAGCAGTGAACAGATAATTCAGGCGGATTTGCTCACAACAGCGTAGTAATTACTAATATTACACAGTACACAGCGATCTTTGGGATAATATCAGTAATTATGTGTTATTCATCGAAATTTGTAGGTAGTACTTAATCAGTGTCAAGATCTGTATTCAGTATGATAAATCATGATAAGAGTTAACACTTATTCCAACAGTAATTGTATTAATATGAGCCAACGACCACCATTCGTCTGTGTTGATTGCGGTTCTCGTGTGTCATCAAGTGCATTTCGGGCCACATGCCCGGAGTGTGGTGGTAGCCTTAGCCCAGATGCGGACACAGTCAGCGACACTGACTGGTAAAATGTGATGACAGACCCAACACGAATTACCGCACTTGCAGTCACAACAGAATGTCTTATAACTGCACTTGAGGCGACTATCCGCGATCAACAGATCACTGCTCTTTGCGTTACGCCGCCGTTTACCGGACGGATGCGAGCACGACTTCATATGGTCTATGTTGATACAAATACCAGAACGAGTGAGAAAAAAGATAATAACGAAGATAATTACGTAATTCGACCGGAAGACGAACATATAACGGAAACAGAGCCGATTAGCGTTGGTCCAGAGCGATTTATAGATGATATCCCATCACTTCCAACAGTTGATGATGTTGAAGACGAGCTACGAAAATCCGCAAGATCATATTCGCAATCACGCCATCGTGAATGGTACCAATCCGCTATTGAAGCATAGCGTGAATCGGTTCGTGACCGACGTATGGAACACGGTAACACTCGATCTCAATAAAAAGGAACATCCGGTCAACGTATCTTATCTTGGATGATGTACAATCACTGCTTATTTTCATCGATAGTAGCTGTGGTGTATTTGATGGCTCTTCCGCTTGAGGGGATTTTACATAATGGTATGAAGATTGCAGTTGCATTGAATAAGTGTATAATCATATTGACTAGTTGAAAAGAAAAACACGCAGTATGATGTTGGAAATATTCGGTTATTAGCGCTGAACACTGTCTTGTGTCCCGATTTTTGTTCCTCACACCGACGAATAGTTTAAATATCTTAGTATGCTACATATCATAAGGTCTACTGCTCAGGCTCTCCTGTATTCTTTGACCGGCCAGCACATGACCGCCGTCCCCATTATGAGTGACACACGCACAAGAGAGTACACCGAGCGAGAATCGGAAAAGCACGATGAAGAAACGGTCGACAGCGAGGAGACTTCGACTACAGAGACAAAAAGACGACCAGAAACTGAATCAGAAGTCGAAACAGAAACAGAGACGGAAACGCATCGTTGTCCTGAGTGTAGTGGAAATCTGATTCAAGATGAAGCACGCGGCGAGACAGTCTGTTCTGACTGTGGGCTTGTCGTTGACGAGAACTCAATTGACCGTGGTCCAGAGTGGCGTGCCTTCGACAGTGCCGAGCGAGATCAAAAATCTCGCGTCGGTGCCCCGACGACGAAATTGATGCATGACAAGGGTCTCTCGACAAATATTGGCTGGCAAGATAAAGACGCGTATGGAAATGCATTATCAGCCCGCCAACGTGAACAGATGCAGCGACTTCGAACATGGAATGAACGTTTCCGAACGCGAGATTCAAAAGAACGAAATCTTAAACAGGCACTCGGCGAGATAGACCGAATGGCCTCCGCACTTGGGCTTCCAGAAAGTGTTCGTGAGACGGCTTCTGTAATCTACCGTCGGGCACTTGATGAAGATCTCCTACCTGGTCGTTCAATCGAAGGAGTCGCGACTGCAGCATTATACGCTGCTGCCCGGCAGGCTGGAACGCCACGCTCGCTCGATGAAATTGAACGCGTCTCTCGAGTTGACCGGATGGAATTGACACGGACGTATCGGTACGTTGTCAGGGAACTCAAACTTGAAATTGAACCTGCAGATCCAGAACAGTACGTCCCACGATTCGCGTCTGATCTCGACTTATCGGATGAGTCTGAGCGACAGGCACGTGAGTTGCTACGGAATGCTAAAGAAGAAGCGATTCACTCAGGAAAGTCACCTGTTGGACTCGCCGCAGCTGCGGTGTATGCTGCTGCACTGCTGACTAACGAGAAGGTAACACAAAATGAGGTAAGTGAAGTTGCGAACGTCTCAGAAGTCACCATCAGGAATCGATATAAGGAGCTTCTCGAAGCAGACGGTGCTGGCGTCCTTGCGTGATTTGATTGGAACATAGTGAGCCGGTTTTTTATTTGAAAATCTGCTATACGGTCATACACGTTATCTAGCAGAGATAATACGTCTTGATATCAATATGGGTTTACAACTGGTATGACCGCGACACAACTACTACATTCGACAACAGTTGAATCCTGTTAGTCGAGAAAATGCGTATCTGATGGTTCATATTTGTGACAAATACCACATTACTCCGTTCAATATATTGTTTCGGAATTTTGCTGCCTATCTGAGCGGTTTCAATGGAAATACGTACAATGAGTGATTTGAATCGACTTCCTGTTTCGGGGAATCTAGTATCTATAGATGCACAATCCAGTTGATTGTTATAATCTATATCTGTCGAATAGTAGTTAATAAATCTGCATCTCGTGTATGGACTAATGTTGGGGATTTACTATTTATCACAGATAGGTCAGTATTAGAAACCAGATGAACATCCATGTAGAATATCCGATACACCCACAAGAGCGGTCGAATCTGAGGGATGTATGATAACGTGACTCAAGATAGTAATATATCCCTCCGGTTTTAACACAAGTTTGCTTATGAAAAAGCAGGAACTCATCCACCTTCACGGCCTGCTTGCGGAGGTACATACACAGGTCGAGGCATGGGAAGATACAGACATTCCACTCACCGCATATGACGAACTTGGTGTTCGACCAACATCAATACATAAATCTAAGACAGATCATAAAGCGGCCGTATTCAAACTTATCGAGGGAATTACCGCTCCAATGGACGAATCCGAACCGGACCGAGTCGCCCCAACTGCTGACTGACCAAATTCAAGCGACGTCTCTTTCATATACATCGCCTAGCGATGTGCTCTTATTACACTCATCAGAGGTAAAACAGGACAGCCTCAGTTTTTCTGTATCATCAAAATTCTGCAATTAATATTTGAGTAACATACGCACAATCCTCAGGAGTCTTCAACGAGTTCATCAAATTCTGGAATGAGATTATCATCATCCGAATCATCGCTCACATTACCTGTAGACTCATCAGATGAAATGTCAGTTTCACTCTCAGATTCTGTTTCCGTAGTCTCTTTTTCATTCTCGTTTTCTTTTTCTTCATCCGCCATCGGACTAACATGGAGAATTTTTAGTGGAATATTTTCAAGACGCTGTCCGATTTCTTTCCGGGCAATACGAGATGCGTGTTCAGTGCGTTCAACATTAAACACGGTCATTTCAAGTTCAAGCGCTACAAGTGCTTCATCAGCAGCCACAAATGCTGAAGGGAGCTCTTCACCCGAAGGTGAGGATCGTGAGCCCATTGAAATTTCGACATAGCTGAGATCAGGATTCAACATCTTTCCGGTTTTTGAAATAGCAATGCGCACAGCTTCATCAGCTGACTCGACATCATAAACCGGGACAGCAGCCTCGACGACGACACTACAGTCCATATCATGATATCATACGACCGCACATGTCATCAAAGATTCGCTATATCAGGTAATTAAACCTCTCCACCACTACGAAGATAATAAAACACATATGTTTGTGCGTATCCCGCATACTGACTGCCAAGTCGGTCGCGGATTGCTCGCGATGTCTGTATATATCCATCGCGATCGCATGTTGGAAAGTGTTCAGCAATCGCTGTTTGAATCCACGTGTCAAGTGGCACGGCCTCTGTGTAGTCAAGAGAAAATAATAAAACACAGTCTGCAACCTTGTTTCCAACACCAATAAACTGTGTAAGGTACTCACGAGCCTTCTCATAATTATATTCCCCGGCTGTTGCAGGGTGTGCCTCATCGGTTGCGACCATCTTTGCTGTTCGCTGGACGTACGGTGCGCGATAACCAAGGCTGAGATCACGTAACTCCGACTCCGATTGTGCTGCCAGTTGTGATGGCGTTGGGAATGCGGTAAACGACTCATCAGCAACAGTATGTGTGGTCCCGAATGTGTTAGCCATTGACATCTGCATCTGGTGAATACGTGACACCCGCATTTGCGCGGAGCATATGAATGAAATAAGTGTTGAAAACGGAGGGTCGCGAACAAGACGCAGTCCGCTGAAACTCTCAACAGCTGTTTTGATTAGTTCATCATCAGGAAAAGAATCATATATCGACGCAAGATCATCATCTAAACGGAGCAAGTGTTCTAAGAGATCAACGGGGTCTTCTGTGGCTTCCCACTCAAGTTGACCCTCACGCTGACGGACACGAATGATAATTGAACTATCAGTTATGCCGTCAATTGGTGGTGCAACCGTCTCATACCACTTTGGACCACCACTGACTGACATTGAATCATACATCCCACCATCACTACGATCCCACAGATAAGATTGCCCGCTTTCGAGCGTTGCTTGAAGATCAAATGGTCCAGCAATATCCTGAAGATCAATGCTACCCGATTCAAACCCAGAATGATCCATTGAAGATATTCAAACCCGCGATGTGTATTGGCGTTTCGTTCGATTATAGAATTTCGAGGAGAATACCCGCGCCTTTAGGCGCGAGATGAATCCGACAACTCCTCCACAACCACCGCCGATGGCTGGACGGGATATTCCACCTCCACCGTTCTCAAACACCACAAGTTAATCCTGAAGCGAGTATAAATGATTATACAGGCGTTCAGAATGGTAGAAGTCCACCGTACCCATCAAGCGAAGATCTGCAACCACGGACAGGTTGCAGAGTCGCTTGACAGCCACGGCACGGGTGGAGTGCCAGCAAGCTCTACGCTGGAACGTCGCTCATTACCACTCCCGCCAACTGTGGGATGAAACGGGTAAAATTCCTGACCACGGAGACCTCAAAGACGAGGTGAAGACTCACAACAAGTACAAGAGACTGCACAGTCAGTCCAGTCAGCGGGTTCTCGAGGAACTCGCTGAAGCCTTCAATTCGTGTCGTGGGACAGTAAGAGGAACTCTGACAGTCGAGCGAACCCGCCCGGCTACCGCAAGAAAAATTACTACGACCAACAGGGTCGCCGCGTCCACGAAGAACACCCTCGTTCAACAGTCACGTGGAAGCAGAACGGCATCAAACACGACACGACACCAAGAACAACCGCCTTCGCCTTCGCCTCTCGAAGGGCCCACACCACAACCAACACCCGAAAGCGTGGGAATACATCCTTGTCGTTGTCGAATACGAGACACGCCCCGGCGTCACCGTCGACAACCTGCAACAAGTCCGTGCCGTCTCCGACAAGGCAAAACAACGCTGGGAACTCCACCTCGTCTGCACAGACGAAAACATCGACACTCCCGACGCACCCGGCACCGAGACAGCGGGGATTGACCTCGGTTCGGTATCTGCAACTTCGCCGCTGTCGCGTACAGCACCGAGGAAGCCGACCTGTACCTGTACCCCGGCAACCGCCTCAAACAAGATGGCTACTACTTCCCGACGAAAATAGCCAAGTGTGACGACTCGGGTGGCGAACGGTCCACCCGACCCGGTTACACGCGAAGTGGTCGGAGCGCCGCACCCACTTCTTCCACTCCTTAGGGAAGCACATCATCGAGCAGTGTGTTGAGAAGAAGGTTGGGCAACTCAATATTGGGGAGCTCAGTGGTGTCCGTGAGGAAGAGAACGGCGAGTCGACAAACTGGGGGAAGCACGGGAAGCTTGACTTGCACGGCGTGGGCATTCGACCGATTCACGTCGATACTCACGTACAAGGCGAAGGTTGAGGGGATTGAAGTTGTGGAAGTGTCGGAGCGCGACACGAGTAAGACGAGACGTGTTGTATGTGCGGTAGAGAAGACGACAGCCAGCGCATCGAGCGTGGCTTGTACATATGTCACGAGTGTGAGGCGGCGTTCAACGCAGACGTGAACGGGGCGGGGGCGGAGAATATCCGTCTCGACATCGATCAAAGTAACTCCGAGTCTGCACCCGATTTGGGTGGAGATAGGAGTACCGGCTCGGCTGGTTGGCACAGCCCGGAGTCTCCCTTCACGACCTCTCCCGAGGATTCCAACCTCGGATAGAGGTGGTGGACTGCAAACCCTAATATCCCAACCCAAGCGGTGCAGTGCCGTGGGATTCCTCCGCGGTTACGCGGAGGAGGATGTCAATCCAGCAATATGGACATAACGCGTAGCTGTAATCTAAGATATAAAAAATTCATATTCAGTCTGGCAGTTCCTGTGGCTCAGCAGATATGAACTGTCTTGAGATTGACTCTTGTGGCACTTGTTGTAACCGTTAATAAAATGACAGGGCATTCACTGTTTGTCAACGTATCTGTTATGATTGCTCAATCACGCACATGTTCAATTGTCAACCCTGCAAGTCGACGTGCGAGATCTGTATCAAGTCCGCTGTCAGTACATCGCCACTGCCAGTTTCCACTTGCTGTCCCAGGTTCGTTAAATCGTGCATGTGAATCAAGTCCGAGCACATCTTGCAATGTTGTGAATCCGATTTTGGCGTCTGAGCGCCAGACAGCGTCGATAATTGACCAATTAATCTCTGAGCCATCAATTCCAAGATTGTAATGTAAACAATCGCGCTGTGACTGTGGAAGTGAGTTATAATACCCACTGATGGTATTGGTGTCGTGTGTTGATGAATACGCGACACTTTTAGAAGGATAATGCATTGGCTGATACATATCGCCTTCCCGACACCAATCAGCGTAGTGAGGAACTCGCATCCCTGGGAAATCAAAATGTTCCCTGATGTCATGGAGTGCCTGATCGAGAAATCCAAGATCCTCAACGATGAATGGAAGTGACCCAATGTGATCACTGACAGTCTCAAAGAAGTCATATCCAGGCACTGAGTGCCACTCACCTGCAGCAGGAGAATCAGCATCGACAGGGATCGCATAATACTCATCGAATCCCTTGAAATGGTCAATACGGGTTATATCGACGAGATTAAAAAGTCGATCAAGTCGATTAAGCCACCAATTATAGCCTGTTTCGCGAAGATATGTCCAATCATAGACTGGATTTCCCCAACGCTGACCATCATCGCCGTCGCTTGGTGGGACACCAGCGACGGCTGCTGGTTCATTATCATCTGTCAATTGGAATATCTCAGGCGTTGCCCAGACATCTGCACTATCAAGCGCAACATAAATTGGTAAATCACCGACAAATGTAATATCACGGTCAGCAGCTGCTGCCTGAAGTGACTGCCATTGCTGATCAAAAATAAACTGTATGATCAGATGATAGAGAACTTCTGAATCTAGTGATTCATAATGAGCAGTGAGTGCATCTGGGTCTCTATGCCGGATCGACGACGGCCAGTCCACCCAAGCACCATCATACGATGTTCGAAGCGACATAAATAGCGCATAGTCGGTGAGCCAATGACTCTCTCGATCATAAAATGATTTGAATGCCGTGGCATCCAGGTCCGTCTGGTCCGCATCCGGCATACGCTGGGTTGGGTCGATAGCTTCGCCCAATGTGATAGTGACCTCAGTTGCTGTGTGATCATCGGTACTGGAACTGGTGGCGGAATCAGCATTGATCTCAATCCCGCCAATAGATTCTTGAAATCGTTCAGCAGCGATCCGAAGACGGTCGTGCTTGTACTCTCGTACTGCCTTATATGCAACTTCATGAGGTGAGAAGTCTGGAACCGGCTCAAGTTCTTCAGCCGTGAGGTATCCTTCAGCAACAAGATCACTCAAACTGATCATCAGTGGATTCCCAGCGAACGCAGAGTATGACTGGTATGGAGAATCATCATGAATACTTGCTGTTGGACCGAGTGGGCAGAATTGCCATACCGATTGATTAGCCGTTTCAAGCCAATCAAGAAAGCTTCGTGCGCCCGGTCCGAGATCACCAATTCCATGCGGACCAGGGAGTGTAGTAATATGAGAGAAGACGCCTGCCTGCCTATCAAATTGCATACTGGGTTCATCGGTGTCGGCAATTAATGACTGTTGCTCTGTACCCTGGAGTAGCCCGTCCAAACTGGATCATATTATATATCTCCTTTTCGAGGCGCCTGCATGCACACACGAGGTTATTGTATCTTTGAGTCGAATATTATCAACGAATTATGATCACATCTCGCAACAGACCGTTCAGAATCACGCTGAGCAGTCATTCAGTGGGACTATGAAATGAGACTTCCACGACTCAAAATTTTCATAATGTAAGAAGAAAATATCAATATATCTACGTCAATTAAATAGAAGTTATGACATCTTTCGATTTCGTGTTTTACTAAATTAATTTAATTTGCCACTCAAAAACACTTATTCGTGACCTCATATTTCTAATCGGTATGAGCGATATTACGGTCACGCTTCCTGATGGCTCCGAATTATCTGTGCCAACAGATGCCACTGTGGAGGACGTGGCTTACGAAATTGGTCCCGGATTAGGACGTGATACGGTTGCAGGAGTAGTCGATGGCGAACTCGTTGATACCACTGCGTCTGTATATGATGATGCACGCGTCGTCATTGTTACCGAAGAAAGTGATGAGTATCAGCGTGTTCTTCGGCATTCTACGGCGCATGTTTTTGCACAGGCGCTTAAACGTGAATACCCGAACGCAAAATTGACTATCGGTCCACCAACTGATGATGGATTCCACTATGACATCGCGGATGTTGATCTTGATGAGGACGATCTTGAAGCGATCGAAAGTGAAATGGAGACAATTATTGATGCCGACATTCCAATCGAACAGGAGTATCGGTCGCGAGAGGAAGCATTCTCGAAGTATGAAAATAATCCTTACAAGCGTGATATTCTTGAGACGGAGGCTGCCGGCGAAGATCCGATTTCATTTTATATTCAAGATGATTTTGAAGATCTCTGTCAAGGTCCACATATTGACTCAACAGGAAAAATTGGTGCAATCACGTTGTTGAATATCTCATCAGCATATTGGCGTGGTGATGAGGATAATGAAACATTGACTCGAGTCTACGGAGCAGCGTTCGAATCTGAGTCAGAACTTGAATCATTTCTTGAACGTCGTGAAAAAGCCAAAGAGCGTGATCATCGAAAGATTGGTCAAGAGCTTGATTTGTTTTCTATCCCGGATGTCACTGGACCAGGCCTTCCGTTGTATCATCCAGATGGAAAGAAAATACTCAATGAGCTTTCATCATTCGCACGGTCATTAAATCTTGAAGCCGGATATGAGCCCGTTGAAACACCGCATCTCTTTCGAACAGAGCTCTGGAAGAAATCAGGGCATTATGAGAACTACGTTGATGATATGTTCTTATTGGACATTAGTGATGAAGAGTACGGGCTGAAACCAATGAACTGTCCTGGGCATGCAACAATTTTCAACCAACATTCATGGTCATATCGTGACTTACCTGTTCGGTACTTTGAGGACGGGAAGGTTTATCGAAAAGAGCAACGCGGAGAACTGTCTGGGCTTTCTCGCGTGTGGTCGTTCACTATCGATGATGGGCATCTTTTCTGTCAACCGGGGCAGATTGAACAAGAAGTCAGACATGTAATGGATGCTATCTACTCGGTTCTCGATACATTTGGATTAGAGGCACATGTTGCGCTTGCAACACGACCAGAAAAATCAGTTGGAAGTGATGAAATCTGGGAGGACGCTGAGACGCAACTCCGATCTGTTCTTGAATCACAGAATGTTGAGTACGATCTTGAACCCGGCGATGGGGCATTTTATGGACCGAAAATCGATTTTGCATTTGAGGATGCCCTTGGTCGACAGTGGGATGGACCGACTGTGCAATTAGATTTTAATATGCCTGATCGGTTTGAGTTGAGCTACACCGGTGAAGACAATGCAGACCACCAACCAGTGATGATTCATCGTGCGCTGTATGGATCATATGAACGGTTCTTCATGGTGTTGATTGAACACTTCAACGGGAAGTTCCCACTATGGCTTGCGCCTGATCAGGTCCGGATCCTGCCAATCAGTGATGATCAACTTGGTTATGCACATCGGATCAAAAATGAACTCAGTGACTTCCGTGTCAGCATTGAAGACCGTGCGTGGACACTTGGACGGAAAATCCGTGCAGCACAAGAAGAACGGGTACCATATATGCTCATCATCGGCGAGGATGAGGCTTCAGCTGAGACTGTCTCGGTTCGTGATCGGAAAGAGCGTGAACAACAAGATGTCGATATTAGCACATTTCGTTCACATCTTCAATCCGAGTATGAGAATAAACGATTGGAGCCTGACTTTATCGATATGAACTAACCATGACATAGAGCAGTCAATTCGTCTTTTTTATTGTAGCGAACCAACCAACCAGGACGGTGGCGTCTGATATTTTGATCTTGCTTTGTGATATCAGTATGATTAGTATTTCGTGTTTAGCTATCTGTAAGAATCTCAGCGTATGATGCCGCAATCGGGTATCGCCATCCACTATCAAAAGCCTTTGTTGTGACTCGGAGAGCTGGCGGCGTTTGGTGTCGCTTAAATTCTGACCTGGTGATATGTTCTATGACCGTTTTTACTTGTTGTTTTGTTGCAGTGGTTTCTTGCACTATCTGATCTAAATTATGCTTATTACCAACATACTGCTTAACAACAGCATCAGTAACCTCGTATGGTGGAATATCGTCCGCGTCAATCTGTCCCTCTGCAAGTTCTGCCGTCGGCGCTTTTTCCAAGACCGAAGAGGGAATTGGAGCAGAGTCGGTCCACGTTGGTAGATCCGTATTAAAATCCTCTGCGAGCGCATATACACGACGCTTTGTACAATCGCCAAGTGGTGCAATCGCGCCAACCGCATCACCATAGAGTGTGCAGTAGCCAACTGCGGCTTCACTTTTATTATCAGGAGTCAATACAAGTGCATTGAGATCGTTCGCGACACCCATCAATAACAGACCACGAACCCGAGCCTGTACATTTTCACGTGTAATCCCTCGAGTATCATCGCCTGGTGTGATCCCATTGATTGCGTCGAGCAGAGACTTCGAGAGTTGTTCAATCCCGATTTCATTGAACTGTATCCCAAGGTTTTGAGCTACTCGCTCTGCATCTGTCCGACTGCTCTCTGCGGTAATCGCACTCGGTAAAGTTATACCATGGACATGCGCTGGTCCAATAGCTTCAGCAGCAAGGGCAGCCGCGACTGATGAGTCAATTCCACCGGAGATCCCGATAATGACGTCGTCAAATCCAGTCTTGTCGAGATAATCTCGAATTCCCAACTCAAGCATCCGGCGAAGTTGTGTTGTTTCAGATGGGATTGATGCTGTAGCAGAATTATTTTTCGGTTGACCGATTAATACGCGTGGTTCACCACTCGTTGCGGAAACAATTGGAGAGCCGTCGGCATCAAGTATGAATGACGTGCCATCAAATAGAATGTCATCATTGCCACCGACTTGATTGGCAAAGACAACTGGTGCGTCAATACGCTCAGCGTGGCGTCCAAATCGTTCTTGACGTGATGAAGGCTTGTTCACTCGGTATGGACTTGCAGATAAATTGACAAGTAAGTCGACCTCTTCGTCTTCATATGGTGCGATTGGGTCTGTTTGATGACGCCGTTGACCGGTCACTTCATGATCATACCAGGCATCTTCACAGATTGTAATCCCGACTGTTGTATCCTTGATATGTACGACTTCTGGTTCGGTGCCCCGTGAGAAATAGCGATGTTCATCAAAGATGTCATATGTCGGGAGAAGACGCTTGCTGTACTGCCCAGTGACTTCCCCATTATCAAAGACTGTAGCACTGTTTGTGAGTGGTGGACCGCTCGTTTGATTTGCAGAAGCGGTATGTCCAACAATTAGTGGGGGTCCTTCTTCGGTGACACGACGAAGATCATCAAGCGCAGTCTGCTCTGCATCACGCACCCGTCGTCGATGGAGGAGGTCCCGAGGTGGATACCCGAATAATGCGAGTTCTGGTGTGACGACTAATTTCGCACCTGCATCGGTAGCCTGTCTATATGCTTCGATAATCTGAGTGCAATTGCCAGACACATCGCCAACCATGGGATTATGCTGGACAATAGCAACTTCCATTGGCAGAGGCACACTAACTTTTGTGTTTATTCGGATATAAATTCATAGACTCGATAGCACTGACGAATGGGTAGGTATATACTGAAACCTATGCGTTGTCGATTAATACTGACAGGAATTTGACTCACATAGTCAAAATACAAATATGTGTGATATCAGAGGGTAAAAATTTATACAGGTGAATTATCGGTTGTTAATAAATATATTATTTATGTGCATAATCACGAAAACACAGCCACATTGGGTCAATCCGAACGGGTGCTGTTAAGTGGCGGCCGACCAGAATGACCTGCATAATGAGCACAGAGGCCACTACCTCATCGATGTCCGCGTATGCTATTCTTGGGTGCGGGAGTGTCGGTTACGCGGTGGCCGAAGAACTCATCGAGGAGGGCAGAGATGTTCTCATTCTTGATAAGGATGAGAGCCGTGTTGAGTCGTTACGCGATCAGGATTTGAATGCACAACAGACTGATATTTCTGATTCGACTGTGGGAGAGGCTGTAGCTGATCGCGATGTTGTTCTCATTCTTGCGTCGGATATTGAGGCTAACAAGGCTGCGGTTGCAGCAATTCGTGAACAGAATGGTGATCAGTTTATTGTTGCGAGAGCATCTGACCCAGTAACAGAAGATGAGCTTGCTGAACTCGGTGCAGATGCTGTCATCAATCCTTCTGAAGTGATTGCCAATTCAGCACTCCGTTCACTTGAATCGGGTGAGCTTGAATATAAAGCCAATCAGTTAGCGACAATATTCGAGTCATCAACAGACTCCGTTGCAATCTTAACACAGAAAAATCCAGATCCTGACTCAATTGCATCAGCAGCAGCATTAGAAGCAATCGCTGAAGCTCATGATGCTGAAGCGGAAATCCGGTATGATGGTGATATTGGGCATCAAGAAAATCGGGCGTTTGTGAATGTCCTTGGAATTAAACTGACATCAGGGTCACAGAACCAGACGTTTTCTTCATATGATGTCATTGCACTCGTTGATCATGCTGATCTCGAAATCCCCGGATTAGACACGACAGTCGACATCGTCATTGACCACTCCGAACCGGAGGAACAAATTGATGCTGAATTTAGTGATATTCGACCGAATATGTCGGCTACGTCAACTATCCTCACAAAATATCTTCAGGAATTCGATATGAGTCCGAGTGACGTGGTTGCAACAGCACTTCTGTATGGAATACGGTCAGAAACATTTGATTTCAAACGTGAAACATCGCCCGCAGATCTCACAGCTGCAGCATATCTGTATCCATTTGCGGACCATGATACACTTGAGCAGGTTGAATCGCCGTCTATGTCACCGGAGACACTCGATATCCTCGCAGAAGGGATTCAAAATCGCGAGGTCCAAGGGAGTCATCTTGTATCAAACGCAGGTTTTGTTCGTGACCGAGATGCATTAGGTCAGGCAGCACAGCATCTACTTAAACTCGAAGGAATCACTACAACAGCTGTTTTTGGTATCGCTGATAATCGAATTTACCTTTCAGCACGCTCGAAAGATGTTCGTATGGATATCGAAAAGATACTTGAAGATGCATTTGCAGACATTGGCGAAACTGGTGGGCACTCTACACAGGGGGATGTTGAGATCTCACTCGGCATTTTTACCGGGATTGAAACGAGCGATAGAAATCGCGACACGCTGTTGCAACTGACTGAGGAAGCTGTCCGACGGAAATTACTTGAAGCGATGGGTGTTGAGGGGTCCGAAAGTACTAATGGAAATTAATTGGGAGTAAGGCGCTACAATTGCTGGAGAACTGGATTGTGTCCAATCACAGAATAACGCGAATATTCTGAGTGAGGGCTAGCCCAATATATGATGTCATCTCGTCGAGCTGGGAGCGAGTAAGAAAATGTTGTATGGTTTTCGATGATATTAATCAGACCACAAAGATCAACACTGACACTAAGCCGAGCATACATATATTACGCAGGAGTTGAATTTCTCGATTCTATGAAGCCGTGCTCGTCATGACAACCGGTGATTGCGAGTTATCACACACTGTTGTGGGTACGAATCGGGTCACAGAGACAAAATCTCTGTTCTCAGAAAGCAACGTAATGCGTTGCTGAGTATGATGGGATAGTTTAGCATCTCATCGTCTACATCATGCGACGACGGTGTTATCATCCTCATCATCTTCATTATCTTTCAGTCGTTCGACAACGTCAGTGACGAGGACAATATCTCCAACCGACCGTACCCATCGGTAGGGGACAATGACGCCTGTACCAGGTTCGACCTGATCGCTAAACAACTCATCGTTAAGTTGCGTAAGCGCAAGTCCAGTAATCGCCCGTCGATCCTTGAGGTCAACGCGGAGATCTTCAATCTTGCCGACAAAAACACCGCTATTTGAGTACACTTTATTACCGATCAGTGTCGTAATATCTTCGACTGTCTCATCCATATGGCGATTCACGGTGGCATCCATCTTAACAGTTCGTTGTATTTCAGCGAATCTTCCCGTTTTTGTTTCAAAATAAAGCACCGTATGCAAAGAAAATATAACAGATTATATTAATATATTATTATAGTTACAAATATAATATATATTACGTGTGATAGGATAGATGATATATTCATCACAACGATCATTTAATTATACTATAATTATTTTAGTTCAATAATTGAATTCTGCATTACTGTTTATACGATACATTGACTGAGTATATCAGAGGATAAGAGCAGAGATTGATATTTGTTCGTCAATAAAAGCAACTTATTTTTGTGAACTGCCTCAGACTCCAAGGCTTCCTGTTTCTGTTTCAATGACGCGACTTGCAGACACCGACTCCTGAACAGAGTCCTCACCACGGTCGCAGTCTCCACAGGCGTAACTTCGGTCTGTCCCAGACCTAAGTCTCAGTCTAATTCCCGAAGACCACGAGACAGAGACAGAACATTACATGACGCGTTCAAGTCGCTTGCCCTTCCCTATCCGAGTTAAACCGACAACTCGGGCACGAGTGTTCCCTAACCCACAACCGCTTGTCGGTCTCGATACCACACTCAGCGCACTCTTTCGTTGTCCCACGTGGATCCACTTGCACTTGCATTATGTGGGTGCCGTACAGGTCGCCCTTGTCTTGACTCTAGCATGTCGATGAATCCACGCCACGCAGCATCCTGCTTGTTCTGAGCGTTCCCGCTAGATTGAACTATCCCTGAAACGGTCAGGTCCTCGTCTTCCACAAACACGGCGTCGTACTTGTTGCCGAGCCATGTGGAGAGCTTCTGTTGGAAATCTTTGACTTTACTTTCCTCTTCATCCGACAGTTTGCTTTGGCTACGTTTTGTCGCTGTTTCTCCCAGCCCCAGTTGGTGCTGTCTCGCTCTTCCCGAGAGAGACTGCGTTGGTCTCGACGCAATCGCTTGTACTCCCCGGAGAGGTCAAGCCAGTCTACACTTTCACTATCACCGTCACTCATGTAGACGTAGTTCTAGTTCTGGACGCCGAGGTCAATGCCGACGCAATCCTCAGCTCAGGGTTCATATCATCTATTTCTGGCTTCTCGGGAAGCTTGGTGTCTTTGTCTCCGACTTCGAGACCGATTGTGACGTACCACTCACCAGTCGTCTCTTTTTTGAGCGTGACTTCTTTGGTGAGAGCGTTCGCGGGAATGTCGCGGTGGTACTGAATCGGGATGTCGCCTCTCTTGGAGAGCCAGAGGTCGCAGTTTGACCACTCGTACTCGTGTTCGGGTTCGGGTTCGAAGCCGGACTGCGAGTACGTCACGCTCTGGTACTTTCGTGGCGACTTCCACTTCCAGTTGAGCCACCCGACTTTGTGTCCGTTCTCTTTGTTATCGGAAAGGTTTGAGAGGTTCTTGTAGAATTGCTCAACTGTTTTCTGCAGTGCCTTCGAGTGGACTTCTGAAAACGTGCTCCACTCGTTTTATCTTTCCACTCGGTGAGTCGTTTTTTGATGCTGATACGCACTCCCAATTGTATTATTATCCGTGTCGAGTTCTTGATATTCGTAGCGGGTATGGTTATAGCCTTGTCGGTGGATGTAGATATGACGTTCTGCCTCCGTGGCTACACCTGTTCTGTTCGGTCAGGGTAAGCACGAAAGCAGTAATCATACCATATCTCTTATTCACGCGCTGGCGCTAGGATGTATGAAAAATTGTGGTCTGTGGTAATGGTGTCGGCTTCATCCACACGGGGTCACATCAGTATCAAAGCCCCGTGGCATTCGTCTTGAATTGCCTGTAAATGGTGTCGAAAGGACACATGTCAAAATTAACTATCGTTCCGAGAGGTGCAACATCATATACGAGTTAGCATTCTCCGAACTCATTAGCCGTGATACGGACAACAACAGTCTGATTAACCTGACGGAGGTCATACGATGGCAATGTCTTATCAGAGTTATCTGCATTTTTATAACGCCGTGTTACATACATCGGCTCAACCAGGGACTCATCGACAACGCCATAAATAGCAAGGCGTTCACCGGTCTCTGCGGGCGAAATCTTCTCATCGCGGACAGCAGTCGCAAGTGGTCGACTCAACCACTCATTATCCGTAATGCTTGGTTCGCGAATTATTGTCTGATCGACAAATCGGACAAGATACCATTCTAAATCATTACATAAGGAGACTGCCGCACCAAGGCTTACTGTTTCAACCGCCAGAGAATTCCTAAACGGTTCAGCGAACGAGTACGTAATAAGCGCTTCTCTCGCTGTTTCTCGAGAGAGGAGCTCATACTGTACGTCCGTGCCCTGCTCGCCAAGAAAGCAGACAACGGTCACGCAGTAGCTTTCTCATAAGAAGATAAGACATTATCGCTACCATTATTCTCAAATACGGCTTTTATAATATTGATATATCGGATTCAATCTGCATCGAGCCATATAGTTGCACATTCCTCATTACAAAACGCGAGTAAGCGGCGCTCGCGTGTTAATTTGGATCCGGGGGGTGGCGTTCGTTTACGATCTAATTCAACCTGACAATGACCACACATCTGATCGACTGATTCCCCACAGGTCGGACAAATTCGCGTTGTGTCTTTCCAGTCACTGCGGTGGATGACTTGTCGAACGGTCCATTCGGGAGTAGTTGGTGGAGAATAATGCGTTCCTGACATACTAATATATACGACTTCAAGACATGTAAATGCATTTTACACCGATTGTTCACGTAAAACCTTTTTTAAGCAGAATATGTTACCCTATATCGATGGATAAATGTACACATGATTACTCATTTCTCCAATCTTAACTGATAGTATTGAAATAATAATTTCGCTTATTGAATTTAACTACGATTGGATTGAATGTATCGTTATATTCCTCAAATATTATGCGTCTCAATGTCTATTTGTAATTTATCAATACCAATCTCAGTGGTCATGATTCCACATGCTGTTATTTGGATTTATTGAAATAAACGATGGTACAATATCAGCCGAGTGAACTACCCCTGCCTACTCGCCGCCTTCGGCGGCTCCTTCAGGCAGGGGCTTCCTGTTTCAACGACGCGCTTTGCAGGAACAGCCGCAGTTCCCGTGGGGAGCGCAGTCTCCACAGGCGTTCCTTCGGAGTGACCCACTGCTAGTTTGGAGAGTCCGCGAAGAAGAATGTTCCACGCTGCGTTTCCGTCTCTGTCCGCTTCGAAACCACAGCCAGGACAGGAATGTTTACGCACCCATAGCAGCTCCTCGGTTTCGACGCCACACTGAGCGCACTCTTTGGTGGTGCCACCTGGGTCAACCTCTACGAAGTGCGTGCCTTCGCGTTTGCACTTGTATTCGAACATATTCGTGAACGTGCTCCACGCCGCAGACGCCGTGTTGCGGCTGTTTCGTGGCGATTCCAGCATCTCCGCCACGGTGAGGTCTTCGACTGCGACCAAGTCGTACTCCCGAGCGTAGTATGCCGAGAGTTTGTGGAGGAAATCACGCCGCTTGCGTTTGATGTCAAAATGGCACTCAACAACACGCCGACGTTGCTTCTCCCAGTTGCTCGACTCGTACTCTTTGTGTGAGAGTTTCCGCTGCTCTCGTTCAAGCCTGTTGCGTTCGTCTAAGAGGTCGAGTGATTCGACTGCTGTGCCGTCTGTATCGTGGGCATACTTCAAAATGCCCACGTCAATCCCAACCATCTCGTCAGTGTCAATATCCGCTAGCGGTGGCTTGACTGGCGGTTCTGTGTCCATCTCGATACCGAAGATGGCGAACCACTCGCCGGTTTTCTCCTTTTGAGCGTGACTTATTTGATCGTGGCGTCTTCGGGCAGCGGTCGGTGGAGTTTGATGGGGATATCGGCGAGTTTCGACAGCGACAACATAGTCTGACCACCCTTCTTGTCGAGTTCGAAGCCAGACTGGTTGGAGGTGAAACTGCGAAACTCGCGTGGTGACTTCCACCGAAGCTCACCAACCGTGTAGCCCTGGTCTTTGAGCTTCCCGAGTGCATTGATGTTTGTCGCAATCCGGATGACTGTGGGCTGGAGCACTTTCGAATAGACGTCAGTGAGTGCGTCCCACCAGTCTTTGAGGTCGGGAAGCTCGTCACGAATAGTGCGGACACGCTGTTTGACTGTGCCCTCGTCTTCGGGAATTTGGTTGAAGCGGTACAGAGCGTGGTTGTAGAGTTGGCGGCAGGTATCGCGGTGATAGTCCAGTGTCTCACGCTGGCTGTTGGTCGACGTGAGGCGATACCTGTAGTTGTAGTTCATGCTCGTTGGTCTTCGATGTACTCCGTCAACACATCCAGTGAGACTTGTCCTGTCGAGATGAGACAGTACGAGTCGTTCCAGAAGGAGTCGCCCCACAGATCGGTTTTGAGTTCATCTGCGCACTCGTTGCGGATGCGTCAAGCAGTCGCACCTTTGATCGTGTTGATGAATTTCACGATCACGAGGTCTGTGGTTGGCTCGGTCCGGAACAGGATGTGGATGTGGACGTGGTCGTCTTCGCCGTCGAGATTGATCAGTGTGACACCATACTTGTCCGCGAATCCCTCGATGACCCCGCGAATGAATTAAATTGGGTTCGCTCCTCGGTAAGGACACCACGCCGATACTTGATGGTGAGTATCAGGTGGTAGTGGAGTGAATGCACCGAGTGCGCTCCCGTGTCGAGGTCGTACTCCATTTGATTTGTGGAGTATGTCTAGAGTCTAATAAAAAGAAGTTACGACTGCGTAGGCCTGTGGGTTGGAAATAGAACAGTGTATGAAAGACGATGACGGCGCTGTATCCCCACCCCCTCGCTACTGCGTTCGCTGTCCGCTCGCGCGGACTGCGACTGCGGTGCTCTTGAGGGAGGGGGCTGAGCGCCTGCATTTAGTTAAACCTAGATAGAAGTCTACATTTACGGATCCAGATTGGGTCAAATTGGCATTAAAATGTCGTGAGTTCATCATCAATAACACGTCTTGTAATACTTGTAACGTCAGCGAGTCGATTATCAATGATCGCTCGGATTTCAGGTTCAATTGCTTGAAGTGTGACACTTGGATCGGTCACAATCTTTGCATCCGCGATGTGTGGTTCATCAATCGGACGACCAATCTGTGAAAGAAGTCGGATTTGTAGGTCTCGGATTCCATCAACATTGGCAACGACCGACTCAGCGATATCGGTTGAAAGAAGATTATATATTTTTCCGATATGATTTACTGGATTTTTCCCTGATGTGGCTTCCATACTCATTGGTCGATTTGGCGTGATGAGTCCGTTAGCACGGTTTCCACGACCAACAGACCCATCATCACCCATCTCAGCGCTTGTTCCCGTGACTGTCAAATAAATTGATCCAGTATCATAATCATCTGCGGTGTTGACCGCAACAGTGACCTCTCGGTTTGTATGTTTATATGCGACATCGGTAACGAAGGTACGGATATCTTCAATAGCATCAGTGTAATCTTCAAGATCAGCAACGTACCTGTCAATCATTGCGGCAGCAACAGTGATATCAATACTATCATTCTCACGTTTTCCCATTACTTTGATATCAGGACCAACAACGGGATGATCTTCAGCATATGTGCTATTGAGTTGCATCTCAACGGCTTGGACAATCCTTTCAGTCTCTGTGAGAGGCGCATGTCCGACACCGAATGAGGTATCATTTGCCATTGGAACCTCGGTGTCGTTCTCGCCAAAGACATCTTTGAGATCCCCAGATCCTTGTCCGAATCGAACATCGACGACGACGTCCGTTTCTAGGGTCAACGCTGGGATGTTCTCCCGAAGATATGCTCGAGCCGCTTTTATTGCGGTTGAGTCAACTGGGAGTCGTTGGCCATCGTAGTTCTTTGTTGCACGCCCGACAATCAAAACATAGATTGGCTCAACCACTTCCCCACCACCGAAGTCCGGAACTGATTCACCAGCTACCAACTGTGTTTCATCGGTATTATAATGTAAAACATGACCAACACGGTCGAGATAAAGTTTTGATAGCGCACGCGAAACGGTCTCTGCGATGCCGTCACAAATAGAGTCTGGGTGACCGATTCCCTTTCGCTCGACAATTTCGACCCGCTGATCTTCAATAGCATCCCGGTTGGCTGCCTCGATTGCAATATTCCGCTTAGTCATTATTCCCGTTTTTTCATCGGTCATCCTATAACTTGTGGAAACCTTCTCAAGAGAAAATATTACTCATGAGAATTAATTTGATGAGTCATCAAGAAGTAACCCAAGATATGAGGTTTGGATCTGATCGTCCGGGTCTACTCCCAAGGTCGCAAGCGTGTCAATGAGACCTGACCGCACAGCCGGGATATCTGATTCAGCCGACGTCGTCGCTTCAGCCTCGATAAACTCACCAAGGTCAGCAACAGTATCAAGAACAATTGTGTGTGTGACATCGTCTGTATACGCAAGTGTGTAGATATCACGATCTTTCACTACAGTGGCAGCCGGATCGAATCCCAATTCATCGAGGATGTCAGCAACTACAGAGTCATCACCGACCGATACCTCATGTTCTTTACGTGTTTTTGATGTTGAATCAATCCGTGGACCCTTATATGTAAGTTCAGTCGTTGATGAGGTTGCGTCGCTTTTCTCATCAGGTATATGTCGCTTTTCTCGTCGGATTCGAAGCGCCTCATCCGTCGTTGCAAAATCGCGATGCGGTGCATTGTAATATGTATCGCGCTGGGTGACATGTCTAACGTACGTCGAATTGGTTTCTGTGAGCGCGGACTCAATTTCATCGTGAGACGCACGGACTTTGAGTTCAACCTCGTACACATAGCTCTCGTATGACCGAATTGAAATAAATCGTCTGGTCCGTCGAAGCTCATCAGATAGTGGTTCGGAAGGTGCCCTCTCAAAATAATACGGTCAATGCACTCTCTTAGTCGCTCACGTAGTCAAGAAGGTCCTGAATTCAAATAGAATATGATATTTGGATAATACTCAGATTATGAGTTCACTAGCTTGACAATTAATCACTGACTTGTGCGTAGTGATCTCCAGGGTCGAAACGTGATTCTTAAGAGTCAGACGGGAAATATTCAGTATATGAGTGACGAACCGCAGGCGGAAGAGGCCGATACGGCCGATTCGGGCATTCAAGACGGTGACTTTGTCCGTCTTGCATACACCCTTCGAACGCAGGAAGATGAATCTGTCATCGACACCACTGATCCAGAGGTTGCTACAGAAGCAGGACTGGATGACGATGAGCGTGAATTTGAACCTCGTGTATTAGTTATTGGTGCAGGGCATCTGTTCCCGTCAGTCGAAGATGTTATTCTCGGAGCAGACGCTGGTGATAGCGGAACTGTTGATATATCTGCGGATGACGCCTTCGGTGAGTATGATGATGATGAAGTCCGAACGATTAGTGCGAATAAGATTGACGAGGATAATCAATATCCTGGTGCACAGGTGCAGATTGATGACCAACAAGGTCGTATTATAACCATCATTAATACTCGGGCACGTGTTGACTTCAATCACCCACTCGCCGGTCAGGATCTTGAGTATGAATATGAAGTGCGTGATATCGTCGAAGATCCTGAAATAAAAGCTGAGAGTTTGCTTGGAATGTATCTCCAGACGCCGCCAAGTGTTCAGATTGAGACTGATATGGTTGAAGAGCAAAAACCTATTGAGACGGCGGACGAGTCAGAGTCAGAAGCCGATGTTGACGGAGAGAGTGATATTGAGGCTGAAATTGAAGCCGAGGCTGAGTTAACAGCCGAAACTGAGACCGAAACGGTCGAAGTTGAAAAAGAGACTCTCTACGTAGATTCAACACCCGAGATGCAGATGAATCAACAATGGCTTTTCTCAAAACAACAAATTGCAGAGGAAGTCATTGACCGGATTGATATTGATCGGATGATCATTCAGGAGACGCTTGATGGTCAAGGTGGAATGATGGGAGGTCTTGGTGGTATGATGGGCGGTATGGGTCCTGATCTTGATGCTGAGGAGGATGCCGGGGCAGATATTGATGAGTCGGATGATGTTGATATTGAAGAGACGGTCGAAGATCTTGAAGATCTCGAAGATGTAGATATTGACGCTGAGGAACTAGCTGCTGAACTAGGTGACGTCGAAGAGTAATCGGGCACTGTTGACAGTGAGTGTTGAATGATTTTTAATTGTTTTTTCTGTAAACAACATCTCGGTAATTGCCGAATATATCTATGTATCTACAGATGAACGAAGCGGCTTAGATCGTTCAGGCACGCTATGTAATATTAGCGATATAAACATGCCCGATAGTCCACGTGGTGGTGAATTTCTATGCGTGACGATGACACCCGCTACCGTGGTTCCAAGTGCCCGAGCCATTGCAGCTGTCTTCGCAGCGTCTCGAATGGAGGCAACTGCTGGTGTTGTAACAACGATAACCATGTCTGCAACTCAAGATGGGCGGGCTGCATCCGAACCAGCTCTCGCAGGACAGTGTGTACGGATCAGTCGAATCGACATAGTCCGTTTCAGACAATGAATCGATACTAGTATGAGCAGTGCCGGCAAGTCGATATAGATTCGGAAGATCGTAATCTGCATCGACAGCGACTGCAGAGCCTCTGACAGCGCGAGCGTTGTTATTTCGCTACAGCCACCCTTACCACCAGCAATCGCGAACATGCTGAAATGGTCTGGTCGGATTATGATTTGAATATCCGGACCTTTCAATAATCGTCAGACAGATATCGTATAATTCACCCTATCAGTTCGGGTTATTAGAGCTGAAATAAGGGGTCATAACGATAGTGTTCAATACGACCCAGGTAGGAATGCAACGGTATTATGACATCAGGTTCAGAATACTATTCATCTTGACAGCATCCGCCTGCTTCGCCGCCGAAATCAACAGCCAATGGATCTGAGATTGCTTTATTGACATCTTCGAGCTTCGACTGAAGTGTTTTTTGTGCATCAAGATACGCTGCCATCTTCGGCATATCATGTAGTGCTGACTGTGCAGACTTCACCTCATCAAGCATCTCTTGAGTAGCGGTGCCGGCTTGACGGGCACTCATAAACTCTTCACGGCGATTCTGGAATTCTGTGATCTGTGATTGAATCTCATCATCTGCCTCAACCGCTGTCTTTGTTTCTTCGAACCTTTTATACTCTGTCGTATCAGCAATCGCCTCACCGAGTTCGCTTCCTAACTGTTCAAGTTTGTCTGTCTGAATGCTCATGCTTGTATCTATGATTGGAACGTATTTCAAAGTGCGGTCGTGTCTATTAAAAATCGTGTATCATCAGACAATTAATTACAATGCTGAATCAGCATACTGTGATATTATACTCAATTCTTCGTGAGATTGTTTTGTATTCGATGAAATCGAAATGATACCACACCAGAGTTGAGTGAGCAAAAGAATCTAACAGTTGAATTGATTATGTGCATATGTGGCACCTGTCTCAGTTAATCGGTTCGCGACATTACTTCGCGGACTTGAGCAATCCCGTTTCATTGATTTTGTAGCTGCCCTCTGGGACGCGCGGAGTGATACAGATGTAACAGTTGGGCAGCGATTCATTCATGTCGGTGATTCAGATGAGAATGAATCGCAGACTGTGATTGCTGTGATTGGTCATTCATGGATTCCAGACCGATTTCGTCAGTTCAGTGTTCCTGAGACAGTTGATATATTGATCACGACACAGCAGACAAAACGATATATAGAAACAACTGATGCTGTTGACGCACGTATCATTGGTCCCGCAGAGTTACACTCAATTGCACTATATGCTGTCTCGCGACCGACGGCTGAGACGCTTTTCAATACATACTTTGATACTTCTATTACAGTAAACAGCTCACATAATCGTGAAAGGAACGCTCACCACCGCATTGATAATTATATTGGATATGAATTATCAGACACTCTAATATCGTTGATACAAAATACACGGTTCAGGCGTTCAAGACCCGTGGGGACAGTATTTATACTCATAATTATCCTGATCATAATTGCAGGTAGTGGAATCGCACTTGGCGTGATGC
Organism: Haloquadratum walsbyi J07HQW2; assembly: GCF_000415985.1. Classification (GTDB taxonomy): domain Archaea; phylum Halobacteriota; class Halobacteria; order Halobacteriales; family Haloferacaceae; genus Haloquadratum; species Haloquadratum walsbyi_B. The sequence continues at coordinate 1,074,366 of NZ_KE356561.1, forward strand.
CTGGAACAGCATCAAATGTCTCACCGGGGCTATCCTCAGAAGATTCCACAGTAGGGACGGCTATCAATGAATTGACTGTCGAGATTCAGATGTTCCTTGGAATTTCATCAACTAATGCTGAACAGCAGTCATTGTCACGATCAGAGTCTGAGACAACATCTGCACCGTTAGATCCTGGAAGTCAATTAACATCAAATGAGTCACAGTCTGGAGAGACAGAAGGAAACACTCAAACATTGCTTGGGTATCCACCAGGTGTCACGACGACCGGTATTGTGGACCCAGACCGATTAGCAGCAGCACATGCTAATACTGTTTCAGGACAGTCATATCGATATGACGTCAATAAACAGCATGTCAATGCATTCGGTGGACAGACCTGGCAAGAACTCTCAGAAGAAGCAATAGTGGCAAGTCAAGTAGAATACTTATACACTGCAACAGGAACATTACAATCAACAAATGAGACAGAGGATGTGAATTTAAGCGTCTACGCTGACAGGTCAGACGCATACATTCGAGTCGATCGCGAAAGTGAAACAAATGTTTCATTTGGGAAATTTTCAGTCAGTGGTGGTGAGTTTGGAAGCAACAATGGGCGATTTGCCAACCGTGCAGAAAGTATTCTGCAACGGTATCTTGACACCTCAGAGTCACGGATTGTGCTCTCGAAACTGAACAATGAAACATATAGCATCGTTGCAACTGGACAGCCATTTGGTTTAAATACAGACGGCCGTGTCAACGATTATCAAGCAGTCGCTCAGGTGAACGAACAGGGGTTTGTCTCATCATTTACCGCATCGTATCGTCGTGTTACAGAGAACAAAACTACTACCGTCTCTGTATCGTTCAATTATGAGGATATCGGATCAGCAACTCCATCACAGCCTCAGTGGTACACAACAGCACAAAATGAAACCGCGAGGTCAACACGAGAGTAGCATTTCACTGAGAGATTAAAATATATTTCTTCCTCGTTCAAAAATAATGTTGACTGTTTTTGTATCGATACGACTGTGGTTTTCTGAGTTGTGTTTATGTAAGTAATTTGATGCACAGATCACCACGAAAGTGCAGAATCTTTCAGGATAAATCAATGGAAAAAACCGGGTAACTCGAGGCTTTGACATCACCAGTGAACAACAGTTATGCGGCCAGACAGGTTATATTTCACAATGAGTCAAGAACCTGCAACTGAAGGAGATCTTCGAAATACTGGTATGTCACTCAAACACGACCGAGAGTGGGATTACGAACTTGATCGGATTGTTGAGGAAATTGCGGAGCGTGATGCAGACCGCGTTGGATTGCAATTCCCTGAAGGACTCAAGCGACGTGGTCCAGCAGTCGCAGATGATCTTCGGGAACTGTGTGGCGATGATGTGACCTTTATGCTCTCTGGTCAGCCATGTTATGGTGCCTGTGATCTTGATACATATCTGATGCGTCGGACGGATGTATTCGTGCATTTCGGACACTCACCAATGAAAGAGTCAGATAAGATCATATATGTGCCATTATTCTCGAATGTTGATCCATTCCCGATTCTTGAAGAGGCGGTTGACGAGCTACCCAAAGACGATGTGGGTCTCGTAACGACTGCTCAACATATGAATCAGTTTGATTCGATGGTTACGTGGCTTGAAACGCGTGGATTCGAGGTTCACACTCGAAAGGGTGATGACAGGTTAACACATGAGGGGCAAGTGCTAGGATGCAATTACGCATCAGCAGATATTGACGCTGATCAGGTGCTCTATGTCGGTGGTGGAAAGTTCCATCCACTCGGGCTTGCAATGGAACATCCGGACAAACGGGTTTTGATCGCAGATCCAGTCAACAATGTCGTGACCGTTGCTGACACCGAGAAGTTCATGAAACAACGCTATGCGGCTGTGCACAAGGCAATGAGTGCTGATAAGTGGGGAGTGATTTTCTGCACGAAGATTGGACAAGGCAGAATGGATACTGCTGAGTCTATTCTTGCGGACAATGATAATACATATCTCATCACAATGGATGAGGTGACACCAGACCGGCTTCGAAACTTCGATATGGATGCATTTGTCAATACGGGTTGTCCGCGAATCACTACCGATGATGGACCACAATTCCACAAACCAATGCTTACGCCGGGCGAGTATCGAATCGCTGTCGGTGATAAGCCATTAGACTCACTCTCTTTCGATACATTCCATGGCACATGGTGAAATACCTCGAAATCAGATCCTGAAGCTTCATAATTCCACGACGCGCTTTGTACCGGTAGCTTTTCACTGAGCTGACGACGTATGGAGCGCAGTTGCATAGACGTGACTTTAGAGCATCCCGGTCAGACCTACTTGAAGCTTGATTGAGAACAGTTTTTGCTGGGTTCAAATTTCTTTTTTGACACGAGTGTGCGTCACTATGTGTCTATCAATAATGGTTAATCCATGGCGTCAACATAGATGATATGGTTGATATTGAAAGCGATTGGGGGGCATGGCTCCCGCGTTCTGTCGAAGCAGCATCACCTGACACGGTGGCTGTCTGGTATCTTGGATGTAATGGGTTTTTCCTAAAGGGTAATCGGGGGACGACAATTGCAATTGATCCATATGTTGGGATTGGCGACCCTCCACGAACGGTTCGGATGATTCCAATACCATTCGATCCTGATGATATAACGACTATGGATGCAGTGTTAGCGACTCATGAGCATACTGATCATACTCATGGTCCATCACAGGGTCCAATTCTTGAATCAACAGATGCGCACTTCTATGGGCCTGATGATTCAATCCAGGTCGCACGCAAGACCGAGGCGTGGCAGAGTGAATACGATATCGATGACACACAATTTCGGATTATATCAGAGGGTGAAACGATTGACATTGGAGAGTTTACAGTTCATGTTGAGTACGCTCACGATCCCGACTCGACGCACCCAGTTTCATACGTGATTGAGCATGAAACAGGGACGTTTTTTCATGGTGGTGACACAAAACCGCATGAGGATTTTGACGCACTCGGAAATGAGTATGATATTGACCTTGGGGTACTTGCATTTGGCTCAATTGGCAATATCGATGATAAGACGACCGGTGAGCCTGTCCAGACAAAATGGTACGCAACAGAGAATGAGATTATCCGGGCAGCAGCAGACCTCAATATTGATCGGCTCCTCCCAAGTCATTGGGACATGTGGAAAGGATTGACCGCGGATCCAACGGCGCTACATACGCATGCACGGAGCTACATATCTCCTCGAGTTCTTGAAATTGCTGAAATTGGCGACCGTATTAACTTATAATTGCACGTAATTATACTAATGCGTTTACTCCCGGTAATAAATGTTAAACATGATTTATTTTTGAAGGACCTGTGTCGTACGGTACATCACTGGTATGTGCCCTGACCGATATCGCTGGAGTTAGGATTATAAAATAAATCTTGAAAGCACAATCTGTTTAATATCTGATTACTGAGAATCGAGGAGAAAGCCTCGTGTGCTTTCGCGCGGAGATGAATCCGACACCGACCCGTTCAGGCGAGGCACCCATCGGTGTTGATATTGGTGAACGGCATATTCTCGGTGTGACTGCCTACGGCGAAGGTGAGTCGATGCTGGTGTCCGGTGCGGTGGTGAGGCGAAATACGTTCGACGCAAATATCGTTCCCTACGCGATTCGCTATTGCTATTGAAAGCGGGTGCACTTCGTGCACGCAACTGCGTAGGTGATAAAAAAGCGTCGGATTCAGGACTTGAGCCACAAGTTCTCTCGTCGTCTTATTACGTTCGCGGAACAGTTCGAGAACCCTGTCATCAAAATTGAAGACCTCGAAAATATTCGTGAAAATAGCTCATGGTCAGGTGTTCACTCGTTGCACTTCTCCCAACTCCGACAGTTCATCACGTACAAAGCCGAACAAGCCGGTATTCGAGTCGAGAAAATTGATCCGTTCAATACTAGTCAAGAGTATTCGGTGTGTGGTTCGATGAGAACGCGTGGTGGAGATCACTTTTTATGTTCGGAGTGCGGGCGAGAACGTCATGCGGATCTGAACGCTTCGGAAAACATCGCACAACAAGAGGGCGAACCATGCACGGACTAACGCTCCGGGCGAGTCGAACCGTGTACCTCGCTGGTTGAATAGAATAGAATAGCCAGTCATGTGTAATGCTCGCTGTCTGCGAGGAGAGAGGATCTTTTGACAGAGTTATACGCGCTGGAACGCACACCGTTGGTCACAATTCGGTGGCAACCTTCGAGGGGTCACGCAAACGCGAACGCGTATCTGAATCCCGAGCCCGAGGAACCGCGCAACCTACAGATCCACTTCGTGGAATCCCGCGTCGCGTCTTTAGGCGCGGGAGGATGTCAACTGCGAAACAAGCGTTCGGTTGGGAAGTAATCTAGGTCATTTTTCATCCACTTATTTCACCGAAATCACACATCACAACCCTACTAAACATACTGTAGTCTCAGTTTCCAAACCGTCGTATTGATATAGCGCTATATGGTTTATACGTCGAAAGACGGACACAGACTAAGAATCATTAATGTAATATGGATTATCTATTATTATACACTATCGGGAAGTATCGGCGTATATGACTCGGTGATACTCTGATAGTTCACATTGTCCACACTGAGTAGAATTCAAATAACTAGAATCATTACATATAGGAGCTCTCTGCATTTATCGGTCAAACTCGTCTATTACTGCATCGATAATCGTTTTAGTTTATAGGTATTCTCGTCACATTTTCACCTACCGTTGCAATAGAGAGAAAACCCGCACAGGGATTGAAACAGCGAATACTGTTGTGTAGCGATTGAAACAGCATACCCTCGCCTTTGAGTCGTGATCAGCATCGGTTTGATTCGACACACACAAGTTCTCCCTACAAGCTAGCAGAGAGGAGGCCGAATCATGTCTGAGACTACGCATATAGCACGGGTGAGCGTGCCTCTATTGACGACTTATCTGATAAGGCGATTACGGCTCACACCACATTACCGCCGTAAATATTCAGTTGAAAGCTGGTGTGCTGTCGATAGATTTAGTTGGGTAGTTGAATACTCTTAGGTGGTCGTCTTGTGACCTATGCGACCATTGATGACACCCACTGACTCACCGACATCCCCCTTCGTCCGGGGAACATAGGCACTCCACTTTCCCCCAGTGTTAATTCCCGATGACCATGTGGTTCACCGAAAATAAAATGTGTAATATGTGCATAAACGAGAGTGACCGGTGAGTCTGATGGCAAAAAAAGAGTCAATATCACGCTCGATCCAGAGCTCCACTCTGAAGCCAGAGAGCTGGGACTGAATATCTCAGGTGTCAGCGAGAGGGCTTTGAGACAGTACGTTCAAGCTCTCACCAGCGATGAAGAGGTTGTTTTGTCCTTGTCTGCGTCAGAATCACCCGTCGATGACGACCGCGAGCAGTAGGCGTCAGAGCCCTCACAGGAGTATGCTGATGCCTCCGTTGATGAGATCATTGCTGATATGAGCAGTACGGCAAAACAGTTCTCAACCGAAGTCAATCGACGCTCGATCAGCATACCCGATACGTTGGTCGACTGCTTCGTCATGCTGAGAAACCACCTGCAGCTATCAGGAAATGGATATCATCGCGTATATCGAATCAGAGCAGCCAATCAGCGATGCTAAACACAAGAATATCCTCTCTGCCGCCCGGGTTTTGTTCCGTGAGTTCGTCGATACCGAGGCTGCCAGCAGCTTCAAGATCCCAAATATCAGCCCGAATCCAACGTCTGTCCCGACCAAAGATGAGCTACAGACGTTCTACGACGCTATCGATACCCGCCGATACCAGGCGGTCTTCCTGATGTATGCGACCTCAGGATTACGATCTGCTGAGTTGGTGCAGCTCACAATAGACTATATCACTGAGGAGGATCGGATGCTGATCCCCGACAAGGAATCTGAGAGCAAGCAAACGTGGGTGTCCTTCTACAACGAGGAGGCAGAAGCGGCGTTTGCGGCATACAACCACAACCGAAAACATGGTGATGATCGATTGTTCCAGGTGAGCAAACCCGCTGTACTCAAGATGTTCCAGAAGATCTCCGAGGAGTCGGGTGTGAAGATCACCCCGCAGGTACTCCGCCGGTGGTTCGCTTCTGAGATGGCCTCACTGGGCGTCGATTCAAGCTACATCGATGCCTTTGCTGGTCGAGTTCCTGAATCTGTCTTGGAGAAACACTACCTCGATTACTCTCCTCGTAAGTTGAAACAGATCTACGATGATGCTGGGCTCACCGTTCTTGAGTGACTGTCACCGGTTAGTGTCAATCCATTGCTTGAATCTGTTGTAGTCTTTGGCACCGGCTTGGTCAGCAATATTTCTCAGCGTACCTTCGCTGACTTCGTCGTGGAGTGGGACTGGAACCGTTCGGGCGTCAGCATCGTGGTCCTCCGGGGGTTCCCATCGAAGAATTGCGTGGTCTCCACGGGTACGTTTCCACTCGTAGATTCCACTCGTAGATTCCACTATTCACCATCACTTTCACGATACCCTTCCCGGAAAACGGGGCATACGACATGGCTACTGGAGGGGATTATTCGAAAATCTCTGAGTCTTCAACCGATCCAGAGCTATTCTGTTCTGGATCAATCCCCATGTCTCGAAGTTCCGAATTGCTTGGAGACTCGCCTTCTCCGTAATATCCTTCGAGTGCTTCATCGAGGTTTTCGAGGGCCTTCTGTCGAGTTTTTCCTTGGCTCGTGACACCTGTCTCTTCATCGCTTGCTACCCACCACTCGCCGTCGTCATTGAGCGTGATGGATTGATTGGTGACAGAGTCTGCGCTCATTATTCTTGACTGCGTCACAGATAAAATAACACTTTGGTTGTCAACTATCCATGTTCGGAGTTTAGTTAATTTCCGTAGCGTTTGTGAGCTTCATCGGTTGGAAGTATCTCACGAACCCGAGCTTCGTTTTATTTGTCATTTATTGTGTAAAATGCAGTATAGCCCCGTCCGATATGGAGTCGATACATTTCTCGTCCATCTACAGGTAGCTTCTCTCGGTCGCCACCTCCTGATCCGGGACGAGGATACGGATCATCCGCTAGTTGTTTGAGATTATCTCGGACAATCCGATTGGTCTTATCATCGGCGTCAGCTAGAAATTCGCGTGGCTGATCCCCAACAAGACACTGAAACCCACGGTTATACCTCATCGAGCGGCACGAAATCGTCGTCATCAGTTCGGTCGAGTAACTCTCGTTTCCATTTGCTTGGTCTCGATCAGTTCTTTCACAACATCATCCCACGTCTCTCCCGCTCCTTTGAGTTCGTCCAGATCTTCGAAGGTCCCCTCACGGAGAGGAATCCGCTTTGTGGCCTTTGACATATTTACAAGATTACACACTCACCTCCGATGAACAAGAAGCGAACCAACATCTCGCTCCAACCGAACGTATACAAAAAAGCGAAACAACTTGGAATTAATATCTCCCAGACAGCTGAAGAAGCCCTCCAAATCCGGATTGAAAGTGCTCACAGTGGTCCGATAGCTGACGGCACACCAGCACCACTCGGGATTACGCTCGCCCACATGGACGCAGCGCGGATTATCAACACCACTTCTGACGACCTTGACCCCGAGCAATTCCTCGAAGAGTTCGAGCAGGCCTGCGAAGTTGACTGGGATCTAGCCGAGCGAACGACGAGAGATCGAGCTCGGTATGCGCGAAAACTCGTCGACTTCCTTGATGACCACCCGTTGACGGCCTCTGAACAGGATCTTCGCAACTTCCTCCAGCAATACGAGGATCAGAATTGCGTCAAGACAGTCCGTATCATCTACGGGCGGTTCTACGATCCCGACCTCGCTGAGAACTTCAAAATCAAGAACCCGCCTCCGACGCCGACAAAAGCACCCAGCAAAGAGGAATTACAAGCTGTCTACCATGAGCTCGATGCTGGAGAAGAACAGGCCGCCCTCTTGTTGATGGCTACGTCTGGTCTCCGACGCAGCGAGATTCTTGATCTTACGCCGAAGAATTTCGACCTAGAAAACCGGGGAGTGTACCCACAGAAAGCGGACGGACAAACGACCAAACAGCAGTGGATGTCGTTTTACAGCCCGGATGCGGAACGGAAACTTCACGACGAGTACGACTTCGACCAGATGGACTCGGATGAGCCACTGTTTACCCGTCACAAGTCGACCTTCACGCATAATTTCGCCGATGCAAGTGAGGAGGCCGATACAATGCGGATCACCCCGCAGGTGCTTCGGGTCTGGTTCTGTCAAGAGATGAGCAGTCTCGGTGTCGCTGATCGGCATATCGATGCGTTCTGTGGCCGAACCTCCCGATCCGTGCTTGCAAATCACTACTCGGATTACACGCCAGAGAATCTCCAGAAAATCTACGAGGATGCTGGGATCTCGGTGTTATGACAAAATGTGCATTTATAACAGATCAGTAAATTTGCACAGAAATTACAAAATGTTATCATGTCCTTCTATTGAATGATGTCTAAAACTCTGAAGACACGCGATCATCATGGGGCAGATTCTTTGGATATCATAATCCCTGTTGACGCTGTTCGAGAATATGATATCAACCAAGGCGACGTTTTTGAACTCGAAGCTGAGGAACAAGACGGTGATGTTATTCTCCGATATCGACGAGTGTATGAAAGCTAATTTTACCATCAGTCAGTGGCTGACTGTAACTCTGGAACGATCTAATTACAATTGTCACCGGGATTGCTCTGGCAATAGATCAGGAGAACATTGAGCCCGATGAACAACGATGGACCACAAGGGTATGAGCGAGAGTTCACTACAGTCATCAACCGCCGTTCTCAAATTCGAATCGGTTTATCGACCGAGAAGGCCGATGTGATGCGGTTTTTTGTCCAACTAGAATACTGGCGTGATGGTGGCTGGATGGAAGTAGTCAGATTTGCCCACAACCCTAACACGGAGTTCGGTCACGATATTACGGAAGATGGACTCCACATGGATATCTACCGAGATGGAGAGAAATACCATGTAAGAGAGGACTTCCCAGCGGTGAAATTAAACTGCGCCCCCACGCTATTGTATGGTATATATCCGAGAGCACGCGGATCGCACACTCAGGAGATTCAAGAATGGCACAACGTGAACGCGAACGACCGATGACAGACGAAGAGATCGACGATATAGCCGCGGCTGCCGATGAGCTTGGAGAACGGGTTGTCAACGCTCTCGAAGCGGAGACAGGGCGCGACGCTGAGGAGTTTGATGTCGATCCAGACGATTACGAGTTCCCGGGCTCAGATTCCTGACTACGTTGTTCATTGTCGCGGCGGTTGCAGACTCTTTATTCCAAAGTCGCTCTTCGGTGATTGTCGGTGATGCTTAGTATCAAAACTGAGATTATGCGGATTCTATCTTTCCGAAATTAGGGGAACTCGGAAATTGAGCCTCCTATATCGGTAGTTTTTCTGCTCTAACCCTTGCTCAGAGCATAGATTTATGCTTCAATTTCCGGTAATTAGAATTACCGGAAATGAATTTGCAAGAGCATGAGATTAAAGACGGGTTCAAACTGTGGTTATCTGAGCAAGAAGTTACCTCCCTGCTCGATCAAGCGATACATCCGAAGGCAAGAATTGCATTTGGGTTAGCTGCTCGATCAGGCTTAAGAAGCCATGAAATTACTGAGGTATATCCTGAGAATATTGTTGATACTGATGCAGGTTCTATGATCAGGGTTGAGCATGGAAAGGGTGACAAATTTCGAGAGACTCCGATACCTCCTGAGCTAAAGACAACAATAGAGACTGCTGTTGAGTTTCGAGAACAGGGAGTAAATGAGCCTGTGATTCTCAACACAAAGGGTAATTCTTGCTCTACGCGCACGTTAAGGAATTGGTTAACTGAGACAAGAGAGAAGCTAGCTGATCGAGGGCAAGACAAGTACTGGAATGAAATGAGGTTAATCTGCATGACCTAAGACGCACATGGGCTACGTCATTAGCTTCGAAAGATGTTGATGCTCTCGTTTGCTGCGATTGGGGTGGGGGGGTTGGGAAGACCTAGAAGTGTTCCTTAGCGCATACAGGGGCACATATTCGCCTGAGGCTCAGAGGCGTGAGAGAAATAAGGTTGAGTGGTTATGAGCCTAGCAGCTGATGATGAGATTTCGGATTAACACGAAACACAAAAATAAGCTGCTGGTGGATTTTCTCGAGGTCAGTTCTTAGAATAACCGACGAGGAATGATTTTACTCTATGAGTTCCTCTTGATCGAGTTCTAGCTCCAGCTCCTGCTCCTGATCAGCTTGAGTTTGAGTCTCTGTGAGATTGAGATTCTCAGGAGGAGCCTCTAGATATGTGCGTGTCGCAATATCATAGACTAGGATATTGTGATTAGCGAATTGTCACCAAAAATACAGAACATGACAACAGACGTCATCAAATTCATATCCTTTGCATTGGCAATCGCTGAGAATCTGCGATTCATGCTCCTGAGTCTCAACATAAAAAGTAACTCTGTAATCTCCTCCGATTGAGCCATTTGCGCGAGGGAGTGAGATTTGCCATTGCCCCGGATTAACAGAGCCGATAATTGAGGTATATCTCTGTGCTCTCCGCCATGAGCTTGTATCCTCAAATCTTTCAGGGAGAGTTAGTTGATCAGTTTGAGAGAGCAGATCAATGAGTAGTTGATTATGCGCGTGTTCGTTTTCGGGTATTTCGCGGTGTATTCGATTGATTGACATTTGTATTAGTTTTCTAAGTATTGCATACTGCATTGTGCACATTGCATCAAAAAAGAGAGCCTCTAGGACTATCTCTGTCGATATAAGAGAGGTTACTTGTGTAGCTACAGTGGATTGACACCGTATGTGACCTGTTTATGTGTGTGTATACTTTATATTACTACTAATCTACTGTAGTTACACAAATAACTCAATATTACTGATCACGATATTCCCTGGTGCGACTATAATGATTCTACGGCATACGAACGTCATGAAAAATCTATTTAATATAAGTAGTCCCCAATATATGATGTGCCTAGATCACACGCTGGATGAAAAATAATTGTATAGAGAAATAGGACAACACACTCTATCCTTCGAGTTACTGAGATGAACTACTCGGACGCTTACTGAACGTGCATTGAGTGAAACCGTGGAGTCGAGACCAATGACTCTGGGACACCTAGCCTGTAGAAGGGGTAATGTCAACCCTTACTCAGGGGTTAAGCTCAATAGAACCATGATCTAGTGTATTAAGCACCGGTATCAATTTTCGCTTTCGATCATACCAGACATATCAGTGCAGCAGCGCACCGGGTCAGGTCTGAGCGAGTAAGTTCACCTTTGAGTGGGACATAAACATGACAACGGAGAGAGGTGGTAAATATACAACCGAAAGGTTGCTCACGCTACACACAGTGACTTTGATCAGGTATCTTGCTCTCGCCTCCATGGTGGAGTTAAACTATCTTATTATTATTCTCTCAGGTGTGCATTGGGGTGTGTTTCCTGCTGTTCAGGTATGATTGATATTGACCTCAAGACTATCCATTTAATGGGCTTGGATCCGCCATCATAGAAGAGATTAAAACTAGATATTGGATCGTCATGCTGTCATCGCGCTTTGATCTCAGTCGCCGGCTCCGTATAACTAATTAACTCGGGTTATGTTTTGCATTTTTTATATTAATATAAAATTTGTATAGTATTAGACGGCAAATCGATCATAAATTACTTTTCGCAACTGCATATACTAAACTTGATGATGCAGAAATGCCGTATCCCGATTAATAGATAGGCTACATCTACAGATATCAAGGCGAGTGCCTCAGGGCTTGACTCCGAGAGGGTGAAGCCGACATGAAATGACGCTACATGTCTATGTCTTCTCAAAAAAATACAGTCAGAAAACCTTACAGATAGGTTAAAGATCTTCATCCAATGCTGGCTGCGACAGTCTAGAAATGTGACCCCTCTCACCATCCGCTACTGGCGGTGCGGCAGGGACAAGCGGTTTCACTGGGAGCTGGTGTAGACCCCGACTCCTCACAGAAAACGAGAAGGTCGGGGTCGGGAGGAATTGACTGAAATTCGCCTGCGGGTGCGGGTGCGGTGTTGATCTAAAACTGTGAAGCTTCGGCTTGGGACTTGTCCCCAGGGTACTTCACAAATCATAGCATGCATTCTTTTTATAACGATTATAACATTACACTCATCGGAAAGCTTGATACCGTCGTTGTATTTTATTAATTCATATCCCTACGACTGTCGAGTTCAGTCAACTCAGAATATTCGTGAATCCGATAATGATAGCCGTCTTTCTTGACGAGTGTAAACTGATATTTGTCTATTCACTATGCTACCGTTCATGTAAGTGCAAAACGCGAGTGACTGCATTTCTGGAAAATATATCCGAGAACAGCCATCTCAATATGGGTAACGATTGTTTCAAAGTAGCAATTTTGGAACGAGAGAGTTATTGAATTGAATTATGAGCGCTAGCGCTTAGATTCATCTGTCTGAGTTCCTATTTTGAATGCTATCTAACTTGAGATGGTCGGTACCTAGCCAGTGACACTCAGGAACGTGCATATCTTAAAATTGGAACCATGCGATATTTGATATTTAAACATATCTGAAACGAGAACATAAGAATAATACTGTTTTTGATGTCGTATTTGACGATGACACGAAGCCGTATGTGGTCTCAAGAAGCATTTCTCCGATACAGTCTCTGATTCTACCATAACACATATTATACTAGAGCCGGGTCGCTATCGAGCGCCTCTATGGGCAAATAGCACGGTGAACAGGTCAATTTGTAGTACGCTTCATCGAAATATTGTTCCTCGCCAGAGCATTCTTTCTGTAATCAATTCAGTTGAGTAATATTATCTCTATATGAATGTGAGATGAAATACTATATCAGACATATATATCGTATGTCGCTATATCAAATTGTTAGATGGCAAGGTGAAACTACACTGGGTCTAGGAGGGCTGTGATGCGTAGTCTCAGCCGAATCAGTGAACAGAAACTGCTTCAGATCACCCTTCGTTCGCGTCTTCGTATCGTACCAACGGTCAGACCGTCGTTTTCTTGAGATTCTTGATAGCGCTGACCCAGACTGAACATTCTACTACCAGATTGCTGTTTCCTTCTTCAGCAGCGTCAGCGTATTATCGTTCGTCACAATCGGCGAGTATTCGTGATCACCGGTCAACTTGATCTGCACAAACAAATCGACTGCCCGCCAAATCAAGCACAGCAGACACGCGAACGCGAAGTAGAAAAACCGGGAGTCAAAATTCCTTGGACGTCGTCGTAACGATGAACCGCTTGATTGACTTGTAGCCATACTCAGTGAGAAGGCTACTCCCTCGGTTCGTCATGCACATTGAGTGCTGCTGATGGTCGTTATGCTCTGAGTTCTCTTTGCGTCGATAGATCAGCGTCGTTTCGTGTACTTGTTCTCGCCGAAATGGAGTTTCCCGTCGGGTTCATACAGGTCCAGATCTCGTCGGAGCAACCGCTTTGCCTGAGCTTTCTTGCTGGTCTGCATCCGCTTGAGCACGACGCAGGAAAGACCGGGCTGATTGAGCATCTTTAGGACGTGCTGACTATCGAACTCTCGATCCATCAGCATGTTATCGATGTGAATCATCTCCTCAACCGAATCCAGGAAGTCCTCAACGATTTCTACGCGGGACTCACCCCTCTGAACTGGTCGCACGTCCAGCACGATTGGGACGACACTTCCTACTAATTGGACGGTGACCCACTGATATGTGTACTCGTCGATCTTCTCCTTCGTCTCGGTGATCTCGTTCCTGTGGCTGGTTCTGTCGCCGGTAACGGGATCAGCTTCGGTGATGTCGATGGCGACGATCCCGGCTCGAAAGGACTACTCTGTCTTGGGGACTCCTGAACGAAGTCTCTGGATAACCTGACGATACATCTCTCGGACCTGTTCGATCGGAAAGTCACAGATGTGGTCGCAATGAGCATGCCCGAGTGGCGTCCGCTCCCGCGTTGACCCGTAGGCGAAACTGCGAGCGCCCTCGTTGGCAGCCAGCCACTCGCGAAGTCCGAGAGACGTCCGTAAGTCCTAGTAGGCGTTCTCGTGGATCTCACAGCCCTCCTTTTGATCTAGCGAGAATGCCAGGAAGACAATCCGACCGACGTGCTCCGTAATCGGTGCTGCCTCGTCGAGAACAGCGTGGTCATCTGGGTCTGATTCGTCCGCTTTGTCACCGTGAGACGGACGCTACCGATCTAGGTTCCACGGAACACTAACACGCGCGTTCTGGGCTTTGACCAGAATGGTCCGCGCAGTGGTCTCGACTGTACTGCGAAGCTCGGCGGTGAACCGCCTGAGCCACAGCGTCGACTGGCCCGGTACACGCTTCAAGTTCGATTGCTCGCAGAGCGTTGGACGACGCTTGAGATACTCTATTAGTGCTATTTCGTGCTCCCGCCCGTGGAGTTCTTTCAGCACGAACACACGAAAGAGGGTGTCCATCTCGTATCGAGTCGACCCCGCGTAGTGGTCGTGTGCTTCGAATTTGAAGTACACTAGCGGGAGCGAGTAGACGAAGTTCTCGACCGACTCGTGGCGGTTGTGTTTGAACCAGGTCTGTGAACTGTCCGAACATTTGACTCCAGCCCATCGAACGAGCTTCGCTCGTACAGCGGTGTTGCATCGTATGCTGACCAGTCAGCGTGGGGGCGGTGGGCGATCTGTCAGAAGACACTTTGGCGAGACTTACACGTCAGTGCCACCACGAGACGCTGAAGACGACTCGTTCAACAACGCCGCTCTCTCAAGGAGCCATATTGATCGATTCTCCCTCGGTATTCGCAATAGTTGGTTCTGTATCACGTGGTTCGTCCTCAAGGACTTTTTTCAGGATAGCGTAGAAGCGTCACTCGTCACCGTAGTCGTAGAGTCCTGAACACGCGAACGGACCTGGACGTCGCGATCTTCGTCAACGACGTGGGCGAAGTGAACGTCGACTCCAGGATCGATATCGATTTCGGATCTTAGACGCTGTCCAGATGGGGAGTGTTCTCATACTTGAGCATCTTCTCGGGCTTGTCAGAGATGGTGTCGTGGATCTGCTGGAGGACCTCCTCTGCAGCGAGCAGATTGTGCTTCTTAACCAACGCCCGCTTTTCGTCAATGAGGCCATAGAACTTCCAGGGGTAGTCCTGTCGGCATTGGTCATCATATAGGGCGACCTCGCCGACGATACCGGCGTCGATGAGTTTCTGGATGTGCTTGTAGACAGTCGCGTCGCTCACGCCGGGGTTGAGCGCCTCCAAGTTCGTACATTGAGGGCAGCTGCTCGGATGCTAGAGGATGTTATTGATGAGTGCGAACCGCGTCTGCTGGGTCATGAAGTGGACGAGTTCCCGGGTCACACCGAGGGGGGGAAGCTCACTCTCTGATAAAATCGATACTACGTCAAGCGCCTGTTCAGGACGCTCCCGACGTTTGGTAACGTTTTGTTCGCGATAGGACTCATAACTGGTCTCAATAGACTCGTGTCGGAGCAGCTCTTGTGGGAGTTCGGCGTCCTGTGCGTAGAGGTTGCTGCCGAGCCCACACCGGTCGCCGTGGGGTTTGAGATACTCTCCGTCAGTGTCGAGGTCCGGTGCGTCACAGAGCTGTTTCATCAGCGACCGTGCCCCGTTCTTCGAGAGTGCTGGTGGCGCAATCCTGTGTTCTCGGGGGATTTCAATCGACGGCGACTCGTCGAGAGCTGTCTCGATCTCCTTAGTGTCCCACTCCTGAGCATCAAGCCCTCCTCGTTGGCGTTCGCGAGCGACGCGTGATGCCGCATGAGTATCAATAATATGAAGTCATATATTAACGGTAAATCGGTTATAATGCGATTATCTAGCGGTCACTTGCCGATTAAGAGTTATCATAAGTGGTATGATGCTACGTCGGCTAACCGAGTTTCTGAGCAGAGCCTAGAGGCTAGTTTATTTGAATTCATAGCTATTATTGATTATCTCAGATTTTACTGACAAGTCGTCAATCAACTAATTAGCATTACTCTGTAGCAACCGACTCTGTTTGAATCCAACCGTTTTTGCTCAGCGCAATGTCGACCATCACGTCATTAATAAAAAATTGTAATCGTAAGATTGCTTCTCACGGGGGTATGATACTCAACTTCTTTGTGAACACCACTCAGAATAATCGATATGGAAGCAAACAAAATCGATGATACTGACCGCGCGATTTTATATGCACTACAGATGGATGCCAGAAATATGTCTTCAAGTGATATCGCAGAGCGGACGGGGACCGCAGACAGCACGGTTCGGAAACGGATCCAACGACTTGAATCCACGGGGATGATTAAAGGATACAGTGCCGAGGTTGATTATCAACAGTCCGGCTATCCGCTTCGGATGCTGTTGTTTTGTACTGCAGCAATTCCTGAACGTGGTGACCTTGTTCCTGATATCTTATCGATCAATGGCGTCGTGTCAGTACAAGAGTTAGTCACTGGTGAGCAGAACCTACTCGTCACAGCTGTCGGTGAGACCGATGATGACATTACTCCTGTGGCACAGGATCTTCTTGATTGTGGAGTAACAGTGGCTGATGAGGTTCTCGTCCGAAGTCATGAAGCAACACCATTTGGTGGATTTGATACAAATATAGATGAGTCATAACTCAGCTTATTGTAGTTAATTGATACCGGATGGAGAGAGGTAGTTATGCAGAGCGGGTTCGTGTGTCATGAGGCAGTACTCACTACATGTCAGGAACCAAATTATAAAACCACACGTCTAACGTCAAGTGGTCCTGCTCGTCGGACAATAGCCTGGATTGGGTCAACTGCGCGTGAGAGGTTATTTGAATCACCATCAATCACAAGCAATGCAGCCTGACGACCAACGTCAATTACTCCACGATTAAGCCCAATTGCTTCAGCCCCAGCAATTGTAGCCATCTGAAGCACTTCACGTGCTGTCACATCAAAGTGTTTTGCAGTGTATGCCATCTCCCGAAACATCGATGGTGGATTGAGCATCACATTGTCAGTCCCCAAAGCCACGGTCGTGTGATCGAGAAGTTCCCGGATTGGTGGTCGACCAACATCAAGTACCTGATTCGCCCGTGGACAAACTACAACAGGAATCGACTCGCTTGCTATTTCATTGAGGTGTTCAGCCTCAGCATGAACCATGTGAACTAATAGATCTGGCTCTAGTGCAAGTGCGGGATAAATATCGCTTGCATCCGGCTCACCAGCGTGAATCCCGAAGGGTGCATCAGCCATTCGAGCAGCGGTCCGTTGAGCGCTGAAATCGGCATCCGTAGCACCGCTTGCACCATATCCGTCAGCAACTCTAAGCACAGTACCCTCACCACTACCAAAGATAAATGTTGTCAGCTCACGTTTTGATGCAGCCGAGCGAAGCGCGGTTGTGCCAGAAATCCCTGACTCTCGGAAGTCAAGACAGGCACCTGTGCCTGTTGATTGCATAAACCCTAATGTGCGATACATACTCTCGATAAGCGTCTCTCGATCCGCTGTGTCGAGCCGACGATGTTTGAGACTATCAGGTGGTACGACCGCCTCGGTTAATGACAGTCCAACAGCAGCCTCAGTTGCTACTGAGTCACCAAGGTGGGTGTGTGCATTGACGAATGTTGGAAGAATAATATCCGTCGATGAATTTGACTCCTCTTCGACAGCGGTAATCTCTCCGTTGTCAATGATAACCTGTCCACGTATTGGTTCAAATGTTTCACCTTTGAGAATCGTTCCTTCGAACCGCTCCATACGGTATAAGCCACATAAATCACAATATGGCTTTCCATTTCAATAACACCAAACCGTTCGAGATTATCATCTGACCACTGATACTGAGTGAGAAATGCCCGATTCGGTGTATTTGATATCCTCCTGCGCCTGAAGACGCGGGTACTCTTCTTGTATTGTATAATTATTGTGTCACTGGTATGACTGTAATTGTGACAATTCATGGACGCATATCCGAAGTGATATGATTGAGCTAGTAGCGTTTATTCATTATATGCTAAGGATATCTTCATGAGTAATTACTCGGAATAATATATTGAATATAATGTTCTTATATTAGATAATTAAGAACGATATGATACAATGAGAGGATTAAAGTAACATTCTGTTCGTGGGTATAATAGGAACGATCGATTACGCTGATATAGCTTGATGTTATGCTGGCAGTCAAAATTGTCTGTCAGCATGCAGTGATTGCAGCGATGATACGCACATCGATAATTGGCGTCGTCGGTCAGTGAGTTGAATCATGACGGGTGGAAATCAGTCACAAACGGATGAATCAAGTGCAAAATTAAAATTATCGGCGAGTGGCGACAGCAGCACAGATGGTCAAGAAAGGTCCATATATTCACATCTGCAAATTCCAGTTCGTCTCACACAGACAATGTGGACATTATGGATATTGAGTATTTCTGCCCTTGTTTTTTGGATATGGCGTGGCGGAACGTTTGCTATCACGCTGGATGTCAAGACTGGATGGATACCAACACAGCTATTCAATGTCGATGGTGTCACACTCATTATTTGGGTTGCGGCGACATTTTTCAGCGGTATTGTTCATAGCTACAGTCGACGCTATCTTGTGGGGGAACAACACCAAGATCGCTTTTTCATATTTGCGTTCGGATTCACATTGGCGGTCCTCGTCCTTGTCGCTGCAAATCATATTGCACTGTTTACAGTATCATGGATGACAATGGGGCTACTGATGGCAGCACTGATTGGTCATGTCCGTGGATGGTCACAAGCACAGACAGCTGCATCATTTGCGCGGCGGTATTTTCTGATCAGTGGCACATTCGTTGCTGTTGCTGGCGGAATTCTCTGGTGGACAGCCGATGTCGTCACAATTGATTCGGCGGGTAGTGCAGCTGTTATCATTGGTCTCAGTCCACTCACAATTGCTAGTGTTACCGTTGCATTGATACTTGCAGCGATGATTCAATCGGCACTGATACCATTTCACACTTGGATGCTATCATCGATGACTGCGCCAACTCCAGCATCCGCCCTTATGCACGCTGGATTTGTGAATGCAGGTGGAATTCTTCTTGTTCGATTCGGACCGATAATTGAAGCAGACACTCGTCTACTGATCTTGATCATGTTTATCGGGGCGTTGAGTGCACTTGGAGGGAAGTTCCTCAAAACAGTGCAGTCAGATGCTAAACGAAAACTTGGATGTTCGACCATCGGGCAGATGGGATTCATGATCATGCAGATTGGACTTGGGTTCTTTGCTGCGGCGATTACGCATTTAATTCTACACGGCTGTTATAAGGCGTATCAGTTCCTCTCAGTCGGTGATACAGTGAAACGGTTGAGTCCAGAAACAGTAGATGAAAGTACCGAGGCGGAAGGTAAGTTCACTATCCGTGGGGTGATTATGACGGTGATTACGGCAATTACCGGGGGCAGTATTTTTACATTGATCACTGGTAAGGGGTCAGCACCGGATAGTGGTCTGCTTCTTAGTGGACTCATCGTAATCACGACATTACATGCCACACAACGTATGATGCAACATACTACAGTTTCGAGTTATCTCCGATATGGAGCTGTTTTAGTCGTGTTTATGCCTGCAATCGCTATATACGGTTTTTTGTACAATGGTATTGCGGCAGTTATGAAGACAGGCGGAATGACCCCAGCGGTTCCAACGGAATTGACAGTCGTACATGCTATTGTCGCAGGTGGATTTCTCGTGTCGTATGCGGTGATTGAGACAGGGGTATATCAGCGCAGTCGTTGGCTGTATGTGCTATTGAAGAATACCTCACAGCCGCCAGGAGAGACATTATTGACTACCACGGAGGAATACGATGACCACTGAATCATCTAATGCAGAAATGGAGACAGAACAAGAGACAACGTCAGTATCAACAGATACCGAAAAAACGGCTGACGTATCACAGTCAATCGACTCATCGGTAGATTCGTCGAGTTCTGAATCATCATCAATTGGCGCTGAGACCAACGCTGGTAAGGATGACATGTCATCGTCAGTAAACACAATAATTGAACGACATATAAACTCAGCCGCAGAGGATGTTGGAGCGCTGTGGCCAATCCACTCATTTGTGACGGCTAATCCGCTCGATGGATTCGAGAATCGACCGTTTCACGAGGCTATTGCCGCAGGAGCAGTCCACTTTGATGGTGACGGGTATCCTGACCCAAGCGTGTTTGAGCGCGCGTGGAGGACTGGACGAATCGATAACGAGATTCTTGCTAGCACATTGATTGAGTATGAGGTTGATCACACCCCAGCATCAGCTATCGCCGCAATTGACGCAGACACAGTGACAAGATCAAATGGCAATGTGGAAGTAGATAACCAGACAGATAACTGGGATAAGATCGATAAACGAGTAATAAAATGGCTTTCAGCATTTCTTGATGCAGGGAGCGCCGAGTGGGCGATGCCAAATCGTAAGGAAGGATTTTATGTTGCATTTCAAGCAGTCGCGATGCATGATACGACAATTCCTGATGTTGGTGTGATCAGAGACCCCCCAGCCGACCCACTTGACACGGTCTCTACGGTGCTTGAGTCATATCCAGAGTCGGAGTGGAATGAGATTATTGAAGCACAGATGACGTCTCTTCCAGGTTGGACAGGGCTGATATGTCGTCGGATTGAGGACGAAACGACATGGCAGACAACGTATCCGATTACACTCAGTGGCTATCTCGCAGTCCGTATGATGATTGCGGATGCACTCTCAGTGTCACTTGATAGTAGTTCCCAATCAGTAGGACATAATCGCTCATCAAGCACCCCTAAGCATGACCCAGCTACGAGCACGGACGCGTCGTCAGCGGATATCAGAAGCCGCCCACTTCGAGCGGTCATATTGATCGCATGGGAGCGAACCTACCGCGAGAAGCTCATTGAGCAAATTACTGAGACGACAGATGACCATGGTCATAAAGCAATGGATGATGAAATGACATCACGGACAAACTCAGATTCATCCACAAATTGTCCAGACGCACAACTGGTATTCTGTATTGACACCCGATCAGAAGTTATCCGACGGCATATCGAGTCAACAGGTGAATATGAGACCTATGGTTATGCTGGATTCTTTGGCATTCCAATGCGATATGAAGGGTATAACAACACTGCTAGCGTTAACGCATGCCCACCAATTGTCGATGCACAACATCGTATCAGTGAGGATCCGATCGTTGGAGATATAAATAGTAACGAGAGTGACCACGCACGATATGAGCGCATTCACGAAATATATACTACAGGGGTAGATATCGTTGAGTCGCTTTCAGCGAATGTAACGACAGCATTTAATTTTGTTGAGACGACTGGGAGCGGCTATGGAGTCGGACTTGCGGCTCGAACGCTATTTCCGCAAGGAGTGTATGACGCTCTGACGCGCATTGAGAGACGACTTCCGCAACCGGATGCTGTCTCAAAACCACAGCTCGATACAGAACCCATGGATGTATCCAAGCATGCTCACAGCGATACAGCTAGATCGCACTCTGAGGATGTACTTCCATATGGACTCACTCATCAGGAACGTGTCAAATATGCTGCATCGGCGTTTGAGATGATGGGTTTGGAGACGTTTGGTCGCATTGTTGGATTTATTGGACACGCTAGTCAGACAGCCAACAATCCATTTGGGTCAAGTCTCGATTGTGGTGCATGTGCGGGAAATGCCGGAGGACCGAGTGCACGTGTTCTTGCACAGGTTTGCAATGATGACGATGTCAAGACATCGCTTCGTGACCGCGGAATCGACATTCCAGTGGATACAGTGTTCATAGCGGGTGAACATAATACAACGACCGATGAGATAACGCTCTACACTGAGACGGTCCCAGAGAGTCATCGGGGTGATATTGCATCACTTCAGACAGATCTCACAATCGCTCAGAAACGTGCAGCAACTGAGCGTATTGAATCATTTGATACTGATAACACAGCAGATGCGGTGCAGGATATTGAACGACGAGCTGCTGATTGGGCTGAAACTCGTCCAGAATGGGGGCTTGCCGGTAATGCTAGCTTTATTATTGGTCCACGGTCCCTAACTGAAGATATTGATCTTGAAGGTCGGACATTCTTACACTCATATGACTGGCAACAGGATAAAACAGGAAGTGAGCTCGAATCGATTCTAGCTGGACCAATGATCGTTACGCAGTGGATTAATGCACAATATTACTTTGCAACTGTCGACACAGCGGCTTATGGAAGTGGGTCAAAGATCACGCAGAATCCAGTTGGAAACATTGGTATCTATCAGGGTAACGGTGGTGACCTGATGAGAGGATTGCCGATTCAGTCTGTTCGAAAAAGCACTGATGAGCTGTATCATCAACCAATCAGGTTATCGACAGTCATCCACGCACCAGTATCTAAGGTAACACGTGCACTCGCTGATCTCGAGTCTGTCATTGAATTATTAGATAATAATTGGCTTTCATTGACCGTTGTCGACCCAACAGATGATAATGACGTATTCCACTATACAGAAAATCTCACATGGATACCACATGGAGATGGATATGGATATGAAGATGATAATACAGCCTACACCGCTACAGAGGAATAGACCGCTATTTCATCATTTGAAGACCGGATCATTCAGTATCATATAGCCAGTCCTTAAGATGCTAGATTCGGTTCACAGTTCAACTTGTATGGGCTCTAGTTACCATATCAGTAATCTCAAAATGAGTAAGGGACATGGACCGTTTACTATCAAATATGTCTACACCGGATCAATTAGCGATGATTCGTCGTTTGCAGGGCTGTTAACACGTGTTGAAACAGGATATGTTTCCCATTGATCTCCTGTGTGTGGGGTAAGTAATGACTCGACAGTATCAGCATCTCCGTGAAGCCATACCGACTCTGCCTCGGGTGGAAGAACAACAGCCATTCGATGATGAAGAGAGGAAACAACGTCATTCGGCTCTGTTGTGATGATTGTGAAGGACTCAGTTGCTTGTTGTCCTGCTTCTGAATCAGTCATATCATCTGCGTCTCCAGCGCCAAAGTCACTGAGTCCTGTCTGCGTGTGCGTCGGTTCCCACCGTTCCCAAAGTCCTGCCATTGCAAAGGTCCGGTCATCGCTGAAGGTGACTCGGTATGGTTGCTTAGTATTGTCTCCCGCGCCCGTCTCAGAATCAGTATCATCTCTAACCCATTCATAAAATCCGTCTGCAGGAACAAGACATCGCTGTGACTCATATGCAGTAGCAAATGTCGGCTTCTCATCAACTGTCTCTGCGCGAGCATTTATTTGTCCACCAGTGTCATCATCTGCCCATGAGGGAATGAGTCCCCATTTGAGTTGTTGGAACTGATTTGGATTCTCATTTGTGATTACCGGAAGTGTCTGTCCTGGCGCACAATTATATCGTGGGAGTGAATCCGTTATTGTGGATGTAACAGTCGCGCCAAATCGATCGCTAAGTTTTGATGCAGAAGCGGAGAGTGTGTAGCGACCGCACATACTATATTGATCTGTTAGATAGATATTAATTTATGATTATCGCTTGTGTTTGATATAATAGTTTTATCTGAACTGATGAGATTCGAGATTTAGACTTTTATTACATATATTACTCATATAATATAATCTCCGGCTCTAAGGATAGTAATTATACATTTTGCTGTTATTAACTGTAATCAACGGTGATTTCGACGCTTTGTAGTTTCTAGTATTTACTGATAATAAGAAGAGATTAATTTATTGGCTGTTGAAACTGATGTATGCGAATTGAGAATAGTTTTATTCCTGTTTCAGGCGTTGGCGAATCACGTGAGCGCTCGCTATGGGAGGCAGATATTATCTCTTGGGAGCGATTCGACCCGACGGATGCTCCTGTAGGTCCGAAGACAGCAACAAAAATCGAGTCATTCCTTGCAGAAGCGCTTCCACGGCTTGATGACGGCGATACACAATATTTCAATGAGCAATTCCCCGATGGCGAAGTTTGGCGACTATATGAAAACACCCGCGATAATACATTATTTTTTGATATAGAAACCACAGGGCTCGATGCAGGATATAATGATGTCACGACGGTCTCATTCCACCAACAAGGTGAGACAACAACACTTGTTCGCGGGGATGATCTAACGCGTGAGCGGGTACGTGAGCAATTCCGCACTGCGCCGCTCATTGCTTCATTTAATGGCAAGCGATTCGATATCCCGTTTCTAGAGCAGTGTTTTGATATATCAATTGAGACGCCACATCTTGATTTGATGTATCCATGTCGACGAGTCAATCTGACCGGCGGATTAAAATCGATCGAAACTGAGATTGGAATTGATCGTGATCGACCTGATCTCTCAGGTAGGGATGCAGTTCGATTGTGGCACCAATATGAACGAGATGATGACACTGATGCACTTGATACGTTAATTTCATATAATCGCGATGATACGGTGAATCTTCGAAATCTCGCCGATGTCGTGGCGCGAACACTACATGAACAATCACTCGGGGCGGCAACTGGGACGTCCTGTGGAATCGCAGATCCACGCCGGTAGTCTATTTTTTGGTCGGCCTAAAATAGAAGTATCCCGGTCGAAAACGTCTATTATGACCGATGCGTCGTACACATTTGATGATCTTACAGTCGTGATGGGAACATATAACGAATCGGATGCAATCACATCGGTACTTACAGATATCGATCGTGTGACCGATGGACGTGCTGATATTATCTGTGTTGATAGCTCAACTGACAGTACCCCTGAGATTGCCCGCGAGCATGGAGCAACGGTCATCGAACAGCCACCGCGTGGATATGGATATGCTGTTGAGACCGCATTATCTGCGGCAGAAACACCTGTAGTAGTTACGACGGATTGTGATGATACATATCCAATGGATTCACTTCCGAGGTTTCTTGAACTCATTAACGATGGATATGATATCGTATCGGGTGATCGGCTGTACCATGGCGCTACAGCAATGCCAGTATTGAATCGTATTGGGAATGCAGTATTCGCAGTTGTTGCCTCAGTACTCGTTGGCGAGCGTGTGCATGATACAACGACAGGAATGCGTGCATACCGTCGACATGTGATTGAGGATATAGATTGGACCGAGAACACCGGGTTGTCCGCAGAATTGTTACTCAGACCGATTTGTCGTGGTTATCGAACTCGGGAGGAACCAATTCTGTATACCGAGAGATTGGGCGAAACAACCCTTGACCCTATCGATGGTGGATTCGCAATTGCCAAATCGATCCTTACTATCGGAATTGAAGAGCGGTTTGGTATCACTCTTACCTGAGAATATCAGCAACGCGACGAGGCTCATCACCAAGTGCTGGATCCTGCTCAATTATTTTAAGAACCTCATGGTCAGTTACGTCTGGATATGGTTTTTCGATTGCGTCCTCGATGAGGGCTTTCTCAAGTCGAAATTCAGTTCCATTGTATATCACATCAACGCCATCATCGTCAAATGAGAGAACAGTCATATCTCTATTATTCAACCGGTGAATAAAAGCGCGTTACTCTATAGTCATGAGATGTATCTTAGTAGCTGTCTGACGGGCGTCGTACGGGTCGTTTATTAGGGATGCGTCTCGTCATGAAAGTGTGTCATTCGGGAACGATCCGTTCGACTCGTTAACCATCCCTGACGGCACGACCGTTGAGGAATATGACCTTGTTACCGAGGGGAATGTAATGATTGGTGGTCAGAGCACAGTTGAGTTCGGCGTGAGAGCACAAAATATCCTTGCCGGTGAACGTGTTCAATTCGGTGGGAGTATCGAAGCGGAGCGAGATTGTCGACTTGACGTTTGGTGTGAGGTTGCTGAAAACGTTCTTGTCGGAAAAGATGCATATCTTGGTGAACGGGTACATATTGGGGGGCAGCTACTGGTTGCCGGTGATCTTGATATTGGTGATGACGTAACAGTTGAGGAGGGATTCGAAGCAAACGGATGGATCGTCATTCGCAATCCAGTATCCTCATTGGTATTTTACTTTATTATCCTCTCACATCTACTCCAAGTCAATGAGAGCGAAGCAGCAAGTGAATTTGCGCAAGAAATTGCTGCTGAAGCAGAGGGTGATGATGATGACGATGATGACGACGTAATGATGATCGTTATTCCACGTGGAGCAACCGTATCAGATGATATCTGGCAGGTATCTACGCCGGCATCGATTGGTGATGATTGCCGTCTCCACGGAAATGTCCGGGCAGCGTCAATCACTGTCGGTCGCAATACCAATTTATTTGGAAGTCTTCGCGCCCGGGAGGATATCAATATTGACCAGCGGACACGGATTCATGGTGATGTAACAACGCGAGATGGTGCTGTTTCAATTAGCGCTGGGGCTCAGATTCGTGGTGATGTTGTTTGTGGTGATCTTGAGTTACACGATGATGCAGAGGTGTATGGGACAATTCGCGCGAGTGGGAAGGTCAATATCGTTCATTCACCGGCTATCGATGAATGATCATACCCATGACGGACGGAAACGTACTTGCCGGCGTCTCGCCTTCCTGTCAGTATGCTCTCTATTGCGCTTGCCGGAAAGCCGAATGCCGGGAAGTCAACGTTTTATCAGGCAGCAACGATGGCTGATGTCGATGTTGGGAACTATCCATTTACGACAATTGATCCGAATCAGGGAGTTACACATGCGCGAACTCGATGTCCTTGTCTTGATAGACAAAGCCGCTGTGGAAATTGCACAGATGGAATTAGATACGTTCCAGTCGAGTTGCTTGATGTTGCTGGACTCGTTCCCGGTGCGCATGAGGGGCGTGGACTCGGGAATCAATTTCTTGATGCGCTGACCGACGCTGATGCTATTCTTGCTGTCGTTGATGCGGCAGGTGCAACCGATGCTGAGGGTGAGCCTGTCGAAGTTGGAACGTATAATCCGGTTGAAGAGGCTAATTTCGTTGAGGAGGAACTGGAACAATGGCTCGCTGGAATTATTGATCGAAACTGGGAAACAGTGGTTCGTCAGTCCCGAGCACCGGAATTTAATATCGATGAGGCGGTAACAGAGTTGCTAACCGGATTTGGGGCGAGTGAACATACTGTCGCAACCGCACTTCGGTCACTATCGTATCCTGATGACCCACAACAGTGGAGCACAGATGATCAGATGGCACTCGCAGTTGATATCCGGGAGCGAACAAAACCAATTGTTCTTGTGGCAAACAAAGCTGATATTGCCCCTGCAGAAAATATTGATCAGCTTCAACATATTTCGAAGTCGGTTATCCCAACAACAGCAGATGGAGAACGTGCGCTTCGCCGGGCTGCGGATGCCGATTTAATTGAATATAATCCAGGAGATGCAGAAATCAGTATTACCGGTGATATCTCTTCGACACAACAAGAGGGTCTTGAGACGATTCAAGACCTAATGAAGGATACCGATGGAACGGGTGTGCAAGCGGCGATTAATACGGTTACGTACGATCTGCTTGAGATGATAACAGTTTATCCAGTAGAAAATGAGACACGATGGACTGACGGAAGCAACGATATGCTTCCAGATGCGGTCTTACTTGAGAAGGGATCAACCCCACTTGATCTCGCATATGCCGTCCATTCTGATATTGGCGATGGCTATCTCCACGCTGTTGATGCACGCGAAGAACGGCGAATTGGCGAAGATCATGAACTCTCTGAGGGTGATGTCATAAAAATCGTGAGTACGGCGTAATGAAAATCACCGATTCAGGCAACTGCGTCGTAGGCTTTTTGCATAATATTGAGTGCCTCCTGAAGTGAGTCTTCATCGGTTGCATATGATAATCGAGCGTACCCGCTGCCGCTTGCGCCGAATGCATCGCCAGGGACGATAATGACACCACGGTCAAGACACTCCATAACAAAGCCATCAGGGACTTTTGGCATGCAATAGAATGCCCCACGTGGTGTCGGAACCTCAAGACCAATATCTGTAAGCCCATCAACGACGAGATCACGTCGATGCTCAAATGAGTCCGTCATCTTGGTAATAACGTCTTGTGGACCCCTAAGAGCAGCTTCTGCGGCAAACTGCGATGGAGCTGCTGCGCACGCCTGTGTATATTGATGCACACGAAGCATGCGTTCAACCCGGGATGTTGATCCAACAACCCATCCGAGTCGCCATCCAGTCATTGAGTATAATTTTGAAGCAGAATTCACCACAACCACATTATCACGGTCAGCAAACTCAAGTGGTGAGCGGAATTCCCCATCAAAAACGGTGTATTCATACACTTCATCTGAGATACAGAACACATCGTATTCATCAGCAATCCGAGCAAATTCACGGATATCTGTCTGTGGTGATACTGCACCAGTTGGGTTTCCTGGGCTATTAACAACAAACGCAGCAGTATCATCGGTTATACGCTCCTCGACAGCCGCAGGATCGAGTGTCAGATCATCACGGAGAGGAACTGGAACAGGTGTCCCACCGGCTAATCGAGTGAGTGCATCATATGAGACAAAGCCTGGGTCGGGAACAAGAACCTCATCATCGGGATCAATATGTGCTTCCATGACGATGTGGAGTGCTTCAGACCCGCCTGCGGTCGCGATAATCTCATCAGGATCAACTGTGATATCTTGATCACGTTGATGTTTGGCTGCGATTGCCTCACGGAGTGATATCATTCCTTTATTTTCTGTATACGCATCTGCTTCACCTGCCTGAATTGCCTCAACGGCTGCATCACGGGCATGTGCTGGCGCTGGGAAATCAGGCTGTCCTAATCCGAGATTGATTGCGTCCTCACCGGCGGCTTCAAACACTTCTCGGATCCCACTGATTGACACTGACTCAACACGGTCAGAGAACGAATGCATATTCACATTCGAGATTGCCACGAGGTTATCTCTTGCCTCTTTATTCCAGTTGAGTTCCTACTATTACTATGCCTGCGTGCATACGCTTGTTGAGAGCACGATTCTAACGTCTGCATACAGCTAATTCACAGGGTAAACAAGAGATTATTACCGGTATAACTGACAAATACTAATGGATATATTTTCGCATAATCGAATGACTGAACGGTGGAGACAGAAGATTAGCTAATATGATCTCGTCGTATATATATGCGACCTTCGCCGGCTACCCGAGGCAAAAGCATGCTGACCGTCTAATACTCTCAGATGGATAACACACGGGACAGTGATCAGACATACGTATCTCGACGTCGAGTTCTGCAGGCAGGTGGAGCGATCACAACAGCCAGTATAGGGGCGTTCGCAGGCTGTTCAGGTACAAGTGGTGGATCAACAGGCACGAGCAACGATGGAATCGAGGAAATTCGTGTTGCGTACATGCCGATTTATCCTGATATGCAGTATTTTGTGATGGAAGAGGAGGGATATTTTGATGAGATTAATGCTGAGGTAACTGGTGAAGTTTTTTCTGACGGTCCAAGTATTGTCCAGGCATCAGCAACAGGCGATTTCGACGTCATGATGTTCGGAATCGTTCCAGCGATGATTGTCATGGATAAAGGAATTCCATCAAAAATTACAGGAGCAAACATCCAGAACGCGATGGAGATTCTAGCGCGTGATTCGTTCGCGTCGATATGGGATACTGCCTCATCAGGCGCTGAAGCATTCGCGCAGTTTGAAGCAGAGCGTGGTCGGAAATTTACGTTTGGAACCTTCCCACCGGGGTCGGTCCCTGATATTTTGCTTCGATACTGGCTTACTGAGGTCGTTGGTGTTGAACCGGGGTCTGATGTGTCAATAACGCCGCTCGGTGGGGCTGGACCGGTTCGACAAGCGTTACTTGCCAACGAAATCGACGGAACATCGATCATGGAACCGGTTCCAACGGTCGCTTCGATGAATGATGCTCCATATCAGTCAATCGCATGGGCTGGAGACTTCATGCCAGGACAACCAGCCGCAGTCACGCTCATGCATGATAGACTTCGTTCTGATAACCGTGAGGTCGCACAGGCGTTCATTGAGCAGCATCAACGTGCAACAACATTCGCAGGAGAAAATCCTGATACAGCAGCCACACACGCGAGTACAGTCATCGGTGAGAGTGTGCTTCCAGTTGAGACAGCACAGCGTGCAATCAGTGCGCGAGCGTCTGATTTCATTACAGACCCACATAAGATAGCCGATGGTGCAAAGATCTTCTCTGAATATGCTGCTCAGGCAGGAAAGATTGACTCAGCACTATCAAATGATCAGCTGTTTGATTTCGGTGTGTATGACTCAATATGAGCGGTGAAACGCCAACTGAATCAGAATTAACAGTCCCGACAGGAGATCCCAATCAAGATCAAGATGAGGGAACGGGGTCGGTTGAAACAACACAGGGGCTGTTCGGAGATGTTGACCCAGAGAGTATCGGGTATGGAGTTGCTGGAAGTGCAATCTTCATTACAATCTGGCAGGTCGCTGCTGCTGCCGTTGGTCGGACATATCTCCTTCCATCACCGATCGAGGTAGCAACTGCATTTGCTGTCGAATTAACCGCTTCAGCTACGTTTACACTTCCAGTCGCCGGCGTGACATTACCGATGACTCGACTCACAGCAAATCTCGCACAGAGTCTCTTACATTATATTCCGGGACTGTTTATTGGGAGCACACTTGGAGTCAGTCTTGGTCTGGCAATGGGATGGAGTGGACGGCTTGATGACGCATTAACGCCGGTCACGCGTTTTCTCCGACCAATTCCGCCCCTTGCATGGATTGTGTTTGCGATTGTCTGGATTGGTATCGGTCACGGTGGTGCTGCATTTATTGTTGGCATTGGTGCATTTTGGATTAATTTCTATAATGCATACGCCGGTGTTGAGGGCGTTTCAACACACCTCAAGGAAGTAGCTGCGAGTCTTGGTGTCGATGATGATCTGACGATGATCCGGAAAGTGATTATTCCAGCAGCGATGCCATCGATCACAACTGGTCTGCGGACAAGCATTGGACAGTGTTGGATGATCGTTGTCGCCGCAGAATTATTCGGCGCTCCCGGGGTTGGATTCCAGATTATCAATGCAGCACAAAATCTCGCAACAGATGTTAGCGTTGCTTATATGGCTGTTATCAGTCTTGTATTCCTTGTGAGCGATGGAATGTTCCGACGAGTTGAACGGAGGCTTCTCGAATGGCGGGTATAAATCAAAATTCAGACTCACAGCTAGAAGCGAGCGGGTATCAACATAGCCACGTTGATGATACAACAGCAAAGGTTGTTGTTGATACTGTGAGTAAGGTATTCGAATCCGAACGACAGACAGTCCGAGCACTTGATGAGGTATCATTCACCGTATCTGATGGTGAGTTTGTCTGTCTCGTTGGACCATCTGGTTGTGGTAAGACGACACTGTTCCGAGCGATTGCTGGTCTCGAAACGCCGACTGATGGGGAAATTCGGCTCGCGGGTAATACAGTCGAAGGTCCCGGAACTGACCGTGGCATGGTATTTCAAGAGTATGGATTATTCCCCTGGCGAACTGTCGAGGAAAATGTCACATTCGGGCTTGAAGAACAGGGTGTTGTCGAACCAAACCGTAGTCGTCGAGTTGATGAGATGTTAGAACTCGTTGGTCTCACACAGTTCAAGAATGCATATCCGAAGGAACTATCTGGTGGAATGAAACAACGCGTTGGGATTGCGCGAGCACTTGCAGTCGATCCGGAGATCCTTCTTGCAGATGAACCGTTCGGAAGTGTTGACGCACAGACACGGGAGATGCTACATGATGAACTGCTATCGATTTGGACAACAACTGAAAAGACGGTCTTATTTGTCACACACGATGTTGAAGAAGCAGTAACACTCGCTGACCGAGTTGTCGTGATGGCGCCTTCGCCCGGTAGGGTTAACGAAATCGTTAATATTGATGTCGACCGTCCCCGACAGCGAACAGACCCAGCATTCGGTGAATATGTTGAGCAGATTCGAGCACTTATTGGCGAGTAACCTGCGCTCAACTGATAATGCTAAGATCAAATGGTAAGCTATCGCCGATCAAGATTCATCAGTAGTCTCACGAAGTGTCTCCACATGTGACATTATGACCGAAAGCGTCGCATCCGGGTCCGCATACCCTTTTTCATAATCGTCATACGCTGCATCAATATCATCAAGGAACGTCGCGACGGCTGTCACCAATTCGGTATCATCCGAGTCAGTGTCCACTGGCATATATACACTCATCATTGGAGTCGAAAAAGGATGCCGTCAGAGTCAGGATTAATACTATTTGTATTAGTATTGATACACTTCGATGAGCAGTCAATCAATCTCTGGTGTTCAGATGCTATGTTATAATGAGCGTGTGCCAATATTTGAGTTCCTCTCACGGCTAGCCAGGGACTTTGTTCTTGAGCTTGTGTAATCATTGCCATTTCGAGACTCAAATGATGAACATGGGCAGAGAAGTTTTATTCATCTCAATAATTACGTATAGAGACATGCGGTTGACCTTCGAGCGTGGGACGATAGCGATTGAGGGAAATGAATCTACTGTTCCGCACACAACATGGGATGAACAGACAGACACCAACCGAACCCTTGGATTTCGATATCGAGACATCAAAAATCATCTTGATGCCTCAGATATTGAATACGAGGATGATGTGCTTGATCTCATCCAATCGCCAGAGTTGACAACTGAAATTGAACTGCGAGGATATCAACAACAGGCTCTGAATCGCTGGCTTTCTGAGCGCCGTGGTGTTGTTGTGCTTCCAACAGGGGCTGGAAAGACGTATGTTGGCATAGAAGCTATCGCAGAAACCAATCATTCAGCATTCGTTATCGTGCCAACGCTTGATTTAGTGGATCAGTGGAAATCGGAACTTGAGATGTTCAATGTCCCTATTGGTGAATACACTGGTCGGGAAAAAACACTCAAGCCAATTACAATCTCGACATATGATTCAGCGTACAATCACGCTGAAAAGCTTGGAAATCGATTTAAACTGCTAGTTTTCGACGAGGTTCATCATCTTGCGTCTGAGAGCTACAGACAGATAGCACAATTATTTGCTGCCCCCTTTGCGCTAGGGTTGACAGCAACATTCGAGCGTGAAGATGACAAACACGAGGTGCTCGGCGAGTTACTCGGTGGTAAGATTTATGAGATCGAAACCGCGGAACTCACCGGTGAATATCTGTCAGAATACACCGTTGAGCGGATTACTGTTGAGCTTACACCGAAAGAGCGAGAAATGTATGACGAAAATGTTGAGACATTTCGAAACTATCTCATCTCAACAGACATTACCATGCGAGGTCCAGAGGATTTTCAAAAGGTCGTTTTGCGTAGTGGTAATGACCCTAGGGCATGGCGTGCAGTCCGTTCTCGGAATGAAGCTCGACAGATTGCGTATAGCTCAGAATCCAAACTTGATGAGCTAGCAATATTACTTGAACAACATCGCGATGATCGTATCATTATTTTCACGCGCTATAATGATCTAGTGTATGACGTATCAAACCGGTTTTTCATTCCAAGTATCACATATACGACTGATAAAGATGAGCGTCAACATATTCTCAAACGATTCAGGAATCATACGTATGATGCAATCGTGAGTTCACAGGTACTGAATGAAGGTATTGATGTTCCGGACGCAAATATTGGTGTCATCCTGAGCGGGACGGGAAGTAGTCGGGAGTATCGACAGCGGCTTGGTCGTATTCTCCGTCCCTCAGGAGATACTGCTCACCTCTATGAAATTGTCTCAAGCGGTACCGGAGAAATTCGAACATCAACCCGACGGAAATCTTGAGTATCTATGTTGACAAAACAGTTACTTGAAGTATCAAAACAAAAGCCGAATATCAATCCACGGTATCGAGATATTAATGAATATCAATCGGTTGCTGAGCAGGTTCTTGACGCGTATGAGCTAGGGCAGACACAAGGGCAGATCCATGACACGGTTGAGACATTAGAAACTCATGACACGTTCAAATTGGTTCGCGGATTATCTAAGCTACTTGATCGACGTGTTGAGTTTGAACAACAGTTCCCAGTTGATCCATCAAAACTGCGTGATGCTGTCTTTACTCATGGTTTTGTCACCACGACAAATCAACGAAAGGAACTGCTTGCCACCGTCGGGAATAAATTCGACTTGACACCAAATGAAGTTGAGAATAATTTACGGGCTGACCGAGAGTCTCATGCAGTTCTTCGTTCTGAGCCTCAAATCGGACCACGTGAGTTACTGCGTCAGTACAATCTATCACTTACACAAACACTGCTGTTTGATGCGGTTGAATTGGAATTTGCCGTATCAGATAATTTTCAAGAAATCTTTCGGTTAATCTCATATCTCGGATTGATGTACACCGTTGATCAAGAGTTGAACATAACCGTCACTGGACCGACATCGCTGGTAAAAAAGACCCGGAAGTATGGGACAACAATGGCAAAACTCATTCCCAGTGTAATGAAACCAGCCGAATGGAGTATAACCGCACAAATTGAAACTGAAGTGGGTGGTGACCCACAGCTATATGAATTCAATTTGGATTCAGCCGATGCACGTTATTTTCCGAGAACAACGGTGAGTAATTCATTCGATAGTGAACTTGAACGGGACTTCGCGACTCGGATTCGTGCGCTGATTGATGCATGGACAGTCAATCACGAACCCACAATCCTTCGTACCGAAGACCGTGTCATGATTCCAGATTTCAGTTTTGAGCGAGACACAACAGAGTTCTATCTTGAAGTGGTTGGTTTTTGGACTCCGGAGTATCTTGAAGAAAAACTACAGAAAGTTCATCATGTGAAATCAGATTATCCGATGATACTCGCGGTTAATGGATCACTAAACTGTACGAAGTCAGATTTCGATGAGGCAAACGTGACAGATGTATTCTTTTATGATGATCAGATCCCGGTCAAACCAGTTATGAAGCGGCTACATGCGATTAATGAACGTGAAATAAGAGATGATCTTGGGTGGTTACATGATCACGATATCCAAGTGAATCAAAACGAGATTATTAATATCGACTCACTAGCTGCATCACATGATGTCGAATCAAAGGCTGTTGAGAAGTATTTGGACGACACATATGCTGGGGTTGTTTCGAAGATGAAGTTCATTCCGAGTTCAACCCTATCCGAGATTGAGGCTGCGATTGATACATTAGATGACATGACCCTCGCTAATGTGAATCCAATCTTGAAGAAACACGACATTGGACAAGATGTCCTCGAAGAGATAGGATATACAGTCAAATATATTTCACTTGATCAAAATGAAGCGAAAATAATAAAATCAGAATAAGAATATAAAATCTATATAATTTGATTACAATCATAAAAACAGATAATTCACTGTGATTATTTACTTTGTCTACATGATTGCTCGGTCACTGTTTCCTTACACACTCATCTAGAATCTTGAAGAGGTTTGGGATGTATAGTCGAGCGTTTTTCTAATTTCCAGGGTCAGAGAACTTTGAATATCTATTCGAGTTATAGATTATTGATGATAGAGTATATTGTCGGATTCATCTGCAGATTAAGACACTGGGCCTATTTTTGAGTTTCAATAGTCGCTGGAGTGTGTATCGTGTTATAGATTATATTTGAGCGAGTTCAGCTCAAATCCTCACGTCGCCCCTTCGGGACGGTTGATCGGAGTTCATCATGCAGATAGAGACCAACGCCAATAGGTTCAATATCACCTGCAATTTCATGTGCAACAATCAGATACCCCCAATCGCCATCCCATCGTGGGAGTGGTTGGTCGGTCCCATCAGCAAATTGAATTGCTTCATCATGATTGAGTGATACGACATTCTTTGTTGCATGAACCCCAAACCGTTGAACAGCATTCGTCGAAGGTTTCCAGTGTTCCTGGCGCGTGCGAAGGATACGCAGACCAAGTCCTTCGATTGCTATTGGTGAGACATATTCTGCAGCAACAGCCCAGATTTTTCCCTTCCCTTTTTCCCAAAAAGTGTGATTATCCCACGTTGTCGGTGGAACCTCAAAGCGATTGTTCCACCACCGGATTACTTCCTCGCGCGTTGGGCGTCCGGCGACAGCGCGATCAGCTGCGGTTGGTGGCAGACGGTCAAGCTGCTGTCCATCGTTCACCGGGGCTTGATCACTCATGAGGTCACCTCGAGTTTCGCACAAAAGAATCCACCCGTGTCATTATGATGGGGATATACACGATGTGTTAATTCCATCGACGAATCATACTCCTCATTACGCCACTGTGTTATTCCAGGGATGGTCTTGAATTCAGCTGGTGGATCCCATGAGACCACTCGACATGATTCTGAGTCAAGCACGTGATTAACCACATTTTCGTTTTCTTCAGGTGCAAATGTACACGTTGAATAAACAACAGTTCCTCCAGGGCGCGTTGCCTGGACAGCACGACGGAGAATCGCCTTTTGAATTGCAACCACGCTCATCACATGTTCATATGACCACTGCTCAAACGCATCCGGGTTTTTTCGGATTGTGCCTTCACATGAACAGGGAGCATCAACGAGTGCATGATCGAATGCCTCAATCCGAGTTGTTCTCTCTGTTCGATCTCCAAATGGTTTGAACGAAAAATTACGCGCATCTTGATTCGTCACCGCAAGATTCGTCACACCCAATCGCTCAGCATTGTGCCGAAGAGCAGATAATCGGCCTAAATTGTTGTCATTGCCGATAAGAACACCTGTATCATCCATTAACGCAGCGAGTTGCGTCGTTTTACTTCCAGGTGCCGCACACGCATCCCATACAATGTCACCTGGGTCAGGGTCGACTGCAAGCGCCGGTAGTACAGATACTTCTTCTTGACCATGGAGCCATCCATGAAAGTATGACCATAAGGTACCAGGACTGTGTGTTGTGAGTTTAAACAGACCAGGATGCCACTCAATAGGTTCATATTCAGTATTTGTCTCCTCAAGTGCATCCTGAGCGTGTTCAGTAGCTGTCTTAATGGTATTGACCCGAACGACAGACGGCAGCGGGCGGTTGCAGGCATCCCGAAATGCTGTCATATCATCAATAAGCGTTTTATATCGTTCGAGTGGGTCCATATTCAGACGTATTGGTACCGCAATTTGTCGGTATCGGTCTGGGTCTGAATTTCGGTCCTCGAGTGTGATTAGCTGGTTCGGAGCTAATCGACAGTATGGTCGTAATCAGTGCCTATTTTTTATTCTTATATGTGGTATAGTGTATATGGCGCAACTTGATGTACTAACGGACGCAGCAGACGTGTCATTGACAGACCCGTCACTGGTTGAGGGATTGCCTGGTATTGGACTTGTTGGGAAAATTGCGGCTGACCATCTTGTCGCAGAGTTTGATATGACACACTACGCCAATGTTCACTGTGAGACAATCCCCGCAGTAGCAGTGTATGAAGAGAGCGATCCCACAGTTCAATCACCAGTTCGGGTATACACCGATGATGAACACGACCTTGCCGTGCTTCAAAGCGATGTCCCGATTGACCCTGAGGCAGCGACAGAAGTCGCGACATGTCTATCTACATTCATTGATGAGACAGCTATGATACCAATATATTTGTCTGGCGTTCCCAGAGAGAAAGCCGAGACAGTTCCGTCATTATATGGATTTGGCGTAAGCGGTGGGGTGAATCGGGTTCAACAGGCAGATATTGATCTGCCAGATGAAACAGGAGTTATCTCAGGTCCAACTGGAGCACTTCTGAATGATGCTGTCGTATCAAATCGTGATGCTATTGGATTAGTTGTTGAGTCGGATCCACAGTTCCCTGACCCAGAGGCGGCACGGGTGCTGATCAGCGACGGGATTGAGCCACTGATTGATATTGATGTTCCTGTCGATGATCTTGTGGATCGAACCGAACAGATTCGGGAAGCTAAAGAACGCCTTGCAAAGCGAATGCAAGAGGGCGGCGAAGAAAGTACACAAGCGCGCCCAATTGGAATGTATCAATAGTCACAAATCATACCCCACGGTAACAATTACGTTGAGTCCAATTTATACGATATTCGTTCTACCTCCGATGATCCAGTCTTAGTGGGTCTCTGCGTATTCGACAGAGAGTTAATACCGGACTGATCGTAGCTGTGTCGTCATGGATACGGTATAAGAAAACTCATAGAGTTTTTTGAAATATTCTGTAAGGACACAAGACTCAAACTATTATAATATGGCATCTAAAGCAATTAAAGCTCAAATTCAAGGGACGTGGCTGAATTATTTGTGGAATCCTCGTTGTTCTCTACGGATACGACATAATCAGTTCTATGTGTTTAAGAGTCGGCATACACTTCCACATCGTATGAGTGATGAGTCAACTGAAAACCATGGGACAGCTGAAGCGTCGCCGGACGGCGATGTATCAGGTAATGAGAATACCATGGTCAAAGGTGGAGATGAAAATGAGGATGCGGATAACGCTGAGAGTCTTGATGAAGACGGTCAAGACGCAGCTGCTGAGACAGTGAGTCTCGCTGAGCGAGTTGCTGAGTATGATGAGACGCTCGCTGAGGAGGTAGCATCACTAAAGAGCGAGCATGATGAACAACGTGATCGGATTGATGAACTTGAAGGAGCGCTAAAACGCTCAAAAGCAGACTTTGAAAACTATAAAAAGCGGGCAAAAAAACGTGAACAGCAGATTCGTGAGCGAGCCACTGAAGATTTCGTCAATCGAATCGTTGGCGTTCGAGATAATCTTGTACGAGCACTTGAGCAGGATTCGGACGCAGATATTCGTCCAGGAATTGAGTCGACACTCGATGAATTTGACCGGGTGCTCGAAGATGAGAATGTGACAGTGATTGACCCGGAGCAAGGTAATAATGTTGACCCAGCAAAGCATGAAGTTCTCATGCGTGTTGATGCCGAACTACCTGAAGGAACCGTCGCCGAGGTATTTCAACAGGGGTATCAGATGGCTGGAGCAGTTATTCAAGAAGCACAAATAACAGTTAGTACAGGAGCAACTGCAACTGAAGAGGATGGTGATGATGACGATAGTCAGAATGTTGATTGCACTGAAGAAGACATGGAAAATACAGAAGCGGATTCAGAGTGATTAACAATATTATTCCTCGATATACTGTGTTTGTTCTGCGGTTCAATATAAAACCTCCTACCATGAGAAATTTTGACATCTAAAATCGCATGACTGCGACGTCACGGTGAAGAGGTGCTCAAGCGATTGTCTAGTAACATTTAACCGACTTAGACGAGTAATTATAGTAAGATGGCCAGCAACAAGATCCTTGGTATCGATCTCGGTACCACGAACAGTGCGTTCGCGGTGATGGAAGGGGACGACCCGGAGATCATTGTAAACGCCGAAGGAGATCGGACAACGCCTTCTGTCGTCGCCATGACCGACGACGAAGAGCGACTTGTAGGGAAGCCAGCAAAGAATCAGGTAATCCAGAACCCAGACCAGACGATTCGCTCGATTAAACGGCACATGGGTGAGGAGGACTACACCGTCGAACTTGGCGGTGAGGACTACACACCTGAGCAGGTCTCGGCGATGACTTTACAGAAAATAAAGCGTGATGCTGAGGAGTATCTCGGTGACGACGTTGAAAAAGCCGTTATCACCGTCCCTGCATACTTCAATGATCGACAGCGGCAAGCGACAAAAGATGCAGGTGAAATTGCTGGATTTGAAGTCGAACGTATCGTCAATGAGCCGACAGCTGCATCAATGGCATACGGACTCGATGATGAGTCAAACCAAACAATTCTTGTGTATGACCTTGGTGGTGGAACCTTCGATGTGAGTGTTCTTGACCTCGGTGGCGGTGTATACGAGGTAGTTGCAACGAATGGTGATAACGATCTTGGAGGCGATGACTGGGATGAGGCGGTCATCGACTGGCTTGCTGGTGAGTTTGAGAATGAACATGGCATTGACCTCCGTGATGACCGACAGGCACTTCAACGATTAAGAGACGCCGCTGAGGAGGCTAAGATTGAGCTTTCCTCACGAAAGGAGACGACGATTAATCTCCCATTCATTACAGCAACAGACTCAGGACCAGTTCACCTCGAGGAAACGCTCTCACGAGCGAAATTTGAGTCGCTGACGGGGGATCTCATTGAACGAACGGTCGGACCAACTGAGCAAGCGCTCGAGGATGCAGGATATGATGATACCGACATTGATGAAGTGATTCTTGTCGGTGGGTCAACGCGGATGCCGCAGGTTCGTGAGCAAGTTGAGGGACTCCTTGGCACTGAGCCAAAGAAGAATGTCAACCCGGATGAAGCGGTCGCACTTGGTGCTGCAATTCAGGGAGGAGTTCTTGGTGGCGATGTCGATGATATTGTTCTTCTTGACGTGACACCACTGAGCCTTGGAATCGAGGTGAAAGGTGGACTCTTTGAGCGTTTGATTGATAAGAATACGACAATCCCAACTGAGGAGTCTAAAGTATTTACAACAGCAGCCGACAATCAGACTTCAGTGAACGTTCGAGTGTTCCAGGGTGAGCGCGAAATCGCTGAGGAGAATGAGCTGCTTGGTGAGTTCCAACTTGCTGGTATTCCACCATCACCTGCGGGAACACCGCAGATTGAGGTCACATTTAATATCGACGAAAACGGCATTGTTAACGTTGAAGCCGAAGATCAAGGGTCTGGTAACGCTGAATCAATCACAATTGAAGGTGGTGCTGGTCTCTCCGATGAAGAGATTGAACAGATGCAAGAAGAGGCTGAAGCACATGCCGAAGAGGATGAACAGCGACGTGAGCGGATTGAGGCTCGAAACTCTGCTGAAAGCGCTGTTCAGCGGGCAGAGACCCTTCTCGATGAGAATGAGGAGGACGTAGATGACGATCTCAGAGAATCGATTGAGGATGAGATTGAATCAGTCGAGGCTGTTCTTGAGGATGAGGATGCAACGAAGGAAGAGCTTGAAGATGTAACGGAGTCACTGTCATCAGAGCTACAAGAGATTGGAAAACAGATGTACGATGCACAACAAGCTGCCGCCGGTGCTGGTGCAGGAGCAGCGGGTGCTGGTGCCGGGGCGGTCCGGGTCCGGGTCCGAGGTCCAGGTCCAGGTGGTATGGGCGACATGGGCGGTGCCGGTGGCTCAAGTAGCGGTGATAGTGATAGTGATAGTGAGTATGTTGATGCAGACTTCGAAGATGTTGATGACGACTCAGAAAACGAATAACGATATCTTTAGACACTATCGCTACCGTTAGATACGGACTTCGAAATTTGAGATATATTTTGCTATTGAGTATTTCAAGACCGGAGATCTATCATCGGCATCAAGTGACACCCGTGATAGAGTGCATACTCTGTCTTGTTCTGCAGTAAATTATATTGAATACCCGAAGGTTGTCGTTCATTTATATACCTCATGAATGAGTGCGAGTCGGGTAAGGTGTGGATCTATCACTGTATTGTTTCAATCAAAAGTATGTTTATCGACCCGGTTCGTTGAAGTATCTCAACCGATTATTGTTGCAATAACAAATGAGTGAGGACTTCTATGATGTCCTCGGCGTCAGTCAGAACGCCGATGAGGACGACATCAAGCAGTCGTACCGGAAAAAAGCAGCAAAGTACCATCCGGACGTTTCTGACGACCCAAACGCCGAAGAGAAATTTAAGAAAATCAAAAAGGCAAAAGAGGTCCTCACGGACAGTGAGAAACGTCAGATGTATGATCAACTTGGTCATGACCGGTTCCAGGAGGCAGAAAAACGCGGTGGTGTTGGTGGCGGTGGGAGCGGCGGTGGCAGGGGTGCGCGTGGTGATCCATTCGGCGGGATGGGCGGGCAGGGAAGTCCGTTCGGTGATATTTTCGAACAGTTCTTCGGCGGTGGACAGGGTCAACGCCGACAGCAAAATCGACCTCGTCAAGGGCAGAATCTCCAGACACGCGTCCGATTAGATTTAGAAGAAGTGGACAGTGGAGTTGAAAAACAGTTCACTGTCAGACGACCGGAGACATGCCCAGACTGTAACGGACGTGGACATCCTAATGATGCTGATGTTCGAACCTGTCCACAATGTAATGGACAAGGACAGACAACGACTGTTCGTGAAACAGCACTAGGTCGTGTTCAACAGACACAGACGTGTCCACGATGTGAAGGAAGCGGTGAAATGTATACCAAAACATGTTCTACATGTAGCGGTGATGGTGTGACACGGCAGGAAGCAACACTCTCAGTCGATATTCCAGCAGGAATACGTGATGGACAGACATTACGAATGGAGCGTGAAGGAGCGCCAGGAGATAATGGAGGTCCAAGGGGTGATTTATTAATTGATGTGAGTGTGCGTGATCATCCTGACTTTGAGCGCGATGGAGATGACCTATATTATCGTTTAGCAATTTCCTTCCCACAAGCTGTGTTTGGATCAACTGTTGAGGTACCAACAGTTGATGGAGAGACAACACTTGATATCTCTGCAGGAACACAAAGCGGTGAGGAATTCCGTATTCGGAATGAGGGAATTCCACATCTCCGTGGACGAGGAAACGGTGATTTGTATGTACAAGTGCAAATTGTAACGCCTGAGAATATTAGTCAGGAACAGCGAGAAGCGCTCGAAGCATTTGCCGAGGCTGGTGGGGAGAATGTGGACGTCTCACAGGGATTCTTTGAGAAGATCAAAAGCTCATTCTAATAGATTACTCTTGTGTATTGCTCATAGCGACGTTCAATAAGACTATATTATTCAATGTAGATTTAGAATTATTTCTTTTTTCATGTAGCTAAAGCAAGAGGGTGAGCGAAGGTGAAAAAACACTGGTGAAGGGTAGACCTACGATCAACAACAGTCCTACCCAGAAATTAGTGATTGGAGTGTAGTGTCGTGTCAGCCCAAAATATTCACAATGATCTTTTACTTGTATAGGATAAGCGGACAATAATGAATAATAACCCGGATAGCCTATCTGAAAATACTAAAACTGATTAATGTGACTACCGATGATGCTCCGACAGCGCCAGTAAGTGACCCAACAGTTATTGATGATATCATGGATAGGGATCGACGGAACGGCGCGGTTGCCCTTCGTGCAGATGCCGTTGGTATATTTTATTCACATCGGGACTTTATTACAATATTGTATAAATCCGGTAATGTTATCCGTTATCTAGGTGGGAGACACGGTGACAATATCCTTCGCATCCCTGACTCGTTTCCTGAGCCGGTGTTAGCGTTCTACGGTGCTGCACAACTAGGCATTGTGACACGATTTGATAAGACAGTTCAGTCAGATCATCCAGCCGAAGAACTCCTACGTATTGTGCTTGCGTCATCAATACAGGAAGAGAAATTTGACCTTCCACCTGGACATAATCTTGCTGTATACGGTAATGCTCCGACAACATCAGCAACAACACACTGGGAGACCGAAGTCTGGAGCGAGAATCCAGCAGTCCATCCTACACCGGTCGTCCCTAGCGACATCGCTCTTAATGCCGATACATAGACGCATACACATGAAGAGATCATAACCGAGGCAGTGCGTGTCGTCAATCAATGCAATATCGCCCCGGGAGAAGATGTCGTCGTGCGAGACAGTCTAATGAACTCACGCGTTGTGATAGCTGGGCTTGTCGCTCCGGTTTTCGCCGGGGCGACGACTGTGTTTCCTGATGAAAAGACGACGGGAGGTATTGGAGTTGGCAGTGGTGTTGTCCCAGAATCAAGACAGATTGACCTGAAATCGATATGGTA
The DNA here is from genome assembly GCF_000415985.1 of Haloquadratum walsbyi J07HQW2. Lineage (GTDB taxonomy): Archaea > Halobacteriota > Halobacteria > Halobacteriales > Haloferacaceae > Haloquadratum > Haloquadratum walsbyi_B. Next base: position 1,118,135 of record NZ_KE356561.1, read on the forward strand.
GTAAGAGTATGAGATAATAAACGAATGTCGGTTGCATCTGAGCGTCAATGATAAAATAAAAACATGAACTCAGTATCTGCGCACGTCGGGAGAACCCACAATGTATTTTCACTCTGATACCATACTAAATTCTATACTATGTATGTCCGGGACGCAAAAAATCGTGATGAGGCCTGGTTACTCGATTGGATTGAGGAGGCAGAGATTGGAGATCCAGCCTTTCGGTCCCGGGATTATGTGATTGCACTCAATGAAGAGACATCTCGGAAGGCTGGATTTGGTCGAATCCGAAGTCACAGTGATGATGACGAAACGTTCTGTGAACTTGCGTTAGTCTTTACATTACCAGTATGGCGTAATCAGGGCGTTGGTGCACACGTTATTGAGCGGCTGGTCGCAGAGGCAGCCGATGAACAGCATGAGACAGTGCATGTATTTACCACTGATCCTGGATATTTCACCATGTTTGGATTTAAACCACAAGAATCAGCTCAACTTGACTCACATATAAAAACTCGATTTAGGACCGCGCGTGAAAATCGGGAAAGTGACGATGATCAGCTCGTAGCACTCTCGATTAATACCGATGAGTTGAGTATTCCACAGCAAATGCGTGAACGGTTCAAGCAGGCACGTCCATCGGATGAACCCGCTGAAGGTGAAGTCGTTATCGAAGAGACAGCTGAAGATTTCGGTATTGACCCAACAGAAACAACGTATAAATATGACACTGGTTAGCGTGAGCTTCTTTACTTTAGGTCCCAGGGACTTGTCTTGACCGCCAATAAACTAAGATAACAATTCCGCTTGCAGCCTGGTGTGGACATCAACTGTCTCTATTAGTCAATATAAATATCCGCTCATTAGATAACGTAGTCATCCTAAAACTATGTTCGATCAGAAAGAAAGTCTGTACTGAAGACAATGTATGCAAGAACACTACAGAAAAGAATCGGGGGTAAAATCGCAAATGCCCACAACGGTTCAATCCCCCATCCAAGTAACAATACGAGATTACCAAGTCCAATCGCAAGAAATGGGGCAACAGCAATGGCTGCTCGTCGTCGATTGTGCCCACCACTATCTGACCCCAGTGGTGCATCTGGGTCAAATGATGATGTTCCGTTAGCATCTATTTCCGACTTTGTCATTTGCTTTTGAGTGGTCACTTCACGTCCTGCGGTAGTGTCAACTTTGATGCTTCGATCCGCATTCGTGCTTGTATTTTCTTCCGGTGATGATCGAGAATTCATGAGTTCGATATATTCTGTAGTGAATAAAAATATGGATTATTTGTGTCTACGCGTTAGCATCTGAGTTATCTGTCTCAATCCCATTTATTTTTATTAATTGTGGTCGGTATCAGTCATAACGTCATTGTTATCCTCAATTCGTGACGCAATCGAGACAAGTCCAAAGAGCATACTAAGAAGAAAAGTTGAGACGATAATTCCATACAATGAGAGGGAAACTGGGGTTGTAGGAATTGTCACACTCATATTAAGAATCTGAGTGCGAGCCATAGTCTGTGGAGCATTACTACCGACAAGCCATCCAATCCCAGCTGAAAGAATGATAACAAATCCACCAAGTCCGAGGAGAATCTGACGACCAAGTCCTGGTTGTCCCTGTGGTGATTCTGACTGTGTCATTGAATCACCTGTGGATGATCCTTTAGTAGTCACAGTTGACTCAGTATCGGTATTTTCGTTCGTATCATGTGATGTTGGTAGCCCTGTCTCCTCGGCGGACATTATTAACCCTTGATACACAGACAGCGGGTATATGCCGTTCGACTCCCGAGCGTGCAGAAATTGTTGAAATACTGTTGAGAGAGCTCATAATCCACGGGGAACAATTTAACCCTTGCATACAAAATCAGCTGATGATGAGCAGTGACCACGCGTTGATTACCCGCGCTCGTACGGCATTTCAATCAGCATATGTGCCATACTCTGAGTATCGTGTCGGCGCCGCAGTTGAGACGGCCGATGGTTCGGTGTATACGGGATGTAATATCGAGAATGCAAACTATTCAAATAGTCTTCATGCCGAGGAAGTCGCAGTTGCCGCAGCAATACAAGATGGTCAAGACACATTCAAACGTATCGCGGTCGCTTCAGCCGCACAGGATGGTGTAACGCCTTGTGGAATGTGTCGACAAACACTTGCAGAATTCGCCGACGGTTCACTTAAAATCCTCTGTGATGAAGGAGGAGGAAATGTCAAGACCTATACGCTCACAGAGTTACTCCCAAAGACGATTTCAGAGGAAACGCTCAAAGATGCAAACGATACGATGCATTGACTTTGAAATCACTATCAGTGTCTGATTAATGCTACGTCTTGTGATAGTAGATCGAAGTACTATTTGCTATCGTTGGAACTTGATCTCGTCCGAGTAATCACAATCAGAATAATACTAATGGAAGCATCACAACCACGCTGACAAATGTTTCGACAGTAAATTCACGATACCTACCGCCATCGACATTCTGTCCGATCTCAAGTACCTTTGGAAGGAATTCTGTAATAACGAGAAAAATCATCCCACCAGCTACAAACCTAAATCCGAATGGGAGAAATATTCTTGCCCACGATACGAAAATAAAAGTGATGACAGCAGTAATGAGTTGTGGTAATAATGAGAAGATGGCGGCTGCGACCATTCGCCACTCACTGACATCTAGTGATCGTAATGTGATGGAGACAGCAACCCCCTCCGGAATATTGTGAATAGAAATAGCGATTGATATAAAAACCGTTAATACCGGAACGGTAAAGCCAGACAGTACAATCGCTTGATTAAATCCAGTATAGGCAAACGGCACTCCAACGGTGACACCCTCTGGGAATGAGTGGATGTCAGAACTCCAAATATCAGCAGTAGTTTCTTAAAATCCGCATCCACAGCAGCGATTGAAAGTGCCGATGAGTCCATTTTTTTGATAGCCTCATCGTTGTTGTTATGACACTGGGTTGTGTCCACAATAGGCCTAGTATCATTACTTGTCGCTGTCCCACCACCTGCATGTGTGGAGTGAGCAGGTGATTTTGAAGTAGTCATTGCTGCCTCAGAGTCAATATTGATCTGGTCAGTGACAGCGTCTGCGAGAATCATTAACATGACTCCTGTAACTGCACCAGCAATCAACAGGCTTGGAAATCCTTCTGAAGCAGAAACCCCCTCAGTAATAAGTCCAAGTCCTGAGGCAGAAAGCATAATGCCTGATGCAAGACCCCAGAGAATGACATTCCAGCGGTCGCTGATCTCATCGAATAAAAAGAGTGGAATTGCACCAATACCGGTTGCCACGGCGGTCACTAGTTCAGCAACAAAGACAAATTCAATCGCGGTGAGCGTTATCATACTAACTTATCTCATATTGATGACGAGTGGTTTCTTATCATAAATATCAGTATTTCGGTGGAATATTGCTTCGACCCAGATATGTCACAGAATCACCCCAGAGTATAGCATAATTATAAACATTTTATATTTTATTTATTGCCCCGTCGATAATGTGATTACATATCTAGGTATACGACAATATATTGTCGTCTGAGACAATGTACAGTGCATGGACGATAGCGAGGATCCTAACGATGATGAGCAATATCATCTTGAGATCACGGCGAATGATATCGCTGATACGGTTTTGCTTCCGGGAAATCCGGGTCGGGTAGAAACAATTACTGAAATATGGGACCAAGCAACAGTGTATGGTGATCACAGAGAATTTCGAACAGCGACCGGAACGTATCAAGAAACACCAATTTCAGTTACGTCGACAGGGATCGGTGGTCCTTCTGCGGCTATTGCAATCGAAGAGCTGGCACGGATCGGAGCTGAGACATTCATCCGGGTAGGGTCTTGTGGTGCGTTGTCCGCTGACGTTGCCGTTGGTGATCTTATTATTTCTTCAGGAGCAATCAGACAAGAAGGAACGTCGGCGGAGTATGTGCGCGATGATTATCCGGCAGTCGCCGATTATGAAGTTATCTCCGCGCTCACCGCCGCCGCGGAGCAACTTGGTCATGATTATCATGTTGGTGTCACATTGAGCACTGATTCGTTTTATCCGGGACAGGACCGACCAGGGTTCAACGGATATACCGCACCAGGATCTGGGTCACTCATCGAAGAACTCAAACAGCTGAACGTGATGAATATCGAAATGGAAGCTGCTACGTTACTCACCATTGCGAGTCTATATCAGCTCCGCGCGGGAGCCATATGCACTGTCTATGCAAATCGAGAGACCGGAGAGTTTCAAAGTGGTGATGACACAAAGGCTGCGGAGACCGCAACTCTTGGATGTCATCTCTTAGCGGAAATGGATGCGGCAAAACGGTCAGCTGGAGTTGATCAGTGGCATGCTGGACTCTCGATTGAATCCGAATAAGAGGCTGTTCTAGTATCAAAGTAATATACGCTTATTGCTTTTATCTATCATGTATTTCTGTTATATATATGACTCATATATCAATATTTTTGCTGGCTGAAAGCCTATTACTGTTGATTTGTCCAACTCGTTCCGCAGTTGATTTATTCGATAACGTGTAATGTTTAAATATGAGCACACAGGTCGTCGTCGTAGGGGCTGGGTATGCGGGCACCGGTGCTGTAAATCGTCTTGAGGACGAACTTGGACCAGATGCTGAACTCACGTGGATTTCAGAGAACGATTATCATCTCGTTTTACATGAGGTTCATCGCTGCATTCGTGACCCAAGCGTTGAGTCAAAGGTTGCAATCCCGATTGATGATGTTAAGACATCAGAAACAGACTTTCAGACGGGTCGGGTAACAGATGTTAACGTTGATGACCGCACTGTTGAGGTTGACAATGGTGAAGAAACAATTGGGTATGATTATTTGCTATTAGCTATCGGGTCAGGGACTGCATTCTATGGTATTGATGGTCTGAAAGAACATGCTCACGAACTCAAAGGTCTTGATGATGTACGAGCGATTCACTCTGACGTCGCTACCGCTGCGAAGGAGGCGACTCAAGAGAACCCAGCAGAAATTATTATTGGAGGGGCAGGTCTCTCAGGCATTCAGACAGCCGGAGAGATTGCAGAATATCGTGACGAGCATCGTGCACCAATAGAGATCACACTTGTTGAGGGTCTTGATGAAGTATTCCCAGGGAACGATACAGAATTGCAAGGAGCCCTCAGAGAGCGGTTAGAAAAGCGTAACGTGAATATACTCACTGGAGAGTTTATTTCAGAAGTTGACTCGGAGAACGTGTATGTCGGTGGCGACGATGATAGTGATCCGGAGGAGCTATCTTACGACACGCTCATCTGGACAGGCGGGATAACTGGTCAAGATGAGGTTACTGATGTTGAAGTTGACAAGGATGACCGATCACAGCGCGTGTTCGCTGGTGCGGATTTCCAGACATCAACTGACCGTGTTTTTGCTGTCGGTGACACAGCACTTATTGAACAAGGATCTGATTCAGTCGCACCACCAACGGCACAAGCCGCATGGCAAGCTGCTGAAGTAGCTGGTGAGAACGTTGCACGAGCGATCAATGGAGAGCCGCTTCAGACGTGGAGACATGATGATAAAGGGACCGTCATTTCTGTTGGCGATGATGCTGTTGCACATGGTGTTAAATTCCCTGTGCTCGGTCAACTACCAATTAATGTCTTTGGTGGTACAGCGGCTCGAACGCTCAAAAAGGGAATCGCTGCCCGCTGGATTGCTGATGTCGCTTCGACTCGCCATGCGCTCGAAGCATGGGAAAGCATGTAAATAATCTGGAGTTACCGCTGATAGCCCGGCAATAATCTCACTGATATCATAGTATATGTTGCGATATACTACGTGATAATTCAGAACACGTGTTCAAAATATGTCTTTAGAAATTACTGATAACAGCCGTTCACTACCTATATTTATACTGTGAGTAATCAGATGAACAATAAGTGAGTGATAATATAACACCTCATTCATTCGATCAGTTCTTATGATGAATAGATAATCTATTATTGGATATATGATACTTTTTCTACTTATTACTTCTTTTAAATGCTGCTTGTCCTGTGGGTCCTGAGAACTGACAAGGCGACAGGAAAATACTACGGTAGATATAGAAATTAGGAGACTCTAGTACAGACAGAACTTAATGTGACGTCTCGCCAGCAGGTGCACGCATGTCGTCGATCTGGAGAATAAGGATATTACTTGTATCGTCCTTGCCATCGATTGTTCCCTCAATAATGAGTTTTGAAAGTGGCGTTGGACCGACTGTCATCGAATCACCCTCATGAAAGTCGCGGACAGAGCCTTGAATATGAACTTCTGCACGACAGAGTTCAGGATGGTGTACAGATGAGAGATCAATTTCTTCAACATTTGCGTTGTCAAGCTCTTCGTTCTCATGGAATAATGGAACAAATGCCGGGTTCTCCATCTGATTGACATCAAGTGCCTCATATGCATTTGCCGTTGGCTTGTATCCCCCTTTTGGACCTGGCACGCCTTCAACAAGTTGCAATGCTTTTAAACTCTGCATCTGGTTTCGGATTGTTCCGGGGTTACGGTCTACCTCACCCGCAATGGTTTCACCCTTTACAGCCTCCTCATCGTCTCGATGAAGATTAATCAGTGCCGTTAAGATAGTTTTCTGGCTTGATGTTAGCTCTATTGATGACATAACTAATCATTTACTATAGACGGTATTAAATCCGGTGGATGATTCGATATCAATTTGTGACTCCTATCATAGATATAGTATATGCGTGACAAACGTGTTCTTGTAACTGGCGGAGCGGGTTTTATTGGCTCAAATCTGGCGAATCATCTTGCAGAAACCAACGATGTCGTAGCTGTAGATGATCTTCATCTCGGAACACCGTCAAATCTCAATGAAACAGTGAACTTTGTAAATGCTAGCGTGCTTGAAGATGAGCTACCAACTACTAAGATCGATGTTGTGTTTCACCTTGCTGCATACTCATCATACACAATGGTCGAAGAAAACAAACGACAAGCAACCAGAGTGAATGTTGAAGGATTCGTCAATACTGTTGAGCAAGCACGTGAGGATGGATGTCAAACAGTCGTGTACGCATCAACCTCATCGATATATGGTTCGCGGACGGAGCCATCGCCAGAAGATCTACCAATTGAAGCACGAACATGTTATGAGGCATCAAAATTAGCTCGTGAGACCTACGCGGAGTATTTTAATCATCACTATGACATGACACTTGCAGGACTGCGGTTTTTTTCTGTGTATCAAGGGTACGGAGGTGCAGAAGAACATAAAGGCGAGTACGCAAATACTGTCGCACAGTTTGCGGAAAAAATCGCAAATGGCGAGCGACCAGCGCTCTTTGGGGATGGGACACAAACACGCGATTTCACACATGTTGATGATATCGTCCGCGGAATCGAGTCCGCTGCCGAATACGACCTACAGGGGATTTATAATCTTGGCACGGGCGAAAGTTATGATTTCAATACCATGGTCGATATGATCAATGACGAACTTGGGACCGATATTGATCCTAAATATATTGAAAATCCACTTGATGTGTATGTTCATGATACGATGGCTGATAGCACAAAGATACGCGAGGCGACTGGGTGGACTCCTGAAATTACATTTGAGGAGGGTGTCTCACGAGTTTGTGAAGCATATCTAGATTGATCTACTGTGAGAGATGGTGATGGTGATGGTGATTGCGATTGCTTACTGGAGAAAATATCGTAGGAGATATTTCATTATCGCTGCAGTAAAAATACCGTTGATCAGAACTCTGTCAGGGCGTTAATTATTGAGCCGGTGTTGTTGACGCATTCTTGCTTTCACTCTTATTATCATCCGTTTCCGATGTGTTATCTGCGTTTGGATGAATGTCAACGCTTGCAACAGTATCATTCGTATCTAGATCCATGACAATGACTCCCGATGTGTTTCGACCGACCGTTGAGATATCGCTGACGGGGGTTCGGAGGATCTGCCCATTGCGGCTCATAATAAAGAGTTCACTATCTGCTCCGACTGTCTCAACTTCACAAACACGACCGTTGCGGTCGTTTGTCTTGATATCAATGAGCCCTTTACCATTACGAGATTGTTGTCGGTACCGATCAATGTTAGTCCGCTTGCCATATCCATGTTCGGTCACGGTGAGGACCCACTCATCACGGTCCTCATCGATAGCAGCAAGCGCGGCAACGGCGTCGGTATCCTCAAGTTTGATTCCATGAACACCGCGAGCTGACCGTCCCATCGATCTGACATCGATCTCATCGAATCGAATAGCCATCCCTTTGCGGGTCCCAAGGATGATATCCTGGCTTCCATCTGTCACCTCAACATCAATAAGTTCATCATCAGCATCAAGATCTATTGCGATGATACCCGTTGCTCGGATATTCTGGAAGGAATTTACACTCGTTCGTTTAATATACCCTGATTGGGTTACCATTGTAAAGTATCGCTCATTACCATTATCAATATCCATCTCAGCGGTATTGACAACAGCAGTGATCTCTTCACCATCATCCAATTCTAAGAGATTTACTGCTGACTTTCCACGAGCAGTCCGTGACATTTCTGGAATTTGATATGTCTTGAGCTGATATACTTGCCCATGGCTGGTGAAATACAGTAGATAATCATGCGTATTTGCAACATATACTGATGATACATTGTCACCATCTTTCAGTGATGTCCCGATGATACCTTTTCCACCGCGATGTTGACTACGGAAGTCTTCAACTGACATCCGTTTTATATAATCGTCTTCAGTAACGACGACAATGACATTTTCCTGTTCAATTAAGTCCTCATGCGTAACTGCCCCATCATCCTCAATTATGCTTGTTCGTCGTTCATCAGCATACCCATCGCGGATCGTAGCGAGTTCATCTTCAACAACAGCATCAAGCTCATCAGGGTTGCTGAGGATTGTTTGAAGACGATCAATACGCTGTTGAACAGATTCATATTCGTCTTCAATCTCGTCGGATTCAAGTGACGTGAGCGAGCCGAGTTGCATCGCAACGATATGGTTCGCCTGAGCTTCAGAGAAATCAAATGTTGGTAATGGCTCACTGTGCTCATCCGATTCAACAACGTGCTCACCACGAAGTGCAGCCTTTGCACTGTCACGATCTGTTGAGTTTCGAATAATATCGACAACATCATCAGCCTGCTTGAGGGCACGAAGTCGACCCTCGAGAATGTGCGCACGGTCGCGTTTTTCACCAAGTTCATACTGTGATCGACGACGAACAACAGTGCGGCGATGCTCAAGATACTCATGGAGTGTTTGTTTGAGTGTGAGCACCTGCGGTTGTCCATCAACAAGTGCGAGGTTGATCACTCCAAATGTCGATTCCAAATGGTGTTCGAGTAATTGGTTTTTCACAACATCCGGATTTGCGCCTCGCTTGATTTCAACAACAACACGAATCCCATCTCGGTCGGATTCATCTCTGAGATCGCGAATGCCTTCGATTGTCCCAGCGTTAACGTTATCAGCGATTCGTTCGACCAATCGTGCCTTGTTTGTTTGGAACGGTAGTTCTGTTATGACGATCCGATCATCTTGGACATTGAATTCCGCACGAACACGGAGTCGTCCACGCCCGGTTTTGTATGCTTTATGAATTGCATTCTGTCCAACGATGTTTGCACCAGTTGGAAAGTCCGGACCTTTTACATGACTCATCAGGTCCTCAATCGTACAGTCAGGATTATGAATCAGATGAATTGTTGCATCAATTACCTCACCAAGATTATGTGGTGGAATGTTGGTCGACATCCCAACTGCAATCCCGGATGATCCATTAACTAAGAGATTTGGAAACGCTGCCGGAAGCACGGAGGGTTCTGTGAGTCGATCATCGTAATTTGCTGTGAACTCAACGGTGTCCATCTCAATATCGTCCAACAACTCCTCAGCAATTGGCGACATACGTGCCTCGGTATATCGCATCGCTGCCGGTGGATCACCGTCAACAGAGCCAAAGTTTCCTTGCCCATCGACAAGTGGATATCGCATCGAAAAGTCCTGTGCCATCCGTGCAAGCGTATTGTAAATCGCGGAATCTCCATGTGGATGGTAATCACCCATCGTTTCACCGACAATTGATGATGACTTACGATGGGCAGATCGAGCGGAAATTCCCGATTGATGCATGGCATACAGGATCCGTCGATGGACAGGTTTGAGTCCGTCACGAACATCCGGGAGCGCTCGACCCGCAATAACTGACATTGCGTAGTCGATATACGACTGTTCCATTTCCCGCTCAATTCGTGCTGTCTCAACCTCAGCAGCAATTCCTGTCTCAGGATCAAATCGTTCGGGAGCGTCTGAACTCATTAAATATCCACCCACTCAGCGTCTGTTGCCCGATCTTTGATGAACTGCTTTCGCGGTTCGACGGCATCACCCATCAACACTGAAAACATCTTATCAGCAGCAGCAGCATCCTCAACTGTAATCTGTTTAAGAACGCGATTTTCGGGATTCATCGTTGTTTCCCACAACTGTTCTGGATTCATCTCGCCAAGTCCCTTGAATCGTTGCACTTGAGTTGGATTGCCATCGCAAACCTCCGAGATAATCTGATCACGTTCTGATTCTGTCATGGCATCATACGTCTCACCATTATATCGAACTCGGTACAGTGGTGGTTTAGCAGCATAAACATACCCTGCTTCAACAAGTGGACGCATATGTCGATATAGCAGTGTCAACAGCAGAGTTCGAATGTGTGCCCCGTCAACGTCGGCGTCACTAAGGATAATTAAACGATTATATCGAGCATCATCAACATCGAATTCATCACCAATCCCAGCGCCAATCGCAGTGATGAGTGCACGGACCTCATTATTTTCTAATATCCGATCAAGTCGGTGTTTCTCGACATTAAGTATCTTCCCCTTCAATGGGAGGATAGCTTGGAAGCGCCTATCACGTCCCTGTTTCGCACTATTGTGAACAAATACCCCCGATGAAAGTGCAAAGTTGTGGGTTGTAGGGACTTCAATGTCATATACATCTGTTGTCTCTGTAAGCTGCTTAACGGAGGCAACAGTGTGGTTGTGTACATCTGCACGCTTTGATGTTTGAGGGGTCTCGGTCTGCGGTTCTGATTGTGAATGGGGATTTAATTGCACGTATTGGGTCATATCCACCGCATTATCCGCCTCATGTGTCCGGTTATATCGTTCAGCAATCCGATATGTTGACTCCCAACCATCTTGATCTGACGGCTGCTTTAGCATCTCATGGGTATTCCTATGAGCGCCGACAGTGACCGTTTCAGCCGTACGTCGATACAGTGGCATCAATGATTGACCCTCAACAAGATTCTGTGCTTCACAATAACTTCCATCGCGAAGCATGAACTCATGATCTGGTGTACACCGAATTGTCTCACCATTATCGAGCGTAACCCGTAGTAATGATGCGTTTTTCTGTGTGAGACGTGGATTCGTGATCTCTTCAATCCTGATTCGACCATCATCGTCAATGGTATAGCAGTAATGCGTCTCACCACGTTCGTATGCGTCAACGAGTGATTCAAACGTGATTGAACCCCCAGATGCAAGTGCAATTTCGGTATCACCGCTAAAGCATCCACCAGCACTATCTCCTTCAACAATGAATAACTCGGATTCAGCCGGATCCCGACTTTGACAGTCAGCGAGTTTTCCGGGGAGCGATGTTGATTCGAGTGCGGATTTCCGACGCGTTAGTTCTTCAGCCTGTTTTGCAGCCTTTCGAGCCTTCGCAGCCTCAACAGCTTTCTGTACGATAACTTTGGCAACATCGGGATTTTCCTCAAGATATGTGCCGAGTTGCTCGTGTGTTGTCGATTCAACGATGCCTCTCACATCGCTATTTCCAAGTTTTGTCTTTGTTTGTCCCTCAAACTGTGGATCTGGGTGTTTTATTGAGACAACAGCAGTGAGTCCTTCACGGACATCCTCACCCTGTAATGAATCAAAGTCGCTGAGAAGATTATGTTCGCTTCCATAGTCATTTATTACTCGCGTCAGTGCTGTTTTGAATCCTGTGAGATGTGTCCCGCCCTCGCGGGTATTGATGTTATTTGCAAAGGCATGAATTGAGCCTTGAAGCTCTTCGGTGGCTTGCAGTGCAACTTCAACCTCAATCCCATCCTCTTCATTTTGATAATGAACAACTGAGTCATGAAGAACAGTTTTTGTCTCGTCAAGATACTTGACAAATTCGCGGATCCCACCATTGAAGCAAAACGTGCGATCGACGCCCTCGTTCTCGTCAGTAAGACAGATTTCGACACCAGAGTTCAAAAAGGCGAGTTCACGAAGACGATTTTCGAGCGTTGAGAATTCAAAGACTGTCGTTTCAAATATATTTTCACTTGGCCAGAATTGGATTGTTGTTCCGGTCTCTTCACCAGGTTCAAGATCTCGAACCCGCTCAAAACTATCAGGCTGAGGTTCACCGTGCTCGAACCGATCTCGCCAAAGAGCACCGTCACGTTTGATTTCGACTTCAAGCCACCGTGAAAGTGCATTAACGACAGAGACCCCAACACCATGTAGTCCTCCCGATACCTGATATGATTTATTATCAAACTTCCCGCCGGCATGGAGAACAGTCATAATGACCTCAACGGCAGGGCGATCATATTGTTCATGCGTATCAACGGGAATTCCGCGGCCATTGTCCGTAACCGAGACTGAGCCATCTTCATGGAGTGTCACATCAATCTGGTCACAGTGGCCAGCAAGTGCCTCGTCGATTGCATTATCAACGACTTCGTAGACGAGATGATGGAGCCCCCGTGAGTCCGTCGAACCGATATACATTGCCGGGCGTTTTCGCACTGCTTCCAGACCCTCCAAAACCTGGATATCGCCGGCTCCGTATTCTGTTTCATGCGACATTAATCTATTTGTATTAAGCCATCTTTATTCATAAACCCTCGCACGCGCGGGCGCGGGCTTACGACCGCCTGCTCATCTATCGGTACCATGGAACTCAGTCCATGTTATAATTTAGCTTCACCGCACTCCCGAACCCTTCTTAACTATCGGTCGGATATCAGTTCCCACAGAATGACCTCGTTTCAGTCGGAACTCGGCGAAGAGAGCGAGATTGCCGATGAGTTGGCAGAGAGCCAACGAGCAATTTCGATCGCCGAGTTCTTCGAGAAGAACAAGCATATGCTGGGCTTCGACTCGGGAGCTCGAGGGCTTGTAACCGCTGTGAAGGAAGCGGTTGACAATGCTCTTGATGCCACCGAAGAAGCCGGGATTAAACCAGATATCTCTATTGAAATTCGTGAATCCGGTGATTACTATACCCTCATTGTCGAAGATAACGGTCCAGGGATAACACGCGAACAAGTACCCAAAGTCTTTGGAAAGCTACTGTATGGGTCGCGATTTCATGCTCGCGAACAGTCACTGACACCCAATCAGACGCTTCTAGTTCGTCGCGATGGTGATGTTACATTTACTTCAATCAGTGAGTTATGTGATTCACATCTACTTGAGGATGGGCCGGCATCAGCTCCTATTCCGGCAGACTCCAATATCGAAGTGCCATCATTCAATCGAACGACACATGAAATGACGTGGCAACCAGTGACAAATGCAATTCGTCACCGGACAGATGAGGACGTGTATCGGGTTTCAACAGCATGTGGTCGAACAGTTGAGATAACAGGTAATCATAGTCTATTTTCACTTTCTTCCAGTGGCGAAACGATAGAAGTGAATGCTAGCGAACTCTCACCAGGGGATAACATTCTCGCGCCAAAGCAACTTCCGGTGACTCCAGAATCTACAGATGTCAGAGAAGCCGTGGATACGGAGCCACAGGCGGGTGAGAAAGGACAGATCATTAATATTCTTGATTACATTCAGTTAGCTGATCTTCAAGAAAGTGAGTATACATTCCAAATTCATGGAGTTGATGAAGCATCTCATTCCTCTGTGGGGGATCATCATACTTCGTCATGCGCAGCAAAAATGAGTTCATCTTCATCGATGATGGCATCTACTGGAGTTGCATCATCAAGTGGACAACAAGCTCATTTTAGTGCAGACCGGCAACACTCAAAAACTGATATATTCGATAGTAGCCACAAAAATAACGAGAGCCGCATATCAGTCAAAGAGATAATTGAGTGTAATGAAGCGTCTACAGTTGCCGATCATACTCTTGAGATAATCAATCCGGACGGCGAGACAGCACGATTGCCAGTGTCGGTTCCTATCGATGATATAGTAACTTCTCATCTCACGAAATATATTACATCAGAATCTACACCAGCAGTATCACACACATCAAATAGCAAGCTAGATAACAGCACGCCAGATGAATTCTCAGAGGGCACAACAACACCGCTTGAATCGATAATATCGCTCATCTGTGAGAGTGCTGGAGAGATACGGCTCCCGTCGTTTATTTTTGAGTGTGACTCTGAACACCAACAGCAGTTACTAACTAAATTATATCAACATAGCGAGACGCCAAACAAAACAGCTGCTAGCAATGATGTTGCTACATATACAACATCGAGTGAAACATTTGCCAGACAGCTCACCACGTTGTGGAATATGAATGGGGTAGTTGCAACAACAGATACACGAACTGAGACTATTGCAGCTGAGAGTGAACGAACGGTATATGAGGTATCGGTTGATCAGGCTGAGGTTGAAGTGGTAACTGATAACGAACCAGATTATCAACAGCATAACGGAGACCTTTGTTTATTGTCGGTAAACAACATTGAGCAAATTGACGCACCGCCATATGTATATGATATCTCCGTTCCAGGTGCAAGCGGTCATGATGAGAATTTTGTGGTCACAAATGATGGAGCAATCTGTGTAAAGAATAGTCGAGGACAACAAGGAATTGGGATCTCTGCAGCGGTGTTGTACTCACAGCTTACTTCAGGGAAGCCAGCAAGGATAACCACGCGAACACAGAGTTCCGATACAGCACAATATTTTGAACTCATTATTGATACAGACACAAACGAACCAGAGGTGAGTGCCGATCGGGAGCGTGACCCTGGTGCTGCATCGCTATCACCAACCCATGGCACGCGGATTGAGTTAGAAATGGAAGCAAACATGCGGGCTCGTGGACAGCTTCGGGATTACGTCAAAGACACGGCGGTTGTCAACCCACATGCACGGATCACACTTGATGAACCCGGGCTCGAGGAGCCTCGTCAGTACGAGCGGGTCGACGGTGCTGAACTACCGGCACAAACTGAAGAGATTCGACCACATCCACATGGTGTTGAATTAGGAACGTTGTTGAAGATGCTTGAAGCAACAGAGTCATACTCTGTGTCTGGCTTTCTTCGTGAGGAATTCACTCGTGTTGGATCAAAAACAGCAACAAAAATCCTCAATCGATTTCGTGACCGTCACTTTGGTCGTGCTCTTCCTGTGTCTGCTCCGGAAACGATACCAAGTGATGTAGCTGATGTCGACGATACTGATGATACATTACCCTCGTCACTTGAATCAATCATTGAAGTTGCGGTAGTAAACAAAGGTGCGTCTGCGACTGCTGAATTCGCAGACCGTGTTGCAAAGACGCTCAATCAACGATCTGGAACGACGCGTGCCGAACTTGTCAAAATTGTTGATACCGTCGCTGAGGATATTGAGGATGAGTTTGAGACGACATTCGGTACAACAGTTCGGGAAAATGCAGTTGATGCAGCATGGGATGTGCTCACCGTAGATATTGATGATGATATCTATCCACTCGTTGCGGATGCAACAAGTACACAAAAAAACCATGCAACAGTTCGAGGTGTCGCAGACCGCGTTGCAGCAAAGTTTGCTGATGACTCAACGTCTCTTCGTGCGACTCAAGATACAGTTCGTGAGTATGTTGACCGTTCAGCTGATATGATTGTTTCTGAGGAAGTTTCATTCGGCGAGACTGCCCGTGAGAATGTAGTCAACGCGGTATGGAAGGCTATGCAGACGGTTGAAGATGAGTTACCGGCAGTCAAGACCATTGCAGACGACCGTAATATTGCCTCAGAATTGCTTGATGCGATGCGATCAACAGATATCTTGGCGCCACCGACTGATTGTTTATCACCTATTACATCAACACTCGTTGAGGCAGGGTTGCGAAAAGAATTTGATGCTGATTTCTATGCGGCTGCGACACGAGATGCAGAGGTTCATGGTGGGGATCCATTCGTCGTTGAAGCTGGCATTGCGTATGGTGGTGAGCTCAATGATGGGAACATCTCGCTTCTCCGGTTCGCAAACCGAGTCCCGCTGGTCTATCAGCGGGGCGCATGTGCAACGACAGATGTCATCAAGTCAATTGGATGGCGAAACTACGGGCTTGACCAACCAGGTGGGTCTGGGATGCCTCGTGGACCAGCCGTGGTGATGATACATGTGGCATCAACAAATGTACCGTTCACGAGTGAATCGAAAGATGCACTTGCAAATATTCCAGCAATTGAGGATGAGATTGAACTCGCGGTCCGAGAAGCCTCGCGCGATCTTAAATCATATCTCAACAAACGCCGATCGATGCAGAAACGGCGAAAAAAGCAGGACGTGCTTGGACGGATACTCCCGGAGATGGCGAATAAACTAGCAGACGTGACAGAAAATGACCGACCAGAGATAGATAACGCACTGGCGCGAATCATGAATAACGTCAATATTGAGCGTGACGTTGACAATGGGTCGGTCACATTGACAGTGCAGAATTACTCAGATAGTCAGAAATCACCAACACTGACTGATATTGTCGATACCAAACCGGACACGATTCCGGATGAGATTGAATTAGTCGAACTTGAGGATGAGTACTTCGTGACATGGGAGCCAGTCGTTGGTGCTGGTGAGTCAGTCACTGTGACGTATGAGGTTCCAGCGGAGGCATCATTTGAGCTTGATGTCGATGGTGTCGAAAGTGAAAAACTGACGATTGATGCGTGAGAGGTGTTTGCCGTCGGATAGGGCAGCCAGTCATATTCAAAGGTAATCACCTCGGCGGTCATCAAAACAGTATATCCTCTTATTTCGCACACAATAGCCCAAAACCCGATACCAAATGGTAATAAAACGGTAGATATGGAAAGTCAAGCGAGCTGTAAGCCGGTAGTGTGTGGATTTGTATCAAACAACAGAAATATTACACGCAAAATGCGGTCATAAATACAGGTGCAGATACGAGTAACTATGATAAGAGAGACGCATGAAATGTATCTACATTGAGACCATGAGTTCAATTATCACTGAAATCAAAATAATTACAAGAAATCTATTATGAGCACGAAACAAGACGAGGAACTTGCCCAAGAGCGACTCATTGACCTCGCAGCAGAGTTCTATGATCAATTCGAGAGCGGAGACATTCCAACGATGGAAATTCCGACGCGGACAAAGACGAATATCGTCTTTGATGAAGATTCAGAGGTATGGGTGTACGGAGACCGTACCTCAACACGTTCAGCGAATAGTGTCCGCGGAGCCAGGAAGCTACTCAAAGCAGCATACACAATTGAGTTTCTTGTTGACCAACTTGAAGAAGATAGGTCATCGACGCTCCGTGAGTTGTATTATCTCTCTGAGTCTTGGGATAATGAAGAGGCACAGTTTTCTGGTCAGGATGAATCGAATCAACTCGTCGAGGATCTTGAGATTGTCTCACAAGTGACGCGTGAGGACTTCCACATGCGACCTGAGGAGTCTGGTGCGACACTAATGGGACCACTCGAATTACGCGAGCAGACCCGTCGGGGTGAGCGAGCAATTCACTGTCAAATGGACGTTGGTGAAGGTGGATATCAGATTCCAAACAATCCAGACACGATTGATTTTCTCGATCATGAGATTGATTTCGTTCTCTGTGTCGAAACTGGTGGAATGCGTGACCGATTGATCGAAAATGGATTTGATGACATGTACGACTGTCTTATTGTGCATTTAAAAGGTCAGCCTGCACGAGCAACGCGACGAATTACAAAGCGACTTCACGATGAGTTGACCGTCCCAGTTGTCGTGTTTACTGATGGTGACCCATGGTCATACCGAATTTATGGATCAGTCGCATATGGGTCGATTAAATCCGCGCATCTTTCGGAGTATCTTGCGACACCAGAAGCACGGTTTATTGGAATTCAGCCAACCGATATTGTCGAATATGAACTTCCAACGGACCCACTTGCAGATTCTGATATAAATGCACTTGAGTCGGAACTTGAGGACCCACGATTCCAATCAGACTATTGGACTGAACAGATTGAACTACAGTTAGATATTGAGAAGAAGGCTGAACAGCAGTCACTTGCATCTCGTGGACTTGATTTTGTGACTGAAACATATCTTCCAGAGCGACTTGATGATATGGGAGTTCTGTAATCCCGATAGAAAGATACTGAAATACCTCCTCAATTATCGACTGGATTATATTCTATAGAAATACTTCCTTCGGATACATCTTAGTATCGGTTATGTGCGACCCGCGGTCGTTACATTAGGTCGGGAATTTTTATCATGTGTCAAGAGCAACTACAGCAGAAGCAAAACATAGCCCATTGAATTGCAGAACATCTTTTTTCAGTGAGATGTAAATTCATAATATTACGAATGAATACACCGGTACAAACGTATCTCGTCACACAGGAGGACCGCTCAGCCGGGCGATCGACGACCGAGATTGTTGAGGCGGCTATCGCTGGAGGCGTTGATGTTGTCCAATTACGTGAGAAGGACACAACTGCTCGAAGACGATATAAGATGGGTCAGAACATACGTGAGCAAACTGCTCAAGCAGGAGTAACTTTTCTCGTAAATGATCGGGTAGACCTTGCTGCTGCAATTGATGCTGACGGCGTTCATCTCGGTGATGAAGATCTTCCAGTTACGGCTGCCCGCGAGGTTCTCGGTCAGGACGCAATTATTGGGCGATCAGTCTCGACCCCAACAGCAGCACAGGAAGCTGAACGTGTCGGTGCAGATTATCTCGGTGTTGGGGCTGTGTACCCGACAGGCACGAAAGATGTCACAGCTGAAAGCGCTGAAATAGGTCCGGAGGCTGTGACCGCAATCATAGAGGCGGTTTCAATTCCAGTTGTCGGAATTGGTGGTATTACACCATCGAACGCATCGGAAGTTATACAAGCAGGCGCAGATGGCGTGGCAGTTGTCTCCGCCATTACGTCTGCTGACAATCCAACTGCAGCGACACGCAAACTGCAAGAGTCGGTGAATAAAGCCAGTATAGAGAGACAAATTGGTAATGAGGAGACATCAGCATAATGAGTGACAATACTACAAAACTCGGTGAAGAAGTGGAGATAACTGTCCAGGATGCGCTAACAGAGCTTGCTCAGACGACACCGCTCGTCAATGCTATTACGAACGACGTGACTGTAAATCAAGTTGCAAATATCATCTTACACTGGGGTGGATTACCAGTTATGTCGGACGACGTGAGGGAGCTTGATGAGATGGTTGGTGTTGCGGAGGCGTGTCTGTTAAATATGGGAACAGTAAGTGAAACAGGTGAAGAAGCAATGATGACTGCCGGGCAGGCAGCGTCTGAGCACGGTACAGGATTAGTTCTTGACCCGGTTGGTGCTGGTGCGACAACGACGCGATCACGAGTTGCAGAGCGGTTGAGCGTTGATCTTGATGTTGACGTCATCAATGGAAATCGTGGTGAAATTGCAGCATTAGCCGGTGAAGATGCTGAAGTTCGGGGTGTTGAGTCAGTCGGTGAACATCCTGATGCTGCTGAGACAGCCATGGCGTGTGCTCAACGTACAGAGGCAGTTGTCGTCGCCTCGGGAGCAACGGATATTGTTGCAACAACAGACACAGCATTTGAACTGAGTGTCGGCGATGAGATGCTTGGGACTCTTGTCGGAACAGGATGTATGCTTGGTGGGACAATTGCTGCATTCTGTGGGGCATTAGATGACCCGCTGACAGCCGCGCTAACAGGAACGATTGCGTTTGGACTTGCCGGTGAGACCGCAGCAAGTGGAGAGTTTGGTGAGTACGCTGGTCCGGCAAGCTATGAGACAGCATTTCTTGATGCTGCGGCTGGGTCCAACCCTGAAACGACAGCGTCTGTCGATATCGATAGCCGAGTCAGTCGTGTGCTTGCAGAGATAGAGTGAATCGTCATTATATCGATGAGATGCACAGAATAGACGGAATTGAGAGACTAGCACTTACTCAATATTCAGAAAGACCCTATTTTGAGTCCTGTTCAGGCGGATGCGAGTGATGAAATGGGTACATATGTCGGCTTTGGATCATGTCAGTATTATTTGAGTGTTAATGTGCGTTTGTTAGTGCATGAA
The DNA here is from genome assembly GCF_000415985.1 of Haloquadratum walsbyi J07HQW2. Taxonomy (GTDB): domain Archaea; phylum Halobacteriota; class Halobacteria; order Halobacteriales; family Haloferacaceae; genus Haloquadratum; species Haloquadratum walsbyi_B. Next base: position 1,138,497 of record NZ_KE356561.1, read on the forward strand.
CTCGCATTAATGCTCACGGAAAGAGTGGACTGGCTACTAAGCGCTCTCCTCACGGATACGGTCATAAGGCGATCCTTACCGTGAGTAAACTCAGCAACACGCAGTTTCACTGGATTGATATCTAACGCGACATCATATACTGCAACACAATAGAATATAATGCGATCAAATGAAAATAAATAATATATGAGTAAGGCTCCCACAAAACCACCATACGCACTCACAATCGCCTCCAGTGACTCTAGTGGCGGTGCTGGAATCCAGGCGGATTTAAAAACCATGACACGGTTTGGCGTGTACGGTGGGTCAGTCATTGTATCGACAACGGCACAGAATACACAGGGTGTTGACTCAACACATGTCCTTCCGCCTGCAGAGATTCGTGCACAGTACAAATCCATAATTGAAGACATTGACATTGATGTGATCAAGCTTGGTATGCTAGCTACCGCTGAAGCAATTGAGACTGTTGATGATTGTCTTACAGAATATAACGGACCAGTAGTGATCGACCCCGTAATGGTAGCAACATCAGGTGATCGATTACTCGCAGAAGACGCTATTGATGCATATACTGACTTATTTGCACATGCAACGTTGCTTACACCGAATGCCGATGAAACAGAGGCACTCACTGGCGTATGGCCTGATACTGCTGGCGCACGCGAGCGTGCTGCTGAGCAGTTTTTTACGTGGGGTGTTGATGCAGTATTATTCAAGGGTGGTCATGTGAGAGATGATGCGGATACTGTTCAAGATATACTTATAACTGCAGATGCAGGGACACAACTCACAGTCACAGGCGACCGCGTTGAGACAGCACACACTCACGGATCTGGATGCACACTTGCAAGTGGGATTGCCGCTAGACTTGCTCATGGCGTTGATGTTGAGACGGCTGTAACAGATGGGGTGAATTTTGTACAAACTGCACTACAGAACGCAGCCACGGTGGGTTCGAATGGAAGTGTTAATCATCTTGTTGAGCTCGCCGAAGATACTGAATACTCCAGTTGATTCCAATACGCGTGGAAGAGTCAATTCGGTCGCTCGGCAGGGTCTTCAATGACAACAGGACAGTTTTGTTGTGCAACATCGAGAACAAATGCGTCAGCGTCAGTTGTGAGCAGATCAATAGTATCATAATGGATTGGAATTGTAAGCTGTGGATTGAGCGTAGCAGTAAGGGATGCTGCAGCATGCCGGTCCATAACGACGCTTCCTCCAATATTCGCTAGAAAAATATCGGTTGGTAATCGCTCGAATCCAGTCAATACATCCGAATCACCAGGCCAAAAAATCGAGAGATCATCAGTCGAAAGCCGATACCCACAGCCGAGTCCACGCGGATGTACGACAGATCCATCTGCGTCTGCAGTCGGTCCATCTGGCTTGTTATATGCCGGAACACTCCAAACATCAACTGGACCGACAACACAATGAGACTCAGCGCCAATGCGGATTATCTCATATGATAGATCTGAGACGGCTGTGACGTCGCGATTAATCTGTTCTGTAGTCATACCCTCGAATGCAACAATAGTTGCGGTCTCGGTGGCGACCTGCTTGATTGCATCAGAATCATAGTGATGATCATGAGTGATGAGCACAAGGTCACCATCGCGAGCGTAGTAGCCATCCAGGACATCATATCGACCTGGATCAATATAGGTCACAAATCCATCTGTATTCTCGATTCTAACCGTTGCATATCCGAGCCACGATATGCTGAGAGAGCCAACGCGAACAGTCATCATATATATTCAATAAACCGGTCTCAAAAGTCCTCTGGAGAACTCATGAGTGTGAGCACCGATGGCCGAGAATCATATTTCACCCGGTGATTGGACAAATTGAGTATACTGGACTACATGGCATGTACGTGAACTACCCCATCCTACTCGCTTACGAGTTTCACTGTTCGCTTCTTGATCACGGAGGCTTCCTGTTTTCACGACGCGCTCTCCATCCACGATATCGGACACACTCGATGAGTGAATATAGGGAGTACAGTCTCTACAGGCGTTAATTTGGACTATCCCAGTCCTAATTCGTCAAAACCATGAGACAAGATATTAACTGCAACGTTCGCGTCTCTGTCGATCTCAAACCCACACGCAAAGTACGTGTGTTCTCGCACCCATAGGGGTTTATCTGATTTAACGCCATATGAAGCATACTTCTTGATTGTACCCGCTGGCTCAACCTCAGCAAAGTGCGTGCTTTCACGCTTGCATTTGCACTCCAACATACTGGTGAAAGTGTCCCATGCTGCCGACGCCGTGTTTAGCTGTTGCTACTCGACTCCAACATGGACTTGATGTTTAATTTCTCAACGGATACAAACTCGTGCTCGGTAGCGTAGTAGTTCGACAGCTTGTCTAAAGAGTCACGACGCTTGCGCTTGATTTATCCGTAGCACTCAGCTACTCCTGTTCGTTGCTTCTTCCAGTTGTTTAACCCCCTATTGTGTCCGTGAGAACGACGGTTGCTCACGCTTGAGACGCTCTCGTTCATCCTGTAGGTCAAGTGAGCCAACGGCACGCCCGTCCGTGTCGTGAGCGTACTTGAGAATTCCAACGTCAATATCAGCACAACAATCGGGTTGTGTGGTTTGGGTTATTCTTTTTTACCGTTGACAGCAAATGAAGTGTATCACTCACCAGTCGTTTCTTCCTTAACACTAACCTTTTTTACGTCTACCTCATCAGAAACCTCGCGGTGAATAGTGAGTGGAATGTCTGCAAGTTTCGAGAGTGAGAGCACTGTCTGACCGTTCTTCTTGTCAAACTCAAACCCAGACTGCACATAAATAAAGCTCCGAAGCTCGCCTGGTGCCTTCCAATTGAGGCTTCCGACGTTGTAGCCGTTCTGTTTGAGTTGTGAGAGAGCTTTGATGCTGTTCTCAATACACATCACAGCAGCTTGTGTGACTGTCGAATACAGGTCGGTAAGCACGTCTCACCGGTCTTTGAGATCACTAAGCTGGTCACGGACTTGACGCACTCGTTGAGTGCGTGTGGTTGTACAGTTGTCGACAGGTATCTCTATGATAATCTAACAAGTCACGCTGGTCGGTAGTTGGATTGAGCCGGAACCTGTAGGCGTATTGCATCAGTTATCGCTCACGTTGTTCAATTAGTTCGTCAAGTTTCTCTTGGACGAACGAAGAGAGGTTCTCCTGAATCCACTCTTGTTGATCTTCGCGGATAGAGATTGTTTTGCGCTTTGCCGTATCATAAATTACGTAACTTATACGATTGAACATTGTGGTTCATGTTAGCCTGTGAGTTTACAATAAAACAGTATATCCGAAATGATGGCGGCGCTGTATCCCCGCCCTACTGCGCTGCTTCACTGTGTTGCTGCTCAAGGACGGGGGCTTAGCGCCCACAAATTGCTAAACAGGACCGAAGATTAGTGACGTTGATTACCGCAATGAAAAAGTGCAGTGGTTGTGAGATTCAGCCTGATTTGATCTATCCATCCGTTGTGAGATCTTTAATCCGGGTGAGAGAATCAGCATCGCTGAGTTCTTTATCATGGCGAACGGCAATAACACGCGGAAATCGGAGGGCAAGTCCGGAGTCGTAAGTTGGTGAGCGTTGGATTGCTTCATATCCAACTTCAATGATAATCGCGGGTTCAATCAGAATGCTTTGTCCATCCTCTGAACGGACATGCGGACGCAACTGTTCAGTCAGGGAAGTGAGTTGTTCGTCTGTGAGTCCCGTTGCGACTTTTCCAAGTGATTTGAACTCTGATTCATCCGTTGTTGTTCGTGCGGAGACCACAAATGTTCCAAACAGATTTGCACGACGACCTTCACCCCATTCAGCACCGGTAACAACGAGATCAAGCGTCTCAACATCGGGTTTGTGTTTGAGCCAGTGTTGCCCACGGGATCCCGGACTGTATGTTGAGTCTGGATTTTTCAACATGACGCCTTCGTGTCCATTTGAAAGCGCTTGCGTCCGTGCCTGTGTAATTACATCAGGGTCAGTAGTGAGTTGGAATGGTGATAAGGCGTCAGTCGTATCGAATAGCTCACAGAGTTTGTCTCGTCGCTCCCGGAGTGAGACATCCAGTAAATCAGTGCCATCGATATGGAGACAATCGAAGACATGCACTTTGAGATTGACAGACTCACGCATTGTATCAATGTCGTATTTGCGTCGAAACCGACGAAGAACCTCCTGAAACGCCAAAGGATCGCCATCATCACTCACAGCGACGACTTCAGCATCAAGAATGACAGGGACGGTGATTCTCTCAGAAATAAATTCGACAATCTCTGGAAGTGGATCCGTGACATCCTCCATATTGCGTGAGTATAGTGAGACTGATTCACCGTCTGTGTGTATCTGTACTCGTGCCCCGTCGAACTTCGTCTCGACAGCTACCGCATCCCATGTATCGACCGCATCAACACCATCAGCTGCCTGTGCGAGCATCGCTTGGATGGGTCGCCCTACTTCGAGACTGATATCCGCAAGTCCCGCCTGTCCCTGGGCTTGTGCAACAGTGGCTACCATGCCATAATCATTTGATACCTGCAGTGCATGTTCGACGGCAGTAGCCGGATCTAGGTCGGGAGAGGGTTCTAGATCGGTGTTCTTAGAACAAGTGCTCTCAGATGCATCCACATTCGCATTAGCATCATTCTTGCTATGTGCTCCTAGCTGAGATTCAAGCGATACCGATTGAGCATCCTCGCCATCTTTCGGATTTGTATCAATATCATTGGCATGATTATTACTCGTCGTTGACTGCATAAATCCTGATGTAATGGCATCACGGACCGTACCAGTTCCGACACCAATTCGCATTTCACCGAGAGTAAGTCGTGCAAGGATTCGGGCTTCTGATGAGGATGTCTTAGAAAACAATTTGAAAAGTAGATTCTGACGACGGCTTTGGCTTCCATCACCGCTTGTTGAGGCAACTGCACGGAGGGTTTCATCAACGCGGCTTACGGTTAGCGGATCTGATGTTGATGTGGTGAATGCAGACAATCCTTGTTGTCCATTTAGATCATAACTCGCCGCAACAGCTCCAATCTCACCATGATCTGCAAGACGATTTTCCACATCCGCTGCGTCAATATTTGCTCCAGCAGCCTGAGCGATCGTCTCATGCAACAAAGCAGGTCCAATATCAAGCGTCTGTGATGACCATGCAGGGAACACCGTTCCTTTGATGAACCGAACAACAATACGGAGTGTTTTTTCACCTTCATGTCCAGCCGTCATAAACAGTTCACTGACAAGCGAGATAGTCTCTAAATCTGCGGGTTCAGCCTCAATCGTAATGACATGGTCAGCAAAGTCCTCAAACTGCATCAATGTCTATAATTACTACTCTGTTAAAAGAGTGCAGCGGCTCACAGAATCTGATTGATTCGATGACATATGTCTTAACGACTGATTGAGCAAGCACAATCTGTGTGAACAAACGGTTGGAAACTTATACTTATATGTCGATAACAACATGTCAGTCTGAATCCACTGGATTCAAGCCGTCGGGTCGTCCATCGTCGCGTATGACTGATGAGTTGGCGGCAGAGGTCCGTGATGCCCTTGCCGTCGATGCAGAGGGCTTCAATGACCGCGCACTAGCTGATGCGGACGTTGTGAAGGATGAGCTTGCAGCAGGCACCTTTGACAATCATCAAGCTATCATTGGATTGGAATACGAATTCTATGCAGTGGCTGATGGTCGGTGGGCAGCCTCTGATGATGGTGACACGCATGCGTTAATGCGTGTTCCACGGCGCTTGCTTGAGCACGTTGGATTTGAGAAAGAGCTCGGATTGCATAACGCAGAGATGACCACAAATCCGCAGCCAATGAATGCAAGTGGGTTACATGCGCAGGAATCAGAAGTTCGCGCCCAACTTCGCGCCGCGTTGCAGTGCACAAGTGCTGAGGGGATTCGACTTGTCAGTGATGGACTATGGACTATTCCGCCAGCAGGTGAGACAGCACAAGAGTATCTCACGAATAGTGTCGATGATGATGGTATCCGAATTGCGACGAATATGAGTAGGTCAGTGCGGTATCATGCGATGGCAAATGGACCACGAGTTCCAGACAGTGTAACGCTTGATGCACCGCATGTCTCACTCTCAGCTGATACGGTTATGCCAGAATCCCTGATCAGTTCAATACAACCACACTTCCAGGTTGCATATGCTGCTGACTTACCGACATATTTTAATTACGCTCTTCGTGTTGCTGGACCACTGCTTGCCCTTGGAGTCAACTCACCATTCTTTCCGCCAGATCTATATGATAATGTTGGCGCGCAACGAATTCTGTCTGATGGGCATGCTGAAAACCGGATCCACGTCTTTGAATCGATTTTGAACACCACTGATACTGAGAAAGTCAGATTCCCACAAGATCTTGATACGGTTGAAGATGCAGTTGATCGGGTTGCGGATGATGCGACAATTGTTCCGATGCCAGTTCCGCGAGGTGATCGCTTTGATGATAGATTCGCTACGCTGCGACGAAAGCATGGAACATACTGGCGGTGGATACGTCCTGTATTTGATGGTGCATCAAAATCCTCGGCGAATGCTCGCATTGAGTTCCGTCCACTTCCCGCACAACCAACCGTTCGTGATTCGATGGCATTCCAAGCAACATTCGCTGGCTTGATGAAGAGTCTCGCACAACGGGAACATCCTGTTATTAATCAAAGTTGGTCGACTGCACGAGAGAATTTCTACGCTGCGATGCGATCGGGGCTTGAAAGCCGGCAACGGTGGATATGTAACGATGGTGTCGAGACAATTGATCAGGAAGTTATCTACGACGATATTTTTGCACATGCTATTGACGGACTGACAGCTAGTGGCTGCTCTGAATCGACTGCAGAGACGTATATTGAACCATTACGACACCGTGTCAAGACGCAGACGACGCCAGCGAGTTGGAAAGTCGATGAGGTTCGCGATTACCTTACTGATGGAGTAGACCTCGCTACTGCCGTTTCAGAGATGCAGCGGACATACGTGAAGAAACAACGAGAAACACTACTTGATAGCTCATTCTTGACGTGGGATTAAGCGATCCACCCAGATAGAAGTTGATTCACTTCTCTTGCTTTATTTTTGAGAGCAAACATACAAACATTAATTCAGGATTCTGATAGCATATTCAAATCATTCCAACGTCTAATGGATCAATCTTATCGGATGACAATTCTGTCCGAGCGCTCCCTAACTGATGTAATCAAGCAATTACTGACTATATAAGATAATCATGAATACATGGCAGTAATTGGATAATAAGCTAGGATATCGGAATTCAGACAACTACAAGTATGATAACTGGACGACGATTCCCAAGTTAGATAACCTCTTCAAACTCCTCATGCTGTGTGATCTCGACACCGTCTTCGGTAACCACACAAACATTAATTCCATTTCCAGAAGCAAGATCACGTTCAACAGCACTTTCGATTGAACGTGCAGCGACTGTTTTTGCTTCCTCAACCGATAGGTCCTCGTCATACTGTTGTTCAAGAACACCGAGTGCGTATTGACTTCCCGACCCAGTAACTGTATACTCTTCTTCAATGATCGAACCAGCAGGGTCGATACTGTAGATGTGTGGTCCGTCGTCATCAACGCCACCAAGAATCGGTTGGACAATATAAAAGCCGCCTGAACGAAGGAAGTTTCCAAGGAGCGTTGAGAGTGCTTCCATGCTCATGTCTTCACCGCGTCGTGCCTCATATAGTCGAACTTCTGCTCGGATTGAACTGATAAGCGACTGCGCGGCTGAGACTGACCCAGCAATCGTCAATGCACCAGTTGGGTGAATTTCTTCGACCTTCTGGACATCCTTCGATGAAACCATTCGACCAAGACTTGCTCGCATATCTGTTGCGAGGACAGTCCCTTCTTGAGTCTTAAGCCCGACTGTTGTCGTTCCAGTCTTTGTTTCCATATCGCCGAGATCATCAGCGCGGTCACCGGCATTTGGGAACTCACCAAGTTCTGGTGAAAAGACATCACCGTGGTCACCATTCAGGGAATCTGGTCGTCCAGAGACGTCATTATTCATGGGCGTACGCATTGATTATCTTTGTTGCCCGCCGCTCATAAATGCCACCCTTCTTACTGTCATCAGTCATTTCAGGACGTTGACCTTCTTCACGTGATTTAGGTCGTCAGATCTGTTGAATTAGAGAATAACTACACAACTGAAATGCACTGATTATGCTCGGAGGATCCGGAGAATGTCATAGTTAATCGATACTGCAACTGCCTGATTTCATGTTGATATATAAATAAATCAGTTACCTGCGTTCATTTTCTTACACAAATAGCGAACGAGGTTAATCGCAGGTGAGCTGAGAGATGTATTTACCGCTGAATCTATATTATAAACGTAGTAAGAGGACGTAGAAATCAATCATTCAAACAGCACGTTATTTGATCATAACGGATATTCATTCAATTAATATACGGTCGTAATCAGTCATCTTGATCGGTAGTTTGCTCATACGTTTGAGCTGCAGTATCAACAGCATGTCCGATAGGAAGCGTCAGACCGAATCGCTGCGCAAGAAGTGCAAATGGTAATGCCACAATGCCAATCAGGACCGTTATCTGATAGAATACGAACGCACTCGCCCGCCGCATGTCTGTCATCATCGTCTTGGAGACAACGGGTAGCTCCTGTATATAAATCTGTTTATATGCAAAATGGATGTGATCGCCGCTGTCTGTTGATTTACTTAGTGAGGGGCAGATCCATTTACTGCAGCAGTAGAATCATGCGTCCAAGCACAAACGCTGGCATTTCATGAGTAATTCCCATAAGTTATGTGTGGGTCCCAAGTCGCATCCGCACCAAGATTTGGAGAACACTGATCAAGAGATATTTCAAGAAAGTATAACGAAAACTTGAGGAATAATCCAACACATGAATACTGCATTTATGCAAATGTCGATACCAAAATTACGCCCGGTATCACTGAGCGACATTGACGAACCGGAAGACACGATAGTCTCGGGTGGTATACCAGTGTATGACTAACTATCTTGTCGCGATGGAAGCCGCATGGCTCGTTCGCGACGTCAGTGACATTGATGATGCTATTGGTGTTGCCGTCAGCGAGGCAGGAAAGCGGCTTAATGATCGAGATAAAGAGTACGTTGAGGTTGAGGTGGGAGCAACACCGTGTCCGGCCTGTGGTGAACCATTTGACTCAGCATTTATCGCTGCAGACACAGCACTTGTGGGGCTATTATTAGAGATTACAGTATTCAACGCCGATGGTGAGAAGCATGCTTCCCGAATTGCGAAAAGTGAGGTTGGCGGTGCATTGAGGGATGTCCCACTGTCAGTGATCGACTGTATTGAAACAGACGAAGATGACACGCGGTGAGATATGATAAAAATAGATTGAATCAAGAGTAATTATAAGGGTCAAGGAGAATACCTGCGGCTTCAGCCGCAGGCTGAATCCGACAACTCGGAGGTAATCTACCCGGCGATAGTTGCGGTGAGATTGACAATCCGCAACTGAAACTGACAGGCAACAGTACATACCGATAGGAATCAGGCTCAGAACAGAGTGATTTCCGCCAGTCCTCCGATTACGATGGCGGCCTGCCCTGTCCGCCCCAAGCAATGAGACAGTAATCGGACCCAGTCTGGTGAACGGTCGGTTCCGATAATGAACCGATGCAGTGCCTTGCCCGACTGCTGGAAGCACCACAGACAGTAACTCCAAGTCTGTCGAAGTCTGCCGGACTCCCAACGGCACAACCAACTGTGGGAGTCCGAACACGATGGACGAGAGGATAGGAGTACCGGGGATGGGGCTTGGCACTCCCATCGTCAGCAGTCCCACTCTACCCGTGACAGTCCGTGAACCCCACACGGATTCTCACCGTACTGGGGTTCGGTGGAACTGTAACCCTAAAATTGAAATCTCCACCGCTCACACTCACACACGCTCACACACTCAGGATTCCTCCGCGTTTACGCGGAGGAGGATGTCAAACATATATCTGTGGTCATACACCTGCCCGAAACACTTTCGTATAACTTCGAGTAATCACAGGCATGGAACTCCCGACAAGAGAAGACCTCAAACAGCGCCGAGATGAGCTTGAGTTAACACAGAGCTCACTCGCCGAGATGGCAGGTGTCTCACAGCCTCTGATTGCTCGGATTGAAGGTGGTGATGTCGACCCACGATTATCGACACTGAGACGTATTGTCAATGCACTTGATGAGGCTGAAGGAGAGGTCATTCGTGCGGATGACCTGATGAATACGAATGTAATTAGTGTTGCTCCAGACGAGTCAGTCAAAATGGCACGGGATACGATGCGTGAGGAGGGATTTTCACAAGTTCCAGTTATTCGTGATGGTCAACCAGAAGGGATAATCTCAAACAGTGATATTCGACATGCGCCAAAACAGGCTGATAGAGTCGGAACGCTCCCAGTCGCTGAGGTGATGCGCGAGTCAGTGACAACAGTGGAACCAACAGCAATGCTTGAGGAGATTGACTCTGCACTTGATCGTGATGCAGCAGTGCTCGTTGTCAAAGGCGGTGAAACGATTGGCATTATTACTGATGCGGATGTCGCCGCTCGAGTCTGAGTTTTTTATTCGGTAGAGTGAGTGTCTCTGGGCTTGGATATGACCCTACAGTAATCCAGAGCGTTCTTGTGTCGCTTAATATGCAGGTCGACTGATGCTCAGAGTTGAACAGGGAGTTGGTAGTTACTCATTTAGAACGTGCGAGACCTACTCGAACATGTAGCGCATGTTATGATATATTCGTGTATTTGATAGATCGAGCAGAATGAATTCACCTAAGTAGGTTACTCAATATTTCTTTTTGAAATTTCCATATAATCACAACTCAATTCCACGAATAGTAACGCCGTCACCGGTCTCAACCTGTCCAATTATTTCTCCATCTGTTGTTTCTGTCAGCATCTCAGCGTTTTCCACAGACATAGCGCATACCAGTCCAATCCCCATATTGAACGTTCGATACATTTCCTCATCAGAGATGCTACCAGCCGACTGGACAAACTCAAAGATAGGATGGATTTGAAGTGGATTATCGATAGTATAGCGGTGTGAGCCCAATCGTTCGATGTTTCTTAGCCCGCCCCCGGTGATATGTGCAGCTGTGCGCACATCGTGAGCACGCATTGGATCTAAAAGATCTGTATATATCTGCGTTGGCTCAAGAAGCGCTGCACCCAGTGTCTCATATTCGCCAAACGGACAGGAAGTCGTATACTCATGTTCGCGGGTAATGGCTGTCCGAGCAAGTGTGAGTCCATTCGAGTGAATGCCTGATGATGCAAACCCGACAAGTGCATCACCAGGTTGAGCCGTCTGTTGAAAAAGTTCATTTTTCGGTGTTAAGCCAGCGCACGTGCCTGCGAGATCAAAGCCATCGACTACCTCTGGCAAAATAGCTGTTTCTCCACCAATGAGTGTAATACCTGCAATGTCAGCACCTACATCAAGTCCAACGCCAATTTGTTCTGTCAGATTCTCATCAGGGTCATCAATAGCGAGATAATCGACGAATGCGACCGGTTGGACGCCGGCAGCAACGAGATCGTTAACATTCATTGCGACGCAGTCAATTCCAATTGTCGAGTAATCATCAATCGCTGCTGCGACGAGCAATTTTGTACCAACACCATCGGTTGCAAGTGCGAGGTATCGATCACCAATATCAATCAGCCCAGCATAGTCACCAGCGGACTCACCAACAGCATCAATAAGTGCTGCAGTGGCTGCTTCGCTCGCTTCGATGTCGACACCCGCCGCAGCGTATGTGAGTTCATCAGGGTCTTTATTTCTATCTGAAGCTGTATCACGATTAGTATTGGACGCTGCTTTGTTATCAGACGGATCACTCATATACATATTCCCGCGGTGATAAGACAAAAGTCTGGGTAGTCTCGATACGCTGTATACCCTAACCTTTTGTCTAGTATATAACCAAATTAACACTGAGACCGCGTTATTACCAGTCTTTCCTTGCAGCGAATGTGGAACTCAACGTGTATCAGCCGAGCCATTGCTGAGTCGATTCTCAGCTATTCGCATCATAAGAAAGTGTACAAGCAGTTTATAAAACGTCTTCGGCGCTCTTAGGTTATAATAAAAGATCAGTAAAATATCTCAGGATCGGTCTAAAGTGTTACAAAATAAGTAAACGCTCGTTACATTATATGTAGCTTCCAAGCATTTGTATGATTGAACTTTGACTATGTCGAGTCTCCCCTACACAGACAATCAGCCCTCTGGAAATCACAGCACGATTCAAGCAGTAATTAAATACGGTGTACGTCATACCAAAGTCGCCATGTTTTGGAGTGCAATTATTTTACCGGTCGGATATCTCCCACTACTGATTGGGGGATTAACTACCACTGAAACGACCGTATTCATCGCCCTTATGATATCTAATGCCATCGCATTGTGCATTGGTCATGACTACCAGCCGTCTAATCCCTAGTGACATGGATAGCTCCAATATTATCATACCGGTAGTGTCACATCAGTGATAGTATTTAAATTAACGTATAGAACTGAGTGATTACTGATGTGTAATACAATCTCAGTAGACAGTATGTGATGATTTCCTGGGAGATATGAGATAGTATCTCAGTTTTTCTTCAAGTCAACTCAGTTTAGTTTAGTTTAGTCTATAATCCGAAACCACTGATGAATGCGCCAATCGTCAATAAGAGTGCAGGAATAAACACAACTGCAAATACAGTTGTACTCCATTGATAGACGGTTCGACCATCAAGAGCACCGAAAGGAAGCATATTGAACGCCATCAGTAGAAGATTTATCATGAGCCCACGGGATCCAATGAGAATTATGAGAGATGAATCAAACATCATGCCTGCCAGATAGATTGGAACGAAGATAACGGTCAACGCGGCATTTGTCATCGGTCCAGCAAGGGCAATCAATCCGTGTTGTCGTGACGTGACACGACCTTGATGATGAACAGCTCCCGGGGCTGCAAAAATAAAACCTGCAAGTGAACTCACAATTGCAAGAAATAACATACCATAGTCAGCACGAAACTCTGCTAGTTGTCCGAATCGGACCGCAGCAACTTTGTGTGCAATCTCATGGAGTAAGAATCCAAGTCCAGCAGTCAATAGGCTGACGAAAACGGGAACAACGACACCGCGGTCAAGGATCCCTGAAAGTGCGCGCGCGCCGCCACCAGCAAAGAAAATCGCGAACGCGATACTCAGCGCAACAAGCGCAATACCAAGATCACGGAGTTCCCGACGACTAAATGAGAGTTCTGGCGATGAGCGGGAATATGCCATATCATACAATGTGACATCAAGAGGCATATGATTGCTGTTAGATATACTGAAACGTGGGCGACGCAGCGAGAGTCGATATTTGTTTTAGATATATCAGCAAACAACAGAACGGCTATGTGATATTCGTCCAGATAATCTGCCAACCATTGCGTGCTCCCTCGATCAAGAGACTGAGTACGCCGGAGACCCCGCCAAGATCAAGCGCAAACAACGGAAGTAGATATGCGACAAATATTGTTGAGGCGACAATACTCCCAATATTCGTTGCTGCAACAACAATAATAAGTCGGAATAGCGGTACCTCAAGTAATTCAGTGATCAAATTGCCAATTGGACGTTCCTCATCGGAGAGAAGTTCATTTAGCGTGCTAATATCAGAAACGTTGACCGGGTCATGCTGAAGTTCAACATAGCCAGTGAACCATCCAGGTGCAAGAAACGGATTAATTGAAGTGAGCCACGCGATGGCACCACCGACAAGTGATGATGACCAGTGGGCACCTGCTGCCTTTGCGAGTCCAGCAGCGAAAATACCATTAATCAAAAACCAGGCACCGAACAATCGTAACAGTGTCTGATTCCCAGCGGATGAAAGAGCAAGGAGGACGAAGAATCCAATCACGACAGCGGAGATGCCTCCACCAACAAGTTTGCTCCACGGGATGCGTCCACTTTGGGTTCCAGTCAGTGACTCTTGTGGAGGAAGTCTTTCAGGATGTTTGAGATAACGGTTGATCCCCTCACGATGACCAGCCCCAACGACAGCGACAACGCTCTGTCCCCGATTGCGGAGTTCAACGAGACGATTCGCAATATACGCATCTCGCTCATCGATGAGGGCCTCTGCGCCACCAGGTGAAAACTGCCGAAATTCAGCCATCATTGCACTCACCACATCAGTGTCTGTCATCTCTGCAACATCGAAGTCCTCAAGACTTTCTTCAGGTTGCTCTGTTCGAAAGATATCGGTAAGTTCTCCCAGAAGAGTACCAGAGACGATTCCAGCAGTCAGCCCAAGTGCAACACTTCCCAGAATTTGGATAATAAGTGGGTCTAATTGTGCTGTGATCGGCTCGGCAACACCAAGTCCAAAGCCCGCAATACCACCGATGGCAATACCACCACCGACAGCGGCGAGAAATCGATCTTCGGTTGAGAGGGCAGAAGCCGTACTAATCCAGACCAGAACAGCGGTTGCGCCCGCGAGTATCGCACCACCAGCGACACGAGTCAATAACATGGGGGTAATCCCAATCGTATTGCCGAAGAGTGCAATTAGTGGACCGAAGATAATGCCTGCAATAACACCTGCCACAAGCCCAACCCCAAGACCATTACCAGCGCCTACAGCGAGCCCCCCAATAAGTTGAATTTTCTCAATCCGGGTCATTCGGTTCCAGAAGCGGCGCATCGTCTCGTTAATATCGCGATCAACAAGAGCAATATCCGTTTCAGTCGATTCTGCTGCGTCAATGGCTGCAAGCATATCAGCCCCGGGTTGGACATCAAATCGATCACCAAGCCGAGCTTGGACGTATGATAACATCCAGTATGCAAGAAACTGAAAAACAGTATTGCCACGGAGAAGATCAGCAGCCGCAAGGTCATCTGGCTCATCGCCGCGTAACTGTCGATACCGTCCCTCATCGAGTTCGACAGCGACGACGTCCGGTTGCTCGGTTGTAATGACTGATTGAACTTTCTCAGCACTCTCAGCCGAAACATGCGCGGTCCCGACAACACGAACGCGACCAGTGTCGGTCGCTTCCTGACTCATATTACTGTTCATATTTATTTTATGATGGGATTTACTCCTGTCGAAGGATCAGCAAGAGTAGGCGGTTCATAATGTCATATCTATGTACAGTTGCAATTTTCTCGTAATTTGATATTGTTATATCATCAGTGGTTGATTAAGACACCTCACGGTTGACGCAGCGTGAGTGTGATCTGCAATTACAGCGGGAGAATACCATTATGTGGTGGGTATATCTATCGTAACTGGATATGTCACCATTCTGATTTTATTCTTGTACATCATGAGCGATTATATACTGATAATATACTCATAAGTAGTAGTTTGTAGTAGTGATGATATCCCGCAATTATTCGTACTCTGAGTCGCTAATACAGATATGAATCACTCAGCAAATGTTGCAGGTGTCGGTGTTGGCGTCGATGCCAGTGGTGAGGAAATATCAGCCGTGCTTCTTGCTGCAAGAGATGAGTACCTCCCAATTGCAGTGACAGCCGATCAGGCACGGGCGATTAAGCTCGCACTTGCCGGTGAGCCGTTTGAACGACCGCTGACACACGATTTGTTCATTCAGATGATTACTGACTTTGGAGGGGCGCTCGATGGTGTGCGGATTGATGATATCGCCGATGGAACATTTTATGCAAAAATTGATACCGAACGGTATGACGATGGTGAGTCACGACGTCATGTATTTGATGCACGACCAAGTGATGCTATTGCACTTGCTGTGCGCGCGGACTGTCAAATCGAAATATCTGATGATGTGTTAGACTACGCTGGGGAGCCACCATCACGATTTGAAGCTGCAAGTGAGGAACAAGATATTATTGACCCATCAGAGTTTGATGAATATGACAAATCAGATATTGACACGGATGTCGATACAGAGTCTGATCCTGACGGAATCTGAAAACTGGAAACCACAGAGAATTAATCGAGTAATTTGAGTTTAATTCTAGCATTATCAGATAGTCAGCACACATAATATAACAGCAAGTGGTTATATTGACCGACGACTTATTTTCGTCTATGAAGAAATGTACCTATGGCATTATCCGTCGAAGCACCGACAGCACCGTCACTAGCAGACAACGTTGATCCGAATGATTACGACGATGCTGAGATAGTCGGGGATACTGATTATCGTCGTGAAGAACTTGGTGAACTGCTTCGTGATGGAGCATGGGCGGACGCATTTGAATTGTGGGTAGCTGATACATCGCTCACTGAGGATGAGTGGCGAATTGTCCTTGATATGGAGTTGCTTTCACAGTTTGATTTCTTCTGGGATGACTTCGCGGATAGGGTCGGATATCATGCCCCTGGACTCCCCGAAGATTGGAAAGAACGCGATATTCACCCCGAAATTAATTCTTGGAAGACAATATCGAGTATCAACGCTGGATTGACCGAACTTGGGCAGTTGACGTGTGAAATACTCAAAGATGAATATATTACTTGGGAATCAGAGTATGAGGCTCCTGAGGATCTCCCAGACTTCTAATGATAACATGGAAACTAGTAATCATCTGATACGTTCACCGTTTGTATAATTCAACTCAAAGTTGAATTGCTGACCATTGGACTAGTTTCAGTTTCATTTCGTATTAATTAGTATTTTTTCACGTAATTAATGATCATAGTCATGAGTTATTTTCTCAGACGACAGGCATAGATATTGACCGATTGTAATCACATTACGGATCAGCTATCTGGATATAATCCCAAGAGGGTGATGTCTCTTCACGAACAAGCGTCGAATTACAGAGAACTGATATACGTCCGTCAGCATCAATCTATATATGGATGAAGTCGACGACCAGTACACACCAGCGGATGTCGAGACCGCTATTGAGACGTACTGGGACGACACAAACGCATATGAGGCAACAAAGGAGGCACACGCCGAGGACCCGTCCTTCTATTTTGTTGATGGTCCGCCCTATACCTCTGGGCAGATGCATTTAGGCACAGCCTGGAATAAAACGCTTAAAGATGCTATTATCCGATATAAACGGATGACCGGACATCATGTCACTGACCGACCGGGCTATGACATGCATGGACTCCCGATCGAAGTCAAAGTCGAAGAAGAACTCGGCTTTGAGACCAAGCGAGATATCGAAGAATACGGGATGGAGTCCTTTATCGAAGAGTGCAAGCGCTTTGCTGTGGATAATCGCAAGGCGATGGATGAGGACTTCCAGTCAATTGGCGTATGGATGGACTGGGATGACCCATATGAAACGCTCTCACCGGAGTATATGGAGGCAGCATGGTGGGCGTTCCAGCAGGTTGATCAGCGGGGACTAGTTGAGCGTGGAAAGCGCTCTGTAAGCTACTGTCCGCGATGTCAAACTGCCATTGCAGCCAATGAGGTTGAGTATGATGAGATTACATCACCCTCAATTTATGTTCGCTTCCCGCTGTCAAATAAAGAAGGAAGTCTCGTTATCTGGACGACAACGCCGTGGACGATTCCAGCAAATACATTCGTCGCGGCTGATGAAGATCTGACATATCAGGCTATTCGCACACAGCAGGGTGATGATTCAGAGTTACTCTATATCGCTGAACCCTGCGTTGAGGAAGTGCTGAAGCGTGGTCGATATGATGATTACACTGTCATCGAAGAATACAGTGGCGATGAACTCACTGGCTGGGAGTATGACAACCCACTCGCAGACCAGGTTCAGACACACGCCGATTTCGCGGGTGCTGGTCAAGTATATACAGCCGAGTATGTCGAAGCTGACCGTACAGGGCTTGTTCATTCTGCCCCAGGACATGGTCAGGAGGATTTCGCCCGTGGTCAAGAACTCGATCTTGAAACGTTCGTGCCGGTTGATGGGCGTGGTGAGTTCACCGATGCAGCCGGTCAGTACGCTGGCACGTTCGTCCGTGATGCAAATGATGAGATTATTGAGGATCTTGATGATGAGGGCGTGTTAGTATCGTCGGGAACACACGAACATCGATATGGACACTGTTGGCGCTGTGATACAGATATTATTTTTCTTGCCACTGATCAGTGGTTCATCACAGTCACCGATATCAAACAAGAGTTACTAGCAAATATTGACGACTCAGAATGGTATCCACAGTGGGCTCGCGATAATCGTTTTCGTGATTTTGTTGCGGACGCCCCTGACTGGAACGTCTCCCGACAACGATACTGGGGGATTCCATTACCTATCTGGGAGGCTGTCGATAACACTGACAGTGAGGATGACGGCACGACAGACGACTGGATTGTTATCGGTACTCGTGAAGAATTAGCTGAGCGTGCAGATCAAGATGTTAATCCGACAGATATTGATCTGCACCGGCCAGCAGTTGATCCGCTGACGATTACTGAGGATGGTACGAGGTATGAGCGCGTTCCTGACGTGTTCGATGTTTGGATTGATTCCTCAGTCGCATCATGGGGGACAGTCGATTATCCGGGTGAAACAGATGCATATGATGAGTTATGGCCAGCAGATTTCATTGTTGAGGCACACGACCAGACACGTGGGTGGTTTTGGTCACAATTAGGGATGGGCACCGCTGCGACGGGACAGGTACCGTATGAAGAAGTGATGATGCATGGCTTTGCGAATGATGAGAATGGTCGGAAGATGTCGAAGTCACGTGGCAATATTGTCACGCCAGAGGAGGCAATCGAGCGCGCTGGTCGGGACCCACTTCGAGCATATCTCTTGAGTCATGATCAACAGGGCGTTGATCTCTCATTTGAGTGGGATGGTCTTGGCGAGATGCAGTCGACATTGAATATCTTCTGGAATGTTTTCCGATTCCCACTTCCGTATATGGATCTCGACGGATATGATCCGGTAGAAGCTGATCTTTCTGAAGGAACGTTGACCGTTGTGGATGAATGGGTACTTTCACGATTACAGTCAGTCAAAGAAGAAACACGGGCTGCATGGGAGGATTATGAGATTGATACAGCAGTGAATACAATTCTTGAGTTCATCACTGATGATGTCTCGCGATTTTATATCAAGGCGATTCGTGAACGGATGTGGGCAGATGAGGATTCTGCGTCAAAACGTGGGGCGTATGCGACCCTCACCACGATTTTAGATGAGACAATTCGACTCCTCGCACCAATTGCACCATATCTCACGGAGCAGATGTATCAGCATCTGAATGGATCAGAAACGACAGTACATGCACTCTCATACCCGACTGTTGACGTGGAATGGCAGAATGAAACGCTTGAATCTGAGATGGCGGTACTCAGAAATGTCGAGGAGGCAGCGGCAAATGCGCGCCAACAGGGTGGGCGGAAACTTCGGTGGCCCGTACCACGGGTAGTTGTTGAGGCAGAGACTAATTCAGTGACCGACGCAGTTGAGTCGCTATCTGGATTACTTGCAGACCGCGTCAACACAGAGGCTATTGAGACGGTAACACAGTTCGATGAACTAATTGAGCGTGCACAGCCGGAAATGAGTGTCATCGGTCCGGAGTTCGGAGCAGATGCACAGCGTGTGATGGACGCAGTTGAGGGTGCTTCACGCGAGATACTCACAGAAGGCGTAACAATTGATGGCGAGCAGTATGAAATCACAGAGGAGATGATCAGCTTTGAGGCTGAACCACCAGAGTATATTTCGGGTGCGGATTTCGATGGTGGGACAGTTTATGTTGATACTTCACTCACCGAATCGATTGAGGCTGAGGGATATGCTCGGGATGTCATTCGCCGAATCCAGCAGATGCGAAAGGAATTAGCCCTTGACGTCGATACCGAGATTCAAACTGCGGTTGATGTTGCAGACGACCGAGTGGCTAATCTCGTTGCTCAACGACGAGACACAGTCGCAACAGAGACGCGAACAAACGCATTCGTTGATAACATTGATGGCGCAAGTGAGAACGGTCAAACACTTATTGAAGAATGGGATGTTGAAGGCGTCACAGTAACGATTGGTGTCAGTCCACTCAACGCATAGATTGAGTGATTAACGACATTCCACTCCGATATATAAGATAATCCGACTATAGCCTTCTCTGCTCGTTAGATCCGCCGTAGATTGGGTGTTGGGCTCATTTGTATGTCTGTTTGCATTCTCTTTGAGATGATATAGAACGGGTATGAATCATGAGTATCTCCCGCGAACGTTTTTATATACCGCAGTATAGTGTTGAATACAGCATGCAGAAGCTCATTAATGACCCTGATGATTACGTCGATGAGATGCTTGACGGGATGGTTTCGGCTTACCCTGACAGACTCACTCGGGTTGATGGCACAAAGGTGCTGACACGAGATACCCTAATCGATGGAAAAGTTGGGATTGTCACTGGCGGAGGAAGTGGTCATGAACCGACTCATGCGGGATACATTGGCGATGGAATGCTCGATGGGGCAGCAGCAGGAGAGATATTCACCTCACCAACTGCTGATGAATTAAATGCATTAACAGAATCCTGTGATACCGGCGAGGGTGTTCTCTGCGTTGTGAAGAATTATGAAGGCGATGTGATGAATTTCGATACAGCCGCTGAGATGGCTGAGATTGAGGATGTCAATGTTGAACAAATTGTTGTTGATGATGATGTTGCTGTCGAGGATTCACTCTATACAAGCGGAAGACGAGGCGTCTGCGGGACGATTTTTGTACATAAAGCTGTTGGAGCAAAAGCGGCTGCAGGAGGATCACTTGAGGAGGTCGCTGCAGTCGGTGAAAAGGTAGTTGATAATATTGGAACAATGGGAATGGCGCTTACCTCCTGTGTAACCCCAGCGAAAGGTGAGGAGACATTTGACCTCGGTGAGGATGAAATTGAACTTGGTATCGGGATTCATGGCGAACCTGGAACAGAGCGAACTGATCAACTCAGTGCTGAACAGGTAGGGACGCATCTCACAGAGAACGTAATTGAAGATCTTGATCCTGAGAATGGGACAGAGGTCGCCGTGATTGTCAATGGGATGGGCGGGACACCATTATCAGAATTATTCATCGTGAACAATGCTGTCCAGTCAACGCTCAAAGGTGACGGTCTTGAGATATGGGAAACCATGGTCGGTGATTACATGACATCACTCGATATGCGCGGATGTTCTGTTACTGTCTGTATAGTTGATGATGAACTCAAAGAATTGCTTGCTGCGCCTGCAGACACACCAGCGCTAACACGGGCTGGCGATAATGAGTGAGGATATTCATGAACGACAGCGACCGGTTGTGTTTGAGGCAATAAGAGCAGTTGCAGACCGTATTGAATCCGAACAGGATCATCTCACAGAATTAGACTCGGCAATTGGGGATGCTGACCACGGTGCGAATCTCACACGAGGATTTAGCTCAGTCCGCGCAGGACTCGAAGAATTAGAGGGTGAATCAATTGATACGATTATCAAAGAAGTTGGGACAACGTTAATCAGTAATGTTGGTGGCGCCTCAGGTCCGTTATACGGTGGGACACTCCTAACAGCGAGTCAGGAACTTACAGAGGGTATCACTGCCGAATCATCCGTTGCATTCGCTGAGGCGTATCTTGAGAAGGTAAAAGATCGGGGGGACGCAACAGTTGGTGATAAGACGATGGTTGATGCACTCACTCCTGCAGTCCATACCTATAAAAAATCAATTGAAGAAGATGAGCTACCGCCGCTGACTGCACTCGCCAAGGCAGTTGATGCAGCCGAGCGAGGTGTCGAATATACTGTTCCACTGAGGGCAATGAAGGGACGAGCATCGTTCCTTGGATGGCGCTCTGTCGGTCATCAGGACCCTGGAGCGACGAGCACACTGTATATTCTTGAAGAGATACTTGCAGTTGCTACAGTGCATCTTGAGGGTGAGACCGAAATTGAAGCGGTTGCTGAGAGCGCTTCAAAGACGGATGAGAGGCTAGATGATGTCGAAGCAACTGATACTGAGCACAAATAATGGTTGGAATTATTGTTGTGTCACATAGTGCACGCGCAGCTGAAGGAATTCGCGAAATTGCTGTTGAAATGGGGAGTAGTGATACCCGTATCGTCGTTGCTGGTGGCGATATCGATGGCGGAATCGGAACGGATCCAAATGCGATTGCCAAAGCAATAACCAAAGCTGCAGACGCCAACGATGATCTCACACAACGACGATACTGAAGCTGAGGGCAAGGATGTGACTCAGGGTGAGATAGATGATGTCGTCCTTCTTGTGGATCTTGGCAGTGCGGTCATGAATGCTGAGTTAGCGATCGAAATGGTCGCAGTCGACAATGCAGTTCATATTGCAGATGCCCCTGTTCTCGAAGGAACGCTCAATGCAGCTGTTGAGGCATCTTCTTCGAAGGCAACCGCCGACTCTGTCGTCGCTGCAGCCGAGGATGCCCGTGAATACTCAAAAGTCGATCAAGAACGTGGATAAGATCTCGCGATGAGTGTGTGGTTTGCGTATCTATGCTTCGGTTCATACCTGAGAAGGGAGCTACGTTGATATTAATCTCACTGAGCAGTGACTGTGTATCAAGACGGTCGTTATGTAAGATATTATATGATATATACACTCCATGAATGTGTTCTACACGGTAAGGAACTGGATGACATAATCGTTAATTGTATTTCCATTGGGACACACAACGTGTTATATGACGATTCAAACGGATGTAGCTATAATCGGTGGTGGTGCAACTGGTGCCGGAATTGCTCGCGATTTAGCCCTTCGCGGTGTTGATGTCTCACTGTTTGAGCGTGGAGGACTTGGTGGAGGCACCTCTGGGCGCTCGCATGGATTATTACACAGTGGTGGTCGGTATGCAGAGTCTGACCCGATTGGTGCTGAAGAGTGCATCCGCGAGAGTCGGATCCTCAGAGATATCGCTGAAGGATGCATCCGTGAGACTGGAGGGTTATTCATTCAACTTGAATCAGATGATCCTGAGTATTTTGAAGAAAAGCTCGATGCGTGTGATGAACTAGATATCCCGACTGAGAGGATTAGTGCTGAAGAAGCACATGAACGCGTTCCTGGACTAACAGAAGACGTTGAACGGGCATTTACCGTCCCTGATGGGGTTATTTATCCATCACGGCTTGTCGTCGCGAATGCCGCAGACGCTCGTGAACATGGCGCGTCGATTTACACACATGCACCCGTCGAGTCGGTCACGACTGCTGATGATGAAATTACGGAGTTGCACGTCGGAGGCGAGCTTAATGATACCGTTGAAGCAACACAGGTTGTTAACGCGACTGGAGCATGGGCAGAGACTATGGGCGCTGACCTTGGGATCGATGTCTCAATGCAACCAACGCGCGGAGTGATGATTTCCGTCGAGCATGATGGTCTTGATCCGGTTTTGAACCGGTGTCGTGACCCCGATGATGGTGACATTATCGTTCCACATGATGGTGAAGTCGTGCTTGGGACAACGAGTGTTGCAGTTGATGATCCAGACGATTATGAGGAGGCTGACTGGGAGATTGAGCGATCCGTCGATGAATGCGCAGAGTTGATCCCGAGTATCGCAGATGCTCCGGAAGTCCGAACCTGGTGGGGTGTCCGCCCACTGTATGAACCTGATGAAGACGAGCGTGATGATGGTCGTGGTATTTCACGCGGCTTCTTCGTCATCGATCATGCTGAGCGTGGCGAACCCGCAAATGTTACTTCGGTTGTTGGTGGAAAACTCACCACGTATCGACAGATGGCAGAAGAAGCGAGTGACCATATCTGTACAAAGCTCGGTGTGAACGAATCTTGTGAAACAGATGAGCGATCATTGTATGCCTCAGATAATCCAGAGCAACTTGATGCGTTAGTTGGTGAATTCGATGCGGTCAATCCAACCGACCGAGATATCGTAACTGCTACACCACCGGAGTCCGCTGCAGACTGAGAAGAGATCGTCTGGGTCTGGGTCTGAGTGTGAGTCTGGGTCTAAACCCAAACGCAAGTCGATATTTGTGGATCAGGACATCATCTTTTTGAATCACAAACTGTCGAGATTATTATTACGAGTCACTGTCTGATGCTCGTCAAGCGGTGTTACTTTGTCAGTGAGGCTCTTTTCGATGATATATGTTTACTGACCCGGACGCGGCAGTCCCGCCGCTTGTGCTCGATATTGATGGGACACTCACCGACGCGCCAGGGCGATTAGACCCGCGTGTTCCAGCATATGTTCAATCCTGGGATGCACCAATCGTCCTGGCGACTGGGAAAGCATTCCCGTATCCAGTGAGTCTCTGTCATTTCCTTGGGATCAAGCAGACAGTGATTGCAGAAAATGGTGGTGTCGTGCTCGCTGATGAGACCGTCTCTTATCAGGGAGATAGTGAACAGGCACAGGCAGCCGCTGTCGCGTTTGAAGAGCGTGGTGGTGATATTGGATGGGGCACGTTTGATGATGTGAATAAGTGGCGTGAGACCGAGATTGCTATCGATCTTTCAGCCGATGAAGAATTACTTCGTGAGGTTGCTGCAGAATTTGATCTGACAGTTATTGACACGGGTTATGCATATCATCTTAAGACACCAGGTGTTGAGAAGGGCGACGGACTCAATGCTGTCTGTGATACGTTAGCGCTTGATCCTAACTCATTCGTTGCTGTTGGTGACAGTGAAAACGATGTCTCGACGTTCCGAGTGGCTGGTCAGTCATACGCTGTTGAAAATGCTGATAGCGCGGCTCAGGAGGCTGCTGATGAAGTATTAGAGGAATCATATTTCGATGGAACTGCAGCAGTTCTTGATCGCATTCAAGACAGGACTGAACCCTCCTAAGAAATCATATTATATTAAATAACTCCAAATATGTCAACCAATTAAAATATATATTACTTCTACAACTAGTATATAATCAACAGCTCAATATGTAGTATTTGATCAGGCTTCTACATCTACGTCTGCGTCTCCGTCTACGTCGGAGACAGGAACAAAGGCTCCATTAATATCCCATTCATGAATACAATAAACGCTTCCAACAATAGGGTTGCCATCTTCTTCGGCAACACTCCATGCTATCGCGTTATCGTTCCATTGCTCGATTCGACCGCAACGTTCACACACTCGTTCATCCGGGGTATCGATAGGTGAGGTCATAACTCTCATAGTATGGGTTGGATATATGTGTCATGCACGTCCGCCCTCATTCGGTGATGTACGAAATTATCAGACGGCATGTCATGTGATGTCATATATTAACAGTTCAAAGTTTACTATATAGATTAGCTATATAAACTTACCGTACGCTATCTCTGATTGATAATTAATCTGAGCGGAAGGTCTCAGGGTCAAGATAGCTAAACTGAGCGGATCTCCTGGTTTATGATAGTATATATACATCTTTAATTACGAATTCTAAATTATATTCTTCTGTAATTATATAAATAGTATTTATTTGACATATACTTAGAATATAATACCGATACGACAAGACGGCAGCGTTTTCGGCATACCATACAAGGCGATTACATGGGACATCACACCTTTGATATTGAGCGAGCGGACGCGCTTGAGGATCCAGGACGGTATGAATACTGCTCGCGAGAGGAGCTGCTTGCTGCTCTTGACATCGGTCCAACGACCGACACCGATGCTGTAATCGCTGACATCGGGAGTGGAACTGGATTTTACACCGATGCAGTCGCTCCATGTGCAGATTTAGTATATGCTGTTGATGTGCAATCGGGCATGCATGATAGATACCGCACGAAGGGGCACCCAGCGAATGTCTCCTTTGTCACCGCTGAAGCGTCTTCACTCCCAATTGAGTCGAACAAACTTGATGCAGCGTTTTCGACGATGACGTATCATGAGTTCGCTGATCCTGATGCACTTTCTGAATTGGCTCGCGTTATTCGTCCAGGGGGACGTATTGTCACTGTTGATTGGTCGAAGTGTGGGAGTGGTGAATCCGGACCACCACGATCAGAGCGATATGAACTTGCCGACGCTGTGCGGGAGTCCGCTGCCGCCGGATTCACAACTGTTGATGCCACAAGCCGAATTGAAACGTTTATTCATATTGGTCGTCGATAGCTTCCGTATTTTGTACACTCATCAAGAATATTAGGCAATCATATGGATATAGCCCATATTGTGTTCTATCAGGGAAATATTCTTATGCCAGTATCAGGCTGTAGTGAGTATGGTGATATATCACGGGACAATTGATCCGTACGCCACCACGTCATCATTACGGGAGTGTCGATCCTGCGGAACTCGTTTTACCAGCGCTGATGATCGCTGTCAGTCGTGTGGGAGTACCGTAGTGCAAAATATTGCCGTCGCACGGGAGTGATTACAACAGGACATTATCATTCGGCGGCTATTCATGAAGGACATGACGCCGTCACGACAATTATCCTATCCCGTCGACTACTATCAGTAATACAGCTTACCATGCCGGACCGGGTACTACCTGTCAGCCAGCATCGAACGTCGTCAGTCGACGGGTGCCTGCCACAGCCCGGTCTGGATTCCTTCTGCCTGAACAATTATATTCCTTAGCGACCGGTGTCGCCAATTATACGCCTCTGACTGTGAATACATGCGAATGAGATTACAGTATAGATTTTTATATTAAATTCGATATTTAATTATAGTCGAGTTATTTGAGTATACACTGCTGTTGAAGACGTTCTTATGAGCACGTCAGATTGATATTACATCTTCATATCAACATCACCGATTCCAGCAGCACGCTCTAATAAGAGAACGATGAATACACCAATGAGCGCAGTAGTTGTAAAAAGAGCAATTGCTGATGGAGTCCAGCCAGCTCCAGAATCGGCACTTAATCGTGTCCCGACTCGAACAATCGGCGCGCGAAGTGCACCGACAATGAGTGCAACGAGAAACGCAAATGTCGCTTCATAATATCGCTCAAGCGCCCACCGAACGGCATGAGCAATACTAAATAATCCAAAAACAGCTCCAGAGACAAAACCAACAACGACTGTCCCAGTCTGTATGAATGGAGCAAGTGATCCACCAGTAAGTACCGACACGGTGGCGTCAATGAATATTGAGAGTATCCCCGTCATATACTCATACTGTCCAAGAATAACGAGTAGCAGTGATCCTGAGATACCAGGTAAAACCATCGCACTTACTGCAACTGCACCGGCAAGCATCGTAACAGGAAGGCTCTGACCAAGTGCGCCAGCAGCCTGCCCGGAGACAATGAACGCAATAAGAAATCCACCTACTGCTGCTGCAATTCGACCAGATGTGTCAATGGTGAGTGACTGTCGAAGGACCCATGCAGAGGCCGCAATTAGCCCAAAAAAGAACCCAAAGGTCACTGTCGGATACGAGACAATCCCAGCATGAACAATGCGTGTGAGTGTAATAATTGCTGAAAAAATCCCTGTAACAAGTGCAATGAGAAACCAAATATCAATCGTGCGAAGGGCAGTGAATGCACTATCGCGATAACGAGGGTGAGGGGCTAAGAGGATAGCTCGTATTTGGAGTGGAGTAATCGCAGTGACAGCGGTGATCAATCGTTCATAGATTCCAACAATGAGTGCAATTGTCCCTCCAGAGACGCCTGGGACTGCATCGGCTGCTCCCATACAGATTCCTTTGAAATAGATGACGAGCCACCATGGCATAGATGATATCCCGTCTGAATCACTCGACATATATTTAAATCCGATATGCAGGTATTCTGTATCTTCGGTTTTATCCGCTCATATACGGGGACATATCATCTTCATACCGGGGCAGTATATTATCAAAATATTATATCCAATAACTGATATACTTGATAATCAATTTATCATATCGTTTGGTGAATCTAAATTAATCAGATGGTAGTGCGCGTTCGTTCACCACGTCAATCCTTCATACGTAATTCCATCGCGGCGATTAACGATTCGCCGACCATCGATAACGACCGAGTTTGTCATTGTATCAAATTCTGTGTCAAGCGCTGCGAATTCATCCCAGCCGGTGACCACAACAGCTCCATACGCGTCAGCGAGTGCGTCTGCAGCAGTCTCAACATACGTGATTTCAGGATACTGTTCACGCATGTTTGTCATTGCAACCGGGTCATATGCAACGACATCAGCACCGTGATCACAGAGTCGGTCGATGACCGGCGCAGCGCGGGTATGACGAATATCATCTGTTCCAGGTTTGAATGCAAGCCCAAGCACAGCAATTCGATGATCAGTGATAGTTGTATGTTTCTTCAGCAATTCAAGCAGTCGTTCAGGTTGCGTATCATTCACATTGAGAGCGGCATTGAGCATTGGTGGGGTGTATCCGCGCTTCTCTGCAGCAGCAATAATGGCGTTCGTGTCTTTTGGAAAGCAACTCCCGCCGAAACCAACCCCACTTCGGAGAAACCGTGCCCCGATCCGATCATCGAGTCCAATTGCGTTTGCAACCTCATATGTATCTACGTCGAATTCCTTGCAGACGTTTCCAAGATCGTTAATGAGACTGACTTTACTTGCAAGAAATGCATTATTTCCGTATTTAATCATCTCCGCTGCTGCAACATCGGTCTCGACGATCGAGATATTATCATCTGCTTGCTCGTGAAGCGGCTCATATAGTTCGTGTAATAATTCAAGCGCACGTTCATCAGCTGTTCCAAAGACGAGTTTATGTGGATTGAGAAAGTCGACCACAGCGCTTCCTTCCCGCTGAAATTCAGGATTTGAAGCGACGAGAAAGTCCTGCGTGCGGTCAAGACCACTGTGAGCGATAGCGGGCGCAAGTTGCTCATCAGTTGTCGTTGGGATCACGGTTGATTTTGTGACGATAAGATGTGGATCTGGTTGTCCTGAGTTGTTGTTTTTGAGGGCTTCGCCCACTGACTCCGCGCCAGCTTTCATATACTGGAGGTCGATACTACCGTCATCCTGAGACGGTGTTGGAAGTGCAAGCATCGTGAGGTCGGTTTCAGGGACGATATCATACGCTGTCGTTGCACGTAATCGGTCTCCACCATGTTCGGCAACGAGTTCATCCAATCCAGGTTCATGAATCGGCGTGTCACCTTCCTCAATAGCAGCAACTATTGAATCATCGATATCGATAGTTGTCACTGTGTGCCCGAGGTCGGCAAAACAGGCGGCAACGGTTGTCCCAACATAGCCACTCCCAACGATACTAATATCCATTATACATCAAGTATGCCCCATCCTGTTTGAGCATATCGACTTTGGTGGATCTGAGATCTGAGAGAGTATCAAAGACGGACAGTAAGAATGTCGTCATCACGATACACGTGCGCTGAATTATGATTATTTGCTATTGTGCATTCTAATGTATGAGATAGATAGCACAATTGTGATGTCCGTGTGACTGCGTTGGCACATCTTCAGAGACTGCGACTACGCAATTAGATGGTAACTATCATCCGTCTAATGCCGACCCTAAGATAATGATGATAGTATCTAGTCTGCCCGTTTCACGCTCGTATCATCGATGGGCGAGTCCAGCGATGACTGTGAGTCTGATTCCGAATTAGATCCTTCATCGCTTGAAGTTGAGTCTGCGCCTGAACTTGAACTCGAATCGGTGGAGTCACCATCGGATGAACTGCTCTCGCCGCTTCCAGATGCATCGTCGCCTGTCACCGTCTCAGAGTCAGACTCGGAATTAGAACTGGAGCCAGACCCACCGATACTCAGTTCTCGTGCGTTACGCTCAAGCTCGGCATCAATTGCTCCTGATTGATCACCGTTGACGAGCCCTTCCGGCACAGAGACATTTGCTTGATAGCTAACGACATATCCAGATTCGTTGAATGATGGTGCAGACGAGATTGTATAAGTGTCATTCGCGTGAACACTGATATCGGTATATCCATTCTCGGGACCGTATTCATTATGCTCCACTGTTGAGTATGGAACAGTCATACTAAATGTACCTGAGTTTGTTGTCTGTGACTGTTGAGTGTAAGTAAATGTTGAGTTTTTATTTGGAATAGTGAGTTCGACCTGTGCGGTCACTGTTGAATTAGCCGGTGCGTTGGTTCCTTCTATCGTCGCACCAGGAACGCGTTCGAATGTTTTCACATATGCTGGTTCTGATGGCACCGTCGTTCGTGGGTTGATACCTGCAGCTTGTGCACCTCGATAGGTCGTTCGGAGGATTGACCGTGATGCTGATTGATTGTTCACATGAACGAGACGATAATGATCTAATGCCTCAACGCGGTGTGTTGGAAATGGACCGATTCCGCCGAGTTGTGCAGTGGTATCATTTGCAACGAATGCCTCCGCTTCTCGCATACTGTTGAACGTTCTAACAGTTGATTGATTTCCACGAGGATTTGCAGCGACTGTGGTGCTTCCACCATCATTCGTCTGGACGCGACGATCTTCCCAGTCAACGGCAATCGGTGACGGTTGTCGAGCACTTCCATGATAATAATACAACCGCGTCATTGTACTGTTATAGAAACGCTCTGACCGGATAGAAGTAGTTCCACTGAATCGACCCTGTTGATTGAATTGATACACTGGTCGAAGGAAATCACTCCGAGATACATTGGGTTCAGCATCATAGAACACCGTTGGAGCACCGAATTTTGATCCAGGTGTTGCCATCTGCCAATCAACCATCACGTATCGTGTTTGATCACCTTCGGTACTCTGTTTATTGAGTACGGTATGTGACTGCGTTTCATTTGCTGAGAGGAGGAAGTTCGCCGCGGAAGTTGCTCCCTGTTGGAATGGATTTGCATTCGGGATGCGTTCGGCACGGGTAGTAATCCAGTGACCGTAGTCCCACCATGACTGAACACCGTATGTGCCATCCGGATACGCAAAGTCATCTGTGAAATCATAACTTCCGTATAATTCCATTTCATCGGCATTTCCAGCGCCACCAAGATTACCCTCTTCAGGGG
Organism: Haloquadratum walsbyi J07HQW2; assembly: GCF_000415985.1. Classification (GTDB taxonomy): domain Archaea; phylum Halobacteriota; class Halobacteria; order Halobacteriales; family Haloferacaceae; genus Haloquadratum; species Haloquadratum walsbyi_B. The sequence continues at coordinate 1,169,456 of NZ_KE356561.1, forward strand.
TATTCCCCTGCATCCACTCGAGTGAGTCATCCCAAACCGTGACTGCGCCGGGACCATTGTTTTGAGCGGTTTCCCACGCAGGAGATGTAGTAGTATTTCCAAGGCTAATCGGGACAGCAAGTCCAGGACCGAGAATCAATAAGAATGCAGCACCAACAGCGAGGACTTGATATCCGTCAATATCATTTCTGAGTGATGTGACCGAGCGTTTGAGATTAAGATATTCGAGTAACTGGTCGAATAGATACCCGTTGAATACAGCAACAACAATAGCAAGGTAGTAATTAAATCGGACTTGTGTGAATGCCATCGCGGTAATAAACGCTGCCCAGACAATGATGAACAGCTTATCACCGTCATACGATGCGAGAAACGTTGCACCACCAATAATTGCTGAGACAACGAGGAGAGCAGCAACCTGCTCGTTAAGACCAGTTATTGTCCCGAGTGCATCCGGAATAAAGCTTGCAAGGAACAATAACCCAATAATGGAAGCACCAATACCGAGATACGCGTATGTTCGCTGCGTCCCCTTTTTGAACAGTGGCTTTGCGTGAAGTATGAACGCAGCAGCGAGACCGGTAAAGAACGTCAGTCCATATTCAACGGCAATCCGCCCAGGAATCGAGACACCGAATCGTCGAAGCGACCCCGGTGACACAAATGGTTGTGCTTCACCAACCGTTCGTGCTGCCGCACCGGAAGAAAAGCCAACGATGCGTAGAAGATTCCCAGTAACGAGATCAATCACTCCAGTCTGAAGTAAGGAAAGAGCGCCTGTCGCTGCAATCGCGAGTCCCCCAACAGCGACGGGGTATAATGATGCGTCAATATTTTTTCGCTCCCATACACGGGCAAGCCAGGATAGGGCGATAGCTGAGCTGGCGACGCCAATCGCAGCGATAGGTTGGAGTAATGAGAGTGATGTCGTGTCAAAGTTAATGCGGTCAATTGCGATGAAGGACATGACGGCAACAATAATCATGGCGACGACCACTGCGAATGCAGTCGGTTCTGGAGTCCGCTCATTGACGGCATCGCTTGATATTTTCAGGATTGTGAAAACACCGACAATGCCAACCACAAGCACTCCTGGAGGCCACGTCCAGAGATATAGTCCTGTAAGAACCCCCCCGATGACGCTCCAGTTGATAGGCTCCATAATCGAATCAATTTCACGATTATCAAACACCTCTTCACGAACAACTTCCCAAACTGGCATCGTTGCTTCTGCTTTCTGGAAAGCAATTACGAGTCCAAAGACAGCGATAGCCATCATGAGTGGTTCAATCGCATTGTGATCAGCAACTCCTACCAGAGTACGGTTGAGGAATGTTCCAGAGAGTAACATCAATACGGCGGCACTAAATATCCCAGCAATGCGTCCAGAAAGCGATTTAGCGATCAAAAATACTGGGATTGCCGTGAGTGCCCCTGCAACTGCTGGGGTGATCAACAATATCTCTCCAATCAGTTTTTGAGTCGGCGATCCGACTCCTAGCAGGAGAGCAACGGTCGCAATAACCTGATCGTAAAGCGTTCCAAATTGTCCGACCCACTGACCGTATGGAAATCCTGTCCAGGCGTCAAACGGTATCGGCGAAGGCCAGTGGTTTGTGATGTACGTAACTTCTCTGAGGTGATACCATGCGTCATTGCCGGAGAAGAAGACCTCACCCTCGCGAATGAAATTTGAGTATGTCTGCGCTCGGATGGCAAACATCGTGCCAACGATGAGGAGGAGTACAGGGAGATGATACCAGTCTGTGAGTATATCAATAAGAGACTGGCTATTTTTATCATCAGTCTTGCTGCGCGAGCCCATTATAAACTGAATGATTCGGAAAGCGTGAATAAATCTTGTGAATTGAGTTATTCACAATCTGGTTAGCGCCATCATAATTATAATGTACATCAACTGGACTGTCTCCAAGTTCGGTTTTTGATTCAGGAGTTCGAAATATTGATTTTTGTATATCGAGTAGATGAGAAGCAAATTTGATAGCCAATATTGAGGGATATGATAAAAAATTGATATTCTGCCCCATCACCTGCGTGTCTGTATTCAGTGACACAGTTTTGTGTAACGAACTGTTGAAAAATAGAAACATATCCATGAGCACGGAAGCTCATTCAGATAAAAAACTACGATAAGTTTATACTCAAAGTACTAGATCAACGCAGATATAAGATTGGCAGATGATCGATAAGATGTAGATACGGTGATTGAGGCGTCTATGGAAGCACATCCGGCACCTGCAAAGGATTGAATTGCGAATCCTGACATTTGATTCCAACATTAACTCAAAACTCACTCACAGGAACACTACAATATTAAGATACAGTATAATAACTAAATTCTAGTTTTTATTATATGTTTTAGATTTAAATCGATTACTGAACAAATCAGCGTTTTATCCGTAAAGATTATCATCAGACATAGAGGCTCATTTCGGGAGAAGTCGTGTCATGATAAGGAATTTATAATATCATCAGACTACTTCTGATATGAATGTCGCCCTCGTGGTGCTTGATACGCTCCGGCTTGACGCGTTTCGCGAGGAGTTCGGTTGGCTCCCCGGTCATCGATTTGAGCAGGCGTGGTCGCCAGCCAACTGGACAGTCCCGGTCCACGGATCGCTCTTTACCGGTCACTCACCAGGCGAAATTGGTGTCCACGCAAAACATCAATCACTTGATTGCCCGGAGCCAACGCTCGCAAAATTGCTATCTAAGGTAGGTTACCGAACACAGGCATTTTCGGCCAACCCTAATATTTCGCCAATTTTTGGGTTTGATAGAGGCTTCAAAGAGTTCTACGGCAGCTACCGGCTCAATTATATGGAGCGGGAGGTCTATGATTGGCAAGAATTTATTTCTGAACACCAATCACAGGGATTAGCACGCTATGTGGCTGCACTCAGAGAGATTCTGTCCAGTGACATTGCGACTCTTCCATCGCTTCGACGCGGTCTAGACATCAAACTTCGAGACCTTGGTGTCCGTTCAGATCCTGACGACGACGGAGCGAAAAGAGCTCTGTCATTGATTAAATCGACTCAGTTCGATGACGATGAGTTTCTTTTTTGCAATCTGATGGAGACTCACGCTCCATACGATCCACCAAGAGAGTATTGGACTACGGAGTGGGATGATGACCGCAGTTGGACAACTTTCGCAGCTCTGCTTGCTACTATCACCGGTCACCCACCGGAAGGCGCAACACCGGAGCGACTCAAACAGGCATACGACGATAGTGTCCGGTATCTCTCGGATATATATGAGAATATATTCGAAGAACTACGAGACTCATTTGATGTGGTGATCACGCTTAGTGACCACGGCGAATTGTTTGATCATCACAGTCTTTATCAACATGCGTATGGTCTCTATCCAGAGTTGACACATGTCCCGCTCGTTATCTCTGGGAATGAAATTCATAATGGTAATACTTCGACACCGGTGAGTCTCACCGATGTGTTTCATACGATTGCCGAACTTACCGGCGTTCAGGCTGGTGACAGCAATCGTGCGTTAATCAGCGAGGGTAGTGTATCCGAACCCGAAGACCGGTCCATCTACACAGAGTATCATGGGGTTAGCCATCAGAACCGACAGAGAATTATAAACGCTGGTTACAGCCCAGATCCATACGATGAGAAGCTATTTGGTGTCGTTGATGCGGGCGGCTATGGCTACCAAACGATGGAAGGATTTAATTCACCAGCTAAGGGCACGACAGATTTGCTAAATCTCGTCAAGTCGTACGCTGAGTCGCTCGATAATCGTGAGTATGGGTCAGATAATAAACTACCGGCGTCGGTGAAAAGACAGCTTGAGGATCTTGGATATGCTTAGACATAGCCCAAATCCTGAAGTCGACTCTTGACTACCCGTGAATCAATTGCATCGGTATGTTTTATCTCTTCGGCGGTGATGTCTCGGCGCTTTCCACTGTTGATGACCGCCCAAGGGATCTCGGTGAGGGCTGGATGACGAATCCCTTCTGGGTGACCATATAACCGAATCGGAACTGGGTAAGCCCGCTCGCCGAGCATGTTGCCGTGGTCAGAGGTTACAATAGTTTTTCCATTGAGAGTAGCGGCGAAGGTGAACACTTCATTTACTCCTCGTTTGAGATTGTCGGCGTACGCCTCCCAAACGGTTTGACGGTCGACAAGCCCCATCGCCAAAGCCTGCCACGGGTCATGTGGTCTCTCGCCGCCGGCATCTCCATCGACTATTTCGTCAGGATGCCAACTCTGAAACCTGAGATCCGGTCGATCAATAAAAGGATAGTGCGGTTGCATATAGTGAATGACCAGACGCTTGTTGGGGTTATCCAGATGAGCATGCCGAGCCTCTTCAGAGACTGCGTCCGGGAGAACCGTCCGTTCCTCATCATCGAATTTGTTTCGCCACACCTCTCGTAGTTCGTGAAAGACATCTCCTGCAATCGTTGATATATACGGATTCGAAGATACATATACTGTATCGCCGAGTTCTCTGCCAGCGAAGTTGTGTTGCGCCCACTCACGGGTCATGCTACCGGCGCTGACTCGCCGCTCATAGCGATCAAAACGGTCAAGATTAATTGTTTTTTCGAACAGGTCAGCTCGGCAAGCGTCGAGGATAATTAGTGTATCCCAGTCTTCCTCGATAACCGATGTGGTGTTATTATCTCTCGGATACACCCGATGTATCGGTCGAACCACATGCTGAGTGATTCGGCTCCGGCGCCATATCGGATCATCATATTTCTCACACAGTTCCGAGTACGCGTCCCTGATTCGCTGACCGAAATTCACATATACGATGATTTCTGAACATATAAATAGTTATTTATACAATCAGTATCTTGTTAAATATACGTGAGCATTCGTGGCTCCTTGTCAAAAACACGATCTGATGAGGATGGACCTCTTGTGTCTGTCATCTTACCGACGTATGAGGACAGCGAATACATTGGTTCAGCCTTAAGAAGTATTGCTGCACAGACATATTCACATGTCGAGGTGATTCTCATCGACAGTTCTGGCGTTAGCTGGCTTAAATCTCTCGCAGACGAGGTTGACTGGATTAAATATAGTTTTCAGAAGCCGACCGGGCTTGCGGCAGCTCGGAATAAAGGGATCGACCTCGCTGAAGGAGAGTATGTCGGGTTTTTAGACGCTGATGACAAATGGCTCCCGGAGAAACTTGACAGGCAACTTGATGTACTCAACAACGGTGTTGATCTGGTATACAGTGATGTATATATACAGAAAGAAAAAATTCGCCGTCGAGTTAAGTCACTCCCTATCAACGACCCAGAAACACACCACATTGATTTTTTATATGAGGGCGGTGTCCCAATCTTGAGCGTTGTGGTCCGCCGAAGGTGTCTGGAGACAGAATGTTTTGACGAATCTCTTCCTGCTGTTGAGGACCGTCACATAATTATTCGATTGTTTCACGAGTACACCCCCGGTCGAGTTGCAGAACCACTCGCCGTGTATACTCGGCGAGCAGACTCAATGAGTTCCAACGCTGATATGATGCATAAAGCCGAAATTATGGT
>NZ_KE356561.1:1175065-1176786 GCF_000415985.1 Haloquadratum walsbyi J07HQW2
ACAGGAGAGCAATGGTCGCAATAATCTGATCGTAAAGTGTTCCAAACTGTCCGACCCATTGACCGTATGGAAACCCCGTCCATGCGTCAAATGGAATCGGCGAAGGCCAGTGTTTTGTAATATACGTAACCTCTCTAAGGTGATACCATGCATCATTCCCAGAGAAGAAAACCTCACCATCGCGAATGAAATTTGAGTATGTCTGCGCCCGGATGGCAAACATCACGCCAACGATGAGGAGGAGCACGGGGATATGGTACCAGTCTGTAAGCGTGTCGAGAAGAGACTGGTCGTTTTTATTATTACTCTTGCTACGCGAACCCATTATAAACTGAATGATTCGGATGGCGTCAATAAACTTTGTGAATTGAACTATTCATGCCCTAGATTGATATCATTGTAAATACATCTACATAAGTAATTAGGATTCCGTTTGATTAATACAGCACAGATTGTGGAATTCGACGAGCTGGTTGAATAGTATATATGAACAGACTGTACACGACACGGGCATGATTTTGCCGTCCCCTCTCCAGTCCTGGTGTTTGCGGCACTTCGCGTGCGCCAGCGGGGGATTGCCTCCAACGATCGGGGTCATATGGCAGCTTGATACGCCGGGATAGTAATGATATATATCGTCAACAGGTGAATCCGGATCTGTCGTATGAGATAATACTGATGTGAACAAACATGATACAGTAAAATCGTGTGTCGTGATTCCGTTCCTATTCGATATGACCGTGTTTGAACATCTTAATAAGCTTTCCAATCATCCACGTGATTCCTGAATGGGCACGAGCAGACGAAGCTAGTCGGTGAATGATTGACCGAGGCATTCGTAGGCGGTGTGCCTCCGAAAGGAATCTTTTCTTGAGATTGAGATGGAGATCCAACGTCATCAGCTTTTGTCTGAACTGGGCGTTCGTCAATGGGACGCTGACCGTGTGCAATCTTTGCTCCGTATTCAGCTGGTACCCTACGTTGATATGCTACGTGCAGGGGACGAGACGATTGGTAGAGCAATTCTCTGGAGGGGACAGAAGTTGAGATACACAGGATTGCGAGCGATGAGAACATGAACGTGATAGAGACTGCTGATATCGCTTAATAGACGGCATTTAAAAAGCGAAAAGCAGAGACAGATATTGAGTGAGTATGGAATCTGCGAGTCGGATGAAGAATAATCAAAAGATTCGTCGTAGACATCTCAAAAGTAAACGATAGTTTGAGCGGTCAGTTTAAACGAATATGACATGGTCGGTTCGCAGGATGCTTTCTTTATGAATCCAAATTATTCTCATACATTATACATTCTCGGTTGAAACTTCTCAATCAGAAAACGCGATTTATTTCACCAACGACCTAGTGTTGATAAAATATGCGTATTCTCTATCTCACCGAGGAACCCATTACCTTCTCCGGGACGATGGTGAGAGGAGGACAAATTCACGTTAGTAAGGTTGTCGAAGGTCTCCGAGACCGTGGACATGACGTACATCTCATCGACTGGAACAACAGACCAGAGAGAGAGTATCAACACTCAATCGCGCCGCGATCTCGGTTTCTCATCGATCCCATACGAACCCTCCAGCGTGCCGTCTCCGTTGGTGACACGATCGGGTGTGGATGTCATCGTATCTAAGACACGAAAAACGTATCTTACAGGAGTGTTTGCCGCTCGCAGCCTGAACGTTCCACACGTCGTTCACATCGGATCGAGT
>NZ_KE356561.1:1176836-1177889 GCF_000415985.1 Haloquadratum walsbyi J07HQW2
TAACTGAATAGACCCGCATGAGTAACAGTAAGATCAAACGAGACTGTATAGCATGAAGGGGCAAAGTCGAACTTCCGCCCTCATTCGATAGTGTGCGAGTGCGCTCGCGTGACTTGTGTGATAGAAGCAGTATTTGAATATGACTGATGACTATAGACTTCGGTGGGTTATATACCACATTTCTCACCGGCTTCCTCAAACAGCTAGCGAAAGCAATGTAATCAATAAACAACGGTAAACTAGGACGGATGTCGGTGGCTCAATATCTTGTGTCTTCCCACAAAGCAATCTAGGGTGAATACGCTAATCTGGTTAAAAAAATCAGAAGGAAAATACTCAAACAGAGTTATCATTTCTGTTTTCACCGCACTGAGGAACGATTCTATCGACAGTTATTTTATCAAATTGCTGAGTTCATTCACCTCAAGTCCACATATTCTTTAGATACGAGCTACTCACCAGTAGCTTCAAATCAAAAGTAGGTCAAAATAGTTTTTCAGATCGAAAATTTATGCACTTAGATATAATTCGTCAATCACACTCACGAATCCTCTCGTTTAATCATATAGTCTCTGTCCTATGAAATCTGACAAATTCATCAAACTTGATTTGGGAGCAGAAAAAGACCTACTTTCTAGCCATTGAGCTGTAGATCTCCGACAGACTGCTAAAACTGACATATTGGGTTCAGTGGATGACCTCCCTTTTAATATTGAAACGATAGAACGAATTCACGCAAACAGTCTTGATCCACATCTCACTGATTACGCAGAAGCGTCTGAGGAGTGGAACCGCGTAGTTAAATCGAGTGGTGAACCTGAAGTCGCTGCGACTCACGCACATTCAACCGGTATCGTACAAGATGCGGACCATTCTTCGTGGTCTTGGACATCAGAAACCTCTCGATATTTTGATGTAGATTATAAGTTTAATTACTACGCTGATATCTCGCTCGAACTAGTTTCGTCTAATGTTGTCGGATGGGCACGATCAAGATGACAATGGCTACGTCCCTGGTCGTGGATATTCGGTAAGGTAGTTGACTTAGCTCAT
>NZ_KE356561.1:1177939-1179350 GCF_000415985.1 Haloquadratum walsbyi J07HQW2
GCTACGACGAGAAAGTACTTACCCAGAAGATCTTCATTGAGGGTTCGCGTGAAATAAACCGTTGCAGCAAATCCTAGTACTGACGAGAAAATATTAGCGGCGAAGTAGATCGCTGACGTCTGTCCGACTCTCATCAGGTGAAATTACTCTTTATATCCGAGGTCTTGAAGCTGCTGTCTAACTTTTTTGTCCATTTCAACCTGTTCGACATCTACAGTCGTTTCTTCGATTTCTAACTCGTGTTCTCTGACGGCTTCTCGTACCTCGTCAAGAACCGCCGGCTCACGGTCGGTCAACAGGATGTTCCTCCGTTCACTGGAGTCGGTTTGGAGGTCGTACAGCTCTTCGTGACCCTGACGTCTGATATACTTCCAGTCGTGGTCACGATAAGCAAACCGACGGGAACCACCCTGTTCGCCGGCCCAGTCACACAGAATCTCGCTGCGAGGCCATTCATTACCGCTAAACAGTGTCTGTATACTATAGCCGTGGAAGTTCTCTGGGAGATCCAGTCCCATGGTGTCGACCAGTGTCGGGGCGATATCGAGCAGACCGACCAGTTCATCATAATGACCCTCGTGTTTAGTATCACTGAACACCATCGGAACGTGCAGCACTTCATCATAGAACTTTGCGGAGTGGCTGAATTCATCGTGATCCCGGAACTCCTCACCGTGGTCGGCAGTGACCATTACTGCATATTCGTTTAGGGTTTCGTCGGCAGCATCAAGAAGGCGACCAATTTCGGCGTCGGTGAACCTGATTTCGGCGTCATAGAGGTCGATGATGTCATTCAATTCCTTATCGGTGACTGACTCAGGATTTTCAATAAATTTGCGACGGAGCTGAACCGCACGGTGCTCAGAGATATACTCATCTCGGAACTCCAACTGGTGTTCTTTCGGCGGCACGTACGGGTGGTGAACATCCATGTAGTGTATCCACAGGAAGGTATGCTGGCTATTGCCGGACTCTAGCCACTCGATAGCATAATTGGTGATTTCATCTGCATCGACGTACGCTGACCCAATCGAGACCCCGGCCTGTCGTTCAGCTGTGTCAAACGCCGAGGACAATAGTTTATAAATAGTGCCTTCATCATTTAAATTATTTTTTACCCATTGACGGAACTCCGCGGTTAATCCAGGATTAGTCATCGAGTCAAATAGCCTGCTCCACCCGCGATCATATCCAAACTCGGCGTTGAGGTATGCGTTCGAATGGAACCCTCCAGTTCGGTAGCCGGCGTCGTCGAAAATCTCTGAGATAAGCGTTCTCTCCTCAGAAAGTTGCTCGTATCCGCCATACATTAGTGGGTATGACGACGTAAGAATGGAGGGGAAGGAAGGTCGCGTTGAGCAGGCGTGAGCAAAGGCATTTTCAAACAGCGCGCTTTCCGCCGCTAGCGAGT
>NZ_KE356561.1:1179400-1181439 GCF_000415985.1 Haloquadratum walsbyi J07HQW2
AGGTATTCTCCTCGATTATGACTAGCAATCCTGAGTCGTCGAGTCTCTTTTGAAATGTGACTGAATTAGTTTCTGTTGGAGAAATGCTATAGTCCATCGAATCGGCATCAATAATCCCATCATAATCAGAATCTATTCGATTGAGATCATTAACATCTGTAGTGACTTTATGACTAGTTGTAAGCCTATCATTATCAGCATCAATATTGTATGTATCTACGTTGACTACAGCAAACACACCAGTCCAGATGATGATTAAAACGACTATTAGGGTTGATTTGCGCATAACATTCTATTGAGTGATAGAGTAACATTGGTATGTTAAGCGTCGTATTTACACTTCATAGTATTTTATACATTCGGATATTCAACGCAAAATATAGTCATATATCAACTCAATATACACATTATAGTCTAAAATGTATCGAAACTGAAGGGTAAAAACAGGAGAATAAATACCAGATTCAGTATAATATAGAGTAATGACGACAGTCACAATTGAGTTGCGCTACAAGGTGACTCAACTGGACAACTACACATCAAATATGAAAAAAATTATTCTATTCATCCTTTGTATATTTATTCTGTCTACAGGGTCTACGTTCTTACCAGTAGACGTTCAATCAAATATTCAGTCTGAATTATCATCAATAACATCGACAACATACTCAGAGATGAATAAAACAGGGGTACAAGACGATGATACAACCGATGGACTCAGCGATTTTACTGAGACGAACCAAGACGACACACCTGATACTGCTAATCCAGATACGAATACGGATTCTTCTGAATTTACGGAATCATCAACAGAGCGTAGCGAAAATACAGATACAGATGGTGACGGGTTGACAAATGATATAGAGGCAGGTCTTGAAACAAATCCACTGAGTCCTGATACCGATAGAGATGGGCTTTCTGATCATATTGAGTATCACACGTACAGGACGGATCCATTGGATCCTGACACCGATGGAGATGGATTTTCTGATGGGCACGAAGTGACACTCCCAGATAAGCAAATAGAGGCGTATAATAGATTAAACCCGTTACAAAAGAATGTAATCTATGAAATTGATAGGACATCTGCTGTTCCCAGTCTGTATACGTCTGATTTAGATCAAATACAGCAAGCGTTCTTATCTGCGCCGGTTGAAAATCCTAATAATGAAACGGGGATCATTATCTCATTCATACAGGATGAGTCAATGCTTCGACCAACAGAGTTCATTACATATGATGTATACCTCTCTGAGTACCAATCTGAGTTCACATATAGAGACAAAGGGGTTCGACATGTATTGATTGGTACTGATATCGCCAGTGAACAGTCAACAACCATTATTGGCATCTCTGAAGTTGGAGGAGACATACTCCTGATCGAGTACGATGGAATTGATGCAACAGGGAATATCTTGATGCACGAAATTGGGCATTCATTAGGTCTATCCAAAGAGACATTTACCGGAATTGATTCTCGTGAATACACAACTGAGGAATATCCCAGTACAATGAATTATAATCAGTATTCTTGTGAAATTAATCAGGATTGCACAAATGTTGTAGAGTATCAATATTCAACAGGGGGTGGAGGGTCAAATGACTTTGATGACTGGGGATATATTGAATCTGTATTTATTGCGAATGCTCCGTCGACGTCTCAATTAGAATATATTCCGTCGAATAGTATTAACAAGACAACCCCATAACGACATCATTATTTTAAATGCAAATCTACCTACGTGGGTGAGTATTGCAGTTGTGCTGGTCGTCGGAGTTGTTATCCTGCAAGTTCTCAACGGGGGTAGCAAGTGACTGGCTTCAGTCAAAGTACCGTAGAACGGCTTAGATACTTCGTTCACCGACCCGCGAATCGGTCAGTACAGAGAATATATCCAGCAAGATGGACTTTGTATGAATCACACTATCGAACCGATAGTCGCTAACTGCCCGAGTCAATCAACAATAGCCAGCAAAGTAACTCCGAGAAGCACAAATATCGTCCAGAGGACGGGCAGTGGGGTTCGGTTTAGTGCCCC
>NZ_KE356561.1:1181489-1183370 GCF_000415985.1 Haloquadratum walsbyi J07HQW2
AATGGCATCTCAGGATATTTGTCCCGAACAGTTTCCAAAAAGTCAATTCCATCGATCTGAGGCATATCGTAATCAGAAATAATACAATCGAATGTCGAGTCAGCGAGGCAAGCGAGTCCGTCGCTTGCACTTGCGACGATTTCAGTATCGAACCGGTCGTTTTCCCGCTCCAGAAATGTTGTCGTCATCTCGGCAAAATCCAATTGATCATCAACGTGGAGAACACGGATTGTATCCTTACGTTTCTCTCTGGTCGTCATATTCAGTTACTAGTGGGTGTATTTTTGTAGTATAATAAAACTTCTTGGCGCAGTTGCAATTACTATGACAGACAGCGCAGATATAATCACTATGAGTACTGCAAACCAATAGTTAATTTGTGCCGGTTCGGTTCAAAAACACACTGATAAAATAAATGTGTACATGTCTCGTGAACTACCCCACCCTAGTCACTCACCGAGACAACCATCTCGGCTCCTGACTTGAGGATGGGGCTTCCCTTGGTCTCACGCGGGCTTCCTGTTTCGACGACGGTCTTTGCAGGGACTGATTCACTGCGAATCTTCCCCGTATCCGTATCCGTACCGTAGGGAGACCAGTCTCCATCAGGCGTTCTACGGTGGGCTGTCCCAGTCCCAGTCCCAGCCCTCACCTCACCTCACCTCACCTCACCTCACCTCACCTCACCTCACCTATCGCCAAGCAACTCCACACCACTCTCACTCTCTAACACGGTAATACTACCATTCCAATCCCTGTCCCTGTCCAGTTCAACACCACATGAAAGACAAAAATGCTCTCTAATCCACATAGGCTTGTCGGATTCGATACCACACCCAGAACATTCCTTCGATGTGCCCGCTGGTTTAATTTTCTCAACATAACACAACACCCATTCAACTCAGCCTTGTATTCAAGCAATCGGATGAACTGGCTCCAAGCTGAATCCTGCTTATTCCGAGCATTGTGTGACTGTTCCAACATCGGCTTCACATCCAAGTCTGAGTCCTCGACACAGACAGCATCAGACTCTGTGGTCAGCCAAGAGGTGAGTTTGTGGATTTGCTGGAAATCCAATCCAGTCCAGTACCTTACGTCGAATATGACGCTTAATCTTAGCAACCCGCTTCCGCTTCCGCTTCCGTGTTTTTGCCTGTTGGTCGAACCGGTCTGGTCTGCTTCCGGGAGAGCTTTCGCTGTTCTCTTTCCAGCCGTTCGTACTGGTCTGCTAACCTGGACTCGAGTCCAGTCCAGTCCAGTCCATCCACGGAAACTCCGTCTCCGTCTCCGTCACTCGTGTGGAGATAGTTGAGAACCCCAAGCCAAGCCAAGCCAAGGTCGATTCCGACACAGTCGTCGGATTCAAGCTCTTCGGCAGGTGTTTTCTCTGGAACTCGCTTGTCTTCCACTTCGACAGAAAGCGAGAGCGAGACATACCAGTCACCTGTTGTCTCTGTTTTCACGGTGACTTCTTTAATTGTGGCGCGGTCTGGAACAGGTCGATGATAGCGGATTGGAATATTTCCTATCTTGGAGAGCCAGAGTGAGAGTGTCGCGTTATTCGTGCTTTGACCACTCGTACTCGTGTGTGTGAGTTCGAAGCCAGACTGCGAATACGTGATACTCTGATACTCTCGTGAGGACTTCCACTTCTACTCTAGCTCACCTAGCTTGTAGCCTTTTTTGTTTGTTTCTGTTGACTGAGATTAGACAGGTTGTCAGAGAATCGTTCGACGGTTTTCTGAAGTGCTTTGGAGTGAACCGTGCTAACGATTGAGAACTCTTCTGTCCAGTCGGTGAGTTCGAGTCGTTTGTGATGTTTGTATGCAGTCCCGATATTCGATTGGTTGGTTCTGCAGACCCAATTATTCGATTCGATTC
>NZ_KE356561.1:1183420-1185511 GCF_000415985.1 Haloquadratum walsbyi J07HQW2
GCAGCTTAGTTGTATTTGGAACTCTTTATGTGACAGTGACCGATATGCATTCCATGCTGACCCCGGTAAAACTGAATGCAAGGGTCAACTGCTGAAAAATAATGACTGGGTCGGTGGGTCGTTAGATGGCGCTATTCTACCGGGTCAGTTTGCAGACCATCTAGACCTTTCATCGATTTCCCTGTTGAGAGATACTGACCTCCCAGGGGCTAGCCTGGATGAGACCGACTTCTCGGAGGCTAGTCTGTTTGGTGCCAACTCAAAGAGGCTGACCTGCTCAATGCCAACCCCTCTGAGGTATGCTCAACAAACACTGAGTTTCATGAGACGAAGTTGCGCGAAGCCGACCTGAAAGAGGCGGATTTAGAGGGCGCAGAGTTCGATGACGCGGAGTTGACAGAGGTTAGGCTAGCGAGAAGCGATTGTGAGAGCACGGTGTTTGTCCGAGCGAATTTAACGAGCGACACTAGAGAATGCTGATCTAACTGGAGCCAACTTTTCACAGCCATACCTGTATCAGACGAGACTGGATGGCGCGCAGATCAGTAACCATACACAGTTTTTTACAGGTGGGATATCGACGATACAGTGAGAGCCAATCCTCAGAGATCTGTTTCCCCGCCACAGCGAACAAGTGATAAGCTCATCGGACGAACGTGTCCCCATGATGCCAAACGAAGCCGGAACCCCGGCGACTTTGAGCTTCGTACCGTCGAAAAGGCGTACTATCGCCGATATCAGGAACAAAACAGGTTTGTATAGATCCGGAAACCAGCAGACGGCGTAGCTACCGCTCTCTTTGTGAAGAGCGAGCTCGGGACGGAGTCGACCCGCTCGGGGAGTCGGGGGCTGGTCTCTCGATTTGCGCCTTGTGTAACAATCGCCTTCTCTGAAAAAGATATTTTTTACACAAGGCTACTCAGACACAGCCCTGTTCCCATGTCGACCCTGTCCCTCTGCCCTGATTGTGCCCTGTACCCCCCGCTCCCGGCGCAATCACGATGCAATTGCAATCCAGAGGCACTTTCAATATCAATATTCATTCTCGAGATCGTCACCGTCACTCCCGGGAGTCGGGTAGTCTCTCGATCGCGTCTTCTGTCACAAATCGTCTTCTGAGAAAGGCAGATGTTACATAAGATGCCGATCGCGATACCCCTACATAGAGGGGCTTGCATTAACAATTAATTTGAACTACTATCCGGGTAACTGTCTTTGCGAGTCGGGGAGATTTCGTGTCTGTTCATGCGCCCAGTTGCCCGGCTCTACGGTATGGGCACTGGCAGATCTGGGGAAACTCCAGCTCCAGATCAAGCCGTGCTCAATATTTCTGTCATTCCACTCTGTGTGAGAGACGACCTGTTGATTCAGGTACTCTTTGGGAGTGACACAACGCCGATTTTTTCCAGTGATACAGGGCTTTTCATCGTTGGTGGCATGTTCCCGCGAAATTTGCTTATTGAGTCCGCCGGGAATAGCGATGGATGCCCAATCTTCGACATTTAACAGGGGTAATAGTAGTCAAGATTCGGGTTGAGTGAGATCAATTCCCGAGCGATATTCCGTTCGGGTTCAGAAGGTCGGGTCTGACTGAATAGGACAATTTACTGATGCAGGTATCAACTATGCATATTTCTACTTGAGTAGATGCGTCAGTGAGGTCCGCACTACGCTACGAAGGTCGGCGAAAACGGGGACACTGGTGAGTCTGTTGTGACGTGCGAGGAGTGCCAGGTCGAAGCCTTAGAAGGTCGGACACAGCACGCGAGCCACTTCGACGGCTGTTCACACGAATAATGCCTTCAGAGGTCCGGTCTATTTTTTTCACTCGGATTGTTCATCGTATGTAGCTGGGGTCTCATGACAATGTATGGAAGATTCCTTATTATCGCTGGGTTGATTTTTCCTATCTTCATACTTGTCGAGCCATTGGGTCATGCATTCTTCGTTGTGGGTATCCTCATGCTCGCGACTGCTGGGATTTTGGACCTCCGTGCTCTCCTTGCTGAATAAACTGTGACACTGTTCCGCTCACTTGCACGGATCCCCTAGAAGGTGTTCTCGATGCAACTGCACCGGATCCTCATCCTG
>NZ_KE356561.1:1185561-1187311 GCF_000415985.1 Haloquadratum walsbyi J07HQW2
CTCCTTCATCATCGACGAATGATTCCATCGTCCGTTTTGAGTATCCTTGCCAGAATGCCCGATCGATCAGCCACCAAAGCTTTGTCCGGTAATCAAAGACCTTGTGTGCCACCTCAGCTTCCGGATCGTACCACACACCATGCCCATACTCCTGTCGCATCCGTGCACACAGCTCTGTTTCCCCTCCCTGGAGATTCTTATTACCTTTTCGCCCGCCAATGTCGACGTCGAATCCGCCCAACTCCTCGAATACATTCATCCGAAAAGAGATGTTTGAGCCGAAGGTGTTCCGGACCTCACCCGATCCGTCTGCGAACCCGCGATGTGTCACTCCGACTAGCCAGTAGAATTCCTCAGGGAGAAATGACGGTTTGTCCGCGACCCACTCAGGTGCCATCTTCCCGCCGACCGCGATTGCGTCTTTCTCCTCGTATGCTTGAACTAGCCGCTCAACCCACATCTCATCCGCAATCGCGTCGTCATCAATGAACGCAACGATGTCACCGGACGCCAACTCCGCGCCGCGGTTCCGACTTTGCAAGAGCCCCACGTTCTCGTCGTTACACTCGATTACCATGTCTTCGCGACCTCCGTAATCATCGACTACGCGCTTATGTACATCGGGTGTTCCGTCTACGATTACAATGAGTTCAACATCATCGTACGTCTGCGCGAGCAAACTATCGGCGGCTTCACAGAAGTGTTCGTACATATTGAGTGTGTACGTGCAGATGACGATCGATGCCTTCACACACGACGAAACTCGAGTGGGAAATTTGAATGCTTCCATTCTTCGACCTGCCAGCACACAATTACTATTCTCTTTGCTGATACCACCACCTTGGTCTGAATCGCGAGCGTCTCGACTACTCTCGGCAACGTCGTCCAGTCGATAAGATAATATCCTCGTCCTGAGCGAACTACGGATGACAGCGGCGTAATAAATCCCTGCGTGGTCCACAAGTAATCCACAGACGATCATTTCGATTATCCAAAGCTGTATACGGCGTTCAACGTAGGGGTGACGGTCACAAACTTATCATCCGTAGCAGATGTATTCCGAATACCAACCCAGTTCAACGCAACAGAAACACCCGAGAGTATTAATTATCTATTCACCTGAGATGAGTGAGCCGATATTTCTATTTCTGAGCTGACCGAAATGTTGAGGCTGTGAGCATCCGATATGCGGCTATCAATAGCCCGATAATCGAACTCGAAGTTCAGCGCCCCGGTGTCTTCAGTTAGACAACGAGACTACAACCGAACTTGCTCGATCCTGTAGCAATGATGTCAGAGTGATAGGCTTAATCAGACAAATAAATCCACATAATAAATTCCGCTACGAGACCTAGATGACCTGCTTATATACGCATTGATGGCTCATCTACGTCGCCGGCACTTAACCACAGCCCCCTGTCAATGAGATTTGTGTGGTCAGTAATTCGTCCAGAGCCATCGAGTCGTCTAAAGTGTAGTTGATGAGCTGATTTGAATATTTTTAATCAGGGTTACAGTATAGTCAAAGTATAGAGGCTGGATACAAACATAATTATTGATCGGTTACGATGTCTGCTCCGGAACCACTTTTAGGTCTGCTCAATGAGTATAAACGATGGCATCGTTCGACGACGTCACCGTCCTTGTGCCGACGTATAATGAGGCTGAAACAGTCGGTCAGGTAGTCGATGACTTTCGCGAGGTAGGATTCGATGATATCCTTGTTATTGATGGAGACTCCACGGACGAG
>NZ_KE356561.1:1187361-1337394 GCF_000415985.1 Haloquadratum walsbyi J07HQW2
AACGATGGCATCGTTCGACGACGTCACCGTTCTTGTGCCGACGTATAATGAGGCTGAAACAGTCGGTCAAGTAGTCGATGACTTTCGGGAGGTAGGATTCGATGATATCCTTGTTATTGATGGAGACTCCACGGACGAGACTGAGCGTGTCGCAGCCGACCATGGTGCTCGAGTCATCGCACAATCCGGCACAGGAAAGGGACAAGCCGTCCGTGAGGCTGTTGAGCGACATATTGATCGAACATATATTTTGATGCTTGATGGTGATGCAACGTACCATGCTGATGATGCGGAAGCAATGCTTGAGCCACTTTTTGATGGAGATGCTTCACATGTCGTTGGTAACCGATTCGCTGACCTTCGTGAAGATGCGATGACACAATTCAACCAGATTGGAAATTCGATCATTAATTGGGGATTTCGTGCAGTCCATGGTGATCAAATTCAGGATATCCTTTCTGGATATCGGGCGTTTACCCGTGCATCATTTCATGAAATGACACTCACTGCTGATGGATTCGGTATTGAAACTGAAATGGCAGTTGAGTGTGCACGGCGTGATATCCCAACGGCTACCGCCCCTATTACCTATTATCCACGTCCATCAGGATCTGAGACAAATCTTCGACCGGTCCGTGATGGCGGCATTATTTTTCTTGAGTTATTCCGGCAAGCAAAGACCAACAATCCACTATTTTACTTTGGAAGCGTCGGCGCCGTTTCAACACTTACAGGGCTCGGTGTTGCAGTGTATGTCGTTGTCGAGTGGATTACCGTCCGTGTGCCACATGAAATATTAGCTGTTGTTGCCGCGGCTGGAGTGCTCTTTGGCGTGCAGTTATTGATGTTTGGAGTACTTGCGGATCTAATCTATTCGTTACACTCTGAAACAATGTCTCGAATCGAGTCAACGATGGCGATACAGCAGCCAGGACAGATGACGAGTGGAGTGTCTCACCGTCGAGATTCGATAGAGACAGACAAACAGACTCACAAAGGCGGGGATCAAGGACGGAATCCTCCCGCGTGGACGATAACAATGAACGAGTATCGGCGGCGTCATCTGATGGTAACGTGGAAGAGAAGTCTCATAAAGAAGCAGCAATCCCGGCAGAATTGGACAGTACACAGCGTGAGGGACCAGAGATGACAGACGGAATGAACGGGAGTCCTGAGGACGGGAATAATAATACACGTGAATCTCAGTAGCGATTTTATGATTCTATACGGGATATCTTATCGAGATCGCCATACCGTCACACGAATATAGTTTCTCGGACGGCTTTGAAGACTCATTAACGAGCGGTTCTTAATGGCATCATACTATGATCGTGTTAAATACCAAGTGTAGTGTCTATGCAGTGGTAATTGACTGCTTTATATTGGTATTTTCGTAACTCAGAATGGAAGCATGGCTCGAAGCTGTTTCAAGAAGCCACCTGAAGATGTCACCCGGTATTCTTCGAACACTGGATGTAGTGCATTGAGTAATTCGGTTTTATTATCAAATTCTCCTTTTTCGACGTCATCAAACGCCTCAGAAAGAGAAACAGTGCTACCAGATGCATCATATGGGACGGCGGGATCTCCAAGTCCGAGGACAACTTCCCGTGTCGTTGCCGGAAACGTGAGGTCGGCCTCTGAAAGGTGAGCGTCAAGGGCGGCAATACCGAACGTGAGCGTGTCCGGGTCGTCATCATCTTGCTGCGGTGGTCTAACAGCCATTGTAGAGATATACGGGAGTGCCATTCAAAAAGGCTATCTTCTCTATAGTTATGTTAGAGCAATTGCGCTATCAGTATATGTGCTAAATACACTATAGTCGATATTTTACAGTAAATATAGAAATACGATAAGTCGGACATGTCTAAGATATTTGATGATACCTTCTTGTATATACAGTCAAGCTGGGTTGAATTAATCTCAACTGACTGAGAGAGATGTCGTGATCTCGTGTGATATCAAAGTGTATGTTGATGATGCACCATGTACAGTATCAAAGAGTAGGCTGAAACTCATTCAGACTGGATTAGACCGGACATATTTTGAGTATCGACACGCTATCAGTCTGCAGAGATGACCGAGTATACGACTGTTTCTGTCCCGAAGGATCTCGCTGCTCGTGTCGATGATACCATCGAGGGCACAAGTTTCTCAAGTACGAGCGATCTTGTACGGTTCCTCCTTCGCAGTATTGTTATTCAGCATCAACGCGAGGGACAATTAACTGAGTCAGAATTTGAGGATATTGCTGAACAACTCACTGATCTCGGATATCTCGATCAGTGAGGTAAAACACTGCCACGAACACCCCACATGCTCAACAATGTGCTAATATAAATGAGTGACAGAGCATCCCTATTTCATATATTTGCATGATTTAATCACACAAACATTAGAGTTAGATATCTATGATGATACTACTAGGTCATCATTTCATAAACTCACTATTTACCCTTCTATCAACGCTCAATTATAGAACAACAGAATGATTAATTCGTGAGCAGTGTGTGCTCATCTGCTCTCAAATACAGTCTCATGCAGTAGATGAATAAGATTTACTCAAGCCCAATATCTTCCGCAAGCGTTTCTTCTGGGGGGTCAGCGTCGATAATATTCACAGAGAGTTTCTGATTATCGCGATCGAAGGCCGCACACGCGTCAATATCCCATGGTGGAATCGCAATCATAACTGCAGCAGCAAACGTATCCTCACGGGTTGCAGCAAGTGGTCCCTGTGGGTGTGAGACAAATCGAGCACGACCACTCCCTGCAGGCGTCCCCAGGTCAACGCCAAATACTGCGGTCACAGACCCGCTTGCCTCAGGAAAATAAAAATGTGTGAGAACTGGTGTGGATGAATCAACACTCGTTGCGTCTGCAAATTCACCCGCGGGTGTCGATGCAAGAACAGCACTTACTGACTCAGGATCACGGTCAGCGCTCAACGCTAATAGTCCATCAACTAACCCACGAGTGATATGAATCATATTATAATTGGCATGTGCACAATCAAAACATCATCGCCCATGAACAATTTAATATCAGATGTATAATTCTGGATCTAATTACGGATATGGAATCAAAAATCGCTGAGTTGACATCGTTGTCGTTGAGCTATCCTGTGTGTGCGCGCATTCTTTTTATCAGAACATCTGTTTAAATGCACGAGTATACGCACTTGGGAGATTTGAACGAGAGTTATCAACCGCGGCGGCGAGTGATCGGGCTGCGTTTGTCATGATAGCAGTACCGTGACCAACAAGAACGCGCTCAGGTTCACATCTCGAAAGAGCCTGACGCGGCGGGAATGGGCGCAGCATCGGATGAATGCCGAGACGTTCACCTGGAGCGCAGTAGTATGGGACTGTTCCAACTGTTTCTGGAATTATGAGTGTGCCATTTTCTCGATGAAACAGTCCAACCTCCTGCCACGGTGGAATCCCTCGATTAACAATTTCAAAGGCTTCATATCCAGAGTCTCCGAGTTGATTCCGAAATCGCTCAACTGAGCCGGAGAACCCATCGACAACACCCGACATCCATGTTGGAATATAGATTGGCACATCATGTCGAGATGCAAGTGCTGTCGCATCTCGGGTGTGTCGGTCGAGCCCTACAACAACACCAGCAATCTCGGTTGTGTCCGAACCAAACGTCGCCAATAGTTCATCAACACCGGGTGCATCAACAGGATCAATCACCCAGAGATCGCCATCATCACCAATAACTGCATGACTGGTGCGTTGCATCATCTCGTCCGGGTGCGCAATCCATCCAACGCCCTCACTCCACCGATTGACCTCGCGGTATGTACTCGCATCACGACCTTTCATACTCATATTTACGCTCAATGCGGTAGGGATATAACAGTAATTGGGATAGACGCAAAGATAGGATAATACCGAAACGAACTATTAGAAGTTATTCTACAGTCCATATCCCGAAATGACGGGACAAGCTCTCCCCCCCAGGCGCTAACTTACTGAATATCTATTCGATATATTACAGAGAATTGAATTCTGTACTCTTGTGGGCGTGGATATGATGAGTCTGGTCAGATACCGTCCTGCGAATCAATAGCAATCACACGGCGATGATACTGAGTCGGGGCACCAACTCGCGTGGTCAAGAAGTGCAACTTTGTATCATTTCGGCTAACCGAGGAGCAAGTATCATTCACTACAATCGGTCGGTGTCGATCCCGGCATCGGGCGGCGTGACAATAAGGAAGCCACGAAAGTGTGTGAGGTTGCCACCAAGATCAACGACAGGTCGGGCGAATGGTTCAGCCAATTCATTGAGATCACCATCAACATTGAGCATGAGTACATTACCAGCCTCAATTGCCGCAAGCCATTCAGTAGGGTCAGTGTCACCATCGAGTATCCCGAGGATCACGTTTCCGCTGAATCTATCACCGGTTGCTTCCTCAAGATGGGACTCAGCCCCAGAGAGATTAAGATTGAAATCACTCATACGCTGGTAGAAAGAGACGATAGCGAAAAGCATTCTGACAACGAAAGGAAAATTTCCACATATCTTATTGGATTATTATCGTTAAACGAGTATCCTTAATTGAATAATATGAGAATGTGAGATCGAATATAAAAAATATAATATATTATGCCATTTTCTCTATCAAAAGGTGTAGAGACTCAGTGATTGTCAATATCGATTCCTAAACGTTTATGTGTATGTCCATGCAGGTCACAAGTACAATGTCTAACGACGATATGGAGGTTCAGTCGGACACCCCGGCTGGTCGAGTTCTTCCAGGGCACATTAGCCCACATTACTGATTCGGAAATTGACACGGTCCGAATCTTCGACACGACGCTTCGTGATGGCGAACAGTCACCGCGCACATCATTCAGCTATGATGAGAAACGTGACATCGCCGCAACGCTTGATGAGATGGGAACACACGTAATTGAGGCAGGTTTCCCGGTCAATTCTGATGCTGAGTTCGAATCTGTTAGTGACATCGCATCTGCAACGGAGACCACAATTTGCGGGTTAGCCCGCGTAGTTGACACCGACGTCGAGGCCGCGCTTGATTCTGGTGTTGGCTTGGTTCATGTATTCGTTAGCACGAGCGATGTTCAGTTAGCCGATTCAATGCATGCTTCTCAAGAGGAGGCTGTCGACCGTGCTGTTTCAGCCGTTGAGCGTGTGAAAGACGCCGGCGTTGAGGTAATGTTTTCGCCGATGGATGCGACCCGAACCGACGGAGAATTCCTTAGCGAAATCCTCGAAGCAGTTGATGATGCAGGCGTTGATTGGGTAAATATTCCAGACACCTGTGGGGTCGGGACCCCGACGCGTTTTGCCGGGTTAATCCGGAAAGTGCGAGCACATACGGACGCTCAAATTGATGTTCACGCACATGATGACTTCGGGCTAGCCACTGCAAATGCACTGGCTGGATTCGAGGCAGGTGCCGCACAAGCACAGGTTTCTGTCAACGGAATCGGTGAACGAGCCGGTAATGCTGCCTTTGAGGAGGTTGTAATGGCGGCTGAATCGCTATACGACGTTGACACTGGTATTGATACAACACGGATCACCGAGGTATCGCGACTGATCGAGAATGCGAGTAATATTCCAGTTCCTGGAAACAAACCTGTCGTTGGTCAGAACGCCTTCTCACATGAAAGTGGGATCCACGCTGCTGGTGTTATCGAAAACACTGATACGTTCGAACCAGGCGTGATGACTCCAGAGATGGTCGGTGCAAAACGTGAGTTTGTTCTTGGAAAACATACCGGGACACATTCAGTGCGAAAACGACTGGAGGAATCCGGATTTGCCCCGACAGATGAAGAAGTCCGGACAGTCACCAGACAGATCAAAGATTATGGCGCGGAGAAAGAACGGGTTACTATTGATGTGTTGACACGATTTGCTCGTGAAAATGGTGTCGACCGAAAAAAAGCCGCTCGGAGTGATGATGACGATGATGGGCACGATGACACTAGACCCGACAATAGCAATTCCACTGATTCCGACCCCGACCATGGGGAGGTCCGTATCTAATGCGTTTACGGCGGACCGATTGCAGTACCAAGTGGTCAGGTTGTAATTACTCATCTCACGGTTACGAAATAACACAGGGATACGAGGAACAAGCCCAACACTGTACCGATGGGATATTGAGTAAAGAGCGCATATCAAGACAGTCTAATCGGAGGCACAACGTTCTTTATGCTCGAAAGCAACTTCCAGGTAGTAACACTAATGCGAGCATATTATCAGCGAAATACCGTGGGAGTCTTGCAAGGTCAGGCTCGAATTTGGACTCAAGTTCCCACTGTGTTTCAAACTATCATAAACACTGTTCAAGATCGTCTGGACAGCGCTCGCGGTATCGGCGTCGACGTTCGTATTGTAGGGGCTCTTTAGCCCCATCACTTACCCATTTTTCACCTCGTTGCTTGCTTTGTCCGCCGTTGATGTCACAACATGAGCGATACAATATGGTATCAGGACTTCCACTGCCGCATGACGCTGTAGGTGGTAATGGAAGCGATTCTGAATGTATGTGTTTGCATCCGACTGAAGTTATGAGGACATCCCGGACAGAAGCAATCGAGCGTACTACCACGACGTTGAGACAACCAACTAACCTACAGAAGCAGTCGCGATCACGGTCAAATCATAATCACAACTACGAGGATCATATGAGCCAATGAGTAAACAAGCATCAACAAACCCAGATATCGAGACAGAAGCAGACACAGACGCACAGCCACAGGCACAACAACCATCACCGGAGACGACGAGTGATGTCTTGCCGATTGAGACCGGTGCAGATGCAGTTATTCGGGCACTTGAAAATGAGGGTATCGAAGCCGCGTTTGGTGTGCAGGGCGGCGCAATCATGCCAGTGTATGACGCATTATACTATTCTGATATTCGTCATGTAACAATGGCACATGAACAGGGAGCCGCACATGCTGCTGATGCCTATGGTGTCGTCAAGAATGAGCCAGGTGTTTGTATGGCCACCTCAGGTCCTGGTGCAACAAATCTTGTGACTGGAATCGCTGACGCAAATATGGATTCTGATGGGATGCTCGCGCTGACTGGACAAGTTCCATCAGATATGGTCGGTTCAGATGCATTCCAAGAGACAGATACGATTGGTATGACCGCACCACTCACCAAACATAATTATTTTGCTGATGATGAAGACACAATCGGCAGTACAGTTGGTGAGGCGCTTGCACTTGCCGATGAGGGGCGACCAGGTCCAACACTTGTCGACCTTCCAAAAGATATTACAAGCGCTGATACCGAGCGTGAGCCTACTCCCGGCAAAGCGCCAGCAACAACACGACCACAATATAGCGCTGATGAGGATTCGGTTCTTACTGCAGCAACCGCGATTGAGGAGGCATCACGACCGTTATTATTGTTTGGTGGCGGTGTAATCAAGGCCGGTGCAACTGAGGAAGCGCGCGCGTTCGCTCGCGAGCACGAGATTCCTGTTGTCACCACAATGCCTGGTATTGGTTCCTTCCCTGAGGACGATGACCTGTGTCTTTCCTGGGCAGGAATGCATGGCACCGGCTATGCAAACATGGCAATCACCCACACTGACCTTCTGATTGGTGTTGGGACGCGTTTCGATGATCGACTCACCAGTGGCGTTGATACTTTCGCGCCCGAGGCAGAGATCATACATATCGACATCGATCCTGCAGAGATTTCAAAGAACGTTTACGCAGATTATCCATTGATTGGTGATGCCGAGACGGTGCTTGAACAACTTGATACGACCATCGAGACGGCTCCAAACACAGATGAGTGGTGCGAGCAGTGTGTTGAGTGGCAAGAGTCCTACCCGATGGATTATGCGATGCCGGAGGATGAACCGCTGAAACCACAGTTCATCGTTGAGGTGATGGATGAAGCAACAGCGCCGGATACAATCGTCACAAGCGGCGTTGGACAACACCAAATGTGGGCATCACAGTATTGGACGTACACTGAGCCACGAACATGGGTGTCGAGTCACGGACTTGGAACGATGGGATATGGACTTCCCAGTGCAATCGGTGCACGGATCGCGGCTGATGATGATCAAGATGTTGTGTGTATCGATGGTGATGGCTCTTTCCTGATGACGATCCAGGAGCTTTCAGTGGCTGTGCGTGAGGAACTTGATATTACAGTTGCAGTCCTGAATAACGAATATGTCGGGATGGTGCGACAATGGCAGGATGCCTTCTTTGAGGGTCGACGAATGGCATCAGAGTATAATTGGTGTCCAGAGTTCGATACACTCGCAGAAGCATTTGGAGCAAACGGATTCCGAATCGATGAGTACGATGAGGTTGCAGAGACCGTCGAAGCAGCACTCGATTACGATGGTCCATCAGTGATCGATTGTCATATCGACCCCGGAGCAAATGTTTATCCGATGGTTCCTTCTGGTGGTGCGAATGGGAAATTCGCTCTGACGGAGGATCAACTATGAGTTCTGAATCGAATGCCGATGCCGATACTGACACTGACAGTGATACCAACGCCAGCGCAGACGCCGAAATGGAGTCGACAGACACGTCGGCAGTTGAGATGGTCGAACGAGGAAATCCAACCCCTGACACAGATGGTGATCTTCCAGAACAGGGGATGAAAGGGGCTGAGCCAGCTGATCGACCGCATCCATCTGGACGACGCAATGAGCAGGGGATCCGCGTCGACCCAGAAGCCGCAGCAGAATATGACCCACGACGTGCGGTGTTATCTGCGCTTGTTGAGGATGACCCTGGTGTTCTGTCACGGGTTACCGGGCTGATTTCACGACGACAGTTTAATATTGAAAGCTTAACAGTCGGACCGACAACAATTGATGGGCATTCACGAATCACGATGGTTGTCGAGGAAACGGAACCAAATATTGACCAGATTGAAAGACAGCTCGATAAACTCAAACCTGTGATTGCCGTTGGGGAACTCGCTGATGATGCAATTCGGACTGAGCTTGTGTTATTGAAAGTTCGCGGAAATGAGCCTGATAAGGTCAATGCAATAACACAGATGTATGAGGGTAAGACCATGGATGCTGACCCACAGACGATTACAATCCAACTTACCGGTGATGAACAGAAGATTGACAGCGCTATCGACGCATTCGAACAGTTCGGAATCATTGAGATAGCTCGAACAGGATATACTGCGTTGGCGCGTGGTGATACAGCGACCGTTCCCGGCGAAAAGCCAGGAACAGCAAATGAACCAACAAAACCAATAAATACACGATGACAGAACCAGAACCAGAAACAGAAACGCAAGCACAAACAGAGAAAGGTACGGATACGGCATTAGATACAACAATATATTATGATGATGATGCAGAGCGTGAGTATATCGATACCAAGACGGTAGCCGTACTTGGCTACGGAAGCCAAGGACACGCACACGCACAGAATCTCGCCGATAGTGGTATTGATGTAATTGTCGGATTACGCGAGAATTCAAGCTCTCGAGACGCTGCCATAGCGGATGGACTTCGTGTTGAGATACCAGCAACAGCTGCTGATGAAGCAGATATCATTTCACTGCTCGTCCCGGATACAGTTCAACCGGACGTATTCGAGACGATTCGCGATGGTCTAGATGCAGGCGACACAGTGCAGTTCGCTCACGGATTCAACATTCATTATAGTCAGATTCAGCCGCCTGCAGATGTTGACGTGACGATGGTCGCACCAAAAGCACCGGGTCATCTTGTCCGCCGGAATTATGAAGCCGGTGAAGGAACACCCGGTCTCGTTGCAGTGTATCAGAATGAAACCGGAGACGCGCGCAAGGAAGCAGTAGCATATGCACATGCAATCGGTTGCACGCGTGCCGGTACGATTGAGACAACATTCCGTGAAGAAACTGAGACTGATCTCTTTGGCGAGCAAGCGGTGCTTTGTGGTGGGGCAACAGCACTTGTAAAGCAAGGATACGAGACACTTGTCGATGCTGGGTACTCACCGGAGATGGCATACTTTGAGTGTCTGAATGAACTCAAACTGATTGTTGATCTGATGTATGAGGGTGGTCTCAGTGAGATGTGGAATTCCGTATCGGATACTGCTGAGTATGGTGGACTTACGCGTGGAAATCAAGTGATTGATGAATCTGTCCGTGAAGAAATGGAGTCAATTCTTGAGGGGATCCAAGATGGCTCATTCGCACGTGAGTGGATTTCAGAGAATCAGACAAACCGCCCGTCATATACACAGTTGAAGAACGCTGAGGAAGCGCATGAGATTGAGACGGTCGGTGAACCATTACGTGATCTATTTGCCTGGAGTGACGATGACGAGAGCAATGGCGAAAGTGAGACCGTAGCCGAGCCAGAGGCTACTGCTGACGATTAAGAATTAGAATAACCGATTAACGATTAACTTTATAATGAGTTCAAATACGCTGTACGACACTGTCTGGGAGAAGCACAAGGTCGCTGATTTGCCGAACGGACAAGACCAGTTATTCATTGGATTACATCTTGTTCATGAGGTGACAAGTCCACAGGCGTTTGGTATGCTGCGCGAACGGGATCTTGATGTTGCATTTCCTGATCGCACGTTTGCGACGACTGACCATATCGCGCCAACGACATCACGAGGTCGTGAGCGACCATTGCAGGATAGTCAAGCTGAGAATATGCTGCAGGCACTTGAGCGGAACACGTCTGATAATGGAATTACATTTTTTGGATTAAATGGTGAAAAGCAGGGTATTACCCATGTCGTTGCACCGGAATTAGGATTGAGTCAACCAGGAATGACCGTTGCTTGCGGTGATTCGCATACGAGCACACATGGTGCATTCGGCTCGATTGGAATTGGAATCGGAACCTCACAAATTCGTGATGTGTTGGCGACCGGATGTATCGCTGCTGAAAAACAGCAAGTTCGCCGAATCAATGTGACCGGAACACTCGATGACGAGGTGTACGCAAAAGATATTATTCTGAAGATTATCCGGGACCTCGGTGTCGGCGGCGGTGTCGGGCATGTGTATGAATATGGTGGGGAAGCAATCGAGAATCTCGACATGGAGGGTCGACTTGCAGTCTGTAATATGTCAATCGAGGGTGGTGCACGCGCTGGCTACATTAATCCTGATCAGACGACATATGAGTATCTGAAAGATCGTGAGTATGCACCTGATGCAGATGAATGGGATGAGCACGTTGAGTACTGGAATACGCTTCGATCAGGTGATGATGCCGAATATGATGATGTTGTTGAGATCAACGCCGATAATCTCGCTCCAATGGTCACATGGGGGATTAATCCTGGTCAGGTCGTTAACGTTGATGAGGAAATTCCACATCTTGACTCAATGGCTGATGAGACAGCCAAGAAAGCCGCACGAAAAGCATTCGATCATATGGAAGTTGAGCCTGGTGAGACGATGGTCGGGTATGACGTTGACGTTGCCTTCTTGGGCACCTGTACAAACGGGCGATTCTCGGATTTCAAAGAAGCTGCACGCGTGATTGAGGGGCGACAGATTGACGAAGATGTTCATGGGCTTGCGGTTCCTGGGTCTGAAACGGTCCGAAAGCAGTGCGAAGCAGCGGGTCTCGATGAAATCTTCCGTGAGGCTGGCTTTGAGTGGCGTCAAGCAGGTTGTTCAATGTGTTTGGCGATGAATAATGATAGTCTTGAAGCTGGTGAGGTATGTGCATCATCATCGAATCGGAACTTCATCGGTCGACAAGGTGATAAAGAGGGTCGAACGGTGTTGATGTCGCCCGCAATGGTTGCTGCAGCAGCTATCGAGGGTGAGATTGTTGATGTTCGTAAGCGTAATCTCACAGATATTGACGCTGAGAGAAATCCAACCGCGGTTATTAAAGGTGATTACTGATGTCGGTTCACGACACAATGGAGATTCGGCGGGTTGCAGGTACCGGTGTGCCTGTCCGCGGAAATGATGTTGACACTGATCAAATCATGCCGGCGCGATTCATGAAAGAGGTCACCTTCGATAACATGGGTGAGTACGTCTTCTATGATGCACGCCGAGATGACAGTGGGGATTTGAATGATCACCCACTCAATGAGTACAAAGGTGCTAGTATTCTGATTGTGAACAAAAACTTCGGATGTGGGTCCTCGCGTGAGCACGCACCACAGGGATTGATGCGATGGGGAATCCGCGGAGTTATTGGTGAATCCTTCGCAGAGATATTTGCAGATAATTGTAAATCACTCGGGATCCCAGCGATGACAACCGACCAGGAGACGATTAATCATCTTCAGTCATTTGTTGAGAGTGATCCTGGAGCTGGACTCGAGATGGATGTCAAGGATAGTACTGTCATCTATGATGGAAAGGAAGTTGCTGTTGAGATTGACAGTGCGATGCAAGAAGCACTTATTGATGGAATCTGGGATACGACCGCAGTGATGCATTCAAATATGGATCGCGTTCGTGATGCAGTAAATGAGTTACCGTACGTTGAGGATCGATAAGCGATGAGTCGCGGTGGTGAACACGAGATTGTTGTGATTGAGGGCGATGGGATTGGTCAGGAGGTTATTCCCGCAGCAGTGACGATACTACAAGCCATTGATGATGTCAGCCTTTCTTTTAGCAAGAAACAAGCTGGTGATGCCACTCGAGATGACACGGGAGTTGCCCTACCGGAAACAACATATGAGGCCGCCGCTGATGCAGATGCAACGCTATTTGGGGCTGCTGGAGAGACAGCGGCTGACGTTATTCTGCCACTTCGTGAAGCAGTTGGCTCATTCGTAAATATTCGACCAGTGCGGGCATACCCTGGTGTCGATGCATTACATCCACAGACAGATCTGGTGTTCCTTCGGGAAAACACAGAGGGTGTTTATTCAGGACATGAAACCCGGCTTTCTGAGGATCTCTCAACATTGACACGAGTTATTACGACATCAGCCTCAGAGCGACTCGCGGAATACGCTTGCTCGTATGTCACTGAACGCAGTATCGATGAGTTCCATATTGTTCATAAAGCAAATGTAATGCAAGAGACAGATGGTCGATTTCGTGATGCTGTCTCCCGCGTGGCTACAAGCAGTAACGTTGAGACGACGGAGGTGCTTATGGATGCATTCGCAACACGAATTTGTCTTAATCCAACACAATTTGACGTTATTGTGTGTCCAAATCTTGCCGGTGATGTACTCTCTGACCTTGCTGCTGGACTAGTTGGCGGACTTGGATTACTGCCATCAGCGAATATTGGCAAGACAAACGCACTATTTGAGCCCGTTCATGGGACCGCTCCCGACATTGCTGGTGATGGTATCGCAAATCCTTCCGCGTCGATCCTCTCAGCGGGAATGCTTCTTGAACATCTTGGCGAAACGGATGCAGCTACAAATGTGCAGACGGCTGTTGAATCAGTGCTTAATTCAGGACCACGCACGCCTGACCTTGGAGGCGATGCGGACACTGAGGGCGTTGTGAGTGCCGTTCTCGAGCAACTTCAGTGAAGCTGACGTTGCAATAATGATGTCGACCACGATGAAGCATATTTTAAAATAATACAATACCTTACCATCAGATATCAACAATAGTGATACTGAAAGATACCTAGGATATCACACAGTATCAGGAATGTTCTATGCTATGTACCTCACTGAGGTAATATTAATCGCCGTGGGCACGAGGAACAGTTACAATGATTAAAATCCCTACAGCGAGCAGTACAATGTATGCGATGGTCACGCACTCCCACGGGGTTAGAGGGGCAGACACAGAGGATTCAGTTTATCGATCACTACAGGGAGCGTGGTAGTAATGCCTGAGCAAGTTGTCACTGTCGTGCCTGAAGATGGACTTCACGCACGCCCTGCCTCAAAATTTGTTGAAGCAGCAAATGAGTTTGATTCGGAGGTGCAGGTAGGACATATTGATGATACGCCGGTAAACGCAGCAAGTATGCTCGCAGTAACAGGACTTGGGGTAACGTGCGGTGATGACGTGCAAGTGCGCGCGGAGGGACCAGACGCAGACGCTGCACTTGACGAACTTACGCGGATTCTCTCTACCCAAGAGGAGGACCTTTGAACAAATGAAAGAACAGCGGCTCAGTGGTGTTGGTGTCTCACCAGTATCAGCTGTTGGAACGGCAGTATGGTATACACCAGAGCCAGAACTTGCTGATCCGCCAGCCCCAGAGACAGTTGATACTGACACCGAGTTGGATCGCTTCTTGACAGCCAAACAGACAGCAAAATCAGAATTACAGGACGAACGCGAGCGGACCGCGGCGGCAGTTGGTGAGTCAGAAGCAGAGGTGTTCGATGCACATATTCAATTTCTTGAGGACCCACAGATAGAATCAGGTGTTGAGTCGGCGGTCAACTCAGGATGTCCAGCAGAACATGCTGCCTCTGGGACATTCGCTAAGTTTATTGAACAGTTTGAAGAGATGAGCGGACAGATGGCAGAACGGGCGGATGATTTGCGTGACGTACGCGATCGTCTAATTCGAATATTAACTAATGGTGAGCGCGCAGACCTAAGCTCAGTCCCACCAGATAGCGTTATTCTCGCAGAGCGACTTACACCGAGTGATACCGCACAGCTTGATCCAGACCGAGTCGCAGGGTTCGCAACAGTCACCGGTGGACGCACCTCACATGCAGCCATCTTTGCGCGATCACTCGCACTTCCGGCTGTCGTTGGTGTCGGTGCAGAACTCAACACAATTGAAGCTGAATCGTCGGTAGTCGTCGATGGCATAGCGGGGACAGTCATCAATGATCCCACCACAGAGACACAAGCAAACGTTGGAGGTGAATCCGTTACGATACAAGCTGACTCAGTGTCGACGATAGATGGACGCTCAATTGAGGTGGCTGCAAATGTTGGGACTAGTAATGATGTCCAGACAGCAACGGAGTATGGTGCAGACGGGGTTGGACTATTTCGATCAGAGTTCCTGTTTCTTGATCGCGCAGAGCCACCGACAGAAGCCGAGCAATACGAAACGTATCGATCTGCAATTGAATCATTTCCCGATGGTCGAGTTGTTGTTCGTACGCTGGACGTTGGTGGTGATAAACAAATTGAATATCTGGATCTCCCAGCTGAGGACAATCCATTCCTTGGCGAACGTGGGATCCGGCGATCGTTAGGACCTGATGAGGATCTCTTCAACACACAATTACGTGCATTATTGCGTGCCGCGCGTGATGCTGACAGTGGTGATCTTGCGGTGATGCTTCCACTCGTCTCAACAGTCGAAGAAGTGACCAAAGCACAGTCGATGATTGAGACGGTCGCGAATGCAGTGGAGACAGACAGTGTCGATGATAACACCGGTGGGAGGGTCGAAACGCCAGAATTTGGTGTGATGATTGAAACACCCGCAAGCGCATTCCTTGCCCCGGAACTCACCGAGCACATTGATTTTTTCAGTATCGGAACAAATGATCTTGCGCAATACGTAATGGCAGCAGAACGGGGAAATGACCGCGTGAAGGCGCTTGGTGATTATCAGCAACCAGCTGTCATTCGGGCGATTGATGCAACAGTGCGCGCCGCTGAAGGAACGGACACATGGGTCGGAATGTGTGGAGAAATGGCAGGTGACCCATCGATGACAGAGTTACTCATTGGAATTGGGCTGACGGAATTAAGTATGAGTGCTGTCTCTATTCCGCGTGTGAAAACAGCAGTTCAAACCACGAGTGTATCGGAAGCTCAAGCACTTGTTGAGAACGTACGTGAGGCGACGACTCAGGATATGATTACATCGTTGCTCAATACTGAATAGATAGTTTATATTTGTAATTTGACATATAAAACGCCTATCTGATGTCTGAGACATGTCGCTCCACATTGCTTATGATGGAGGCGATAAAACAGATGTATGAGGTGACAAAAAGTGCCGTTCTACGGCGGGAGTGAACTTGCAACCGTCTACGACGATGCGCTCACAGAGGGATTTGGGCTTATTGCATCCAATATTGCCGAGCCAAATATTATGATGGGGCTAATTGAGGGTGCTGCCCGAAAGGATTCAGATTTACTATTACAACTCAGTGGGGGCGCCAGCACGTTTGCTGGAAATGAAGATCCAGTTGATGGGCTTCGAACAATGGGAACGTATATCGAGGCGATTGCTGATCAGTATGATATTGGCGTATTTCTCAATATGGATCATCAATCAGATCTTGGATTCATCGAGGCGCAGATGGATCTTGGAATTCCCTCCTCAATCATGATCGATGCATCGCATGAGCCGTTTGAGGAAAACGTTGCGCGAAGTCGTGAAGTGGTTGAAATGAAACAGGACAAAGATGCAGATGTTCTCATTGAGGCTGAACTTGGACAGATCAAGGGTGTAGAAGATAATATCGAAGCTGCTGAGGCGTTCTATACTGATCCAGAGCAAGCTGTCGAGTTCGTTGACCGAACTGGGTGCGACCTACTTGCTATTTCTGTTGGTACCCAACATGGTGTTGCGAAAGGCAAGAACTTAGAACTTCGTCCCGACCTTGCTCAAGAGATTCGACAGACACTTCGGGATCATGGATTAGATACACCACTCGTACTTCATGGATCATCAGGTGTCCAACCGGAGCAACTTCAGGAAATGCTTCAACACGGCATCTGTAAGGTGAATAAAGATACCCGGTATCAGTATGAGTACACTCGAACAGCATTCGATTTA
Source organism: Haloquadratum walsbyi J07HQW2 (assembly GCF_000415985.1). Classification (GTDB taxonomy): domain Archaea; phylum Halobacteriota; class Halobacteria; order Halobacteriales; family Haloferacaceae; genus Haloquadratum; species Haloquadratum walsbyi_B. Next base: position 1,204,046 of record NZ_KE356561.1, read on the forward strand.
TACCGAGAGGATGGAACAGCAATTGTTCCGCCCGAGGATACTAATGCAAATCGAGAGACATTTTTCAACGATACTGAGTGGTCACCAAATAAAGATGTTTTTGACCCACGAGTCGCCGGTCGAGAAATTCGTGGTCGGATTGCAGATGTTCACGCAGAACTTACAGAGGTATCCGGCAGTGCTGGACATAGTCGATTTGCCTGAGCGCGAGCATGATATGCGGTAAGAACAATAGATTATTCAACCCTCTCCGATCCAGTCCAGTCCAATTCAACTCGCGACTACGGTCATTCAAATTGAATTAATTCGTATTCTACGACATACAGCTTATGAAATAAATGAATCGTAACTATATGAGTAGAGACAATCCATCCCTTGATATTTTTCTGATTGAGTGTATACATGCGAATATGCCACAGATACATGTTGATGATGAGACGATTGCACGACTTGATTCACTCCGGGAAGATGATGAGGATTATAATGCGATTGTCACTGAACTATTGAATATATACGAAACAGAAGAATTGACATTATTCCACAGTGGTGATGGATAGCCTATCGTACCTGTTTATTTGGTCTGAATCCATCGTGGGCAAGCACGAGATTCAGAATATTATTGATACAGTGCGTAATCACGCCATCCCTGACCGCTCAGTCAGAGACAAGACTGTGAGTGTCGTTTTTAAATAATTCTGTATTTTCGATTCGGACACTGGCAGTAATAGAAATAGCGATAATAGTGAAATACAGCCATCTCATTACTTTCTCTCGTGAATAGGGGATGTGAATGACGGTGGAATTATATTAATCGTGCCGTTAACCATGTGTGTGAGCGTCAACGTCGAAGTGCAGGTCGACCCTCCAGGGGAGGATGACCGCGTTGAAACAGCGTGGACCCTCAAAGAACAGATTCGAACAGAGGAGGGGGTACTTAAACAGCGACGACCCTTCTTTACCGACGCGTATCGTCGTTCGAAGACACACCTGCTCTTCGAGGATGACGATCTTGTTGGATTCGCCTCGGTCCGGCGTGATGGGTATATTCTGTTTCTTGCTGTTGCTCCTTCTTATCGTGGTGAGGGACATGGAAAACGGTTAGTTGCAGAGGCAGCAGATGATCATGAATCGATTTCATGCCATGCACGTGCGACGAATGAATCCGCACTTTCATTTTATGAGTATCTTAGTTTTGAGATTGTCCGACGAATCACCGGCTATTATGAAGATGGTGGTGATGCATACTATCTTAAGCTTGGTGACACGCCCTCGATACGAGATCGGTTTGCAGACTTACTCCGACGGTCGTGAGCGGCTATGCGTATGCGTGTGGGTGTAATCTACCCTCTGAATAATGACAATGAGTGTTTCTGGGATGTCCATTGACACTAAATTAGCTCATTCGTCGGGATGGTCTGATGTATCGCATCGGTACTGCTGTCTTTCGGAGTATACTCACCAATAACGGAGTGTGCTGATGTATGAATCATACTGTGAGTATCTAGATATCAATGAGATACATGTACGATCATAGTGTTTCAGGATAATTGGTTATCACATGAGATTTTTATCTGCATGATAAATTGTGTCTAGTTATGCTTGGGTTGAATGTTGATGAGCGGGCTCGGACGCTTTTTGAGCAGGAACGTATTCCGCTGTTTTTATCATCGGACTCTGGGTTTTCACTAATCGTTCACTTCTCACAATCGCAGTTCCGGTCATCTTTATTGTTATATGACGAGGAGTTGAGTTACTTGCCAAGCCGTATGATATTCCATCGGGAACTGACGGGATAGCTACTGGAATGGTCCTCACTGCCATCGATGGGTCGTGGTTTAAACCGACCATGGCTTGCCGCGATCGCTTTTATATGCGGAATTTGGCTTGTTGCCGACGGATACAGGACGTATCGTGATGGACCGTTCAATAAATCGGCTGATCCATATTTTGATACTACCTGGAGCAGTATTGAGGAAATTAGACGGGTACAACAATCGGATCGGATCATGCGTGCGGTTCGTGAGCGTCTGCAGACACCACCTGCAGTCGCGGCAGATGTTGGAGTTTCTAAAAAAGAGGCGACAATGGCACTCAAAACTCTCAGTAATCGCGGTATGGTAGAGCGAATTGACTATGAAAATAGAGATATGATAGATATTAAGAGTAATACAGATGATAGCTCAAACTCAGACATCGATCGGGACACTGCCGCATCCGGTAAACGACCGCTCAATAGAGATGGATCACAGCAACGACAAATACTGTACCGTGCAACTGAGGGAGCATTCAGCGAGCGAAACAAGATCATGCAGGTGTTTCAGTGAATTCTAAAGCGACTGTTTCGGCCGTTTCGATAGCTCCGTGTAAATCTAATTGATATTGAAAATAGCTATCAGAATGACTCAACACCATTATCTGTAATCACTCGATCGATAAGTGACACAGGCGTTGCGTCGTATGCGGGGTTTTCAATCATAATATTTTCAAGTGGTTCAAGCGACACTTCAGCCGGTGATCGGTATTCATTTTCAAATACAAAGCTTCCGTCAACAACCTTCGCGGCTGAGCCAATAACGGTGACAGGGACATCGACTGCGGCTGCTGTTGCGACAATCGGGAATGTCCCAACACGATTATATAACGTGTCGTTGACAATACAGTCCATCCCGACAACAACCCGGTCGCAGTCTGATAGAAACGATCCAGCAGCGCTGTCGATAAGCAAATGTGGTTCTACATTGTCCAGTTCAGCAAACCGACGAGCAGCCTTTCGACCGAGATATCGAGGTCGTGCTTCTGTCACATACACTTTTAGCGGCGTCTCTGTTCCAGTTGCACGCTCGATCGCTTCAAGCACCGTCGATGAGTAATCATGTGTTAGAACCGTCTCATCAGCTTCAAGAGTTGGGGCAGCTTTGGCGGCTGCTCGGGATTTTCCCTCAGTGACATCTTCAACAACACGATGGATGACCTCCTCGAGAAGCTCCTTTGCGTCATCAAGGTCGTCTTTACGATCAACTACGTTGATTTTGATCGTCTGCATGGCGTTGAATAATGACGCATGAGATGGGTTTGCTCGTTTGAGTGCCCCGACATTACGTTCAAGATCACGTTCAAAATTCTCAATTGTGGTATGATCTCGATTAAGAAGATCAGTGAGTGCTTTAGCCGCTTTGACAGCAACGACTGAGGAACTATGCGTTTGCATTTCTTGAATCTCTTCAATTGTATTATCTATCATATATCAGCCTCACCAACAATAATCAAAACCGTTCTGAATATACGGCGTGTGTAATTTTCGCTCACGATATTTCCTCAGTAATTGTTCTTCTTGTATCTGAACTCTGTTGTGTCGTTTGTGATGTGTCTGTCTCAGTATGTAAGTGTGAATTTGGGGTTTAGTCTGCGTCCAATTGAATACGTGAGGAATTATCTTTTATCTCCTTATTCAGCGAAGGAGTTGAAACAGCATCTGTGTCAGCATTATCAATACCAACACCAGCGGCAAGACCGACATCGGCATACATATCAATATTAGTGTCAGTATCACTCCAGTGTGCGTAACTGAATACAGAGACTGCAGTAATGATCCAAATCATAGCACCAACTCGAATAGCAAACTCAACGTGGGCTCCCCACGTTGGAAGTGTCGCAGCGAGAGAAAGTAGAGTCACGACTGGTGCACCGATAATAATTGTCAGGACAAATGTTATTTGCATCATCCATCCGTAGTTGACCTTGCCTGGATCCGTTATCTCAGCCGGTTCCACAAAGTAGTATTCGTCGCAGTATTAAAAGTAATATCGATTCAACTGATGCCGGTGCCGTCCGTACAATACGTTGAACCTCAATAGCACAGTGGATGACTGTGTATAGATATATTATCTATTGGACATGATTATTCGCATCGACTATATGATATTTTGATATATGTGGTGTGAGATGCTATAGAATCTTACGATTGTAATTTAGTGGACTTGAGCTCAGATCTATAACGACTAATATCTTCGTGGAAGTACGATTTTGGACCGATAACTGTGAACCGCAACACAACCACTATTTTGGCATGTCCGCTGCCGTAATGCGATTATTGTGCGACAGATTTATATATTATACTCCCTAACTTGTGGTTAGGAAACAAGATGAAAACACAACAGTTCGCCGGCGAGAGCGGACGATTCAGCCGCCGGTACGAGTATGACGATAGTTGGGTCCTCGCCGTCGAATTAGGTCCCAGTGTGACCACCGTTGATGTTGATATCGTCGGAACAACAGCAATTATTATTGCGAAGACAGACAATAATGTGATTGAGACGGAATTTGAACTCCCAGAGGGTGAGACGACGGTCACAACCGCTAACGGAATAACTACAATTACAATAGAACAATGAAGCTCACTGTCAAACCACTCAAACAGAAGGACGCTGGTAGAGGATTAGCCGCAATCGATCGTGATGTTGCCACTGAACTTGATCTCGAGGGCGGCGATTACATCCGAATCGAGAGCGAAGATGCCACAGCCATTGCTCGAGTATGGCCTGGCTATCCTGATGACCAGGGTACAGGTGTTATTCGGATTGATGGACAACTACGTCAACAGGCAGACGTTGGCATTGATGATAGCGTTGATGTCGAAAAAGCTGATATCAACCCGGCAAAGCACGTTGCAATTGCACTCCCACAGAATCTTCGAATCAGTGGGAACATTGGAGCACACCTTCGAGATAAACTCTCAGGACAGCCGGTAACGCAAGGACAGAACATCCGAGTTCCATTCGGATTCGGATTCATGTCTTCATCGGCACAGCCGATCCCGATGAAGATTGCATCGACAGAGCCGTCAGGAACGGTGATTGTCACCGATTCGACAGAAGTAACACTCAGCCAGCAACCAGCTGAAGACATCCAATCTGACGGGAGTGACGGGTCGAATACTCCAGCCGTTACCTACGAGGATATCGGTGGTCTCGAAAGAGAACTTGAGCAGGTTCGAGAGATGATTGAGCTGCCGATGCGTCATCCTGAGTTGTTCCAACGGCTTGGGGTCGAACCACCGAAGGGAGTGTTGTTGCACGGTCCACCGGGAACCGGAAAAACACTCATCGCCAAAGCGGTTGCCAATGAGATTGATGCAAGTTTCCACACGATCTCTGGTCCAGAGATTATGTCGAAATATTACGGAGAGTCCGAGGAACAACTCCGTGAGATATTCGAGGAAGCCGAAGAAGAGGCTCCATCAATTGTCTTTGTCGATGAGATTGACTCGATTGCACCAAAACGCGAAGAAGCTGGTGGTGACGTTGAACGACGCGTCGTCGCACAGTTACTCTCGTTGATGGATGGTCTCGATGAGCGTGGTGAAGTCGTTGTCATTGGTGCAACGAATCGTGTCGACGCACTTGATCCGGCACTGCGCCGTGGTGGTCGATTTGACCGCGAAATCGAGGTTGGCGTCCCAGATCGGGAGGGTCGAAAAGAGATTCTCCAGGTGCACACACGGAACATGCCACTCTCGGATAATGTTGATCTTGATGGATACGCCGATAATACGCATGGGTTCGTCGGTGCAGATATCGAGAGTCTCGCCAAAGAAGCTGCAATGAATGCGCTTCGGCGAATCCGCCCAGAACTTGATCTTGAGGCTGATGAGATTGATGCAGACATCCTCGAATCATTATCGGTGACTGAGACAGACTTCAAGGAGGCGATCCGAGGCATTGAGCCATCTGCCCTTCGTGAAGTATTCGTCGAAGTCCCTGATGTGACATGGGGTGATGTCGGCGGTCTTGTGGACACGAAAGAACAATTACGCGAGACAGTTCAATGGCCACTTGATTATCCAGATGTCTTTGATGAGATGGACATACAATCAGCTAAGGGCGTGTTGATGTATGGTCCGCCTGGAACAGGCAAGACGATGCTTGCAAAAGCCGTTGCAAACGAGTCTGAATCGAATTTCATCTCGGTGAAAGGTCCAGAGCTGTTGAACAAATATGTTGGCGAATCAGAGAAAGGTGTCCGCGATATCTTCAAGAAAGCACGAGAAAATGCCCCAACAGTAGTGTTCTTTGATGAGATTGACTCAATCGCGACTGAACGAGGAGGATCAACGGGCGATTCAGGCGTTTCAGAACGAGTTGTCTCACAACTACTGACGGAACTTGATGGTCTCGAATCGCTCGAAGATGTAGTTGTGATTGCTACAACAAATCGACCTGATCTTATTGACTCTGCATTACTACGCCCAGGACGGTTGGATCGGCATGTACATGTGCCCGTTCCAAGTGAGACTGCGCGAGAAGCAATCTTTGAGGTGCACACTGAGGAGAAGCCACTGGCAGACAGCGTCAGCCTCTCACGACTCGCCGCACGCACTGAAGGGTACGTTGGTGCTGATATCGAAGCAGTATGCCGTGAGGCATCGATGGCTGCAAGTCGAGAATTCATCAACAGCGTCTCACCTGAGGAGGTTGATGAATCAATCAGCAACATTCGAGTGACCATGGGACACTTTGAGGATGCTCTCAATGAGGTCGGTCCAAGCGTCACTCAGGAGACACGCGAACAATACGAGCAGATCGAGCAACGCTTTGAGACGAGTAGTGTCGAACGACAGCCAGAGGCTGGTATCGGTCGAACTTTCCAGTAAGCAGTCAGTCACTCCCTCAGGAATATACTGTTACTCGACTCGCTGATTTTATATTATTCTATTCTATTCTGTTGAGCGTCACTGAAGCAAACGTCATGTCACTTGCTGAGAAATCGTGCATGATTGATCTCTCATTGATATGGTTAATCCAGTAATGACGACAAACACGGCTCAGTGGCGACTGAAAATAATATTAATCTCGGTATTAGACAATACCGGCAGCACCGAGATCAGCAATAATCGACTCGACGTGGTCGGTGGGTGAAACGCCCTCATACATAAACGCGACTGTACCTGTCGGATCAATAACATACGTATTTCGAAATACGCCGTCAAAGCTGTTACCGAACATATTTTTTTCCCCATATGAATCATACGCACTAGCAACAGTCCCGTCATCCGAGAGTAGTGGAAACGGGAGATCGTATTCACCTGCAAACATATCTAGATCAGCGACTGGATCATCACTAATACCGATCACAGCAATTTCGTTTTCCTCAAATATACCAACTGTATCGCGAAACTCGCATGCCTCAGTGGTACATCCCGGTGTATCAGCGCGAGGAAAGAAATATACAATAACATGTTGACCACGATACGATGATAATGAGACTGTCGCTCCATCATTCGATGGGAGTGAAAACTCCGGAGCAGACGAGCCAGTTTCGAGCATACAGATATGCAATCGCGACAGTGCTTCAACAATACGGTTTTATTTGGTCAATCCAGCCGCTCCGCGGCGTCTTGAGAGAGAAGCGGCTCAGCGTTCGTCTCTGGAAGCATGATGATGTCTTCTGCTGCAAGGTCGTATTCACGTTGATCAACGCCCAGGATACGACCAACATCAGCGGTAATACGAAGTATAACACGATCTGGATCATCAGACGTGGTATCTGGTGTTATATCTGATTCCAACTCAGCACCTGGCTCTGTCGCCGTCTCTCCTTCCGAGATATTATAACTTTCATCTGTGCGCATCCCGGATATCTCATCTGAATTATGATTGATGTCCGTGCTTCCAAGCTCCGAAGAAGGTGTATTGGTGGAATCCGTATGATGAGAGTGGGATACAGTTTCAGGCTCAGGCATAGACTGGGAATTTGAGTCTGTCTGAGTTGTCGATGCAGAATTAAGAGTGTCACTCGGTGTCTCCACGTCTGAATCGCTCTTAATAGGGTTTTGCGGAGTTGACTGTGGTTGTGTCGGTGTCGGTTCTGCCGTATCGCCATCAGTCACCGGATCATCTTGAGCATTATCGGAATTATCAGGATCCGTGTTCACCGGTGATGTGTCAACCGCATTCACAATATTACCACCATCACCCATTGCAGCGGCAAGAACATCATCTGGATTTGGTGGGGTTGAATTATCAGCTGGATCTGAGCGTTGCCTTTCAGTTTCAGTCTCGGTATCAGCGTTCGATCCGTCTTGTGCACGCGAATCTGATGTCGAATCAGCATTGGCAGTATCTTCCACACCAGCGCTGATTTCAGAGTTTGGGTCACTGTTCTGAGATTGAGACGCAGCCGAGACGCTATATTCAGTATCTGAGGATTCCGTGGATGAAGCTGATTCAGTAGGTATTGATTGATCTGGATTCTTTTGAGCTGTATCTCCATCTTCGGGTATCGGTGTCTCTGTGTGTGCTGAATCCTCTGTTCCCTCTCCGCCAAGCACGCTGAGTACGTGTTCACGGTTTGTTATAATTGCTCAACAAGATCATCAAACAGCGCGCGTTCTTCACTCGTGAGCCCTCCAGTATCGGTTTTCATATCGGCTGCATCGAAAGAGGCGAGTTTGACTACCTTACCAATCCGGCGTTCATAAATCGCTTTAACGACCTCCTCAGCAGTCTTAATCTCATCAGTCAATCGTCCGATGGAGGGATCACCAAAGGGGTCATCAGTTGCTTCCGCAAGACGTCGCCGTTCAGCTTTCCGTTCAGCGATATATTCAGCAACATCTTCATAAAATGTATCAGACAGATGTTGCAGGCTATCCATCTGTCGTTCTGTCCGTTGAACATCCTGCAGTTCGGTTAGATCCATTTGTTGTGACTCAATCCAGGTATCGTGGGTAATAGGTTGCGTTCATAATATACTGCCGGAGATGAGCTATACTAATATCTGACTGAGACTACCAATCATTATGGTGAATAGTTTACTTCACAGTTGCAAGCAGAGCTTATACTATAGAATCATTCCATTCGTACATTGATGTAACTGTGGGTTCGGACATCCGGTGTTTATCCGCTGACAGTGAATATAAGCCAAAAATACACTCATAATCATCAGTTATTGGCTTACCTTTTCGGCTCGACCGCGAGTCATCAGAAAGACTCCCAGACATTCTTCAACAGAGTGTATCCCTTCAGTGATGCTGAATGTGTCACCATCGAATGTTGTTGCTCCTGGGTCAGTGACTCGCACCCGTATATCTCGACCTCGGAATCGTTCGGGAACGGCGTCCTCAAGCGGATGAAATGAAGCGATTTCCCCACGAGTAAGTGGGATAACAAGGAGTCCTGAGCCGCCATGGAGACTCCCAGGAAGTCTAATCAGACGGTTTGTATCAGTCGTCACTGGTTCGTCAATCGGTGCGGTCTCTTGTTCAAATGCTGTCTGTGCGAGTGCGTCGACAAGGATACGGATCCCAGCTCCGCCAGCTTCAAGATTCCCTGCTTGAATTGCCTCTGGATTTGCGTTAATTTGTCCGAGAATTGTCTCCGCTCGTCCTTCTCCAATTCCCTCGAATGACTGTAATCGCTTGAGGGCTGTTGTTTCATTACTCGCCTGAAGCTCCTCGACAAGCTCAAGTAGGCGTTTATGAACTCGCCACCCCCATCCGCCACGGTGTCTGAGGGTCCGCTGTGTTGTTCCTTGGTTTGATTCTGTGTCAATGAATATCTCAACACTCAGATCAATTGCGCGGATATAATCGACAATCTCTCGACGAGCAGCACTATCGAGACGACGAACCCGTTCATCGCGAACATGAACATGGTATCCCCGCCCTCCAGAGAAGACGACCTGTGTTTCATCGAAAGCAAAGTCATTGTCAATAAACGCAAGTAGTGTTTGGAGTTCCGCCTTGCACGCTGTGAGCATATCTGCATATGATGTGGTATCAGGGTCAATCCCTGGCAGGTGATCAGCATCAAGATCAAAAATAAGATCAGCGGATTGCCAGTCTTTTTGATCCATTGTTGTTGCACCCGGATCAGTAAATCGTGCTGCAGAGAAATACACATGTCTTGGCGCAGTCCGGTGGAGGAAGTCATCAAGACTCCCAAGTTCAAGCAATGACTGATGACGGACCATTGTTGTGCTTCCAGCAGTCCACGGAATGTGTCCCCACTCACGACGATTGGCTGCTGGCGGCGTATCTATATTAGCGCGAGCATAGTAATCACCGAAACGGCCTTTCAGATACGTCCGAGTACGGTCCTCCATCGCTCAGGGTATATCCAAGGCGGGGGTAAATTGATTGCGTCTCATTCTTGTTAATAATCTATTCCGCCGTGTTTTGAAAAAGAGTACGAACAGCTTGTGATTGGATCATTGAACAACAGAAAGATATTGTATCGTTTGAGTCTGTATCCGGAATATCCTTGTCGGCAGACATCAAATCAAATGTATGACGATGACACTCACTGCCCGCACACTTTCAGAGTTAGCACCAGATGAGCGGGCGGCATTTTTTGATCGAGATGCTGGGGTAGCTGATGCCCGTGCGGACGCCCGCACAATTTTGAGTCGTGTGCAAGATGAGGGTGACGTAGCGCTTCGTGAACTCGCCCGCGAGCACGACGATGTCGAGGTCGGGACGATCAATGTGACTGATACTGCAGAGCGAGCATATGATGAGATTGATGAGGCAGTTCGCACGTCACTTGAAACAGCAGCAGCAAACATACGCACATTTCATGAAGAGCAGATTCCAGATGACTGGCGGAGTACATATGAGGAGGACCATCGTGAATTAGGACGTCGATTTCGTCCGCTTGACCGGGTTGGTGTGTACGCCCCTGGTGGTACCGCAGCATACCCCTCAAGTGTATTAATGGGCGTCATTCCAGCCGTTGTGGCCGGTGTTGAACACGTTGCACTTGCAACGCCACCAGGGGACCCGGTACATCCAGTGACGCGTGCGGCTGCTCACATCGCAGGTGCGGATCGAATCTACGCTGTTGGCGGCGCTCAGGCTGTTGGAGCACTCGCGTACGGAACTGAATCAATTGATGCTGTACAGAAGATTGTTGGACCCGGTAACCGATGGGTGACAGCAGCAAAAGCAGAAGTTCGAGGTGATGTTGATATTGACTTTCTCGCTGGTCCGTCGGAAGTTCTTGTGATAGCTGATGAGACTGCAACGCCTGAATATGTTGCTGCAGATTTACTTGCACAGGCTGAACATGATCCAAACGCATCAGTAGTGGCTGTCACAGATCATGAAGATACTGCTGAGGCAATCATAAAAGCGGTCGAAGCACAAATTAGTGACCGACAGCGGTTAGATGTTATTACAGAAGCGCTCGAACAGGCCGCATCAGGTGTCATTGTAACTCGATCTATGTCAGAGGCGATTTTATTCGCTGAAGAATACGCCGCGGAGCATCTTTCAATTCAGGCTGCAGATGATGAAGCAATTCTTGACCGAATTAAAAATGCTGGAAGTGTATTTTTGGGCTCACACACGCCAGTCGCAGCCGGTGATTATGCTTCAGGAACGAACCATGTTCTTCCGACTTCTGGTGGAGCACGTCAATATGGTGGATTATCTGTCGATACATTTCTCCGGTCAACGACAGTCCAACGTATTGATAAGACAGGGCTAGATCGACTCAATAAGACGATTCAAACGCTTGCAACAGCAGAAGGACTTGAAGCGCATGCTGAGAGCGTTCGAATACGGACTGAAACAGCCAGAGCCGAATCCGAATCGACGCCGGAACGCACTACTGATACAGATATGGATGGTGGTGGAATGTCGGAGAGCAGTGTTACTGCTACCGAATCAAATAAATAAGAATATGAATATTTGTATGATGATATAAAAAATAGCGTCACCATTAACTCGGTAGATATGGTACCGTAGATTATGAGTGTTGAAGCAGATGATACGGGTGGTGAGACAACTGTGACAATTACCCAAGAAGCTGCGTCCGAGGCAGTCCAATTGATTGAATCGGAGGGTCTTGATACGAATAAAGCAGGATTACGATTATTCGTTCAACAGGGCGGTTGTGCGGGATTATCCTATGGGATGCGATTCGACGATGAGCCAGAGTCTGATGATGCAATCGTTGAACAGCATGGGTTGCGTGTGTTTGTTGATCCTGCGAGTCAGAATTATATTGGCGGATCAAAGCTGCAATATGAAGGCGGGCTTCAGGGCGCTGGCTTTCATGTTGAAAACCCGAATGTTGTGAGTGAATGTGGATGTGGCGAGTCATTCCGAACGTAGTATATAGGGACTGGTATCGATATCCGTTGATGAGTATGGTAATGACAGCTAACTCTTCTGGACGGCGTCGGTTATATTCACAACTACTTTGAGATTAGAGCATTATGTGTAGAGATATTCATGCGTAATAATGGAATATATCGGCACACTCAACACTGATATCGACCTGATTTTATTTCAGAATTAACTCAAGTATTTACAAGCGGTACGAGGCGGATGCCACGGGGCTTGACTCCGTGACCGTGGATGAAACCGACACTATTGCCACAGACCACAGCTTTTCAGACGTCTTAGTGCCAGTTTCAGATATAGAGATGTGGTATGATTACCGCTTCCGTGCTTACCCAGACCGAACAGAATAGGGGTAGCTACGGAAGCAGAACGTCATGTCAACATCCACATCCACTGACAAGCCTACGATCACACCCGCTACGAGTATCAAGAACTCAATACGGAGAAACATACACTCGGGAGTGCGTCCCAGCATCAGAAGCGACTTACCGAGTGGACAAACGAGACGAGTGGGGCATATCCTCGGAAGTCCACTCAAAAGCAATGCAGGAAACCGTCGAACAATTCTACAAGAACCTCTCCCTCTCAAACCTCTCCGCAAAGAAACAGAACGAGAACGGACACACAGTCGGGTGGCTCAAGTGGAAATTGCTACGAGATTTCCAGAGTATGACGTATTCGCAGTCTGGCTTCGAACTCAAACACACGAGTACGAGTGGTCAAACTGCGACTCTCTGGCTCTCCAAGATAGACGACATCCCAATTCAATATCACCGGGAAGTCCCTGACAACGCCATCGTCAAAGAGGTCACGCTGAAAACAGAGAAGACTGGTGAGTGGTACGTCACAGTCGGTCTTGAAATCGAAGATGTCGAGCTTCCCAAGAAGTCAGAAATAGACGACATGAACCCTGAGCTGGAGATCGTGTCGGCATTGACCTCGGCATACAGAATTATAACTATGTCTACACATCGGATGGTGATAGTGAGAGTGTAGGCTGGCTCGACCTCTCAGATGAGCACGAACGCTTACAATGCAAACAATACAGTCTCTCACGAAAAGAACGTGGCAGTAACAACTGGGACTGGGAGAACCAGCGACAAAGAGTAGCCAAAGCCAGACGTCAGATTAAGCGAAAGATCGAGGACTTCCAGCACAAGCTCTCCACATGTCTCGGCAACAAGTACGACGCCGTATTTGTGAAGGAATTAAAGTTGAGTGTCTCGGGAATGCTCCAGTCAAGTGGGAACGCTCGAAACAACCAGGACGCCGCGTGGCGTGGGTTTATTGATATGCTAGAGTACAATACAAGGCAAGGGTGACATGCACGGCACCCATGTTGTACAAGTGAATCCGCATGGGACGACAAGAGAGTGCGCTAAGTGTGGTGTCGAGACCGACAAGCCGTCGTGGGTCAGGGAACACTCGTGCCCGAACCGTGGGTTCGAAGCGGATAGGGAAGGGGAAGGGACTTGAACGCGTCATATAATGTTCTGTCTCTGTCTCGTGGTCTTCGGGAATTATACTGAGACTTAGGGCAGGGCTGGGCTGGGACAGACCAGAGTCACGCCTATGGAGACTGTGACCGCTGTGGATGAAGACTCTGTTCGGGAGTCGGTGTCTGCAAGTCACGTCATTGAAACAGAAACAGGAAGCTCTCGGAGTCGGAGTCGGGGCTTGACCCCGAGGCAGTTCACCATCCGGGATATCATTGCAGGAATCATTCATCATACTAGTGTCATCGCTGATTGTATACTCCACTGTATCAATGACGTTGCTAATCATAATCTAATAACCTGTGAAAAATTTTATATTCTGTACTACTATGTATATTGTTGTATGCCCACTGTTAGCACGCCTCTACTAGAGGAAGCCCAGACGATATTCGCACGTCTTGGCTACAGTGTATCGGGCGACGAATCAGGGTTCATCGCTAAACGAAAATGGCGAAGTGTCCACGTGACAGCGTTTTGTTCCGACACAGCACTGAACGAGAGACACGCACGAACAGATGGCGGCACGATATCAGATCAGTACCAACTGCGATGTTTTGTTACTCCTGAAGCTAAGACTACATGGCTTAAAGAAGAACTCACGACGAGTGATCCTAATTACGAGTGGGCGATTATTGGTGTTGAGTCCGATGAAGACGGGGGATGGAATACAAACGAATATGATGTCATACTATCGGATGCAGATTAACAACACATAGTTGTCCAATATAAAGATATTCTCAACTAGATACAGTCTCAACTCAATGAAACCCGACAGTATGTCGATTATCTAAGTTCAAGCGCAAGACCCCTTCCTCAAGGAACGGACGGCGACGAGCCGTGAGTGAGTAGGTCGGGGTAGTCCGCTGGGACCGAATGATCATATGTTTTCAGTATCATTGGATTTCGGTACTTCGGTCAAATATCGTGTTAGGCAACTGCCGCATCAACCACACAGCCTAAAATAACAGCGGAGTTCGATACTCATCAGGATAACCAAATTCAAACAGCCATATTATTAGATAAAAATAGGGAGTCGCTACGCGCAAATAGATATCTACGGACTATTCGGGTGTAAATAAGATCTACAGATTTTGATTCGATATTGAGACTTTCATCAGTTATCCCCCACAAATGACGGATTAATTAAATACATCCTCAATTGAGCTAATGCGCTTATATTGGAGAATATCTTTACCTGAGAGATCGCGAGGGTGCACATCAACAGTCTGTATCTGTTTCCGTCCCTGATCATCGGCGTATGCGATCAAATATGTTATATCTTCGTCATTAACGAGTTCCTCTTGGACAGTTTCTAAGAGGTCATCTATCACAGTGTCTGTATCTGTCCCCTCGAGTTGATTGAGTATGCTTTCGAGGTGTTCAGTTTTTTCCCACTCTTTGATTTGCTGTTCAAGTTCGGTGATATTCTCATCAATCGAATTGAATTTTGACTTACACACAGATATATAACTAGATGTGCTGGCGGGGGCAACTTCGAGAGTCTCAGCAATATGTTTATCACTTTTATCCAGAATATCACGCATTAAGAGCGCTGTCGCCTGTTTATAAGATATCCGGGTCTCAGTTGAGATTATCTGAGCAACATCTGAAACGTCGGTTTCGTAGGTATGGCTGTCTATGAGTACTATACCACTACTTACTGGTATGAGTCTTTATATTCAGTATATAAATCTTCTGAATCTGATCTACTTTAGATAATACATTATACTATAATCTACAGAAGTAGTGCTTCAGAAAAATTTATTTGCTGTCATGATATGAATTGAGGAAAGTAAGAATCGAATCGCACTCCTCAGTTTAATTATAGAGATTGTGGCAGAAAACCTACGGCTTTAGCCGTGGGAGAGTGTCACGAAGAGCAGTGTGTTCTATGACCTGGTACTACAACTGAGAGCATACGAGACGGGACTGAGAGAGCTAGCTTAGTGTTTAAAAATGACAATAATGAGGGCAATCAATTGATGTGAGACATAAGTATCTATGAACCATCATAATCAGAATAATATTGAAACGGAACCATTCGATGAACTAGCCGACTCAATTGAGGTGGGCGTCGCTATCTATGGTCAAAGTGGTCGGTATATATACGTTAATCAGTCATACGCCGAATTATTTGATGTCACACCATCAGAATTGAATACAAAGTCACTGTGGGAGGTTGTTACTGAAATCGGTGCGGATGATTTTGATGAGTATTGGATATCATTCGAAGATGGTGAAACAAGGAAAACTGAAACAATACACAAATATAATAATCAGGAAGTCCCCGTAGCATCAACCACGACCCAGCGGTCAATTAATGATACCGTGTATCATTTTGAAACGGTTACCGATATTTCAGAGTCCAAGCACGAAGCACAAGTGAGTAATGGGCAAGGTCAGTTGCTCGGAAATTTTGCGGGTGTCGTCTGTCATGATCTACGTAATCCATTATCTGTTGCTCAAGGGTATATTGATGTTTTACAAGATGATATCGACCGAGGTGAATTACAACTTGCTGATGATGCGCTTAATCGCATGAGTGTGTTGATTACTGAATTTTTACGACTCGCACAGGATTCTGAGATTAATGAGATGTCGTCAGTTTCATTAGAGACAGCAGTAGAGCACGCGTGGAAAAATGTAGAAGCCAAACGGGCAGTCCTGCGCACGCCTGAGACAGACGCACAAATTGTGGCTAACGAATCGTACTTACAGCAACTTCTTGAGAACCTCCTCCGGAATGCGATCAAACATGAGGGACCAGAGGTCGATGTGAGCATTGATACTACCGAGGATGGGTTCTACGTAGCCGATGATGGGTCTGGTATTTCGCCAAATAAGCATAATCGTATCTTTGAGACAGGATACACGGTTGAGGAGGACGGAACCGGGTTTGGATTAAGCATCGTTCAACAAATTGTCACTATTCATGATTGGGATATAGGGGTCACGAAAAGTTCCGATGACGGTGCACGGTTCGATATTACGAACGTAGAATTCGATGAATAATTATTGATTAGCTGCAGTTCAATTGATGATGATGAGATCATATGATCTTATCTCGACCTGAGTCGACTGACGACTCTCCGTTGTACTGCGAGTATTGATACATATCGATGAATACTTTCGCGCTGGTATCTCATATTTATGAGATGCCGCGACTGCTTCAGTACTCAGATGTTGAGAATGTATTTGACAATCCACGTCAAGCAGGACATCTCGCTGGAGCAATCAGGACTCGAAGTGATAGTGATACAATTGTCTGTGGGACTGGAGACAACACTGCACCAGGTGTCCTCGCATTGATCGACCGTGGACAACAAGCACTAGAGTTATTTGAAGCGGTCAGTACAGATGTTGAGACGTTTGGCAACCACGATTTTGATTTCGGGACCGCAGCCACACGGTCCATCGTCGCAGCAAGCCCACAGACATGGGTATCAACAAACGTCTATCACCGAGACAGTAACGGAACTTCCGGAGACCGATTTGCGGCTGACGATGTCGTTCCAACGATAATTGAGTCCGTGGATGGAGAAACAGTCGGGTTTATGGGTATAACAGACCCAGCAACACCATCATTGAATCCGATGGCTGATGATCTCTACTTTACTAATCCATATGATGCAGCTGAAAACGCGGTTGAAACGCTCCGAGCAGCCGATGTTGATTATGTTGTTGCGCTTTCACACCTCGGAAGCGGAGATGGTGAACTCGCTCAACAAGTAGATATTGATGTTATTCTTGGCGGACATCTTCACAGAAAAAGGCATGAATGGATTGATGGGACGCTTTGTTTACGACCAGGTGCGAACGGTAAGGCAATCATTGAGGTAACACTCGATACAGGAGAGATTACTGCAACACGGCATGAGACAGCTAATGCGCCACTAGCAGATGATGTTGTCTCAGCACTTCAGGGTCGGATTGAAACCGCTGGGCTTGATGAAGTCGTTGCTCATGTGTCAGAGCCACTTGAGCGGACTGACAGTGCAGTCTTCGGTGGTGAGTCACGAATAGGGAATTTTGTTGCTGACGCATATCGCTGGGCACTTGATACCGACATTGGACTGCAGAATAGTGGTGGAATTAGAAATGGTCCAGCATTGTGCGGTGATATCACAGTTGCTGACCTTATCGGGGTTATTCCGTTTAACGAACACATCGTCCGTGCAGAACTAACCGGAGAAACGTTACGTGCAGTATTACGTGAATCAGCCGCATCGGTCGTTGATTTTGGTGAACCAGAGTGGTGGCACAGTCATCTCTCAGGGGTGACAGTTGTATGGGACGACGATGCTGAGACCTTGCAAACAGCCTACGTTGACAATGAGCTAATTGATCCTGAGCAATCGTATACGCTCGCAACATCAGCATATGTTTTACATAGCGATCATGAGTTTCCAACACTCAGTAATCGTCATCGTGTGGGTGAGGGTGATATTCAATTCGAGGTTCTGATAGAGTACGTTCGTGAGCGAGGAATCGACGCTGCAATGGAGGGACGCGTGCAGCGAATTGGAACAATCAATGATGAGTCTGTATCATAGAACTCGAATAATGATGCTATACGAATGTGAATTGCTACTATATGAATGTATCTACTCAAATAAATTGTCATGATGATTCATACTTTCGAGTGTATGTGATTGGCGTATGATCTGGATCCACAGTCACAATGAGGTAGAAATTTGATTTTTGCAAGTGGAAACGTTCAGGATGCGTGAGAGAGTCTATGTCAATGATGACGCGTGTGGTTGTACCGGTTCGATATCCACTGACAGAGCACTCGCAAGCAACGCTCGCCGAAGCTATTTCCATTGCACGCGAGCGAACTGCGGAATTAACCGTTCTTCATGTTGATCTATATCAGCAAGGCGACGATGTTACTCGAGCGGAATTAAAACATGCTGTTGAGACTGCGTTCGGTTCAATTGGTCGGGCACGATATGTTGTTCGTCGTGGATTTCTCGTTGAGGAGACGATTCTTGAGGAAGTCGCAGCAGATGACGCTGACATTGTCATCATTGGCTCAAAGCAAGTAAGCCGATGGCGACAGATGCTTCGACGGGTGATTGATGACCCTAATATCGAATCATATCTGAAAGATAAACTTGAGTGTGCGGTGATTACTGTAGAACATGATAGCATCGAGTAGGCTCCTCAT
Source organism: Haloquadratum walsbyi J07HQW2 (assembly GCF_000415985.1). Classification (GTDB taxonomy): domain Archaea; phylum Halobacteriota; class Halobacteria; order Halobacteriales; family Haloferacaceae; genus Haloquadratum; species Haloquadratum walsbyi_B. The sequence continues at coordinate 1,222,839 of NZ_KE356561.1, forward strand.
TTTCTATGGATGAATTACTGTGTGTGAACTCAGATGTTAGTAGGGTTGACATACCAGCACGGAAGTCACATTCCGTGTAGTGATTATGCACTTGCACACGCAAGCGCGAAATTCTATCATATCCAGTCCAGTGACCATGTGACATTGTGAGAAATATCAGCCCATATATCCTGACTAGCGTGATGTGCATCGCTGTGGTCTGATACTCGGCTCTTATATCCTCAATACAGATATCGTGACATAGTATAGAAACTAAAGAAGAAAGTCCACGAGATAACTCACAAGGAGATATCATCAATATACTATCGACATCACAGGATTGTCTCCACTGTCATATTAGATACTCTATGGATACAAGGTACATTATTTAGAGTCGGCGTCAGTACCCGCGTGTTGAGTCAAGCGTCACGGTCTTCATGCACATCTGTATTCACTTCTGAGGGAGACGGAGATCTGCTACTGGCTGGACCGGTTTCGACAGTCGCGTCAAGAGACCCGCTTGTGTGATCAAAGACGAGATGTCGATGAGGGTATGCAAACTCAAGTTCTGCTGTATCCTCATTAAATCGTGACCAAACAGCATCTGCAACGTCGGATTCAACTGATGGAAGTTTATACGGTCGCATGACCCAGTATCGAAGTCGAAGAATAATGCCATCGTCACCAAATGAATTGAGAAACACGGTTGGGCGGGCTGGATATCGAGCGTTGCCAACGCGGATATCAGGGCCACCCTCAATGACATCATCGATGTCTGCTGCGGCACGTTGAATTAACTCACGAGCTCGTTCAAGATCAGACTCGTAAGTAATAGCAATATCAAGTGTCTGTCGGACACGTTCATCTTCTGCTGAGAAGTTTGTCACAAGTTGTTCGCGAATAGATGAGTTTGGAACCACGAGAAATGTGTTATCGAGTGTAAATATCTTGGTGTATCTAATTGTAATGTCATCAACAAAGCCACGTCGTCCATCATCAAGTTCAATCATATCACCAATCTCATACGGTTGATCGGCAAGAATGAACAGTCCATTGACAATACTACCTGCGATTGGTGCAAGAACAATACCAAGAACTGCAGAAAATACAGTCACTGATAGAACAATATCACCGAGTCGTAACCCAACGACACTCGCTCCGAGCGCAATCGTAAGCAGAACAATGCTTAATCGAACAAGGCGAAGGGCTGTCTGCGCAACGCTCTGTCGCTGAAATTGACGAGCGATTGGACGTCCAATCAGACGGGTGATATATCGTGAAATAACAACACCCACGATTACAACTGCAAGTGCGATCACCCATCGCCACCCTGGGAACTGAAGCCACTGTGGAATCACGCCCGCAGCTGATGTGTTCACCGAGGGTGTCGGTGTCTGCGTCTGAATCGGCACTAAAGTATCTGACAACATCGCTGTAATAAATAGACTCATAGATGCCGGTGATTCCAGTAAATATAGATACTGAATTATATCCGTTCCTATCGCAGTAATCGGTGCCATGATAATAATCACATGGTAACTGCTGGTACTTCCGCATTATATGTAGAACTTAACCGTCAATGATGAGTCAATTCCCTGCTTTCGGATATCATGAAATACTGCTTATACGCTTACATTCACAGTATTGTGAGGTAAATTGATTCCAACAACTTATTTAGACACTACACTGTACCCGTTGTTGACATTTGTCAGATATAATATAAAATATCTTTGGATAATCAATAATAATTCTCACCATATCGAATGTGAGCTGTATATACGTGAGACATATCATATAGTTGCCATACTAACATCCTACATCACGCTATGCTATAATATGCCGCGAAATGACAGGATTGCTATATGTATGTTGGGAAATAAATATCGCACATTGGGTACAAGATTATGAATATTATGCTACTCGAAATATAGTAAACAGTAAGTCATTTCAGATAAGATATATTCATATGCCAGAAGATTTGCATGTGACGATGGAGCAAGTAGGCGATCGATTTAATCTCGGTGAATATGAGATTGATGCATATCTTGCAGTACTTGAGCATGCCCAATTGACTGCTTCTGAGATTGCAGATCAGACCGAAATCCCACAGCCACGGGTTTATGATACGGTTCGCAGCCTTTCTGATAGGGGACTTGTCGAGTTACGTGAATCACGACCAATGAAGATTGTTGCTGTTGACCCCGATGATGCATTTGAAAATGTTCAAACGTCCCTTGAAGAATTAATTGCTGAGCTTGAGGCTCGGTATACTGCCCCAGCACGAGATACGGAAGCTGTTTCGCTTGTTAAATCGCGATCAACGATCCTTCGGTACATCGAAGAGATAATTCACAATGCTGAATATGAGCTCGTACTTTCGCTTACCCCGGAGTTACTCAGGCGGTTTCAAGATGATCTTGCAGTTGCGATTGATGCAGGGGTAAGCATTGACCTTCTCTTGACACCGCTTTCGCGAGCTCCTAGCCCATCAGAGTTTGATTATCTTGAGGTTGCGACAGTTACTCGAGCACGTCGAGGAATTACAACACCTGTGCTCGCGGTTGCAGATGGAAACTACTCAATTTATGCAACACAGGATGCACTTCGGGATGACCGTGATCGATATGGGGTTATTTTCAATCGCTCCGCGCTTGGATTTCTTGTTTCAGGATTCTTTGGAACAGTGCTTTGGTCGACAGCTGAAACGCTTGCAGACGACGGTAAGCAGCGACCTTTCCCACGCCGATATGCGTCGATTCGCCGCGCTGTGAAAGACATTCGTGAACTTGAGGGGACATTTTATGCATCAGTGTCAGGTCGAGATATTGAAACGGTCGAGCCAGTCGTTGCTGAGGGCCGGGTTGTGACCACAAAATTCGAAGAAACAGAAGAGGTGGCGGCAATTCGGCTTGAAACCGAAGATGAGGTTATTGATATCGGTGGACGTGTTGCAGCGCTTGAAGATATCGAAGCCCAACAGGTGGTTCTCGACCGTGATGGGATCCCGACACGCACACAGTTTGAGTAAAAAAGTGAAAATCAAGTGTATTCGCATGCGCGTATTCGGCACAAAAGATATATATTCAATCTCAGAACATCAAATATAGTGTCAAAGCAAACTGTCCGCTTCCCTGATGAAGTCGTCGAGTCGGTAGAGTCTCACGTAAGTGATGAAGAGTTTACTAGTATGTCAGAGTTCCATCGTTTCGCAATTGAGCACTTATTATGTCAGATTGATACTGAGTATGAACCAGTTATTCAAGAGTACGATGAAATCGAACGCTCGACTGTGTACGCGGGAAAGACAGCAACATCACAAGGTGTTGGACGAGTAGATGATATAGGTGAATTTCTTCAGACAGCCGGTCGCGTCCGCCAATATGCACTACGCGATAATATTGAAACAGCATATGATCTTATCGACAATCGATATGAACCGAGTAGTCCAATGGCAATGTTCCTCGATTTAATTGTTCGCGGGACTGCAGGAACGCAATCATCTACCGACGACCACTCTTCGTTACACTCCGAGTGAACTGCTCCGTGGTCAGGTTGTTTGAGGGGCTTATTTTATTCTTGATATGAGATGTTTCAATTTCTATTCAATCTCGGTCTTTTTTGAACTCGACTGTTGTTGTGAGCTGTATCATGAAGATATAAAACTCCAGATCAAGGAAGCAGAATCACCCGCTGAGTATGGCGGGGTGGCTCAGCAGAATAAATGAGAAAAATCCGTTCCTGAGAGTGGCGGACGGGGGCAGGATACAAAAAGTTCGGGTTGACTGATCCATCTGAATGTTTCTAGTATGTGTTACCGTCCGATACCATCTTGTGTGTCCTACTCATCTCTATTTATACATATGGCTTGCTCGACAAATTCCTATAAGAGGTCACTCTGGTCGTTTGATGATTTGGATTGTGCCAATTTTTGTCCTGCTATCAGTGATCAAATAAAGAGCTGGACTATCATATCCACCCCATCAATACAATATGACTGATTGGACCGAGCGGTACCGACCATCGACGTTATCGGCAGTCCGAGGAAATGATACTGCCCGTGATGATTTCGTTGAATGGGCAGAATCTTGGGATGAGCACCGTGAACCGGTCGTTCTTCATGGTGCACCTGGGGTTGGAAAGACCTCAGCCGCACACGCGCTTGCAAACGACATGGGATGGGAGACCGTCGAGCTCAACGCTTCTGACCAGCGGACAAGCGATGTAATCGAGCGACTTGCCGGACGAGCAGCAAAAAATGCAACCCTCGCTGGTGCTGCGAATGGAGGTGTAAGCGCTCGACAACTGATCATCATGGATGAAGCTGATAACATACATTATCAGTATGATCGTGGAGGTAAACAGGCAGTTACAACCCTGTTGAAGGATGCGAGTCAGCCAATCGTTCTAATCGCGAATGAGTATTATGATATGTCAAGAGGTTTACGTAATGCTGCTCAGGAGATTGAATTTCGTGATATTTCCGCCCGTTCAATTGTGCCTGTGTTGAGAAATATTCTCCGACAAGAAAATATTGAATTTGAGCAAGCAGCACTCAAACAGATTGCCGAGGCAAACAGCGGTGACCTCCGTGCGGCAATTAAGGATCTACAAACAACCGTTGAGGGCAGTGATAAGATCACTGTTGACGATGTCATGACAGGCGGTCGCGACCAAGCAATGGATATCTTCTCATTCCTTGACAGTGTATTAAAAGAAGACGGGGCTGAAGAAGCACTTCAGAATTCATATGATGTAGATGAAACGCCTGATGATCTTCTGAAGTGGATTGAAGATAAGGCACCGTTAGTGTATGATGGTGCTGAGTTAGCACGAGCCTATGAGTTTCTCTCGAATGCAGATGTCTGGACAAACCGCGTGTATGCAACTGATTACAATTATCGCTGGTGGCGGTATGCAACTGATAATCTCGCTGGAGGGGTTGCAGCTGCTCGTGAAACACAGCGAGGCGGATGGACGCGGTACGGTGGTGCCCCATATCGTTCGACACGTGATTCTACCCGAGATAAGATAGTACGTGAAGTTGCAGGGACCGGTGGATTTTCGATGGCGACAGCCCGCACAGCAGTGATGCCGTTTCTGACTGCAATAACACGTCTATGCAAGCCACGGTCGCTAACTGTTGATATGGCAGCGTGGTATGAGCTTGATGAGGCTGGTGTATCGTATGTGACAGGCAGTGGTGAAACAACGAAGAAAGTAGCTTCAATTGTCGAGGATGCAAGCGAGCGTCAATCAGAAGCTATCGAGGCGCACGCTGGGAGTGCATTTACCGAGACAGAACGAGAGCAGACAAAAGCAGATCAGCCTGTGGACGATAGTGAGAGGACAGCGTCTCGTAATAACACTGAAGACAAGCATAAGACCACCACTGTGGGTAATGCTGCCACTGAAAATCATGGACAATCGGAAACAGAGAACGCAGACGCCGGTGCAACAGAGTCAGCGTCTGATGCGGACGCAAGTGTAGATGCGGATGCTGATGATGATGACAGTCAAGCTGGTCTTTCAGAATTCATGTAATACCTGTTTGAGTTACAAGACTACAATCTTAACGAACAATCGACTCCTAGCGGATAGATGCAGTCGATATGCGAGCAACGATTGACAGTGAAGTGAAACAATAAGCACGTATGAAAATAGAAGTGCGAGTCTCTTATGATATATAGAATATTCAATATCAGATGCAACACGGTTCTAGCTTGATGAGAGCGCCAAGCAGTCTCTCCGGTTGTAATATAAGATGCATATGATCCCGGCATAGCGTATTTGCTACTTACCTGGGCATTTCTGTCATAACTCAGGGATATATTAGAGTAGCTTTGAGAGGAATTGTTGTCCGCGTTTAGTCGATGGACTATCGAAAAATGAGGTTGGGGAAGCGCTTTCGACAGTTCGACCATCAGCCATTAATACGACACGGTCACCGACTTCACGAGCGAATCCCATCTCATGAGTAACCACCATCATGGTCATACCATCAGTCGCAAGATCTCGCATTACACCAAGCACTTCTCCGACAAGTTCCGGGTCAAGAGCGCTTGTCACCTCATCGAAAAGCATGACTTTGGGATCCATCGCAAGTGCACGGGCAATAGCGACACGTTGTTTCTGCCCGCCAGATAATTGATTGGGATAAGATGATGATTGATCAAGCAAACCAACCTCATCAAGTAAATTTTCAGCACGCTGTGTTGCCTCCTCATCGGGAAGGCTTCTGACTTTTGTTGGTGCAAGCGTGACGTTTTCGAGTGCTGTCTTATGTGGGAACAGATTGAATGATTGAAACACCATTCCAATCCGCTGGCGAAGTCGATTGACATCGGCGTCCGGTGCTGAGATCGACTGCCCATCAAGACGTATTTCACCGTTCTGAATCTCTTCAAGACGGTTGGCACATCGCAGTAGTGTTGATTTACCTGACCCAGAGGGACCAACAACGACACACACTTCGCTACTATCGATATTTAGTGTAATATCTTTCAGAACGTGTGTTTCTCCAAAGTATTTATCAATATTATCAAACTGTAACAGTGCGTCATCCATTCGTATCACCACCCCAGTCCGCACGCGCTTCGAGATACTCAACAAGTTGCCCCATCGGAACAGTAATCGAGAGATATGCGATTGCTACCAGCAAAAGTGGTGTCCATGGATCGAACGTTGCACTATTGACATCGCGGAACTGTTGAATAAGCTCTGGAATTGCAATTACAGTGAGTAACGAAGTGTCTTTTACCAAAATAATCTGATCATTACCGATAGCTGCGAGGGCATTTCGCCATGCTTGCGGAATGACAACTTCACGCATTGCTTGAATATATCCCATACCAAGTGACCGTGCAGCCTCCATTTGACCGTCTGGGACCGCACCGATACCGCCACGGACTGCTTCACCGACATATGCAGCATGATTGAGCGTCAGTGAAATCACCGCGGTAGGGAGTCCCCACCCCTGAATCGGAAAGGTTCCCGGCCATAGAGTCGGGATACCAAAATAAACCACGAAGATCTGAAATAACAATGGTGTGCCGCGAAAGAATTGAACATATGCTGCCGAGATTCCTCGTGTTACAGTTGTTTTTGATACGCGAGCTAATCCAACAAAGATACCCGCAATAACAGAAAACACACTGCTAGTGACAACAATCCCGAGTACAAGCCCATATGCTTCAATAAACTGTGGGAGGATTGTCGGGATTAACCCATAATTAACCTGTGATGTCAGGATATACGTGATTAATAACACAACACCAAGTGCAAACAGACTCGACACTGCAGCACCAACGCGTTTGAGAACCGCGTCATCCAGGAATCGATCATCTGCAACGACTGTTTGCGTATCCGTACCTGTCTCCGTGTCTGAAGCCGCGCCTGAGTATGAATCAGCCATTATTGAATAGCAACGAAAGCGTATGCGGGAAGTGTGGGTGTGTATCGTAGTTCGTGGTCAACAGATCCGTAGTTCAATGTAGTGCACCTATCACCCTGAGAAATACTCTGAATAAATCTCGTCGTATGTGCCGTTGTCCTTAATTGTTGTAAGAGCCTCATTTACTTCTTCGAGGAACTCAGTATCATCCTGTCGGAATGCAATGCCGTAGTTCTCAATAGTCAACGTCAGATATGGGGGTGCGTCCTGATCGGATTCAGCTGCAACACCCTCGCCTTCGACAAATTCAATATTATCCTCTTGATTTGCGAATTCGGCATTCACCGTATTATCATTGATTACTGCATTGACCTGACCATTCTTTAGGGCTGAAAACGCACCGGTGATCTGGTCATATTGGTTTAATTCAATATTTCCATCAAACTCAGATTGGAGTTCCTCTGCAGCATTCGCACCAGTTGTACCTTTTTGCACGCCGACGACACTGCCCTCAAGATCTGCTCGTGAACTGATTGAACTATCTGCCCGAGTAATGATGGTCTGATATGCGGTGAAATATGGGTCGGAAAAATCAACTTTCTCATCGCGAGTTTCGTTAATTGTCATTGCCGACATGATAATGCGGAAATTCCCATTATTTAATGATGGAATGATTGAATCAAAACTTGTCGGCTTAAATTCATAGCTGACACCAAGCTGCTCTTCGAACACCGCTTGTGCGATATCAACATCGAAGCCAGTTAGTTCGCCACTTGTTGTTTCATATTCAAAAGGTCGATATGGAATGTCAGATCCAATAACAACATTTGACGGAACAACTGATTCTGCGGTCGCAGTGGCAGTATCAGTTTCCATCGATGCATCTGTCTCACTCGAAGCCTCAGTGGTAGTCGCCGTTGAGTCCGATCCAGAATCTGATCCCGCACATCCTGCAATAAGACCGCCAGCAATGACACCAGCGCCGGATTTTATATAGCTACGTCTGTCCATGCTATCGATTGGTATTTTCCAGGACTATAACAAAGCATCGGTTCAACGAACAATAAGCCGGTTGAAACACAAACGTATGCACGTATCTACCAAACGTTCGGCAAGAATCTTAATATATTGATATATGTAAGTATATTATTCAAATTCCAGAAACAGTGGTGACATACAACAGGTCTGATGCGGAGATTGGCAGCGTAGTTATTATTGATTGATGATGTGAATCTAAATGTATTCGTGATCAATCACTGCCCGGGATACCGCGAGAAGGTAGCTGAGTATCCTTTTCTCGCAGGATAATAGTAGCACCAATAGCGAGAGCAAGAATAATCAAAGTACCACCCATCGAAAGGTACTGTAACATCCCACCGTAGACCTGACGTCCAATAATAAGTAAAATGATCATTGTCACAGCCGCAAGACTGGCTGTCACGCGTGCACGCAATGCGGAAATTGAATTGTCAACCACGGTGGGTGCCCATGCTGCTACAGTAATGAGAGCTGTATATACCATCAGCCCGACTCCGTAGTAGACTGATTGAACGGTCGGGTCAAATATAATGAACGCGTGAGGTGTTAGGAGCATAAGGATCGGGGCAGCAACCACAGCAAGCGTCCCTGTTCGGAAGAGACTGGATTGATTAACCACAGGCTGGCTCCAAACAGTCGCAAGCACGACCCCAGTAAAGATCAACGAGGCGGTGAGGAAGTGCGCTGTTAGAACTACCCATTCATACGTCGTGACTGTCAGTGCTCCAAGAATAATTTGTGAGGGTAACAATACGGTCGCGCCAGCAAGAGCAACCCGAATACGGCGTTCAATGCCACGTCGCCATGCTGTGATAGCTGTCCCAAGAATCATGAACCCGGTTATCATCGCAACAAATCGATGGAACCATTCGATAAAGCTGCTCCAGTTTGCTGGGAAAAGACCAAGATAACCGTCACAGAAAGGCCACCGACCAGCACAGGTCAATCCAGCACCTGCAGCCGCAGTGTAGACACCGAGGACCATCAACACCCCTGTGAGAAGTGTTGAAGCGGAAATAAGCCGACGAAGTCGTATACCAACAGCCATACTCAGGTATCTAAGCTACAATTACTTGAATCGCTCTTTCGCTGTTGATATATAAGTGGGGACTGATTCATCAATTATTAAATAGTATATAATTAATAACTCAAGATATGTTCACACTTTTGAACTAGATTACAATGATCTAGTTCGAAGTGTTTCTTATGGATCAATTCCCTGTGAGTGTTATCGTAGTAGAAATGGATCTTATCCCGACATCAGGTTAGACAAATGTAACATCCGAGTGAGTTGAGCTATGGAAGTCCTGACTGCGACGAACGAACGTAATAAATGGCGAACGGGTAAGTTACCACAGTCGACTTATGACTGTCATTTGTTATTAATGGATCAACATATTTGATATAAACCACCCTTGAAATAGTCAATATACTTCAGATGGATACGCTAATGATAATCATATGAGCATGGATCGGCTTGAATATCGTCAAAATACGATTGAAACGTTTTTTGATACTGAATCGGTTGACGGGATCTGGTTTGCACGCCCGCGAAACTTTGCATGGCTGACGGGTGGAAGCAATGTTATCGACCACACCACCATGATTGGTGTTGCCGCTGCCGGATACACACGAACTGATGGATTTGTCTGTATCACTAACAATACTGAGGCAGCTAGACTCCGTGATGAGGAACTCCCGGATGAATTCACGATTATGTCATATGATTGGTACGAACAGTCACTTGCTACCGCTGTTGCGATGCACACAACAAAAGCGAGTGTAGCAGACTTTGACGTACCGGATACCAAGCAGGTCGATGGAAGTCAGTTCCGTCGACCACTCGCAGCGAGCGATATACAGCCGTATCGAGAGTTATCACATGAAGTAGCGGCCACGATTGAGCGGGTTGCAAAGAAAGTCAACCCGGGCGATACAGAACGAGAGGTGGCAACAGCAATCAAAGCTACACATGCTGAGCGTGGTATCAAGACACCAGTTGTTCTTGTTGGCGGACATGATCGTGTATCAACGTATCGTCACTTTACTCCAACCACAACGACAGTGGGCTCATATATAGTAATATCAGTGACAGCGGAGCGTCACGGGCGACATGTGAGTGCGACACGAGCGATAGCGTTTGAGGAGTCAGTGCTAAACCAACTTCGTGAATATCATAATATCGCTATGCGGATTGAAGTGACAGCGCTCGACGCTACTCGAGAGGCAGCACGAAGCGATGGAACTGCAGCCGATGTATTTGATGCGATCACTGACGCGTATGAGGTACTTGGAGACTCAGAGGAATGGCGCCAACACCACCATGGAGGTGCAACAGGCTTTGCAGGTCGAGAATGGATTGCAACACCTGATAGTGATGAAAAAATCAACTCACCACTCGCATACGCATATAATCCGACTTTTCGAGAGGCAAAATCAGAAGATACGGCGTTACTGATAGATGATAGCATAGAGATAGTCTCAATAACTGGCAGCTGGCCAACACAGCGTGTCATGTCCTGTCAGAGTTCGTTTGGCATTGACCGACACAAAGTACTTGATTCAACATGATATTTGCATTTTTATCAGTGAAAGAAGTCACTCAGTTTTGAGTATATCTTTCGTTATCTGTCGAAATACGCTTCGACAGCCAGTTTTTTGAATCCTGGCTTCGTCCCGCGAGTATGGGACTGGAAGATGACGCTCGTGAATATCATCGCGACGAACCATCTGGCAAACTCGAGATTTCAACGACGAAGTCAACAAACACACAACGCGACCTTTCGCTTGCATACTCACCTGGAGTAGCTGCACCATGTCGAGATATTTCCGAAGACACATCTCGTGGATATGAGTATACTGCAAAAGGAAACCTCGTTGGCGTTGTCTCAAACGGGAGTGCCGTGCTTGGACTTGGTGATATCGGGGCACAAGCATCGAAACCAGTTATGGAAGGCAAAGGCGTCTTATTCAAACGATTTGCCGATATTGATGTGTTTGATATCGAACTTGATCTGACAAATCCAACAGATATCGTTAATTCGGTCAGTGCAATGGAGCCAACGTTCGGTGGAATAAATCTTGAAGATATTAAAGCACCAGAATGTTTTGAAATCGAATCCCAACTCCGGGAGCAAATGGACATTCCGGTGTTCCACGATGACCAACACGGAACAGCAATCATTTCGGGCGCAGCGCTGTTGAACGCTGTTGATATCGTTGGAAAAGATCTTTCTGAGCTAAATATTGTCTTTTCAGGTGCTGGTGCCTCAGCAATTTCGACAGCCCGGTTCTACGTTTCACTTGGTGCTAAAAAAGAGAATATTACAATGTGTGACTCAAGCGGTGTGATTAGCTCCGATCGGGAGTCACTCAACAGATACAAATCAGAGTTCGCAGCAGATATTCCTGAAGAAACGCTCTCGGAGGCAATGGAAGGAGCAGATGTCTTTGTTGGACTTTCGGTCGGTGGAATTGTCTCACAGGAAATGGTTGCTTCGATGGCTGAGGATCCAATTGTTTTTGCAATGGCAAATCCAGACCCTGAAATTGGGTATATGGAAGCTAAAGAAGCTCGTGATGACACAGTCGTGATGGCAACTGGTCGGTCTGATTATCCAAATCAAGTGAACAATGTCCTTGGGTTTCCGTTTATTTTCCGTGGGGCACTTGATGTCCGCGCGACTGAGATTAATGAGGCAATGAAACGTGCCGCTGCTGAGGCACTTGCCGACCTTGCTCGTCAAGATGTTCCTGATGCTGTTGTGAAGGCATACGGTGACCAACCGCTGCAGTTTGGTCCTGAGTATCTTATTCCAAAGCCAGTTGACCCTCGAGTTCTATTTGAGGTCGCCCCAGCGGTTGCACAGGCGGCTATTGACTCGGGATGTGCGAGGCGTGATACTGATACGGCTGTCTATGAAGAACAACTTGAGGCTCGTCTTGGGAAGTCCCGTGAGATGATGCGCGTTGTCCTGAATAAGGCAAAGTCCAATCCAAAACGCGTCGCGCTAGCAGAGGGACATGATGAGAAAATTATCCGAGCAGCCCATCAGATGTATGAACAAGATATTGCACAGCCAATTCTTGTTGGTAATAAATCAGAAATTGTCGCAACGGCGAATGAATTAGGACTTGAATTCGGTCCTGAAATTGTTGACCCGAGCGATGAAACATGGGATCACTACACTGATCGATTATATGAACTACGACGTCGAGAAGGAGTGACCCGAAACGAAGCTGAAGAGCTCATTCATGGCAATAGTAATTATTTCGCGAGCATCATGGTCGAAGAGGGTGATGCGGATGCAATGCTAACTGGGCTCACTCATCATTATCCATCAGCACTTCGTCCCCCATTGCAGGTAATCGGAACCGCACCCGAGGCAAACTACGCTGCTGGTGTGTATCTCCTTACGTTCAAGAATCAGGTCGTGTTTGCTGCCGACACGACAGTCAATCTTGCACCGGAAGCAGATGTGTTGGCAGAGATTACTAAACACACAGCAAATCTTGCTCGACGGTTTAATATTGAACCACGAGCAGCAATGTTGTCATACTCAAACTTCGGGAGTGTGGAAAACGAGGGGACAAAGAAATTACAGGATGCTGTCGCATCGCTGCATGACGATCCTGCAGTTGACTTCCCGGTCGATGGAGAAATGCAAGCCGACACTGCAGTGATTGAAGATATACTTACAGAGACGTATGACTTCTCAGAACTCGATGATCCAGCGAATGTCTTAGTCTTCCCAAATCTTGAGGCTGGAAATATTGGATATAAATTACTCCAACGACTCGGTGGTGCAGAAGCCATTGGTCCGATGCTCGTTGGAATGGACAAACCTGTTCACGTGCTTCAGCGCGGTGACGAAGTCAAAGATATTGTGAATTTAGCCGGTGTTGCTGTCGTTGACGCACAGAACGACTGACAGTCCGCGCCACAGATCACATACTACAATTTCCAATTTCCCGATAGAACAAACCACGAACAGTTAGATCATATCCATCGGATATCGATATAATCTGGTTAATTACGTACTCAGTACTCAGGATGTTGGGTTATGATGAATTAATCACTCGCGTATCCACGTCCCTCAAAGCGCGATGGTGGTGGAATATCATCATCGTCGCTATCACTGCTATGAGATTGACCAGTGGATGTATGCGCCGACACTGCTGATTCTGTCTGCGTGCGCTGTCGTTCACGTACTGATTGTGATGGAGATATCCGTTGTTCGCTGATAGAATCTGAAGTATACGTTGCGTCTGGAATAACACATCGCTTCTTGCGGTGATTAACATGACCATACTCATGTGGTGCATTCGCAAGCGGATGAGCCGGGTTTTCACGACCATCAATGCGAGCTGCGCGAAGTGATTCAAAGCCAGCAATCCGAGCGCGGATTCCCCGCCAGTGATGCTCGCTTCCAGGAGGAACACAGTATGGATCGACGGGTCGCCATTCAGGATCTCCGGCAGCAAGGACCTCACCGTTCACTGTCGCAGCTAAGTCATCATGATCAACAAGAACACCAACACGAACGTCTGCTGGAGTACGCGCTGCAAGAACATCAAGCCCAAGATGGAGTGCACGATATTCAGCAACATTGTTATCCGGTGCAACATCAGGGAGAGATACTCGCGCAACCCGCGTTCCATCGCGTGTCTCGATGACAGCACCAAGTCCACCACCATTACGTCGATACGAGCCATCAGTCGCGACATAGAAGTGTCGATGATGTGTCTGTGGTGGATGAGCAATGTGGGGTGTTGGAGAGTCATCAAACAAGTCACGGAGCGTTCGCCGACCGTGCGCGCCCATAATCACTGTTAGTGAACGAGTAATCATAAATATACTGTCGAAACAAGACAAAGCGCCGCGCTTTATTCCGGATTACTTCGCTTGATTCAGTCATCTGCAATCAACTAAAGAACAAATCGATGGTGCTCATTGTTTGAGAGTCAATCATCCTAACTGATGATATTTTTCTCAGTGAGATAGTGTGAGTTCAATACCACCCTTTCAGGACGAACAGTCTCTCAATCAAACAGAATATATAATTACCCCAGGTAATGAAAATGAAAATGCAGAGTACAATATTCAGACAGTCATCCATATGAGCACACATGTGACACGGTATCAAACGATTGTATTGTTTATTATTCTCGCGGGCGCGTGGGGGTCGGCATTCATGGCTATTAAGGCTGGATTGGCGTATATTCCACCAGTTCTCTTTGCGGCACTACGATACGACATTGCTGGTATTCTTATGCTCGGATACGCCCTTCGTAAGACCAACCAACCAGTACCAAGGACACGGGCAGGATGGGCGAGTGTTGGCGCTGGTGCAACGTTGATTTTTGCTGGATACCATGCATTATTATTCATCGGCGAAACCGATCCGGCAGTCACCTCTGCGGCTGCTGCAGTTATTGTAAGTTTCAGTCCGATGCTCACAACGGGACTTGCTCGTGTGTTTCTCCCGGCAGAGCGGCTCACTTTCATTGGATTCTTTGGTGTGGTTCTTGGTCTCATCGGCGTTATTATTCTCTCATCGCCAGACCCACAGAATATCGTCGCTAGAGGGGCTATAGCTAAATTACTTATTTTCACTGCTGCAACTGCATTCGCGCTTGGGTCGGTGCTAACACGTCGACTTGATGCTAGCCTACCAATTGAAACGATGGAAGCCTGGTCAATGCTCGGTGGAGCGGCACTGATGCATATTATTAGTTTCTTATTGGGTGAATCATTCACCGCAATTGAGTGGACGACTGAGGCAATCCTTGCTCTGGCGTATCTCGCACTGGTCGCAAGCGCACTCGGATTTCTGATTTATTTTAGATTATTAAAACGACTTGGGGCGATTGAAATCAATCTTGTTTCATATGTTGCGCCGGTATTTGCAGCTCTAGCTGGGTGGGTGTTCTTAGACGAGATTCCAACAATAGCGACAGTCATTGGTTTCATTGTCATCTTTGCTGGATTCGTGCTTCTGAAACGGGATGCAATCCGTAGTGAACTCCCACAGATTCGTCAGGTACTCACTCAGTTGTAAGATCAATATATCACGTTATGAATACAATATCAAGATTGAGTGTCTCATCACTGAGTAGATAAAATTTAAAAAATTAATTCGCATGTCTTTCAATTCTCAGACACACGTGTTTTCGCATCGATACACTTAGTACAACGATACGTTAGCTACAACTATAAAACATATTTCATATTTTAATTAGAACTGAACCCCATGTCTGTTCTCGTCTGGTGATAAACATTAGATATTTATCTGAATCAGTGCTAAAAGGCGTCAAATTAGTTGAATGCGTTCAGTCAGGGTCGTAGCAGACAGAACCGGTATGAGTTAATCCTCAATATTCACCTCGTTGACGTTCTCTGGGTCAAGTGTAATCTCTTCTGTTTCTTCAGTCGTTGATTTGGCGTCGGTATCAGATTCAGCATCACTCTCACTGGTATGATCAACACTATCCTCATCAACTGCCTCAGCCTGAAGTACTTCACCGACAAGCGTCCATTCGTCTGTAGAGTCGCTGCGACGTCCAGCAAGAATTTCTTCACCATCGTCACTCGTAATAAATCGATACGCCGATTCGTCATCAATACGATGTCCCTCAGCCTGAAATTCCGCTTGTAAAAACTCGGTGTTTTGCATTTTAAAGACACCTGAGCTTCCATCCGATAACAATAGCCGGATAGGCGCCGGAGAGACATTATCAATTTGTTTCGCCACCGGGTTCAGTTCAGCCATTGTCAATCAATATGTTTGTTATTGATTCAAAAATTATTGTCGGCTATTCGACGAAGAGAACACACTCATATAGAGATAAACTGAGAATTCTCAACAGAATTATTATTCCACAAGTGATGATAACGATATTAATTCATCATACCGCTATGTCATCAGTCTTGAATGCGCCTTCATCACCGGTTGGCTCGTATTCATCGATAGCAGTTAGTACCATCTTAAGTGTCGCATCCTTTCCCCATCGTGCAGTATTCACTGAGAGGTCATAGAACGATTGATCGGAAACATCAACATTATAATATGATTTATACCGACCAGCTTCACTTACCTCACGAACACGCATTTCAGCCTCCATTTCTTTACGATCGCTCGTTCGGTCAACGCGAACTTCATCCGGTGCGTCAAGCCAGATGCGAAGGTCTGCACGATTACCAGCAAGCCATCCAGCAAGACGTGCTTCAAGAATGAATGGATTATTTGCTGCACCCCATTTTTCTGCAATTGTCCGGAGTCGACGGTCAAGCGCGCGGTCAATGTCGTCGGTCTCGTCACTCTTCGCAATTAGCTGGGATAAAGACATGCCTCGTTCATCAGCAAGATCTCGGAAGATGTCCCCGCCAGAGACATATCCACAATTAAGCGCCTCTGATAGCCCATCACAGAGAGTCGTGGCACCACAACCCGGCGGTCCGGAGACTGTAATGAAGAGATTACTATCAACTGACCGCGAGGTTGAGGCACTCTTGTCTGTCATAGTATTTGAGGATTCCCGTCATCGTAAAAAACCCGTGGAAATACATACGATAAAATTTCAAGTGTACAGTATTAAGTGTAAATAATCGAATGTATAACTCAAATAAATATGCCATCTCAATTATACTTGAAATATCAATTCGCATTCAGACATGTAGATCAAATACTTTTTTTGATTTATGATCGTCAGTAGTTACTGACTTGATCGAGTATATCAATTATACTAATGGACGATCATAACTCAACAGATACCGAGTACATCACTGAATTGCGTGCCAATCGAGATGAGAAAGATGGATTCTTTGACTCTCACCCACAATCGCCGCTTTCGGATAGTGCGCGTGAGACATTTGATGGGTTATCATATTTTGAGCCAGATTCATCATGGCGCATCACAGCAACAGCAGAAACGCTTGATATTGATCCTGATGACGATGAGACAGATATAGCTGCTAATGAACAGCAACAGAATTCATCAGATTGCGTGGAATATGAGCCAGTCCCGATGGAAACCTCAACCGGTGAGACAGTCCGATACGTTCGTGTCGTCAAATTCAAATTTGAACGGGGAGGCACGACGCATGAACTCATTGGCTATCGACAGCGCCCAGACGATCAGGATGAAGCATTATTCGTTCCATTTCGTGATAAGACGACTGGGCAGGAAACATACGCTGGTGGGCGGTATCTTGAATTACACCCAAATAAATCAGTTGTGGATGGCTCGACAGTCGTGATTGATTTTAATCTTGCATATACGCCGTTTTGTGCATATAATGATGCTTTTTCATGTCCACGACCACCAGAGGAAAACTGGCTTGATATTCCTGTGCGGGCCGGTGAGCAGGACTGGACGGGGGATACAGCGGTATTCACCGAGTGACTGAATAGTAATCGCCAGAATTTGTCATATTTTAACGATGGAATAGATGAATTATTGCTCATACATAGAATTAAGAAAACGCAAATACCATGTTCGCTGGTTTGCATCCCTTCTACATGGGACTTCTCGGCAACCGACGAATGCTCATCGGTGCGATATTTATGATCATTGGGACAATCCTCTTATTACCGGCAGTGCTGCCAAATATTGGAGAGTTGTTCACGTATGCACTTCTCCCCGGAGCTGCACTACTCGTATATGGAACATGGCTCGTTGGAACCTCAGAGAGTGGTCCAGCGGTATGAGTGCCGAGGCCAGCTTTCTATCCATACATTTGCGCGAAGAAGTGTACGAACATCACGAAAGCGGCGTCCAATGTTCGTAGAGTGAGACAGCTACTAATAGTAGTTAAACACAGGCTACTCTAGTTCCAGCGGTCGAACGGAGTCGTGCTGACCGTTGTACCTGTTTACGTATTCCTGTATTTTTAATCCTCGAGGCCGTAGAAATCAAACGCCACTTGCCCAAATTCGTCAATATCACTCTCGTTCCGGACCGAGATATATTAATCGAGAGCTTCCCACGAGATAGCCTCGTCAGATTGGCTACTTGATCTAAACTCGATGGTGCAGGACTCGTGTACGCGGAGGTAATCGTAGTCTTTGCCACCGCTGGCTGCTGAATCGGTCCATTCGACCAACTGAATGTTGTCAACGTTGGCGACGCGTTTCTCTCCTTCGTCGGGAGGGTAGAGCCGGAAATAAAACCGGATATAAAAAGCCTCCTCAGGTGTCGACAGCGACCGTTCGATACGTTCCCAGCCGGTCGTCTGGTCGAGGTCGATCGACGCTGAATCCAGTGCCGAACCACTGGTCGACTCGTACCATCGCACGAGTAGTTCCAGTCGGGTGTCCGTCTCATGGCGGTACTGGCCGAGAAGTGTCGTCGGCCCGGTCACCGGAACGGGCTCGGTCGTCGTCAGGATCGACCGCTGTGAGTCGTCTGCGGTTCGGGAAAGTTGAATCCCGCCACTCCCGTCGTATCCGAACTCTAGACCGTTGGAATCCGATCCACGACTGAACCGCCATAACGGACCTTCGTACCGTTCGTCGTCGATATCTGGCTCGTCGAACCTTCCAGTCGGAAGGAGGTCGCGACCCAGTTCGGCAGATTCTGCTCCGTCTATGACTCGGTTGACCCACCCCGAGTTCCGCGTGTATATCGCCCCGTCTCCGTCCAGCGTTCGGGTTGCCATCTGGGTTGGTGTCTCGTCTTTTGCGACATGTTCCAGCCTGTTGTGGTCGAGTAAGAACTCATCAGACGACAACGTAGCTGTTTCCCGGAGTTGCCACGTCCTCGGTTTGTCGACCACCCCTTTCGGAACGTAGCCTTCGATCAGGAGCGGATCAACGTACGCTCTGGTAATACCATCGTCGGTGACGTGGACAGTCAAGAGATACGATGGAAACATCGACCAGAACTCTTGATCGAATACGAGGTTTCCAAGCGTCCACGCGACCAGTGTCCCATCCTGTAGTTCTACTCCACCAGTTACGTGTGGATGGTGATTGACGACGAGGTCTGCACCGGCTGTCTTCGCCGTTTCGGTGAGGCGTCTGATTTCCTCGATCGGTTCCTGTTGATACTCGGTGCCGCCGTGGATCTGGACGACGGTTACGTCCGCGTTCGCATCCACCTCCGATACCGTCCGAGATATTCTGTCGCGAGTCGCCGCTGCTACCCCGACACTCCCGGAAAACGTCAGTTGCTCAGTGTCGGATACCTCGGCCACGTCGTCCCCCGACACTGAGTATGTCTCGGACTGTTTGTCGTCGGCCGACCAGTCGATATCATACTGGTCGCCCGTAACGGTTGTACAGGAGACCAAGCCGATAGTAAGTCCCCGCCGTTCGAAGTACGTCGGTTCCCACGCTTCTGTGCTGGATCTGCCGGCACCAGACCGTTCGATCCCGGCAGCAGAGAGCGTCTGTAACGTCTCATCCAATCCCGGCATCAACGCGTCGAGTGTGTGGTTGTTCCCCAGTGCGACATAGTCGATCCCGGCATCAACCATCGCGGGTGCGGCGTCCGGGTGCGATACGAAATGGTACCGTTTGGAGGGGTGTCTCCATGGCGTCGTCGTCAGCGGTGTTTCGAGATTCACCGACGTGATATCGGCGTCCTGTAGCAGGGGGGAGATGTACTGTAGTATCGTCTGGTGTGATCCCATCCGGTCATCAGGTCGAATCTGGAAGTGCGGTTCGAGAGGGTGGTCGTCCTCGTAGAACCGACGGTCAAACATTACGTCGCCACCGAAACTGAGCGCGACTGTTCCCTCACGGGGGTGAGAGTCTGATACGAGGACTTGTTCCCGGAGCCACAGCGACAGTCCGTCGGATAAAGTCCGTTTTCGTTGCGCGAAGCCAGATGGGTCCGTCACCCTCCACTAATTCAAACCGTCCTTGCTCATCAGTGGTTGTCTCGGCTACGGATCCCCTCCCTGGGACGATCGCTTTCAGCGTCGCACCGGTTATCTCCTCGCCATCTAAGTCGACAACTCGCCCCGATATGGGCTCGGAGCTACCTGCGGGTTTTTGACTGGTCTGTTCTGTCGGGGAATCGTTTTCCGTCGACTCGGACGGCGAAAGAGCGTTACATCCGGCGATTCCCGCTCCCGCTCCGACCGTTGCAATCCGAATAAATTCACGACGAGACCACTGATCCATTGACCTAATAAAAGGCTCTTCGATACAAAAAGGATGGATTATCATCTCTACTATTCACTCCACAAACTCGTTCAACAAACCCAGAGACTCCGACGAGACGCGGTTCCACTGCGACAACTTGAGAGATTTACCGGATTGTACCTCGACTGAGCAGCGAAAGAGAGTGACCGGATTACAGATTGAGCGGCGTCTATAGCCACGCTAAACAAATTCAGTATGGATAGATTGTGAGTCGTGAGTGCATACCATAGCAATCGCCAGCATTCTGTCACAAAGCGATAGATGTTCTTTTCAGTGTTGCTACAATCTATATCGACAGCAAATCAATGACATTTATTACGAAGCTTAGTTTTCAATCGGGCGACCGGTATGTTCTCGAAAAAGAGGTTTCAAGTCTTAAAACACTGCTTGAGAAGAAAGGTGCTGAGTGCAAAGGTCCACACGCCGATCCGCCGAGAGAGGTAACCGTTCCACAGTACCGACATCTCTCCCCAGGTGATCAATTCAATTCATGGCAATATATCGTGTATGCGCGCCATCTTGAGATTCATGGAAATGATCATATTGCCCGCGAAGTCGGACATATGGACTTTCCGGACAGTATTCATGTCGAGATTGAGCTTGAACAACGAAAACCAGCAGGTCACAAGCAATCATGATTAACTGAATCGATAATACTGGTCTCTAGTTCCGAAATTAAGTTAACGAACAGTATAGTAAGTCGGTCTATTGGATGTAGGGAAAGATAGCTAAAAAAACGGCAAGTGTCGATGTTATAGATTCATAACATAATTGATAATACTCACTCTGTCGATTGGTTATCCTGTGTCATGTAAGCAGTATTGGAACGTGAACTGTGAATTGAAGCCTGAACATTAAGTCTCTCGGCTACACAGTATATTCGATGACACGTGCTGATTTAGTCACATTACGTCGTGATTTACATCAACATCCTGAGCCCGCATGGCGAGAATTTTATACAACAGCTCGGTTAGTTGATGAATTAGAGACTCGTGATCTTGATGGGATTTATATTGGACCTGAGGTACTTGATGATAATAGACGGGGCGTGCCCGATGATGAGGAAATAGCCACATGGCGTGCTCGGGCAGAACAAGCGGGTGCCCGAGAAGATATACTTGAGCAACTCCCAGGAGGGCAGACAGGCGTCTGTGCAGTTATCGAGTGTGGTCCTGGACCAACAGTTGGTCTTCGAGTAGACATCGACGGACTTCCTATCACCGAGTCGATGGATAATGAGCACCATCCAGCGAGCGAGGGATTTCGCTCGAAAACTGAAGGGCACATGCACGCCTGCGGTCATGATGCCCATGCTGCAATTGGCGTTGGGGTTCTTGATGCGATTATTGAAACGACTAACGCAGGTGCTGAGGAGACACAACAGGAGGCAGGCAATAATGAAACTGGATTCACAGGAACATTAAAAGTATTTTTCCAACCTGGTGAAGAGCAAATCGTCGGTGGAAAACCAATGGCGGCATCCGGGCGACTTGATGATATTGACGCATTGTTTGCTGTGCATGTTGGGCTTGATCACCCTTCAGGTGAAGTGGTTGCCGGGATAGACGACTTTCTTGCTGTTTCTCATTTCGAGGCGGAGTTCACGGGAATGCCCGCACATGCGGGTGCCCGGCCGGAAGATGGCGATAACGCGGTTCAAGCGATGGCGACAGCAGTGCAGAATCTCTATGCGATCCCAAGACACACCGATGGTGCGACTCGAGTCAACGCAGGTGTCGTCTCCGGAGGAACGGCGACGAATATTATTCCCGAGCATGCAAGTATAAATGGCGAAGTTCGTGGTGAAACAACAAAACTGATGGAATACACCGAGTCGAAGGCAACACAGGTGCTCGAATCAGCAGCAACAATGCATAATTGTGAGGTTGAAATGACCACGGCAGGCAGGGCACCGTCTGCGACAAGCGATGATATACTTGCAAATATTGTCGCTGAGGTCGCAAGCGATAATGATAATATCGATTCAGTGATGAGATCTGATGATCTTGGTGGAAGTGAAGATGCTACATTCCTTATGCGGCGGGTGCAACAAAATGGCGGCGTAGCAGCGTATATTGGGGTTGGAACGGACCATCCTGGTGGGCATCATACAGATACGTTTGATATTGATGAGGCATCAATTGGACACGGTGTTGAAATCCTGACAAACGCAATCATTACAACCGAAACGAAATTGAATACACCAGAGTGAGAAGGATCTCAAAACGGTCTCAACGGACTAATTCGACATTATGAGTACAGATGGTTTGCTGAAATAGCAAATGAGGCGGCGATCATAGCAAGCGCAAATCCACTTGCCGCAACTAATTGACCACCAGTGAACCCCGCAGCGAACATTCCAACAACACCGACTAGCGTAAGTAATGAAAATAGAATCGTCAGTCCAAATCCGTTATCAAGAGTAGTCATAACGGCTCCCATGATAGATCGCTTTGGAGGCGGTGAGTTACATTATTCGTTCACTGTGATTAATCAATCTTGACGTGTTCAGATTCTTCATTTAATGCGAGATTGGCTGCGATTTCCGCGTTACGCATCGCATACTGCGCTGTCTGTTGCAAACTAACAAGCACTTCACGAACTTGCAGTAAGTCATCGTTATCCATTTCAGGAAGGTCAGAGAGAATTTCATGCTCACGGTCACTGATCTGTTGGAATAAGCTTCGAGCAGTGATGGTTTTATCATAATTTCGTTCGACAACAGCACTCACGGCAATTTGAGTGATCTCATCAACTTGATCGGTGAACTCTCGGATGCGACGCATTGTTCCGTTATCAACATTGAGTGTGTGTTCATCCGCATCACCGACAATCGTCGCAATATCCTCAGCGTTATCTGCAATCAGTTCAAGATTTTTTGCAACAGATCGGTATCCGATAAGCGGGAATCCGGAGTTTAAATCAACAGCACGAGCGAGATTTGGATTTTGATATGCGGTGAAAATTAGTCGCAGTAAAAGAACGAAAATCTTGTTTGCTTGTCGTTCACGGTTTAATGCTCGTTGTGCGAGATCAGCATTCCCATGCGCAAGTGCTTTGATTCCCTCGCCACGCATCGTGCTCCCTGTGTTTTCGAGTCGCTCAAGCAGATTATCAAGTGTAAAATCTTCTGGGTCAACTGAACAACGGATGGCGATTCGTTCTGGTGTCTCCTCGATGACCCCAAGACCCATCAGCTGTGTTTCTGCACTATATACGGCGTTAATATGCTCAGAATCAAGTGCGGCGTCTTCACGTTCAATATGAATAACTCGTCGTCCAAGAACGTACTGTGCAACAATAGCACGTTCAAGTGCATTTGCATTCAGATTGTCCGCAACGATCGACGCCGATGAATCTTCCTGACTTGCAGACTCTGGAAGGACTGTCAGTGTTCCCTTTCCACCCATTCTGAGGGACACCTCATCACCCTTGTTGACATCATGTTCTTTAGCCCATTCTGCTGGCAAGGTCATTGCCAGTGTTGAAGGGCCGAGCCGCTGTACCTTGCGTGTCTCCATATGTCATTTGATAACTTCAGTACCCTTAATCTTCACTATATGGGGTTAATTATGTTATTTCAATTATTTGATTCTCAACTCGGCCGATGCGGACTCGAGTCCACTCACGGAGTTCATCATCAAGTGCAGGGTCGCCTGTATCGACATGTAATTGACCAGTCGTCTCAAGTTTTGTCGGGGATGCGACGATTTTGATCTCACATTGACGAATAACTTCAGGGGAAAGCTGTGGGTTACCACGACCAAATATGAATCCCTGTCCACCAATCGGAGAGACGATAATGATATTCTCATTATCTCTATCAATCTGTGTAAGAATCTCACTCTCAGCTGCATCGCGAACCTGAAGCTCCCCATCAGACCACACATCGATACCAAGCGGAGTGAATTCAATGTCGAGTTTAGATTCGATGGCACCGACAGTACTGCCAGATCCAAAAATAATTGTTTTGTCACTAGCTTGAACATCGGCAGCAACGCCCGAGGCTACTGCTTCGACACTTCCGTCGCCGCGTTGTTTCGCAGATTGAACCCGATCAGCAACCGGTACAGGCACAATCGCTTGTAGGTCAGGGTCGATACGATCTGACACCTCACCTGCCCGATATGCTTCTTCATCAATATCAACGACTTCGCGGCGCTCTGTGCGGTCAAAACTCATCGCGACCTGTGCAGCGTCCTCAGGAGCAACCGCAAAAACAGAAGAATATACTTTCACACCAGCTGGGACTCCAAGAACCGGAACCGTTGATTCTGACCGGGCAGCAGCGACATCTGCTGCTGTCCCATCGCCACCGACAAATAAAATAAGATCAACATCAGTGTCGACAAACGCAGAAACCGCCAGTCGGGTATCCTCTGCCGTTGTTTGTTGCATGTTCGCCTGTTTACTTGCTGTTGGTGTTCCAAGCACGACTGGGTTCATGCCAGTGTCTGTCGCTACTGCTTCACCCATCGGTGCTCCCCAGGTGAACAGTTGACACTCATCATGAGTATCAATGTTTGCACGAAGCGTCTGTAGTGTTCGTTTTGCTCGCTCTGGTGCATGAGGTTCAGCACCACGGTCACGAGCTGTATCGACTTTTCCATCAGTGCCTTTGAGACCGACACGACCGCCCATCCCAGCAATGGGATTCACCACGAAGCCGATGTGCATACAACACTTGCGGGGAAGTGGGCGTATAAAATACCCGTGACAGATATTTGTGGTAATAATGGCAATTGAATTAGGGTAGGTGATTCTATCCTGCTATGTCAAATTATCATATGATGATGTTTGATAACGAGAGTTTGGAGAGCCAACTTCCACATACATGTCTGATATTCCTTAATCGTATGTGCATTCGATAATCAGTAATTACCCGTGTAGTACTGGTTTTATGATAAATATGTTTTATGTGTGCTTCACAGACCTCGGCATCCTCCCAGGTCGTGTCCTCACACTGTGGGCACATATGTGATGACTGTGTCAGCATCGTCACGGTGCAGTGTTGATAGATTATCTACGATTAGCCCCTAGATTTTATTCAGATATTCGTGTGGCGGATGTAGACATGATTTTGATGATAATGTTTCCTGAGTGTCTCTGATTCAGGAGTTCTTGATTCATCCATATTGGCGGTATCACTGATGAATTTCTCAGACCGTGCCATAGGGTCAATATACGCGAGCAGGGTTGAGCAATCTAATAATTATCTGTTGAAATAACTCTGCATGTTACTCGAATTATTCACCGGGAAAATAATCATCAATACATCAGTAACAATACTGAATCTGGCTGTCGTCAGGCATCATTCATGCGCTGAGTAGATTCCTCACCACAGTGTTGACATTCTGTCACACGGTATGGTTCACGTGAGAATGCACGGTTTGTTTCTTTTGTGCTCTCGGTCCGTAGATCAATAGATACGTTATGAGGAGTCCGCGCGTCACAGACGTCACAATGTTCCACAAGCGTACTCAGTTTGGGTTTACTTTTTGACATTGAATTATCCTCACGTAGTACAATGAGTGGGTCCCCATTTAGTACCTACCCTATATACTTAGGGCAAAGAGTGCAACTGTCGAATACAAAGCTATTCAATTGTCAGGTTAAAATGCGCACAAATGATATTTCTCGGCATAATAACTGGATTTTGTGAGAGTCTCAATCAAAATTGGATCTCCGATGGTGATATTTGTAGTATGGCGGGAAACATTTAGGTTTGTACATTAATATTTATTTTTTGTGGGGAATATACCCAGACTAACCGTTTTGCTTCTACTCAATTCACACGAGCTATAAAATCACGCTGAGTTTTCCAACGCGATATTATCGGTCTGAAGATTATTATACTTGTATAGATATTGTATCTGAAATGAATTGAAGAGTCATGCAAGAGAGAATACATCCGTCTCGATAATTACGCATATCATAATTCCAACTCGCAGTATGTGTTAATAACCGTTATCCGACCGCCGACACTAATATAATCAATGGCAGATGGGACCGCCACGCGAGGCGTAGACGCCTTTAGCGAGCTTGACGCGCCAGTTCGAGAGGCGCTATCTGAGCGAGGATTCAATACACCAACAGAACCACAGCGTCGTGCGATTCCACCATTGGCGCATGGCAAGAACGCACTCGTCATTGCCCCGACAGGAACAGGAAAGACAGAAACAGCGATGCTCCCTGTCTTTGATGCAATTGCAAAAAGTGACTCCGATGACTCAGAACGTGAGGGATTCTCTGCACTGTACATTACGCCCCTTCGAGCGCTCAACCGGGATATGCGTGATCGACTTACATGGTGGGGTGAAACGCTTGATATTGAGATCGATGTACGACATGGTGATACGACCCAATATCAACGACGTAAGCAAGCCGAGGATCCACCAGATGTGCTCGTGACGACTCCTGAGACATTACAAGCGATGCTCACAGGGTCGAAGCTTAGAAAGGCGCTTTCTGGAGTTGATCATGTTGTTGTTGATGAGGTGCATGAGCTTGCTGCTGCAAAACGAGGTGTTCAATTATCAGTCGCACTTGAACGGCTCCAAACCCTTGCAGGAACATTCCAGCGAATTGGACTCTCAGCAACAGTCGGCTCCCCGACAGAGGTCGCTCGATTTCTTACAGGTGACCGGTCGTTTGAGGTGATTGAGATTGATGTCGGGAGCGCGATTGAATTCTCTGTTCATCATCCAATAGTTACAGAAAAAGATGAACAACTGGCACGCGAGTTGGCAACTGATGAGACGATTGCAAGTCATGTTCGTGTCATTCAAAATATTGTTTCAGATCATAGCTCGACGCTTATTTTCGTCAATACGCGACAGACAGCTGAAGCGCTTGGGTCACGATTTAAGAAACTTGATGAGCCAATCGAAGTTCATCATGGGTCACTCTCAAAAGATGTGCGTATCGATGTTGAGGATAGATTCAAGAATGGCTCACTAGATGGACTTGTTTGTACCTCTTCGATGGAGTTGGGAATCGATGTTGGAGAAGTTGACCACGTCGTACAGTATGGGAGTCCCCGGGAGGTAGCACGGCTTTTACAGCGAGTAGGACGAGCTGGACATCATCGCGATCGCGTCTCACATGGAACAATCATTACTTCATCACCGGATGATACACTTGAGGCGATTGCGATTGCTCGCCGCGCCACAGAGGGTATTGTTGAGCCTGCACGGATTCATCACGCAAGTCTTGATACTGTTGCGAATCAGATAATTGGAGTCGTGATGGATGAGGGAGAGATATCAGCTCGTCGAGCATGTGAGATTGTGACAGCTGCATATCCGTTCACCGATCTTGATACACAGACCTTTCGAGAGGTCATAAGAGAATTATCATCAAATCGTCTCGTGTGGCTTGAGGAAGATGCAGATCGACTTGAGAAATCCAGTGGAACGTGGCAGTACTTCTATGCAAATCTCTCGATGATCCCTGATGAAGAGACATATGAAGTGTATGATATTTCCTCGCGAGGACAGATTGGCACGTTGGATGAACGGTTTGTCCTAAATTTTGCCGAGCCGGGAGCTGCATTCATTCAGCGCGGAGAGATGTGGCGGATTAACGATATTGATGATGATGAGACCCAGGTGAATGTAACACCGATTGAAGACCCAAGTGGTGAGGTGCCATCATGGACTGGTGCTGAGATCCCGGTCCCAGCGCATGTCGCGAATGAAGTGGGTGAGATACGCGATACGGCTGCAAAACAGCTTGTGACAGGTGCAGATCGAGAAGCCGTAGCTCGGGACCTCAAGAGGCGATACCCTGCAGACGTCCAGACGATTATGTCCGCAATTGAGCCGATTGAAAGACAGGTAATTGGTGAGTATCCGATTCCAACAGCAGATCGTCTCGTGATTGAGGCACAAGCACGAACGGTTGTCATAAATAGCCCGCATGGACATCGGATAAATGAGACACTGGGGCGGTTACTCGCAGCGCTTGTTGGTCAGCGAACCGGTGCCTCTGTTGGGTTAGATGTAAGTCCATATCGCATTGAACTGGAACTTCCAAGACAGGCATCAATTGGTGATGTCACCGCTGTTTTCGATGAGACAGACCCAGAGCATGTCGAAGCGATTCTTGAGTTGGCACTAAAGAAAGCAGATGCACTAAAGTTCACCCTTGCACAAGTTGCTGCAAAGTTTGGTGCACTCAAACGGTATCAAGGACGGGAGCGGTTTGGCGGGGACCGACTTGTCGCTGCACTTGAGGATACACCGGTGTATGATGAAGCAGTTCGAGAGGTATTTCATACAGACCTTGCAGTTCCAGAAACAACGACACTTCTTGAGCAGTATCATACTGATGAATTAACGATAGAAACAACCCGCGAACGGACACCAATCGGAATTGACGGGCGGTCACATGGACAAGAACTCCTTGTTCCCTCAAACGCTGATGCTGGGATAATTGAAGCGGTGCGTGATCGAATTCAAGATGACAATGTGCGATTACTTTGTCTACATTGCACTGATTGGGAGCAGAAAAAACCAGTACGGCGGGTTCGTGACCAACCGCGGTGCCCAAAGTGTGAGGCAACGCGTATCGCATGCTTGAATCCATGGGATGAGGAGACTCCAACAGCAGTTCGTGGCGGGACACTCGGCGAAGACGCCGACGCTGATAGGCTTCAGCGGCGTGCACATCGGTCTGCAAGTCTTATTCAAGCTCATGGTAAACAAGCAGCGATTGCCCTTGCTGCTCGTGGAGTGGGACCACAGACAGCCGCCCGGATTATTGGAAATCTCCGTGAGGATGAAACAGAATTTTATCGGGATATCCTCAAACAAGAACAGCAGTATGCACGAACACAGTCATTTTGGGACTGACTATGTCAACGCAGATTAGTCACTCATACCGCAGGTAATGAGGTTGTCATGCCAGCTAAACTATTATGACTTCTACACTATCACACTCACCTACTTAGCTAGTTATCTGTAATTTCTTCCTAGGAGAGGTGAGTGAACCGTTCTAAAGAAGTAGATGAAATATCAATATAGTTCATCACTGTTGTCAGCCATAGTATTGTCCTCGACACGATTCTCAGTTGGTTCAATTGATTCAATTGCTGTTTCAAAATGTGATCGTGTAAGGACAATCTCATCAGCGTGTTCGTTTGCAGCAGTGCCATCGTATTGGGTAGTGACAGATTCGATTGCACGCACTGACGCATCACGAACCATCGCCTCAATATCCGCCCCAACGTATCCTGCAGTTTCGCCAACGAGTACATCGCGATCAATATCATCAGCAAGTGGCTTGCCAGCAAGATGAATCTCAAGAATAGCACGACGTGCTGCAGCATCCGGACGCGGGACCGCAATATGCGATTCAAGCCTGCCAGGACGAAGCAATGCAGAATCAATTGTATCTCGTCGATTCGTCGCTGCAAGCACAATTAGATTTGGATGGTCAGTGATTTGATCAAGCTCAGTGAGCAACTGCGACACGACGCGATCACTCACGCCACTGTCGGTCCCACCGCCCTCTCGGCTTGCCGCAACAGCGTCGATCTCATCAAAGAAGATAATCGCTGGAGCGGCTTGTCGAGCCCGTTCAAACACTTCTCGGACGGCTTTTTCAGACTCACCGACGTATCGGTCAAGTAACTCCGGACCAGCGACTTCAACAAAATTAATATCAGCTTCACCGGCAATCGCACGTGCAAGCAACGTTTTTCCAGTCCCTGGTGGTCCGTATAATAGTGCACCTGTTGGTGGGTCCGTTTCAACCGCATCAAATAGCGGACCGTAAGTGAGTGGCCACATTACCGCTCGTTCAAGTGTCTGTTTCGCTGCATCAAGCCCACCAACATCATCGAAAGTTGTTGTTGGCGACTCAGCAACATATTCACGGATTGCTGATGGATCAACAGCTGCCATTGCATCCATCATATCATCACGTGTGACTGAGAGTGAAGTGAGCGCTCCAACATCGTCATCACGGCGCCCACGACGAAGTGTTGTCATTGCTGCCTCAGTGGTGAGTGATTCAAGATCAGCACCAACGAATCCATGTGTTTGTGATGCAAGACGGTCAAGATCAACAGTGTCCGCTAA
The DNA here is from genome assembly GCF_000415985.1 of Haloquadratum walsbyi J07HQW2. GTDB lineage: Archaea > Halobacteriota > Halobacteria > Halobacteriales > Haloferacaceae > Haloquadratum > Haloquadratum walsbyi_B. The sequence continues at coordinate 1,253,483 of NZ_KE356561.1, forward strand.
CGGCATCTGTCGTGTGTGAACAGCGAGGATTTCACGTCGCCCTTGTTCATCTGGAACGCCAATCTCAATCTCGCGGTCAAATCGACCACCACGACGAAGTGCTGGGTCAAGTGTGTCAACACGGTTTGTCGCTCCAACGACGACAACGTCGCCACGGGCGTCAAGCCCGTCCATAAGCGAAAGCAACTGTCCAACAATACGATTTTCGACATCACCGCCATCATCACGAGCCGGTGCGATTGAATCAATTTCATCGAAGAAAACGACTGAAGGAGCCTTCTCACGAGCCGTTTCAAACTTTTCTCGAAGTTGCTCTTCAGATTCGCCTTTATACTTCGACATGATCTCTGGTCCAGAGATGTTGATGAACGTCGCATCAACCTCGTTGGCGACAGCCTTTGCGATGAGTGTCTTCCCCGTTCCTGGGGGGCCGTGTAATAACACACCTTTCGGAGGATCAACACCAAGATGTGTGAAAACTGTTGGTGATGATAATGGAAGTTCAATCATCTCTCGAACCAACTCAAGTTCATTATCAAGCCCACCGATATCTTCATATGTAACAGTCGGTGATTCTGGGGCTGATGATCCGCTATCGATTGCATCGGGTTGACTATCGCTCGGTGTCTCATCATCTGCCTCGCCACGCTGTGTTTCCGTTCCGGTTGAGAAGACACGGTCGTCCGTTGATGACTGTCCTCGTCGGGTGAGACGAAGTGTCGTCGTATCTGTGACACGAACCTGCCCTTTTGGACGTGTTGCAGTGACGGTGAACGGCTCATTGCTTACCGATTCAAATCGGATTTGACCATCAGCTTGAATTGGGCGATCACGAAGTGCCCGCTTGATTAGCTCGACAGCACGGTCTTCATCTGCAAATGTAACATCTGAAGGCATCGATAGAGTGACTGATCTAGCATCATCAACATCGACTGGGTGAATACTGACTGTATCACCAATGGTTACATCAGCGTTCGTTCGCGTGTCAGCATCAACCAGGACAACGTTTCCAGAGACCCCGCCACTCGCTGGCCACACTTTGGCGACAGTTTCACCATCACCAACGATCAGTACTGTGTCACCACTAAGGACACCGAGTTGCTGTCGTGCCGATTCAGGAAGACGAGCAATCCCACGTCCCGCATCACGTTTTTCTGCACCGCGAACAGTCAGAGAGACGGCGTTGTCCTTATTCATATATCACATTGGGCTCACGCGCTCTTTTGTCTTGTCCGTCTATCAGTTGAATCACGGTGTTGATACTCTCTTGTATCGGGCTTCGTAGGATATCTGAGGTATTACTGTCTCTCTATCCGCTGCATATGGTATGAATTATACTGCATCATCTGGGGTATGCCCTGCTAATGTCAATATCTAATTCGCATTCCCGTGAGTCACTGTGAGGGTAGCATACTCAGTTGTATCATATCATTTATAAAACCATCTTGTTGAATATACTCTATGATACAACGACGTAAATTCATAGCTGGGACTGGTTCAGCCACGGTTGCTGCGTTGGCGGGCTGTTCTGGCAGTTCAAACGCTGGCGATGAATCCAGTGGAGGAGACGCTACAGCGGATACTGTCGAAACGACAGTCGGTGTAGATGAGAGTGAGACTGCTGGTGAAGCAATTTCGGTTGGGGTATTATTACCATTCTCCGGTGAATATGCATGGGTTGGTGAGAATGTGCTCCCTGTTGTACAGATGCTTGCACAGGAGATAAACGAACAAGGCGGCATTGATAATCAGAATCTGAAAGTTGTCCAGGGTGATACCGAAGGGTTACCCTCTGCCTCATTGTCAGCAGCAAAGAAGCTAATCACTGTCGAAAATGTAGCTGGAATCATCGGTCCAACGTCAATTACGATGTCTGCAGTATTTGATTTATTTCAGACTAACCAGGTACCAGTTGTGACACCAACAGCAGGCACGACATCACTTGATAATCGTGGTGGTGAATACGTTTTCCGAACAGTGCCGTCTGATGCGCTCGGCGGGCGTGCTATTGCGAAGGCGCTACGTAATAAAAAGTATAATAATATTGCCAGTTATTCCGATATATCACTGATGATTGGGAATAAAGAGGTATTTCAGTCATTCAAGTCACCAATTGAGCAATCATTCACCGAATTTGGTGGCACCATCACTGAGACAGTTGATTTCAAAACTGGGAAAGCATCGTATGAAAGTGAAATGCAGAGCGTAATGAACGCTAATCCGGCAATTACCGTTCTTGTCGGGTCGAAAGATGATAGTATTAAAATTATGCGGGCTGCATTCCAGGCTGGGTATGAGGGTAACTGGTATGTTACACAAGATCAGACGACTGAGGTCTTCCTTGATGAAGCTCCAGAAGAAGTCACGCAAAATATATTGGGACTCCAATCAGCGACATATCAGGCTGCCGAAGAGAAAGGGAGAATTAATGCATTCAAACAGCGTGTACGGGAGTTCACCGGCTCAGAACCAAAGTTATTCGCGCGCAATGCGTATGATGCAATGAACGTTCTCGGTCTCGCGATGAATGCAACGGCGGTCGCTGATACGGAGATTACATCAACAACTGTTGCAGAGAATATCCGAACTGTCACAGACCCATCAGGGACAGTCGTCACGAACTACACAGAGGGTGTATCCACACTCAGCACAGCCAGTGAACAAGACACGCTTGATTACCGGGGGCTCATCGGTCCAATCGATTTTGATGAACATGGAGATGTCGGCTCGCCATTCGCGATCATGCAATCAGAGGATGGAGACTGGGTAGAGACCAGCACAATCTCACCAAGTGAACTATAGCGCTCGGTTTATTCTATGGTCGAAGTCATAACACAATTCGTACAGACATTGATTTATGGGCTAATTGAGGGTAGTGTCATCTCCGTTGGCGCGGTTGGGCTGACATTATCTTACGGTGTGACTCGATTTATTAACTTCGCATATGGAGAATTCCTTACATATGGTGCATATATTACATTGTTCTTATCTGGGACCGGTATTGGCATTTCATTGCCGCTTCCAATTTCTGCAATTATTGGAGTTGTGCTGGTGGGAGTCTTTGGAGTCATTATCTCACGTATCTTTTTCGAGCCAGTATCAAGCCGTGGACCAATACCACTGCTCATCACCTCAATTGGCGTTGCATTCATTCTTCGATATTCGCTAACAGCTGCTGTGGGCGTGTCCGCACAGCAGCTTCCAGTACCGCTAATGCGTCCGATTGAATTTCTTGGCGTCGGCACAACACCGATTCGTGCGACAGTGTTCGTTATTGCAATCACAACAATGCTACTTGTTCACATTCTTCTTAGCTATACGATGCTTGGCAAAACAATGCGAGCAACAAGTGGTAATCGCAATCTCGCTGAAATTGCCGGGATTAATACCGATAGTGTCGTTCGGAAGACATGGTTTATTTCCGCAGGTGCAGGTGCACTTGCAGGTGTTCTTTATGCGACATTATTTGCACCGTTCCGCCCAACGATTGGATTTGAGTATCTCATCGTTATTTTTGCTGCGACGCTTCTTGGAGGCATTGGTCGTCCATATGGGGCAATGGCTGGTGCAGTCGTCGTTGGAGTCGCAATGAGTCTTGGCAGCACATATGTCTCTGCAGAATATACAATGGTGTACGCATTTGCTATTCTCGTCGGTGTATTATTATTTAATCCAACTGGCATTGCCGGGAGTGAAATCTGATGAGCGTTATAAATTTGATAATACTTATTTCACTACCTGGTTGGGGGTCATTTATTCTCACTGCACTCACCATCGCAGCCATTTATTCACTTTTGACACTTGGATTGAATATTCATTATGGATACACCGGATTGATCAATTTTGGACATGTAGCATTCTTTTCAGCAGGTGCGTATACCGCAGCGTTACTGACGGTCCCGCCAGCGGCACAAACTGTTGGCGCAGAGTACATATTTGGATTAAACCTCCCGATGCCACTCGGTCTTCCAATCAGTCTTATTGGTGCTGCAATCGCCGGTGGGCTTCTCTCAATATGTATTGGTATGACAAGCGCTCGTCTTAGTAGCCACTATCTCGCAATTGCGACATTTGCACTCGCAGGGATCTTCAGTAGCGTTCTTGAGAATGAAGCATGGCTAACAAACGGCTCATTTGGGCTCAATAACGTTCCAAGACCCGGACGTGCAACAATGGGTGCTACCGAGTGGGAACTACTATATTTCATTTTTGTTGTTCTGATGTTAGTTGGTGTACTGATTGTGCTCACTCGGTTGAGCAATTCACCGTTTGGTCGTCTATTGAAAGGTGTTCGTGAGAATGAGGATGCTGCGAAAATGCTTGGAAAAAACATTACACAGGTGAAACTCACTTCATTCGCGATTGGTGGGGCAGTCGCAGGGCTAGCTGGTGGTCTCTATGCGCATTATATTGGAAGTGTCGTTGTTCAGCAGTTCGTGCCATCAGTCACATTTACAATCTGGGCGGCGTTGCTCCTCGGTGGGGTTGCCTCAAACAGCGGTGCTATACTTGGTGCATTCTTACTCGTTGGATTTCAAGAATCGACGCGGTTTCTAACCAATATATACGATGGATTACTCGTAGTGTTACCTGAGATTATGACTAGCGTGTTGCGTGTCGCAGTCCAACCATTTCCAGATCATCCTTCATTTGTCCCAAGCCTACGGTTCGTCGTTATTGGGGTATTAATTGTATTTGTGATTCGATATCGGCCGGAAGGTGTCTTGGGCGATTCACGAGAGATTGAGGCTATTGGAGAAGAAGAACAATGAGTCAGGACAAGGGAAGAACAGAATATAAAGAGAACTCAAACAAGATGACGACACCTGATGAGTCAATGTTATTTCTTAAAGATATTGTGAAGCGGTTTGGCGGTTTAACAGCGGTCGATAACGTCTCTTTCACCGTTGATCCAAACACAATCACAGGGCTCATTGGACCGAACGGTGCTGGTAAATCAACATTATTTAATTGTATCACCGGAATTACTCAACCCGACTCAGGCACGATCCAATTAAATAACACAGAAATTCAAAAAGAATCTCCGAATCAGATCGCACAGCATGGACTCGGACGGACGTTCCAGACACCGAAGATATTCCGTGGAATGAGCGTTCGAGAAAATCTTGCGTTCGCCGCACCTGAGCAGCGTGGTGAGCGACCGGTATCAGCTTTAGTTCACTCTCAGCTTGTTAAAGACGAGGAAAAGACAATTCAGTCTCAAGTCGAGAATACACTACAGTTTCTATCGTTAAATCATCTCGCCGATGAATACGCCAGTGGACTTTCTGGTGGTCAGCGGAAATTACTCGAACTAGGTCGTGTGCTAATGCTTGATCCAGACCTGATTCTGCTTGATGAACCGATGGCAGGGGTCAATCCAGCGTTGACAGATGAATTACTTGATCGACTTCATGAACTTACTGATCGCGGACGAACGATCTTACTCATCGAGCATGATATGGATCTCATAATGAATCACTGTGATCAGGTCGTCGTCTTGCACAATGGTCAAACACTCGCGAGCGGACCACCATCGGTCATCCAAGATGACGAACGTGTCGTCAATGCGTATCTAGAGGACTTCGATTATGGGTAATCAAGATCTTGAAACAATTCCTGTGATCGATAATGCGCTGTTTTCAGCGCGGGATATCGAAGCAGGATATGGAGAATTACAGGTACTGCACGGTGTTGATATCGATATTCGCCAGAATGAGATTGTGTTGGTATTCGGTCCAAACGGAGCTGGGAAGTCAACACTCATCAAAGCTCTGTATGGACGATTACCGCTTTGGAGTGGAACGATTGAAATTAATGGATCAGATCTTTCGGACGTCCGCTCAAATCAGATGATTGAACATGGGATTGGGTTTGTTCCACAGACCGAAAATGTATTTCCGAATCTCACCGTTTCTGAGAATCTTGATATCGGTGCAATACATCTCACCGACGCTGAGCCACGACGCGCAGAGTTATTAGAATTATTTCCACAATTGAAACAACGAGTCACACAGACTGCTGAGACACTCTCTGGAGGTGAACAGCAAATGCTGGCGATGGCTCGAGCGTTGATGCCGAATCCAGATCTATTGTTTATTGATGAACCATCTGCAGGGCTGTCACCACAGCTTATTGACCGGACATTTGATCATATCGCACAGATACGAAAGAACGGAACGGCAGTGTTGATTATTGAGCAAGATATACATGCTGCGTTATCAGTCGCTGATCGTGGGTATGTCCTTGAGATGGGTGAAAATCGGTTCGAAGGTGATGCTGTGAATATTCAAAAATCCCAGCAAATTCGAGATTTATATCTTGGACGATAACTATGAAACTGCTCTAAATATCGTGTTGATATTATCTTAGATGGTTTGTATCAGTTCAAGAAGAATAAAAATCAACAGAAACGTTTTGAGTGATCATACTCATCTCCTTGATATGGTGTCGATGGTTACACGTGACAGTAATCAATGGTACCAATGCGACGAGTGTGAGATGCTATTCGACGACGAGTCTGACGCCCAAACGCATGAAGAACACTGCAAAGGTGATGAGAAGCCATCATACTTACAGTAATGATCAGCATGATATAATCCTGAAATTGCCTATCAAGGATCAGCATGTATCCGATTCACAAAGCAACGGATTTCTTCTTTATATTTGCACAGAGATGTACCTAGAGTGTCGTGGCACGTATAATATAGCTATGCTATTCCAGACCATTCAACGAGAAATATTGTTTCCGGGGAGTCTAAAATTAATGTAGATCCTAAAAGTAACTATTCAAAATAAGTCGATGAGACTCTAAGATTTCTAGATCAATCGATCGAACGTGGTCAGTACGAACAAGTTGTTCGAGTAGTATAGATTAGGGCTACCTACGCGATTAAATTATCATTCAGCTGATTCCGATATGAACTCATATGATTGCTCGCTCCAGTCATCTTCAACAAAGGCGAACACACGACCGCGGGCGGTTTCAGGGTCAGCCTCGATTGTTGTTCGCATCCCGCCGGGACGGGATATAGTGACCCCAGGGAAAACTGTCTCAGACGAACCTTGCTCAAGAACAACACGACCGACACCACTGGATTCAAGTACATCATCATGCGTTTTGAGATCATTAATATACATCAACACGCCTTCAGTTTCAGTTGGATCAGTGACGAGAATATGTGTCTGTTTACCGGGTGGCGTGGTGAGCGAATCTGTAACTGTCTGCGGGACGCCACGATATAGTATCTGTCGACCATCGATATACTCAACAGCAATTCCATGATCAAGTAATTCAATATCGATGGTTTCCGGAGCAATATCATTTCGTGCGCTCATTAATTTAATATGAACATGGATTACTCAAAAGAACGGTGGTGCGTGCTCTGAGTCGCGTCCACAAGGTCAAGCACCAGATCGATAGATACGATTTAGTTTGATAACAGGGATGGACCGCTACACCTTTGTGTTCGCTCAAGGCCATAGTGATATGCACGGTCGTGGGGTCGCACTCGGAGCAGGAACAATTTTAAATGCCCTTGCGACAGGTGTCGGCTCAGCGTTTGCTCTTGACATCGAAACGACAGCAACAATCGATGTTACTACCGAAAATACACGTGACAGTACTGTTGTTTGTGGGAAGATTACAGGATCTGAGAACGGTGATACACAATTAATCGAGCGATGTGTCGAGTTGGCAATTGAAGCATATGGATCATCAGATACAGTGTATAACGCTGATATACAGACTAACAGTAATATTCCGATGGCAGCTGGGTTGAAGAGTTCAAGTGCTGCTGCGAATGCAACGATACTTGCAACAGCAGATGCCTTCGGTATCACTCCAGATCTAGTTTCAGCCTGTCGACTTGGCGTTCGCGCGGCGCGTGATGTTGGTGTGACAATTACAGGTGCGTTCGATGATGCATCCGCGTCAATGTTAGGCGGAGTCACCGTTACGAATAATAACGAAGATACTATTCTCGCGCATGATGCTGTTGAATGGGATGTAGTTGTGTGGACACCGCCTGAGCGTGCTTATACTGCCGATGCAGACGTTGAGCAGTGTGCGAATATCGCATCGATGGCTGAATTAGTCGCAGATCTGGCACTTGATAACCGATACACGGAGGCGATGACACTCAATGGGTTGGCATTTTCAGCCGCACTTGGGTTTGACCCAACTCCAGCAGTTGAGGCAATGCCGTATGTGGGCGGTGTCTCTCTTTCTGGTACTGGACCAAGTGTTGTTGCCGTTGCTGACCGTAATAGTGAGACCGATGAAATAGACTTAGAAGCTGTGACACGTCACTGGCGGAATCGTGGCGGGACTGTCTGGGAGACGACAACTCGGCCGATACGAAGGGGATCATCGGTGCGTTCTGATGAAATATAGAGCCCAGTAGAATATAATAGACTCCAGTAAAATTTATTACAAAGATGATGTCGAAAATGATGTGGCAAGGAATTACAGTATGACACCAGACACAGATGCGAACACGAACACGAACACAGACGCGGACACAGACACAGCAGTGAATGCTGAGTCAAAGATGGATGGAGGTATAGTAACAACAGAGTCGGATTCACTTGAATCACTTCGTAAGGAGATCAAATCAATTGATCGTGAGCTCGTTGAGTTGATTGCACGCCGTACATATGTAGCTGATTCAATTGCGCAAGTCAAAGCTGAGCAAGGGCTTCCGACGACCGATGAGGGACAGGAAGCGCGTGTCATGGAGCGGGCTGGAGCGAACGCAGAGAATTTTGATGTTGATGCAAATTTGGTTAAGGCTGTATTTCGCCTGTTGATTGAGCTGAACAAGGTCGAGCAAAGACAAACCCGATAACTCGAAAAACGGCGTGAGTGCCACGAAGCTCGTAAGGATACGGCCAGCTATCGGAGTATCATTTGACAGTGCAAGGATACCATCGAATATCTTCATATGAAACCATGCAACCGATAGATGCAGTCTAGACATCTAGTCGTACAGGTCAAGCAAGAGTCAGTCAGTAATGACCGGTCATCGCGATTGTTATACTCGTTGAGATTGACAACGGAACAGTATGGGACCGCTGAGAATCGAACTCAGGTCCTACCGACCCCATCGGCAGAGGATACCACTACCCCACGGTCCCGAATACGATCAAATTTAATGACTCTGTTGAATTTAATTCCTTCGTCTCAATTGAGTGATGCGTGCTTAGACAAGCACTCGCTCTAAAGACACAACTTCACCACTTTCTGCGTCTAATGCACCACTGACACGACCAAGACAAACAGCGGTCTTATCTGGCGTGTGACAGCTGACAAGGGCATTATCGGCAATGTCATCTGCAGCTCCTCTGGCGGTGTCAAACTCGATCACACCTGGCGCATACACTGGTGCCCCCATCGCCACTTCCGTGGCTGCAGAGGGCGCGATTGTGACCGTCGGAAGATGTTGGAGTGCCCGCTCTGCAGGAGTAATGACTTTTTCGAGGTGATCTGTTGGTGGGACCGAACTAGTATCTATATCTGCAGCAGCAATATCCTCGAGTAGCGAATACGCAGCAGCCGAATCATCGTGATTTGTGGTCGTATGCTGCTCATTAGAACCTAATGTCTCTTCAATTGTGAATACAACTGCATCCGTCAGGTCAGCAGCTGAGATCAAGTCTATATCGGAAAATGGTGTTGTTCCTGCACGCCGGAGATCACCCATATGTGCACCTGTCCCAGCTGCAAGTCCAAGATCGTGACATAGCTTTCGAATATACGTACCGCTTTCACAGTGAATGCGGAGGAGCGCTTGTTGAGTATCTGAATCAAGCTCAAGAATTTCGAGTGTCTCGATCGTTCGCGTTCGCAGACGACGTGAAACAGCGCTTTTGCGTGGCGGCTTTTGATAGATTGCTCCCTCAAATGTTTCAATAATCGTCGAAAAGTCATTTGGTGGGGGTGCATGAAACTCTAACACTGTGATATACTCTTTAATTCCCTCGAGGAACACCGGCGCGAGGCGTGTCGCCTCACCAAGGAGAATTGGAAGACAACCGGTCACCTTCGGGTCAAGTGTTCCAGCATGTGCAGCGCGTTCAACACCAATAAGATCGCGAACCCACGCTGAGACTTGATGAGCTGATGGTCCTACAGGTTTATCGAAATTTATGACCCCAAAGTTACAGGTGCTTTTGAGCGATCTATTATCCGGGGATTCATGGAGTCGTGTTGGCGTTGATGTCATCTATCGCTTGCAGTCAAAAATCATACATAATATCTTCGATTGGGAATCGACCTTCATCTGCGGCAGGTTCATATGCTGCAATCGCAGCCTCGAGAATATCGGGAACTTCAGTTTTTGGCCATCGCGCGGTATTAATCCGCATATCATAGATCGAGTGATCGTGAATATCGATATCATAATAATTCTGATACCGAAGGGCTTCACTTTCCTCTCGGGTGCGTGTTTCTTCGCGTGCTGTCGAGATTGATTTATCCTCGCGATCAGCAATACGACCAGCGCGAACATTGAGTGGTGCATCTAGCCAAACTCGAATATCTGCGGCATCACCGGCAAGCCAGCCAGCAAGTCGGGATTCTAAAAGAACGTCATCGCGCTCTAGTGCAATCGCCCGCAGTCGCTGGTCAAGGTCACGGTCGATTTGATCATCATCTTCTGCTTGTTGATTCAATTCAACGGCGGTTAGCCCACGCTCAGCGGCAAGTTCACGAAAAATATCACCACCACTAACATGTTCAAGTCCGAATGTAGCCGCAAGCGCATCTGCCGTTGTACTCTTACCTGCACCAGGCGGACCAGAAACGGTCAACAACATACTATTGTTCGGTTGACCTGGGTAAAAGGGGTTGTCTTTGCGTGTAGTACCGTCCTAGCTAGCTAGCCGATGGTGAAATATCAATATTCAGACTTTTACGGATGATTTGAGTGAAGCCCATTGAGCACAGGAAGTACCAGACAATCCATGCCTGGATCGGACCAAGCACTGAATCAGTCCATGCAACTTCACCGACCAGCGGGAGGACAAGTGTACCAAGCACACCATGTGCTTCTGCGTTTGCACCGACACCAATTGACCAGTACATCCACAGGAAGACAGGGATAGTTAGGAACATAATCCAGACCATCGGGCGGAACTGTTCTTTAAACATCCCAAGTTGATCGCCCATTGCGTCCATCTGTTCATCTTGAATTGCATCAAGCGCGTCATCGTCTCCCTCTTCTTTGGCTTCCTTTCGTCGCTCTTGGATCTCTTTCATGCGCGATTGATACGCAGACATCTTTTCCATATCCATAAGATTCGCTTGGAGCAATGTTGAGTAAAGCCCTGTTGCAAGTGCGAGGATCATAACAACCGCATAGAATGGAAGAAGATCCTGTAGAGGACCAAGCGGTATATCCATTACATTTCCAATCAGATCACGAAGAGGTTTCCATGAATACCCAACGAATAATCCGATCGTGAGAACTCCGGCACCCTTGTCATACGTTGACCACGAGGACTCATCATCATCAACCTCAGTCTCAAGTGCAACATTCGAGTCAGTATCGGTGTTTGAATCATCTGTTTCAAGTCCTGACTCTATTGCTGTTCGGTCAGCGAGTTGGAATCCTTCTTCACCCTCGACAAGTACGCCAGTTTCAATAAGCCGACCCCATCGTCCTGATGAAAGTTCATCCTTGACATCAATCCACTTGATATCACTATCATCAGCTCGGTCAAGAACAATCTCAACCGCCGCACGCATCCCATCATCACCAGCGATGAGATCACGCACTTTCGATTCGGTTCGTGGCATTAATGCAGCATAATGAGTCGGTAGTAATGAAGCTTGTAGTCTTCGCTCCGATATTTTCTACGAGCTACCGATCACGTCGACAATCGAGTCAAAAACATCATCTGGTGTCGTTTCACCGTCAACAGTGACTAGTGTCCCTTCTTGTCGGTAATGTTCGACTACTGGTTCTGTATTCTCATGATACACACGGAGTCGGTCACGAACTGTTTCTTCAGTATCATCATCACGCTGTGTGAGCGTTCCACCACATTCACCACAAACACCCTCCTCCGCGGGTGGTTCAAACTCAACATGGTAGCTTGTTCCGCACTCAGAACACACGCGTCGTCCGGTAAGACGGTCAACAAGTTCTTGTTCATCAACTGATAATAATATCGCAACATCAAGTTCGGTGATTGATGAGAGCACCTCAGCCTGCTCGATATTTCGAGGATACCCATCAAGGACATAGCCACCGGCAGTTGAGAGGGCTTCTTCAACGATTTTATTTACGACTGCATCAGGCACTAGCTCGCCCGCATCCATGTAAGCACCTGGAGTGTCATACTCAGTATCCATCTCAGAAATGTCCATCTGCTTATTTGATCTTAATGCGTCACCGGTAGTGACATGTTCGAGACCAAATTCTTCAGCAAGACGTTTTGATTGTGTTCCCTTTCCGGCACCTGGGGGACCGAGAAGCAAAACATGTTCCTCCATACCGGATGTCTGTCTCTCCCCGTATAACATTGAAGATATATCGCTGGCGTGTGAATGTGCATATACAGAAATCATTGCTGAGTAAACTATCTGATATTTAAGCTAATAATCACAATACAAATTATATATCAGGTAGAGTGATTACATTCATACCAGGTAATTCCATAGCGAAATTATATGACTAGATTTGATGCAAGGACACCCCAGGAGCGCAGGACGCTCTTTGCTGAGGCGATTACAGCACATCGTGAGCGAGCAAGCGCATTTAGCACCTTCGAGGCTGACTCTAACCCTAACACAGACCCGGAAAGTGAAAACGAAGAGGTGCCGAGACCATGGGTACAATTTTCTGAAAACATGTTTAACATTGACGTGACAGAGTCTGAACTTGAGCGGGTTCATACACTTGTAGGTGAGTTTCCTGAATTTCGAGTTGATCAACTAGAGTCGCCTGAGGATGCTGAAGCTACAAATGTACGGATTACCGCTCGCTCCGATGCAAATCGTCTTGCAGCGTTTGCTGATCGAGTCTTTACTGAAGTGTATGACTGCCCGGATGAATATCAGGTATGGGCGACCGCAGTGTGATTGAGTATATCGACTGCTCCGTCGTCGGATCTAATCTCTGACCTCAGACAGTATCGTTATTACCCCAACGGTATATTTTTAATAACGACTCCTCATAAAAGTATGCAGGTAAATGCGCAGATTGACGTCGGGATTGGACCTGAGGATGTTGGATTGAGCAGCGATGATGTTCAGATTAAATCAGAATTACTTGATGTAGGGGATGTAACCCTGCACTGTGTCATTGCTGGACCACCGGATGGCGATGTGGTCTTGCTTTTACATGGTTTTCCTGAATTCTGGTATGGATGGCATGAGTATATTCTTCCACTGGCAACTGCAGGCTATCGCGTCGTCGTTCCTGATCAGCGTGGCTATCATCGTAGTGAGCGTCCTGATGCAATCTCGGCATATCATTTAGATGCGTTGGCGACAGATGTCTGTGGAATACTAAACACAACAGACGCAGAAAAAGCACATATTGTCGGACATGATTGGGGTGCATTTGTTGCATGGTGGGTAGCGCTTCATTATCCAGCGCGTCTTCAGACACTCTCAGTGATTAATGTTCCACATCCGATGGCATTTAAACAGAATATTCGGCGAAACCCAAAGCAGGTGCTGCGAAGTTGGTATATTGGATTTTTCCAACTTCCTCGGATACCTGAAGCACTCGCACGGGTTGGTAATTGGCGGAGTGTCACGACAATGATGCAACGGTCAAGTCGTGATGGAACATTTGATGCAGCTGATTTTGAGCGATATCGAGCTGCATGGACAGTTAATGGGGCATATGAGGCAATGATTAATTGGTATCGGGCGATTGTTCGAGAAAATCCACAACCAGTGCAAACACAGGTGAACACACCAACATTATTATTATGGGGTGCACAAGACACGTTCCTCACTCGCTCACTGGCTGATGACAGCGCGCAATACTGCACGAACGCCGAGGTTGTGATGTTTGAACAGGCGACACATTGGATCACACATGAAGAACGGACTCAAGTTCAAAACCAACTGCTAGATCATTTCGCCGCTCATGAAGTCACGACGGAGAGTAATTGACACCTTTCTCCGCCTGAAGCGCGAGTATTCTCCTTACTTTGTATGATAGTGTGAGTCGAGTTTCTTGGGATCGATTGATTCAATCGCTCGTGTCTCTAAATATTTCAGCGAGAGTTCCACGGGTCACCCGACCCGTGGTCGTTTACGAGTTGGTGTGGCAAACGCAGAGATGATACTTTTTTATGTGGATTTTATCGCTAATACTCTGTAGATTGATCTCTCGAGAATCGCTATTGGCATTCAAAACGCCCGGGTCAATCTTGATATGTTCAATTCACATGTTACGGAACATATCGTAGATAACGGACTCATCACTGTGACCACAACGGCAATCACGTGACTGCCACATTCGTTACATCAGCTATTATCACAGGCGAACAAAAGATCTCGACCTCCAGAGCCCTTATCAAAATCAAAACCAGACCGAGCGTTTCAGAGCTAATTTCCCAACGATTCGGCAGCTGATCGCAATGGAGGATTCATACTAAATCGCAGATTGAGAAGATAACCGCGTGGTTTCAGATATGGATAAAATACTCTATAGGACAATCACCATTCAAGAACCGCATGATCGCGCCAAAAATAACCATGTGGTGACCCAGGGCGAAAGCGACAGAGCCAGGTTGGGGTTTCGGCTCCCGTTTCAATGCTTCTGTCAGCCTCAGGACCACCCATATCTGTTCGAACCCATCCTGGACATACTGAATTCGTAATAAGACCATCTGACCCATATTCGCCATCAAGATACGTGGTCAGTCCATTGAGTCCACTTTTCGACACGCGATAGGTTGGGTTGCCACCAGATTGATCTCGTGAAAGCATTCCAAGACCGGAGCTGACATTGACAACACGACCACCATCATTCTGCAATAATAGCGGGACAGTATGTTTACAGACAAGCATTGGACCACGGAGGTTTGTCGAGAGGGTTCGATTAATATCGTCTATCGATTCAGAAACGAGATCACCGTCGCCACCACTGATACCGGCGTTATTGACCACTATATCTAGTCGTCCAGCAGTATTAAATATCTCATCTGCGGCGTCCGCGATTTCACCAGACTGGGTCACATCGACTAGCAAATGCTCCCACGAATCTGGAATCTCATGCGTAATCGACCGTGTTGCGGCGAAGACATTCGCACCCAGCTCATGGAGATTTGCCGCGATTTGCCGACCAAGACCACGATTCGCGCCAGTAACAAATGCAACTTGTCCATCGAGCGAATCGTATAGTGATGGATCAGAAATAATCTCAGAATCGGTACTATTTGTGGGGGTTGAGGGCATTATCAGAATGAAAGACCGATTTGACAAGGGCGTTCTGTTTTTATTCTGTTATCAAGACCAATTTTACTGATATGTGATAGAGTAATCTATCATCGTATCATCGAATAACTTCTCAAAATGTCAGAACAATTGTAATATTATATTTACTCAAAATCACGCCGCATCGCGATTTCAAACCAAGGGCACAATCGGAGTTGTCGGTACCACTCTGGATGTTCATTGAGATGCTCATATTCAACCCACAGAAGACCGCCAATCTCAGATTCATCAGGGGCAAGCACTATATCATTAAGTGTAACTTGTAGAACAGCACAAACTTCCCACTCAAGTCCAGCATTTTCATAATACCGTTTATATTCAAATTGGTCAGTGACTTGGAGAGTGTCGTACTGATCCGGTGTAATACCAAGTTCATCATCAAGACGCTGGCGAGCAGCTTCAACTTGTGTTTGATCCTCCGTTGGGTGCGACGCAACAGTGCCATCCCAGTGTGTATCCCAGAGACGTTTTTCAGGTGCGCGTTGAGCAAGAAGAAGATGACCATCGGAATCAAATATAAGACAGGTGAATGCTCGATGGCGGATTCCATCACCAGTGTGTGCGTCTAATCGATTAACAAGTCCTTCCTGGGCATTATCGCTGGAAACAGCAATCACATCTTCACCCGCATTATCATGTGTCGATGTGGGTTGGTCAGTGTTCGAGTCGCTGTTTTGATCCGTACTCATATTCGATTTCTCGATTGGAGCTAGTAAGGCTTCTTCGGCTTGGAGCGGAGCATGTGTGAGTATGCCCCAGGATATAGGAACAGTACCAATGACGTATTTTATTAATTACAATCACAATCGTATCTACCGTATTAGTGATTAGTGTGTATAGATTCATATACTCGAATGACCGGCATGACAATCTTGATAACGGCAATTGAGTTAGAGCATAACAGAGTAAGAGATCATAAATGAGACTCAGCAATCGCCAACCAAAGAGTATGACAGCCTACAGGGACCTCACGATGATACACCACCGAGACGCTCATCAAGAATAAGACGCGTTTTCGTATTTTTTACTTCATCACGCTCACGTGAGCGAGTAATGAGTTGATTGACTGCACGTGTATCTGCTGCATCGACGATAAGAACAACATCTTCCTCACCAGAAACTTGCCACACAAAGTCAACCTGCTCCCAGGTAGCCATTGTCTCAGACAAGCTCGTTGTATTAACATTAACTTTCACCGATACTTCTATCATTGCCTTAATATTTCCTGTGCGTGTCGAAATCGTAAATCGCTCAATAATCCCCTCTTCGGTGAGTCTATCAACACGGTTACGCACAGTTCCCTCTGAGGTGCCGACCTGTGTTGCAATCTCAGTGTAGGGTGTCCGCGCGTCTCGACGAAGAATATCAAGAATACGTCGATCGAGATTGTCCATATCAGTTGATACTTTTCTGTTGGCTTACCGATTACGAAATTCGTAACTCAGCTTCGAAAGTAACACTTATGACCGGGGATTACATGTGTATCTCGTAATGTTGGACGCCTATCTAGCCTTAGAAGATGGTCGTGTCATTGAAGCGCGCGGTCGTGCTCCCGGGCGCACTCGTGGTGAATTAGTATTCACGACCGCTTATACAGGCTATGAGGAGAGCCTCACAGACCCTTCATATGAAGAACAGGTACTCACATTTTCATATCCGCTCATCGGGAACTATGGCGTCCGAAATGAGCGATTTGAGTCTGAACGTGTTCATCCACGAGCCGCGATTGCACGCGAGTTTACAGACGAGATAGTCGAGTGGTTCGATCATGAAGATGTTCCTGCGATCGATCATATCGATACACGTGAGCTTGTTACATCGATTCGTGAAGAGGGTGCGATGAACTGTGGAATTGCCGTTGGTCCTGATGTGACACCAGCGGACGCAAAAGCTGAACTCGATGAGTGTATTAATATGAGCGAACACGTTGATATCGGCAAGCGTGTCACAACTGTCGAGCATACAACATACGGCGATATGGATGCTGAGACTGATGTTGCGCTCATCGACTGTGGTGCGAAGATGTCGATTGTTGATTCACTCACTCATAAAGGGGCTGCTGTCCATGTGCTTCCATACGATACAACGTCGGAAGTGCTCACAGACCTAGATCCCGACCTGTTGTTTATTTCAAATGGACCAGGTGACCCAGCGAACTTCAAGGCTGCACAAACACTCGTTGAGGAGTATACCGGTGAAATTCCAATCGCTGGAATCTGTCTCGGTCAACAGGTCGTCGCACGGGCTCTCGGTGGAACGACTGAGAAAATGAACTTTGGACATCGTGGAGTTAATCAACCAGTCCGCGATCTCGACAGTGGCAAGGTAGTCATGACAACACAAAATCACGGCTACACCGTTGGTGACCCTGGTGAGATATTAAATGTATGCCAGATAAACGTTAATGATGGAACTGCTGAAGGACTACTAAATCGTGATCTCGACGTGGTCACACGCCAGTACCATCCAGAGGCACATCCTGGACCACACGATTCGTTTGGTTTCTTCGATGAAGTTCTTGAAATGACTGAACCAGACGCTGACAGTAAGACAGCTACTAGTTCAGATCATGCTGTCGTTGTTGATAACTAACTGACGCTGTCTCAGAGAATTAGTGAAGGAGCATAGTCGGGCGATTATGAACTAACTCTGATCTGCAAATTAACTGTTATATGTAAGTATCTTATTCATTCATATAACCAATAATGTCGAATAGAGGTATTCTAACCGATGGTATGTGATATGAAATCAACCAGTGACCTCACCGAGGAGTCGACGACTCATCAAGAAAATTGGTTCTGACCACATCCCAACACCGGTCACTGCCGCATCAGAAAGCCAACGAGTATCCTCAGGAACAAGAACACGAGTGTGGTCGATCGTCGAATCAAATAATGTTGCATCCCGTCGAACTGCTGTCAACAGCGACTGTACAGCCGCCTCATCACCAGGTTCCCACGCACCGATAGCATACTCAACACCGGGTGTTGATACCTCTCCCATCGGCTCATACGTTCGGGTTCGGATAGCAAACCCACGGACAGCATCTGTTGAGGAGTTCGACCTGACGGTAATCAGTCGACCAGTCGTCGCTGCATGCTGGATCCGATGTCGACGGAGAGTAGACAGTGCCCACGATTCGGCATTATCTATGATAATTCCATCAAGCGCATCTCTTATTTGTGATTTCTGCCAGAAAGACCAGACGTCCTCTGTAGAAGTGTCCTCTCCGGTCTGGATTGACAGTGGGATATTATTATTTGACGTTGAAACAGTCTCTATCGATGCATTGTATGGGTCTGGCTGGATCCATCGGAACTCAATCCCAGGGTCAAAACCTGTTTGTCGGAGCAACCCGAGACTAGCTGAGTTCCATGAGAACACAATTCCTCGAAGTACCGCTGCATGCATCGCACGCGCAACAGCACAGACAGTCTCAATAAGGATTGTTGCAAGCCCCCGACCACGATATTCGGGCGCAATGCGGAGCCCTTGTACCCACGCTTCCGTTTCAGAAAGTGTGCATACCTGCACGACACCGACAGGTTTTGTTGCATCATCACTGTGATTAGAATCAAGGTCAGGATTGAGGCTATCGTTATCTGACGGCAACTGCGATTGTGAGTCAACACTAATGATAATTGTTTGTGCTGTCTTGCCATCATCAGCTGCAACCCATTCGGGAAAAACGGAGCCAAGATAATCATCTTCGGAGCGATCTGACCACGTGTTTTCTGTTATCCGCTTTACAGCGTCGGCATCAGCCAGCTCCGCGGTTCGGACGGTCATAGCAGCCCCAGTATTGTCTGTTGTATGCACTGGGAGTGGGAGAGATGCAGATGTGCTCGTATGGTGTACGTCCACTCAACTCACTCCCACGGGACTGACCGTGTTTGTAATTCGCCAGCAAGTGGCTTTGTCATTGCTTCTGCAGGATCCGAATGATTTGCAAGCGTCCACATTAATTTTACCTTGGCGGTACCAGGAAGCGTATCACCAGCCTCAATAACGCCCGCGTCCAGTAAGTCTCGGCCAGTGTCATACACACGGTCACAGACACGCCCTTCGACACACTGACTCGTCATTGCAATGACGACCCCATCATCAACGAGTTCTGATAAAACTGGAATAAATTCAGTGTGAACGTGACCAAGTCCAGTGCCGGCAATAATGAGCCCGTCAGGAGTGGAATTGGTAAGTAGTTCTGTCTGTCGGTCAATGTTCATTCCAGGGGTGAAATTCAATAACATTACATCCTCATTAAGATCAGCAGAGAGATTTAGATCGACTGAGTCCCGTGAGGTATGGTCACGGTGGAATGAAACAGTCTCAGTATCATAATCGACTGTCCCAATTGGAGTGGTACCCACAGTCTCGAACGCATCACGACGAGAGGTATGATTTTTGCGGACGCGCGTGCCCTGATGAAGCGCACAGGTGTCATCCGCGGTTGATGCATGCATACAGACAAAGACTCCCGAAACGTCTGCTGTTGCAGCTTCAACAGCACAAACAGCGTTCATAACATTATCTGAAGATGGACGATCCGCAGATCGTTGACTTCCTGTGAAAACAATTGGAACGGGCGTATTAAGCATGTATGATAGCGCTGAAGCAGAATACTGCATCGTATCAGTTCCATGCATCACAACGACGCCATCAGCACCGGCACGTATTTCATCGGCAACTGCAGCAGCAAGATCCTGCCAGACAGCGGGCGTCATGTTCTCAGAGAGAATGTTTCTGACCACTCGTCCACGGTAGTTCGCCCGACCAGCAAGGTCTGGAACGGCACGAAGGACGTCTTCAGCATCGAACTGTGCGGTAACAGCACCCGTTCGGTAGTCGACTGTTGATGCAATTGTGCCACCTGTTGAAATCAACGACACCGTCGGTAATGATTCATCAAACGCAACCGCTGATGCCTCCGACTCGGTCTTAGATGCAGATTCTGATTCGGCTCCAGCGCCAGATCCAGAGCCAGAATCAGTCTGTGTTCCACCGATATCGTACGCATCAGGGGTAACGAGATCAATCGACGCATCTGCCCGGTCAACGCCAATATTATATCCACCATCGAGTTTAATAACAAAATAATCTGATGTTGAGGAAGGCATCAAGATCCCCTCACTCATGACATCCGCCCGTTCAACGCGAACTCGGTCCCCCGGACTTGGATTCATATACAGTTGCTATCGCAGCCACACGTTTGAATAATGTGACTACGTCTGCAAACAGATCCTCTCACGATTGAGTTCATTATCGTCGGGATAAACTGGCGATATTAGAGATACACAATAGTCAATAAAACCATATTGAGAGGGAGCAGCGATGAAATTATCCGATCTAAGTTCTGAATATAGATGTAAACAGCTATATGTCACTTCGAGATGACTACCAGCGCGTTACGCCACCAGATAGTTTTATTATTTTAACTGTTGTCCGCCACACTGACACTCCTGAGTATCGAAAATATGAAATCTCAAGCGATGAGCTCCCTGAATTCCTTCGCGAGATGGAAACTCCGCAACATGCTGAACAAATAGTTACGATTGAGCAGGGAAATACAGATTATTGAATAACTTCGTATATGATTTATTATAAGAATAAATAGATATAGTATTTTACCGTTAACATGTGATAGATAATTAAGTTTGGTGTAATTTCTGTTATATTACTGTTGAGACGACCGGTTGAAATTCAATCTGTACGTATCCATATAATTATAAATTATAATTGAAATACATTGATTTCATAATCCGTGACCTGCACTCATAGCAGGAAATCTCTGATATTGCCGTTTTCAACTAATATCGTATTTATCATTCAGTTATGCCTGTGAGAGGCAGATTCGACGGAATGTACCTCATGTGTTTAGCCACTAACATGAATGTGAGGAAGCGATATCCAGAAAATTAGACATATGTGGTGAGTCACACCCGTGATGGATTGAAGATGACTAGCAAGACAAAAAGGTGTAAGTATTGTATATTGACTAATATACATATGCAACGCTCGGATGAACGAGAAACAGAGGCAACGACTGGCTCGAACGGATCATCGACAGCGAGTGATCAGAGCTTTGATTTTGAGGGTGAATCAGATATCGGGAGGGATGTAGATACCAATCTTGGATCAGATATTGCTACTGAGACAGGTAAAGATGATCGACGCTTGCCGACGATTCGATCACTTCTTTTCGTCATTGCACTGTCGGCTGTTGGATTTATTATTGGTGGGTCAGTTCCAATCATCGGAACGATTGGACAGTTTATTGGACTGTTTATTATGAGTTTCTTGATTGGTGCTATCGGATCAGAGGGTCGGTATGCCGAAAGTGCAATTGGAGGTGGATTAGTGACAGGCGTATTATTAATACTCGGAACACTCACAAGTGTATTCACACCATTTGCAGTACAGTTCTTGTCTGATTATGGAATCGCAATCGCCGGTGCAGGCGTAGGAGTTGGCACCATAATAGCAGTTGTTGGTCACTACTTTGGACGGGATTTACGCAGTGGTCTGACAAAAAATATCTAAGCACTATGCACTCTTACCTATCAAATGATGAGAGTGACATATCTCTGCATACAATGTTTCTTGATTCATTACACATCAAATGAAGCTACTTACTAACTCGCCACTGCCGGTCTGGACCACGGGTGACAAATCCGTGCTGTGCCAGATGTTTGAGTGTTGTTTCAACGCGGTCTGGGTCTGCGCTCATCCGGTTTGCAATTGCCGACACTGATTTTGATTCGGTTGTGATTGCTGCAAGGACATCAGCGTAGAATCGGCTATCTGCCTCGGCGTCGAGTTGCTCCTCAAACGTATCTAAAATATCCGTAAGACGACCATGAACCCACCGTTGTGCGAGTGAGAGTTCACTTTCAAGATCATTGAGTCGACGATATTGCTGTGCGAGTCTTGTAATATCCTTAGATTGTGACGTTGAGGACGTTTTCTCAGCAGATTCAGATGTCTGAGGGTCATTCTCCTCAGGTGTCTGTGCGCGTTTATGATCCTGTGCTGGGAGGCGCCGTGATTTAGAGCCTGAGTCAGCTGTGTCCTCAGTGCCGGTATTTGTTATTTCATCTGACACATCAATTGTAAGATACTGACATCGACCACGCATATCGAGACTTCGACTTGCGGGATATGCGCTTTTTGCACCGAAACCATGTGGTGAAACGGATACCTCAAGTCGAAGATTTCGTGCAATATGGAAATACTTTCGTCGTCGGTCATCAGTTCGACTCTCGACAAGACCGGCGTCTTCGAGTCGTTGGAGATGATCAATAACTGCTTTCGGGCTCACACCAAGGTACTCGCTGATCTCCGTGACATAGCATGGCTTGTGCGAGAGAAGTCGGAGAATGCGACGCCGGTTCTCATTTCCCAAGAGATCGAGGAGCACCGCAGAGTCCATGACAATAGGTAAACTCCAGACGTATAAGAGGGTGGCGTCGATGATACTTGCTTAATCGCCGGACAGCGAGGTGGAATGGGAGTCAAATGCGTCGGCTGCGAGCAATATAACAGCAACGGATAATCCAAGTGTAATCATCGCAAGAATCGTGCCAGCTTCGTATCGAAGTGGCGGATAAAGTCCAAATCCATAATCGAATACATCGTTACTCAATAAAAGCACAAGTGCAATGAAGAGCGCTGTGCGTGACGTTTCGCCGTAATATGGAATTGTCATTGCCTGGAGAATAAAGAACGCATGCGTGAGTAAGATTCCCCAATATTCCCATAGGAGTGCTGGAGTGAATCCAATGTAGAGATCTGGGCGCAGATTGAGCGCAATACCAGTCCATATTCCATACTTGATTAACCACACAAATGCAAGTGTATGGAGAATTGAAACAAGGTGATTTGAGGGCATATTCGCGAGCAACTGTGGCTGCGTGCGTTTGACGTATGGAAGGATAGTTGCAACTGACAGCGATGCTAATGCAAGTCCTGTCGGCGAATCACCAAACAACGGATATAATAGAGCGCTTACAGCTTGGAGCGAAGGCTCGCTGTGAACATAGAAATTCACGCCGACAAGGAATGCAACGCCATCAGCGATGAGAAGCCATCCGAGACTCGCAGGTTTTGTAAGATAATATTGCACCCAGCGTGTTGGGAACGGTTGAGGGAGTCGTCCATGCCACCCACGAGACTGGGCAACTCCATCATCCTCAGAGGAACTCATCACATCGGATGATGGTAAGCGTCGGAAAGAACCTATCGTGTCGTCCAGCGAAAGGTACGTTCCGTTTGGGCACTATCAAATGCCGGTGATTCGATCTTTATATTTATTTCATAATCAAAAATAATTCTCTCGAAGTATCATCAATGGTTCCTAATTGGATAGGATAGCATATAATAGAGCGTACAGGATGCAAAAATATATCATTTATTCGATGAGACGTTATTAGTTTAATAGTTATCACGCGGTTTATTGATGATAATTGTATGAGCATAGAAATTCTACAGCATCTCGTGTATCGATGAAACGAAGCCTATTCACACAACCGAGGTCACAACAGAGATATGCAGACCGCACTGGTCATTCTTGACGGCTGGGGACTTGGTGATCACAGTAGACGCAATGCGGTGCAGGAAGCGTCAACGCCGACATTTGATCGCCTCATTGAGAAGGGTGCAGATGGGAGACTTGATGTCTCTGGTCGTCAAGTCGGGCTTCCAGTAGGTCAGATGGGTAACAGCGAGGTCGGACACTTACATATCGGCGCTGGACAGGTGGTGAAGCAGGCATATACACGGGTTGAAGATGCGATCGATAATGGAAGTCTCCGAACGAATGCAGCAGTCAATGCAGCACTCAACCATGCTGTGGCAACCGATGGACGGATACATTTCATGGGGCTGCTCAGCGACGGTGGTGTCCACTCCGAACAGGAACATCTCCATGCACTCATCGAGTTAGCAAGTGACCGCGATGTTGATGCTATCACACATGTGTTTACTGACGGTCGTGACACTAACCCACATAACGGTGAGGGATATCTCACGACACTTGAAGATGTTATTGATACCCATGGAACGGGAGATATTGCGACTGTTTCAGGGCGATATTATGCGATGGACCGCGATAAAAACTGGAGGCGGACACAGATGAGTTATGATGCAATTGTGAATCGAACAGCAGCACATAGTGCACCCACAGCCGTTGAGGCTGTCACCGAATCATACAATCGCGGAGAATCGGATGAATTCATTGAACCGACAGTAATCAATGACACCCCTGCAGTTACCGATGGTGATGCGGTGTTTATTTTTAATTTTCGACCAGATCGCGTCAGGCAACTTGTTCGTCTGCTTGGCGATATTAATCCAGTCTGGTCGTTTGAGACGGCTCCACCGGCGGTTGAACTTGCAACAATGACAGAGTATGATGAGACATTTCCTTTGCCCGTTGCATTTCCACCCAATGAACCACGCGACACGCTCGGTGAGATAATCGCAACTGCCGGATTGACACAGTTACGAATTGCTGAATCAGAAAAGTATGCACACGTCACGTATTTTCTAAATGGTGGTCGTGAAGTAGCCTTTGAGGATGAACACCGCAAAATTATCCAGAGTCCAAATGTCTCAACATACGATCAACAGCCATCAATGAGCGTCAATGAGGTAACTGACACCGCGATTGAGCAAATCGATATTATCGATCCTGACCTGCTCATACTTAATTATGCAAACCCAGATATGGTCGGTCATACAGGTGATTTTACTGCTGCTGTCGAAGCAATCGAAGCTGTCGATACGCAGTTAGACCGGCTTCTCGAGACAATATATGCTGCCGATGGTCATGCAATTGTTACTGCGGATCATGGAAATGCTGATGATATGGGAACGGCGGCGAGTCCGCATACTGCTCATACGACAAATCCAGTGCCTATCATATATACTGGACCAGATGGCAGTGGGGAAGGCTACACAATTCGTGATGAGGGATCGTTATGTGACATCGCCCCGACACTGCTTGAAATAATGTCAGTCGAACAGCCAGCAGCAATGACAGGCACCTCACTAATTAAATAGACGATATGTGAGAGTTATCAATATTCGATTACCACATTCTACTCGCGAATCCATGCCCAGATTGGCGGGGCAATAATAATCCCTGCGACAATACTCCCAGCAGCAATCAAACGTGGATGGATTAAAGTGGTCACCGACACGCCACCGACGAGTGTTTCTGCAGACGCACCAACGAGAACACCAGCGATTGCCCATGGAAGTTCACCAATAACTGTGCCAATCGTAAATGGAACCATGGAGACGCCAGCAATTCCAGCACCAACTGAGACAACATCAGAGGGGGCTGGAGTGAGTCGTGTCGCAACAACACTTCGAGTATCACCAGTTCGTTCAACAAATTCTGCTACAACCCTTGGGTGGCTGTTTGCTTTGTTATATTGACGCCCAAGAAAATATGGTGGAATGCTAGTGCATGTAATCAACCCGAGTGCAAATGGTAATCCGGTAAATCCAATACCATATCCAATAATAATCGCGAGAAGTGTTGTTGGCCAAGCAAACAATGGACGTACAATCGCAAGCCCGCTTGCCACGAGGATGACACGAACTGGGTCAGCGACAGTCCATGTGAGGTGATTAAATACGACCGCTGGTGACACCGATACTGCCGCAATGAGGATAGTGATGACGAGGATGCCACCTGCAACCTGATATTGGCGCTTAGATAGATAGCGAATCCACCGCCTCATGACCAGCGTTGCTTGCCACAAGAACATATACTTTTGTTAACTCCATGCGGATACCTACAATACCGTGTCTGGAGATGATAGTGCAGACCATTGTGACACGCAGTCAGGCGACAATGAGTATGTAGATACATTAGCGACAGCTGATCGCGCAACGCGTGTCGAACTTGGGATCAACTTACTTGCATGTATCGAAGATGAAGAGCTCTCATTATCGGCTGCAGTAGACCGGATTGAGACAGTGACCACGGATCCATCACTGACACGAGAGATCCTTGATACAGCAGTGATGCGTGATGTGATTGACCGCACGGACGGTCAATTACAAGTCAAGCATGGAACAGCTATTCGATTCGATAAACAAGTAATCAAGCGCGATGGTGAGTATGAATGTCGTCGGTGTGGTTCAGATCTATCGACAGGTCATTTTCTACAGTTGCCAGCAGGTGAACTTGGACCGTTTGGACCATCATGTGTCCGAATTGTGCTTGGTCTGGAGTCATGAATCTTCGCCGGTACCATCATCAAGAGTCGTAATAAGTTAATTGAGTAACTTACTATGCATCTTAACTGTCTATTGGTGCGTTTCGACTAACTGGCGGAGTTGTGTTATCTCTGTGTGAACATCACATATCTTCTCAATATAATCTCTTTGAACATGTATAGCTGAGATTGTGATGCTGTCTGATCACCTGAGAAGTTCGACTCTGATGGTATTGTCGTTGGGTTTGTGTCTGTGCTCGAATGCGAATCCGCATCTGAGCATATAATAGAACCATTGATACTTTCTTCAGATTCAGTCACAGTAGTATCGATATCAATATTCGACTTTGTGATGGTATCGTCTTCTGTCGTAGCACCAACTGAATCAGTCCCATCGACAGACAGGTGGCTTTTGTTCTGGAAGAAAGATAATGCTGACTCCATCTCTGGAGTGGTTACTGTCGACCGGTTTTGTGTCCGATGTTGCGCAATTGACTTTACGCCATAATGTGCCGTGAGAATTGATTCAACTGTATCACGAACCGCATTAGCCTCTTGTTGTGGTATTTTGAATCGCTCTGTTCCATCATCAACAGCGAGAATCACAGTCGTTGCATGCGATTCCCTCTTCAAATGCGAGGTCATTCACGATATTATACTGATATGATTCAAACTCTGTGCTCCAGACATCCTCACCTACGTGTTTGAGCAGTCTTGTCTTGTTTCCGTAATTACGGTAGTAAGTTCGTTGAATCGGAAGATACGCTAGACTATCTCATCAGAGGTAATTGCATGAATCGTGTGGAGCATACCAGTGAGTATGGATGTAAGTATATCATCGATCTGAGCCACTGTGACAGTAGACTCAGCAGTATCTGCAACGTCATACATTAGGGTTCTATTTGGTTTATTTCTCTTTTCTGAGACGGCAATTCGCTCAATATCATGTTGATACGTTTCTGTCAGTTCATTGTTGAGGAGTCTTTGTGATTGATATTGTATTGTCTGCGTTGCTGTCACGAATATTGCATCGCCTCCTCCAAGGTCGATGCGTGCAATGATTTGATCAGTGTCAATCAACTCACGAACCGACTGTGGTATACTATCGGCATTATCAAAGTTCATATGACGACGCATCATCTCATTTAGAATAAATCCAGGGGTAATTTCCCGGATGTGGTTTTCTGACCGGGGGTCAGTAGGGTATATTTATTGCTCTCTTCGGTGCTCCAGGGACCTATTTGAGATATTTCAGCTTCTCCCAAGTTCCGTTGACTCCCAGATTGATGAAATCCTGATTTCTATCACTGAATATGTATATCATGTCCTCAATCTCATTTCACAATAGGCATCTATGCATGAGATACCCCGTCGTCTAGCGACTTACTTGCGAAGGTTTAAGAACTCCATCAGACTAATTTTAATTGAGCCCGGGTGGCTTAGCTGGACATAGCGCCGCACTCATAGGGTTTCCTGAGATTCGGTGCGGATTCGCCTTGGAAGCCTCCGCCGCCCTACGGGGCCCGCCGAGCCTCGGACCTGGGAAATGCGGAGATCGTGGGTTCGGAGCCCACCCCGGGCATGAACCATTTTTAATACTAATAGTCGGTGTTACTAGTTGAAACTTTGATAGTAATCCGCTGAAATCTCTTACAGAGATCACTCAGTCTTGAGTTGGAGTTGTCGATTCGTTTTGTGCTGATTGAGCGTCAGAGGCTGCCGGTTCGCTGACACCTCTAGAGTCTTCACCACTAAGCAAGAACTCCATTAGATTACTGATGAATACTTCGTTGTCAGCGTCATACACCTCAATTGGTTTGATAAACGTTGAATCTGCGACAAAAACAATGTCATCATTACGCACAACGGTCGAGTACGTGCCTGTCCGACGCGTCTCGAGTGTTTGTGTACCCTCGACTGCAGTGAAGACGGTCGTTGCACCACTATTCTCACGCGTGAGAACATAGCCACCACGATCAAATGTAACCGTTTCAACGCCTTCGGTCAGCTGATTTCCACGAACCGGCGTTGTATAGATACTTTTGAATCCATTGTCATTTGCCTCATCTGCAGTATTGTACAGCAATTCTGGTCCAATCCTAACTCCGTATTCATCAGTCAGATCCTCAGCCCCAAATGAAACAAGCGAAGTCGACGTTCCAAAAAGTCCTGATGAAACAACACGAGGTTGCGTCGGTTCGCCAAGGATAGCAACGCGTCCTCCGTTCGCAGTAAACTCATCAATTGCCTCACGCTCTGACTCAGAGAATCCTTCGGTTGGTTGGATAATGAGATATCCATCATACTCATCAAGTGTTTCATTGAGTGGATCCTCACCATTATCAAACTCAACTGAGTGACCAGCAGAAAACATTGAACTCTTTATTGGCTCAATTTCAGCTTGCGTAACGGCATTGCCGTGGCGTAAATCAACAAGAATAGACCCACCATTACCGTTGGTCGTAGCTATCCCAGATTCAATTGTGATGGATCCCGATTCTGGGTCGACATCCTGGTTCAGATTCGATGCTTGAAATTGTGATGGCGATTGCCCATCAATCCGCTGTCCATCAGGTGTTCCACTGGCTCCTGAAAGAAGGCCAATCAACGCTGTGCCAGCAAGGATAACAACGATAACAAGAATGAATACGGCGAGTGGTTTGATTATACGATCACTCATTACTGCTTACCTCCACGGTTTGATTTGTTGTTTGCGGAACGCCCCAAACAGCATAATACTTGATTGGTTCAACGAATTGATCAGTCGCCTCTGTATTGTCGTTTGGACGCGCGTCAACATAAACAGTATCAGCAGTGTTCTCTCCGAGCGGACTGGACTCATCTTCACCAAGAACGATGACATTCAGTTGTTGTGCGCCCGCTGACTTGTAATATACATCATATTCGTCTCCGGAGATTCCATCAGCACGCTCAGCAGCTTCCTCAATAGCGAAATTGAGGTCACCAGTCTGGTCAGCAAATCCGTTTTCGACGGCTTGCGGACCTAGGAATGTTTGTCCAGTTGCAACCTCTGTTCGACTGAGTGAAAGTTCATCGCCGCGATGCGTCATGATTGTATCAACGAATGCCTCCTGAAGTAACTCAAGATTCTCCCGAAGCCCATCACGAGTAATCTGGGCTTTATCAGGACCTGACCGGATGAAGACTTGTCGTTGATTTTCAATGTTCTCAACTGCACTCAGTGGCGCCTGAATAATAACACCGATACTTCCGACCGTTGAGCTCGGCTTGACGACGATCTGATCGACGGGAGCAATCCCAAAGTATCCTCCCGAGGCAGCCGTCCCCTCAACATATGCGACAACAGGCATCTCAGCTGCTGTGCGATTGACGGCAAGATAAAATTCTTCACTTGCGTCGACAGGACCACCGGGGCTATCTATTCGAAGCACGATTGCATCAACAGATCCGTTTGTTCGTGCATCACGAAGTGATTCCGTGGCGGCAGCGACGTTCGCACTTGTTGTTCCACCACGAAATGTAATGACAGCTACGCTTGATTCACCATTTTCACCAGACCCAGATCCAGAGACCGTATTAAAAACGACCGGAGCAGCAACTGATGCGATTACAACAGCAGCAGCAATAATGACGACATATGCTGCGACAGTTGTTGTCCGGTTGCCATCGGCTGACATACATATTAAACGGAGAGCAGACGAATAAATCTTGACAGTCAAGTTAGTCTAGCTATCATCATCTTCTTTTGTCCTGGACGGCTTCTGTCATTTGATTTTCAGTTAATTCTGGGTATTATCTCAGGTATTTGATAGTGAGACATTACGAGGAGACATTGAATGGTGAGCTGATTCTGTTCTCAATATTCAAAACCTTCTTTTTTGCATGCATGAGATAGTCACTGATGGATTACGATTCACTGTCGGAGTTTGAGGCTGTTGTGTGGGATCTCGATGGAACGTTAGTGCAGTTATCTGTCAACTGGGACATTGTTGCTGCTGATGTCGCAGAAGTTTTTCAGACAGCAGGTATTGATATTGGTGGTATTGATTTGTGGGAAATGTTGAATCTCGCGTCTAAACGAGGGATTCGCGATGATGTTGAGGCTGTTATTGCCGAGCACGAGCGACGCGGAGCGCGAGCAGCTGACCGATTAAGACACGCGAATGATGTCGGGAGCGTTGCTCCTCAGGAGGGAGTTTGCTCACTCAACTGCGAGGCTGCCTGTAAGATCGCGCTCCAAATACAAGATCTTGATTCGAATTTGACTGCGGTTATCGGTCGAGATACTATTGAGGCACAAAAGCCTGAACCGGACCCATTATTACATACTCTTGATGAACTCTCTGTGGACCCAGATACAGCAGTCTTTATTGGCGACTCAAAACGAGACGAGACGACAGCTGAGCGGGCTGGTGTTTCTTTCCGATATGCGGAAACTACTACGGTATGAACTAATATATCCTCCTCAGAGCGATCTGAGGCAAGTACGGAGACCCTTTCATGCGGGCCTAGAGTGACGGTAGTTGAGATGAGCATCACGGGGTAGCTTGAACGGACCGATATGGTCAATCAGGTCCAGGACATACATTGATTTAATGAGTTATCCCGTGACATATTATTGTCCACACTGTGGAGCTGTCGTAGAGATTGAACGCGAGGGGTACCTCGCTGATAAGTCGGTCACACCATATCCACTTGAAGGATGGACATACGCTGATCCACATGATTCAGCGAATGCATCGTATGAGTCAGTTGATGGAATTCGATTTGTCTGTGGAGAAATGCCTCCAGAATCGGATGTGGGTCAAACAGAAACTGGAATCCGATGGACAGGTGACCAGAGTAATGCAGATGATGTGGAGAATCCAACTATGACCAGCCCCTGTGATCGCACATTTTATCTCTCATTTGTTCGATTCGAGAATGGTAATGAAATCGAACCTCAACCCGATACCGATCAGGTGCGGATTGCCTCTGATACAGCAGGTCCATCCAAACCGAACGGTCCTACCAGCCCGGATGGTCCAGGTGGATTTCGACGATAACAGTCCTGCAGAATAAAAATATACGGAAGATTCGCGTTTGTAGCTACAGAATGAATCTCACGAGCTGTTTCAATATTCAGTGACATCGGGCGTAACTCTGAGACTAAAGTTAATTAAAAAAGATCTCGACTCTCTCTCGTCTAGGGGAGTTCGATGGACACCTCTGTGGCTACCGCGGCTGCTTTCACTGTATTCCACAGTAACATCGCTCGCGTCATTGGTCCCACGCCACCAGGGACAGGTGTGATTGCATCTGCTTTTTCGGCTGCAGACTCAAATGCAACGTCACCAACAAGTTCACTTCCAGTTTCAGTCTCGACGCGATTGATTCCGACGTCGATAATTACAACTCCGGATGAGAGCATATCCCCATCAATCATCTCAGGAACACCAGCAGCAGCGATGACGATATCAGCTGTGCGAGTCTTTGAAGCCAGGTCATCACTTCGGGAGTGGCATACGGTCACTGTTGCATTTCCTCCGTCAGTTTTCTGAATGAGCAAATTTGCCATTGGCTTTCCAACAATATTTGATCGACCGATGACGACTACGTCCGCTCCCTCGGTTTCGACATTAGCCGCAGTTAGCAGTTTTTGAATCCCATGCGGTGTGCATGGTTTATATCGCGCTTGTCCAGCAACGAGCCGCCCAACATTCTCGGGGTGAAACCCATCAACATCTTTTTTCGGATCAACACGACGAAGGACCTCACGTTCATCTACATGATCGGGTAGGGGCATCTGCACAAGGACTCCATGTACAGATGGATCAGCATTTAGTTCGTCGACTGTATCAAACAGTTCAGCAGCTGGTGCCTCCGGATCAATCTCAATATCCCGTGTTGCAATTCCGACTTCCTCGCAGTCATCGTGTTTCATTGAAACATACGTCTGGCTTGCTGGATCATCATTCATCAAGACCGTTGCCAACTGTGGCGTCGTTCCAGTATTATCGATTCGTCTAACACTGCTAATAAGCTCAGATCTGATCGATGCGGCGACTTCTGTGCCATCGATCAGTCGTGTCTGTGTCTGAGTCATACAGAAATACTCAACAGCGACATACTTGAAACGCATTAATTTGGTCGCTCACCGAAACCTCGATATGTAAATAAACAACTGTGTCGTGTTGAGACAAATACTGGCTCACAGGCATGAACTTGTCAGCAGATGTTCTCCTGACATGGTATCTGGTATATGTGGATGCTGTTTATACGTGACAGATCATCGGTGTGGATGAGATGCAATATGAGTGTATTATATCAGAAATAAAGATAGGATTCATTCTGTATCAATTATATTATGACTGTGATTTAGCAACCTGACATCCTCCCACGGTTAACGCTGTGCGGTTCCCCCGCTGGGGATTGAATCTACGGATACGGATACAGAGAGGTTCGCAGGTTCCTCGTCACGTTGGACGATGATCTGCGTGTCGGGCTGTGCCAGTCCAGCCCCCGCCCCGCCTCGGACAGCGGTTTCGGGAACTTGCCCAAAGGCTCGCTTCCCAGTATTCAGCGCACCGTTCTTGTCCGCATTGTCGTCCCGTCCAGCCCACACTCTGGACACTCGACTCGAAGTGTTCCTGCGTGTCTCGAACCTCTCACACACCGATTGCACGTCTGCGACGCGACGTGTCGTATTCTTCGACCAACTGCACCTCGATACCCGCGTCGTGGGCTTTGTACTCGATGTAGTTGAGCAGGCGGACGAACGGCATCTTGTGGGTCTAGTCATTCACGTACCAGCCTTATTATTACCCTTGTGAATCCCACCGGATTGTAAGGGCGTTCCGTTTCTCGGCGACTTCCACGGTGGAGCGAGCAATCTTGTGGAGTCGGTCATCTACTTTCCGCGCTTCCGAATCACCGATGCGTCCCATGACCTGCTGCCCTTGTCACGGTTTCGCTTTCCCGATGGACTTCCGCAACTGCTCGCAGTGTTCGCGGATACGACGCACTTCCTCGCCGTAGAAGGTGGTTTAGCGGTCGGAGAGGAACGCGCAGGTGGCGACCCATGCCTGCCCATGTCGATAGCCAGCACGTCGTCGGACTCGTCTTGGACGGTCACAGACCGCTTGACGACGAGGTGGATGTACCAGTCACCGCCACGACGCACTAACTCGCTGTCCCGAATATCACCCTCACGGACGAGTTGGTAGTCCTTGTACGAGACGTGGGCAGGAGCCAGATGGAGTTTCCCCGCCTGTTCAGGGTCGTAGACGGGGACTGTGACCCACCACGACGAAAGAACGGTGTCCTCGTCGTGGGACACGTCGAACACGTCGTTGCGAAGGACGACAGGTTCTTGAGTGCCGGGATTCATACATTTCTGTCGCTGTACTTTCGACGCCTGCTGACCGGTCGCAGGGTAGAGGTCAGCGTCTCCGCCGTGAACAGCCGTCTGGAACGCTTCGTACTCACGGGCGAGTAGGTCGGTTTTCTTGATGATCAGCGAGTGGATTTTAACCCCCACCGTGGTTGAGACGTTCCGTTCCGTTCCGTTGCATGCTATGCTACTCACCTGCTTTGCTTTGACATCGGTGTACTCTTCAGTGACTTCGCTGGATACGTCGCCCGCAGTTGAGACGAAGTACGAGCGTGTCCATAGCGACGGCAAGCCGAACTCAAACTCCTCTCCTCCCGAAGTCGGCGCGAAGAGTAGCCTTTGAGCTGTTGCATGATTTTGTTTGGGGCGAGAGTCGGGTCGCCTGTGATGAGCAGGTGTACGTGGTCGGGGCGAATCGCCAACTCCAGTATTTCGAGGTCAAGGTCGTCGGCTTTCTCCTCGATGAGTTCTTCAAGACGGTCACGTGCCTCGCTCGTTAGTGCCGATTTGCAGTACTTCGGGCATCAGATGAAGTGGGATTGGGGTTTGTGGACATTGGTACGTTCCCTGTCGAACACAACGAGGCATCATCAATATATAGAGCAGCCTCAGCTAATGATGTTACGTAAGCATCCAACTCCAGCCGTGGCTACGAGCGTGGATTGATTCGCAGTTGTCGGGTTGATCTCAGCCGGAAACGGGGCGGGGGTGGGCTTTCGCCTTGCTACCGCTGTAATCAATCAGATTGTGTTTATCTACTGTTGATTTTCGATCAAGGAGAGATATCGAAAAGTAACTTAGTTAGATATTATTAGGAGGTAACCATTGAGATGAAACAAAAAATAGCATCCGTGCAGAGGGATTCAGCAGCGTTTGAGTTGCAGAGAGTAGTTCAGTTATCCGTATAGCGGATATTCATCTGTCAATGTATCGACGCGGTTACTGACAGTGGCGATCAACTCATCATCGTTTGGATTGTCAATAAGATCAATCATAAGTTCACCAACCTCGCGAACTGTCGACTCAGTAAATCCTCTGGTAGTAAGTGCTGGAGTTCCGACACGAATACCGCTTGGATTGAATGCTGACCGTGTCTCACCAGGGACCGTGTTCGCGTTCATGATAATGCCAGCTGATTCGAGGGCTGCTTCAACTTCTTTTCCAGTTGTTTCTGGGTGTGATGGTCGAAGGTCAACAAGAACAAGATGATTATCAGTACCACCGGAGACAACAGAAAGTCCAGCGTCGGTGAACGTATCTGCGAGTGCCTCCGCGTTCTTCAGTGTCTGTTCAGCGTATGCCTCGAAGTTACTGGAGAGTGCTTCCTTGAATCCGACTGCCTTCCCAGCGATATTGTGCATAAGCGGTCCACCCTGTGCACCTGGGAATACCGAATTATCGATATCATCGGCGTGTTCTTCATTACACATAATAATACCGCCACGTCCTGCACGAATTGTCTTATGTGTTGATCCAGTCACGAAGTCTGCTACGCCGATGGGGGAGGCGTGAACACCGGCTGCAACAAGACCGGTGATATGGGCAATATCAGCAAGATGATATGCATCAGCAAGATCTGCAGCCTCTTGAATTCGCTCAAATTCGACCTCTCGTGGATATGCAGAGTATCCAGAAACGATAATATCGGGATTAAATTCATCAGCTTTTGATTTGAGACCCTCATAATCGATATATCCCGTTTCAGGGTTAACTTCGTACTGCTCAACAGTATACGTCTGTCCGGTGAAATTTGCTGGGTGACCGTGGCTTAGATGCCCACCGTGTGTGAGATCCAGTGAGAGTATTTTATCTCCGGGGTCAAGCGCAGTGAGATATACAGCCATATTCGCTTGAGTCCCGGAGTGTGGTTGGACATTAACATGTTCAGCACCCCATAGTTCTTCGGCGCGCTCAATTGCAAGTGTCTCAATGTCATCAGCGTATTCACAGCCAGCGTAATATCGCTCACCGGGATATCCCTCAGCGTACTTGTTTGTCAGTGCGCTTCCTTGTGCTTCAAGTACGGCTTCGCTGACGTGATTTTCACTCGCAATCATCGCGAGCGTATCCTCCTGACGCTGTCGTTCATTCGAAAGGGCATCGGCTGCATCCGGATCGACATCGCGAATATGACTACGTTCCATACAAATCATCGAGGGCGTTACTCCAATAAGTGTGTCCACTTCCCGTGATTTTACCTGTCTATTTTCCCTCGTCGTGTCGGTAATTGTATATTTAGAATAAGACTAAATTGATATTTCATAAATGCAGGTGGTTTCGTTCAACATAAGTTAGCGACATTTGTATCACTACAGTTATGAACTAATCCATAATATATCAGTCAACAATTATTTTATTTGTGTATGGTCATCTATAGATACAAATACCGTTTTAACGAGTGCTTTGACGGTAATAAACAGATTTCATAGAGTATTCCACGAAATTTAGCTTGTAATAAATTTCAATACGCTGTAGTACGCTATATCGCCCATGAGTATTGATGCGAATGTGCTTGGCACAGATATGGCGCATGTGCTTGGCTCCGTGCTTTCAGAAGCGACGGGAACGGTGTATATGATTAATCCAACTCAAAATCTCGCTAAGGCACTCGTTACAGACTGTTCTGATACGCTCATCAGTAATACTAATGTTCGATTATTGTCTAATGAACAACTACTGAAGGATGTGATGGATGATTTTATTGTTGCGAGCAATGCAGCCGAACTCGTCGACTCAGATGTACTTACACTCCGAACAGGTGACATTTCAGAGCCGAACTCATTGGTTGTGACCACGAATTCAACTGTTACTATAGTTCAAGTGAATAATCGAGTTGCTGGGATGGTTGCGGATGATACCGAATTTGTTGCCGACGTACGCGGTTTGTATGAGCAGACGTTTGAATCAGCAGCATCGTATCCACTACGGACACCAGCGATTTCATCCGTCCGGTCAACACTCGCAAGTGAAATTGGTGATGAGACACGATCAGATTTTGATTCGATGCTGACAACACTACAGACCGCCCGTGGTGATGGGAAGGGACTCAACGAAGTAACAATTAGCCTATTGGTCGCTGCAAAAAATAATGTGCTCCTCTATGATATTTCAAAATGGGGCGAAGATGTCGGAATTGCAAGTAAGGCAACATTCTCACGAACAAAAACGGAACTTGAAGAATCAGGTCTTATTGACACTGAAAAAGTCCCAATTGATGTCGGTCGACCGCGGCTTCGATTGAAGCTTGGTCATAATCGGCTTGTGAGTGCTAGTTCCGATCAATTAGCTGGTGTCGCAAAAAATCTACTCGCATAGATTGAAATCAGCAATGACAATAGTAGGTCATTGTATATTCGTGTGTATTTTTATTATTGGCTGATGACTCATCCCTGTGAGCTATGCATTTGCGGTTGTCGGATCAGGGCCGTCTGCTGCGATTAATGCTGCAAGCCAGGTAATCGTATCTGATATGAATCCAGACCCTGATGCAGGTGGCTCAGAGTCAAACTCAAAGTCAAAATCAACATTCATTCGCACTGATTCACCGATAGATGCAGATGTAACTGTCGTTATAACGACAACCAATCAGGCAACGAATGATATAACGGCAGTAACTTCGGAAGCACTCACTGCTGGCTCACCTGTAGTTCTTGTTGAATTCGGTGGAATGGGTGGATGTTCTATCGACGAGGTTGATGCTGCAATTACCGCGTTCCCTGTATGTGGACCCACTTTTGAGACATTGCAAACACGTGTTATAGCGGCGAGATCATCGAGCAATACAGAATTTACAGACCGAGTCATCATCACAGCAGGTTCACTCGCTGGTCAGCGAGCTGTTGCAATGTGCAATAGATCTGATGGCGATAGTGACAGTGATGTCTCCGGAACCGTGCTCGAGATCTCGGGAACAACAGTCGGACCTGAACGAGATCTAATAGATATCCCGGAGGTAAGCACTCACAGTGGTGATGTAGTTGAGCAGTTCATTCCACAGCAGACAACCCGCAATGTAGATCTTGAAGTATCGCTTTCTCGTGCTGAGCGGGCTGTCGATGATCGACTCGGGATCATCACACAGGTTGGTGAGCGTGAGTCATTCCCTGCTCCATATTATATCGCACAAACAGCATCAACGAAGTCAATTAGTGATGTTCGTGCCGTTGAGTTTGCTGCTGGTGTTGATATCGACTGGAATGCTGCATATATGAAGGCACTCGGAGAAGCACTTGAGCGATACTGTGCAGGAGTCTACCGAACTGAGATGTTTATCACAGCATCCGAGCATGCACAGAATGGACCGGTCTCTCCTCAACAGTTCGTGCAACCAAAGGAAACGCCGACATACGATCCGAGCACGCCAATCTCATGGGTTCCCGGCGTAGATCTGTCAAATGATGAGCGTGTGACACTGCCGGCAACATTCGTCTACCATCCACCGCCAGATGAGCGATACCGTCCAGCAATCACAACAGGTCTCGGACTTGGGAATGGAGGCGTTGAAGCTCTGCGTGCTGGGCTCTCTGAGGTCATCGAACGCGACGCAGCAATGCTCGCTTGGTATTCAACGTTCGAACCAATTGAACTGACAGTTGATGATGAACAGTATCAGACACTCTGTCAGCGCGCTCAGGGAGTAGGACTCAATGTACAGACAATTTTACTCACTCAAGATATTGATATTCCCGTGATTGCAACTGCGGTTTACCGTAATGATGGTGAGTGGCCACGGTTCGCTATTGGGTCAGCCGCAGGTCTTGACCCGTTTACAACCGCACAAGGGTCGCTTACAGAGGCGTTACAAAATTGGATGGAGTTGCGAGCAATGGGAGAAGATGATGCATCGGATGCTGCCGGGGCGATTGGTGAGTATGCAACATTCCCGGATCGTGCACGGGAGTTCATTATGAGCGAAAACACAATTTCAGCGGAAGATATAGCACCCTCACCAATACCAACCGGGGAACACGCAGTTCAGTCGCTCATTGACCGTGTGATTGAGGTTGATCTTGACGTGTATGCGACACGAATAACGACGCGCGATGTTTCGAAACTTGGGTTTGAAGTTGTCAGAGTGCTTATTCCAAGAGCACAACCTCTATTTCAACAGAATAGTTTCTTTGGTGAGCGTGCTAGGAATATACCACGCGAGTTTGGCTTCAATTCAAGGCTTGATCGA
The DNA here is from genome assembly GCF_000415985.1 of Haloquadratum walsbyi J07HQW2. GTDB lineage: Archaea > Halobacteriota > Halobacteria > Halobacteriales > Haloferacaceae > Haloquadratum > Haloquadratum walsbyi_B. The sequence continues at coordinate 1,292,707 of NZ_KE356561.1, forward strand.
TCGTTTCACCCATTCCCATGACAGTTGACCTGTATGAGTAGCTCATCATGACCGCGTACCATTACCAACAGTACTCGTGCAGCTAGTCATATCCAGATTGGGGTAGTTGCCGGTATTACTGGCAAAGTGATCAGATCGGTATCACAGCTCGGGTATCAAGATAAGATTAAAAGATATCATATTAGATAACAACGTAGCCACGATCATAGATTTAGAAATTTGATTTTATATTGCATCTATAACTCAAAATATCAAACTCCGAATGTCGCTCGAAGCATATCACGCGTGCCTGGTCCTAATCCAACCGCCAAGACCGCAATAAGAAGTAACATTGTATACCGAGGACTCTCCTCGAATATCTCTGGTTCGAACACCCAGATGACGAATGTCGCTGCAAGGAGCTTTATAATGAGAAATGGCCATGTGTCACCGGTAATACTCAGAACTGATACCGGAAGTATCGATCCAGTGACGTCGACAACGAGTTGATTAACGGGGTGTTTCGGGACAAGATTCGGTCCAGCGCCAATCGCGCGCATCCAATCAAGCCCAATTACATTTGCGACTCCATCGACGGCATGTCCCCAGATGATAACTAATCCAATAAGTTCTGTACCACGGTTGATAGACGGTGCGAGTGTTTTGATTGCCCACCATGTGACTCCGGTTACGAGAGTTGCCCCAGTGAGTACACTGAGAAGCACCTGTGGGTAAAATTCAACGCTAGGAGCAGAGGTAACGACGAGTGAAATAAGATACCCAAGAGCAAGTGTGAGTACACCTATTCCAGTGATGAACAGAAGTCGGTCATATCGACCGACGATACCGCGACGTTCTGCCCAAACAGTGAGTCCGACAGCAGCGAGTGTGACTGCAAAAACGGTGAAATAGATAATCGGGCTGATAACAAGTGTGTTGAGTGGATAACTAATGAGCGCGTCAGCGGACGGTATTGCATCGTTTGCATCTTCAATGACTCTGAGTGCCCCGCCAAAAAAGACGAATGGGGTAAGCGCGTAGAATAGTTGTCGATCAGATCCAATGTTGAGTTGCCGAAGGAGAAATACAATCCCGATTAGCGCGACAAGTAGGGTGATCATGTATCCAATTTCAGAAACGAGCGTATAACCAGGATAAGCAACAGGCTCAGCAGCGTTAGCACAGGTTACCGTACTAGTTAGGTATTGCACTGTCGATCCAGGTCTAACCGCACAGACTGCAGAGTTGGCGTCTGCCTGAACCGGTCCCCAGAAATAATGCCAGAGAAAGCTATCATAAACTGCTTCTGGGGCAATGAGCGACCCAATAACAAGCACAGCAACTGTCGTTGATACGGTGCCGACCCACAGACGTTCTGGGGAAGTATCGAAGCGAGCAGCGACAGTAGACATATATATATTGGCGATGGCATCACTGTTGAGAATTCCGGTCTAATTCAAAGCATGCGGCGACAGCTCTATTGATTACTCTATAATAATCGATCATTCAATTGCGGGTGAATGAAGTATACGCATCATTAGGTGTCTACCAATCGTGCCGATGCAATAATTTCTAACGAACTATCAGATGATATCTGACAATATCATATAAACAGGCAGTCTCCGAGCTGAAGATCAGACGAAAATTGACATATTTCCGCACACCTCCGAGTCTGTGTTTCAGTTCATAATATCTGCGTGATGACGCATTATAATGCAGGCAGATATCTGTCATAATACTGAGTTAAATCGGGGGGTTATTCTAGATAAGGAGTAGTAAAGATCACAAATACCATATTGGTTCATTTTGTGGTTGCATCTGGATTACCGATAGACTGTGCTGCTGAAAGAGCCTCTGAGTGTATCACGCCATTTGAGGCAACAAGCCCAACGGAGTCGTGTCGGAAGGTGTCACCGTGAATATCTGTCACAGTACCACCGGCAGCACGAACCATCGCTACACCGGCAAGTGTATCCCAGGGGTTTGTCCGAAGATTTGTAATAACACCATCAAGCGAACCATCAGCAACACTGGCGAGAGCAGCCTGTGCAGAACCGATTCGGCGAAGGTCACCGAAACGATCGACGACAGCTTGACATGCATTGCCAAATTCATCGCGTGAATCGAAATCCCACCACATCGTTGGGGAGACAACGCCCGCCTCTGGGTCTGCTGTCTCCGAAACTGATACACGGGAACCGTTCCGATATGTTGATTCGCCATCTGTCCAGTAATCATCGTTGAGTTCTGGAAGTGTGATGACCCCAGCAGTGGTAACACCATCGCACACGACAGCAACGACCGTTGCCCACGTTCGCGTTCCACGAACATAGTTATTTGTGCCATCAATCGGGTCGATAACCCATGCAGCACCATTTTCAGGAACCATTTTCAGTGCATCCCCTTCTTCGCCGACAATAGCATCGTCAGGGAATGTCGCACGGATCGACTCAATAACCGCTGTTTGAGCATCGCGATCGACTTGTGTTACTACATCTGTCTTGGCATCTTTTTTTTCAATAATAAGTTTAGTTCGGAAATTATCAGCAGCAACGTCTGCACCAGCACGCGCAGCATCACGTGCGACACTGATACGTTCAGCTATCGTCATCGTGTGTAAGGTTCGTTGTTAATACGGGGATATCTGCGCGGGCAACAATCGACTGTGAAACGCTACCGACGAGATTTTCCGTATAATCAGATCGACGGGTCCCCATTGTGATTAGGTCAATATCTGCTTCAGTAGCGTATGAGATAATCTCATCAGCTGGGTCGCCCTTACGAAGTGCAGTCGTTGTTGTGATGTCAGAGTCATGGAACAGACGAGTAGTCGTTTCAAGAGTAGCCTCGCCTTCGGTCTCAAGTTCAGCGATTACGTCGGCTTTCATGCCGTCCTGGAGGGTAAGGAATGCTCGATCATCAACAACATATAGAATGTGTACTACTGCATCGCGGCGAGTAGCAATGTCAACCACATGATCGATGACCGTCTGCATCGCATCGGTCCCATCTGTTGGTAATAAAATTCGATTGAACATATAGTCTCATATATCGAGTATATCCCCTCGGTTCTATATCCTGCTTTCTTCTCCCGCGATATACTGATTATTATCCAACTGAGTGTAAATCTGCAGACATTACAAACAGCAATAGGTATGTTTAAATCGTGATAATATATTTACTCTTGATGATTATATCGCGCGTGACATTATTGAGTGCATCGAGACGAGCGCTATTATTACAATCTAGATGAGAGTACACGATCATCGTGAGGGATCGTCGATTTCGCGGATGAGCTTGTATCATATTGAGCGTGCAACGGTAATCCGGATTGAATTTGATCATAGTTGACATCAATGATATAGTATAATTGTTCAATCAATCTATCAATACTAGTGGGTATGATTCTTCAATAAGAATCACCATCCACGAGCGAATGATTTTCTTACTGGATAACGGACAGCTAACAATGAGTGTGATTGCACTGTTGAGCGTTGCACCAGTTATCGAAGAGAGTATGGCAAGTCATGTTGCGGATGCCGTGGCAGCACTTGATGAGTTCCCAGTTAGTTATGAGACAAATCCAATGGGGACAGTTATTGAAGCAGATGATACGGAGACACTGTTTGCTGCTGCACAGGCTGCTCATGATGCTGTCGACGCAGATCGTGTGAGTACCGTTTTGAAAATTGACGACAAGCGGGCACGCGAGACGACTGCTCAGGAGAAGGTTGATGCTGTCGAAGAGAATCTCGGTCGACCTGCTCAAAGTGGTATTACATCGCCAACCGAAGAATCGAAGACAAAAGCAGAGACAAATGATTAGTGAGTGATTCCTCTAATTTTGTTCTCGGGTATAATAAAAACGTTCATAAAGCTGGATGTAGAGCCGAGGCAGAAGTTAGAAATTTTAGATTTGACATCCAGATATTGTATCATATTTGTATGTCATATTGCGTATATTAGATATGTCTGCGCAAATAATAAAAATAACAAAATGATTACCTCTGACGCTTGAGCGAACCCCTTTATCTAGTGCCCCGCAATGTTGAGTATGGACTCAATCAACCGGATGGCGGTTGAGCTTGTTGACGAAGCGATTGATTTTGCTGAGGAACTCCGAATCACTCCACAGGAATTAGATTCCGGTGCGAGAGTACTTGATTTTGGTGTAAACGCAGAAGGTGGTGTTGAGGCCGGATTATTGCTCGCTGAGATCCAGACTGCCGGGTTGGCGACGATACAGACGCGGATGGATGATGTTGCAGGCGTACAGACGCCGCATGTTGAAGTTCAAACAGACCATCCGGCAGTAGCATTATTATGCTCACAAAAGGCAGGATGGGAGCTTGAATTCGATGACCCAGTGTTCGAAGGGCTTGGAGCAGGACCAGCTCGTGCACTTGTCGCCGAAGAAGATGAATTTCGCACTTTAGAGTACTTTGATGAGTTTGAGTTGGCTGTGCTTAGTATTGAAAGCATTTCACTCCCGTCTAAGACTGTCATTGACCATGTTGCCCAGAAGGCAGATGTAAATCCGGGTGGAGTTATGCTCCCAACATATGCCACTGGATCCATCGTCGGTAGTGTCACAGCCGCAGCACGGGCTGCAGAGCTTGCATTATTCCGATTATTTGAGCTTGGATACGATGTCCGAAACGTTCATTCAGCCTATGGGTCAGCACCAATCGCACCAATCAGTCATAATGAAAGCGTTGCAATGGGGCGAACAAACGATGCATTAGCATATGGAGGTACCGTGCATCTCACCGTCACAACGGATGATCCTGTGCTTGAACAGCTTCCTTCGACTGCTCATAATAAATATGGGACACCGTTTCAAGAAATCTTCGCCGAGGCAGATTGGGATTTCTATGACGTTCCGGAAAGCGTCTTTGCGCCTGCACAAGTGACGGTTGATGTAATTGACGGTCCAACGCATGTTCTTGGTGACACAAATGAGGAACTTGTTGCTGAATCATTTGATTATTGATCATACTCTCCGTGATCCTATCATTTAGATTACGTATTTATTTCATTAGTTCGGTGAATGTCATATTAGTCACAAAGTTGTTGACATCTGTACTGCTGTAGCGTACATAATAACCGACATCAGGTTCACAAAACCCGCTGAAGCTAAAATTAATATCAGGCTGCTGGTGTTGCTGGATCATCATCGGTGTCTCCATCAGTCTCAGTGGATGAGTCATCCGTGTTAAGAAGACCATCATCAGCATCATTATTGCCGTGCTGCTCACGGAGTCGGCGGATACGCGTCGGAATCGGTGGGTGAGTCATATGGAATGCGGCGTATGCTGGATGTGGAAATGGATTCTGTAAATTTTCACCAGCAAGCGTTTGAAGCGCCTGTGTCATGGCTCTTGATCCACCCATGGTCTCAGCTGCAAAATCATCGGCTTCGCGTTCATGCGACAGTGAAAGCCGGTTTGTCACAGGTGAAAGTAATCCAAGAGCTGGTCCGGCGTATAATAGCCCAATCGCTAATGCAGCGTACGTCACTGATGGGAGATTAAATGCAGTGTATACCCACCCAGAACTAGTAATCCACCACAGGAAAGCAAAGACTACTCCCATTTGGACTGCAGACACAGCGAGTTGCTTCCAGATGTGTGCTCTCTTCCAGTGCGCAAGCTCGTGTGCAAGGACCGCCTGAATTGAGTCAGTATTCATCTGTTCAATAAGAGTGTCAAACAATACGACTCGTTTCGCACGACCAAATCCAATAAAGTACGCGTTTGAATGCGAGGAGCGACGACTTGCATCCATTTCGTATATTTGTTCACAATCAAATCCAGCTCGCTCAAATACATCTTCGACTGCATCGTGAAGCGCTCCAGACTCGATCGGCTCAAAATCGTTGAACAGTGGTGCGATTACTCGTGGGTAAATAACCATTGTTGCGAGTGATACGCCAATTACAACGAGCCACCCAAGAACGGGCCATAACGATGGGACAGCCTGTATAACCCAAAGGACCACCCCCCCGATTAGGGTCGTTGCAATGAGTCCAATGACAAGACCGATAATCCAATCACGGAGCCATAACATTATTGACTGATTATTGAATCCAAATCGATCTTCAATAACAAATGTCTTGTATATATCAAATGGTGCATTGAACAAACGCGACGCAAAAACAGCACCGGCAATGAGTAGTATACCCTGTACCGATGGACCAAATCCAGTTTTTGTGAGTGTTTGTACCAGACCAGCGTAGGCACCGGTCAATACAACGCCTAGCACAGTTGCGAGTCCAACCCATGATTGAATCCGTGAGAGAATTGTTGTTGAGCGTTGATATGAAAGTATTCGCTCGGGGTCTGAAATATTGAGTCCCTCACGGATCCACGTGTCTGCATCGCGAACAGCCGTGGTCCCATAGCTGATATTAATTGCATCAAGTGCTGAATACAACACCTGTACACCAACGAGTAGGACAGTAAGTCCAATGACTGGGGTTGATATCGAAAGCATATCTAAATCATTGGGAGCCGACAGTTTCAATCTCTCGGGAGGAACACATGTTATGACTGTGACGTACTCTGAATTTTGAGATAGAATAAACACCGCGAGTCATGACTGTTGATATCAAACATTACAGGTATAAATATCAATCAAGAGGAAACATTATAACAAGCGGTCTGAACGCTATGAGTCCGATGTGTCAATAGAGGTAGTAATGTCAACAACCGTTCCGACACCTTTCGACTGCCCTTCACGGAACACAAATCGTTGTCCTTCTTCAACAAGATACGGGCGGAATTTGAACTCAACAGTCGCAATGCCGGTGTCACCAGGAAGGAGTTGTCCATCGTCTGGGTGGAAAATGACAGCCTCACTCGCTGTTTGGAGATGAACAACTGGCTCATATCCATCTCGGATTCGCGTCGGGTGGTTTAAAACCATTATTTCAGCCTCAAATGATCGAACAGGAATCGGGTCATTCTCTGCTGGGAGAAGTGCCATACCGCGCTCAATTTCTTCTTCATCGACGCCTTTCAGGGCGATGCCAACAATTCTTCCTGCTTCCGCGCGGTCAACGCGATGATAGTGCATTTCGATTGAACGAACCTCAACATCGCGGAATGAGCCATCTGGCATTGGACCAAGTTGTAACTCATCACCAGCTTCAACACAACCGGATTCGACTGTTCCTGAGGCGACAGCACCAACACCGGTCACTGAGTACGTTCGGTCAACGTACATCCGGAAGTCGTCTCGATCATGGTTGGTCGTCTTCGGGAGCGACTCAAACATCGAATCAAGGTCATCAAGTCCAGTCATCGACACTGCACTCGTTCGAAGAATCGGGACCACTGAGTCACTCAGTTCATTGACAGCCGCAGCGACTCCATGTCGCTCAATTAAAAATGGCGTTCGACCGACATCGCGAAGTAATCGTTCAACGGCGCGTTCAACCTCAGCAACACGCTCATTATCGACCATGTCAACTTTTGTGATCGCAACAACCGTCGGAAGTTCCATTGCGAGTAAAATACCAAGATGTTCACGTGTTGTTTTTGTGGGACCATCATCAGCGGCGACAACGAGAAGACCATAATCAAGTCGTTGACCAACAAGTCCACGAATAGTTGTTCGGAGCCACGGCTCATGACCTACTGTATCAACGAATGAAACAAGACGATCAGACTCTTCGACGACCCGGGCTCGGTCTGATTTTCGATGTGGATTATCCATATGGACGGTCTCGGTGCTGGTGAATCCATACACAGCATATGAGAGGTCAGCCGAAAGACCGCGTTCGACCTCGTGAGGTTGAACATCAAGAAATCCACGGGTCTGTCCTTGCCCGTCATCCGCAGTCCCGGTAACAAGTGAGCCTACAAGAGTCGACTTTCCATGATCAACATGACCGGCTGTCCCGACGACGATGTGATCATCATCGACATTGAGCATCGACCCTTCAGTAATGGTTGCAACCCCGACACGACCACGCTCTATCTCAGTGCCAACGCCCCAAGTCTCAACATCTTCAATATGCGCTCCAGCCTCTTCAGCAAGCACAGAAAGAACATCCATAGACTCTGAGAACGCATCTGCAGAAATACCGGCAATGCCACCATCGTCGGTTACACCGATAACATACATTGCAGTGCCATCACCTGAGAGTACTCGGTGACGTAGTTGCGCTGCAAGGCTTTCGAGTCGCCCGTCTGCGAGGTGCACCTCACGGGAGAGTCGTTCTTTAAATTCAACGTTGCCCCCCTCCTCCTCGCCGCGATCAAGAGCCGCCTCAAGAGCGGCTCGATCAGCGCTCATACTATTTGGTACGTAATGAGTTAATAAAACCTTTTTCGTGGTGTGGCTTCCCTTCTCACACTAGTGATATTGAGATATACTGTGGATATCAATTAACACGACAGTATCATGCAAGCGAAAGATTGAGTTCAACTATTGTTATTCAAGAAGCTCAAAGCTGCATCCTGAGTCACATCAGATGGTATAATCATATTAATAATCCTCGTTGGGTTTTATTATCTCGCATATGGGTCATGACTGAAACAGTCAATAAACACTAAACCTCTGATGTCCACGCTAGTTGGTGACGTGGGTAGTCACGATAATTCCTCGAAATCAAATGGGGTAAAGAATAACATATGATTGCGATTACTTATTCAGAGAGATATTCATATGCTTTATTCACGCGTTTGAACCTTTCTTCATCACCTGTTTCGGTATCGGGGTGAGTCTCTTTGACCCGCTCACGATATGCACGTTTAATCGTTGCTTGATCAGCATCAGAATCAACGCCAAGTGTTTGATATGCCTCTACAGTGCTAAGTCCACTCGAGCGTCGTGATGTTCGATTGCTCCGCTCGCGGGTCTGCCGGTGGTTTGCTGCACGCCGTCCTGGTCCAAATCCCTCAAAACTACCTGATCCACGCGCGGCACTTCTGGATTGATTCGCACGACGGCGACTACCCCGTTGTCGGGTTGCACCTGCACGGATTTTTTTCTCAATGCGTCCACTTGCATGATACCAAAGAAGATACGTCGCTATTGCGAAGGGGACAGCAACGACAAGTAAGAATAACTGATAGACGAACGAGAGTATTGTCAGTAAAGTCGTGATACCTGCAAAGACGGCTGCGATTCCGACGACGAGGCGATCTCCGTCCACATCAGTATCTAAACATCAACGAACGTAAACGTCTCGACAGGTGCTCAGAGGTATAAGATTCATAATTTTATGTTTGAATATACAACAGCGAGAGTGTGCTCAATGAATTCCCTTGTGGTCAAGCCCAGTAGCGTTCGCCGTGTGGTTTAATAAATGTGAGCATAATTGATCCATATCAGTCGTATATATTGATAACGCTGCGTTGAGCAGGTCTAGTTAGAAATCAAAATTTGGATTCAATTTCTCTTCAATTATTAAATCAGTGTTTTCAATAATACGTCGCTCACAGTTCTTTGTATGAGTCTTGAACGAGAGTATGAGTGTCCTGAATGTGGAGAAATACAGTTTTGGAAGACAGCATCGACGGAAGTCCACCTCGGGACAAAAATCAAATGGGCTTGTGATGGGTGTGGCTATGAGTTCATTGAGATTGATGATGTTAATACGGCAGACGAGCCCTCAGCATTGAATTGAAATTAAATTAACTATTGAGATATTCAGTGTATTCTTGTATATACCTTCAGAGATCGATATCTACCCGCGGCTATTTTGTTTGCTGTTTACAATTGAGTGCATATCATTCGCCGAGATATAATGCTGCTACCTCATCACTTTCGAGTAATGCTGTCCCATCACCCTCAAACTCGTTTTCTCCCATATCAAGAACGTATCCACGGTCGGACACGCTGAGCGCTTGACGAGCGTTCTGCTCAACCATCAAAATCGCCGTATTCGTTTCATCGCGAATATCAACAAGTCGGTCAAACATATTATCGACAAGATCTGGAGCAAGTCCAGCGGAGGGCTCATCAACAAGCAATAAATCTGGGTCTATCATCAATGCTGAAGAGAGAGCAAGCATCTGTTGTTGCCCACCAGACATTGAGCCCGCCCGCTGATTCCGACGCTCAGAGAGGATAGGGAAACGATCCCAAACGGTCTGTAAGTCGTCTTCTGTTGGATTTCCGTCGATATATGCCCCCATTTCGAGGTTTTCACGAACGCTCAGAGTCGGGAACACATTTTCTTTCTGTGGGACATAACATAGTCCTCGTCGGGTTACCTCATTAGGTCGCAGCGATGTGATATCCTCTCCACTGAATCTAACAGATCCTTCCCAACAGTCAATTAACCCATATGTTGCCTTCATCATCGTTGATTTTCCTGCTCCATTCGGACCGATTATAGTGACAATTTCATCATTCTCAACATTTAAATCAACACCATGAAGAATCTCTGCATCCCCGTAGCCAGAAACAACATTACGTGCTTCAAGTAGTGACATACTATTCAGCCCCCAAATATGCATCAATTACTGCTTGATCTGAACGAATCTCTTCAGGTGGTCCCTCAACAAGTCGCTTTCCTTCATTCATGACAATAATTCGATCGGAGAGTTCCATGATAACATCCATATCATGCTCCACAATGCAGAACGTATATCCATCATCACGAAGCGTCTTCACACGATCCATCAGCTTCTGCGTTAATGCTGGGTTGACACCTGCAACTGGCTCATCAAGAAGAATGAGTTCCGGGTCAAGCATCAGCACGCGTCCGAGCTCAAGCAGCTTTCGCTGTCCCCCAGAAAGATTCTCTGCAGGCTCATTCTGAAGATGATCAATCTCAAGTAATTCAAGCATCTCAACTGCACGCTTTCGAACAGCATCCTCCTCACCCCTAACCGTTGGCTGTCGAAGCCACGTGTTCAATACATGCTCACCAGCCTGATCCTGTGGAGCAAGCATCAAATTCTCAAGGGCAGTCATCTCACCGAGTTCTCGTGTTAACTGAAAGGTTCGGACAAGTCCGGATCGTGCAAGCATGTATGGACGACTATTTGCAGTCTCTGAACCACGCTGTTTGAATCGTTCTTGAGTAAGGTATCCACCTGCACCAAGGGCTGCTGCGCCAGCAGTTATCCCGATTGCTGGGAGTGCTCCGAGATTGAGTGTGCCGAGTCCAACTGCCCCTCCAATGACACCAGTTGTGAACGCACTGGCAGCACTCCAGATTTGTGATTCTGTTTGCGTTGGCGTCATAAGTGCCTGAAGATCTGCCCCACGATACTGAACTGTCCCACCATCTGGAACATAAAATCCACTAATAAGATTGAATGTAGTTGTTTTTCCAGCACCGTTCGGTCCAATGAGTCCCGTTATTGACCCTTCGGTGATATCAAATGTGGCATCATCAACAGCCACGATGCCGCCGAATGTTTTTCGTAGATTCCTGACTTTCAGTAGTGATTCCGTATCACTTGGTGCTGCATTATCATCAGAAGCATCCACTGACGATTCAGGATGATTCATGCTCATTCTTCACCCTCAAATTCTCGCTGTGTCCCCACGCCGGGGACCCGGTCGGAATCTATATTTCGGTTCATTGTCGATTCGCCGTCGGCTTCATTTGATGAGTTCATTTCAGTACGTTGTGCTCGTTGCGGTCCTGATGAATCTCCGTCGGTCGTTGCTGTCGTCGCGGCATTATTTGTTCGACTACCTAAAAGCCCTTCAGGAAGATAATACAACACAATCAGGAATAGGACGCCAACAACAACAAGTCGAAATGACTGGATATTAACTCGAATCGCAGGTGGGAAAAAGGCTGCAAGTTGTGTTGTTGCTTGTTGGAAAGCCCAAAAGAGAGCAGCGCCGACAATCATTCCCTTATTATTCCCCGCACCTCCGACGAACATAATCAAGAGAGTAATAAATGTCACCCGAGGTGCAAATGTTGTAAATGTTAGTCCCTGTGCGTACATTGCCCACAGGGCACCGGCAAAGCCACCAAGCGCAGACCCAATAACCATACTCTGTAACTTGTACGTGAACGGATTTTTTCCAAGTGATTTAACCACTGTTTCATCATTTCGTATTGCTCGAAGCACTCGACCAAACGGTGACTCAACTGTTCGTTCAACAATCGCATACAATCCAACGAAGAACAACACAAACCCAGCTAACTGGAAACGAGGGTAATCAACTTTGACAGTTAATTCACCGATACCGACAATGGCGTACCCGACACCAACGTCACCTCCAAATCGGAGTAACCAGACAATATTCTGAAACAGCGTCTGTGTAGCGCCAGCAATGTCACCACTACCCAGAGGACCGAGTGTTGGTAGCACAAAATACCACAATGAAATAAACCATAATGATCCAACACCAATGATAGCAAGTCGATGATTCGATAAAACATCAATCCGGGTTGTTGTGTAATAGTATACACCAACAAGGGCAGCAAGTGCACTGACAGTAATGATTATTTTGAGCCCAACTGCCTTCAGGATTGGAAGTGGAATCAGTGCGAGTAACAGTCCTGTCCCAAGCACAACACCTGTTGTAATCGCAGTTTGAGGGAGATCCACATAGTGCTCACGAATAGCGACCGCGGCGACGATCCACGTGTACAATGAGACAATCACACCAACCGCGAGTGTAATACCTGCTGTGAACACCGTTACAGCGGCGAGGATACCTGCAATCGTCCCAGCGACTGCAGCAGCTCGTGGTACCTGCTGGGCAATTGCATCAGCACGTGTGAATCCGAATGTGGTAAGATTGTATAATCGATCACGAAAGCGAGACGAGCTAATCGATTTATCTGATGTCATCGATGTTGCCGTCGCCAATGTAGACGTGGATATCATGCCAAGGACAGCCGTTGTCAGACCCCAAGCGACAAATACAATCAATCCAAGTAGGACTGCACCAACAATTGTCTCGCCAGTGACTGGGAATGATCCCTGTAGCGGCGGGCTGTATCCACGGAGGGCATCGGGTCCATTGGCGAGCCATGTTTCTGATTGAATAACACGCTGGAAAATAACGGAGATGCCGAGTACTGTTATTGCAAGGTAATCCTCACGCAATCGGATGGTCGGAAGTGTGACTAATCCACCAACAATACCTGCAAGGATTGTTCCTGCAAGGATAGCCGTTACCCAACTGCCAAGAATTGGAATGTCACCGAGTCCAATCACGTAGACCGTGAAATCTGTTGGATCATCCGGTCCAAGTACGAACAATGCCGAAGTATATGCTCCGATGAGATAGAATCCGACATGTCCAAAATCAAGAAGTCCTGTGTGACCATATTTGACATTTAATCCGAGAGCGAGGATACCGTAAATTGAGACAAGAAGCATAAACGAAACAACAACATCTGCAACAGCCATGTTTAGCTCCCCCCCACGATACCCTCAGGTTTCAGTAGTAAGACGGCAAGGAGGACAACGAACGCAACAGGAATCCGATATGTCGCGCTCAACCCTGGGATTGCAAAGATTCCAATTTCCATTGCAAGTCCAACAACGTAGCTTCCAAGAATGGCACCATACACAGAGATTCCTCCGAGAATAACACCGGCAAACATTGGTAATAAGAGATTAAATCCGAGATTAATCGTAATCGAACTGAACAGGAATCCAAGCATAATACCACCAACGGCAGCAAAGAGCCCAGCAATAATCCACACAGACATCATCACTCGCCGGGTATTGATTCCTCGAACCAACGCTAACTCTCTATTATCACTCGTTGCCCGCATCGTCTTTCCAAGGGTCGTTGCCTGAAGTATATAATGTAATCCCCCCATCATCGCAATCGCAAGAAGAATAATCCCGACTCGTAGCGGTGAAATACGAATCCGTGTCGCTGCAAACGCAGTTTCTGGGACGGTTCCATTTGCACCCCCCCAAAATGCGGTTGCTCCGATGATCACTATAACAATTGAACTAAGAGCGGCTGTGAGTCGGGGACCAATGATAGCTGCTGGGCTCCGCCGATCAAGAGCAACGTACGCTACGGTAATAAGACTAAGTAATATAACTCCGAGTTCAATCCACCCGTAGCTTGCTGCAAGAAGTTGTTGTGATGTACCACCACGCGTCTCTTGAAGAGTAAAAAACAGTCCTTCAGAGGTAATAAAGAAGTCAAAGAATTTAGCAAGCGTCAAGTCTACTTCCCCACCTAAAAATGGAACTGATGTTTCGACTGAATAGAATCGTATTGAGCCGCCGAATATTGTCTGAATACCAAATCGGACAATGAAAGCAACGGCAAGTGAAACGACAAGCATCAATGCAAGTTCGATATTTTTTTCACGAAATTTTCTAAATATAAAAGACTCCAACAGTGGGACAGTTGCGCCTAATAACACAACCGAAAACAATAGTGCAGCACCGAAAGATGGAGTTCCAAGCACAACGATTGCACCAATTACCCCTGCGACTACAATATGAACGGTAAGAGCCAAACGTTCTGAGACGTCAATTCCCCACCAATGTCCATATAGCGCGTCTCGTCCACCGAGATGATAAATCGTTCCTAAGACGCCGACGGCTGACAGCGCAAATAAAACACCTGATCCTGCAATGCTTATTTGTTGAGCTCCTGGAGCAAGTAGCTCAAGACCCGGTACAGTATTTGGCTTATTCACTAATAACGCAGCGTAAGCACCAAGTGTTAAAAGATCACCGTGCGCAAAATTTGGCACCTCAGCAATATCATATACAAGAGCTAATCCAGTCGCACCTAACGCCACAATACTGCCAGTCACGACACCTGTCATAACTGCATTCAATAATCCCGTCTCTGGTGCCATATCGCAGATTGCCCGTGTAAAGGGTAAAATCATTTCGATGCCACAAACTGTGTTTTCGTTCACAAGACAGGTCCTGAAAATAATATATGTTTGATAAATTAGATGCTATCAGCGTCCTCGTCAGTAGTTATTTATGCGCTTGATAGTAACAGTCAGCGTGTAATGTCTGAACGTAGCCGACGCGATGTTCTTAAAGGACTTGGCACAGCTGGAACTGCCGGTGTTGTTTCTCTCGCCGGATGCTCAAGTCAGTCTGGTGGCGAAGCAACAGAAGAACCAGAGACCGAAGCTAGTAGTGGCGGTTCGACCACCACCGAAGAGTCAATGGACGAATCCATGGGCGGTGAACCAATCGCGCTTGGGTCGATATTCCCGGTCACTGGCACGAATAGTGCGTATGGCGGAGGTCATCAGCAGGCATTCAATCTTGCTGTTGAGGAGATTAATGATAGTGGAGGTATCCTTGGTGGTCGTGAAATTACACCGGTTAATAACGACACTGAGGGAAGTCCATCGCGATCTGCACAGAAATTCCGGACAATGATCAATCAAGAAGGAGTCGTTGGACTTGTTGGTCCTTACTCAAGTGGAATTGGGACGACGCTTGCACCGGTCGCTCGTGATAATCGGGTCACAGAGATTTCGAATGGAAATACCTCACCTGCACTCGCAACAGCAGGTATTAATGATGATAATGGCGTCAAATACTATGGGCGGACAGCACCAAATGATGTTCAACAGGCACTTGTTGTTGCACGAGTGCTGAATCAAATTGTCGGTGCAGACACGGCTTCTTTCCTGTATGTAGATAATCCATACGGGCAGGGGCTTGCTGAGGCGGCGAGCGAAGCATTCAGTGGTGAAACACTGAATATGGTCGCGTACACTCAAGCGACGAACGATTATACCTCGACGCTTGATTCTGTTTTTGATGGCGAACCAGACGCTGTTGGTGCGGTGATGTATCCTGGAAATGGTCGAACAATCCTCAGACAGTGGGATCAAGGTGGATATGGCGGACAATGGGTCGGTGCAGAGGCAATTTGGTCACCACAGATGCTCTCTGACCTTTCAGATATCGTCGAGGGTATGTATATTACATCCCCACAAACAGCGAACAGCGAAACGTTCCAAGAAAATATGGGTGGGGCTGACCAGATTACCCAGTTTGCTCCCCACGCGTACGATGCCACATATCTAATGGGACTTGCCATGGAGCAAGCTGGTGAAGCAAGCGGGACAGCGATTGCTGAGAACATTCGAAGCGTTTCACGACCGAGTGATGGTGATACGACGGTATCGGTTGCAGAGTTTGACGCTGGAAAAGAAGCACTCAGTGATGGAAGTGTAAATTACGAGGGTGCTTCTGGATCAGTCGATCTTAATGAGGATCTCGAACCGGTCGTCCCATATCGGATTATGGAAGTCGCAAGTGGCGAAGCACAACTGTCCGAGGAAGTGCCGCTATCATACTTCGAAGGAAAAATATAGGTACCGCTGCAACAGGAAACCCATGACCGTCATATTCTCATCTACATCTATATGTTGAGCATAATATATTAGACTGTATAAGAGCTAACGTAACTACTGATTTTACTTTAGATTTTAGATAGTATATACTCATATGAACAACGTGTGTTGTTGCTATCAACTAGGAAACACGAGATAGCGACATCAACCGAAACATTCTGTGCGCGAAGACCACCTTCGAGTGTTCACTTCGTTCGATTGTAACTGTCATAGTATAATAATAATTATTGATATAATCCACACAACGGTATGATCTAATCCGGTTCATTCTCAAATTTTGATTACTACATTGTGTCACGAACAGATGAGACTGGATACATAATAACAAGAGACATACTCACGATGCTATTGAATTCTTTTGTACGTAATATAATGTCTGTGAATATTGAAACACATTGGCACCCAACAACAAAGCTAAATATCATTGCAGACGCGCTTGATTTCACTCAGACAGACCCGCTTCCATCAGGGGTAGAACGCGATCAGATTGAGGAATACTGTTACGCAATTGAACAACTGTATGGGGCATACATCGAGACAATTACCAATAAAACAATTCTCTCACAACGAGAAGCACAGACATGGGTTCTTCGAAATCTCGTACATCAGGGCGCTGACCGACTTACATTCGATGCGATTGGGTTGTACATATGGGCTATCGGGCGAGAAGCGAGCGGTGATCCACTCTCACGAACGATTGTTGCCGAATATAATGATCATGCAGTGGCAAAAATTGACCATGCGACAGCGACGATGATGCATGCTGGTGCACCACCATATCCGGATGATGTGCTCGATGATCCAGTCGCACTTTGGGTTGACACCACCGCACAACGCCGACTCGCCAATCGACGATTAGAAAATGAGAGTTACAGCGACGTACTTGAACGATTACTTGATAATACTGCTAACACGGTTTCACTCGAAGAGATCGTTGAAACATACAAAAAGCAGTTCGATTTAGTCGCAGCGATCGGTGTACAGACTGTGCGACCGGCGTGGGACCGCGAGATTCCACTTTCAGTGCATGTCGGCTCTAAAGATGAAGACCTCAAAAGCACAGATGATGACACGGCACTCGGTGAATCCGAGCAGTCCAATAGAAACACTGGATCGCAGTCGACCCCAGAGGCAGTCTCAACAGCGGATATGCTCTCATTCAGTAATCGTGTGCTTCCATTTAGTGTTGAAAATCGCCCTGTGACCACCGGAACAGACTCAATGCTTGTTATCTATGCTGATGAAACGAATCATGAGTCAGTATCGATTTCAGACGGTGTCACGCGGCTAACCAGAGCGGTTGATGCAGCTGATGAGACAGTTCAGACAATCACTCATCGAGCTCAAGAGAGCGGGGTCTGTGCACTTGGTGTCCGGAATAAGCCAGTTGGCAGTGGTATCCATCTTATAGTGATCGCTCCGTCATCACTCATAGTGCATACTGGAGAGAAGTCTAATGGATTCATACCACCGGAACGACTTTCAGTTGCTGACCGCACACTTTCTGTCGAACGAGTTACACATATAACGCCAGCGGCATATCATGAGGATCATAAATCAAAGACAACTCTCATTTGGGCTACAGATAGTTCCTCAGCAGGTGAATCGTGTACAGAGATTGAACTCGATGGTCCTTCCTCAACTCCGGAGACAAATAGTGCCCAACGAGAGTTATTCCCAACGTCACTGTTACAGACTGGATAACCAAACTAGGTGAATTGATGGATTATGACCAACTAAGCCGCATACCACGCGTTCCGTGGTATAGTCACCATCTCAAGATTATCCAGCTTTAATTTTCCTTGATTTCTTCAATCTGTTCTCGGAGTTCTTCGACAGCCTGTTCATCGGCGGTTCCCCAGGAGGCAACAATACCGATAGCAAAAATAAATATGATACCCCAGCCGAGTGTCGCAAATTCAGCAGGCACATACAAATTAAAAATACCATCAATGACACCCTCCAGCGAAAAAACGATAATAACGGGACCGATTATTTCCCGTGGTATGAAGTGATCAATATACGCTTTGAGAATGCGTGTGTTCATGCTTGAAATACACTCTCTCAATTGGAATAAGTGATTAGTTATCGTGAAATACCCCCAATAATAGGACTCTGTACCACTTTTATTCTGATAGACCCCGAGTCATGTCCATTATGATCACTTTGAGCGGATTGTTACTCAAGTAGACGGTCAGTTCTTTCTCTTAACGAGCAACGTCTATGACCGTCTATCTGTTATTAATCGATTATGCGGTTGATGTAATAACGTGTCATCAGCAACCCAACGGACCCAGCGATGACCACACCAGCGGTCGTCAATAACAATGGGTGTGTGGTAACCGGTCTGATAAGCAGTTCGATAATGCCCCACCCAATGAATAAACATAATAATATAACACATGCTGATACGATAAATAATTCAGCAAAATAAGATCGGAACGACCCCGAGCGTGGCATACGAATGTAACACCTACCACGCTGGTCAACCTCTTTGCGTAGTCGTCGTTGAACAGTAGGCGGGTCCAAGTCTGTCACATATCTAGTTGATTGTTAATTACGCCTGAGGGTATCCCTGGATAATTTAGGGCTTTATTATTGATTAAGACCTACTTGATCGTTGCACGAGTTTGGAGATGAGAGCTTCACCATCTATCTTCAACTGACAATGTAGCACAATCAATCTACAGATAATCTGGAAATGTGGCCCCTCTCAACACCCGCCAATGGCGGTTCGACGGGGAAGGGGGTTACTGTCATGGTCATGGTGGAGTGGCAGTGACCGGCTCTCACCCACGCTCCCACGGACACAGCACAGCGCTGTTCGGGTATGACTTCCAGCCGATTTCTCATGGAAAACGAAGAGGTCGGGAGGAATTGACTGAAATTCCTTTACTGGTGTAGTGCGGTCGACACAGGGAAGCCTCGGCTTGGGACTTGCCCCCGAGGTACTTCACGACTAGGTATTGGTAATTGTTTTACTCAACAATTAATCGGCGACTTTTGAGTAAGAGTGTCAAATAGTATTGATATATCGGTCACGATCAACTCAAATTTAGTGTACATAAACTGTTCTACACAATACCCCTGAAGTTAAACACATTGTTCAATTATTAACTTTATCTCAGATTTACTCCTCATATATGACGGTCAAAATAGTTTGTTCCGAGCTGGGGCTAGACAGGCTGCCCGTGTGTCATCGGACATACGGTTTGTTCCGTGGCAAGCCAACATTACCAAGGAATTCTTTCAAGCACAATTTGGCGATCACCTGTTCGCATTCGTGCTTATCAATCCAGAGGCAAATCTTGTTCATGCTGGCGGTGAAACAGTGCGGCATCTGCTTCAAGACAAGGGAGTTCCGCGTCCCGTCGCAAGCACATTTGAGCAAATATATCAAGCCATCAGTGACCCCTTTGGTCGGGTTGTCCATGGGCAGGCGCCGGCTGACATTGATGGGACATTTTGCATTGATGAAAGCGCACGGCCACATGTCAAAACTATTCAGCGTGAGTGTTCACTTGGCTCCTGCAAGAAATAAATTAATCAGACGAGATTGGTGTGATTACTCTTTGTATTTTTTACTATTGCATTCCGTGATACTGTGTCAAGTGGACAGTCTCCATGAGCAAACTAAGCGTGTGAACCGTATGTTGTGAGAGAGCACTAACTCTACCCAGCTCAGTTACCCTCGGCACAGTCCCAGGCGGAGCAAACTGATATAGACTACCGCGATTACCCCGTAGTTGTAACTGCACGTACTAAACACCGAGACATCAGATATGAATACAGTCGTTGTTGAATGGCAATCTTGGATTTTTAATTATTATGAGACAAAGTCCACGCTTGTGACTTCGAATTTTGTTCCTCCCTCAGAACTCTCACTGAGGTGTATATCCCAGTCATGTCCAGAAACAATCTGTTGAACAATACTTAATCCAAATCCGGTCCCACTCTCGCTGGTCGTATACCCGGTTTCAAAGACACGGTCATGCTTATCTGGTGAGATGCCAGATCCATTGTCTACAATAGAAAATCCATCCGTAGTGATTTCAATAGTCACGTCGACTTCCGCCCCACCGTGTTCAACTGCGTTCCGTAGAAGATTCTCAAACAGTTGCTGGAGACGGGAATTATTTGCCAGTATTTGTGAATTTGTCTCAGGGAGATTCAAACTTGCTCGTCGTGTATCTACACTCTGCCATGCTTGTTTTGCCACTCTTTTTATTGGAACTGCACCCATCTGGTCAATCTTACGACTCTGTGCAAGTTCCAAAAGTTCAGTAATCAATACACCCATCCGATCAAGTGCATTATCCACGAGATGTAGTTCGTCTCGATCGATGTCATCCTGTAGAAGATCAATATACCCCTGAGCAACGTTCAACGGATTGCGTAAATCGTGTGAAATGACACCTGCAAAGCTCTCGAGTCGTTCGTTTTTATGTCTAAGTTCTCGTTGTTGTGCTTTCCGCTCTGAAATGTCTTTGATTGTCCCAAAATGGTATGTGGTGCCATTGATTGAGCGTTGAGTTGTGACTGTTGCAACAGGAAGCTGTTTATTATTATATGCATGCACTGTCTCGGCTTTTCGGGTTTCACCATCCTCAAAAGATGCCCAATATGTATCGAACTTATCTGCCTCAACCCCTGAGACGATTTTCCATAATGGTTCTCCGACTAGCTCTGATGCTACAACGTCAAATAATTTAGCATATGACTGATTTACATAAACATATCGACCGTCTTTGGTATACACTCCAACGCCTACACCGACTGATTTGATCATCTCGGCAAGGAACTCTGGCGTAAAATCAATTGATCTATCAGAAGCCATTAGTGTGAATCCTCCTCAACTCTAATCATATAATATTTTGACGCTATAACAGTTTTAAACAATATTTGCAAAACAGTGCATATGAACTCATGAGTATGAATTAAGATAGTTTGTTATACCGGATCTCTAATCTCATACTCTCAATGTCTGCAGGCTATCTCCTCACCGATTCAGACCGTTGAGATATACTGCCAGTCGTTTTGTTCTACCCAAACACAACCAGTCAATAAATAAACCGGACGTTCCTTGACGCGGGGACTCTTCGATCTTATGAGATAACGCGGTTTTGGAGGTAATCGAGGTGCTTTGCGTTGTAGACGATTTGGATACTATCGGTTGCCGGTGATCCGATACACGTCAGTCGAACATTCTTTTCAGAAACTTCCTCATTAGAAAGAATCTGTTGCATGTCCATATCGATTTCCCCTTCAGTCACGATTGCGGCGCAATTTGCACATGCACCCGCGCGACAGGAGAACGGCCAATCATAACCCTGTGCTTCTGCGGCTTCAAGAATATACTCGCCCTCGTTTACTTCAAGTGACCCGTAATCTTCGTCACTGAGATCGGAATCGGCAGCTTTTTCGAAAAGATCCTCATCATCCATCTCCCAACCCTTGTCATCAAGGGATTCGTAGTTAAGATATTCTACGGTTGCCATCAATGTGTTGTATGTGCGCCACGGCATTAGACCTTGCTGCCTACTCATTTCATTATGATATCATTATCACCGTCATGGTGTCATGGTTATATAGAATCGCTTAACGAGCATTATAGAGAATTGAACATACAATTTTATTGAGATAATAAGTGCTCAGTCGTCGGAGCGAGATCAAAAGAACGCCTTTAGGAAATGGTGGAGCCAATCAAACTATAGCAATTAACTCAGGGAAAATATGGCAATCCTCCTGAGAGTGACTGTCAAGACAGTGTGAACTGTTCAGGGTCAAGCCCCGTAGCATCCGCCTCGATTTTCTGTAAAACATATATTTTTTCATCTGCTTTTCTTTGGAGACATCATCTTTGTTCATAGATATGATCCACGATATATTGTATATAAAACATCACCCACACATGATTCTCTATCTGAAGATAAGCCCTCCATGCCCAGTGCATTTGATGAATTAAAGATGTTGACTGGAGAGAGTAGCATTTACTCAGCTGTTTGATTGCTTGGAAACGGTGAGAACACATGTATTATATATTATCAAACATCTATCTCGCTGATTTGTACAGGCGGTACAAGGCGACTGTCTCGGGATCGGGGCTTTGATATTGCTGTGACCCCGACACCCCTCCGCCTCCCCTCATCCAAACGCAATGGGTAGGCAAGCAGGTCGATAAATATTGAATTGTGATGGTCTGGTCAGTGTGTATGGCTGAGAGTCCAATCACACGGGCGGTCAGGCACCATCCCATCCCCCATACCATGCCATGCACTGCACCGTCCAACAGAGAGAGGGTAGGGAAGGGAAGAGAAGGGATGGGACGGTCCGAATCACCGTCGTCCGAGAGACGAAGTTTCTCGTGATCACGCAAGTCGTCGATTGTCGACCGATCCGGAGCCTGGACCTGGACCCGCTGTCGCTGAGAGTGGGTTGGGTTGGGGTTGGAAGTTCTGTCAGAGACACACGAAGCCTCGGCTTGGGGCTTGCCCTCAAGACAGGTTTACACTCGCCAATGCGTTCATATTTAAATGGTCGAATTAGTCTGATAAAATAATAGATTGTGTATACGGCTGAGATTAAAATGATATTAAAAACTCATATGGAGGATCACCTGGCTCTGTCTGTTTTGTCCCTAATAGAGAGATACGAGGGTTCACCCGTTTTCTTAATTGACCTTTCTCATTTGAGTCTACAAACTCTTCGACTCGAATCTTCGCAAACTGTACCTCATATTCATCTTGAGTCTGATTACCATAATAAATTTCCAGCAGTGGATCATCATCTGATACTTCCTTGACGTCGATGGGGGATTTATCTATATCTTCAAGTTCAGAGATCACCTCAAGACCTGCTTCTTCAACATCCATAGCTCGATTATAAATGTATATCCTAAAAATAATGTCGGGAGATGACAGTTGACACTACATTCGAGATTTGGAAACTGAGTCCCAGTCGTGAGCATTTTTTCAGATTAGCAGCGAGTTGCCTGATCACAGATTTCTCTGTGTGGTTTGGTCTTATTTAATAGACTTAGAAGCGATAATATGAAGATTACGCTATATGATTGCTGAAGTCATTTTATTATATCTTATGGACTGAGGATTGCTATTGTGTCAACTACTCGTTTATATTTGACTCTCCGTACATCAAGTGTAATTCGGAGATTACTTTCGTCTCATGCGGTTATTGGATATTGTAATGGTATCAGACAAAGAACGACTTGAGGAGGCTCTGAGGTGGCTCGAGGAGGTGAAACGGCTCAAGCAAGATGAGGACCGTCTTTATTCGAATTCTTTTTTACAGGGATATAAGCAGTATATCATCCCTCACGAGCATCATGATATGGAGGATGTCTCAGTAGAAGAGGTTGAGCAGATAATTCAGCGATATGAACGTGATCTTGAAGACTTAGAGACAGGCAAGTTTCAGAGCTGAGCAGTTTTTATACACAGTGATGTCTAGCTGGTTTAACTGATAACATACGGTTACTTGGTGCCTCCGTATGGATCAAAAATCAATATCTAATTTGTGACTTGTCGCTAATCGGTTTGATGGGGCGTTAAGCACGGTCGTATCCTGAGCATCGTGCCCACACACGTCCGTATATAGTATCAAAATTGAATTTCCAAACCGCTCAGAAAATAATGTAACTGTTTAGATCAATCGCCAAACATTTGACGCATCATCGGATGCATCTCCATAAGTTGTTCTTCGGCGATCTCTTCATACAGTTTGTATGTAATCGAGACCGTGAGTAAGAGTCCCGTTCCGGAGACGCCACCAATTGTCCCAAGCATATTTGCGAGGACAGCAAGCAGTCCAACAAGTGCGCCACCGATGACAGTTACTTGTGGGATGTATCGTTCCATCACCTTTTCAATCACCTGTGGACTCCGTCGGAAGCCGGGGATCTGCATCCCTGAATTCTGGATCTGACGCGCTGTTGCCTCTGGACCCATACCAGTCGTTTCAACCCAGAAGATAGCAAATACAGCACCCCCTGCAATCATGAATGTGAGGTCGATTAACACTCGAGCAATGATTGCAAGTGGCTCCTGTGATGTGAATCCAAGGAACCACATCCAATCCTGGCGGGACTGAATCGGAGCGAGATACCAAAATATCCCACCGGTGACTTGCCCCTGTGTGTACTCACCAAGCCACAGCGGCATGCCGCTCCACCAGTTGCTGAGAATCTGTCCCAGGAACTGGATATTTGCCTGCAGTGCTCGTACAAGAATCATTGGTAAAACGCTCGCATAAATAAGTTTTACCGGGAATCGTCCACGCGCCCCCTTGACATTCGCATGTGAAAGTGGGATTTCAACACGAACGCTTTCAGCATACACAACGATTCCAAAGATGAATACTGTCGTAATCAATGCCAATATCTGACCCTGTCCAAGGAAGACGTCTGAGAGTCCTCCTGGTGTCAACGGTGATCCGATATCGACAGCACCAGTCACAATGCCAATCCACGTTGGAATGAAGCCACTTTGTCCGCCGAGGCTCTGCCAACTAAACAATCCGGCAACAAGTTGCTGGCTGACACCGGCAATAATGAATAATCCAACACCAGAGCCGACGCCCCACTTGCTCACGATTTCATCCATAAACAGGATGAGAATGCCACCAACGAACATCTGTGCAAAGATAATTGTCTTCACCCCGCCTTGTCCAACGGCAAGGGAGTCTGCAACTGCTTGACTCGCTGGGAGGAAGTTTCCTGCAAACACCATTGGTAACCCAGTCAAACAGATCATCACAACGACAAGTAACTTCTGAAGACCCTGATAGAGAATCTGATCACGAGGATCATCGGTATCAAGACCGAGAAGATTCGCACCACCAAGTAACTGAAGCACAATGCTCGCTGTTACAATTGGTCCAATTCCTAACTGGAGGATCGATCCTTGTGACCCAGCAAGGATACTACGGAATTGTCCATAGAAGTCTCCCCCAGCACCTCCTGTCTGTAATCCGAACATCGTGACGTTCGTCAAGAAAAAGTACATCACAAGGATGCCAGCCGTCCATCCTAACTTCTGACGAAACGGCACATGCCCCTCTGGACGCGTAACAGAGGGCATTCGCGTCAATACCGGTTCAGCGGTCTCCTTCCATCCCATAACTTACTCTTGATAATTATTTTTCGGCGTTACTGTTATTCTCTTCGTCTTCTTCGGCAGTGATTGATTCTCCGTGTTCGGTGAGCGTCGCACTGCCACCAGCATCCTCGAGCAGCGTTCGTGCGCTATCAGAGAATGCATCAGCAACAATGTGTAACTCTTGTCGAACTTGACCGCCGCCGAGCACCTTCGTTATATCTGCGCTGTCGGCATCATCAGTAACATCCCGTGCATCAATACGATAGGCACCATCATCAAGTTCCGCAGTATCCTCTGCAACGAACAGTGCTGCATCTTCATCGAGTTCTTGAACAGAAATTTCTGCGACAGTCCGCTCACTACCTGGCGGTCGTTTAAAACCATGCTTACCAATCGGTTCATAATTATGCTGTTCATGTTTATCACGACCAGCACGACCACGACCACCACGGTGACCGGCACCGCGACGATTCTTGTGTGTCCCGCCACCATGCGTTCGTGTCCCACGCTGTCGTCTTTTCTTTGATGTCATCGCATTGCCTCCAAAAGCTCATTAATCTGATCGGTGTCATGAACGCCAATTTGTCCACCCTCAGCAGTTGGGTGTTTCTGCCCTCGATGACCGCCGCGCGGCGGATGTAATCGAAGAACCGGTGATAATCCCTGATCGCGGAGGGTGGTTTCCTCTTCAATTAGTGCAGTTGCGAGTGCATCAAACTCATTATACTCGGTGTTTTCCTCAAGCCACGTTCCATCTACAGTGTCATCACCGGTTTCGGGCTCAGCACGTCGTTTGAGTACCGTCGAAAGCACCTCAACACTCGGTTCACCATGTGCAACATAGTCATTCACCTTTGTGATCATGCCGCGATATGTATCCGTTTCAGGAACGAGCGCACAATGGTTCACTCGGTGGAGATTAAGCATTGCAAGCGTATCCTCGACAGAACCACTCATATTGACAGGACCACGAAGCTGAACGATTGCTTGCATCACTCAGACACCTCTTGTTCGCGCTGTTTGGCTGCCGCACGACGAGGCGTTCGCGACTGTGAAGCATTTCGAAGCGCATTATATGTCGCTTTGGCGAGGTTAACTGTCGTTCGGGTGTTTCCATTTGAGCGTGTCCACGCATCTTGCACTCCAGCGAGTTCAAGAATATTACTCACAGTCTCGGCAGCGGCTAATCCGAGACCTTGCGGGGCAGGTATCACCTCAACGGTGACTGACCCAGCTTTGCCTTCGGCATTTCGGGTAAGTGAGTTGACACCGCCAGCGGAGTCTTCCCATGACCCAGAGCCACGATCGACAGAAATAAGATTCAATTTTGCAACGTCAATCGCTTTCTGAATTGCAGAACCAACCTGATCATCACGTCCTTCAGCATACCCAAGATACCCATCACGGTTTCCAATTGCAATAACACAACGGAATTTCACACGCCGACCGGAGTCGGTCATCCGTTGAACCATGTTGATATCAAGCACTTCATCATCCAATCCAGGGAGTAACTGATCGACGAGTTCTGGCTCCTTGAGTGGAAGTCCTGAGTTGAGTGCTTGTTCCATTGATGCGACATCGCCATCTTGTACCATACGACCAAGTCGTGTGCGCGGTGTCCAGCCGTCGCTGTTTCGTTGACTCTGGCTCATTCGTTATCACCCACTGATTGGGAATCGCTTGTATCCACGTCGGTATTCATACTCACGTCTGCTTCCTGCAGGGTCTCAAGTACTGTATCGAAATGCTCTGGAAGCGTTGTTGCGTCAAAGTCACTGTTATACAGGGGTTCATCGCGCTGTTCGGCGTAGGTGGCGATATGCTCACCACGGTTGCGCGACCAATCTGCAAGCACTGACTCATTATGCGGAATTGAAACGCCTGCATCGATAGCTCCCTCTTGAACGACAAATACCTTGTTTCCGGGTGTTGCCGTATTCAATCCAATATCAAGTACAGCCTCATCGAGACCTGCTTCAATAGCACGCATTCCTGCAAGGTATCCGGTGAGATACGCACTTGGAATATTTCCGGTTGGTGCTTCCCAGCCGTACTCACTCAGATTTTCTGAGGAAGCGGCTACGCGTGTCTCATCGCCGTCTGGACCAGGTGTTATCAGCTGCGCCCTAATATGCCGGTTGCTCACACGAGCAACAAGGCGTGGCTTACCAGATTTTAGCAGGCGCAACCTCTGGTGGTAATCGGTCCGAACTTCGCGGCGACGCCGCATCGGTACTTTGTATCGCGGTCCTGTTGCCATTATTCAATCACTATCTCCACATCATAATTACTGTCAATATACGCTTCAAGTCGGGCTACGTCTTCGAACTCTCCACCAGACGCCTTATTATACACCTCACGGTACTGCGTCGGCGTCAATGGACCGTCATCGCGAAGTTCGCGAAGTCGACGGCGTTGTGCTCGAATTCGGCTTACCCATTCGTCTTTTTCATTCTTTCGACCGCCAGAGCGTCCCTTTCGAGATCCTGGACCCTTGCGGTGTCCATACGACTGTTTTTCGGCTCGATTTCGAGCACGACCTTTTGAGTTGCTCTTTGCATCCTCAGCACGGATGATTCCCTGATCAACTAAATCACGAATATCCTCACGAGTAATTGCTTCTGCAATTTCACTCTGTTCGTCAGGATCAAGCCAAACGCGGCTTTTTCCGACCGAAAGAACATCCGCAGCCATTCTGCGTTGTGCTTTTAGATCCGTCATTCGTCTGTAGCCTCCGTAGCTGATACCGTGTCTGCATCTGCATCTGCATTGTCTCCAACCTCAACTTCAACATATGTTGGATTTAGAACACGAATTTCTCGCTCTGCGGCGACATCTTCGATTCGTTCACGCTTTCGCCCACCGACTTTTGAGGCAATACGAACAGCCTCAATATCACCATTGACGCCCTCAAGATCGTCGACGTTGTGTACACGCACCTCCTCAAATCCAGATGGATGGAGACCGCGTGCTGCTGTTGGTGAGCGATATCCGGCTTCAACAAGCGCACCTTTTCCTTTGATACCGCGGCGTTGTTTTGAGAGGGTTCCGCGGGGCTTTCGCCATGATTCTGGCGTCCGCTTTTTCATATGATGATCCTGTCGGCGAAATGCTGGTTTCCCTTCACGATGTTTTTGCCCGAGCGCCCGAGCTGTTTCGTCATCGAGATTCGGTGTCTTGTCCGCATGCCCACGCGGACGAAGTTCAGTTTCGACCGTTTCTGTTTCTTCAATTTCGTCTTCAGATTCAACTTCAACTGCTGCATCAGTTTCCGTTGAAACCTCAAGCTCACCAACATCAGCTTTAATTCGAGCTGCAAGCGCATTTCCGATGCCATCGATATCTGCTAAGGCTGATTGGCTTGCTGCCCGAATATCCTCGAATGATTCGTAGCCTGCCTCACGGAGTGACTCAGCTCGATCACTGCCAACACCGCTGATATCCTCAAATGAGTCAGTGTCATCTGTGGTTTCGGATTCTGATTCCGGCTCTGACTCTGACTCAATTGTATCGGTATTACTGTCGGTGTCAGCGTCAGTATTGGTATCAACATCTGTCGAAGACGTATCCTCCTGACTATTTTGATCTGAGTCCGAATTGACTTCTGGATCGTCTGGTTGTTCGTTTGTATCCTCGTCGTGTTCGTCAGCCATATCAGACACCTCCTTGCTGTGGCTTCTGCGTGATATAGACTCCATCCTGGAAGATTCGAGAGTCTTTATCAGTCACGCGCGTGAGTTGTTCGATGTCAGCTGCGGTCTGTCCAACGTCCTCTTTTGATGGACCTGTTAGCGTTACCGTCTCACCATCGATCTGTACATCTGTGTCACCACGGATCGAGGTCCGACGGGAGGCTCTCTCACCGAGGAAATTCTCAATTATGATTTCCTCACCGTCGACAGATACCTGCATTGGGAAGTGTGCATAGTAGACTTCCATTTCATATGACCACCCATCGGTCACTCCATGAATCATATTCGATACATGACTCTCAAAGGTACCAACAGTGGCACTCGTCTTCGCGTCTGTTTCATCAGTCTCGATAGTGACTACATCGTCATCGTCATCAACACTAACCGTCACAGACGGGTACCAAAGCATTCGTGTCACACTACCATTTGGTCCCTCAACCGTCAGCTCAAGATTCGATACCTCAGCGCTGACATCTTCCGGAATTTCAATTACTGTTCGCGTCATTTTCAATATACGTAAGCGATTATTTGACCACCGATACCCGTTTCACGGGCTTCATAGTGGCTCATTACACCGTGGCTTGTGGTGACGATGAGTGCGCCATAATCGCGGGCTGGGAGATACCGTTTTTCCCATCGTTCGAACTCATCGGCACCAACTGAGTATCGCGGCTTCACCGCACCGCACTCATTGATGCCACCGCTTAGTTCAACCTCAAACTGACCGGCTTTCCCATCGTCAACGAATTCAAACCCGTTGATGTACCCACGGTCATAAAATACCTCGAGCACGGAGCCAATTACATTTGAGGCGGGCTGTATCTCATGAGAGAGATGTCCAACACTCTCTGCATTATCAACACCTGAAAGTGCGTTCGCAAGTGGATCATGTCCTGTCATAATTATCGATACTTCTTGAATCCCATATCGCGGGCGACTTCACGAAAGCACTGCCGACACAGATAGATGTCATACTTTCCGACAAGACCTTGATTGCGGTCACATCGTCGGCACTCATGAGTCTGTCCTGTCCGGTGGCTCGCGTGCTCACCCGTCTGTTCAGTTTCTGATTCGCTCATATACGATTAGTTGTCTCCGCCATCGCGAGTGTCTGTCTCGACACGCTCAACATCCGCAGCAAATTCTGATTCGATGAAATTCACTGCATCCGTGGGTGTCAATCGATGGCGGGATGGAATCGGCTGTGATGCTTTGTCCCGTTTTTTCACTCGGTATCCGGGTCGTGTGAGATTAACCGTCACATCAAGTCCATAAATACCGATTTGTGGGTCATATTCTTGAGAAGGGAATGTGGTGTGTTCTTCAACTCCAAAGCTGAAATTGCCAGTCTCGTCGAACTGCCGTTCTGAGATGGTGACAAGCGGCAATGACGTTTCAAGAAATGATTGGGCATCTGCTCCTCGCAACGTGACCTTTGCACCGATCGGGTCGCCTTCTCGTGCGCCAAACTGTGATGCTGCACGCGTTGCAGTCGTTCGAACGGCAGTCTGACCGGCAATCTCTTCAAGAATTTCTTCTGCGTTGGCAAGTTCACGTCCACCTTCGCCGACCGCCATGTGAACAACAACCTTCTCAACTTGAGGTTCACGCATCTCGTGGAACGTGCTATCAGTTTCGCTCATTCGTCACCCTCCTGTGTATCATCGCCATCATCTGCTGTCTGTGTCTGTGTCTGCATCAGTGTCGTCGACATCATCAGTCGCAGCCATGTCCTCATCGTCGGTGAAGTTCTCATCAATGACGACGACATATGGTTCGATTGTTTCAAAATACTCCTCGCCTGTTGATACCGATACAGTATTTTCACTGCTTCCAGCAGTGACGGTGATCGTTTCAATCTCGCCAATTTCACCGGAGTGCGTTCCACCAACGGCAGTCACAAGAGACCCTTCCTCATACGGAAAGTGTGCGACGATTTCTTTCGTCTCATTATCAATAACCAATGAATCTCGTTGGTTATATGTATCAATTTCATCAGCATCGACACGAAGATTGGCGCCGTCGTGTAGCGTGAGCTGAACTGCCCCGCCGCTAACCTGTTGTTTATTGATAATCTTTCCAAGTCGGCTATTTGCATCCGACTCATTGATTGGTGTTAGTGCGAGCCGACCACCCGACTCCGGGAAGACTCGATAATACTCCTCACGCTCAGTGAACGCAAGAATATCAAATAATCCGACTGGTCGTTGTTCATCGCTCACAACATCACCGTTAACTAGGACAGATCGCTGGTTCAGCGCATACCGCGCTTCTTTTGTCGAGTCGGCATATCCGAGCACGTCTCGTAAAATGATTACTAACGGTACGCCTGCTTCGCCATGCGGGCCTGCCCCGGCTTTGACCGTGAATGTCTCTGTTTTTCGTTCAATCGGCCACGAGTCCGGTGCGGAAAGTCGTTTTTGATGTTGTGTCATTGCTCATCTCCCTCCTCAAGACGTGCCTCGCGCTGGCTGTCTTCAAGATTCAATTCTGTCACGCGAAGGTTGGATGAATCAAGCGGTCGTGGAACCTCCTCGCCATCAGCTTTCTCAATCGTTACGTCTTCAACATGAATGACTGTGTCAGTGAGATCAACAGTAACGACCTCAGCTTCATGACCGGCATCGTCACCACGAAGTACCTCAACAGTATCACCCGTATTGACGCGGACGTTCCGCTGTCCATACTCCTCACGAAGTTCATCAGAAAGCGTTGCACGAACTTGTCGCTGCCGTTCGTGTAATGGGGCAGTTTCCGTTCGCGTTCGCTGTTTGTGTGGTTGCTTACTCATAATCGATACTTAGACAATCATCGTTGCTGTTGATGCAATACTCCCAAAGCGTTCAGCCACCTCACGTGCGATTGGACCTTTAATCTCGGTCCCACGCGGTTCTTCCATCTCGTCGATAATGACAGCAGCATTATCTTCAAATTTGACGCGCGTCCCGTCTGGACGGCGGATCGACTTGCGCTGCCGAACGATGACGGCTTGTAGCACTTGACGTCGCATTTCGGGTGTTCCTTTTGTCACTGAAACAGTGACCTGATCGCCAATGCCTGCTTTGGGGTGTCGATTCTTTGTTCCTGAGCTACCCATCACGCTGATTACTTTCAGTTCACGTGCACCGGTATTATCCGCACACGTAACAAGTGACCCACGTTCGAGGCCTTTGGTGACATCGGCTTTCAGTGCCTCCATCACTCAGCACCTCCAGTGTCGATTCGTTCGACGACAACGTGAGATTTCGTCTTCGACAACGGTCGGGTCTCTGCGATGCGAACCGTATCGCCTTCCGCAAGATCAACGCACGGGGGTGCGTGTGCGGGGATGCGACTACGCCGCTTCATAAAGCGGTCGTACTTGGGAACGCGAACATCGTATTCGCGCTCAACAATAACGGTCTTATCCATATCTGTTGAGGCAACTGTGCCTTCAAGTGTCTGACCGCGCACGGAAAGCGATCCGTGGAACGGACAGTTTGTGTCAGCACAGGATACCTCTGGTTCGGTTACATTCAGTCCTATCGCCATAGTGAGTCTCCTGCTTTCTCAGTTCGTAAAGCTGGTCGTGAGAGCAATTGTGTCCCATCCACCGTAACGTAGGCCGCATCTTCGCACATCTCAGCATTTTGCGCTGTTGATTCCAACGTGGGACGATTAGACTGACTAGAAGGCAAGTCTGATTGATCTTGTGCCTCGCTAGTAGTATCCAATCGGTGGTTAGATGTGGTCCCCGACGTCTTCACAACGTCGGCGGCTTCATCTGTGATGTTCGTATTCGATTCGTGTGTTGATGTTAATGAATGATACGCTGATTCTGAAGCTGATCTCACTTCATCACGTAGCAGTGTTTGTGGGTGATCATGAGCTGATGTGGATCTGCTATCGGTCTTGATCACTGGTTCAAGACAAAACTCAAATACCGAATCGCGTTTAGGTACTTGTTTAATTTGTCTATCATACTGCTGTTGAGGATGACCGTGAGCACCATCATGAACTGACTCCTGAGTATTGACACGAGGATGAATCGCTGTTGATGTCGACATCACTGTAGGTGTCGATTCAATCCGAAGTGTCTGCATTGTTTCTGCAATCACACGTCCATCGATTCCGATAAGATCCGGATTTGCAGCGTCAGCAACGGCTACATAAAGACCAGTGAGTTCGTGTCGTGTGAGCGTTTCAGGTGTCAGTGGCATCTAAATCAATATAGTGATGGGTCGTTAGTTTTCGGGGTCGGCTTCAGCGTCATGGTCCCCTTCTTCTTGTTGGATCGTCTTGATCCGAGCGATTGTCCGTTTGAGTTCGCCAACACGCCCAGGGTTCTCAGGAGCCCCTCCAGCAGCCTGTTCTGCTTTCGAATTGAGTAGCTCTGTCTCGAGCGTTTCGAGTTCAGCTTGTCGTTCTGCAGGCGTCATATCGCGGAGCTCGTCAGCGTGAACAATCGCCATCTATGCGTCCTCCTCATCAATATCTTCCATCTCTGCAACGAGGTCTTCGGCTTCAGCCTCAACCTCGGCATCAAGTTCTTCAATTTCTTCCGCGACCGTCTCGGTGTCATCATCTGATTCATCCGAGACAACTTCAGCTTCGTCTACATCATCCGCATCGCTCCCAACATCAACAGGTTCAGTCACAACCTCTTTTTCATCGGACGATACTCCAGGATCAGCCTCAACAACTTCCTCATCAATGATTTCTTCCGGCGTCTCCTGTGGGACAGTCACATCCTCATCATCAGCACCAACATCAGGGATGTCTGCAGGATCTTCTGCAAGTAATGACTCAACTCCATCACTTTCTGCGACCTGCTCAACAGGCTCAACATCGACATCATCGTGAATCTCGAAGTCATCAGGAAGTTCTGCTCCTGGTGGAATAATTTTCACTGTCACGCCGATTGTTCCGAGTTTCATCACAGCAACCCCTTGTCCCTCATCGACAATCTCCTGAGCCGGTTCACCATTGTGCTTGATATATCCACGGTTAAATTTCTCTACGCGTGAGCGTGCACCAGTTACTTTTCCACTCAGGACAATCTCGGCTCCAAGTGCACCAGATTCAATGATTCGATCAATCGTTGTATGTCCGGCTTTCCGGAAGTACCATCCGCGCTCAAGTGCGTTTGCCAGCCGGTCTGCAACAATCCGTGCATTCAGATCGGGCTCATCAACCTCTTGAACATCGATCTGTGGGTCATCGAGATTAAATCGATCTTCGAGTTCACGAGTTACCTTCCGGATGTTCTTACCACCTTTTCCGATGACCATTCCTGGTTTTTCAGCCTTGAGGACAATTTGCGTACCCATTGGGGTTTTGGCAACGTCCATGCCACCGTAACCGGCACGACCAAGTTCATCTGCGAAGAACTCATCAATTTGCGAGCGTTGCAATCCGTTTTCGATGAACTGATGTTCGTCTGCCATTAGATGTCTACTCCGTCGGTTCCAGGTTGTTCAACAATTAATTCAACATCGCAAATGGTAGTGTTCCATGGATCTGCACTACCGAATGCACGTGGTTTCCGACCCTGCCGTTCGCCCACTTTGTGTGCGGCGACATGTCTGATTGCCATCGCGTTTCCATCAAAACCTTGCTCAGTCGCATTTGAGGCAACGTTCTCGATTAATTCGAGAAATGCTTTTGATGCCTTTTCGGGATACCGTCCAGCATCCCATCCATCAATGTCTGAGCGGTGAGCAACACCGGTGTTATGTTGACGGAAAGGAACTGATTGACGCTGTGCAATCACGTCATCAAGATATGATTCTGCGTCTGCGATGGTCATTCCCTTTATTTCACGAGCAATGGCTTTGCTATGCTTCAAACTGATTGGTCGATCACGGAGCATCCCTCTGGCGGTTGTCTCCGGGTCGGCCTTGACACTGTAATTGATACCCATATATGATGTAATGTAATTTATTGACGTTACTTGAGTGGTACAAACTTTGAAGACCGTGTTGCACCGATGCCGGCTTGCCCGTGCTCAACGGATGTCCGTGTCAGTTGGAATTCGCCGAGATAATGACCAATCATTTCTGGTTCAACTCGAACCCGCTCGAATGATTGACCATTATACACAGCTATTGTCTTTTCAACGAATGACGGCAGTATTGGCATATCACGAAGATGTGTTCGAATTGGATCATTTGCCGTTTTCTGAGGGTCTGCGTCACGGACGGTTTCTCGTAACTTTTGCTGTTCTGTTGTAAGTCCGCGAGTGATAGTTCGCCGCTGTCGAGCGGGGAGTAGTTCTGCGATGTCTTCGAGTGACATCTCCTGTAGTTCATCAAGTGTGTGACCGCGGTATGTGAACTCACCTTCACGGCCGGTACGATATTCAGAACTCATATGATTGTGTTATGATTGTTGTTGTTGATGTTGTCAGTGATATTGCTATACACGTGTTTACGCCGGCGGAGCTGAGTGCCCCCTAATTGAATGTGACTGTGGATGTGGCCCGACGCAATCACAAGATTGCATTACTCACTGCTCCCATTGCCACCACGTCCGGTTCGTTTCGATGCAATATCGCCCACTTTCCGTCCTGGTGGAGCGTCCCGAGAGACAGACTTCGGCTGTCCAGGATGTTGACGACCACCGCCTCCGAATGGGTGATCAACGGCGTTCATTGCAACTCCGCGAACACGAGGCCACTTAATTCCTCGAGCTTTCATTTTATGATGCTTCTTACCAGCTTTTACGAACGGTTTCTCTGTCCGTCCACCTCCAGCGACAACACCGATTGTTGCCTGACATTCTGGACT
This sequence comes from Haloquadratum walsbyi J07HQW2, assembly GCF_000415985.1. GTDB lineage: Archaea > Halobacteriota > Halobacteria > Halobacteriales > Haloferacaceae > Haloquadratum > Haloquadratum walsbyi_B. Next base: position 1,328,561 of record NZ_KE356561.1, read on the forward strand.
TAACCGCTTTGTCTCACCGGATGGAAGTTCGACGACCACTACATCGCGGTCATGCGTCATCAACTGCGCACTTGTTCCGGATGCTCGAGCGAACTTCCCACCGTCGCCGGCCTGGCTTTCAATATTACAGATTGGAACTCCTTCTGGAATTTCTCTTAGTGGGAGCGTATTTCCTGGCTTAATCTCAGCACTCACACCAATTTGCATCGTTTCACCAACACGGATTCCCTCAGGAGCGAGGACAAGCCGGCGGTCACCATCATCAAATTCAACAGCTGCAACCGGTGCGCTTCGCGCTGGGTCGTGCTCAATATCAACGATCGTTCCAGCGATGGTATCCTCCGATTCAGACTGCTTATGCGAGAGCTCGGCTTTATATCGGTGTGACGGTGCTCGGAACGTAGATGTTCCACGACCACGCCGTTGTCCTTGTATTCGTCGTCCCATTGTTAGAACACTCCAATCCGCGACGCAATATCCTGTGCATCATCATCGTCAGAAAGACGGACAGTAGCCTTCTTTTTTGCCCGAGGCGTTATCTGTGTCTTCGTATCAATGATCTTAATCTCATACTGTGATTCGATTTCATTCTCAATTTCATCTTTCGTCGCATCAGTATCGACGATAAACTGTAATTTATTATCGAAATCCATCTCATCCATTGCTTTCTCAGTGACGAGGGGGTATTTAATAAGCGAACTCATCGGTTTGCCACCTGTTCAATCGCACTCTCTGTATACAATGTCAATCGTCCTGGTTGTGTGCCTGGAGCAAGATCTTCTGTGCTCACATTTGCGGCTGTCACAACGTCAGCGCCAGCAAGATTTCGTGCTGCTTTCGATGGTTCATCACTCGTGACAAACAAGATTGATTTTGGTCGGCGATATTTCCGACCACGGGTCTTCCCTCGACCAGCACGGATTGATCTATTTTCATCCGAGCGAACGATATCAGCATGAACACCAAGTGATTCGAGTACGTCGACAACTTCCTGAGTCTTTATTAGATCTTCAAACTCATCGGAAACAACCAATGGTAGCTCAACATCATCATCAAACTGATGACCACGTTCTTCGACCTGTTCTGAGTCAGCCGTCGCCGCAACCGCTGATCGAACAGCTAGTTTTCGTTCTTTGGTATTGACTGACTTACTCTGATCTTTCTCCGCTTTTGGTGGATGTGCTTTCCGACCCGAGACAGCCTGTGGGACCCGGCGAGCTTGTCCATTCTCACGTGGTACGTGAGCCATACCGCGTCCACTACCGAAGGACTCGGCTGGTGTTCGCATCCCTGCATAAGGGTCAGCACCATATGGTTGCTTTCGATTCGCCTGTGCAGCGACAACAGCACGCTCGATTATGTCCGGACGGTATGCTGTTTCAAACACTGTCGGAAGTTCAAGCGTATCTGCTTTGTCGCCATTTAGATCGTGGATTGTTGTTTCCATTCGTTATTACCCCTGGTTTGATTCGGTCGACACATAGCGTACTTCTGGGTCAAGACGTGGTTGGTCGCCTGGTCGGACGGCACTTCGGAAGCGTAGAAGTCGCTGGTCTGGTCCTGGTAGCGATCCCTTGATAAGTGCATACGGACCATCAACCTCGCCATATCCAACGAATCCACCGTCAACTGTCGGATCGTTGCCGTCGCCAATCTCAATAAGACGTTTATTTAATTCTGTGCGCTGATGATACCCGGTTTGTCCCTGTTGTGGAACGGTCGATCGAACACGGGATGGATTCCACGGACCCAGATTCCCAATTCGTCGGCGGTACCCCTGACGTGCATGTTTTCCTTTCCGTTTCTGAACGCCAAAGCGCTTGACTGGACCCTGCGTTCCTTTTCCTTTCGTGACACCAGCAGCATCAAGATATTCACCGGCGCGGAAAATGTCTGAAAGCTCATGTTCACCACCATCTGAAATGAGATCAAGTCCAAATTCAACACGGTCAGCTAATGCTCCACCGCCGACACGGGTTTCCATAACATCTGGCTTCTTTTTTGGAATATTTCGCATCCCTGCAGGCAATGTGTGAGTAATCAGACGAACATCATCGATGTTACCGGCTTCGACAGCGTCGCGAAGAGCGGTAGCATCATTATCAAATGTGTCTTCATTAGGAAGATCAAGCGTCCGTTCAAGTGACGCATCAAATTCACGTCCCCACACTTCTGTCAAAGGCTTGGAACCATACGGCGTATCTTCGTACGCTCGAAGAGCAACAGCGCGCATTGGCGGTGTCTCAACAACGGTCACCGGCACTGCCTCCTCCATCCCCTCACGAGGTGAATTGGCTTTGTCGTTGACCATTAACACTTGTGTCATCCCGGCTTTGTAACCGGCAAATCCTTGTACTCCGGGGGCACCATCATTGCTGGGCCATGACCGGATACGCGGGACTTCTGACTCCGCGCGCTTGCGCGGACTGAAACCCATCGAGCCTTTTCGTGGTCTACTTGATTGTGGCATGTAATTACTCCGTAACTGTCAATAATGCGAGAGATGCGAACATTGCTTCCTCAGTTCGCACAACCTCGCTTCCTTGTCGCGGAATCGTATTGATCCAGAGATCAAACCCTGGATCGATACTGGGTTCAACCATTCCACTGGCAGTGCCGCCACCGGTAGTATTCGCGTCCATGTGTGAACTCGCGTGCTCACCCATCTGCGTTTGAGTATTTGGTGGGTTGTCATCGCCAAGGATGGCTAGGAGCCCACGACCAGGCGCACCAAAGACGATTGTCGCTCCCGCCCGGTCGATACGGGCGGTAAGTTCTGGCAATCGCCCGGTGGTTATCATCTCACCATGTCTGGATGTCGCAACGGTGATCCCTGCAGTGGCGTGGTCGAGTGCATCTACAAGATCCAAGCAGGATACATCAAACCCCGAAAGTGGAGTATCGACGATCCGTGCTCGGACCGGTTCTCGCGAAGAAATTCTGATGGCAACGCGTGTCCCTTCTCGCACAGACATCGAGTCTGGTACATGGAGAGAAATTGGGTGTTGCAGTTCACAATTGACCCGGACGCGGTCATCAGATCCGACCTCAGTCACGATTCCCTGTGTTAACGACCCTGAATCAGTTGACTCAGAGCCGGTCGTAGACGACACGCGGAGGGGTGGAAGAACACCAACGTACTCAAGTTCGTCACGTTGCCCCCATATCTTCTTTCGAAGATGCGGCGGCGTGGCAGCATATCGAAGCACCGTTTCAACAAACTCGCCTCCTAGTCGCCGTTCGCCTTCCCGATCAGGAAAGATATTGAGCTGATCTGCTTGAAATATTGCCGCTGAACGGGCAATGTATCCAAGCTTGCGAGTGGCCTCGCGTTTGTCCTCAGCCTCACGAACGACAGAAGACGGGATAAGTACTGATAGCGTCATTCCGGTCCCTTCAGCGTAACATCTAGACTATATTTCTCGTATTGGAGCCCTCGGTAAAAGCCTAGCGAAAGCCTGTGAGCGGTGTGAGTTCTTCTCATTCGTCAGTATCAATATAATACTATGACTGTAATAACGGGAAAACTGCATCTTAGTTATGATGAAAATCTCATAACAAACAGAATCGCACGCCAATCGCATGAATTATTCATAGGTGAACATAGTGGTTGAATAGCAGGATAGTGACTGTTAGTGGTAAGTACGAATTTCTGCCGGCGGTTCATCAGAGAAGGTAGGATTCACATACCCTGAAAGTACATCTGCAATATGGTCAGTATGAGATTTGCATTCCCCCGCTCTGTCTGGTGATTGTTAAATGCGTAAGTCTTATTCATGAGTCTCTCATGAGATTGAATGCGCGCTGGTAGTGTAGTGGTATCACGTGACCTTGCCATGGTCACAACCCGGGTTCAAGTCCCGGCCAGCGCATCTCTGGACTCTTAAATATATAAGATATTGAGATAAATCCTAATTAACGACCTGGATTATGTTTCTTGCTTACTTTTCATTTGAGAATTGAAATAAACGTTTCATGAGTGAATAAAACGAACGATTCAGCAGGAAGAATAGTCACTTCATATAATGTAATTTTTGCAGATTAACTCCCCCCGCTGTAAAGGAGCGACCATTGGGAATGAGTGAGGTAGCTCACTCAACCAGCGTGGAAGACATTCTCAGTGGTGAGACAGTTGATACCCGATGTCGCAGTCAAACACTGTGGACCTGATTGGATATCTGATCTTGAGTTATATGATGAACCACATAGAGGATGACTTTTCCTGGCAGCCGAGTTGATGAGGTGTCAAATCAAACTGTTGTGACAATCTCAAAGTTGAATTCGAAACTGTCCTGACCGTTGGTTTCTAAATATCATCTATGGGTGATAACAGTCACCGACATGATGCGATTATTGCACTCTCACAAAATGAATACGATGATGCTGGTGATGCATATACACTTGCCGGCTACGGACGATTATCAGGGCTAAGTGACCGTGGGCGTGAACTGTTTGACACTGAAGATGCTCCATGGGCTGGATTCGCACTTGAATCGTTCTTTCTTGCGGCTATCTGTTATCGTCTCAATGATGGTGAGGCGCGAGCTCGTAATCGAGTTGGGCAAGGAATATTGATTGCAAGTGATCTCCGTGATAATATTCTTGAGACGCCTGTCCTTGCGGCTGCATGCGATGAGTGGATTGGAACGTTTCGAGCTATCGTCGGTGATGATGACCGAGCGTCAACGGCGTATGACCGAGCACTGAAAGGATACGAAGATGCAGATCCTGATGATCCGGTCAGTGTGACGACTGAACCACTCTTGCAAGCGACTGAAAGTGGAGTTAGACAGCTCACACGTCCGAACGATGAAAATGTCAAGTGGGACAACATTCATGGGTCAGCACCAGAACAAGCACTCTCTCATCGGGTCCGATTCTTTCGATCTCGTGTTCCATCGGCAATTCGATCACGTATGCAAGAGCAAACTCTTCACGCACCCCGTGGGTCAACAGAATATGGAAATGATGAATTCCGCTGTCCAGAGTGTGGGTCAAATGATGTGAACTACGTAGCTGATACTGTGTTATGCATGCGATGTGATAGTCCAACCAAACGCCGATAATGAGGATTATGGGCTCAGTGGTCGTGTGTACTAGATAGTCATCACGGACACAGGATATATCGAATAATTAACCACTCAAGACCAGATCTTAATTCACTCTCACTCACAATCGTAGGTTAACTATCTCAGAATTATTTCTAAGGTTAATTATCAACCAGATAATTAGAGTCGATATCTGCAGTATCAGGATGTGGGTCGCCAAGGGCTACCGATCTCTTGACGCTGGTAATCATTAAACTGCCCATTTTCAAAGATACTTACACGACCATTTTCTTCGCTCACAGTTACAGCAAATAGAACACCGGTCCGGGTTGATACCTCAACAGCACTGAGATGTTTCGTTCCCATCCAGTCTGCATATGCAATCTCATCACGACGCTCAACTTCTGCAGCACTTGGGCTTCGAATGCGAACCATCTGCTCTTGAATCGTCCCATCGGCAGTAATGACGATTGCGCCATCACGTTCAAACGCAACATCACGAGCGGCTGTGACGAATGACTCGATCGAATTTGTCGCCACTCGGCACACATCAACAGGCCAAACGTTCGCTCCAAGCGGGTCAGCGTATGCACCAAAGTTGACATCAGCAAGGACAATGAAATATAGACTTGGACCGCTAACATACTGTTCATCCCATCGATCAAAAGAGAGACTCAGACTCTCAGCAACAGCCATCACTCGGTGACGGATTTCATCAACAGTCGCGTGTGTCGCCTGCAGTGGATCATCGCTTGACATATTTTATTTCACTCGCCATTGTCCGCCAATTTCTCCTCGCTTATAATCTTCGAACTCACCATCTTTAAACACACTTACCCGCCCATTCTCCTCACTGAGAGTGACAGCAGCAAGAATCTCATCAAGTGATGATACCTCAAGTGCGCTTAGGTGTTTTGCGCTCATCCAATCAGGGTACTCAATGTCTCCGATCTCAAGTCCATCTGCAGGACGAATTCGGACCATTCGCTCCTGAAGTGTCCCATCGGTGGTAACAATGACTGCCCCATCACAGTCAAATGCAATCTCCTCAGCAGCTGTAATAACAGGGTCAAGATTGCGGCTCACAACGTTGGCTGTGTTAACTGGCCATCGATTTACTCCGAGGGGGTCAGCATACCTATCAAAACGAGCACCGGCTGCAACGACGAAATATAAACTTGGTCCGCGGACATACTGACTATCCCAGTTATCGAACCGTTGACTAACATCCTCGACGACGTATGTGAGAAGGTCAATGAGTTCATTTGTCGTCGCAAATGACGCTTTCACTTATTTGATATCCTCCATTTTATCAAATTGTATGGTAGCATAATATCTCTGTCCATTAGCAGTTTATATCCGCTAAGCCCCCGTCATCAAGGAGCGACCGCAGGGAGCGAGTAGGGGTGGGGTAGTTCACCGTACGATTACATGCCTACATGAAATGGAATGATCGTATTTTCAATAGCAACTATAATGACGCTTCATCGCGTATAGCTGACCGACTGATATCATCGACATCATCGATTCCTGCCAGTCCCATCGTAAGATCGATCTGTGAAAGTGTATTTTCGAGTACCTGTTCAACACCTTCCTGTCCGGAGTGAGCAAGTCCATATGCAAATGGACGACCAAGCATGACTGTATCAGCCCCAAGAGCGAGAGCTTTGAATGCCTGAGAACCTCGTCTGATTCCAGAGTCAAACAGAACCGTTGTTTCATCACCGACCGCTTCAGCAATCTCAGGTAGCGCCTCAATCGCAGCAATTGATCCGTCCACCTGACGACCACCATGAGTTGATACCTGCACTGCGTCAGCGCCTGCTTCGACGGCACGACGGGCGTCATCAGGATGAAGAACGCCTTTGATGATGATCGGGAGATCAGTCTGCTCGCGAACAAATTCGAGGTCATCCCAGGTGAGTGATGCATCACCAAAGATTGAAAGAAAGTGATCGACAGCTGCTTCTGGGTCTTCTTCTGGTGGGCGAGCTAGTGAGTCACGGAATGCTGGGTCTGAAAAGTAATTTCCGATACCTTCTCCCTCTAAGAATGGATAATACCCTTTCTTAAGAAGCCGATCTCGCCAGCCAAGTGTTGGTGCATCCACCGTAACTACAATTGCATCATATCCTGCCGTCTCCGCTCGATCGAGGAATGATCTTGCAACATCACGGTCAGATGCCCAATAATACTGGAACCACTTTGGTGTGTCACCGAGTGCATCAGCAACATCCTCCATCGTTGCAGATGAGAGTGATGAGAGAACGAATGGAACGTCCATGTTCGCACAAGCACGTGCTGTGGCAACTTCGCCATCATCGTGTAGCAGACTCTGGACGCCAAGCGGCGTGATCATCAGTGGATATGAGTGTTCATTGCCAAGAACAGTCGTCGACAGGTCACGGTCAGCGACACCCCGAAGCATTCGCGGAACAATCCGCCATCGTGAGAAGTCTTTATTACGTTCAAATGTCTCCTCAGTTCCGGCACCACCGTGGACATATGCCTTTGCTTTCCACGACATCCGCTCAAATGCTTCTTCACGAAGTTCGCTGAAAGAAACTGGGAACTCAGGGGTCTCATCCTCAAACATTCCCTCCCGATAAACGCGGCGGATGTGTTTGACTCCAAACTGCTCACCGTGAATGTCCGCAGAATCTTGTTTACTCACAATTAACAATGTACATTCGGAGCATTATGAGACTAACCATATGGGCAGTATTGTTGTTGATTCATAATGATGGATCCCATGTGCCAGTACACACCGTATTCTGAGCACGATTTGATCTTTAGTGACGACTATTCTCTTTCAGCGGGTAGTGGACACGGTTCCTTGAGATTCGTTCATCTTGTCTTGAAAATGTATAGATAGAGAGGTGACCTCGGTACTCATAGGGTTCATCATCGATAGATGCCACTCCAGCTCAGAACGGTGTTTCGTCATCGGTCAATTATACTGTATTTTAGCAATAAAAAGAGCATTCCGTCAGCAAAATCTCAATTCTAGATGGACGACTATACAACGCGAGCGAACGCGAGCGTCCCACTTGTTCGTTCAATCAGCACACGGACGGTTTGTCCCTCTTCTGCACCAGAGACAAATATAGTGAATTTTCCTTTTTCTGCGACACCATCGCCTTTCCGTCCTGTTCCGGTAATTTCGACTTCGTAAGTTGCGCCCTCTTCGACGGCTGGACCAGACTGTGAGCGTTGCTGTGTCGTAGTTTGCTTTTGGACCGGACGAAACGCTCCACACGCTTCACATCGAAGCATATCAACACCATCTTCAGTGGTGAGTCGGGTATCGGGGAGTCCACACTCCGTACATGTGACATATTCAATAACATATTCATCAATTGCAGCCTCAAAGTCCGCAACCGAAAATGACCCATTATATCGAGCACGTTCATCTTCAAGTTGCCCATTCGTTCCCAACTCGGCTTGGACGTTCCGATGGACATGCTCAACTGGGCGACCAAGCGCGTCTGCAATCTCTCCAATATTCGTCAGGCGGGTGAATGCACCGTCAGTCTCACCTGCTGGATCTGGGATTGAAAATCGTGATTCCTCATCTTGACGCTCCGGTAATTCGTCAATCGCTCGGTTAAGAGATTCCGTATAATCCATATGGAAGCCAACAGATGCGCGCCTATATCCGTTCCGTGTTATAAATACTGGTGAGTATCAATCACTTACCACACACTGAGAGTATATCAACTTATTTTGATCTTATGCATTGTATATTTTCGAGACATCATAATAAAATTCACAGCTTCAATCGCA
>NZ_KE356561.1:1337414-1433024 GCF_000415985.1 Haloquadratum walsbyi J07HQW2
CATGGTGAGAATCCGTGTGCATGTGCATGCAGGGTTCGCGGGCTGTGGCGGGTAGGTAGTGGGACAGGACTGCTGGCGATGGGAGTGCCAAGCCCAGCCCAGCCCCGCCCCCGGTACTCCTCTCGTATCTTCCGTCGGATATGGGCTTCCAGAGTTAGGTTTGCCTCGGGAAGTCCAGCAAACTTCGACAGACTTGGAGTTACTGTCTTGGACTTGCCAGCAGTCTGGCACTGCACTGTATCGGGTCAGTCTCGGAACCGACCCGACCCGACCCGACTGGTCACCAGACTGGGTTCGATTACTGCTTGGTTGCTTGGCTTGGGGCGGGCTGACCGCCATCGTAGGACTACGGCAAAATCGTTCTGTTCTCGCCTGTTTCCTATATACTTTGAGGGTCGCCCACGAATTAACACTACTGATTAGAAATCTTAGAGTGGTCATCGAAGTTGGATTTGGATAGTCGCCCGGTTGTCGGATTCATCCTATCCTGTCCTGCGGCTCAAGCCGCAGGGATTCTCCTCGAATATCTATAATACGTTATTTCGTCAAATGATACCGTGTCAATCGATATCAAAAGGATTCAAAATTAGTTGTTATCAGGTGAGATCATGACGAGGTTCGATTTATCAACAAGATTATTTAATCGATTTGTTGATTGTGTGTCAAACTGCCGCTGACAGCGTTGTGTCCATGGTGTATCTGTTGTTAGACCTTCTGTAAGCGATTGAGGATATGATGCAGATGTTGAAGTCTCAGCAGTAGTGTATGTTGATGATTCAGCTTGATTCTGTGTTGTCGTGCGTGGATTCGTGCTCATGAGTTAAATTGAATTTGAGTTGGTTTTTGATTGTGTGATATGATGCGACGCAACATCATGGCATACGACATCGGTGAAAGATAGCTGCATGGTGATGCATGCTACGGAAAATAGATTATAACGGCACGCGTACGATACTCATATTCAATAATATTACAGGGTGTGTAATAAACCTTAATGATTTATTGTGTAATGCATCATTGTATCATGCATCATGGTGAAACTCATCACTGCGTTCACGAGCGGCAGCAACAAGTAATGGAAGTGTAATTGTTGCATCTCCCAGTACCGTAGCGTTTGCCGCTGACCGTTCTAATTTCCCCCAAGATCGTGCCTCATCTAGTGTCGCTCCTGAGAGTCCACCAGTCGCATCCGAATCCATTGTCAACTGCACGCCATACTCATATGCACCAGGAATCGTGAGCATCGTCTGAAGAACGTAGTTCTTTGGCACACCCCCACCGACAACGACAGCACCAGCATGCTCAGCGTCAAATGCACGGTCAGAAAGATGTGTCATATCACCAAGTGCGTCAAGACCAAATGATGAGGTCTGTGAGTATACCCATGCTTGGATTCCCAAAACTGAGTCCTGAATTGCAGGGCAATATATGGGAACATCATGATTGTATGCTGCCGCAGCAATGCCTGGATCCTCATCGATATCTTTTTGCGTATTTTCCTCAGCGTTTGCCCGTCCAAGTTCAGCGGTAAATTCTTGAATCGAGATTTGACGTTCTACAGCGGGGAAGACATTCTCTCGGAGATGTGTTTCTAAAAGCGCGAAGTGTTCCTGTGGAAGGTATACATTATAGATTCGATCAACACCTTCCTCGCGCAACTTTTCATCATGTGCACGTGTTCCATCATGAGAATGTGTCTGATCCGAGCTATCTTTATTTTCATAATCTGAATCAGCATCAGATGACGAGTGAACCTGTCCGTGGTGATGTTTTCCACCAACGGCTTCAATCGCATCGTGTGTGAGATTTGCCCCTGTTGTGACAAGGGCGTCAATATGTCCATCGCGAATGAGATCGGTGACAATCTGTCTCATTCCAGCCGGAACCATCGCCCCAGCGAGCCCAAAGAAAATATCAATGTCATCGCGAGCAAGCATTTGCGCATAAATATCAACTGCATTATCCATCGAAGCCGCACCAATCCCCGCATGTCCATACTCGCTTGCGAGCTCCTCAGCCGACATTCCCGATTTTACCTGTGCATGTCGAATCGGATCTGGCTCAAATTCATCACGAGTATGTGTTGGTTCCTCTGTGTTGTCAGTATCTGATTTATTCTGCTCTGTGACATCGTCTGTTGACTGGTCGTCATGTGAATCACTCATATTCTCAAATGAACGACCTGAGTGGTTAGCTTCGGCGGTTCAAATCCGGTGAGATAACCGTTACAATCCGGTTGGATGGCTAATAAACGTCGTCTCGACTCCCCATGATTCAATCATTTCAGCAACACGCTTGACACCGAATGTTTCGGTTGCGTAGTGTCCGGCAAGGAATACTGTAATATCTAATTCCCGAGCTTCATGATATATTTGCTGTTTTCCTTCACCCGTAATGAACGCATCCACATCAGCTGTCGCCGCCTCATCAAGCCAGTCGGCTCCAGAACCAGTAACAATTGCAACACTTTCAATTAGATCAGGACCAAACGGAAGTATCTGTACTGATTGATTGTCTAGTTGAAGACTCTCAAGTCGCTGCTGTACTGTTTCAACATTCACTGGATCCTCAAAGTGACCCTGGCACCCAATTGTCACCGAATTAAGCTCTCCAAAAGGTGTTTGTGAATCAGGATTCAGGTTAATGTAGTCGGCAAGACCGACTGCATTTCCGAGTTGATGATGCCCATCAAGTGGAAGATGTGAGACATATAAATCAATGTCAGCGCTCATAAGTGACGCAATCTGTGCATACTCACGTCCTGTTATGCGGTCTATCCCACCCCAGCTGATTCCGTGGTGAGTGATGAGCAGATCAACTCCACGTTCAATGGCAGTATCAATGGTTGCCATCGCAGCATCAACAGCAACGGCAACTGTATCAACCTTGTTTTCAGTGGTACCAACTTGTAGTCCATTCATACTGGCATCAACATTGGCGTACACTGCTGTATCAAGGCGATCATCTAGACGGGTGATGAGTGTTTCTTCATCCATGTCTGATTGTTCAATGAGCTCTAGTATTGTATATTTGGACATGCTCAAGCTACCTATGTGACCGGATAATATCCGACATGGACTTCTGGATTAAGTGCTAGCAGATTAAGCGAATAGTATTTATTCCGTATTCAACCGTGGCTTTCCATCTTACATACTGTATAACTCTATCGTGGGCTGCATTGATACTGTGCTGACATATCTCATCAACTATCCAATAAATGGTGGTGTGGCTGTTGGAAGTGAAACAAGCCAGAGGCTGACGATTGTGTATCCCATCATGACGAAGATGAAGGGATACTGACTGCGGATTGCTTGTAATCGACTTGGAAAGAGTTGATACGCTGTTGAATGTGCAACCCAGATTGCAACAAGATGTCCGGCAAGGATAAATACAATATTGATAGCCGAAATCCAGGCTGGCAGCGTCAATATTGCTGGATTTGACGGTGGTGAAAATGGTGAAATGACAGCACCAAACAACGATGGTGATAGTGACAAAAGAAACCCAACATAGTGTGCAAGGTGATAGCCAACAGCGATAGCGATAAGTGATGGAGCGAATGCAACAGTGAGATCAGTAGCCGACCACGTTGTGAGTAACCGATCCGCTGCAATGCGACCAGCAAACAAAAATGCAGCATAGAACAATATAAATCCACCAATAAAGAGACAAAGATACGTAATCACCGACGGGATACCACTTGCGACAATAGCTCGAATCACCGCACCACCTTGTGTTGTTGTTACAAACCCACTGAATGTGAGCTCCCACACAAGCATCACAGCAACCGCGATATCCGAGCGATCTTCGATAAGTGGTGAGATTTGATCTGTCGAGGATTCACTCAATGATGGTACTGCATCGTTATCTCTTGATTGCGATTGTGACTGCGGGTGCGCTGTTGTTTCAATCGAACCCAGTTGGTTCTCTCCACCGTCGGTGGTAGCATTTGATGATAGTGATTGAGCGTTCTTTGTAGCTGTTGGGTCAATTCGGCTGTTTCCGATAAGAGTCATCGCAGGAATGCTGATTTGAACCTGTCCATTGCTCCAGTTGAAAGGTGCCGCCTGTGAATAGAATCTGAAGAACACCGACACAGGATCGATATTCCGGAACCATGCCTCCCGAAAGATGATAGCACCAATGATGCTCACAATAAGATATCCACCGATAACAAGTGCTAGCAACGTTGGACGGGTGGTAATGGCAGTTGTTGTTTCAATCCAGATTAATATAAAAAGTCCAAATAGCGCCGGCCATCGATCAAACTGAGAGGGATATGAGACTGAACTAACAGTGGTTGGAATCACTGTAGCAATACTATGTGCTGGATTAAGTATCATCCAGACGTTTCCAAATACGTATGATGTGATCGTAATTCCTGCACGAAACCCAGCGAAAATAATAATAATAGCGACATTCACCGTCGGAATCTGTGGTCCAGTCAGCCCACGGATAATGATAATTGCCGCAAGAGAAACACCAATAACCGCTCCAAATCGGCGTCCCCAATCATAGACAGGGCGCCATACTGAGAACGTGCTATTCCATGTATGGATTCGATTAAGTAACCGTCTGTCTGTAATAAATCCAGCAAGAAGCGCAGATGCACCAATCGCAGCCCCACCAGTGGCAACATATAGCCACCGCGGGATCGAGAGTGCATTTTCCGATGCCTCCGATAGTCCGACTGCTGCATTACTTGCTGCTACCTCCCCAGTGAATATACCGATAACTGAGAGTATAAGTATGAAACTAACAATGAGACAGGCTCGCGAACGTGCGAATACAGACCGTTTAACTGCGAATATATCGCTATACTGTTTCCATGCCATTCTATCGGTTTTACTCGTGGGACCTGGACTAATGCCAGATTGACGCATATTGACTGAGCGACTATTGATGTGCATTGACGAACAGTTGCCATTATCTGATGAAGAGCGCTCAAACGTATAGCGGTACCCAGACGGGTTATTGGAAGCGGGTATGCACCAGCCCACTACGGTATCTTTCGATGAACATGAATCGGTCCTACCCGTTTGAGCTTGATCATTAGGACGCATAAAGTACATATAAAAACAAAAATCCGAAGTACAACACGACTAACACGCCAAGCGCACGGATACGAAATGAACGAATTGCAGCTTCTTCTGTACTATATGCCTCACGATACGCATTTTGTTCGTCTTTCGTCATCACCGCTGGATGTCGAATGCCACGATGTAGAATATGATTATCCGCTGTATAGAAGTGTCGTCCACAGACATCACAAATATATTTCGAGTCTGGAGCATCCTGTGACATAATTACTTTATTTGAAGCGGTAGTGAAACAGGATCCATATTCATAAACGCGGTTTCATATCCATCATGTCGGGCAATCTGTGGTGGTATTGTTGTTTTGATTTCAAGCATGAGTTCATCTGATAGCTGAGTGAGATTAGGGATTGATGCCCCATAATGATACCCAAGATCCGGATCAAGTGTCCGTGTCAGCGTCTTTGTAGTAATTGACGCCTCATTTTGTGAGATCGTTGTTTCCAGTTGCATCATTGGAAGTATAATATTATTATATGGAGTCCGAGCAGAGACAATGAGATATGGAGTCTCAGTGTCTCTCTCAGATCTTTCTTGAGTCATCACGAACACTTCAAGATGTGCATCATCGGTGACAACGGTTCCTGCATGATGACCCGGAAACGCATCGATAGATGGAGCCTGTCCGATCGGGACGCCACTCATTGATACCGGGTCAATTGCGCCAGGTGTTCCTCCATCTTTGGGCTCTTCAATCGATATATCGTATAATTTATCAATCGTAAATGTAAATGGAATTATCGCTGTTGTGGCTGATTCGAACGCATCTGCAAATGAACCACTCCGATAAAATGACATCCCGCCGATACTGATCTGTGCGGTATACTCACCTTCTCCATTTAAACTGTAATTTGACCCATAGTGAAGTCCCATTTGTTGTGAGATCATGGGATATGCAACTTCTTGAGTGATCAGTTCGCCGTCGCGTCGAACACTGATCGTTACGCCCGAATCGATTGGGAGTGGTTGGTTACTTTTTTTATCCCAAAGGGCAGCCATCAAATGGATATCATCATCTGGCTCAACTGGTGTTTTTTGATTTTCTTGACCGGCAAGGGTCCAAAATCGATGTGGATATGAGTACATCAATGCAACACCATAGCGACCAGCAGTTGTTTGACCATACATACCCATTCCCTCGGTTATTGCTGGAATGTATACACCATCTGGACGATCCGACGCTAATGGTGGATCTCGCCAAGCTGACCTCCTCTCAAAACCAATTTGCTGGAGACATCCAGTAGAACCTGCCAATGCCAGCGACGTCACACTTGCGAGTAGACCACGCCGGGTAAATGATGATGACATTGTCTTATATTTGCAATACTCCGAGGAGCCGAATTATCCTTCCGAAATTTGAGTGTGACCACTACATTTGTCATTCATCGCATATGAAAAAGCGAGTGTTCTTCTGATGACTGTAGGAGTGCGTTGTAGCCTACAAGAATGAGTCAATGTGTTCTGCGACCTCCTCAGGGGTATCGCCAACTGGGACCCCAGCGTCAGTGAGTGCATTTATTTTTGATTCAGCCGTTCCGGTGCCTGAGCCTGAAACGATTGCTCCTGCATGACCCATTCGTTTTCCTGGCGGCGCAGTCCGTCCAGCAATGAATCCTGCAACTGGCGTATCCATCTCTTTGGTAATGAACGCGGCAGCTTGTTCTTCATCTTCACCGCCGATTTCACCACACATCACGACAGCTTCTGTTTGAGGGTCTGATTCAAACGCATCAAGCGTATCAATAAATGATGTACCAACAATCGGGTCACCGCCAATGCCGATTGCCGTTGTCTGTCCTATATTTCGATCGGTGAGATTTGAGACGACTTGGTAGGTTAATGTTCCTGAACGAGAAACTAATCCGACATTTCCTGGTTCAAATATATTGCCGGGGAGAATGCCGAGTTTGGCTTCACCAGGGGTGATGATTCCGGGACAGTTCGGTCCAATAAGCTGTGTGTCGACCTCTGCAAGTCGTTTGTTTACCTTCGCCATATCTTGGGTTGGGATTCCCTCTGTGATAGCAACAACAAGATCAAGATTAGCGTCAAGTGCCTCAAAAATAGCATCACTTGCAAACTTTGGAGGGACAAAGACGACTGCCGCATCCGCATCCTCAGTCCTAGCAGCCGCATCAACCGTATCGTAAACAGGTACACCGTTGACCTCATCGCCACCTCGACCTGGGACTGCACCAGCAACGATGTTTGTTCCGTACGCAATCATTTCATCGGTGTGGAAATTCCCTTCACCGCCGGTTATACCCTGTACAACAACACGTGTCTCATTATCAACAAAAATACTCATCAGTGAATCTCCTGTGCATTCATTACTGCTTGCTCAACCGCATCCGCAAGTGTCGCTTCAACCTCAATATGATCGGTGTTTAGAATCTCCATGCCTTCCTCAGCGTTTGTTCCAGCGAGTCGAACAACAACGTCTTTTGGAATTGTTTCAAATTTTTCGAGTGCTTCATTAATACCTGTCGCGACTTCATCACCTCGTGTGATTCCACCAAAAATGTTGAATACAATAGCATCAACATTATTATCGCTAAACACCATATCAAGTGCGTTTGCAACGCGTTCGGCTTTTGCGCCCCCGCCAATATCAAGAAAGTTCGCTGGAGTTCCACCATAATAATCAACCAAATCTAGCGTCGTCATCACAAGTCCAGCTCCATTCCCAATAATTCCGACATTGCCATCAAGTCGGACATAGTCAAATCCATACTCGTCTGCTTTTAGTTCAAGATCATCACCAGCAGTGATATCTTCCATATCAGCGAGCTTTGATTGTCGGAAAAGCGCATCTTCGTCAATATTCATTACCGCGTCAGCCGCAACAACATCCCGATCAGCCGTGATCATGACAGGATTAATCTCAATTTCAGACGCGTCTGCAGACTCATACTGTGCATACAATATTGAAACGATTTCAGCAACATCTAACGCAACATCATCAGGGACACCAGCATCAAAGACCACACGCCGAGCTTGGTATGGGTGGAGACCAAATGCAGGGTCAATATGCTCGCGGGCGATTGCGCTTGGTGTCTCTGTAGCGACTGACTCAATATCTACACCGCCCTTACTCGAAACCATCGCAACGGGCTTGCCGCTGCTGCGGTCCATGGTGATGCCAATGTATAATTCATCTTCAAAATCAACGCAAGCTTCAATGAGGACACTATTGACAGTATATCCTTTAATTTCCATCCCAAGAATTTCTTTTGTATACGTTTTCGCCTCCTGTCTGTCAGTTGCAAGTTTGATTCCGCCGGCTTTTCCACGACCTCCAACATGTACTTGTGCTTTAATTGCGACGGGGTATCCGATATCTTCGGTCGCTGTCAGAGCCTCATCGGGTGACGTTGCACGTCGCGAGTCAGGCACCGGGATTCCAGCATCAGCAAACAGTTCTTTTGCTTGGTATTCGTGTAAGCGCATCGTCTCCCTGACTGGAGGGAATTGGTATAAATCCTGTTCATCTCCAATCGGTATTAACCAGATATGGTTTCAGACCGGTGATTCAACCACGCATACAGAACTGCCTCCCCCGATTGCTTTGGTTGGATAATCGGGTAATAGCGTGAAGGGCTGTTCGAATCACGAACCAGTTTCATCCCGCTCTTAGTAGATTCATATTCAACTCTCACACCATATCAAATGCTTCGTTGTAAGTAGCCAGGACCTGTTGGATTAACTCAAATATTCCGGAACTAAGGGAGTAATTCTTCATTCCAATACACAGTTTGGAGACAGAACTGCTATTCTTGAGCTCCACCACAACTATCATCGACACAAGTGATCCGAACTGACTCATGCAACTAGATTGTGTTTGCCCGGCATGCTGTTATTGGGCGGCAAGAATAGTGCATGAACAGAGCCGAGGTTGATGCAGACGACTTAGAGTTACTAATCAAACGCACCACTGGTGACACAATTGAAGAGCGATTAAGACATAACGCATATTACAATATCCTCCCAGCATGGTACCCCTGGCAGGACGCCGAAAGTGACCCTGCTGAGAGTCAAAAATAAATATTTGAGTGCGTCGTATAGAACGTCGCAAATGATAGCGTATCAACGACCCGCGACGGATCACTGCCATCTACAAACAATGAGAGTAATGATACTAATGATATATATACTCTTGTGGCTGCCGGTAAGAGTTCTGAGTGTCCTAAATGCGGGCGTATGTCATTATACTACTCTGAGGGATGTAAGACGTATGAGTCACGTGGGTATGTTCTGAGTGTTGAACTCGATTGCAACTCACGATAATATCGAAGGCGATATCCTCAATTCGTCGGGCTGAGTCGTTTAACCCAACCATCCTTTGTTTGCTGCTGCTCATGTATCAAATAAGAAATTGTTGAGATACGGCTGAGAGAATTACAGAATTTTCAATCCAATGATATAGAACTGCTCACATTCAGTACCGTACATTATACTTATATTTGATAGATTCGATTTCGTATATTTGGCGACAAGTCTACCCTAATTGATGAGAATATCATAGAAATTAATAATGAAACAGTTCACCTGTGTCGATATATTCTTGAGGTATAGCCTCAGAGATATATGTATGTCTTCTGATAGTCGAAAAAGCATCGTCTCACAGCAGGGATATCCATCTCTGTGTTGTGAGATAGCGATGGTTCATCGCCACTACAAGTATGCTTGCCCTGAATATGGTGTCGGTTATGATTGTAGTGATAGGTTTTGGCGATAAGTATACCAATGGTAATGACTCTTGTTTCGAAATATATGTCAGTGAATGATTGCTTTATGAGCAGGAATACCGTGATCAATGTAGACCTATCAGGCAATAAATTTGTTATCGATGAATAATTTTCACAGTGACACAGGATTTGATTTTGACTCGGCACTAAGTGTTATGTCGCTCGGGTGCCTAGGTACAACGACGAATGAGTGGTCGGACGACCTGTCGAAATATGCAAGCGCGTGACCCGTAATAATGGTCAGACACGAACAGATCGAACGGAGTAAGACGATTCAAAAGCGCACAGGGAAGACGTTTCACCTCGCGACACGAGTGCTCCCAGAGCGGGTTCGACATGCCACATATGTTCTGTACGCGTTCTTTCGAGTTGCAGATGAGGTAGTCGATGCTGCTGATGCTGCTCCTCCACCGCAGCAGCGCGAACGTCTGGCAGAACTTCGACGGCAGGCACTTGGTGAGGAGTCAACAGACGATCCAGTGCTTTCAGCATTTGCTGAACTGTGTGAAAGGTATAATATTCCAAATGAAGACGTGAATGTCTTTATTGACGCGATGCTGGCAGACGTCGATACTGACCAGTATGAGACATACGACGATCTTGAAGCCTACATGGATGGGTCTGCTGCGGCTGTCGGACGTATGATGACGGCAATTATGGACACTGACGATGCCGAGACAGCACTTCCACACGCAACAGCACTTGGTGAGGCATTCCAAATGTCGAATTTTCTCCGAGATGTGGGCGAGGATGTCAAAGAGCGTAATCGAGTCTACCTACCACAGGAAACGCTACGTCAATATGATGTATCCACATCACAGATTTTGAATCTTGAATTTGACGACAGTGTCCGAGCAGTGATACAACATGAACAACAGCGTACAGAGGCGCTCTATCGCGAGGGTGTGAAAGGGATTCAATATCTCCCAGAAGATTGCCAGTTTGCTGTATTACTGGCAGCAGTATTATATGCAGACCACCACCGTGCTATCGAACGTGCTGATTACGATGTTCTCTCCAGAACACCATCATTGTCAACGCCACGCAAGATCTGGTTGTTATTGAAAACGCGGGTTCATTGGGCAATAACACCCGATCCTGTTTCCGTTTTTCAAAAAGTGAGTGTGGTGCCGTATCCTGACGAACATGAGGATATCGATGAGGCAGACCCAGATGCGCGTCGTGACCGCGAGCGTAGTCGTGGCTGGTCAATTGGTACCGAATTTGTTACTCAGCGTTTCTCAAGTCTCGTGCGACATTTTACACGCGGTGAGTGACCGAGATTTAACCAGTAACTACTGAATACGATCGTTAAAGAAACCCAGCGGTCGAGAAAACACATAGTCTTGAGCCCTCTTTCGTAGAATTGACTTTATTCAACAGTATCGAAAGTTAGTGATGTGAATATATTTATTATATAACTATATCGTATTGAGATGCGGTATGCAGTGTGAATTTTGGGGGCAAGCCCCGAAGCACTCACCTTGCTTATGTGTAGATCCAACTCACACATTGAAGATTAGGATGGGCTCAGAAGTTTGGTGTCAAACCGTTCTGCTCGAAGAAGACCAATGGCAAACATAACTGCAAATGCAGTTGGAATATAATTGCCAAACCATGCATTGATTCCACCCCAGAGAATGATGAATGAGACAAGATCATCAAGCATGAATGCACACTCATCAACGCGCTGTAAAAGACCATGACGATCATATCCAAGGTCAAGTGCGAGCACGGCAATCGTTGCAGAGAGGACCCATCCAGCATAGTTTGATACTGGAACGTTATAGAAAATACCACCATCTGGATACACCCAAAATCCAAGCGCAACAGCGCCTGGATCAAGGATTATGTCCATCATCAATACAGTAGCAATGACTGTCAAAAGTCTGAAAAGTGTATGTTTAACTCGTGTCTCAAGGAGTAGAATGCAGAGGAGGTATGCATTCATTACAAGCGGAACAAAAAACACAGGAAGACCAAGTGGAACACCAGCAATGACTGGACCGAGGTCAACGCCATAGAAGAATTCACCATATGGGAATCCTGTATGTACACCAATATACTCGATTGCATACGCATATACAGTCAATGCACCGACAGACACTGCTGCACGTCGGTCTGTTAGTGGAAGCGCCGCAATAATAAGTGGTGACCGCATGACAATCGTTCCAAGTAGGATCAACAGCCCATTGAATGCAAGCGGCTCTGGAAGCCATCCTTCAGCACTTGCAAGAAGAAGAACAATCCCATTGAGTGGGAAGAATATCGAAATCGTGAATCGATTTTCTCGAATAAGTTGATCGAGTCGGGTTTCCCAGTCAACTCGACTGCGTGGTATCTGGTCAAGGCGTTGAGAGCCTTCAGCCATAGAGGAGCCTCCAAAGAGCACCCATAGTAAGAAGCATTCCAACGACCGTATTCACAGCCGGATACCACCAATATGCTCGATCAACAGCGATATCAGACCAATAGATTGCAAAAACAATTACTGGGTATGCGAGTAACAGGAGCGCAATGCGGTTATCTAAGAATGCAAAAGAGACTGCAGCCGCAAGCCAACAACAAAGACAGTACGCATAGACACGAGGTTCACCGAGAAATGTCGCTGCTGTCTGAATACCAGCTTCACGATCAGGCTCGATATCTGGAATTGCCGAAAAGGTGTGCATACCCATTGTCCAAAACCATCCACCAGCAACGGCTACAAGCGGTGGCTGGGTCCCAGTCACCATCGCATATGCGGCTGCACCCGGAAGTATATATAGTCCATTTGACAGTGAATCAAGGATTGGGGTTGTCTTAAATCGTAATGGTGGTGCAGAGTATTGAAAGCCGAGGATGAAGAATCCAATCAGGTATGGCCATGCCACTCGGGGAGAAATAATGAACATCACGATACCGAGAGCGGTTGTCACGACAACACTCGCTGCTACAACTGGGTCGCCTTGCCAGCGAGTTTCCCTACCCTCTTTTTTTGGGTTAGCGACATCGATATTGGCATCAAACACGTCATTGACGCCATATAAAAATACATTCGCAGGAAACAGGAAATAAGCGAAGAGCACAATATTTTCTATTAAGAAAAGCTCTGAAACAGATGTTGCTCCAAAGGCGACAGCAACGACGATTGGTCCAGCAAGATAGAGCCAGAATCGAGGTCGCGAAAGGATTAATAAATACCAGACGCGTCCAAGCACGTCGCGATTGGGTGTGTCTGTATCGATATCTGTCTGCACGGTTGATTCAGTCCATTAAGCTACCTGATCTGCCATTTTTTCAGCAGTCAATTGCCCGCTGATGAGACACATTGGAACGCCAATTCCCGGCGTGGTAAATGATCCAGTAAAGTACAGTCCATCGACAGCCGAGGAATGATGTCCAGGGCGAAGAAGTGCCGTTTGTTCAAGGGTATGTGCAAGTCCGAGTGCCGTCCCGGCAGTGCTGTTATACCGCTCTGCAAAGTCATCGACACAGAATGACCGTTCAACAACAATCCGGTCACGCAAGTCAACATCTGTGTGCTCAGCAATATCATCTAAGATGAGATTGCGATACCGTTGTCGTTGCTCCTCAGAGTCATCAAGTCCAGCCGCAATTGGGACGAGTGCGAAAAGATTTGAATGACCATCGGGTGCGACATCATCATCAGTTTGTGAGGGAACACAAAGATAATATGCTGGGTCCGCAGGCCAAGCCGGGTCATCGAATATTTTCTCAAAGTGCTCATCCCAGTCTGTCGGAAGCACAAGAGAATGGTGAGCGAGATCACCAACATCGCCTTCGACGCCAAGATACAGTAAGAATGCTGATGGTGCATATGTCCGTGAATCCCAATAATCAGCGTCATACTGTCGTTTCTCTGGAGGAAGTAGCTCCATTTCTGTATGCCGGTAATCCGCGTTACTCACGACATACTCAGAGTAAAATTCTGCGTCGGTCTTTGTTCGGGTGACAAACGCTCCTTCTTGACCACGAATTTCTGAGACAGGTGCGTTTGTGTGAAATGTAACCCCCAGTTCGTCTGCGAGTTCAACAATGCCGTCCACAACGCCCCCAACTCCATTCTCAGGATAATACACACCCATATTAAAATCAACATGGCTCATTAGGTTGTATAGTGCCGGCGTATTTGTCGGGGCTCCGCCGAGGAACACGAGCGTGTATTGCATAATCTGCTGGAGTTTTGGATGGTCAAAATATCGCTCAACATGGTCCTGCATTGACCCCATCAATGACAACCCGCGGGCGTTCTTCATGACATCTAAATCAACGTAATCGGACAGTTCAGCTCGGTCCTCATATACGAAGTGTTCCATTCCAACTTCGTAATTTTTCTTTGATTTTTCAAGATACTCATCAAAGCGATCACCGGCACCGGGCTCATATGATTCGAATACCTCTCGATTCTGTTCACGGTCAGGAACCATCTCAACGCGGTCACCGTCTTTAAAGAAGATGCGATAATGAGGATCAAGCCGGGTCAGCTCATAATATTCACTCGGTTCACGATCGAAGTAATTGAAAAATCGCTCAAAGACATCAGGCATCAGGTACCACGATGGACCCATATCGAATTTGAATCCATCAACTTCAAGTCGGCTTGCGCGTCCGCCGAGTTGTTCGTTCTTTTCAAGAACCGTGACATCCGCACCTGCATCAGCGAGATAGCAAGCCGTAGAAAGTCCACCAAAGCCACCACCGATGACGACGACAGATGACCCGTCGGCGTCACTCAGATCTGAGACTGTATTCATATACATTGGTAAGACCGTCAGAGCAATAAAACGACTGACTATCAAAGCATATCTGTCCATAATAGGAATTAGGTAATGATTACACGTGTCACTGAGTTTACGCTGATTATGCCTAGTTTTAACGACAAAGATTGACAATACTAGGATTTTCTAGTGAAGAGTGTGATTCTTTTCTTAAGCATCTCAGGAGTGAATTCTGTGGCATCTCAGTGAACTGACTCGGGGTCAATCCCCATGGTATTCGCCTCGGTTTTCTGTAAAATTACTATCGTATCGAAAGCATGAGATTTGACAGAAGAATTAGTACATAGAACATTTTTTACCATCGCAAAGGGTAAGTCTCGAAATGACGACATACGTCCTTGCAACAGACCACGTTGATACAAGTGCACGATTATGTGATTATCTTATATCCCGTTTGGAAGATTCTGATACGGTACATGCGGTTAATTCACTTTACGGTAGTGATAAAACAGAATCCCAGGAGATACGGGATGGTAAAGAAGCACTATCGGTTATCAGGTCACGACTTGGTGCAATAGCCACTATCGAAACCCGTCAGTTTGTCAGAGGAAATGACCCTGATGAAGATGTTCTTGTGCACGCTGAAGACGTCGATGCCGATGAGCTTGTTATCGGTGTGAAAAAACGAACACCGACAGCAAAAGTTGTTTTTGGATCAGCTGCACAGTCCATTTTATTACAAACTGATCGACCAACTGCTGTTGTACCACTCACGGATATTGAATCATAGCGACTGAGTCTTGTCATGTAGTATATGACACTAAGGAAGCTAGATCATATCATGCGTGAATCGCTTGTGATCAAGACACGAGTTTGAGCTTTTGAGCACGATGACCAACGATCCACATATCTTTATTTTACGTTTCTAGTAGGCACACAATCAGTATTGCTGACAAGTCTATTCTAGTCTAATCTAGTCCGTATCGGTAACGTTTACGTCAAGATTCGATGACAAAAATGCATCAATATGTGCAACAACGGTGTCAGCAGCAGGTTGATTGCATAACTCGGCATGGCTAAAAGAAAGCTCGATAGTGGTTGCATTGGGCATATCATCAGTCATTGATGAAATTGGTTTGATTAAATCACCTGATTCACTTGTTTTGTCTATAAGTACTGTTGGAACGGTTACTGGTGATTTGACAGCATCACGTGAGAGAGCAAGAAATGACCGTGCTGGAGTTGAGATATCCTCGGCGTTTCTTTGTGACTGGGCTATTGAATTAGACGGATACGATGCTGGCGCATCGATCAGTGCAAACTCGTTAGTATCGTAGACAGGAACTGTGTGTGGGCTAGTGAGTAATGATTGAACTCGATCACGAATACCTCGAATAAGTCCACGAAGTCGATATCGACGAGAGTGGGAATCGAAAAACGAGCGACCAGATCTGATTGGCGTTATTCCAATCATAGCGTCGACATCACTATTATTCGCAGCAACAGATGCTGCAACACCGCAGCCAAGATCAACTCCACATAAGATCAGCCGAGTGGTATCAACATCTGCCCGGGCACGAAGTCCGGCAAGAGCTGCCTCCCAATCATCACGTTGCGCTGCGGGATCAATATGATTTCGTGGGGTGCCGTCGCTTTCGCCCATGTGTCGAACATCAAAATGAAAGAGCGCATATCCAGCATTAGCAAGACGTTCAGCGTACAAACTAGAAATAATAGAACTTCTGCCAGGGAGACCACTCGCGGTGACAATTAATGCCGGGTCATTCGGACAGTCAGGTCGATATAGTGTGCCACGACATGCAACCTCCTCGCTAATAAAACTCATCGCAACTGTCGAGAACATGTATCGAGATGGTGTCGTTACCGAGGACACATCAGCGACATGATGGTATGCTGAGTCAGGTGATGTCACGAATGATAATTCATATTCTGCATCTTGGGTATTGGTATTTATTTGTGGTCACTGACTTGTAGGTATATTAACTCTGATGGCATCAGCCGTGTCGATATCGTGTATGGAAGATTCAATTAAATCAATATCATTATATCAATCTTCATCAAACCATTTAGCGGACATCATATCATTTTCAGTGCTCTTGATTTATTTGTTTCAGTATACTTGTCTCAATCTACGTCGGATCTCACTCATCAGTGTCAATTGTATTAATTGATAACAAGATTCGACGTATCTCTTGACGATTTGATTTTACAAGGAATACGATAACATATGGACTAGCGATGAAGACATCATTAATATCGATTATATCCACATCGATTTTATTTGGTTGAGAATTGCGCCCCAATATTCGAACTCAGATTATCCATGTTAATTGAGGATGCGATAATATTGTTTGGGGTTTGTGCTGAAATGACTTCAACTGTACTCGGCTGATTGCCCGTTCGATTTTTAAATCCATACCAGCGAGATTATCCAATCACCAATATAATTGGATAATATGAGTATCCTCAGACGACTGTATGAATCATCAAGTCGGTCTGTTGCACTCTTCGTTGATGGACCGAATATTCTTCGTGAGAAATTCGACGTCGATCTCGACGATGTGCGAGCAGCAGCAGACCAATTTGGGCGCCCTGCAGTGCGACGACTATATCTCGATGAGCATGCACCATCAGGGCTAATTCAGGCAGCAGAAGCACGAGGATTCGAGATTATCACTACAAGTAGTGACGTCGATGTCCGGTTAAGCGTCGACCTTACGAAGGTTGCTGTGACAAATAGTTCCGACATCATCGCAATCGTCTCTCGAGACGCCGATTTCAAGCCTGCAATTGAGGTGGCAAATAGTCATGATCAACAAACAGTCGTTATATCACCAGGAGTTGATGGACGTTCTGATGCTCTTCGGAACGCAGCAACCACTCAGATAACTCTTGGCGAGCACGACGTGGAGGTAGATGCTAGCATATATAATCAAAGTGAGGATACATATGACGCTGAAGAGACCACTATGACTCGGCAAGAAGCGCAAAATGATAATAGACACATAGAATCGGATGATAATACCGGTGCTCATGGAGACTCAGATACAGGTTCTGAGACAACAGAAGATGCGCCAGCATTCGTTGGATATGATAATTAAGTGCATGCATAGATGATACTCAACATGGAGTCACTGGAGACACCGGTAGTTGATAATCATCTTCATATTGACCCAGAGCAAGGTCGAGGATTTGATGCTGTGAGGGACTTTACCCGAGCTGGGGGAACACATCTTCTTATTGTAAATAAACCATCTTGGCATCTTGGTGTCACCCCAACATGTGGTTCAGATTTTGATGCTGTTTTTGAGAAAACAGTTGATATTGTTGAGACTGCATCAGAGATACTTCCAGGACAAGCATGGCCGGTGTTAGGTGTTCATCCTGGATTGATCTCTCGATTGGTGGATGAGCGATCATATAATCCTGAGACAGCAGCAGAACTGATGTGTGCCGGACTTGACCGCGCAGCGTCGTATGTTCGTGATGACACCGCACTTGCACTGAAGTCAGGACGACCACATTATGATGTTTCTGAGACAGTGTGGGCAGCTTCAAATCGAGTTATGCAGCATGCATTTAGCCTCGGTGGTGAGCTTAATTGTGCTGTTCAACTGCATACAGAGGCGACAAATGATCTCACCGATGTTGCCACATGGGCTGAGGATCGAGGCGTTCCTAAACATCAAGTTGTCAAACATTATGCTGGAGGAACCCTCAGCGGACCGACACCAAGTGTCATGTCAGAGAAAGACAGATTAGAGACTGCGGCAGTTGTGGACGACCCGTTTTTGATGGAGACAGATTTTATTGATGACCCTGATCGACCGGGGGCAGTTCTTGGACCGAAGACTGTGCCTCGGCGTGTTAGATGGCTACAAGAAAATGGATATGAGACCGCAATTAAGCAAGCACACATTGAAGCACCGAAAATGATCTATAGCATAGATACAAAGTCAACGCTTGCTTCAGATTCGTAAGCTATCAATATGACAGAGAATCCGGTTTCGTATCAGCCCCTCCCCCAGAAGATATGAGATAGTTTGATGAGTTGGCTCGTGGGCTCTGGTGTCACCATCTGCATACGACAAGAAAGGTCTTTGAGTACCGGCCGGAATTATGAAGATATGACTGAGGCTGAGGAGACATATTATACCGAAGAACGGTGGCAGAACTGGCTTTCACGTGTCGAAGAAGAAGATCTAGACCCAGAGAATGAGGATTCTGCACGACTACTGTTGAATTTACAAGACGATGCCGCAATCGCTATCGCAAAGATCGTATCAGCATTTGAGGAAGATAATCTTGACCAATCAGCAGCACTTGACGAACTAGAGCGGGTTCGTGAAATCGTATTGGCGGAACCGGAATTTAATGTTGAAGAAACCTCTGAAGATAAAATAATGCTTGTCGATGGTGTTCAGACAAGTCTAATTTGTGTTTTTTATGCTGCAGAGGAGTATATCCATGGGGGAACCGCAGAATCCGCACCATTAGCTGAGTATGTTGAGGCTGCCGCAGATGCTGAAGCTGATGACGATGTTGATGCTGCACTCGGATATTTGGTGCAAGCAGGAACGCGAATCATTGCAGGCGATGAACTCGACGTGACGATTGTCGATGAAATTGAATACGGACTTGTCTCTGAATGGGTTAACGGGCTTGATAGTCTTCAAAGTGCAATGAGTGATCCTGAGGTCGTCGAAGAAGACTAACCGAGAGTGTCGTATCCAGCCTCGGTCGAGCAGTTATTCTCTGTTTTGCATACGCCCATAAAGTGTATATCTGCTGAATAATTTGTTTCGATCATTGTGTGAGATGACCGTAGATAATTTATATTTTATCCAGATATGACGCAATTAGTAGTAAATTATCACACATAATTACTTACATCACGTGACATACCCTAGTTGAGAGATATCAGTTGTGATGTCACGGTTATGCTCAGTATATTTTCGACAGACAACGTATCTATTATCGACAAATCCAAATACCGACGCATTGATACTAAAAATATGTCAGAGACTCCTGTCGGTATTGATGGAATTGAACTATGGAGTGGAAAGCTACGCCTTGACCTTCCGAACACGTTTGCGCCCGTGAGAGATGAAGATCCAGCAAAATATACGAAAGGACTGGGGGTTGAGCATTCTTCACTTCCTGATGTGTATGAAGATATCGTGACGATGGGAGCAAATGCTGCAAAGCAGCTATTAGATCGCAAGGGGCTGACGCCGAATGATATTGGTCGGATTGACGTAGCGACGGAGTCAGCATTTGATAATTCTAAGCCAGTCTCGACGTACATTGCAGGCTGTCTTGAAGAGGTGTATGAAGAGGACTTTCACCATGCAAATAAGGGAGAGCGGAAGTTTGCATGCGTTTCAGGCACTCAGAGCATTGATGATGCGTATAATTGGATCCGCGCTGGGCGTCACCGGGGTCGTGCTGCGTTAGTGATCGCAACAGACACTGCATTGTATGAGCGTGGTGACCCTGGTGAAGCAACACAGGGTGCAGGTGCAGTGGCAATGATCATTGATACGGACCCAGACGTTGTTGCGTTATCAACTGAGCAAGGCTTTGGGAGCGCTGATGAGACAGATTTCCTCAAACCAAACCAGCAGTTCCCGAGTGTTGATGGAAAACGATCCATGCAAGTGTACCTTGCACGGATGCGGGAAGCGCTTCAGGATTATGAATCAGTCGCTGGTGATACTCACCCTGATGACTTTGCTTATGTTCCTTTCCACACGCCGTTCCCAGGAATGGTGCGAAAGGCAGCACTTCTTGGGTTTAGACATATCTCACGGGATACTGATGCCGAATCAGCACTTGCAAGTGAAATCGGAAATCAACCGCGAGAATCGGAATTTGTTTCTAGGGAGGCATATGAGGAAGCGATTCGTGAATATATGGACGAGCTGAAGGAAACAGACACATATCGTGAGTGGTATGATGATGCAATTGATCCAACGGTTGATGTTGCTCGGATGGTTGGAAACTGGTATACAGGTTCAGTACACGTCGCACGTCTTTCAACGCTCATCGCGGCTGCAGACATGAACCGTGATCTTGCCGGCGAAAAGCTTCTTCTTGCATCATATGGGTCAGGTGCACAAGCAGAGATTCACGCCGAAACTGTGCAATCTGGTTGGCGTGAAGCAATCACACCAGTCAATATCGATGAACAACTTGAGGCTCGGTATGATCTCTCATTTGAAGAGTACGAACGCGTTCATGATGTACACAATCATGAAAAAGATATTGAGGTTGAAGCATTTACCACGCCAGAAGCGGAGTTTGTCTTTACGGGATGGGGACGAATGAGCGAACGGCGATATGAATACATCGAGTAAATGTATAGTGAGTTGTCCTGCGTTGTTTGTATCTAGACCCGCTCATCTGTCTAAATGAGACGTTTCGGTTTTAGTATGCATCCAGTCATAAAGAGTAATCCGTACTGCTGTATTGTATTTTATTTCTAATTATTACCAATCGTACGTGAGAAATTATGCCATGTTATACATCAATAATTTAGCTGCCTGATGCATCATAATAGTCGACGGATATCATCAATCATTGCCTCCAGGTCACGGTTCGAAACCGCAAGCGAAAACCCATCAATCGTTGCCAGTGCTGGGGCGTGCTCCCAAAGTTCCGTCTCAGTGACCCCGTGGAGCACAACTGCATTCGGGGTTGGATTGACAACGCGCATTGCTACGAGTGGAGATTCACCGCGTGTAATGCCTGTAAAGACAAGTGCACGCGATGTCGACTGCCCATAAAGTCGATAGAACTCTTCAGATGAAAGACGAGTGATTGCCTCAATACTGTTAATGACTGTGTGACCACTGATTCGGCTATGATCACCACGGACGACTTCGGTCGCACCCATTGCCTCATATAATGTCTCAAGTGGGATTGTTGTTGGATATTCTTGAAGATCTTGCACAATGTCATTTTCAAATCCAGCGGAGATGACACGCGCGTACCGTCGAATACGACCACCACCACGGGCTTCATCAATATCTAACAGCGCTTCAACCATCCGTCGGATAACGCCAATTCCTGGGCTTTCTCTACGTCCGCTTTCATAATCCGAAATTACTGATGAAGACACATCTAATTGATCAGCGAGCGTCGTCTGGGAGATGTCAAAATCAGTACGCCATTTACGTAATGTTGCGCCAGGATCATCGCTAAGTGTAATTTCACCGGCGATTCGACGAGCTAGGTCATCCCGTGGAGTAGCAGTTGTCATCCGAGCGACTCCTTATATACGCTATTCACGTGCATCTGCTAATCATTGCTATCGACTACCGAAAAAGGGTATCGACCATTTGATTTTATCTGATGAAAATAGTTCATATGATATATCATTTAAATATTAATATAATTATATTGATATATTGCGCATAAGGCTGCCAATGAACTACGCCTTCGATAAAGGACGAATGCTCAAGCCTGTCTAAATTAGAAAGACAAATGTGCCATCGACACTCGTTCATATTTCGCTTGGACTATTGCTCGCGGTTGGGGTTCTTGGGAATCAATTTACTGGACGGCACGCAGTAATCATTGCCGGGGCGACAGCATTACCAGATCTTGACGTTGCTCTTGAGGTAGTATTCTCTGGCGCTCATCGCGCTGTTGGACACACATTTGTTTTGCCAGCGTTACTCATACTGGGATTGGTCTGGGAGACACAATGGCGACAACAATCACTACTTCGACAGCGGTATGGAGATTCTGGTGTTGAGATATCATTTCTCGCCGTCGGGTGTATGTTTGCGGCTGGAATTGTCCCTGATCTTGTTGTTGGAGGTGTTAATATATTCTATCCGCTCCATGATGCATTTATTACAGTCGATGGACGGCTACTATATTCAACAGATCGCGGATGGGTGCAGACGTTTATTGAATCATCAACGTCACCAGACTCATCACAGTTACGGACAACAGAAAACTTTGAATTTCGAACTGTGATTGATGCAGAACCGACGCTGGGGACAGACGCTGACTCAGGAGGTGGCGAGTCAGGACAGCCACAGGTTGAGCGAATTTTTCCCGTCGCGATGACAGGATTCCGAGGATGGCTTCTTCCGCTTGCGACAGCTGTGATCTCACTTCGATTATATCGTGCTCGACGTGAGCGCACAGAGCGTGATGCAGTGGCAAATATAACAGAGGGACAGTAAATGGAGATTTAATCACTGAGTAAACATACATTGATTATTTTTCGACAATTGATCAAATCATAATTCATGGAGCCGACTCAAACGAATATTGAATAATGGTAACTTGCCCGCCAGAAGTCTCGATCCGTCCATACGAACAATCTAGTCATGAAGAGAAACTATGGGATTGTAAGCAAGCTTTCGAGCGTGAACTTGGCGCTAAGACGGGAGATTCTGAAAAAGCTGATATATATAACTCAAAATTAACAACGACGTATCATAACCGATGGTTGGAATGGGTTAGTCACTGTGCCGCATTGGACCCTGGGTGCATAGCTGTTGCTACGGTCGATGACTGCACACAGACGCATAGTAGTAATAAAAAAGCAACTGAAGTAGACGGATACGCTGGTTACGCGTTTTTACTTCCGGAGTTATTCGGATTTATCTGGGATGCAGCCGTGCTCAATGAATTATATGTTGTTCCATCCTATCGGGGTGAAGGGGTCGCCGATGCACTGTTTGAGGTTATACTTGCGACTGCACGTGAACAGACTTTGCCAGTCAACCGACTTGTATTAGATGTTGACCCGGAGAATGAGCGTGCTCGTAAGTTCTACGACCGCCATGGATGTAATCGGTGGGGCGAAATGCTCACACGGTCATTATAAATTATCAAGATAGTCGAGTGGAGATTAGAATAAAGATTCTTTCGACCGCCCTGTATCATAATAAGTATGTTTCAACGTTTCCGCGCGAATGGTCCAGCCCTCTTTGTTCCACTCGCGTGGGTTGTCGTTGGTGCCGCACACGTCGGATTCGTATCTTTACAGGCACTTACGATCGCCCATGCCGTGATGGCTATTATGTTGGCTGGTTTCGTTGTGCTCTCTCGGGATGATATGCGCGCAGGTGCCCTTCGGACGTGGTGGATCATCGTTGCGATTGGGTTTGTCATTACAACCACTGGATTGGTCGGGTTACTTTCCACACCACTCAATCGCGGTCTTCTCCATATTGCAATTGGCGGGTGGATGCTCCTTCCTGCGATTGGATTTATTGATACAGGGCGTCGGTCGAATGCAGCACTATTGACGACATTTGGTGCTGCGGTCATTTCCATTGCTGGGATGGTGGTCTATTTTATTAGTGGGAGTGGGAATGAAATGGCTGTAATGATTGCTGGATTAGTGCTTGTCGGAGTTGGTCAAACAATTGGAATTGTCGATGCAGTCATTCGGTATTGAACGTGGACACAGACATAGCCATAGAAAATAGATGAAAGTTCATCATATATACAACATCAACATTAGTTGACCTCTCTCAGGACGATGGTTGACTCCACTCATGAAGTGCCGATCGAATCGTCGAAGCTGATGCATCAAATCCACCACCCTGCGCAAACGATGGTCCGCCACCGCCACCACCACCGTATCTATTCGTGAGCTCATCAATCACTGTGCCGGCATTGACCTCGCTTGCATCATCAGCAGCGATAACAACAAATGGGCGCTCATCAGTACCAACGACGACAACAACAGACCCACGAGGTGTTCCCTCATCATTATTGCCGGATCGCGACTCGATAGCTCGCTTTGCAGCCTCTCCAGCATCGTTTGCGGCAACGGCTATCTCCGTAATAGAGCCAATACGCCAGACTGCAGTGTCGGTCTGTGTCGATTCGAAGTCAGTAATCGCTGAATCAACTATCTTCGCTTCTAGATCATTTACTCGTGAATCAAGCTCATCACGCTCATTACGGAGTGCAGTCGCCCGATCACTCAGTTCAGTGATATTTGTCTCCAACGTCATTGCCGTTTCGCGGAGTGCATGATGTTGTGTTGCTCGCCGATCGATTCCTGTTGGTCCGACAGCAAATTCAACGCGTGTCATCCCCTCTCCCGGGTTTGATCGATCAAGAACTGTAACAGGACCAACTGCATTGGTGTTTGCAACATGTGTGCCACCACATGCAGCTACATCCCATCCATCAATATCAACGAGCCGGACAGAGTCAGCGGAGCTCATTACACCCTCTTCGGTTTTGGTATTGAATGCCACATCCTCACGTGTTGTTGCCTCAGCCGTTGGGACTGTCTCCCATGTTATATCGCGACTTTCCCAGACGGTTTGATTCGTTAGTTGCTCTAATTGAATGAGTGTTTGATCATCAATTGATGTAGTCGTGGTGAAATCAACACGAATTTTTTCAGAATCAATCCCAAATCCACCATAACCAAGCTCATCAAGAATCCGACGACCAGCTCCATAGATAATATGGCTCGCAGTGTGTGCGCGCATACAGTAAGTTCGGAATTCATCATCAATTATACCGGTCACAGTATCGCCGGTATCAAACGTGGGTGTCGATGCGAGCGTATGTTCAATAACATCATTTACCGATTGCACATCCGTCACCTGGATGTCACCAAGTGTTCCGGTATCCGGTGGTTGTCCACCACTTTCATCATAAAAGTATGTATGATCTAATGTAACCGTCTGCTTGTTGAGTTCCGTGACGGTCGCAGTAAACTCACGCACAGTCGGGTCCTCCGGAGCGCGGGTTTGCATATATGACAGTTTGACATCCTCCCCGCCCTAAAGCGCGAGGATTCCACGAAGTGGATCTGCAGGTTGCGCGTTTCCTCGGGCTTGGCAAATACGCGTTCGCGTTTGCGTGTGCGTGTGCGCGACCCCCCGAAGGTTGCCACCGAGTTGTGACCAACGGTGTGCGTTCCAGCGCGTGTAGCTCTGTCACAAGAGCCTTCGTCCTCACATACAGCGAGCATTACACATGACTGGCTATTCTATTCTATTCAACCAGCGAGGTACACGGTTCGACTCGCCCGAAGCGTTAGTCCGTGTGATTGTGATTGTATGGGTGCAGAAAAGACTGTGTTGGAATATCAGGTCGTGCTATCGTCGGTGGTTTGTCTGATCGGTTGTCGGTGTCGGATTTATCCCCGCGCGAAACCACGGGGCTTTCTCCTCAATTCTCAGTAACCAGGATTAAATCAATCTCGCGATATCAAATAAAAATAGAGGTCATCAACACGTACAAATTACTGTGACTGACGCTTACTCACTCATCAACAAGTGTAATATCAAGCGTTGATTCAAGTTCGCGAATCAGTGACCCTCCAATACCCGCTCTTGTTGCCCGACCCTGCTCAACGGCAAGTATATCTCCTGATTCAACCTCCAGTTCAGTCGCTAACTCATCAACGGTAAATCCGTCAGCTTGACGGGCGGACGCTGCAATCTCACCATATTCAGAGACAAGATACGGAAGTTGGTCTTGTTCATAATTTGTCCCTTCACGCTCCCAGTGACGTGAGTCGCCAGTTGCTTGATCATGCATACGTGCATGCTGTTGCACAGCTCGTTTCTGTCGTGATGGCTCATCATCACTACGTTGTTCATTGCTATTACCACCATGAGAATTACCCGCGCTACCAGGACCAGCCCCCGCATCATCGTGAGGTGCACACTCCTGACAAACGAGTAATTCCGCACCAGCAACGTTTGCTTGCGTGAGCGTTGCTGTTGATTGTCCACAAAGTTCACAACTGTCACCGTCACCGCTACCACCTCCGCTCCCGGTGGAGTACTTTGGCATAAGTATGCATTGTAACTCTGTTTATATAAACCTCAGTTGAACTCAATAATAGTATTCGGGATTATATCTAATAGTGTTTGTGTGTTTATGATGATGTAAAGTCAGCCTGTTTCAGTATCTTACAGAGGGAGACATGATGTGACCCACTCATAGATCGATATGAAACATTACTGTCAGTATAAACTCAGTGAATAATAACGATGTGCGTGGGACCGGATTTGAACCGGCGGACCTCTACAGGACAGCGCCCTCAACGCTGCGCCGTTGACCTGGCTTGGCTACCCACGCTTGTAATATCGCGTCTTACGCAAGCAAAATTTGCTTATGGTAATTTATATGGGTTTCCTTTCGACTGGGCAGCGTCATGGAGTCACAGTCAGTATTTTTTAATTATCGACGACCACTCAATTGCATATAGTTTTGAGTATCCGCAGTCATATACTAGGACTCACTGCAGTGTTGACGCTTTTTTCTCACTCGGTGCTGTTCTTGCTGCTGTCTTGGGGATCATTCCTCAATCAGCGCTCCCAAGTGCTCCAACAACAGTAATTGAGCTAATTCCACATATAAATGCGATTATCAGCGCCATCGAAATCATAACTATCCTATTTGGAGTTCGGTTTATTCGTCACGGGGATGTGCGTCGCCACCGTGCGATGATGGTAACCTCAGTTGGACTATTCATTCTGTTCCTCGTGTTTATATTTATACAAGGTCATTACCAAAGGTCCAGCAGAATTTCTAGGTCCTGAAGTCATATATCAATACGTCTACCTTTCAACGCTCGCGATACATATTTTTCTTACAGTGGTGTGCGTCCCACTATTATACTATGTGGCATTGATTGCACTCTCACGACCCATTGAAGCAATCTATGAATCTCGATATAAACTCGTTGGACGTGTCGCCGCCTCATTGTGGCTTATTTCGTTCGTACTTAGAAATGTCGTCTATGCGATGTTATATGCTGTACATTAATTAACTGCATTTTCAATCCAAAAATAGCTGTTCAGTGAATTGAGCTTTCTGTGTAAAAATAGGATATGAATAGGTGTATTGAATATCCCGAATAGTTGATTAAATACTCAATATAGCTTGTTTCATTTTTACCATACTAACTGGGATTGATGTAGTGATTCATATTGGTGATAGATTGAAGCATCTCAAGGACAAGTCCCGACTCCGAGGCTTCCCTGGTGAGGCTGCACTGTCCCGGCAAGGGAATTTCATTCCTCCCGACCTCTTCATGCGGAATCGGCTGGAAGTCACACCCGAACACGCTATGTGTCCGTGGGAGTGGGAATCGGAGTCGATCACTGTCACTCCACCATCACCCTGACCCGGTGAAACCCCCGTCCCGTCGCACCGCCAGTTGCGGATGGTGAGAGGGACCACATTTCCAAACTGTCGCAGCCAGCAGTAGATGAAAGTCGGTAATCCGCCTGTGAGACTTCTGACTGTACGTTTATACGTCATGTAGCGTTATAACTGTGTATGTCGGCTTCATCCCCCCAAGCCACAAGACACTCAGCTTGATATCTGTAGATTCAAGCAGGAACAAGAAGACTTAGCATCTACAACGGGGAACATATTTTAATGACAGATGCGACTTCTGAGTCCGATCTTAATTCAAACACTCCTGTCGACTTAGATAGGCAGGATTTCCGTGATCCCGATGCTCTCCGTCGCCGGTCCGGCGTATCAGGCGACCCAAACTTTGATCAGCATTTTTTGATTGACGATCGAGTGTTAAATCGCATTCCAACATATTTATCAAATAATACGGACACGAGACATGTTCTCGAAATTGGAGCTGGAACGGGCGCACTCACCGATCGGCTGCTATCAGTTGGTGGTGTTGTTACCGTTGTTGAACGTGACCCAACACTCGCTTCGTTTCTTCATGAGGAGTTCGCCGATATGGTTGATGAGGACCGGCTCAATATCATCGAAGGCGACGCACTTGATGTCACAATTCCTCCATTCACTACATCTATCTCAAACCTACCGTATGGTATCTCCTCAGAAATTTTATTCAAATTACTTCCGTCTGACTGCCCGCTCATCGTGATGGTCCAACGCGAGTTTGGTGAGCGAATGGCTGCTGATCCTGGGACGGATGCATATGGTCGGCTCTCGGTAAGTGCACAGCATTATGCTACTGTTGAGGTAGTTGAGACAGTTCCGCCGACTGCATTCGAACCGAAACCAGCGGTTGAGAGTGCGGTCATTCGGACGGAGCCACGGGATCCGGATTACACGGTTGCGGATGAAACATTCTTTCTTCGATTTGTGAAAGCAGTGTTTACACAGCGACGAAAAACAGTCCGAAATGCAATTCGAAATACAGCGCATATTTCAATGCTTGATGCTCCTGAGGCGGTCGTTAGTGCAGCTGATGAGACATTGTTGTCCCAACGGGCTGGTGACTTGACTCCGAGTGAGTTTGCTGAATTAGCAACGATTGCTGCTGAACAGGGCAAATGACTGATAACGAGACGCAGGCCAATGCAATTGATTCAACGCTCGCTGAACGGCGTGAAATCGAGACAACGGTTTATCAGCCTGCTGAAGACTCAGCACTGCTTGCCGACGCAATTAGTGAGCAAGGTCATGGACGTTTGCTTGAACTCGGGACAGGTTCTGGATGGGTCGCTATCAAAAGTGCAGAGGAGGTTGATTCGATCACAGAAGTTGTTGCAAGTGATTTAAACCCATATGCATGCCACGCCGCTGCACAGCGGGCAGTATCATCTGACAAGGCTGCAGTACCAATTTCGATCGTCCAAGGAGATCTCCTCACTCCCTTCGCTGCAAATACTTTTGATACAATCGCATTTAATCCACCATATCTTCCAACAGACCCAGATGCTGAGTGGGACGACTGGATGGAGTGTGCACTCTCAGGTGGACGATCTGGACGAGAAGTAATTGAGTCATTTATTGACACACTTGCTCGTGTGCTTACTCCTGATGGTACTGGGATAGTGCTCATAAGCTCTTTAACCGGATATGAAATGGTAACGGAACATATCGAGAGAGCCGGGTTTAGACATTCAGTCATAATCGAAGAATCATACCCATTTGAGACACTCTCAGTGCTTGCATTGGGACAACAATGATATAACCCAGAAGAATATATTGCTTTAGCAAATATTAACTGGTATCATTGCGTATTATGAATTGATGAGCGAATACGTAGCGACATCGCCTGGGTTGTTTCCACTTCCTGACTGGGCGAAGTCAGAGTTATCAGACCTGAAAGGTCATCAAAAAGAAGATTTAGTCACAGGCGATGAGTCAGCAGAAATCAATGCAGTTTATGATACATCGCAAACGGAAGCTATTGAGACCCAACTTGAGATGGGACTTGACCGTGTCGTCAGCGGTCAGCACAGATGGGATGATATGCTTGCACATCCTCTGACGACTCATGACAATGTTGAGACTGGTGGGATTATTCGATATTATGATAATAATAATTTCTATCGAGACCCACAGATAACGGGTGAACTTACCCCCAAAAGCAATATCGCAGATGAATTAACGGCAACCGCAGAGAAACTGACAGAAATTAAAAACGCTGACGAGCCTGGTATGGATATCCCTGCGGATGGTGCGGCTCTCCAGGCGGTCCTTCCTGGTCCATATTCATTAGTCGACCTTGCAACGAACAGTTATTATGAAGATGACGCAACGTTCCTCTCAGCAGTAGGGCAACTACTTGTTGAAGAGGCTGCAGCACTGCCATCACATGAAACGCTGTTTTTGCTTGAACCATCGCTTGTAACTGCTGCTCCAGATGATGATATTGCACCACTGGTCTCAGAGGTACTCTCTAATATTGCAGACGTAACCGATTCTGAGGTTATTGTATACACTTACTTCGGCGCATTAGATGAGAAAACATACGCTCATCTCATGGATGCATCGGTATCGGCTCTTGGATTTGATATTGTTGCAGGTGATCGAGAACAAACGCTGCACAACGTTACCGAATATGGTGTTACCACAGATATTGCGCTTGGTGTTGCAGATGGTCAGAATACACTTGTTCAATCATCAGGAACGCTTATTGAACGTGCAAATTGGTTCCAAAGTCAAGTTCCATCGACTGATTTTGACACTGTCTATCTTACCACCAGTGCTGAACCATTCTATTTACCTGTAAATAAACATCGAGAGAAACTCACTGCACTGACAGCCGCAGCAACGAACAATCCTGACGTAACAACAGAGGTTGAAGCATAATGTCACGTAACGCCAACAACCGCGCACAGTTCCGTCCAGAGGGTCATGATGCCGATCACTTCCTGTTAACAACCGTTGTTGGGAGTTATCCTAAGCCGAAATGGCTCAATCGCGCGAATGATCTTGTTGATGATGAGGACTCGACGTTCGATGATAATAATTTGACTGAGGCACACGATGATGCGGCGCGTCTCATTACCGAAGAACACGAGCATGCTGGGCTTGATACAGTTGTTGATGGGGAGATGCGACGTGAAGAGATGGTTGAATACTTCGCACACCGAGTCCCAGGATATGAGTTTAATGGACCAGTAAAGGTGTGGGGACACAACTATTTCAATAAGCCATCTGTTGTTTCTGAGGTTGAATATGATGACCCATGGTTGGTCGATGAGTTCAATTTCACCACAGACGTTTCAAATCGACCTGTAAAAGTACCTATTACAGGACCGTACACGCTCGCTCGCTGGTCGTTCAATGAAGCATATGATACTGAAGAAGATCTTGCGTATGATTTAGCCGAACTTGTCAATGAAGAGGTGAGTCGACTCGTTGATGCTGGGGCAAAATATATTCAGATTGACGAGCCTGCGCTTGCAACAACACCGGATGATTACGCAATCGTTGGAGAGTCACTCGAGCGAATTGTTGACGGTATTAGTGCTGATGTTCGAATCGGCCTTCACGTTTGTTATGGAGATTATTCGCGGATTTATCCTGAGATCAATGATTTCCCCATTGATGAGTTTGATCTGGAACTTTGTAATGATGGGTATGAACAGATTGAGGTATTCACTGACCCTTCATTTGAGCCAGATCTTGCACTTGGTGTTGTTGATGCTCATGATGCAACTGTTGAAACTGTTGCAGAAATTAAACAAAATATTAAATACGGACTCGAAATCGTTCCACCTGAGCGGCTTACGATCTCGCCAGATTGTGGGCTGAAGCTGTTGCCGAGGGAAATGGCTCGTGAGAAAATGGCAAATATGGTACAAGCTACTCGTGAAATTGAGGCTGAACTTGATGCTGGTAAGATCGAAGTCCCAGCTGTTGAGGATGCACCGGTTGCATCGCAAGTCGACTCAGCATAATAAAATACTACTTTCATTATGTCTATATTTGATCGACTGATCAGTTGATTTTTATGAATGCAGTTTGAGTAACATATTTCATCAAGCGAACTCAGTTGAATGTGTAAATTTGTACTATTAAAGTATTGAATTATTGACTTGACATCATCCATTGGCTATACAACTCAAGAGAGCGAGTACCAATATTCATCGAATAAAGTCTGCGCTAGTTTATCTGAGCGAGTTAAACCACGTAAGCGTGGTTACTATTCATTCATACAACCACGGATCATCAATCCGTTCGTATGTGTAGAGTTCCGACTCATCAAAGAAGAGTTTGATTTCGCGCTCATTTGCTCCTTCATCCTCGTGGTCAGACGCATGGATCACGTTCCGACCGAGATCAAGTCCGTAATCGCCACGGATTGTACCCGGAGCCGATTCGGCCGGGTCGGTTTCGCCAACCATTGATCGAACTTGTCGAGTTGCATCCGCACCCTCCCAGACCATTGCAAACACTGGACCAGCAGTAATGAATGATACAAGCTCATCAAAGAATGGTTTCTCCTCGTGTTCACCGTAATGATCACGTGCGGTTTCTGTATCAAGACGGGAGAACTTTCCGCCAACAAGAGTAAGTCCTCGGTCTTCAAACCTATTCACGATCTCACCAATGAGTCCACGCTGGACACCATCAGGCTTGACCATCACAAAGGTACGTTCGTGCGTTGGCGTTTCCTCACTCATTCATTTGCGCCCTCAGTGGATCCAGCTTCAGTCCACTCCAGATTACGGGGTTCGCGACCAAGACGATAGTTCTTTTCAGCTTTTGAGTCCTTGAAATGCAGGATTGTTCCGTCAGTTTTGACGAGCATTGTCCCAGTCCCAGGCTCGATTTCTTCTCCAGAGAAATCACATGTTCGTGTTTCAACCATTAATTATTGACCCCCAATTGAGTCAGCATCTCGTTGTGTTTCACGAAGCTGTAATACATCACCTTCGCGAACAGGACCAAGCACGTTGCGTGTAATAATACGGCCCTGATTAGAACCTTCACGAATGCGGCATTTGACCTGCATCGCCTCGCCATGCATTCCGGTTTTGCCAACAATCTCGATTACCTCCGCAGACGTTGAGTCACTTGCGGTCTCTTCAGCGCTCATTGTCGCTTATCGAAGTTCCTCAACCTTCGCGGTAATGTCATCGACATCGCTGTCTGCCTCGCCGGCGTCAACGATGGCAGCAGCAGCAGAGCCTACTTCAAGACCCGCTGCTTGCCCAATCTCATCCTGTGTCTCAACGAAGGCGAGTGTAATCCCCTTTTCTTCTGCAAGTTCTGGCAGATGCATCACAATTTCCTCAGGGGAAACATCTTCAGCGACGAGAACAAGCTCAGCAGTGCCGCGTTCGATAGCTTTGGTTGTTTCGTTCGTTCCTTTCTTTACTGTTCCTGTATCCCGGGCAACCTCAAGTGCTTCAAGAGCATCATCTGCGAGGTCAGCCGGCACATCAAAGTCTACATAAACTG
Source organism: Haloquadratum walsbyi J07HQW2 (assembly GCF_000415985.1). Taxonomy (GTDB): domain Archaea; phylum Halobacteriota; class Halobacteria; order Halobacteriales; family Haloferacaceae; genus Haloquadratum; species Haloquadratum walsbyi_B. The sequence goes on from NZ_KE356561.1 coordinate 1,370,652, forward strand.
GCATTGGTATTCTCCATTCCTGCTCGTGGGCTCGACTGCTTCGCCGGCGAATCGTTCCCTGACGGCGAGGAGTATCATCAACCCCGTGCAGGTTGTAACCACTGATAACCTTGGATTACATAAAAGCGCTTTCAATGCCGGTGTCGCATGCGAAACAAACACATACCCACCAGGATAGCCTAACAAGCAGTTATTTCTGAGATCGAAATTTTTTCTTCATGAGTTGTCAATGAGCGTTACTAGAATAGACGTGGAAATGAGTATTCAGCTGTAGTTGTGTCTCTTTGAAATACTGCTGAATATTCACAGACTGTATTCATCGTTTCTACAAATAAACAAGTTGACCCCGAGGTAGTTCACATAGTCCCGCTGTCGTTAGTTCCTGATAGAAGCGTTCACTCAAAAAAGCTGGCAACTGGCAAACCAGATCGTCATGTCTGTGAGATACTCATTGTAAAGATGATTGTTCTGTATGCTCAATTTCCAGAGAATATGAAGAGGAATATTAAAATTGAATCCGACTTATTTTGATATTGGAGACGTAAGATAATCATCAGATATAGTTGTGACAGTTTCAATGTGGGGATGGATTGCACTCAGTCTCGCCGCAATAGGTGTGATCGGAAGTGTAATACCGCTTATTCCTGGTGCTATTGTATCAACAAGTGGTGTGTTGACGTATTGGTGGGCAAGTGGATTCAACGATCCACAATTAGGTGTCCTTACGATATTATTATTCGTCGGTATCATGACCGCTGTCGTTGACTTTGCTGGTGGAGCACTTGCCGCCCGCATGGGTGGTGCATCAACGACGACGACCGCCGTGGCGGTCATTGTTGGGATTGGTCTATTATTTATTACGGGTCCTGCCGGATTTCTTGTGGGGCTTGCAGGGACTGTATTTGTTGTTGAGTTCTCACAATGTGCTGATAGTGAGACAAGTATGAGAGCTGCTCTTGCTGCAACAGGCGGTGTTCTTGCCTCAACAGTAATTCAGTTTATCATGACCAGTGGTATGTTTCTTACCCTCGGTATAATCGTATTCAGATGAAGTAAGTGATTCATCAGAATATATACTTGAGTTCCTCTTAAAAATAAACTTGAGGCGTTCTCTTTGCATTTCTGTGATGACCGCGTGAGTCTGGATTTTAGCCATGGAGTATGAGAACTATGCGGTGTTGTATCTCCTTCCTGCTCAGGGCTTGAGTATCATAACGATCGTTGGGGAAATTCAGTATCTCGGTTAATCTGAGTTGACTTATCTAATCATGACCATGCAATCACACGCGCTGGTGCACCATCAGCATCGACTCGGAGTGGACAAACGAGAAGTTCAACAGTATCATCAGGAAGTGATGTAATATTACAAATATTTTCAATAATTGGGAGACCAGCACCCAATAACGCGTGGTGAGCAGGGACCGTCTCTTCACCGGTCGGATCAGGGCTAATCGTATCAATTGCAATCGCAACATCAGCCGAAGCACATTTTTTTGCTGTTTGCGGAGCGAGTGCCGGATGGTCTACCATCTGTGGGGTTCCCCACGCATCTGCCCATCCGGTGTGGAAGATAATGAGTTCAATAGCTGTCGCGGGGTCGGTAAGTGGTGGGAGGACGGATGGATCAATTAATGTGTTTGCCTCGAATGAGCGACAATCAACAATATGAGCGTTGAATCGGAGTTCATCTGGGGTAAATGTCTCAATCGATTCCCCATCAGGCTCAGTATGTGATGGTGCATCAATATGTGTTCCCGTGTGCGTCCCGAATTTGAGTGTTGACACACGATATCCATCGGTTGCAATATCTGCGTGCATCTCAACATTGACCGGTGGATCCTCAGGATAAACCGGCATTGACGACTCAATCTTTCGTGTTAGGTCAATTAGTTCAGACTCATCAGGAAACATTGGTATTGCATAGTGATGTCGTTAGATTATGAGTGTGTCCAATAGACGGTCATATCAGTATTTGTTGTTTGCTCGTGTTTGCTATCAATCCGGGCGAATCCAACGCGTTCGAACTGAACGAGATCGCCAACAGAAGTATTGATCAACTCAGGTTCAGCAACGCCGGTGATATCACCGTCTGGCGTTCGCATTCGAACTGATATAGCTGATGATGAATCAGGAGCTGGTGCCCAATGAATTACATTGACCTCGTCTTCTCTCACCACATCTATACTATCGTCTGTTGGCCTGAACTGATTGCCATCACGCTGGACGCAGGCATATCCTTTCAACCAGACGCGATTGCCATCTACCGGGACGTCTGCAGACTCTATTGTGATTGCATCAGTAATTGGTATCGTTCGTTCGCCCCGTTCAGGATTATCCGGGTGGAGCGGAGGATGTCCAGCTGTCATATCCCCTGATGTTGTATCGAGTGTGAATGATTCACCATTGCGAACGAGGAAGTATCGATTTGCCTCATCATCGATATGTTTGCGATTATTCGAATATATCGAACTCATCGAGAGCTCAACGTTCGTTGTTGATGTGCCAAGATTAATCATTGACTCAACAATTGCCTCCCCCGTTATTCCGCGACGACGAAGGCTCTGAAGCGTCGGTGCACGTGGGTCATCCCACCCATCTAATTCGTCCCCCTCAATTTTTTCAGTGAGTGTTGATGTTGACAGTGAAACATCATATGCATCAACATTGATATGTCCCCAATGGACGACTTCAGGATACTCCCAGTCGAAATAATTATACACAAATCGCTGTCGTTTTGCGGAGTCCTGTAAGTCAATTCCACGAATAATATGTGTAATGCCTGTTTCATGGTCATCAATTCCGGATTGGAAATCAAGCATCGGCCAACAGCGATAGTCGGCTGCGCTCGCTCGAGGATGAGGTGTATCGATCAGTCGAAATGCAACCCAGTCGCGGAGTGCAGGATTTTTATGTTTGATGTCGGTTCGGACACGTAATACCATCTCTCCGGCAACATATTCTCCCTGAATCATCGCCTCAAACTCGGTGCGTGTCTGGTCAATAGATTTCTCACGATGAGGACATGCCTCTCCGGCGTTTTTTAACTCTGAAAAGTGTTCACCTGAACAAGAACATGTGTACGCCCCACCAACATCAATGAGATCCTGTGCATAATCATAATATAATTCAAGTCGGTCAGAGGCACGGAGGACGTCATCTGGCTCAAATCCAAGGTATGTGACATCCTCAAGAATATCATCGTACGCATTAAGATCTGGACGCTTAGTTTCAGGGTCGGTATCATCAAATCGGATGATGAATGATCCGTCATATCGATTGCTGTACGTTCCAATGACCGCTGGCATCCGGGCGTGACCGATATGCCATGGACCATTTGGATTTGGCGCCGCTCGCATTCGGACCGACTGAGTAGGTTCTTTATCAGTAACACCCGGAAGCGATGGGAGATCATATTTATTTGAGTTATCAGCAGATTCAATCTCTTTGAGGGCTTCTGGTGCAAGCGTTTCAAGTCGATCACGACGTTCGCCCGCTGAGAGATTGTTAATCTGAGAAACAACACTACCGATGATTCCGGGGATGGCATCACCATGCGGGCGGAATTCCGGGTTCTCTCCCATGAGCGGACCCATTATTGCGCCCATTTCGGCATCGCTATTATGTTTTACTGCATTCAAAAGTGCATGTTTTTCTGCAGATCGCTCAATACGGTCGCGTAACTCGTCGTCAATACTCATTATACAATAATCTACTCTCCCAAGTAAAAACAAACGCGGATTATGGAACAAACCGGAATCACGTTTTTGAATGCGGTTACTCCGCCCTACTCGACTGTTAGTTGAGTGAAATACACTCTGGTGCACATGCTTGACAGTAAACAGCTTATGCGTAGAATCAACAGTATCGGTTTCTCATATCACAGGCTGGATGTGACTAGCAGTTTTAACGATAATCAGCGGTACGAAAAACTAGGTTCCCGTCTCAGGCTCAGTATCCCCGAGTGACTAAATAATCAGCAATATCACACAGCAGCGACCGCGCATCGTTATCCGGGAGTACCTCAAGATGATCTTTTGCCCGCTCAATAAGATCGGTCGCCGTTTCACTGGCATAATCGATTGACCCAACCTCATCAAGTGTTTCAACAGCATTTTCGACTGCTGCTTCTGAGACAGCATCGACATCTGTCGAATCAAGTAGTGATTCAACGTCAACACCTTGCTGGCGCGCGTGAAGTGTGATCAATGTCTCTTTGTTCTCAATGAGATCTGACCCACGCTGTTTGCCTAGTTGCTCAGATGGGACAGTAAGATCTAATACGTCATCTTGAATCTGGAAGGCTCGACCGGCGTCAATACCATATTGATACAGCGCTTCGACAACATCTGAGTCTGCATCCAATAGCAACGCTGTTGTTGAGGTTGCAGCACCATACAACACAGCCGTTTTGAGTTCAACCATTTCAAGATATTCCTCAGGAACAACCGCATCACGATGTTCAAACTCAACATCAAGTGCTTGACCCTCACAGATTTGTGTGCAAGTCGTTGCAAGACGACTAACAGCAGCAACACCATTTGCTGGATCTGCGCCAGTATTTGAGAGTAACTCAAATGCTTTTGCATAGAGCGTATCACCAGCGAGGATGGCTGTTTCAGTATCGTATTCACGATGGACCGCAGGAACACCGCGACGGAGATCATCATCATCCATAATGTCATCATGGATCAGTGTGAACGACTGGATAACCTCAATGCTTGTCGCCGCAGACATAACATCAACCTCGTTCTCATCAAGTGCCGGAAATGACCGATAATCAGCCGTCAGTGGGTCAACGTCCGAAAGCGATTCAGCAGTCAGTAATGCTACAGTCGGACGAAGACGCTTCCCGCCAGCCTCAAGCAAATACCGCGTTGCTTCATAGAGTCGTTCAGGTGACTGCATTGGGACATCCGTATCCAAGGCATCATTGACGAGCGTTCGGCGTGCACGTACAGCATCGAGCACCCGTTCTTCCGTCGCGTCCGAACTCATTTTACCCCACCAGTTGGACAATATTACCGTTACGTGTCACATGAAGATCGCGACCAAGTGCATAACCTTGTGACTCAGCAAGATCGACATATGGCGAAAGACCCTCAAGATCTTGATGCGCTGGGATAATATGCTGCGGTTGAAGCGCATCCATCATCTGGTAATGTCCTTCTTCACGTAGATGACCTGAGACGTGGATTTCATCATAAATTCGGGCACCCTGCATTTTTAGAAGTCGTTCGGACTGGTAACGTTGACCTTCATTCGTTGGTTCAGGGATAACGCGTGCTGAGAAAATGACTTTATCTCCATTTTCAAGTTCAAATGGCGTTTCACCACGCCCCATCCGCGTGAGCATTGCTCTGGGCTCACCCTGATGACCAGTGACGATTGGGAGATAATTCTCCTTACCCTCTTTCATGATGCGTTTGAACGTCCGATCAACAGATTTTCGATGACCGTACATGCCGACATCATCTGGGAGGTCAACGAATCCAAGCCGTTCTGCGGCTCCGGAATACTTCTCCATTGACCGACCTAATAATACGGGCTGACGATCAATTTCTTTTGCAAACTCGACAAGCGATGAGACACGAGAAACATGCGATGAGAAGGTTGTAGCAACGATTCCTCCATCATAGTCCTCAATTGATCTGATAGTGTCTTTCAGATGAGATCGCGCGTGTGACTCTGAAGGAGTGCGTCCCTTACGACCTGCGTTCGTACAGTCTTCAATGTAACAGAGAACGCCATTGTCCTCACGTCCAATCTCGCGGAATCGCTTCATATCTACAGGATCTTCTAATACTGGTGAGTGGTCTATACGTTTATCAAGACCATAGACAATTGCTCCCTCAGGTGTGTGAACAACCGGATTAATTGCATCAATAATCGAGTGTGTGACGTGAACAAACTCAAGTTCGACATTTCCACTTTCACCGATTGACATTGCCTCGCCTGCGGACATCCTCAACAAGTCGTTCTTGACATTGAATTTGTTTTCACTGTCAATTTGTTGTTTTACTAACTCGATTGTGAATGGCGTGGCGACAATCGGAGCATCGTACCGATGTGCAAGTTTTGAGAGTGCGCCGATATGGTCCAGATGACCGTGAGTAGGGACGATTGCCTGTACGTCACCCTCAAGATCAGACATAATACGATCATCTGGGATTGCACCCATATCAATCAGATCGAGACTATGCATCGTTTCGGTCTCCACGTTATCGTGGATCAGGACCTGACTAAGATTCAGACCCATATCGAAGATGACTATATCGTCGCCTGTTCGGACGGCGGTCATCTGTCGACCGACTTCTTCGTATCCGCCAATTGTTGCGATTTCGATTTCCATAATTGAATCCGAGCATCGAAAGCCACTGTTGTGGCGAAGGTGCTCACTGAAATGCCCCGTCTTATATCTTGTTAAACCATCTATTTACAGTCGCAATCGTAATCGTAATCGTATGATCATGACCATGATCGTGATTTGCAGCATCGTATTTGCTATACGGCGTAGTCCATTTTGATCATACTCAAAGATAGTCCACGGGTTTGTTATATTAGTATCAAATGTGGACATGTGTTGATCTGAGCTCAGTTGAGACATGATCATTCATCCGATAAGTGATGATTCATTTCGATATTATACGCCGCGTGATGCTGCACATACTGCGTTATGATACGATGTGGGATCGATCGGCCCCGGCGTCTTACAGCACGTTGGTCGTCGGTCCCCGCGTGCACTAGACTAGCTAGTGCACTTACCCGCGGGAGCATTGGTATTAGCATATATTCGACCACATGGTAAAAACTACGTGGGTCAACTTCACTGCTAGTATAAAATATAAGATGAGATATAGAATACTCAGGTTCCTTCGGCACATTTAATATCAATACCGAACGGCATGAGGTATGAGCGGACGACCTCTTGATGTTCTTGAAGCCGCGCTTGATAATACGGTTACTATCACACTTAAAGATGGAAGTGCCTATTATGGCACACTTGCAGGATATGACCAGCATATGAATGCAGTTCTTGACCCTATTGGGGCATCTGAAAACACCGATCCTGGTGCATTGGACGTCACAACAGTTGAAGACACAACGATTATACGCGGCGATAACATTGTTACAATCAATACATGACTGGTGCCGGCACTCCAAGTCAAGGAAAGAAAAACACGACAACACATGTGAAATGTCGCCGATGTGGAGAAAAGTCCTATCACGCTAAGAAGAAAGTATGTTCATCCTGTGGGTTTGGTAAATCCGCAAAACGGCGTGATTACGAGTGGAGTTCGAAAACTGGCGATAACTAAATAGATCTTAATTCCACGGTATTCTCGAAATCATTGTGATCTGAATTTAAATATCGCACACTGTAGTAACTACCAAAGAAAATCAACTGCTGTTCATTTCAGAAGAAATTAGTTTTCCATTGTTTTCGGATAAATCCGGGAGCCGAGTCCTGACATACCGGCAGTTGTCCAAGACTACTAGTCGTACCTGCTGTGTATCATACAGTTGAGTTAGTATAGCACTTAGAATAAAATAACATACTGGGTGATATACATACTGTCAAGATACAACCTCGAGGATATATGATTGCGATATATAGATAATGAACATTATATATGCACAATCGTGTATACTCACCGACGCTTTGATGTCTGAAAACAGCATATGAATGGGTTTTTACCCCCTAGCAATTGTATGAATAAGTATGTCTGACGGGCGGGATTTGACCCCCACACCCAGACGTGCGATAGAATCAAAAACGGAATCGAAATCCGAAACAAAACCGGATGCTAATCCAGACGCGGACATAGACGCAGATGCGAACGCGAACATAGACAGAAAATCATATTTTGAGGTAACGTCTCAATCATCAGCGAATCGTAATATTCCCGATGATGAGATACACTTCGAAACCGATTTTGAGACTGATATTATTCGAAATGAAACCAGTGATTCTGATGGTGCTATCGATGAATCGAGTGATCTGAACTCAACATCATCCGATACGGAAGGATCAGTCCCCGTATCACGGTCACCGAAACTTGATCGCTTGGAAGCTGACAAGCAAGAACGGGAACGGGAACAAACGGACTCAGGATCTGGACCGACCGAGAAATGTGGCGTTGTTGGTGTAGCACTCTCTGAGCGGTGTGCTGCACGACCATTGTATTATTCGTTATATGCGTTACAACACCGCGGACAGGAGTCGGCAGGAATTGTCACACACGATGGCTTCCAACAACACAGTCACGTTGAGATGGGACTTGTCGGTGATGCATTTGAAGAATCAGATCTTAATACACTCGCAGGGGGTACTGGGATTGGACATGTCCGATATCCAACCTCCGGAGGTATCAATGCCTGCTGTGCACAGCCATTTTCTGTTTCCTTTAAATCTGGGTCGCTTGGACTATCACACAACGGCAATCTCATCAATGCAGACGAGATTCGTGATGAACTCGAATCACTTGGTCATGCATTCACCTCAGACGGTGATACCGAGGTTATAGCGCATGAACTTGCTCGAAACTTACTTGAATCGGATCTCGTTCGTGCGGTTAAACGGACCATGGAACGGATCCATGGATCGTATGCATTGACTATCATGCATGATGAGACCGTGCTCGCTGTGCGTGACCCTGAGGGGAACCGGCCACTCTGTATCGGTAAGGTTGAGGATGGATACGTTGTTGCCTCAGAGTCTGCCGCAATTGACACACTTGATGGTGAACTTGTCAGAGATGTCCGACCTGGTGAACTCGTTGTTCTCGATTCCGACGGCTCTGGGTTTGAGTCATATCAGCTCACTGATCGTGAAAACACTGCACACTGTTTCTTCGAACACGTTTATTTCGCACGCCCAGATTCAGTGATCAACGATACACTTGTTTATGAGGCGCGACGAAATCTAGGTCGAGAATTGTGGGCTGAACAAGGAGTTGAGACAGACGTTGTTATGCCTGTGCCCGATTCAGGTCGTGCGTTTGCCTCTGGATACGCCGACGCCGCGAATGAAACGACTGCCGACGGGGATCCTCGAGAGACAACTAGTACGGGTGAAGATGTGGTTGAGTTTGCTGAAGGATTGATGAAAAATCGGTATGTCGGTCGGACATTTATTATGCCAACACAGGATGAACGTGAACGCGCTGTCCGACTCAAACTTAATCCAATTAAAAGCACGATTGAAGGACGGTCAGTGACGATTATCGATGATAGTATCGTCCGTGGGACAACATCACGACAGCTTGTTCAGCTTCTCCGTGATGCTGGTGCGTCTGAAGTCCACGTTCGGATTGGTGCTCCACAGATTATTGCCCCTTGTTATATGGGAATCGACATGGCTTCACGTGAAGAACTCATTGCTGCTGATAAATCAACTGAGGAAATTCGATCAGAAATTGACGCCGACAGCTTAGGATATCTCTCTGTTGATGCGGTCGCAGATGTGCTTGGTGAGCATCGCTCGGATCTCTGTCTCGGCTGTGTCACGGGATCATATCCATACGATATTGATAATGAGGACTGTGACCGCGATGTTACGCGACCGGTTATCGATGGACCTGACACGAGGACAAACTCAAGCGACCAACAGAGTGAGTCAGAGCAAGGAACTGCATCCGACGGTGAGCCAGCACATGCTGATGATTGAATCAGATATAACGCTCTAAACCACTCTGTCATACTTTATTTCTGTAGACGAAGCTGACTGGATTTATAACTCAATTTTACCTATATACGTCAGAAGGACCTGGTGACACCATCGGCGATGGTGCAATAATCGATGCTCCTGAATCGCAGCAAATTAAAAAGCGTTCTATTTAATCTGCAATTTAGAGTTATGCTTGGAGTGAGTCTGCTATGGAGTTCAAACTGAATGAAAGATCATATTAACGGTGGCTACCATCAGCTGTGAGTGAATAAGATACTATAGAGAGCCTTGTTTTCGGAATCAAACCGCGTTCTATTCACTCGGTGCGACAAAGACATTATATTTAAGATCGTCTTCGTGTAGCTCCTCAAGAATTCTATCTTTGAGAATCGAAGAGGGATGATGAAGTCCCGCTACTCGTTCTTCTATTTGTTCGAAGCTCTCAAATGGTCCACGCTTTCGCTGATCAAGAATATTATTTCGGAGCTTCTTGCCAATCCCTGGAAGTAGATTTAATTGATGGAGTCGAAGCGTGATCGGTTGAGCATTATTATAGAAATCGACAAACCGGCGCTCATCCGCGTTGATTATCTCCTCAACTGCGTACTCAACTTCGTTTTGTGCTGTATTTGATAGGTCCGTATAGCTAATCTGCCGGAATTCATCGACCAATTGTCGAGCTTCGGTTGGACCAACAACGACACGATCACCGATTGAAGCATCGGCATCTTCGGCTGCATCAAGTGTCAACTCATATAATCTAAAATCGCGTTCCCCAAGCGCATATGCTAGTGGGTCACGCTGATGCCGCGGGCGATTATCATCACTGCGCCCATGTGGAAGATGATCAAGGATAACTGCACGGCGAACATCCGTCTCGGCGTCTGGACTATTATTACGACCGTCGCTTTGATCCGACTTATCAGTAGGATTAGCGTCGGTGTCCTCGCTTTCGGTCATGGTTATGACAACATATACACCGAGTGTGCACTTAAATAATGAGGCAGGAAGTGAACAGAATCAATCCGTGGTATCTACTAGCAGTCATATTTCACCGCCGAATTCCAGCTGCGGTGTCGAATCACATTCGTGTGATGGTCATGATAAACAGTATTCACGGGAGGTTATTATATGCAGTTGATAGTGGTATTTGTATATCTTATATATCAGAGAAATTTTTCTATCTCTTCGATTGATACACATGCGCAAATATCAAAATATACTGACGCTGTTTAAGCGTATTTCTTGACAATATTGAGTATTGCATCTAGCTCGTCGCCACTGAGCGCATACCGCTCTTGTGCGTATACAGCACGGAGTTCATCGCGATTCTGTGGAAGGAGATCAGCAATTTTGATTGCCGTTGAGTTATCAACTTTCTCCTCAGTAAGCAGTTCATCAACGAGTTCCCGTGAATCAGAGGGGTCGAGGTCAGCAAATCTGTTTACATGCTCGATAGCACGTGCAAGCTCGTACCGAAGATCACGATCGGCCTCGGCGGCACGTTCGGCTTCAACATTTTGAAGCGACAGTTTGACTTCTGAGACAGTTTGATACTCATCATCGAGTTTTTCTTTGAAGATCGTCATGTGTATTGAGGATAATTGTAATATCGATAAAAATTAAATTTCTTGATTATGATTAGGATCAGAATATGCGGAATCGACTTGAAACTGAGATGTCAATTCATATCGCCATGAATTCATACTCACTCCTGTGGACGAAGGTGTGCTGAGCGTGCGATAATCGTTTTTTCTTTACCACCATCGACGATCTTAATTTTGAACGCTCGTCCTTGCTTCCCAGTCACCTCTCCGGTATGACCGTTGAATCGGGGATGAAAACGACCTTCGCGGACACTTGGGTCAATCCGAAGATGGACTTTTTGCCCTTCGTCATATTCTTGAATCGATCGTTGTGGTGGTGACATCCCTCGTTCGCGCGGAGAGTTCGAAAGTTTGTCGCGAGTTCCAGTCATTGGGCCATTCGAACTTGGCATTATTGTTTATATTATCTTCGACGGATGTATAAAACGCACGTTACGGACCTGTTATGATTTCATATGGAATATGTGGAAGTCACAAGCAAAAATTAAGCCACCTGCTGTAATATCATATAATTATGGCGCAAGATTATGCAAGTGGGACCGAGCAACCCTCCAGCGAGACGGTGGTATGCACTGAAGAGGCTGAGCGGATAACGCACGGTGATTCAAGTTCAAAGGTTGAAATATTCGGACTTGGCGTCTCAGTGACAATCTTAATCGGTGCAGTCGGCGGTGTTTTTGCAATGTGGGTTCTGCCGGTTGACAGTGCCGTGCCGTTATTCCTGGGGGTTGGAGTCGGATTTATTCTATCACCGGTCATTGGTTTAGGAATGTTGTGGCGTCAGAATTGAGATAACTACGATCAATAGATGGACTTGTAGTTACGAATGATTTACTATAAGCTAAGAGATACAAAACCGATTATATTAGATTCGACCAACGTTTTCAACGGCGACGCTCTCAACACCGTTGACGTCACCAAATGACTCCTCGACAGCTTCAGTCCCACCAGCATCATCTGGAACGATGACCGTTGGAAGAAGTGCAACAAGTCCGAAAGCTACGTCATCTCGTTCAAATCCGTTTATTTTAGCGCCCTCTGGTAGCGATTGTTCAAGACGTTCTTGTAGTTCATCAAGATCAATATCAGGACTATCTGGCATGACCTTGATTTTTGCAGCTACCTTTCCCATCGTTATGGTCCTCTGAATCCACAGTCAGGACATTCATACAGATTACTCTGCTTTCGGCACGTCGCACACCGTGAAATATCACAGCCACATTCTGGACAATCAAAAGTGGCAGCACTCATTCCAGAGATGTTAATACCGCAGGACACACACTGTCTGGCGTGCCGCTGGTCGGTCTGACTCATATTTTTACTAACCAACCAGTGATGTTTAACCGTTTCTTTTTATGAATTCTGGGACTCTCACAGCATACATATCAACAATTTAATGTTTTGAGATTGTAGATGAAAGGGTATGTGAGATATCTGTTGATATTTCAACGCACACTAACCGTTCTATATCAACATATCAACAATATGTACTCATGTGAGTGCAACGGTCACTGCAACAACTAGAGCAATTGCACTTCCAAGTGCTGATAGCCGAATCGCCTCACGACCACATCCATCTAGTACAAGTCGACGTCCAGGGAGAACACCGGGTGCAGGTGATGCTTCAGGGACATCAAGAGCAAGCCCGGAACAACAGATGAGAATGTATATACGATGCCATTTGAAGGAACGGCTGCCTCAACAGCAACAAGTGAGCCTGGAAGCGTTGATGCAACTCCAACAAACAGAAATGCAACGCTATTTACCTGGAATCCCGGGACAAGTCCTGTGCAAGTTCCAAGATGTCGCATCGAGATATGCATATCCAAGAATCGCTGCTGCTGTGATATGACGTCCGTCAAATATTAGCGAAAAATAGCGTTAATGTTAATATTGATATTAATTCTACGTGATGTATGATTATCACAGTAATTTGGACTGCTGACGGATTACTACATTAACCTACCGTACCCTCTGCCCTACTCTACTCTACTCTAAGTAACCGATAAAATACCTGTGTGGCTCGGTCGTCACTATTGTTACAACTATTTATCTGTAGTTAGATACGGGATAATCTGGAAGCTCCCTCGACATAGAATGATAGGAAACATTGAAAGGGAGCACAGGTCAAAAACAGTGGATATGATACCGTAAACGCGAGATACGATGAGATCCGACAGTTTAGCCTCAGATTCATGTGGCACAGTCTGTATGTGGCGCTATCCAATTACGGAAGTCCATTCATATTTTTAAAGCACGATTCTTTATACTATGTCCGGCTGTGCAAACACCTGATAGATGCAAAAGCCTGCTTGGTATTGATCTTGAGAGATACTTGTCTGATTACATCTATGGTATAATTGAGGTGGTAACTCCTCCGTTCCTCAGTACGCACTGAGGGCGAGCACGAGTACGAGTGCGAATAAAAGAGATGTCACTCCTGAATTATTTACTAAATCATAATAACGGACAGCGGCTAATTCAAATTCATAATCAACAATGACAATCGCACAATCGCCGTTAGCCGAAGAGATTACCTAGCCCTTCACCAGACGCTTCATCATCTTCATCATCTGCTTCGTCTGCTTCTTCTGTCTCGTCTGGCTCTTCTGCTTCCTCCTCATCAGCGTCGGCATCATCTTCAACTTCAGCCTCACCAGCGCTTGCACCTGCTGCAGGAGCGGGGGCTGCGGCGGCTGTGTCAATCGCTTCTTCAATATCGACATCGTCGAGAGCGGAGACAAGCGCTTTGACTCGGGACTCTTCAATGTCGGTTCCGGCTGCCTCAAGCACTTCTGTAACGTTATCTTCAGTAATCGATTCGCCTGTTTCATTCAGTGTAAGAGCTGCGTAAATGTATTCCATTTTAATATTCCTCGTTATCTGTTATCTATGATTTATTTTCGCGCTGTTTGATATTCGTATGTCGATACGATACGATACGATACGAACTGTCTCCGTCTCCTCAGGTTTTAGCCGAACATTGCACCTAGACCTTCAGCACCATCGTCATCGTCATCATCATTGTCGTCAGTACCGGCCGTCTCATCGTCGGTATCAGCAGACTCATTATCGTCAGTGTCGGAGTCTGCATCTACGTTTGCGTTCGGGTCAGCCGTTGATGATGCATCCAGCTGTGCAGGCGTTTCAACGTCCTGTAACTCTGCCGGGAGTGCATCTTCATCGTCAATATTCGCTGCAATCGATCGTACTTGTGCATCTGCTTTTGCGATGAGGTCTGGAAGCACTGCTGAGTCCTCAACGGCAGCAGATATACCGAGTGCTTTTGCATCGCCTGCAGCATTTGCAAGCAATGTCGGTGTGGTCTGTGCGGTCGGATATTTTGCATTGACCGAAAGGTTGCGTGCCCCTGCAGCGGCTGATTGGATATCGCTCTGATATGCATCAATATCTAGCTCAAGCTCATCTGGTTCGAAGAGGACACCATCAGCAAAGACACCACGAAGATCAAGACCGACCTCCTTTGGTTCGATTCCAAGCTCAGCAAGAACACCTGCAAGTTCACTGGAGACTTCCCCTCCAGAATCAAGCACTTGTGATTCCTCGGTAACCTTAATTGACCCATCCATAATCCGTGCAGATGCGCCAACCTGCTGAAGTTCTCCGACGAACGGGCCGGGATCAACGCCTGTGTCGCCCTCAGGGATAACGATGTCATTTGGTGCGACCTCACCAGCGCTGATTGGTGCCGGTGTCTTCGATGCCTCAAGTTGTCTGTACAGCCCGAATGGATTGTCATCTGTGCCGACAAGTGCAACCTGTCCAGCAACAAATGAAGTAAGATCTTCATAACCATCGGCGACCTCATCAAGCGCACGGACGGTGAGTGTGTTTCGACTCATTCGTATCGCAGCACTTGGATAAAGATCACGTCGCATGGTCTGAAGCTGCCGGCTTGGTATCCCAGCAACGTTTACAATCCCAATAGATTCATACTGGTCAATAAACGAGACGAGTTCATCGACCTCCTCACGCTTCCATTCAGGAATCGTGTCGGTTCTGCGCGCACTTGTGGCGGCACTATTGCTCATGCAGGCACCTCAAAGGCTGGTCCCATCGTCGTTTTGACGTACATTGAATCGATATTCAGTGGACCTTTCTCAAGGGTAGCCTCAAGTCGACGGATAATAACATCGACATTATCAGCAATCTCATCGGATCCCATATCTTGGGCACCGACGCGGGTGTGGAATGTTCGACGCTCGCGTGAACGAATTTGAACGGTGTTTTTCATGCGGTTCACTGTCTCAACAACATCATCGTCGGGTTGCAGAGGAGTTGGCATTTTTCCACGCGGACCAAGGATGGTCCCGAGGAACCGACCGATATCTTGCATCATGCCTGCCTCGGCAACAAAGAAATCAATCTCGTCTGCAAGGTCTTTCGCGGCGCCATCATCATCACCTAGCTCTTCGAGCTCGTCGCTGCTAAGTACCTGATCAGCCACATCCTCGGCTCGAAGGGCGGTTTCACCACTTGCAAAGACGACAATTCGTGTTTCCTGACCGGTTCCAGCGGGCAAGACCACGGACTCATCAACACGGTTCGACGGATCATTTAAGTCAAGATCGCGGAGATTGATAGCGAGATCAACCGTCTCACGGAAGTTCCGTGTCGGTGCCTCATCAATCGCGCGAGAGACTGCATCAACTATCGTATCTGCCATTATTCACCTCCGTAGTACGCAGGATTGCTGCTACGGGTCAGTGAAACAGGTATCTGCCTGTCTCATCCGAATTTAAGGCACATGTTCTTATTAAGTCCGTCGAAGCACACATAAGATGCAACGCATCGAGCCCAAATGCGCTTGATTTATAATATTTCTAGGAATGTCATCCGAACAGTATCTTATGAATTGACAGTTTGATGATGTATACAAAGTGTAGAACATGTCGATAGACAAATAAGACACAATATGTCTCATCAGTGTCGAAACTCCACCACAGAATTTTGAACTAAGTGTACTGAATCTATTAATTAAAATGAGTGCGTATGCAGGATAGTTATCTTTTTTTATTTCAGTGGTTGGATGATAATGTAGAATATCTAATTGGTTTTTCATGCATCGGTCTTATTCGAATATCAGATAATCCTATGAGAATTTGATCATGGTTATGACCGTGCTGTCCAGTCCACTCTCAGTTATTAACTCAATTTCGAGTTTGAGTACCTTTTAGTATGTATAGATTATCATAATTAATATGAACTCATCTGATGCTGCACGGCAGCTCCGGTACGCAGTTACTACACAGACGGAGACATACGATTATGAGGTTAGTCACTGGGAAGCAAACGCATATGAAGATATTTTTGATGATGTGATTGATGCTGGTGACCTCTCAGACGTTATGTCTGTTATTAAACGAATTAGCGCTGAGTTTGACGACGGCACCCGACCCTCTGTAACAGAGGCACGTAAACTAGCAGACAGTGTTCTCACAACCGGTGGGCGACCCATTACCGACGGTGGCGACGCAAACTGAGAACTGTTAATCAGCGCATACAGTTATTATAGGCGGAGCAGGTGCAATACCACGGCCTGAAGCCCGTGGATACGCACCGTCACTCTGTAACACATCCCACTAGCTACGACACGGCTGGATATTCTACAGTATTTAACAAACAGGAGTTCATAACATTAAGGACTGGATGCCAACCACACGCCGAACCTACGTTACGTTTGTCGTATCCAGAACCACTCGCAAGTGGCTGATGCACTCGACAGACACGGCTGGTCAGCATCCAAACTGTGGAACGTCGCTAACTACTATGCCCGCCAACAGTGGGATGAAACCGGTGAAATACCCGCTGAAAAAGAACTCAAACACGAACTGAAAACACGTGCAAAATACAACGGACTGCATAGTCAGTCCAGTCCAGTCAGAAAGTTTTAGAAGAGCTTTCAGAAGCCTTCAGTTCATGGTTTGGCTCCAACGATGACCGGGACAGGACACCCACCGGGCTACCGCAAACGTAACTATTACGATACGACAGTAACAGAGTACACGAAGAACACCCACGCTCCACCGTGACGTGAAGAAGAAAGGCATCGCATCCGCACGACACAAAATACGACAGAATCCGTCTGAGCAAAGGTAAAATCACAAAACGGACGTGACTTCATCCTTTGCGAATACCAAGCACCACCAGAAGCAACGCTGAAGACCGTTCAACAAGTCCGTGCTGTCTGGTGTAGCTACAAGCAGCAGTGGGAGTGGGAGTTACACGTGGTTTGTGACGAAGAAATTGCCACTGCCACTGAATCGCCCGGTGACAACCCAGCAGGTGTCGACCTTGGCATTTGTAACCCTGCTGCTGTCGCGTTCTCCGACGATGCCTTGCTGTACTCTGGAGATGCACTCCGCGAGGACAAGCACTACTTCCAGTGCGAAGAATATCAGACTGAAGGACCGTGCGGTCCGTCACGCAAAGCACAGTGGGCACAAGAGAAACTAGCCAAACGAAAAGACCACTTCCTTCACGCCCTCTCAAAAGACATCGTAGAACGGTGTGTTGAACACGATGTAGGAACGATAATCGTGGGTGACCCCAGTGGTGTCGATGAAGACGATTGGATTGGGGTCGGCACGGCAACAAGCGGTTGGATAACTGGGCATATAAACGGGTAATGAACCTCATCGACTACAAAGCCCGTGAGCGTGGCGTCGAGGTTGAGATGCCCGACGAGTGGGGCACATCATCGTCGTGTAGCGTGTGCGGACACGAAGACGATGACAGTCGTGTCGAACGTGGCTTGTGGAAGTGCGACCGCTGTGGTGTCGTCGCACACGGAGATGTGAACGGAGCCGATAACATCAGGCAGAAAACGCTACCCGTAACTCCCCCACTCGGGGATAGCGGTAACGGCTGTTTGGCCCAGCCACGCGTCATTCAGTTCAGCCGGACTCACGGTCACGGATTCCAACCGCGAGCCACCGTCGAATGACGCTGAAACCGTAATATCCCAATGCTTGGGATTCCTCCGCCTTCAGGCGGGGGAGGAGGTCAACCTCCGTACGGTTGTATACGATTGAGTTGTCTAGATATGCCGATCAATATAAACAGAATTTCATATAAACTATCTTAGAAGTGCGTTTGTTATTTATCCTACCCAAATACATCTGATGAATTTGTATGATGTATTCGCGTCAGCATCAGGCAGCTAGTACATCGGATATCGTGATAATAAATTAATATTCCAGTAGGGATAGCAGTGATACGGTTCCCTCAGAACGTAACTAACGGTATTAGAAGATAATGGTGGCAGCAATTACTCTCTTGATCTGAGATGTTCACAATCACCTACATGAACAGTCCTTGTTCCGCTATCGGGTTGTACAGTCAGTGCACCAGGAGCCTGAAGATCGACAGCAACATCTTGAGTAATCTCTCTGGAGGTCGTGATACGTACCCGTTGATCAAGTGCCGTACTATATGTCCGCCATGCGCTCGGAATATCCTCTGTATCGATTGGACTCGTAAGCTCAGCAAACGAGAGTTACTTCGGTTATTTGCACCGTTAAGCTATCATCGGAGACCATTACAGCACATTAGTTTATCATGAACACGGAGAAATCCAAACCGGCTTATGTAAGTGATACCCATATTTTCAGTATGACAGTTCGCGTTGGAATTCTTGGTGCAACAGGGGCGGTCGGACAGCGGTTCATCAAATTACTCACCGACCACGATACGTTTGAACTTGCAGCACTCACCGCCTCAGAGTCGAGTGTTGGGAAACAGTACCGCGAGGCGGCAAAGTGGCGCATCAATACACCAATTCCCGATGATATCGGGTCAATGACGGTAAAACCGACAACACCAGATGGTATTTCTGACGAGATCGATTTACTCTTCTCATCATTGCCATCTGACGTTGCTGCTGACGTTGAACCGGCGTTTCTCGAGGCAGGATACGTTGTTTCATCGAATTCTTCAAATGACCGAATGTCTGCAGATATTCCGTTGACAATTCCAGAAATCAATCCAGGACATCTAGATCTAATTGAACTGCAGCGTGATAATCGAGGCTGGGATGGAGCTCTCGTTAAAAATCCAAACTGCTCGACAATCACGATGGTACCAACGCTTGCTGCGCTGGATCAATTTGGGCTAGAGTCGGTGAATGTTTCAACGCTTCAAGCAGTCTCAGGAGCAGGATACTCTGGAGTAACGTCGATGGAGATTATTGACAATACAATTCCATACATCGGTGGTGAGGAACCAAAGATGCAACAGGAATCTCGAAAGTTGCTCGGTGAGTTTGATGGTGCTTCAGTGTCACTGCATGAGATGGACGTCGCTGCTTCCTGTAATCGGATTCCGACACTTGATGGACATCTTGAAAATGTTTTCGCCAAAACAAAAGCAGATATCAGCACTGAAGATGTTATTGAGGCGATGGAGTCGGTTCCTGGCGCAGAGCTTCCGTCCTCACCTGATCAGTTAATTCATGTATTCGATGACCCGAGTCGACCACAGCCACGGCTTGATCGCGAGCGTGGTAATGGTATGCAGATATCTGCTGGGGGAGTCACAGTGACAGACGCCGGATTGAAATACAACTGCCTTGCACACAATACTATTCGTGGAGCCGCGGGTGCTTCACTACTTAATGGTGAATTGTTAGTCGACGCCGGGTGGGTGTAAGGCAATTTATTTACTCAAATGGGACTAGTGCCTGCGTATTCGGATTGTATATGCTGGGAACATTTTATAACCAGTGTACGATAGGATAGATTCAAATAAGTATATACTAACGTTGAGATGCTATATCACGCGGTTTTTGAGTGATTTGTCAGTATCAAATCTGCGGACATTTTCTGCAACAATATCTGCGAGTCGCTCCCAATACTGTGGGGTATGACCTGAGTTATGTGGTGTGATGAGGACATTCTCAAAATCCCACAACGGATGCGACGGGGGGAGTGGCTCTGGGTCCGTCACATCAAGTAATGCACCACGGATCTCACTTGCTTGAATTGCCCGTACGAGTGCATCAGTATCAACAATGGGACCACGAGCAATGTTAATTAATACAGCCTCTGGTGGCATTGTACGAAATGCTTCTGCATCAAACAGTCCAGCCGTTAGATCTGACAGTGGACAAGCAATAACAACGTATTCAGAGCGTGCAAGTGCTTCGTACACCGCGGCGTCCTCAAAACCAACAACTTCGTCTGTTGGACCACCCTTCTCTGGCGAGTAGCGAACGCCGATGGTGTGTACGTCAAATGGTTTCAGTCGTTTCGTTACTGCTGTCCCAATTGTTCCGAGACCGAGAACGCAGACGGTCGAATCTTTGAGCTCATATGATTGAAATGACCGCCACTCGCTACGCTCACCCCGGCGCCATGCGAGATGGAATTGGCGGGCAAATGAAAGGATACCACCAATAACATGTTCAGAAATATTCGGTCCATGCACGCCTGAGGCATTTGTGACAGCAATATCTGCGGTTTCAAACGCATCTGTCTGGAGATGACCTGTCCCGGCATATACGCAGCCAAAGAGTGATAGATTATCTGCAACAACTGGATTTTCGGCTGATATATTGTGATCTGGTCCAAGTGCAACACCCGTCGGTAGTGAATGCCCAGTCACAATTTGTGCATTTGCAAGTAACTCTCGCTCCTCGACTGGAGTTTGAGCAAGCGTAATTGTTTGGTCAGGCAAACGCTCGCGCAAACACTCAACATACTCCTCGGCGGGGAGTCCGTGTATTTTCTGTTTGAGCACAACAACACCCGGGTCGGGGGTATTCGCATTGGTTACATCCGTCATCAACATACAGGCGTACTCACGACCAGGATATATCAGTTATTGCTCATTGACTTCATGAGTAATTGATTCAGAAAAACCCGCAGTCACGGTATTTAATATCCGTCCAGACGATATGATATACATATGGAGCGATTCGATGTTGCTGTCGTCGGTGGAGGTCCAGCGGGTGCAGCAGCCGCGCATGCAGCCGGTATGAATGGTGCCTCTGCGATAGTCCTCGAACGCGGTGTCCCACGCGCGGACCGACCAGATCAACTTGGTCCTGATTCGACTGATGCTGCTGGAATTCTTGATTATTGGGTTGATATCATGGGTGTTGACCCTGAGGAATTTCCTGACGATGTGATTCTTGATGAACTCGATCAAGCAACATTTATTGGACCGACAGAGTCTCTAACGCTTGAGTCAACAGGGATTGACTCCTCATATGATAGCTTTGGATTCTGCATGCATCGCGCGCGTTTCGATGATTTTCTCCGCAAGCGCGCTGAAGATGCTGGCGCCACGTATCGTGTTGGCACAGCCGTTCGAGATGTCAATACAAGCGCTAATCGAATCGCTGCGACAGACGGTGGTATAGCAGCTGACGTGTCACATAACCAGAATATGGAACCGCGACATACGATTCAGCTTGCTGATAACACTGATATTGGGGCATCAGTCGTTATTCTTGCCGACGGACCACAGCGACAGGTGACGAATCGTGTTCTCGATACGTATGTCCCATTTGATGTGACTGATCGGTTATCGACTCGTGAAGCAAATCATATTGCATATCAAGAACACCGTGAACTGCCTGATGCGGTCGCTGAAGAGGTCTCAGGCTCAATTCTATTTTGGTGGGGACACATGCCTGGACATACAGCGTATCCATGGATCTTCCCAAATGATGGGAATATCGCACGGATTGGATTGACGATGCCGATTGGGATGACAATCGATGAGGTCTCCAATCCAGAGTCATATCCGTTGCTCAGCGCTGATGATGACCAGCTCCCGCGTGGAAGTGAATACATTGAACGTCTTCTTGACCAGGAGTATGGTGACCGATACGACATTCCTGAAGATTTCCCACTTGTAGAGGATCGTGGAAAAGATGATGGGACTGAAACATATGCCATCTCATCAACACAACCAATTGATTCGCCAACGGAAGCAGGCATTCTTATTGTTGGTGGAGCAATGGGGACGACGTCAGCATTTCACGAGGGGGGTGATCATACGGCGATGCGGACAGGTGCTATTGCTGGTGAAGTTGCCGCTACAGGGGAAATTGAAACATATAATGATCGCTGGAAAGACGCTATTGGCGATGAGATCCTCCGAAACGTCGCAATGGCTGATATTGTCCGTGAGTATGAGCCAGATGACTGGGATTGGGCGTTTTCTACAGCACAGTCACTTCTTGATGACTCTGCAGGATATGGTATATTTGATATCGATAATCTCACCGCTGGGATTGGTGCTGCTCGGCTCTTAACCAAATATAAACGAACGAAATTCCGCTATCGAAATAATAAATATGTCCAGATTCGTGAATCAGAGTATACAACCTGAGCGTGACCGGTGAGGCACAACAGCCATTACCACTCGATGTCTACTTTCTATCACACACCCTTTGTCCCCGTCCGAGTACTTCTATCATAGGAGCGATGAGTAGACGGCGAACCCGGGTGTGTAATATACATGGGTTTGTCCGTACCCACCAACGGATCGCCTGACACGAGGGTTTCCCGGCTGACATAGCATGCCGCTGAAGGATGACGCCGGCCGTTAGTGTTCCGGGCGACATTAACATCTTTAACGTTATACTTTAAATACTGATAGTGTCTCGAAGAATAGGTGGTATAGAACATCAAAAGCGACCAGCGGATCACCTACTACTTCGGCACTCGTGGAAGTTCGAAGCCGACCATGGAGGAGATAGATTCCTTTATCACCGAGGAAATGGGACTGCTTCGGGACGACGGCGGTGCCAAATGGACCGAGGGGATCACCGAGCTCATCATGCTCGGCATGGACTCCTGGCGACAAGGTCAGGTCGAACGGGCCCACCTTGTTTCACCCGAGCGCGTGGAGTCGCTCGAAGAACGGAACCGTGAGCTCCGTGAGAAAGTCAGCGATCTTAAAGCGAAAGTCGACAAGCTGGATCGAGACGACGGGAAGATCGACGCCGCCGTCCGGGTACAGCGCATTGAAGCTTCGATCCTGAAGATTCTGTGTAACAATATCGGGGCCAAATCTCCCAACTATATGAGCATCGAGGCGGTCGCCGATAAGACCGGTCACGACTACGACACTGTCGTTCACTACGCGGTTATGCTGGCGAGAGTCGAGTTTGGAGGCTACGTCCAGTTCGACCGGATGGAGGAGAATATCAAGGTCCAACGCGAGGATGCCTACGAGAAATACTGTGAGGCCGCCGGTATCGATGGAGTCACACTCGATGGATGACGATGCGATTGGGGAGATCGTCGGCGAGCTACGGGACGAGATCAAAGAGCTGAGACAGGAAAACCAGCGGCTCCGAGATGAGGCTGATGCGGAGGACGTGAAGCCACCAGCACCATCCAACGACGAGATCGTAGAGTCGTTCTTTACCGAGAAGAACTACGCCGAGTCGTCCGAGCGACCGAAACGGTTCTCTATCAAATACTTCCGAGCCCACATCGATGACATAGATCTCAGAGATGCTACCACAAGCCATGCTCTCGACTTCGCCAACAACTGGACGGGCGAAAGTAAGCCCCCGAAACGGGCGACGATGCTCACCTACCTCAGGAATATCAAAGTTCTCTACGACTGGATGATGCGACACGACTGGGGCCCGATGAGAACGTCGTCGAAGACGCACGAGACCGGTACAAGTCACAGAACCGGAGTCGTATCAAGAGGTCGGGCCAACACAATAGGACGGTCATTAAACCCGAAGAGTACCTCCAGCTCGTACGCTCGAACATGGGGACGCGTAAGAAATCGTTCCTCGTGCTGGCCGCCAAGACGGGACTCCGCCGGAAAGAACTGGTCTCGCTGAGAGTCCAAGATCTCGACCTCGAGAAACAGGTCGTGTACAACCGCTCTCCGAAGGGAGTCGGTGAGGTACGAGTTCCGAAGGATAGTGCCGATCAGAAGCTCCTCGACGACGAGGCCGTGTCTGCGATAGAGGATTGGCTCGACACCCGTGAGGCCACGCTTGAGCGGCTTGAGGAACGGGGACACGAGGGTCGGCGAGGCGACGGGGCGAAGCCCGATAGCGAGTGGCTCTACCCGAACGACGCAGGTGAGAAGTTGGACCCGATGTCGATGTCCCGGTGGTGGGACAAAGCGACGAACAGGGCACACCACCGAGTCAAAGACGATGATCCAGAGTTATCCGAGAAGTTCGCCTCGTTCACGTGCCACGACGCACGACGGTGCTACACCTCGTGGCTGAACTGGAACAGTTGTCCCCGCGACGTGATCCAGGCCCTACGAGGGGACGCTGAGGGGGATATGGTGGCCCTCTATACCCAACACGGTGAAGACCAGGTCCGACGGGAGTACGAGAAGGCGATGCCGACTCTCGGCTTATATTTGGGTAGTTTGGTCCATCCTCGGTTCTCGACCGATTAACGAGTAGACCACTTAGTCGCAGTATGGGGTATAATTGTATGTACGTATTGGCGCGTAAGTACGTATGTGCGGGATAATAGAGGGTTAGTTCAGACACAGACTGTGAGTGCCGGTCAACCGTTTGTGAGTGGCACCTTCTCAATCTCCCGATAATACTACTCTGAGCCCCACACCCGTCCGTCAACCGAAAAACGAACCCGACATCTCACTCGTGGACTTCTGTTCCTGTCCGAAAGCTCGTGAGCTCGTCAATTCGACCCTCAAGATCCTCGATCTCTTGGCGTAGTTCCTCGGCATCTTCACCCTCCGTCGCCGCGAGCTGTTCTTTGAGGCCCTGGAGGCGTGTCTCCTTGACCTCCTCGTCGACGTCGACTTTGCGGACGTACTCGCTCTCCTCGATGTCGTACACATCCGCCTCGGGCAAGTCTGTGACTTCTAACGCGTCGTCGACCTTGCTCCGATCGATACCAGTCACACGCTCGCGGTCGATCCCTTCAGCCTCCAGCTTCGCCAACACCTCATCCTCACCTTTCAGCGACCGATTGCGACGGGTCGTGCGCTGAACAGAGCCGAACGGACCACTCACCGGACGGTCGTGGTGAAGCCGGGTCAGGAGCACCTCAGCGACATCCTGGCGGAGATCGTTGGCGTTGCGCTGGACATCCGATAACAGCGTGTAGAGGTTCACCAGCGCGTCCGTCTCCATCTCCGACAACGTGGTCACGTCGTGGCGCTCAAGGGCGTCAACGAGCAAGAGAGCGTCCGCATACACGTCCAAATCCGGTTCTGACCGTTCTTCGGGCTCGGCATCGGTATCGAGAATCTGTGTTGAGGTCGGGCCGTCCATTTCGGTGATCACGCCCGCGTCCTCGTCGATCTCGAACTTGGGATGTAGGCTCAACACCGTCGGGTACGGGTCCGCGTCAGCTGGGAGCCGATCAAGTTCGAAGCCGCCCGGCTCGTCGGTGATACGTCGGTACAACGTCTCAAACTGGTCGCGCTGAAGTGACCGCTTCTCGGCTGTGTTCTCTCCGGTGATGATGACGCATTGCTCCTGTACGTCGTCGATCCGGAATCGGTCGTGCGACAGCGGCGTAATCAGCGTAGCATCCTCGGGGAGATCGTCAAGTTCGTCGAGGAGCGTATGCCAGTTCACGTTGAAAGCCATATTCAGGCGAACGCAGACGGAGGGTAAAACCGTGAGGGACGCTTCTCGGGCCAGTCGAGGTCGTAGCTTGGGTGGCTGGTGGCATGAATGACTTGATGGGTATCAAACACGGGACTGTCGGCGAAGAATAAATGTGCATTATGTACAAATAGCACAGCTAAATGGTGAGTGTCAGAATGTCAAAAAAGCGAATAAACATCAGCGTCGATCCCGACGTCCACGCCAAAGCCAAGCAACTGGGGCTTAATGTCTCCGGTGTTGCTGAACACGCCCTCCGAACCTACGTCCAGACGCTTCAACACAGCGACCAGTACCCATCCTCACCCGTCATAACCATACCGGCTGACTCTGCTGGCGACGAATCTCCCACCCCCAATATGACCCAGCACGCAGAGTCATCTGTCGAGGAGATCCCGACCGACTACGAGAATTATGCGAGAACCGTCCTGAATCGCGACGACACGACGCTCAACCAGCACCGCCGATACATCGGTGGCTCCTGCGCCACGCTGAAGAACCACCCCACGCGATCGCCGAAGCGGACATCATCGGATACCTGGAGTCCGAACAGCCTATGAGCGACTCGAAAAAGAACAACATCCTCTCGGCGTTGCGCGTGTTTTTCGGCGAGTACCTCGACCGTGACGTGGCTGACGAGTTCGAGATGCCAACGACGGGTCCCAGCCCAACCCACGTGCCGACGAAAGATGAGCTTCAGACCTTCTACGCGGCCATCGAGCAACCCAAGTACCGAACGATTTTTTTGATGTACGCCACCTCGGGGCTCCGCTCGACCGAGCTGTTAGAGCTCACCATGGAGGACATCAACGTGGAGATGCGGATGCTCGTGCCCGACAAGCAATCCGAGGTCAAGAAAACATGGGCATCATTCTACAACGAGGAGGCCGAAGCCGCTTTCGAGGCGTTCAAACCCCATCGTGACCCCGACGACGAACGAATCTTTCAGGACAGCAAGCCGACGGTAAATAAGACCTTTCGTGATCTCTCTGAAGAATCTGGTGTGAAGGTTACGCCGCAGATGCTTCGACGATGGTTCGCCTCTGAGATGGCCTCGCTCGGTGTGGACGCCAGCTACATCGATGCCTTTTGCGGGCGCACGCCGACCTCTGTACTGGAACAATACTATCTGGACTACTCGCCACGCAAACTCAAACAGATCTACCATGACGCTGGATTAACCATTCTTGAGTGATCAGATCCACTCACCGGGGATTGATTCGAGGAT
The DNA here is from genome assembly GCF_000415985.1 of Haloquadratum walsbyi J07HQW2. Taxonomy (GTDB): domain Archaea; phylum Halobacteriota; class Halobacteria; order Halobacteriales; family Haloferacaceae; genus Haloquadratum; species Haloquadratum walsbyi_B. The sequence continues at coordinate 1,397,756 of NZ_KE356561.1, forward strand.
CACCGCGTGATCGTCGTACACTCGGTCGATTTTATTAATCACCTCACAGAGTTCTCGCGGCGTCGGCTTACGGACTTGATCGTAGTACAGCAATCCGTGATTGATCTCGTCTCGGAAGAAGTCATCATCAGACGTTAGGAGAGAGCTCAGTCCGAACACGTGAAACGATATGCTGAGTTTCGTTGCCCAGAACGGACACGCATCGCTCTTCGACCATCTGATCACAGAGAGTCCGCATCGGCGTTAGGAGTCACCTTAGATCCCGCCGCAGGTGCACGGCTCTGCTCGGAGAGAGCCGTTCTGGTGGTCTCCTTTTGAGTTTGAATATATTCTATCAACTCCGGATGTTCGTCGTAGTAGTCGAGAGCTGCTTGGACCTGTGCGCGATCGAGATCCGGGTAGTCATCGAGCAATTCCTCGACAGTCGCTCCGTGTTCTTGAGCTGTGATACCGATCGAAAACACGCTGATTCGTGTTCCCTCTATTCGTGGTTTTCCGTGGAGCACGTCTGGTGTTTTTACAATCCGGATAGTGGTACTCATTAGCGTAGGCTACCTTCTGAACGAGAATAAATATTCGGCTGATTCTCGATATTCCTCGAACGCAACCGGCATCGTATGTCAAAGAGCATCAGTAGTCATCACAAGTGTGACACTGAACCTGACGATCGCCTGTTTTGTCGTCCATCATACGGTGGCGACGTACTACCGTCGTGGTGGCGACACTCAGAGACCTATCCCTTGTCGTCAATTATCATACTACTGTAAGGAGTGTTACGTACTGACGAGAGCCTGGCATACCTAATGCGGGCGCGAAGAGCCCGACTCATACGGAGGCCACAGCATGAGCGGTAATATCGGCGAGAAAGCGCGTGCCGCGTTCCTCGCGCTCATCATGGTCACGTCCGTGATGATGGCGGGCGTGGCGTTTACTGGCTCTGCGGCGGCCAACACCTCAGCAGGGTTCGCCGCGGCTAATCCAGCCGATGCTGATTCAAGTATAAGCGACACCGATCACACATACTCAATCAATCTCTCGGCAACTGGAAGTGATTACAGTTCTGAGGTGCTCGGTGATGCCACAAACGCTGATACGTTCACAATCACAGATAGTGACGATGGTTTCGATTACAGTGGTATAGGTGGTGCTGACGTAGCTATTGAGGTATTCGCTAACGACGGTACTCACCGAACGACCTATACCGGTACTAGTGACCTAACCGTTAAAACTGCAGACACGGCTACGCTTGAGATTGACGTTGATGCAGGAGCGACCACTGGTACCACTGCTCTTAACCAAGATGATATCATCCGGATTTCAATCGGTCCAGCAGTTGACACCAACGGTGTTAGCCATACGACGGACACCGATGGAACCTACCAGTTGGATGCTCAACTTGCAACGGACGGAGACAGCTCAAGTGGCGTGACCGATTCGTCAACACTTGATCTGGATCTTCCTGGTCCCGTCAGTGGTGACGGCGGCATTTTGAGTATTCCGTCAATAGAGAATGCTGATCCTATATACACATACGTGCGCTGGTGAATATTGAGTGTAATAGAAAATATCTATCGGTAGACGTAGTTGGCATGTCGACGCGCAATAACTTTCGTCACTATAATTTAAATATTATCTGAGTTCTTGTTACACAGTTAGAGATCAGCTACATCTTCGATAGCGTCTGTGAGCATCTTGATTGATTCAATATCATGTTCGCCCATGTGTCCAATGCGGAAGGTTGTTTCACCAAGCGTCGAACCATAGCCATTTGAGAATTCCATATCATATTTGTCTGAGACAGCATCAATTGTAGCAGCAACATCCATATCTTGGATATTTTCAATACAAGCAACAGTCCGTGATTCATACCCCTCCTCAGGGAACATCTCGAAGTGTTCGCGCGCCCATGATCGAGTGTACTCAGCCATTTCACGGTGGCGTTGATTCCGCGCATCATGACCTTCCTCAAGCATATACTCCATTTGTTTTTGATAGGCTAACATTACAGGGATTGCGGGTGTTGAGTGTGTCTGACCTTTACGATCATAATAGTCGATACAGCGCTGAAACCCGCCATACCATGATGCGGACTCATTCTCAAGTTCACGCTCATACGCATCATCGCTGACAGCACAGATCGCCAGTCCTGGTGGCATTGCGAATGCCTTCTGTGAAGAAGTAAAAATAACATCAATATTATGTTTTTCAATATCAATATAATCGCCACCAAGACACGAAACCGCATCAACAACAAAGTAAGTGTCCGGATATTCAGCAACAACGTCACCAATCTCTTCAATTGGGTTACGGACACCGGTTGAACTCTCGTTCATCACACATGTGACAACATCGTAATCGACAGTGCTAGATTCAATTGCCTCACGGACATCCATGGGCTTGACTGCTTTTCCCCACTCGTACTCAAGCCGATCAACGTTTTTTCCAAGTCGATCGGCGACGTTTGCGTGGCGCTCACCAAAGCTTCCACACGTCGTACACAACATATGCTCATCAACAAGATTGAGCGTTGAAGTCTCCCAAAACTCAGTACCTGAGGCGGTGAGAATAATTATATCATTATCAGTCCCGAGAAATGTCTTCGTATCTTCAACAATCGTTGTGTATAGATCAGTCATTTGATCCATACGATGACCAAACATAGGTTGGCTCATCGCTTCGAGGACCTCATCGCGCACTTCTGTTGGTCCGGGAATATACAGCGTCTTATCCGGATAATCATCAGTATATTGTTGTTTATCCATTATGTAATCACCTGTCTAGTCTTTGCTGCGGACGGAGATGGAATGGCACTTTTGATTTGTGGCGGTCAACGTACCTCTATATCCACCAAGCCATTAAATCCCTCTGTGGGTCTTCGCTTCAATTCTGTGTAACAACCGCATTAGTGATATAACCTCAATCATAACACGTATCGGAACTCTATGGCGTCGTACCAGATTCATGATTATGAATTCTCTTCATCAGCTTTCGGTAAGATAGGTGATTTCACACTCAATTAAACGATTTAAACTATTCGCTGTCCATCGGATCGGGGCGCGGATTCATCAGCATGCAGTGCGTATTAGCTGGTATGTCAGAGACTGAATCAGATATTGATACGACTTCGAAAGGGGATGCACTTCCGTCGACAGAGTCAGAATGGCAAGAAATACTCACCGATGAGCAGTATGAAATCCTCAGAGAGCGTGGAACAGAGCCACGATTCGGTGGACCAAATATCGAACCGGACGATGATGGACAGTATCGATGTGCAGGATGTAATGCGCCGTTATTCGATAATGAAACAAAGTTTGATTCTGGGACAGGATGGCCGTCATTTTTCGATGCAAATGAGGAGGTAGTCGAAACACAGGTTGACACTCGACACGGGATGGAGCGAATTGAAGTGCTTTGTAGCCGGTGCGGTGGTCATCTCGGACACGTGTTTGAAGATGGACCAGAACCGACAGGTCAGCGGTACTGTATCAATGCCGTTGCACTTGATCATGATACGGATCAAGAATGAGTAATCTCACTCAGAGTTTGGGACGAATACCCAGATATCAAAATATACAGATATGAACTGTGTTGAGCTGAAGGAGTAGCAAAACCACCTGGTGATGACATCTAAGCAAAAATGAAATATCGATACAATATTATTATTTTAGACGATATAACAGTGTCCTTAGAGTGATATCATTGAGGTGAAGTACCTTGGGGACAGAGATTTGATACTTTTCTGTTTAGGCTGCACTGCACTGCCTCGGCAAGGGAATTTCAGTCAATTCCTCCCGATCTCCTCCTTTTTTATGAGGAGTCGGCTGGAAGTCACACCCGAACACGTGGTGTGTCCGTGGGAGTGGGAGCCGATCGCTCCACCGTGACCATGACCCGGTGAAACCCCTGTCCCCGTCGCACCGCCAATCGCGGATGGTGAGAAGGGTCACATTTCCAAACTGTCGCAGCCAGCAGTAGATTAAGATCAAGATCGTTAATTCGTCTGTGAGGTTTTCTGGCTGTGATTTTCGAGAAGACATGTAGCCTCATAACTGAACTGTTCATGTCGGCTTCACCCACGGTCACGGGGTCACATCAGTACAGTATCAAAGCCCCGACTCCGAGGCACTCGCCTTGGTATATGTAGATGCCGCGGAAGACATGAACTAGTATCAGAGTATGATGATCGAATTAATTAGTAGAAAAGAATACAAGCAATATTGAAGTAAATATTATTTGAGATTATCGTCGTATTCACCGTCTTCCATGCGTGATTTAAATTCGCGTGGATTGTTGCCGTCAATCGTGACGCCAAGTGAGGTACAGGTACCGACCACTTCCTTTGCAGCATTGAATGTATCGTATGAGAGTAAGTCTGATGACTTTTGTTCGGCGATCTTTCTAACCTGATCAACAGTCATATTCGCGACAAAGTTTTTTTGTGGCTCACCAGAACCCGACTCAAAGCCGGCTTCGTCTTTGATTAATTCAGCTGTTGGAGGGACACCAACAGAGATGGAGAAATCACCATCATCCTCATATTCGACGGTGACAGGTACTTCCATCCCATCGAATGCATCTGTTTCATCATTGATCGTCTGGACGACGTTCTGTACGTTCACCGGTGTCGGTCCTAGTTCTGGACCAAGCGGCGGACCTGGGTTAGCTTCCCCACCAGGAATGAGCACTTCAATAGTTCCAGCCATACATTATTGCACCCTATCGTGACTATTAACCGTTTTCTTTCGTCCGAACAGCCGTGTCAGACAGTTTCAGGTCGTTTTGTGACATCATCGAAATTAATTTATTTTGAAATTGGTGTATGCAAGTACGATATTGCCGGGACGACGCTGGATGCTAGATTGTTGCTATATATATGATAATTGGAAATCAGTCTATATGATACTCAGATTCCATCCCAATACACCGTATTATGATTGTGACTATTGTATAGTCGTATAGACAACGCTGATTCAATGCGAAATCAGGGCTTCTCATCAAAGAGTACTAATCATACAGATAGTCCGTCTGAGCTTTTGAGTGACTCTATTATTGATGACAGACAAATCACAGAAAATTATCATTCTTCACCTGAGGATATGTGGTGAAGATACTAGATATCGAGCTTGAATGGTGCAGCATCATCAGCACTCGCAGCCATCGCACCAGTGAGTGATGCAATGGCATCGAGGTCGGTCGTATCGACAACCTCGACTGGCGTGTGCATATATCGATTTGGAATACCGATATTCAACGCTGGAATACCGCTTCGGCTTGTATAGAATGCATCAGCATCAGTTCCAGTTCGAGATCCTGCTGCTTGTAGTTGGATATCAACCTCTGCTGTGTCAGCTGCATCCCGTGCAAGTGTCACTAATGTCGGGTGATTTACACTACCACGAGTAACAACGGGTCCGGAACCAAGCTCAACTGGACCAGCACTGTTTCCTGGGATATCAGGATTATCGGTAGCATGAGTGACGTCAATTGCAACTGCCGCATCAGGGTCAAGATCAAATCCGACCATCTTCGCTCCTTGAACACCGACTTCTTCCTGAACAGTGCTAACAGCATAGACCGTTGCATCAGGTTGAGTGCGTGTTGCAGCAGCCCGAAGCGCTTCAGCAGCCGCCCAGGTACCAACGCGATTATCGAGCGCACGCGCTGCAAGCCGTGTGTCAGCGAGTGATCGAACGCGCGTTTCAACGGTGACTGGGTCGCCGACTTCAACGCGGGAATGTGCGTCATCACCGTCCTCAGCACCAATATCAACGAACTGTTCGTCGATATCATCATATGATTCACTGCCGGTGTCACGAAGATGAATCGCTGTTTGTCCAATAACACCGGCAACGGGAGTTTCAGCATGAACCGTCACATGTTGTCCCTTCGAGACAGTCCGGTCAGCACCACCGATGCGATTGATGCGGAGGTATCCGTCATCCGTGATATCACGAATGATGTACCCAATCTCGTCGGCATGACCAGCAAATGCAATAGAGACATCACAGGTAGGATCACCGTTATACACTGCAACGGCATTGCCGTATGCATCAGTGCTTACCTCATCGGCAAATTGCTGAGCATATTTTACCCATACTCGTTGACCACTCGTCTCAAAGCCTGATGGACTTGGTGTTGTCAAGAGTTCCGTCAAAAATTCACGTCTGGTGTCATCCATACTCTACATTCGGTCGAAAGGCCCCTGAATGTACCGTTCGGCATTATGCGAATATTCCAAAAAGTGACATTCAAATCACCATATCTACAACGAGGGATACATATCACATATCATTCTTGTTACATTACTAACCGATACTGATTAACTAGCGACTGCACGTGAATAGCATATGACTACTTCAACTGCTCCTGGGAAGGTATATCTCTTCGGTGAGCATGCAGTTGTATATGGTGAACCGGCAGTTCCATGTGCAATTGAACGACGTGCCACAGTCACGGTTGAGCGTCGTTCTGATAACCATATTCGGGTTGAAGCACGCGATCTCAGTTTAGACGGATTCACTGTTGAATACACCGGTGATACTGAGCATCGCCCTGATGTTGATGTCCCAACTGCACTTGTCGACGCTGCGATGGGATATGTCGATGCCGCTGTCGAACAAGCACGTGATGCCGCAGAAATACCGGATGTTGGCTTTAATATTACCATCGAGAGTGATATTCCGCTTGGTGCGGGTCTAGGGTCGTCTGCTGCTGTCGTCGTTGCTGGCATCGATGCTGCGACACGTGAACTCAACACACCACTTGATCGTCGTGAGGTTGCACAACGTGCGTATAACGCAGAATATGATGTCCAAGATGGACAGGCTTCACGAGCAGATACATTCTGTTCGGCAATGGGCGGTGTTGTGTATATCGAAGGCGATGAATGTCGGCGGCTGACAGCTCCGAGTCTTCCGTTTGTGATCGGATTCGATGGCGGTGCAGGTGACACAGGCGAACTCGTTGCCGGAGTGCGGAGACTACGCTCACAGTATGAATTTGCAGCAAAGACAGTCGAAAGTATTGGCAATATTGTTCGACAGGGTGAAACACTACTTAACAACGCTAATCCAGAGACTACCCCAAGACAAGGACTCCTCACAGAGCTTGGTCAGTTCATGGACTTTGATCATGGGCTACTCGAAGCACTTGGCGTGTCATCGCGAACACTAGATAATATGGTTTGGGCTGCGCGTGAAGCCGGTGCACATGGTGCCAAGTTAACCGGGGCAGGTGGTGGTGGGTGTATTGTTGCACTTGATGAAACGTCAGAGACAGAAACGGCGTTAGAATATACCGCAGAGTGCCACGACGTTTTTCGAGCAGAACTGGATCGCACTGGAGTGCGCGTTGAGGAGGACTGACAATGTCAGAGGAAACTGAGGAAATATCTGTTTCAGCAAGACCGACTGCGAGTGGTGAAAATATGACTGTGCTCAAACTCGGTGGGAGTGTCATTACCGATAAGACGACGCCAGAAGCAGTTGATACCGATATGCTTGGATCAGTCACTGAAACGATTGGTTCAGCATTTATCCAGGCGGAATCAGCGCATACCACAGATCATGAACAACATGCGGTTGATGCGTCGGAAGGAGCTGCCACTCAATTAAATCATAATTCAAACACCGAGCATGGAGGATTGATCATCGTTCATGGTGGAGGGAGTTTTGGACATCATCACGCAGAACGTCATAATATAACTACAACATCGGGCACTACTGATGCAGCCGCTATTTGTGAGGTTCATGATGCAATGCAACGGCTGAATGGCACTGTCGTTGAGGCGCTTCATACGGTCGGTGTCCCCGCAGTCCCAGTTCACCCACTGTCGGTTGCGACCCGGGACTCAGATTCAACGCTTGAGATACCAATCAGTCCCTTTTCGCAAATGCTCGCACAGGGATTTGTACCGGTCACGCATGGGGATATTATTATTGATTCACATTCCGGAACAACTATTCTTAGTGGTGATGAGATTGTCGTGACAATCGCAGAAAAACTCACTGCTGACCGCGTTGGACTTTGCTCGACGGTTGCAGGTGTCTACGATGATAATGGGAAGATAATTCCAGAGATTACAGATTATGAGTCGGTTGCAGGTGTGCTCGGAGATGCGGACACAACCGATGTCACCGGCGGGATGGCAGGAAAGGTTCGCACGCTTTTAAATCTCAATGTCCCTGCACATATTTTCGAACCAACAGCACTCAATGGCTTTCTTACTCGCGAAGATGTCGGAACAACAGTTAATTGATGTTTTGAATTCATAATATCAATATCAAATGAGTAGCACATCAGTAGAAAATGTGTTATTAATTTAATTACACATATCACTCAACAGTAATTCATCTAATAATCAATATTCGGTATAAGCTTAATGTTCAGTTGTCGCGTTGTCGGCACTATCGGATGTATCTACGGTGATATCAACACTGAGACCGTCGTGGGCAAATCTGACTTCCCCATCATACTCCTGTTGAATACGTTCACGTATCGTCTCATGATTGCCCTCTGTACGCGGAAACAGATGTGTGAGATATACACGACCGACTGTGACTCCATTAAGTACACTCGCGAGTTGGGATGGTGTTGGGTGTCCCGAGACATCAACCCCATCGGGAAATGAGCAATCATGGATAAGAACGGTAGCCCCATCAGCAAGGCGTGCTATCCTGCCTGTTGCCTCTGTATCGCCGGAAAAAACAACGGTCGCTGAGTTATTTGTACCCATTTTTGTCGTCTGTGCATCGGTGTCCACATTCTGTGTTGGCTCAGTGATTCGATATGCGAGTCCATCAACTGAATGATCAGTTCGTTTGGCTTCAATATCGAAATCTGCAACAGTAAATTCAGTTGGCCCAACCTCGCGGATGCGTAACTCAACCTGATCTGAGAGATATTCGTGTATTTCGAGTGAATCATCAACGAGTGCCTTTGTTCCAGCAGGTCCGACAATCTCAAGATAGGTTTCACCAGCCAGCCACCGGGCTTTGATTAACGGGAGTAAATCCGTAACATGATCAAGATGATGATGTGTCAGAAGCACCGATGAGATACCTTCATATCCGACCTCAGTCGCGGCGAGACGCTGAAGAACACCACTACCACAGTCAACAAGCAGCGCTCGATCTCTATCATCCGTAGTAAGTAATGACCCTGTCTGTGCACGGTCAACGACCGGCATCGGACTACCTGTTCCAAGAAAGGTCAAACGCATGTATGTGCTAATGTAACGGACTGCAAATGCATTCGGAATGAAATATCGAAAGTCAATATAATAATATCGTGACTGATTTCAACACTAACTCGAACAGAACCGACTTACATCCGTAGCTCAAGTCATTTATCATGTCTCAGCGTGGGCGGACGTTACTTCGTGAAGCCGCAGAGCGGGCACGCATCAATGAGAATAAATCATCATTCACGTTCGACCCAACGACCGTCGAGATCAACGACGCGGATGTGCTGGACCAACTTGATCCAGCTGTTCAAGAATGGTGGGTCAGTCAGTTTGGTCGATATGTTGATGAAAATGATGGATTCTTTACCCCACCACAACGAGAGGCAATTCCACTTGTCGATCAAAAAGAGAATGCACTCGTTTGTGCACCAACAGGATCCGGTAAGACACTGGCATCATTCACCGCAGTATTGAATGACCTATTTAAACGCGCTCGCAGACGTGATGAAGGACTTGAAAATCAGGTATACTGTTTGTACATTTCACCATTAAAATCGCTTGCAAACGACATTCACCGGAATTTGGCTGTGCCCTTATCAGGGATTCGCGAACGGATAATCGCGACAGGGGCGAACGATACTACTGATTTTGATTCTGATAGAACTGACCAACCAACAACCGCCGCAGCCGCAGACGGAAGCACTGATGATGAGGATGCGGGTACAAATATTAATGTCAGACATGCGATTCGGCATGGCGATACTGATTCAGCGGAACGACAACGAATGCTTGAAGAGACACCACATATTCTTAATACAACACCAGAAACACTTGCAATCTTACTCAACGCTCCAAAATTCCGTGAGAAACTCCGCAGTATTGAATATGTAATCGTTGATGAGATACACAGTCTTGCTGCCAACAAACGTGGTACGCACCTATCAGTCTCACTGGAACGACTTGAAGCGCTCACGGAAACATCACCAACACGAATTGGTTGCTCAGCGACAGTTGAGCCACTTTCTACAGTTGGCGAATTTCTAGTTGGATATAATGATAATGGCACTCCACGTGAGTACGAACTTGTTGATACACGATTTGTCCGCGAATTTGACATAAGTGTTGAGTGCCCAACTGATGATTTAATTTATACACCCCGTGGTGAGGTACAAGCACGATTTTATGATCGTCTTGAGCAACTCATCGATGATCACAAGAACACAATTGTATTCACCAATACACGGTCAGGAGCTGAGCGAGTGCTCTCGACACTTCGAAACCGCTCAGGAACATTCGATGAATCAAATTCTGGATGTCACCACGGAAGTCTCTCAAAGACACGACGACAAGAGATTGAGTCGGAGCTAAAAGCAGGAACGCTTGATGTTGTAACAACCTCAACAAGCCTTGAACTTGGAATCGATATGCCGCATGTCGATCTTGTTGTCCAGGTTGGGTCACCAAAGTCCGTCGCTGCGTTGCTACAGCGAGTAGGTCGTGCGGGGCATCAGCTTGGGGAAACTGTCGAGGGGCGAGTAATTGCACTTGACAGAGACGAGCTTGTTGAGTGTGCGGTAATGTTACAGAAAGCCGAATCAGGGTTTGTGGATCGGGTATTCATTCCTGAAGGTGCCCATGATGTTGCTGCTCAACATATCTATGGAATGGCAATCAACGCAATCAGACGAGAAGCTACCTTTCAGGAGATATTGACGCGCGCATATCCCTATCGTGAATACAATAATAATGATTGGGAAGAGTTGCTTCGATATCTCACAGCAGATTATGATGGACTTGATGAGAAGAACGTCTATCCAAAGATCTGGCGAGATACAAATGACGCCCCATCGGGTGAACATCATCATGAAGAGTTCCCCGTCGGTGCTCCCCTGATTGGTAAGCGAGGACGACTTGCAAGAGTTATTTATATGACGAATATTGGGACGATTCCTGACTCGTTTTCGTGTACGGTCCTGACCCGCGGTGAGGACAAACAGGTTGGCACACTCGATGAAGATTATCTTGACACACTCGAGAAGGGTGATGTATTCGTCCTTGGTGGTGATCGATTTGAATATCGATATCGGCGTGGGTCAAAAGTTTATGTTGACCGCACCAGTGAACGCCCAACTGTTCCTTCTTGGTTTTCCGAGCGACTTCCATTATCATATGACCTTGGTCGAGAGATTGCTGCATTCCAGGGTGAACTAATTAATCGACTAGAAGCGGATGGAGCAGCGGCAACCCGTCAATGGCTTAATACATTTCCAGTTGACACGAATAGTGCCCAAGCGATTACCCGCATATATGATCAACAACGACAGTATACTGGGGCGACGAGCGTCTCAACAGATAATCGTCTCGTTGTCGAGGAAGAACTCGATAAAGACTCCTATCGGCGGCGATTTTATATTCATTCAACGTATGGTCGCCGATTTAATGACGGGCTTTCGCGATTACTAGCATATCACTGCGCGCAACAGACCAATGCAAATGTGAAGATCGCTGTCGCCGATAATGGGTTTACGCTCGTGATGCCGCTCAATCGCAAGGTGGATGTTGGCGCGGTACTTGAGTCAATCGAGCCATCAGAAGCACGATCGGATCTCCGATCAGCGCTCGATGGGACTGATCTTTTGAAGCGGTATTTCCGAATCAATGCAACACGGTCGTTGATGATTTTAAAACGATACAAAGGATACGAGAAATCCGCCGCGCAACAACAGGTCTCCTCAGAGATGTTATTGTCATTTGCAGAGGAGCTCGATTCATTTGCGGTGATTGATGAAACGTATAGAGAGATTCTTGAAGATAAGCTGAATGTAGATGCAATTGAAGGCGCGCTCAGGAATATTCAAGCTAATGAGTTGATTGTCGAAACTGTCCAAGTTGATTCGCCCTCGCCGCGGGCATTTGGACTTGCGACCCTTGCAGCGAGCGATGTCGTGCTTGCAGAAGACGAAAGTGCTGTTTTACAGGATTTCCATGCTCGCGTACAAGCAGAAATTGGAGATGAAGAAACAGCATCTGAGACGGAGACACAGACATCATCGAGCTAACTATCAGAATTATAAAATTAGCGCAGATGTATGACAGAGAACGGATATTGCTTCTATTCAACATGTCAGCGCATGAGCGAAGAGAATCCATTCAGCCGAAAATTAAGTTCAGTAAGATCATAAATAAATTACTGATTTGCCCATTCAAGAAGTTCTGCATAGAAAGGGTCTGATGAAAGCGCGGTTGTGTCACCGACAAGGACGAGCCCTTTTCGAGCGCGGGTAATCGCAACATTGACTCGGCGGGTATCTTCAAAGATCGGTTCCTCAAGTGAGTTGGTCGCAACAAACGAAATAATAACTATTTCTTTTGCTGATCCTTGAAATCGATCGACTGTATCGACTGTTACTGATGTTCGTCGACTAATCGCAGCGACCTGTGCTCGAAATGGGGCAATGATACCAATATCAGATGGGTCAACACCAGCGTTGATGTATGTTGTGACGATATCTGCGATGTGGTCAGCCTCGGCTACGTTTGTGTTTCCATCCCGCCTGCCCTCAGGATCAATAAAGGCCACTGGGTCACGAAGATATGCTGGAAGCGTGTCCTCTTCTGTTTGACTGTCGTGATGTGCGCTCAATTGCTGTTGTTGTCGATATCCATCACCACCATCTATCGTTGGACTCATCGGTGGCTCATCAAGAAGGTCAGTTGGTTGTTGTGTGGCGACTGTCTGTGTTGCCGGTCGTAACGCACCATCATAGAATCGTTTCGATGAAAAAGCCTGAATACGCTGTGCCATGCGGTATTGGCGATCCAATAGAACTGATGAGTTAGGATGCAAATCAATGAGTCGTTGAAAAAGCGACGTTTGAAGTCTGGTATCAGCACGAACAACTGGTGGTAGCTGTTGATGATCGCCAACGAGCACAACACGGTCTGCAAGAGCAACTGCGGCGAGTGTGTTTGGTTCGGTCAGCTGTGACGCCTCATCGATGACCGCAATATCAAAGGACTGCTCACGCATGACTCGCGAGCCACACGTTGATGTCGTCGCAGCAACGACCGACGCCGACTGAATTGCTGTGGCGCACGTTTCAGGAGATCCGGTCTGATCAAGTTTGACATCCTGCATTGCATCATCAACCCCTGAATCGGTTCCAACGCGGACGATATTCTTATCCGAGACATCAACATCTATATCACGGACGGCTGTAAGCGCATTGTCAACCGCACGGTTAGTAAAGGCTGACAACAGTACACGTTCACCGCGAGCGACAAGAACTGACAGCAGTTGTGCAATGGTATATGTCTTGCCGGTTCCTGGAGGACCGTGGATAAGTGCAAAATCCTCAGCGTTCACTGCACGTCTTACCGCGCGATTTTGTGCGTTATTGTTCGAAATATATGTTTCATCCGCACGATCAACAAATGTTGGTTCGCGACGGTCGAAGAAGACTGCCTTCTGTGTCTTATTACCACGAAGAATGAAGTCATCGAGTGCGGTCAACATTCGGTCAACACCAATCTCAGATGGATATACATCAAGTCGTCTGAGTGTGATCTCTTCATCTGCAGTGACAACGACTGTTCCCTCACCATCACCATCTGCATCAAGAGTTCGTATCCGACATACCTCTGATTGTCCTGTGATTGGGTCTCCGTTGCTTCCAAGGGCAATATCTCCACTTCGAAGCTTTGAGACAGCATCATCATCACGAGTTGCACGAAGTTTCCATCGACCGTTATCGAGCTGGGTAGTTCCCGCTGGTGTAAGGTCAATCAACGCTCTATCATCAGCAGCTCGCTCAGCCGATGATTGCGTCCACAACTTCCGATATTCGTCATGAACGGCGCGACGTTCGCTTTCAATTGCCTGATAGAATTCCTCAAGATACTCTCGTTCGTCGGCTGGGAGTGCCTGCCCGACCTGTCCAGCTTTCGATTCCTGGTCAAGTCGACCAGCAACGACACGGCAGGTGTCTTGTTCAAAGCAGTATTCACATATCGCATCTGCTTCATGTCCGGTTGGAATAGACATATCATACTCCATCGCAGCAATCTCATTTCGCTGACGGACGACAAATTTCAATAACCCAGGACCAATCGAGAAATCCTTCGCTGGAGAAAGATCGCCGGTCTCCTCGGTCCGGTCAACAGCTGTATTTTTTGTATAAAGAAGCGTCCCTGTGTCAACGTCGATACCACGGTTAACAAGGATGAGTGCATATGCAGCCGCCTGAATCTTATCTTGGAATCGGGGATCGCGGTTTGTATTCTTACCAGTTTTGAGCTCAACAGGTGTCCCTCGACGGAGTGCATCAGCACGTCCTTTGATTCCAAACATTGGTGAAATGAGTGTTTGCTCTGAGCGCCACGTGTCTTCAGACGGATCAAGTGTTCCCTGATCAAGCCAGCCCTCAATTGCAGTCGCATTCTGTCTAACTTCCTCACGAACAGCATCAGCATCGCGACCGAGAAGACCTAATTCAAGTCCAACCTCCTCAACACGGTCATCAATTGAGGAGGCAAGATCACGACCACGGAGGAGATCGCCAAAGACTTCATGTACGATTGTTCCTTTCACCACTGGATATTTCAGCGGGATTCCAGAGAGTTTATTCAGATAATACATCCGTGGACACTGTACCCATGATCGGATGTCCGTAACATCAACGATGAATGAGGGCTCAAGGATGACATACGAATCACTTGTCGTTGAATACCGTATGTCACCATGATATTCATCGATCTCAATCTTGCTCACAAGCAACTCCATGTCGGGTTCGGCATACGTCGCCGTTTCCGCCCAGTCACCCCACAGTGTGAGCGTTCGTATTGGGGTATCTGGGAGAGATGAATCAGAAATGGTGAGTTCGTCCGTCTCATTCTCCGGAAGATCATCGACACGGAGAGTTATTTCGACAAGCGATCGCGATCCCTGGTCTGTGGTGACCTCACGTTCGTTATCAATCTCGATGATCTGTCCGCGGAGTTGCACGTCGCATATCTCCGGGTGGACGAGTAAGACGCTATCGGTCGCATCATGACAGATAACTCAAAACTGACCCCAAAATATCGTCTGCCATCTCTGTAGCCGTTATACTCATTCACCCGTGGCTCCTTATATTGAATATGCACATTAGAGACTGGCAAGATATTCTGACGGATGTAACGGAAGCAGATGTCGATCCAGATGGGTGGCGAGCTGTTGCCGGGACGCGGCAGAAAGGTCTTGGTGAGGATCTCTTCTTAGGGCATCCAAATGCCGGGGTGTATGAGCTGAAAACATATGCAAAGAATCCGCGAGAACTTCGAGGCGTTGGAACTCAGGTCGCCAGACGGATCGATGATGAACTCGATCCCTTGCTTCCACAGCAAACACAACAACAGGATAGTGAACTTGATGAGCAAGGTCGGTTCGCGGTGCAATCACCACCGACTGATGAGGAACATGCGAAGTCAATGGCAAAGCGTCTCGAAGAGACGGTTCGCGTTCATGCCGAGGCACCAACCTCATCTGATGACTTCTTCACCGACGTCATGGATGCACTTGAGAGTCCGGCATTTGGTCCAATGAAATATGAATTCGATGGGCGACCTGAGGAACTAAATGAACTTACTGAGACGTTCGAAGATGCTGATGATCTGCTTGCGAAGGATCTTGATGACCTCGTCGAGACTGATGAGGTAGGTCGTGGGTTCCAGTAATTATACAGACACCATCGCGGATCACATTATTTTTTGATATAATGGCAAATAACAGGTAGCAGAGATAATTCGTCGTAATCACCAGTGTCATACTATTTGAAGTATGATGCAATGTATGGTAGCAGTGTAATGGTCGGACCAAGCATGACCGATGACGAGCGGACAATCGCCGGTCGGAATCTAAAGATTGGATTTATCGCGCTTGTCAGTGCATCCGGGGGACTCACTGCATTACAAGCTGGCGGTGGAATCGGTATCATCGCCGCTGGCTTTGTTGGCGGATTGGCGCTTGGGAGCGTATTATTATGGTTTTTAGTACAATGGTGGCAGTCTCTGTTTTCGAAAACGGAGCGTCGAGAGACACGGCGGTCCTAGCGGTTGAGAGACGCTACCCCTCCCTTCTATTCACGCATTCTCAGGGATTGACACGCCGGATCCATTGTTGTGGATTGTCAAGTTCAGACTCATCTGGTAGGTGGCGTGGGTCATCCCAGACAGTTGCCGCAGCCTTGACCCCACGCCGGTCAGCAATCGTCTCAAAGAATTGGGCTCCACGTTCATACTGTCGTTCCTTCATACCAAGTCCAAGTAATCGTCGGAATAAACGAGCGATTGGTCCGCCACCACCTCGGCGAGCATCAAGTTTAGCACGAAGATCCGCATATGCCTCATCGAAAGCCCGGTCCATCAATAGCTCTGCGTATCCCTCAACGGCAGTCATGACAACATCGACATCACTGAATGCAGATCGATCGAGTCGTCCGCCTGTGAGGGCTTCAAGACCAGATTCAATCCGGTCTTCTAGATGTGTTTGAAGCCACGGGGCAGCACCGAATTCAGCTGCATGTGCTACCTCATGAAATGCAATCCACCGGCGAAAGCGGGGATACTCAACATCTAATTCTGCGGCAACAGCAACAATATTCGGATGGACAAAATATAATTCGTGGGCATTTTTATCTGTTGTTTGGCTGTCACTTGTCTCAACGCTATGGGTGTCATGATTCGCTGCGTTCGAGAGAAGCTGTGGATCATACTGTCCAAGAACGTTTCCCGAGAGGAATGCTAATGCAGCCGCCATTGAACCGGTGTTGACCATTCGAGTTGCATACCCAGAGGGACCATTCAGCGCATCATTATCATCAATCAATGTCGCGATATCAACTGGATCAAGCATCCGTTCAAAGGTGTTAATATTTGCATCAATCCAGTGATGGCGATTTTGCACCTCGATCGTCTGTGGGATATCAAACTCAAGCCCACCAACAGTTTGTAGTTGAGATCGAGCGTCGCGAACATCGTTTGCGTATGCACGACGCTCCGAAGCATCAAGTGTGAGTATCCCCTTATTACGTGCTTGTTTTGCCGCTTCTGCAGTTGCACGCCAATCAATCCATTCCGTCTCGCCGCCACGAGCGTTAGCAACAGCGCGAGCGCTCTGATATAGACTCATACTATAATATAACTCGGAAGGCTCAAAACGTTTATTGGCGAATAGGTTGGCTGTAATCAAATTAATAGCTGTTTATTATACTGCAATACAGAAACTCCTCATCTGATACTAATTCGGAAAGCACAGGCCCACCTGTCGCTCTGTTGACGATAGCACCCTTAGGCTTCAACGTCCCGTACTACTTTCGACCACCGAAACAGCGCACATCTATATACTCACGAATATCAAAAGTTTCCATAACATATTAATATCGATTATTTGTCTTGGCTCTGATTTGAACTCAGTAATCAAGCCTGGAGTGAGCTGATAATTGTATCCTGAGAGATGAATCTGAACGTATGGGTAGTATCAGTGTCGCTGTACAGTGTATCTAAAGATAGTTATGCTGTGTAGATTCACTTTTATATACGCACAGCTCGGACGTAGTAGGTTGAAATAAACAGAGTCGTTGTATCGATTATACTGTTTTTTAGTTCAGATCTCAGCCTCGAATTCGTCGAGTGCGTACAGTGAATCAGCCCCACGACGGTCAAGTGTCTCATTAGCGAGAAGCCAGTAGACAACAGAGAGTGCGCGTCGACCCTTATTATTCGTTGGAACAACGAGATCAACATTGCTCGTTTGATTATTTGAATCACACATTGCAATGACCGGGATACCAACAGTGATTGCTTCCTTTACTGCTTGTGCATCGCCGATTGGGTCAGTGACAACCAGAACATCAGGTTCGATATATCCTTCATAGTCAGGATTCGTAAGTGTTCCAGGAATAAATCGCCCGGTGCGTGCACGTGCGCCGACAGCGTCTGCAAACTTCTCTGCAGGGAAACGTCCATACTGTCGCGAGCTTGTAACCAGCATCTGATCGGGATTATAATTCGCGAGGAAATTCGCAGCCGTTCGGATTCGTGAATCTGTCTGGCTGACATCCAGCACGTAAAGCCCATCATCACGGACACGATGGATGAACCGTTCCATATCGTTTGTTTTCTGCTGAGTTCCAATATGAACACCAGCAGAAAGATAATCCTCAACGGGGATGAGAAGGTCTGCCTCTTCATCCGGCATCACGTCCTCATCAAATGTTGGTCCCTCGAGTTCATCATCAGGTTCGGCATCAGCACCTGTTTCGCCCGCCTGGGTGGCTGTGTCTCCCCCTTCCGCAGTAGCGTTGTTCGCGGTTGGGGTACTCTCGGTCGATTCATCGGTCTCAATATCAGCGTCGGCCTCGGTCGTTGTGTCAACGTCAACAGGGGACTCGTTGACCACTGCCTCGTCGTCATCAACAACTTCGACCACTTCGTTATCGTTTTCTGTCATACTGCGTCCTCCGCAATGCGGATAAGTTCGTTTAGTTTCGCGGTTCGCTCACCTTGGACCGTGCCAGTCTTAATAAATCCAGCATCAGTCGCAACAGCGAGGTGTGCAATTGTTACATCCTCAGTTTCACCTGAGCGGTGTGAAACAACTGTCTCATATCCATGTTCGCCAGCTAATTCAATCGCATCAAACGCATCGGTAAGGGTGCCGATTTGATTTGGCTTGATCAAAATTGAGTTCGCAGCATCAGTATCAATACCGGTCTGTAGTCGCTCAACACTCGTCACAAACAGGTCGTCTCCACAGATTAACGTTTGATCACCGACGCGATCAGTGAGGGTAGCGAATCCCTCATAATCATTCTCATCGAGTGGATCCTCAACGTAGACAAGATCATATTCTGTAATCATTTCAGCGACGTATTCGACCTGCTCTGTGGTTGATTTGACCTCATCACCGTAGACATACCCACCTGCATCAGCGTCATACAGTTCTGCAGCAGCCATGTCAAGTCCAAATCTGATCTCAAAGCCAAGATCGTCTTCAACATCAGCAACCGCTTTGTCAACGAGGCTAAATGCTTCAGCATCACTGATAGGTGGCGCCCATGCACCCTCATCGCCTTTCGCAGCGGGCACACCACGTTCGTCAAGAATCTCAGAGACACGTGCATGGACAGCAGCATTCGCAAAGACAGCCTCTGCGATATTTGGTGCCCCAATTGGTGCTGATAGGAATTCTTGAATGTGTGTTGCTTCTTTAGCATGCTCGCCACCACCAACGACGTTCCCAAGTGGGGTGGGGAGTGATTCCCCGCGGAATGTTCCGCCGAGATGTTGATATACAGGAGCGCCAAGAACATCTGATCCAGCTTTTGCAGCAGCCATCGAGATTGCAACAGCACTGTTCGCGCCAATCTCAGAGAAGTTGCCAGTTCCATCTGCCGCATGTAGTGCAGCATCTACTTCGCGTTGATTTCCAGCGTGCACTGTGTCGATAAGCCGAGGAATAGCGCGTTCACGAGCGTTTGCGATTGCCTCAGCGGGATCAAGCTCGATTGCTTCGTACTCACCAGTACTTGCCCCACTTGGCGCTGCCGCTCGTCCAAACCCGCCGGACTGTGTCAAGACATCGGCTTCAACAGTCGGATTTCCTCGTGAGTCGAGAATACGACGTAGTGAGATATTTGTTATCTGTGTCATCGCTAATTGTCCTCCTGTTTGACAGTGAACGGAAGAATACCCGCATCATATTCCTCAGCAGCAACAAGGATCGGTTCGGATTGTTCAGTGTCGACTAGCACAGGGGCGCCGTAAGAAATCTGAAGCGCACGTGCGCCAAGAATACGAGCTTTCTCATACCGATTATACGGTGGCTGTGTGTGGGTTTGTGAATGACTCATGGTATGAACCTGGTGGTCTCTGTGACTGTGATTGAACCGAACATTTGTGTGTAATTGCGACTGCAGTCACAGTAATACGGCTGTCGATGACTGCGATTTGTGCTGTTCCGATTGTCGCGTGTCTGATGTGTATCGATATATTGTCTAATGCTTAAGCGCACGCCCAGGCTACTATTAGTACCGGTTTTGATCACTCGACTTGGCTGTGCGCTCACAGAGATATTATTATTGATATCAGTGTGAATGTCGGTATTGGTGCCGGTATCGATACAGGGGTTAGTTCCTGTCCATCGACTTAATATAAGAGTATACTGATTGTGGCTAGGGTCTGGTCGCAGTTGTCCACGTGAGAACAGCGTCAAGAAGTCTTGAGTTTGATCTTGACGTGAACCGCGACTTCGACATTGAACTTGAATTCGGGTCACTGGTATGGTGCAACGACATCGACAAGATCTCGATGTGAGACCATCATTCGACGACAGCAATGGCGTTCAATACCAAGGTCATCAAGAACCTCTCCTGGATCCTCATTACCATCGCGTGCCCGCTGTTTGAATTCGTCCCAATGTTCACTAATAACGGTACCGCAGGTGAAACATCGGACAGGTATCATCATACTATGCTCACCTCAGCGGTATGATTTTTGATAGCGGGCACGGGCACCTGGACCACCCCATTTTTTCGGTTCAGACTGTCGTACGTCGTTGACGAGTAGTGATCGATCAAAGTCCATGTATGCATCACGTAGTTCTGCATCGTTGAGATGCTGAACCAATCCACGAGCAATAGCCGTTCGTGTTGCGTCTGCTTGCCCGGCAAACCCGCCGCCAGAGACAGAGATATCAATATCAACCTGTGATCGGAGATCATCGCCGGCAATACGGAACGGCTCAAGCATCTTGAGGCGGGACATCTCTGGTTCAACGAGTTCGACTGGCTGAGAGTCGATACGGACACGACCTTTGCCATCGCGAACAGTTGCGCGGGCGATTGCTGTCTTCTTTTTACCGGATGTATTCGTTACCATGTGACTGTCGCTCCAAGATTTTCAGAAATCTCTCCAAGTGAGAGGAATTTGATGTTTGAAAGTCGATCCAACGTTGTTCCATCGATTGCTTCGCCATCATCATCATATGGGTTTCCGACGTATGCACGAACATTCGAGAGCGCCTCGCGTCCACGGTCACTTTTGTATGGAAGCATCCCGCGAACGGCACGTTTGAAAATCCCATCTGGACGCGATGGATATGCAGGACCCTGATCAGAACCAAGTTCTGATCGGGTCTCATAAACACTCATTACATCTTCTTCCGACCCTGTAATCACAGCATCCTCAACATTGACGATTGCAACTG
The DNA here is from genome assembly GCF_000415985.1 of Haloquadratum walsbyi J07HQW2. Lineage (GTDB taxonomy): Archaea > Halobacteriota > Halobacteria > Halobacteriales > Haloferacaceae > Haloquadratum > Haloquadratum walsbyi_B. Next base: position 1,419,184 of record NZ_KE356561.1, read on the forward strand.
TCTCATCTTCAAGTGCGTATTGTGCAACTTCACTTGCAACACGACCAAGAATACAGTTTCGTGCGTTTACAACGACATCAGCGTCAAATTCAGCAAGACTCATCGAATCACCCGTACATTACTCCCTTCGGGATTTTCTTTGACATATTCACGGAGATATTCAGCATCCCCAACCTGTTCGATCTTTGTTTGTGCAGTTGATGAAAAATCAACCGCAGCAACAGTGACGTTTTTTTGCAGCACACCGCTTCCCAGCACTTTGCCGGGAACAACAACGGTCTCATCTTCGCGTGCGTATCGTTCAATACGCCCAAGATTGACCTCTGCGTGGGTGCGCCGTGGCTTTTCGAGGCGATCCGCGATGTCCTGCCAGACAGTGGCATTAGACGCGCGGGACTTCGCCTTTAGTTCGGCGATGAGACTATCAAGTCTCGGATTTGTTTTACTCATTCTTATCAACTCCGTATTGAGAAACTACAGTACTAGAGTGCAGAGAGCAGGATTTGAACCTGCGGACCCCTACGGGACAGCGCCCTGAACGCTGCGCCGTTGACCAAACTTGGCTATCCCTGCATACATTCTGATTTTTTTGATGATCCCTGATACTCCTTTCGGTCCGACACACACCGGTGGACCACGGATCAACAGTATTTCTATTAAAATTCAGATCCAGGCTACCGGTAGGATCAGTATCTGGATTTTCGACGCTTTGAGATGCACGTGCAACCGCACCCGCAGGTGTCGGTGGCTGTGCAGAAGGTGTGACCGAGTTCGAAATTAGACAATATCGGTCAGCTCCAGTGCTGCACACAAAGTCATGAGTCTGTGGGCAGACACAGATGCGTCGATGGTGAGATGAAGAGACAGTCATTCGATTGTGTGTATATGACGTGTATTGTATGTGTGGTGTGTAGTGTGATTCTGTGCCGATGCTATACAGTGAATTTTAGATAGCGACCTTTGTCTCAAGTTCAGCCGCACGGTCACTAAGTGAGCGTGCTGCTCGTTCAACAAGTTCGGGAACTCCAAAGGATCCATCTGTCTCAACATGAAATACAACAGCATGTGGGACATCTGAAACGGTCAGCTCCTTACCAGGATATCGATTCGTTAGATCACTATCAAATTCTGTGGTGGGAATAAGATCTCCATTTGTTGCTGCTTCATCGGTAGCATGTGAGGCTGCGCCCTCTTCGATAACGCCTCGGAGGATATGTGATTGCTCATCAGCAACCTCATCAGCATCACCAATTACTTCAACACGTTGAAGATGTCTATATCCAACAGCAACACCACCCTGTTGTTTGGCATGAGACTTACCTGTGTCAAGAACTGCATCAGCCTCAAGCTCAAGTCGCTGATTTTCTTTGAGTTCGATAATCGGGATATTCTCATCAGCAGGTTCAACAAGACGGTCAGATGAAACAATATCACCGGAGTATGCGGTCTTTGGACCGGTAACATCGAGCGAAAGCGTCACTGTATCCCCAGTATTGAAATCATCGACAGGTGTCGTCAGCGGAGTGAGTCCTAATCGAAGCCCGATCATCTCATCGAACATTACCGATGAATTCTCAACAAATCGAACATCCTCAATACTAAATGTTGGAATGTCAGCAACCATCGCGCGGCGAATACCGTTTGCAACTGCAGGGGTTACACCCCGAACAAGAAAGCGTGCGCTCCGGTCATCGGCGTCCCGTTCGATGAACTCAATCTCAAAGTCGTCGGTCATCAGTGATCAGAGGCGGCTGTTCTTTGGTGCACGTGTTCCGTCATGTGGAATCGGTGTGACATCTTCGATTCGACCAATTTCAAGACCAGCGCGGGCAAGTGCACGGATAGTTGCTTGGGCACCTGGACCAGGGCTTTTATTACCGTTTCCACCAGGACCGCGTACACGAACATGGAGTCCATCAATACCTGCTGCTTTAATTTCTTCAGCAACAGATTCAGCCATTTGCATCGCTGCGTACGGCGATGCTTCGTCACGGTTCTGTTTCACAACTGCACCACCGGATGACTTTACAATCGTTTCAGCACCAGTCAGATCTGTGACGGTGATGAGAGTATTGTTAAATGATGCATAGACGTGTGCAGTGCCCCATCGCTTTTCAGTAGACCCAGATTCAGATTCGCTCATATGTAATTACTCCTGTCCCTCGGCGCGAGCCGGGTGAAGACTATCTGCGAGTGGGCTATTCTCATCAAACGTAATGTCATTTGCCTCGGCCTGTTTGACCATTTTCGATGGACGAGTGACACGTGCGCCATCAACAGTGATGTGCTCATGCACGATGAATTGACGCGCCTGTTTTGGCGTACTTGCAAGCCCTTGGCGATAAACGATTGTTTGTAGCCGACGCTCGAGAATGTCAGAAACGTCGAGTCCAAGCACCTTGCTGATGTCATCATCCGCTGAGAGGATACCATATCGACGAAGTCGATTCAGGAATTCCTCACCTGCAGCCTCAGCAACTTCAACATCACCCTGTGCTTCACCAATAAGTCGACGAGCCTCACGTCGATATTTACGAAGTTCAGACTGCGTTCGCCAGAGTTCCTCTTTATTCTTCAGACCATATCGACCCAATAAGTCGCCTTCTTGAGCGATACGTTCACCCTGGTACGGGTGATTTGGGGTCTCGTAGCGTTTTGTATTACTTCCAGTTGACATAGTATATCACTGTGATTATTCCTCTTCTTCCGCAGCTTCGGCGGCTGCTTCTTCTTTGATCGCTTCAACATTGACGCCGATTGTCCCCTCAGTACGTCCTGTGGATTTCGTTCGCTGACCACGGACTTTCTGACCACGTTTGTGCCGGACACCCTTGTATGAGTCAATCATTTTCATCCGGTTAATATCGTGACGGCGTTTCTCTTCGAGATCTGATCCGGTTTTATGATCGGTGTCGCCGCTGAAGAAATCATCACGACGATTTGCCATCCACTCCGGGATGTGGTCGTCAAGATTTTCGACAGCATCAACGATCGAATCAATCTCATCCTCTTCAAGAAGACCAAACGTCGCATGTTGATCGACGGCTGCCACGTCGGTAATTATACGTGCGGTACGCTTGCCAATACCTTTCATGTCGGTGAGACTCCGCTCAACCGTTTTCGTCCCGTCGAGATCTGTCGTCCCAATTCGGACGAAATAACGGAGGTCATCGTCTTCCTCCTCGGGGGCGTCGTCTTGTGTGTTATCTGCACTCATAGCTTAAGTTGATCACGGCAATTATCTGATTCCAATGAGCGTTGCGGCGGGGATTCGAACCCCGGAGGCATTACGCCACTGAATTAGCAATCCAGCGCCTTGGGCCAGACTTGGCTACCGCAACACATCAATTTATACTGTCGCCCGCTTGGACTCGGGAGTCGGTCCCCCCTACATCATATTGTATAAATTCCAAAGCGAGGTCGCTATTTAAGACTCACGAAAGTATATCTCCGATTATGCACGTCTAAAGCGTATACATCACCAAAGAGCATTCAAAAGAGCTGCTGTGTTGATATCGTGAAAGCACATTGGTTGACGCACGTTGCTGGTGAGCACTACTGTGTTATGATGCTTACTCACAGTGTCTTGCTTCGTTTCTCTGATGCAGCAGTGTCGGTTTGAATGGTAGCGAACTATATTTTTACGCCGACACACAGAGATTAGATGTTATATGTCCGATATTCGGGATGAAGTAGACGCGATTATTGATGATCGTCCCGAGACATACCGTGTTTTTACTGAGATTCTACAGATTGATACTGAGCACAGCGTCTGGACGTTTGAGGATATTGAAGCCGATACTGGATTATTTTGCGAATTAGTCTCCCGTGGGATTGTTGAAGAACAGAATGATAGATATTCGCTTGCAGATCCAACTGCAGTTAATGTGGCATTAGCTCACCGAGATAACGTAGACTATGCAGAGAATACTGAGCTAGCTACAGACAGGTCACGCTCAGATGTATCAGAAACAGGATCGGATGATGATAATGGTCGACGTCACCTGAATGACCAAATCGATACGTCGGTAGATCGAGTTATGAAGGCGATCTCCATTAATCGCGATCGTATATTCTCCGTCGTTGGAGTGCTTGCGTTGGTCGTTGCATTTCGACTTGTTGCTGTCAGGAGTGTTTTTCAGGAAGACTATGTGCTCTTGTTTGGCAATGATCCCTACTTCTATCGATATTGGGTGTTTGATTTTGTTACGGCGAATCGAAGCCCACTCACCGTTGCTAATGGGATCAAACAGGGTGAGCCGCTTCTCGTTGCAACGCTGCAAATCGTAACAGTACTTTTCGGTGGCGGTCCTGCTGCTGCGGAGCAAGTACTGGCGTGGTATCCGGTTGCCGCTGCCGTCGTCTGTGGTGTGAGTGTGTATCTCATTGGAACCCGACTGAGTGATGACCGACGTGTTGGTCTGGCGAGTGCTGCTATTCTCGCGACATTGCCTGTTCATGCGTACCGAACGAGTATCGGGTTTGCCGATCACCATGCGTTCGATGTAGCCATTCTCGCTGTCGTCTTTGTGACAGTCGCAGCGTATGAGCGGACATCGCCGACATCGATATCTCAGCTTCTAGAACTAACACCATGGATTCTCTTAGCTGGAGTTAGGATTGGTGCACATGCGCTTGCGTGGAATGCGGGCGCTCTCTTACTGACACCACTTGGAGTATATGGAGTTATTCGGGCGCTCGCAAGCGTTCGTCATGATGTGTCGGTCTTGTATCGATAATACCGCTGACTGCGAGCATGGCGATTGGTGGCGGCATCGGAGTTCTTGGACACGAAACACTTGGGTGGCAATCAACAACGATGATCATTCCTCCGACGCTCCTTGCAATTGCACTGTTCACGCTCGCGATTGTTGCTGAGGGATGCAGACATGTCGGACTCGGTTATCGCATAACAGCTATTGGGGTTGTCCTCAGTGGCGCAGCCGTGTTAATCGGTAGTATTGAGCTGATTCCTCGGTTTGGAGATGAATTTAGGAGTCAGACTGACAGACTAATTTCAGGTCCGAGCACAGAGAATATCTTTGAAGCACAGTCATTATTCAGTGCTGACTTTGGATTTATTCTTGCACCGGTCATTTTCTTTGGACTCGCAATCTTCGTGAGCATAATTGCATTTGTCTGGACCAGTTGGACCGGATGGACACGTGGTCGTGGTGATTTACTACTCGTGTGTGCATGCGGTGGCACATTATTTATTCTCTCATTGTTACAGGTCAGATTCGCTGGTCATCTTGCACTGCCGGCGGCGATCCTTACCGGAATTAGTTTTGCGTGGCTTGTAGCAAAGATGATCGATATATCTCCTCCGACTGTCCGACCGGTCGGAGTCGGCACACAGTCAACAAGTGAACAGCGTGTTGCATGGCGTCGTCATGCGACGAGTACAGATATAGGCACAAACACGGGCACAACCGACTCATCGGCTCGTGACAGAAACAGAGATTCGAGAGATGGAACGAGTCGACGACAAATCTTCACTGTAGTGATTGTGCTTTTCCTGTTGGTCGGCGGACTTGGCGCTGTCATAACGCCAGTTCGGACAGCTACATTGACATTTGACGCTGATACTGCCAGTGCGATTGATGAGATGGACGCCTTCGCTACTGCTGAGAATCGAAGTTGGCCGGAGACATATGTTCTCAGTCGCTGGGGAAATAATCGAGCCTATAACGCGCATCTCAACGGCAATTCACAGAGCTATGGCTATGCCCGGAATAATTATCTTGATTTTCTTAGATCTGATGAAAAGAACGAATGGTATCAGCAGATACAGGATCGTGTTGGATTTATTATTATCTCAGAGATACCTGAGTTCTCAGAACTCGACTCCGAAACGATGTATGCCCGATTACATGACCGACAGGGACCTGGAACACATTATCAACTGCCGTATGCAGGTGATGAAAAGAAAGCATACGCTGTTGTCCCCGGGACGATGGTGAATGGAACCGTTAATAAAACGAAAACAAGCGTCACTGTCTCTGGTAGAATGGACGTTGGGTCACGCACGATGATCACTCAACGCGAAATACCAACTGAAGATGGGTCATACACAATCCGTATTGCAACGCCCGGAACCTACACAATCGGGAATCGAACAGTCGGGGTGATACAAGAGGATGTGTTAGCTGGATAGGAGTCGGTGATTGCCGCACGTGTGTACTCAGCCATATCACCACGCAGGTGTTTACTGATGCTGTCCAACGATTGAGAGGAAGTTCTCGAAGACTCTTTTTACCGTTTGTGTTTTTGCATGCCGTGATGGGGTTGCTGATGTGAGAACTGTCTCAACAACCGATTCAGATACTCCTTCCTCACGCTTTCCATCCGTGACCATCTTGACAGTCCTCAGGTCATATTCAGGATGGAACTGCACACCATACGCGGTTCCAAGTGAGAATGCTTGACAAGAGCGATTATTGCCTGCAAGTTCAGTTGCATTTGGCGGAAGGCGAACAACCTCATCAGAGTGTGTCTCAAACGCGATGAATTCAGCAGGGAAATCAGCGAATAGTAGTGAAGAGTCATATCGCTCAATTTGTTGATATCCGAGTTCATACTCGTCCATCGCGGAGACGCATCCACCAAACGTCTGTGCAATGAATTGATGCCCCCAACAAACACCAAGTAGTGGAATATCGAGTTCATGGAGATCTCGGAGCAACTCGGCGAGCGTCTCCATCCAGGTTTCATGATTGTATACCGCAGTCTGTGACCCGGTAATAATAGCAGCATCATACGCCCATTCACCATCAGCAGTTGGCCATGGTGGTTGCTCGTCTGCACTGAGTTTAAATGCTGTCAGTGAGGCATCAACCTCGCGTCGGAAGTTTCGCTCTGCAGGCGTATCGCCGATTGATGCATCACACAATGCAATGTCAAGATCACTCATGTGACAATATAATATAGTATATCAAATAGTATGAGTATTGTTCGATGTGTCCACGTTTGTGCACAACCCATTTTCGGTGTGCACGTGAGTAAGTATTGTGTATCCTATATGAACAGAAGTGAAGTGGTATCTCTTAGTGATCGAAGGTAGTTATTCCGCGGGGTGGGTTGACTACGCGAGATATTATGAAAGTGATCAAACTCCTCGTGTCGATTTGGTTATGTGGGGATAATGTTCAGGCATCGGCATCGGGCGTCATATTCACACATGAGTATTACGAATGTGTTGTCGGTGCATCGAGATATTTGTCATTAAGCACCCAATCGTCGTTTTCTTTGACGAGATACTCGCCATAGTACGGGACGCGATTTGTAACAGTCTCACGGAATGTCTGACGAATTTCTTCACGTGTCATCTCACCCATCGAGCGGAGGTCATCATTCCGATTTAGACAACCCTTGAGGTAGCCCTCGTGTGTCACACGGACGCGATGACAATTTGCACAGAACGTTGGGTTCTCAACAGGATCGACGATTTCAACCATTCCATCGCCGATGAAATATCGATTTCGGTCATGCATGTCACGCGTCTCGACACGGTCAGCAATATCTGCAAGCCAGTCATGAACACGTTGGATATCAATATTCCATTCGGGATGACCAGTGAGTTCAGGCATGTATTCGATGAGTTGTAATTGTAATCCACTGTTCTCGGAGACGTGATTGACCATGTCTTCAACGTATCCGGCAGTGTGTTCAAACACAACCATATTCAATTTTACTGGAGCAAGACCAGCATCAACCGCAGCCTCAACGCCTTCGAGGACTCTGTCATACGCACCAGATTTCGTAATTTCGGCGAACTCATCAGGATCGAGTGCATCCTGTGAGACATTTACACGTTCGAGTCCAGCCTTCCTGAGAGTGTCTGCTCGACCTGGGAGAAATGTCCCGTTCGTCGTCATTGAGACCTCCATCGATGATGGTGTACGTCGGATGATTTCCTTAAGATCATCACGAAGCATCGGCTCACCACCGGTGAATTTCACCTTTCCAATGTCGAATTCCGAGACGACCTCAAGAAAACGGACGACATCGTCGGTGCTCATCTCGTCGTCCTGTGGATCCATCGGACCACGGGTATCACCAAGTCCCTCATTATGACAGTAGACACAATCGAAATTACAACGATCGGTCAAAGAGACTCGGACGCCAGACACCTCGCGCCCGAATTCATCTTTGAGCATGAACCAATGATTGTGGTCAATGATATTAAATTCGCTGTCACGCCCGGATCAGATGTAATTGATACTAGTTACTTTTTGATAATCTGTGTCGACTCAACTGCAGGTGTGCAAAACCCTTATCGCTTGCTCGGAGTGAGGATGCATATGCACACTGCGACGGTCCGTGACCGACTGAGAGATGTCACAGACCCCGATTTAGAGGACGATATCGTGTCGCTCGGGCTTGTCAACGCCATTGATATTGATGAATCAACCAGTACCATTCGTATTTCATTAGCACTTGGTGCTCCCTATTCGCCTGCTGAGAGTAAAATCGCCACACAGGTCCGTGAGGTGCTTGCGGATATGGAATATGATCTTGATCTCGCAGCGACAATCCCATCAGTCGAGAGTGAAGATGAGGTGCTTCCCGGTGTCACGAACGTGATTGCTGTTGCCTCTGGAAAAGGTGGTGTCGGAAAGTCGACTGTCGCAGTGAATCTCGCAACTGGATTATCAGATCTTGGTGCACGGGTTGGACTGTTTGATGCGGATATTTACGGACCAAACGTGCCGCGAATGGTTGATGCAGGTGAAGCACCGGAGACTGAGGACGAACAAACGATTATTCCACCTGAGAAGTATGGCATGAAATTGATGTCAATGGCGTTTCTCGTCGGGGAGGATGACCCAGTGATTTGGCGTGGACCAATGGTGCATCAAATTCTTACCCAGCTTGTCGAGGATGTTCGATGGGGCGATCTTGATTATCTTGTCTTAGATCTTCCACCAGGGACTGGCGATACACAACTGACAATTCTGCAGACACTTCCATTGACGGGGGCAGTCGTTGTGACGACACCGCAGGATGTTGCCGTTGATGACGCCCGCAAGGGACTCCGAATGTTTGGTGAACACGACACGAATGTGCTCGGGATTGTCGAAAATATGGCATCATTCACCTGTCCTGACTGTGAATCGATTCATGATATCTTCGGTGAAGGCGGCGGACAAGTGTTTGCCGCGAATAACGATCTTCCATTCTTGGGATCCCTGCCGCTTGATCCACAGGTTCGCACCGGCAGTGATGATGGCGACCCTGCTGTGCTCGGATCCGGAACGACTGCTGATGCATTTGAGGCAATGACAACAAATGTCGCAGATATGATTGGAGTGACTCGACGGCGTGATGTTATGAATCGGTGATACTTTTTTCAGTAATTGACTCTCTCGTGACGCTTAGAAATATGAAGCCATTGATGAATAGCAGTTTTTACTCGGTATCTGGTGTGTCTCCACACGTATTTGTTGATTATTTTCATGCGTCTCTGTTCACTTCATGAACATGAGCTAAATTGGTGTGCTGAAAAACGTCGTTTAGCGTGACCGGTCCTGTTTGCGAAAATAACGATATTATCGAGGGATATTTGATAAGATGTGAATCTTGGATGACTCACTCCAGATTTTGGGGTCTCAGTGTTCGAATCGTGACATCTCGACACTATGCCATTCATTACACACGAACTATTCATCAACCGTGTTTAAGTTATTGAATGAGACGGGAACAATCTCGGTTTGACTCTCCGTGTGATCTCGTCGCTCACAACACGTGCTTACCTGGAGACGTTGTCGAGATCGTCGAGGTATCTTGGTTGGACGATAGGCTTCCTTTGTCCTGTTATCAGAAAGCTCACTGAAAGGACGCTGGGGCAGAGTCGAAGAGCCGGTTCGGGAGAGGGGAGATTGTCTGTGTGTCTAGGTGTCCAAGTGTAAGAGTCACATGAAGGCTGCCAACGAGAAAGTGACAAGTATGTGTATTATTTATAAAAATAACAACAAGTTATGAGATAGTGGGTACTCACTCAAATCCTCACACAGTGTTCATATCGGTAGGTGACACACACCATTTTCGAAATGAAATCCAAGATATAACTAACACAATAAAGATAGCACCCACACACCACCTTCGAAATGAAATCGGTTCTCTCAGTAAAAAATACAGTCAAACCCGATTTCGAAGATCTACTATAGTTACGCTACTGTTTCATCTAAAGAATTTCATCTCGAAATTAGTTATCTAGGAACAATCTCTAGGAGCCTCCATACAGTCCGACACAACTGCCGCAAGATATTAGTTCTATATTCACGTATCATGAATTACGATGGTAGTAACAAACGCCCCGGCTGCGAACGAGAACGGCTCGAAAGAGGGCACCGCACGCTCCTTTATTGCAGCCTCAGAGATACTGGTGAATCCCGACATCGCCAGAGTCTATACTGACATCCTGCTGAATCAGCCTACTACGAACAGCAGTATCGAGCGTAGACTCGATCTTGCCGGAAGTACAACCTCAATGCGGGTTGGAAAGCTCAAAAACTTAGACATTGTCGAGGATGTCAGTAGCGGGAAAGAGAGCCAGCTCCGGACTGATTCACTATTTCTCCCCGTTGGGGAGGAAGAGACGCGGATACTGTTTGACCCGCTTACGATCGCCACTTACGGTGCAAGCGGCGAGGTCAGTGAGATCGAACTCTTCGTTGATCGGCACGGCAAGGCGAAGCTGCTGATGGCGGTTGAGCAGACACGGGCATGTCTCAGTGGCGAGGTGACTCGTCGTGGAGCAGCAGACCGCCTCAATGTTGATGAGATCGAGGCTATCAGCATCACGCAGGCGCTAGAGCCAATCATTGCTCTGTTTGTCAAAGCAGGGCTCATCAATGATTCCTTCGAATACGACCTACATGATCGGAAGATTCGAAACACTCCGTACGTGTTTGAGCAGGAATGAGCGATCGGTCGAAATTAATTGATTCTTCACCCCTCTACCCGCTCCTGGATGCACTCCTCGTTGACTCGAGCGTCTTGGGTGGAATCGGGCGATCTACTCCAGAACGGCGACAGCTAATCAACTACACTCAGTCGAATGATAAGCAGTTGTACGTCTCTACTGGAGTGGTCGAGGAGTTGGACAAGGAATGGGCTGGTTCCTACGGTGTCAATGATTGGCTTGATCCAATACGTAACGAGGACTGGATTATTGTCCTTCCAGAGCCGGATTACGGTGCGCGAATCCGTGACGGCCCTACCGTGAGCGAGATGGTTGACGAAGCACACAGAGAATTAGCCAAGCTCAAACAGGAGCGAGAAAATGAACTCCCGAAAACGGACGCCAAATTCGCCGGTAATCTCGTTCAAATACGGGTGTCTGAGGGTCACGATTCCGTGGGGCTGATCATCGACGACAGGAACACAGAGCGCGCACTGTCCCAAGTACTCAGTGAGACGGAGTACGAGCAATTCTTCCGGATACTGAGGGGCCAGAGGTATTAGAAGAGATACAATAACGTTCCCCTCTTCATTGGGGCCACCCTCCTCGCGCGGCTTGTGAGATGAGTATCCGGTAAGTCAACGACCTCACCATACCGCTCGCGCCCATAACTTCGGAGGATAGATCTCATGCGTGCCTTTGTTTTCTCAGAAAAAGCTTCATTAAGACCTCGCTAAATCAATAACAGTCTGTCATTCGAGTACCGCTCCAGCAGGCGCTTGTTTCACTGCGAACCGTTCGCGTGAACTTCGTCGAACAAGTCTGTAACCCGCTGTTCGATATTGTTTCGGATCTCACGGACCTGAGAGATCTTGGCCGTCAGGATCCGTCAGCGCCCAGTCGCGAACATCTATCTCTTCAGCATCGAGTTCGAGTGTCGAACAGCCCATTGTGGCGACGATGTCACATGATTCGAGCTCAGTCGTTGAGACTTCTCGGGGGACTCGATCCGAGAGATTGATCTCGTGGTCTTGCATAACCGCCACGACCTCGGCGGACGCTATCGGCGGGGTGAGTGCTACCGGTAATGATCTCAACACTGTCTTCGAGTCCACGACGGTCACGCTCGCGTTCGGCGAACGCTGTTGCCATCTGACTGTGACCAGCATTCGCTGCACAAACGAATGGAGACGCACGAAAAGCAATTAATCTGATGCGCACAGCGGGATCAATTGCGGAACAGGCAGGCGCAGACATAGTTTGTGAGGAACAGATTAGAAAAGCACAAAATAAACTCAAAAAAACCGTGTTTTAGAGGTAACCCGTGGTATTAGTGCTCAAAAGAGGCTATGTCTTTTTGTGACGGCAGCCGTAACGCGTGAGATCAAGACTGGTTCAGCAAAAACTCCCACCGGATACCGAGTATATCAGTACATAACGGATACACTTGACTCAACTCAATATCACCAGGAAACGTATGTAAATAAAATGAAGGAGCTGACTACATATTTGTTGGTCGAAACGGAGCGAAAGAGCCAGGGACCACGCTCGGGTAGCTATCTTGAGTTCACGTTTGCTGAAAGCCCAGAGAGTATCATTGAGACACTTCGAGAGGACCCACAGCTGGACGATGTACTCTACGATGAACTCCGCACTGTTGTGAACGCACAAGTTAATCGCTAAACTAGGACTGACCGAAACAAATCGATAGGGGTGTGTCTGTGTGATGGGACTGACTGGAACAAGTCGATAGACGTGTGTCTGTCTGATAGGACTGACCAGAACAAATCGATAGAGGCGTGTCTGTCTGATAGGATTACCCAAAACAGATCAGGATCCTGTATATGAAAAGGACAATACGCTAGAACAGGTGTGAAGTATTCATGAAATAAGCCTCAAAGAATCGTCAGTGAAGTCTGCGAAATGCCCGATAAATATGATTTTATATCCTCAGACGCTGCGACAAAGCATTAACTCGGATTCATACCTAGCATGTTGTGTGTGCGCGAGAGTCGATTATTGCAGCACCATGCGACACCTATCGGGCAGATACATTGGGTGATTCATTAATATGCCCCGAGATTTTTCGAGTTGTCAAGTGCTCAAGTATAAACCAAGCCCGTAGAAGAAACTTGACTCCCGAGAGAAGCCAGGGGTGGGATTTGAACCCAACGAAGTCTCAATTGCAAATTGATGTATGGAGTCCTCCTTTGAGTGTGTGTCGTTTTCGATTAATGAGAGTAGTTGCCCATTCAACACATACTCACATCTGCGATCTTAATTAGAGATGGATTCTTCACTTCGGATCTCTCCTGTGTGTTCTAATTCTCTTCAGTAAAATCAAGAGTCCGTTCAAACTGCACTCGGTGTGCATTATATCCTTGTTGACGATAGAACTCTTGTGCACGCGTATTCTCTGCGAGCGCTTCGAGTGTGATTACCGTTGCACCTTGCTGGTGGAGTTTGTCCTCAGCAGCACACAACAGTTGTGTCCCAATTCCAACTCCTCGTTTCGACGGAGTAACATAGAGATTTTGTACAATACCTCGGGTCTCTGAGAGCGCGTATGCCCCTCGCTCAATCTCATATGTCACGAAGCCAAGTATCTGGGTTTCCTCTTGTTCTTGCTCGTCTGTCTCAGCACATGCGACATAGACACAATCACTTGCGATACGATGTGCAATCATTTCTCGAACAGTTTCTCTGCTTTCCTCTGGCTGGATATATGATTCATACTTACGCTGGTCAGCTGCCAGTTCAACCCACATATCAGTTAATTCATCGACAGCTCCGACTGAGGGGTGTTCAATTGTGATCGCATCTTGCATGGATGAGTCTGACGTCATATTGACTGTCGAGTTGGACTGAAACCCAGAGGAGTTCTCCTCACTCATTATACAAATATTGCTTTTCGCATATCTTTTTCAGAGAATAA
>NZ_KE356561.1:1433044-1437128 GCF_000415985.1 Haloquadratum walsbyi J07HQW2
ATTCTCCTCGCAATTGTTGGGTTCATCTTACTGTTTGATCTTACGGGGCAACTCACATCAGGGCAAATAACATTTAGCAGTGTTGGCTCGCTCATATGGGATGGATTGATGCGTGGTCTTGTGATTGGACTCGCCGGAATCGGGCTTTCAATGACATACAGTATTTTGAATTTCGCTAATTTCGCACATGGCGACTATATTACCGCTGGAGCGTTTTCTGGATGGGCAACAACATATCTCATTGCCGGGCTCGGCCGAGCGGATGTCGGTGCATTATTACTGGTTGGTGCGGGTGGGTCGGTCTTCGGTGGGACACTTGGAGTTAATGTCACCGGAACACCCTTTGCGATTATTGCAGGTATTATTGTTGCTGGAATTGCGGCAGTTGGATTAACACTTGCAGTGGATAAGATTGCATTCAAGCCAATTAGAGATGAAAGTGGCATTACACTCCTCATAACGAGTGTTGGAGTCGCATTTGCTCTTCGATATTTGATGCAGTTTGTATTCGGTCCAAGCGTTCGTGGAACGACAAATCAACCGGCGTCTGTATCATTGTATTTCATTGATGGCATTGTTCGCGTGAGCACACACGATGCCGCACTCGTAGGTATTGGTGGTGCATTGATGATCGGCATCCATTTGCTCTTGCAACGAACCAAACTTGGAAAAGCAATGCGAGCAATGTCCGATAATGAGGATCTTGCTCGTGTAACAGGGATTCCAACAGAGCAGGTCGTTCGGTCAGTCTGGATTATTGGTGGGGGATTAACCGGGATTGCAGGATATATATTTATTCTCTGGAAGGGAACACTTGGATTCAATGACGGGTGGTTGCTTCTTCTGTTAATCTTTGCAGCCGTCATTCTCGGTGGGATTGGCTCGATCTATGGTGCAATCATTGGCGGATTGGTGATTGGGCTGACAGCATCTCTCTCAGTGATTTGGATTCCATCAGCATTTGCCCGTGCAGCTGCATTCTTAATGATGATCGTGATTCTTCTTGTGAAACCATCTGGTATTTTCTCCGGGAGGTCAACTGCATGAGTGCAACAACACTCCCTGATACGCTCACCCGACGGATCCCAGGAGGGGATGCCGGGATCATCCTCACTACACTTGCTGCAACATACCTCGCGTATGTGCTCATTGGAATAGGGCTTGGCTACTCACTTCGTGGTCAGTTGAATACAATCGCCGTCTTAACATTTTATATCGGCGTCTTTGCAATGCTTGCCCTTGCATTGAATTTACACTGGGGTTACACTGGATTGTTTAATATTGGAATTGTTGGGTTCATGGCTGTCGGAATCTACGTTATGGCGCTTGTTTCAAAGCCAGTGTATCAGGCTGGTGGCGCCTCACAGGTCGGCGGGCTTGGGCTTCCTATCATCGTGGGGATTATTGCCGGTATGATCGCTGCGAGCCTTCTTGGACTCCTGATTGCGCTTCCTGCACTTAGACTCCGAGCAGATTATCTTGCGATTGTGACGATTGCAATGTCTGAGATTGTTCGATTTTCATTCCTTTCTGGACAACTTCAACAATTCAATCTTTCTGGTCTCCGCGTTGGTTTTGGTGGTGGCTCAGGGCTTATTCTTGATTACACTGACCCACTCGAATCATTCTTTAGTTTCTTTGGGCTTTGGGATACGTATCTCGGAGTCGTTGAGACGTTCGGAATTATCATTCCGAATAATCCCAAGCCAGTCTTTGATGGACTCGTGTATGGTGGTGTGTTACTTTCGTTTGTCGGATTGTATTTCTGGTTATTGAAACGAACTGGTGAATCGCCGTTCGGTCGAGTTCTAAAGGCAATTCGGGAAGATGAAGAAGCAGCAAGTTCGCTCGGCAAGGACACAAACGGATTCAAAATAAAGGCGTTCATGCTTGGATGCGCATTGATGGGTCTCGCTGGAATCCTCTGGTTCATGCGAGGTGGGGCTGTCACTCCGAATACCTTCCGTCCACGCATTACATTCTTTGTCTGGATTGCGCTCATTATTGGAGGTGCAGGATCGAATACTGGAAGTGTGCTTGGTGGTGCAATCTTTGCGGCGCTACTATATCAGGGTCCACGATATCTAAAGAATCTTATCGATACAGTATTACCGAGTGCCAGCCCACCATCGAGCTTTGGTCCCGCGATTGCACCACTGATTTCAAATCTTGATATCACTCCGCTACTATTCTACACGATCGACAGCATCAGACAGCTTCAATTGGTATTCATGGGTGTCGTTCTTATTTGGCTCATGCACAATCGTCCAGAGGGTCTCCTCGGTCATCGAACAGAAACCGCCTCACCAATCACGCTGAGCGCACCAATCGCACAGACAGTTGCAAACGAAAGCAGATCAACAACTGCCGACACTGATGCCGATCCAGACCCTGACGCAACTGAGGATATCGCCCCTGATGGCGGGAGTAATTCGACAACCGATAGCAATAATGGAGGTATCAACTCAAATGAGTGACGTCGAGCGTGGATCACAAAGTGAGCAATCTTTCAGTAACAATCGCAGTATCGGTACGGGTGGCACCAATATTGATACAGCGACGACGCATCCACTTGTCGTTGAAAATCTCCAGAAGTCATTTGGTGGAATCACGGCTGTCGATAATGCCTCATTTGAGGTTGAAGCTGGCACACTGACTGGACTGATTGGTCCAAATGGTGCTGGTAAATCGACAACATTCAATCTCATCACGGGGACGCTCACACCTGATTCCGGTACAATCCGATTTAATGATGAGGATATTACCGATACAACACCACATGACGTCGCAAATCGAGGGCTCGTTCGGACCTTCCAAATTGCACGTGAACTTGAGGAAATGACCGTACTTGAGAATATGATGCTTGCTCCCAAGCGTCAGCGTGGGGAAGCCCTGTGGCGATCAGTCGTCCCCGGATTTCGAAGCGACGTTGCTGAGCAGGAGACAGAACTTCTCGACCGTGTTTGGGATGTAATTGAGTTTTTTGAGATCGATCATATTGCTGATGAGTACGCTGGGAACCTCTCGGGGGGACAGCGAAAACTGCTTGAGTTGGCTCGCGCGCTCCTCACCGATCCTGATATGTTACTGCTTGATGAGCCATTCGCGGGTGTGAATCCATCACTTGAACGTCGCTTACTTGAGCATATTCATGAACTTCGCGAACAGGGCTACACATTCTTGCTTGTCGAACATGATATGGACCTCATTATGGAGAATTGTGAACACGTTATTGTGTTACACCAAGGTCGTGTTCTCACCGAGGGGAGTCCGGATGAAGTGCGCGGTGATGATGAAGTCATTGAAGCGTATCTTGGAGGGACGGTATGACGAGTACGAGTGAATCATCAATTGGATCATCAACTCGGACTGAGAGCGAAAGTGAAAGCGTGTCATCAAATAATAAATCAGTCTCACAAGCGTCTCGTCCCGACCGTGCCGAAGAGTCGTTACTCTCTGTGCGTAATCTTGATGCTGGATATGGTGATCTTCAGATTCTCACTGACGTCGACATGGACGTTGGGTCCAGTGAGTATATCACCATTGTTGGACCGAACGGTGCTGGGAAATCAACCGTCATGAAGTCAGTCTTTGGGTTGACCGCGCATATGGGTGGCACGGTTACATTTGATAATGCTGATATTACCGGTCGTCGGCCTGAAGAAATCATTCGAGAAGGAATTGGGTATGTGCCACAGAATGAGAATGTGTTTTCAACATTGAGTGTGCGTGAGAATCTCGAAATGGGCGCATACATTCTTGACTCGGTTCCAGAAGATGCACTTGAGGCTGTCTTTAATCGCTTTCCGATACTCAGAGAACGCCAAGATCAGAAGGCAGGGACAATGTCCGGCGGGCAACAACAAATGCTGGCAATGGGTCGCGCGCTCATGCTTGAACCCGAATTACTCCTATTAGATGAACCATCAGCAGGGTTAGCACCTGATCTTGTTGATGATATGTTTGACCGAATTGACGGAATCAATCGTGATGGGACTGCAGTCTTGATGGTTGAGCAGAATGCCAAAGAGCACTTCAGCGATGTGACCGTGGCTATGTGCTCGCCAATGGGGAAATCGGTATA
>NZ_KE356561.1:1437148-1438543 GCF_000415985.1 Haloquadratum walsbyi J07HQW2
TGAGGACAATTATTAATGGGTATCGCCGAGACATACACACGTGGCCGACAATTTGCGTTCGCCCGACCCGGGTCCATTCTCCTCGCAGTCATTGGATTCATATTACTTTTTGATCTTGCGGGACGACTCACGTCTGGGCAGATAACATTCAGCAGTTTCGGCTCACTTGTATGGGATGGATTGATGCGTGGGCTTGTGATTGGACTTGCCGGAATCGGTCTTTCGATGACATACAGTATTCTAAATTTCGCTAATTTTGCACATGGAGATTATATCACTGCTGGAGCTTTCTCCGGATGGGCAACGACGTATCTCATTGCTGGATTCGGTCGGGCAGATATCGGTGCGTTACTATTAGTCGGCGCCGGCGGATCAGTTTTTGGTGGAACACTCGGAATTAATATTACTGGAACGCCATTTGCGATTATTGCGGGTATTGTCGTTGCTGGCATTGTAGCAATTGGACTTGCACTTGCAGTCGATAAGATTGCATTCAAACCAATTCGTGATAAAGGTGGAATTACACTGCTCATCACAAGCGTTGGAGTTGCATTCGCTCTTCGATATTTGATGCAGTTTATTTTCGGACCTAGCGTTCGCGGGACAACAAATCAACCAGCATCCCTGTCGTTGTATTTCATTGACGGCGTCGTTCGAGTCAATACCCATGATGCAGTGCTTGTGCTTGTTGGGGGGGCATTGATGATTGGCGTGCATCTACTGTTACAACGAAGTAAACTCGGAAAGGCTATGCGAGCAATGTCTGATAATGAGGATCTCGCTCGTGTGACGGGAATTCCAACAGAGCGGGTTGTTCGGTCAGTCTGGGTTGTTGGTGGTGGTCTGACCGGGATTGCAGGATATATGTTCATTCTCTGGAAAGGAACGCTTGGATTCAATGATGGGTGGTTACTCCTTCTGCTAATCTTTGCAGCCGTCATTCTCGGTGGGATTGGATCAATTTATGGCGCAATCATTGGCGGATTAGTGATTGGGCTGACGGCATCTGTCTCAGTGATTTGGATTCCATCAGCATTTGCCCGTGCAGCCGCGTTTTTGATGATGATCGTGATTCTTCTTGTGAAACCATCTGGTATTTTTTCCGGGAGGTCAACTGCATGAGTGCAACAACACTCCCTGATACGCTCACTCGACGGATCCCAGGAGGGGATGCCGGGATTATCCTCACTACACTTGCTGCAACATATCTTGCGTATGTGCTCATTGGAATGGGACTTGGCTACTCACTTCGTGGTCAATTAAATACAATCGCCGTTCTGACATTCTATATCGGCGTCTTTGCAATGCTTGCCCTTGCATTGAATCTACACTGGGGTTACACTGGATTATTTAATATTGGGATTGTTGGGTTCATGGCTGTCGGGATCTATGTTA
>NZ_KE356561.1:1438563-1440942 GCF_000415985.1 Haloquadratum walsbyi J07HQW2
AGGTGGACAACGAAAACTGCTTGAACTAGCTCGTGCACTCCTGACTGACCCTGATATGTTACTTCTTGATGAACCGTTCGCGGGCGTGAACCCGTCACTTGAACGTCGCTTACTTGAACACATTCATGAACTTCGCGAGCAGGGTTACACATTTCTTCTTGTCGAACACGATATGGATCTTATTATGGAGAACTGTGAACAGGTCATTGTTTTACATCAGGGTCGTGTTCTCACCGAGGGAAGTCCGGATGAAGTGCGCGATGATGAGGAAGTTATTGAAGCGTATCTTGGGGGGACAGTATGACAAGTACTGGTGAGTCACCAGTAGGATCGACATCAACATCAAGCAGGACTGAGAGTGAAAGCACATCAGCGAGTGACGAATTAGTCTCACAAGCATCCCGCCCTGACCGTGCAAAGGAATCATTACTTTCTGTCCGTAATCTTGATGCTGGTTACGGCGATCTTCAGATTCTCACTGGTGTGGATATGGACGTCGGTGCCAGTGAGTATGTCACTATTGTTGGACCAAACGGTGCCGGAAAGTCAACAGTGATGAAATCGGTCTTTGGATTGACAGCACATATGGGTGGCAAAGTCACGTTTGATGATGCCGATATCACCGGTCGCCGTCCTGAGGAAATTATTCGAGAGGGCGTTGGATATGTGCCACAAAATGAGAATGTATTTTCGACATTGAGTGTTCGTGAGAATCTCGAAATGGGTGCATACATTCTTGATTCAGTTCCAGAGGATGCACTAAACGCTGTATTTAATCGCTTCCCAATACTGAAAGAACGTCAAAATCAAAAGGCAGGGACAATGTCTGGTGGGCAACAGCAAATGCTAGCAATGGGTCGTGCACTGATGCTTGAACCCGAATTACTGCTTTTAGATGAACCATCAGCAGGATTGGCACCTGATCTCGTTGATGATATGTTTGATCGGATTGACGGAATCAATGACGATGGGACTGCTATTTTGATGGTTGAACAGAATGCAAAGGAGGCATTGCAACGCTGTGATCGAGGATATGTACTTGCTAATGGAGAGAACCGTTACATGGACGACGGCAGTGTGTTATTGAACGATGAGCAAGTCCGACAAGACTTCCTTGGCGGATGATCTGCACTGAGGGTAAGAGAGTAAATACCTGATTTACACAGTTTATTAGTATAATGAGGGTGTCATAGAACTATTCGTACGGGATTGATTTCATCAGGATTTGATAAATCAACTATCAGGACGAGCCTGCGTATCGACTGCCGAAGATTCTATTAGTTTAAATGAATGTTCCGATAGGCGTGCGAGGTATACAACGCGAGTCTTGCACAAGAGATTGGTGCGGCTACCTAGTGCAGGACACTCCGTACACGCTTTCTGTCTCACCCCCTATTTCGACCAATCAGATTTATTTCGATGGCTCATCGGATAACTCGTATGTCTGCCGAATCCGTCCGAGAGTCCATCCATCATAATGTGGACGACGAGCCACGCGTTCCGGTGGAAGTGCTCGAAGCGATTGATACCCTTGCAGACGATAACACCGCTAGCAAGGAAGAAATTGAAGCTGCTCTCAAGTTTTGGTTTTAAACACCGGCACTGCTTTTCAACATGTGTGGAATATATCTTTTTAGGCGGATCACAAGACAGTTGAGTTATATTTGAGGATAAAATCCCGACTCATCTTAATTCTCTGAGTGCTTCTGAACAGAGAGATTTGCTGACGAAACTTAGAAACATTGCAAATGAAAATGCGTCCCAGATAAGTGAAATTCACATCAGTATCAAATCCCCGATCCCGAGGCACTCGCCTTGATATCTGTAGAGTGTGAACTACTTTTTCTGGCACAGAACGTGTATGCGAGACTGCGAGCACGAATGTAGCACGCCGCGCACCAGCAATTGGGTGTGGCGATGAACATAATCACATGTTGTGACTATCTCCAACCGTTTCGTTATAATTCAGCTGAGAGTTGCCATGAGTACACCAATGCCAAACCGATTTACTCCGAAAGTCGGCCTCAAACTAGGAGGCCTTCCGGTTGTGATGTTCATACTTATTGATTTTCGAGATCCCGGTGTGCTCGGCTCATTAGCGGTCACGTACGCCCTCATCGGATGGCTGATGACACGCCAGTGGGACATCTGGCGCGGCAGAGGCGGCAGTATCGTCACTACCTGGGCTGCGCTGTTGGTCGTGCCAGTGTTGGGTTCGGGACTGTTTGGCGTACATGATGAGCTCTATTTGACCAATGACCAAGCCTTTGCACTCCGACGATTGGTGTTGGGTGTCGGCTACGCCGCAGCAGGGATCGGCGTTAAGATGGGACGATCAGTTCAAAAATGACTGTTCTAGTCCTTCCACCGTGACGTTCA
>NZ_KE356561.1:1440962-1443958 GCF_000415985.1 Haloquadratum walsbyi J07HQW2
AGTGAAGCTGTTTTCAAATTTTAATCTTTAGACGACAACACTGATTTTGAGTACGTGTGAAATATATTTTTTTACGCGGATTAGAAGAGGCTTAGATTATATTTGAGGATAAAATCTCATGTCATCTTAATTCTCTGAGTGCTTCTGAACAGAGAAATTTGCTGACGAAATTTAAAAACATTGCAAATGGAGATGCGTCACCGGATGGATATAATTATAATTAAATATATTCAAATTCGTCAGGAAGAGGGCAGATTTATTCAAAGATATTCATAACTATATACTCGGGAAATACGAACTATCACATTATTTATGTTCTCTACGTTGACGAGGATCACGACTATGAGGATGGGGACTTAGGTATTCAGCCAAGAAGTTCAATAGAAGCTAGGGGATAATTAGAGATCTTGAGTTTGTTGAAGATATTGAAGCGTATCTTGAGACCAATAATTCGCTCACTACCGAGACTTAAATGATTTTCTAGATTAGTCGTTAGCGACCCATACACATTGCTACTGGCTGTTTGTTCACGCCCACAGATGCGTGAAATCAACGGTGGCGACTGCTATATTGATTCTCTGTATCTTGCAAGGCGTTCCTGACAGAAGTGGAGCAAGTGTAGGTCGACTCTGGTGTGTGGACCCCTCTGTACTGAGCGATCCACGGTTAGTTAATAAAGTATCTGAATCGCTCTATGCCATCTTCAGTATAAGAGCTGGTATTACTGATACGACGGAGCTGGCACTCACATGATTACTCTGTTATGTTATATTATATTCTCAGTCACGCACGACTTGTGGGAGACCATCTTCACTTGTTGCATACAGTCCAGTATCGATGATAAATTCTGCAGTGTGTTTCGGAACAACTCGTTCAGCATGCCAGCGAGCACGGATATTCGCAATGACAGTTGCGAGATCGGAATCATGTTTGATCGTTGGTTGTGCGTCGAGAAATGCAACGTCACATGATGCTGCACTCGCGCGGTCGGTAAGTGTCTCAATCGCCGGTGTCTCAAACGCATCAGTAAAGTCAATCGCCTCGGTGAATCCAGCATAATATACACGACCGCCAGCAGACGGTCCAAGGACAACCTCATTCGAGCGTAACTGCATCGCAGCAGTGTCAATCGTTGACCGGAGGAGAAAGGGCATTGTGGGTTCAATAACAGCGACTGATTGTGCATCCTCATCACGAAGAAGGTGTGTCACCGTGTTGCCGACACGACCAGCGAACGTTGAGCCGACTTGGACCTCAACCCGCGCTACTGATGGGTCATCGAGTGTCTCGCTCACGATTGTTCCGACTGTTGTTGCAGCCGATTCATTACTATCGACGTGTTTCTCAGGGAGTGCATCATCCGAGCGATAATTTACCAGTAAATCACCGCCAGAGCGATCAACGGCAATAAGCATGTCACGCAAAATAGCGTCATATAATTCGGCTGTTTCGGACTCTGAGAGTGGACTCGTCTCAGCGAGTCTTTTAAACACGACTCCAGGGCGTGGAGGGTCGGCGAGGATACAAATAACTGTCATACGTGGTCTCTGCAGTCAAGCCGCTTTATTCCGGTGCTCTGATTATTGTACTATGCCTTATTTGCTCGAGGATGAAGTCTAACTCAAATGATTCTTCACCGACTTCGTCGTCCCTTCGTCTGTCGGTAGTCCCGTGTGAAAATATTCTCTCTGAGATGAGTCACGAACGCATCAGCATGCGTGTCAGTCTGCTTGTTTAGTGATATCATCGGCACAAGTTCGAATCCACGACCACGAATTGTCGTTGCGTGCTCCTCAATGATATCGAATGAATCTGGTCGTCGTGTCGTATAATCGATTGCAAGTTCACGAAGCGTCGTTTCACCGATTGGAACAATAATTTCTGGATTAATCATCCGGATTTCAGCATTTAGATACGGCTCGCAAGCGCGAATCTCCTCATCAGTCGCGGTACGATCTGGATGTCGACAGCGTGTCACATACGTAAGAAACGCATTTTGAATATCTGGTTCATCCGCATCGGGAGGTGTTCGTGCAAACCCAAGTTGTCCGAGAATTGTTTGTAGATGACGACCGGCATCATCGCCGGTGAAGGGAATACCTGTACAATCGGCACCGGCATGTGGTCGCTCAGCAACAAACAAAAAGTCACCACCAACATCACCATATCCGTGAAGAACATTCTCGCGAGTCTCACAAAGCTCTGGACAGTTCTCACACTCAGTGTCCATTCCATATGGATTTGCGAGTGAATCCTGATTTGCGTCCATATCATATTGATGCTTACCTGTGAGCAAAAGCAATCGGTTTACAATAGTGGATTTGTTGTCTATGCGGTCACTCAACTACAACATTCTCTGCAATCGAAATCGGGAATGATGTGTGAGCATGTTTTGACAAGCACTGGAGATTTATTTCGACAGATAGACACACGCTATGCAGGACTTAGCGGATAATCCGATGGTAATATGACTATGATAATACTATATGATTCACGTTACTGATACCGGGTGAGACAAAATCAAGATAACCACTAACTATGATGTCGGTGGATTCAGGAGGATTACGATTCAATACTCAATCATGCATGCGGTTGTTCCGGCAGCAGGTCAAGCGACACGACTCGGGGAATTGACTGATAATCAGCCAAAGGGTCTCGTCGATATTGGTGGACAACCGCTTCTTGAATATGTATTGAATACCGCTATTGAGGCGGGTGCAGACGAACTCATCGTCATTATCGGGTATGAGGCAGCACAAATTATTGATCGATTCGGCGACGTATGCGATGGTGTTCCGATTACGTATATCCATCAACGTGAACAATTAGGGCTTGGGCATGCCGTATTACAGGCTGAATCACAGATTGACGGAGATTTCTTACTGGTAAATGGCGATAATATATTCACTGGGAGTGTGCGTCCTATCGTTGATGCATCTGAGCGTTTCGATGTTGTCCTCGGTGTCGAAGAAGTATCACCCGCAGTCGCGCAAACA
>NZ_KE356561.1:1443978-1456886 GCF_000415985.1 Haloquadratum walsbyi J07HQW2
TGCTGAGAACCGTCTGCAGGGTGAGTCTTTACAGGGTGATATCGAGGCGACTCCCGATACTGAGTCGGTGGTAGACGGTAACACCACGACCGAGTGACGCAGATACAGTAGGTCTTTCAATAGTGATTGTCTCATAAATACCAATGGAAATACTCGTTACTGGCGGTGCTGGATTTATTGGGGGACACCTTGCAGAGCGGTTCATCGCTGACGGGCATGACGTTATTGTACTTGATAATCTTGAACCGTTCTATGATACCCGAATTAAAAAACAGACAATCGAGGTCTGTCGAACACGTGCTGATGACGGTTCAGGATCATATCGATTTATTGAGGGAGATATTCGAGATGCCGATACCGTTACAGAGCTCGTTTCTGACGCTGAGTATGTGTATCATCAAGCCGCACAGGCCGGCGTTCGTCAAAGCGTCGCGGATCCACGGAAATACGATGAGATCAACGTCGAGGGGACATTAAATATTCTTGACGCCGCCCGCGATACAGAAACAAAACGCATTGTACTTGCATCATCCTCATCAGTGTATGGTAGCCCTGAATATCTTCCATACGACGAGTCACACCCAACAACACCGGTGAGCCCATACGGTGCATCGAAGTTAGCAGCTGAACGGTACGCCTGCGCATATAGCGAGGTGTATGATTTACCGGCAGTTGCACTGCGTTACTTTACCGTCTATGGACCGCGAATGCGTCCGAATATGGCGATTTCAAACTTTGTTTCACGGTGTCTCAATGAACAACCGCCGGTCGTATATGGCGATGGGACGCAAACACGCGATTTTACATTTATTGACGATATTGTTGAGGCGAATGTCACATTACTAACCGAGAGTGCTGCCGATGGTGAGGCGGTCAATATCGGAAGTACTGACAATATCGATATCCTCACACTTGCTGAGGAGATTCGAAATCAATTAGCGCCGGAGCAAAAAATCATATTTGCCGAACGTCATGATGCCGACGCCGAACACACACATGCTGCTGTTGAAAAAGCACGAGATCTTCTAGGATATGAACCGACTCATACGATTCGAGAAGGTGTCGAGGAATTCGTCGAGTGGTATCATGAAAGTCGTGATTGGTACGAACCACTTGTACTCCAAAGTTAGGGAGATGTACTTGCTAGTGTAGCCAGTCAAGTCGATAATCGGTACTCATCTCTTGGATTATTGTATACTTCTGTTCGGGATATTTATACTGATGTCTACCGACTATTCCTTTTGAATTTATATTGATTCGTCACTCTCCGCGGCTGCAGACATGATACAGTTAGCGTGACCGATAGGAACTGAGTGACCAGTCATGAATTAATAAAGGACAATTTTTGACCGATGTGAAATCAGCGCTAAAACAAGGCTGGCGTTAGTTGCTAGAAAGAGCCGTTTCAATCGCTGAGGAGTACGACGACGCACCCTTATTAAATCCAACAGTCTCGAATACCTCACCATCGTATTCCTCGGTAAAGACGCTCGTGAAGCGATCTGAAAGCTGCTGCCCATAATCATTGTTCACGAACAGTGTTGAAACAGAACTTACCTCAAGTCGCTCAGCCATCACTTGTGCCATGACACGACCTTGCAGGAAGTCAGACGGTGCCGTCCGGAAGATGTAGTCATCATCATCAAGATTTGAGACAGACAATGCTGTTGAGGATGGTGAGCATCCGACGACCTCATTTGGAATGAATGCCTGTAGCGAGGTCGGAACGTTCACACCGGAGGACGCCGTCCCACAGACACTCGGGACACCAGCACTGATGAGTGACTCACCAGCCGAGACACCAGCACTTGGGGATGTCTGTGTATCCTCAGTTCGTGCATTGACTGAGATGCCTGCAGGATTCGCCTCATTTATCTGCATTGCTGGGAGTTGTGCAGCCTGAATCATCGGCTGTCCGACTGATGCGAGATCGCCTGTCTCTGGAAGGAGAATCCCGACAGATACCTCACGGTCAGTCCCACCAGGTCCACTATCGGCTGCAGGACCAGATCCTTCTGGATTTGCGCCCTCGAAGTTCTGTACATTAATCTGGGAGGTTCCTCCGTCCGCAAACTCCCAGATAGCGTATGCTGCGGATGCCGGGTCGCCATCTTCGTTGAAGTTTGTCGCCGAGGAGGCACCCTGATAGTTCACGTCCTCGCCATTTGCAGCGGCTTCAATACCCTCAATGAGGTTGTCAGGAGTGACTGTTGTGCCTTCGGGATTCGCGATACGTCGCATCTGGTCACGAACCGCTGTACCATCGTTCTCGCCTGCGGCGGCATTCGCAAGGATCTGAATTGCGACTGAGTCATATGATTGTGAGGTAAAGACACCGGGAGTTTCACCGTACTCATCTTGGAAGAGCGAATTAAACGCTTCCTGGCTTGGACCGCCTGCAGCAGGAGCTGTTCCTGTTACGTTTGCCATCTCATTACCAACCTGCCCGGGCATTGCACCATCGCGAAGACCGTCTGGAATGAGAATTTCTTCACTCCCATCAGATTGGCTGTAGTAATCACGGAAAAGTTGAATTCCACTCTCTGGATAGCCAATCACAACAATGCCCTCTGGACCGCTTGATCCGGAAGGCGTTCCGGTGGTTCCACCACTTTCTGTTGTTGTTGAGTCGGAGCTACCGCTCTCGCCGCCGCCTCCACCGCCGACACAACCTGACAGACCAACTGTTCCCAATACTCCGGCTGCTCCGGCGCGCTTCAGAAATGCTCGACGTTCAATGTCTCGTGACATATTTCAGGTATCGTCAGTCGTGAATTTAAAAGTGCCCGTTGTCAGTATGTATCAACTGACCGATAATTGGATATATTGCTCTTATATATGAACTTTTTATCAGAGTTATGTTCACTATAGATCTACAGCTTGGAATGTACTGAATACACACTAATGACGTACCGGACTGCTCGATGACCGGATGTGGACCGTTTATACTCATCTTAGTTTATGCTAAGAAATATGTATAATCGGGGTAATCAGTCCGATAGCTCTCTTTTCGGAGAATGTCAGCAGTGCGCGGTTCGAGGCTTGCGTCGATAGAAAATGCCTACTGCACTACTCCTCTCTCGGTGAGGTGAAGCCTGGAATGACGCCTTCGGGTCGGGTAATCTCGTCCTCTGCGTCAGACATGATTTGTTCCCGTTCCCGCCGCAGGTTCTCGAACTCCCGGGGATGGTCGTGATAGTATAATAACGCAGCGTAAACCTCCGAGACAGTAAGATCGTGCCGGTCGGCGACGGTTTGTGGTTTGAGTCCACGACCTTCGACTCGCTCGGCGATAGTCAGAACTGGAATACGCCGCCCGTTTATATGCGGTTCATCGAGTATGTCTCGCACAATGCGGGTCTCCTGCTGAGACATCTATCATACATCAAAACACGCGCTTATATTTAGATGAATGGAATGGTCACTTCACTGTCTGCATTGACCGAATCAGAGAGCCTCAACTCTCGGTTCGTGACGTACTGCATACGCGCTCCGCATCCAGCCTAAAAAATTCTATAGAGTCTCGAGTTTGTTTTCAGTTTGATCATATATCCTGTTTGTAAGATGGTTCAAATTGAAGCAATTTGTAGAGATAGATCTCTTACAGCAGTTTTCCTGGGTCTTCTCAGATTGGTATACACTTTTGATTGACTGGTTGTAGTCACCTCTCACACAGCGGGTTTCCTCAGTTATTATCACGAGAGGGTCTCTTTTTGTGCTTTCTTATTACCGATATGTGATATACGATTCCATATAATCAAATTCTATACATTAATAGTTCAGGTAATGCAGTAATTATATAGTATAATATAATATAATAAGTCCGTATATTAGCTCATCCTCGGTTAATTCAAAGCTATAAGAAACACAAGAAACTCGGGAAACTTAGGAAATTTTATGTTACTTGGATTACATTTGTTCTCATGGAAGAGGAAGATTCGATTTTTGCTGACGATGTCGAGATGATAGATGACGCAACAGTTCTTGAAGAGGATTACACCCCAAGTGAAATTCTCTGCCGCGACGATTCACTTGGTGAGCTTACTGATATTTCAAAACCAATATACAAGGGACGACCCCCACAGAATGCCTTTCTCTACGGTGACACAGGAGTCGGAAAGACGGCAGTAACAAAGTATCTTCGTAATAGACTCATCAATGATCTTGGAGAGAAAAACTCGAATCTCTCCAACACTGATCAACTCAAACTCAACGACATCTGGATTAACTGTGAGAACTTCACTACAGCAGGTCACACGACATCATCATATCAAGTGGCAGTCGGCATTGTTAATTGACTCCGTGAGTCGGGGAACCGAATCACTGGGACAGGGTATGCCCCGCAGGATGTATATGATATCATGTACTCAGAATTGGATTCACTTTCTGGAACAGTGCTCATAATCCTCGATGAGGTTGACAAAATCGGAGAAGATGACACGCTTCTGTACGAACTTCCACGTTCACGTGATATCGGTTATCTCGAGGATGTTCGTGTTGGTGTAATTGGTATAAGTAATAACTACACATTCAGAAGAAATCTCTCACCGAAAGTGAAAGACAGCTTATGCGAAACCGAAATCAAATTTTCACCATATGATGCAACAGAACTCGCAGATATACTTCATAATCGTGCTGAACAGGCACTGTATGATGGCACATATGCCGATGGGATAATTAATCTCGTGTCAGCGCTTGCTTATCAGGAAGCCTCTGGAAGTGCTCGGAGAGCAATACGGTTACTGCGTGGCTCAGCCGAGATTGCTGAGGGCGAGGGTGTCACACAAATTCAAAAAGAACACGTACGACAGGCAAACGAGAAGATTGAGTACGGAAACATCGTTGAATCAATTGCTGAGCAGGATGATGAGAAGTTATACATCCTCAAATCCCTCGCTCACTTAGCACTCGTTGAGAAGACTCCGGCACGGACACGGACGGTACATCAAACGTATTGTCGTGTTGTGCGAGCATATAATGAAGATAGCGGGAATGAGCCATTAACACGGCGCGGTATGTTTAATCACCTCTCAAAGCTCGTGATGTTCGGATTCGTGAATACGATTGATCGTAACGCAGGTGCTGCTGGCGGACAGTGGAGCGAACACGGGTTTAGCGACGATATTGGTCCCTCAAAGATTAAGGAGGCAATTGAAGCAAATGGGCTTGAGTGGAAGCAAATTAGCACGCGTGGGGTAAGCTAGCAAAACTGCTGTGTCTGTGTCAGATATCCAGGCATACTCGTTGAAATAACTCAGGAAAACTGCTGTGTGTACTCACATGTAGTCTGTGGAAGAATATCACTCGTTGCTCACCATCGTCATCCGAATCTTTCTGTTTTCGAGACAGGGTACAGCGGGTCAAGTGATACATGTGAATGAATGCCGGGTGAGTCAGTCCCGGGAAATGCGGTGTCTCTCAAAGCCTATATATTCAAGTGTAATAACACGGATGCCCTCGGGTGAGGTGAGGTCAGATCGCAAGCGTCGGTTCTCACAGACATTACATATAATTCAATCTGTGGTAATTCACCAGTTACAATCCGACCAATCTCTAGGCAACATACCGCACACGTGTCTTTGGTGACTTTGTTGGAATTCCGCTGAACGATCGACTCGATTATTCATATCACACGACAGTATTCATCATCTTGGGTGGAGCATCAGCCGATCTAAGGCGAGTGTGTTTCAGCTAAGGGACCGCTACCGTATATTTACCTCTCATCGATGAGAATAAATAAAATGTGTCCTCTGTTTAATTGACGCTTGTTCAATGAAGAGTAGATAAAATGCATTCTCTATCATATTCATCAACCATGCCTCGGGATTGCTCTGGTTTATGTAATCAGTAACGACCGGTAAAGATGCATTAAAAAATTAAACGGGTTCAAACCTCGTTTCCAGTCCCAACAAATTCTCCTGCACCTTCGTACGACCAAAGCTCACCCTGGCGCATCGCACGTCCGAATGCTTGATTAAATTCAATAAACTCCGCGAACTCTGCTCCCTCAACATGTTCGAATACGTCAGCAACCGAAACGACAGTGTCATTATCAATACGAACTGGGTGATCGCCGTATTCGCTGACGAATGTATCACAGTCAAGAGGGAAGTCCTCATTTTCGTTCACTTTCTTTGCAATCACGGTATGTCCATATTTTCGACGCCCCTCCGAACCGTGCTCTCCATCGGGATCATGTGACCACTCCATACACTCGCATCTGCACTCTACAGCAAGGCCGTTACAGAATAATGAGTACGATATTTGAGTGTCTGAGAGGTGACCAACCATGTCAACTGTCGAATAAATACGGAGCTATACTATTCTGAGAAATGAGTTGCCGCCGGTGCAGACAACGATATGTGCTGAATATCAAATCTCTTGAGACAGTATTATTAATATAATTGAATTTTTTCTTTTCTAACATGATTAAAATAAAAAATTATGTTAATTATTTATATATGGTATCCTCAATATCAGATGCATGTACCGATACGAGGGTGAGGATGTGTTTGTCATTGACGGACACGTTCACATGTGGGATGCAACGGAGGAGAATATCAAACACAAGGGTGGCGAGCAGTTCATTCAATGCTTCCATGACTATCACACCGGGTTCACGCCTGATGACCGACAGCGTGACATGGAGGATTATCGAAAATTCACTCCTGAGGATGTGAAGGAAGACCTATTCAACAACCACGTTGACGTGGGTGTTTATCAGCCGACGCATCTTAGAGATTTCTATAAAGAGGGATTCAATACGGTCGATGACCTCGGGCAGACGCTCTATCAGGATCATCCTGATCGATTCGTGCTCAACGGTCGTTGGGATCCACGCGACGGCGAAGAAGGACTCAAAGAGCTTGAACGCCAGAAAGAAGAGTACGATATCATGGGTGCAAAAGTATACACCGCAGAGTGGAAAGGCGACTCCAAGGGATGGCGTCTTGATAGCGATGATGCCTTTGAGTTCTTAGAAAAGTGCGCTGACCTCGGTGTAAAAAATATCCACCCACACAAAGGTCCAACAATTCGACCGCTCAATAAAGATGCATTCGATGTAGGCGATGTCGATGAAGCAGCATCGTCATTCCCAGAGCTGAATTTCATTGTCGAGCACGTCGGTCTGCCACGACTTGATGACTTCTGTTGGATTGCAACACAGGAACCGAACGTCTACGGTGGGATCGCGGTTGCAGCCCCAATGGCGTTAGGTCGTCCACAGCGATTCTCAGAGATTATGGCTGAACTACTATTTTGGCTTGGTGAGGATCGATTGACCTTCGGTTCGGATTATGGTATCTGGGATCCTGACTGGCTCATTGAAGCCGTAATGCAGACTGAACTCAGCGATGAACAAGTCGAAGAGTACGGCGTTGAGTTCGATCTTGAGGCGAAAAAGAAGCTTATGGGTGAAAACATCGCCGAGTTGTATGATATCGATATTGAAAAGCGAAAGAAACAGCTCAGTACCGACGCCATCAGCCAGGAATTCGGTCTTGGTGACGCATACGATGCAACTGCTCCAGCGGATGACTAACGCGAATGATAACACGTGATACCGTCAGAGCACGGCTTGACCGCGTCAGTGATCCTGAGCTTGATGAGTCAATCGTTGAACTCGGATATGTCGATCAGATCCAGATTAATGATGATTACGGCGTCGTAACACTTGCGTTCACGCTACCAACAGCGTGGTGTTCACCTGCGTTTGCATGGATGATGTCAGTTGACGCTCGCGATGAAATTGAATCAATTGCTAGTGCTGATCGGGCAGTTATTTGTCTCCGTGAACATATGCATCAGCATGAAATCAATGAGGGTGTGAACGCTCGACAGTCATTCGATGCATCATTCCCAGACGCCGATGGGGAGGTTGCCTCTGTTCGCGCAACCCTTGATGACAAGGCGCGTCTCTCACGCCAGTACGAAGCAGTCGAATCACTACTTGAGGCTGATATCACACCAGCACAGATCTGTGGATTAACGCCAGCAGAGATCGATATTCACACTGGTGATGATCGACGCTCTGAGGATGCATTTGCGGCTGTCTATCTTGAATCGGAATCATTTGCAGTGACAGTTCCGGCGCGTCCACTTGATCGGTATCTTCGAAAGGCGCGAACAGTCGAATATATTACCTCAGAGGATGACACGCTGTTTCGTACACCTGAGGGCGAGCCAGTCTCAGTCGATAACTTTGATCTTGTCCACCGACGAGGGAGACTTGCACAGACAAATATGACTGGGCAAGGCGGTCTCTGTGATGCACTCAATGAGAGCCGTCGCGACAAGCTCAACCGTGACACACCAGTCGCTGCAGATGCTGACTAGCGACGTTCGAGACTAGAAGCGAGTTAGTATCGAATATCCGGTATTTGTGGTATCGTGACCTGGTGATAATCCAACTTTTTTATTTGGACTTGTGCTGGTGTTTTTGAAGGATGCGGTTGCTATTTTCAGAGTAAAACAGCATCGTTGATCAAGACGATCCCAGACTCTGTTGTGTATCAGATGCTGTCGAAAAGTAACCCATGCGGTGGGACTGGGATTTGAACCCAGGAGGCCATATGGCCACCTGCTCTCAAGGCAGGCGCGTTAGTCCACTCCGCCATCCCACCTATATTTTCACATTAGGGTCCGATGGTTAATGATTGTCGGTCGCGGTCGAGGGTGGTCGGTATTTTACAAATCGTGATGTTCGTGTAGTTACTATTTCGTTGCACAAGGTCAGATTAATCATTTTGATGTATTAGTGAATCTCTCTGATGGACTCATAATTAGCAGGTTCCGGAGAAGAATCGTATCCCACTGCGTGAGAGGAATTCCCGAACCTACGTCAATAGGGCACTCGTAGAGAGAGTTAGGATGATTTCAGGGGTGTGCGTTCTTACACTGTTACGACACCGTGCATATCAGATGAGCGAAAGAAATTATTCTTATTGGATTGACATACAAGAATAGATGAATTCCGGATGGCAGTATCGAGCCGCAAGCACTGTCAGGGTCGCGTTGCTCACTGCAGCGGCGGTGGTTGTCGTGAATAGCGGGACGGTACAAGCATGGCTCGGAGTGATGCCAGTGCTCTCGCGATTGCCACCGGATCCGCCTGGGGGAGCAGAGTACCTGATTGAGGTCGGATTGACTGTTCTGGCTGTCACTGGAGCGTTTCTCCCACTGTACAAGCCGCGACCACGACGAATCCTTGATATTGTCATGTCGGCACACAAACGTGTGTTCGCTGCCGTCTTTGCACTCGCGACAATCGGATACTTCGATTATACGTATAAACTCCCGCGGCTCACACTTGTCGCTACAACACCGATTCTCCTCGTGCTACTGCCTAGCTGGTTAGTGTGGTTGCGGCGACCTGACACAGACAGTCAGCGAACGATTATTGTCGGCGATGACTTCGAGCAGATTGCGCGTATTACTCAAGAGAGTGATCTCTCGCTGTTGGGATATCTGTGTCCGACACCGATACTCGCAGTCAGTGGTAAGAGAGGATCAGAAACATCGGTCATCTCCGATGGTGGGCATGAGGCGATACAGCCTGACAGCGATCTCGATATACTCGTCGCGTTCGACAAGCCAGTAACGTTGTTCGATCTCGTTCGGTTAGAAAACGAACTGACGGAGGAACTTGGTATTGAGGTCGACCTCGTGACGAAAGACTCGTTGAAGCCACGGGTTGAATCCCGCGTTCGCGACGATCTTGTCATGGTATGACAGCGGTTCTGGACTATCTCGATGACATTCTTGACGGCGTCGAGAAGATCAAGCGATATACACGAGAGATGACCTACCAAGAGTTCGTTGACGACTCAAAGACAGTCGACGCAGTACTCCGAATTTTGAGGTGATCGGCGAGGCAGCGAAGAACGTTCCTAATGAGATCCGTCAAGAGTATGATGATGTGCCGTGGTCAGAAATGACTAGAATGCGTGATAAGTTGATCTACGGATACGCAACCGTCGAATTACAAATCGTCTGGACAACCATTCAAGAAGAGGTGCCAACCTTAGGAGCACAGATCGAGTCCGTTCGAGACGAAATTGAATGACATCGCAACGCACAGTAGTGTAGTGGGGTCCTCCATGACGTTCGTAATGAACACTTCAGGAGCGACCATGGCTACACAATCCGAGAATGCTACGGTCATCTCGGAAGCGCAGGCATGGTTTGCGGCACATCCAGAGTCTGCGAAACACAGCTCGATCGAGACGTCTGAAACTCCTCTCTAGAGTATCTCTTCTCTGTTGACAACTCTGACTTCTCACGGCGAGGGAGATGTTGTGCGTGAACCACCTCGGGGTCACGCCCCGAGGCACTCGACCTGCTCTGTCTGTAGAAACATTTACCAAGTGTTGGATGTAACTCAGATGCATGACGACGGCAGTGAAAGTCCACGACGATGCAAAATCTCGTCTCGAAGAACTCCAAGCGGAGATTCGACTCCAGACGGGGTCAACAGTCACTCAACAGGAGTTGCTCTCGCGCCTCATCGATGACGCATACGAATCACGTGAGGACGTGATCGACTCGTTCCGAGAGTCATCAGTTCCACTATCACCGGCAGAGAAGGAGGCCATGCGCCGTGGCCGGTTCCATTCAGGCGTTGAAACGGATGAAAGCGATATCGACGACGTACTGTACGGATGACGGTTTTTGTGGATACCGGTGTACTGTACGCGGACCATGACCAAGATGCGTCACGGCATACCGCCGCCAGTGCTGCTCTTGACGCCGTGTACGACGGCGAGTTTGGGCAGCCGTATGTAAGTGACTACATTTACGACGAGGCGGTGACGCTCACACTCAAACGAGGTGGTGCGTTCATCCCCGCACGGCAGCTCGGAGCAAAGCTTAGGGGGGTCGATCCGTATCCGAAGGCATATGAGCTGCTCCGTGTCTCAGCGGCAGTCTTCCAAGATGCTGTCGATGTGTTCGAACGCTACGACGATCAGGCGTTGAGTTTCACAGACGCCACGACGGTCGGGCTGTGTCGTCGTCACGACATTAACGCCGTGTTGAGCTTTGATGACGACTTCGACGGCGTCACGGAGCGGATCGATCCTCGTTCTGTGTGAGCCCATGGTGGGATTGTTCGATCTGTTCGAGTTTGACCGAGACGACGCGTTCGTCAACCACGCAGTCCGTCCTCCGCTATCCGGTCGATGACCGTACGCTGGTGCCGGCGAAGGGTCTCACGTTTTTCATCAAATTCCGCCTCGATGTCTGTCTTGAACTGTTCGAAGGTCGTTCATCGCCACAGAGCAGGTCGCCATTTACGGCGTCGTGGGCGACATCCAGCGGCAGCGAGTCAATATCGGACACGTCGATGAATGTGAACTCCTCGTGTTGGAGCTCACCAGAGAGTACACACCGCTTTTTGAACCGGTTCCGTTCAGAACAGTCTGCTGTGAACTTGACAGCGATATCAAAATCAGATGAATGCGGTACCGTCTCCGAAACCTGTGATCCGAATACAACGGCGAAAACGACGTCTGGATCAGCACAGACCACATCCTTGAGAGCGGAGCGTATCTGTGACTGATCAGTATTCGGTTCCATACAAGGATCCACATCGTATTATCACAAAATAATTCCGCCAAGTCATATTGTATCACCGCACTAGTGACAGTATGGAC
Source organism: Haloquadratum walsbyi J07HQW2 (assembly GCF_000415985.1). GTDB lineage: Archaea > Halobacteriota > Halobacteria > Halobacteriales > Haloferacaceae > Haloquadratum > Haloquadratum walsbyi_B. Next base: position 1,455,633 of record NZ_KE356561.1, read on the forward strand.
GGCAGTACCTGCTCTCACCTGAACTCGTAGTCGGTGTTGCGGGCGTCGACATATGCGCTGTTGCCCTCTCGATCTGGCACGTAACACGGACCGTGATCCGCTATGTGGAAGACGGGAGCTTCGATATCCGGTCCGCTTCGCCGGCGTCGATCGCTTCGAGCCGTTCGTTAAGATTGCTACGATCCGGAGACTCGATCCGGACGTGGAGTGTTCGGGTCATGATGTGAGGAGTGGAGTCATGATCGTTTGTCAGTCACCGTACTTGAGAGGCGTCACCAGTCGGCACGTTTCGATGTCGGGAGTGCCCCCCGCCATGTGCGAAAGGTCTCAACAAGTCCGGGGTAGTTGATCTCGAACGGTTCCGACCCCAGATGGAGTTCATGAACGCCGTGGTGGGTATCAAACCGGATGATCGGGTCTGTCGCGTCGGCTTCGATCTCGTCTTCCAGCACGGTGACATCATCGCTCATCCACATATGTCAATCTAGAGTGTCACATAACTATTAGGAATGAGCCTAACACAAACGCCTCGCAATTCTATGAGTCCGGACCTCGTGGGATCAGGGAGAACACTGCTGAGCAGTCACGAGCAGACTGAAACAATCCTGAGTCCCCTGTCGGTCGTGCCCTGTTAGTTCGTCTTGGTCTCGGGAGTGTCGGCCTTGCGGGAGTGCGCACAGATGCGCTCAACGCCCTTCTTGAGCTCGATTTCAGGTTGCCAGCGAATGGCTTCGTTGAATCGTGATAGTCAACTATAGACCATGTTGTCGTGGACGTGACTGTGTCGAGTGTTGGTTCGTTCACTACTGCTCACCTCCATTCGGAAGCCGTGTTTGTCGCGTTGGGACTGCTATCGTCGGATGTGTTGTCGGTGTCGTGGTGTAATAGGGATGGTCGGAATCGACTTGGATGTCCGGGTATTGGTGCTGTTGCGCATTGCTGTTCGACAGTCGGTTCTTGTCGACGTTGATCATCGGATGTGCGGTGATGTGATTGGTATCTCCGTTGAGTTTGGTGGCAATCGAAGGTGGTGGGTGTCTGTCCCACTCAACAAGAGTACATTTCCTCATGTGGTCGAAGGGTAGGCTTCTCGATCCGGTGGGTGTGGTCGGCTGTCGATATATCACTAGCGGCGGTGCGGTCTGATTGCTGTTCGGCGAAAGCCAGGTCGTTACTGGTGGTGTCGGACTTGTTGTGGTCCACCGGCGGTGACCCTCTTGCTGGACTGCAGTTACGCGGTCAAGCTCGCGGACA
>NZ_KE356561.1:1456936-1459174 GCF_000415985.1 Haloquadratum walsbyi J07HQW2
CTCAGTGAAGACGCTCGTGAAGCGATCTGAGAGCTGCTGCCCATAATCATTGTTCACGAACAGTGTTGAAACAGAACTTACCTCAAGTCGCTCAGCCATCACTTGTGCTATGACACGACCTTGCAGGAAGTCGGACGGTGCCGTCCGGAAGATATAGTCATCATCATCAAGATTTGAGACAGACAATGCTGTCGAAGATGGAGAGCATCCGACGACCTCATTTGGAATGAATACCTGCTGTGAGGTTGGAACGTTCACACCGGAGGACGCCGTTCCACAGACGCTCGGCACACCAGCACTAATAAGTGACTCACCAGCAGAGACACCAGCACTTGGGGATGTCTGTGTGTCCTCAGTTTGTGCACTGACTGAGATGCCTGCAGGATTCGCCTCATTTACCTGCATTGCTGGGAGTTGTGCAGCCTGAATCATCGGCTGTCCGACTGATGCGAGATCGCCTGTCTCTGGAAGGAGAATCCCGACAGATACCTCACGATCAGTGCCGCCAGGTCCGCTATCGGCTGCAGGACCGGAGCCATCTGGATTTTCGCCTTCAAAGTTCTGTACGTTAACTTGGGAGGTTCCATCGTCTGCAAATTCCCAAATGGCGTATGCTGCGGATGCTGGGTCGCCGTCCTCGTTGAAGTTTGTCGCTGAGGAGGCACCCTGATAGTTCACGTCTTCGCCGTTTGCAGCGGCTTCGACACCCTCAACGAGGTTATCGGGAGTAATTGTCGTTCCCTCGGGATTAGCGACACGTCGTATTTGATCACGAATTGCTGTTCCATCGTTTTCACCCGCGGCGGCATTGGCGAGTATTTGAATGGCGACTGAGTCATATGACTGTGAAGTAAAGACTCCAGGGCTTTCGTCATATGTATCTTGGAACAGCGTATTGAACGCTTCTTGATTTGGGCCACCCGCAGCAGGAGCTGTCCCAGTTACGTTTGCCATATCATTACCGACCTGTCCAGGCATTGCACCATCGCGAAGTCCGTCTGGGACGATGATTTCTTCACTTCCATCGGATTGACTATAATAATCACGGAAGAGTTGAATTCCACTCTCTGGATAACCAATCACGACAATGCCTTCTGGACCGCTTGATCCGGAAGGCGTTCCGGTGGTCCCACCACTTTCAGTTGCCGTTGAGTCAGAGCCACCACTCTCACCTCCACCGCCGACACAGCCTGAGAGACCAACAGTTCCCAATACTCCGGCTGCTCCAGCGCGTTCCAAGAATGCTCGGCGTTCAATATCTCGTGCCATATCTCGTGAATTGTCAGTCGTGAATATAAAAGTGCCCGTTGTCAGTATGTATCAACGGACCGGTAATTGGATCTATTGCTCTTACATATGTGAATTGTTTCTTGGAGTTGTGTGTGGTATAGATATATCGAGTTTGGAATGTGCTGAACACACACCAATGACGTATCCGACTGCTCTATGACTGGACGTGGATCGGTTATACTCATCTTAATTTATGCTAAGAAATAGTACATAATCGAGGTACTCGGTCCGATAGCCCTCTTTTCGAAGAATGTCAGTAATGCATACTTCGAGGTTTGCGTAAATAAAAAATGCCAACTGCATCTACTCCTCTCTCGGCGGGGTGAAGCCCGGAATGACGCCTTCGGGTCGGGTAATCTCGTCCTCTACGTCAGCCATGATTTGCTCCCGTTCCCGCCGGAGGTTCTTCGACTCGCTCAACAATACTCAAGACTAGCACACGCCGACCGTTGATATGCGGTTCATTGAGAACACCCTGCACGAGGCAGGTCTCCTGCTGTGACATCCAAATTTACTATACACGCTTAGATGTAGAGATCGCAACTACACATCGTGCACGAATCCAGCCTGCAAGGTTCGACAAGAGTATCAAATTTATTTTCAGTGTTCCTCTTTGTGTTGCCGAGAGGATGGGTTGTCAATTAAAACAATTGTTTGAGAATACATCCCTCACACAGCAGTTTTCCTGAGTCTTCTCAAATCAGTATGCAGTTTTCATTGACTGATTTTGGTTGCCTCTCACACAGCGGTTTTCCTCAGTTATCATCGCGAGAGGGCGTCTCATTCGTGGTTTCTTATTACCGATATATGACGGATGATCTCACATAATCAACTTTTCCGTATTAATAGTTCAGATAGTTTAGTAATTATACAGCACGGTATAATATAATAAGTCTGTATATTAGTTCATCCCCGGTTAATTCAAAGTTATAAGAAACTCGGGAAACT
>NZ_KE356561.1:1459224-1471411 GCF_000415985.1 Haloquadratum walsbyi J07HQW2
CGGAGGAGACATTGTATCTGTCCACAGTGTCTGCGTCAACACTCCGTGTTGCAGCGCACGGTATACAGAGTGAGAGTAGACCGCCAAAGAAAACATCGTAGCCGTCGGCTAAGTTGATACACAAATCACAGTCGGAGCTATTACGATTCGATTCGCTAGTCGTCTCGCAGGACTTAATTCCTGCAGTTGATAATAACAACATGGTTTTGCGCTTGTGCACAGAACCCGTCCCGGTTGGGTGCGACTACACCGCGACCGGGGTTTCCACACTCCCTCACGAACCGAAGGTTCGTAACTCGGATTCTATAGTTCCTCTGAATCACCAAAGTAACTTTAATGTAACGATGATATGTTAGATGGACAAACAACCGTAATATAGACCTTGGTGTATAAAATATATATATGAGATATGCGGGTAACTGGATGACTGCTGTGGATGATCGTATTCTCGAGTATCTATTTGAGCACGAATCTGGCTCCCCCACCAAAATGAAGCGTAAAGGTCCGATTAGATACTCTCGTCAGCAGGTTCATCGTCGATGTAAGCGATTAGCTGAAGAAAGTCTTGTACGGCACTTGGGCAATGGTGTCTACATAATCACCGAAGACGGTGAAGCATATCTCAAAGGGCATCTCGACACTGAAGATTGGCAGTATATTAATCAAGATGGTGAGGACGATGATGGCTTAGCTGAAGATGCTGGGATAGACGCTTGACAGTTGAACGATAGATACTTTTTTAATCTGTGTGGATTGTTTTGGATTGGCGAATTACGATTAATTGGCAGTGAGTCCACCAACTCCGTCGATTAGCTACTAGACAACACAGCCGGGTCGGTGGAAACACTCCCCCAGAGAGACGATAGGTCGTCTTCGGTCCCCAAAACAAATCGCTGATATCAATTTCACCCAGCTTAGCGGTCTTTGTGATGACGTTTCCGCAGATAGGTTCGTTATTATTAATCCTGTGGATCGACGGACGGCACTTATTTCTGTGCCCTGAGCACTGGCGAGACAACCGTTTATCTGAGCCAGCTCATTAAATCCGAATATGACACAGTCGTCTATTCGGATCGTGAGCGAACTCCACGATGAACCGCATATCAAGGGTCAACGCGTGACGGTACGCCGGATTCGCGGACTCGTCGAAGGGGCAGGAAAGTCGACCGAGGAGGTGGCTGCCCAGCTCGGTGTGGATGTCGTTGATGTGTACGGCGCACTCGAGCACTACCACGATAACCCTGAAGAGATGACAACCGCCAAGAGACGGTGAAACGAACGCGAGGCGACGGTCCAGGAGAGTGGGGCAACCTCACTTGCCGAGTTAACCCGGGAAACCGATGGATAGCTGAATGGAATACCGGGTACTTGTCGACGAGAACACGAGTCCCCGAGTCGCTCCGCGGCAAAGGTATCGCTGCCGAGCACGTCCACGAAGCACTCTCCGAAGGCGTCGACGATACCGAGGTCGATGTCGAACTCGTCCTGGCAACGTCGGGTCCTCCGGGAGGGTAGTACGGGGGTACATCTTGTACCGAGTGAAATCGAGAGATGAAACCCCGTCAAGCCATCGTCACACATGTCGTACCGAGTGACACCTGTTGAAGCAGTAGAACGCAGTCAGCGTGACTCAGTTCAGTTAGAACGGTACCCCAGACTTCAGGTTAGCAGACACGTCCTCTACCGAGTGAGTTCCAACGAAAATGAATGGACCGCAAACGCCCATACAGTCGATCCCCCACAAGGGAATCGGCGCCGCAGATTATCACGATATTGCGTGGAGATGATAGATGCCGCCGACGTTGATGCGTCTCTCGTGATACTCGATGAAATCGACAGGCTGGACGGCGATGAACTGCTACGGAGTATTTCACGCGCGCAGGAAAGCCGAAAAGCCGACGGGTTCATCGGAGCGATCTGTATCAGCAACAAGATCGAACACCGAGAACGGGTGAGCGAGCGGGTCGATTCCTCGCTTCAGGATAACGAACCCGTGTTCGGTCCGTACGGCGCCCGACAGTTGGAGGCCATCTTAACACGCCGTCGAGACGCCTTCGCCGAGGATTTGCTTCAAGAGAAGGTTATCCCGAAAACGGTGGTCTTGTCGGCACGCGAGCATGGAGACGCACGGAAAGCGATCGATATGTTGTATGAAGCAGGGCGGCTCGCTGAGAAGGAGCGGGCCGAACACGTCACTGAAGCGCATGTGGATGCCGCGCTTGAAAAAGCACAAATCAATCGTTTCTAGAAACTCGTGAGTGGACGACCGCCACACGTCAAGCATATTCTCCGCGCGCTCGCCCTCCTCACTGAACAGACTGATCGTCAGCAGTTCCGCACAGCGGAACTGTATGATATGTATACAAATATCGCCGACGAGGTCGATACTGCTCCGCTGAGCTATGATCGCGTCCAGCGACTTCTCAAAGAGCAGGCGTTTCTTAGCGTGACCGAAAGCGAACATACCGGCAGTGGGCACAAGGAGGGAAGCTATCGCGTCCACCGGCTCCTGGGTTCACCTGAGATTGTCACGAAGGGCCTCAATCGGTAGTAACGAGTCAGGTACCCACACTCGGCACGAGGTGTGTGACATCCATACGCTGTGGGCTCAAATAATCGGGTTCACTCGGTACGTGGTGTGTCTCTCGGTGACGGCAGCGACGATCAACCCGCGTAACCGACGCTAAACGGTCATATCTGAACGATGTGTACGACTACCCGAAGGAATCAACGGGCGAGACCAGTAATCTCACTCGGTATCGAGTGTGTCTATCACCATGTCAACTGTATCGTAGTAACACTCGACGCAGTGGGGTGTGGGGGCTGACTACTGCCCCGGGAAAAAAGCACTCGACGCGGTGGGGTGTCAGGGGTTCGTCCCGCATACTCACAAAAATCAACTATCTATTCGACGTATACGCTGGAATCGTCGTTTTGAACAACCGATGAAGCGCAGTCCACAGAATCTCTGTCGGAACAGATTTTGTGAATTCTGCGCGTGTCCGATCGGATTCCCCTGTGCTTCGGTGTTCGCACTGAAACTGTACCGAACCGAGGTCCGGATGATCCTCGTCGCGGTGCCACCCACAATTGAAACCTGTGTTCGGGTCCGCGTAGTGGATTCGATAGGATTCCGTTTCTCGTCGAAACCGCCACTCCACTTCGAGTAGTGGGGGGCTCAACCCGGTCGGGAGCGATGCTCGCCCGAATGTATTCTTTCGAGATGCTGTCCGGCTCAAAACCAACAGTTGTGACCTTGGGATGTCGATTTAAAACGTCACGAAGCCCGTCGTAGACAGACGTGTCGATCGTGCCTGGCAACCCCATCGTTCAGACCGGAACCCTGTCTTGGTCGGTCGCCCAGTCGTACTCTTTCAGCGCTGCCTTCATAATCGGTAACCGGTCAGCGAGATGGTCCCACTCGCCGGCGATCTCACGCCGTCTCTCAGCTTCGTCAGGGGTATCGACGTCAGCGACACTCGCGAGGAGTTCGCTCGGCGACTCGACGTCGTACTCGGCTTCCCACTCTGCGATCCGCGCCCGCATCGACTCCAGGGTGTCGGCGAGTTCTTCCCGGTCGTGCTCGCGCTGGAGGGTCGCGACTTCGCGATAGCTCGCCATCAGTTGATCGACGCAGTAGAGCGTCTGGCTCCCGCGGTCGGTCTTCTGTAAAACGTTGTCTTCGACGAGCTGATCGAGGTACTTCTGGGCCGTCTTCGTCGTGGTTTCTGTTTCTTCGGCGACCCACGATGCGGTTCGGGGCGTTCGGAGCGTTCGCGCGGCCGCACGAACTCGCTCACCTCGCGTCATCGAGGGAGCGTTTGAATCGGCAGCGTCCGTTTCGTTCGACATAGAACCTCCTATGCTCTGGGAAAATATATATCCAAGAGCTTGTAGATATATATCACCCGTTTCTATTTGTTCTGCTCTCCCCATGCACCATCTCGTTCGCCCGCTCCACGTCTCCGGGCGTGTTCACGTTCACGCGCCCCCGCTTGTCCATTTCGATCACGCTGATCGTCACCGCGACTTCGGGCGAAACATCCTCAACGGCGAGCGTGGCGCCCGCCTCTCCGACGGCTGCAACCGCCGACGCGACGCTGCCCACAAAGAAGTTGTCGCCGTTCAAAAGGAGAAACGTCACGTCGACGAGCCTTTTTGATCCGTCCGCCGTCAGCTCGCCGAGTCGACTGCCGCGCCCGGCAGCGGGGATGACCGCGTACATACCAACACTAGCGCATCACCAATCTCAATCTGTTGGCAGAGCCTACTCGTATATTCTCAGCTATAGTAGTCTTGACTACAGTAGTCTAAACTACGTTATCTGCGCGTTTTTATATACTGGGGGGCCGACGGTGAATACATGCCCACGTTCGTCAACCGAGAACGAGAACTCGACAGGCTCCACGAGCTGTACGAAAGTGATTCTGCGGAGTTGAGCGTCGTCTATGGACGTCGGCGGATGGGGAAGACAGCACTCGTCGTCAAATCCATCGAAGATCGCGATGATGCGGTGTATCATCAAGCAGCACACGGGACGACGGAGCAGCAACTCGACTCCTTCATCGCTGATGCTGCAACGGTGTTTCCGGGGATCAACCGGATTCGGAAAGACTGGGAGAACGTTCTCACGCATCTCGCCGAACAGAATGCGACCGTGATTCTCGACGAGTTCCCGTATCTTGTAAACGAAAACGAAGCGCTCCCCTCTCTCATCCAACGGCTCTGGGATCACAACGTCGCCGATACGGGTACGACCTTCGTACTAACTGGCTCGGCGGTCGGGATGATACACGAGATCGCGATCGACGGAAGTTCACCACTGTATGGCCGGATTTCAAAGCGACCAAATGGGAAACTTGAGATTGGCCCGTTACCGTTCGGTGCCGCGATGAGCTTCTTTCCGAACTACGCGCCGGCTGAGCAGGTGATCGCGTATGGTGTCTTCGGAGGGACACCGGAATACCTCCGGGCTGTAGACGACACACAGTCACTCAAGAGGAACATTACGGACACCTTGCTGCTCCGTGATGGTGGCCTCCACGAGGAGCCTGAAGATGTTCTGTACCGGGAATTGGATAAGGTGGATCGGTACTTTGCCGTACTGAGAGCGATGGCAGAGGGGAACCACAAGCGAAACGAGATCATTCAGGCTGCCGGTATTACCGCCAACAGTGCGAGTTACTACCTCTCCCGCCTGCGGGAGCTCCAGATAATCGAGCAGGAGTACCCAGTCACCGTTGATCCCTCCCGGAGTCGGAACAGCCGGTATCGGATTCGGGACCAACTGTTCGCGTTCTGGTTCCGGTTCGTCCACGGTCGTTCGTCCCGCCACGAAGTGTTCGGGGCGGATGCGTACGACGAACTCGTCGAACCACACCTTCCGGACTTCGTCAGCTCGTCGTTCGAACGCCTCTGTCAGCGGGCAGTTCTCTACGAGTACGAAGACGTGTACACGTTCACGGAATCTCCGGGTCAGTGGTGGGACACCGACGGACGCGAGATCGATATCGTGGCCCCGACGAACGGCGATACGTTACTGGTCGGGGAGGCGAAGTTCCAGCAGCAACCGATGGGGTACGATGTTCTTGCACAGCTTGAACAGGAGGCACCCGAGATCGCGTGGTCGCCGACCGACGGCGACGTGAACTACGAGTACGTACTGTTTAGCCGAAGCGGGTTCGCGTCATCACTGGAGGAAGCGGTCAAAGGGCGGGACGACATCAGTTTGTTTACTGTTGATGATGTCGTTGAGGTGCTATCCGAATAGACGCCGAACACGAACGAACTGCCGCTGATCGGGAACGGGACCGTAAAGAGTTCATCGATCGGCTCGCGAGAGGAGATCTCTAGATGGTGGACGAAGAGGTCGTCGCGACGAAACTGGAGCAGGCGCACGAGTACACGAACGATCTCGCGGAGATGCGAGGGCTCCCTAAACAGGAGTACGTTTCGGACGTCGTACTACAGCGAGCAGTCGAACGAACACTAATGAATCTGATCCAGTCCTGTATTGATCTCGCGCAACACGTCCGCGCAGCGAACGGTATATCGTCGGGCGAAACGGCGAAAGAAGAGATACAAGCACTCGATGAGTTGGAGGTCATCTCTCGTGACACACAGCACAAAATCGAGGAAGCCGTTGGGTTTCCGAAATGTCCTCGCACATCGGCTCGTGAGAGATCGACCACGGCGTGGTGTATGAGGTGTTACACGAGGACCTCCATTGGTTCAAGCGATTCCAGCAGGAGGTCGCACAGTGGCTTCGGGATCGACGGTCGTGAAACGTGGTCTGTTCTCGCTCGACCAGATCAGATGTACTCTCACGCGTACTCGATGTCGAGCGTGAGATCTTCCTCAGTATAGTGTCGCTCCACCTCACGTTCTCTGAGGAGTCGATGGAACTCCGCTTTCGAGAGGCCGGCTAGCTCTTGTGCCTTCCGAAGGACAGATACTCCTCCCGGTACAGCGACACCGCGAGTTCCTGCCGGACGATCGGTTCGCGGTCCTCCGGTGGTGCCGCGATCGCGTCCAACATGTCCGACGGGAGATCGATGCTGCTCATACTGTTGGATCCGACGCCGTGCTAGTTAGTAACGCCGCTCGTCCACTCGTTTCGGTCACGACGCTTGTTGTTCTGACGCCGTCTCGAACGCATACGCGAGCAGGGGTCGCCCCGCAACGTCGACGAGTCCCTTCGGCCGGTCGTCGGTGAACTCGCCGAGTCGACTGCCGCGCCCGGCGGCGGCAATGACCGCGTCCATACGCAAGACGCCACACGCCGGTCATCTAATCCCATCAACGGGACTACCGGGTCCAGAAGCCGCGCTGTCGGGCTTCAATCTCCGAAAGCACCGTCGAGAGGACGTCACGCCAGTCGGTAGGGTGTGTCGTATCGTCTCCGGTCGTCAGTGCGTCCGGTCTCGGATGGACGTGGTCACGGGCGGTGTGACAGTCGTTTGCGGCGATAGTCTGAAGTACATAGACTTCGGACTAGCAAGTATGACCTCCGATCACGATCGCGTTCGTTCGGACGGCGGGATCGACGCGCTGGACTCGCCACCGAGAGACGTGATGGACGAAGAGGCGCTCAAGCCAGAGACGCTGGCCCGGAACGCTCCGCGACTCGAGACGGTCGTTCAGCTGCTCAACAACCCAGCACTGGCCCGCGTCTACGTCTACGTGTGTTACTGGGGGCCGGTTGCCCCGCCGGAGATCATGGAGGCACTCGATATCTCGAAATCGACGACCTACGAGTACCTCAATCGGCTGGTCGACCTCGGCCTCGTCGACCGTGATGACTCGACGCGCCCCCAGCAACTGACTGCCGATCCGATCGTCATCGTCGAGCAGTACGCCCCGATCGTCATCACACCGACCGTCCTCCACGCCCTCGCACTCCAAGAGGTCGACGAGGATGTCGCGTACTTCATTGACCGCTACGGTATCGGGAAGCTTATCGCTGCGCTACGGGGTGCTGGACTTCATTTCGCGGGCAAGACAACCCAGCGGATGGTGGCCACTGATATCGACGTTCGCGAAACGGAAGCAATGATGATCGTCTACGCACTCAAACCGGCACTGGTCGTTGGCCGAGACCACGATCCATTCTTCGAGTACCTGTTCCCGGATGTGGATGACGAAATGGATCTCCCTGACCTTGACGAAAGATCTGATGCCCCGACCCGCTCGTCGGATCTCAATAGGTGAACCGGTCGAATGGACGCCGACATACCATTCTCTGCTGACCAAGACGTCCTTGTCGACGCGAATATTTTCTACGCAATCGGCAGTCCTTCGAATCCTCAGTATCAGCGCTTCCGGAGTGTCGTCCAAAATGCTGGCGTTGTCTGCAAATTCCCTAGGCGCGTGATCGGTGAACTTGGAGGATCAGAAACGGACCGTGTCCGAACGGCACTCGACGAGGGTTGGGCAACGATTATCGATGCCCCCTCACCGACGGATGGCGACGCTGTCGCCGCGAGTGATATCGCCAAACGAACTATTGCGAACGAAACCGATCAGGCCGAACACGAGGTCGAAAAAACGGATGCGATTCTCGCCGGGTTAGCGATCCAGTACGTCAGAGACCGTTCAACGGCGGGTGTTATCGTCCTCACAGACGATAAGCCTGCCAAGAGGGGCATCGAGAACGCAGTCCGGGCGCAAGGGTACACGGACACGATCGCGGTTCACGGATCGGAAGACATCATCGGTGACGATTCGGGCGACTCGATGCGGCTGATCTAGTCAGGAGGTGCCCATTATGCGGAAATCTCTCGGCCGCTTAAGAACCCGCGACCACAGCTGCGCGCCTCGTTCCTGCGGTGCTTGGCGCGGTCAGGAGACTATCGAGGCGACCTCGTCCTAGCTGACCGCGTTCATACGCGAGACCCCACACGCCGGTCACATAACCCCATCAACGGGACTACCGGGTCCAGAAGCCGCGCTGTCGGGCTTCAATCTCCGAAAGCACCGTCGAGAGGATGTCACGCCAGTCGGTCGGGTGTGTCGTATCGTCACCCGGTGTCGGTGCGTCCGGTCCCGGATGGATGTGGTCACGAGTGTTGTGCCCAGACGGATGTCTATCCCACCGGTGATCGAACGCCCCCGTCTCGTGAGTTTCGTGATAATGGAGCGAGAAATCTCCGTTTTCGAACCAGACAATCTCTAGACGGGCACTCCGAACCCGCTTAGGGTAGAGTTGCCGATTGTACTGACAGACCAGCCGTTCGGGCGCGAAGCCAGGTTGGTCATCAACTTCGGTGAACCGATCGTCCGTCGCGAAACGCTCTCGAATGACCGCTAGCCGGTCGAAATCGAACCCTCCGTCTCGGCATCGGGGTCAGCAGTCATGCCGCGGATTCGCGATCTGTAGCTTCGCCGGACGTAGGAGTGAGTGCTCGTTCAAGTAGAGACACACGACGCAGAGCGGCTTCCCACGACGAGAGTTGCTCCCAGACCGCCTCGATAGACTGGTCGCTTGCTGCGGCATACTGTGTGATCGAGACGTCCGTAGAGGACTCGGCATTAAATTCAGTTGCGAGTGCGTCCGCCCGCTCTGATTCCGACTGTAGCAGGTCGAGTAACTCCTCAGTTGTGTATTCGCGTCGAAGCGTTTGGACGCGTCGCCAATTCAGATACTCTTGATTCCGTTGGTAGGTAGCCGGCGAGTCCGTGACCTGGATGACGATGCCCATCCGTTCGAACCAGTCCAAGTACTCACGTGCGGCGTCGACCCCGTGTCCCGCACGCTCGGCAACTTCGCCTGCTGTCTCCGGATCGTCGAGTCCGAGCACGGCATCAAAGAAGTCGTCCCGTGTTCGGTCACCACGAACAACCTCCTCCGGCGGGGTCAGCGCGTCGAAATCTGGTGCGCGTTCATCAGCGTCGGCTTTGATGTCCGAACCCGGATCCTCCATACTGTATACTGGGGTTAAAACGGTATAAAAATTCTTCAGGCGGATTATCCCGCTTCAAATACAGGCGACACCGGTCAACTCGTCGACCCAGTGTCGATCGGCGTCTCGAAGAGGTGCGCAAGGGGGGGGCCGCCCCGCCACGTCGCCGAGCCCCTTCGGCCGGTCCGCCGTCAGCTCGCTGAGTCGACTGCCGCGCCCGGCGGCGGCAATGACCGTGTCCATGCCTAAGCGGTCGGTCACTCGGCACCTGAATCCGTCGGTCAACGTGTGTACTCCCGCAGTACGTCCGGTTTCGACGCTGCCGGTCCGCGATGCGAACCCGTGGTAGCACCACCCGCTCACCGCTCGGATTCGAACAGCGTCGCGAGCTCCGGAACCCCGTATAGCGACGCGTCGGGCCGCTCGTCGACCACGGTCCGTAACTCGTCCGTGAAACCGACCCGCGAAAAGAGCGCGTACCGCACCTCCCGGTCGGTTCCTTGCCACCGGACCTCCGATTCGAGCGCCGTGAGCCTGTCAAATATCCCCCACAGGTTCCGTGGTCCACTTACACTCCCCGAGGAGCAAGGTCCCAGCCTCTCGATTGACTCCGGCAATACCGATCTCCTCGCCGCCGTACCACCAGCGGCCGACCCGCGAGCAGGAGACGGGAAGCGCCGGCGTGTGGGTTTGAAACGGATAGGGACGCGAGCGCGGCGATGAACGTCCTACAACGCGGTTTTTTTGAGTTAGGGCTTGGGATGTCCCGAAGACACACCCGTGGAGACAGTGACCGCTACGGACGCGACTCACTTCGAGTCCGTGTCTGCAAGTCACGTCGTGGAAACGGGAAGCCTCGGGGCTTGACCCCGAAGCGATTCACGTATGGTACCCATATGCAACATATGAGCAAGGACATCTCGATCAGCGACGACGTGTACCGTCGACTGAAACGCGAGAAAGGAGACCGGAGTTTCAGCGAGGTGATCGCCGACAAACTTGACGGCGGCGGTGAGATCTCGGATGTCACCGGCCAAGGCATCTTCGACGCCGAAACGCCTGACAAGGTCGCCGACGAGATCGAGCGGTTGAGCGAGGGAACGATGGATCGAGTCACCGATGAAGATCTGTGACACGTCCGTCCTTGTTGATATCGATCACGGCAGGGTCGACGGGAAAGTAGCTGCTCTTGACGAAGCGGATCGACACGCAATCAGCAGGCGATCAACGACCTCGATCGCCTCCTCTCGCGGTTCGATATACTCCCAATATCGCGACCGGTCGCGACGATCTCAGTATCGCTGAGGGCATCTCGATCACGCCGGTCGTCGCTGCGACCTCCTCGACCACAAGCACCGCGTCAGCCTCCCCAACAGCCGCGACCGCGGGCGCCACGCTCCCTGAGAAGACATTGTCGCCGTTCACGGGCAGGAACGTCCCGTCAACGTGCCGATTCGTCTGAAGCACGGCGTGCCCGAGCCCCAGCTGCTCGCGCTGGTGGACGTATGTGATCGGGACGCCCGCGAAGGCGTCGCCGAACCGGTCGACAATCTGGGCCGCCTCGTACCCGACGATCACGACTAGCTCATCGACCCCGGCGGTGACTGCCCTCTTGAAGACGTGCGCGAGCAGGGGTCGTCCCGCGACCTCGACCAGCCCCTTCGATCGGTCCGTCGTCAGTTCGCCGAGCCGACTCCCTCGTCCGCCGGCCGCGATGACCGCGTTCATACAAGGACTGGGACACACCGGCAACCTCAATCCATTGATCATTAAAATGTGCTTGTGTTGAGAAAACCAGGGAGCCTGTCGAACACGAGTTGATACCTCTCTTGAGGTAGCCTATATGCTGTTGTATACCGCAACAGCTACTATGATGTGGTACGAAACATCAGATATCGATGGCACCCAACGACGTGCGTGTGTTGGAAGACACGGAACGGCGGTTTGCGGATGGCACCGTTCTCCGTGCCCGCGTGCTGAGCGTGCCGGAGTCGGAGAAATTCCTGGATGGTGTCAAGTACCGGCTTCATTTCGGTACTGAAGACGAGACGACGCTAATACGGTATGACAACTCCCATGACGTCCACGAACGACACACGTCCAATGGACTTGACGACGACTACCGATTTCCCGGCTACGGGGCGGTCCAAGAGCGCTTCTGGACAGAGATTGAACAGTTGCGCGAAGAAAAGCCATCACAGGACGACAACAACCCATGACACAGAACATCCTTATTGTGACTGTTGAATCGATCGGTGCCGTCCAGCAACGCACTGCCGAGGCATTCACGCAGGCACTCACCGGCGACGCAGTTGGAGAGGAGGCTCCCCATCGTCTAAGTTTCGAAACTACCGACCAGCTGGCACAGGTCTTCACACCGCGCGCTATCGACCTTCTTCAGGCGATTGCACAAGAAGAGCCCGCGAGCATCCGCGAGGCCGCTCGGGTCGTCGATCGAGACATCAAACAAGTTTCGGAAAACCTCGAACGGCTCGAAGGATACGATGTCGTTGAGTTCGTTGCTGAGGGGCGAGCCAAGCGTCCCATCGTCCCATACGACGAAATTAACATCCAACTCCCGCTCCGGGAGACCGCAGAGCGGGATGCTGCCTCGGTGTGATTCAAAATATATGTAACTATATCTGCTCACCTCGCAGGCGCGAGCGCTGTTTGATCGACACGACCTGTTCCCGGCGGTCGCCTGGCAGCGGCAGTACGCTCGTGTCGAGAAGATCGGTGAGGTCGCTGAATTCGAAACGATGCCGCGGTCTGAGTCGGATCCCTCA
>NZ_KE356561.1:1471461-1473574 GCF_000415985.1 Haloquadratum walsbyi J07HQW2
CCCTCAGCGATTGATGTCGGACGTGCGAGTTCACGTGCGAGTGTCGTGGTAATTTCGTCGTGAAGCGCAGTGATGGTCGGGCCAGAAAGTACCCACGACATGGTGAGATTCATCGTCGCGTCGTCATCAGTCTCATAGGGAAGTCGTCGGCACAACTTTGAGGGTCGTTCCTCGAACAACATGCGATAGCATGAGTGAATCCCGCAGATGGACTGTTTGGGAGCTGTCTTACTGAGAAACGCACAGAGATTCTGTCGTTGGGTGGTGTTGCGTGCGAGTGCGTCGGTATCAGGAATTCTAATAGTGGTTGTCAGATCGATACCAACTGCGTGATACAACTGTGTCGCCGAGGCAATCAGTCCATGAAGATCTTTGAACAGGTCGCTCCGGGCGGCTGTATCACCGCTGTGCGTGAGTTCGGCAACTCGTGTAAGCAGTCGATCTCGAACCGTTGTTATCCGCTCGCGCCATGCTCTGTAGGTGGTTTCGGCGTCGCTGTACCAGCCCACCTGATGACCACGGCGGAGAAGTCGGTCGACTGGATACGCCTGGGTGCCGTCATCGATTGCTTCGAACTCGTGACCAAGTCGGGAGGGTGTAAGGATTTTCGAGAGAGCTTTCTCGCTCAGTAAGGCGTTTGCGAGACGTCCCAGTGTAGCGAGGGAACCACCCCACTGGAGCACAACGAGAGCTTCATCGTCAGTGTGGCTGAGGTACGCGACCCGGCCATCGTCGAATAGGTGTGGATGGTCATCGACGAGTGTGATGGCATCGTCGTGAGCAACAGTGCTGAATCGTTCGTGGAGATGATCTGGGGTGTTGTCAGGACCAGTGAGCCACTGGACGTACTCAGCATCCCCGTCTGGATCACCAGTCGTCGCCACCCACTCATCGGAAGTCGGTGCCTCCCTGTCCGCCCTGCGGGGTGACACTGTACTTGTGAGTTCCTGAGGGGTCGCGGTAAGACATTGATCAAGCTGGCATTGATCTGGATGAACAAGTGCATACGTATCGTCGAGACACCGCCGGACAGCCAATCGTCCTCGGTTGGTGAGTTGGACAGTGTTATGCTGACCACGGCGGTCGATCGTGACTAGATCGCGATCTTCCAGATCAAGGACGTATCTACTGATAGTACCCTCAGCAACATCGATTGTGTGGTCATGCGTGAGATCACGGTAGCTCCGGGCGTCCCCTGTCTTCAGATTCCCGAGAAGCCGGCGTTTCCCTGGCTCGGTGTCGAGTTCACGGATAGCCTCCCATGCAGTCTCAAGAGTCTCGGTGGCGTGATCGGTGTGATCAGTATGGTCAGTATGGTCAGTATGTGGGGACCGATCCCGGCTCACAGTAAGATTAAGATGACACTCAGTCCAGTGAGGATACCGCTTCGAGAGGTGTCGTTGAACTGTTGGAGAGGCGACAAGTCTGACATCGAACCCATCGGCGAGGACAGCAATCGCCGCGAGTGCGCGGACGCCCGTGCGGCGGTCTGTGAGGTTGGTCCACGCGCTGCCATCTAATATGAGTGTGAGGACGGTTGGGTGGTCCTCAAATTCGCGATGGAATGCAACCGGGCCTTTCGCGAGCGCGCCAAGATCTGCGTTGATTGGACCGCGCCCCGTACCAATGCTCGTGACGGTGTCGATGAGAGCTTCCTGTCGATGGCGGTGGTATCTGCTGAGTTCACTGGTGTCTTTGTCTCGATAGGTGAGCGCAAGCGCCGTAATCGCGTGGGTGTATGCAACGGCTTCAGCGATGTCGTCAGTCCATGTGCTCTCTGTGGTCTGCCACGCTGGCAGGGTTTCTGAAAGGAACTGTGAACTGACACGCCACGGATCGGTGGTGGCATACTCGCGGATGGTTCGCTCGGTGTGTGGTCGGAGCTCGTCGAGGAGGTCCGGGATCCACTCGGTCAGCCGAGGGGAGACTGCTGAACAGGTGATCCCGTTGGGAGAGAGATTCGTGGTGTGGTCAACGAGTCGAATCCCTCGCTTGCGAGTTACGGACTGATGTGTTCGCACAGTCGATCACCGCAGAGTGATGTTCTGGTTGGTCATAGCGCCTAGCATCACTCCGACCCGCCGCGTAAGGAGCCATGATCAAAGCGAGCGTT
>NZ_KE356561.1:1473624-1475228 GCF_000415985.1 Haloquadratum walsbyi J07HQW2
CGCGACGGTCATCGCGTCGATGAAACTGAACTCGTGGTTAGCGTGCGTCTGATGGACGAACACGGCACGATCGGGACGCCCGCGAAGGCGTCGCCGAACCGGTCGACAATCTGGGTCGCTTCGTACCCGACAACAGTGACCAGCCCGTTGGTCGGTCTGCCGTCAGCTCGCCAAGTCGGCTGCCCCGCCCGGCAGCGGGAATGACGGCGTCCATACCAGCACTAGCACACACCACCTGTCTCAATCCGTCGGCAGGCTGATCGCATATTCTCAGCTATCGCAGTCCAGACTGCAGTAGTCTAAACTACGTTACGGCGCTGCCGTGCCAACATTCTCATTCGATCTCGCAAAAGAGATGTCAATTTCGAGACCGTCATACCTCAGTTTCGGTTTCTTGGTTGCCTAACCCGTCAACCTCGAACTCGATAACACCGATATCGTCAAGTTCAGAGAGGTTTCGATGAACCTGCTTGTAGTCCCGGTCTACCAGTTCGGCGGCTTCGCGGATGCTTTCAGGTTCATGTTTGGATATTACCTCTAACAGCTCCAAGTTCTTCGGACTGAGGAGCCGGCTAAGTTCAGCGTACGAACCGAAGTTCAGTATCGGTTGGGCGTCATCAAGATCTTCACCCTCCTGAGCGGCTTTGATACGACTACGCATGCGTTGATCGAGGCGGTCGCGCTCGCTGATGGTAACTTTGTGCGTGTGCATATGGTGTATTCCTCCTAGGAGCGTCCTACTCCGATCAGTCTACCGGAACGGGCGTTATTTTTTCAATTTCACGCTTGAAGCGGTCGGTTCGCTTACCAGAGCTTTATTAGCAATGTCGCTCGCGGTTGTCGGCGATGTTGTTTGTTCAATTGTCTAGTGGACGTGCCCTAATGTGGTCGTTGAATCCCGCTACTGGTCACGTGCGCGAGTGAGCGTCTCATGATTGAAGCCAGGAGCTATAATCAATTGTTCGATTCCTCACATAATATACTTCTCTGAAAAATTATTGCTGTGTCTGTAGGTGGCTTGTCTCCTTGAGATAGCGACAGAAACGACGACTATCGATGTTTTTGTTACCCAAATCCATAGCCAGTATCGCGAGCGTTATGATATGTATTCAGCGCCGTTATCGATGAGCGAGTGGGCTTGTTCCCGGGGGTTCTCAGTCATATAAAGTTCATGAGAGTCCATTCGGATTTCAGAGTGTACGCTTCTTTACGATCAAGCCCCTGCTCCACAGCCCGGATAATGACACCAACCATATCAGTGACTGTCCCCCCAAGTCCGCGAGCTGTGATCCTCGTCTTATTTAATGTATCAGTGATATGATATTCGACGTTTTTTGTCATTGTCATCGATTACACAATATTTTAATGCGAGCGTTGTTACTCAGAGTTTGAGTAACTAATGTCGATCATTGTCACTGGCGGCGACGGATATCTTGGCTGGCCGACTGGGCTTCGGATTGCATCAGAGACAGACGATCGCGTGCTTCTTGTCGATAATCTCGCTCGTCGAGAGTGGGTTTCCGAAGTTGGCTCTGTGTCAGCAACACCTATCGCCTCAATGGAAACCCGACTCACCGCCGCTCAGGAAGTTCACGGGCTGAGAA
>NZ_KE356561.1:1475278-1476287 GCF_000415985.1 Haloquadratum walsbyi J07HQW2
TCCTGTCAATGGGACCTTCCTCCCCGCATACAACGGGCGTCAAAGACGGCTGGCTATTCAACCAGCGACGTACACGGTTCGCGTCAGCCGAACTGCTACGCCGTGCATGGTTCTCCCTCACGTTGTGCAATATTCTCTGAAGCGTTCAAGTCGGCGTGGCGTCCACGCTTGCACTCCGAACACAAAAAGTAATCTCCATCACGCGTTCCAATCGAACCACATTCTGAACATAATTTGCTAGTGTGGTACGGGTCAACCTTCTCGACACCAATACCAGCACGTTCTGCTTTGTACGTGATGAACTGTTGGAGTTGGTGGAAATGCCACGAGTGGATGCCTGACCACGAGCTATTCTTGCGGATACCTTCGAGGTCTTCCAGTTTGATGACTGGATTCTCGAACTGTTCCGCGAACGTGATGAGGCTCCCTGAGAGTGTGTGATTTAATTCCTTGATTCGACGCTGTTCTTTGTCACCCACACGGTTGCGTGCGCGAAGCGCACCCGCTTGTTGGAGCGAATCGCGTAGGGAACGATATTTGCGCCGAACGTACTTTGCCTCATCACCTGACACCAGCATTGACTCATCTTCACTATAAGCCGTTGCAGCGAGAATATGTCGCTCGCCAATATCGACACCGATGGATGTCCCATTCGACGTGTCTGTATCGTACTCGGCGTTGAATGTACAGTACCAGTCGTCGCCACGGCGGTAGACCTGTAGACGGGACTTGTCGGCGTCACCCTTGATCAGTTGGTTTACGGAATCGGCAATATCGTCGTACACTTCAATAGGTGTGTACCACCACTGAGAAACACACGGGAATCCGATGACGACTGTACCGTTATCGGTTGTGTCGATCTCCCAGTTCTGGTTGTTGACTGCGAACGGCTGGCTCTCTCTGTATTCGACTTCCCCATCTTTGCTATGGTTAGATTTCGCTTCTCGAATTGCTTGGTTCTGAATAGCCGAGTAAAGCGCGTTGTCAATGCTGGATGTGGTCACGGACT
>NZ_KE356561.1:1476337-1482817 GCF_000415985.1 Haloquadratum walsbyi J07HQW2
GCGACCTCACTGACCGCTCATTTGTGGATGAATTGTGCCAAATCCACGAACCACAAGTAATTGTGCATACTGCGGCACAACCGTCCGCGCCGTATTCACAGATTAATGGTGAGCGGGCGAACTATACACAGCAAAATAATATGCAGGCAACGCGGAATCTCGTGTTTGGCTTACATGAAAACGACCTTGTCGACACACACCTCATTGAAACGACCACAACAGGTGTCTATGGCGCTCCCGAGTTCCCAATCCCAGAAGGTGGCGCAGTAATGGAACATCAAGACAGTCGTGATGAGGTTCCATTCCCAGCGATGGCGGGATCCTGGTACCATATGACGAAAAGTCACGACGCTGCTAATCTTCGTCTTGCACATAGTCAGTTCGATATCCCGATTAGTGATGTTCGCACTGCAATCACGTATGGAGCTGGAACAAAAGAAACCAGAGCGGACGATAGAGTCATGGCTCGGTTTGATTTCGATTATTACTTTGGTGTCGTTGCACATCGTTTTGCTGCACAAGCGGTTGCTGGATACCCAATTACGGTGTATGGAAAAGGAAAACAGCGGAAGCCATTCATCTCGCTTGAGGATGCTGTCGAGGGGCTGACTCGGTTAGCAGTCACTGAGCCTGATGAACGACTAGATGATCATGTTGTCTACAATCAGGTGACGCGACCAATTTCAATCGTCGAGATGGGGACGACTATTGCTGATGTCGCCACAGAATTCGGGTTCAATACCGATGTTGAACACTTCGAAAACCCCCGGGATGAGGATGAGACACACAAAATGGAGATTGAAAATGATCGATATGCGAATCTGATTGGCGGTCAGTCTGTGACATTTGAGGAGGGAATTCGCGAGGTGTTTGAAGCGCTTACAGATTGCACAGAGCGTATCAAATCACATGAAGATCGATTCCTTCCTGGCGTGCTTGAGGACCGATTAGTGGAGGAAGCGGAGTGACCACGAACAGCGCAAACGCAGGGCATGTGCTCGTCACGGGAGGATGCGGCTATATCGGAAGCGCGCTGGTTCCACAGTTGCTCCAAAATGACTCTGTGAGCCATGTCACTGTATTCGATAGTTTTGCCTCGAGTTCCCCACAGAATCTGTTTGCAACAGGGTTGGGATCGACTGATAAATTATCATTCATCCGTGGAGATATCCAACAATACGGCGATGTTGAAAACGCAGTTCGTGGTGCTGAAACAATCATTCATCTTGCAGCAATAACTGGAGCAGCAAGCACACATGATCGTCGTGAGGAAACGTTCGCAATCAACTATGACGGCACAGAAAACGTGCTCCGTGCAGCAGGAAAGTTTGGTGTCAAAAATATCGTGTTTGCCTCATCGTGCAACGTGTACGGGCGTGCCGCCGAGACAGAAATTACTGAACACACTGACCCAGACCCGCTCAATCCGTATGCTGAATCAAAGCTCAAAGCGGAGTCCCTCCTACGGGATGCGGTCGATACGTACAATCTCGACGGGACTGCATTACGGATGAGCACCAATTACGGTTATGCACCAGGCATTCGATTCAATCTTGTTGTGAATCACTTTGTATTCCGTGCGCTGACGAACCGTCCGTTGACCGTGTATGGCGATGGAAGCAACTGGCGACCATTCATTCATGTGCATGATGCAGCACGGGCGTACGCACATGCTGCATGTAATCCAGAGCAATGGTCACAATTTTGCTATAACGTTGGAGCGAGCACACAAAACTTCCAGATCGAGACAATTGCGCAAGCCGTCCGCGAGGAACTTGATCAAACACTCGAGATAACATATCTCCGGGATGAACATCCTGGACCGTCGTATCACGTGAATTTTGACCGACTCGGTGAAACAAAATACCAACCCAAATATACTCTTCGAGAGGGAATTACAGAACTTGCAACGCAGTTCACACAAATGGAATCACGGACAATCACAGCGGAGCAGGGATTATGACAACGGAACAGAATAACTCACTGCACGTCGCAGTAACCGGTGCAGCAGGATACATTGGAAGTCGGGTAGTTAAATTACTTCAAGAGGCACACCCAGAGTGGACGCTCACCGCCATTGATAATTTTTATCTTGGTGACGTGCGCGAGATGGGTGAGACGGACGTCATACATGTCGATGTTCGAAATCGGTCTGCACTGGAGGATGCGCTCACCGGGTCAGATATCGTGTTACATCTCGCAGCAGTGAGCGGCGTCGATGACTGTGAGACGAACGCTGATCTTGCGTACGAGGTGAATGTTACCGGCACGACAAACGTGGCGTGGTTTTGTCGAAAAACCGGCGCAGCGCTTGCATTCCCATTCAGTATGGCTGTGCTTGGTGACCCGGAGTCATTCCCAATCAGCGTTGATGACGGTCGTGATCCAATGAACTGGTATGGACGAACAAAACTCATTGGCGAGCGTCTTGTCGAGGAGTTTGCAGCGGATGCCTTCCCAGCGCATCTATTTCTCAAATCGAATCTATATGGGGAGCATACAATCGATGGACAGCGCGTCTCGAAAGGAACAGTCATCAATTTCTTCGCTAACAGAGTATTCGACGAGAAGCCATTGACAGTATACGAGCCAGGAACACAATCACGGAACTATATTCATGTTGATGATGTTGCCCGGGCATATATTCGAAGTGCTGAGCGATTACAAGAACAACTCAACCGGGATGAAACAGGCATCGAAAAGTACGAAATCGCCTCAAAGGAAGATCCAGGAATCATGACGGTCGCTGAGACGGTTCGACAAAGCGCACAAGAAGAGATTGACACAGATGTAGACGTCACTCTTGTTGAAAACCCACGAAGTGGTGAGACACTTGTTGATCGGTTTGAGGTCGATATCTCGAAAGCACGTGAACAACTCAACTGGGAGCCACAACATACAGTTGAGTCATCAATCAGGCGATTGCTGCAAGCGAAAAACACCGAGTGATAGAGCTTCAAATGTCACCGATTCCGCTCACAGGACTGGGGATAATGCGCGGGCTATGGGTCTGCGTGATCATCCACCGTGTCATACTGCCAAATAAGATCAAAGTACCGCTCTAATCCGGCGACAAATGACGCATTATTGGTGATAGCTGCCTGTCGATTGTGCAATGGAATGTCTTCTTCTTCAACAAGCAAGACGGCAGCTCCAGAGTCATATGATAAGCTGGGATCGACGACCGTCCCCCGCCATGGGAGTCGTTTTGCACTAAATCGATACTCGATTGTTGGATATGACGAATTGAGATGCTGACGCATCCGTTGTTGATCGGTTTGATTTGATTCATCGAGCAATTCTGGATCAAGGAAAAGCACGCGTATCTCACAGCCACGTTTAAGCGCGTCAGTGACTGCTGGCTCAACCGCGTCAAAGTACTCAAAACTCTTTGTGATGATATGAACGCAGTTTGTCGCATCACGATAGATTGAACGAGTCTCGCGCTCACTCGGCTCCCCAACATCGACAACGTGGAACAGCTCTTCAGTTGTTGAGATTTCATCGCGTCCACGTTCATAGATCGGCATGAGTGTCTCAACGAACTCTTCTTCGATATCCTCAATCTGCTTTTTGAACGAGGCGTATTCCTGTCGTTCGTTCTCGATTGCTTGATCAAGAAGCTCTGCTGGTGGCTTCGCCTCATACTCCTTCGGACGCCCAGGAATTATTTTAATAAAGCCTTCATCAGAAAGCCCATCGAGAACACCATAGACTCGTGCTTTCGGGATCCCTGTCGCCTCTGAGAGACTCGGAGCAGTGCTGCGACCAAGTTCGATAAGCGACTGAAGAGCCTGTTCTTCATACTCAGTCAGTTCAAACGCATCAAGAAGCTCTGATGGCTGGTGAGAATCATTCATTTGTGGTAAGTGATCTGCTGAATTCTGTTCGTGCCCCTCTGTGAGGCGATGCCACAGTCGTTATGCGATAGATTGTGTTTCAGATACGTACTGTTGTCGATGTTTCTCAGTCGGTGGTGACAAGATACTATTCATAGTGTGTCAGAGGGTCGAATCAAAATAACACTGATATGCCTATTTTATTTTAAATACATTATTTGAATCTGTGTCGCAGTCGAGGCGGTTCAAGAATTGTATTTGTATTAAGCAACTATCAGTAGGAGACGATGACAGATCAAGGTCGAAATCATGGATCATATTTACGAAGTATTGATATGTACTATAATCACTAGTGACTCAGATTCTGAGTAAATACGGCAATAGAATTAAGTTACCAGTCACTGAATGAACACGTGATGACTGCAGAGCACGATAACAGAGCGCACCTGAGTGAAATTGAGGATGGCGCAGGATGCACTGAGATCTGGGAGTATCTCACCGAGAGACGCGCAGATGCTCCGTCTGAGGCTACCGATGTCTCTGAGACGAGTGATAGAAACACGAGTATGGACTAATTCGCAGGAATGGCTCAACAATGAATTGGCTGTCGTGGATAAACGTGATTATCAAACTGCGTGAAAACAAAATTCATGTTACTGCTCTGAGTGAGATGACATATGACAATTGATACCGCTGTGATTCTTGCAGCGGGCGAGGGAACCCGACTCCGCCCACTTACAACCCACAGACCAAAGCCGATGTTACCGGCTGGTAATATTCCAATTCTTGAACACGTACTCAATAGTCTTGTTGAAGCTGGTATCAGTGAGATTCACCTCGTTGTTGGGTATCAACGTGCGCGGGTTCAGAACCACTTTGGGTCGACATACCGCAACCGACCGATTACGTATCATATCCAACACACACAACTCGGGAGTGGGCATGCACTTCTTCAAGCGGATGAAACGATTGAGACTGATTTTCTTGTGCTTAATGGCGATCAAATTGTCACGGAAAAAATGATTGAGACTGTCTCTTCATCACATACAGCGACCGATACGGCGACGCTTGGCGTTGTTGAAAGTGAGAAAGCATCGCAGTACGGCGCTGTTGAATTGAATGACAACCGCATCACAGAATTCATTGAACAGCCAGCTGATGATGAATATCGATTGCTCAATGCTGGCGTGTACGTGTTCGGACCGTCAATCTTTGCTGCACTTGAGCGGACATTCCAAGAACAGGGACGTCTTTCACTTCCAGAGACAATTCGCGACCTCACAACGGATGAGAGTGCTGTTCGTGGCATTGTGACCGAGAGTCCCTGGCAGGACGCAACATATCCATGGGACCTTCTTTCCGTCATGCAGACCCTGTTTGATCAAGACCGGATTGGTAATGAGACGACCGAGCAATCACCCGGCGTGTTCTCTGATCAGACAGCAACGATTCACGAGGATGCAACACTCCGTCCACCCGTTATTGTCAGTTCAGATGCTGTCATTGGACCACAGGCTGTTCTTGGACCCGGGGTCGCTATCGGTGAGAACACAACAATCGGAGCGGGTGCAGTGCTGACAAACGTGCTCGTTGATAGCGACACGCGAGTTGGGCAGAACACGACACTCATTGATACAATTCTTGGGCAGGGTGTTCACCTTGGTCCGGGAGTCATTATTGCTGGGGGACCAGCCGATATTCGTATTGACACAAAAGTACACGAGGACTGCGACCTCGGCGGGGTTATCGCTGACCGAGCGACGGTCGGGGGTGGTGTGACAGTTGCATCTGGATCGCTCGTCGGGTCTGCGGCAACGATTCAGTCAAATGCTCATATTGATGGAAACATTCCAAACGAGGCAGAGGTGCTACGATAATGTGCGGGATCATTGGCTGTGTTAATCCAGATGGTGGAACGCGTGAAGTATTGATGAATGGGCTGGCGAATCTCGACTATCGCGGCTATGATTCCGCAGGGATTGCTGTTGCTGATGGTGGAATTGAGGTTGCAAAACGCGAGGGCGAGATTGACCGACTACAAAAGCAGGTCACAGCGCGCTCGGACACGCTTGATGGACCTGCTGGGATTGGTCACACTCGATGGAGTACACACGGTCCACCGACGGACGCCAATGCACATCCACATACCGATGGGACCGGAGACGTTGCTGTTGTCCACAACGGCATTATTGAAAATTACCAGTCGATTCGAGATGAACTTGAGGCCGATGATGTTGAATTTGTCAGTGAGACTGACACAGAGGTTGTGCCACATCTCATCAGCAAGTTTCGGGATGACGGTGCCGATCCACAGACAGCGTTTCGTCGCGCTGTCGAGCGGATTGCAGGCAGTTACGCACTTGCAGTCGTCTTTGAGGACCATGATGCAATCTTTGCAACACGAGATGGCTCGCCACTCGTCATCGGCGTTGATGAGGACGCAGCCTTTCTTGCCAGTGACGTGCCTGCATTTCTCGAATACACACGTGATGTGATTTATCTTGAGGACGGTCAATTCGCAACGCTGCGACCATCAGGCGTCGAGGTAACTGAGAGCGATGGAACGTCTGTTGACCCGTCAGTAACGACCGTTGAGTGGAGTGCCGACCAAACGGCAAAGAGTGGGTATGATCACTTCATG
>NZ_KE356561.1:1482867-1485436 GCF_000415985.1 Haloquadratum walsbyi J07HQW2
ATACACGCGTTCCTGGTGGACAAGCAGATCACCAGCGCTAACTCACGATCTGCTGGGTCAAATACTAGCGTACCGTCTTCTCGATCCAACTGGTTAGCGAGTTCAGGTGGGAATCTAACCTGCCACTTTGCGTTGTCAGATCGATCAATCTCCGCTCCGTAGTTTTCCAACACTGTCTGACTGAAACGTTTGATATTAACGCTATTCAGGATCGAGGCGTCAACCTCAGAATTCATAGACTCTCCTGTGTCGAATTACCCGGAGGCGGACCCCTCAGATGTTGCTTATGAAGATATCTGAAACTCATGCTTTGTTGTTCCCTGTCTCGAAGCCGTCGAACACTTGTTCGTTGAATTGCTGAGCCTTCTTTGCAGTTTGCTCATCTTCTTTAAGATCAACAGCCATGTCTTCGAAGTTATTCTCAAGTTCCTGCTCTGACCCAGCGTCGATGAGCTGTTGCAAAACTTCCTGCTCAAACTGCCCACTAGACTGCTCACGTTCGGAAAGAATTTCTTTGAGACCGCCGACGGTTTGGTGAAAAACATCAATTTTCCCGTAGAGTTTTTCTAAGACATAGTCTTCAATCGTTCCCTCCAAAGCGAGGTTATATACATATACATCCCGGTCTTGACCGATTCTGTCAATACGTCCGATCCGTTGCTCAACACTCATTGGGTTCCACGGGAGGTCGTAGTTGATGATAACGTTGCAGAATTGGATATTACGACCTTCGCTGATTGAGTCTGTGGTAACGAGAACACCTCCGCGCTTTTTGAAATGCTGAATTTGTTCGTCTTTTTGTCCGCTTGATAATGATCCGCTTACGCTGTGCACTGGCACATCATCGCCACCAGCACCTGCGTGTAATGCGTCGACGATAGCGCTCTGTGTCGCTCGAAACTGGGTAAAAACGATTGTTCGACCTGTGTCCATTCGTCGGTTCACGCTCCGAATGATTTCCAACAATTTCTCCTGTTTCGTGGTTTGTTCAATTTGTCGTGCTTGCTTTGCAATTGAGAGGAGTTTGTTACGCTCTCGTCCTGTGACGTTGCGTCCATCACCGTCCAACCATTTCTCAACAGTGCTCAGGACCGCCCATGGTGAACTCACTACTTCTTTTTGCAACATCAACATCACAAGGTGCTGCCCGGCTCGTTTCGAGTAATGAGTTTTCACATAGTCTGTGACTGCGTCGTACAAGGAGCGCTCTTTATGACTGGGCTCAAATGACCTCGTCTTCACATCTCGATCTGTAAAATCAATTTCGGTGTCTCCGCGCTTATGTCGAATCATCACAGACTGAAGCTGCCGGTTCAGATCGGAAGCGCCCTGTACCCCTCCAGAATCGCCGTTTGGGAGATATCGTCGTTCGAACTCAGTTTTAGTGCCGAACAGACCAGGTCTGATTAGATTTATAATGTTATATATATCGGTGACATCATTCTGAATCGGTGTGGCTGTGGCGAAGAAGGCATATCGATATTCAATATCATCGACAAATTCGTAGCGATTGGTGTCTTGATTTCGGAGGTAATGTGCCTCATCGATAATTAATGCATCCCACGAGCGCTGATGAATCTCTTTGGCATACGAATCCTGTTTTGCAGTATCGATACTCGCAACGATTTTATTAGCCAAGTCGAACCCCTCGAAGTCATCGTCGTAGTTGCAGGCAAAATCAAGTCCAAACTTCTCATCCATTTCGCTCTGCCACTGTGTTGCGAGTTGTGCTGGTGTGAGAATGAGAAACGTATCATGAGCCTCCCGGAACACCATCTCTTTCAGTACCATCCCGACTTCAATTGTTTTCCCGAGTCCGACTTCATCAGCAAACAGCGCCTTACCATTCATTTGGAACAAAGCTCGGTGGGCGGCGTCTAATTGGTGCTCTAGTAACTGAACTTGATCTGTAATCTCTTGAAGAGATTGTAACTCCTGTTGGCTTTGTGCGATTGAGAGTCGATTCGCTTCGATATTGAGGAGATGGCTTGAGAGTTCTTCGCCACCGGAGTTTCCAACCTTATCAAGTATGCTTGAGGAGTCCTCTAACTTGACAGTAGTATCAACAAGTGGTTCATCATCTGTTGCCATCTGATTATGAAACGACAATTGTTAAACAGTATTAGAAGTTTTGCTGACACATTTTTGATTTATCGTTTTATTGCTCGCGTCAAGAGTACGTCTCTCTGCCGAAGCAATGATTACTACGACGTATCCGACATACCTGCATACTCCTTCGTCTCACTCACGACAAGAGACGGCTCTCCATGGAAGCGACAGGCTTGCTGTGCTTGAAATCTGGGTAATCATGAAACCTGTTTCCCCATCCATTCGTATCAACGAGAGTGTATGTGGTATCCTCGGAATCCGGTTAATCATGACATCTGTTCACCCATCGACTCGTGATCAACGAAGAGTGAGTTGGGATTCGTATTATACTGGATTTCCGGGGAAGCCCAAGGAGAATCTCACATCGAAAAACTATCGCTTCCTTCATCCACTGGTGGATTTCCTTACTCGGCATCTGGTTTGCTACATCGAGGAGAATTCACACAATAACATAGGGAGA
>NZ_KE356561.1:1485486-1832628 GCF_000415985.1 Haloquadratum walsbyi J07HQW2
GCGTCACGAGTTGAGTGGCTCTGTATCGCTTGAGGAATTATCTGATATTGATTCTCCAGGGAGTGTTCAATTGGTTGCATGCGGGACGTCATATCACGCTGCATTGTACGTAGCACGACTGTTCAGGGCGCGCGGTGTGCCTGCACAGGCACATCTCGCAAGTGAGTATGTTACAGCACCAGCTCCGTTCGATTCTGATTCACTCCTCATCGGGATCACACAGAGCGGGGAGACAGCGGATACGCTCAGTGCACTTCGGGAGGCACAGCGCCGGGGAGCCTCAACACTCGCAGTGACTAATGTTGTCGGAAGCACTGCTGCTCGCGAGTGTGATCATGTGGTGTACATCCGTGCTGGTCCAGAGATTGGCGTCGCCGCAACGAAGACGTTCTCATCACAACTCGCAACCGGGAATCTCCTCGTCGAAAGACTTTGTGCGAGCGGTACAAAGAGAACGTCGGAGTCAACGCGTGAGCTGATTCCGGCGCTTCGTGATCTCCCAAATCAACTGCAATCAGTTATCGATAATTCAACCGCAAAATCAGTCGTTGAGGAATATGTCGATTATGATGCGTACTTCTTCATTGGTCGTGGACTTCACCGACCTGTTGCACTAGAGGGGGCACTCAAATTCAAAGAAATCACATATGAACATGCTGAGGGATTTGCAGCCGGCGAACTCAAACATGGTCCACTTGCGCTTGTTACACAGCGGACACCGATATTCGCAGTTGTCACCGGCAATGGAGAGCGCGCTCAAAAGACAATCAGCAATATCAAAGAGGTCCAAGCACGCGATGCCCCGGTGGTTGCGGTTACTGACGAGCAATCGGAAGTCAGACGATACGCTAATTACACCCTTGAGATTCCACAGACCCATCCAAGGATAGCGCCAGTGCTCGCAAATACGCAACTGCAACTGGTTGCATATCACATGGCTGACCGAATGAATCGCTCAATCGATAAGCCACGAAATCTGGCAAAGAGTGTGACGGTTGAGTGAGATTGGATACAATAGTCAATATCAACAACGACGTTTATTCGAACAGGATATTATCGATATTGTTTTTTGTTTTGATGTCAGAAGCGATTGTTCCCTGATTGGATTAATGATACGGGAATTTCTTGCTGGGTGGATATACAAACGCTTGCAACAGTTCGATAAGTCGGTCGTTGGCTATCTGCCGGTCATGCCGGATTGTGACGGGGCGGTTGTCCGGTCCGTATGGATCAACTGTAAAAAACTCAATCCCTGGTTCAGGATATAGTGCCATTCCGTCGAGTTGTGTCGGTTGAGGTGAATCATACGATCATGAAAAGATACCCGAAGGTGCCGCGCTACGATCATCCGGTTGTCCCGTCGGACTTTTTTGATTCCGAGTCGCTCACACTTACTGAGAAAGTCGATGAAAACTCGTTCCGGTTTACACTGTATGATGAGCGCTACGCAGCACAGTACTCAGAGGCGGTCATTGAAGCCGCTACCGGAGATGGCAGCCTCGTTTTTGGAACGCGAAAGAAGATCCGCGGTAGTCATCGCGATGTCCTCGCCAATATCGATGGTGCACTTTATTATGCAGTACGGTGTCTCAATGAGAGTGTTAAGACGGCTCCTCTCCAACACCTACACGACACATTCGACGGACCACTGATCATCTATGCCGAGAATCGTGTATTCAACACTTGATTATGGGTTCGACACAAACGAACTTCCCGCGTTGGTGGGATTCGATATCCTCCCATACGCCAACGTTAATACAATGGTACCGTCAGGAAGTCCATACGAGGAGACATATGAGGGGTTTCTCGATCATGAGACAGATGGGCGATTTTTGAGCAACTTCGCGTTGATGAAGTTCCAATTGATGTGTCCTTTGTCCCAGCACCAATCCCCAAGCAGTCTGACGGCGACTTCGACCCAACGATGTACACGTTCCCCACCTCGTCGCTGGCAGATGACGTTCAACTTGAGGGAATAGTTATCCGAAGTCCAACTCGGGATCGTCGCGTAAAGCTCGTCAGGGAGGCGTTTCAAGAGTGTAATCGCGAGCAGTTTGGTCAGCGATCTGCAGACGCTGACTCCGGGGTGGCATACGTCGTCGCTACATACTGTACATCAGCCCGAATCCGAAAGCAGGTCCGGACGCTTGTTGTTGAGGAAGGACGTGAGTTTGTCTTCATCTCAATGAGGACCTCTACCAGCGTGTCGTTGAGGACATCTGGGCTGAGCATTGGCAGGAACTGATGACGCTTGATACGATAGATTGTTCACACCGGCAGACGTGTATCCGCTGGTCGCAAAGCGGTGTATTGCCGAACTCAGACAGATGCAGACAAATGCAGAATTAAACGACGCACAACCGACTGAAACTGCTGGTGATTGAGCTGCTGGAAAACACCCTCGAACGTCCGGATTTTGTGGGTCAGTAGCGTCTCTGTAATTAATGCCCGGACTGCTTCTGTCTGACCCTGTTTGAGAGTTCCCTGGTTTGACGCAGTGTACCGAAACCAGAACTTAATAAAGTCATCCCTCAACCGATACAGTCCATGACTGTCCAGGTCGAGTGACCAGCATTTCTCGTTCGACCACCGCGATTTGAGCGAGGTTTTGGAAGTACTGCAAGAGCACGCTTATGAAACACGAGATGTATTGACCGAGCTGGGAGTGATGACTGGTAATCATGTGTACGATAATATAATCGCAAACATAACTAACAAATACATTATGTTAATTGTGTCAGCTCGGTGGTAAGACCAGATGATAAACCCGAATCACTATTTCAATCCCGATACCGCATTTATTCATGCAAACAGTCATCCTCGCTGCCGGCAAGGGGACACGGATGCGACCGCTCACTGAGTCAACCGCAAAACCGATGCTTCCTGTTGCTGGTGAACCGATTGCAGCGCATACAGCACAAGCAGCAATCAGTGCCGGGGCATCACGTCTCATCTTTGTCATTGGGTACGAAGCAGAGTCGGTGAAAGAGTACTTTGGAGAATCATATCAGGACACTCCCGTCGCATATGCAACACAGACAGAACAACGCGGAACAGCAGATGCAGTTCGGGCTGCGAAAGCAGAACTGACTGGAGACCCATTTGTCGTCCTCAATGGCGACAATCTCTATGATATCTTCTCACTGGAGTCACTCTACGCATCTGCACCATCGATTGGGACCGTTCGTGTCGAGAATCCAAGCGCGTATGGGGTGCTTGAGATCACTGAGGATAATGAGAATGAATCGGATATGTCTAAGCGCGTGAGCGGTGTTGTTGAGAAGCCTGCTAATCCGCCGTCAAACCGAATTAACGCTGGTGCATACGCATTCCCTGAAACGGCACAGGGATGGCTTGACGTCGATCCAAGCGAGCGTGATGAATACGAGCTCACTGACACACTTCAACAAACCTGTGAGTCAGTTTCCGTCACTCCAGTGGATATCGACCGGTGGCTAGACGTTGGTCGTCCATGGGAATATCTCGAAGCAAACGAATGGAAGTTGAGCGAGTGTTGTCCCCGATTTGAGGGTGATGTCAGTCCAGATGCAGACCTCCGAGGAACTGTTGTTGTTGAATCTGGCGCAACAATTGAGCCGGGAGTCGTCATCGACGGTCCTGTCTACATTGCCAGTGGTGCAACAATTGGTCCGAATGCATACATCCGGGGGGCGACTGTGATTGGACCGACTGTCCACGTCGGTCATGCTGTTGAGATCAAAAATAGTGTCCTCCGTTCGGGGACATCTGTCGGGCATCTATCGTATGTTGGCGACAGTATTCTTGGATGTAATGTGAATTTCGGGGCTGGAACAACGATTGCAAATCTCCGTCATGATGATGCCGACATCAAACAGACGGTGAAGGATGAACGGATATCAACAGGAAGACGAAAGTTTGGTGTCGTCTGTGGGGACGGCGTCAAGACTGGGATTAATACGAGTCTGTCACCAGGTGTGACACTTAGTTGTGAAGCACGGACCGAGCCTGGTGAAACGATAACCCGCGATCGGTGACGCATCACATGTCGAGATTGTTTCTTGAGATGATGAGAGAGAAGTTGTACACAGAGGTCGTTAATTGTCGACAGTGTATCGCTCAGCCTGTTGATTAATTAATCAACTCACATTCGCGCAATGTTGAGAGAATGCTATACAACGAGAGCTTCTGCATATCAAGTGCCGATTGAAACTCTGAAAGCGTCGTCTCACCATTCGTTGATAAAAATATATTATAAGTCTCGCTCTGGGAGATGTCAGTCCTGAAGGCACTGACAGCGTTTCAACTGACGTTGTCGATCCAGTTTCTCAGACATTCTGATATTTCTCTCTGAATTTTTTGTAGTGGAAGTTATGAATAGATATCATTCGATATATACTGTGTAGATTTGTCGATTCATTCAGTGATATCAGTTGAGTGCCTCCACCGGTCAAACACGAACACTACTGCACTGATCAGCACTGCCGTGATGAGTACACGTACATCAGATGTCACATACAGACTTGGAGTCGGTGGACGGAACCAACTAAATGGATAAAGCCAGAATCCGGACCGACCATCAGCAAACACCCGCAGTCCGTCTACGATAAGTGAACTTACAGCACCAAAAAGCAAAAATGAGAAGATTCGTCGTCGTTGTCTCTCAAAAAACAGAGTAATGCCGCCGGCTATAAACAAAGTGCCACCAAGTGAACTGATCGGTTCATATTTGAATGGGACGCCAAGCAGTGCTTCAATTACACGATCTTCGAAAAGTATCCGAATTTTAATCAGATCTGGAATCGCAGCCCCTGCCATGCTGATCACAATCCATCGGTTAGTGAGCCAATTGAATTGCCAGCCTGCCACGGTCAAAATAACATATGGAACGAGTATATGAGTGAGAAGTACCGCCATCGTTACCTTAGTTTAAAACCCAATGTTTGGATATTCAAGCGCCAATACCGGAAAAAC
The DNA here is from genome assembly GCF_000415985.1 of Haloquadratum walsbyi J07HQW2. GTDB lineage: Archaea > Halobacteriota > Halobacteria > Halobacteriales > Haloferacaceae > Haloquadratum > Haloquadratum walsbyi_B. The sequence continues at coordinate 1,490,440 of NZ_KE356561.1, forward strand.
AATATCATAACGAGAACAGCAGCCACGACTGAAGCTACATACTTGTAGACCTTTGAGGATCCGGCTGGGTTTACCACTCGAACATTATCCGCCTGAATAAGATATTCGCCTTCGAATACACCATACACTTGGACAGTTCCGCCTGATTGTACGCTGTTTTGAGTGCTAAATCTGGTTATCTCAGCTGTAAATGGACCCTCATCAGTCTCGATACGTATCCTTGCAGCGTTTTGCTCTTCGCTCAGTTCTTCAACGATCCCGAAAACAAATACCTGTCTGTCAACATATTCTCCAGGGGATATCTTGAGATCGGTGCTGTCGGGATATGGATCATGGTTGTCCTCTTGAAGATCATAGTGAACTCCAAGTGAAACGACACCACCGATTAATATGAGCGGTATAATGATTCTAGCAATTGCTGTCCGGTTCATAACTTATCGAGTTTCATCTTGTCTATTATACACCTACTAATTATTATTTTATTTGAACGCTTTGAGTCCTCACAGTCACTCAATCTATCGAGTCATGCACGAAGCCGATGGAATATAATTCAGTCACAAATCGTCGTCATAAATAGTGATTTTCAACGCTCATATTATGATTAATGGCTGCATAACTTAGCTACATAGTGGTTAGATTTGCGGTTTTATTTGTGACGATATCAAGACACAGCTCGTCTGTCCAACCGCTAACGGAACGTTTAAACAAATATGCTTATCACATTATATTGGACGCTCGGTTGGTGTAGTCCGGCCAATCATGTTGGCCTTTCGAGCCGACGACAGGGGTTCGAATCCCCTACCGAGCACTCTTTTTTGAACCCTCTGCAGTTAGCACCAACACAACCGAAGACAGAAATAAAATCGAGATAGTCTAGGTCCATATCTTCAAATTATACTATCATTAGGTTTATATATCAGAATATGCCGTCACATTCGCCGTCAATCTAGCATAGACACACAAACAGAGATACGTGAGTCTAAGCGGAACAGGAAAGCACCTTCATTGTGAAAACGAGATATGCGCAATGGCGAATCACCAACTGAGACAGACTCAGAAGAACAACTTGAGAGTACAGATTCCAATCAAGCAGATGAGATGGCGGACCCACCGACAGGGTGGCGGATATGGAATAACGAACCAGGTGGTAAGCGAATCTTTGTATTTCGACCGGATATATTCTCTGAGCGGAATGACCTCCCAGCAATGTGTCTTCCAACGATTCATGTGACAAATGGATCACAAGCCAACCGACCAGGGGCATCGCAAATACAGACCGACAGTTGGCATGTGATTTTAACGCTTGAACCAGAGGTCGAAGCCATCACTGAATCACATGAGACACGTCAAGCAGCGCTCAGTGGTGCGTATAATATTGCTGAACAGTTCGTGCAAGGAGCAATTAATTATCGGGATTCATATCAGGTGCCACGTGAAGACTACTTCCAGACACTTGATACTGTAATTGAGGAAACTGAAGTTGAACCAATAGGATGATATCTTGATTGAATGATGAAACTTCCTCAGGATGACAACGATCGCTTTTCGATAATCGTCGTCTCTGTGAATTGATTGGGTAAGTTATCTACGCAAGCCACTCATCAGGTTTTGTGTCGTAATCGATATCAGCTGCGCGAATACGGTCTGTGAGGTCCTTATCAAGTTCACTACGAGTTACCTCATGTCCATCATACCGTAGCCGGACGCCTGTCTCTGTCGGCTCTGGTTCACGATTCCGTCGACGTGCTACTTCAACCTCATGTTCTTCATACGTCTTTGAGATTGTCATAAGATTGACTGGACGACCCCATAGGTCGTGAATACGTTCAAGAACTGCAGTAGCCTGCTGGATATCCAGCGCAATTCCGTTGTAGCGATGTCCCAATAGTAACTCGCCGCGGTTCTTGAAGTTATCATCAAAGACGGCAATCGTTGGTTTGCCAAAGTTTGTGAACTGTAAAAGCAACTTCTGTTTGACATCCTGATACTCCGTCGAGGCAACACGGTAGTCTTCGGTTGTCTGTGTATACTCGTATGTGAAGTAGTTGTTCTCGCTGACGAACTCCTGTGTGAGGAATTCATCGATAAATGTCACATCATTGTGACTCTCACGAACCTCACGCATACGATCCCATCCAGCGGTCTTATCTACATCATCGATTGCTTCTTCAACGGTCTCATATCGCTTGTCGTCGAAAAGATATCGCGCGTGTTCTTGCAGTTCTGACCGGCGGATTTGTTCAAGAAAGCCGCGATGTTGTGGCTGGACAAGCGAGAAGTGTCGCTCTGCAAGCCCCTCATACGTGAGCACCTTCCAAGGGTATTCATCGATGTCAACTGTCTCTGGGTTTGACAGCGCTCGGTCAAGCATTTCCCAATCAATTCGGGGATCATCATTTGGAAGTGATGTCAGTTGATCAAGGGTATCACTGCTGATTGCATCTACTCGCGGGTCAGGCTCTAATAGTGCACGAATGTGTGCAAAGTCAATTTCCGCGTGGAAATTCTGCCAAGTAATTCCTTCAACACGAAGCAATTTATCCGCGACTTCGCGACGATTTGCGGAGTTTTCAACATATTCCCAGAGTTCTTTACCAAGTTTATATGGATTCAATCCAGGCGAGCCAAGAACGCGTGATTGATGATCTGCGTATGTAATGAATTCATCAGTATCTGCAAAGCCTTCATCGCTCATCATCAGTGACTCGACAATACTCGCCCACCCTTCATTCATCACCTTCGTCATCTTCTGTGGCGCGAAATAATACGCCTCTCGACGAAGTGTGTCAAGAATATCGAGTTGCCACGACTCCATTGAAACAGCTTCGTCTTCCTCATCGTCGTATGTAGTTGCGTGATCGCGAAGAAATCCAACCACATCGGTTCGTGGGTGATCAATCGATGCAGAGGCAGCCTCTGATTCAGCAAGTTCATCAAGCCACTCCTGATTGAATACCTGCTGTTGGACGTCATCAGAGAGATCAAGTTGATCAAGTTGATCACGGAGATCTGTCGGTTGTGTTCGCTCAGTGTCAGGGTTGACATCAACAGGGCGATGTTGGTCTATTGTATCTTCTAGACACAAGACAGCATCAATAAATCGCTCAACGTCATCACGGTCGATATCAGGGTCATCAACGTAGCCTTGAATTGTTTCACCGTGACGTTCAAGCATCGCAGCAGCATCAAGCTCCTGATCGCCAGAGAATCGACTAAACCAGTTATTATTCTTGAAGAAGTCCGCATGTCCCTCAACATGGGTGATGACTGCTTTCTGATCAGCAAGGGAGTTTGACTCCTGAAGGAATGCATGGCTTGGATCATCGTTGTTGACAATTTCAAATGCCTTGCCCATCCCAAATTGGTCTTGTTTTTGTTGGCGGTCGTATGTCATGCCCCATCGCCAGTGTGGATACCGACGCTGGAACCCACCATACGCGATAAGTTGATTCATTTCATCATGACCGACAACCCAGTAGTTTACTGGATATGGATCAAGTCCAAGTTTCTCTGCAAGAGCAGCAGCTTCAGTTGCTGGTTCTTCAAGTCGGTCAGCCTCGGTCTGTGCGCGACGACGGAAACGGATTGGTCGACTACTCATTGATGTTCAACTCCTGTGTGGTATTGTCAGTTGTGATCGTCGTGATCGAATTGGCTGTATCGCTCAGAGGAATGTGATAATCGTTCATACTGATATGAATACTGTAGTGATCGCAGATATCGCTCGCATTACATGAATTAATAGCGATCATCGTGCTGGGATACTACTTTTCTGTACATTTCTCATTCGCGTTTGGACTCTCATATTCATCAGTTTAATTTCTCTCTGAATCGGTGCTCAAGATTGATTCAATTGCCCCAGTGACATCTTCGGGACCTGTTACTGAGACAACATCGACGTCGCTACTATCACCGAAGGCACGGTCGACTTCTTCAGCGTGTGTTGCGTTGATTGCTGTGCCACCTGGCTGTGTCTCGACGTATGCGTGTTGATTTGCCGGGATTGACTCCATGAGCGGCACTACATTCTGTGTGGTATCATTGGCTGCATTCTCAGAGTCACCTGCAGCGAACACATATCGGTTCCATTCCGACCATGGATATTCATCTTCAAGAATCTCCTTAGCGAGTTCATACGCACTTGAGATACGTGTACCGCCACCAGAGCGGATTCCAAAGAAGTCCTCGCGTTCAACCTCCCATGCCTCAGCATCATGAGCGATGTAAACAAACTCAGCGTTATCGTATGTTCCTGTCAAGTACCAGTCGAGCGGAGTGAACGTCCGCTCGACTAACTCACGCTTTGTTTCTCGCATTGACCCGGAGACATCCCGGATATTGACCACGACAACGTTCTTTTGTCGTGTCTCTTCTATCTCAGGCTGTCTATATCGTTCATCATCTTTCCGGAGTGGGATTTCCTTGAGTCCATTCTGGCGGATGCGCTGTCCAACTGGGGTGTGTTCAACATTTTCTTCAAGCTCTTCAAAATCTGCCCATCGTCCACGCTCACTATCAGGAATATCGTCCCATTCAGCCTCAATCCATGAGAATGATACAAGCACATTCTGCTCACGACACCATCGATACACCGACTCAGGCGTTTCATCAGCAACACGCATTGCTTCACGGACGAACGACTCATCGAAATCCATCGCCAGTTTTCGTTTGAGTCCCTGTTTGAATAGTCGCTCAAAATCAAGTGTGCTGTTCGGTCCCGTCCGAGTAACATCAGTGAAATCACCCTCAATCTCTTCAACGACTTCCTTGCCTTTTGGCTCAAGATCAAGTCCAAGTGCTTCATCGAGTTCAGTTGCGAACTCTTCGGGATCCATCTCATAGTAGCCGTGGTCATCACTACCATCACCAGGTTCGCCTTCTTCATCCCCCTCTTCATCACCATCGCCGTCTGCATCGCCAGGTTCTGGTTGACCAACTGGCTGACCAACATCGGGTGTATCACCCTGTCCCTGCCCAACCCCACCACGGTCAAGCTGGTCATATTCGAATTCTGGAAGATCAACAACTTTGATCGGAATTTCGATATTATCCGCATCAGAGTTGCTCAAATCGCCATATCGAATAAATGATTCAAGATCCTGTCGGCGGTCCTCACCAACTTCTCGAAATCGTTCAAGATCTTCTCTTAGTCCCATCGTTGACGTACCTCCCGCATTACAGCACGACTGGTAAGCTCTGCGGAGGCAGGCGTGTAGCCGCGCTCACAGAGTACATCGATTGTTCGGTCCTTGACTCGAGCAGTTTCAGTATTCGCTGGAGGATCCTCCCACTGTGCGGGATTAAAGTCCTCATACAGTCGCTTGACATCATCCCAGTCATATCGATCAAGCACTGCCCGAATAACAGGAATTTCAGAAAGGTCGACATTTCCAATCTGGAATCCTGCATCGCGATTCTCCCATGCATATCGATTCAATGCCGTGATTACCTTTTCACGACGGAATGATTCGACCGCACTCGTCGGTTTGGTGCCGGTATAATCGGATTCGTCAAATCGACCGAGTTGCTCGGTCTCAAAAAGTTTCATCAAGAGTGGGTCAGGATCTACCGGACCACGATCGGTTTCAACACTACCATCGTCATTCCATGCGTAGACGTGTTCAACGTATGATTCGACGGTCTCACGCTCAACAGAGTGCTCTGAAAGCACTGCCTCAAGCACATCAGTCTCTTGCTCAGCACGGACGTGGTCACGAACGGTTGAAATACGTTCTTCATATTCCGTTCGTTCACTTCGGGAAAATACCGGTGCTTCACGGAGTCCATCAACCATCGCGTCAAGAACGTCCGTAGGCATAATTACATCACCAACATTGAGTTCGGGATGGTGACGGTCGGTTGTTTCATGAAGAAGATCTGCAATGATATCCCGAGTATAGGTAACAGGAATGCCGTGTGATCCCTCGTCATCAGCGGTGAAGTCAAATTCATCAATTTTTGTTCGAGTGTCACCCTCCTGTAGATGACCAAACTCGTACAATAGTGCCTTGTCAACGAGGTCATAACCACGTGGGAGGTCATCAGGTTCGAGCCGCGTGACAACGCTGTATGTTGCTGCTCCCTCAACCGTGTGAGGTGCGAGCTCACGGTCAGTTATTTTGCCGGGACCACGACGTACCTCAAGTGTAAGCGGAGCGCGAATTCGCTCACGAAGGTCACTTTCATCAGTCGCATTCCAGACAGCTGTTTCATCAGTGAGTTCGCGTCGAATCAACTCAGTCTCAAGTGCAACGTTTGTGAGGTAGCGGAACTCATGTCGATCAAGCCGACGCTTGAGTGCCTTGAGTGGATCCTGACCATTCCGGTCTGCATATTTATCTAATTCAGCATCAAGATCAGGATTTGAGATGATCAGTAATTGCGTGTCAATATCCATCCCGATTCCCTTGTCGAGTTTGACATGCCCTTCATCTGGAACATTCAGGAGTTTTTGCAGTAAATCTGCATGCTGAGCAGCATCCTCAACAATTGTAAGCAGACCATTACCCTGCGAAAGCACACCATCATAGCTGAATGCTTGTGGATTCTTTCGACCACGGGAATCAAGTTCTTGGAGCATGCTTGGCATCCATGAGCCGACAAGTCGCTCCTTTGGCGACCCATCATCCTCAGAATGTAGCACGCCAACACCCTGTCCAACGTCAACAACGTAGTTTTTTATTCGAAGATGATCCGGGTCGGTGATAGCGGTGAATAAATCTTCAATACCATCACGGCGATAGGTCTCCTCAAGATACTCATATGCCTCTCTGGAGAATGGGTCAAGATCTTCACCAACAGCAATTGGGATGTGGTCTTCAGCGCGGTCATTGAGTTCCATGAGCAACTCTCGGCGAACTGATCGTGGGAATGTCGAAAGTGGATGCGCTTGGACAGGACTCTCATACCAGTCGTCGTCGCGCTCGGCGGTTGTTGTTTCATCGCCATACGAAAGTCCACGGGTATCGGATGCTGCGGCGACATTCCACTCAACAGTGTATCGGCGCCCTTCATCAGTTTTTGAATACGCTCGGAGCCCGTCTATCAGACAACGCTTTAATTCAGACTTTCCAGTCGCTGTTGGACCATCAAACCAGAGAATTTTCTCTGATTTGCCACGCTCAGCCGCGATTGTTCGAAGGTCATCAACAAACCGATTCAATACTTCCGTATTGCCTAAGACAGCATGTTCACCGTCGTTTGCTGGATCATCGAAAAATCGGTATCGTTCGCGGGTTTCTCCCTCTTCAAAGACCGTTCGAGTACCCATCGATTCAATTGCCTCAACAAGATATTTTGATGCATGTGAGGCAATCGAAGGGTGTTCGAAGGCGGCATCAACGTACTCGCCAAGCGTCATTGGCTTTTCATACGTGCCCTGAAGCCGGTCGTCAGCGTCGGTGATGTAGTTATTCATTCTCATCGGTTATCGGTTCTCGGTGAGTGAGTGACACTATGGTGGTTATCGGTATTGTAATTCGGTGTGAAAATATTGGAAAGTGAACAGACACTATGATTGAAAGCTGCGTCGATATTGTCGGAATCAGGTCGTGTGCCCGTTATGACGTTCCATGCTGCGTTGCTCCGTGAGTCCTGGCACATCGCAAAACCGTGATGTGTGTCTATCGTAGAGGCAAATAAAGGCACAAGGACATTTGAGAACGAGCAATGCGGGCACATGGATACGGTTTAAGCCTCAAGTTCGGTTTTGGCGACTTCAGCGCCGGCAAACTCTAAGACTTCCTGTGCACCTGCTTGTGAGTATCCACGGTCAACGAGTGCCTCAATCCATGCATTTCGTTCGTCATCATCAAGTTCATTTGCGCTAACTAGCGCTGAGAAATTGATATTATGTTTCTTATCCTCCCAGAGCTTGCGTTCAAGCGCACGACGAAGACGGTCATTATCATGTGGGTCAAACGACGTCCCTTCACGGGCACGACGTGAAACCCAGTTTGAGACTTCCTGTCGGAAGTCATCCTTTCGATCCTCAGGAATATCGAGCTTTTCTTCGACCGAGCGGAGGAACGTCTCGTCTGGATCCTGCTCGCGACCGGTGAGACTATCCTCAACAGTCGCATCGTCGATATAAGCCATCACATGGTCCATATATTTCTCGCCTTGACGTTGAATCTCATCAAGATCATATGCAAGTGCATGACGGACATCCTCAATAGCACGTTCGCGGTATTCTTCACGCACCATCTCGAGATATCGGTGATACTGGTCAAGATTCTCCTCTGGAATCGACCCATGATTCTCGAGATTGGTCTCAAAGTGTGAAAAGACCGAAAGAGGCGACAGATACGTGCGATCACGATGTGTTGCATCCATAATTGCCTCTGCAATTTCATCACCGATGAATCGTGCAGAGACACCATCCATTCCTTCACCAATGTCGGTGGATTCTTCTGCGTTTTCACGCAGTTTCCGGATATCAATATCGTCGCCGTCATCAAGTTCCTCATTATATGCTTTTGCCTTCTGCACAACCGACGCATTGGTATCAGGTTCAGCCAGTCGAGTCAGCACACCAAAGAGTCCTGCCATCTCAAGTGCGTGTGGCTCGATATGCATATCCGGAACATCCGCATTCCGGAGCATCTTGCGATAAATTTCTGCTTCCTCATCATATTCTAAGACGTACGGGAAATCAACGCGTTTCGTTCGGTCATTGAATGCCTCCATCTTCTCATCACCTTTCTTTTCACGGTATTCCGGCATATTCGTCCGACCAACAATCACCTCATCAATATCGATTCGAGGATTGTTCTTTGGTTTGATTGTTTGCTCCTGAGACGCATGCAGGAAGTCATAAAGGAATTCCCGCTGGAGCTTCAACAGCTCTTCTCCGGAGAAAAGTCCGCGGTTGGCGTTACAGAATGCCCCTGAATAATCGAATGCACGAGGGTCAGACTCACCATAGACGGCAAGTTTTGAGTAATTGACGTCTCCAGTGAGCTCTGTCTCATCTTGGTTCTTCTTGTCCTTTGGCTCGAACGTTTCGACGCACTGACGTTTATTTTCAGAAGCAACGAGACGGATGATCTCGACATGATTCTGTAGTACTGTTTCAAGATCGTCGTTATAATGCGCAAGGAGCTTATCGATATAGAATTCAGAAGCTGGATCAAGTGATTGCCCATTTTGAATCGTATATGGTGCATCAAGAGCCTCATTAAGCCGCTCAAGTACGACATCACGCTGTTCCTGTGGTAATAATACAAGTGGATCCTGATTCATCGGTGATTGAACAGTATCATCAGCAGGATCTTGATCTGGGATGACATCCATGAGATTTGTCCAGCGGAATGTGTACATTCGACCAGCGTCACTGGCGGTGTACGCTTCGAAGTATCGTCGGGTCATCCAGTCAAAATGAGACTTCCCAGAACCAACAGGACCAAGTAACAGCTTAATACGTTTTTCAGGACCAAGTCTCCGGGCACCCGATTTTACCTTGTTGACAAACTCATGAATTGACTCATGCACTTCTCGTCCATAGAATGTGTTCTCACCATCATGAAGTGGGTCCTCAGATGCCATGCGATATTCAACGACACCAGCGTCTTCGTCATAGTCGGTGCCGTAATAATCAAACATGTCTGCGACCCGTTGGTGTGCATTCCGAGCGATTCGTGGGTCATCATACAGTTCATCAAGATACCAATCGAAACGCTTCGCATCACGAAGGTCTGATGGGACCGAGTCTTTATATTGGCTACTCAGTTTTTCAAGGGTTGCTTTAGTACCGTTCATTGTTTATGGCCTCGGGGGAGTGACAGGGGATACATGAGATGAGATATCACCCCACACGGGATACCCATAGGTCTGGTTAACAACATGACAACGACAGACGACAGAACGTCAGGGATCGACAGACGGTGCGGACGTGTGGGTCACTCAACCGATCGACCGAGACTACTGGTGTGTCAGTTATGAGCACACATAAATGTTCCTTCGGGATGTATGAGAGAATCGCGGCACAGACCACTGATAATCTGAGATATGGACGATACTGATTATAACGAGCATCATAGTATTGCAAATAGAATGATGTTAGCTCACACAATTAGTGCAATTACTGTTAAGGATAGAGATAATATCGTATATTGGTCATGTCTCATGTTACACTCATCGGTGACCGTCTTGCACGCACTGGAACAGAGTTTGTATATGAGGGCGAATCAGTCGCCTGTGAAGGGTGCCCATATCGAAAGCAGTGTCTCAATCTAACAGAGGGTGTGAGATATGAAATCACAGATGTTCGTGATGATGGACAGCTACTCGATTGTGCCGTCCATGATACTGGTGTCCAAGCTGTCGAAGTCGAACCAACCTCAATCGTTGCAAATGTTGCCGCAAGAGAAGCTTACGCAGGAGGAAAGGCAAAGCTCCCTGGTTCATGCCCACATACAGAGTGTCCAAGTCATGAATACTGTGTCCCTGATGGAGCAGATTTTGACGCTGAATATCAGATCGAAACTGTGCATGGTGACCCCCCACACGACTACTGTCAGCTTGATCGGGAGTTGACGCTTGTTGAATTCAAACCGCCTGATATGACATCAAATTAAAATATAGTCGTTTATAAATCATAGATAATTATTAGAAATATCCTGAAATCGTATGCCACCGCTTGTGAGTAGGGTAGGGTATGGTATGATAGCTCACAGTTTAAGCCGGAAACAGAAACGAGGAAATAATTAATTTAGCTTGATATATGCGCTAAGCCCCCATCCCCACCCTCAACGAGTACCGCAGTCCGCGCCAGCAGACAATGAACGCAACACAGTAGCGTGGGGATACAGCGCCGTCATCGTCTGTTTTGTACCTTCTGTTGCCGACCCATGATCCCAGCAAGGATCTATATTGTCGGACGCTAGGTGGACCGTTACGATGGGTATTTCAATCTGTCAACTTCGACTCGATCGTCGTTCTGGATGAAACGGTTCACTTCGTGCGAAGCTGATAGACACGGACAGCGTTCAAACGCGGTATAAAGCGTGCACTGTCCCGCGGAATTTCCCCGTCGCCGTCGGGCAACGAGACTAGGAGTGGGACACTTCGAATCAACGCCTGTGGAGTCACCGGTATTTGCAAGGCGCGTCGTCGAAGCAGGAAGCCCTGCCCTCAACGAGCGCATTGGCGCGAGCAGGGCGGGGTAGTTCACGCGAGTGTTCCAAGACAGTCAGCAGCATATCCAAATACATCTTCATATCCATACGCAGAGAGTAATACTGGATAAAACTCAGTATCAGCATTATACTGCTCACCATCAGCTGCTGCGAACTGATCACCAGGAGCAACACGCTCGAAATTATCAACGAATACCTCATACGTCTCAGCAGGTTGCTTCGGGATCTGATCAAGCATATGAAATACAGTTACATCATCATCATTACGTCGGTGAAGCGAGAGCGGCGGGTCAACATCGCCTTCGATTGGTGCTGGCAATGCGCCAGTCGCTGAGAGAAACGCCCGTGTTATCCAGTAAGCATTCGTTATTGCTCGATCAGAGCCTTGGAGACCACATTCAACCTCAATCGTATGCGCATGTTCAATGAGCCGCCCATCAGAAAACGGACCAGTCTCAACAAGATTCTCCATTGGAAGATGTGGACAGATTGCTCTTGAGACAGCATCAATCTCATCAACAAGCGCAAACGGCTCGGCGTATGATTGCGTCGAATGTAATGAGAGTACAGTCGCCCCTCGCAGTTCGCGAACGAGATCATGAGCAAGTCGCCCCTCATGTGTATCGGCAGCAGGGTCACCTGGGAATGCTCGATTAAGATCCTCATCCAGATAGCGAACACCTGATTCGAGTGCGTCTTCATTTGCCACGATGAGTTTAATTGGTCGTTTGACCGTTGGATCACTCGAAACAAGTCGCTCAATAGCGCGTTCCCCACACGGCTCATCACCATGTACGGACCCGACAACCGCAATTTCTGGCACTCCATCCCCAAGCTCGTATATACGCATTATCGATTCTATGAGCGAGACGCTCAAATCACTTTATCAGCGCTTAGACGTATAATGTATAATTAATAATTATATAAATACGAGCCACGCTTCGTTCCGATGGGTTCAAGCGGTGCTGAATATAGGAATATCTATACTGGAAGAGTAGGCTTTCATCACTGAAGCTGAGTTTGGCTCATCATCAGAGTCAATTGAGCCAAAATGTATTTATCAGCGAAAAGAACTTACTAACTGTCGATGACTGATTGAGTGTGCACGCATGTGTAAGGACACCAATTAGAATGCGGTTGATGCAGCATCAATATATGGAGTCGATAGTGTGACACTATTTTCATTCAATTACTGTATCACGGACGTGAGCGAACACACGGTCATGAATATACATTATTAATATGGCAGATCATACTCGCGATGACAGTATCAGTCCACCGATTGGAGCGAACCCAACCGGGTGGAACAAGACTGGAGTTGAATCGAATGGATGGAAGCATGGAACACTTCGGCGTGCAGTGATTCACGGCGTCCGGCTGTATAACACTGGTAACTTTCATAAGTCACATGATTGTTTTGAAGCAGAGTGGTACAACTATGGTCGTGGGACAGTCGAGAGTGCATTTCTTCACGGAATGGTTCAAGTTGCTGCTGGAGCATACAAACATTTTGATTTCGAAAATGACGATGGGATGCGGTCACTGTTTAACACAGCATTGCAGTATCTCCAAGGAGTGCCAGCAGATTTCTATGGTGTCGATGTTACCGATGTTCGACAGACACTTGAAGACGCTATTAAAGATCCGACAACGCTCCATGGGTGGCAGGTCAGGATTGATGACGTGTATCCTGAGGCATCGAAACAAGATCTGAAGTATGCTGAACAGCTTGAGTGAGATTTTGACACTAGTGGGTTATATATCTGAGAGGCATATGACGATAATCGACAATGACGGTTTAAGATATGCAATCTAAGTCTCTTCTCAGATACTGAAATAGAGAAATTACCGCATCGATTATCTCCATAGACAGTGAGTTTGTCATGTTGTCCACGGATTGAATACTGTCACCCACATAACAACGATATATGGAAAATACTTGGCAGAAGGGTATACAGACACAACATGAAGAGTGTCGTGACGTTGATTTGACTGTTCATGGTGAATTCCCCACCTGGCTTGATGGGACATTCATCGGTAATGGTCCTGGGCAGTTTGAGGTCGGTGAGACGACGCTTGAGCACTGGTTTGATGCATTCGCTATGCTACGTCGAATAGAGATCACCGATGGATCGGCACAGTATAGTAATCAATTTGTTCAAAGTGAGGATTTCAGAGTCGCCCGTGAAGATGATCGAGTCCGCCGATCGCTTCCAGGAACTCCTGCGAGTGGTTCAGGACTGCGACGACTCTATCAGGCTCTTACCGGGGGATTACAAGATAACCCCTCGATTGGGGTCTCACGAATTGATGAAACATTATATGCTGTCACAGAGAGCCCAGTCGGTCTTGAGATCAACCCGGAGACACTCGAAACAACTGGTCGACGCGATCTTACCGCTGGATTAGATAGTGACATTACACTTGGACACACGCACTTTATGCAGAATACGCAATGGGGAATGAGTGCAACGTTCGGATCCGAGTGCGCGTATACGTTATTCCGACGAGAAGAAGGAAGCTCTCCAGAGGCGATCACTCAACTGCAATTTGATGAACATCCACCATATATCCATGCGTTTGCACTCACTGAACAGTATGCGGTAATTCCTGAATCATGTTTTGGGGTCAACTTTCGTAAACTCTTATTCGGCACTCTTCAGGGAGGAACATTTCTTGATGCATTTGCCTCACGAGAACGTCAATCACGATTTCATATTATTGATCGATCAACTGGTGAGCGGACAGCCGCTGTATCTGCGGATCCATTCTTCATTTATCACTTTGCAAATGCATATGAGGAAAATGAATCCGAGTCAATTATCGTTGATTGCGTACGGTTTGACGACATTGCTTCAGTTACTGATCTAACGATTTCGAATCTTCGTAGTGAGAATCCCAACCTCCCAGAGGGTGATTTCGTTCGATATCGATTACCGCTTGAAGGGGGAACTGCAGAACGAGAGTTATTATTCCGTGGACCAGTTGAGTTTCCAACAATCAACTACGGTGCACATAATGGGCGATCATATCAGTATGCATACCTTGCAGCCACCGATGTCGGTGGACTTCCAACATCTATTGCTAAGGTTGATGTTGAGCAGACAACTGCCCAGCGATGGTCTGAGGCTGGGGTACATCCAGGTGAAGCATTATTTGTCCCAGCACCAGATCCAACAGCGGAAGACGATGGAGTGCTACTGTCACTTGCAGTTGATGGATACGATGAGCGCTCACTGCTGTTGTGTCTTGATGCAGAGACAATGACCGAACGAGCACGGGCAGTACTTCCACACCGCGTGCCGTACGGATTCCATGGGCAATTCTATGAGATGTCGAACCCAACGCGCTCAATGGCGTGAGCTTACACTCGATATCTAAATCGGGAATGAATAAGTCAAAATTACACAGCTAATAACAATATATCGATAATTAATCCGGTTCGTATCTTATTACTGTGCTGCATCAGAAGTGTTCTCACAAAAATTCAAAAAGAAAACGCCTCTAGCTGTGGAAAGAACTCAATCCGATGACTCATGAACAATATTTTCAAAGAGCGTTCGGACACGCTGTCGTTCAGTGTCAGTAATCGACTGCGGATAGCCACCGCGAAGGATCATATAATCATTATCGTGTTTGAAGCGGCTGATGAGTACCTCAATATCAATCGCTGGCGTCCCATCAGTGACGGGCTGAGAACACGCCAACGGTCGCCTCTGTCGAGAGTGACTGAATTGAAAATTCATCACTACGAGTTATCTCTTGTAACTGTGGAGCCCCATACTCACTAAATTGACCCTGCGTTCGTTCGAGTAATCATCTAAGTTCAAGATCGGCAAGTGAATTGAACTGTTGTCCAACAATCGAAATTGATGGCGAAGTAAACACTGCAGCAACGAGCTCACGAGAGATCCCACTTTGTGATATTGACCGGGTATACGTCCGGAGATAATTTGTCACCGTAACGTCGCGTTCTTGTCCAGCCGCTTCGACAGTGCGTTGTTGAACAATCTCTTCTCGCTGGTCTGGAGTATATCCGGTATCGCTCAGTATCTGTTGAGTAACGCGTCCAGGTGTTGCACTGAATCAAAACTCCTGTTGTGTCGCCGCACATCCGGTCAAGAAAGCCGTCATAGTAGTCCCGGCAGCAAGGAGCGTTTGCCGGCGTGTCATTATCATACTGCTAGTGTCAACTGGAAGGGATATAATACTTCGTAGGATTTGAGTGACTTTATTAAATTGCACTGTAGGTGACACAGTAGCTACCTGATATCCTCGGAGTATCAGACAGAACAAATTCTTTTCGTATTACTCCTATGATCTTCAGTTATAATATACATTTTATGATATGACAGCCGAGTCTTACCTAATTTTAATCGGAGGGTTAAATAAATATGAAGACACTATATCTAGTTGTGGCGCGAGGGTGGCCGAGTCTGGAAAAGGCGGCGGACTCAAGATCCGCTCTCGTAGGAGTCCGTGGGTTCAAATCCCTCCCCTCGCATAATCGATTATTATCATGGACAGATAATGATCATTAGTTGATACAATCGTAAAAAGCATGCTTCAGAGTAGCTGCTGATTGTTTACTTAATTGCTGTCATGATTGAATTTTTCCACTGTATCCTGTGTTCTCTCAATGCCAAATTCATAGTATTGATATGGAAGACTTAGCTGATGACTCTCTGCACGCCTGCGTCATCAGGTCGACGGACCACGGCGCGGATGATATTCTATGTATCCACAAGATTATCTGATTCACCATCTAAGACGAGCAATTTTGATTTATGTCCTGGTTCGATAATTCCATAATTAAGATTAGCAATCTCAGCATCGTTGATTGTCGCCATCTCTAGGATTGCCCGTGCAGAAATATCAGCGAGTTTCGCCGTGTATGCCGTTTCCCGAAACATCGAGGGCGTATTCAACATTGCATTGTCAGTCCCGGGAACGAGTGTTGTCCGCTCAGCGAGGTCACCGATTGGAGGTACACCAGCACCGGTCACGAGATTCGATCACGGACAAACGACGGTAGGAATCTACTCAGTGGCAAGTCGAGTGAGGTGATCTGTCTCAAGATGAACCATATGAGTCAAGAAGTCCGGACCAATATTCAATGCGGGCGTGATATAATCGGCGTCGCGTTCCCCAGCACGAATTCCAAATAATTTATTTCCATCACAGATGGCTGAACGAACCTGCTCAAGTTCACCATCACGAGCGTCTGAGGTACCAAATCCATCAGTCATATGCATTACCGACTTTGATTCACGACCCAATATCACAGTTTCAATTGTGAGATCTGCACTTGCTTTCTGCATGGCTTCAGCACCACTGACGTCATCTTCACGAAATTCAATACATGCAGCCGTTCCAGATGTTGTCATGAGTCGGAGTTACCGCCGCATCGCAGCAATAATTTCACGTTGGCTTGCCGGATCAAGAAGGCGGTGTTTAATTCTATCTGGTGGAGCCACCAGTACATCAAGTGACAATCCTGCACCAGCTTCCTTCACAATCGAGTCGCCGAGATGCGTATATTGATTGATAAATGCCGAGAGAATAATGTCCGTTCACTCGACTGCTGTTTCTTCAATCGCTGCTATCTTTACATCCTGAATAATAATCCGACCCTCGACGAGCACAAATATCCACTGTAAATCACTTTGCAGGCGGTTTGAATACCCCGGTCTAATGTTAATTGAAGATGCGAAGGCGGGATTCAATTTAAGATATGTAATTAAATTCAAAAGTATCTATTATACGTTTTGAAGTACATATGAAAATTACATAATTACTCGCTGTGAGCATAATCGCAATTAATTTTTATAAACTATATTTTGCGGTCCGAGCGCATGTTAATCGTTGAACTCATCGAGAGTCGCTGTGACTGTTTCCTGTTGGATATCAGAGACAAGCGCTCCTGAAATGTCAAGTCCCATTGTTTCGACAGCGGTGGTCCCAGCACGATCTGTCTCCACCGCAGGGACGTACACCCCAAGTCGCCATTGTTGTTTTTGGGCTGTGCGAAGCGCTGACACAAGAGGTGATTGATCAGCGAGTCGTCGCACCTCACCACTGACGACTACCCGCGAAGAGGATTCGGTCATTGATGGGCGTTCGGGCACATCAATAATCACTTCTTCTGGATCAAGCCCTATGCGGTCGGCGACTGTTCGTTCAAAAGATCGGATCGTGTCGTAATCTGCATCAATAATCGATTCAGGTACGGCGTCCCGTTCAGCCCAGACAGCACGTTTATAGAGGTTACGAGTATCAAGTCGTGAGGCGATTTGACTTGTTTGTTCTGTCGAGCGTAGTGCAGCATAGAGGTCGTGATCATCCATCCGGCGTAACTGTGATGCTGTGATTGCTACTGAATCAACAATAATTAACCGCTCGGCTGCTCGTCGAAGCATTGTCTTTGAAATACGTGCTACGTGATGGCGATAGACTGTTGGATTCATTAGCGCGCGGGCAAGAAGTAGTGACTCAGCGGTCTGAACATTTCCTGCAGCGAGCGCTAACTCACCATCAACGAAGGTGAGTGCGCGGATAAGCCGTTCATGATCGATAGTTCCGTATGGAACACCAGTGTGATGCGCATCACGAACCAAATAATCCATTCGATCAACATCTAACTCACCAGAGATAAGCTGACCATACTTTCCATCTCCACGAATGAGTGCAGCAATTCGTTCTGGGTCGTGACCGTGCTCAGAGAGCGTGTCACCAACAACACTGTCAATCAAGAGATTAATGACATCATCGTGATATTTGTCCGTATGTCGGTGTATAACAGGTTCGAGATTATGACTATACGGACTATGACCAACATCGTGAAGTACCGCTGCAGCACGGAGGCGTTCAGCTTGAGGTCCATCAAGACCGAGATGTGAAAGCGCACGATTCATGAGATAATATACCCCAATAGAGTGCTCAAATCGGGTATGACTAGCGGCTGGATAGACAAGATGGACAGTTCCCAGCTGTGTCACTCGGCGGAGTCGTTGAATCAGGGGTGTGTCGAGAAGTTCCGCGGTGATACCCTGTATTTCAATATGGTCGTGCACGCCATCTTTGATTGTTGTCATATACGTATCGAGGTAAAGACCGTCATATCTACTCATAGCTGTATTCACTTGAGTGACACTGTCAAATTGACCGTCATGCGGTCTGTATGGTATATTCAACACGTAGGATTGCATACTAGCATCTGGATGTCAAATAGAGTGAGTATCATATAAGTATGATTTAGTGGTGTATATGAAGAGATTAATCGGAGGATAAGATAGCCGTCGAAAGAATGTTGAAACCGCTGACGCCCATGTTGTAGGTATGGTTACTTTCCTCGCTGGCGGGACTGGAACACCAAAGCTCCTTCAGGGGGCACCAGCTGTTTTTGATCCCGCAGCGACGACAGTCATCGCAAACACTGGTGATGATGTCGAACTTGCAGGTCATCTTGTTTGTCCAGATATTGATACCGTATTATTTTCTGAGGGTGGTGTTCTTGATACCGACAGGTGGTGGGGAATCGAGAATGATACCACTAATACACATACAGAAATGGCAGATCTCGCAAATAAAGCTGGGTTTGAAAATACCCCCCGATATCTGAGTGCAGACGCACAAACGAGCGGTCGGCAGATTTCGCAGTGGCGTCGGTTTTCAGGCGTGGCTGAGTTCATGGAGATTGGCGATCGTGACCGAGCAGTCCATCTTCTCCGGACATCGTTACTTGATGAGGGTAAGTGTCTTAGCGAAGTGATCGAGATACTCACAGATGCGTTCGAACTCGATATCGATCTGATACCGATGAGTGATGATCCTGTGGCGACATTAATACATACAGAGGCTGGCTCAGAATCTGATACAGCACAAAAACGAAACGAAGCGAATGAGAATGATGAAACAGCGACTGAGTTAATGCATTTTCAAGAGTATTGGGTACACAACCGTGCAGAGCCATCTATTGTAGATGTCGAGTTTCGTGGCGTCGATACAGCAACACCGACGCCGATGGTTAAGACTGCACTTACAGATCCAGTTGTGATTGGTCCATCAAATCCAGTCACAAGTATTGGTCCGATGATTGCAATGGATGAGTTTGATAGCGCACTTGAAACCACACCAGTCATCGCTATTTCTCCATTCATTAACGATAGGGTATTTTCGGGACCAGCAGCGTCACTCATGAAGGCGGTTGGATTCGAGCCCTCAACAGCAGGTGTTGCTGAAGCATACTCATTCGCTGATGCGTTCATTCTTGATACAGCCGATCAAACCAATCTAGACCGGCCAGTCGTCAGGACTGACATACAATTAAATACTGATTCTGACGCCAAACGCGTCTTACAGGCTGTTCAAACGGCATTCGAAAAAATAACATAATGTTCACACCACGGGTCGCACTTGCGAGTCTAAGCGGTGAGGCAGACGCAACATGGGCAAAAAATGGAGCAGTCGATGCCGGTGCAGCATTTATTGGAGGCGTGTCACTCGATACAGCTACGCGAGATGCAGCACGTCGGCTCGTTGATAGGGGACGGTGTGAATTCCTCCCACCAGATCCGATTGCATTCATTACTGCCGAGCTTGATGCACTTGCAGATGTAACAATAACACCTGGCGTCAACGTTCGAAGTACAACAGTACAGCCGGTGCGGACAGTCGGCAGGCGGTGTGCAGAATACAATGCGATTCTTGAAATCAACGCTCATTGTCGACAGGATGAAATGTGCACGGTTGGCGCCGGGGAATCATTACTTCAGGATAATCGTAGAGATCGGCTTCATGAACTTATCAGGGCCGGTCGTGCTGGTGGAGCACCAGTCAGTGTGAAAGTTCGTGCTGGAATCGATAATGTTGATCTCGCAGCGATAGCGCGGACGGTTGCTGATGCTGGGGGAGAAATCATCCATGTCGATGCGATGGATACGGAGGTCTCAATCGAACGGATTGCGACAGCAGCTCCTGAATTATTTATTATCGCGAATAACAACGTTCGTGGACACGAGAGTGTGCGCGAGTATCATGAATACGGCGCAGATGCGGTAAGTATCGGTCGCCCAAGCACTAACCAGCATATCCGTCGGCGCGTTTGTCGTGCCACGGAGGATGTATTTGAGACGATGAATACTGATACACGGCTTTCTCACATACAGCAATGATAGAGTCACACAACTCAACCGAAGATAATCGTAGTAGTTTAGATGAAGACAAAAGTATGAACTACCAGACTGCGCGGGATTCCGCAGCGAATGCGCAATTGGCGTTATTACTCGATGTCGGATCGGCTCCGAAACCAGGAAATGTTGATCGAGATCATGATATCTCTGCATTACGAATGGAACACTTTTTCGCTGGGGCAATTGGTGCTGGTGCGGGACTCCGTCAAGCAGCCGCAGGACAACCTGTCGGAACTGCATTTGAGCGAGCGGTCGCTGGGATGAGTAATCAGGCTGGTGGAAACACACAGTTTGGTTGTTTGTTGCTCTTAGTGCCGCTTATTCGGGCAGCCGGTTCCGAGGATACGGAGCTTACATCGGCAGGTGTTCGCTCAATCGTTAACTCAACAACAGTTGCTGATTCGGCTAATTTCTATCGGGGATTCGAATACGTCGATGTGGCAGTCGAAGATCCACCTGAAGGAATGGCTGCACTCGATGTTCGTCGTGGCAGTGATGCGATTCCGACACTCCGCAATCGTGAGATGACACTGTATGATGTGATGGATGCGAGTGAAGACGATGGGAATGCCACCGAGTGGACAGGTGGATTTAAGCGAACGTTCGAAACAGCAACAGTAATCGAAGAAGACGATGGACCGCTCCCTGATCGGATTTCACGCGCGTTTGTTGATCGACTTGCACAAGATGAAGATACGTTGGTACGAACGGAGCACGGTGATGAGATTGCCGCCGAAGTGAAACAACGCGCTCAAGCAGCTCGTGACGACCCAGAAGCCATCGCTGAACTAGATGAAGCCTTTATCAAGGCTGGGATTAATCCAGGAACGACAGCTGATTTACTTGTTGCTGCCACATTTGTTGCGCTTGAACGTGAAAATGAGGTAATGATATGACAGATACATCAACAGCTTGGCCAGTTGGGCTTCGTGGCGTGACAGAATCAATCGTAACAACACATGGTCCGAATGACCGCTGGAACGCTGCTGCATTGGGATTGCACGCACCTGACCCTCATCCTGGTCAAAAGTCTGACCATACGTCTGATAATAAAAATGTGGATTCGACACAAGATAGCTCCAAGTCATATGATTCAGGGACAACTGCTGTGAAAACGTCGACAGAAGCTAAAAGTGGAGCTGAGAGTACGAATAGAAGTATTATCACAGCAACAACGTGGGGAAACACGCGCACACGCCGGAACTTCCACCGAGAGGGAGGTGGTGTGATTCAGTTTGTCTCGGATCCGCGAGCGTTTGTCGCAGCGGCAACAACAATCTATGAGGTTGATGAACCGGTACTCGATACAGCGCACGCGTGGGCAGAGGTGACCGCTGAGCGTCTTGAACAGGGCGAACGCGGCGGAACGCAGTGGGAACAATGGGCAATACAACCGGTTGAAACTGGTGTGATTGATCGCACAGTTCCCACAATCAATAGAGGGTTTGCGGCGGTTATCGATGCGACTGTCGCTGCCTCTCGGCTGAATGTGGCAAGTTATGATACCGATACGTTACTTGATCGACTCCGATATTTCGCTGAGACTGTTGATCGGTGTGGTGGTCCACGAGAGCAGGCGGCGTTCGCACAGTTGGATTCTGTAACAGAATGGCGCTCGCAAGTTGATGAGCCAGAGGCAATTCCGGTCTTTGATGAGTGAGTACACAGGAACGAATCGTTTTAGTGTTCTGTGGTAAAAATTTATTTATGGCAATTAAGCCGAAATATGTCAAACAGCTTGGGACTGTCCTGCTTGAGGAGTATCCACAAGCCTTCAATACGGATTTTGAGACAAACAAAGAAAGTGTTGAAACATTAACAAATGTCGAGTCAAAGGGCGTTCGAAACCGAATCGCGGGATACATTACGCGAAAGAAAGGTAGCAATACCCCTCCATCGGCATCTGCATAGATCACAGGGTCAGTTGCAGGAACGGTAACCGAAGACGGCGGCGACAGGATCTCTTCTACGACAGCACCCGAAAAGTTGCAACCGTAGTGTTTGTTAATAAATCACTAGTTCATGACTTAGTGCATCTACAGGTGGAACAAGGCGAGTCCTTTAGAGCTTGATCCCAGTGCGGTTCATAGGTGAGTGTGGGATCATATCTAAATGATCAATTGAGGTGCCGATTCATGAGCTTTATTAATGTACCTGTCCAGCTGCACTCCATTTATTCCGAGGCAGGGTGTCATCAATATACTGGAGACGACGTCCCGATAATAAGTCAGTCCAATCATCAAACCTGCATCGGTCTCTTCTGTTTAGTCTCATATTTATTAATTACGGTTGCAACGGCGATAGTCGCGGCACGCTGGCGATCGTTAACATGTGCTGTTATCGCAGCGGTTTCATCAAGAATCAAGGCGGATACCTCGAGGCTTGCCCCCGAAGCAGTTGACCGAGAAGCGATATTATATCTACATATAAGTCAAAGTAAGACTGAGCAAATAGTTGTTAATATAGATTTGTTATTGCAGATCCTGTTACACTGAGCATTCAGTGTATAGATTAGATAACCAGCGATTATTCTCGATTGAGTCCTGAAATATATTTCTCGCACGCAGCTAATTGCATGGATCGTTAGAGTTCCACCGCAGCGTGGATAGTCAATGAAATCTTATTTTGGATATTTATTCATCCAGATATACCGATGATGCGTGCCTGTATCGCCACGTTTTCAATTACTGGTATCAATTGCTAGAGTGGAGTACTACTATCAATGGCTGCTGAACCATCACCAGACGACCCTGCACCGACCTTTGAAGCGACTGTTGCAAACGGCGATGTTGAATCGTTTGCACTCGATGACGTACTCGGCGACGGACCAGTCGTTCTTGCGTTCTTCCCGGGTGCGTTCACCCCGCCGTGCTCAAATGAGATGGTCGCACTTGAAGAACATCTTAGTGAGTTCGAGGAAGCCGGTGCGACGGTATACGGCGTGAGCGCGGATTCAGCATTCTCATTAAATGCATTCCGTGACGAACACGACTTATCATTCAATCTCGTGAGTGATATGGACCGAAATGCAATCGATGCTTACGATACAAAGACTGATATTGGTGATCTCGGACTTCTTGGGGTTTCAAACCGTGCAGTATTTATCCTAGATGAGGATGGCACTGTCTCGTACGCCTGGGAAGCCGACGAGCCAACAACAGAACCAGATTATGACGAACTTGTTGCGGCTGTCGAAGACAAATAATAGTTTTTAAACAGAATTGCGCACCCGATCCTGTGTCCACAATTAACACAGGCTATTACGCGCTTTAATCTAAATGTCGGGATTATGTTATTGTAGCTGAAATCCAAGTAGTCAGCGATGCGTATCTCTCTATTGAACAAAATAGTGAGAATGATAAAAATACAAACACGAAGGCGAACATTAAGACGTCGAGTCTAAGTTATTCTAGCGATTTGTGTCAGTTTTCGCGCCAGGGTTCGTCACTGCACCGTTCGCTGCTGATCCGAATTCATTGCCGTATTTTGCAAGAACACCCATATTGTATTGACGGTCAGCGCCATCCCATGTCTCGCGGCGGGCAGCAAGTTCTGTATCTGAGAGAGCAACGCTCAGTTCCCGCTCCGGAATGTCGACTGTGATCTCGTCGCCATCCTCAAGTAATGCAATTGGACCACCAACCGCTGCCTCAGGTGCAACGTGACCAACCATCGGACCACGAGTCGCGCCTGAAAACCGACCGTCAGTCAAGAGTGCAACATCATCCTCATGTCCTTGTCCGACAACGGCGGCTGTCACGCCGAGCATCTCACGCATTCCCGGACCACCCTGTGGTCCCTCATTGCGGATAACTATCACATCACCAGATTCAATATGTCCTTCTTGAACATACTGCATCGCATCCTCTTCACTCTCGAAGACACGTGCTGGTCCACTGTGATGGAATGCATCATCCCCAGTGACTTTCAACACACCACCATCTGGAGCAAGGTTCCCGGTGAGAATCTTGATTGCACCCTCTGTCTGGTATGGGTCATCGACGGAATAAAGAAATTCACCCTCAAGATTGTCTTCGGCAGGTAAATCAAGCGTCTGAAGTTCCTCAGCGATTGTCCGTCCAGTAACGGTTAGTGCATCACCGTGGAAGAGACCAGCATCAAGGAGTCGACGAATTACAATTGGAACTCCTCCAATCTCATGAAGATCGTTCATTGTTTTCGTCCCGCCAGGTTGGAGATCTGCAATTTTTGGAGTGCGACGCGAAATTGCGTCAAATTCCTCTATTGTGAGATCAACGCCTGCTTCGGCCGCAAGTGCAAGCAAATGAAGTACAGCATTTGTTGACCCTCCAATAGCAACCTGTAATGCAATAGCATTCTCAAAGGACTTTTTCGATAAGATATCCGATGGGCGACGGTCGTTTGCCACAGCGTCAAGAACGGCTTCACCGGCACGTTGAGCGATATTGTATCGTTCTGTTGATTCAGCTGGTGCACCGGCAGTACCAAGCGGTGCCATCCCAAGTGCTTCTGAGATTGATGCCATTGTGTTGGCAGTAAACATTCCACCGCATGACCCAGCACCAGGGCATGCATGTCGTTCGAGTTCATCAAGTTCATCTGCGCTCATGTTACCCTCAGCGTACGTTCCAACACCCTCGAACACGTTTTGAATGGTGACGTCCCGACCATCGTGCTCGCCAGGCATGATTGATCCACCGTAAAGAAACACCGATGGGAGATCAGTTCGAATTGAAGCGATCATCATGCCGGGCAGGTTTTTATCACATCCAGCGACAGTTACGAGCGCATCCATCCGTTCACCAAAGGCGACCAGCTCGACAGAGTCAGCGATTACCTCGCGTGATATAAGAGACGCTTTCATTCCCTCAGTTCCCATCGAAATGGCATCAGAAATCGTGATTGTCCCAAACTCGATCGGCATACCACCGGCGTCTTCAACACCCTCAATTGCTGCATCGGCAACATCATCAAGATGAACATTACAAGGAGTAATGTCAGCCGCTGGATTGGCAACACCAACCATTGGTGAGGATAAGTCTGTGTCATCGAAGCCCATCGCACGAAACATCGCTCGATGGGGTGCTCGGTCTGCACCCTCTGTCACATCCGCACTTGGGAGCTCTGGGTCCTTTTCCGTTGAGAACGTGGAATCGCTGTCTGTTCCGTCCTCACGGCGCGTCTGCTTGCTCATGGTATAAAATACTCTACAAGCGCATTAAAAGCACACGCATGATACGGCGGGATGTTTAATACATGTATGAAATCTATGTCTCATCACGCGCTGCGAGTCCTGCAAGATGAGATGCCTCAGGCACGATAAGTTCATTACTGCCAAGTGTTGCAGCGTTTTCACTCCCAGGGAGACAAAAGACTGGTACAGTATCGATTATCCCTGCTGTTGCTCGTGTCCCGAGAACACGAGTCCCAATTTCAGCCTCTGAACGGCGACGGAATAATTCACCAAATCCAGGAAGTGATTTATCATATTGTTGGCTAACAGCTTCGATGGTAACATCGTCTGGGGTAACTCCAGTTCCGCCTGTCGTCACGATAATATCAGTATCTGTGTCTGAAATGGCTGTCTCAACAACTGATTGGATCTGGGTAGTGTCATCATCGACAATTTCACGCGTGACGACTGTATGCCCCTCAGATTCAAACGCCGCTGCGATGGCATCACCTGCAGCGTCATTACTGACTGAACGAGAAGATGAAATAGTGAATATTGCAACACCAAGTGTGGCAACATCGTGTGCATGATGAGTATGATTGTGGTCTGTATCGTCGTTTGTATTCACTCCAGAACCATCTGTGCGTATTTCTGAGTGAAGATCAAATTTTATTATTTTGTCCTGACCCATGTCGGTCCATTTATGACCTGAAAATAAACGTCTCACGAATGCGAAAAGTATTGAGATAAGCTACGTCTGCGTCTTAGAAATAATAGTTAAGACTCTGAACTATTTTAAAGATATGATATGTCGGTATCAGTATTAATTCCGACACTAGTATCGTCACTTATGATGGAATTAGTTTCTTGTTCCGGAGTCATCTTCAATATCTGAATCAGTCAGCTGAAGGGTTGATTCATTGATCTGTGTTGCATCAGCCATCGCTGACTCCCACTGTGTATGTGCCCATTGTACCGCAGCATCACTATCATTCATAATGATGCCACGAACACCGGTTTCAGTGTAAAATATAATTCCTGTCTCAGTATCATCAGCAATCCAAAGCCCATATGTAAATGGAATATCAGAGCTCAACATCCTGACACGGTCATGTCGTATCTGTTTGATGAATCCTGAGTTGAGTTCAGGTGCTTCAAGCAGCGTCTCGACAACATCCTCATCGATAATGTGCTCTGCAACTGTTTCATTAACAGTCATCATGGTATAAAACTCGTCGAGATGACCTGCGAGTGCGACGGGAGAAATACCTCGAAATATGTCTGCGGACTCAATACTATCAAAAAGATATGTGATTATCTGATCTGGAATCTCAGGTGATGCCTGGATGGATGAAGCGCCATCAAGAAAGTCATCAGCAATGTCAATATCGCCTGAAAGAGTCGAAAGAAGATCACGACCGGTATCAATCTCTTGAAGTCGTCTGTGATACTGTTGTACTGCTGTGACTGCTGTCCGACCAGCAAGCGTCAATTGATATTTATTATTTGTATGCATAATGAGTCCAGCGGACTCGAGCTCACGGATTCCACGGTCAACTGTTGATCGTGATACGTCGAGATCTGTTTCAAGTTCACACTTTCCCTTTGAGCTATTTCGTAATGACTCAAGGAACGATTGCCGTTTACTGACAATGTTATCCAGTGAGTGGCTATGGTCAGCCATCATATCAGGGTACAATTACCAAGGATATGATGCTGTCGAATCATACACATCAATTATGATATTTGTTATGTGCATATAAGATGTGTGGAATAACTGATATTCGTGGCGTTGTTGATTATATTAGCAAGGCGATGTACAGAGTATCTCCCAAGATTCTCCGGAAGAATGTGCGAGTACTTACCTGCGGAGCGACATATAATCCAAATCGTGACGTCGGTCTGAGTCGTATCCTTCCAATCAACTCCAGATTACTGCATCACCGCTGTCAACATATAGGCAGGCTGAGGAAGTGCAAAACCCACCGATATGAGACATTCAAGTCTTATATCCGTGAGATATTATCGATAAGTGGTATTGTTCATATACGTAGGATATTAGAGAATCGTGAGGGCTATCAGAAGGTGATTATAATTCTACATATTGAGCACTAATACGGAGGGGCAGACACAAGCCGATGCAGGATTTGGAACTCATGGGTGGATTCTTGTTGGGAGTGTCTTAGTTTGTCTTGTCATCAATCCCGGAGTTATCTACATCCAATCAAGTATCCTTGCAACGGTTGGCATTCCGTATCTTGTTTCATTGCTTATACTTCCTCTTGCACCAGCTGCTGCACTTGGTCTCATCGCTGTATAGCCAATGACAGCAGCAATAAATAAAGCGGAGTGATATCGGTTCAGATATCATATTAGAAAGAGGAATTATTATTTATGAATCATAAATACTTGGATCATTCTTCGACAGCTATTATTTCGGGAAAATTTATATTGAATCGGCAGACAGGGATCTCCCCACTGTCTATCAAGATGATCACGAGCAAATAAACGCCCATTTATCGATTCGGTGATGATTCCGCCGTTACATGATTGTATGATTATGTATTGAGTATAAATCGTTGGCTTGCTCCTATTTTTGTATGCGTATTTTTATCTCGATACCTTTCCAGGACAATATAAAATAGTGAGCCTGGCTTACAATCTCATCTGTAATTCTGAACTATTATATTCAAACAATCGATACAAGATCATCAGGTCAGGGAAAGAAGTCTGCTCGACAAGCAATAACATGAACCCACACACTCAAACAATCGCTTGGCATAGTTATTTGCTATATGCTTGATGAACTGCTCGGTCGTGCCGAATTAAAGGCTCGAATCGAAGAGCTTGAAGAAAAGAACCACCATCTTGAGCGTCAACTCGCAGCCGAGGAAGAGCGTCGGACAGACGCCGCTCGCGAGCGTCAGGAGGCTGAGCGAGAAGTCAATCAACTTGAGGACCGAATTGAGGGGCTTGAAGAACGTGTTGAGCGACTTTCAGAGTCAAAATCGAACACGAGTGACATATCGGTTCGTACGACTCAGAATGTCCGCGGCACGCGCCGGAAAAACATCCTCGATCGAATACGCTCTGTTGAAACTGGTCCAGAAGGTGCGTTGACCGCCATGGTCACCGAAACGGTTCCTGATATCATAAAAACCTCTCTTGATGAACGAAGCGCGCTTGTACAGCGACTCGCACCGTGTCTTGTCTGCATGGATGATACTGGAATTATTGCTATTACAATTGATCTGACGGCCCCACCGGCTCCATTCGTTGAGTGGAAAAACACATTTGATATCAAGCCGGAATGGGTAGCTCCAACTGAGCCAGTGACTGTTGTGCTTGTCCGGTCTGATATTTTTGCACTCGGTGTCTATGATGGGTCAACGCTCACACATGTGACAGAAATTACTACTGATATAATGAATACACACTCAAAAGGTGGTTTTTCACAAGCGCGCTTTGAGCGTCGCCGTGATCAACAAATCGAAGATCATCTTGAGCACGCACACGAGGCGATTGAGTCACATCTCAGAGAGAGGAATCAGGCGCAGACAGATGTAGATGGACATGAAGTAATTGTTCTTGGAGAGCAAACAGTGCTAGGTGCATTTAGTGACCTCGCGGACCGGCAAGAGACCGTGGATGCAACCGGGGAGCCAAAATCGGCACTTGAAGATGCAGTTGATGAATTTTGGACGATTCGGATCTCGGCGCTGTAATGTATCTCATACGAGAGTATGTACAGTAGGAAACAAACTCAGCACTCGAATACAATCTGATTCCGTTGTAATTTCTTCTTGTTCGCTCCAACTGATAATTGGGTTCAACACATCAACTGAATTGATCGCCACGTTCAATATTGCAGATCGTTATTTTCACCAGAGACAGCTATTCGCCATGTTTCTTCTCGTGGGATTTCATTCCGAGGGACCACATCAACTCCATGTCATAATTAATTGTACTTGATTATATGATCCGTTATGACCATTCAGTAAATGGAATTTCTTGTTTAGCGTACTCAATATATGTTTTCTGCATCTGTGTAATCGCTGCAGGAAGCGGGGTTCCAGCAGACAGTGCCTGTTCGACATGATTGCGTTTCCACTCACTCGGGGTTTGATATGGTCCATCTCGACGCGATTCGATTGGCGTCAGCGCCCACTCGATTGTCTCATTAGAAACATTGAGCGCAGATAGTCCGCGACGTGCAAGTGAAAAGAGGTCATCATAGATTGCGTCTTGGTTTGTTTGATATGTCCCATCATCATCAACCCAGGCGAGTGTTGCTGTCGGACCATCCGCAACAGCAGCGTAAAATGACTTCTCAGCGTCATCCCACGAAAGCGCTTCAATTGGATGGTCGGTAGTGACAGCCCCGTATAGCACACCAGCGACAACTGCTTGCACTCCAATCGTATCACGAATCGTTGGTTGAGTCGGGAGTGGGCGATATTCAACACGCACTGATGCATGGTCTGTATGATTAGTGTGATCTGTCGGTACAGCGGTTGCCTCTGACCCATCACGGGGCGTCTGTCCACAGAAGACCGGTCGGACCCATCGCCAGTATGTGCCACGTTTTGTAGGGAAAGCAGACAAATCGCAGGGCTCAGCATCGGCTGTTGGTACCGGTGTTTCGAGAGTTGATGAAGCAACAAGCGTTGGGTCCGTCACAATTCTGTCGATTATCTCAAAGATATCGTCTGCATCCGCTGGAACCCGACACTTCTCAACACCTGTATCGACTGCACGTTCGAAAATCGGAATCCGGATTTCATGTGGCGTCCGCGCCAGTCGATCAGTTGCGACCTCAGCACTAACACCTGAATAACAGTCAGCGGGGAGAAACGGTGAGTTTGCTGTGAGTGAAAGAAGTGGTCCCATTGTCCGGACTGCGGTGTTCAGATACGCCGCAGCATCACAGGGATCCGGTATTTGAAGATGTGGCTGAATTGAGGTGGCGAGTGATTCAACTAACATTGAGGGGGCAGTATCAAATCCTGGTAGACCAAGTTTAATTGTACCACCATTTTCGTCGCGAATCACTTCATTAAGTGCGAGATACCGAGGAATAGGGCGGACATTCTCTGCAAAAAATATATCACGTTCTGTTGTGCCTGCTCGAAGGTATGTATCAGTCCCCGATTCAGGTGGGATAGTCCATAATGAATCACAAATGAGCGTGCCATCAGTATCATCGATATGAGCACTGATCGAGTCATGGATGTGATGTAATTCACTTGCTTGACGGCGGAATCCACGTCCGTCATCACCTGATTCAGTCCCAATCGCGTCTGGTGTTGTGTGAAGCTCAACATTATGTACACCTAACTCAGGACTGCATCCATCAAGTTCAAATACTGTTTTCGGGGCGGTGGCAAGTTGTGTATTTGAATCAATCATATATGCTTCTAATTCAAGCCCGACCGCCACATGATCTGAATCAAACTGCCCATTACGGATATCACGCTTGAGCCGAGCGCCTTCGCGAGCAACCCGCGCATCAAACATCTCTTTTTGATCCGATGTAAGCGCCTTCTCAACTGCATCGATGGTGTCTGTCATTTGTCTTTATTACGAACAGTATACCCGACGCTTTGTTCATCCGATTATATGGATAGTAACGACAGGTATCATCTAACGTTCTTTATTTATTATAACAATTAGATCATAAACCTGTCGCGTAGTCACACGGAGTCGGGTGAAACTGTTAGAACGGTTGTATTATACAGCATATACGACGTCGGTGTTAGGTCTGAAGAGACAATTAGTTGTTTTCGTCATCTCGCAATTCCTCTAGTTCCGTCTCAACAGCTGGATCCGAAACGGATGTTTCTGACTCACTCGTACTTTCAGTTTGACCATCAGAGGTAGCACTACTTGTATCTCCGTTTCCTCCTTCAACATCTGATTTCAATGTTGCCAGCTCGCTATCGACGGCGGCGTCAGTTCGACCAGAGGACAGTTCGCGGTCAATACTATCTTTATCAGAAATGGCTTCATCGAATGCACCAGTATCAGCAAGTTCATCCATTGCTTCTGATCTAGCTTCCATCTCATCGGTCTGTTCTTCTGCACGATCGATCGCTTGGCTGACATCGCTCATTTCGTCGCCAACACCGGTCATTGCTTCTGAAACACGAGATGATGCCTCAGCAGCTTCATATCGCGCTTTCATCGTCTCTTTCTTCGTGCGGAACTCCTCAATACGATTCTGTAGTTCATTTTTCTGCTCAACGAGATTGTCTTGCGTCGATTGGAGTTCAGAAATTTGTCCTTCAAGATCCTCGATCTGTGACATTTTTGCTTGCTTCTTTTCGAGGGCCTGTCGAGCCAGGTCTTCACGATCTTGACGAACAGCTTCTCGCGCCTGTTCATTATGTTTTTCAACATTTTCTTCCAGACGGCGTTTCTGCATTTCGAGACGTTTTTTCTGTGTTGTCAGATCGGCGATCCCCTGTTTGACTTCCTGCAGTTCGTCGCGCATCTGCTCATAGGAGTACTCAAGTGTTTCCGTTGGATCCTCGGCGCGATTGAGCAGCGAGTTCAGTTTTGAACGGACGACATACGATGCGCGTGAGAGGATTCCCATGCTATATTATTTGGTGTGAGGCTGTTTAAATTCTCTCGTATGAATAACTAGTTGTGAGTCACACTATCCTGTTCAATGGTGGACGAGACGCCCGTGGGCACCTAGATACGGGAGAAGCGAACGATCAATATACTGTTGATAATTGTATTATTGCATGTCCCCCACATCCACAGCATGGTGGTCATAGCGGGGACAGGCGACTTCGTGTGATAAGTGATCAGCTCATTCCGGAGATTGACTGCTTGCGGATTACATACGGAACATGGGATCATGGTCACGGTGAATACACCGACGTTGCAAACGCCGTTGAGTGGGTACGTAATCGATATGACCGGTGTGGACTATTTGGATATAGTTTTGGAGCTGCACTCGCAATTGGGGTTGGAACAACGAGCACATTTGTTGATGTTGTTTCTGCACTTGCTCCACCACAATCAGTCGGTGATGGGTCGGTTGTCGAAACAACAGTTGCTATTGATGAAGCAGACATACCGACACAGCTTATTTATGGAACACAAGATGAGGTGGTTGATGTTGATCCAATCGTTGAAATGATGCAGCAGAATACATCTCACAGTGAATTTGATATCCAATCATTTCCGACGGATCACCACTTTCAGACGTTTCTTAATGAAATTAGTATTGCTATCGCGTCATTTCTTGATGATGTGATTACTGCAGAAGCGAATATCTCGGAATGAATCAGATACGGTAAATCGTCTTGAGGCTTTCGCGTGGACTCCTGTTCTAATCATTAACAACGGTAGGCAAATATTCGCCGTTCATATTCAGCGTCCCGCGATTCAAGCGCACATCCATATGTATGCCTCCGTCATCTGCGTTTTGCCAACGACGGAGATGCTGCAAACTGATGTTCTTCGAAGCGTTGTAGTCCGCGTGATGCTTCATGATCAGATCGAACTGCAGGTGTCGGCTGCGATGATTGAGGAATCGATGACTCGGTGTTCCGATTACTCATCGTCAATTCGGTCGAGACATCCGAGCAGTTTGCGACGGCGACCGGGCGCGAACAATCCGGTCGAGTCTGTGTTAGCGTAGAGCTGACGACCAACGGCAGGAGCAGCGTCGTCATCAAGACTGAACCAATGACCGTTACTCGAAGCTGGAGCCGGGTCACTCGTCGGTGTCGGCACAGGCAGGTCTCCAAGTAGATTATCCACCCGTTCGAGCACCTGCTTATTATGAACGAATGAGAGTCCGACTGCTCCAGCAGATTGCTTATAACAAATCGTTCCACATCCCTCGAAAAGTCCACGAAGCAACGGCTGTGTATGCTCAGTCAATTCTGTGAAATTATACGCTGAGTCGGGTATACTGATACTACTATCGTCCTCAGCAGTAGACACAGTATCTGATACTGATTCCTCAAATGTTTCCATTGGGATTGGCAGTCCAAATATTGATGTCGCCTCAGACGCGATATCACCAGTTACGGTGACTATATATTCGTTTTCACGACGAGTGATGGATGTATCATGAAGATACTCGCGTTCGCGGATTTGGTGGGTTATTTCGTTCTGTTTCTGTTCGTTTTCATTGCTAGGCTCGCGTGTCTGCTCAGCTCCAGCAATGGTGGCAAGTCGGTGAGCGGCTGTTTCATCGCTCGCTCGAACACGGATTTGATTTGTTGCGATTGTCCCGTCGCCAACAACACGACCCCAAAAATATGCGGTTTCTGGAGATGTGTCAATTAGACTTGTGGGAGCAGTGATTTCAATATTCATCGAATTCCCCCGGATCTGTGTTGTTTTAGCGTGGAAGGAATATAGATGTTATTTGTCTGTTGATACCATTGATTGCCCTTGATTACTTTCTTCTGTATACTTGTATGTTGTCACTGGTATACTAATTGGAGTAAACGACCACGGGTCGGGTGACCCGTGGAACTCTCGCTGAAATCTTTAGACGCTATTTTGACTCACTGTTCAATCCTGTTTTTTATCTCGTATCCACGCGGTGTAACATACGTCCATCCCAAATCTATGTATCCTCACTTTAGATACTGATTGTCGTTATCAGACCAATGAGGTCAGTTTCCCCGAGAGATTCAAGCTCACTATGTTCGATTATTTGATCAAAGTACGAGGAGAAGGCGTCTCATTCTTTACAACAGGAATGAATCTGATAACAGAATATACACAAACCACCGAGGATAGCACGGTCCGATACTCCAACAGATGATTATCTATCTTAGTGACGTGCATACACTCTCACGCTACAGTGGCTTGTGCGTGGAGGAGCTGAAGACAATTACAGTCGTCTTAGGATAACATCAGTTTATATCGGCTGAAAGATGATCTCTATTCTTGTGCAACACTCGTTTGCATCGTCTGGGCGTTCGTGGCTATGCCGACCGTTTCAGACCCCATTACAATCAGTCCTGCCTCAGACGCTGTTGTATCGATAAACGTCTCAAGTGCTGCTGTGGCAGCCTCATCTGCTGTGTGACCGTTCATGAGATGATTGACCGCGATTCGACCCAGTGTGACGCGTGCAATATCTTCACCGGCACCTGTTGCACTAGCACCACCGTCTGGTGAACAGTAAAATCCGGACCCTACTTGTGGTACATCGCCGACACGTCCAGCGAGTGCAAACCATCGTCCACGGGTCGATGTTCCAGCGGCATATTGGTCGCCGTCATGTGCAACGGCGCCAACTGTATCGTATCCGCCAAAGCGATCTGCAGCCCATTCAATTGTAGCCTGCGAACTGTCGGTTGGAATATCAGTGTCGTCCCATCGAGCTTGATCGGCATCATTCCATAGATTGGCATCCGTTGTGATTCCATAATCGGCTGCTAATTCAACCGCCTGTCCGCCCGCAATTAGAACATGTGGTGTTTTTTGACAAACAACTCGAGCAACTGAAATGGCATGTTCAACGCCAGGCATCGCACATGCGGCACCAGCGCTCCGGTCACTCTGCATTATGCCTGCATCGGTACGGGGAGTGCCATCAGTTTGCACCGCTCCACTGCTTCCAGCGTTGAACTGATCAGCGGTCTCAAGTTGTCGAAGCGCGGTTTCAACCGCCTCAAGCGGAGTGCTGGACCCAACAGCACGTGTGGCAGTATCATCGAGGATCGATTGACGCTGCGCTGGAGCTTCCGGGCTGTCCCCAGCCCCACCATGGAGAATGATACGCATGTAGATGCTCATTAATCAGCAGTCAATATGGTTTTGATAATAATTAATTTATGTCGATCATTAGTATCTGAGGAATCTGGGTATATTGAGATCTCTCCGTGTTTTGAAAACGCTGGAATATATGCGGTGGCTTGCTCTTGCAGATTTAGCTGACTGCTAGGAACAGTTTCGTGTAAGTTTGCTGCCCAATTATTGTTTTGAGCAAGTGTAATGACGGTCAACACAGCAAATCAAGCCGTTGACCACGTCGGACGATCAGCAGGTGGTTGAAGTCCTCGTGGGAGAAGACTAAATCGATAGACACCAGGGGCAACCTGGACGGTAACAGTATTGTGCTCATCGTGAACAATGTGTAAGGTCGTTTCAGATGGAACTGCTACCGGAACCGGTTCGGTTTCAACAGCAGGCGCATATCCAGCTTCGATAAACGTGAGATGATTATCAACAGGGAGGTTCACTTGCTTTGGTATGTCAATCCCAACACGAGCGTCACTCGCACGATCCCGAGCCGTGGCTTCGATATCCTCACGCTGCGTTTCGAGCATCGCCTCAAGTGACCGACTAGCTTCCTCACGAGCGGTTTCGATTGTCACAGAAAGCCGTTGTGTGCCCGCGAGTCCACCAACACGGCGAGGGCTACGGATATATGAGACATCATCGTAGCCGGTATAGACGACAGCCGGACCATGATCAAGAGCGAATAATAATTGAACATACGAGAGTAATTCAAGATCCCCATCAGCAGTTGCTGGTTCAAGCACTACTGCACCCGTTTCAGATACCGTTGCTGTGAGTGTCGCATTGACTGCTGGCGAATCGCTCCGTCCCCAAATATGCTCAGCCGGGAGCGTCGTTGATTCAAGATAATTATCAACAAGCCGGCGATTTTCTCGACGGCGGGTTGTTCTAGCAATTTCTTCTGGAAATCCGGCGAGATCATCGGTACGCTCGACACGGAGATCACCTTGCAGCCGGATTCGCTCCCCTGGGGCGGCATTGAGCCGGTCATGATCGACATGTGGATTAAGTTCGCGGTCAAATCCCATGGCATCACGAATTGCTGCATGTGTCGTCTCCTGTGTCGGATCCAGCGCTGTCACATCAGTTACGTGTGCAAAGAGACCAACAGGTGTGTCATCACAACCAACAATAACACCACGTGTCGGCGTGTCTGATTGGATTCCTGTCGTTGCCGGACATAAAATGGCGATTAAGTCATCATTATATGGAACTGTAATTGAGTCTGCACGAGCGAGTGCAGAGAGATCAGTTCCTCCAGGAGTGTGTAATTCAGATTCACTTGTTTCGAAGAGATCAGCGACAATCGAGAGCATTTCTTCTTGAATCGTCTTGATTGCGACCGCAAGTGACTGTGAATTACAGATTGTCTCATAATGGGTCTCGAATGAGTTCGCAACGGTCGTCGGAGAGATTTCTTGGAAGGGAAATGGTCCAGGATGATCAGGTTGAGTGTGTGTTGGCTGATACGTGTCAAAAGTGTCCTCCCAAAGTGTCTCAGCGCGTTCAAACAATGTGGGAACAACTGAGGGATTGCGAAGAAGCATCGTTGGGGTGATCACACGGTCATCATACATCTCATTACAAACTTCTCGTTCATCCGGGCGGACAAGAGCCTTAAAATTGTGACTGTTAAACTGATATGGCTCGGTGTGATCAGGTAATTCCTGTGTAACCGGATATCCGCGATCTGTCGCGAAATGATGTTTGGCAACAGGCGTAATTACACCGCGGTTTAGTGCGGTTGTAAGTCGACGACTCGTTGTCATCATTGACTCATAGACACTGAGTGGTGACTCATCGACGATGGTATCGTCGGTGGTTACTGATTGTAAGCTAGTATCAGTAGTCGTATCGGGGGTATGTGGTGATGTCATTATGATAAATTTATTACGTGAATCATCCCAGCTATTACTCGATGAAGACTATAACGGTTGTATACAGTATGTTGTTATCAAAACAAATTATATCACAATACGTATAGTAGATATAATTTACAGATAAACAGCGATTTAGAGCGAATTAATCATGATAAATTGGATAATCGACACTTTTGATGATTATCATCATAATATAAATAAGAGCAATCAGTCGCCGGCAAAACTGAGAGTGTCAATTGCGTCAGAGACAGTCTCACCTGGATCAGGTTCGATTCGAAATAACTCTTTTATCGACTCTGATGGTGTTTCAACATGTGTAATTGATAATCCGGTTGTACTGACGGTGACACGCTGATATCCGTCTGTCGTCGCGACATACAGTCGACCGGATGTGTCGCCTTCGTAGATATCAAGGGTCATAATATCAGCATCGAGTGACTCAACAACCTGTGAAATCATTGTCGAATCAACGTCTGCGGACGCCACTTCTGTCGTGCCGAACTCCTCAGTTGAGGCAACTGTTACCATACGAATTTCTGTCGTCTGAGCGTAATAAGCATGCCGCCATCATAAAATTCGATTCATAGAGGATAATCATCGTTTATACCGAAACCTACAGTATCGTTCATTACTCATACTGACCTGTTTCATGACAACATATTTGATCGGAACAGATAGCGAGCAGGCAAGTCAGGTCATCTGTGACCATCTTGAGCAGACTCTCGGTAGCGGTGCAACCCTCAACGTTATTCATGTTATGACAAGCTCCGATATCGAGGAGCGTCGGGATGGTGAAACTGCACTTGAAATATTCAATGACCGTTTTGAGAGAACTGACGTTCCTGTCTCAACAACACAGTTCAATCGTGAAGCATCGCCGACAGAGGAGTTACTCCGAGAAGCTGAAGCGATCGACGCAGATCAGATTGTGACTGCACTTCGGCGTCACTCACGCACTGAGCGCGCGATCTTTGGAAGTGTCTCACATTCGTTGATCGAGCAAACACCACAACCATTGACACTTGTTCCGCTCCCAGAGTATATCGCTGATTGATCACATACAACGTGAGTGCCTGCTTGTAATCTTTCCGTCATTAATCATTTGTAGCTGCGCTTGGACCTTCGTCACTGCTATTTGTTGTATTAACACCCGATGGTGATGTAGCCACATCTGCGTTATCCGCTGTATTGAGAAGCCGTGGAAGCGCTGTGTTCGCGAATGTCAATCCAATAACAAGCAGGATTGGTGCGAAAAAGAGCCCATAGAATCCAAGCACAACTGGACCAAGCGTGTATGCCAACATCAATAATCCAACGTGTGTCTCATCGCCGCTCAACAGAGGTCGAAGCACGATATCTGGAATTGTGTCGATAACCACAATAGCAACAACGAGCAGTCCAGCGATATATATCAAGTTAGATGGATCGCCACCGAGAAGGATTGGAATCGCACTTAAAAGTGTTAGTGGGAAATAAACAATTTTCATTCCTACGACAGGGATGAGACTTGCAATGCCGGTAAGCCCACCAGCCAAAGCTGGATACGGTACCTCGGCAGGGATAGGCACAACCACATTATACAGAGTAAAAACGCCAATGGCAATCAGTGAAATTGACAGCACATTCAGTAGATTACCGAAAAGAACCGATTCAAGTTCTCGATCAGCCGCTTCAAGATACTCACGAATAATCGCTTCATCATCGAATCGGAGGAGCCATGCACCGATTTTCTCACCATCAATGAGTAGATAGTACGTAACAATAAGAATGATAAATAAATTCAGTGTGAACTGTGAAATTATACTTGTGAGGACACTTGCATGAGCTGTTGCAAAGTCAATGAGTGGGGTGAGTTGTCCTGACTGATAGGCCTCATACAGCCCCTGTACTGTGAATTCAGGGACACGGCTAACGCTACCAAACCACGAAACGTTCTCTGCTGCGACGGAAATAAGATCATATTCATCAACAAACGCACGGGCTTCAACAACTAGTAGAACACTTGCATAGCTGATTAAGAATATAAGTGGAATTGCGAGCGATCCAAGTGCAATGGCGGCTCGGATGCTAGCAGGAAGCCGAAACTTCTCTAGCAGGGAATAATACTGACGCGTCGAGTAGTATAAGAAGACAGCAATAGTCAACGGCGCAATAAATTCGTATGCGAGAAACCCAATGACAGTAAACACTGCGAGCCCAAACAGAGCAACTGCAAACCGTCTTGCATTCATTTATCCAGTAATTATCATAGTAGAATTTAAATACATGCCTATCACTGTCAAGTACTGAATCAGTAAGACCACTAACCATCTGACCGATAGGTGGTGTTTTTATCAGATCAATAATACTATTACTGCTTATTTGCACTATCTCACCAAACAAAGCAATACTGAGAGATGCAGATTATTATTATTTATCATGCAATATCGAACTAGCGGCAGTGATCATGTCAGCATTGACATCGAATCTTCTATGCATATGCTTAGCGAATGATGCTGTGGACGTCTAAATATGAGTGAGCAATGTCACGCATGTATGTGAATTAATTTTATCATTGTATTTCGTTGAATACACAAGTATATAATAAATCTTTATGCACAATTATTGGGTGACGTTCTAAATGACACCTGTCGGAGTATATTTTTATCTAGTGCAAATACTGACTACACATTTAAATTATTGGTTTTATTAGAATAGATATTAGCAGAAAATAATTTATGTTGATAATTTATTGGTTGATACAATCATTATATTCAGATATTGCTGTATAATATAAATTGACTATCTATGATTATACGCCACAACTAAATCACATGTGCAGCAAGTAGAAATAATTGTATGTCAACACTACCTACAAATACTGAGATACAGCCGCTCTGTATCGTTGGACCAAGTGATAGTGGAAAGACAACATTTCTTGAATCACTCATTGGACATCTCAGTGTAGTCGGTCAGGTTGGAACTATCAAATCAATACACCACGACATAGAACCAGATACACCGGGAAAGGATACATACCGACACCGACAGGCTGGTGCTGAGACCGTTGTTGGCGTGACACCATCGCTCTCATTTCAGATTTCAACAAGTGGGAAGGCTGATACCGAAGATGAGGCTGATATGCTTGATACAGTTGTCTCTGATCTCAAAACAAGTGGATATCAGTTCATCCTGATAGAGGGATTCGATTCATCTTCGTATCCAAAATATGTTCTCACCGACAGTAATGAGACTGATCGATCTACGTACGACATTGCACCCCCAGTTGTTGGTCGCGCGAGTTTAGACGAAACTAATTCGAAGGCAGTCGCGTCTGCAATCATCGATGGGACGCTCTTTCGATAGTTTTGGGCAACGCTTCCAGTATTGAAAATTGAGTGAAGGCAAGTAGTCAAAAACTTGAAATCGGATGAAACATCTGCACACCTCAGTTAGCTATTTCTCGAGTGTTTGAGAACTACCGATCTTCAGCTGAAGTGTGTAATTACCGATCCACTCTGAACAGTATGATGCTCAGAGTATTCGCTCTATTAATCAATTGAACGTTGTGAGGAAAGCCAGCTTAGCTAGGAGACCGTGACATCGTATTGATCCGGGTCAAACGGTGCTGCTGTTCGCCAGTAATGATCGTGTGTCTCAACAGCCCACTGATACACACGGTCATTGGTGCTTGCAAGTGATGCCTGGACAAGCCCGCGACCGTCACGAAGCAAAAATATAACCGTTTCATTTGTGAGTGTTGCCGCAAGGGGAACGCCGTCAGTTCGAACCCGAAGGCGACCGTCATCGGCACTTCCGACTGATTGCAACTGCTCCCACAGCGTTTCATTATTAGCAATTGCAGTAATTGCAGACTCAGAGAGAACGGCTTCAAATGTCTGGGCACCGGTTCTCACTCTCCGTTCAACAATCTCAATGCTTTGTTCATTAAATGCATGCGAGAATACTCGTAGGTGGGTTGCATCCTCCATAACAGCAAGTACTTCTCTTAGTGGAGCACTCGGACGCGTCTGTGTTGGAACAGTAATTGTTGCATCTGAGAGATGTTCAAGATCAAAGTCCATGGCATGGGTCGGAAGATAATCAATAATCTCTCGCAGCTTTGTCTCTGTTTCGAGACTCTCAAGCAGATCAGTTACGCTGTCAGCGACCAATCGTCCTGTTGCAGTTGCTACATACTCAGTTCCATCATGTCGTATCCATGACCGTTCCGTAAAATCCTCGAGAATCCGCCCGAGAGTTGCCTGTGATGCGTCAGTCTCCTTACCAAGCTCGCCTCGTGTATATCGATTCTCTGCGAGACGTTCGAGAACAAGCACGCGATTTTCTGATCGCGAAAGGAACTCAATCTCTGATAAGGCTTCATCCATACTATAGTAAATTATATCCCAGGTCATACGCTCTTCGCCGCGTGCAATCATTTCACACCACAGTAGATACACACACCGAGATACTACAAGAGCGTATGCAATATTTTATCAATTCTATTAGGTGTATCAAGATGCAATATAGTATGTGGACGATTACTGGATTCAACGATTTGGTGGTGAGCAATTATGAGTTCTCGACGAGCGTTCGGGCTCTTCATCGCCTCAGCTGTACTGTTCGGCGGTACATTCGTTGGTGCAAAAGCTGGGCTCCCATATTTTCCGCCACTCACATTTGTTGCAATCCGGTTTGATATCGGAGCCATTGTGTTAGCCGGGTACGCAGCGTATAAATTATCCCTTGCCGAACTTCAGCCGCGTACTCGGGGTGATGTCATTGCGATTCTTGCGACTGGTGTTTTCGTTATTGGATCAACAAATGCACTGATTTTCATTGGGCAACAGTACACGACAAGTGGTGTCGCTGCAATTATTATGAGCCTCAATCCGATTTTAACGCCAGTCTTCGCCGCATTTGCACTATCAGATGAATCGCTCACACGACGCGGAGTTGTCGGGATCGTTGCAGGACTTATTGGTGTTGGACTGGTAGCGAATCCCGATCCAAGCGCGTTTATTGGAAGTGTTGGATTGCCAATTATATTCGGTGCTGCTGTCATGAGTGCGCTTGGTACTGTGATAATCCGATGGGCAACACCAACTATGTCAAGTGCAGCACGAACTGTATGGGGTG
The DNA here is from genome assembly GCF_000415985.1 of Haloquadratum walsbyi J07HQW2. Classification (GTDB taxonomy): domain Archaea; phylum Halobacteriota; class Halobacteria; order Halobacteriales; family Haloferacaceae; genus Haloquadratum; species Haloquadratum walsbyi_B. The sequence continues at coordinate 1,532,711 of NZ_KE356561.1, forward strand.
TCCCAATCGCTGCTATTGTAACACACCTTCTAGCCGCCACGGCAGGTGAGTCGATGGCTGCTATCTCGGTGACACCAATAGCGGTGATTGCATTGTTATACGTAGGTATTGGGTCCGGTGCTATCGCATATCTCAGCTACTTTGCATTGATTGACACCGTGGGTGCAACACGTGCGAATCTATTATTTTATCTCACTCCTGTCGTTTCAGCACTTGGCGGATGGATCATTCTTGATGAGACAATATCAATGCTCACAATAACAGGATTCGCAGTGATCCTTGGTGGGTTCTTAATCATTGGTGGTGACTCGATTACAGCGGTTATTACACGCCGCCACCCGCAGATATGGACACAATGGATGGTGCTTCGAGGATGGATAATTTCATTACTGCCATCTCCAAGACTGTCATATCCACTTCGTGTGATTCAGTCTCAAATTAAAGAACCACAAACGCAAACAGAAGAACAGTCACAATCATATTCTCCTCCGCCATCTCAGTCTGACTGAATATTGGATGTAATATGAAGTATCCAGTCGGTCATACTTGATACCGACGCCAATTTGTCGCTTGGGCTAACATATAATACTGTGAACGTACTGGCGCTGATTGATTCTCTCTGGCCAATCCTCGCAGATGTTATCCCGCGGGTTGCTCGGATTGCAGTGTTCGTAACTGTTGGTGTCTTCCTCGCAAATGTTGCTGTTGGGTTTGGACTTGTCGAGCGTATTGCGGTCATCTCAAAGTATCTTACTCGACCTGCAAATCTCCCTGATGAGGTAGGGACTGCAATTGTCACAACCGCTGCCTCAACGACAGCTGGATACGGGATGCTTGCGGACTTCAGAGAGTCAGGACGACTCTCAGACATAGAGACGCTAATCGCCGTGACAATGAACACATTCTTTGGATTTGTCCAACACATATTCACTTTCTACGCGCCAGTATTGATCCCAATTCTCGGAGCACGGGTTGGCTTTCTCTATGTTGGTGCACGTGCAGCCATTGCACTCGGTATTTCTATTGTGGGCGTGCTCGCTGGAGCCGTTCTTCTCGGTCCGACTGGACTAGGTAGTAACCAGCAGCAAAAGCATACGACAGAGACTACCCCTGATTCGTTGACAGAACCAGAACCAGGATCAGAAAAACAAATAGAAGCAAATTCTACTACCACGAATAACAATCCGCGGTCTGATGGTGGTCCTGTAGCGACCGATGATAATCGATCGACTCAGGCTGTACTCCGCACAGCCGGCGAAAAAACGTGGTCAAAGACTCGACGCATCGTCCCTCGGCTGGCGATTATTTATGTGCTGATTACGATTATAATCGAAACACAGGATCTTCGCGAGGTGACGGCAATTGCAGAGCCACTGACAGCAGTACTTGGGCTTCCTGGTGCAGCACTTCCTGTTGTTGCGGTCTTTGCATTTGACACAACAGCTGGCGCAGCAACAATCGCTCCAATGGTCGGTCCGACGTTTACTTCACAAACAGCCGTTGCAACGATGCTTCTCGGCGGGATTGTATCATTTGCAGTCTCAACATTCAAACGCTCCATCCCGTTTCAATATGGTATCTGGGGACCAACCTTTGGCTCGAAAGTAATTATTGTCAATACGGTGCTGAAGATTATTTTTATTACTGCTGCTCTTGCTGTATTATTAGTGTAATTTACTCCTTGCTCACGCAGCACTGCTGGTATTGACACATTTGCGCCTGATTTATTTTTGTACATAAAATGTGCTCTACCAGAATAATTGTATTTCTTCTGAAGTACCTCGGGGGCGAGCCCCAAGCCGAGGCTTCCCTATGTTGACCGCACTACATCATCAAAGTAATTTCGGTCAATTCCTCCCGACCTCTTCCTTCTCTGTGAGGAATCGGCTGGAAGTCACACCCGAACACACCGCACCACACCGCAGCGTCCGTGGGGATGGGAGTCGATTACTGTCACTCCATCATGACCATGACCATGACCCGGTGAAATCCCCGTCCCCGTCGCACCGCCACCGGCGGATGGTGACAGGGACCACGTTTCCAGACCACCGCAACCAGCAATAGATGAAGGTCGGGAATCCGTCTGTGAGATTTCTGACTGCACGTTTATACATCATGTAGCGTCATCACTGTGTATATCGGCTTCACCCTCCCAGTCTCGGGGTCAGATCATCAGTACAGTACAGTATCAAAGCCCCGACTCCCGACCCCGAGGCACTCGTCTTGTTTATCTGTAGAAATCTAAGAATATCATTGTGTGCGACTTTCACATTGGATTACAACTGCAAGTGACTATGTGAGTAGTAATTCAGGATAATCTGACATTTATCTCTAATGTTATAATTAGTACAACTGTATCAAGCACAAGCATCTCACCCAGTATCAACGGGTTGTGGCTGCCCATCTTCAGTCGGAGGAACGGTATGATCAATATAGTTTTCAACATCCGGATCATGGACAGTGACTGTCACTTCAATATCACCAAGTTCGTCCGCACTCCCAACAGCAAAATTAATTATACCTTTGAATGCTGCCTGTTTTTTTACGGAAAATCGGAATGACTCGCTGTCGGCATGTTTGAAGAATTCTCGACGAGCAGTGTCGAGAATTTCTTGTTCGTGTAGTAACGTAGCGAATTGTTCGAGTGAGTGCGTCTCACCAATAATTTCGCCTGGATTCTGTTCAAATGTAACATTCGGAAACAGATTTTGAACCGCATCCTCGACACGATCTGTTATCTCTGTATCATGCACTGGGGTGGTAATCTGAATCTCAACGCGGTAAATCATAGTAGGTATTATTTATTGTCACTATATTTGATAATCGTCTATTCGCTTTGTGTATGTTGCCGCTGACTGTTATCGGTATGATCAGGTGTATCAACAATCCGGTGAGTAAGAACATCTCGTACTGTCTCATGAAACTCTGAGAGTGACTCAGTGTTTTCAATTACGATATCTGCACGCTCCATCGCTGTGCCCATTCCAAACCCGAGCTCACGCTCATCACGTTTTTGAACTGCTGTTTCATCAAGATCTGTTTTGTCACGCCCACGTTCGCCGAGACGCACGGCACGTGACTCAAAGGGTGCTTCAATGCTAATAAGAACAAAATCATCATCGAAGGCATCACGAAAGCAATTGAGCTCAACATCAGAGCGAAGTCCATCAACGAGTACTGTAGCATTTGTTTCAAGTTTTGTCCTGATTATTGGAAGTGATCGTTCAGCAATTGCTGCTGGTCCCTCTTCTTCGCGGAGTGACTTTGCAACGGTGCCGTGATGTTCTGCGGGATTATATCCTCGGCTTCGGCAAACCTCGCGAATGACGTCACCCATTGTGACGACCGGAATATCAAGTGTACGTGCAACAGCAGCAGCTTCACTCTTTCCGCTTCCAGGAAGTCCAACAGTACCGATAACCCTCATTATGAACCAATTCAGGATACCGAGACTTACAGGTTCCGCCCGTGGACCGTATTAAAATGGTCGTCACAACTTGTCGATGTCTGCATCCCAACTAAGGGAAGGATAATATCTCAAATCTATCTTAAGACAGTGTATATTTGCGGAGTTATGACTTCATTGGTGCTATCCAAACTCAATTCCACAGAAGCTGTTTCTGTGAGCTGGCTTCACACGGTTTTGTTGTATCGTGCATAAATCCATACGCATTTTACTATTGACTAAATATACATATGTATGGGCGCGTAGCTCAGTTGGACAGAGCGTCGGACTTCTAATCCGACGGTCGCGGGTTCGAATCCCGTCGCGCCCGTTACTACGTATTCGAATTATTTCTTGGATCAGTAACTCATGGTCAGGTCTGAATCTGCAATTCGGATTCATCAACAAAGCTGGTATAATTGTATCATCGTAATTTCGATTTTGTTACTGTCAAAAAGATGATTATTCGAGCATATGGGATAATATGAATGATGCAACCGCATATATACTTAAATTGTTGTAATAATAGTTAGTAATGACAGAAATGGTTGATCTGACCATGTGATTGCTTATTCTAAGCCTGCTAGTGAATGTTGTCTATCGATATGTTAGACACTAACCGTTCGGAATCGTATTCTATTCATTATAATAGGTGAATAGTTGTTTTTTTGCTTGCTTGTCCCACTCGGTTCTTGAGAGAGCTAGGGAAGGACATGAGAGTCAGAATCAAAACATAACCATGATGATAAATTATTGATTCCAGTTACATACGGTACATGCGAATCGAATACAGATGGAATCTATATCTCAGTCGTCGTCCTCAATAGATTGAGCGGGTCCTTGTGAACCTACGTTGGTTTGTTGGCTTCGAATTTCTTCGTCACGGCGTTTGAGTTGTTTATTCTGTTCAAACATCTCGCTTCGACCAGAGTAGTACTCTGTGTCATATATTGAGAGTCTCTCACCAGACGGTGGGTCTCCGAATCTCATTCCAATAATAAACCCTACAATTCCAAACAGCAGACCCCAGAGTCCATATCCGAGTCCTGATGATGCGATTAAGGATGGCTCCCATCCGTTTAATCCAGCTTGTTGGAGTCCAAAGAACACGAATGTTGATACCCCGCCGAATATGATACCAAGATAAACTGCTAGCGTCGTTGTTCGATCAGAAAATGCAGCAAAGACGGCAATTGCAGTCGTCGCAGTCAGTAAGGCAGTTGAGAAGAAGTAAATGTCAAATAAGCCTGGGAAGACAAATGCCCACGCTAGTGCTGAGATGATGAATACACCAACCAGAAGCCGACCAATTATCAGTTTCTGTTTGCCAGAGACGTCATACCGTTCATAGACGAGTGGATCAAGAACATCTCTTGAGATATTCATTGCACAGACGTTCACGTACGTATCAACGGATGAGAGTGCCATTCCCATCAATGAGAGGATGAGGACGCCACCGATAATTGGGCTTCCAAATAGTTCAGTGATAAGAGATGTAAAGATGAAGTATCCGAATGTACCGACCTCGGAAGCTACCTCACCGTTAATTGGCGGGAATATGACTAACGTTGCAATCCCAATCAGCGTTGGGAGTAAAACAACGATGCCGACATTGAATGCAAGATTCCAGTACATACCCTTTTGCGCTTCATTAACGTTCTTTGCGCTCATCACACGTTGCCATGCCCCCTGGAGTACGACGAATCCAGGTGTGTAGATGATAATTGAAAGCAGCATATATCCAAGACCCGGGGAATCCCAGTCAAAGAATCCATCAGCAAATGCTGGAGGATTTTGATTAATTTGTCCGATAATATTTCCGAATCCACCAGCGATTGATGCTGCTTCTGAAAGGGCACCCACAGTCAGAGCAATTAGAAGACCCGATGCAAGTACAAATTGAATCAGATCTGTCCGAAGGACCGATCGAAAGCCACCCAGTATAACATATACTCCAAAAACAACGCTGACGACAACTGCCAGCAGTTCAGGACTCGTTTCAAGCGGAACTGACAATGCTGTACTGAGAACGAAGACTTCAGCAGCGAGCCAAGAAAGGAATACAAAGCTCTGGATAGGACCTAACAGCGTCTGTACGGCTTGTGAGTACCGAAACCGAAGAATCTCTGGAATCGATGTTCCAGGGAATCGTCGAAATAGTTTCGGGACGAATACGAGTCCAACCGTACAGAGAACCCATGGTATTGTGAAAATCCAGATAGCACCGAGCCCAAATATATACCACAGATACATCTGCCATGTCATCCACCCAATCAATAACCATCCGGCTGCTAATGAGGCAGCAATCCACCAGCCTGGGAGTGATCCAGTCCCAATCCAGTAGTCAAATGCTCGTTCATCATTATCGTCTACCCCGCGCAAGCCTGCGAACTGTACAACACCAACACCAAGTAATGTTACAAAAAATCCACCGGCAAATAGCCAGTAGGTAACAGCATTTGACATGCTATATATAATACATCTCTCGTAATGAATAACGGTTCCGTATTATGATTATATCTATATATGCAGCTAGATTTGTCAATAGAAGAGTAGTTTCAATTAAGGATAAAATTACCCATATTAGCAATCAGAATGGATTTACTTAATGTAATAGCTCTTAATATCAATAATCTAATTACCATCTTAGCTAATCACTTGACATCAAAACACATATTTTGTGCATTGTTTAGTTATCTATATATCATTTGTGTCCGGTCTAAAATGGCTTCCAACTTGCAGAGCTAAGATCAGAGGAAATCGCTTTCACCGTTACACTCACTGAAATCAGTGCCAATAAGATCGAAATTAAAAATAGTATATAATCATTTGATTGACTGCCTGTCGTGACAGCAACTCAGCTGACTGGCGGTATCACTGTTTAATTTTTATGAATAGTAGATAATTACCGCAATGATATGTTACTCATATCGGAGCCGAATGATTGTTGTCGCGTTCGATCTAATTGTAAATTTACAAAGAACAATCATTTATTAGCATATGAGTCAAGCCGTCTAACTATTATTGATTTGAACTACCTGACTTGCATCAAGAAATCATATACACTTCGGTGTGGCTTACAACATCGATTACCGCTTATCACGGGCACAGACCACACTACGGTGAACGAGATATCCGAGACGAATATGTCAGTTGAATCGAATCGTCGGCATAGTTCCTTACGAGTGACGAGTAGACACTCCCGTTGCTCGGAAAAGAATTCCGTCAATAGATATTGTTTAATCAGGTCTATAAATAGGTAACTGAGGTATGTATTGATTGGGATATAAATAAGAAAATACTCCACTTCAGCATTTGAGTATGAACAAAAAGCAAACGAACGTTTGCTCAACGATAGATTTGGGATATGGTAGAGTAACTGTCTCTTCCGAGAATTTACATTGCGCCGCCCATGCCACCCATACCACCCATGCCGCCCATGCCGCCGGCACCGCCTGGACCACCAGGACCGCCTGCAGGTCCGTCATCGTCGTCATCGGTACCGCCACCCTTCAGATCACCAGCAGCAATGACGTCATCAATACGAAGAATCATTACAGCTGCCTCAGTTGCCGACTCAATTGCCTGTGTCTTCACACGAAGCGGCTCAACAACACCGTCTTCCTCCATATCAATGACCTCGCCGGTGTATGCATTAAGACCAGATGTGATCCCGCCTTCATCATGTGTCTTTCGTAGGTCAACAAGCGAGTCAATTGGATCGAGTCCAGCATTTTCTGCGAGTGTGCGTGGAATGACATCGAGCGCTTCAGCGAACGCCTCAACAGCAAGTTGTTCGCGACCACCAACGGAGTCAGCAAACTCTCGAAGATGGAGTGATAGCTCAGTCTCAGAGGCACCGCCGCCAGGCAGTACTTGTCCGTACTCAAGTGTCGTTCGAACAACACCGAGAGAATCATCGATAGCACGCTCAAGCTCGTCAACAACATGCTCGGTTCCTCCTCGGAGAATGAGTGTTACTGATCTTGCATCATCAACATCCTCAACGAAGAGTCGCTCGTCGCCACCAATATCTTTCTGTGCAACAGAACCGGCGTACCCAAGATCATCAGCCTCAATATCGTCAACTGAACCGACAATGGTACCGTCTGTTGCTCGGGCTAGACTATCAAGATCTGAGGATTTGGCTCGTCGAACTGCGAGGATACCTTCTTCAGCAAGATAATGCTGTGCCATATCGTCAATTCCGTCGCCGGCGAAGACAACATCGGCGCCAGCATCAACGAACTGATCAACCATTTCTCGTAGCTGTGCTTCCTCTTGATCAAGGAATTCTTGGAGTTGATCTGGATCGGTTACGTTAACTTCTGCATCAATCTCTGTCTCTCGAACCTCAAGAGCACCGTCAAAGAGCGCAATGTTGGCGTCCTCAGCCATGTATGGCATATTCTCATGCACACGCTCTTTATCTACAATAACGCCTTCAACAAGCTCGGAGTTGCTAATAGACCCGCCGACGACTTTCTCAATCGAAACATTATCTATGTCGATTGAATCATCATCAGCAACAGAAAGCACAGAATCAACGACTAACTCTGATAGTAGGTCTCGTGAAGATTCAGCACCTTTTCCTGTCATTGCAGTTTCAGCAATTTCTAACAGGGTGTCATAATCCTCCTCAGAGACTTCAATTGCATCCTGATCAAGTTGTTCTTTGGCTTTCTCAGCTGCCTGTCGGAATCCTTGTGCGATCGTTGTTGCATGGACATCCTGATCAATAAGTTCCTCAGCCTGATCAAGAAGCTCACCGGCAATAACCACAGCACTCGTTGTTCCATCGCCCACCTCATCTTCTTGTGTCTCAGACACCTCAACGATCATATTCGCCGCTGGGTGGTCAATATCCATCTCTTTAAGAATGGTTACACCATCGTTTGTTACAACGACATCACCACCGGAGTCGACAAGCATCTTGTCCATGCCTTTTGGACCGAGTGTTGTCCGAACAGACTCCGCGACGGCTTTACCCGCCGAGATGTTCATCGATTGTGCGTCTTTACCCTGCGTACGCTGGGAATCATCTCCCAAAATAATCATCGGTTGACCCTGCTGCATTCGCTGAGACATAATCAATCAATGATTGTTTGTGATTCTATAAAAATCTCACGCTCTCGGAATTGAATGACGACGAACAGGTATCACAACGTGCTATTAGTTACCATAGGACCGTCGTTTATATACTAATCTGCGATGATACGGTATAGCTATCGCCAGTGGTTTAATCCGCAATGAGTAAAATTGACGATATTATTCGGCTCGGGTGCAACTTCGGGACTTTGCTAGGAGGTCATCAATAGAATGATTGATGTTAGTGGGTTCGTAGAAATGAAATCCCACATTCAAAATGACACGGTATCAGACCCAGTGGGAAGTTGATGGAAACCCGATAGTTACTATTTATCCAGATTGCTGCACATTGAACCCGCGTGTCAACTCATTATGTTTCCGTTCAAGATACGCATACACAGTTCCATGTGGAGCGCCGTCAAGGAGCATTCCAGTTGCACGTCGAACTGCTTCAACCTCCTCAGGTTGACCAATAACACCGAGTGTTGTTCCTTTAATGACGACCTCTGCACCGGTGAGTTCCTCCATCAACTCTCTTGTTCGACCATTCTCACCGATTAATCGACCTTTCTGTCGTTGAAGATCATTTTTATTTCGGGTATGTGCATCTATATCAATCAGTTCGAATGTTCGCATTTCATCATCAAGAATGGAGAGTGCAACCGTTGGTGTGAATCCACGACCAATGGCGCGTACAATGTCGGGTGCGAGCATTCCACGTACAGGGTCACCAACATCGTCAATCGCGACTGAACCCGTCTCAGAATCAATATCAAGTCGGACTTCAGCCTGCCGTTCAATCTCACGCATCGTCTCCCCACCCTCACCAATGAGTACACCAATTCGGTCCTGAGGGACCTTTACGTGCTTCATATAATTGATATCCGATGCCGAAGTTTAAATGATTCGAGCGAGTCCATAGAAGCATTTGCGTTTGTGTATGATTATCATTGCTGGTGGTGTGTTGAGTAATCTCCGTCGTGGTCACTTTTTGAGAGTAACTGTGTCTTCGTATGCGATCACATAAACCGATTCAGATGACAAGCCTTAATTACATAACTGCAATATATTTCATTGAAGCCCGGGTGGTGTAGTGGCCGATCATATGACCCTGTCACGGTCGTGACGCGGGTTCAAATCCCGCCTCGGGCGCTCAACTTTTTCGACATCATCTCTGCATAATAATAGATATACAGTGATATATATTCAAGATATGTTATCACGACATTCGTCTTTGTTTCCACATAGGTTGCTGTACCTTCCAGCAGGCTAGCATGTCTACAGTACGATACCACCGAGTGTTTGACCAACTCCAACACCAGTGAGTGAAATGATGAGTGTTACTGTTATATTGATACCAACTCGTAAGTAATTGCCCTCCTCGATAGTGTCGGCGAGACTCACAGCATGTGATGAAAATGTCGTGAACGCACCACAAACACCAGTCCCAAAGATTGCAATCGCAGAGGCAGTAAGCGGCATTGCAAGGACTGCGCCAAGTGCAGCACTCCCAATAATGTTGACAGCGATTATGCTACGATGTCCAGTAGTAACTGTTCTATCGACACCAAACCTACAAATTGCACCAAGGCTGCCACCGACACCGACAAGTACCGGTGTTGGGAGCGTTTTAATAAATTCGACGCTGAGTAATGATACATTCCAAACCGAAATTAACTGAATCATAAAAGTCGTCTCCCGACGATTAACCCACATATTGCCGCGATAATTCCGAAGAGATAGTTTGCACCAATGTTGATAACGCCAATCATCGGGCTAGCCGTTGCTGTTTGCACTGCGAATGTGCTGTATGTGGTAAATGATGAAAGAATGCCTGTCATGAGGAATAATCGTATACGAGATGTTTGAACTGTTGTGGTTGCCACAGCGAGAACGAATGTACCAATCATATTGACCACCAGTGTTCCGCCGACACCGGGGAGAATGCCCGAGATCAAATATCGACTTATTGCTCCAATGATCCCGCCGGCGCCAACGAGCAACGGTGCAGTTTGTCGTCGCATTAAAACTATTCAAATAGTAGGGTATTCAGCTATTTCGGTTTATATGAATAAGGAGACATAATTATATTCACAATTGTGACCGTAACTGTGGCTGTAATCAATTCAAACCTACCATGACCACAGAGGTAATTAGTATCAAGATGGCTGGAGCTTGTCACTGATCCGTAGACTGGCACCACCGTGTGACGTATCTCGCTTTCGAACCCAAAAATGACGAACAGCCTCAGCAATATCGTCGATAATAAGTGCCTCACCGAGACGATTCGGGATTATTGAGGCGAGGTCAACACCCAAATAAACTGGACCCGAGGCGGCAAGCGCACGAACGTCTGACCCAGCAGTCAAGCAATGAATAATCCGAATGTCGGACTGGGATGCGGCAACGGCTGGAAGCGCACCTGGTCGCTGGGGCGCAATAACAGTTGATACGCCGGATGCGCGCCTACGAGTGAGCAATGTTTTGAGTGTATCAGCAGCAATACCATCGAAACAAACAGCCACGGGAGTGTATCAGTCTGTTCGGACAGGCGTACAGTATATAGCTCCCCCTACAATGCTACCAACAAGTACGTTCATCGCTGCATCCCAAAATTACGACAGTCAAAGATAGTCGCCGTATTTCCAGAAAGTGTTTTGACATCGATTCCTGCGGGTGAAAAACCTCCCATGTTATTTCCCGTCGAAGTCGATTCAACAGGCCGCGTCGGACATGACCATCGACCGCCAAATCAACGGTATAATTAATCATCGCCGCAAGCGTTTCGACAACGGCTGCCGCATCCCAAATCAACGTCCCAGGAGGACTATCAGGATCTGCACCCAAGAGCGCCAGTGGGCGGGTGGAACGGGATTATATTGTATCTTCGGTGCTCTCTCAATATGTGCTGGTGCCGGATCACCATCTGAATCCTCGATTATATCATCAAAAACGCCCATCGGGTCAATGACAACCGGCGTGATACCGTGTGGTTCAACCTGCCTCTTCAATTAGCACACCGAGTGTGTAGGAATTTCCATATCCGCGTTTACCGATAATAGGAGCTGTATGCGGTTAGTCAAAATCAATACCAACAGGGGCACCTACGCTTCCATGCCGTGTATGATATGTTCCGAGATGACCGATTGGTCCAATAGTAGTGTGAGCATCCTCTTGACCAATAACATCGAAAAATATTTTCACATGTGCATTCTGTCTCTGTGGTCCTGTATGAATATCTGGACGAGCGTTTATCCGATGAAAGGTGACCATCAGCGGTATGTTTGGAAAATATTCGTCTTTTTATTGATGATGGTCGCGGGATCGAGAGACTTCCAATCAGACTTGTCATTGGGCTTGTTGTATGGGTCGCAACACTGAGCGTTATGTTTAATATATTCTCAGAGGTGTAAGGACCTGATGCGACCGAACTTGATTTTCAACCGTCTGAAGAGGTATTACCTCCAAAAGACCACACAGTTGGGTTAACTGTTATCGAACCAGATGGGGCGCCTGTAGAAGCAGCCACAGTCATTATCAAAGCTAGAAGTGCTCAAACCGATAGTATGGTGACTGCGACAACTGGACCTGATGGATCTGCAAGTGTTAACATTAGTCCTGAGATTCGTGTAAATCAACAAACTGGCACATTACACATCAATATTAAATCGCCAACGAACGGTTCGTACGTTGATCGACGAGCTAATACAGATATTCTGATCATCGGTGAATAATATTCGGGGACGTGTTTCCATACTAATCATTGAAATTAGAGAGATGTCAATAAATAACTGTTAATTTCTTCAATTCGTGAAATAAGAGTTTTTTTATTACAATTCATAGCCAAGTTAGAACGGATTTATGCTATATCGCCAGAGTAGGTGTAAGGGTCGCATTGTACAGTCGTTATCGTTCAGGCTCAACTGGGGCATCAAATTCGCCACGAATGAGTGGTTGGGCAATATGTCGACGAGCACACGGAGGAACTTCATACCATTTGAGCGATAGCACGCGGTCAAGTGATTTTTCAGCTTGGTCTGACGATGAGGTACCACAGTCGCGACACCGATATCCTTGATTCCGACCAGCACTCTTCATTGTCCGATTACACTCAGAGCAGATTGGCGTTCTCTTAGTTGTCCTGACAAGTGATCGAGCGGCGAATTTCTCTAATTTGAGCGTTCCATCAGATACCTCCCCACAGGCAGTAATGACATCACCGATACGAAGTCTGCGGACCCATTTGCGGAAGCGCTTTGTCGGCTCAAATGCAACGCATTCGACAGTTGATGTTGTATTTTGACCAGGAATATCAAGATCTGTCGGTGTTGTTTGTGAACGGTGTATATCCGCTGACATAGTGTTTTTTTTGCTAACCGCCTCCTCAGTATGATCATTTACTTTCATTTTCGCGAGAGGGACGAATACATGTCCTCCTCGGCGTGTTTCTGGATCCGAAGTTATAGTGCCAGTGACACGGTATGCACGGCCGTCTTGTAATGAGCCAATCGTGCCTGGACGCAGGTGAATATCAGTGCCTTGATTCGTTATGAATGTCGACGACCGTTCAATCGGTTCGCTATCAATTTCTGCAGCAACGGTCTTGATCGCTGTAATGTCGTCACCGCGGATGCCATAGAGAATTGGTCCTGGTGCACTCGGGACGCAGACAGCCTCACCTTCTTCACGGTCGACCGTATCCCACACCACTGGATACTGGTCTCTGGCAGCCTCAAAAATTGACGTTTCGTCCACATCGCGGGAGGTCCCACAGCGATCAAACTCACGGTAGGCAATATGCTCAGCTGTCCACTCTGTCAGAGCAGCCCACGCCCCGACGGCAGCGAGTGCCCCAATTCGTCCACGACCGCCATCCCATTCTTGATGATGATACCCAGCCTGCTCGATAATATCGACTGCATCGGTTATCGTATGAAATTCGCGAATCGCCTTCCAGCAGAACTCAACAACTGAATCAATAACTGAGTCTGGGTCAGCATTATTAGCAATAACTAATCCAGGACTTGTCTGTGGATCATCATTAATGGCAAATGACTCGATGAGTCGTGTCGATATATCAGCCGCTGTTGGTGGGTCAACGTTGGTATGAAGTGCGATTGCTGCGTTCCCTCGAGTTTTATGTTCGACGGATGGATTTAGCCGAATCAGAAGACGGCGGTCGACAGTGCTACCAGTATTTTCAATTGCCGTCGCAATCCGCGTTGCGAGATATGTCGTGCACATCCCATGGTCACGAGAGTCAGTATCATCGATACCGATGATCGTCATTATATGATGTATCTAACTGTCAGATTAACCACTGTCGATTGGATAGCCTGAGAAAGTATGGATAATATTCCTAATCGTATGTCATCATAGAGAGACTAGCAGCTATAAGATAGAATCCAAACCAATCTATGAAGGCGATAATTACTCATTCATAAAAATACTGAATTCAGTCATTAGCAGACGACATTTTTCACTGATATACCACAGTAGATAATAGTAATATGATCAATACGACTCGAATTAAGCGACAGCGGCGTGTTTCATGTGCACAACACATATATACGCTGAATGACCTATTTAAACTATGTCTCGGTCCGCACTAGTTGGAAACATTACGGCGATGTTAGAGGACGCCGGGTTTCTGGTGAGCGACCGGTGTGCGATTCGTCCGAAGAGCTTTGATATTGCCGCACGTCGAGGTGAAGATCTTGTATTGTTGAAGATCCTCGGAAATGTTGATGCGCTTGATAAAATGACAGGCGCAGAGATGCGTCGTCTTGGTGCATATCTGGATGCAACACCACTTGTAATTGGGGTTCGGACACGTGATGAGGATCTTAAGCCGAATGTTGTCTACTTTAGACATGGGGTTCCAGTGTTGAGCCCCGATACTGCGATGGATCTCTTTGTTGAGGGTGTACCGCCATTGATTTATGCAGCACCTGGAGGATTATATGTTAATATCGACGGGGACCTTCTCGCGGATGAACGTGAGGAGCGTGGGTGGAGTCTGGGACGTCTAGCAACTGAACTCGGAGTATCACGACGAACTGTCTCAAAATACGAAGATGGGATGAATGCAAGTATTGAGATTGCAATCCAACTTGAAGAGGTGTTTGATGAGCCATTTTCGAGTCCGCTTGAAGTAATGGAAGGTGCAGAATCAGTCCGTGATTCTGAGCCAACACCTGATGATCCGGATCCTGATGCCAATGATGAGCATGTTGTACACGTTCTTACTCGTGCCGGCTTTACAGTCCACCCAACTGCTCGAGCCCCATTCAAGGCTGTTGGAGAAGATGACGACCATCGTCATGGGGTAATGTCACTGCTCACAGGTCACTCTTCATTCACAAAAAGTGCGAAAAAGCGGGCACGAATTATGTCCTCGTTGGGTGAGGTTACGCAGACACGTGCTGTATATTTCACTGAAACTGATGCAAAGCAGGATGCGGTCAAAGGAACTGCGCTTGTTAGTTGTGCAGAACTCACTAATATTGAGGATCCAGCGGCAATTCGTGATCTCATTCGTGAACGATCACAAAAGCCAACTGAAGCGTAATAAATAGTAGATATTGTCAGATGACGAATAATGGTCATTTCTGAGCATAGTATTAATACGGATACTATGTCGTCACCTGCCAGATCATACGATCTACGGTAAAAATATTTTATTTTATTTTACAAGTCAGTAAGAATATTTAGTTTACCGATATCGATGATGTGGCGATATCAATACCGGTAAGATTAGTTTCCGTATGTCTTCTCAAGATAGGCAACGATATCATCGCTTTCTGGCATTCCTGAGACATCGTTCGCCTCATCAACAAGCACAGGAACTCCGGTTTGACCGCTAACTGACTCAACTTCTGTTCGCTCACTATGTGATCGCGGAACTGAAATAGAATCATATTCTAATCCGAGTTCATCGATCTTATCGATTACCTTTGCGCAGTATGGACAACCGCCAAGTTCGTACAGCGTAAGATCAGACATCACCAATAATAGTACATAGACGAGTAAGAATCTAGTGGGTTTGTGCGGATCAACATCCTCCCGCCGATAAAAAGGTAGGGGCTTTCACTCACTAGTGCCGTACTGTCGGGAAATACTGAGTTAGATTCGGCTTTTTCATCTAAATTATACTGACAACAGCATAAGAGCCGTTTTCTGGGGTGACGGATCGTTTCAAACACATTATTGATTATTTTCGCCGCATTTTGTATGAGAGTACTGAGGTTATACTAACTAATTTGTCTCCTCAAATCGCTCAACGACATCAGCGAAAGCAACCGTTTCTTTGACAGATGTAATCTCGATGGCGACGCGGTCGCCCTCTGTTGCATCAGGAACGATAACGACGAACCCCCGTTCAACCCGGGTGAGACCATCACCGTAGTCACCGGTATCTTCGATGGTAACAATTCGCTGTTCACCTTCATCAACTGGCGGGTCCGGTCGATCCGTCTCGGTGTCAGGCGCGCTGTCTGGGTTTGTTTCTGTAGGCGATGAGATAGATGATTGTGCAGTGGATGATGATATTGATACATCTTCACCTGCGGGGCTATCGGACTGTATCGCAATATCACTTTCCGATGTTGTAGAGTCAGCATACCCAGTGGTGGTAGTTTTACTCTGGTCAGTCTCCGTCAGTGACTCCGAGAGAAGTGCTACCTGGTATGTCGTCTCAGTATCGATATCGCCGAGTGAAATCTCGTTTGTTGGGATTTCAATGACTGACTGTCCGTCGCTTTCCTGTACTTCTGCAGAAAATAAACACTCAAGTTGACCTTCAATATCCATTCATTGACCTCACGCGTCCGTCTGTCGTCGCAAACATTGAGCTAATATTCGATATATCATATCAGATGTAGTCATCTCAATAATATTATGATGGATATACCGTATAAAAGTTCTGTACCGTGGTGTCCCCAATTAATGATATTATCTCTAAGTGACTTCATGCGCACGCTGTCTTGCATTGTTGATGAATCTCATAGACAGGCATATGAGATGGTAATTGAGACAGATATCGATTCATTCGGTATATCAGTATTACGTAATATCTTCTACAGCATGACTTTCATCCGGTGACAATTGGCAGTCCATCATCATCTTACCGAAATTTGGAGTCTTTTGAGCTGCATAAATAATGAATATATGTTGTCATAACGTGGCGAAATAATGTATTTTTCAGCTGTATATGTGTAAAATTCGGTTAATATCTTATGATAGAAATTAGCGAAAATAGATTATGATTGCAATCAACTCATACATACTGATAGTATCGCTCAGATTATTCGATGTGAGTTTCCACTGTCAGGATAACTGCGGTACATTGATGATATGATATGGCACTGAGAATCGACAAGACAGTATGACCAAACATTCTAACAGCGTCGAAACACTCAATGCATAGTATTTAAGCGTATGTATATGAATGGTTTTCAGATAATGACAAAAACATACTTAAATCAGAGAACAGATTTCAGATTCAGATTACTACAAATCAACAGGGTACCGTAATGAAGGATGGTGAGCTTGATTCAGTTGATAAGAAGATTCTTTATTACCTCCAACGGGATGCTCGTGGGGTCTCCTCTCGTGATATCGGCGAAGAACTCGGGTTATCGCCTAGCACGATCAGGACGCGATTGAATAAACTTGAGGAAAGTGGAATCGTCCGAGGGTATTACATCGATATTGATTATGATTTAGCTGGATATCCACTGTATACAAAAATCATCTGCACGGCACCTGTTCCTGAACGGGATATGCTCGCAAACCACGCTCGTGACATCCATGGCGTGACAGCGGTTCGTGAGATCATGACAGGGAAGCGAAATATATACGTGAATGCGATTGGGCAATCTCATGATGATCTAAATCGCATTGCAGGTGAGATTGATGAACTTGGACTGGATATTGTCGATGAACAGTTAATTCGTGATGAATATGTTTGTCCATACCACGGTTTTCTTGAACCTGGAGATGTCGAATCAGCCGACACTAACGATGCTGAACACGATGCTGAGAGTAGTGTCGATATTAATACTGATGCTAAGTAACAACCGATGACACGGATCAGTGTGGACTGTCGGTTAGTTGATCATACGGTAGTCATCTAGCGGTGTAATGTCGATAATATAATTATCAACTATTGATTTAACCTCAACTAGCGTCTCTTCAGATGAGCTAGAAAGTGCATCAACTGGGTAACGTAGCAATATGTTGTTAAGTTATACCTTTGCTACATCGGATTATGAGTTAGTCGCATGATGAAATCATCACGCGTGAGTCCGAGCTAATTAGTGGGATCTTTAATCATCAGCGACCGCCCCACTTTCGGCGGTATTACTTGCTGGTGAGGATACGGTTGGCTCATTCTCAGCCACCCACCGCAGTAATAAGAACGAGAACGCATACTTCGCAAGGATATCAAGTGCGGAATAGCCCCAAGATGTGAGTCCGACCGAAGTCGTCAGGGCAAATCCCTCAACTCCAATAGCCCAGACAGCAGGGTATCCAATCCATAAAACAACTGTTAGTAGGCGGAGCGTTGAGAAGATGTCGTCAGTGCCTGCTGAAGCAGCTGAGACTGGCCATTCGAACAGTAGCGCAAATAGTACAACAACAAAGAATGTACAGCTAATAATATAAAATGCCCAGCGGAACAGATATGATGAAGTAATGAGTGCAGCACCAAGTCCAGTGACGCACATTCCGATATCAGCAGCAATCACGGTGAATAAGCTCCCGCGATCTACGTCTGCGAGCACTCCAAGTGCCAGCAGAATCATTGGCGTTGAAAGCGCCCATGTGAGATATCGCCCCCACTGACTCGTAACTTCCTGACCGGCAAGTGCATGACCGGCTGGCATTTCAATAAATCCGACTGTAAGTCCGGACGCCAATCCAAGGTAGCTTGAGATTGAAACAAGTGGGATCATCAATGTTGCACCCCAGATAAATTTGGCACGCCCGCTGGTAATATTTCGACCCATATATACAAATAGGAGAATCGACAATCCAGCGAGAGCGATATTTACCCACAGTGAGGAACTTAATAATACATCGTTTTGTATCTGTGAGAACACATCTGATTGCGTAAGTTGCAATACAACACTATCTAACTGTTCGGGACCAATCAGCGACATACAGCATGGATTCGCACTTCGGGCATATAAATGCTGAGACATAACGAGATATTTAGGACGAAAAAGTATCGCTTCGTCAAAATGACTAGGTGATTTGGGTATCTAAATAACTGCACAATTAATCGATAACCTGCTGATAATGGTTCTGAGATTCCCCGCATGCGATCATAGGTAGACTCAGACTTTGACCCCCGAATACTAAAACCATCAGCACTATTTGCGACTACTCAGATACGGCATCAATTCGATGGTAGAATTAGCTGTGTTGATAGTTTTGAATGCTACCTTCGATGACTCAGAAAAGGTATTCATGAGTAAGAATCGAGAATTTCTGGTGTTTGTTTGTGTCCTCTACATTGCATTAACTTCTTGATGAGATATTCCAGCTTTTAAAATCTTGAAAATATCTGATAGTTATACAAGTAATATAATTCACTCGTCATTTTCAAGTTCCATCGTTGCAACAATTTCATACGGATCTGCATCATTCCGAATTTGATCGAGCAGCATGAATGCGTCCTGTGGTGAGAGAAAATGACGACAAACAGCTCGTCCAAGCGGGGTTGGATCGAGTCCTTCAATAAATTCCCACTGTAGAAGTTTTCCAACAGCGCGTTTTGTCGGCACTTCCCCAATCATACGCTCATTGACTTGTTTTGCATGCTTGCCAGCAACAACAACATTCGCAAGCGTCTCCTCAGCAGCAGCAGACTCATCGTATATTGTCATTACGTCTTCCATCTCGCCTTTCAACAATGTGAACGCAACCTCATCCTCGGTTCGGTCCATTGAGTTGTGATACGCCCCATCGGGTTCAACGAGTAAGTACACCGTTCCTTCATCATGATAGTCTGGGCGACCAGCACGTCCAAGCATTTGCTCAAACTCTTGTACAGAAAGCCATTCGATACCCATCGCCAGTGAATCAAACACTACCTGTGAGGCTGGAAAGTCAACACCAGCTGCAAGAGCTGCAGTCGTGACAACAGCAGCAAGGTCCTGATTCCCAAAGTCCTGTTCGACGCGTTCTCGTTGGGTATAATCTAATCCAGCATGGTACGGAGCTGATGAGTATGAGAGTTTTCGTGAAATCTCATGACACCGGCGTCGTGAGTTAGTAAAAATAATTGTTTGCCCGCGATAGCCTTTTGATGATCTTGTATCAAACTCACGGCGAACGAGTTTATTTGTAATATCAACTTTTTCACGCGCGTCAGCAAATGTTACATGACGATCGATTGGGATTGGGCGTTCTTCAAATTCAATTAATTTTGCCTGAAGACGTTCGGCAAGCGTTTCAGGGTTCCCAACAGTTGCGGAGAGATAGATTGATTGTGCGCCATCATATCCACTATGTCGAGTGGCACGGGTTGCACAGTAATATCTAAGTCGGCTGATAAGTCCATCAAGTCGGTGACCGCGTTCGCCTTCTTTGAGAGTATGAACCTCATCGATGACAATCGTGCCAATATCTCCGAGATCTTTATTCGTTCGAAGCGCATGATCGATGCCCTCATATGTTCCGACAATGACATCTGCGTCCGGATCAAATCGATTATCCTCATCAGCAATACGTGAGGCACCGACCCGAATTGTTACATCAAGTAAATCTCCATATCGCTCAGTAAAGTCCTCGTATTTTTGATTTGCAAGAGCGACTAACGGTACCAGAAATAGTAGTTTTCCGTTCTCAGTGAGAATACGGTCCACCCCAGCAAGTTCACCGATAAGTGTCTTTCCAGTCGCCGTTGCGCTTACGACAAGTTGATCATCACCATCGAAGAGACCATTATTGACGGAAAGAGATTGTACTGGAAGAAGCGTATCAAACCGTTCCTCAAGCAGTGGCTGTAGTTCGGGATGAAGATCAAGAGTTGTTGTTTCAACAAGGTCAACTTCATCAGTCGTTGCACTAACTGTATCAAATCGAGTAAGATCAGGGTCAAGACCGCCTGAGAGAAGGTCAGTGATTCGATCGAGATCTTGTGTTTCTATGAGAAGTTCTTCAAGCCTTTTTTGTGCGGCTCCAGTCAGACGACCCGTGCCTGTTGAGAAATCAAGTTCACGTTCCAGTTCACGCTTCGCACAGTCAGGACAGATATACTCTCGGTCAGTCGCAATTGCAGTATCATCAGTAATTGGCGAATATCGACCATTTGATGCACAATAACGGCATGTGCGCACTACAAGCGCATCAAGTTGATATCCATCAAGTAACTCGGAGAGTGCTGTTCGTTTTGTAGGTGACGTTTGTTGTGAAATCCGAATGCGAGAAGCCTCTCGAGCAATATCGACGAAGCTGCTCGGATCCTGCGGCTCTTCATTATCGCCATGTTTGACTCGGAATTTTGCTGGACGAGGACCAGCATTTGTCTGTTTTAACTCAAGTGTTCCTTGAAAAACGCGCCCACCATCACGTCTAACGACGACGAGGAAATCCTCTCCTATCTCGTGGAGGAATAGGGTGTCGACGCGACTAACCTGTCGAGACACATCATAATTATGTCGACGGGGTATTTTAGCTGTTCGTCTGATATCGCCATACAAGATGAACATCAATGCAAAAATATGAGTGACGTAGCCACATCCCAGGATGTTGAATGTACTAAATATGCGGTCGGAGTGTAATTTATTATTTTTGCTTTTAGTGATTAATAATTCTCCGTGATTTATTGACTATCTGAAACGCTCTAAGATCAAATCTTGAGACAGTTGTCCCGCTGTGCGTAGATCACCTAGGATTAAGCACTAATATACTGTCAGTCAATTATCGGTACCAACTGCTAAGACCTAGCACAGACAATGCACCCATATGCGAGGTATCCGAATCGGCAGCGCGTTCGGCATTCCAATCAAACTTGATATCACATTTTTACTTATTCTTCCGTTGTTTGCCTGGCTCATCGGTAACGATATTGCACAGCTTACTGGTATTGTGAATGATGTTTTCGGGTCGACGATTAGTGCTGACCCACTCACCACCGGCTTGACACAGTGGATTCTTGGCACTGCAACAGCTATCGGATTGTTTATTTGTGTGCTTTTACACGAATTTGGTCACTCGCTGGTTGCGATGTATTATGGATATACGATTGATTCAATCACATTGTGGCTTTTCGGGGGAGTAGCAAGCTTCACCGAGATGCCTGAGCGTTGGCAGCAGTCGCTTATTATTGCCATTGCAGGGCCGATTGTGAGTGTCGGGGTTGGAATCATCTCATATATTGGGTTTATTATATTACCACTGACAGCATCACTCGAGCCAGCAAAGTTTGTGATTGGGTACCTCGCGCTAACAAATGTAATGCTGGCTGTGTTCAATATGCTACCTGGGTTCCCTCTTGACGGTGGCCGTGTGCTCAGGGCGTTACTAGCGCGGACTCGATCACATGCACGTGCTACACAAATTGCTGCAGAGGTAGGCAAAGTATTTGCATTTTTACTTGGTATTGTTGGATTGTTTGCAAATTTGTTTCTCGTTGCACTTGCATTTTTCATATACATTGGTGCGTCCTCAGAGGCACAGCAGACAGTTATGAAAGCTGCCTTCGATGGGGTCACTGTCAGTGATATCATGACTGAGCAATCTGATCTTGATATTGTTGACCAGAACGTATCAGTCGCAACGTTGCTTGAGCGGATGTTTACTGAACGGCATACTGGCTATCCTGTCGTTGATAATGGTGTTCTTATTGGTGTTGTAACGCTAGACGATGCACGCTCAGTCGATGAAGTCGAGCGCGAAGCATATCGTGTTGATGACGTGATGACGCCTGATGTGACGACAATCGATCCGAGTGCAGATGCAATGGATGCGATGCAACGGATGCAAGAAAATGATATTGGTCGGCTGCCGGTTATCGAAGATGACGAGCTCGTTGGACTCATTTCTCGATCAGATCTCATGACTGCTTTCACTATTATCAAATCGCGAGGGTCAAAGACGGCATTGACCGAGCGTGATTCAACATCATTTCCAAGTCCACGGTGAACAACAGCCGTAGATAAGCGTGCTAGTGACTCAAACTACCATCGCCAAAGCAACACGATGTGACGTAGACTTCGACATTAGTCTCAGATAACTCATAAATCGACATACGACACCGGATATCTATTCGTGGCTCTGACATGGTCTTTGAGCATATGTTTAGTTCACTTCGTCAGCAGCACTGGGAACTGACCGTAGAAAGCAATGAAAGCAAAAAAAGTAACTCCGGGTGCGAGAGTCGAACCTGCGTCTCAGCATCCACAGGGTCGGGATACAGTATGATAGTTCTCGCAGTTGAATCCAGTGTCGTGCAGCGGGTTTTCCGTGTTGTGGTAATTGACAGAGAGGACTATGTTTAAACAAGCCTACCGGTTCTAATACCCAGGTTAATAGAAAAGTATGACTGCTTGGGTGGATCAGAAATATAATCGCTGGTTGGTCTCTAAAACAGAAGAAGACGGTCTCCTTCGATGTTCTCAGTGCCGTCTGAGTTCAAAACAGTCATATCTCCTGTATGCATTCTCTCATCGAATTACATAGATTTTAATTTCGTCAGATCCTCAGCATCGATTTGTGTGATCTGTTCTGTTTCATTCGCTATTGAGTCACGAGACTAATTCGTCTCCCCTTCCGTGTCTGTCTCGGTATTGTTTCTGTGTGTCTCATTCACTGTGTACCAAGATAGAGCTCCTGTGCCTCATCAGACTCTAAAAGTTCTGTTCCGGCTCCTCGCATCTTCGTCTTGCCGAGGTCTAACACGACACCCCTATCTGATTCCTCAAGAGCGCGTCTCGCATTCTGTTCAACCATTAAAACGGCTGTTTCTGATTGTCTATTTATTTCAACAATCTTCTTAAATACATCATCAACAAGTTGTGGGGCAAGACCGGCGGAGGGTTCATCTAGGATGAGAAGATCTGGGTCAAGTATGAGTGCAGCACCCATTGCAACCATCTGCTGTTGTCCTCCTGAGAGAGTTCGAGCTTTTTGTTGTGGTCGTTCCTCAAGAACCGAAAATCGCTTATATACTTCTGTGACCCGGTCGTCGAACGTATCATCGGTGGAATCAAGCGCCCATGCACCCATCTTAAGATTCTCAAGAATCGTCAGATTCGGGAAGACGTTGTCAACTTGTGGAACATAACAAATTCCGTTGTATATCTTCTCCTCAGGTGGGACATTCGTTACATCAATGTCGTCAAGAAAGATTTTTCCTGTCTTGATATCGGTGAGACCGACGATGCTTTTCAGCAATGTTGATTTTCCGGCACCGTTAGGACCAATAATGGTCACCATTTCGTTTTGCTCGATAGATAAATCGACATCTTGGATAACGGTGAAATCTCCGTATCCACTCTTTAACCCTGAGACATCAAGTAACGTCATATTGCTCCACCTCCAAGGTACGCTTCAAGCAACTCCTCATCCTGCTGTACCTCATCAGGATTCCCAACAGTCAGGATCTGTCCATTATGCATACCAATGACCGTATCGGAAATCGACATAATCGTCTGAATATCATGCTCAACGATCAGAAATGTCATTTCCTGATTGTTACGAAGCGACATTATTCTATCTAGCAGATGGTCTGTAAGATCGGGATTTACTCCCGCCATAGGCTCATCGAGTAAGAGCAAATCCGGATCCGACATCAACGACCGACCAAGTTCGAGTAACTTACGTTGTCCGCCTGAGAGATTTCCTGCATATTCATCACGGAGATCCCACAGTTCGATATACTTGAGTAGTTCTTCTGCTCGTTGCTGATGAGTTTGTTCGAAGTCACTGACCCCTCGTGGCTCTGTGAGAAGCGATATCACGCTCTCACCCGGATTATTTTGTGCTCCAAGAAGCATATTATCCATGACAGTCATTCCGGCTAGTTCACGGGTCAGTTGGAATGTTCGAATTAGACCACGCTCTGCACGTTGCTCAGGTCGAAGGTCTGTGATATCGGCTCCATTAAACTGAATTGATCCGTCATCGACTTTATAAAACCCACTCATCAGATTGAATAATGTCGACTTTCCAGCACCATTTGGACCAATAAGTCCAGTGACCTCTCCGGACTCAACACTTACAGAGACATCATCAACAGCAACCAACCCACCAAATGTCTTTGTCACGTTTTCAGCCTGAAGAATCGGTGTTCGACTCATCGCGTTGCCTCTCCAAATAACCCATTTGGACGGGTCAAAAGTCCAATTATCAATATGAGCAATGCAAATGCTGGCGTATATTCACTCGGAATGAAGATAATACTCAGATTCTGTCCGATACCCAAGGCGTACCCTCCGACAACGGCACCAACTGGATCACCAATCCCTCCAAGGATAACAGCTGCAAAAATGGGAATCAGGAATAAGAATCCCATCGTCGGAGTGATATTTGAGTCGATCCCGAGCATCGTCCCTGCAATACCCGCAATAACCCCACCGATGAGTGAGACATAAATGACTAATCGTTTTGTGTTGATTCCTCGAATCCGGGCTAAATCTGTGTCATCTGATGCTGCCCGCATCGCGATTCCAATTCGGGTCTTATTGAGTATCAAGAAGACAAGTGCGAGAATGAGTACACTCAGTGTGACGATGACGATTTGTGCTGGTAAGACCCGAATACCAAGGACAACTGGTGCCTCCCCGCTAATCTCATAGAAATATGTACTCCCACCATAGACAACTCGTATCAAGTTACGTAACATAAACGCCACGCCAATTGAGACAACAAGCAAAACAACCGGGTCGCGGTCTGAGAACTGCTTGAAAACAACGCGATCGGTGATGACAGCGATTACTCCCGCACCAATCGCGCCAAGAGTAATCGCGAGAATGAATGGAACGTCAGCCCACTTTGCGCCGAGGGCAATATACGCTCCCCATGCTAGGTACTCACCGTATGCGAGATTGATAAAATTAAGAAGACCAAATAAAAGGGTCAATCCTAACGCTGCAAGCGCGATGAGACTTCCAAGCACAACCCCATTCCAGAGTAGTTGTGGATCGAATGCAACCATATTAGTTTTCCTCCATACCAGCAAGCGCACGTTCTTTGTTGCCTAATAGTCCCTCTGGTCGGTAATATAGAATAAGCACGAGCAATGCACCGATAATGATGAGCCGGATATACGGAAGCTTGCTGCCCAGAGGAACATCACTCGGAATAAACCTCGTGGCTTGTCGAATGAGAGTAATGAGTGTCATGCCGGTGATTGCACCGAGATAACTGCCGGCGCCCCCAATGATGACCGCAGCCCAAATAGAGAACGTGAGGTCGGGTGTGAACATCGTCGGTTGTAATGCGAATATAAAGTGTGCCCACAACGACCCAGCAAGCCCCGCAACGGCGGCACCGAGTCCAAATGATTTGAGCTTGAACTGCATGGTATTACGTCCAAGTGCTTTTGGGACATCCTCATCCTCGCGGATCGCATGAAGCACTCGCCCGAATGGACTATTTGCAAGGTAACGAAAGGTGAGATAACACGCGATGAGAACGACTAGCACAAACAGAAAGTAATAGACTCCATATGGGAGCATGCTTGGAAGTGTCCCCTCAAGTGGGCGTGGGATATTTTTCAGTGTTTGCTGACCACTTGTGAGCCATCCCTCATTTGAAATCCCAAGTCGAAGGATCTCAGCTCCTGCAAGGGTTACAATGGCAAGATAGTCACCGTCTAATCGGACGCTTGTGGCACCGATGAGCACACCTGCTACTCCAGCAAGGATTGTTGCAGTTATCATACCAACAACAATCGGGAAGTCGAAACCGATGATCCGGTTGGCAAGTAAGCCGGAACCGGAACCGGAGGCTGGTGTCGTCAAAATTGCAGACGTATATGCACCGATCGCAAAAAATCCCGCGTGAGCAAAATTCAATAAGCCAGTATCGCCCCAGTGCATGTTCATCCCGATAGCCAGGATCGAATATATGCCTGCGATATTAGCAACAAGGACAAGAAGTTGAAGCGAAATAACTCCCATTTTTATCTTACACCTACAGGGGTTGTACAACTATGTTGGATATGTGTTACTATGTTCATGATCCGCTGGATAAATACAAATTAGATATCAATACAGGCGATCCCTCGGTGGGATTAGTAGACTTCCTGTAGTGTTGATGCTTCGTATGTCGTCACTGGGTTCCACTCGCCATCCTGCGCTTGAACAACATTAAATGGTCCAACGACATTTCCATTCTCATCAAAGTTTTGTGGGTTTGATGCTCCGGTGTAATTTATTTCATCGCCGTTAGCCAGTGCTTCCTTCCCCTCCGCAAAGGTTGTCACCTCTGTGCCTGGTGGTGTTGCGACCTTTGGCAGATGCTCTGGGATGACACTTCGGGATACCTCTCCGGCTGACTGGAACGCCAATGCAAATAGATTCGCAGCATCATAGGCTGCTGCAGAGAATGTCCCTGGTGGTTCGCCGTGCATTTCCTCAAAGGATGCAACGAACTGGTCATTTGCGGGACCTGCAGCGGGTGCTTGTCCAATCATTCCCTCCATGACCTCAGCACCAGCCGTTTCAATGAATCCTGGTGTGAGGACGTCATTTCCAAGTGCGAGATTAAATTCCTCCTTTGCACCTAACTCATCGTAATTTTTCATGAATAATCCACTCACCTCGGTCGCAGCAGTCATCTGAACGAAATCGACGTCCATCTGCTGAAGTTCTTGAATCTGGCTTCGGTAATCACTCGCATTTATTGGAAGCGGAACCTCGCCAACGATTGATCCACCAAGAGATTTGAAGGCTTCTCCAACCGATGCGGAGAAACTCTGTGAGCCCTTGTCGTTCTTGTACGCGAGTGCCATTTTTTCATGTCCAAGGTCTTCATATGCGTACTTGCCTGCGGCAGCCCCACCGACAGCGTCGCTCGGAACTGAGCGCCACAACCACTCACCTCCGGTGTCATCAAGTTGGATGGTCCCTGCCATGACGGTATTGACTGGCACTTCGTTGTTTTGTATTGGCTGAATAAGATTCGGCATGACGGAACTTGACGGACCGATTATTGCCGGAACACCTGCTGAATCAAGTGTCTGAAGACCGCTCAATGCCTGTTGTGGATCGGTGGCTGAGTCCTGTTCGTTCGCCTCAAGAGACATTCCACCGAGAATCCCAGCTTCCTCTATTTCAGAAAACGCAAGATTATATGCTGGTTTTGTGTTCGATGCAATCCAGTCAAATCCACCAGTGAACGGTTGCAAAGCACCGATGGTGAGTGTTCCGTCATCACCACCCATCGTTCCGCCGTCACTAGCCTCGGTGTCGGTATCAGTGTTCGTATCATCACTGCCACCACCGTCACCATTACTGCTCCCACTGCACCCTGCGAGAAGCACTGTTCCTGCTGTGCCAAGTCCCTTCAGGTATGTTCGTCGATTGGCTATGCGCTGTGTTTTGTTTTCATTTTCGCTTGACATACTACATAACATTCATGATTTAAGGTTATACTTTGTGGTTTGCGTCTTCAAATATAACTCAAATAACATTCTCTTTTAATGTTATTCATGAGCTTACATCTCGGGCAGTTCCTGCGTGCTATCGTAGCCGTATTGATTATACAAGATTGTATCAAATATACGATACATTTTAGATTAAACCGACAGTACACCTCGACAGCTATTATCGAGTTTCCAGAGACGCTTTTGAGAGCAAACTCTAAGTATAGACTGTGTCGATCCCAGACCAGCAGAACATTCAAATTCTCTGTGTTAATACTAATTCACGGTTCACTCAGTATTCGTACTATGGATGTGGCGTCTCCGTTTTCTGTCTGGGGTCTGTGATCCTGGTCGTGTTCTGTCATGTGGTATGTGTTATATTGATCGTTGGGTTGTGGGGGGCTGTTTAGGACCTGTCTGTGGAACCTGACGTCAGGATGGTCAAAACCCTCCAACTGTCAGACTAGTTTATAAATGTGTCTTACGATATGTAAGATAAATGGTATAATTTTGACACCACACGACACAGACAACAGCAAAAACCAGCAAACACCGGGAAGCGGTCCAGCGGTAGCCCCACCGGCTCACGATGAAGCGAGACCTCGAGTTCGAGGAACGCCTCGACAAGAAGGCACTGGAACGGTTCGGACCCCAGACCGTCCAGGCACTGCGCCGAAACCGGGAAAACGCCCACGGAGGCACCTACACCGAGGTAATCGCAGAGCAGTGTCAGGGCGACGATATCGAACCCGGTGACCTCTCCCGCGAGGAGAAACCCGAGTTGGTGCTCGAAAACATCAGCGAGCAGGCTCACAACCTGGGAATCCCAAGAGCGGCAGAGAAATCGATGCAGCGCTACGAACACGCCGAGAAAGCGTACGAACTCCTCAACGAGGCGTACCAGGAACTCAGCCAGGCTGGTCGCTTCAAACTCGCCGACAGAACAGAAGTCCTCATCAAGAACCTGCTGATGAAAAGCGCCGATCAACACCCAGAGGTCGACCAGCGAGCATCTCCCCCACAGAATAACAAGCCCGGGACCAGCTCCCATCTGAGCGGGAGAGAGACCGGTTCTATATCAATGGGAACAACAACCTGTGCGCCACGTTCACCCGTGCCGGGTATGTACTCGGGTTGTAGTGGGCGTTAGTTGTTTACCAGGCTCATTTTGATTATGTTTGTTTTGTGCGGCGCCAGGTGTTACACGGGGACGAGGGAGGCTGTGTTTCGAATTGATTTTCTTGATTACTGCTGTTTTGCGGGCTGATTGTTTTGTTTTCATTCAAAATGCGGGGGTATTCCTAGTTTAAATCGGTCGGTGTTCCGGTGTCTGGCATCGAAGAGGGAGCTAGTTGTGTTTGACAAGTCGAGGACGTCGGGAGTGTTACGTTCTGAAACCTATTTGGCGAGAGGTTTCACGCCACAGGAGCCAGTGGGTCGCAGCGATGAGATCAGCTGGGTTGCTGAGGCTGTGAAGCCGTTGACTCGAAATGAGAGTGGGGAATCTGCTGGTTCATGGACCGGCTGGTGCCGGGAAGACGACCTGTGTGCGTCATGTGTTCGAGCAGCTGGAGGATGAGACCTCAACCAGGGCGATATATATCAACTGCCGGCAGTACAACATCCGGTCCTCTCTCCTCACGGAACTGCTGATCGAGATTGGATATCCGGCGCTGAGGAAGGGTCGTCCGGTGGATGGGATACTGTCGCGGTTGCAGGAGTTTATCCGGAAGAATCGGAGCGGTGTGGCTATTGCATTGGATGAGCTCGACTGTTTAGGCGACCAGACTGAGGTGGTGTATAACTTGGAGATGTTGAGTAGCAGCATCGAGAAGGACATAGGTTTGATGATGGTGCCGAACCGGGATCCACGTCAGCTCTGGTCTGATCTAAGAAGCGAGAGCCGTCTAGACTGCTCGATACTATGCTTCGATCCTTATTCGGAGGCGGAGTTTGTCGATATTTTTAATCAGCGTGTGACGCAGGCTTTTCGACCTGGAGTTGTCGAGGACGGGATTGTGGAGGTGATCGCTGAGCAGGTGGCTCCGGACAGCGGGGACTGCCGAGAAGCTCGGGTCGGCTGCTGAACTTCGGTAGGTGGCGGACAGAAATGGGCTGGGTGATATCGGTGTTGAGCAGTACAACGAGTTCCGTAACCGGGGCTGAACTGGAGAGGAATCCCTGTGTTAGTTTTTCAGCCCATTCTGTCGAGGGCGTCTCGTCGGTCTTTGACTGGTGCCTGGTCGTATCGCATTGTGGTGCGTTCGTCTTCATAGCGTAGTTGTGTTTGTGTGGCTGCGAGTCCTTCTTGTCGTGTCATTTGTGTGCCGACTGAGTGCCGGATTATGTACCAGGTCATGTCCCGGTTCTCATAGCTTATGTCGGCTTCGTCGCACAGGTTTTTCATCAGGTAGCTGAGTGAGTTGCTGTTGTATGGGTTGCCTCTGCGCGTGAGCCAGATTTCGTCCCTGCCGTCGTATTTTTCATGTTGGCTGCGTTCCTCCAGCCATTTTTGAGTGCGGTGGTGGTTCTGTCGGTTAGTGCGGCGACCCAGTTGTTCGTGTTTTTGATGGAGTCTTTTTTCGGTATACGGAGCACGTTGTTTTCGAGGTCTATCCAGTCGGTGACGGTTCTTTCGACTTCTACGGGTCTTAGTCCCGCGTCTAGACTGGTCCAGACGAGCGATGGGAATTTGTAGCTGTTTGCTTGTTTCCAGTGTTTTTTTGACCTGGGTTTTCGGGAGTTCAAATCTTCGTGTGAGGTGGGCTTTCCATTTATCGCGTTCCTGGGCTGTCAGGTTGGAATAGCTGGGTATGGATCGGTAGTTTAGGGCGGCTTCTCTGATCTGTATTCGTTCTTGTTCTGAGACGAAGTCTCGTGGTTGGTGGGTGGATCCGGAGTCGTAGTAACTGATCTCAGGGTCCCATTCTTGGGTTCCGCGGCGGTGCCTCCGGTATTTCATCTCGCGCTTAACGGACTTCTGGAGACTTGTTTTGTAGGATTGCTGCCAGTCTTTGACCGCGATGTGTTGCATGAACTGGTCTGCGTGATCGGTGGTGATCTGTAGTGTGTATCCGTCTTCTACCTGGTCCTAGATGAAGCGGTGGAATTTATCGATCTGGTAGACAGCGGTTTTGACGGTGTAGTTGCTGTATCCCTGTGCTTTGTCGGGTTTCTTTCCGACGTTGAGCAGCCAGTCCACCAGTTGCTGCATGTATGCTTGGTAGTCGGTGTGTTGTCTGTCTTCGAGTCGTGATTTGGTCTTATCTGGTACTGCGTTGATTTCGTGGTTGTCGGACATATGAAAGTGTTTTAGCCCTGATACTTTTAGTAGGTCTGCGCCGTCCTGCGGTTTTGATGTGATAGCTTTTCGGCAGCCGTGAACGGAATGTTGACTCTCACTGAACAACCTAGAAAAACGCCGTACAGCACCGGTAGAAGTCCGGGTGCGAGAATCGAACCCGCGTCTCAGCCTCCACAAGGCTGAAGGATAACCACTACCCTAACCCGGACACTGTGTATGCACATATTAATACCTTTGTTGAAGTAAAATACGTTACGACTTAGCTGTAAGTCGTTTCAACGCTATGCACTCTATTTTTGCGTATGTGCCTATCACTGTGTCTGCACATGCAGTTTAATACTAATAAGTTATCCATCGACGTGTTTTTGCACCGTACAGTGTAATTTATTTATAACTATGGCTATCACTGATAAGGTATATCTCAAAAACCACAGACAGATTGTATCACAGCTAGATACGTCGATTCCCAAAGGAGCATTCAAGGGGGCAACAATTGACGTATTATATTCGGGAGACGGGCTCACGAAGCTTGACGATACAACTCGTGATCGACTACTCGATTTCGCGGAGGATTTTCTTGACCCTGAACAACCAGAAGATCTCTACACGGGATATCCAGAACGACAGTTCATGTCGTATTTGCTTGAACTTCGTGCACAGGGGCTCAATCCAGATGCAATTGTGGACGTAATGACCGATGAATATTTTCTC
Source organism: Haloquadratum walsbyi J07HQW2 (assembly GCF_000415985.1). Taxonomy (GTDB): domain Archaea; phylum Halobacteriota; class Halobacteria; order Halobacteriales; family Haloferacaceae; genus Haloquadratum; species Haloquadratum walsbyi_B. Next base: position 1,564,862 of record NZ_KE356561.1, read on the forward strand.
TACGCATATCCTGGTGACATACTCTCATTTTTAGATAGTGCAGTTCGGACCATCGAAGCTGCTGAGACACTTGCTGATGTCGATGGAAATACCGAGACAGAAGAAAAGCTCCACGAGGCTCGGGTCGTTCTTTCATCATAATTGATAACTCAAACGAATAAAACTAAACTAAATTACAGTACAGTACAGTACAGTACAGTACAGTACAGTACAGTACAGTACAGTAGAGAGCTGATCTCCTCTTATCGCTGAAAGACATAGTCCTCTCTATAATCAGCGTCGTAGCTTCAACGTACGCGTGAAAGAATCTGCTATTTCTGTGATATACTTACTCAAGTCTGAATGACTGACCATCTGTCTCTGGTCGGTCGAGGTCTTCAAGATGGATGATTTCTTCTTCCTCATCGAGTTGATCTTGAAGATGATTGAGATATTGTTTGTGCTCCTCAAGCTGTTCACGAAGATGTTCAGTCTCCAGTTCAAGCCGTTCGTGCTCACGGACGAATCCCTTTGGGACGGTCACAGTTGGAGGAAAGGAGTCTGTTATATCATCATCGCCTGATTGAGTTTTTTGAACTTCATGATCAGGAACGAGTTGTACAGCACCTTCATGTGCGACAAGTGTGTCAACATATTCCCGAAAGACAGCAGAGAGTGAAATATCACGCTCCTCAGCAATTTCACGAAGTGTCTCAAAGGCGTCTTCATTCACCCGAAACGAGATTGTCTTATTTTTGTTTTTATCCGCGTTTGCACTGCCCATCTGTATATTAACCTAACTCAGGCAGTTCACTTAATAATTCGTCGGACACACGTCTGTTGCATTGTTGGCTGTACGATATGAATACAAGAGAGAGATGCGATGATCACCATCAATCATAATCGTGCTGTGAATATAACTGCATACTACCGAAAACCACTATCACGGTTGCTTAACAATTGTGAGGCTACCCCGAACCCTCAGTGTCAATGAAGTCGACAGATATGGGGGAGTAAGTAGTGAAGCAGTTCACAGATTTTGTGTAGTCCCTTCGGGAGATGCTGTGTTGAGTTCGTCACCGGACTCATCAAGACTTTCAACGGCAGAAACAGTCGACTCGATATATTGATCAACAGACATTTCATATTCGTCGTTTGCCATTCGAGCATACTCGTTTCCTTCGTCCCCAAATGCAGCAATTCGGTCAAGTGTTCGCTCAGCTGTCTCAACAACCCAGCGGTCTCGTGTTGCTGCATCAACGACGGTGATTGATTCTGGACGAACAGATACATTCGTCGTACCATCGTCAGTCTCAAACGTACGCGGTTTTCCACTGACAGCAACGTATGCTGGAGGGTCAAGCTCACGAAGTTCCTGTGCTGCCTCAGGCTGGTACTGACCAGCATACACAAAAAACGTTCCTGTTGGGTCAACGATCCGACCACGCCAGTATTCGTTATCCTCACCAACGTCTTCAGTTTCAGTGAGTGTTCCTATGACGAAGACACGATTTGCTTTCGCACCAGTCGGGAATAACAAATATACCGGTGCTCGATCATCATCCGATTCCTTGAAACTAAATGCAGCGTCGTTAAACTCTGCAGCAAACGCACGCTTTGCGACCTCACGTGTCGGAATATCATCAGCACTCATCTCAGATCGACCTCGCTTTAATCAGGACCGATTCTGGATCAGTTGGATTAGTAAGGTGATCAACAGTATCTGCAAGAATATATCGACCTAGTTCCGGTCCAGAGATACGGTAATATGCACCGATAAGATCTTGACGAATTTCCTCAACAACAACTGAGGTATCAAGCGCGTCCCGAGCCATCTGTTGTGCCTCAGTTAGTGTAATCCCGCTTAATTTTTCAGTCATCTCACGGGTGAATATGACTTCAGTGACAGCTTCACCATCGTCAATAACACCTTTGATTCGGAGATCAAACTCACCATCCACTGTTCCATGTTCGGAGCATCGACCATTTTGAAGAACGCGCGTACATCCATCAATAGGACATCGCTTGATCAGTCCACTGCCAGATTGGATATCAATGAGTGCCCCCTCGATCGTTGTTGCACTGTCACCAACTTTGATATCAGTATTGAGCTGTTCAATCGCGGTCGTTCGATTGAGCTTTACCGAGTAATCGCCCTGATATTCATCAGTAACAACATTTTCGAGCGAATAAACGGCACCTTCTTCGATTGGTGGGAGATCAGATGTCTCGAAGGCAACGAATTTAGTGCGTCCTGATTCATCACCAATCAAGCCAACCTGTGCGATAGCCTCGTTTTGTGGTTCCCAGAGTTCGACAACTTTTGCAGTGACATCGATCCATCGTTCATCCTCATCGATTGATGCCAGTGGAACCTCCTCATTCTCTCCAGCTCCGCTTAGTTCGTCTCGGTCAATACCAGCTTCTTCAAGATAGCTGTTGACAACTGATCGACGAGCCTCATCAGCTGGAACACTGTATTCCTCTACCAATGTGTCGAGACGGTCACGGACCGTCGCCTCATCAACATTTAGCTCCTCAGAGAACTGTTCCGCAATCTCCGCTGCATGCGTTTGCAGGTCTGTCATAATATTACTCGCCTCCACCCTGTTTTTCAATGGGAGGCATAGAATGATAATTTCTCTGTGGATAATAAACTGTCGTGAGTATGGTGAAAGTGAAATTTTGATCCCGTGATCGTGAATGTAATAATCTGTCTTATAATATCATACACGGTCACACAAGAAGCTTCAATTTGAGGTACTCATCTTTGTCGCCCGTGATGTGCTACTTTCACTGATGTCTCCTATATTAATTCAAAAGCACACTGACAGGGAATTTGTGAGGATTCTTTAATATATTCTATGATGCTTTCTTAGCTACACCAGTGAGATTATATTTACTGGATGATTGAAATTATATCAATGGACGAACGACTCAAGTCGTTCCTCCGGAAGCAATTTCGTGAGGCTGGTCGAGAGTACGCTCGTGCACGAGATGCGTATCAATCGGGTCAAAAATGTGCTGAGACTGAGGATAACACAGACTCAGTAACGAACGGTCAAGAAAATCAAAACGAAGCTACGTCTGAACAAGAAGAAATGGACACACTCAGAGTTAGACACAGACACACACACCCATCATCCGTGTTTGCATGCGATGACACAGGGCAAGTCCGAATTGTGTGTCGGCGCGCCGCAGAAAAGCGCAGTGTCACGGTGGATAGCGAGGCTCGTCCATCCTGTTTCGAGTCCGGACATCCTGATTGTGAGGGGTGCGTGCGAGATATTCGGGATGGAATCGTTGAAACATGGTAGCACGATAACGATGGAAGCAACAAATGATGTTGACTCAACTGCCACCAATATTGTCGGCGTTGTTCTTGCTGGTGGGATTGGATCAAGACTATATCCCGCAAGCCGAGGACATCGACCAAAGCAGTTTCTCTCACTTTTCGGCAATCGCTCATTTCTCACACGAACAGTTGATCGGCTTCGTGGAGTCACTGACTCAGTCTTCATACTCACCCGCGATGAATTTGTTGAAGCAGTCACAGAACAGGTCTCGGACGTGACAGTAATAACCGAGCCAGCTAGACGAGACACGGGACCAGCAGCTCTGTATGCGACACAACATATTAGAAAAACATACGATACTGACCCAGTCGTGCTTCTTGCGCCAAGTGACCATGTTGTTGGAGCAGGATTTGATACTGCTATGAAACGTATGAGTACTGTTGCTGCGAAGACTGACCGACTCGTGACTCTTGGCATCACTCCAACCCGACCGGAGACAGGATATGGATATATCGAGCCAGCAGAATCATCTAATACTGTTGATAATATCAATGGCGACGCAGTATCTTGGCAATCGGTTCACTCATTCCATGAGAAGCCAAAACCCGAAATGGCAGAACAGTATATCGAGGCGGGACACTATTGGAATGCTGGAATATTCGCCTGGCGACCCACGGTGTTCAATGCTGTTGTAGCCGATTCACCACTTGCATCATTACAGGTCGTCTTGCGCGATGATACAGATAAGTCAGTCGCCGACGCGTTTGCTGCAAGCGACTCACAGAGTGTTGATCGAGCTATCTTTGAGCAATCTGAGGCAACTGCGGTCGTTCCAACTGAGATGATATGGGACGACATCGGCACATGGGATGCTTTTGATCGACTTGCCACGCAGGACGAACTGACCGATGGAACTGTTGATACACAAGCTGTATCAGGGCATAATAAACAGTCTAATACCACAACATGCGAAGAAACCGTCACCGTTGGTGACGTTGAGGTTCAGGTAATTGATGGTACAGATAATATTATTGCAGGCAATGGTGGTCACATATCGGCAGTTGGTGTCTCTGGACTCATTATCGTCACATGGGATGACCGGACGCTTGTTATAGATAAAGATGAAGCTCAATCGGTTAGAACACTTGTCTCAAAGCTTCGTGAAAACGGGGTTTTCTGATTTTGACGCTGCTTCAATCGGATAAAATATCAAAATCTTGTTGTGTCAGGATTCCGATTTGGATTTGTTTTGATATCATTATTTTTTTTATTACCAGAACGTCGAACTTGTATGGTTCCATCATTTGTTACGCCGACCAACAGCCACTGTTTGACTTCTCTCCCACGGACGGCATCACCAGCAGCATCAGCTACTGCTTTCATTAATTCAGGGGCAGTTCGTGTTACCTTCACTCCTTCAATATCACATGCATCATACACTTTTTTTGGCACATCATAGAGATCGGTTCCAGCTTCAATTGAGACCTGTACAGGTGCAGTGAGTGCCTCAGCGAATCCAACAGTCTCACGTGCTTTCTTGACATTCTCTCGGGCACTTGATTCGACGCTTGAGACGTTTGCCCGAGAGGTACCAAGAGCAGTAGCAATTCGAGACTGCCGATATCCGCGCTCACGCAGTATGAGTACTTCCGCTTGGCGTCGTGTGAGGACATTTATGTCAGGATCGAATCCAATTTCTCTAAGGATCGCATCGACATCAAGATCCTCGGTGTCATTTTCTTTTTCTTTTTTATCTGAATGTGAGTCAACGCTATTGTCAGAAGTGGTTTCTACCTTCGTATCGAGTTTTTCATTATCTGTCATATGCTGTAATATTATAAACTTCTCTATTTGATTAATCGTCTGACATAAATATCTCGATAGAAACGATTGTGGTTGATTAATACTGTATTGTTGATATCAATTGTGTTGTCTCTATCATATTATAATATGAGTACCCCCAAGAGCGCCACGGTGAGTAGCGATGGGACGTGTTCTGTCGATTTCGTCCTCAACACCGGTTGCAATCATCTATATCTGCTATTTAGTAAAAGAAGTGATTTATCCGCCCCAGAAATTATCCCGACTTCCAAGTGCAGTTGATCGGTCTGACCCAGAACTGCTGTTCTTGCTGCCAGTATTTGTAGTTGACTCATCGTCATGAACCACGTCGTTGTTGAGCTCATCAGTATCGGTATCGGCATCGTCATTATCATCGTCCTCATCGGTTGGAAGTCGTTCAACGATTTCTTTCGCTGTCGCATGATTTGATTTGACGCGATCAATTCGTACAACGGCTTGCGATGTCGGTAGCAATCCATCAATAAGGATTATGAACCCATCGTCAGTGCGCCCAACACCTGCTCCGCTCTCATGAATATCATCAACTTCAACAATGACCTCCTCACCAGGCTTAACAGGCTGAGCTTTTAGATCCTGAATTGGTTGATCATAACTACTACACCACTCAGCTCCGCCGCGGTCACCGTAAAACTGACATCCCATTCCACTGATTCGCTCGGAGTATCTGGGGCAGTCATCTGCAAGCGGACACTCGGACATATTATATTGTACAATTGCCCAGTCTAAAGAACTTGCGAGGAAATATTGATATAAACAATGCTTTTTATCATATTAAGATAGCTGTGCGTATGAACGTTAGCACTAATCAGTATGTCCCGGAATTTGCCATCATAGTAGGTGTATTCTTCGGTCTTGTTGCTATTATCTCAGGAGCTATTCTTAATTGGGGGCTCACTGCGACGGTCTTCGCGTGCGCTACCGGTTCGTATCCTTTTATTGGGTTTGGAGTGCTTCGTGATGAAAATCCAGCTGAAACAATTCGACCGCGGTGGGTGTTGATACTAGGAGCATTGATTGGAATGCTTGGAACTGTTGGAACGCTTTATACAATGTTTGGAGGGCACAATTCGGTCGCTGCTGTAATCAACTCTCTGTTTATTGGGTTTATTCTCATGTCACCACCAGCGAGTTATGCGGTTCACTACGGCGTGAACGTCAATCCACTTACTCCACAAGTGACGGCTGGAGGGTGTCTTCTCGTCGGTATTGGATACATGTTTGTCGGTTTAATCTCAGTACCGTTGATCGGTGTTCTTCTTGGTTCTGGAATTGGAATTAGCGGCGCCTTGTATGCGACCGCTCGTGGTGTTACGCCAACTCAACAAACAAAACGACAAGTAGCAGTCTTGAGTGGTATCGTTGGTATCACCGTTGCATTTATTGGAACCGTTGGAGTCGGATATGTTGGTAATAGCGGGAATATCAATAGCGGTGAATGGCTCTTCGTCGGGGCGGCAATAGCGTTTGCACCAAGTCTGTATACTGCATTGACTGGTGGACAGACCAGCAAGCAGGAATCAGCGTGGTTCTTCAATAAATAAAATAGCGAACAATAATTACGCTAGCGGCGTCCGCTCAACAACTGTCCCATCGACTGTTGGATACTGTTCAACAATTTCACCGTCATCAACATCGCCATCCTCGATCATCTCTTCAAGTAGCCACCATGCGATTTCGACATGGTCCGATTTGACAGTATAAAATTCATCTGGGACACCAAGCATATCAAATGTTTTTGGAGCAACCCATGTTTTACCATATACAATCGTCCCATCGTCTGTAATCTCATCAAATGAGCGACCAACAATCTGTGCCATTCGCTTGAGACGATTCCGATGCTGTGCAGCGTCCTTGAATACAGATGTACAGAAGTACACTTGCTCGTGATTCCCCATAGTGTCGAGAATCGCCTCTTTAGATCCTTCAACAGCCGACATATGCCCATCTTGAAGTTCATATCCCTTCTGCTGCATCCGACGATAATTGCCGTCTGACATCTCAAACTCATTCACGTTACAGAACTCAGCGGCACCCTCATCGAGGAATTCAAGAAATTCTGACTCTGCACGAATTCCTGGAATTTCAAATGCAGGGGTAAGTCCCTCTTCGCGTGCAATATAGAGAATATCTTCCCACTCAGTACCGTGGAGACTACCCCACTGTTCGTATGGCGGGTGGAATCGAATCTCATCAAGTCCAGCTGATGCAAGTGCACGCATGTTTTCTCGCCCTCCGGTGATTCCAGTGTATAAATGCGTATGATGATCCGAACCAAATTCGTCCTTCAGAAGTGATAGATAACGGGTTGTCTTTGCTAACGCCTCCTGTGGTTCGCCACCAGTAATTGAGGTGCCAAGCGCATCCATGCGACGTGCTTCTGCAATAATATCGGAGTCGGACTCGACAAGCCGTTCATTTGCGTACACGTCAGTGACGTTTTTTCGATTCTCACCTAGGGGGCAATAAAAACAGTCACGCTGATCACAGTAACCGTAGACAAAAAGTACCATTTTGCCGCCTTTTGCGCACTGTTCGCACCCCTTTGAAATCATATATTAGGTGTAGTCAATGAAGCCTCAAAAGTCGTGCTACTTGCGATGGAACAGAATAACCGTCGAAGATACATGTGCCCAGTAACAGTTACTCTGATAGATTTAATATTCAATACAATCTGTACAAATGGATACTCTTATTCTTACTCTTACCTCCGGAGAACAGCATGAAGTAAAAAATCTCTGTATTGCTCACTCTGTAAAGTTCATGAATCATCAAGAGGATAGAGTGTATTACTCTTCTGTTTACTCAACATAGGTTCAATACGACATCTAAACGGGACATCCGGTTTCGCTGTTAATCCCAAGTAGAAAATTCCCATATGCAATGATAACTATACCTTTGCACATACTCACATTACTCCGGTTTAGTTCATTACTCACATTATATTGGATTAAAAATATGAGCCACGGTGGTGTTGCCCCCGAAAACAGATATATGCTTAGGATGTATCACTGAATGATGCTCTTGGTCCTCTGTGTTGATCTTGATGACGATCTGGGTCGGAAGACCGGTCTTCAGACGCCTGTCATCGGTCGTGAGACCATCGAACGTGCGGCTGTCGATCTTGCGACAGCAGATCCAGAGGATTCAGATGTAAATGTATTATTTCAAGGAATCCATCAATATGATAATCTAACCAATGATACAACCGTTGGTGAAGATGTTGCGGTCGCCGCTGTGACTGGCGTTGACGGGGGAGATGTCGAGGCGAACCGTGTTATTGGGGAGGAAATTGACCGCGTACTTGCTGGACTCTCAACTGGTGAGAATATTAATGCGATTGTGATTACCGATGGTGCACAGGATGAATCTATACTGCCAGTGATCCGCTCTCGAGTCCCAATCGACAGTGTTAGACGTGTCGTTGTACGACAGGCACAAGATCTTGAATCGATTTATTATACGATGAAACAAGTACTTGCGGACGCTGAGACACGGGGAACCGTTCTTATTCCACTTGGTATTTTGCTTCTCATCTACCCATTTGTCACGGTCGCAAGTCTGTTTGATGTCCCTGGTGCAGTCGTACTTGGGATTATTTCAGGACTCTTAGGCTTGTACACACTCTCACGGGGGCTTGGTATTGAGGATGTACTTGATGATATGGTTGCTCGGACACGAGACGTGCTCTATGAGGGACGTGTGACGTTCATCACGTATGTTGCTGCGATTGCACTTATTATCGTAGGTGGATTCCGTGGATATGCACTCCTGCAACTTGTTCGCCAGGCAGTTTCTGAGATGACTCTCGTACTCGGGGCAGCAGCGTTTGTCCACGGGTCAGTTCAGTGGTTCGCAGCCGCGGGTGTCACATCTAGTCTTGGTCAAGTGACAGATGAGTATCTCGCTGATCGATTTCGATGGCGATATTTGAACGCCCCGTTCTATGTGGGTGCTATTTCCATCGTATTATACGTTGTCTCTGGATTTTTTCTTCCTGGAGGTGCTGCTGCAGGGCAGTCGTTTTCGCTCGCACAACTTGCCGTTGGACTAACCGCAGGAACACTACTCGGGGTGCTCAGTACACTGGCGTTTGCGGTTGCTGAATCCCGATTTCCAACGACAACATCAGGTTCAGATCCACCGCGAGGATAACGATACAACTGAGCGTTCAACGCTCACGGATAACAACAAACTCTGCCAAATCACGAAGATATCCAAGTGATTCAGTATCATCAATATTTGCAGCAGCAAGTGCATCAAGCGCCTGTTGGGACTCATCATGCGCTCGCTCATTTGCCTCTGTATCGTCAAGTGTCGTTACTTGGATCAATGACGGACGGTCCATTGCTGCATCCTGCCCTGTTGGTTTCCCAAGGTCAGTGGCGTCCGCGGTCGCATCAAGAACATCATCACGGATTTGGAATGCAACACCAACCCGCTCTGCATACTCACCAAATAGATCAACAGTAAACGGATCGGCTCCGCCAGCAACAGCTCCAACCTCTGCGGCTGCTCGGAATAACGCTCCCGTTTTTCGTCGAGCCAGTTGCATATACTCCGCTTCATTTGTTGGTCGCGCGACGAGCTCTGTTGCCTCACCCTCGCCGAGTTCAACCATCGACTCGGCAACAATCTCAGTCGCACGCTCATCAGCAGCAAGAAGTGCAAATGCCTCACCAAGAAGTCCATCAGAGGTAATCAGTGCCGGTCCATACCCAAACGCTGACCATGCACTTTGTGTGCCGCGACGAACATCTGACCGATCGATGATGTCATCGACAACTAATGATGCGTTGTGAACCAATTCGACTGCAACAGCAAAGTCAACCGCGTCCTCAGGCGCACCACCACAAGCTTCACACACAAGAACTGTCACTGCTGGTCGAACACGTTTCCCGCCCGACAACGCAACGTGAGCAACCTCATCTGACAGCACCGCGGGGTCAATCGTATCGACGACCGATTCCAGTCGGTCCTCAACCATCGATACCCGCCGTTCCAGATACTCCATTAATTTTCAGTCTCATCGGCGAAGTAAAATGGGTTCCGGCTATCACAAGACAAAATGACCAGTCGGTCCTCTCTGTAGATAGGGAACCAAGCATGTAGATGACTCTGGATCAATAATTATACACTGACGGTAACACGATCTAATATCCGGATGAGATATATCATACGTCGGCACATTGAGTCCGAATGTATCTATGGGTAGACAGAAACAGATATCTAATCGGTGCTCATTTGCTCATCATCTGTTTGTGTACTTGTCGTTGATCCATCAGGAAGTGAAATGAGATTCTCACGACCCAATCGAAGTTTATCCACCCGGTCATCCTCAGCCATCATTGAGAGAACTTGTGATACTTTTGCATCTGACCATCCCGTCTTATCGACAATCGATGCCTGTCGCATCCGTCCCCCGTTACGTGAGAGTAGCTGTTCAACACGTTCTTCATCGGAGAGTAATGCTGGGTCGGTCGAAATATCTGGCATCGAATCGCTCTTTGATTGCGGGTCCATCTCTGAGGTTGATTCTGTTGTCGTCGATGAATCAGCAGTGTCAACATCTGTTGTAGCATTCATCTCAGAAGGGGTATCAGATGATAATGGCTCTGTCTCAGCTGATTCCACACCGTCTACAGAAGGTGGACTATCACTTGAATCCGAAACCGATGTCGATGTTGGTTCTGATGTTGGTGATGCTGAATCACCAGAAACACCTGATGAGGAAGCGGTATCCGCATGCCTTGGCATCGATGGATTATTTTCAGAAGAATCGAAGTTGTCCTCGCCCTCAACATCGCCAGTAGCTGTCGGAGGAAGTCCAGATCCTGGTGATGACGAATTATTATCTTCCGTTCCGTCAGGGTCTCCATTGTCGGTCCGATATCGACGACTACCATAGAGAATTCCAATTATTCCAAGGAATCCAAGAATTGCTCCAGCGATTAATGCTGTTGGAATAGAGTTTTCTTCAACCGCAGAATATCGTATTTCAAGTCCTGAATTTCCCGCAAAGTCAGATGGTTGTGTAAGGACGACTGCACTCTCTCGTTGTTGAACTGGAATACTTGTTCGAGAAACGGTATATCGATTTGGTGGATGGATGATAATTTGTTGATTCACACCGACAATTGACATCCATGTACGCTGGACATCTGCCTCATCGGTCGCAATTTTAAATACATCACCAATCAATAGTGTTTCATTCTGCCCTTGCTGAGCAAAATTCGACCAGCGAAACGAGAGAGCAAGCGTGCCGCGATTATCGCTAACGTTCGCATGATAGCTTACATTGCGGATTTGCATTCGCCGGTCAGTTGATGCGGTCGCTTCCGTCTGAAGTGTCCTGAACAGTGTAATTTGTGGTCCAATGTTGATATTGTTTCGCTCATACTGACGTGCGATTTCTTCGAATGCACGTGTCTCGTTTGGATTAGTGAGTGCATATTGGGTTTCAATCCGCCAGAAAGCACTCTGATCAGCGTGAACAGAAATAGTGATTGTCGTTTGAGATTCTGACTGTGGTGTCGTATTTGTCGTATCAATCTGTGCTGGCGATGACGTTGTGTCAATATTTGATAGCTCAGTTGTATCAGACACAAATGACGCTGAAGATGAGACTGATGTCGTCGCTGGCTGAGTGGGTACCGGATGAGTGACACCAGCACCAGCACTCGTACCTGCAGCTACACCTGCAACGGGAGCAACAGCGAGGAGGAGGACAACTAATAGCGCGGACATCCGCATGTGATGCCGATTGTACATGGAACGCTCAAAACCCTTTCTATCGGTATTTTCGAATATTAAGAGGTAAGTATGGGATAAAACGGTAATGATAGTGTTTTTATTATCACCTGATATAATCGAATATATGCGTGCCGTCTCTGTCTTTCTTGCCATCATCCTTGTTACTGCGACTGTCGCCGGGGCTGTTCCAGTGGCATCTATCGGTGACGCACAAACAAGTGGCAAGAGTATCTCGCAAATCAATCAGGAAGGAAGTGGACCAATCCTATCAACACTTGGTATTTCACCAGTCGAAGTGCAACGATCTGCATTGCAAACGACATATGTTGAACTCGGTCGTGGACTTGAGTTCGCTTCAATAGCGACTGAAACGAGAATTCAAACGGAGACAACATTAAATCGAATTCAGTCAGCGTCAACACCATCTGTGCGTCAACAACGATTATTACAGGCACTTAGCGAAACTGAGCAGCGAATAGTGATACTTCGTTCGCAACAACGAACTCAGATATCGGCATATGGAGATGAAAATGTCACCACCGAAGAGTTTCTTGCTCGTCTTGCTGCAATTGATACTGAATCACGTGCACTGATTGCACGATTATCACGACTGGAGTCAGCCGCGAACTCAATAGATGGATTCAGTATTCCTGCGTCGCGATTCGAGACACTCCGTATTGAGTTACGGACACTCACAAGTCCGGTTCGTAAACATGCTACAGAGGTCATCACAGGAACAACTGAGCGAAGTCGATTTGTCATTCAGTCAGGACCGCAAAGTGTTGTAGTTGGTACTCTCATTAATGATGCATACGTGCGAGAAGCATATCGGGGGCGACTCAGAGGGACCAACGTTGGAACCGAGCTGAATATAACAACTCCAACAAATGTGACCACTGAGGCTTATCCGACGATTACGTCATTACGTCGGGAAAGAGCAGTTACAGCACCAGAGGGTCCGATTACTCGTGTGAGGATCAATCATGACCGTGGTCGTCTCGTGAGTTTCATACATACCAGTAATACACGGATATTTAAAGAAATTCAGCATCGACCACTTGCACAGACGTCGACGCGACGATCACTTTCAGCGGTAAAGGACGGACTTCGGCTCACTGCACATCCGACATATCCTGGTGGACCGGTTCGATTCCAACTAAACAGCACTGCTACAGAGCAACCAGTCGATGCACCATTGACTCTCGGTCCACCGAGTGGTGAAAGTACGATTGTTGGAGAAACAGGGTCTGATGGGTCGCTGTGGACACTCGCACCTGATGGAACATATCAAGTGACTGCTATCGATAGGAATTCTGTTGTATTGGTCTCTATTGACCCATCATTCCCACCGTTAATATACGGCGCTGTCGGAAACAGCACCCGTGAGAATAGCACTGAAACAGGCGTTAATGATGCTGGTAGCAATGTTCGAGTATCAGGTGGAGACAGCTAGGCTGTCGACAGATTCGTTTGTAGATACGGTATAGAGTATTGGATTATAAAGTACCTCGGGGCAAGCCCTCTAAGCCGAGGCTTCCCTGTGTCGACCGCACTACCCCAGCAAGGGAATTTCACTCAATTCCTCCCGACCTCTTCCTTTCCCGTGAGGAATCGGCTGGAAGTCACACCCGAAAACACCGCACTGCACCGCAGCGTCCGTGAGTGGCAGTGGGAGTCGGTCACTGTCACTCCAGCATCACCATGACCCTGACCCGGTGAAACCCCGACTCCCCCCGAGGCACTCGCCTTGTTTATCTGTAGATTACGCAACTCTCGCCTCTTAGTTCTTGATTATGTTGCGCTCACTGTTGACTTTGATATTACTTACTGAAATCAACAAGCGAGTCCATACCGCTCATCTTGACCGTCACATTGTGCAAGCGCACAGTCATTGACAATCTACAGGCAGATAGATCGAATACCTCCGGGATTTGACTCCGGGGCGATTCACATAATCAAGCTGTTATACAAAAAGGAAGTACCCAAGAGTGATCAAGAATCTTAGTGATTGCACACATATGCCTTCTTATGTCGTAATCTGCATGAGTATCTCATCTGTATGTCAAATGCTAAATATTTCATCTGCAATCTGTTGTGATTGCTTGGTCACGGTGATTCAAAATATGTATTCTGATGAACAGAGGCAAAGCTTCATGAGCAACATAGACATCAGAAACGTCGTAAGTATTTCTTGAACTCATTGTCGACTACAGATCGGGTGTCAGCCGCGATAACTGGTATTGCACTGCTGCTTGTCGTCAGTGTTACACTTGCGAGTGCTGTTACAGTCAAAACTACCCCACTGCAGATAATTATTCCCTCAGGTACCTGTCAGATCAGTGAGTATTCAAGTGCTAATCGCATTGATACTTCAGTATCATCAGAGTTACCAAACATCAAACAGCAAGTACTGCACTGTCACTCACTGTGTCTGAGACGCTGATAACTCTCACACATGAGGCTGGACTGTCGCTGCGTCTTGCGATGGTGAATATACGAGTCAACATCGATCAAGAACCACCATCGTATCAAGCATCTATTCCGTTTTCTGCCGCGAAATGGTTTCCTAGCGGTCCATATGGATTATATAATAACGTAAATGATGGCGTGTGGTCGGTCGGCGAGCAAGGGAACTTCGAGTCGCTGGGACGAACAGTCCTCAGCCACTACCAGGTCGCTCCGTGAACGTGACTATTTTCTATCGTGGTGTCATCGGAGAGATTGGTGCAACAGTTCGGCGATAGACCCGGGCAAAGATCTCAAACGTGAGAGAAAATGCATTCAAAGTAGAGAAAAATAAAGAATCAGTCTCAATTCTAATGTCTAATCGTTGGTTGGTGCGACCGCTGGGTCACCCACCTGTTGTTGGACTGATGTATCAACAGTATCACTTGCTGTCGGTGCACGAGCAATCGTTGTAATCGCCCGTGGAGTTCCAGGGTGTGCTTGCTGGATGTGATGTTCGATGTCAACAAACCCTGCGGTTTCAAACATTTCTTGTGCTTCCGCTTCATCATAGAACAGCATAATCGCATCAGCAAGTTGCTGGAAAAGCCATGAATCAGGATAGTCTGGACCAACGACAAGAACGCGATTACCGGGCTTGACCACACGTCGGAACTCACAGAGCGCAGCAATTGGATTTGGCCAATACTCGATTGAGCCTGATGACCAAATTGCATCAAAACTGTCATCGGCGAACGGAAGTCGCTCGGCATCACCACGGTGAAATTTGACATCATCAGTCCGACCAAACTTATTGAACGCTCTTTTCATCTGATGGGCGCTCTGGTCAAGTCCATGAATATTCTTGCTGTATTGAAGCAGTCCCTCAGTCGCAAATCCAGTTCCACATCCAACATCAAGAACGCGATCAGTTGAGTCAATATCAAGTTCTCTGAGCGCTTCATCACGCATCTCTGCATTCCAAATAAATGGATTAATTCGGTCATACACCTGTGAGAGATATTTATAGAACAACCGCGCGTTTGCTTTGTCCTCAAGTATTCCCATTTAATCTCGTATGGACACGCCAGAATCATAACGCTACGGATTCAGCGTCTTCGAATAAAAGGAATATACGACGTGAAAACTGCAGAAACGCACGGATACACTTGTTGCTGTGTCGGCTCATTTTCTTGATTTCATCTTTCCATACACACCGACTCACAGGCGCTCATTCAGTGATGAATATTACTTATAGTTCGATGAATTAGATAATTTACAGACGAATGTCCGATAATTACCTCAAAATTGGTATATAGAGTTGTTACCCGGTCCTACGGCAAGTCGGGTTACTTGATAGCTAATGGGATTGGTACTATCGTTCCGGAAACACCTTATATCCCGGTTACAAACTATTTTATTGATACGAGCATGCCGAGACCAGAGGTTCTCGAACGGATCAAAGTAGCCGAAGATGAGGCAGCAGAAATCATCGACGAGGCCGAGGTTGAGCGCGAAAAGCGTATTGCGTCCGCCGAAGAGGAGGCTGAGACGATTCGCGAAAAGGCACAACAAGAAGCTGATGAATACGAATCCAAACGGCTCTCGGAAGCCCGCAAGGAAATTGAGACTGAGCGCGAGCAAATTATCGAGGATGGAAAAACAGCACGAGAGCAATTGATTGAATCTGCAGAGGACCGAGTTGATGAAGCCGTTGAGTATACAATTAATCAGTTTGAACAGGAAGTAAATGATCAGACCTGAACAGATGAGTAGGGTGTCGGTGACTGGGTCCAAACAAGTATTGGAAACGGTCATTGAAGCGACACATGATCTCAATCTATTCCATATTACTGATTATGACGGGTCATGGGATGGATTTGACCCTGGTAGGTCAGTTCAGGGCGCAGAAACAGCCGCAGACAAGCTTGTGACGGTTCGTTCACTGAAAAGTATCCTCAATGTTGATGACGCAGACGCTGGACCAACACGAATCGTTACTGATGAAGAAATTTCCGAAGAACTCGAATCAATTCGAACAACGGTTAATCAGCTTGATGACCGCCGACAAGAATTAAGACAAGAACTCCGAGAAATCGAAGATCGAATTGAAGCCGCAGAGCCATTTATTGAACTTGGCGTTGATCTGGATTTACTTACCGGATATGACACGCTACAGGTGGCTATTGGTCGTGGCGATCAGCAATCAGTCGAACGAGCAATCGATAGTGCTGATTCACTCAGCACGTATGAGATATTTACTGGCAGTGATGTATTGGCTATCTTTGCCCGTCCGACGGATGCCGCAAGTGATACAGCACTCACTGATGTACTTGTGGGTACTGAGTTTGTCTCAGTCGATCTACCAACACCAATCACGACTGAGACAGATACAGTCACAGCATCTGGAGATAATACTGTTTTCGACAGTGATACCAAGCAGTTATCGCCGAAAGAGTATGTTCGTAATCTTGAACAGAGGCGTCAGCAGTTGGAACAAAAGTTCCAGGAGATTGAAGAGGAATTGGAGAATGAACGCGCCGATACTGCTGGATTTCTTCTTGCTGCAGAAGAAAAACTGGCAATTGATGCCGAAAAAGCAGAAGCACCATTATCATTTGCAACAACAGCGAATGCATTTATTGCCGAGGGATGGATCCCCAGTTCGCGGTATGACGAACTGAGGCAAGCGCTCGCTGAAGCTGTTGGTGACCACGCTCAAGTTGATGAAATTGAGCGTGCAACGTTCTCTGCAAGCGGAGATGATCATGTACGTGAAGATATCCCTGCAGGAAGTGGTGGTGGTGGCAACGCAGGCGCACCAGCCCCGACAGCCGCAGATGGAGGCGATATTGACTCAGATGCTCGTGCCGATGGTGGGACTGCGGTCGTCATGGACGATGATGAACCGCCGACGGTACAAGACAACCCAGGTGCGGTCAAACCATTTGAAATCCTTGTTCAAGCAGTCAACCGACCGAGTTATTATGAGTTTGATCCGACTATCATTTTGTTTTTGACATTCCCAGCATTTTTCGGATTTATGATCGGAGACCTCGGATATGGATTAATATACACCGTCATTGGTTATTTCCTCTACACTAGCTCTAGATTTACAGACCGCCCAGCGTTCCGCAGCATGGGTGGTATAACGATCACTGCAGGTATTTTCACCATTATCTTTGGGATTCTATATGGGGAAGTGTTCGGACTCCATCTTGTTGCAACATACCTTTGGGAAGGAGTGGTTGGACTCTCACACGCTCCGATTGAAAAGGGTCTCTCACCGGCTGGTATCGAATGGGCTCGTGGATGGCTCGTTGTGAGCGTATTAGTCGGAGTTGTTCATCTCAATATTGCATGGATTTTCGGACTCTTTGAAGATATCGAACTTCATGGTGCAAAGGATGCGTTTCTTGAGAATGGTTCATGGCTCTTGATGATGAATGGATTCTGGATATGGGTGTTCAGCGATGCACTTCGCCCGGTTGCTCCAGAGTTTATTTACACAACGTTCTCGGCTGAGGGTGTGCTACCGCTTGGATTCAATGGATTCCCTGCAATGGAGGTATTCACCATTCCAGGTATGGGAGCAATCACAGTCCCACTCGCAATATTTGTGTTGGGGCTTGTTCTTCTTGCAGTTGGTGAACCAGTCGAAGCGATTGAATTTCTCAATATTCTTGTCAATGTGTTATCATACACACGACTTGCTGCAGTCTTACTTGCTAAAGCAGCAATGGCGTTTACTGTGAATCTTCTGTTCTTCGGTGTTTATGTCACGAATGCTGGTGATGGAGCAGAGTGGCACTTTGGGCTTGAGAAAATGCCACAGGTTGGGGAAGTATATCATGGGCATGAGGTCACTGATGTTATGTTTGGAGGGCTCATCCATGGTGATGCAGCGACGATTTTGATTGGATTGGTCGTTCTTATACTTGGTCATATCCTTGTTCTGGCGCTTGGTGTTACAAGCGCAGGACTGCAAGCAGTTCGACTTGAGTATGTGGAATTCTTCAATAAGTTCTATGACGGTGGGGGACGCGAATATAGCCCATTCGGGTACGAACGAGAATTCACAACTGAAGACTAAATCTAATTTTAATTTTGGTTTTCGTTTTTGTTATATTTTGAGTCTGATCGATACAGACGATATTATGTGCGTGTAACCACATAGTATATTGACATACCAAGCTGTGAACATGTAGATCGTAATAGCGCAACGGTTAGTCACCCGGATTTTTTGTAAACAATCAGGAATACAGCATACTAATATTTCCCAAATTCTGACATATAATAGAACTACAATACGGCACCATCTCGAGTAAAACGTGTACTCGCTTTGTTGTCAGCATGAATAGCTATTGGCGTTATGTCAGTATGTTAGATAGAATCTATCCGTGCTGTATTTACAGTCGGTGCATTTGAGAAGCTTTATGATATTTGTCTGTCCATCTACGTATGTTCGGAAACGACAACACGGTCGTGATTTAATACAATGATTGGACTACTACAGCAGGCTCAGGAAACCGCACCAGCTATCGAACCGAATGCCGCCGCCGCAATTGCTCTTGGTCTTGCCGCCCTCGGCGCGGGGTACGCAGAGCGTGGAATTGGCGCCGCTGCAATGGGTGCTATCGCAGAGGATGACAGTCTCTTTGTCACCGGACTGATTCTTACTGTCCTTCCAGAGACGATTCTCATTCTCGCGCTCGTCGGGTTCTTCCTGATATAATTCTTCTCGTTGGGTTTTTATCAATGAGTCTGGACACTGTCGTCGAAGATATTCGGGGCGAAGCGCGCGCGCGTGCAAACGAAATTCAAGCAGATGCCGATGAGCGCGTAGAAAAGATCATTAGCGATGCAGAATCTGATGCAGAGGCTATCCTTGAAAAACGAAAAAGTGAAATTGAAGAACAAATCGAGCGGGAACGTGAGCAAGCACTCTCAAGTGCAAATCTCGAGGCAAAGCAAAACCGTCTAGAAGCACGACGTGATATTCTTGATGATGTTCTTGATCATGTTGAAAGTGAGCTTGCATCAGTATCAGGGACAAGACGAGAGAGATTAACCGAGCCATTATTGACCGCAGCGATTTCCGAGTTTGATGACGATGAGACAGTCAAGATTTATGCTCGTGCTGATGATACCAATCTCCTCAATTCATTATTAGAGGAGTACGAAAGAGCGGAGTATGCCGGTGAGTATGATTGTCTTGGAGGAGTTGTTGCTGAGGGGCAGCGCTCACGTGTTCGAGTGAATAACACATTCGATTCGATTCTCGACACTGTCTGGGAAGAAACGCTTGGAGACGTCAGCGAACAGTTATTTGACCAATGAGTGCATCAGGTTCGAATCCAGAGTATGTAACGGCGCGGGTCAAAGCACGGGGAAGCGCATTGTATGACGATGAGGAGTATCGTAAGTTAGTTCGGATGACCCCCGCAGAAATCGCCCGTCTGATGGAAGAATCAGATTATGAGCGAGAGATCAATGCACTCGGCTCTCGGTACTCCGGTGTTGATCTCATTGAATATGCGCTAAATCAGAATCTTGCAAGACAGTTCGATGACTTACTCAAGTGGGCGAACGGTCGTCTATACGATCTTATCGCACGATATTTGAGAAAGTTTGATGCGTGGAATATTAAGACACTAATTCGTGGTATCTACTCAGGAGCAGAAGCTAATACTGTTGATGATGATTTAATCCGAGCGGGCGAGTTTGATGATACCCTTCTCGACACTCTTCTTGATGCGGGTAGTATTGAAGAGATTGTCGAGCAATTATCGGCAGCAGGAACTATCTATGGATCAGAGCTTGAGAGAGCATATGATGATTATGATGAGAGTGGGGTGCTCATACCGCTTGAGAACGCTGTCGATCGAACATACTACGAGCAGTTACTCGCTGATCTGACAGTTGATGAGGCGACAGCACAATATCGGGAATTTCTTCAAGCTGAAGTTGACTTTCGAAATGTTCAGAACACGTTCAGACTTGCACAGAGCGGTGCAGACATTGACCCTGCAGCGTACTATATCGAGGGTGGATCGCTGTTCACTGCAACTGAACTTGCAACACTCGCACAAAATAGGACCGAACTTATCGAGGCAATCCGTCAGTCTCGGTACGGCGATGACCTTTCTGAGGCACTCAATCGGATTGAGACCGCAGACAGTCTTATTCAGTTCGAACGCGCACTTGATAATGCTTTGTTAGAATACTCCGATACGCTCGGAACGGTACATCCACTATCGGTTACCCCTATTGTATCATACATCCTTGCGAAAGAGCGGGAAGTCGATAATATTCGTGCGATTGCCCGTGGACGTGAAGCAGGGTTGAGTGATGATGAGATTGAGCAGGAGTTTATGTAGCGATGAGTCAGGAGATTGCGGTCGTCGGCAGTCCAGAGTTCACAACAGGATTCCGGCTTGCTGGTGTCCGAAAGTTCGAAACTGTCCCAGACGAAAATAAAGACGAACAGCTTGATGAAGCCGTGCAGTCGGCGCTTGGTGATGATGATGTTGGAATCATTGTAATGCATACTGACGATCTTGAGCACCTATCTCGAACGATCCGCGAAGATGTCGAGACAAGCATCGAGCCGACGCTTGTGACTCTTGGTGGTGGGGCAGGTGCTGGCGGCCTTCGTGATCAAATCAAACGAGCCATTGGGATTGACCTGATGGAAGAAGACGAATCATAACGTAACTCAACATAATTTATCTTATGAGCCAGACAGAACAAGCAGTCCGTGAGGATGGCGTTATCAGAAGTGTAAGTGGTCCTGTCGTGACCGCGCGTGGACTTGATGCCCGAATGAATGATGTTGTCTATGTAGGTGACGAGGGGCTGATGGGTGAAGTCATCGAGATTGAAGATAACGTCACGACAGTGCAAGTGTATGAAGAGACATCAGGAATTGGTCCTGATGAACCGGTCAGAAACACAGGCGAGCCGCTCAGTGTTGATCTTGGTCCGGGATTACTTGATACGATTTATGATGGCGTTCAGCGTCCACTCGATATTCTTGAAGACAAGATGGGAAGTCCATATCTTGATCGAGGTGTTGATGCGCCAGGAATTGAGCTAAATAAAAAATGGGAATTTGAGCCAACTGTCACTGAGGGTGATGTTGTTGAATCCGGTGATGAAGTTGGTGTCGTCGAAGAGACAGTAACAATTGATCATAAGGTACTCGTCCCACCGAATTATGAGGGTGGTGAGGTAACCGCTGTCAACTCTGGTGAATTCACAGTTGAGGAGACTGTTGTCGAGCTTTCAAGTGATGAATCAGTCCAGATGCGACAGGAGTGGCCAGTTCGAGAACCTCGACCAGCTGTCGAGAAGAAAACCCCGCGTGAGCCACTCATTTCTGGACAACGAATTCTTGATGGACTCTTCCCAATCGCAAAGGGCGGAACAGCAGCGATTCCAGGACCGTTTGGGTCTGGAAAGACAGTCACACAACATCAATTGGCGAAATACGCTGATGCAGACATCATTATTTATGTTGGATGTGGAGAGCGCGGGAATGAGATGACAGAGGTCATCGATGACTTCCCCGAGCTTGAAGATCCATCGACCGGAAACCCGCTCATGGCACGAACATCGCTCATTGCCAACACATCGAATATGCCGGTCGCTGCGCGTGAATCCTGTGTGTATACAGGAATCACCATTGCAGAATTCTACCGTGACATGGGATATGATGTTGCATTGATGGCTGATTCTACATCACGATGGGCTGAGGCAATGCGTGAGATTTCCTCACGACTTGAAGAAATGCCCGGTGAAGAAGGATATCCTGCGTATCTTGCAGCACGATTAGCGCAGTTTTATGAACGAGCGGGCTACTTCGAGAATGTCAATGGGACCGAAGGATCAGTCTCGGCAATCGGTGCTGTGTCCCCGCCAGGGGGAGATTTCTCAGAGCCAGTCACTCAAAATACGCTTCGAATTGTGAAGACATTCTGGGCACTGGATGCTGATCTTGCTGAACGTCGGCATTTCCCATCGATTAATTGGGATGAGTCATACTCGCTGTATAAAGAGCAACTGGACCCATGGTTCCAAGAGAACGTCGAAGATGACTGGCCGGAAGAGCGGCAGTGGGCTGTTGACGTACTTGATGAGGAAAGTGAACTACAAGAAATTGTTCAACTTGTCGGAAAGGACGCATTACCGGACGATCAACAGCTTACACTTGAGGTCGCACGATATCTGCGTGAGTCATATCTTCAACAGAACGCTTTCCATCCGGTTGATACATACTGTTCCCCAGAAAAAACGTATCTTACCGTGACAGCGATTCATCGATTCAATGATGAAGCGTTTGAGGCACTTGATGCTGGAGTGCCAGTCGATGAGATTGTCAACATCGATGCGACACCACGTCTGAACCGGATTGGTGTACAAGAAGATTACGAGGAGTATATCGCGACACTCAAAGAAGACATCGCCACACAACTACAGGAGCTTTACTGAGATGAAAGAATATCAAACCGTCACCGAAATTAGTGGTCCACTAATATACGCTGAAGTTGATGAACCGATTGGCTATGATGAGATCGTCGAGATTGAAACGCCAAACGGTGATATCAAGCGAGGACAAGTACTTGAGTCTGAGGATGGGATCGTTGCGATCCAGGTTTTTGAGGGAACGTCAGGAATTGATACAAACGCATCGGTTCGTTTCGCCGGCGAGACGCTCAAGATGAAAGTCACAGAAGACCTGTTGGGGCGAGTACTTGATGGGTCAGGACAGCCAATTGATGGTGGTCCAGAGATTCTTGCTGATGAGCGTCGAGAGATTGTTGGTGCTGCCATCAATCCATATGCTCGGGAATATCCCGAAGAATTCATTGAAACAGGCGTTGCTGCCGTCGATGGTATGAACACGCTCGTTCGTGGACAGAAGCTGCCGATCTTCTCTGGGTCTGGACTGCCACACAATGACCTAGCGTTACAGATTGCCAGACAGGCATCAGTGCCTGAGGAGGAAAACGCAGATGATGATACAGACGATGGGTCAGAATTTGCTGTGATCTTTGGAGCAATGGGAATCACCGCAGAGGAGGCAAATGAGTTCATGGAGGACTTCGAGCGTACTGGTGCACTCGAGCGCTCAGTCGTCTTCATGAATCTTGCAGACGACCCAGCTGTCGAACGGACTGTTACTCCCCGGATGGTCCTGACAACGGCGGAGTATCTTGCATTTGACAAGGGATATCACGTTCTTGTGATTCTGACCGATATGACGAATTACTGTGAGGCTCTTCGTGAAATTGGTGCTGCCCGCGAGGAAGTTCCTGGACGACGTGGATATCCTGGATATATGTACACTGACTTGGCGACGCTATATGAACGCGCTGGACGTATTGAAGGGCGTGAAGGATCTGTGACACAGATTCCAATTCTCACGATGCCAGGTGACGATGATACTCACCCAATCCCAGATCTAACTGGGTATATTACAGAAGGACAAATCTACGTTGACCGCGATCTGAACAGTCAAGGCGTTCAACCACCGGTTAATGTTCTTCCAAGTCTATCACGCTTGATGGATGATGGAATTGGTGAGGGATTGACTCGTGAAGACCATGCTGATGTTTCTGATCAGATGTATGCTGCATACGCTGAAGGTGAGGACCTTCGCGATCTGGTGAATATTGTTGGACGTGAGGCGCTTTCAGATCGTGATAATAAGTATCTCGACTTTGCTGACCGTTTCGAGACAGAGTTCATTGATCAGGGATTCGATATAAATCGGTCAGTTGATGAGACACTTGAGATTGGATGGGACCTCCTATCGATGCTTCCGAAAGAAGAACTTAATCGGATTGATGAAGACCTCATCGAGAAGTATTATCGCGAAGAGACCGCTGGTGAAACAGCAGAAGTCGCTGTAGAGTAATTATAAAATCATAAGTACGGTTTTTATCGCAGACATGGTGTTGTAGCACTAGCACTCACACCTCTCATGTAGCAATATCAGAGAGATGACTAAGCGATATGAGAACAAAGGGTACAACCATGTCTGATGTCTCGAATATCCGTATGATATTCGAAGTGCATACATACAAAAGCACATAGTCAGCTAATCATATAAACGGGGAATTCACTGCGGTGACTACGATACAATCGAGAGTATATTACACCGCCACATAATGTTCATATATGTCGATTCAGTAATTCAAAACCTTTAGCATCTCTGTGCGTAATTATATTGTATAAATGGCTGAGGACGTCAAACCAACCCGAAAGAATCTGATGGCAATTGACGATCGGATCCAGCTTTCCGAGCGCGGTCATGATACGCTTGAACAGAAGCGTGATGGACTGATCATGGAGTTTATGGATATTCTTGATCAGGCACAGGATGTCCGCGCAGATCTGAATACTAATTATGAGACTGCGCAGCAAAAACTGAATATGGCACGAGCGATGGAGGGCGACGTTGCCGTTCGAGGTGCTGCTGCCGCATTAGAGGATTATCCTGAGATCACAACACGATCAAAGAATATAATGGGAGTTGTGGTTCCACAGATCGAATCATCGCGTGTCAAAAAATCACTAGATCAGCGCGGATATGGACTTCTTGGATCATCTGCACGTATCGATGAGGCTGCGGATGCGTATGAAGAGCTCATAGAGACAATCATTCTAGCCGCAGAAGTTGAAACAGCGATGAAAAAAATGCTCGAAGAGATTGAAACTACGAAGCGTCGAGTCAATGCATTGGAATTCAAGCTTCTGCCAGATCTCTATGAAAATAAAGAGTATATCGAGCAGAAGCTCGAAGAACAGGAACGTGAAGAGATTTTCAGACTCAAGAAAATCAAGAACAAAAAAGAAGCTGAGGAAGAAGAGGAAGAGCAAGAAGAAGACGAGTCTGAAACAACCGATGAAACTGTTGTTCAAACGCCGGCAGACGATTAATCCAGTTCCGAATACGGTCTCAAAATATTAAGTATACAGAGGTCTTGCGGGTCTAACCGTGCAAGGTGCTCAGAGAAAGATGATTAACATAACAATTGTAACACGATCGGTATACATATTTGACTTTTATAATGCACATTGATTAATAGATACAACTATGCTGAGAACTCTACAATATTAGCCAAGGACTTGCCGCTCGCGTGTATTGGATAGATATTTTTGGACTTCACTCGCGGGTACACGTCAGCGTAGAAAGATAAAATCAAGTCATAATGTAATCATCCACTCTAAGCGTGTCAATTGTGACGTTGGGAATGTAACTGTAAATAAAGAGCCCAACGTCCAATTAATATAGCTTAGCGATGTTCCAAGATAATGATTCATCAACATTGCAGTATACGGAAACTGATTCAATTATATTCCGGTTGCGTATCGAAGAATCCCAGCAATGCCACCGAAGGCATCGTGTAATTGCTCGCCTTTCTCAAAATCAGTCGAAATGAACTTTGTTTCAGTACCACGCTGTTCGGCGATACTCATCAGATATTCAATGACATCCTCTCGTTTAACCTTCTCAGACGTACTTCCACAGTCACTACAGGTGTGATCTGGGTCATCATGTCGACGATCAATTACCTCATACTCCTCATGCTCGTCAGGACATTCATACACGACGACATCAGATCGAAGATCCTCAGAAAGTAGGAGTCTATCAACGGATCCCATCATGAGATTTTGTCGCGTCGGTTCAAAGCCATATGTTGCTTCCTCACCGCCATGAAGTTTCTCAAAGAACTCTTCCATCTCGGCTTTGTCTTTCATTACCTCCTGATCAGCGAGAACCTCCTGAGCAGAGTCAACAAGATCGTGTAGCCCCGATTCATCCGTATAAGAAACATCAAATTTCCCGACAACGACGTCTCCAAGTTCATGATGAAGATAATCTCCATCCAAGAACTCATCCTTTGTCGGTGAGGGACCACCGACCAGTACGCCATCTATCTCATGTCGCTTCGGAACAAAGAGATCATCCGCCATCCCAGCGACTTCCTGATAGAAATTATCAATTGCCTCAAGCCGGAGGCGGGCAAATCGTTGTGCGGATTGACCACCTTTTCGTTGCTTTCCTGGAACAAGCGACGACGCTGATTTGACCGGCTCAACACGTTTTCCTTTTAACCATCCTACATTTGCTTCTCGACGATCAAGAACAATAAGTCCGAACAAACCCTTATCAGCAAGCATATTCTCAAGCGGGTCTGTTAAAAAGTCAGAATCGCAATGATATCGGAATGATTGGATTGGCTCAGGTGGGCTCTCAAGCGACCGAGTCACCATTGTCGTCTGTCCACCACCTGTGCTGACAGCGCCAGAGAATAAGACAATACCATTATCTGGCGGGTATGTATCATAATATCGGAGTCGGTCTTTAATTGAGGTAAGTGCGTCTTGGACGTTTGTGCGTGTTTGTTTTGATTTAATATTGGCTGCTTCGGAGTGTTCCTGTGTAACATGAGCGACGACATCGGAGACTTGCCTATCAGGCGGAATATAGATCGTAACAAGTTGCGTACCAGACCCTTCGTACTCTCTAAGTTCCTCGATAACTTTTCGGAACTCGTACTTACGACGGTCCTTGCTCACGTTTTCGGTGTCGGTACTCATTGATTATCTTTCTATATTCGGCGGTAAGTATGCTGCGACTATAGCAGATAAGAGCCAGTATGCGGTAATACAATGATTTTGAAAAGCGAAACAGGAGCTTCTTTTATTCTCTGCAATGAATCAGGAGTATGGCAGCTGATGATACTAATTCTGGGGTGCCGTTTTGGTGGCTGATTATGTTTTTACTTATTACGCTTGGTGCAGGTGCAGCGACTGTTTTTTTCGTTGGTGGATCGCTGATTACCTAGATTGGTGTGGTATCTCAGCAGCTACTGACAACGCTGGTAGTGACACCCGATTCAATGATAATGAAGATCTCATGGGTTCCATTCTCAGATAATTATCAGCAGCTGTCACGGGGAGTATTTTACCGACGGCACGGCAGAGCAGATGAAATAGCTAGCAGATATGGTGTACTACATTACATAGATTGGGGTGCGTCAACGCCGACGATATCGAGCGCATTTGCAACGGTATTGCGAGCGGCGCGGACAAGAGCGATTCTAGCCGCAGTCACGGCTTCACTCTCTGCGTTCAACACCGAGCATTCACGATAGAATGTATTGAACTGTTCGGCGAATGAGCGAGCGAATGTGGCAACAACGTGTGGCTCAAGATCTGTCGCTGCTGATTCGACAACTGACGGGAATCGAGCGATCTCTCGAAGGAGTGCACGCTCAGCGTCCGAATGAAGTGCTGTAGCGCCAGGTATCGACTCAGATGTGAAATCAGCAATATTGAGAGTTGTACTCGATTCAACTTCCGCTTCAATACCACAGCAGCGTGCGTGGACATACTGAATATATGGTGCAGATTGTGCTTCAAAATCAAGCGCGCGGTCCCACTCGAAGGTTATTCCTTTTGTTGGTTGTTTCGAGACAATATCATATCGAACAGCACCGACACCAACCTGTCGGGCAATGCGATCGATATCATCGTCGGTGAGAGAGTCATCACGATCGCGTGAATCAAGTCTATCATATACTTCTTGACGAGCACGAGCGATGGCTTCATCAAGTAAATCATCAAGATCAACACCAGTTCCCTCGCGAGTCGACATACCGCCTTCCGGAAGGTTAACCCATGAATAAAACGGTTGCCTGAGTTGATCGGTGTCATTTCCAAGGATCTGAAGGGTCGCATCAAGCTGCTCAGCCTGGAGTTTGTGATCCTCACCAAGAACGGTCACTGAAGCGTCATAATTATTAAACTTCCATTCGTGATGAGCGAGATCACGTGTCGTGTACAATGTTGTCCCGTCAGAACGAAGAAAAACGAGATTTTTTTCAATATCGTGCGAACTGAGATCAATCTGCCACGCATCATCCTCATAAACCGCGGAATCAGCGGCTTTGAGTCGTTCAACTACGGCATCGGCATCTCCATTCCGGATAAACCGTGTCTCTTTGATGAATTCATCAAATGCTGCTGAAAGGCGTCCAAATGAAAGTTGCATGCCTTCAATAACTTGATCCACAACAGTCTCGACGCGTTCATACGTCTCAGTGTCGCCTGCGTCGAGACCATTAATTATCGCTGCAATCTCAGCCTCAGCGGATTCGACAGCAGTATCATCGGCATTTTCAAGAAATTCATTACCACGACGATAGTACCGGACAAGTTCATAATCGATGCGGTCACGCTCTGGATCTGGAAGTGAATCAGGATCAAATTTCTCGTATGCCCAAGTGAATACGCCTACCTGGCGACCAGCGTCATTGAGATAATAATGCCGATCCACAGTGTCGCCATTGTATTCGAGTAATCGAGCGACTGCGTCGCCAAAGATCGTATTTCGCCCGCGTCCAACATGGATTGGTCCTGTTGGATTTGCACTCGTATGCTCGACAACAACAGACTGACCGGTATCAGGAAGGTGTCCGTATTCGGGATCCTGCCCAGCGGCAAGCGTATCCGTATAGTATTCATCGTTGACATGAAAATTAACGTATGGTCCGCGCGTATCCACATGCTCAATGTACTCATAACTCTGAGAGTCAGGATCAAGATCAATAGCGGCAGCGATATCATCTGCCACAACTGGTGGTGAGTCGTTGGCAGATCTCGCAAGACGAAATGCGACGCTCGAAGCGAGCGTTGCTGGAACATCCTTAGGCGGCGTCTCCACCCCTAAATCATCGGTCGGGAATGCAAGTGTTTGCAGGGCTGATTCAATTGCGTGTTCCACCTCCGACCGAAAAGCTCTGAACATATCTCATATTTATAAAGAGTAATTAAAGACTTTTCCGAACAAAATAGAAGCATACTCACTGTGATCATGAATCAATATTTGATACTGTGATCACGCCAGCTGACTCTATACAAGTGATTAATTTCTGGTATTGGATTTTTGATCGTATGTTAGTACATATCAATTTTGAGAAGCATCACATACCCGTTATTCTTAACATGCATCAAGCTATAAGTATAGTAATGTCAGAGTCGACGACAGCCGTTGGTCATGATGAACTTGCGGCATTGAAATTCGTTGCCTTAGAAGGGGCACGATCAGAGCCGATCAAAATATCTTGCTCAGGACTGAGTGACCAACTTGAGGTGTCAACTCAGACTGCATCACGACGACTTCGACGACTTCAGACGGCAGGGTATCTTGACCGTGACGTTGTCACGGATGGACAGTGGGTTTCACTGACCGAAGACGGTGAAACAGCGCTTCATAAAGAGTATACACAGTATCAGGAGATATTTGAAGACAACTCATCAGTTGTTGAACTCGCTGGAACCGTCACAAGCGGGATGGGTGAAGGACGTCATTATATCTCATTATCCGGGTATATGGAGCAGTTCGAAGAGCGACTTGGATATGAGCCATTCCCTGGAACGCTTAATATTGATCTTGATGATGATAGTACGCGAACACGGGCGGCTGTTTCGTCTCTCACGGGGATTCAAATCGACGGCTGGGAGGATGAAGAACGAACGTTTGGTCCAGCAACATGCTACCCGGCTGAGATTATACTCACTGAGAAAACTGCAGGAACGGCACATATTATTGTCCCGGAGCGAACGCATCATGATGAGACACAACTTGAAGTTATCGCGCCAAATCGGCTTCGGGATAGTTTGAATCTTACCGACGGAGAGAACCTTACAGTGCGATTAAAACCTAAAGAATGAGTTTATCGCAATTCAATAACACAGTAGCTGTGATGGATAATAAATGAATATGTCTAAAAGAACAATATTCAGATCACGGTCTCATAGAAGTGCATACGAATACCGATATTAATCCGGGTGCTGCTAATATGGATACTACAACTAACACACATATTGAATCGAGTGAGGTCATTGCCGATGCGGTGACAGCATTTAGCAACGATGAGCCGGTGCTTATTCACGATTTTACCGACCGGGAAGGTGAGACCGATATCATCTATCCTGCTCGCGCTATTGATGCAGATGCCATCGCTCGGCTTCGCAATGATGCTGGGGGATTGATCTGCACTGCAGTATCGGATGCTGTTGCAACAACGCTTGAGTTGCCGTTCTTAGAGGATGTATTGGAACACCCTGCCACAGCAGATCATGACCTTGGGTATGATACTCGCTCATCATTTTCATTGCCGGTGAATCATCGTGAAACATTCACTGGTATCACTGATGATGATCGGGCAAAGACAATTCAGCGTCTTGGTGTCATTGCAGCAGCAGCAGATACCGGTAAATACACTGCTGAGGACTTTGCGGCTGAATTCCGGACGCCTGGACACGTCAATGTGCTTCGGGGAGCACCAGGGTTATTATCGGACCGAAGAGGTCACACAGAACTAGGACTTGCACTTGCTGATGTGGCTGACTGCGCACCGGCGGTTGTTGTCTGTGAGATGCTTGATGATACAACTGGAAACGCAACGGCACCCGCCGATGCACAGACATACGCCGCCGAGAACGATATGGCATTTATTGATGGGGCTACATTAGTTGAAGAACTAGCTTAGGGTTCGTATACAGCATATCTATGACGATCATCAGTACTATTTATATCGGGTGATGATCAACTTGGATAGTATCAGTATATTTGATTTGAATTCATTGTATACATAAGAAATCGATCGTCGACTTACAAACGAAATGAGTGATAATTTATAATTATCGCATACGGACTGAGTAAGACGATTATTGAAAAGCTGTTGTCGGGCACTCTTTATACGTCAGACCGCAAACGACGACATATGGATTTTAACGAGATGGATGTCGAAACGATCTGGCAGGATGGGTCGTTTGTCGATTGGGATGATGCAACGGTACATGTTCTTACGCACGGACTTCACTATGGGACGGGTGTTTTCGAAGGTGTGCGGTGTTATGATACGCAAAATGGTCCTGCAATCTTTCGATGGGATGAACATCTCGAACGGTTGTACCAATCAGCACAACCATATGATATGGAGATCCCATACACGCGAGAGGAGCTCACAGAAGCAACATTAGAACTACTTCGTCGAGAACAATTAGAGTCATGTTATATCCGCCCGGTCGCATTCTACGGGTATGGTTCACTTGGCGTGAGTCCGGGCGATAATCCAGTTGACGTTGCAATTGCTGCATGGCCGTGGGGAGCATACCTTGGTGAGGAGGCACTTACGAATGGTGTTGAAGTGATGATTTCCTCGTGGCGAAAGCACGCATCAAGTCAGATTCCGACGAACGCAAAAACGACCGGTCTGTATGTAAATTCATTGCTTGCTGGCGAAGAAGCACGACGAAACGGATATACTGAGGCGATTGTACTTAATAAGGAGGGTAATGTTGCAGAGGGTCCTGGAGAAAACATCTTTATGATTCGTGACGGAGAAATATATACACCAGGGCTTTCAGAAAGCATTCTCGATGGAATAACTCGTGATACTGTCATTGAACTTGCTCAAGATCGAGGATACACTGTCCATGACCGTGCAACGATATCACGTGGTGAGCTTAATACTGCTGATGAGTTGTTTTTCAGCGGTACAGCTGCTGAGGTGACACCAATTCGAAAGGTCGACAATGTTGTAATTGGAGATGGAGGCAGAGGTCCAGTGACAGAGGAACTCCAACAGGCATTCTTTGATCTTATTAATCGAGAGACAGATGCACATGCAGAGTGGTTTAGTTATGTCTGAGCTGTACGCGCCGGCTATCTGAATCATCATATATCTTTGTCGGAATCGACTGTTGATTATTTGAGACTAATTCATCCTGGGAGACTCAAATAAACTAAACGTAGGCAGTATATGACAGGTGTAAA
Source organism: Haloquadratum walsbyi J07HQW2 (assembly GCF_000415985.1). Classification (GTDB taxonomy): domain Archaea; phylum Halobacteriota; class Halobacteria; order Halobacteriales; family Haloferacaceae; genus Haloquadratum; species Haloquadratum walsbyi_B. The sequence goes on from NZ_KE356561.1 coordinate 1,597,055, forward strand.
TATGAGATTAGAGTCTATTGAGGCGAATGTTATAAGGATTGATTCCGAAGTGGTCCACTAAAACAACATACGTCTGTAGTTTTTAATTAATGCAGTCGTCCTCATTCTCGTAGTCCCACTACTTATCTGTTGAGTCGATGTTTCCAGTATTACCAAAGTCGGCTCCTGCAGAGATATCAGTGCCTGTATTACGATTCTCATCCCCATCCCCGAACCCAGCTGATAATGTTCGTGTCAGTGCCTCCTCAACAGTCTCATCGGTTTCAGTGATGTCTGAAGTATCGACTTCAATAATAAATCCAGTGGTAATATTGGGCGCGGTTGGCATGAATAACACCTCTCGACCATCTGCTGTCGTTTTTCCTGTTTTAAATGCCGTCATACGCATTCCAGGCCACGTTTCGACCTTGACAGGCGTCTGGAGCTCTTCAGTGCCACTAAGTGCCGTTTCGACAGCAAGTTTCGATGCATTATACAGAACGCGAATGAGCGGGACACGATTCATCGCTGCATCAAGATAATTTTCAATCAGTCGTCCAGCTGTTGTTCGCATCAAGTATCCAACAGAGAAAATTAACATCACAAAGATAATAATGGCAGCAAAGAATCCAAATGGCTCTTGCAGTCGTCGGACGAAGGGTAGTCCGACAATTCGCGAGTAAAGGTAATTGACCACGGTTAGTATAACCAATATCGGAATAACAACGACAAGCCCACTCGCGAAATCACGTCTCCAGGAAGACATTGATTGTACTAAATTTCACCTGTGAAGATATAAAGTGACTCTTATTTATATTCCTGCAGTTGATTCCCAATCAACTTATTTATGATATCCACTGGTTCAGTTTTGGGTTTTTTATCGACCAATAACACACATACATTCTCGGAGGATCTAATCATGAGAATATGGAGCGTTGAATAAAATATATTGAATCCAATTCAGCGTCTAGTGCGTATCTCCATCTTCGGTCTTCGATGAAATCTACCATTCTGACAGAATTACAAGATTTATATATTTACTTGATGGATACAGACGCACTGATAGATAATACTGATCTAGTTACGTATCAGAACGTATCTTTGGTCTAATTATTGAACATTGTATTGTCCTATGTGTCACTCCTGTAGTGATGGAGTCATCTAATTCAGGTCTGAGTGATCATGCATTAACTACTGGTAGAGATATAATACAGCAACTGCATATAAACGCGTATCAGTACTGACTTTATGAACTCTGTATAACTTATCAGTATGATTATCGAAGTAGTCACCACTGCAGTATGGACCATGCTGCCAGCGTATGTTCCAAATAACGTTGCGGTGCTGGCTGGCGGCGGAGCGCCGATTGATGGCGGGCGCACACTTGATGATCGACGAGTGCTCGGTGATGGAAAGACGTGGCGGGGAACGGTTGTTGGAACCTTTGTTGGGATAGCAGTCGCGTTTGGATTAAATGGAATACTTCCGGTTCTCACACGTATGGGGGCTGATCTTGAGCCATTTTCGCTCGGGGCAGCTGTAGGGCTTTCATTTGGGGCGATGCTTGGTGATATTGCTGCCTCATTTATTAAGCGTCAGAGCGGTCGACAGCGAGGAGTGCCATTTCCTGTCGTTGATCAGCTTGACTTCGTCGTTGGGGCGATTTTTTGTGCGACCGTTCTTGCACCCCGTTGGACTATTGTAACATTTACACTGCCTGTCATGGTTGCTGTACTCGTTTTAACACCAGTGTTGCACGTTGGAACAAATGCCGGAGCATATGTACTTGGACTCAAACAAGAACCGTACTAATTAAGAAAGATGTATCCTCTGACACTCACGTGAGAATTTAACGATATTCGGTTTGAGCGCCATTTGTATCAAATAGATAATTACCTGTAGATTTGATCTACCACGTGTGGTCAGATCAGTTGGTGCATATGAGTCTTGAATCGTCCGGTTTAATTTGTTGGACAGTAGGATTGTACCAACGACTTTGATAATGACACCATCACAATCACCGACAACCGACGATATTGTTGATACCCTTCGAAATACTGATGCTGTCCAGTATGGTGAATTTGAACTTTCACACGGGGGGACCTCAGAATATTATGTAGACAAGTACCTATTTGAAACTGACCCAGAGTGTCTACAGGTAATCGCATCCGCGTTTGCCGACCGGGTTGATGGTACGACTCTTGCTGGTGTCGCACTGGGTGCTGTTCCACTCGTTGCTGTGACAAGTACGGTTGCAGGGCAACCATATGTCGTTGTTCGAAAGAAGACAAAACAGTACGGGACAGGAAATCGAATTGAGGGAAGACTGGATGCAGATGAAGAAGTTGTTGTAATTGAAGATATTGCAACGACCGGAACAAGTGCAGTTGAAGCGGTGAATGCACTTCGAGATGCAGGGGCGAGTGTTAATCGTGTACTCGTCGTTGTTGATAGACAAGAAGGTGCACATGAGCGTCTTGAGTCAAATAACATCGAAATGGAATCACTCGTGACAGCCACTGATTTACTTGTCGATAAAGAGGACACATGATATATACAGACACTCGAAGCGACCTGAAATGAGAGTACAGACGGCTGAACACGGTCATCCGTGTCCTGGAGTCTACATGTATCGCTGTATTCATACATACATGTCCGTGGGAACAAACACATGAATCGCGCGGAGAAAGCAGCATTACAGTTACAGGCTATAGCCGTTCTTCGGATGCTGAAAGAAACGCGGACATATGACGAACTTGCTGAATTAACCGGGTTACCGTCTGGGGACCTCAATCGATACGTCAACGGACATGTCCTTCCAGGAGCGAATCGTGCGAGTCAACTGGTTGATGATGTTGGACAGGAAGCACTCGCTACTGAGTTGCATGCACGAGTCGAAGTTGATAATGAGGGTTATGTAGACAATTCAAGCATTGTATTTGATCAGTCATTTCTTGATCTCGTTGCTCCTGTTGCTGCAGACACGTTCGCGTTTGAGCGTCCAGATGTTGTATTGACAGCTGCGACAGATGGGATTACACTCGGTGCAGCAATGGCGAGTTACTTCGATTCCCGCGTTGCATACGCTAAGAAATCTAAAGAAACCGCCGTTGAGGAGTTTATAGAATCTCGCCAGCGTCTTACATCAGGTATTGAATTAACATACTATCTTCCTGCGTGTGCAATCGAAACTGGAGAGTCAGTTCTTGTCGTTGATGATTTAATTCGATCAGGGGAAACACAGGAATTGTTACTTGACATTGTCAAGCAGGCGGATGCGAAACTCACAGGCGTATTCGCGCTTATTGCTGCCGGGACAAGGGGAATTAAAAAAGCACGCGCACAGACTGATGTCCCTGTCAAGGCGTTATCGCAAGTTGATACTCGTTGATTCCACAGTCTTGACATCCTCCTCCGCGTTCACGCGGAGGAATCCTAAGCGTGGGGATATTAACATCTACAGTCCACTACCTCCGTCTGCGGTTGGAATCCGCAGGAGAGGTCATACAGGTAGACTGAAGACTGTGCCGACCAGCCGGTACACATATCCTCTGACGAGGACTCGGAGTTACTTTCGCTGTTGTTTATATCGAAACGAATGTTCTCCGCCCCTGCCCCATTCACGTCTGGATTGAACGCATCGTTGTGTTCCCCGCACACCTATAAGCCGCGTTCGACACGCTGACTGTCGTCGTTTCTACCACAGATACAATACGTCTTCGACGTATCTCGCTCAGACACTTCCATCACCTCGATACCTTCGACTTTCGCCTTGTACGTGAGTACCTTCCTGAAGCGGTCGAACGCCCACCCGTGCAAGTCAAGATTGCCGTGCCGACCCCAATTCTTCGCCTCCCCATCGTCGGTTTCACGCACTCCTTCCAAGTTACCAATATTGACTCGACCAACCTGTTTCTCAACACACCGTTCAACGATGTGCTTGGCGAAACTGTGGAAAAAGTGAGTACGACGCTCCGACCATTTTGCGTGCAGTCGAGTCGCACGCTCACCACCGCTATCATCACATTGAGCAATTTCTCTGGGGAAGTAGTACCCGTCTTGTTTCAGCCGGGTGCCCGGATATAACTCGGCTTCTTCCGTGTTGTAGGCAACGGCGGCGAAATTGCAGATGCCGAGGTCGATGCCAACGGTTTCCTCACCAGGAGCGTCTGGAGTGTCACTCTCGTCTTTGCAGACGATGTGAAGCTCCCACCGACCTTTCGCCGGGTCATACACGGCACGCACTTGCTGGACAGTCTCAACAGTCGCGTCAGGTCGGGTTGCATATTCGACCAGCATATACCCCACGCTTTCGGGTGTTCCTTGTGATTCGCACCTTTCGACAGGCGAATTTTGTTGTGTTTCTGGTCGTCGTTGAACCCGTTGTTTCCATGTCACTGTGCTACGAGGATATTCTTCGTGAACGCGGTTGCCGTCTTGGTCGTAGTAGTTGCGTTTACGGTAACCGGGCGGGTTTGCACGGTGATCGGACTTGCGTTTCTGATACCACGAGTGAAAGCTTTCAGCAAGCTCCTCCAGAACTCGCTGACTGGACTGGCTATGCAGACCCTTGTATTTGATATGGTTTTTCAACTCTTCATGATTGGGGATTTCGCCGGTTTCGTCCCAGACTTCTCGGGTATGGTAGTTGCCGACGTTCCAGAGTTTACTGGCGCTCCACCCATGCCGGTCGAGCGACTCTGCAACCTGTGAGTGGTTGCAGATTTTGGCTTGATAGGTGCGGTGGACTTCCATCATTTTGTGGAACGCTCGCATAACTGTTTATACCAGGCTAACTTGTAACGATTGAGATTGTGGTTGTGGGTGAATATCCAGCCGTGGTGTAGCCGGTAGTTTGGTCGTCGGAGTGTCGGCTTCATCACGCGGCTGTTCAGTTCTCGATTCGGACTGACGGTCGGAACAGTCGTCCCTCACAGGAAGGCGGGTATATTCGTCTCAAATCTCTATAATATGAGATTGGGTGGGCAATAGAAATATTTATGTTGTTTGTTAGATGCATGCTCAAACGTGCATTATGGGACTTTCTGAGACGGTAAATGACTATTTCGATATACAAGAACATGGATCATCTATTCGCACTGAGATTCTTGCAGGAGTGACAACGTTTCTGACGATGTCATATATTGTTATCGTGAATCCATCTGTATTGACTGATCAACCAGGAATTCCAGGAGCGGATGGGATTGCAATTTCTGGGATGGCTCCTGGCGAGGTTCAATCAATGTTAGCAGTGGTGACGATTATCGCTGCAGCAACGGCAACATTCATAATGGCGATATATGCAAATCGACCATTTGCACAGGCGCCAGGGCTTGGATTGAACGCATTTTTTGCATTTACTGTTGTTGGAGCGCTTGGTGTTCCATGGCAGACCGCGTTAGCAGCGGTCGTTGTTGAGGGGGTTATTTTTATTATACTCACTGCAGTCGGCGCTCGTGAGTATATTATCCGGGTTTTTCCAGAGCCCGTAAAGTTCGCTGTCGGAACCGGGATTGGATTATTTTTAACGATCATTGGACTGCAGGCAATGGGAATTGTTGTTGATGATAGTGCGACACTCATCACACTTGGATCGGTCGCATCAGACCCGGTTGCCTTTCTCTCGGTTCTTGGGTTGTTCGTCACATTCGCGCTATATGCACGCGGAATTCCTGGGTCGATTATTATTGGGATTGTCCTGACGACGGTGAGCGGGTGGGCAATTACTACCTTTGGACCATTCACTCCTGATGCCGGTCTTGTAGCTGGGTCGACAGCCGTCTCGTATGATATTACCCCGCTTGCAGGGGCATTCATATCTGGACTTGGTAATGTTGAAGCATTTTCATTTGCGCTTATTGTCTTTACATTCTTTTTTGTAGATTTCTTTGATACTGCCGGTACACTCGTTGGGGTCGGGCAAGCAGGTGATTTTCTTGATGAGACAGGAAATTTTCCAGATATTGACCGGCCACTCATGGCAGATGCAGTTGGAACAACTGTCGGTGGAATGCTTGGAACATCAACAGTGACGACATATATTGAGTCTGCTTCAGGAGTCGAAGAAGGTGGCTCAACCGGTCTCACTGCATTGACTATAGCGGTGTTATTCGTTGGATCACTGCTCTTAGTCCCGCTTGCAGCCGCAATCCCACTTTATGCATCACATATCGCGCTGGTGGTGATTGGAATTATTATGTTACAGAATGTCATTGATATCGAATGGAATGATATCACACATACGATTCCTGCAGGGATGACAATCTTGGTCATGCCATTCACATATTCAATTGCATATGGAATTGCTGCTGGCATTGTTTCATATCCAATCGTCAAACTCGCTGCTGGAGAGGTGTCTGATGTGCGCGTCGGTCATTGGGCGTTAGCACTCGCATTTGTCGTGTATTTCTTTGTTCGGACAAGTGGCGTGCTCACTGGTCAACTATAAATTATATCGAGGGTCATACCCAGACCCTCTAGAGAGGTGGTCTGATCAGTCGGTAAATGAATCAGCCATTGTGTGTGCCAATATTATCAGTAAATTGGTAAATACTAGATGAAACGATGCAAAATTTCATTATCATAATCCGTATCGCAAGGCATTCAGGAAGGAGTATATTCACCACGTGATGTGTTTGCCGCATTGCGTCCACAATCTAATCGGATCCGGCTGATAGGTATCTGTCTCATTATCATATTGATTACCCCAGCGGTTACATCAGCGATTACGTACGATTCATCTGCACAATCGGCACTCAACGAAGGGACAATCACAGACCCTGCGAATGGGTCAACCGTTATTAGCACTCAAGGATACACATTTCAAGGAAATACAAATCCAAAGAAACCAGCTCGATTACTTGCTGTTGGTGAGCAGGGTAACCTCAGATGGACACATGATGATACTGTAGGCGGAAGTGCATGGTTTTTTGATGTTGACCCACTTCCAAATGGTAATCTACTCGTTTCATCACCACGCGATGGCAAGACAGTCGTATTTGAGTTCAATCGAACAACAAAAACACGTGTCTGGCAACAGCGGTTTGCAATGGAGGACACCCACGATATTGATTATCTTGGAGAAGATCGTTTCGTGATTGCGAACATGCGTGAATGGAACGAATCAGCGGATGTGAGTGATGACCGGATTGTAATTTATAATCGATCAGAAGATGCAATCACATGGGAGTGGACATTCCGGAATTATTTCTCAGCTGAGACAGACGGTGGATACAGTAAGGATTGGACACATGTCAACGATGTTGACCCAATCAGCGAGAATCGATTATTACTCTCACCACGAAATTTTGATCAGGTAATCGTCGTCGATATCGAAACAAAAGCAATCGTCGAACGACTTGGTCGTGATGGCGCACACGATATTTTACATGAACAACATAATCCTGACTGGCTAATAAGTGAATCCGGGACCCCCACTATTCTTGTTGCAGATAGCGAGAATGACCGTGTTGTCGAGTATGCAAAGCTGGATGATGAATGGAAACGAACCTGGACTGTTGGGACAAATACACTCACATGGCCGCGAGACGCTGATAGACTTCCAAACGGGAATACGCTCATCGTTGATAGCTTAAATCATCGAGTGGTTGAGATTACACCGACAGGTGAGGTTGTTTGGGAGTATTATGCAACATGGGGGCCGTATGATGCTGAACGGATAGCACATGGTGATGAGTCAAATGGACCAACGATACGTGAGATGAACGCTTCTGGGAACTATCCAATCACAGGAAGTGCGAATCTGACGACTGTAAGTAGTGGGGGTGCTGGTGTCGCCGGTTGGGTACGAACAACATTCACAGAAACACCACTTGCAGAACCAGCGAATACAATAGCAACACAGTGGGCGCATATCACGCCATGGATCCGCCCTGTCTGGATGACTGAATGGGATCTTGTATTTACGCTAGCTTCTACGATTACTGCGACGACCTGGTTAGTTGCTGAACTCATCGCTGCCCGACAGCGATTCCGAATTATATTCCACCGTCTCTTGAGATAAAAAATACACGCAGAGGATTCCATTCAATTAGCATGTGCGTGAGCGCGGGCCGGGTGGGTTTAGTTTGATACTTTTCATTAGGAGTTTGTATCGCTGGGTTCAGTTTTTGTATCGGCGAGTGGAGTATATCGATCTACGATAATAATCCATAAGGCAATTATGACAGGAATGAACTCGATAATACCAGTAATACTCGTTGCATAATCAATCCAATATTGAATTACAGGATCATCGGGCGTTGGACGCTGTGGAAGAATCGGCCAGAAATAATTTGTGAGAAACTTGGGATATGCGACTATCAGATCGGCAATGATATGACTTCCATATCCAGGGAGAATTGGAATCAAAAAACGAAGTCGTGAGATTGAGATGAGCAATATACTGATAACGCTAAATGTCAAGACTGAATGACCGATTGTATGCCCAGTTATTGATACGCCAATCGCAAATAGCGGCTTATCTATGATATCTGGAAGAAACGTGGCGAGTAAGCACAATCGAAGTGCAGTTGTGTTATACTTCAGTGTCCGACCAATAATCAATGCGAGTGCAAGATGTCCAAGTGGGGTCATAATACCGCCACGTTTGGATTATAGCCTCCCAGACACATTGCTGTGTGGATTTCAAATAAAGAAATTGCTACTGTTGATTACGTTGATGAATCCTGGTATGAAATGAATACGGATGTACTCAAAGTCGCATCTTGCCGTATGTAGCAGGGTCTATTGGAAGATCAGCCGAGGGCTGATGCGAGGTATAGATCGAATATACATGAGACCGATACACGACAACTTTTCTACAGAGGCAGCAGGCGGAGTGTTTGGGGCTTGATTCTTCAATAGTTCACGAACGGGATTAGATGTCAAGATATGAATATTTCCTGAGGACAGAAGATTGGTTATCATACGATTGTATATCTAAGTTGTACTAAGAGTACTTGTCACAGGTGCGAGGAGGGGTTGGGCGGTCAGTCGCATTGACCCTCACAGAGGATCATGACATCGCTATTAATTACCGAGTCTCAGATGAAGCCGCTACCGAAGTTGTTGAACTAGCTAAAAAAGGCAGTAATGTGATCACTGTACGTACTGATGTCTGCAATCCTGAGGCTGTCGAATCGATGATTGCTGAGGTCGTAAATGATCTTGGTGGTCTTGACGCGGTCATCAATAACGCAGGCATCATTGAACCGGATCTTGTAACCGATATTGACAATCAGCAGTGGGACCAAGTTCTTGATACGAACCTCATCGGAGCATTTTATATCACACGTACGGCTATTCCTCATCTTGAGCCAGACGGTGATATTGTACTCATTTCCAGTATTGGGGGAACCGGTGGGACCGTCGATGCTAGTTATGCCGCGAGCAAAGCAGGACTTCATGGGCTGACTCGGTCACTGGTTCGGGAATACGGTGATAGAGGGCTTCAGGTCAATGTCGCCGCTCCTGGTCCTGTTGAAATAGAAATGAATGACACAATTGTCAAATATCTGGAAGCAGTCGACTTTCGGGGACATGAAAACGTTGACACACAGCTTCCTGAGTATGCATGTCAACCGGAGTATATTGCTCATACCGTAGAATATCTGTTAGAAAACAAATACATTTACGGTGAGATTGCCAATATCAATGGTGGTATGCAGTTCCAATAGTGGAACCAATCTCTGTGCTACTCTGGTGATTGAGCGGTCTATGTCCTGATGCGAGCTTCAACAAGATTTCGAGAGATAGAGTGTATGATGTTTTCTATGATGCACTGAACATTGCTACTGGTCAGCACGCCGATTAGATCTAAACCGCTCACGCAGTCGGTTAGCTGTAGTTTCGACAGTTATAATCAATATAAGGATTGCAAGGATGACCGCCATCACACGAGTATAATTACGTGCCCGAAACGCCATGATCAGTGGGAAACCGAGGCCGCCAGCGCCGACGATCCCGAGCACCGAGCTTTTGCGGGCATTGATTTCCAAATAAAATAGCGTCCATGCGATGTATGCAGTCTTCACTTGTGGCAATCGAGCAGCGGCTGTTACCGATACCGCGCTTGCACCGCTTGACTGGACAGCCTCAATTGGCTGCTCATTAATTTCTTCCATTTCATCGGCGAATAGTCGTCCCAGATCACCAATACTTCCAACGGCGATTGCCAATGCGCCGGCGACTGGACCAAGCCCAGCGAGGATAACGAACAGCAGGGCGTAAACCATACTTGGGACAGCACGGACTCCACCAAGCAGCAACCGAACAGGCATGTGAACCCAGCGCGGCGTTACAGTATTAGCTGCGATGGTTCCGAGACAGAGTGCGATCGGGAGACCAAGTGCGGTGCCGACAGCAGCGATTGCGAGCGTTTCAGCGGCTGCTGGCACTAGCATGCCCGCGTCGCCTTGTAGTTGCGTCAGTAACGCTTCCGGCGCGAGCATCTCCTCAGCCAGTACTGACCACAGGTTCCCTCGGTGTGCATAGAGGTAACCGATATCGAAGCCAAGCCACCGAGCAACAGCAATGACCAAGATTACGAGGCTGACAACAATGACGACTCGACCGACAAACTGACGCCGCCACTGTTGCTGGTGTTGTCGGAATTCGGTGTCGACACTGGTGGATTCGTTGATATCACCTGTATTTCCACCCGCATCACCTCTCGTAGCTCGTTCAGACATTAGTGTATACCCGATTGATGTCGTTCCTATCGACTTGAGCAGCGGGTTGATCAAGCACCAGCCGACCATCGGTCATTCCAAGATAATGGTCAGCAACTGCTGTTGCCAATTCTGGCTGGTGGAGACTTACTAACCCGATTAGATTATGATTGTGTACGGCCTCAGCTAACACCGACAGCACTGACTGCCCGGTTTCGGGATCAAGTGATGCGACCGGTTCGTCAGCCAATACTACATCAGGCTGCTGTTGGAGCGCACGAGCGATGCCGACTCGTTGCTGCTGACCACCAGAGAGGTCTTCAACTGGTCGGTCGGCATAGCCAGCTAGCCCAACGTCGTGAAGACGCGTAATAGCAGTTCGTTTCTCAGTCTTTGAGTGCCAACCGATTAATTCACGCCACACCGATTCGCGACAAAGCGCGCCGTCAAGGACGTTTTCAAGGGCAGACTTGCCCTCAACAAGTGCACCGGACTGAAATACGAGGGCTGTGTCAGTTATCGTAAGTGGCGAGTCGTCGATAATGATTGTCCCCTCAGTAGGCTGCTCTAGCCTGTCAAGACACCGGAGCAGTGTAGTTTTGCCTGCACCGGAGCGACCAATAAGCACAGTAAGTTCGCCGCGAACTAATCGTGTTGAGAATCCATCAACCGCTGTTTCACTCCCATAGCGCCGAGTGAGGTTCTCTATATCGAGCATTGTGTGTTGACTGATACGCAATCGTCCGTCAGCGTTTATATACTACTCCTGTTAGTAGGCGGTTTGTTCATTATCGAGTGGTTGGCTGTCGGTATATTGATTATCCTAATTTCAGTCATTGATTATTCGGTTTCGGGTTCGGGTTCTGACTCAGGATCAAGTGTTTCAATGTCGACACCCATCTCCACGGCAACGCTGCGAACGGGATCATAGGTGCCTTCTGATATTTCGCCGAAACGATCGATTCGATGCTCTTCAAGAACTGATTCTGGAGTATTAAGTAGTCGATTGAGCAAGGCTTGCTGGATCGAATCTGGAGTATCAGGTTTGGCGACGATTGGATCGAATGGGATTGGGTCACTTTCAGTGAGCTTAATGATATTATCATCGTCTGCAGGATGCTGAAAGTCACCGTAAGCTGCCGCATCAACATGACCGTTCTGGAGTGCCGCTAGTGAGGCATCATGACCACCAGCCCACTGAATGTCGAAGTCTGACGGTTGAGTGGTCATATCGCCAGCATTGAGTCCAGCCTGCGACAGCATGTATCGAGGGAAAAGCCCACCACTGGTCGATAATGGATCAACCATCGCAATTGTTGACCCAGCGATGTCCCCAACTGTATCAATGTCTGAACTAACGCGGGTTGCGATATAAGAGTAGTAAGCTTCTGCACCGTGTGACCAGTTGATTGCAAGAGGGTTGACGCCATCCTCACGAGCCAACGCCGAAATAATTGGCGAAAGGTTCGCCATCTCAGTGTGACCATTGACGACGCTCTCGACGGTGGCACTATAACTTGTCGTTTGAACACCCTCAACGGCGTCAACACCGTCAAAACCACCAGCGAGCCAATCGAAAACAGGCTTATATTGTGATTTGAGCTGTTCAGCATCCTCGAATGGCGGTAGACCAAATTCGATTGTACCGTCTTCGACCCACTCACCGACTGTTTCTGGGGTGCTGCCGCTCTCGGTACTTCCGGTGCAACCCGCAACTGCAACCGCACCTATACCTCCGACCGCTTGCAAAAGTCTCCGTCTGTTCATGAACTGGATTGCTATTACTCAGTCATAACACCCACGAAACCGTGCTGAGTCCGGGTCGTGGACCACGATGAACAGTCATTGTCAGTATGTTTCAAAATGCGGGCAGTCAACCCTCGGAGTCGACTCTAAGAGTTATTACCCTATGGTAGGGGGCTTTGAAAAATTGGAGAATTCGAGCTATCATACTCCGTCCGAAATTAGTATGGGTTGGGGCGGATTCGAACCGCCGACCTGCTCCGTGTGAAGGAGCCGTCATAACCGTGCTAGACCACCAACCCTGTGAATTAAGTACTTAATCTTGAGACTTAAGCGTTCGTTTTGACTGATGTGTGTTCAGTGAAGCTCTGTCGTATCGGTGGCTCAACAGAGACTGATGAGCACCAGACGATATTATCAATCATAATAATCATCGGTGACCGGAAATAGAGGAGATGTCACTCGCTAGCGAGGGTTTGTTGAATATATGTTTCGATATTTGTGCTCTCACACATTATTATGCCTCGCGTTTCATCGACTAATACAGGAACACCGCGTTGTCCGCTAACGCGACGAACCCCATCTCGCTTGGAGTGAAGTGCATCAACCCAAATAGTGTCGTACTCCACACCTGCGTCTGTGAGTGCCTCATGTACAGTTTCACAGTATGGACACCCATCAAGTGCATAGATTTTAATACCCATACTTTAGCTTGAGATTGTGTATTAAAGAAGATTGATATTAATCTGAGGACATCGTAAGCTGTATGATGTTACTCGTAGAACCCTACTGCGTTTGCGTCGACAATGCTTAGTTGTAGAAAGGCGTCCCAGGGAATAAAATACTCTCATACATACATTCAATCATGAGCATCTCAGGGCTGTGCAAGGTCGGAGAAAAGAGAGAAGCAACATGCGTATGTCAGCGTTGTGGTGGTGCTGTATGCGATAATCATTATGTTGAGGAGGTTGGAGTTTGTGTCAAGTGCGCGGACCAGCATGGGCAGGGAGATATCGGTGGGGGTGAGCCAGGCGACACCGACAAAGATCGGGATGACGTTCCACGATTTCGATAGGTCATTTTCGTCAGCTTAACTAGTATCTCAATATACGTATCTCTGATATTTTCATGTTGAATCCTGTATTTGAGTATGTGTTACTGCTATATTTTAACAGAGATGGTAGGCGATGCATCAGGTGATTCAAAATGTATATTTGATCCTATGAGTATCTATTACGAAATGTCACGGAACTGATTTAGTTGTTTTTTTAGCCGTTTGGCAGCAACCCCAGCGGCTTCCGCAAACATTTGTCCATTGTCTTCTCCAGCGAATATAATCCCACGTGAAGAGTTTATAAGTCCAACATCATCAATGAGCCCGTGTGTTACGGCTACCTTTGGGTCTCCATCTTGGGCACCAATCCCAGGCACGAGGAACGGAAGCTCTGGAACATATTCACGAATTGATTCAAGTTCTTCAGGGGCAGTCGCTCCGACGACAAGTCCAACGTTTTCATGGGTATTCCACAGTTCTGCGAGTGCAGCAATTCGCTCATACACGGTCTCACCGGTGGCAAGTTCAAGATCCTGAATATCCGCACCACCTGGATTTGAGGTTCGGCAGAGTATGAAGACCCCTTTATTCTCGCGATCAAGAAATGGCTGAACCGAATCTCGACCCATATACGGATTTACTGTAATCGCATCGGCCTTGTCAAGTAGTTCTGCGTACTGACGCGTCGTATTCCCAATATCGGCTCGTTTCGCATCAAGTAGCACAGGCACATCCTTCCCATGTGCATATGCAATTGTCTCTTGAAGCGCACGCCATCCTGCAGGGTCTTCATAAAAGGCAACATTGGGTTTGTAACAAGCAGTATATTCGTGTGTAGTATCGATAATGCGGCGATTGAACGCCCATCGGGGGAGATCAGCTGTTTGAAGATGCGTGGGAATCCGATCAGGATTTGAGTCAAGCCCAACTGAAACAACGCTATCAATACGACTGATTCGTGTTGCCAGGCGCTCAAAAAATGGTTGCTGAGCGTTGGTTGATGTCATATATGCTCATGAGTCTCTTAATTGAATAGAAGGTTGTCATCGGCTGACACTCAGATGATGTATACATACAGATCCGAGTTGAACTTTGGATCAATTTCTTACCAATGCAATAGTTTCTGAGATCCTCCACAACGACATATCAGTATAATGGAGTCTTTCTTACTCGTCTGTTCGAAATGAGAGATCAAGACTTGATGCGCTATGTGTAAGCGACCCCATCGAAATAATATCAACGCCAGTCTCAGCATACGCATCGACCATTTCAACCGTTATTCCCCCGCTCGCCTCAGTTAGTATATCATCTGGGACACGCATCACGCCCTGTCGGACGGTTTCGGGATGGAGATTATCAAACAATACAATATCAGCACCAGCCTCAGCCGCTTGAACTGCCATCTCTGGGCTTTCGACCTCAACTTCCAGTTTTGTTGCAAATGATTTACGCTCACGAAACCGGTTAATTGCCTTAGTAAGCCCTAATTCGGCAATATGATTATCTTTAATCATCACTAATCCAGAGAGCGTAAGTCGGTGAGTATCACCGCCACCAGCGACAACTGCACGTTTTTCTATCCCACGAAGTCCTGGTGTCGTCTTTCGGGTGCCAGCAATATGAGTTTCTCCGGTCGTATTTGCTGTCTTAGTCATTTCAACTGCTTGACGTGTCTGTGTTGCAACGCCTGATGCGTGACCGACAAGATTGACCACAAGACGCTCACCTCGAAGGACAGCCTGTGCGTCCCCAGATGCCTTGAGTACGGTCGTTCCGGGATCAACACGATCTCCGGCACTGACAGTTGGCGTCACAGCAACATCGAGATATTCAAACACAGCACTGGCAGCATCAATCCCGGCAATGACGCCAGGCTCAGTCGAAACAAGCTGACCTGTTGTCTCACCGGGAACATCGTTTGTCACATCACGGTGACCAATGTCTTCACGTAGCCACCGTTCGATTGCGTCAGTCGTCAGCAATGGTCTCACCTACTGTTGACTCTGTAGTCTCCGTATCGACGATCTGATGGCATCCGGCAGAGGGAGCGTCATTTGCAGCCCGTGTGATCAATAGTCCACAAATGGTCGCATTACGGAGTTCATATAGTGGCTGTGAGACGCGTGTTCGTGTATATGCATCAACCTCACCTTTCAGTCGTCGAAGTGTTGATCGAGCTTCCGATAAACCTGTGTTTGTTCGCTCAATACCTACAGCTGTTTCCATTGTGTTTCGAAGTCGGCGATATTTATCATCGACAAACGAGGCTGGCAATGCCGGGTCACGATCAAGTGGTGATGTAGTTTCAATTGATGTGATATCATCTATACCGACTTGTGATGCTTTTCGACCCGCAGCACGTCCCCACACGAGTCCCTCAAGAAGACTTGTTGAAGCGAGACGATTCGCACCATGGACGCCTGTCCGTGCACATTCACCGGCAGCATACAGTCTATCAAGCGTTGTTTTTCCATCAGTATTGACAGCAATACCACCACAAAGGTAATGCTCAGCAGGAGCAACTGGAATGCCCGCATCAAGATCAATATCGCGGTCGTTACATCGATCCGTGAGCCCAGGAAAAGCCCGATCGAAATTCGGGTCAACAGGTGCAACATCAAGTCGAACTTCACCCGTACGATTGCGCTCAGCAGCAACGCTCCGGGCGACAATATCTCGCGGGGCAAGTTCAGCATCTGGGTGAATATCCGGCATGAATCGATCACCGGTGGCGTTTCGAAGCACAGCTCCCTCACCACGAACAGCTTCACTGACAAGAAATGGCTCGTCACCAGGATATGCAGTCGGGTGGAATTGAACATACTGCATATCAGCAATCCGCGCGCCGGCGAGTGCAGCCATCGCAATTCCATCACCAGTCGCACCTTCAGGATTCGTGCTTGTTTCATAACAAGCACCAACCCCGCCCGTTGCAAGGATAGTTGCACCCGCAAAGATGGATGTAACAGAATCATCGCGTAGAACTGACGTCCCATGCACACGCCCTTCATGCGTCAGGAGTTCAAGCGCCATTGCATTATCAACGAATTCGACATCGTCATGCGATTGAAGATGAGCAAGGAATGGACGAAGAATATGCTCACCGGTGGTCGTATTGACATGAAGAATTCGTCGTTCTGAGTGTGCAGCTTCGCGACCACGGTCGTATGCATCGAGTGACGCTTTTGGCGCAGCACCATCAAACGGTATCTCAAGTGTCTCGATGAGCATATCATCAACGACACCGCGTGCGTTATCGACGAGAGCGTCAACAGCTTCTGGATGAGCTTCACCATCACTCGCCTCGATAATGTCTTCACGGAATGATTCCGGATTATTTCCGGTAACAGCAATCCCCCCTTGTGCCCAATCAGTTGAGGCATCACTTGGCTCGGTTGCTTTTGTGACAATCATGACTGATGCATCATTTCGAGCGGCTGCGAGTGCTGCCGCACACCCCGCAATACCGGAACCAATTACCAGGATATCTGTTTGTTTTGAAAAACTCATTTCTCAAAATATATTATAATTCAAGCATTCGATCGAGTGCTGTTGCTGCTCGATCTCGTTCTTGTGGTGCTACTTCAACGGCATTGTGAACCTCACCATCCGCGAGCGACTCAAGTAACCATGTCAGATAGTTCGGGTCGATTTGCCGCATTGCATTGCAGTCCATGCATGCGTCTCCACAGAGTGGAAGCACTTCGACATCAGGATGCCATCGCTGGAGATGGTTTGCAAGATGAACCTCCGTACCGATTGCCCATGTTTCCCCAGGATCGGCGTTCGTAATCGTATCACATATTTGACTTGTTGAACCAACTACATCAGCAGCACGGACAACGTCACGGCGACATTCAGGATGAACAACAACGTTCGCGTCATGACTCTCCCGAATTGAGTTGATGTGCTCAACACGGAAGCGCTCATGAACCTGACAATAGCCATCCCAAAGAATAATTTCAGCATCAGCAACATCACTCGCATCCGGACCTGCAGGATCCCACGGATCCCACTCAGCAACAGCATCAGTCCCAGATGGTGAATCAACATCATATCCTAATTCTGCGGCTGTATTCCGTCCAAGGAATTTGTCTGGAAGGAATAACACAGCATCCCCACGTTCAAACGCCCAATTAAACGCATCACTTGCGTTTGAAGAGGTGCAGACAAGTCCACCCTGTTCGGCACAAAATGCCTTTAGATCAGCATATGAGTTCATATAGGTTACTGGGATGATGCTGCGATCATCAGTCGCGCCCTGGATTTGTTCCCATGCAGCATCAACCTGTAGTGCCTCAGCCATCCCCGCCATCGGACAGGAAGCTTCCATTGACGGAAGCAGCACTGTCTGATCAGGGTCTGTAATGATATCAGCACTTTCAGCCATAAACGTGACACCCGCAAAAACGACATATGAAGCATCAGATTCGGCTGCTCGTTTTGATAGTTCATATGAGTCCCCGATAAAGTCCGCATGCTCAACAATTTCCCGGCGTTGATAGTTGTGTCCAAGAATGATCACATCATCTCCGAGGTGTGAGAGCGCTGTTGTGATCCGGTCAGTGCGTTCTGACTCTGTGAGGCTACGATACGACTCTGGCAGCTGTTCAAGATTATCATATTTGAACAAGCTGAGGTCTGATTCGAATCCTGCGGTTTCTAATTCTGCCATCGTATTATATTTTGAGACGTACTTGTGATTCACTGTGCCATAGTGAAAAAGATTTTTCTTCAAAATCGGTCTGTTAGATTTTGCTTCTATTTACACTCGTCATTCGAGAGAGTATATGTGTATATCCGTATTGGAAGTTACAATTAGGTTATTCGGAGTAGTAAGAATTCAGTATACAGTATACAGTATCATAATGAGTATTATAATTCGAGAATGAGGGCTACTAATCTGCATACATATGATGAGAAGAACTACGATTGATACACTTCAGTGCCGTTGAAGTGGTTTCAATAGGAGTATTTTCTAATCGTGTATTTTGTATTTATTGAAGAAAATTTGTCTAGCAACAACAGGTAATGTGATCTTAATTTCATCGATGCTATCATTCGCCTATGGTGATGTTTCCAATTGCAACAAGATCTACGTGGGCACCTTGTCTAATCACTCTACGAACATCATCATCAAAGCCTCCATATGCCGCCACATTTGTGTATGCTCGCAATCCCGTAGTAACATCAACTTGCTGTGACCCAAATCTGTAAGTTGATAAATAGCTGTTTCGGATGCATGTTCAGCATGCTTAATCTGGTAGCACACCCGTGTGTTTGTTAGCCTCCGCTTGTGCTGCTTTTAGGAGCGCGTGGATATCATGCTGATCTGGCGCAACGGCATCAGGCACTACAGTAAGAGCATTTCCGACAATCACGCCTGTTGATGCTCCGTGCGAATCTGTGCGAACATCGCTGCAATGGAGTCCGCCATTAATTCGATACCACTGTTTATTCCAGTAACGTGTAATTTCTCACGAACTGCAACAACAGATTGTGTTTTTGAAACGTATCAACTGCTGTTTGTGTGGGATATGCATTAATTGAATTCTCATTCCACTCACTCTCATTATATTCAAACCCAAGCACCTATTCATCAAATGTAACTTCTGCTGTACGGTCCCGAGAATATTGAAGACACCCATCGGCACTCTGAGCGTTTGCGAGATCGGTGTGAGCAAGACAACGGACGACAATCTCAAGATGAGTATGTCTATCGATGAGCCCTGGTAAGAGTACTTGCCTATCAAGATGGATGATCGTTGTATCAGTCCCAATAAGAAATACAATATCATGTATTGAACTACATCAAACAATCTGCCTTTCTCAGATGGCGGTTGCCTCATAGCGCTCATCTGGTCGTCCGAGCGTGTGTGCGTCACCGTCGAGAAATACAGTATCTGCAGTACAATTATGCAACGATTGGCGGTATCCACATACATAGTCGTTATTCATGCAACGCTGTGAGAGCTAAGAAGACGGAAAGAACTGTATCATGGCTCTCGAAGTTGGTAGTATGTTCATGATTGGATATGCTTGCAAACGTTAATTTAAACAGGTGCAGAAAGTCGAGTATGTCAGACCCAAGAACACTCGCCAACGCGGTTCAAGCGGGCGAACAGCGATTACATGAACTAACAGATGCAGACGATGTCGATGCAGATACCGCAGCTGCTGCACGGCGTCTCGTCGTTGAAGAGCATGCAGATATAACTCTTGATGCAGTGTCTGAGTATGGATTCCCCGCTGCAGAAGCAACATCGAATATCGAGAATATGATCGGGACGATTGACATCCCTGTTGGTGTTGTCGGACCTGTCGTCATAAATGGTGGAGCGTTCAGCGGTAAGCAATATTTACCGCTTGCAACGACGGAAGGGGCACTCCTCGCGAGTGTGAATCGTGGGTGTGCTGTCCTCTCGGCTGCCGGTGGGGCAGTTGTCCGCGTAATGAAATCTGGAATGTCTCGGGCTCCAGTTTTTAGAGTCGATAATGTCGTGACTGCAAAGGCACTGGTTGAATGGGTTCGCGATAACGTTGATACACTTCGAGATGCAGCGGAGGGAACGACGAGTCACGGTGAGCTTGAGTCCGTCACACCATATGCTGTTGGGCGGTCAGTGTATCTTCGATTCCGATATGATACGAAGGACGCTATGGGTATGAATATGGCAACTATCGCCACTGAGGCAGCCTGTGAGGTTGTTGAGAGTGAGACCGACGCTGAACTTATTGCCCTCTCAGGGAATCTTTGCACTGATAAAAAACCCGCTGCAATCAATGCTGTTGAAGGACGAGGGAGAACAGTGACGGCTGATGTGACAATTCCGCGGGAAACGGTCATCAACCGGTTACATACAACCCCAAGTGCAGTTGCTGAATTGAATACTCGAAAGAATCTAATTGGGTCTGCAAAAGCAGGGAGTCTCGGGTTTAATGCACATGTCGCGAATGTCGTTGCTGCAATGTTTCTTGCGACTGGACAAGATGAAGCACAAGTTGTCGAAGGGGCGAATGCGATCACGACCGCGGAGCTTAGAGATGATGATCTGTATGTCTCGGTTTCAATTGCTTCACTCGAGGTAGGAACAGTCGGCGGCGGAACTACCCTTCCAGCGCAAGCAGAGGCACTCGATATGCTTGGAATCCGAGGCGGGGGGACACCACCAGGATCAAACGCCGATGGTCTTGCTGAGTGTATCGCTGCAGGGGCACTCGCGGGTGAACTCTCATTATTATCAGCACTTGCATCACGAAATCTCTCGACTGCACATGCAGACCTAGGTCGATAGTGATTACCGCGGTAATTGTCGGGAGCTATCTATATTAAATGAATTATAATAAACGATAGACGCCATTAGATTTTGTCAGTTCGCCTTTCTGGGTCAACTTTTCAAGAAGTGCGTGAGTTGCGTCGGCTGGGACACCACGGTTCGTCGCATATGAAATAATAGTTTCATCGGTGGGAGTATCCTGTGAGGAAATTGCAGAACGGACGATTTCAGGACGACTTTGTTGGGTCGTATCATCTGATTGAGCTGCACTCTCAACTGTATCTGGGTCGATACCGACGCCAGAAAGATACTCATCATCAGTTACCTGCTGGCTGTCATCAGCCAGTGTCTGCTCCATCTCTGCGACGTGTGCCGTATCTGCAAATGCTGCACTGTTGCCATCACGTTTGGCGAGTAATGCTGATCGCGCCTGTCGAGCAGCCTCCCGGTCAGACTCCTCAACAAAGTGACGAAGTTTCTTTGTCTGGTGAGTGCGTCTGCATCGTGGACAGGTTGCTGATTCTGCTGTGTGTGCATCTTCTAATAACCACATCGCACTGCAATCAGTACAACCAACGACGGCATACATAGATTATATTTCTCTATATGATAATTGAATTTTCCGCTATATACGATATGGCATTTGCATAGCTGAATATTAATAAACTATAAGTAATCTATGAATCTACACTCTGCGATGTGCTCATGTCGATGCAATTACCTAGCAATTGGACTTGATTATATGCTACGGAATATTTAAGCCAGATTCTCGATCTTCTTCACAACCGCATCAGCAAACTCAGAGGTCGCAAGCTTCGTGCCATCCTCGATCTGGCGATGGAGGTCATATGTAACATCACCATCGACAATCGTTTTTTCAACAGCATCACGGATGAGTTCGCCAGCATCTTTCCATCCCATATACTCAAACATGATACGTCCGGAGAGAATGATAGCGGTCGGGTTGACCTTATCTTGACCTGCGTATTTTGGTGCCGAGCCGTGTACTGGTTCGGCAAGACAAAGCCCATCACCAAAGTTTCCGCCAGGGGCAATCCCGAGTCCACCGATTTGTGCGCCAGCAGCATCAGACATATAATCGCCATTGAGATTCATCGTTGCAATGACATCGTACTGATCGGTCCGAGTAAGTAACTGCTGAAGCATATTATCCGCAATCCGGTCTTTAACGAGAAGCATATCAGCGGGCTGCTCACCATCATATTCGTCCCATAGTTCATCTTCAGTGATAGTTACATCGTCATATTCGTTTTCAGCAACCTCATATCCCCAGTCACGGAATGCACCCTCTGTAAACTTCATAATATTACCTTTATGTACAAGGGTGACAGAATCACGGTCATTTTCAAGCGCGTAATCGATTGCCTGACGAACCAGTCGTTTCGTCCCAAATTCGGTAATAGGCTTAATGCCAATTCCGATTGGACCATCATGCATCACTTCATCATAGTCCATTTGATTTTCAAGGAAATCTCGTACCTCATCTGCGCCTGCAGTCTCAGCTTCCCATTCGATGCCGGCATACACATCCTCAGTATTTTCTCGGAATGTCACCATATCCATCGCGTCCGGATTCTTTACCGGTGACGGGACCCCATCGAGATGGTATGTTGGGCGTACATTCGCATACAAATCAAGTTCCTGTCGAAGTGCGACGTTCAGTGAGCGAAATCCCGCTCCGACGGGGGTCGTGAGCGGTCCCTTGATTGCAATTCGGTGATTGCGGATCGCTGAGACAGTGTCCTCCGGGAGATTCTCACCGTATCGCTCGCGAGCGGACTCACCAGCGTATACTCGAAGCCACTCGATTGAGCGACCAGTTGCTTCTGCAGCGGCTTCAAGTACTTGCTGCGCTGCAGGTCCGACGTCTGTTCCGATTCCATCACCATGGATAATTGGGATGATTGGATTATCCGGAATGTCCAATTTACCAGTTTCTGCATCACTAATAGTTATTCTCTCGCCCGCCTCAGGGGCTGTAATCTGCTCGTAGCTCATAGAACGTGCATCTTTTTTTCAAACCGAGCGTAAATCATTGCCGTTTCGTATCTCTGGTATATCCTAATTATCTGTATATTGAGCGCATGAATGTGTTTACTCTTCTCTGAGTCCGATGCAAGTTATGTCAAAAAAGATTTCATGCAACAGTCAATTATTATTTATATATGTCTGAGTCGATCATCGTATATTCCGATTATGTATGTCCGTTCTGTTACTTGGGTCGGCGCGCACTGAAATTATATCAAGCTGAGCGTGATGATCCGCTTCAAATTGAATGGCATCCGTTCGATCTTCGGGCACAACAGCGACGTGCGGATGGATCAATCGATAATGATGTTACAGACGGGAAAGGTGAGGAGTATTATGAACAGGCAAGACGGAACGTGAGACAACTTCAGGATCGATATGACGCCACCGAAATGTGTCAAGAATTAGCAACAGACGTCGACTCAATGCCTGCACAGCTTGTTTCTGCAAGCATTCAGGACACGGATGCATATGACTATGAGTCATGGCTTGCCTTCGATACGGCAGTATTCACTGCATTGTGGGAAGATAGCCGTGATATTGAGTCTACAGCCGTACTCACTGACATCGCCTCAGAGATAGATACTGAAATGGATACTGACTGGATCGAGACAGTGCTTGCTGATGAAGAGCGATATGATGCTCTCGAGGAACGGTTTCGTGCGGCACAGAAAGCAGGGATCACCGGCGTGCCCACATTTGTAGATGAAACCGAGGGCAACGCTGCACGAGGGGCTGTTCCCCCGGCACAACTGCGTCGTCTTATGAACGGCTGAGTCAGCGAATCATGTACTGAGATGATTGAGTCGATTCTTCATGGCTGAGGACAGTGGGTCCTCATACGATAGAACATGAGGATTTGATTAAGTGCATGATATCTCAGCGTCGACCGAGGGTTATGCTGGTTAAGTTCTGAGCAGGTCGGGAGTTAATCATTGAGTAAGCGTAGACCGTCGGGCAAATTTAGACTGGATGACTGTGGATACATGTATGATTGTTGTGACTTTGGTGATACAATCTAACCGATTGTAGTTTTGATCATGAGCTGCGAGATTGTGATTGAGTATTGCTCGCTGCTCGAGCCCCTCTTGAGACGGAATCAACAATGAGTTTGTATACGAGGGCAATCAGACCCGAAACAAGAGAGATAATTCCTGTAATAGTTAGGATGGCACCGAGCACAGAGAGTAACGTAGTGTTTATTCCCCTAAGTGATAGACCGAGGTTGATACCGACAGAGTAACCAAGCGTACTCATAAGAACTCCAATTCCAGACGCAGCAGATATGCCGCTAATCGTTATGATGACAATTCCAAAAATCGTCATTCGAACGCCATAATTTAGCCCCTCGGTCAAATCAATCCCCTGCATACTGATAGATACGGCTACCATATGTTAAATACGCGTCAGACATATCATATGTATCATCTATTCACCATTGGGGGCAACTCACCATGTGCTGTATGACTAGTTCTAACCGTAGAGACTTGATCACCCAGCTATACAGAGTAATTACTCTTTGTCAGATCAGACAAATATGAGAATTAACACTGGTATCTTCAATTATGTATTAGTCTGCAGCAGGAGGTGATCGGTCAGGGTGGACCCATTTGGATTCTTTTCGATGCTGTACTGTTCTCTCTGGTGTCACAGTATGGAAACGATCACGTCGCCAATCGTATGCAGTAAGTTGATTTCCATATACGCATCCGGTGTCGAGTCCAATTGCGCATTCACGGTAAACAGGTTCTGCGAGTGGTGTATGACCGAAAAAGACGCGATTTGATCCAGTGTATTCTTCCCACCAGAATGGGCGTTCGTATCCGGACGAGAGCGATCGAAAAGTCTGTAATTCGTATGTGGTGTGTTCAGAAAGTGGCTTTCGCGGGTCAACGCCACCATGGATAATAAGCGTGTCCTGCCATGAAATCACGGTTGGGCGTGACTCAATCCATGAGAGGTCGTCTGATGATAATGCTGGAAGCGATTTTTCACCACGAAGGAGTTTTTCCTCGTTATTACCACGAATGGTAAACATATTTTCTGCATGTCGAACATGTTCAAGCACCCCCTTGTTATCTGGACCCTTTCGAACAAGATCACCGACGAAAGCAACAAGATCGTTATTAGTTATATCAAGCGTTGAGAGAAGTTGATTGAGTTCATCATGACAGCCATGAACATCACCAATAACGTACACATCATCCCATGCGGTCACATCAAGTCGTTTGTGTTCGACAGTGTCTGCAAACTGTGGCACTGTCATCTTAATTGATACCTATTGATGCAGCAAGTAAATGATTACTAAGATACATACTGTGTGATATATAGACATGGATTTGGGGCAGTCTGTCCGGAACCCCTTTGAAACACTCACTCGATGATACAGTATGGATAGTGCCTTGCTCGCAGAGGAGACACTCTCGAAATATCGGAAGGCTGGACGGGTACTGAACCAGGTACTCGATGAAGCTGCGACAAAGGTTGAACCAGGTACCAAACATCTTGAAGTCGCTGAATTTGCCGAATCACGGATCAGAGAACTTGCAGACGGATGTGCATTCCCGGCAAACATTAGCGTCGATGAGGAGGCATCGCATGCAACCCCGGGTGCTGATGATGAGGCTGTATTCGATGATGAGCTTGTGTGTCTCGACTGTGGCGTTCACGTTGATGGATATATTGCTGATGCTGCGGTGACAGTTGATCTTTCTGGGACACCAGCGCTTGTTGAGGCTGCTGAGGAGGCACTCGATGCTGCACTTGAAATAATTGGACCAGGTGTTGAAACAAGTACTGTTGGCACAGAAATTGAAGATGTTATTCGCGGGTATGGCTATACCCCCGTGTTGAATCTCTCAGGTCATGGAGTTGCACAGTGGGATGCACACACTGGACCAAATGTTCCAAACCGCGGCACTAAACGCGGAATTGAGTTCGAAGTTGGTGATGTTGTGGCGATTGAGCCATTTGCAACAACTGGTCGAGGAAAAGTCTCAGAAGGAACCAATGCAGAGATCTACAGTCTTGAACATGATCGATCAGTCCGTAACCGAGCAGCAAGACAAGTTCTCCAGCAGGTGACAGACGAATACAAAACATTGCCGTTCGCCACACGATGGCTTGAATCTACCCGTGCAGAAATGGCTGTACAACGATTGGAGCAGCGTGGCGTGCTCCATGGATATCCAGTGCTAAAAGAAGATGATGGAGAACTCGTCAGTCAGGCAGAACATACCATCATTATTACCGAGGACGGGTGCGAGGTTATAACAGCATAATCAATGGAGCAAGTGTTCGCGCCTTGGCGTATTGAATGGGTTGAGCGTGATGAAACCGAATCAATTGATGGATGCCCATTCTGCGTCCTTCCAGCTCGTGACCCAACGCGTGATCGTGAGAGCCGGATTGTTGCCCGAAGCCGACACACGTTTGTGTTATTAAACAACTATCCATACAATCCAGGTCATGTGATGGTGATTCCAAATCAGCATACCGGATCGTGGGATGGATTAACCGATACCGAATTATTGGATCACGCACGCACAAAGACGACAACCATCAACGCGATTCAGACTGCATTTGACCCGGATGGTATCAATACTGGAGAAAATATTGGTGGTGATGCTGCAGGTGGTTCAATTGATGATCATCTACACACACATCTTGTACCACGCTGGCGCGGCGATACAAATATGATGCCTGTCATTAATGATACAAAAGTGATTGTTGAAGCGCTAGATGATACGTATGATCGGCTTCATGATGCATTCAATTCACTGCAGTCATCTGCTGATGAATCTCAACGAATGACAGATAACATAGATAGATCAGCAGACGGTAGCATATCAGCACCCGATGAAGATGCTGATGCAAATAGATCAAACCACGCAGTCACACTCCAGTTTGACTCACCTGAGGTATCCTCATGATTATTTATAACTTTGCTGTCTTCTGACTGCTAACTGCTCTTAGTCAAGTCGCTTCATGATCATGTCATGATAAACCAGTGATGTACATACGATTTCTATTACCCTAGCATTCATGATTTGTCCGTATTCAACGGGTGAGAACATCAAGGGAGGCGGTTCTACTTTCTTCGACCGAAGCATCTTAACACATCGCTGTAGTATTTATTTTAATGAGCGACGACCGCCAGACCGTCGTTCGACGGATCGGAGCAGTCATTCTCATTGCGAATCTAATCTTGATGGCTGCAAAAAGTGGAGTATGGCTAGTCTCTGGTAGTCTGGCAGTCGGCTCAGAGGCAGTTAATAGTCTCACCGACAGCGCATATAGTCTTGTTATTCTTACAGGATTGTATCTAACAACACAGCCACCCGATTTTAAACATCCACATGGGCATGAGCGAATCGAGCCGTTCGTCTCGCTGGTTGTCGCTGCTGGTATTTTTACTGCCGGTGGAGCTGTATTATGGAATGCTGCTGAAACTATCCAAGCAGGGGCATATGATGCTGAGGCGAATATTATCGCTGTTGTAGTGCTTATTGGAACCGCTGGAGTGAAATATGTGCTTTATCGATATTGTCGTCACGTTGGGGATGAACAACACTCGCCTGCGGTCACTGCTGTTGCCCTTGACAATCGAAATGATATTCTCACTGCCGGGGCAGCCCTCATCGGTGTACTTGGATCATCAATCGGGATTCCCGTTCTTGACCCGATTGCTGCTGTTGTTGTCTCAGTTGGAATTTTTTATACCGGGTATGAGATTGTTCGCGATAATATCAGCTATCTTGTCGGAGCCGCTCCTCCGGAGGCACTCAGACGTGAGATTCTTGAAGAGGCACTAAGACATCCGGACGTTCGTGGCGCACACGATGTTATTGCTCACTATGTCGGTCCTGAAGTAGATGTAAGTCTTCATATCGAAGTTGAGGGAAATCTAACGCTTACAGAGGCACATAATATTGAATCTGCGGTGGTTGAGTCCGTCGAAGATCTGCGATCAGTCGATGATGCATTCGTTCATGTTGACCCTCGTGAGCTTAATGAATGGAAAGATGACCCCGACGCCGACCGTTTGGTCAAAGAACGACATGTCAGTGATGATAGCGGGTGAAGTACTCAGACGACCTGAGGTTGTGGAATATTTCATCTAGACTCCTGTGGTACGTGGGTTAGTAATCGCCGAGTGCGTGCTATTGGTGACTATTTGCTCTACGTTTACCGAGGAAGGTCATTGATGACAGTTTCTGCAGACCGAATCGAGTTCGTCTCGCTCCAGTAAGTGTGGAACTGACATGATGGAGACCTGCTCAGTAAAATGGACCAATATCAACATAAAATTAATGTAGTTTAATTCTCAGGTGCCTCATCAAGAATTTTCACACCTGCTGAGGCACCGATTCGCTCAGCACCGGCATCAAGCATCGATCTTGCTGTTTCATATGAACCAATTCCTCCGCTTGCCTTTACTGGAAGATAATCTGAAAGCAGTCCGACGTCCGTAGTTGTCGCACCACCATCAGTAAATCCAGTCGATGTTTTCAGAAAATCAGCATCGGCATCGACAGCGATCTGGCAGGCACGATGTTTCTCATCGGTGCTAAGAAGCGTTGTCTCGATGATTACTTTGACAGGAATCGGAACCGCCGCAACGACCTCCGCAATATCATGGGTTGAAGATTCGATTGCACCAGATTTTATCCGACCAATATTAAGAACAATATCAACTTCATCAGCACCAGCCTGCCATGCAGCCACAGCCTCCTGTCGTTTCGCAATTGACGCGTGTTGCCCATGTGGAAATCCAATAACAGTCACCAGTGTCACATCAGAATCTCTAAGCAGATCATTGTCACTTGCAGCATCAACATAACATGGCGGAATGCAGGCGTTCATTCCATGCGTGGCTGCCTCTTCAAGTATATCAACAACGTCACTCATCGTGGTTGTTGGTCCGAGAATAGTGTGGTCAATCCGCGGCGCCAAGTCTGTAGCATTCATAACAATAACCTACACCCCAACAATCAAAAACCGCCCGGGAATCCATGTCAGGGTATATACTGAACTGAAGTGAGTCGTGAACGCGCACTAAACATCCCGCCAATAGCCAGGAATTCCGTGTCTCCCGCTGTGAAGCGCCGCGATATATCCGACTGAGGGCAGCCTTGACCCGATACACGCATTTAATTTGATATAGACGCTGAGCCCCTACACCCTCAACGAGTACCACAGGTCGCGCCAGCGGACAAGAACACAACGCAATAGAGTAGGGATACAGCGCCGTCACGTCTATCTTGGACCCTCTGTCGTCAATTTTATATCTCACGCAAACACTTACATCGTCGGGCGCCGGACGAGCGGCTAAGATGGGCGTTCCAATCTGTCAACTTCGACTCGCTCGTCGCCCCGGATGTAGTGGCTCACTCCATGCGAAGTTGATGGACACCGACAGGATTTAACCGCGACACAGAGCGTGCGCTGTCCTACGGAACTTCCCCGTCGACCAACGAGACTAGGAGTGGGACACTCCGAATCAACGCCTGTGGAGACACCTGTCTCTGCAAAGCGCGTCGTCAAAGCAGGAAGCCCAGCCCCACCCCCAGCGAGCAGAGTGGGATAGTTCACAATACGAGGCTTCGATACCGTTTTGTCGTCGGATAGCCCAGTGCGATGATATGGTCATTTTTCCTGACGGGTTCGCATTGCCAGCGGTCCAATATATATTAATGATTATTTTCGCTGGCGGTGTTGTCATGTATGCTGCCATTCGTCAGCAGCCAGCCATCACATCATCCCGAGTATTAGCGTTAGCCCCATGGATGGTGTTTGGTGCAGCACTACATGTTCAATACGTCCTTGAAGCACTCCCGGCTGCGATACGACCACTTGCTGGAACACCAGCTGTATACGTCATCGTTGCCATCGCCGCTATCGGGACATTAGTTACTCTTGATATGTTACTTGCGTCCACGTACGTCGCTCAGGCTTTGAGTGTCGTGGGTGTCGTTGCAGCAATTATTGCAGTCATGGGTGTCGTGTTTATTGAACCAGCGTCATTACGCGTGAGCGTATCATTCATTGGGATTGGTGCATCGGTCATTCTTGCTAGTGGTGTCTGGGTTGGGCTCACACGAATCGTTCCAGAGACACAATTGACAGCACCAATGGGAGCATTTGCCGTGTTCGGACACACGCTTGATGGCGTTTCAACAGCTATCGGTGTTGATCTCCTTGGGTTTGGAGAGCGAACACCACTGTCAGCACTTATTATCGAGTTTGCTTCTGGGCTTCCGACCGAAGCAGCGATTGGATCTGGGTGGTTATTTATTCTGGTTAAATTGTTGATTGTGAGTTTTGCTGTGTGGATATTCACAGATATTGCCGACACCGCTCCAGCGCAGTCGAATATACTTTTGACGATTATCTCAGCTGTTGGATTTGGTCCAGGAGTGCACAATCTATTATTATTCTCTGTGGCTGGCTAGCGATACTATCGATATCCAAGAGCCTCAAGTTGGTCTTCAAGATCTTCAGCAAACTCATTTGAGTACTGTTCGGCAAACTCATCATACTCATCGACTGGACTGATCAAAATCTCAGTAGGTGCATCACCAGTCGGTGCAGCATCAGTAACACTCGAAATCTCAATGTGCCCTCTATCTTCTTGCTCGAAATGTCCTGTTATCAAGCTCTCATACGCATCTTCTCCCCATCGCGCTCGTTTCAAGATTGTTCCGTCGTCACGCTGGGAGTAAATAATGTCTGCACGTTTTGTGTACGGAGTCGCTGTGTCACAGATTCGATTTGCCTCGCGTTTCATACCATCAGGAATTGGCAGTTGAGTCGCCGTTGTTGTCCCATTTTCGGCACATACGGCATGTCGTGGATTCGTATCACCTGCGACAGTCGATCGGATCAGTCGCGGGATCCCAGCCAACTCGGCAAGGTCTGAAATCACAGTCTTACCGTTTGATTCGGTAGTTGTCGCCGTGCTGGTGGTTGTTCTTGGCATTCGGACAAATAACGGAACATGATACAGCAACTCGTGTGTTCCAATTCGATGACTAACAGCGGGCGGCTCGTTTGAGAGTGCTGTTTCTGCACCGAATGCCTCTCCGTGATCGCTTGTGATGATAACGAGTGTGTTATCGAGTGTTCCGCGCTCACGGAGCGTTTCAACGAGTTGTTTGAAAATTGCATCTACCTGTCGGATTGCGCCACAATAGATTGTCTCGAGAAGTTTAGCAAATCCTAATGAAACATTTCCACTGAGAAACTCCCAGTGCCATTTGAATCCCATTTTCGCTTGGATTTGGCGAATGCGCTCATCACTCCATACATCATATGCCGGCTGAGGTTCATATGGACGGTGTGTATCCATCAAATTGAGACATGCAGCCCATGGAGTTGTTTGATCAGCACTCCAGGACAGTAATTGATCGGCATACCAGAAACCATTAGGCCAGTCGCCAAGAGAGCCGTTTGTCTCATAGCTCATATCGAACGTGTCTGGGGAGCCAACAGCCGCTTGAAAGCAGTTATCAAGTCCAGTTTGATGATCAATCAGAAATGGATTATCGGTGAAAAGTGAGGTCTGGTACCCATCAGCGGCGAGTTCTTCAAAGATTGTCTGATGCGGTTCAAGTTGTGTATCGATATCGAATTGTGCAGCCACAGCAGGCGACCCAGTGAACAGACTTGCATGACTTGGTAGTGTCCAATTGCTATGACTTCGTGCTTGTGTATATGTCGTCACTTCAGCGGTAAAGTCTGAAAGAAACGGTGTTGTCTCACGCCGTGTCCCAAATGCTGAGACACTCTCCGCACGAAGACTATCAGCAATGACAACAAGCACGTTTGGCTTCATTGATATATGTTTGATACTACTGCCCGATATTTATTTGCCAGTAATACCGAACGGTGGAGTTAATATATGATTTGTGTTATATTTGCTCTACTTTATTTTACTCTAGTCATTGTCACAGCGTTACACAAATTCAGGGTATGATACCATGCGGTTGGTCGATTCATCACCATCAGCATACATCGCACGCATCACAGAGAGATCAACAATCCCTTCAGCACCGTTTGGACTAACCGGGGTGTCTGTGAGTAGACAATCAGCAAAGTACTCAAATACCGCTGTAACTTCATCGTGCAGCGTGAACTGTGTATGCTCGAACGTTCCTTCAATATCACCCGCAGCAACGGTAAGCGAACATTGACCACGGAATACGCCACGTAATTCAATACTCCCCTGAGTGCCGATGATTTTTATTCCACTTCCATGTTGACCGCGCTGTGTCGTATTTGCAATCAACTGCACGCCGTCTGGAAAGCTGAGAATAGCAGAAGCCCGATCATCAGGGACAGCCTCAAACCCTGGAGTATCTGCGATTGTGACAGCACTCACAGTGATTGGATTTGCATTGAGAAGAAATCGAGCTGTATTGACTGTGTATACGCCAAGATCCATGATTGAGGTCCCATATCCTGTCTGTGCGGGATCTAATCGCCATTGATTGGTATCAGGAGACATCTCAAGTAGTGGTTGGGTATGGTGTGATTGTACGAGTGTGACATCGCCAATGTCACCTTGATCGATCAGCTTCCGAGCATATCTGACAAGCGGATGCATCTGTACGCGATAGGCAGTCATCAACGGAACATTCGCTCGTTGACAGCATGTTCGTAGTTGATTTCCGCGCTCAACACTTGCCTCAATTGGTTTTTCGCATAATACTGCTTTCTCTTGAGCGGCTGCAATCTTAGCGTATGGTAAATGTGCAGCGTTCGGTGTGGCAATATACACAGCATCATATGCACTAGTATCAATTGTATTGTCATTGGCTTCACTATCCGAGTTAGTCTCTGGCGATGGCGGTGATGATGAGTTCTCAAGAGTGTATTGTCCGCTTACATTAGTCTCGACAGCACGAAATCGCTCGCTTGTAGTAAGAATATCAACATCATACTGACGGGCTAACTTCTGAGTATCAGGATTAATACCATCCTCAGCAACAAGTGTCGTCACCGTTGCATTACTTGCTGCAGCGAGCGCTGGTAACGCCATCTCCGTTGCCCACCAACCAAGTCCGACAACTGCATATCGGATTGTCCCTGTAGCCTCACTCTGGTATGTGTGCGTCTCAATCGCTGACAACGTTTCACGGACCATTCTTCAAGTATTAATACAGCGAAATTATATAATCACTGGTAGATGAGTGCGGTTACACGCGCTGAGATGATGGCATGAGTTGAGTCAATTCATACAATAGTGTATCTGACAGAAACAGCGGGAAACAATCGCTGTGACCGCGTAGTTTTTCACCACAACACGAGAGTCAGTGTGTATGCCGAAACAACCACATCTTTTGATTGAATCTGGTGATGTTCATAAGATTGCACTTATTCCTGGAGATCCCGGTCGGGTCAATCGGATTGCCAGACACTGCGAAAATGTCGAATCAGTCACTGATAATCGTGAATATACGATTGTCAATGCAACATACGATGGTGTCGCATTAACAATCTGCTCAACAGGAATTGGTGGACCATCAGCTGCAATTGCTGTCGAGGAGCTCGCTCGCGTTGGTGTTGAGACGGTCATCCGTGTTGGAACAATCGGAGCGCTACAGTCAGATATCGAAATTGGAGATATGATTGTCGCAACTGCTGCCGCCAAAGAGGAGGGAACCTCAAAAAGATATGAAGATCCGGTCCTTCCAGCAGTCCCTGACTTTGATACTGTGCGTGCGCTCACCGGTGCTGCAAACGATTATGATGATGCTATTCCTGTTCATATTGGACCAATTGTCACTGATGATGCATTCTACAATGAGACGGATGAATATGTTTCGGCTTGGCAAGAAGCGAACCTTCTTGCCGTTGAAATGGAAGCGGCAACGGTCTTTACAGTAGCACGTCGACAGGGACTTTCAGCAGGAGCAATTTGTACTGTCGATGGGAACCTTGTTACTGGGACACAGAAAGGTGCTGATTCTGAGACAGAGCTTCCGATGAAGGCTCAGAATAACGTTGAGCGAGCGATTGAGATCACACTTGAAGCTGTTGTCAATATTGACAAGAGCTATCAGAAATAAGCGCAGAAATAACATAAGCGTGAATCCCCGCTCAACTATCTCGCTATGACCTCAATTGTTTACCTCGTTAAGAGTGCACGTAAGCAGCTGATAACAGTGTATACTCGCACTCAACGGTTTTGGCACCACGAGGTGAGCGCTCTTCGTCGATGGCTTCAGTATACTGATAATCTGTTACACATATCGATCGTCCTGTTAATTCCAGTGCTTATTGGGTTTGTAACATATCTTTCGAATCAATTACCAATACTCTCGTTTCTGTTATTTCCACCACTCGCTGCAGGGACGTATACACTATTTTCAGACCCAGAAGGTCGGTATGCAAGTCCCATACGGTTTATCAGCAGCCTCAGTGTAGGTGCGCTTTGTGGACTGATTGCAACGGTTATTACCCAAGTGTCCTATATCGGTGGTGATGGGGCAATCGTACAGCCAGGAAGTGCTGCACTGGCTATTTTCCTAACTGGCGTGGTTACATGGTTTGCACGGATTGAAGCACCCTCAGCGTTTTCAACAGCATTGTTGACACTCATTACAGGTGACGTCGAACCAGTCACGTATGTACTGAGTATCATGCTTGCATCGGTAGTTATTGCAGTAGTCTTCGTGATTTGGCGGGATGAATTCTATGAACAACGTGCGCAGTATCTGTATGAAACTGTCCAAGCCGATGATCATGTACTCATTCCGATGCGGGGAGATCATAATGACCAGACTGCACTCTTTGGGGCACAAATTGCCGCTGCACATGAGACTGGGAAAGTAGTCCTCCTAGACACTGTCTCAGGAGAGGATCCAGATTCCGAACAAAAAGGGCTTGATAACGCTGAAATACAACATCAAAGCCGACAGCAGAATAATCATCAACGAGGTCAAACGC
Source organism: Haloquadratum walsbyi J07HQW2 (assembly GCF_000415985.1). Taxonomy (GTDB): domain Archaea; phylum Halobacteriota; class Halobacteria; order Halobacteriales; family Haloferacaceae; genus Haloquadratum; species Haloquadratum walsbyi_B. Next base: position 1,631,779 of record NZ_KE356561.1, read on the forward strand.
CTGATGAGGACATCGAATCATCATCCAACACTGTTCAATCAAACACAGCAGGTGAAGATGGTGTCAAATCGGGTATCATGGCTAAACGAAATCCTCAAGCATCTATTGGGAAGAATATCAACGCTAATGAAAATAATACGGATACCAATACCCAAGCCGAACAGAAAGAGACAATAAATACAGTCGAAGCGGTTGATCGTCTGGAGCAATATGTGACGACAATTGAAACACAAGTCGGTATTCCCTGTGATACAGTCGTTGCAACTGGTGACCCAGTATCAGCAACATCACAGACCGCTGAAACTGCTAACTGTGACCTCGTTGTAATGCCATATGAGGAGGAAAATGGCAATTTGTCGCCATATGTCCAGGGTGTATTTAAACGACCAATCGATGCGATAGCGTTCCGATCAGAGACTACAGTGAACAGTTGGCAACGGATACTGGTGTTTGTTGTTCGGGACGGCGATACCGCACATGGAATGATTGACTTTGCAACACGACTTGCTGGTCGTGAGGGAATGGTATCGGTGACAACATGTATTTCGCGTGAATCTGAGCGCCGCGATGCTGAGACACGACTTGATCAGTTGGTCGAGACTGTGGACGTTGATGTGGATATTGAGACACGCGTTGCACGATCCTCAATAGAGCAGTTTATGTCTGCAAATGCTGATAGCTATAATCTCGTTATGCTTGGATCAAGTGGCGACCGCTCAGTCGCATCCCGATTTATTTCGCCACCAACGTTTGAGCAGATTCATACGATTGACATTGATGTCGCGGTGTTTGACCCCGGTCGGGAATGAATGCACCCACTGTGGTATAGTGTCATTCCAATCTCAATGCATCCACCCGTTTTAGTCATTAAAATATCGTAGATTTTGATCTAATCAGGATTAGTAGGAGATACAGAAATACAACAATCCTTGATGAGTCAATTTGTACTGTTGATTGTATCCTGAAAAAAAGTGCTAACATAGCGTGAAATGACCAATAAGTCGTAAACACTTCGGAAATAAAATTATGATATCACATGCCTACAGCAGAATCGAACAAAGAGTCGGACGAGTCCAGCACCACCCAAGATGATACCAATATGAGCACCATTTCAATCACGTGGCGGTTATTTGCTGACCTCGCCGAGATTGCGGGCACACGTGAGGCGTCTATTGAGATAGCTGCAAGTGCTACAGTTGGGGACGCACTTGATAGACTGCTTGAAAATAAACCTACACTAGCTGATCGCGTTCTTGCTGATACAGAGACTGGACTTGCAACCGAAATAAATCTGTTTCAGAACGGATCTGATGCGAAACGTGATAATCAGCTGATAGATGGTGATGAGCTTGCATTATTCCCGCCGGTGACCGGTGGCTAAGGGCGAAAATATACTATATATCGGAGCGATTGGCTTTAGAAATCAGAATATCAAAACGTCAATAAAGTAATTATAAACGACGGTCAACAATATGAGCGTGGTCAATAAACTTCATCAACGATGATATCGGTCTATTCTTGTGGTCGAGGTCGTGCGACAAACAGTGTTTGAACAATGCTGAATGGGTCATAGACAGACTGATGACACTGACAGTAAACATCGTCTTCAGCACCGAATTTCGCTGACCCTTCGTTTTTATACTGTGGAACACAGCAGAAGTGTGTACATTTGTTGAGCCAAGCAACGAATCCCTCCTCAGTTGACGCCTCAAGCCATGGGTCTTGATCAGTGGCTTGTTGTATCTCTTCAGATTTGATTACCTGAATCGGAATGACGTTATCAGCATCCTCAGAGCGCCATCGACCAGTTGCCGGTTTTCCGAGTCCAGCACTACCAATGCCATTAGACCATGTCTGATGGTCAGAGAAATCATCAACATGAAGTTTATCACCCTCAGAGTAATCTTCATTTAACCAATCGTACCCGGGATTTGAACCAACACGAAAGTAATTATCAGAGTCATACTGTGGGTTGATACCAGCATACGACTCGACACCACAATATTGGAACCACTCTGTTGAGTACGTCACACCAGATCCCTTGAAGTCCTTAGTCTCAGCAATTTGGATGTTGATACCTCCTTGCTTTTCGGTTTTGACTTCGGGCCACACACCTTTTAAAAATCCCTCAGAATCGACTTCGACTGGAATTTGAGGCATTCCACGAGGTGCTGGACCACCGGTATTTTCGATTGCGTATGCCTGCGTTGTGCCTCCCCCGGCACCCGGTGATGTTGTTGCAGAATTAACTGCAGCAGCACCTGTCGCGCCAACGCCAGCGAGCGCCGCTCCACCGACAACGCCCTTGACAAATCGGCGACGACCAGAATCTGCCGGATATTTATCACGCTCACTCATAATTTGAACTTCGCTCCACTGGTAAAAAGCGTAACGAAACGACCGATTGCTAGGTTTCAATATAATAATCGTGATCGTTTCTAAAAACGAATAAAGGAGATACTGGGATTTTTACTCGGTCCACAATATATCAGTGGTATGGAGTTACACAACAGGGGGGTCAAACAAGATATTCAGGAGTTGGGTGCGCTTCTTGGTGATGTCTTAGCTGATCAAACCTCTGATGCAGCTTTCGAAACTGTTGAAGATATTCGCACGGCAGCAATCGATTATCGAAGTGATAAATTAGCAACTCGGAATCGACTTGATGAATTATTGGATGGACTTGATCCTGAACGAGAGAGCACTGTTGCAAGAGCATTCACTACATATTTTGAGCTCGTAAATCTCGCCGAGGAGCGCGAGCGGGCTCGCGTTGTTCGCGAAGGTGCACAAACAAAAAATCTCGATGATGGGCTCATTGCAACTGTCGAATCGCTGGTAGATGCTGATGCTGACGCCGAGACTGTCCAGCGCATTCTTGATGAAGTGCTCATTGAGCCAACGTTTACCGCACATCCAACGGAAGCCCGACGAAAAACGGTCAAGGCAAAACTTCGCTCAATTGCGAATAAACTCGAAGAACTTGATGAACAACAGGTTACTGACCGGGAACATAATCAGATCTGGCGGAAGGTTGATGCTGAGATCACAAGCCTTTGGCAGACATCGCAGGTTCGCGGACGGCGTCCGGAGCCACAGGATGAGGCGCGAAATGTACAGTGGTATCTTGAATCTATTTTATTTGATGTCGTTGGTGAGGTGTACGCTGAACTCGAAGATATCATTGGATCAGAATATCCTAGCGTTAGCGTCCCAAAATTATTTGAATTTCGCTCATGGGCTGGATCTGACCGTGACGGAAATCCATTTGTTACACCGGAGGTCACAACAGATACGCTTGAGCGTCAGCGGAGTGTTGTCTTAGAGAAATATAGTCAGGCACTTAAGGAACTATCCGGTGTCCTAAGCCAGGATGCTGACCGCGTAGATGTCAGTGCACAACTCAAACGATCATTAAAAAATGACTCTGAACAGATCCCAGGCGTCACAGCAGAAACTGAAGAGCGATATCCTGGTGAGCCATATCGACAGAAATTGAAACTGATGCGTGAGCAACTTCGGCGGATTGATGATGTCCGTCCGAACGGATATACCGACCCAGAAGAGTTTCTCACAGATCTTGAGGTTATTGATTACAGTCTTCGGGCGAATGGAGGCGAGGTCGTAGCGGACGAGTACGTCGAGCCACTGATGAGACAGGTAGACACATTCGGATTTACGCTTGCAAGTCTTGACCTTCGCGATCATCAAAAAAATCATACTGAAGCCGTCGACGAAGTGCTCACGGCGTCTGGAGTCGATTATGATAGCTGTGATGAAACAGAGCGGATTCAAGTATTAACAGAAGCAATTCTCCAAACAGAACCAGTCGTTGATCTTGAGAACCCTGGAGACGTTTCTGATACCGCCGAACGTGTACTTAGACGGTTCTCAATGCTTGGTGAGTGGCAGCGAGAATTCGGTGTTGGTGCAATCGATACATATTGTATCTCAATGACTGAACATCCGAGTCATGTTCTTGAGGTTCTTTTCTTAGCTGATCAGGCTGGTGTTGTGTCACTCCCAGATCACTGTGGGCTTGACATTGTTCCACTGTTAGAGACAGAGTCTGCACTGAATGGTGCCCGCGAGATTATGGGAACACTCTTTGAGAACGAGGCGTATGCGGCTGCATTAAGCGCACGCGATCAGGTTCAAGAGATCATGCTTGGGTACTCTGATTCAAACAAGGAGAATGGGTTCCTTGCCGCAAACTGGGATTTGTATAAAAATCAACGTCGACTCGCACAGATTTGTGAGGACTTTGATGTGACAATGCGGCTGTTCCATGGTCGAGGTGGGTCAATTTCACGTGGTGGTGGACCAATGAATGAAGCAATGCTAGCGCTGCCCAATGAGACAGTTACAGGCCAGATCAAATTCACAGAGCAAGGAGAAGCTATTGCGGAGAAATATGCAAATCCACGTATTGCTGAACGTAATCTTGAACAAATGTTGAATGCACAGGTACGTGCTCGTCATAACGCTATTCGTGAGCCGACAGAGAATGTTCCAAGTGCGTGGATTGATGCAATGGAAGAGATGGCTTCGGCTGCTCGAAAGCAGTATTATGATCTCTTGAACACTGATGGATTTATTACATATTTCGGACAGGCAACGCCAATCAGTGTTATTGAGAATTTGAATCTTGGGTCACGACCAGCTTCGCGGTCAGGTGAACGAACCGTTGAGGATCTACGTGCAATCCCATGGGTATTCTCTTGGACGCAGTCTCGGTGTATCATCACTGGGTGGTATGCACTTGGTGGCGGGATTCAATCATATCTCGACAACGGTGGGGATATTACAACGCTCAAATCGATGTATAATGAGTGGCCATTCTTCAGAACAACGCTTGATAACGCTACGCTTGCGCTTGCACGGACTGATTTGGACATAGCAGAACATTACGCATCACTGGCGGATCCTGAACTTCGAGAAGAGTTCTTCCCACATCTCCGCGCGGAGTGTGAGCAATCACGTGAACTTGTACGTGAAGTCGCTGATCGAGACTCATTACTTGAGCGTGAGTGGCTTGATCAGAGTCTCCAGCGACGGAACCCATATGTTGATCCATTGAATCTGCTTCAGACACATCTACTGGAGCAGACACATCGAACTGATGAAGAGGAGAGAACGCTTCGACTTACGGTGAAAGGAATTGCAGCGGGGATGAAAAACACTGGATAATCTCAGCAGCTGATCAGCAGCTAAACCCGAGTCGAGAAAGAATCGATTCTGCAGGGCAGATATTTGTGAAACTACTTTGTAGTAGATTAATACCGGCAAAGACAGTTAATAGATAGATCCAGTTGCTAATAAACCATCCACCAACGAGTCCTGTGAGAACAACGATACCAGCCATTCGACGAACGTTTGATTCACACTTTGTAGCCATAGTAGTGTTTCTTATGTACAATACTACTCTGATGAATAAAAATCTATCGACGACATGACAATCGGCATGTATGGTCGCCCTCAAATGCAAAATAAGCGTATCAATATGAGACTTTTTTAATTGGTTATGTAAATTATCTCGAATATTCCTGTTCTTGTTAAATAACATATATGTGTAGTCATTTACCATAGAGTTGATTGCTCCGAAACGGTTTTGAACTACCCTCGCACACACACACTATGCCGAAGGAACCCGAGACCGAGTACGACCCCTCACTGGGTCGAAAATTTATTTTTGTGACTGGCGGAGTAATGTCCGGATTGGGCAAAGGAATCACAGCCGCGAGCACTGGACGATTGCTTTCAAATGCCGGATTTGACGTTACTGCGGTGAAGATTGACCCGTATCTCAATGTTGATGCGGGGACAATGAACCCATATCAACATGGTGAGGTGTATGTGCTGAAAGACGGTGGCGAAGTCGATCTCGATTTGGGAAATTACGAGCGATTCCTCGGTGAGGACATGACCTCCGATCACAATGTCACGACCGGAAAATCCTATCAGCATGTCATTGAGAAGGAACGATCAGGTGATTATCTCGGGGAGACGGTTCAGATTATCCCACACATCACAGATGATATTAAACGACGGATTCGAGAAGCAGCAGCGGGGACCGATGTGTGTATTGTTGAGGTTGGCGGAACTGTCGGTGATATTGAGGGAATGCCGTATCTTGAGGCGCTTCGCCAATTCGCACATGAGGAAGCAAGTGATGATATTCTGTTCACTCATGTTACGCTCGTCCCATACTCAAAGAATGGAGAACAAAAGACAAAGCCAACACAACACTCGGTAAAAGAACTCCGCTCAATCGGTCTCCAACCTGACGTGCTGGTTGGACGTTGTTCAGATGAACTTGAACTAGCAACAAAAGAGAAAATTGCATTATTCTGCGATGTTCCAACGACGGCGGTATTTTCGAACCCTGATGTTGATGACATTTATCATGTGCCGCTCGTGGTTCAAGAAGAAGGGCTTGACCAGCACGTGATGGAGCAGCTTGATCTCGATGAAGAAGCAATAAAACCCACAGAACGAAATAACACGTGGCGCGAGCTTGTTACACGTGAACGAACGAGCAGTGCTGATATTGCACTCGTCGGGAAATATGATCTTGAAGACGCATACATGTCCGTCCATGAGGCATTGAAGCACGCCGGTATCGAAACACAGACCGAAGTAACCGTTCAGTGGGTTGATTCGGATGAGATGCTTGATCATCACGAGGACCGTCTTCGCGAGGCAGATGGTGTTGTTGTTCCTGGCGGCTTTGGATCTCGTGGGATTGCGGGCAAACTCAAAGCAATTGAGTACTGTCGAGAGCATAATGTGCCGTTCTTGGGACTTTGCTTAGGATTTCAGATGGCAGTCGTTGAGCATGCAAAGAATGTGCTTGGATTTACTGAAGCACACTCCGCAGAGTTACAGCCTGAAACACCACATCCAGTGATTGATATTCTTCCTGAACAATACGATGTTGAGACAATGGGCGGGACGATGCGATTAGGTGCACATGAGACGAATATCGCTCCGAATACACTTGCAGCAACAGTTTACGATGGCACTGTTTGCACAGAGCGACATCGACATCGGTATGAGGTCAATCCTGAGTACATTGATGAGTTAGAAGCAGGTGCACTTTCATTCTCAGGGCAAGCAAATAACCGAATGGAAATTCTTGAGCGATGTGATCATCCATTTTTCCTTGGAACACAGTTCCATCCTGAATTCCGATCACGACCTGACCGTGCTAGTCCACCATTTGTGAGTTTCTTAAAGTCACTTGATTCGACACTCGATGCTCGTTCACTTACCGTATCCACGAGTGAGGAGGTGCAAATCTGATGGTCGAGGTATCTCAATTTATTGATGAGGCTGTTGCAGAAATTGATGCGACTGTTGGTGAGGATAATGCTGTCATTGCGCTTTCTGGCGGTGTTGATTCATCAGTATCAGCCGCACTCGCATACAGGGCGATTGGCGACCAGCTCACGCCCGTCTACGTTGATACAGGGCTAATGCGGAAAGGGGAAACAGAGCAGGTGAAAGACACCTTCGCGTACATGGACTCACTTCGTGTTGTTGATGCACAAGATCGGTTTTTTGAATCACTCACTGGAGTTACCGACCCAGAAGAGAAACGACATGTTATCGGTGAACAATTTATTCGCGAGTTTGAACGAGAAGCGCATGATGCGGATGCTGATTATCTTGTTCAAGGGACGATTTACCCTGATCGTATCGAGTCAGAAGGGAATATCAAATCACATCATAACGTCGGTGGATTGCCAGACGTCGTTGATTTCGAAGGGATTGTCGAACCAGTCCGTGAACTCTATAAAGACGAAGTCCGCGAAGTCGCTCGTGAATTAGATCTTGATGAACTTGTTTCTGAACGAATGCCATTCCCTGGACCAGGGCTTGCAATTCGTGTCATCGGCGAAGTAACTCCTGAAAAGGTCACCGTCGCACGTGAGGCATGCCATATCGTTGAATCAGAAACTGCTGAGTTCGATCCGTGGCAAGCATTCGCTGCGGTTGTCGGAAAAGCAACCGGAGTAAAAGGTGATAATCGCGTCCACGGGTGGATTGTTTCAGTGCGCGCTGTGGAGTCTCGTGATGGGATGACCGCCCGAGCACAGGAACTTCCATGGGAAGTTCTCCAACGGATTCAATCACGGATCACTGGCGAAAATGATGACGTTGCCCGAGTCGTCTATGATGTAACACACAAGCCCCCAGCGACAATTGAATATGAATAAGCGTCATACTATGAGCGTATAGTAACAGAGTTATTATAGAGCTGATTAGATAGTTCCATATCACAGACTAACTGATAAGAATCCGGTTGAGAATATGTGTACATAATCCTGTCGTATCGACACCAATCAAGAAATAAAACTGGATAATACATATTGATTGAGTCAATAGTGTTTACATGCACGTAACTGAGTCTGTACATTTCATATACAACAATCGTACAATCAATACCCAGAGTTGAGTGCGAGCACGATTATAATCAGATGTCGCATACGCGGAAAGAATTGCTGTTGTGACCACGCTGGATATAAGATAATATAATTAGACAATTGACATGGATCACGATGAATCACAGATGTTTCTGGTAGCTGGACCGGACGAAAATAACCTTGCAGCGGAGCTAACGGATTGTGGAGTTGAAATTACTGAAATTGATGAAATGGTAACGCATGATTCTCTTGAGGCAGCGGGACTTGCGACTGCTGACACACTGGTTCTTACAACGATGGATGATGCATCGGCTATCCCGGTCGCAAAGGAGCAAAATCCTGCAGTACGAGTCGTCACGTATACTTCCGATTCGTTACCTGAATTTGCTCGCGGACAGACGGACCTAGCGATTGACCCAACATTACTCAATGCAACTGTCGTAGCCGAGGAGTTGACCGGATCATAGCTACAATATCGAGTGACCCGCTTCAGGCTACTCGTCTTGATTTCTGGTACAAACAATACATACCGTATCATACATACGTCGGCGATCTTATACTCTATCAGTATCTATATCTCGTAGTCATAATGTCAATAGGTGATTTATACACTGAAGCAGTTGCATCGCTTGATCCAGCCGTCGGTGATGTTGAGACCGTAGAACTGAGTGTCTCTGATGATATCCTACTCAAAGCATTTGCACTCGGACAGACGCAACCGTGGAGCCACATGAGCATGAAAAGAGTACAAATGTGTTTCATATTCTCGAAGGGACAGTGGTTGTTACACAGGATACGAAAGAGATTGTTGTTGATGCACCTGGAGTTGTTTACAATGATCGTGGTGTTGTCCATGGTGCTCGCAATGAAACAGATACAGTAGCGATACTTACCGCGAGTCTCTGCCCATTGCCATAGGGAATCGTGATTATCTGTATCTGTGGTATCAGTATCCGCGATTAGTAACTCACAATCTGTGGATAATTATGTTGTATGTTGGTGCGGTAATCGGAAAGAATAGCCTCACTGCAGGCAGATGTTCAAATCCAAAATATGCAACCTATCTTGATTATGAATACTGATCAATGTCGGTGTTGAGATATGATAGTTGACCTGACATGGAAAATATAGCGGAGCAAAGCCAGGTCACTCTGTGGTATCAATATAATCCATCAATCCCGAGGATACCTAATCTCCATGTCCACTCCGTGTGATGTTTTTACTATTTATAGAAGAACTCGATGTTCATGATTGAATTCGCCTGGCTTGTTTCAGCAGAGTCTCAGTAAGAACAACGATTGAGTTTTATGATCAGTGCAAAACGACATACATCTATTAGTCATTATCGTCGTATATCGCCGATGACGAAAGCAACAATCACCTCGATGCAGTATATTACCATAGAATGAATTCTGGTCGCGTCCGCGTCACTACTGGCGGTCGCATCCATTTTGGATTCTTAAATCTTAGCCTTGCACAAGATCGTCTCTATGGCGGGATCGGTCTTAGCGTGCGGGAGCCCACAACAACTGTAGTTGCAGAGCCGATTGATGATAGCGGCGACGCACCGACAATTGTTTGTTCACATTCGACTGCCCATGAGCATGCAACACGCGCAGTTGATATATTAAATCTTGACAGTGTCTCGGTCAACGTTGAGTCAGCACTTCCCCGACACGCCGGACTTGGAAGTGGGACACAACTTGCACTTACAACGCTTACTGCAGTCGCAAATGCGTATGATCAACCACCACAACCACGAGAGAACGCTCCGACACTTGGTCGCGGTGGACGCTCTGGGATTGGAGTTGGGACATTTGAGACGGGCGGCTTCATTATTGACGGTGGACATTCAACAGCGCGATTCACGATCGACCGACCGAGTGATGGGAGTTGGGCGGTCCCTCCGGTCATCACTCGTCAACGAATTCCAGACAGCTGGCGGTTTCTATTGTTAATCCCTGATGTTGACCCGGGACGTAGTGGAACAGAAGAAGAAGCGAGTATGCGTAGTGTTATCAAACAAGCATCCCCTGATATTGCAGACCGTATTGCTGGAACGGTGATGCGGAAACTTCTTCCAGCCATCGCTACTGAAAATGCTGAACAGTTCGGGACTGCAGTCAAAACTATTGGACGATTAAATGGGAGATGGTATACTGATGAACAAGGTGGTGTATATCGACCACCAGCTGGTGAGCTTGTTGCCTCTCTTAATGAGTCATCATCATGTTACGGAGCTGGACAGTCCTCGTGGGGACCAACAGTTTATGGAATTACTGATGTCGAGCATGCCGAAGCTGCTCGAGACGCCGGTCAACATGCACTCGATGCTGCTGGCGTTGACGGAAATGTACGTGTTGTTCGAGGGCAGAATGATGGAGTAACCGTCAAACAATTGGAAAGTTGATCTTTATAGAATAGTGTACTTACCCAGTGGCATGACAATATGACTACGATTCATCAGTCGGTATTTTTCAGATTGTCAACCATCGCTCGAACGTCGGGTAATAATTAAACATAGCTACAGCAGTGTAAAGTAAATTATCTAATCATCGTCAGTAGCTGTCAGAAATCAGAAAATCGTGCTAATTGTAATCTCGCCACCGGTATCCACACTCAGTACATTTGAAAAATCGAGTTGGTGGTTCATCAGCAGATCCTGTTTGCTTAATCGTGTACCATGCAACAGTATGTCCGCACTCGTCGCAGATTACATTATTATCAGTAGGTTTCCCTTCAAATTCGGCTCCCTCCTCTGTTTCGATTAGATCCTCATCTTTCTGTTCTTGGGTACTCACGAACTCTCCGATGTCACCATCCTGTTCGGCATGATATCCACAGCTTGTACAGACCATTTTGTCATCTTGCTTTTTCATCATTGAACTACATTCATCACAAAATTGCATTTAAATCACTCTTACTCAAATAACGAGGATGCTTTATTTATGCCAATTGCCATATCGAAGTACTGCTAGCTAATCTTATCTATCTATGTCAACAGAAACTCAATTGCCGTATCATGCTCGCTGAATGGAACCGAATGGATTGATGAAATTGAATTTGAGCATACGCTTCAATTCAGATCTTGATGGGTCTCAATCGATTGTAAACTAAACCGCACGTTCATTGGTGCGTGTATCATCACATTAACCATGACAGATATCGATACAACGACGATTCCGATGACAGTTATCAGTGGTCCACTTGGCGCAGGAAAGACGACGCTTGTTAATCGGCTGTTAAATCATCCCGGTGATAACCAAATTGCTGTCATTGTGAATGATATGGGCGAGGTCAATATTGATGCGGAGTTGCTCGAGGAAGAGACGGACGATGGTATCGTTGATCTCTCAAATGGATGTATCTGTTGTCGACTACAGGATGATCTCGTCACAGAAGCAAAGCGATTAGCAGATGAGCGGTCATTTGATTATCTAGTCATTGAGGCATCAGGGATTAGTGAGCCAATTCCAATCGCGAAGACACTGACTACAGGGGCTGAGAGCGGGAGCCTTGGTGACCGATTTTACGTTGACACGACCGTTTCAGTGATTGATGCCTATGGATTTTGGAAGGCGTTTGATGTAGAGGAATCGATTCCTGATGCTGCGCCAGATCCAGAGCGACCATTATCGGAGGTGCTTATTGATCAAATTGAATTCTGTGATGTCTTATTATTAAATAAGTGCGATATGGTGCCTGATGTAGAACTCGAGATGATTATGGACTCTATTCAGGAACTACAGCCAAGAGCAGCAATACATCGCACAACATACTCTGAAGTCAATCCTCAGACAGTACTTGACACCGGGCGGTTCGATTTTGAGGAAGCGCGTCGACAGCAAGGATGGAAGCAAGCGTTGTCTACAGAGGCTGCGGAATCAGGAGATAATGAAAGTCAGGACAGAAGCGTAGAGAAGACACATAATCATGACCATGACACATGGAGAGTCAGCAGCCGCTGCACACAACGTTGAGTCGTTTGTCTATCGTCAGCAGAATCCATTTAATCCGGAGCAATTTGACACTTGGCTGAGTGAGTGGAATGGAGATATTATCCGGATGAAGGGGTTCGCATGGGTGAGCACCCGTCCTGAGACAGTGCTTGGTGTTAGTCAAGCTGGGTCAGCGGTCCAAGCTGGACCAATCGGCGAGTGGGGACAAGACGATCCAGCAACACGACTTGTAGTCATTGGACAACAACTTGATATGAATCAGATCACTGCTGAACTAGACGACTGTGTCATTGACAATCTAGATGAACGCGCACAGAAGTCACAGGATGACCCGTTCCCGCGGGAGTCATGAGAACTGTGAAATTTGTGTAGATATCGATAGAATCAGATAACTAGATTGTGCTGTTTACACACCATAACCGACATCCTCGCGAAGTTCGTCCCAAGAGTCGTGAAACCCATACGTCGATTCTGATTCTGCTTCCATCGCCATCTGATATGTCTCATCGTATGAAAGAAGCTGTGTCCATCCATCGTGATACCGATAGCTACAGTACTGACACATATGCTATAGTAGTGTCTGTAAGAATTATAAGTTGTTACACTATGCAAGCGAATAATTAATTAACTCGTACTGACAGTATCGTTATCGCGTTATCATATAACTGACTCAGAGGGATTTAGTGTGCATTAATTACGTCTCATCCGGGTTCACAATATCGTAATGAGCGTTAGTGGAAGACATTCGCGTGTCATCAGGTGTTGACACTCTGAGTTTTCATATGTATACCAGAGTACAAAAACGAGCGTTTCGGAAATGATTTACATATTGTTTAAATATAGGTGCAATTCATATCGTCAACACTTATTAAGAGCGGATTATGGCTCAAGTAGAACCTTTGTCACGCCTTCTTCACGGTCATCAAATCGCTGATACATTTCAGGAGCTTTTTCAAGATCAACTCGATGAGAAACAACCCAACTAGGATCAGCACGTCCCTCAATGATTAGATCACGAAGTTCACGATTATACTCTTTAACATTACACTGACCTGTTCCCAGTGCTTGACCTTTCTCAAAGAGAAGACCAAAGTCGATTCCAAGTCGTCCTTGTGCAGCCATATCACTCGGGGCACCGGGATCCTCGGGGACGTATAGTCCTGGGATACCAAGTTTACCGGTTGGCTTGACAGTTCTGATGAGGTTATTGATAACAACGGCTGGGTTCTCACGAGCAGGGTCATATGCAGAATCCCCCTCTTTATTAGGGTCAACTGCCTGATACCCTACCGCGTCAACGCCCTTGTCAACACCTTTACCATGGACGTCTTTTATTTGCTCAACCGGGTCACCGTCTTCAAAGTTAATTGCAGTCGCATCGCAGTGCTCTTCAGCGAGTTCAAGACGGCTTGGGACACGATCGACAGTATAGATTTCTGCAGCACCCTTGATTTTAGCGCTGTATGCTGCCATCAACCCGACTGGTCCAGCCCCATAGATAGCAATGGAGTCACCAGGTTGAATGTCTGCAAGTTCGGTACCGTGCCATCCAGTCGGAAAGATGTCTGCAAGTAGTGAGAAAGCATCCTCATGTACATCACCATCAGGTAACTGCAATGCGTTGAAGTCAGCATATGGAATTCGGAGCTTCTCAGCTTGTCCTCCCATATATGGTCCCATTGCAACATACCCATACGCACCACCTGCAAATCCAGGATTGACGTTTGTACAGAATCCAGTGTATCCCTCTTCGCAGTTCTCACAGAAACCGCAGGCGACGTTGAATGGAGCAACAACACGATCTCCCATTTCAAGTCCTGAGACGGCTTCACCAACTTCACTGACAATTCCCATGTTCTCATGCCCGAAGACAATACCTGGGTCTGCTGCTGTTCGCCCCTCATACATGTGAAGGTCCGAACCACAGATGCACGACGTCGTTATATCAATAATAACGTCGTTCGGGTGCTCTATTTCCGGTTCATCGACTGATTCAACTGCAACATCTTTTTCTCCCTGATATACGACTGCTTCCATCGACATAATCAAATTCCTCCTTTGGCGTTTTCGTGCGTACGATTGGCTATACTATGCGTCGTTGGGTCAGTTTCATGCGGCATATCTACCTAACGACAGAAGTTAAACAGTAATAACCATTATGATTATTCATATTATATTCATATCTAACATTATAATTAATCATCATGAAGTGTTTTATTTTCGATGCAAAGATCTCTTATTTTGGGTATCAGGTAATGACACAGGGTCAGTGTATTCAAAACGATGTTCTACTCATCACTTTGAGACGACACGAGTCAAAGACACGCATTTCGTTGCAATCGGTCCAAGCGGATCCATCGAAGCTATATATTGTAGATTATTGAGGTGAAAACCGCTAGCTGTTTTGTTTAATTTAATATTTACTCTCATCAGTGAAACTGAGAGGAAAGTGTATGCTTATCCGCCGAGATATAATCGCCCAATATCGTTATTATTGAGCAGCTCTGTGCCTGTGCCGGTGAATTTGATCTCTCCAGATGCGAGCACAAAGCCACGGTCAGCAACTGATAATCCCTTCTGTGCGTTCTGTTCGACGAGCAGTATGGTCGTTCCGAGATCATTGAGCTGTTTAATTCGATCAAACACGTCTTCGATAAAACGTGGTTCAAGTCCAATAGATGGCTCATCAAGCATCATTATCTCTGGGTCAACCATCAGTGCTCGAGCGAGTTCAAGCAGGCGTCGTTGTCCTCCAGAAAGAGTTCCTGCATTTTGATTGCGAATATCGCCAAGAATACGAAACTCATCATAAAGCTCCTCAGCACGACGGGCGGCGCGGTCATCATCATTGAACACATATCCACCCATCAACATATTCTCATGAACAGTCATGCCCGGAAACACACTTGCATCCTGAAGCACATAGCTCATGCCAGCCGTTAGATTCTCTTGAGGTGAACGACCTGTGATGTTCTTATCATTGAGAGTGATTGTGCCTGCTTTCACATCAGCAAATCCATAGATACTCTTCATGAGTGTTGATTTACCTGACCCATTTGGTCCAATCAGACAGGCAATTTGTCCATCTTCAACGCCGATATTTATATCATGTAAGACAGTCGTATTACCGTATCCGGCAACGACATCACGCATTTCCAAGAGGGGTGTGTCGTTCGATTGAGGATCAGATCGAGCACTCAGATTTGACTCTGTCGACATGATCACTCTCTCCCAAGATACGCATCAAGCACGCGTTGGTTGTTTTGTATTTCATCAGGTGTCCCCTCAGCGATACGTTCGCCATGAGCAAGAACATAGATACGATCAGCGACTTCCATGACAAAATCCATATTATGCTCAATAAGAAAGATTGTTGCCTCTTCATCCTCGTTAGCTGTGCGAATATACTCAATGAGATTTTCAAGCATTGAAGGATTAATGCCACCAGCCGGCTCATCCATCAATAGAAGATTTGGCTCAGCCATCAGCTCCATTATAAACTCAGTGAGCTTTTGTTGACCGAAGCTCAACTGACCGGCAGGAGTCTCAGCAAGTCCACCAAGGTCAACATACTCAAGTAGTTCTTCGGAACGCGAGATGAGTGATTCATCAGGACGTCGAAGAAGTCGCCCAATATTTGCATCGCCCTCCTGTGCTGCTAATAATAGATTTTTACGAACACTCATTGCACCGAAGATGCGCGTCTCCTGAAACATCCGCCCAATCCCAGCCCTGGCAATCTTATATTCAGGCCAATTAGTGACATCTTCATCCTGGAGATAAACACGACCATCATCAGCATCAAGCGCCCCAGTGATACAATTGAATAGGGTTGACTTTCCAGCTCCATTTGGTCCAATTAGACCGACAATCTCGCCTTTGTTTACCTCAATGTTGACAGCATCGACAGCGGTGAGTCCACCAAATTTTTTTGTAACATCATCAGTCCGAAGCACGGTTTGGTCACCACTTTGAGTTACTGATGAGCGAACACTGTTTTTCATCGTATCACTCATCAGCTGTCACCTCTGTGCTATCAGTCCCTTCAGTGGCAGACATACCACCGTGTTCGTAATATTTCATTTCACTTGCATACTCTTTGAGTGTTCCAGTGACCCCATCGGGAAATCCAATGACAGTTCCGATAACGACGAGTCCGAGTAAGACGAGCTGCCAGCCGACGAAAGCAGTTTCAACATACTCGATGATGACGTGGAGTCCGAACGCACCGACAATCGGTCCAGCCACAGTTCCAGATCCTCCAATCAGTGCCATCGCAATCAGTTCCACATTCCACGCAGCGTTATATGCTGTCTGTGGATTGATGAATGTATTAAACAGGCTGTATCCTCCCCCGGCAAGCCCGGTAAAAAGCGCCGATAATACCCAAGCAGCTGTTTTGTAATACGTCGTATTGAACCCCATTGCGGTTGCTTTCTTTTCATCATCGCGAATGGCATTGAGGACAAATCCAAACCGGGTATTCGAGAGATAATAAAGAACAGCCGCTTCAATGACTAATACAGCAAAGAAGAAATAATAGAATACAGTCCCAGATGGTGTTTGTAGCAGAATCTTTCCACTCGCACCACCGGTGATGTCAAGGATTCGTGATACTTGCTGTGTAGTTAAAAGCACACCCAGTGTCGCAATGGCAAAATAATGCCCTCGAAGCCGAAGGACAGCAGCACCAATAATTACAGCAGACCCAACAGCAACTCCCGCAGCAGCAATCATCGCAACAGGGAGCATAACGCCGAAATCCTTCGTGAGAATAGCTGTTGTATACGCCCCGATTCCGAAGAACGCCATGTTGCCGAAACTTGGGTAACCTGTCTGTCCGCCAATAATGTCCCACGATAACGCCAGGATGGCAAATAAAAACATCTCAGAAATGACGGTCATATAATAGCCTTGTTTGAGTCCCAGAATCGGTGGTAGCGCCCCGACAGCGGTGCCAATCAATATGAGCGTCCACGCATGGTCATCACAAAAGCTGAAAAGTCGATCGACAAGACCAGGTGAAATAAGCGAACGGAACAGTCCACTCTCATCAGATTCACTCGCGGTCATTGTCTTGTTTCCTCACCGAATAGTCCAGTTGGTTTCACAATAAGTAGCATAATAAGTAGACTGAAACTCACAGCAAGTGTCCATTGAGAGGAAACAAGCCCGGCAGTGAGTTCCTCAACCGTCCCAAGCATCAGACCACCAACGAATACGCCGGGAATCGAACCAACGCCACCAAACACAACGATAACGAAGCTCTTCAGTGTGTATATAAGCCCCATTTGTGGCTGAATGTTCAATATTGTCGCAATAAATGCACCAGCACCACTAGCAATAGCTGAAGAGATTCCGAAGGTTACCGCACGCGTGTGTTCAACATCAATACCGACAAGGGCTGCTGCCTCAGGGTTTTGTGATACAGCACGAATTGCACGACCGGTTCGTGTCCGCTGAAGAAGCACATATAATGATACGGTTAGTGCAATCGCACCAATAAATGATATTAGTTTCATTTTTGGAATGACAATTCCGGCGGCAGTCAATGATGGGTCGGTGAACAGTATCCGAATCGCTCGAGGGTTTGCCGACCACGCTTGGATGGCGAGTTGTTGAATCGCGATACTAATCCCGAATGTAACCAACAGCGTGAGGAAGATATCTGTTCCAATAACACGTGACACAAGAATACGTTGGAGCGCATAGCCAATGACAAAAACAACTGCAATGACAAGGGGAATGGTTGCGAGAAATAGCGTTACTGATCCCTCAGCATCACCAGTTAAGGAACTCAAAATCCAGTATGAACTATAACCACCGAGCATTACCATCTCGCCATGTGCAAGATTAATAATATCGACGACTCCCCAAATAAGTGCGAATCCAACAGCAACGGCGGTGAATAACGCACCGACGAGAAGTCCATTGACAATAAACTGCGTTATTGGCATCAGTTTAGCGCTCGTCCCAATCAGGCATTGGATAGGCAGGTGCTGACTGGGCAACATTTTCAG
Organism: Haloquadratum walsbyi J07HQW2; assembly: GCF_000415985.1. Classification (GTDB taxonomy): domain Archaea; phylum Halobacteriota; class Halobacteria; order Halobacteriales; family Haloferacaceae; genus Haloquadratum; species Haloquadratum walsbyi_B. The sequence goes on from NZ_KE356561.1 coordinate 1,650,187, forward strand.
GATATGTGATCTGTAGACCTGATTCTGGTTGCCACTGATAAATAAGCATATTCTTATCAATTACACCAGTGTCATCGAATGAAACAGTACCATACACCGTTGAGAATTCCGCCTGACGGATATAATCTCTAACGGGAGTAGGTTTTATTTCATCGACATTTTGGAATGCATTCACAAAGGTAACAATCACAGCCTCACCAGCCGCACTGTGGTAGTCAGGAGCGTACTCATAGTTGTTTTCGATAGCAGAGACGAAGTCCCCTGTTGCACCGTAAATTGGATCATCAAAGTCGGCATTTATTGCCCACGATGAGGGACCGTACATGTAATTCCCGTTTGTGTCGACTTCATTCTTAAATGAGTCATTAAGACTACCGACGGTTCCCATTGCAGCATCAACGTTCAGCCCTTGAGTCTCCATCTGGTTGGCAAGAATAATATTATGTTTTTGATGTGCACAGAGAAGTAAGATGTCGGCGTCGTTACTTTTTACTCGACTTAGATTTGTCGAGAGGTCGGATGTGCCCGTTGGGAACGTCTGATCGACGACCAACTCCAGATCAGTGTTTGCGATTTTATTTCGTGCGCCCTCTGCTGTGGACTGGCTGAATGTGTCGTCCTCGGCAAGGATCGCAATTGATTCTGGTGTTGAGTCCTGTGCAAGACACATATCCATATAGCTTTTTGCGTACTTATTTGCTGTCGGCAGAAGACCAAAGATCCACTCGTTCCCTTGTGCAAAAATCTCTGGACTTGCACCGCCGCCCTCAACCATCGGCTTGTTATTTTGTGCGGCAACAGCACTTGCTGGAAGTGTCACCGTGCTTGAATACGGACCTAATAGATAATCAACATTCTCGCGATCAATGAGTTCTTGATAGATACCTTTTGAAGTTGATGCGTCAGTTCCATCATCTCGAAGGATCATCTCCAGTTCATACGTATTCCCATCACCAGCCTCAATACCACCGTTGTCGTTGATTCGCTGAATTGTTAGTTCATACGCGTCCTTGTATAGCTTCCCGAGATCTGCGTTCTCGCCGGTTAGACTCATCGAACCACCAAGCGTAATTGTCTCCATCCCACCGGAATCTCCGGTTGTCCCGCCGTTGGCGGTCGTATCTCCACCATTGCCGGTTTCAGTGCTCGTGTTACCGTCATCGTCATTACCGCCAGCGCACCCAGCAAGCCCGGTAAGTCCGACTGCACCTGTACTTCCTGCTATCCTGAGAAACGTCCGTCGACTAGTATTTTCTGTCATAAACTATCAGCGGTCTGTCTAATCAATGCAAGACCTGTTATGGATAGAGTTTATCACAGTTATAAATGTTAATAATTAATAAAAATACAGTCCGGTGAGCCGATTTGAGTAAGTGAATCTGCTATTGTCAATTAATACATATTACTATAGAACTAGTTTTACTATGATATATTACAGCGAACATCATGTCGTTGAATCAAAACGCATCCTCAGTTGATAACCGCAGGAGGTAGAATTATGATGGATTATCTCTTTGTTTATATTACATGGACGAAAGCGAGTACGAACATCTCACCACATCATTAACACCACATGAATCCGCCGGTGGGGTGACAACGTATCGGAATACTGTCAGTATATCCTGTCCAGCATGCGATGATCCATTTGATGATTTAGTGATCTGTGAAGATGACTACAATAGTCTTGAACTTACTATGTTACTTGATCTGTGCATCACAACACATGGAAATGAGATACTATTATTTACACATAAACACTAATAAATGGATATCTATACCATCGATGAACTTTACGACAGTATAGTTGATCAGATATATTCGAAATATTAAATATAAATAGTGTTTATCAATTTTTGATATCAATCATGTTTATTGATATCTGATCATGTTCTGAGTAATTAGTGTAAATATAGATACGAACACGACTCAGTTTGGCGGAAGTCCCTCATCATTGACAACGTCCCCAGCATCGTTGATCGTGACTACGCCACGATTATTAATGGCGTATGGGTCGACACCTTCCTCTTCAAGGAACTGTTTATATAATCGCTCAGCCGTTTCGGCGTCTTTTTGTCTTTCTGAAGCACGGTCAGAAAGTGATATGAGATCTTCTGGAACAGCATTTGCATGTACGATCGAGTGATTGATTAGGTCTGAAAGTCGTCGAATCGGTGATGTAAAATGTCCGTAAATGTCGAAATTCAACGCATAATGACCACCAAATGGATCATTCATATATTTGGCCCGTGGCATGACCTTAAGCACCGCCCGCTGAATCTTATCAAGTGCACGGGGTTTTGAATTTTCAAGCGCACTGTTGACGGCTTTACGTGGTTCGTCCCATGCAGTTGATGAAATTTCAACGCCATCAAGTTCTGTGATCTCACGAAGTGCTTCATCCCATTGTGTCGGGGTTGGCTGCGGGTGGACACGATACATGGCCTCGACACCCCGATTCCACATCAGCTCATGCGTAACAGCCTTATTGGCTTTCAACATACATTCTTCGATTATTGTGTGTGCGCGATCACGACTTGGATTCAACACCAATGACCCGTCTTCTTTGCGTTGTTGATGTAGTCGGTCAGCAAGCTCATACGCGAGTTTATTTTCATCATGCAAATCAGCATCAGGATCCTCAAGATGGTTCTCACACTCAGTGTATGTCAATCGAGCATCAGAATGTATCACTGACTTGTAAATGTCAAGTTCTTCAAATGAAAGTGTTTCTTTTGAGATTTCCATCTCGACGGTATGTGCAAGTCGATCTTGTCTTGGGACGAGTGAACACACCGTCTCTGCCAGCACCGGTGGGAGCATATGGATCGTATACGCTGGTAGATATACCGTATTTCCTCGTTCGACAGCCTCGGTCCACATCTCGGAGTCTGGGTGGACATAGTGGCTGACATCAGCGATATGTACCCATAGTGTGTAGGTTTCGGCATTCTCTCGAATGCTGATAGCATCATCGAAGTCCTGCGCATCAACAGGATCTGTCGTCCACGTGGTCAGGTCACGAAGGTCCGCTCGCGACTCAAGTTCATCCTGTATTTCCTCATCAACGTTTTCAGTCCGTGCTTTTGCTTCCTGGCGAACAGCACTTGGAAATGCATCACGAATGCCAAACTCCTCGAAAAGCTCCTCTCGTTTCTCTTGCAGTCGATGGGCAAGACCAGCAGAAATCTCGACTGGACCCTGCCCAGCGGCTGTCCCTGCCTCTGACTGCGATTGTTGTGCATTATTGGACATAGCAATATTATTCGGGACGTACAGATAGTCGTGTCGCACACACAGATCTATACCGTTCACTCAACCTCGAAGGTATCTCACCACTATCTGAATTGACAATTAAATCACTCAACAGCTGTCCTGGTACATGTACACACTTTTGACGAACTACTAAAGATTGTCTAGAAAAGAGGACGCTATCTAATACTTAATCGTCGCTATGATATTAAACGGGTCTGAAATTAGACATGTGATACGCTCAGTTCACATACTACAGAATATGCAATATGCAACACTCAACCCAGGCAGTATTATCATTCAGACTGTGAATTTGAATCAGGGGTAGACTCGCCATCGTACTGTTCCTCAGCGGTTTCAATATATTGTGTGAGGAACTCAGATTGAGATTCAGGTTTTGATGATGACTGTGACTGTAATTTCATATTTTCTTCAATATTTATTAGCATCGACTCAAGTCCATCTCGAGGTTGGTGACACAAATCTTGATAACAGCCCTTACATAGATGTTCAAATTCTTTTCCATGCCGCTCCCATCGATCTCCTTGCTTATCATATTCACGCGCGTTCTTGCGCTCAACAGATGTCCCACAGGCAACACAAGTAACCGTCTTCTGATCCCCGTTGTCCCGGGCGCCCCACATATCTGACAGCATGAACCGCCCATACTTATTTTTTAGTTTCACATCTCGTTTTACCGATGAACGATATCCCCGTGCGCTAGTGTCGGGTCACTTATTTGTTGGGATACCTTTCCGCACGACAATGGAAGTTAAGTCTAGACATCACCTTCGAGCAGACGAGATTGACACGCTCACAACGACAATTGAGCAGACCACTGGTGTTGCACTTGATGCAGATACATACGAGCTTGTTGAACTCGACGGAGTATCATATGATGTCATATTAACCGATGATAATCTTGATGTTGTCAGATTTGGTGAGGAGCCATTTCTAACCGTACAGGGTGCGAATCGATACGATCCAACACAATCGGTTGTCACGGTCGATGCTGGGGCAATCTCGTTTGTTAGCAACGGGGCTGATGTGATGCGACCGGGAATCGTTGACGCTCATACGTCAATTAATGCTGATGATCTTATATTGATCGTAGAAGAAACGCATAATAAGGTCCTTGCTGTTGGTCGGGCACTTGTTGATGGAGATGAGATGATTGGTGATAATGGCAAGGTCGTTGAGTCAATCCACCACGTCGGTGATGACCTCTACTCGTTTACTGTATAATTGAGCAGTACCGTCTCATTAATCTGATACTTGTGATCAAATTTGTCTCAGTCAAGTTGAGTCCTAACAGCAGAAAGCGTGAAACCGCAGAATAAGTAGTGTCTATTCAGTGATTGTTATTGGAATCCAATCCGACCATCCTGTCGTCCACCGGGAAGGCGACTCTGTGTTCCGCCTTTGAATTCCTCTTGCATGTCCTCATAGTAATTCATGAGATCATCGGTGATTGTTGGTCGCACAGACTCCATCGCTTTACGAAAGTGACGCATTTCAATTTCCTGTGCATCACCATCTTCTCGAAGCGCCTCAATCGCTGCCTCACGTGCAACTGATTCGAGATCAGATCCAACGTAGCCATCAGTTATCTCTGCAATCTCTCTGAGACTTACATCCGGTGCAAGCGGTGATTCACGGGTATGTATCTTGAGAATCTGTTCACGACCTTCCTCATCGGGCTGTCCGATGAGCACCAATCGGTCAAATCGACCTGAGCGGATGAGTGCTGGGTCAATCATATCTGGTCTGTTAGTTGCAGCAATGACCATCACATTTCCATTTTCTTCAAGCCCATCAAGCTCTGTCAGTAGCTGATTGACGACTCGCTCAGAGACGTTATTTCCTGTTCCGCCGCCTCGACTTGGAGCAAGACTATCGAGTTCATCAAAGAAAATGACTGTTGGACTGACCTGTCGTGCTTTCCGGAAGGTCTGTCGAATTGCCTTCTCTGACTCACCAACCCATTTTGAGAGTAACTGTGGACCTCGCACTGAGATGAAGTTTGCATTGGTCTCATTGGCAACAGCCTTTGCAATGAGTGTCTTGCCTGTCCCTGGCGGTCCATATAATAAGACACCCTTGGGTGCTTCGATACCCATCCGTTCAAACCGACCACGGGATGTAATGGGCCACTCAACGCTTTCTTTTACCTTCTGAGTTGGACTCTCAAGTCCGCCAACATCATCCCAAGACACCTTCGGTAACTCAACAAGGACTTCACGCATCGCAGAGGGCTCAACATCAGAGAGTGCGTCATTGAAATCGGCGCGTTTGACGATCATCCGGTCAATGAGGCTTGGAGGAACGTCTTCCTCATCAAGGTCAATCTCTGGTAGGTAGCGTCGTAGCGCTTTCATCGCTGCCTCTTTTGTCAAGGATTCAATATCTGCGCCAACAAAGCCATGGGTCTCATCTGCAAGATAATCCAATGAGACGTCATCAGAGAGTGGCATTCCGCGAGTGTGAATCTGAAGGATTTCTTTCCGACCAACTTCATCAGGGACTCCAATTTCGATTTCACGGTCAAATCGGCCTGGGCGACGGAGTGCAGGATCGACACTGTCAACACGGTTGGTCGCGCCAATCACAATAACTTGCCCACGAGTCTCGAGCCCATCCATCATCGTCAGTAATTGTGCGACGACTCGGCGCTCAACCTCGCCGGTAACATCTTCGCGTTTTGGTGCGATTGAGTCGAGTTCATCAATGAAGATAATCGATGGTGATTCCTCAGTCGCATCCTCAAATATTTCACGGAGCTGTTGTTCGGACTCGCCGTAGTATTTTGAGATAATCTCTGGACCTGCAATTGAGAAGAAGCTTGCAGATGTCTCATTAGCGACAGCCTTTGCCAGGAGTGTCTTACCCGTTCCTGGCGGTCCATGAAGTAATACACCCTGTGGTGGTTCAATTCCTAGTTTCTTGAAGATCTGTGGGTGTTTCATCGGTAGTTCAACCATTTCACGGACGCGTTGAATCTCGTTTTGGAGTCCACCGATGTCTTCGTAGGTTATTCCACCACCAGTTTTTTCAAATCCTGAGATCGGTTCCTCACGGAGCTCAACCTCTGTATCTTCAGTCACCAGACAAACACCATCCGGTTCTGTATTCACTGCAATAAGTGGGATCGCTTGACCGGGTGAACGCATGAAGGGGTGATTCGTCGATGACATTACAGGAACGATATCGCGTTCAACAACCGGGCGCTTGAGAATTTGTCGTTTAACCATCCCAGCAGCATCCGAGCCAAACTGGACGCTTGCCTCCTCAGGTGGTGCTAATACTAGTTTTTCAGCTTTCGTTGTCTCAGCCTTCCGTATGGTAACACGTTCGCCGATACTAACATCGGCATTTTGTCTCGTAAAGCCGTCAACGCGGACAGTATCAGTATTCCAGTCTTGCCTATCAGCGCGCCACACCTTTGCTGCGGTAGTATCAGCGCCTTCGATCTCGATAATATCGCCTGGTGAGAGTTTCAGATGGAGTAGCGTGTCCGGGTCAAGACGGGCGATACCACGTCCTGAGTCGTTTGGGTACGCCTTCGCCACTTCAAGTTGGACTTCGTTCATAATTGAAAATCGCGGGGGTGCCTCCCGCTACATTTCAGGTCCTGAGTAAGTCTGTTTTCCGATTCGGCCGATGACTCACTCAGACTGTGGCACTATACCACATATTAACTTCGGCGGATACAAATCCCTGACGCCTGCGGCAGTGAGTATCCAAACAGTTGTACACAATCGGTTATTCACTGAATCACTCCACACTCCATGGTCACGCCCGGGATATTCGGCTTGGGTTAGATAGGTTATGAATTATTCATAAATGCGCGAGCATATGTGGTTACAGACAGAGAAAGAATCATGTCGCTACTCGTGTTCGATGGTCAGATGGGTGCAAGTGGGGATATGATCCTTGCAGCGCTTATTTCAGCAGGCGCTTCACCAGATGTACTTAGCCCTATCGAAGATGCTCTTGGAATACGATATGTCATTGATACTGAGACAAAAGGTGGTATCGCTGCGACACGGGTTCGCATTGTAGTTGACTCTGAGACTACACATACTCACTCTGAGAATCAATCAATTGGACACAAAAGAGACCAGGGGCAAGCACACACGCACGATGAGTCATGGACTAATGAGCAACATACACACAACACAACAGAAAGTGACGATCATACACATAGTTATGATGGAGATGATACTAAGAGTCATAACCATGGTCACGATCATGACGAGTCAGACGAAATAGAGGGTCATGGTCCAACGCGTTCTTACAAAGAAGTAATTGAGATTGTTGAGGGGATGGGACTTGATGCAGATGTTGAATCAACAGCAAGGAAAATTTTTAATCAGCTTGGTACCGCTGAAGCAGCAGTGCATGGAACATCGCTCTCATCGACACAGTTTCACGAAGTTGGCGCAGACGATGCGATTGCTGATATCGTGGGAGCAGTACTTTTGCTCACAGACCTGGATATTGATCAGGTGTATGTGACACCGGTATCAACTGGTAGTGGAGAGATAACGATGTCACACGGCTCATTTTCGGTTCCACCACCCGCAGTCGTCGAGATTGCTGGAGAAGCAACATGGTCGCTTCGTGGTGGTCCAGTTGAAGCTGAACTCCTCACGCCAACAGGCGCTGCGATATTAGCACACATTGCTGAGGGTGTGCGAACACTTCCAGCGCTTGATGTAACAACGACTAGCTATGGTGCTGGTGGATACGACTTTGAGGAGTACCCAAATGTTCTTCGCGCTATTGTTGGAAGATCACCAACATCGACAGTGAGTGATGTCAGCATAGATGCGAGTAGTGTAGATGAATCACAATCTGTCTCAGAGACAGATGAGTTTACATTTGATCGTGAATCGATTGTTGTATTAGAGACAAATCTTGACGATGCTACCCCTGAGGTACTTGGTAGTCTTCAGAAGACATTGACAGATGTTGGTGCACTCGATGTAACAATTGTTCCAACAGCAATGAAGAAATCACGACCTGGACATCTGATCAAAGTTATTGTGAAGCCAGATGATGCGTCGGGTGTTGCTCAGCGACTTGCAGCTGAGACTGGTACATTAGGTATTCGCGAGCATCCTGCCCGGCATCGCTGGCGCGCTGATCGGAAACTTCAGACCATTACGCTGACAGTTGATGACAATGAGTACGAAATTACGGTCAAAATCGCAAGTGATGGTGACGGGATAGTGTATGATTACAGTGCAGAGTATGATGATGCACTCGCAGTCGCAACAACGACCGGTCGTCCTGTGCGTGAGATACGTCGTCAGGCAGAGGCAGCCGCCAGATCAATAGTGAGTTCAGATTCATGAATTCTCTCACTACACTTGACCGGTAGTGATAATTTGTTTCTATTTACTCGTCGCCACGATGAACTGAAAGCGCTTCTCCAAGTGTGAGCTCTCCAACGGCAACACGACGGGCGAGCTCAGCATCAATAGTTCGATTCTCAGGAGCCATCTGACGTGAACGGTCTTTTATACGCTGGATTTCACCGGCTGTTGGTTCAAGTGTTCGCGTTTCCGTAATTTCACCGCTTCGCCGGGCAATATTGATTGCTGCAAGTACATCGCCCATTCCACGTGCGCCTGCCCCAAGATACGGTGTCGTTCCTGCTTCATCAACAATCTCAACGACAACATCTTCGAGGTCATTGACCAATTGCGCACCTTGGAGCCGGGCGCCGTCACCAATCCGGACAATTGGGTCAGGATCATCGATGTCTGTCAGTTCAGATTTGATCGTTTCAACAGCCTCTGATAGCGGGACTTGGAATGCACTAATCACTTCATCACCGACGAGAATAGCAATGCCAGGATTCGAGCCAGGGTCAACACCTACAATCGTTCGCCCATCATCACCACCGCGAAGTATTGAGACTGCTGATTCAACTGCACGACGTGCTTCTGACCCAGCGACAACAACACTTTCAGCGTCAGGAGGAAGCGAGACTGTATCGGCTGGTGTCCGAATAATGACTTGTGTGCCCGGAGGAGGGTCTGTCCCTGATTCAATTGTGGTGAATCGCACATCTCTGTCCCGCAGCTCGCCGACGACATCGTGATACAACTCAAAGTCGTCGGTGGCGACGACAATCACGTCTTATACTCAGTACCCACTACAGTTATTAGTTGTCAGTATTGTTGGTGCAGTTTATAAACCGTCAGACATCTTCCAGAGAATTTCAGTAAATAGAGTTCTTGTGTTTTAGATAAGACATTTTCACAATCACACTGAGATGCTGTTTCAAGTATGCTTCCGTATATCATCTCGTTATTTTATTCAATATATGTAGCAGCGGTGAGAATTTTCAAGAGTGCTCAAATCGAGGGGTTTTTCGCTTGAGGTCTCTCACTCACCGGCGTGTCACGACCACTCTCGACAGGGTGTCAATCGCTTGATTCCCTTCTCGGTGGAGGATTTGAGCGCGGAACTGTCACGCAAGTTTATGGACCTCCTGCCGCAGGGAAAACAAACATTATGCTTTCAGCGGCTCTTCATACTGCAGCAGCTGATAGCATGGCTATTTATGTTGATACTGAGGGAATCTCATCGGATCGTTTTCGACAGATTGCAAACGGCGTTACTGATGAGCTATCCTCAGCGGATCGTGAATCCCTCACCTCACAGGTTATGATATCTGACGCCCATGATTTCGAGGCACAAGCAGTCGCAGTTCGTGACACTGCAGAATTCGCTCACCGCGCTGATATCATTATTCTTGATAGTGCAACCGGGTTTTATCGACTTCAACGAACGCTCGGAGGGACTCTTGAGAATAATGTCGAGTCGAGGCAATCCTCGGCGGGAAGTACAGAGAACACAGAACGCACTGAGAATGCAGATGATGGTGATACACTTCGCCGACTTACGACCCAGATCACACATCTTCTCTCACTTGCTCGAAAGCATGACCTTGCTGTCGTCATTACGAATCAGGTCTTTACCGATCCTGATACTGACCGGGTTCGACCACTCGGCGGGTATACCTTAGAACATTGGACAGGGACGGTCCTTAGACTTGAACGGTTTCGCGGTGGTAAACGACGGGCGACTCTCGAGAAACACCGATCGAAGCCAACCGGTGAATCTGAAACGTTCGTCATCACTGACAGTGGTGTTGCAGATAACAAGATTGAATAATACCAACAGTAGGCTTAATGCCGTCTGCTTGGCCTGATAGTGCGTCCAATAACCAAATATAGAGGAACACTCCAAAATAATTCAGATTGTCACATCTATAGGAATTAATATTAGTATAGTCAGGTGACAATCAGGTCTGTACTGTGATTTGATTTCCATCTTTATGTGTTCGTATGTTTCTAACTGCGAACACTATCGGTAAAATGGAGATTAATTCTTGCTGTCGAATAGCTTAGTTTATGTAAGATATAAATATATGTTGACACTGAATTTTAATTTAATTACTATAGTGGAGCGTATTCGAGAATTAGTCTAACCTACCCTAGTCGTGATTATTACTGGTCGGTTTCTGGTATGAAAATTGAGTCGGCAAGAAATCAGACATATATTTCGTGAAAGTATAAAACCGACCTCACAGAGACTCAGACTCAGACTTAGACTTAGATTACAGTTCACCCAACTTCCGAATCAATTGCCCGCGATATCGTTCATCAGCATTGACACCTTTCATTTCGAGCACATTCCGTTCAAGCTTATCAAGTGCAACATGAAATGCATTTTCAGCACCATATCCTTCGCCACTTCCCGCGACTTGTCCGAGACTCGTTCGAAGTCGAATCTGACACTGCATGAGCGGTGTCCCCCGAAGTTTCTCTTTATGTTCATGAAGTCGGACATGCGCATGAAGGACCTGCATCTGCTGATATTTGTCCACAACATCAGTAATCGATTCAACGATCTCTGTTCGAGTGAGCGTTTCAAGAAGTCCGATATTTGTAATTTGAACATCCATCGACTCCTCTTCGGTAAATGTGAGTGCTCTGAGCACGTCTGTCTTCGTGAGAACTCCCTTGACTGTTGTATCACCGGTAGCAGGCGTCACCACCAGTCCCGAGATATCATTATCAAACATGCGCTCAACAGCATCACTTACTGGTTCACCGGGTTGGGCAGTAATAACTGGTGCAGACATTAGATCATAAACAGGGAGATCAAGCATACGGTCAATGTCACCGCTGCGGTCCCCACGACCTTGTCGGTCATCGTCGCGAACGACAAAGTCGATAATGTCGTGTGTGGTAAGAATGCCGGTAAGTGAGCTTAATTCGTCCTGTTCGACCACTGGAACACGGGAAATGCTATGTTCACGGAGTTTATTTATTGCTTCTCCGAGAGGTGATTGCTCAGCGACATCTACAACATCATCAGTGAAGATATCTTCAACAGAAATTGCATCAAGATTTTCAAGAACAGCTTCCAAGATATTCTCGCCTGTGACAATACCATAGAGTTGCTGACCCTCAAATACAGGGGCGACATTGACATCGCCCTCAACCAACATCCGAGCGGCTTCGCGGACATCCTCATCCCGGTCTAGTTTTGGTGCTGATTTCGTAACAACAGCCACTTTTGTGTCATTATCCATCCGCGATCGGACTAATTGTTTTTCACCGACAACACCGGTGTACTCTCCCTGTTCAGTGATGATTATTCCATTTGGTCGTTCACGGTCAAAGATAGACCGAATTTTGCCTAACCGCTTGTCAGCATGAGCCTCAACGTAATCAGGAGTGGCAATAGTAGTGATATCCATAGCGGTTTACTCTTCCAATCAATCCATTAACCAGCCGTCATATTGAAACTTCGCTCTATTTTCTGCGTATCGAGAGCAATGAGAACATTTTTATGATAAATCATTACTATGAGTATTACCAAACTGCTCAGCAGGAAGACGTAGTTCTTTCAACCCAGGGAGCTGTTCGATGTTAAATACAACCTGTAGATCATTACTCACGGGTTGACCGATACAAGATAGTCGGATACCTCGATTAACCATCCCATCGGTGAGGATGGTGCTGACACTCATCTCAACAACTCCATCAATGACAGCAATCGCACAATTCGCACATGCACCGCCTCGACAGGCATATGGCCATGAGAATCCATAGCGCTCAGCGGCTTCAAGTAATGATTCACGAGGTTCAACAACAAAGATTCCGTGAGTATCGATATCAAGATCAACTGCATCGGCTTTTGCAAAGAGGTCCGGATCCGTGAGTTTCCATCCATAGTCAGCGAGAATTTCATAATCAAGATACTCAACGGTTGGTCCGAGTGTATCGGTCTCATCCGCCTCATCAACGGAACTGGAACTCGATGCTGACGTTGATGTCGGCTCTGTATCACCACTCTGTGTAGTTGTGGTATAGTCTGCTTCGGTAGCTATATTAAACTCACTCGCGGGAGCCCCAGAGTCAATATGCTCATAAGCGCGACGGACGCGTTTGAATTCTGTAAGCGATCCTCCGTGGTCAGGATGTACCTCTTTTATGCGCGTGCGATATGCCTGAAGAATCGTCTCTTCATCAGCGCTTGGGGATATGCCAAGTATATCGTAGACCGACGACACAACCATTGCTCTGTGGTCAGGCTGATTAGTCTCTTCCTTCTGATTGCGCTTTCCCTCATAGACTAACGCTTTTGTCAAGAAATCAGCCTGTTTGATGGGTATAGTGAGATCGCTTATTCAGGCGATTGGTGAGTGTCCGCACGACCGTGAGACCAATACCAACTTGCAATTAAGCGAAATCGACATTCAATGGTATATACTATATATACAGAAGTACGCTCAGCTCCTTGGATGGATAGAATTAGCATTCGTAAAAATTGTCTAAATTTGACATTTTCTCTATCCCGAAGGGTGGGGTAGTTCACCCTTGCAATTCCAATAACCACATGATGACTCGTTTGTTATGACTAGGAGTAATGATTATACGCTATCTGAGAGTATTGTATTCTCTCTAAGTTACCCAGATAAACTGAAAGTTACCCGACAGGTGTCACTGTCAAACCTAAAGATGGATTTATTACTAACAAGGGGGTACAGACGCTTTTGAACCGCTTGCTAAGACAGTTGATCGTCTTTACCATATCACGGTTAGAGCGTAATAATATATGTATTAAAAACTATTGTCGGTAATATAGAGTACATATAAGAATTTAATCTGATGGTCAGTCTCTGTATGATTATGTCAGAGGGTTCGCCAACAAAGCTTGGGTTTATTTGTGTTCAAAACGCTGGGCGTAATCAGATGTCAGCGGCATTCGCTGAGCGCGAGCGGGACCGTCGAGGAGTTAATGATGGTATTGATATCATCACGGGAGGAACCGACCCAGCCGATGATGTACATGAAGAGGTTGTGAAAGTAATGAATGAGATTAACATCGATATCTCCGGTCAAACGCCACGAAAGGTCTCAACAGAAGAACTTGAATCGTGTGATATTGTTGCAACAATGGGTTGTTCGACACTGAAGATTGATGCTGAGGAGATTGATATCCGTGATTGGGCACTTGACGACCCGGATAATAAAGATCTTGAGCAAGTGCGCGTAATCCGAGATGAGATTGAAGGGCGAGTCGTAGCCCTCTTTGACCACGTGGGCACTCAGACAACAGTATAGAAGGTATATCGTCAGTTCAATACAGTAATAAACTGGCTGATTTCTCTCCATGAATATGAGCGTATGTTTGCCATCCATGGAGTAAATACCATGAGCTACTCAGATGATAATTACTGTCGGTAGTAAGTGTAATTTACTTGAGACAAGAATAATCGATTGCAGTGGGTTGGGGCAGATTTGAACTGCCGACCTCCTCCATGTCAAGGAGGTGTCATAACCAGACTAGACCACCAACCCGCTAGACACGGTTTTACTACATTCCACAGTATCTGCACAACGTAATTGAAGGTTTCGTTTCGATAGTCACGGACCGCGTCGCTAGGCAACTTCCGGTATGCTTATACTAATGAACTGATTTGTACATTCTAACCCGAAGACGTACATTGGTGACCACGATGACACTACAAGATTATATTGAGCGGGCAGCTGAGGGAATTGACTTATCATATGATGATTCCCGAGACGCAGCGAAGCTCCTCTTCGAAGATGCAACTGAAGCACAGATTGGTGCTTTACTAGCGGCGCTTCGAGCGAAAGGTGAGACTGAGACTGAAATCGCTGGTTTTGCGCGTGGAATGCGTGATGCAGCCCGGACCATCACTCCTGACCGCACACCGCTCGTTGATACTTGTGGTACTGGAGGTGATGATTATGACACGATCAATGTATCAACGACGAGTGCTATCGTTGCCGCTGGTGCCGGGGCAGCGGTCGCAAAGCATGGGAACTACTCTGTATCATCGCAATCTGGGAGTGCAGATGTACTAGCGGTCGCTGGCGCAGACGTCGAGGCAGAACCTCCTGCTGTCGAAACAGCAATCGAGCGTGATGGAATTGGGTTCATGCTTGCTCCTGTATTCCATCCAGCTATGAAAGCTGTTATTGGACCGCGAAAGGAGCTAGGAATGCGAACAGTATTCAATATTCTTGGTCCGCTTACAAACCCTGCTGGAGCAGATGCACAGGTTATCGGTGTTTATGATCCCGAACTTGTTCCTGTGCTTGGGCAAGCTCTCACACAATTGCCTGTTGAACGTGCACTTGTAGTTCATGGCAGTGGGATGGATGAAATTGCACTCCATGATACGACGACTGTTGCAGAGGTTACTGGTGACACTGTTGATGAGTATACGCTTTCACCGGCATCTATTGGGCTTGACTCTGCGCCAGTTGAAGCCGTATCTGGAGGAACACCAGAGGAGAATGCGACCGACCTTCGTGGAATTGTCACTGGAGAAATCAGCGGAGCTAAGCGGGATATTATTCTTGCGAACGCAGGAGCAGCTATCTATATTGCCGGACTCACAGATGATATTGAGAGTGGAGTTGAATATGCTGCAACAACAATTGATACTGGCGACGCTGAAGCCACCTTTGAGACGTTGTGTGCACCAACTTCGTCGTCAACGGAGCAAAACTAATGGCTCGAACTCGTGTGAAAATCTGTGGTGTCACGACTGAGGATGACCTTGCGGCGGTTGTCGCTGCTGGCGCAGATGCAGTTGGGATTATCGCCGATGTCTCCGTTGAAACGCCACGGTCGGTCAGTGTCAAACGCGCAACACAACTCGTTGCCGCTACCCCACCATTTGTCGATACAGTTCTTGTGACAATGCCTGACTCTGTTGTTGATGCAATCGCTCTCGCAGAGCATGTGCAATCGGACGTAATCCAGATTCATGGTGAGTACGATGCCACCGATTTTAGACGTATTAATGAATCAGTCACAGCAGATGTCATTGCTGTTGTTGACGCTGAGATGCCATCACGTGCTCGCTCAGTTGCATCGACAGTTGATGCTGTATTGATAGATTCTGTGGATACTGACGGAGCAGGCGGAACAGGACATACGCATGATTGGACCACAACCGCTGAGATCGCCACTCAATTAGATTCGCCCGTGATTCTTGCTGGTGGGCTTACGCCATCAAATGTCAAATCAGCCGTTCAGACGGTTACTCCGTTTGGTATTGATGTTGCGAGCGGTGTCGAGGATAGTGGTGGCAACAAAGATCACAATGCTGTGACAGCGTTCATTAATCGGGCGACCAACGTTGATATCGCTAGCAATACTGAGACTGGCGTATCAATAGAGGACGCAAACACAGACGGTACATCAGTAGGTGAACCTATGAGCACAACTACATCGGAGGACAATAGATGAGTGATTCGACACCACTCTCAAAGTCTCGGTCAGCATTTATTGCTGAAATAACGAATAAATTGGAGTCGACCTCAGAGCCACTGATCGCACATGTGGCTGCATCGCTTCCAACAGTAACGCCGCTTACTGCATATGCGGCTCTTGTAGCCCGTAGTGATTATGGATTTTTACTTGAGAGTGCTGAAAAGACACCATCAAGTGATCCTGATGGAGCATTCGCACCGGATCATGTAACTGCGGATCGTCATGCACGGTTTTCGTTTGTTGGCTATGACCCTGATGCAGTTATTACTATTTCTCCCGATGAATTTGAGTGTACGACGCTTGGGGGTCGTGCGGCTAAGTATGTCACAACTTCCGACACTAATTTAGATAATAGCGATAATAATACCAGCGGTGATGATGTGCTTGATAATCTCCGTACGGCGATGCCAACATTTCCTCGGGTCGGATTTCCGGATGATGACCGACACCGGCTTCGTGGTGGACTTGTTGGATTTCTTGCCTATGAGGCAGTGTATGATATATGGCTGAATGAGGTTGGGGTTGACCGCCCCGACACACAGACCCCTGATGCAGAATTTGTTCTTACAACCAAAACACTCTCTATTGATCATGCTGACAGGTCGGTATCATTAGTTCTTACCCCGATCATCGCACCTGATGATGATCTTGACGTCATTTATGATGAGCTTGTTGCGGAAGCAATAGATATTCAGGAAACGCTCGAATCAGCCGCTCCACCTGACCCTGATGGGTTCCTCCAGACGAATAGCGCTGCTGGCTCACAGACTGATTATGAGACAGCAGTTCATACTGCAAAGCAACGTGTTCTTGATGGTGATATATATCAAGGTGTCATTTCTCGTGTTCGAGAACAATACGGCGATATTGACCCACTGGGTCTGTATGCATCGCTTCGTGAGGTAAATCCATCGCCATATATGTATTTGCTCAGACATGATGACAGATATATTGTTGGCGCCAGTCCTGAGACACTCGTGTCCGTTCAGGATGATCGGATTGTCTCAAATCCGATTGCCGGTACCTGTTCTCGTGGGAACAGTCCTGTCGAAGATCGACGACTCGCAGGTGAGATGCTTGCAGATGGAAAAGAACGAGCTGAGCATACAATGTTGGTTGATCTCGCTCGGAACGATGTCAGACGTGTTTCTGATCCAGGGAGTGTTCGCGTTGAAGAGTTTATGAACGTCTTAAAGTATAGCCATGTTCAACATATCGAGTCAACCGTCACAGGAACGCTTGCGTCCGATGCTGATGCATTCGATGCAACACGGGCAACGTTCCCAGCAGGGACACTCACAGGAGCCCCAAAGATTCGTGCGATGGAGATTGTTGACAAGCTTGAAACAACACCGCGTGGAGTCTATGGCGGAGGAGTTGGCTATTACTCGTGGTCTGGAGACGCGGACTTTGCAATCGTCATTCGAACTGCAACAATCGAAGATAACGAAACAGCAATCTCAAATGCACACCAAACAGAAATTATCGCTGAAACGGCGCCTGCAACTGTCCGTGTCCAGGCTGGCGCCGGTATTGTCGCTGATAGCGATCCTGCATCTGAATATCGCGAAACTGAGCAGAAGATGGATGGTGTTCTTTCAGCGCTTGAGATGATAACGACGGAGGCAGCAGAAATGGCACAGACACAAACGCAGACTCAGACCACCCAAGCAAACGGAAATCTCAGTGGAGATAGAGACACAGATAACAAAATGGGTGATGATATGAAATCAGAATCATCACACACGGAGGAAGCATCTCGATGACACTTTCGGTACTTGTCATAGATAATTTTGACTCATTCACGTACAATCTTGTCGAATATCTGTCTGAACAACGGATTAATAACGAACCACTCAATGTCGATGTTCTGAAGAACACCGCGTCGCTTGAAGATATTGAGACAATCAATCCTGATGCCATCGTCATTAGCCCCGGTCCGGGACATCCAAAGAATGCTCGTGATGTTGGAGTCACAAATGAAGTTCTGACAACGATATCACAGACCGTGCCAACCCTTGGAGTATGCCTTGGACTTGAAGCAGCAGTGTATGTATATGGGGGTAGTGTTGGTCGTGCACCCGCACCAGTTCATGGGAAGTCATCAACAATCGCTCATGACGGAGCTGGTATTTTCGAGGGGTTTGATCAGACGTTTGAAGCTGGTCGATATCACTCACTAATCGCTACGAATGTGCCTGAGTGCTTTGAAATATCAGCAGCAACGAGAATTGACGATAGTGCAAACCCAACAGGTGATTCGCCGCATGACATCATAACACGAAGAGACTCAGACACAGATTCGGATACTGATGACCTCATCATGGGGATTAGACATCGTGAGTATCCAATTGAGGCAGTGCAATTTCACCCTGAGTCAGTATTGACTGGTATTGGACATGACCTTATCAAAAACTTTCTTAGAAGATGCACATATATTGGCACTGATGATTCTGACAATGACAGTAATACTCAGAGCAAACCCGCCAGTACGACATCTAACTGAGATACCCCTTCCTAAATTAAGACTCTGAGAGATCCGTTTTAGATTTTTATCTGTGTCGTATACCACATACGCGAAGTTTATTGATGAACGATCTGATCTGATCTCTATCATAGTAGAAAATAGAAATACGGCTTCAATCTGCTTGGATGACAATCTCTTGAATTTGGGTATGAAGATAGTATATTAGAATTCAGCATCTGAAGATCAATATATGAGGGAGATAGAAATACTATCAGGATTATTATGTATTCAGGTCTACCCATTACAATCAAGCATACTGGACTCGTTGATACAATATGTCTCAGTCTTCTCGAGGTAATGGTGAGTTAACGGAGACAACGTCGAATGAGGTGGAATCATCCTTTCAAGTTGGAATTGTTGGGGCAGGTCCGGCAGGTGCTGGGGCTGCGTATGCACTTCGTGACAGTGATGCGGATGTGACGATTTTAGAAAAAAGCGGTGGTGTCTGTGGTCGCGCTGCAACACGGCGAAAAGACGGATGTCGATATGATCACGGTGCAAATTATATTAAGGATGCTGACCCCCGAACAGCCGAGTTGATTCCAACGTTAGGAACTGAGGAACTGGTTAATATTGATGAACCAGTCTGGACATTCAACGAAACGGGCGAGATTACTGAGGGTAATAGCCGAGACGAACATAAATGGACATGGACTAAAGGAATCACTCAGTTAGCTAAGCGGCTTCTCGCAGAAACAGATGTGGATGTCACTCATCGAACGCGGGTGGCGGATATTTCACGCGTGGAGAAAGCATGGGTTCTCACTGATACTGATAATACAGACCATGGACCGTTTGACGCATTATTAATCACACCACCTGCTCCACAGACAGTGACACTCCTTGAGGCAACAGCATGGCAGGATAACCGATTGGAAACACTCATTGCAGCCGCTGGAGATGTCGAGTATCGCACCATACGAACAGTGGTGCTTCATTATCCATTTATGAAATCATATCCTTGGTACGGACTTGTCAATGTTGATAAAGAGCACCCAGTCGGGTGGCTTTCACGCGAAGAATGCAAGGATGGACATGTCCCTGATGGAGAAAGTTTATTTATTGCACAGATGAGCCCCGAGTGGTCAACAAATCGATACGACGATCCTGTTGATGTTGCTGGGTCAGACACTGCATCTCATATTGCAGCCTTACTTGATGATGAGCGATATGAGAATCCAGATTGGATCGATGATCAAGGATGGCGGTATGCACTTCCGGAAAATGGAATTGATAACCGAGCTGCCCGAGTTGCAGAGAGCGCTGGCTTGTATGTCGCCGGTGACTGGATTGTTGGTGAGGGAAGAGTCAATAAAGCACTGTGGAACGGATATGACACTGGAACGCGGATCGCGAATGCCCTTTCAATCTCACAACAAGTATAATCACTGTGTTAACGTCTCGCAAAGCACTTTTTAGCTCTTCGGCGTTCTATGGTCGCTTGTGACGCTTACGGTTACTATTGATCCACATGTCCACTCGGTAGCCTCATATGATGCCGATGATCCGGCTGAGTTGTTACTGGAGCAGGCAGCTGAAATTGGATTAGATGCGATTGTGGTAACTGATCATGACATTCTCGATGAGTCACTCCGAGCAGCTGATCTTGCCCCGCGATATGGACTTATTGGAATCCCTGGTGTCGAGGTGTCGACAGCCGATGGACATTTACTCGCGCTAGGCGTCAACTCGCTTCCACCGCGTCAAGTCCCAATGACCGAAACCGTGAGCTGGATCCGCAATCGCGGCGGTGTTGCGATTGTTCCACATCCATTTCAGCGTAGTCGGCACGGGATTCGGAAACGTCGTCTTCGGCAGGTTAACCCGGACGCAATTGAAGTGTACAATTCTTGGGTATTTACCGGGCGCAAAAACCGTCGAGCACGGCAATATGCGGAGGTTAATGAATATCCGGGTGTTGCCGGAAGTGATGCACACAAAGTTGGCTATGTCGGGCGTGCATACACAGAAATCGAAATAACGGATTTCACACGATCAATGTTGACTGCGGATATAATTCTGGATGCAATTCGAAAAGGAGCAACTCGAGTTGAGGGGCGTCGAACACCGATGACGACATCAGCGCGACATTATCTTAATGCAGGAATATCGAAAAGCGGCTTTTATGCGAAACGTGGGGCACTTCGGAGCGGAGCACTCGCAAAAACTGGTATGATTGGAGCAGGACGGTTACTATATCAAGTATCACCGTTCTCTCGGTAACAGTTCCATGAATCTGGGTTCATCTTTCGATCAATCTCTAATATACACGTTTCTGCCGTGTAGTTCAGTATATGTCTGATTACTTTTCTGCAGCACTCACAAGTTCATCATACCGAGCACCAGTCTGTTTCAGTGTTTCTGTCGAATAGAGGCGTTCATGTTCGAAAGGAAGATGTTCGGCTGCTAACTCATCAATCTTTGAATCAACAGCGTTGCTTTCACGTCCATGAATCATCGTAAAGAGATTATATGACCACCCTTGCTCAGGACGTCGTGGTCGGTGATAGCAGAGTGTTACATATGGGAGTTCGCCGACCGCTTCGCCATATGTGTCAAGTTTAGTATCTGGCACATTCCAGACAACCATACAGTTCGCATCAAATCCAGTTACAATATGATTCACAACGCAGCCCACACGTTTGATGCATCCACTAGTGCGGAGTCGATCAACAGCGGTAACAACGGCTGCTGTGTCAGCTTCTGATTCAATTGCAGTTGCAATATCGTTATATGGGGTTATCGAAAGCGGGAATCCATCTTGGATCTCAACAAGTAGCTCAGATTCAAGTTTTGAGAGCCCGCCAGTTGCTTCTTCAGAAATTCGTGTTGCGGATACATCAGTCTCTGAGACGCTCTCTCTAGCAAACGTATCTGTATTGACAACAGGAAATTCGAGGTCAATATAATAGTCAGTTAGCATTGGTAGAGCCAAAATCTCACAATCTGTTTTTGTCTCAATTGAATCAAGTATGCTATCGCGTTTCTCACGAGCACCCGCGGTGACGACAAACCACATGTTCCACTCGTGATTGCGACGATAATTATGATTCACCTGCTGATATTCATTGATAGTGGTAGCAACATCGTCAAAACAACCTGCAGGTGCTGAAACGGCTGCTAGTGTCGAACTTCCAATAACAGGTGGATTCAGAACAGCACCGAATCGTCGGAAAATACCTATTTCACGAAGCTGACGAACTCGAGTGAGTGCATCCGTCTCAGAGATATCAAGCTCTCGACCAACAACTCGAAACGGTCGTTGAGTGATCGGGAATCCACTTTGATATTCATCGATGAGCGCGGCATCGATAACGTCAAGTTCAATATCAAGATCGTGTCCCCAAGTTGTCTCTAAGGCGGTCTCACTCATTGTGATTCATACACACCCAGATAACCTAGATATTTCGGAGTGACTCGACATACGAAGCATATGTGTGATTTTAGAATTGGTTATAAACACTAAATAATATCTGTATGTCGCTTCCCGATGTCAATATACGATATCATGACCGGTTTGCTCATGAGTCGCAGTGGTAGTTCTTCACGCTGTCAAAATATCGTTTAACAAAGCCAAACGGACAATTTTTGTTGTCCACGCACATTATGCTTGATATGGCACAAGCGCCCGAAGCCGCCGAGTCTGAATTTGGTGAGTGGCCACTCAAGCGTCTCATGACAGAAGTCGTTGGGTCAGGAGTCAAATCTGCGGGAGATATGTCTCGTGAGCAGGCTACAGACGCAATTCGGCGTATCCTTGCCCGTGAACCTGATCAGACAACGCTTGGAGCCTTTTGGCTTGCCAATCGTTGGAAACATAATGTGGCGCCAGAGCTTGCTGCATACGCTGATGTCGTTGCTGAGGATGTAACCACTGCAGTGCCAGATGCTGACCCAGTTGATTGTGGCGCGAACTACGACGGCAAAGGCGACACTGCAATTCTTGGCGCAGCTGCTGGCATCGTCGCTGCTGGCGCAGGAACACCTGTTGTTGTCCACTCAGGCGATCGTGTCCCAACACAGAAACAGGATGCATACAAGCACGTGCTTGATGAACTTGGGATCCAGACCGAAATTGAACCAACAGAGAGTGCAGCAATGGTCGATGAGACTGGATTTGGATTTTATTATCAGCCTGCGTTTGCACCTCATATCAATGCACTCAATGATCGTCGCGATATGATGGGCGTTCGGACGTTTTTCAATACAATTGAGACAATCATGAATCCTGCAGAGGCTGATGTCCATCTTGGATCATTCTATCATCTTGCATTTGCAAAGAAGATGGTTGATACGTTCAAACAGATGGAGACGCAGCACCCACATCGAGTCGTTATGTTTCAGGGAATGGAGGGATACGATGACATTCGTCCTGGATATACGAAGGTCGGTGAATGGACTGATGGCGAATTTACTGACTATGAGATTGAGACGCCTGAGTACGGCATGGACTTTGAATACGAAGATCTTGAGGTTAACCCTGACAATGTTGCCGGGGACTCCGCAGAATTAACCC
Organism: Haloquadratum walsbyi J07HQW2; assembly: GCF_000415985.1. GTDB lineage: Archaea > Halobacteriota > Halobacteria > Halobacteriales > Haloferacaceae > Haloquadratum > Haloquadratum walsbyi_B. Next base: position 1,673,322 of record NZ_KE356561.1, read on the forward strand.
GTGAGATTATTTCTGGTGATCGAACAGATTACTTCGTTGATGCCGTTACACTCAATGCTGCCTTCCGAATTTACGCTCGGGATGATGCAGAAACAATTGAATCAGGACTTGAGATGGCACATGAGAGTATCGAGTCCGGTGCGGCAGCAGCAGTGCTTCAGGACCTCCAGGCGTTCTAGAATATATTATTCGCGGTAGCTGTTGTCATATCAGTCAGATTAATATCAACTACCCGGTCACTCCGTGATAATTCGATTGTGTACCTCATCGATATTCGATACGACAGTGATCGACTCGGATGAGTGCACATACGAATGCAAAAGTAGACGATTACTCCGTGAGTGTGTCAAATATCACAGCATGAAAGACACAATTTAGTATCAGACGCTCAATTTTTAGTTATGGTTGATGACCACGAAGTCGCTGATGAGAAAAACCCACTTGTCACCCTTGAGACGACACGCGGTGACATGACGCTTGAGCTGTTCGAACAGCGTGCTCCGCAGACGGTTGAGAACTTCCTTGGACTTGCAACAGGCGAAATAGAATGGAGCGATCCAGATACTGGTGAGACACGAACAGATTCACTGTATGAAGGAACGATTTTCCATCGTATCATTCCGGAATTTATGATCCAAGGTGGTGACCCAGAGGGAACAGGTCGTGGTGGTCCAGGTTACACATTCGATGATGAGTTCCATGAGGATCTAAACCACGAGGGTGCTGGGATTCTTTCGATGGCAAATCGTGGACCAAACACAAATGGATCACAGTTCTTTATTACACTTGATTCACAACCGCATCTTAACGGCAAACATGCAGTGTTCGGGCATGTCATTGACGGGATGGATACTGTTGAGGATATTGGGTCTGTCCCAACTGATCAAGATGATAAACCGATGCAGGATATTGAGATTGAATCTATCAGTATCGAGCAATGATCTAATCCTCATCTAGATTTGATTTGATTTTGGCTATTATTTAGACGCATAGAACCGACATCGCAAAGAACATCGTCGACATATTTATTCATATGAGTGATATTGATACTGCCAACACTGACATAAATCCGAATACAGATACTGATACTGATGCCGATATCAAGGACACGAATGAGTCTTTGAGTGCAAGTGACGTCGGATCATCAGACGCGCCACCAATTGCAGAAAAACCATATAAGATCATATTTGAAGCGAACAAATGCTTTGGTGCAGGTCGGTGTGCGGAGGTAGCAGATAACTGGGAAATGGATATTACATCTGGACTTGCAAATCCAAAATCATTCTTTATTGGTGAGAATGAGCTTGATGAGAATATTCGTGCTGCGGAGGTGTGTCCAGCTAAAAAGGAAGCTGGAGTCATTCACGTCGTTGATCGTCGTACCGATGAGGAGATAGCTCCAGATCCTCATGGTGATGGCACATTGAGTGTTGATTGGTAGTAAAGTCAATACATCTGAATCGATAACTTACATAAAATATAGTATAAAACCCAATGTCAACGATGTCAATGAGGTATAATTCTCAGCACTGAAGCGAAACCAATATTTGCTAGACAATGAAATGCACAATACCGGCCGAGCAATTTATTATCGAACCCAGCGAGTCTGATAGTCATAAATTGTGAGTTCCGGCGCGGGGGTGGCTGAGCTAGGACAAAAGCGGCGGACTTAAGATCCGCTCCCGTAGGGGTTCATGGGTTCAAATCCCATCCCCCGCATTTGACGTCTCTTTTATCAATATCTATCTCATAGTCTCTACAGAGAAGACAAGGCGAGTGCCTCGGGGGTCGGGGCTTGACCCCGACAGTTCACGTTGATATGTCGAATCTCAATATAATAAGTTCTACAAAAATTAATGATCAGGTCGCTTCGACACTGGAGTATGTTACTGATGCCCGCGGAAATATGCCAGCGTATTTGAGTATTAAAGAAATTAATACACGTCATGACGCAGATACCGTAGTCACAGCCGATAAACTCTCTGGAGACATCGCGTCAATCAAGACAGTGTATGGGTAATTCAATGGATGCTGACCTAGCAGTTGAGTATTATACAAACGCGACGATTACGATTGATTCTCCAACAGATAGTGATCATATCGGATATTATATCGGCTACTGGCTGGATAGATTCGTAAATCCAAATGAAACGTCACCGACATTCAATCGTACGGGCTCCGAGGCACGGGATGACTGGTAGAAGAAGACCAGCTCCTGAAAACGAGTTATATTCACTGTGCTATTGATACTAGATAGCAATTGATAATTTAGAGTATACTGGCTCTCCCGGTGTCTTTTCGATTCATTACTTCTGCGGAGGACGTTTCTCAATGCGTTGGAATTGGAATCACAATCACAACCGAGAATATTTTATTGCACTACTCAGGTAGCTGTGGATTTGCTATATTCAACTTCTAGTTTTTGGAGAAGTATGGCGATTAGATAATATAGTATTGTTTACATTCACGGCACGACTGTCCGAGAATCAAACCCTTTTTATTGGCGACCTACAACGTCCGCTACAATGTTTCCTGCGGCAGCAGAGTATGACATCAGTCTCACAGTGTCGCCCACTGATGTTAATCGGCTTCTCTCTGTGTCTCCAGCGGATGTCGACCCAGCAGCAGCGCTTACTTTCTCACGTAATGTCTTCATTCCGCTTACAACCGCATGTCGATACACCTGCAGTTATTGCACATACTACGATGTTCCCGGTGAAGCAACGCTTCTCTCACCACAGGAAGTTCGTCATCGTGTCCAAGTTGGTGCAGATGCTGGCTGTACTGAGGCTCTTTTTACATTTGGTGACCGCCCAGACGATCGATATGAGGCGATTCATGCACAGTTGGATGTCTGGGGATTTGATAACATAATCGAGTATCTTCAAATGTGTTGTCATATCGCAATTGAACAGGGACTGCTCCCACATTCAAATCCTGGCGATCTCACGGTGACAGATATTGAAACGCTCGCACCGGTCAACGCCAGTATGGGCGTCATGTTAGAGACGACCGCAGATATTGATGCCCATGCAGGCACTCGGCGCAAGACTCCAGGGCAACGATTGAACACAATTCGTGCTGCGGGTGAGGTCGGGATCCCATTCACGACCGGATTACTCGTTGGGATTGGCGAGGGATGGCGTGATCGTGCTGAAAGTCTACTCGCCATTCGTGAACTGCATGAGCGGTATGATCATATTCAAGAAGTAATCATTCAGAACGTTGTTCCGAATGAACGGTCGGATTTCGAGCAACCATCGGTTGCAACAATGCGGCGGGTAGTTGCGATGGCTCGTAGCTGCCTTCCAGAGTCTATCTCAGTTCAGGTTCCTCCAAATCTTTCACCAACTCGTGAGTTACTTGACTGCGGTGTTGATGATCTCGGTGGTGTCTCACCGGTTACAGAAGATTATATTAATCCGGACTACGCCTGGCCAGCACTTACTGAACTCACAGACATCGCAAGCAGCGCTGGTGTGCCACTACATGAGCGACTTCCAGTATATGATAGATATCTTCCAAAACAGATCAGACGAAAGGGATTCACTGGACAGCCAGCTGGTGGCAAGTGGCTTGCAGAATGTATCATCGATGCGATTGAGTCTGATGGGGTTCATGGTCAACGATATCGTGGTGTTGCCTGTCGAAATGGTCCCCTTAACACCAATCAGTCGATTAGCATCGGCGAGTCCGCAGATTAGCAGCTATGCGGCACTAGATATGGGTATCTAAATAATCTATAGATCAAGCCATCGTGGAATATATTTTCGTGTTATCGTATACCCACCGGCGATAACGATGCCAGCGAGTACAATTCCGCGAAGCCACCCATCGAAAGTAATCACCGCAGGTGCCGCGAGCACAATGGTTAATGCAAAGTCTTCGGGCGCCCCATCGTATCGGATAATATACTGTGGCTGGAGCCACTGCCGTCGTGAATGGATATACACTGCGCGTTGTGAGGTGCGTTCCCACGGGCGCAGTTCTTCACCAGCGCCAAGCCAGTCTGAAAGAGAATGTATCCCAGCCGCCAGTAATCCAATAGAGACACCGACAGTGAGTACGGATGGGGTTGTTATTGTGATGAGTCCAGTGACTCCTCCCGCAGCTGTATAATAAACCGGGAAGTGTAATGTCCGCCGGTGTGATCCAATAAATAAGTCAATATCAGGGAGTATCCCACCAATAATAGCACCGATGGCAGCAGGGATGGCGAAATTAGGCGTAAGAGTAGCCACAGAGACCGCAAGTAGCAATCCCGCAGCCACATGAGTCGTAACCATCATTATTCCTAAGAGAAACTAACGGCTCTATGTAGATGTATTTATTTTATTCGTATGTTTTTACGACCGGTACAGAATATTAATGAAGATCTCATATCGATAACTACGCGTTGTGCACCAGCTATTGTGTTCATTCTGCTAACTGAATGAATATGTCTCTATGCAGTGTCAGTTGAGTGTGTATAGACTATGCTGTACTGCATTTAGCTGAACGATTCACCTTCGTGTCATCTCACCCAGTGGATAGGATTTTTTTACATCAAGAGTCGGATTTACTGGGTTTTAGCTATTGTTGAATACTGCCCAACAGTTCAAGAGCTGCAATCTCACGAAGGCAGTTTCAGTCGATGATGTCGGACAAATAAAAAAGCATCGTGCACACAGACATCATAGGATCTAAGCATATTGGCGCCTATACTATACTAGTCATCAGCAACGATACCTGGAGCAGTCAGTCCATTATCATCAGAGCCGAGTAAAGGCGTGCCATCCGCTCGCGGACCAAGTGTTGGTCCATGTATCCTAGCGTCTGGCGTAAGTTCATGTCGTCTGGTATAATCTGTTGACCGTTCTACAGGTGTTCGACCGATTGCAGAAATCATTTCAACGTAATCAGCAACAGAGCGGAATTCACCGTGTGTCCCCCCTGCACGTGTAGTGATTTCTTCAGAAAGGATCGTGCCCATGAAGTCATTTGCTCCACAATTTAGCAGTTTCAGTGCTTTTTCATCGCCGAATTTTACCCATGATGATTGAATATTATCGATGTTATCGAGGAACAATCGGGAAACAGCGATCATCAATTCATCTTCAGCGTCACTTGCTCCGCCCGAGACGACACCGCGCTCATACAGTGGCGTGTTTTGATGGATAAATGATAATGGGACAAATTCAGTGATTCCGCCAGTTCGATCTTGGAGTTCACGGACCCGATTTAGATGGGTGATTTGATGGGCAGCGTTTTCCACATGCCCATACATGATTGTTGCTGTAACATCTAATCCAGCATTCACTGCGCCCTCGATTGCGGCTTCCCACTCTGCACTCGACATCTTGCCCGGGCAAATGACTTCTCGGACTTCGTCGACCAGAATTTCTGCAGCGGTTCCGGGCGCAGAATCAAGACCTGCTTTTCGAAGTTCAGTGTAAATGTCTTCATACGACCAGTTGGTGCCACGGCGAGCGTGATGAGCTTCCTCAGGTGTAATTGAGTGAAGATGAACATCGTCAACTGACATCGCACGAAGTTGCTGAACATATGTGCCTGGATCCACTGTGTATTTCTCTGGTGGTTTGTAATTCACCTGTCGTGCAGGATTGTCGTGGTTGGTAAGGATTTCTCGATGTTCGGCATTTAGGGCAAATGCAGGATGTAATCCAGAGACCGACGTCACTTCTGATATCCCACGGTCAACAGCTGCAGCAACAGTCTCTCGTGAGACTGCTGGTGTCTTTGTGAACCCGCCATGATCAGCGTCTGAGTTTGACTCAAATTGTTGTGAACTATCTTTGAAATTACAGAATAAGCATCCAGTGTTACATGCCGTCGTTACGTTGTTGTTGAGATTTGCAACGAATGTGACAGCATCGCCGACGCGTTCAGCGCGTCTTCGATCAGCAATTTCGAGCACTTTTCGTTTCCGTGCTGTATCAATTCCCGAAGAATCTGTTCCTGTAGTTATTAATTCGATCCCGTCAGCAATACTAAGTCGATCGCCAGTGCGGGCAGCGGCAAGAGCGTTCTCGAACGACTGATTGGTCGTTGGGCGAATCGAGAATTCAAGATCTAATGTAGATTCAGATGTCTCATCAAACACCGCCTCGTCCGCATTCATACCAACATACAGCATACCAGTATGCAAAAAGGAGCCGATATCGGCGGTTTATGACAGTGTCTATACAGTCACACGGGTCAATCAGATTATTGATACATATTAGGATACACCGCCGTTGTTTGAGCTGAAGAACTGAGTATATTTTATGGGTGTATCAAATGCAGTGAATTGTTTTTGGGTATATCCGATCATTGGATTGAGAGGCTTGTCTTAATTTGAATATCGATTTAGTCACTCAATGTAATATTTCATTGATATGTTAATAGTTTTTGACATATTTATAAACGGGTCATGAGATTAATTTAATTGGAAGGCTTCTTACTCGCGGCTATCGCCCATGAGCGTATGGCGAGTGTCAAAGAATTTCGTGTTGAGACAGAACCGACAGCAACAGAGTATGGTCATGGACGTTTCATGTTCACTGATCATTACTCTGTGTTTGATTGGGGAGAAATGCCAGACCAGATTCCCCACAAAGGTACCTCTTTGTGTACAATGGGTGCATACAATTTCGAACTACTCGAACAGAATGATATTTCAACACATTATCTCGGTGTTGGACGCTCCTCTGAGGCTGAGACCACCGTAGATAATCAATCGTCAAATGATTCTGACCATATTACTGCAGTATACGCTCTTGATGAATGCACAACAGCACCAACAGAAATGGTAATTAATCTAACGCAAGTTCCAACGCTTCCGTATACAGATGGCGTATATGATTATGAATCATATCACGACAATGGCGGTCGAAACTATCTAATTCCGCTTGAAATCGTTTTCCGGAACACCGTGCCTACTGGATCAAGCCTCCGTCGTCGGAAGTCACCACGCGAGTACGGTATCGATGCTGATGCATGGCCATCAGATCATGTTGAACTTTCTGAGCCAATTATTGAATTCTCAACCAAATATGAAGAACAAGACCGATATCTTGACCGGGCAGAAGCAGAGCAAATTGCTGGCGTTGCGAGTTTGGATAAGTTAGAGGAACTTGCATTGGGTGTGAATCGAGTGATAACGCATCAGGCAGAAAAACACGGATTTATTCATGAGGATGGGAAAATCGAATGTTTATATCACGATGGTAAAATTATCGTTGCTGATGTTGCTGGAACATTTGATGAAAACCGATTTGAATATAATAATCAAGAGGTTTCAAAAGAGGTCATTCGACAGCGATACAAAGAGGTTGATGCCGAGTGGGTTTCCGCCGTCAAGGACGCCAAACAGCAGGCTGAAATAAACAATGTTGCTGAGTGGCGAGATCGTTGTGATCGCTCGCCGACATCATTAGCACAACCCGCAATAGATGCCGTTGCAGATTTGTATACGGCTGGGGCAAATAGGTATATAGACACACAGTGGTTTGATGCTCCATCGATGGATGTGGCTGTTGAGAATATACAGGAACTCTAAGCGGGCGTAACAGTGTGTTGAATGTTCAGCAAGCGATTATAATATGACCAAATTATTCCGCACTGACGCTTCGTATAATTCTTGTTTAAATCGTGATTACAGGCAACTGGCAGCTAGTCATTTGCTATATCTTGAGTCGACTCTGATGGCATATCAATTAGATTTTCACGGTTATCGACTGGATTGTCTGGTTGAGTTGTCTCAACATCCGCTGGCATACCAAGTTGGTATCCGGATGAATCGGTACCAGATCGAAGTCCAGTCCGACCGCGATGGACGGATACAGCGTTATCGAGATGTAGTTGAACCGCCTCTAATAACGCATCAGCCTCGAGTGGTTGCCCGCGATTACGAATTGTTTCCACATCGGTATCATCGGGCACATCAAACGCCCGCTGAGTGATAATTGGTCCTTGATCAAGATCGGTTGTGACGTAGTGTGCAGTTACGCCGGCTATGCGGACACCTTCCTCTTTTGCCTGTCGGTAGGCAGCAGCTCCTGGAAACGATGGGAGCAATGATGGATGAACGTTGATGATCCGATCTTCATATCGGAAGACAATCTTTGGGCTGAGAATACGCATATATCTTGCAAGGACAGCAAGATCAATCTGATATTCATCAAGAACCGAAAGAATCTGATCCTCATTTGGGATTCCACTATCATCACCAACATCGACGAATGGGATGTCATACTGTGATGCGAGTGGCTTGAGATCATCGTGGTTTCCAATAACGACTGAGAGTTCAGCATCAAGCTCGCCGGTCGCATACGATTCTAGTATCGCTTGGAGGCAATGGCTTTCTTTTGTAACGAGAACAGCAATCCGCTTAGCTTCACGATCTGTCGGGAAACGAAGTTGAATATCAACTCCAAGATCGTCGCCAAGCTCAGTTAATGCGTCTCGAAGTGTCGCCTCAGTACAAACCATCTCATCAGTATCTGCACGAAGTGTCATACGAAACATGCCGTCGCGGATGGCCTGATCGATATCTACGACATTAACACCGCGTTCGAAGAGTAATGTCGTGATATTTGCAACAATGCCGGTCTTGTCATCACCAACGACAGTAATCTCCGTTAGTTCATCTGTCACTGTCTACACCTCTGTATACCGAAAGAAGTGCAGACTTGTGTGTGCATCTGCGGTAACAATTGCATCAATATACTCACGTTGGTCCCCAGAAAAAAACGTGTCTGTCTAACGATTCAAATTGGGGAAATAAAACGGGTCTGTTACCCATCATAAACCGAATATCAAGACCAGATTATAGATGACATAGGCGCAATCCCACGGTCCTCAAGACGTGGATACGCGCTGTCGCAGCCGGGAATTTCCGAACGATTCTGCTGAAACATGGTGCACGTATAAATGCAGCGCACTGGCTATGATCCCAGCGTGTAGCCGAGTGCCCGCCCACGCTGGAAACAGGGTTGCCCCATGTGGGAAGCAAACAACAACACCGGGCGAGCGTCAATGTGAGTAACTCCAACTCCGAGTCTGGTGACACCGACCACCGCTCCTGTGACAAAAGTAATATACGTGTGTGTTTTCGGCTGAACATAGGAGTACCGGGCGTTTGGCACTCCCAAGAGGCTGTCCGTTACCCAGTTACATACCGATTCGGACGCTGTGTTAGCTTGGCAGTCTGTGAACCTGCATCTCCCCTCCCAACTTAACTCAGCGGTGCGGTGCCGTGGGATTCCTCCACGTTTACTGGAGGAGAATATCAACTGTGACTGATATCACTGCAGGGCGGAGTACTCATGAGAATTGTTTATCGATCTAAGAGAATATATTTGTATATACAACGAGTTCAAAACGACTTTTATTCATGCTCATTCAGTAATACTCGATGGAGATGTATACAGCAACAGTAATAGTGCGACTGAAATCGGGTGTTCTTGACCCAGAGGCTGAAACAACGCGACGTGCGCTTGAGCGGCTTGGATTTGAGGTTGAAGCACTTCGTTCTGCGGATCGATTTGAGGTTGATCTTGAGGCTAACTCTGCGGAGGCAGCAACGACACAGGCAGATGAGATGGCAGAACGTCTTCTAGCGAATCCAACAATTCACGATTATGAAGTCACCGTTGAGCAGCACTCTGTCCCCTCGGAGTCACAGTAATGACTGTTGTTGTTATACAATTTGGCGGGTCAAACTGCGACCGTGACGCGGTCCGCGCGGTTCAACATATTGGTGTTGATGCTAAGCGTGTTTGGCATGAGAATGGACTGGAGGACTCTGTCGATGATCTTGACGGAATTATTCTTCCTGGCGGGTTTTCATACGGCGATTACCTTCGGGCAGGTGCAATGGCAGCTCAATCGCCAATCCTCGGTGATATTCAGCGAGCCGCAGACCGGGGAGTTCCTGTTCTCGGTGTTTGCAATGGCGCACAGGTTGGATGTGAGTCCGGACTTACCCCTGGGGCGTTCACCACAAACCACCGTGCTCGGTTCCAGTGTGAGACAGTGCACCTTCGTATTGAAAACGCAACCACTCCGTGGACAGAGGCATATAAACCAGGCAGTGTCATTGAGGTCCCGATTGCACACGGTGAAGGTCGATTTGAACTCACAGAAAGCGAATATCAGACGCTCATAGATGATGATCAGATCCTCTTTCGATACTGTGATGAGAGTGGTGATGTCACCGACGATGCGAATCCAAACGGCTCTCGAGGTAATGTTGCTGGTGTTATCGGAGAACGTGACACTATTGCTGTATTAATGCCGCATCCTGAGCGCGCTACGCTTCCTGAACTCGGACGGAGCACCGACGGACAAGGAATTTTACAGGCGTTTAGTTAATTTAGATCAGAGCGTGACCACTTAGTGGACCCACTCGAAAGCTTAGAAATCCGTCTTTACTGCGTGAGTGGTTGTGCATAACTCGACTCTGCGTCTAATATGTATGCCCATGTTGCCTCGCACTCACACTCAACCTGTGTGAATACGCTTGGTTCCTGTCGTCGGTTGAAATCTTCAATTGCAATTTGAACACGCTCATCACACTCACCACAGTTGTGTGGACCACGGTCTGAATCGTCTTCAATAAGATCGGATACAACAATCGCATCGACATTGCGCGTTGATTCAAGAACTTCGGTGATAGACCACAGCCACGGCGGTCGGTATCCACCCCGATGAAACAGTTCATCGGTCATTGTATGCTGTTGCACGTATGCTGGGTTTATCGACACAGTGTGACAGCCATCAATATGTGCACATCGTCGGACCGACTCAACCATGTCACCAATAGCTTCAGATTCTGATAGGAACGGTGGCTTCAGCAGCAAACACGCCTTGATACCGATATCGATATTTTCAGAAGTCATAGCATCAATACAGCATACCTCACCACAAGCATCTTGAAAGTCAGTGAAATTAAGTTGTTTATTCAGACAATCGTGTCTAATGCGGTCAGTCGCCGTCTCAACTCCGATTGCGATGTCTGTTGTCAGACTAGCTGCAGTGAACGGTCTGAGTGTATTAGTATTCACGAACTCAGGGAGTGATTCAACGATAATCCGATTACGGTCGGCAAAGGTCTCCGCAATTGCTTGACGGGATTTTACAGATACCTCACGCTCATCGAGAAAAGATCCTGGTGTGTGCAGTTTCACCAGCTCGGCAGGCTCATTAGTGACTGTTTGTTCATATTTAATACAGAAATCAATTTGATTCATCAACGCGTCGTGACTAACACCGTCATCATCAACGGAGTCAGCGACAGGACCACATATTGTGCACCCATCAGCACGAGCTAACCGGCACCCACCGGTATTGAGAATAATGCTCAGTGAGCTAACCACGCCGTCAGGCGTATTGTCTTTATCAATGCATACCTCTATTGGTTCGTGCAGGCTATACTGGTCATGTTTCTCCCTACGGGTCTCTCGCATCATCTGATTATGTGTATCCACTCCGCGATCCTGTTCGGATACCTCTGAGTTCGGAGGTGGGTCACTCATTGTAGTGTATATTGGGTAATTTGGTATATCAGCATCGTCTGTGAGACATATTAACGAGCAATTATACAGACGTGATTATTAGTTTTATTCGAGACGTGGTCTGATTATGATTAATTGGTGGTCACATTGAGCGTGCTTTCCAGCACGTATGGCTGTGTCAAAGATGACGAACTGTTCATGAGTATGCAGTATGAATACGTTATGTGCCAACACGACGGACAGTCTTAGCAGCCCTCACTACTGTCGGGACAGCAACCTTCAGCGGATGTGGTAGCTTTGATAATACAGCAAATGATGACTCAACTAACTCAACAAGTGAGAAAGCCACTGAGACGTCCGCACTATCCGAGACTGCGTCAACTGACGGAGTTAATACAGCACAAGTGTATCGCGCTCAGGATCCAGCCAGGAATGTTGACTCACCGGTCAATATTTTCGTACGCGCTGCTGGGTCAACACTCCGCTATGTTACGGTAGTGATTACTCAGCGAAATCAGCACGGAAAGACGGATAATATCACACCACGGAATACAACAGGAGAATCGACTACCGCACGCAAGGAGATACTTTCTGAAAGTGTGACAGTTGCTTCAACCGGGCGCACACATCAGCGTCAGATTCCTATCAGTATTGCTCGCGCAGGAGTGTACACTGTGCATGTCTCGACGGCTGATAGACAACAAAAAAATGGAGTAGTTCGTGTTGATGCTGTTCATAATGATCTCACAATCACGGCAGGACCGTCAATTCGAATTCGACAGCCTGTCCGCTGCACGCCAGACTGTGGGAAGATCGGAGTTAGGGGCAACACAATGCCACTTGATGATACTCAGTGGCCGCAAACAGGCGCACTGACGGGATATACACTCAAGATTGCTAATACGACATCAATGTCTCGTAAGATTACTGTGATAATTGATGTTGATGACCGTCGCGTGCTCGAATACGCATATCGCCCGCCCGCAGGTACAGTGCTCCAGTTTCCATCAATTCCACCACTTCGGAAGATTCGGATCACGGTTAAATCAGGAAATGACCGCTGGGAATCAATGTTCGATGGAACACGACCTACAATAATTCCGGCTATTGTCTCTGCAGATGGGATTGGTATTGATGGATGGTCGGATGCAACGGCTGATTTACGAATGCGTAATGAGCGCGCTCCACGAGAAGTCACCGTCCGTGCGCAGCAGAATGGACGTGATGTTGCAACAGCTAGCACACGACTTGATCAGGGAGCAATAAAGCGTATATCAAACTTTTTACGCGGTCCTGGGGCGTATCAATTATTCATTACTGCTGGACCCACATCATCAGACAGCGCTCGCTTGCTCAAACAACAACGGACAGTGCTTCTCACCGAAACAAGCACACTATTAATTCGTGCTCGCGATGGCGTCGATGGATTTTTGATCAATTAGGTGAAGTCTCACTATTTTTTTCGTGTAGTTGATTTCGGTTGTATATATATGAAACAGAATCAGATGGACTGTGATAAATAACGAATAGCAGTAATATGTACTGCAGAAACTAGTTATATTGGCTATTTATCTTTGTAGCCAGATACAGGTGTCAGGTCTCAATCCCCTGTCCACAAGAGGTGAGCACAAGGAATGAGTAGGGTGGAGGGGAGGGTGGGGTGGCCGATATACAACTCCTGAGAAATGTAGCACATCACTGATTGAGGACAAATACAGTGAGCAAGGAGAGTACCCGCGTCTTCAGACGCGGGAGTATGTCAATCACTCTGTCTGTGCTGCTTGCCAATCTAGATATGCAAGGACACCACGGACGTTCAGTCGAGATTCAGCGCGTGCCTTCTCTGTGCCCCATACATCTGTAAGTTCAGCATTATTACCGAAGTGTTGGATTACATCTTCGTCTGAATTAGCCTCAGCTCGCTTCTGCCGGACTGCCTCAACCCACTCGACGAGCGCACGCTTATATGAAGACAGTAATTCATCATCGTATACACGAGGACCAAAGTGTCCAAAGCATAATGTTTCAGGTGCCATCGCGTCGATTGTGCGTACATCGTCAAGACACGTCTCAAGATTGAACTGCGATGGTGGTGAAGTCTGTTGGATGCGGTCCCGTTTGGGAACGTAGATACCAGCAGAATCACCAGTAAATAAGACGCCTTCAGTTGGGTCATAAAATAATATCTGATGTAATGCATGCCCTGGGGCAGCAACCGTCGTGATGGATCGATCTCCAAGATCAATCGTATCACCGTCACTGAGAGTGTTGATACGAGATTCAGGAACAGGCTTGGGCTCAACGTAATACTGCCATTGGTTACCAACAGCTGCTTTTGTCCCTTCAATTAGTCGTGCCGGATCTGAGAGGTGAGGTCCAGCACGCTCATGAGTATGCACTGTTGCATTTGGGCAGTCAGCAATCAAAAATCCCGCTCCACCAGCGTGGTCAAGATGAGCGTGTGTCACGAGTAAATGTGCAAGTGAATCAGGCTCAATATCTACACTAGCAAGTGCATCAATAATACGTTCATAATTTGTGCCAATACCTGTATCGACGATCGCAGGCTGGTCTGCATCGATAATATATACTGATCCATATGCTGACGTATCATACATCCCAGTGTCTATGTAGTATATGTCATCAGCGGTTTCTACTGCAGCGATATCACCGATATCCATACTCGTATGCCAGTTTGTATCAGCAAAAATGTACGCATAGTGGCCGCTGCTGAGAGCAATACTCACATTTTCAATCATATCATTATCACTGTCAGTTGGTTTTGATATCAACTATAGCCGCTCAATAGATGTGTGAACTACCCCACCCTACTCAGCCGTCGGGGACGGCTTTCTTCAGGGTAGGGCTTCCAGCGAAGTTTCCTGGAAAGTCCGACTATTTTCTAACTCAGGGAGGCTTATTCGCTGCGGGGCGTCCACAGCCCGCTCTACACCCTCCGCAGAACTAAATAGTTCTGAATTGGGCTTACCTGTGGATTTCCGAGCCATATTTACTGCGCCGTTCACATCAGCATTATAGCGAGTGCCGTCCGACGCCTCGAACAACCCACGCTCTACTCGCTCACCAACGTACCACTCGTGATGGTCCACAGATTCCTCGTCGTCGAATGAGCATTTCGAGGTATGCGATTCATGCACTAACTCGAACGATATTCCACGAGCTTCGAGCTCGTGGTTGAGCTTGTCGAACGGAATCTGGACGAAATTCTGAGTCGTCCTATCATCGAGACTCACGTTCTGCTTCCAGCCTTTCCCATCACCGACGTACACCGCGTCGATGCAGTGTTCGATGCAGTAGTCAGTAATGAGTCGGACGGCTTTGTTGAGGTAATCAGTGATAGCGTACCGACGTTTCTGATGCAGTTTTTCGATTCGTTGGGTCGTGCCGTTGAGACCTTGTTTGCTCTTAACGGACTGGTAGTGGGCGATTCGACGGTTGTGGTGGCGATTTTGAGATTTGAGATGCCTTGCATCCACGATGAATGACTGACCTCGCCAATCACAACACGTTGCGAGATTGTCAACACCAAGGTCGATACCGAGCCACGATCCTTCGACCGTCTCGATTTCCTCCACGTCCTGCTCGTACAGGACTCGATACTCGAAGTACTGTGCATCAGCCCGTGGTAGGATTTACACTCTTTTGACGTTCGCCTCCCGTACCTCCTCGTACGCAAACAGGATTCGGATTTCCGTCAGGTCGCAATCGAACTCATCTCGATACGAGTGTGAGATGCCAAGTCGGATGTGGTCGTCCTTGACTGAATGACTGCGATAGAAATTCGAGTGTGTAGAAGCCGTCCTTGTCGAGGTACGAAGGTGGACTGATGTCGGCATCGTACTTGTTTTGTTGTTTCTTCTCTCCGAGGGTGAAGAAGGATTTTAAAACCCCTATCAACTTATCTCGTTATCTGTTGTGCAACTTGACTGGGGGGTACTTTATACTTCCAGTTGGGTTTCAACTGGTCGTAAGCGTCGTACTAGTTGAGGCACTCGCCGTTATTGAAATAGTGTTGTCGCACTTCGTAGAGGCTTTAATTGTAGAGGCTTTTCGAGAGATGGCAGAGGTCTGTAACACCTCGTACTCGTCTGCGTCGAGCCCGTTGAGGTTTTGCTGGAGCGTTTGAACCATCTTATCATGCTATATGTTATGTTAGAATAGCTGTTATATTTCGTGGTAGTTTGGTTTTGACCGGGCGCATCCCCTCCCCTCCCTACTCGTTCGCTTCGCTCACTCCTTGAGAAAGGGGTCTTGCCCTCGAATTTAGATAAAATAGCATTTTTGAGTCTGAATGTTGAATATTCCATTAGTATAATAAATCTGTTATTTTATTTAATTAGTTTTGAGACTATCTGATTAGAATTGGTAATCGATGCGACACGGTTTTGACGTATCCACAAGAATCGCCAGCTATGATTGACCGACAATTACTTCGTGAGGACCCTGATGCAATCCGAGTAGCACTAAAACAAAAGGGCGTAACAGACGTTGATCTCGATCAGATTCTTCTCACCGATCAGGAGTGGCGTGAGCTGAAAGCTCGCGGAGATGACCTCCGACATGAGCGAAATGAAATTTCATCAAAAATTGGCGAACTAAAGGCTGCTGGCGATGAAGACGCCGCGTCAGAGGCGATTGACCAGTCACAAGAAATAAAAGAAGAAATTGAGGATGTGGAGCGTGAGGCTGACAGATTAAAATCTGAGCTTGACACAGCAATGCTCAAGATTCCACAGTTGCCGAATGATGAGGTTCCAGTTGGAGCAGATGAATCGGAAAACGTTGAGCGACGGCGTGAGGGATTTGATGACCTTCGTTCGCTGCCTGATGCCGTTATTCCACATTATGATCTTGGTGAGGAATTAGAAATACTTGATTTCGAGCGAGGTGCCAAAGTGACCGGAGGTGGATTCTATTTCGCGAAGGGTGACGGTGCTCGACTTGAGCATGCTCTTGTGCAATTTATGCTTGATATTCATCGTGAGCAGGGATACCAGGATATTTTCCCGCCGATCCCGGTTAACTCGCAATCAATGGTCGGAACTGGACAGTTTCCGAAGTTCACCGAAGATGCATATCGTATTGGTGAGACAAATGATGAGCCATGGGATGATGATGATCTATGGCTTTGCCCAACAGCTGAAGTCCCCGTGACAAACATGTATCGCGATGAGATTTTATTGGACAGTGATCTGCCGGTGAAAATGCAGGCATATACCCCAAACTTCCGTCGCGAAGCAGGAGAGCATGGGACCGAGACTCGTGGTATTGTTCGAGTTCATCAGTTCAATAAGGTCGAATTAGTGAATTTTGTTCGCCCAGAAGATAGTGCTGAGCGATTTGATGGACTGCTCGCGGAAGCGGAGATTGTGCTACAACGACTTGGACTACCATATCGGATTCTTGAAATGTGTACGGGTGATCTAGGCTTCACTCAGCGAAAAAAATATGATATTGAAGTGTGGGCACCAGGCGATGACATGGCGGCTGGACCGGATGTTGGTGGTCGATGGCTTGAGGTATCATCCGTCTCCAACTTTGGTGCATTCCAAGCACGGCGAGCAGGACTTCGATATCGACCTGAACGACATGAATCAGCATCGTATCTCCACACGCTGAATGGCTCAGGTGTTGCCGTCCCTCGTGTAATGGTTGCAATTATTGAGTATTACCAGAATGAGGATAACACAATTACTGTTCCAGAGCCGCTTCAACAATATATGAACGGTATGAGTACAATTGACGGTCATGACCCGGTTGGCGAGGCAGCAGTTGGCGCTGGCAAGCATGAATGATCACTTGCGAATAGGTTTTGAGCATTGATGACCAATATATAATACTTTTAGAACGGTCACTATTCAGATGTCTGTGGTGAACAACGCAGAGCAATGATGGATGTATCACAGGATTCGTAATAAGAATATAATACAACGCAACACAACAAAACAAAACAATCTAACTCATAATTGTCCATGTCTTTAACTGATATAAAGTATCAAAAACAAGATCATAACTCTTCCTTTGAGTCATCACACCAACTACATATCCGGTATGAGGGCGATGATGACCCTGCAAAGTGCACGGCACGGAAGCTTGAACGATTTGATCTTGCAACGCTACACAACTCAGATCACACAACCCCATATGGAATTGTACTCAATCCACATGCCGATCGTGCACTTTCGCCCGCAGATAATGCTGGAAATACACTAGTCGCACTTGATTGCTCATGGGAATCTGCTGGTGAGGCACGGTTTTCATTACCTGGTGTTCATCGAGCGCTTCCATATCTTGTAGCCGCAAATCCAATCAATTTCGGTCAGCCAATGCAACTGACAACAGTCGAGGCGATCGCTGCTGCTCTATGCATTTTTGATTATCCAGAGCACGCCCATCAGATCCTTGCAAAATTCACCTGGGGTAAAACATTTCTTGAACTCAATGCTGAACCGTTAGAACGGTATGCGGACTGTGAAGACTCCGCTGCGGTGGTAGAGGTGCAGTCTGAGTATCTTAACCGTGGTGAAAGCTAATCTGTAATGCAAACAAACGTGTTTTTATCATTCGATAACGTGTTTTATATACTATGATTTTTGAGTCACTTCCAACGACTCCACGATCTTCGGAACTTATCGATAAAGCCTTCTCGAGAGCTGCTCGGGCGGGACGGGCGAAATCAGGGCTTAAAGCTCAACAATCAATGTTACAGACGGCATCATCTATTCTTTCTGATAATCTCGAAAATGTCGTCACACAATGGCCTGATTTCGAGACTGTTGACCCTTTTTATTATGAACTCGCTGACGCCATTGTTGATGTCGATGCACTACGTCAAAGTCTTTCTCGGGTAACATGGACAAGTCGGCAGATTGGAACACTTCGACGAGAATATCAATCAAAGCTGCGGAAGACCGAGTCGGAAACAGCGCGAAAACATAGAAAACAAGCATTCGCCCGGATGGCAGATCTCGTCGAAGATGTCGCAGACGATCTTAAACAGATTGGATCGGCTCGTGATGCGGTAAAAGACCTCCCAGATATTCGCCCAGATGAACCTGCGATTGTCGTTGCGGGTTACCCCAATGTTGGGAAGTCATCATTTGTCAATACAGTTACTCGTGCAGATAATGAAATCGCCCATTATCCGTTCACGACGACTGGTATTCATGTCGGGCATTTTGATCATGACCGAATTAGATACCAGATTGTTGATACTCCTGGACTGTTAGACCGGCCAGCAGCCGAACGAAATGACATTGAGCGACAAGCAGTGAGTGCGGTTGAACATCTTGCAGATGTTATTCTGTTTATGAGTGACGCCAGTGAAGCCTGTGGATATCCACTGACAGAACAGTTGGCACTTCGCGATGATATCATGGAGAGATTTCGTGAGCGCGAGATACCGGTGTTGACAGTGAATAATAAGAGTGACCGATCAGAGGAGATCACCGCTGACTGTCAGATGAGTATTAAATACAATGAAGGGATTGACAATGTGATTACAACCACTGTTGATGCCGCCGGGTGGGAGCCTGATATTCCACCGTCTCGACAAGCATAATTCAATGGTACATGACTGATACTGATTCTGAATTAAGACTTCTACTGACGACAGTATCTTTTTTAATTTATTTTAGGCACTATCTCGATTGATGATCATGTCTGTTCGACAGCAACGTATCTGAGTTCAACAGTAATTGATCCCATTGAGTCGGTATTGTTTGCTTCCGTTGCAGTTGATTCGGCATTACTGTTAGCGGCTGATATTGCTGTATGATAATCTTGAGTAACAAGCGGTATTTCTGGACCCATATAGAGTGAGGTTGACGCAATTGACTCAATTCGCGAATCAATTGCGTCTGCAACGGCAGGAGGGTCAATTTCAGGCGGGTATCCAACGGTAATAATTACTTGTTGCGGCGTTCGAGCAGGAAATCCGGTATAACTGATAGTGAGATCAAGCATTGTCATCTTTGGTGGTAACTCAGTCTCAATTGCGGCGTTAGTCTGCTCTTCGAAGGCAGCCGTCTGTGCGCTGCTATATGTAAATCCAGCAAGTGCTGAAGAAAGTATAATTAACGCTACGGTTAGAACAGCAATACGTGTCAAGGTCGTTGAACGAGCCTCTGACGTTCGAAACCATGACTGTGGTCGATATCCGAGTTGCCACAGCGCAACGAGTGCAACAAGATTGATTGCGATGAAGTTCACTAACACGAGAACGGCTGACCCAGCGACAACCCGTGGGGTTCCCCATGCAAGTCCAATACCGACGACCGCTGTCGGAGGAACAAGTGCAGCAGCAATCATTACACCGACAAGTGCAGTCGAAACGCCGGAAGCAAGTGATACAGCACCTGCCGCACCCGCACCGAGTGCAATCACCAACGAGAGAACATCGGGTGCAAGTCGTTGGCTCACTTCACCAATCGCGAACACCTCAATCGCACTCAGCGGAACAATCTGTGCCGCTCGAAGTAAGAATGCGAATCCAGCGGCTGATATGATAGCAAGAATACCTCCAAGCACCTGCAGTTTGATACCACGGACAACTAATGAAGTGTCATTAACGACTGTTCCAACGCTTGTAGACATCGCTGGTCCGATGAGTGGAGCAATCACCATTGATCCGACCACTACCGCTGGTGAGTCAAGTAGCAGTCCGGCTGTCGCCACTATAGCGCTGACGACTGTCATCAGCACAAATGGACCGATGCCTGGTGCAAGTTCGTTTGCACGGGCGAGTAGTTCATCGCGGGCAATCCGGTCGCCATCAGTCGTATCGTCGCTGTCATTGGCATACGCCTCATCTAACTCGTCAAATCGGTCTGATACTACTGTCTCAGCCTCAAGTACAACTGTTGTTGCATCTTCGTCGATGCCAACTGCTCGAAGCTGATCTAAAACCGACTCAACAGCTGCTGTCGGAAGCGGAAGGGTGATTACAGATTCATATCTTTCGGTGCCTGTTTCATCAGTAATAGCATACTCAATGCTCTCATCGGTAATAACCTCAACAACAGCTTCACGTTTCCCAGTCGGGACTAACACCTGAACAAAACGCACATCCGCATCTCAGCGTCTATCATCAAAGGTGTTCATGGTTAACGTTGCCGCGATATTACTAGAATTAAAAATCGTGTGACATTTATTTTTGATATCAGTGATCAGGCGCTCTACATTCTATTTATCGGACACTTACAAAAACAACTGATGAGTAATCACTATTTTTTCATCTCAACGCTACTCGTTGTGCACAAGCCAATACATTCATAAATATTAGATCTGTCCGCTACAGTGGCGTCCCACCTTTTTTTCCACCAGCAGCATCAGATGCTCGTTGGATAAGTTGCGTGACTGGATCGGTGTAGTCATATCCAGGAATCACACCTTCAACATACGTTCCCTCAGCAAATTCAACGAGTGAAACGGCATCATCAATCCCCCGTGATGGGTCGATATCAGTGAACGTTGTCTCAACGACTGCGGTGTCGTCTTCACGAGTTGTCTCAATATCAAGTGTGTCATGTCCGCGTGTCGCACTCGCAGAATCAGCCATACGACGACCGAATGTGTCGACCCAGCCCTTCTGAACGGGATCTGCGACATCTCCATCAACAACTGCATCAATCATTGGAACAGTTATTAATACTGAGAATACAGCACCATCGTCTGATGTATCAACAGTGATATAACCATCAAAAACGGTTGTCGTCACGACATATCCATCATTATCTGCGTCTGGTTCAATTGAATCATGTAGTGAAGTGGCACGGTCAGTCCGTTCACGTATATCGCTCATATCATATAGGTCATCGTGGATGAACAAAAGCCGCTCGTCATTTGATCTTTAGCTTGATTGTTGTCGTCGCCGTTATTCTATATATCATGCCGACATAATACAATTTTTTAAACAGTATTACGATCAAGGGGCGAGCCGTTGACCAACAATTAATTGTCTAACTTCTTCAAGTACCTCAAAATCTGCGAGAACGGCGAGTCGATCACCGACTTCAAGTGAATCATCAGATAGTGGTAATCGCATTTGTTCATCAGCTTTCCCGAATGCAAGCACGCGTGTTTGTGCAGGAAGTGCAACCTCCTCAATTGTGTATCCACGCATTGGTGAGTTAGTCGTTATTGTCATCAATACTACCTGAAGCCGCTGGGCAATATCTGCAATTGCTCGCACTGACCCACCTAATAGTGCGTTCTTTGCCCCAATAGCCCCGAGCCGTTCTGGATATATCACCTTGTCAACCTCCTTAGCGTATGTTTGATACACTTCCTCGCGATAGTCTTCATCAACACGCAGGACTGTCCACGTGTGATAATGCTTTGCGATTGAACAAGCTGCAAAGTTTGCATTCAAATCACCACATAACGCGCCAATGGCATCTGCAGATTCAATTCCCGCGTCCATGAGTACTGGCTCACGTGCACCATCGCCGCGAATAACCTCAAAGCCCGTCTCCTGAATTTGTGTTGTGTTCTCGTAGTCGGTCTCAATGATTGTAATCTCGTGTCCTTCCTCATGAAGCACACGTGCAGTCCGGAGACCGACTCGTCCTGCACCAATAATAATGATATCCATACGCAATCTGTACAATGTGAATATAGATAATATTGCTGCGTGGTGTCTATCGGCGAAAATCCGGTATATGTTGATTTATCCAGTCACATGGCTGGGCGAAACTGCTTTAGTATATAATGAACTATCATAATGGTATGGTACATGCATTCATTATGGTGAAAACAGATGCGACAGACGTCAAATCACTATTAGATTCAATCGCGGTAGTTAACAACGTCACAGATGCACACATCGTCGCAGGTGCGTATGACATCATTATCGAAGCCGATGCGGAGGAAGTATATGATCTACTTAATCCAGTCGCAAGCGGAATCCGAGGGATCGAGGGTGTCATCGATACGAAAACATACATTGCGATTGATGGCGAGGGTCGTGGACCAGAACAGGCAGTGACCGCTAATATTGATGTTGATTGATTCTCTTTCGTTAATGCAGTATATTTCCTCCTCGTGAATATTGATGTTTAAGATTCTGAACTCCGTCTGCTTGTAGTATATGTGGATCTCAGACACAGTATTACGCTAATAAGAGGTGTTGATTGATACAACACTACGCTCAAGTCACCACCCTGCATATAGCAATCATATGGCTTCGGCTGTCGGGATCGTCCTCTTCGTTGCAGTCCTGATTATCCACACGCTCGTGGCTGCGGTAATAACCCGTTTTTTCCGCATTCGATTGAAAACGCAATTGGGGTATGTCATGTATTCATTTTTATTAGTTCCATTTGCATTGCTTATATTGACATTACTTTTCACCGGTATCTTTGGAATTGGAGTGAATCTTGGCGACCCGACAACAGCGACTGGTGTGATGATTGGGCTACCATTTGCACTTGGATTCACTATTGATACGCTCTATGTTCCTGCACCTGAGGAATATGATCTTCCGGAGACGCAATGATACTTCCATATCATTGGGACACTTAGCCGGACATTTCTACTATATCGCATATGATAACCGGTCTGAGAGGAATCAATTGTAGTATCAACAGGTATGAGTGAAAAATATTATTTATTTGTCATTTAATTCACTAGATTTCTTGTCATCTAACACTGTCTCAACGATCATCGTGACCGTTTCTCTGACATCAGCAATTGATTCGGTTGCATCAACACGATGAAATCGCGACGGCTCAGCAGCAATAAGCCGCTCATACTGTGTTGCGACGCGTTCAAGATATTGTGCACGTTCAAATTTATTCGTTGCTCCAGCACGAGTGACTGCGGTTTCTGGGTCAATATCTAAATACACTGTTGCATCAGGGCGCCGAGAGAATGGCTCATGTACCGATTGAATATACTCTAATGGAGCGTCAATACAACTGCCTTCGAGTGTTGCAGCTTGATATGCATATCGTGAGTCAGCGTATCGATCGGAAATAACAGTCGTACCAGACGCAAGTGATGGTCGGATAACACGGCTAAGATGATCAGCGTGATCTGCGGTAAATAAGAATAATTCGGCGAGTGAGTCTGCATCGTTATTATGTGTCGACTCAGCAACAAGGTCGCCATACCAGGAGTTGGTTGGCTCACACGTGAATGTTGCTTCTGGCAATGTGCTTTGTAATGACTCACAAACAGTAGATTTCCCACTTCCATCAAGCCCCTCTAAGGTGATGAGTGTCGACATTCGTATGTGATATTCGATGACGTGTCCATATATTATCCTGGGGTTATCAAATCATATGCAACCTCTCTAGCAGCTCACAGAACAATGGATAACTAATACCTGCTCTATCGTCAGCTATCCGCTATGGTTGACGATATCTTGTTTTCGGTGTCATGCAGCAACTTAGAATAAAGTAAAGCGATTCTGTAGCAGTTAACTTTAGGTCTGTGTCGGATGACAGTACATTGGTATGGATGTACTCGTCATCGGCGGAAGTGGTTTTATTGGTGTCCGATTATGCACAGAACTGTCTAATCGTGATCATGAGGTAATAGCAGTGTCACGAAGTCCAGATGACTCAGAACTTCCGGGGGACGTTGATACAGAGATGGGTGACGTTACCGCATACGACTCACTGAGTGGTTTGTTTGATGATATTGATGTTGTGTATAATCTTGTTGCACTTTCGCCTTTATTTAAGCCGAGTGGTGGTGATGAGATGCATGATATTGTCCATCGACAAGGAACAGAAAACATCGTCCGCGCTGCAGAGGCGAATAATGTCTCACAGCTTGTCCAATTAAGTGCGCTTGGAGCCGACCCAGACGGTACGACCGCATATGTTCGGGCGAAGGGACGCGCCGAGACCGCTGTCACTGAGTCAGATTCAGATCTTGACTCTACAATCTTTCGACCGTCGGTTGTATTTGGTGATGGTGGTGAGTTCATTTCATTCACAAAACTCCTCGCACCACCGTATGTTAGCGCCCTCCCTGGTGGAGGAAAAACACGATTCCAACCAATTTGGGTTGATGATCTTGTACCAATGCTTGCTGATGCAGTTGAGACGGACACGCATCACGGTGAAATATATGAGATTGGTGGTCCTGAGCGATTAACTCTCGCAGAGATTGCTCAGATGATTCATACTGCGGATGGTCGTTCAACGACAATCCTACCAGTCCCGATGTCGCTGGCTAAGATTGGTCTTACAGTCGGGGATCTGATTCCAGGCTTTCCGATGGGTGTCGACCAGTATCGGTCATTACAGTTTGATAATGTGACTGATAAAAACAATATCGATGCTTTCGCAAGAACGGTAGACGATCTTACAACGCTCGAAGCGTATCTTAGTGGTGAAACTGATTATGAAGCTGACACACGCGTTCCCGCATGAGGATTCCCGGTTAAAGATCGCTCAATATATAATACTCTACGACACGTGGTCACAGGGTATGTTTGAAAGATACAAAATTGGTATTTACCAGATTATCTGGGAGGATGCCTCTTCCTCAAGGGGGCTATCCTCGATAGCCGAGTAGGGAAGTGATAACTACCAATAATATAAACTAAAAGGATAGATTAAGATCTATGATACAAAAATAACAATTTATATGAAGCAATACGTATAAAATCAGTGTACAACGATGGAATATGTATATCGCTTCCGAACCTATCCTGACCACACAGGTGTCATCTCGGAAGTCGAACAGCATCTTAAAATCCATCGCCAAGCCTACAACCATACCCGACACGGATATAATAACAAGCAAAACCAGGTCAATGCTGGAAGTCATTAATGAAGATCAAAAACGATTTCCAGACTGGAAAAATAAGTGTTCGATATTTGGAGACGTTCATTCCAGGGCACTTCGGAAAACCGTCGAACGATTCTACAACAACCTGTCTAATCTCAGCAAAAAAGCAGAAAGGGTACAAGATTGGTGAACTGAAATAGAAGTCGCCACGAGAGTATCAAAGTATTATGTATTCGCAGTCTGGCTTCGAACTCAAAAACACGAGTGGTTAAGACACGAGCACGGCTACACTCTAGCTCTGGCTCTCAAAAATCGGTGAGATTCGCATTCGCCACCACCGACCCGTTCCGGACCACACTATAATCAAAGGTGGGGCAGGGTCTAGCCTTGTATCTTCGATAACACCCACTGGTGCGGTTGGTGTCGATACGACGGACGGAATTTAAGCATGAACGCGTTGGAACACAACATACGGTTTCTGTGACGCTCACGGAATTATATCAAGACCCAGCACTTGAGTCATCGACACTTGCTGAATCGACAGGGTTGACGGATGTAACGTGGACGGTGACGCGATATGATCAAACTGGTGCACAAGTTGATCAGCAATCATATGACGGTCGGCAGCTCACGGGTACACGTATTGCGGCAGCAGATGGAACGAATCGGATCACTATTCGAGCTGTCGGAACGATTCCTTTTGTCGAGTCATTCTCATATGATCCAAAACAATCACTTCGAGTGATTTCGCTGACACAAACTCGTAGAGGAGAGTCATCAAATGTCGTCGATATTTGGACAGCGACACATGGTACAGAGCAGAGTGTATCAACACGTGAGAGGCTGACGACAGCACGTGAGATCGTCTCAACTGTCGATTCAGGCCAAGCCAGTCAGACAATGCAGGATGCCATTGATGCATACAATGGTGAGTTTGCACCTGCAACGCAGCTTGCATCAGAAGCCGAGGCAGTGGCTAAACAAACATAGCAATCGAATCAAAAGGTCCGATATATGCTCTATGGAATTGCCGGACTAGTTATTATTGGGGGGATTGTGTATTGGCGTCAACAACAACGAACAGAAAATAAATTGCGCTGATTGATGATATTGTCCTGATAAATTGATATTACACTTCAAGAAATAATGTCGTCATCCTATCGTTCCCTGGTAGTGTCTTATGACGTCGACCGTCCAACTGAGACTCAATGCCGAAGAGTAAGTATGACAATTGATTAAATACACTCTTTGAGGACCGCGGCTGAGACCCTTCGACAAATAGTATGAGTAATCAGTATAAACAATCAACAGACGATCGATAGAATCAGAATAAATCGGGGAGAAAATATAGCGGTGTGGCGGAATAACAGAGTCATATCACGAGTGACTGATAAATTATAGTGAGCACTAATGCACGTCATTGTTCCATATACAGATATATCGCCGAAAACACGACTTGACTCGACACTGACAGCATCTGAGCGGTCTGCATTTGCACAGGCAATGCTATATGATGTCATCTCTGCACTGCAAGCTAACGGGCATACCGTTGAGCTTCTTACCCCAACGAAAACAGTAACACACGCAAGAAAACGAGTAAATGAAAGCGATAATACGGATATAACCGCAGAAACCACCGAGATGAGATCGGCATCTACACCGGCTCACGAGACCGCAGTAGAACAGGATGCTGAGAGTGACACTCATTGGTCACAGTCACCGACAAGTGCGGTCAGTATTACCCCTGAGGTCGTGATGATGATTCTCGGAGGTAGTAGTGATTCTGATGGGGAAATGAGCATTCAACATAGAAATAATCATAAAGATACGACTCAAGATGGAATACAACCAAATCAAATTACTGTAACGACTGATGACCGAGCGCTAACACCCGCAGTTAATGGCTGTTTGAACCGGCTATCTGATCCAAAGGCACAGTTTGGTGAGCTTGCAGTGGTGATGGCTGACCTGGCACTCATAACACCTACAGCGATCGAACGGCTGTTCGCTCGAGAAGGAGACGTCGTACTCGCTCCTGGTCGTGGTGGAGGAACGAACGCAATTGTTATCAGGCATCCATCATTCACAGTCAATTATCACGGCGCATCATATCAGGATCATCATCAAATAGCGGTTGATGCGTCTCTTTCAGTCGGCGTTATTGATTCAATGCGTCTCGGAACTGATATCGATGAGCCTACAGACCTTCCGGAGGTACTATTTCACAATAGCGGGATGGCTTCTGAGTGGCTCCAATCGGTCGGGATCAAACTCAGTCTTGACGATGACACTGGACGTGTCGGTATCACTCATCAACGCAACCGTGCAGATGAGGATTAAGGTCTAATTTTTAAATTCCGCCATTGAGTCTACACTCAAGATCAAAATTGAGATCAAACATTAGCTTATGAATATTGTTTACACAAACTGATATGCTAAGATACACTATCACGAATACTCTTAATGATAACTTCGAAGACCTTGCTCTACTCCGCGTACGGAACATCAAATATAGTTCAGTATGTTCGCGATTGAACTCATTGAAGTAGTGCGGAAGTGATATGCATAATCCTCACATAAATCTTTCAGATCCTGAATTCTGTTGAGGTTAGCTAATTGTGGTCAAACCCTGTATGTATAATTAATATGTTCGAAAATCGTCCAGATTGCGATGAAGTTGCTCTTCTCGGCCGATCAAATGTTGGTAAATCAACATTGATGCGTGAGCTAACTGGTCATACTGGATTCACAACCGGCAGAAAACCCGGCGTGACGCGATCACCGAATCATTACGATTGGGCTTCTGAAAGATTCATGTTTACTGATCTTCCAGGTTTTGGGTTCATGTCTGGAGTCGAAAGTAGTCAGCGTGAGCAGATCAAGACCGATGTTATCCGGTATATCGAGTCAAATGCCGATTCAATCCTCGCTGCTGTTCTTGTTGTCGATGGAAAAAGCGCTGTTGAGATTATCGACCGACACTCTGGACCTGATGAGATTCCACATGATGTTGAGCTATTCAGTTTTCTCTGGGAACTCGATATTCCTACCGTGGTTGCAGTAAATAAAATCGATAAAGTCGAACGTCGAGATGATGAACTTGATAATCTCTGTGATCGTCTTGGGCTATATCCACCATGGCAACAGTGGCAGGATACGATTGCCCCAATTAGTGCAAAACGTGGGTCAATTGAGCCACTTGAGGAAGCACTTCAAATAATATTCAGTGATCAGCGGCGTGATGACCTCTTGAAATTTGTTACGTGATGACGACGATTTCTTGATTGAACTGATTACCGTCCCATCGCCACGACCCCAGATCATAAGCTGAATTAGTATCTATTGGTGCCGAGCAAGATTGACCGTCATTACTTGAGTTTAGCTCAATGTCGGTCTTGTTGCCAGCGGTATCAATACTATTATCGCTATTTGCATACCGATGTGTGCCTACTGGACAGGAATCTATTGATACCGATTATATTGGGGCAGTGTTACTCGGACGGTTGCTCATACTGTAGCTGCCTTCAGTTTGAATATTATCAACAGAGCAGATAAGATCAGATATGAGTATCCACTCCACATTGCCCGTGCAGTGTCGGTCTCACTCGGGGTTAATGGACCGTCTGGATGGCTGTGGTAGGATCCGACTACCTCGCGACCGGTTTTATGAATCATATCAAGTACTTCGACAAGCCATTCAGGGTTAATTTCATATCATGTACGTGGCGTCTCAGCGGTATTCGCTATCGGATACACAGTTGTGACCACAGTTTCAGAATTATGATCTATTCCGGAAAGAACACCACAAATCTCAGTCTTACTCGTGTGTGATTATGCGAGGATTGTGTTATAACATGTTGATGGGAGTTTAATCATAATTTGAGCAATGATGGATATTCAGAATATTAACGATGCTACTGCATGCTTCTATTGGATATCATGTAATCGTACAACGCTTTGTCTACGGATATCTATCTGAGTTGACAAATATGGAAGTGAATAGCGGCTCTGTCATATTGACAGAGCTAATTTTTCATTCGTCCGACTCAGTAGATACTGATTCAAACTGAGACTGATTATCTTGAACGAGTTCATACTCCCATGCATCATATCCACCAGCCATACTCTGGACTGTTGCACTGTCAGGGATATTCTCATAACTTTGAATGAGGCGTGCTGCTTGGACTGATGATTGTCCAATCGGACATGCAACGACGATATTTTGCTTCCAGTCAACTTCCTCAATACGACGTGGTAATTTATCTAATGGAATATTGATGGCTTCAGGGAGATGTCCTTGCTCGAACTGCGTTTGTGAGCGAATGTCAATAATTTGTATTTCATTCATCTCCTTGACATCAAAATTGTCAGTTTCTAACTGTTCTTTGACTGTCTCAGGATCAACCTCAGATACCATCGAAGTTCTCCTTACTTTGACTGATTATCTGTGTGAATCGTATATTCGTGTGCATATATACATAGAATATTTTGGGGTACTAAATCCTATCTTGTTCGTGCAGAGAGCTACCTATGGACTATCCATTATATCTCATAAGGGCAGTTGATTTTTTGATGACGCATCTTCCATCCATACCACAGAAGGGATCTACATGCTGTGGATATACTGGACCTTAGCGTATATTCGTTTAATTACAGTCGGGCTGGGAGCTCCATACTTTCAATTTGTGCTCCGCGTGTGTATTGCGCTCGTCTCCAGTTCAGACACTCAGATGATCTACTCGCCTGGACAGTAATAATGTCACATATTAAACATCGCCGAGTCGTACCACCCACACTGCTAGCGACCGGTATATTCTTTCTCATATTCGCATCGCCAGTAGACAATTTGATGTATAGTCAGAAATACTCTCTCAGAGGTCATATCAATGATATTTAACATTGTCAATCGAGAATTATCTCAGTTTCGATGGAAGAAGCTGGGCCTGCAGATATTAACATACGTATTAATAGATTCGAATGGTGGCTCAGATAAAGTTCCACATCACAAGGGGCTCAGTGGGGGTAACTGTCATCATGGCCACCATCAATAAGTCACACCCGAGAAATAAGAATCCACGTTTCTACCTCCAGATACGGACATGATGTGCATGGATGGACTACCTCGAGATCAAGCCTTGTGATATTCGCCGTGACCGCTAGCAATGATCGAGAGTATATCAATTACGGCTATTGGATTCAATAATCTCTTTGCACGTAATAAAGACTATTCCACTCAGTATCGACTAGGACAAGCATGAACTAATCTTATTTTATCTCATATTCATTGTATGAGATTTTGTGATATTGTGCTGGTATATCTTTTACAGTATGGATATACAGTGAAGTACCTCGGGGGCAAACCCCGTGCCGAGACTTCCCTGTGTCGACCACACTACACCAGCAAGAGAATTTCAGTCAATGCCTCCCGACCCCGACCTCTTCGTTTTCTATGAGAAATCGGCTGGAAGTCACACCCGAACACACCGCACCACATCGCAGCGTCCGTGGGAGTCGGAGTCGGAGTCGGTCACTGTCACTCCCACTCCACCATGACCATGACCCGGTGAAACCCCCGTCCCCGTCCCGTCGCACCATCACTGGCGGATGGTGACAGGGGTCGCATCTCCAGACTACCGCAGACAGCAGTAGATTGCGGTCATTAATCCGTCTGTGAGATTTTCTGACTATACATTTATAACTCATGTAGCGTCATCACTGTGTATATCGACTTCACCCTCCCAGTCTCGGGGTCACATCAGTACAGTACAGTATCAAAGCCCCGACTCCCGGCCCCGAGGCACTCGCCTTGTTTATCTGTAGATATTGAGTCAGTTTCATCCCTGCGGTGAATGGCGAGGCTTTCACCCTGCATTTCAGCAATTTCATAATCTATCGAAACCGGATACGCTAGCCAACACCTACTTGTTTTTCACTAACCGGTGTTCTGTTACCATATGGAATTATTTGCAGTCAATGATCTCCCAGAGGTACATCAAGGTGATGACCTCGGAGCGTTGATTACTGAGCAGGTTGATCTCAGACCAAGTGATATTGTCTGTGTTGCTTCAACAATCGTCTCAAAAGCCGAAGGTCGGAGTATGAATCTCAACCGCTTTTCACCAGGTCCACGTGCCAGAGAGCTTACAGCGGCGCTTGATTCAGATATAGACCCGCGATTCACACAAGCTGTTCTTGAAGAGAGTGTTGAAATTATTCTTGAATCACCGTTCCTCCTCACAGAGACGCGGTTTGGTCATATCGGTGTCAACGCGGGCATTGATCGCTCAAACGTGCCTGATGCTGATTTGCTATTATTACCGAGACGCCCAACTGAGAGTGCTGAACGGCTTCGTGAGACATTACCAGCTGACCGGATTGTTGTTACCGATACATGCGGACGACCATTTCGTCACGGACAACGTGGTGTTGCATTAGGGTGGGCAGGACTTCCACCAGCTCGTGATTGGCGTGGAGAAACCGACAGAGACGGTCGTGAACTCAGTGCAACTGTCGAGAACGTCGTCGACGAGTTTGCCGCTGCTTCAAATCTGCTTGCCGGCGAAGGTGATGATGGGACACCCGTTGTTGTAATTCGTGATTTTGAGTGGGGTGATCACGGAAGTAGTGATGCTCACTTCAGAGATGTTGATACAGACTTTGTGCGTCAGGCTGTTCGGGGGTGGTCGTATGCGTGATGTTGCCGCGGACCGACCAACACTTGGCGTCGAGTTAACACCTGAAGTCCCTATCCCAACGGTGGTTGATCTCGGAGTGACAGCTGAGGAATCCGGATATGATGGAGCGTTCATCTCCTGTCATTACAATAATCGAGATCCATTTGCAGCGTTAGCCCAGTTGGCTACAAAGACAGATACGCTTCATATCGGTCCAGGTGTTGCGAATCCGTACGAGTTGCATCCTGTTACATTGGCATCGAAAACGGCGACTGTCGCTGAGCTTACCGATGGACGTGCACTCTTCGGAATTGGTCCTGGCGACGTCTCAACACTACAAAATCTTGGTCTGACAGATGAGCGCGGTCTGCGATCGGTTCTTGAGGCATTCAAAGCAGCTGAAGATCTTTGGGCAGGCGAGCGTATCACACATGAAGGGACATTCGAAGCGAACGACGCTGGATTAAATTTCTCCGTTCCTGGTGAGATCCCAGTTTATATTGGCGGTGAAGGTCCACATATGTGTCGAATGTCCGGAAAGCACGCTGATGGGCTATTATTTAATGGATCACATCCTACTGACCTTGCCTGGGCAAGTGACCGAGTTGCCGAAGGTATTGAAGATCGATCATCAGAATACGGTGAGTTTGAGTTGTTAGCATACGCCAGCGTCAGTGTCGCAGATGACGCAGAAGCAGCTCGTGAGGCTGCCCGTCCACCGGTTGCATATATTACTGCTGGAGCAGCTCCGCCCGTGCTTGACCGACATGATATCGACGCATCATTAGCTGAGTCGATTGGACAAAAGATTGGTGCAGGCGACTTCTCAGAGGCATTTGAGACTGTGACGCCTGAGATGATCGATGCATTCTGTATCGCCGGTGATCTGCCAGCGGTGACTGACCAGATGGCAAGTGTGCTTGAACAGACAGACGGGATTATTATCGGGTCACCAATTGGTCCAGAGCAAGAACGTGCGATTGAATTAGCTGCAACAGCGTTCGAGCAGGCTCAATAATACAGCCTATATCAGTCTCTATCTAGCTTCGCTCATATTTTCATTTGATTCTGTGTCTGGTTGTGCTGATACTTCCTCACAAGCACTTACACCCCATCCAGTCAACGCATTGAGTGCCGACCCAGCGGCGAGAAGGCTGAAATATCCCACAGCAACGGTTGTCAATGCAGCACAGGGGTGAACTACCCCGATCTACTCACTCACAGCTCGGTGCCGTTCGTTCCTTGAGGAAGGGCTCTTGCCCTTGTTACTCATAAAAGAGTTCAGCCACAAAATATATACTCGGAACCATATCGATGCTGCGTTTTCAGACTACTTGGGTGTTGATGTCACCCATTATGATGAGCGCATCATATGGTTACTACACATCTTTACTGTGTGCAATATATTAGAGATGATATTGCCCTTTCGTAATTAGAAAACGAGAATTCGATTGGTGCGAACAAAATATACCGTATTGTCTCAAATTATCATATAGTGACACAGGACCGCTCGCTTGATGAGTTCATCAATTCAGAGGCGACCGATGATGATACTGATGCAAACATCAAGATCGATTCAGACCACAGCGCCAGTTCCAGCGCTAACGATGCAAGTGATAAGACAAGAAAACCGGATGATGCCACTCACGACGATCATAACACAACAGTATCAAAAGGAACTGGTGGTACCGGTACCGATGAATCTAAGACGGAAATAGAATCAAAAACAGATGTTTCTCCAGCCGTGATGATATTTCAGTGTGACCCAGGCGGAGTTTCATGTCCTCATTGTGAGAACGTTGTCACACAACGCTGGCGAACACAACAGCACACCGAAGCCAACACCGTAGAGAAGACCGTGTACATTTGTGCGGATTGCAAAGAGTGGTGAGTTAGATCGGTGTTTTGATTCTCACAGTGTTTGTTAAAATTCGATAGTCTCGGTAGAAGAGTCAAATTACTTTTATAAAATGATGATTCAGTAGTCAGAGACAGTAAAGTACAATCAGGGTTTTACAGAGCATGCTACTCAGTCAGTTTATTCGAGTATTTCGACGCCCAAATCCACGGACGAGATCCATCTCATCAACGGTGAGCACTACCGGACGACCATGTGGACAGGCATATGGATTTTCACATGCACCAAGTTGGCTCAGAAGCTCATCACCTGCAGACGGATCTAGCATCTCACCGGCACGAAGCGACTGATGACAAGCCACTTCGGCAAGTGCCTTATCCTGCTCATCAGCCGCTGATGGTGTGTCATCATTTTGAAGCGTATCGATAGCATCACAGATACTCATAGGAGCTGCCGGTTGTCCCAGTGGTGCTGGCACCGAATGCACGCTAATCGTTCTGTGTGTCTTTTGAGCACTGCCGTCACCAGTTGTATACTCATATCCATACTGAGTTAACTGGTCTGTAATGTGATCTAGTGCTGCGTGCTGTCCTGGTGTGAGTGAGACGAGCACTGGTGGGTCAATCGCGACAGTTGGGAGGTTGTCATCAATGGTTGCAGAAAGCCGCTCATATGTTATTCGCTCATGAGCGGCGTGTTGATCAACGATGAGAAGTGTATCATCAAGCGAGCATAAAAGGTATAATTTCTTGAATTGCCCAAGAACATCTGCATCAGCAATGGCAGCTGACGGAGTATGATCAGAATCAGTGAGTGGTTCAAATGGAGCATCGAGTTCTGTCGAGAGAGCGTCTATTTGCCGCTGATCAACTGTTGATAATGCGTCATTGACACTTGTCTCAAGCATATCTGCAATCAAATCGGTAGTTTGAATTCGCACCACCTGTTTCCGTGGGTGGACGTTATGATCAGTCAGTGATCCCGGAAGTGAAATTGTTACTGCTGCAATTGGATTTCGTCCACTCGGAAGGAGCTCGCTATATCCATTCATAATTGCTGTGGTGAGTGTCTCATCACTTACCGGTCGTCCGTCAATTGCTATTGAGAGTGCATCACGGCTTGCACGTGTGATTGTCGGATGAACAAGCACGCCATCAATCTCGATTGTAGCAGTCTGTGTCTGTGTAGGTGTATTGGATTTACTCTCTACATCAACTGTCTGCGTGGATTCAATGGTTGTGCTTTGTGCTGCTATTTCACGATCATATACACCAAGCAATGCGGATGTATACCCTTCTCCAGATGTGGAAAGCACCTTGTTTCCATCATGCTGGAGCGACATAGCAGTCATAGGGTGCAATAATGCATAGCGTGAGACGAGTTTACTAATCTGTGCGAACTCTGTTTGTGATGAGGCGAGTGCTTCCTGTCTTGCTGGCACTGTTTCAAACAAATCGCGAACGGTAACGGTCGTGCCACATGCTCGTCCAGCTGGCTCGACAGTTTCAGCAGTTGGACCATTTGTTTTGACGATTGTCCCGCGTGGACCCCCGTTATTCGTCTCAATTTTCACCGTGCCAACAGTCGCAATGCTTGCGAGCGCTTCACCACGAAATCCAAGTGTCTCAAGCGGTGGGATAGTGCCTTCCTGTTCTGCTGGCATTATTTCACCGGATGCCTGTTTTGTTGTATCAATCTTACTTGTTGTATGTCGCTGCACTGCGAGAATAGCGTCTTGTTTTGACATTCCCTGGCCGTTATCACGAACGACTAGCTGATTGGTGCCATCTCCAGTTACTGAAATATGAATTCGGTCTGCACCAGCATCAAGCGCATTCTCGATCAACTCGACAACAACATCTGCTGGTCGAGTGATGACTTCTGCTGCAGCAACTGCTGCAATCATCTCATCACTGAGACGGCAGATACTATTATTACTGTCTTCGGTATCCTCCTGATTACTCATCTAATCGTCTCTGTAAATTCTCGAGCATATTCAGCGCTTCAAGCGGTGTCATCCGGGCGATGTCGATATCACGTAGTGATTTGAGCACATCAACATTCGCTGACCTGGCGTATTGATCAGTGATTAAATCAGACGTATCTATGTTTGACTCCGTGCCTGTATCTGCATCTATGTTATCTCTGTTTCTCCCGTCCTCATCGGAGCTTTTTGTTGTATGAGTATTATCGCTTATGAGCGTGGGTGTGATATTATCCGAGTTAGTACCTGAATCCTTCTTCAGTGATTTATCTGATGTGCTGTTCTTTATATTTGTGTTCTGCTCGGAGTGTGCCGTCTGACCTTGGCTATCGCTGTGGACATACTGTCGTGCCTGTTCAACAACCGGAGTGGGAACACCGGCAAGTTTGGCAACTTCAATTCCGTATGATGAATCAGCTGTTCCTGGTGCAACCCGGTGAAGAAACGTTACTGATTGATCATTATTATCTGAGTGTGTCTCACGATGGACTCTAAAGTGTAGATTGAATGCCGATGGGAGCGATGTTGTCGCATCTGTTAGGTTATGATAATGAGTTGTAAATAGCGTCCAAGCGCCCACTTCATCATGAATAAACTCTGTTGTTGCACGTGCAATCGCACGTCCATCTGTTGTCGATGTTCCACGCCCAACTTCATCGAGAAGAATAAGTGATGATTCGGTAGCATCATGAAGTATATCGGTCATTTCAGACATTTCACGCATAAACGTTGACTCACCACCGGCGATATCATCAGATGCCCCTATTCGCGTGAATACCCGGTCAAGAATTGGGATGTGAGCGGTATCTGCAGGAACAAATGACCCTGCCTGTGCAAGGATACAGATATGTGCGATCTGTCGCATATATGTTGATTTGCCACTCATATTTGGTCCCGTTATCATTGCGAGATGACCGTTCTCAAAATTAATCCCATTTGGGACGAATTCTGCTTGCGCCTGTTCAACGACAGGGTGACGACCACCCTCGATGATGGGGGCATCTGCGGTTATTTCTGGGCGGACATATGCATATGATGTTGCGATAGTTGCATATGAGACAAGTGCATCGAGACGTCCAATTGTATCTGCTACTGCCTGCAGTCGAGTCGTTTCTGCAGCGACTTCGGTGCGAACATCGCAGAATAGTTCATATTCAAGATTATCTGCTCGCTCCGAGGCAGCGATAATTTCGTCTTCACGACGCTTTAACGCGGGTGTATAGAATCGTTCAGCGTTTTTGAGTGTCTGTCGACGAGTGTACTCATCGGGGACGCAGTCGAGATTCGGGTTTGTTACCTCAATATAATAACCGTGAACTTCCGTATACCCAACCTCAAGTGAGTCGATCCCAGTCCGCTCGCGTTCGCGAGTCTCAAGATCACTCACCCACTCACGCCCAGATTTCTCTGTTGCTCGGATATCATCGAGTTCGTCATTAAATCCCTCAGCAATCACATCACCGTCGGTCACGGTTTGCGGTGGGTCCGGACAGATTGCTGCGTCGATTAGCTCGCGGATATCATCAAGCGAGTCAAGATCACTTTGCAACTGTTCGAGTGCTTTGGGCGGTGAGTCTATTTTTGTAATCGTTTCTGTGAGAGCTGAGTTGAGTGCAGGAATATTGTTAAGACTCTGCAACAGTGACCGCATGTTACGTGCATCTGCTCGCTCACGTGCAATTCGAGCGGTAAGGCGCTCAAGATCATATATTTGTGATAGTTTCTCTGTGAGCGTCTCAACGAGAAGGGGATTCGCAGATAGCATGCTAACAGCATCATGACGTCTCTCGATTGCTCCAGAATCTACGAGCGGTCGTCGAATCCATGATTCAAGCGTCCGGCGTCCAAGCGCCGACGCCGTCTCGTCGATCGTTTCAATGAGTGTCTCACCGTGCGGCTGTCGAGAATTGAAAAGCTCTAAACTCTGTATTGCAGTTGCATCGAGCCGGAGAGCAGTATCTGTATGATATCGTCTAATTCGAGAGACATACTCAAGCGGTCCACGATCACCTTGTGTATATTCAGCGTAATCAAGAAGTGCCCCGACTGCTCGCCGTTCAACAGACGAAAGAAGTGCTGTCGGCTCATCAATATATGCTTCAAGTGTGTTGGTCGCTGCTGTAATGTCAAAAGCCTCCGCTGTGTGTGTTGTCTGCATCGTTTCGAAAGGGAGTGATGAGGGTTCGATTGTCTCTGTGTCAACTTTGGGACCGATGAGTAATTCCGCTGGCGTGAGTCGGTTCAACTCCTCATGGACGCGATCATACTCAACACTGGTTACACGACATGCACCTGTTGAGACATCAACTGTTGCGATTGCCCCAGTCGTCTCCAAGCTATCATCTTCTAGATTGGTCGCACTCACAGCACCGAGATACGTTGCTGTCGGGTCCTCAAGCAGATCACCACTGGTTACAGTCCCTGGTGTAATAATATCTGTTACTGCCCGATCAACGAGTCCATTTGTCGCACCAGCATCTTCAACCTGTTCAGCAATAGCTACTCGAAAGTCAGCCGATAATAGTGATTTAATATATGATGTAGCATTATCAATCGGGATACCCGCCATTCGATAGGTTCCTGTTGAGTCCTCACGCTGTGTCAGAGTTACCTCACAGACTCGGGCAACTGTTGCTGCAGCCTCACAGAATGCCTCATAGAAGTCACCAACCTGGAATAACACAAGTGCATCTGGGTGAGTCTCACAGCAGTCAAGATACTGTGATAGCATTGGTGTTAATTCTGTGCGTCGTGCGAGCATCTTTTCTGGTGGTCCTTCAGGTCGTGACTCGGCGTCGGCGCTGGATTCAATGTCAGTATCGATGTCTGTTGTCATCCTTGCTGAGCATATTTCAGAGATATTATTTTTTACAATACAAATTTGCGGGCAATCCACATGATCACATGGCTACTTTGGATCGATATTACATCGCTTGATTTTGATGTCTTCACACATATGAGCTACATCCTACCCATCTGCTGACGGAGGATCTTGAAACTGTAGCTTTCTGTGTTAATTGCGTGATATGTATTTATATTATCGAGAATATCCGGCAACGTGGACATATGAAGCACAGTATTTATACTCATCATTGGCTCTGACTGTCCCAATATTCGTGTTTCAGATGCATGAGAGCCGCGTTCGTATCATTATCTATGTCAAACTGCATACAAGTAATAAATGCTGTTATACATAGAGTGATTTGCCATACCATATTACATACACTGCACGCTATCTGAATATATTTCTTATTCAGTCTGAGTCAAATATGTTCCTTCCATCTTGCATTTGTGATTATGTTTATATTCGAGATTATCCTGTTATTAATATTTATGTTGTATAATCTATGCAACTAACCGCTGTGATTTGTGCTGACATATGAGTCAGTAAATATAGTGATAATACCGCTGAATTTCAGCCCTTGCTCGCACACGCTCATTCGAGCAGAGACTTAGCGCCCACGGTTAGACGGGAACACAGGATCTCTCAACATAAAAATAATCACTTCTACTAACGGTATACCCACAGCATTGCTTCTTAACTCATTCTCAACAGATGAGATTCTCCAGCAGAATTAGGTGTATTCGGTCGATATACATATTTACTGAGGTACTGAATGGTAGCACTATTGACCGATATACCCGTCTGTATCAATGTACGATGTAGCTATGCGGATCTTTAGATGCTCATACAATGACCGACACTGACACCAACACCGACACACACGCGACACAGACACAGTCGTAAATGCAAACACCGCCGATAGCGATTCACAGGTGTCTTCTCCCCTTGCTGTTGATGAGGTTTCAGCGTTGACAACACGTATCATTGACAATGTTGAGCGTGTTATTGTCGGTCATCGAGACGCTGCAGAAGATATTCTAATCACCATGCTCGCCCGTGGTCATCTTCTACTTGAAGACGTTCCAGGCGTTGGAAAGACAATGCTTGCGCGATCAATTGCGACCTCGGTTGAATGTTCGTTCAATCGTGTTCAATTTACCCCTGATCTGCTCCCACCAGATGTCACAGGTGTGAATATCTTTGATCAACAACAACAAGTATTCGAATTTCAACCTGGTCCGGTGTTCGCCAATGTCTTGCTTGGTGATGAGATTAACCGTGCCCCACCAAAGACGCAAGCAGCATTACTTGAGGTGATGGCTGAACAGCAAGTAACAGTTGATGGTGAGACACATGCTGTTCCGGATCCGTTTACTGTCATTGCAACACAGAACGATATTGAACCAACACAGACGTATGATCTTCCTGTAGCTGAGGTCGATCGGTTTACAAAGCAAATCCGGCTCGGCTACCCCAACGAGACCGAAGAGACTGAATTATTAGGGCGAATTGCAGGAAATCATCCAATAGAGTCACTTGAAGCGGTTGCAACTGCTAGAGACGTCAATCGTGCAAGGAAAACAGTAGCTGCTACAACCGTGAGTGAGTCAGTCCGTTCATATATCGCTCAACTGGCAGGGTACACACGTGATAATGCTCGTTTGGGAGTAAGTCCTCGTGGGGCAATTGCGCTCGTTCGTGTTGCACAGGCTCGTGCTGTCTTTGAGGGTCGTGACTTTGTGATTCCAGATGATATACATGCTGAGATTCACGCAACGTGGTCACACCGGATCCAAACGGCTGATACAATCGATAGCGCACGTATTGTTGATGATGCAGTTGATGCGGTTCCGATTGAATAATATATCACTGACACAATGATTAATGGATTCAACGATATAGCTAAAAACGTTGACTATTAACTATTTCTTCATTGGGACGTAATATCACCATGTATAGTTGTATTAGTTTAGATGTGCGATATCGTTTCACAGCAGCATTGTTCCGATATACCATATGAAAATACTATGAGAGTGTGAGTACTGATGCGCCCGACACGTCGCGGTTATATGATTACGTTGATCTGTCTCACTGCATTTAGCGCCGGGATTATGTATGGTCCGCGGGCACTCGATGCTGTTGTCATTCCTGGGGTGGTTGCACTGTTGGCGTCGATTATTGACGTTGGACGAGTTTCAGAGCCATCTATCGAGCGAACATTACCACCGCCAGCAGAGCCCGGAACAAAAGCACAAATTACATTGACGATTGAAGCTGACCGTCCGGTCCCAGTCAAAGCAATAGATACCGTTCCATCTGGTCTTACAGGGACATCAGTTATCGAAACCATAGCGGATGGAACCAATGTTGAATATGAATTGAACCGCCGTGACCGTGGGTGTCATGTCATTGGTCCGGTTACTGTGCGACTTCGTGATCGATTAGGTCTCTTCGAGCGTGTGTTTGTGATTGATAATACAGATTCGATCACTGTCTTTCCAGATATGTACCCACTCACACCGATAGCCGTTGATGCAGTTCAAAATACCGCTGCTCCGACAGCAGGCGCTCAACGAGGATCATTCGAAGGGCTTCAGGAGTACACCCGTGGAGATGCGCTCCGCGATGTCCACTGGAAAGCTTCAGCACGATATGATGAGCTTTTCACTCGTGACTTCGGGAGTGCAGCGAGTGAAAATAATCAAATTGACGCACTCACAATTACTATTAATATCGGGCGCCAAGATAGGGTCCCATCTGAGTTTGTTGATGCCGCAGCAACAGCAGCGGCAAGTATATGTGTCGAAGCGCTTAGTCGAGGGGCTGCTATCCAATTGCAGACAGCAACTGAGAGTGTGACTGCTGTTGCAGGGAGTGAGCATTCAGTTCTTGAATATCTTGCAGAGCTCTCAGTTTCGTCGACTTCTCAGAATACGATAACGAATGCAGACATACATGTGACAGCGAGCACAGAGTCAGTGTCCGTCTCCTTTGGAGAACATACTGTTGACTTTGTGGACTTACTGAGTATCGAAAATGTAGAATCTCAAGATAATGAGGCCGTGTCCATCGCTGCGAATATGATTGATAATCCGAAGGCACAGACCCTGGATCATAATCACGATAGTAACATCACTGTTGATACCGACGCATACTCAGATGTTCGTTCTGAGTCAAGTAATATCTCATCAGAGCCGCCCTCAGATGATTCAAAAACACAAAGCAAGTACACATGAACCGATCGCACATATCAAGTAATGTAGCTAAGATCGGCAGAGTAGCGTCTCGTCCCAGTATGCTCGCTACTAGCGGTATCATAGCGATAACATGGTCATATGTGAGCGTTCTTGCGGACATCGCGACAGTCACAGGCTGGCGAGTGCCATTTTTAATTATTGTCGTCCTTGCTGGTGCTCTCGGTGCTACAGTTGGGATCGTTGGGCGTGCCAGGTCGGCGTTTGTGCTGACAGTCGGTCTTTTGCTTGTCGGGTTGATCGTATACATCTATACCCTTTCGCAAGCACAGCAACAGCTCCTCACAGCACAGCGGTTGCTTGCTGACACCGCTGCATTGTTTACTGGTCTCTCAATTCTACGCTTTGTTCGCGCCGGTGCATGGGCTATTGCTGTCGTTCCAGCTCCGGTATTTCTTTCGTGGGCGCTCTTGAGCGCTGGTCGATACGTGCTTAGTGCAGCGGCGGGTGGCGTTGCACTTGGACTTGTTATCCTCACGGGCGATGCCAGTCTGATCACAGCACTGACTGGTGTCGTTGGATTTCTTGTTACAGTCGCAGCGGCAACAGTTAATCAGTACGATGGTGGCATAGACCAATTTGATACGATAATCGTCCTTCTTTCGGTCATTATTGTCCTGTCAACATCGGTCTCTGCTGTTCCTGGCAGCGGAAATTCGCCACTCGTTCCTGAAAAAACTCCGCAGACGGTTGATGCAAGTCTCACCAGCGCCGATCAGCGAATTGAGGTATTAGGGAGTATTGATCTTTCACCACAAGTTCGATTTACCGTCGAGAGCTCTCGCCCGTCATATTGGCGGACGGGAGCTTACAATCGATATACTGGCGATGGTTGGGTCCGGACTGGGGAGGCACAGCCATATCGGGGACAACTTTCATCTCCGCCCGGGTCATCACAACCCGTTCAACAGACAATAACGACACAACAACCGATATCGATTCTTCCAGCGGCATGGAAACCAATCAGAATTGAGGGTTCAGCAGCCTCACAGGCGACCGTCACTACACAGGGTGGATTGGTTCCACGAACATCACTCAACGCCAACACAGAATACACCGTTACGAGTCGTCTGCCGCTGTGGACGCCTGCACAATTGCGTCGAGCGGGAACAGCATATCCAGCAGAAATTGATGAGACCTACCGCGAAGTGCCCGCTGACACAAGCGACCGAGTAACCCAGCGCACGAATCAAATTATCGCCAATGCTAGCGCTGATACGGTTTATGATGCTTCGATTGCGATTGAACGGTATCTTGAAGAAAATAAACAATATTCGCTTTCAGTATCAAAGCCAGACGGTAATACTGCTGAATCGTTCCTGTTTGAAATGGACGCAGGATACTGCGTTTATTATGCAAGCACAATGGCTGTAATGCTTCGAACACAGGGGATTCCGACGCGGTTTGTCACTGGGTATACTCCAGGAGAACGCATCGATTCAAACACACATGTCGTTCGAGGGCTCAACTCACATGCATGGGTAGAGGTATACTTCCCTGATGCCGGGTGGGTTCGGTTTGATCCGACGCCTGCGACTGAGAGACAGTCAGTTGAGGGGTTGCGGCTCTCAGAAGCACGTCAACAAGACACAGATGGTGTTGATCTCAATGAGTCAACTCCAACGCCAACACCAAGTCCTGGCGACACGGCATCAGAAAACGGTGCTTCAGGTGCCAATACTGC
This sequence comes from Haloquadratum walsbyi J07HQW2, assembly GCF_000415985.1. Taxonomy (GTDB): domain Archaea; phylum Halobacteriota; class Halobacteria; order Halobacteriales; family Haloferacaceae; genus Haloquadratum; species Haloquadratum walsbyi_B. The sequence continues at coordinate 1,716,886 of NZ_KE356561.1, forward strand.
GGCGACCCCAGCGTCAACCGGGCAGTCGCAAACGACGCCAGAGGGAGGTGCAGCGGATAACGGCTCGACCGGATCAACAATTCAAACTCCGGGGATTGGTGGTCGAGCCCCTGACTCTCTCGGGGCATCATCATCATCATCGGTATCATTTATTGAACAGATCCTTCCAGCAGTTCGAATTCGCCGACTTCTCGCTGCCATAGCTATTGGACTTATTGGCGTGGGGGCAGCGATGCGACAGTCAGATTCCATCCGACATCTCAGAGCTCTTTTGATTGCACAGTCTCAGTGGTTGACATCGACCCAACAACGCACGGGTGTATTTTCTGGTCTCCTCTCCAGTTCTGAGAACGGACGTGAATCGAAGCCCGATCCCGATAGTGCAGTAGCATATGCACATAAACGTGCAATGGCGGTACTTGCATACACGCATCGACCACGCCGTCCAGGTGAGACATCTCGCACATACCGGGATGCACTGTCACTCTCGGCTGATCATGAAACAGCGCTTCAGCAGATAGAACAGGCGTATGAGCGTAGTAAGTATGGTGATGGTGTTTCAGCATCGACAGCAGCAACAGCGGTCACCGCTGCAGACTTTCTTATCCGCACTGGAACTCCATTTCGCCGCCATATAGCTCGATTTCGATCAACCAAGCTACTAGATGATAATAAGGAATAAGAATATGAGTCGAGACCTGAGTGATTAATGTACGTTCATATACTATACAATGCAGTTAATAACGACTGGCAACGATAAGGTACTTATTATTTGATTGTATATTACGCTCACGGAATGGCAAAGCATGACATCGCGACCGAGAGTTGGCGTTCCTTGAGGACTCGAGTGTACGACAGCATTATAACTAAATCGAGTCAAATGTGGAACAGATGAGTGGGAACGTCTGCTCAACGTGCGGACTCCCTAACGAGCTTTGCGTTTGTGAAGACGTCGCAAAAGATTCTCAGGAGATTAATATCCGCGTTGATGAGCGCCGCTATGGAAAGGAAGTAACGATAATTGAGGGATTCGATCCAAAAGACGTTGATATGGACAGTCTGTCTTCAGATTTGAAATCAAAATTCGCCTGTGGTGGCACAATTGAAGACGGCTCAATTCAACTGCAAGGCAATCATACCGGTCGTGTTGAGGATTTCCTCCGAGATAAGGGGTTTAATGTTGCGTGAGTGAAACTTAATCCAATCTGCGCTCAGTTTGATAGTTGTCGTTAGCTTTATTTTGGTGCTATATATAGTAGTTATACCACACAAAGAACTGTGAGAAAGGTGTTTCTCGGATCACAAATTCATACTTTTACCTTTCTGAGAAGATACCAGCCCTTGATTTCTGAAGCAAGATTCAATAGTATACTAGAGGAGATCTTCTTCACTTGCAAGCAATATGCCCTCCAGGGTGGCATCATTTGTTGGTTCGGTGCGCGCAATCTCAATCGCATCAGCAACCGGCACGGAGTGGACTGAAAGGAATTCATTATCATCAAGCGCCTGTTCAACGGGCTCGAGATCTGTTGCAAGTACGAATCCGCGCCGATGTCTGAGCACCCCTGTTGAGCACCATAGGTCTTGTAAGAGAAGTAGGTTGTTCGCGTCGAATCCTGTTTCTTCACGAAGTTCACGCTTCCCAGCGTTAGTGAATGACTCATTCGCTTCAACGACTCCTGCTGGAAGTTCCAGATGCGTTTCTCTGACCGTTGGTCGATATTGTTCAACAAATATTATTGAATCATCTGCAATTGCAACAATAACCACGGCTGTTGCAAGTTCAGCCCAATAATATTTTTTTGTACTCCCATCTGGCTGTTCAACACGATCATATCCACCGGTATACCAACCAGTCTCATACTCAGTTACAGATTCACGAACAGACCATTCTGGTACGGAAAGTGACTCATGACGGCGTCCATCTTTGCTCATCGCGTATATATCTGAATGGTGATCGATTAATACTTGATGACGTTTTGTCTGCTGTGAGTGAGATGATTATCTAGTTAATAAGTCGATGGTAAACTGCCTCGGGGTCAAGCCCCGAGGCACTCGCTCTACTCAACCTGTAGATACTTGATATCTTGTAGCAAGAATAAAAAATAAGATTGAATCATATCGGAGAAAGACACAGTATCGATACAAAATGATTCAGTTATTCTTGAATATCAGTATCAGCTGATGGCTCATCCTCGATTACTGGTCGGTAAATCTCACCAAAACTGTGTCGACGAAGGGTGCTGACTGCAGCTGTCTGTTCATTCTGGAACGTAGCAGCAATAACATCATCACTGAAAGGTGCATGGTGCCATGCAACGCGGGCAACATTGGGACTTCCCATCTGCTCAACATTGACAGCAGGGTGTGAATCAACCCATTGTTCAAACTCATCCCGTGAGCCAACTCTTACAGCTAATTGTTCCGCGAACAGGGTCTCCCGTGCCGCCTCAAGTACCTCACTCGTGATACGGTCATTATACTCCTCGCGATCAAATCCCATTGCGGTTGCGATCTCTCTGACGACGGTCTGTGCAGTTGATCCGAGTGAATCAAATTGATTATGAACCGTTGTTGTTGATGTCGGTGCAAGTTCACCGAGGGTGTCTAACTCGTTCGTGGCCGCCTCTGTCGTATTGTCTTCGTTCGTCATATTCTCAGTTTATTATATCTGTTTGTATCAGCAATCAGTATGAGTATCAGCGTTTTGACTGATATCAATCATAGCACTCATGATATGAGTAATTGAATTGTTATTCATCAGTATTCGCTGAGTCATCGTCTTCATTCGTTAATTGCTTTTGCGTGTCGGTGTCTTCAGCGCCGTCAGGATCCTCATCATCGGTATGGATCATCTGAGCCGTCAACTCACGTGCTTCCTTAAGTATACTGTGTGTTTCTCCATCAATCTGAGTTTCCACAGTATCACTCACTGCATCGATACTGACCTCGGAGTCTGCTGAGTCGGTATGATGGCTATGATCATGCATCTGTCGACCACGTTGTCTGTGGACTGTGTCCTCAAACACTTGATCGTATTTGACTGAGGTAGCGAATTCAACAACAATCTCAGCTAGTTCATCGGTGCCATACGCTCCCCAATCACCAACGTGTTCCTCAAGCCAAGACTCGTGATCGTCAGTATGAACGATTGCTGTGAATGCAAGATGATCTGCAAGATGTGCTGCATCTTGCTGTGGAGTCTCACATACAGGACAAGCATAGCCCATAGATACGATATGAACTCACGACACAAGGTTGCGACGACTCATATGCTCCTCATCTAACAATAATTTCATGAACCAAGCTGAGTGGCTCAAGACTTTCACCGATTTCTTAGATTGGCTCTGGACAATAATCGTTGAATCGCTACGACGCTTCAAAATTATATTTAATATTCTGACACAAATAATGTATCTGAATATCAATAGTTATGATACAATATCTGAAGTCCCCGGTAGGATTCCTCTACATGCGTCTATAGAGAATATAATCATGAAGATTCTAAGTCAAGAATCAAGATAAGTGCATCCTCACCGTCATCATAGTACCGTGGCACGCGACGTGAGACCTCAAATCCAACTGATTCGTATAATGACTGCGCAGACATATTTTCTGCTCGTACTTCTAATTTTATTGTCACCGCACCAGTGGCAGCGAGTTGTCTAATCGCAGTCCATAGAAGGGTTCGTCCGATGCCTTTTTGACGTGCAGATGGCGCAACAGCAAGATCCTTGATATGTCCACGGTCGCGTCCATGATTTGGCATTATATCAGCAATAATATACCCATGTATATTTGCCGTTTCGGCGGCTGTTGCGGCTAAGAATACAGGATCGTCAAGCGCAGACAGAAATGCCTGGTATGGCCACGGGTTCTCAAAGGAAGCACGTTCGATCCGGAGGATATCAAGAAGATCTGCACGCTCAACTGCACGGATATTCATATTATCAGCTTGAGAGGCAGTGTCAGCCGGATCAATCACACTACTATATTGATTCTATAGAACAAAAAACCGCCGGCTTATCGAATAAACGAGTACGTGAGTGTCGTTTCAGTCGTCTGCAGGTGCAGCACCACCGGTGTCGCTTTCATACTGCTGTTTCGTAAGTCGTAGTTTTCCACCTGCACTCAGAATACGGCGCTCACGTTCCGAGGCACCGAGTGTAGCAGTTGTTTCCCACTCATCGTTGACACGGACTGTGAATTCAGTCTCACCGTTGTCAACAGCCTCAGCAACATCAGTGACAATTTCAATATCATCACCCTGATTGATTCGTTCGTACGTTTTTTCATCAATTTGTAGCGGAAGAATTCCGAAATTGAATAGATTCGCTTTGTGAATACGTGCGAACGATTGTGCAAGAACGGACTCAACGCCAAGATACTGTGGACACATTGCTGCGTGTTCGCGTGAGGAGCCCTGTCCGTAGTTCTCACCAGCAACAAGGACACCACCGTCGGCTTCAATCGCACGCTGTGCAAACGTATCATCAACACGCGAAAGGGTGAACTCAGAGAGTTTTTGAATATTTGACCGGAACTTGAGAATATCAGAGGTCGCCGGGATAATATGATCTGTCGTAATATTATCTTGCATTTTCAGTAGTGTCTCACCGGCGATATCTGGACCAAGTGGTTCACCGATTGGCGCATCACCGATGTTTGGACCCTTGATCAAGTCATCATCAATGGATTCGGTTGGCTCGATAATATCGCTTTTTGAGCCATCGTAGGAATCAGGAAGTTCCATTCCTGGCGGCTCAAGATCATCAACTTCCTCAGCGAGATCTCGTGGGTCAACAATTTCACCCTTGACTGCAGCAGCTGCGGCTACTTCTGGTGAGCACAGATATACAGAGTCATCTTCAATGCCAGAGCGCCCTTCGAAATTCCGATTGAATGTTCGAAGCGACACGGAATCAGATGCTGGAACATGACCAATACCGATACAGGCACCACATGTTGCTTCTGAGAAGTTGACACCAGCAGCCATCATTTCAGCGGTCCAGCCCTGTCGGGCAAGCAGTTCGGATGCTTGTTTTGAACCTGGCGCCACGATCATCTCAGTCCCCATATCTATTTCCCGATCTTCGACCATCTTTGCCGCTGGAAGAATGTCACCATACCCGCCATTTGTACATGATCCGACAATAACTTGCTCAACGGACTTACCGGCAACTTCACGGACTGGCACGACGTTGTCTGGCATCGATGGTTTCGCAATAAGAGGCTCAAGCTCTGATAGGTCAAGAACGAGTTCATCAGCGTACTCGGCGTCTGTATCAGGTTCAAGCTCGACGTATTCATCTTCACGCCCCTGTCGAGCAAGATAATCATATGTTTGATCATCCGTTGGGAAAATCGAGGAGGTTGCACCAAGCTCGGTTCCCATGTTGGCGATTGTCGTTCGCTCGGGAACAGTGAGTGTCTCGACACCAGGACCGGTGTATTCGAATACCTTCCCGACCCCACCTTTCACTGATAACCGACGAAGCATCTCAAGAACGACATCTTTAGCTGTTGCCCATTCTGGAAGTTCACCTTCGAGACGAACATTCACGACTTCTGGCATCTCGACGTAGTATGCTCCACCACCCATGGCGACAGAGATATCAAGTCCGCCTGCTCCGATTGCAAACTGACCAAGCCCACCAGGTGTTGGCGTGTGCGAGTCAGATCCAAGCAGTGTCTTTCCAGGTGCTGCAAAGTTTTCTTTATGTACGTTGTGACAAATTCCATTCCCTGGTTGTGAGAAGTAAGCACCGTAGGTTCCCGCTGCCGAACGCAGGAAACGATGGTCATCAGTATTCTTAAAATCAAACTGATATGTTTGATGATCACAATACTGTGCGGCCAGTTCCGTTTGAATTTCATCAAGATCAAGTGCTTCAAACTGGAGCCAGACCATCGTGCCAGTCGTATCTTGCGTCAGTACCTGATCAATATCAATTCCGATTTCTTCGCCAGGCTCAAGTGTCCCTTCAACGAGGTGGTCATCAAGAATTTTTTCAGTAAGCGTTTGTCCCATAACGGTAACTAATCGGCGACCTATGAGTATAAATCCAATGTGTTTACCCACACAAGTGTGGCTCTTGTACACATATTAGGTATTAAGAAGCCGTATTACGCCAAATGTGAATAATACTGACTATGGCCAAACAGCAAGAACATACAGATATCTTTACTTCGGATGTACTGAATAATCAAGGTTTCTAACCATATCTCAACGCAGGAGGTGAATCATACAACTCAGAGTGAAGTAAATAACAATACATTATTTGTGTAGATATAATATCCTCTGTATTCGGTTTACATTTTTCTGACGTCTATGAACATATAGATGGCTTTCCGGATGGGATATATGAATCCATACTACTAAGATACTAAATATACACGTGAAAGAATGCAAAGATAGTATCTTATGTATGAGTTATTTGTAGTATCTGTATGTTTCGTGCTGGTGAGTTCACAGCAACACATGTTACTCCAACAGACGGTGAACAGGTACAGCCAAATGGTGTTGACCTCCGTATTTCGGATATTTTCACACAGCAAACTCCTGGTCGGATTGGGACTGAGAGTAAAGATATCGGAACACGTGAATCACTCACTGGACCAGAGGGTCTATTCAGTCTTGATCCAGGCGGCTATATCATAACATACGCCGAGCGAATTGCTGTTCCTAAAGAACATATTGGCTTTGTTTATCCGCGTTCGTCATTACTCCGGAATTCATGCATGCTTAACACTGCTGTTTGGGATGCTGGATATGAAGGTCGTGGTGAGGGGCTTCTTCAGGTTCATCACCCAGTTGAGCTTGAACACGGTGCACGAGTCGCACAATTTGTTCTCGCAGAGGCTGCGCATAGCTCGATGTACGATGGGAGTTATCAGCGCGAACGAATGAATAATACTGAGTGACTGCTTAGGTATTATATCGACGAATGTGATGACCCAAAGGCACATGTATATGTGACCGTAAATAAAAACAACCGATGTCACGGAGTCCGTCTCTCCCAGAGCGCCCGCGTCTAGATCTTGACCCCGAGATGTCAGACGCAGAACGACTTTCTGCAATCCGCAAGCATTACGAGCGACTACTTACGGTCAATGAAGAGCTTGATGAGCGATTAACTGATGCAACTGAGACACAGTCTGAACTGCAATCAGAAGTTGATAAGCTCAACCGACGAAATGAGACACTCAAGACTTCTTCATTATACCTTGCAAGTGTTGAGGAGCTCACCGACAATGGTGAGGTCGTCATCAAACAGCATGGAAACAATCAGGAAGTACTTACAGAACTTTCATCGCGTCTTGATGGAGATCTTGAGGCTGGTGACCGCGTCGCAATTAATGATTCGTTCGCAATTCAACAAGTGCTCGATGATGAGACCGACGCACGAGCACAAGCAATGGAGATTGATGCCTCACCACAGGTTACTTATGGGGATATTGGTGGAATCGACGACCAGGTCCGTGAAGTTCGTGAGGCAGTTGAAGATCCACTTACCAATCCCGAACTATTCGAGGAGGTCGGCGTCGAGCCACCATCGGGCGTGTTGTTGCATGGACCTCCAGGAACCGGAAAGACAATGCTTGCAAAAGCTGTTGCCAATGAAACAGATGCGACATTCATCAAGATGGCGGGTTCAGAGCTAGTTCGAAAATTCATTGGAGAGGGATCACGCCTCGTTCGTGACCTATTTGATCTCGCTGCTGAGCGTGAACCCGCAGTCATCTTTATTGATGAGATCGACGCCGTTGCTTCGAAGCGAACAGACTCAAAGACGTCCGGAGATGCTGAGGTTCAACGAACGATGATGCAGTTACTTTCAGAGATGGACGGCTTTGATGAGCGAGGAGAGATCCGGATTATTGCAGCAACAAATCGATTTGATATGCTAGATGAGGCGATCCTTCGTCCGGGGCGTTTTGATAGACTTATTGAAGTGCCAAAGCCTGCTCACGAAGGTCGCGAAAAGATCCTTGAAATTCACACTCGCGAAATGAATGTTGCTAATAATGTTGACTTCAGCGAGCTTGTATCGGATCTTAATGAGTACTCCGGTGCAGACCTTGCCTCACTGGCGACGGAAGCGGGAATGTTCGCCATTCGCGATGACCGCACTGAAGTGCGTCGGCGTGATTTTGATGATGCTCATGAGAAGCTTGAGGACTCAACCGAAGAGACAACAATCCCAGGACCAACGACGTATCAGTATTGATCAAAACTGAAACTGATACTGATAGGTATTCAATTATTAAATCAAGCGCACTGATTCAAACTGTCCGCTCTTGCAGAGGAGTTGGATTTGGTGCCAAATTATCGAATCGGTCGGAGGTCTATTGAAAAAATGACATTTTCTGCCGTAATTAGTATTCCATCGTTCAGTTATGACATATATCAATAAGTGTCTATGATAACACATGTCATCATCACGGAATTATCGACACTGAATTACATGAGTCTTCTCTACACTGCGAGTTCTCAGATGGATAAGATGAGAATTCTGGATTTAAATCGATGTATATATCTCGAAAGTAATCTATAAAATCGCAATCCATTATATCTTGTATCATCGCTGTTAGTGCGTGAAGAATATTTTTGTTGTTCGTGGAGTTGGACATGCGTCAACAGCAATGGCATCATATGACGCTGCACTCGCTGCAGCAAATGTTCACAACTATAATTTGACGACCATTTCTTCTGTAATCCCAGCCGAAGCGACTGTTGAGGTCGTTGAGTCTGCTCCAGACCTTGGTCCGATTGGAAATCAATTAACTGTCGTTGAAGCACGTGTAACGACTGCTGAATCTGAGCAGGTCGCTGCAGGACTTGGGTGGACAACCGGATCTGGTCCTGGGCTGTTCTATGAAGCGACCGGGACAGATCCTGAAATTGTCCGTCAGACAGTTAGCGATGGTCTTTCGTCTGGTGCGACACTTCGCGATTGGTCAGTCGATAATCGTCAGGTGATAGTTGAAACCGCAGAGGGGCGTCCAGACACTGACAGTTACACGAGTGTTATTGTCGTTGCTGCATACGGAGAAAGTGGATCATTGTTTTGAGACTGACTAATTTGTATCCAATGACAAACAATATATTATAATAAAGCTGATACCGATATATTATGTATGACTTTGCGGTAGTCGGGGTTGGTCCAGCAGGAGCTCGATTTGCCCGTGAAGCCGCTACTGCAGGTTACGATGTTATCGCCTTCGAGCGAGGGACAGTCGGAACACCACTTGCCTGCTCTGGACACGTGAGTACAGATATTTGGGAGTATGTGCCAGATGAAAAAAAGGCGGAACTCAGGCAAAATGAGATCCATGGGGCTCGATTTCATGTTGGTGGTCCGCAGACTGATTCACACCCATTCTATAAACGCGAAGCGGTGTCAAATGTCATCGATCGGGTTGATCTTGACAAAACACTTTCAACAGCAGCACAAGAGTGTGGAGCTGATGTACGAGAAGAACATACCGTGACAGATATTAATGAAAAGCATAGTGGAGTCACTCTTACCGTTTCTCATGGTGAGGGTGAAGAGAAATTCCACGCACGGATGGTTGCCGGATGCGACGGACCTATTTCTCGCGTTCGTCGGCAGTCAGGGCTTCCTGAGCCACATGAACTATTACATGGTGTCCTTGCGTTTGATTCGACGGTTGATAATGCAGACTTTGTTGATGTTCACTTGACTGCCCCACAGTTCTTTGCATGGCGGATTCCTCGAGGGAAAGCAGGGGTTGAGTATGGACTTGCGGCACCACCAAGTGAGTCAGTGCCGGAGCTTTTTGATCAGCTGACAGACACATATAATGTTAAAACAGAGCAATTCTGTTCAGGAGCAATCCCGATTGGACCACCCAATCGAATTCACACTCGTCGTGTATTTTTAATTGGTGACGCTGCAGCACAGACGAAACCGTTCACTGGTGGTGGAATTCTATATGGAATGACAGCAGCAGACGCAGCCGCTGCAACGATTGAGCCGGATGATCCGGCGACACTCCGTGATTATGACCAAGCTTGGCGAGAAGAGTTGTCGAGTGAGATTGCGCTTGGACGGTGGATCCGACGAGCATATTCGCTTCCGCCAGTGGTTCAACAAGCTGGTCTTCGCGCACTCTCCGGTGAGATTGCTGTGCACATGGATCGACCATCATCGCTATTTTCACGAGACCAGCTTCGGGCGCTTGTCGGCAGGTAAATTCTCTTAGGTTTGTAGAGTCGCATCTTGTGGTATTTATTACTAAACCGCGTGAAATGGTAGTATGCGATCACTCTAAGCACTGAGATAACTACTGTATGAGCAACGATTTACAATTAATGCTCAATATACACACTACATATCTGTTTTAGCGGTTAGTTCGGGATATGTCGGTATCCGAGCAGAAACAGCACTTCCCTCAACAAATGGAAGTGTTTTTATTGTAGCCTCAATCGAAGCACCATCATCTGAGATAACAGTTATTTTCTTATCGTCGGTAAGTTTCGTATTGAATTTAATCAGTGCGAGTGCAATTGATGTCTCAATTGATGGACTTTCGACGACACTTGTTATCGTTCCGACACTATTTTTATCAACAGTGACTGTTGAGTCTGTCTCAACTATCTGATTTAATTGGAGACCAATAATTCGTTTACTCGGTTGTCCACGGTTTTCGACTTTTGAGACAACTTCCTGTCCGATATAACAGCCTTTCTCGAAGTCAAGGGCATTCCGGACACCGAGAACATTTGGAATTTGATCAGCAAGTTCCGTTTCAAACCGCGGTGTCCCTGCTTCAACGGCGAGTGCATTCCACACTTGATACCCGAATGGGACCCCATTTAATCCATATGTTAATAATGTCTCAAAGATACGATCAGCGACATCAGCACTACAGACAATTTGATAATTTTCCTCACCGAGGGGATTGTCACCAGCGATGACCGTGACGCCCTCATCGCCCATTGACCCACGTACAAACGTTAATGATGGCTCAGGGGCACCAGCCCCATTGAGAACACTTGCAACTTTTTCAGTAGACTGTGGACCGTGCACACCGAAGACAGCAAATTCCTCAGAAGCGAGGTTTATCTGAACATCTTTGATAAAGACACGATCAGACCACTGATCAACAATCTCTGCTGCGACATTCGGTGGTGTGAAACAAAGGAGTCGCTCATCCGCATTATACACATAAATATCAGCTTCAATTCGCCCATTCGGATCAAGGAGGAGTGCATATACCCCCTGTCCATCGCTCGTTGGAACCTGATTTGAGAGTGTATCATCGACAAACTCGACTCGGTCATCGCCTTCGACTGTGATGATACCGTACCCTCGTTCAATAATCCCAGCGCCCTTTCGAACTGCAAGTGCTGTCCGGTCAGGGCGTCCATAATCACGAACGACTTGACGCCCGCCGCGCTGTTCAAACATCGCGCCGTGGTTGTCATGTATCTCTGTCACAACTGTCATAATTGGTTGTTTATTTTGAACATAGAAAACACTCTCTTGTCTATTTATGTCATCAAATTCGGTCTGCTGGATCAGGTGCCCACAGGCAGCGAGGAGGCCATGATACTGGTCTGGCTGTCGGATCTGTTACGAACACAGATCATAATCCAAATTTTTCCCGGAGCGTATCGACAAGGGTTTTCTCGGGTTGAGTCTCTGCATCAGGATTGGGAATAACGCGATCGGCAGCACGTATGACGACGCGATCATCTCCATTCTCGACGCAAATAAGATCATCTGATTTGAGCGTTGCGAGCGCATCTTCAATTGTATCAATATCAACGTCGGCAGCTGCACGGATTTCAAAAACAGTCATCCCTTCATCAGCGCGGTCAGCGAGCGCATCGAGAACAGCTACTTCGACATCTGGACGATCTCTAAATTCGCGCCGCGCTCTCATAAATATTTATTCAGTCCCATCAGTTTTACACGTTTCGAGGCTTCCCGCTCATCATGTCGATTATAATGACTGTCGCGAGTTTGTTTATTATAGAATGTCTGTCACCCGTCAGACAGAGGCATAGATTTTTTGCGCTCAGCGTCGGAACGGCGATTGATGGGACTTACATGTCGGTTCCTTGGTCATACCTTCGGCGACCCTGAGATTGAACATACCCGCGAGGAACGTGGTAACGAAGTTGTTGCCACGGTGAGAAAAACACAAACCTGTAATCGGTGCAATATTGAACAGATTATCAGCCAGAACAAGGAAGTAACCGCTATTCGACCGACTGAGACCGATGAAATCGACACATCGGATGGTGGTGAGACCAACACATCCTCCAGTGGGTGGGAGAGTGCCCCGGATCGTGCGCATGTACGTGTTGATGATTCAATGGATACATCACAAGATGACTCGCCGGTCGATGATGCTGTCATACTCGATAACGGGGAAACAGAGCATGATGAGACACAGTGGCCTGCAGATACCGAGATATCTGCACGCGCAGATGCAGAGGAATCAACGACAGTTGAGCAGGACGGCGAATCCTCACCAGAGCAATATACTGACACCGGTGCAGAAATACTTGACCCTAACACAACTGGGGAGACCGCAACAACATCCAATACCGATACGATGCAAGAAACAAGCACAAAAGAAGATATGACGACTTCATCAGGTCGCACTCGGAAAGAATGGTCCACAAGCGAGCGCAATACTTTGGATGCAGAGAGTCAGACAGCTCCAGAACCGTGGCCAGACCTACCAGGTGAGGATGAAGGATATACTGCACAGCCAGATGCTGACCGTGTGTCGATTGAGTTTGGTGGTGAGGGGCTGACACCACAGGTCGAGAGCCGATCAGCAGAGAGTGAATCAAAACAGATTGAAACCGATCTGAGTGCGCGTGATGATACAAAACCACGGTCATTTACCCATGTCTCAGAAACCAGTAGACCGGAGTCAACAGTTCCAGATTCTCGTGTTGAATTATACTGCCCACATTGTGAACATTCTCATCCGGCGGATATTTCATCAATGCGCGCCGGTGATATCTGTCCAGAATGTCAGAATGAATATATTAACGAAAGAGAACGGTAAGTAATGACGAAACAAGTAAACCGCCTCCTGTCGAATCGCGGTATATGAAGGAGTACAAGATGCGTCGAGGGGAAACACTCGCTGATCGCATCCCAGAAATGAAGACAACAATCGAGTCATATTTTGGTTCAATCACTGATACAGAATCATACAACGGAAGTGATCTGTACGTTGTGGATGAACCAGACAATCCAGTTTTTCAACGGATTATTGCTGGTGACGTATCGTATAATAGTAAAAAAGATACGCTTGCTGTCGATTTTGTCGAACGTGACCCAAGCGAACTTGATCCCGATGACCTTGCTGCCGCAAGCGATGCAGTTGATGCGAAAAATACCTTTTTGAAGGAGGCAACTGGACGAGACGCAAAGTCACGTCGTGAGTCGATGAAGCGTGCTGTTGAGGATGATGCCCCTGATTATTAGTGATATAGCGATTTGAACGATGCTGACACCTGAGTGTGTCTACTATTGGTCATCACAGCAGGTAGAATCTCGGCGCGAGTAGGGTTCATAGCTAGGGATGCAATAGTATAATATGAATTTGAAATATAATATAGCTATCATATAAGTACAAAATTGTATAACAACAAACTGGTCTCATGTTGATAAATATAGACTATCAAATAGAGCTGAACAGTATTTCACTCAGTCTGAATCCATTTAACTAAGTGGTGGGATGCCTCCACATGAACTAATGGCCTACTACGTGGGCGTTGACCTTGGCGCAACCAACGTCCGTGCGGTCGTCGCTAGTGAGGACGGATCGACATGTGGTCGCGGTGATGATACGACGCCGAGTGGTCCAACAGGTATTGCGGTTACAGAGGCAGTTCTCGGTGTCGTTCGTGAGGCGTGCACCGACGCAAATATTACGCCTGACTCCGTCTCAGCGGCTGGAATTGGTGCGATCGGTCCGCTTGATCTTGCCGCCGGAGCCGTTGAGAATCCCGCAAATCTTCCGGATACAATTGATCAAATTCCACTTACTGGTCCAGTATCAGTGTTGCTTGATACAGAGCAGATATTCCTTCATAATGATACGAATGCAGGGGTGATTGGTGAACGGTTTTTTGCTGATCGAAATCCAGACGACATGGTATATCTCACGATATCATCAGGGATTGGAGCGGGGGTATGTGTTGACGGCAGCGTCCTCACCGGATGGGACGGGAACGCCGGTGAAATTGGACACATGACTGTTGACCCACAGGGTCGGTTAACTTGTGGGTGCGGACACGATGGTCATTGGGAGGCATACTGTTCAGGAAACAGCATTCCACAGTATGCGAAGCGACTACATGCAAGAAACCCAATTGAGACAGCAATCCCAATCGATGATCCAGCACTCTCCGCAGCTGATGTGTTTGCGTGCGCACCTGATGATGAGTTCGCGGCATATGTGCTTGATCAACTCGCACACTGGAATGCAATGGGTGTTGCCAATATTGTTCATGCATACGCACCCCTGGTCATCTACGTCGGTGGCGCCGTTGCATTGAATAATCCTGACGCAGTGTTGCAACCAATCCGTGAACGAATGGATGAGATGGTTATGTCGAATATTCCTGAAATAAAGCTGACGACACTTGGTGATGAGGTGGTCGTCCGTGGGGCACTCGCAAGTGCACTGACCGCTGGCACTGGGGATCGATCACAGATGTGAATGTTAGACAGTATAAAATCGTGAGCGTGCCGGTGGATTCTCATGTCTGATCAGAAATGATAATCGACGGTGGTTTTCTACAGATGAACAAGGCGGGTGCCTTGGAGTTTGACCCCAGGGGACTTCGCTCCTATTTCAATATTATCTGATGTCTACAAACTCAAGACAATCTGGCAACTCAGCTATTCAGAGTCTATGATGAATTAATATTGAGCGAATAATCAACCATGATATACTTTTCTACAGGGTCCTTTTTGTTGGGTCCAACCGCAAGTTTCCATATCCTTGCCCTCAAAGTGATATTGATGAGCGAATCCGATCAAACTCAAACACAAACTGAATCACTTCGTCACCGTGTTGAAAATTGGATGGTTGGTCAGATGCCAATTATACAGATGCATGGTGGTGAAAGCGTTGTCCGGAAAGCCGACCCTGAGACCGGCGAGGTAGTTGTTGAACTCGGTGGTGCATGTGCGGGTTGTGGAATATCAAATCTCACTGCTGAGAATATTAAATCGGATCTGATCATGGACTTCGATGATGTTGAAGATGTCCGCGTGAAAGTCCCAAGTTCCGGTGATCATGGTAATAGTACGGTCGAAGGTGGTCGTGGCGGAGAGATACAGTATGGTGGTGGCGATACAGGACATTTCTGAGTCAATCAATACGGTTTCGTCACTCAATGTAGCGAGTCAGTGTGCAGCGAACACTCTAAGTAAGTGCTTATGCTGAACAATATTTCTCATCATATAATTATGATGCACGTTTCGAGACATCAATGATGGCGTGTATGTCATCTTGTTACTGCTAATGGTAAGCCTCCGGACACAGGTAGGGACAGAAAGGCACTGAGATGATCATAAACGTATGGATGAATACGATCGGTATATATTTTCACTGGCACAGTGACACTGCTGCAGATCTCAAAACGTAAATATAAATATAAGCATATTGAGGCATCATATTGTTATTCCTGAACGAGATGCCACACCCGGAGCACTCATGAGGTATCAAAGTAGTAACTAACATTAATTGAGGTAACTCACGCATCTCGCTACCACACACATCAGATCAAGAGGAGTTTACATTTGAGCTTGCACTCTGTTCACATCTCGAAGCAACAACGGAATGGGTAATTAGCCGACAGCTTGGCGCTGCTGTTGCGCACCCTGGTCGTCGAGTTATCGACATCTGTGGTGTTGTCCCAGGTTCCGACTTTGATACTCGTTCAAGCATTACTGATACCCGGATTCCTGAGCGAGCAGTCGCAGGTCCGGCTGGTGTAGGTACATCTGTTCGGCGATCGAATGCTATTGATGGGTCACCGCAAACAACAGAAGCTGCCATTGAACAAGCGATTGCTGCGGATTTCTTCACTGTTGAGAATCATTCTGGACATGATCACATTAGACAAACAACAAGATATCCCACAGAATGGTTTGACCGACTCATTGGAATTGAGAACAAACCAGATCTTACCCGACCAGGAGATCTTACCCGACAATTGCGAGTAGATATCTCACTTGGTCTCTTTAATACAGTAATCCTAGCGACAGAAACACATGTGACACGTGCTCATTTGAATAGGATTCCTGACGCAGTTGGTGTCTGGCAATTCGATTCAGACACAGACGACCGTACGGTCATCAGACAACCAGCAGAGCTCAAAACAGAGACACCTGGAATTGAGCTTGGCTCTGATCATTCAGATCATACAGAAGTTCATCCCGTGAGCAGTAAAGAAAAACTGCGTGCACGTCGTCGAATCGCTGAGCGAGCGTATGGTAAGGGGTGGCGAAATTATACCCTTCCAACATGTGCACACGCTGAAACACAACCAGATGGAAGACCATACTGTGCAAAATTCGACTGTGTGATCAATCCTGCACAGAGTTGTGATACTGACTGTCCAGAATATACACACGCAGAGCCACCAGACTGGGATAAAAATATATTGCGTGATACACGTTCACCGTGGACACATAACCCACCTGGCGTTCGACGCAGACAATCTGGACTTGACCGGTTCAGATGAGCCAACTAGACTCGCTATAACTCGTATACCTCACCATCGACGGCAAGTGGATCTTCAAACGCTTCTTCAGCAGGATAGTAATGTCCAGTGTGTACAAGTCTCGTTTTATTTGCATCAAGCGTTGTTGCAAGATCGCGTGCCCCCTCGCGTGTCATATGTTTAGTTCCAAACGTTCGGGGGATCCCATCCTCAGTGTGATGTTTCCCACCGTGTGGATGGTGTTTGCACATCGAAGCAGGAACAATAGCATCTGCGAGGAATAAGTCCGGGTTTGATAATGCGTCCTGTGAATCAGGAGGAACTCCATAGCTTGTATCGCCAGAGAGTGATAGTTTTGTTTCAGTTACAGGATCCTCAATCACGACCCCATAGCAGTATAGTGGCGGATGATCAACAGGAACGAGTTGGATATTTAGACCACAGACTTCAAACACCTCAAATGGAGAATGTGGATTGATTGTGACCTGATCAAGATATCTATATTTTCTCGCGACAGTCTCAGAAACGCTTTCATCTGTCTTTGGATCGGTCTCGTTTGCTGCATGGATCGGTAGGTCATCACAGAGCCGGTAGGCATTCCCAAGTCCATCGAGATGATCGAAATGAATGTGCGTGATGACACCAGCGTCGGGGAATGAAACATCACGCTGAAGAAATTGCTGTCGAAAGTCTGGGCTAAAATCGATAAGGACCGATTTATTTCGGCGAGTATTTTCAATATGGACAGAAAATCGGGTTCGTTCGATACCGCGTTGTCGCGCGTGCTCGCAGGTATCGCAATCGCATCCAACGGTTGGTGTTCCAGTCGTATCCCCCGTTCCGAGTAGTGTGACCCGCATTATGAGTTATATCAGTGATCTTGGACATGGTCATGATCGTGATCATGGTCGTGGTCAGTTTCAGTTGAATCCGTTTTGCCACTTCCATCGCCTGCAACTAGCTGATCACCATCAGACATCATATTCATATTCTTCAAGTTATCACGCTCTTCGAAGTCTTCGACTGCATTGACGATATCATTCTGTGTGAGAGTTGTACGCTCTTCAGTCAGCGCATTAAGTACAGCCTCACGAAGCACCATCCGAAGGTCCGATCCGGTAAGTCCATCAGTTCGTTCTGCGATTGATGTTGGGTCAAATTCGGCGATATCCATTCGGTCAGTAATAATCTTGAGGATATCAGCTCGCATATCTCGGTCGGGTTTCGGGAAATTGACGATCTCATCGAATCGTCGCCACGCTGCTGCATCAAGTTGGTCCGGATGGTTTGTTGCACCAATTAAGATGACCTCATCACGAATTAGAGAGATATCATCAATGCTTTTCAGTAGCGTGTTGACTGCTCGCTTGAGCGCTGCATGCTCATCTGAACGACGTGTTTTTGCTACCGAGTCAAACTCATCGATAAACAGAATACACGGTGACAGCCGTTTTGCTACCTCAAAAGTTTTTTCAACATTTTTCGCCGTCTCACCGAGATACTGACTGGTGATCATCGATAGTTTAACCTCGACAAATGGGAGCTCTAACTCGTGTGCAAGTGCTCGTGAGACGGTTGTTTTTCCTGTTCCTGGTGGACCAACGAATAAGATCTTTCCAATTTCACGCAGTCCAATGTTTGCGAGATACTCACGATGTTCAATCGCTTTCATCAATTTCTTGATTTCACCTTCTTGATCTCCAGTCAACACGAGATCGTTGAGTGTCATCTCAATTTCTTCAGGGGCTCTGACTTGGACAAGATCAAGCATCTCCGCGTCTTCATCCTCATCATCGTCAAAGTACTGCTCAAGCAGACTATCAATCCAGACACGGTCGGCATGAATCGGACGCGTATGTTCACGTGCCTCCGTATGTGTGATATCAACTTCGTCGTGATCCTCGATAGCGGCTGCAATTGTTGCGTTTGTCTGTAATCGTTCGTGGTCTGCTCGATCCAGATACCACTCAATCGCCATATCAGGTTGGGTTAATGAAATACGACCAGAGAAGTCCTCTCGTTGAGTAAACAAGAGATCAGAGACTGCATCCCAGGGATGCTCAACGCCGGTCGCTTTCCGCGCAACAGTGTTCGTCACAACAAGCGGTCGCTCAATGCCAACGGGCATATTTGTCGTATCATCAGAGAGGTTCGCAGATGGCCTCTGAACCCGAACCCGAACACGGTAGTAGCATCGGCAGCGGTTTCGCTGTCGCTGTCGCTATCGTCACCTCGCTCCGTCCAGAACACTCTTCGGTACCGTGGGGGGAGATCGTTTTCATCTCGATCGCGGTCCTCGGTATAGAGATGCGCTGTGAGGAGAAACTCGATAATTTCGAGAGCCCGGTCACTCATCCCACTGAAGTAACCGTCACACTTGTATAAGCGCGTCGAAAGTCTGGATTGAACACACTCTTGTCCTCACGGACTCATAGCAACAACGATGACGAGACGACGCAACCCGCCGTCTGTTTCGACTTCGTCCACATCATATTCATCACTTCCGTCAATGGCGTCAAAATCAAGCGCTGATGCTGATATGGATACGACGAATAAGACTACCACGAGCGTTGATACGACTCCTCAATCATCGGCAGGGCAGACACGGGATACTGAGTCAGTACAAAAACAGGGACTTACACTCGGAACGGTATGTGTCATTGCAGGTGGTTTATTGATGATGTGGATTGTTTCGGATTCATCATTTCCACAGCCTGCATTCGATTCCGTGCAGTGGTATGCTCTGTTAGCGTTTGTCATTATTTACTGGGCAGTCACCGTTCGATGGATCCGCACACAAAACTTCAGAATAACGACTGATGATTAATTTTTGCACACAATCTCTACTTGCATGCATTATACTGCGATATCAATCTCATGGATGTCTGATATCTTTTGATTGATACATTTGTATTACCCACTGATGAGGGTCCTTGTCATGACCGCAGCAGATTATCCGATTTTGATTAATTTATGATATGTGTATCCTCGAAGTATAGATTATCTATCCGGGTGAATGAATCTAATCGCATCCCTAACCTCATCACGACCACCAATGATGGTAACCTGATCACCATGTTCGAGGGTAAAGTCGGCCTCAGGAACGCGGATATTACCATTTCGTTTAACCAATGCAATGAGTGAGTCCGGGGGTAGCTCCGGACCGACATCGCGGATTGGTCGTCCGATGAGGTTTTCGGATGTAACTTCGATCTCTTGGATGTCCCCGGAGTATCCGATTTCACCCATCCAGTCCATCATTGCTGGTCGTTCAATGTAGTTGTCCAATGCCTGTGCGGTAGCAAGCGCCGTCGAAATGCTTCGAACACCTAGATCTTCGAATGCCTCAGCATTATCAGGGTTATTGACCCGAGCAAGGATTGTTTCAGGATCAAACTTTGAGCGTGTAAGTTGTGACACCAACAAATTAACATCATCGTCACCGGTTGCACCCACGACAATCCGAGCACTATCACCGCCAGCGGACGCGAGCACATCGGTATCGGTCCCATCGCCGTGATGGACAGTAAAGCCCTCATTTCGAGCAACTTCAACGGTTTCCTGTGATTGTTCAATAAGCACTACATTCTCTCCACGGTCTTCAAGACGATCAGCGAGCGCACGACCAACTGTCCCGCCTCCAACAACAATGACACGCATTGGTATGATATCAAGGTACTCTGCAATTTGTCTGGCGAAACCACCCTCAGCAACGACGGTTATGAGAATAACTAAAAATACCGTCCCGACAAGTATATTCGCTGCCTGATTCATGCCAGCGTCTCGAAGTTCAATAGCGAACAGAGTCGCAACCGATGCTGGAATGATCCCTCGTGGACCAACAAGACTCATGAATAATCGCTCACCTGCATTGAATCGGTTTCCACGTGTTGAGATAAACACAAGCAGCGGTCGCAAGACGAGCGCGACAATAACAGTAATTCCAAGACCGGGAAGACCAATTGTTCGAAGAATTTCAAACTCTAAGAGCGCAGCTAGTGCAATAAAAACAAATGAAAGGACAATGAGCGTGATGTCTCCTTTAAATGCTGAAATGTCAGCTTCATATGGGATATCGATATTCCCGAGGATAATACCTGCAGTTGCGACAGCAGCAATCCCGGCCTCTGTGGCGATGAAGTCTGCTGTTCCATATGCAACGAGAGCGCCTGCTAATACGAGTAATCGAGCATTTCGGGGAGCATTCCCGGGCGAGAGGTCGATATATTGAAGCCCATATACTAACAGCGCAGCCACAACTGCACCGATAAGTAAGCCAATTCCAAGCCGCTCGATGAATAATTGTAGTAATGCCCCTGGCTGTGTTATCCCAGCAGTAATCGCTTCAAAAATTACAACAGCAAGGATCGCCGCCGTAACGTCATTAACAATTCCCTCTGTTTCAAGCGCAGCCTCTACACGGTCACGAACTGGAACAACCTCAAGGATTGGTGTAACAACCGTTGGTCCGGTCGCAACGAGCAGTGCGCCTACAAGAAAAGCAACATCCCAGCTTGTTGAAAGTAGAAAACGAACGGTTGTAGCTGTCCCAATAAGTGCAATTCCAGCTCCGATTGTGACGAGTTTGAGTGTCGCTGTCGGAGCTTCTCGGAGTTTTTGTATCCGAAGATGGAAGGCGCCCTCAAAGACAATAATCGCGACTGAAAGTCCGACGATAGCGCTAAGTGCACTTCCAAATGAATCTGGTCCAACAACACCGAGTACTTCAGGTCCTAGTAAAATCCCCGCAGCAATCAGGAAGACAACGCTTGGAACCTGAAATCGGTCTGAGAGAATCTGTGCGATAACCCCAATTGCAATGATCGCAGCCACAACAGCAATAAGATTACCATCGGCACCCGCCATTATATCACCCTCATATATATACATGAATTTTCCAGACGCTCATAAGCCCACATGTATTGTTCCAAACTTCTCAAAGTGATAATCAGTAGACATTAACTACATCTGATACTGACTGAGATACATATGATCGCATTATTCAATTCGAAGCGTCGGTTTGTTGGCAATAGCCGCTGTCTCTGTAAATTCATCCTCTCCAAGCAATCCCCGAGCAGCTCGCTTTCCCCACTCAACAGCCGGCTGTGTAAACGTCGGCACTGACGCAAGCTCACCATAGCATATACACGCCGCCTCAAACTCGTAGAGCAACGCTCCAAGGCTCTGTGCATCGACAGCATCAATCTCAACGCGTATGGTTGGGATATTAGCATCAACAAGACTCGCTTCTGTTGCCTCGAATTCAGCGTCAAGAAGCGCCCCGAGGTCTGAACCATCGAGATATGAGAGACCATCGAGATCACTTGAGGGGATTGGGCATGATGACCGGTTGCGTGGTCGGATAAGTGTAATAACTTTATCATGTGGTCCCGCACGATATAGTTGCAACTGAGAGTGTTGATCAGTCGCACCAAGTGCTCGAACGGGTGTTTGCCCACGATTATCTTTGCCAAGACTCTCAGCCCATAACTGTGCGAACCACTCAGCAAATGTTTCAAGCTTCTCAGCATATGGCATCATTACATTCGTTTGTGCCCCTCGCGTTGCAAGCGCATATGTGGTTGCACCGTAGGCGTATGCTGGTGTTTCAAATAATGACCCACTAAGCTCGGCTGCGGCGTCTGCAGCACCGGCAATCACTTCACTGACCGGGATTCCCTGAAGCGCTGCGACAACGAGTCCAACAGTTGATAGCACAGAAAACCGCCCAGGAACTCCCTCTGGGACTGCCAGCGAAGGTAGAGATTCTGAGTCAGCTAACTGCCGAAGATTTCCATCCGTGCCTGTCGTCACAATAGTCCGCTCTGTCCAATCAACACCAGCGTTCGTCATCGCTTTACGAACGACAAGGAAGTTCGAGAGAGTTTCTGCCGTCGTTCCCGATTTTGAGACTACATTAACTACAGTTTCTGATAGTGGTATTGACTCCAGTACACGCGAAGTGGAATCTGGATCAGTATTATCAAGTACGTGCACCGATGGTGCGGTATCATCGCCGAGTGCGTTAACAAGCGTTGCCGCACCTAGAGCACTTCCGCCAATGCCAATAATAAGGATTGCGGTTGGATTCTCAAATGACGCAACGGCATCATGAATTGCTGTTACATCCACCGTTTCGGGAAGATTCAATGCTGTATAGCCAAGTTCGTTATTTCGACGTCCTTGTTCGATCCGCTCGTGTGCTGTGGCAACTCGCTCATCAAGTCGTTCAAGACCGTCTTGTGTAACACCAGGTGTCGCATCAAACACTGTACCAATATCAACTTGCATACCGGATTGAGTGGTGCCCGCTGAAAAAAAGTGAGTATTATTGCTCAGTCAGTTGATAGTAATAAGTACAGACAATGCAAATCACAGGCAAATGCGAACATTGGATAATTGATCAATTTTTTCGGCTGCTATCTTATTGCAAAAGAAAGGTGAGTGAGTATCAGTTTAGCTGACGAGAAGAGCAAATCTCGAAGAGTTAAAATAATTCTCACACATAATACAAATCATCAGCGATGAGTTATCAATTGGTGAGCATATTTCAAACATATAATTAATGGATTGGAACCTGATCTGTACTGAGTAAGGAAATTAGACTATTGATAACATTCAATCATAAATAATGGCTGCTGAATATGACGGTATCATCGGTGCGTTTTCGTATGCATTCCGTACGAGTACATCACGATTATTTAAATTGTATGTCTTGGTCAGTGGAATCGCAACGACAGGTATTGGAATCTTCATCGTCATTGCACTCGTTGTGTTGATTGGGCAGACAGCAAGTATTCAGGGGGGGTCACTAACCCTCTCGCGAGCATTCTATGTCGTTGTTGGATTGTTTATTGTTCTTCCAGCTGTCGCACCCACGCTTGCGATTGCCCGGCGGCACCGACAGGGAATCACCGCTTCAAAACGGCTTGAGGCTGCTGTTGCTGTAGCTGGATTTGTATTCTTATTATCATTATACCTAGGGGTCGTTGCCTCAATGCCGGCAACATTCAACATCGATGGTGAGACAGTCACCCGCCCGCCAGCGTCCGGGACCGGAGTGTTTGAACCACTTATCACTGGATTGTATGCAGTCCCAGCTGGACTCTCTTGGACTGTTCCACTGGTCGGCGCAAGCTGTATTGCAGGCACATATTGGCTATTTCGCTAACTCTATTAGAGGACGTGCCCGGCGTCGTCAGGTGATTTCCTATGTTATGTGTATACTCTGAAGTACTCACATACTGTGGATTCAGATGCTAAACGGCGGTAACATCAATCAATCCGGGACCAAAATTTATTAGACATGATTTCGCTGACTCACTATCATCATCAAACGAGCTGAAACACAGATGTAGTCTTCATTTTATCTAATCATCTACTGCTCACCAATCTCGATAGCTTCACAAAACCACAAAACCCCTCCCAGTGTATACGTTAGTATGTCTGAATCAACTGATTCAAATTCAACACGATATAGCTCAACATTTGTTGTGACAGCAGCAGACGGATCATCAACTGTACTTAGAGACGTCGAATCTGGACAGGTATACTCGCTTAAAGATACTATTGATCATAGTCGATTGACTATTATTGAGGGAACTGTTGAATCTGAGCCACCGCTACATGTGGTGTATGAACTTACAGAAACAACAGCGACGCGAACTATTGGCATTGAGAGAAGCGTAGAGCCTCCAACAGCAAATGCAAAACAGGTTGCCGCGAATCAGTCGATTGGAGAAATTACACGCAAGCCTCGCGCTGGCTCTGGGGAAATTCATATTATCACGATTCCCGATGGAGATCCAACTGAGATGGTTGCTGATATTCTTGATGATAAAGTAACGCTGTGCGAGCGAGCAGGACGGCTGGGAATTGAACGTATTGAGATTCGTTCGGCTCCTGGTGTTGTTGCGGTCCGATATATGCCATAATATTCTCTGCTACTTTGAGACGCTAGAGCCCAATAGTATCGTGCATACACATTGACCTAGTTCACATACTCGCATCGTATCCTGACATAAATTCGGGGTTCTTAGTACGTCGTCGATATGGAATGTCAATTCGTGCCGTCAAGTTGATACTGCTCGATTAAATCCCGACCTCAAAATAATAGATGTCTCTCTAGTCTTTATAAAAAGGTTTATTCGATGCGGCTCTCCACGACAGATATGGCTGAATTCACTGTACCGGAGGTTGATTATACCCGGTACTCAAACTACCAGCTTGCAACTGTGCCACTTGCAATCTTACTGGTGGCACTGCTCATCATTGCTGGCTGGTATTTGATGACCGGATCACCAGTAGCACAAGGTATTGCGTTCACTGGTGGTACAGAAATCACAGTCGCGACAGACGGAGCAACGACAACGCAGATTGTTGAAGCATTCAGTGTTAAGCCAGAATCTGTGCAGGCAGTCCCAGCAGCAGGTACATATATCGTTACATTCCAATCCGACGGGAGCAATGAGGTGGAAGTTACAGAATTAACACAGCAAGCAGAGCAAGCAGGATTTGAGATCCAGTCTGCATATGAGGTGTCACCGAGTTTCGGTACAACAACACAGACGCTTGCACTCGGTGGTGTTGGCGTTGCTTTCCTTGGAATGAGTATACTTGTCTTTTTGATGTTCCGTGTGTTTGTTCCATCAATTGCTATTGTTGTCTCTGCGTTTTCAGATATTGTTATTTCAGTCGCACTGATGAATGTCCTCGGAATTGAGCTTTCGCTTGGAACTGTCGCCGCGCTGTTGATGATAATTGGATACTCTGTCGATTCTGATATTCTATTAAATAATCATATTCTCCGACGGTCTGGTGATTTTTATGAATCAACATATCGTGCGATGCGGACTGGAGTGACGATGACCCTTACTTCGATTATTGCCATGTCAGTCATGGCAGCGGTTGCAACAGCGTTCGGTATTCAGCTTCTTGCTGCTATTGGTACTGTTCTCGTTTTTGGACTAGTCGCCGACTTAATGAATACATATCTATTGAATCTGAGTCTGCTTCGCTGGTATAAATTCAAGGGGGTTGTTCGATGATCGACTTTCGAGAAAACTGGCGTATTATTCTGCTAATGATTGTGGTCATAGCCTCACTTTTTACCCTTGTGTCGCCAACGCTTGCGAGCGGTTCGGATAGTAGTAATGCCGTCGTGCAACAATCCTCACAAACAAATCTGCAGTATGGACTTGAACTTGCCGGCGGAACACGAGTCCGTGCGCCACTCGTCGGAGTGACCGCTGAGGAGGTTGAGTTTGAACCAGCAAACGCACGTGAAGTCGAGCAACGGGTTGCCACCGCAATTGAGGGCGCAGGACCAGCAGACGTTATCGCTCGACCAGTCACAGAGACAACAGGGACCGTTGAAGTAACTATCGAGGGTGTGAGCACCACAGAAGTTCAATCTGCAGTTGAGTCGGCAGGATACTCCACAGAGACGGTCAGAACAGGGGTTACGGAAACGACACGACAAGAAGTAGTTCGCATTCTTGAAAACAAAATTAACGAAGCAGGACTTTCCGGCGGTACAGTTCAGGAGGTCACAACCGCTGGCGGTGGTCATTTCATACTCATTGAAGTTCCAAATGAAGATGCTGCATCTGTCCGGAGTCTTGTCAGTGAGCGAGGAACTGTCGTTGTTCAAGCACACTATCCGCAGGATAATACGTACACGCAACAGACTGTGCTACAACAGGACAACTTCCAGAGTATCGGGTCCGCACAGGAGGGACAGTCCGGAGGCGCATATGTGCCTGTCACAGTCCGTGAATCGGCTGCTGGTGAATTTCAGCAAGCAACTGTCGATACGAGCCTTGCACGACCTGGTGGGACACGCTGTACATACAGCCGAGATCAAAATAGCACTGAACCATGTTTACTGCTCGTTGTGAATGGTGATGTCACAAACTCCTTTGGAATGGCTCCAAGGCTCGCTGATAGTCTTCGAAGTGGATCGTGGGCGCAAGATCCAGTTTTCCAGCTTCAAACAGCAAATGTATCAGAAGCACAGGATGTCGCGATTAATCTTCGCGCCGGTGCACTACCAGCAAAGCTCGATTTTACCGGGAATGACGGCGGAACGACGTCATTCATTTCACCGAGTCAGGGAGAGAACTTTCGGAGTGATTCGCTGTTAGCTGGTCTCGTTGCTGTCTTTGCTGTAAGTGGGGTCATTTTTGTTCGTTATCGTGACGCTCGTGTGGCATTGCCAATGATCGTGACTGCCCTTTCTGAGGTATTAATCCTGCTTGGATTTGCCGCTGGAATCGGGTATCCACTAGATCTTTCTGTGATTGCTGGATTTATTACAGTCATCGGAACGGGTGTTGACGACCTCGTGATCATCGCTGATGAGGTGCTCGCAGAGGGTGGGGTATCCTCTCGTCGTGTTTTCCAATCGCGATTCCGACGCGCTTTCTGGGTGATCGGTGCGGCTGCAGCAACGACAATAATTGCTATGTCACCGCTTGCAATCTTATCACTTGGTGATCTGCAAGGGTTTGCTATCTTCACCATCTTGGGGGTACTTGTCGGAGTGCTCATAACTCGACCTGCATATGGTGATATTCTTCGAGCACTCACCACGGGTGATGTATAATACTCACGTGAATTTGTTAAGACACGGTCAAGACAGAATATAATTAACTCAACGATTATTAAAACCAGAGTAGAGGCCCGATTAAACGCATCTAATCCGCATTATTTTGCTTAGATATCAGATAGCGACGACTGCTCAACTGTTTCGAGGATCTGATCCGCTGTTGCCCACGAGCGTCTTGCACAATCTGGTAGTTCCCCAGTCGCACGAGTGTATCGTTGAAGAAATTCTCGTGTTGTCTGGTCGCTTGGATACCCGCTTCCAATGGGTCCGTATGTTTCATATTCTTTTGCAAGTGTTGTAATCTCCTCATCACGGCGAACTTTCGCAATAACAGAAGCAGCAGCAACGAGCGGGTCATCCTCATCTGCACCATGTCGGGCTTCAACGGTACATTGACTGTACTGAGCAGCGTCAGTAGCTTCAGTGAGTCCCGTCTTAATACGTCTCGCAAAACGTGATTCTGAGACATCACTCGCATCAGCGATGATTGTGTCAGTAGATTCAGCAACCTCACCGATATCTATAATGGCTTCAATATGTCCATTAACCGTTATTGTGTTCATATTTGTCCGCGGATCATCGATCCGGGTGACGGGGATGACTACTGTCCCAATATCGACTGCAGTGTGTGATCTAAGTGTTTCTTGAAGTTGTCTGCGGGTTGAAACATCAAGACGTTTTGAGTCGTCAATGTCGTCTGGAATAACAGATGGTGGTGCACGAACCGCTGCACAGACCATTGGTCCAAGCACTGGTCCTTTTCCCGCCTCATCAGATCCAATTCGGGAATGCATTTGACCTGTGACATTTGTCGGGTCAGTCATGCATACATATAGACACGGTATTGTATA
The DNA here is from genome assembly GCF_000415985.1 of Haloquadratum walsbyi J07HQW2. Taxonomy (GTDB): domain Archaea; phylum Halobacteriota; class Halobacteria; order Halobacteriales; family Haloferacaceae; genus Haloquadratum; species Haloquadratum walsbyi_B. Next base: position 1,745,084 of record NZ_KE356561.1, read on the forward strand.
TGTATATATGAGTACACATATTCCCGACGTCGTCACACATTACTCACTCCCTGCTTCTTTATGTTTCAGATGAAACGTGAGCAAATAATCACTTATTGGACCTGCAGGCGGCATGTGGACACTTACTCTGATGTCGGATTAGATGCTGGATTTGATAATGCGTCTATAGTTCGGAAGTATGCATCATCCTCAAATGACTCTGACTCAGACTCAGCATAGACACCAAGCACGTCGAGATCAGCTACCACCGCCTTAGTATCAAGTAATCCTGCGAGACTTGGTTCGGTCCGGCCATCGTCCCCAGATATAAGTTCTTTAACATAAAGTCCGCCAGCGCCGTGTATCTCAACGACTGCATGTGTTGGATCTTCGATTGTTCCATCAGCGTCGTATACTGTTCGTGTCCGAGTTATTTCCGCACGACGGTGGTCGACACGAGTTGGAGTATACTGTTCGATTGTCGCGTCCGTGAGGGTTGTCAGTGCTGCATCGAAATCAGTGACATCGACTGGTGAATCAAAGACAACGTGTGCACGGTAGCGTTTTGATGCATCAAGTCCTTTCACTCGCTCGACCATCTCATAATTTGCAAGTCGAAGTGCCTCAACTTCGACCGCACCGTCTGCAAATACGTTGATATCACCCTCGAGTCGGTCAGTATCAATATTCCGGCGTCGTGGTTCAAATACCTCAATGACAAATGGACGACCAGTTCCGAGCATTAACGCATCAACATCTTCACGACCAGCACCATGAAACGTTGAATCGGTCCCATCCATCACATCACAAGCAACAGGTGCGGTCAGCTCTTCAACGCTATCTTCATATAGATATCCGGATCCGTCACATGTCTCACAGGTAAGACTTCCTTGATATCCGGAGCCATTACAGGCGCTGCAGGGCCATTCCGTCTGTGGGATGCCACGTTCAAGTTTGCGATACCGACCATAAACAAACGTAGAGTGAATATCGACATCGAGGGTATCAGCCTCAAGATCGATTGTAAATTGAATATCCGGACGACCGAAATCAACCGTCGTATCCGTGATCTGACCAACGCGTTTGCCAACTTCACGATTATACTCCGATTTAAATAATTCACCAGCGTCGCTTTGGAATCCGATACTCTCTCGAAGAAGTATCTCATTTTCTTCGATGAGCGGAGGTGTCTTTGTACCAACTTGGTATGTATTGAATTCAGTATCAGTTACCACAGATGCACAACGTTGTCCCCACGAATTGAACTGTTCTTCCGCACAGGCACCCTCACAGACCCAACAAGCTGTTGTATCCACTGGTTCATATGGTGTGTCATCTTCGAGTGAAGCTGCAATGCGGAGGCTCTTCCCACGCTCTGCATTTGTTAGCCCAAAGCTCTGATCTGCGAAGACTCGCCCAAGGCATGCATCACAGAGTGGTTCCTGTGCGGCAAGTGCGCGGGCATTTTCGAGGATGCTCATGACTGTATATATCCCTCCAGTTGGAGGTGCTTTTCTATTCTGTTGTCTAATGCTGATTGACGAGTAATGCAGAAATATGGAGAAAATCTCTGACACTAGCCGGTGGTGAATATATTACTACCAGCTAAGCTATACGACTGTGGCGAGATGACATCTCAGCGGTCACGAAGGCAGTATTTTGAGCATCAAATATCATACACTATATGTCTCAATTTACTACTGAAACCGGTTTCAACAGGCATTAATCAACGCAGAGATGGATTATATATATGTCTGCGATTGAGATTGACGCCCTTGAGAAGTCATACGGAGACGTCAAAGCTCTGTCTGGCGTTGATCTAACCGTCCCAGAGGGGTCGTTTTTCGGGCTGCTTGGTCCGAATGGGGCTGGTAAAACAACGTTTATTAATATCTTAGTTGGTCTTGTCCGCGCTACAGGTGGCACCGCAGAAGTGTTTGGACATGACGTTCAGTCTGAATACCAAGCGGCTCGTGACTGCATTGGGCTCGCTCCACAGGAGTTCAATGTCGACCGATTCTTTCCAATTCGAGAGGTACTCGAGCACAAAGCGGGATATCATGGAATACCCAGAGAGCGTGCTCGCAATCGAGCTGCAGAAGTGCTCAAACGTGTGGGTATTTATGAAAAGCGTGATACACGATTTGATTGGCTTTCAGGTGGTATGAAGCGACGATTTGTCCTCGCTCGCGCACTTATTACTGACCCAGATCTGCTTATTCTCGATGAGCCAACTGCTGGTGTCGATGTGCAGCTCCGGCGCGAACTCTGGGAAACAATCACCAAACTGAATGAGGGTGGAACGACGATTCTGTTAACAACACACTATATTGAGGAAGCCGAGCGTCTCTGTAATGAGGTCGCGATTCTTGATTCTGGACGTGTCGTCGATGTCGCCAGCCCAGAGACACTGATGAATCGAGGGACAGATAATATTATTGTCAAACTTCGTAATAAACCAACAGCCATCCCAGATTTCACCAATGAGGATGATCGCATCGTTGCCGTCGAACTTGATGGACGTCAGATAGTGATTACAGCGCACCAGGGAGGTCTTGTTGCTCCTGAGATTGTCAGAAAACTCGATGCAAGTGGGCATGAGATTGTCGATCTTGAAATCAAACGCACTTCACTTGAGGAAGTATTTGTCGAGATGACACGCAGTGATGAGCGTGAATCAACAGAGGTGACCGCTCCGTGAGCACATCCACGGAGGTTGATCTCACTGGATTTATTACATTACTTCGTCGAGAAACACTCCGATTCATTCGTCGACCACGAAATACATTCGTTCCGCCCTTCATTACAAATGTGTTGTATTTCTCTGTTTTTGGGGTCGTCCTTGGTGAGCGAATTAATCTGATTGCTGGTGTTCCCTATATTCTATTTATTCTTCCTGGATTGGTTGTTCTCGGTGCAATTTCGAATGCATTCGAGAATGCATCATTTTCTATTTTCCATGGTCGATGGAATCGATATATCGAGGAGGCGGTTACATCTCCATTATCATACCGAACGATGGTGGTTGCGTATGTCCTCTCTTCTGCTTTCCGTGGAGTGATTGTTGGCATACTTGTTGCACTTATTGGTGCATTCTTTACTGCTGTTGGCGTTGCACAGCCGGCATATCTCGTTGCATTCGGTATCGTCATATCACTGTTATTCGCTGCGTTAGGCGTCGCTGGAGGACTATGGGCTGATGATTTCGATGATCTCACGATGATGAATCAGTTTATTCTTCGCCCATTGGTGTTCTTTGGTGGCGTTTTTTACTCACTCAATGAACTGCCAGTGATACTGCAACAGGTATCGTTGCTGAATCCAATGATCTATATGGTCAATGGTGTTCGGTTTGGGTTTCTCGGTGTAAGTGAAGTTGACCCAACGCAGTCGTTAGTTGTTCTTGTCGGGTTGACCGCTTTAGTTATCATTGGAGATATTGTTTTATTCCGTCGTGGATACGGTCTCACCGAGTGAGTACTGTAGTTTTTCGAATACTCGTAGTTAGTATCTGACAGCGATATATAGATAGCAGCGGTAAGTACCGCAAAATCAGTGCACGACTTCAAGATGACTCATATCAACTGACCACAACTCTCGTTTGGATAACATCACGTTGTATCTCAACGACTGTTGCAGACTCATTATCATTGCCTGGGACAATTTAAACCAATCACTGGTGAGGAATTGATGTAGCATGAGCCGTAATGATGACTCGTCTGCAGGGCCGGCAAATACATTCTACATTATTGCCGTCGTTGCAGCCGTTTTGGTAAGTGCAGTTCTTGCCCCCGTCGCATATGACTATTCGCAGTCCGCCCAATCTGAGGGGACCGTTTCTGTAATCACAGTATCCGGCGTGATTACTGGATCAAAAGTCGATAGTCTCTCTAGGGATCTCCGAGAGGCGCGGATGAACGACTCTGTCAACTCAGTCGTGTTGAAAGTCAACAGCGGTGGTGGCGCAGTTGCCCCGAGCGAACGATTATATCTTGAGGTACTTCGCACCGCAAAGCAGATGCCTGTCGTTGCTTCTATTCAAGGAATTGGCGCTTCTGGAGCGTACTATGGGGTATTACCCGCCAATGAAACATTTATGCTTTCATCCGGGCAGGTTGGTAGCGTGGGCGTGATTGGTGTTGGTGGGACAATTCCTGTGCCGGATCGAGTTATCCGGACGGGTCCCGACAAAGCACAACCAACAACCGAACAACGACGTCAGCAAATTGAATCACTCAAACGACAGTTCGTCAGTCGTGTGATTGAGCATCGTGGTGAAAATATCACACTATCACGCGAAGAGGTAGCAAACGCGAAAACATACCTTGGTCCTCGTGCCGCCAAAAATGGGTTTGTAGACCAACTTGGGGAGCTTTCAGTTGCGATTGACCATGCTGCTGAGATGGCTGGTATGGAAGAATATGATATCGCGCGAAAGGAACCACCACGTCGTGAAGTTATTTTCTTTACTACAACCGTTGATGGGCAAAAAATGATATACAAACAACAGACATCAGGTGATGAAATACCAGTTCCAGTTACACAGCCATTAGCGATCGATGAAATTCCATATCATGATCCACACGTGGGGGTGAGTGTCAATGCAAGTGCGTGAACTCACTGCCCCAGCCGCAGTCTTTGCGGTAATTATCACAGTGGTTCTTATCGGCGCATTAGTGATTCCATTTATTGGTGGTGGGACAACTCCACAGGTGACGAATCTCGCTGCAGAGCAGACGAATACAGATACTGTTCAGATTACACCAACTGCTGAAGAGGGGGATATCACCGTCGATGGACCGGGTGGGTCAAAAACAGTTCTTATCGATAAGGCACACTCAAATCGTCTTTCTGATGAAAAACTCTCAACGTTAACAAATGCTCTTGTCAGGAATGGTCACATGGTGCGCGTATTGTCTCGTGAACAGGCTCGTGAACCAGCATGGAATGAATCACTCCGAAGTGCAGATGCACTCGTTATTGCGAATCCGACGCAGCCATACAACTCGGGACAACTAGCTGGTCTTGAAAAGTTCGCAAACGCTGGTGGTCGTGTGACGTTACTTGCAGATCCTGCAGCCATTAGTGCTGGCGGTGGGTTGCTAGGACTCTCTATTCAGGAGTCATCTGCGCAGTACACTGGTCTTGCATCCAGCTTTGGATTCGCTGCACAGTCTGGATATCTTTATAATATGCATAACTATCAGAATAATTTCAAAAGTATTTACGCTACTACCCCGAGTGAAACCAGGAGTTCTCTCTCTGAAGGGATTGACCGTGTCGTTCTCCGGGAAGCAGTGGCAATTTCAACAGCTTCTGCAGAACCTGCACTCAATACAGTAGACCAGACAGTTCGGGAACCAACACGACGTGAGGCGACCTACACGGTTGCAGCAACAACAGGAAGTGTCGCTATCGTTGGTGACACTGACTTTATGAAGCCGAAGAATGTCTACGTCGCAGATAATGAGATATTACTCGGTAATCTTGCAACATTTCTCGTAAGTGGTAATAAACGACCCGGCGCTCCTGCAGCACCGGATGCAACGGAGACTCAAGCCACCGGACCGATACCTGGTGGTGCTATCCCAACGACACCCACTGCACCTGGTGGGAGTCCGGGTCCATCACCGGAACCGGAGCCGGAGCCAGAGCCAGAATCAACACCAACTCCGGTGGAGTAAAATGAGATATATACGTCGTATCCGGAGCATCTGAATACCACTGTATTCACTACCAACGGTGTTAAAATCGTATCGGCATTTTTGAACACATATGAACGGCTGGGCGTTTGGTTATTTTCGAGAGCATATGATATGAACAAATAGAATATTATCTAGTGCTGATGAGAGTACAATATGCGACAGTTCCTCATTATTGGTCACGAGGCACCAACGACGCCATCATTTTCTTTGGACGACCTTGCTGGCGACGCAGGACGGCTGGATATCCTTTGTCGATGCGTTACGAGTGCATTTGTTCGATCACACGGTATTCGTGAGGATGTTCAAGTCCATCTTGTCCTCAATGATCAATTTACCATTCAGTTTGATGGCCCTGAGCTTAAACGGCTTAATCCGGATGAACGAACCACAGCAGCGTTGATACGCACCGCGCTTGAGCACCGTGATAACGCAATTGGGCATATGCCTGCTGAGAGCACACCTGGGGTCTCAATCCGACGGATGGGCTTTGCTGAGACGGTTGATCGACTCAAAACCGAGACAACACCAATCCGACTGGATGAAGCGGGCACGCCAGTTGTTGATATTGACCCACCAGATGACCCTTTGTTTGTGCTCTCGGATCACCACTCGTTTACTGATGACGAGATTGAGCGACTCAGTGATGTTACCGAATACCAGATCCGACTCGGACCGATGATACTACATGCTGATCATGCAATCACAGTTACTCATAATTATTTAGATACGAATGGCTATGAAACATACTGAGATGAATGCAGCATCGTTGTCACAGTATCTACCTACAGTACATACGATAACAGGAAATAAACAGACAGGCTGGTTATAACATCCAGATAGTCGGGTTGGGGTTACACTCTATGGTATTGGTGTTGACATAAAAACACGATGTGCGCACTGGAGGGGTTCAAAAGATATCATTGCACTACGATTTGGATGTTATGAGGTCTTTTCACCATGCTATTGGTGTCATCTCGCAGTCGTTGCTTATGTGCAGACGGCGCAATCATGCCCAGTAGACTCACCTGATACTGAAGATAGCTCTGTCCATACATATAGCACTGAGTGTCAGCCAACAGGTGAACAGAAGATACAATCACAGGTTGACCCTTGGCCGGCAGAGCGACTCAACGACCCGGCGGTATTGTGTGGTGTTTATCGGACAACATTATCTGCACGGACATATCTTGATACATATGAGTGAGTGTTTAATTCTCAGTACTCAGGATTGCTCCGTATTTATCGAGAAGTGGATATCAGTGTCATGAGTCATACGGTAGATTACTATGCTCTCTCACAGTGTAAAGGATACCACAGCAGTGTATGTGACTGCGGCAACAGTCAGTGCACTCAGCGTTGTTATGATGGTCCTAAGAGAACGATCGCTGGTGAGGGTAGTCAGAACATATTGGTGGTCAATGGTTTTCAACGACGCATGTATGCCCCTATTAGACAGCCTTGTTGTAATATTCAATCCACTCCATCCACTCCATGCGCCGATACTGAGAGCCAATGGGACGATAGTGAAGCCGAGTCGATGTGCATCAACCATCGTTGGTGGTGGAAAAGAGAATACCGCAAGTGCATAGCCTGCTGCAATTATCGCTCGTCGATCAATATATGTACGGACTGACCGGTGTGTCACTCGGGCAAACGCACCAACGCCAAGCCAAATAATCATAATTTCAATAAGAAGTACACCGAGAAGATTGAGCGTTGGGTTAGATGCGAACGTGAAACGCGTGAATTCAATTTGCCATCCAATGAGTGATGTAATCGGAGCAAACAGTGGTGGAGGTGCAGCCATGAATATGTCTCCAAATGGATGTGTTGTTGTCCCAATCGCGGTTGCGACTCCAATCTGGCTCGTTGTTAATGCCGTTTGTTGAAAAGCGATTATTCCGAGAAATCCAGTAATGATCATAAATATACCAGCAACGGCGCCTGCACTCATGTCAGTCGTCATATAGAATCCAATAATTATGCTCCCTCCAACTGCGCTAGCTACCAGCAACGATCGTTCCCTGTATAATAATAGTATATATTGGATAAATGTGATATTGACGTCATCGATATTACTTATGCATGCTTGGGTATCAGAGCGAGAGCGCGTGATGTAACAGATGAAATTGGCCCCGCCCCATGCAATCAATGCTGCACTAATACCGACCGGTAATGAGTGAGTGACGGTCCGATGAACACCATTTGCGACTTCCCAGAATGCATCCCACCCGACTGGTACGCCTGAAGCGACAGCAAAACAATATGTTATGATAGCATATCCAATATCAAGATCAGGAAGAAACGCCGCGGTCGCCGCAAGAAATCCAACTGATCGGATCTGCGCGTTTGTAGCTCCCACTTGAGATGAGAGACTGACGGCAAGCACAAATGCGAGGAACTCATGACCCACAAACATTGATCGACTAGCGCGAGATGTGCCTGCGGTGAAAATATGTCTTCTTATTTTTCCTAGAGATGATATACACCGCGAAAGCACAGAATAGATCTCAGAGTCGCGACTAAGCGTTATGCACCGGGCTCATATGCTGCATTTTCGAACGTATGTGTAGCTATTATTTGATTATGAGCGGCTGATGTTTTTGCATATCGGGCTCAAACTAAGGGTATGCATGGAACTGGCATAGATCATATAAAACACTACATTCCAATAGACGGACAAGCCGATGCAATCGAGTTTTATTCCGATACACTTGGATTTAGCATCGAAGGTATGACTGCATATGAATCGGGTGAGAAACCGTTTTTTTCAATTCGAATCAGTTCCGGATCGGTATTACATCTTGAGCCTGACCCAAAATTCATTAAACCAGATCGGACAGCTGCTGACCACATCGCAATTCGTGTTGCAGAGTCGATGGAAGTCATTGAAACAACGCTGATAGACGGAGATATTGAAATTGATCGACGGTTGACTCCACGAGGAGCAACTGGGATTGCACCTGCAGTCTATGTAACTGATCCGTTCGGATATCGGGTTGAGATTAAATCTGAGCAACAATCGGATTAAATGATACTTGCTTTTGTAAATGCATTGATATATACTCATAAACCTGCGTCCGCATCGAACTATTTTTTACTTCGTTCATCCGTCCTGTAATTATCCAATGCCCTCCGAACGCTCACACTCGCCTTTGTCAGGATTGATTTCATACATACGTCTTATTTCTGGACGTCGTGGTGGGATCGCAGTCATAATAGCGGGGATCAGTATTTTCATACTCTCAGTTGTTCTTGCTGCTGCAGTGGCTCCCAATGTTGGCGTTGCAGCGGATGATCGCCGCGTGACAATTGTCGGGTCACAGGGAGGTGGTCCGGGACTTCACGATGGTGGATCAGTATATCAGCTTACTGGACAATCAATTGCCTGGCAACTCGCTGATGCTGATAGTTACTTTGATGTCACAAAATTGTCTGATGGTACCATTCTCGCAGGATATATGAACGGCGAGACAACTCAGTGTGGACCGTATGATGAGCCATGTGCACGCACAGGCTTTCGAGTCATCAATTCAGCAGGTATGAATGTAGATGAGACACCGACTGTCACTGATGAGTATTCATTTCCGGTCCGGACTCGCGTAAACAGTGAAGTACACGATGTCGAACAACTTGGACCTAAGAAATATATCTTTACAGACATGGATGCTGAGCGAGTCGCTATTGTCGACAATGGAAGAGTAACATGGGAATGGTATGCAAACACAACATATGATGAGCCATCAGATCCGACGCAGACAGATTGGTTACATATTAACGATATTGATGTCATCGATTCAGATCGGTTTCTAGTTTCTGTCAGGAACGCGCATCAACTCGTTATTATTGAGCGCGGTCAAGGCGTCGTTGAGGTAATCAACAAAGACCAATCCGGAAATGGAAAGGGCGACCCATCGATACTCCGTCAACAACATAATCCACAATGGCTAGGGAATGGAACCGTCCTTGTCGCTGACAGTCATAATGATCGGATTGTTGAACTCCATCGTGGAGCTGATAATCACTGGGAGGTAACATGGTCAATTACTGCGGCTGAGGGCGTTCCGTTTAGTTGGCCACGAGATGCAGACCGACTATCGAACGGCAATACATTGATCACTGATTCATTGAACAAGCGGATTGTGGAGATTAATAGCAGCGGTGCTGCTGTCTGGAGCTATCAAACACAAAAAGTTCCATATGAGGCTGATCGGCTACCAGGTGGTGAGCGCGTCGGTGGGGTTGCATACACTGATATCGATACTATTGAGACCACAGCAAATACAACAACAGGTCAGAATATCCCGATTTTATCATTACTACTTACTGGCGTTCAGACTGGTATCCAAACCCCATTCTGGTTTACTGAGATTCATGTTGCAACAGGAGTGATGGCGGTCATAAGTGTCATATTCGGTAGTGGCTTGATAATAAAAAATCGATGATTATATCAATCTTAAACAGATCTGAGGAGAATTCTAAATATCACCGATAATAAGTATTGATTCTAATTCCAAGCTCGAATCAAAATTCTTGAGTCTTCATAACTGAATACTCCCATGGCAACTGAGGATTCTCCATCAGATGATTTAGCATGGCAGACAGATAACAGCGATATTGAATATAGCTGCCCGGGATTTGATGTTCGTCGAGATGATGTTGTGCTTCCTGATGGAACATCTACAGATTTCCATTCTGTTGAAGAACCACCAGCAGTGATTATTCTCCCATTTACTCCTACTGATGATATTGTGTTCATTAAGGAATGGCGGCAGGCTGTTGGACGAGTGAATCAAGGACTTCCGGCAGGGACAGTTGAAGACGGAGATACAGCATTATTAGATGCCGCTAAACGTGAGCTGATCGAGGAGACCGGATATGAAGCTGGGTCGATGAAAAAGTTATTTCAGACCGAACCAGCGAATGGACTTCTTGACACTGTTCATCATTATTTTGTTGCATATGATTGTGAGCAAACAGCAAGTCAACAGCTTGATTATAATGAGAGTATTTATGTCAATGTTACTGCATACGAAGCGTTCCGGGCTGCTGTTCGCCAGGGAGAGATTCAAGACGGTCGTGCTGTCACAGCGGTTGCTCAGTATGAACTTAAATCCTGATACATGTAGCCACTGAATGACGATGTTCTACAGTATTTGTTAATAGAGAAGAGATATTTTAGAGTTTTTCCATTTGATTCTGAGTGTGCAGCATATTGCCATACTTGGGTTAGTGCCAGGCGGTACAAGATGACTGCCTCGGGGGCTGCCCCCGAGGGTGAAGCCGACACCCCTCCGCCTCCCCTCATCCAAACGCAATGGATAACCGAGCAGGTCGATAAATATCGAATTGGGATGGTCTGGTTAGTGTTTTTGGCTGAGAGTCCAATCACACGGGCGGTCAGGCACCATGCACTGCACTGTCCAACAGAGAGAGGGTAGGGATGGGACGGTCCAAATCACCGTCGTCCGAGAGACGAAGTCTCTCGTGATCACGCAAATCTTCGATTGTCGACCGACCTCGACCTGGACCTGTGGGGACCGGACCCGCTGTGACCCGACTCTTTCGATTTCGGTGAGAGTGGGTTGGGTTGGGTTGGGTTTGGAAGTTCTGTCAGAGACACACGAAGCCTCGGCTTGGGGCTTGAATGTGACCCCGAGGCAGATTCACATCAAGCAGTTGGGTACTGCTTTTTTATCAAGTGAATGTCAGCTAAGGAGCAATACCGGGGAAATGTTTTGATGCCAGCAGTATAATATATATTGTGACTTCATCGTCTGATCCAAGCCCAGCCGATGCCGATAGGCTGACCGACCCATCCGGCGCTTCTGTGGCATTCGGGATACTCTGGTCTCTCATCGTTGCAGGTAGTGTTGCTATTATCGGTATTGTCACTGGCGCTGTGCTTGTTGCTGCTGCAGTTTTCAGTCTGCAGACAGCTGCAATCACAATCACACCACTATTGCAGATTATTCTCTCACTTGCACTTGCAACTGGCGTTGGCTTTGGTGGTGTGGCTCTTGCATATCTGTGGTACCGAGGGTCTGGTATCCGATATATTGGATTCCGGATTCCATCGCTTCGAGATATTGCATTTTCATTTGGTGGATATGTTGCTTCGCTGATATTATTAATCATCGCGGTCACAATCATCTCAACGATTGGTGCCGAAACGGCTCCAAATACCGCCGCCCAAGCTGGTATGGAAAATCCAGAGATTCTCTTGTTACTTATTCCAGCTTCGTTTCTTCTTATCGCTCCTGGTGAGGAACTACTGTACCGAGGGATTGTGCAAAACCGACTTTGTGAGACGCTGCCAGTATCAATTGCGATTGTGCTTGCAAGTCTTATTTTCGCCTCAATTCATTATTTCTCACTAGCTGGTGCACCACAAGCCCGGCTTGTGAGTATCTCAGTTCTTGTTCTTCCAACGCTTGTCTTCGGGACGGTGTATGAGTTAACAGATAATCTTGTTGTCCCAGTGTTAATTCATGGCGCATACAATGCAACGCTATTTTCGCTTCTCTATGTCAGTATTAAATTCAGCAGTCGCCTCGCACAGACACCAGGAATACTGTAACAAATGGAAAATGAATAGATATAGAAGTAAGAAGTACCGTATTCATAATGAATATTAATCTAACTCCGCTGCAGTTTCCCTTCGAGGCGTTCGCTGATGTGATAAGTGCTGTGAGCACAATCATACTGCTCGGATTATTCATTGCTGTAGCTGGATTTGTGTATAAGAGCGTTCGCGGTGATGGGATACAATGGCCAAGTGACACCACAGACGGAAGTGTACCTACCAGTCAAGACACTGAAGCATACTCTCGAGAAGATACTGAGATAACCGCAGAGGAAAGCATGGAAAATGGAGATACAACGGAAGGAGTCTCTCGTAGCGATGATGATGACGATGAGTGGAAGTATTACTAAGCGTATCTAGTTTGAATGTGATCAACGGGCGTACAAGTTGCCTGTCAGCTGATGAGATATCCAATAAAAACACGCGATATGCTCGACTGCCCGATCGATAATGCCATATCGATTTTAATTTATTTTATCATGGGTCTCCTGCCGCCAGCTTTGCTTATCTCTAAAAGAAGTAAGTTTTCATCTCTCATATCATGTGGATACATCATGACCGAATATTTTGAGATTCATAACCGAGATGGACCCGCTCGGTATGGTGAACTTCGTCTTACCGAGTCTATCTCAACACCGACCTGTGCGGATGATATTATGCTCGACGCTGGGAGTCTCTGGACACGTGAGCGGTCAATCTCTGATGTTGATGTCGATACCAATTCAATCACGATTCTCCCACATCGTGCATTTCCAGCGGGAGCAAGCGAGCGGATACAACACTCCTTTGACCTTACCGAAGCATCGGATGAGGTTGCTGATGATTTCGACATGGATGTGCCGGTCGCTGTTGTTGTCACCCCAGAGACTGCAGACAGTTATGATGCAGACGCTTACGTGCTCTCAAATGCACAGGGGTTCATTGGACATGCATCCGAGTTCTGTGAGAGCATCATCAAGACAAGAAACTCAATCCCGACGGATACAGCATTGTACCTCACAGGGGTTGCAACACCGCGGAATGTTGCGACGCTTGCATATGCCGGCGTTGATCTTGTTGATACGAAACGTGCTCGCGCTCGTGGACTTCAAGGATTCTATCTCACGACTGATAATGAGTATTTTCTTGAGGATCTCACTGAGCTCTCATGTTCGTGCCCTGCATGCAAGGAAGGACGAGCAAATTTCAATCGTAAAGATTGCGCTGATCACAACGCCGCTGCGCTTCAAGCAGCACTCACGACAGTTCGACAGCGCATTCGTCATGGACGCCTTCGTGATTATCTTGAAGCGCAGAGTCGTCATGACCAGTGGCTGATAGCAACACTCAGAACATTTGATCAGCAGTATAAATACAGTGAAAAACGGACTCCAATCGTTCGTGACACTGAATTTACGGCGGCGAGTGAAGACACACGATATCGCCCAGAAGTCCAGCGATTCGCTAATCGTGTGACGACACAGTATCAGAATCGATTCTCAAGCCCATTGGTGTTAGTGCCGTCTTCTACAGTAAAACCATACAGTGAATCACAAAATTATTTACAGTTTCGGGATGCCATACGGTATCGTGGACACCTTGTTTCGATAAGCTCACAGGTCGGTGTCGTGCCGATGGAATTAGAATTGACTTATCCCGCCCAGCAGTACAGTACGGTTCCCACCGGGCGATGGAGTAAGGATGAAATATCATTTGCTGCGCAAATCTTGGAACGATATTTGATGCGTAATGAATACTCTCGTGTGATTGCACATGTGCCCGATAGGGGGTATGGTGAAATTTGTGAACGTGTTGATAGCGCCACGACGGTCTCATTTGAATATACTGTTGTTGATAATCCAACAACAACAGAGTCACTTACGAATCTGATGTCGACACTTGAGGGTGAATCAAGATATAGTAAACGCGAGCGACAACACAATATCATCAAAGCGATGACTGATTATCAGTTCGGTAACAATGCTGGGGAAACGCTGTTTGCGGATGCTGATCTGCAAACGACGAGCCAATACCCGAAACTACGGGTTCGTGATGCGGCTACGGTTGAAACTGGAGAGGGTCAACAGTTAGCAGCAATAGTGTCACAGTATGGCGTACTTGCATTCACACTTGCTGGCGCACGAATGTGGGATAATTCTGATGTAGCAACAAAGCGCGTGGAAATTGATCAATTCGTGCCACATGGAAATGTACTTGCACCGGGGATTGTCGACGCCGATACAGAGATTCGAGTTGGTGATGAGGTGATTGTCGAGGGATCACAGGCGTATGGTGTTGGTCGAGCGCAGATGTTTGGCGCTGAAATGATCGAATCAACGCGTGGAGAGGGAGTGAAGATCCGCCATATGAGACAGAAGTGAATGTCTTCAAACTAATTTTAGATTGCTTTATGAATAATATCTTTTGAAGACCATATTTAACTAAAATTAGAGATATAATTTGAGTGACAACGTCGGATCATGTGTGTACATATCGGTACCGGTATACCATCGCCACACGAATTATGTGTTCGTGCTTACTCGTCGCCTCCCAGCTGAGATTACTCATGGGTTACGAGATGTTGCTCCACTGTTAATCGGTATTATTCCGTTTGGACTTGTTGCTGGGGCTGCCGCAGTGGAAGCTGGGTTGCGCCCGATACAAGCGGTTGGACTCTCAGTTGTTGTTTTTGCCGGTGCCTCTCAACTTGCTGTGATTGATTTACTTGGGCAGAATGCTGCTCTCAGTATTGCTGTTATCACCGGAGTTGTGATCAATTTCCGAATCCTCATGTATTCAGCATCAATTGCACCGTCATTTCAGTCATTTCGTCCCCGTTGGAAAGCGATCACTGCATATGTCTTGACTGATCAGGCATATGCGCTCTCAATCTCGCGATATGCTGAAGAAGGACTTTCAAAAGTAGAACGACGTCGGTATTACCTCACTGTTGCGCTGACGTTGTGGATTGTCTGGCAAATTTGCACCATTGCTGGTGTTCTCATTGGTGCTCGAGTCCCTGATGCATGGGGGCTTGGGTTTGCTGTCCCACTCGTGTTTCTCTCATTACTTGTTCCTGCTGTAACCTCTCGTCCAGCAATCGCAGCAGCGGCTGTCGGTGGGACTGTCGCAACCGTCGGAACCGTATACAACTTTCCACTTAATTTAGGGCTTATCAGTGGTGGTGCTGCAGGCGTGGTTGCTGGCGTTGTTGTTGATAACTACACGGAAACAACAGAGCAATCAACTTCGGGGTCAAATCATTAATGACGAGTGAGTATGGCTCCATTGCGATTTGGATGGTTATCGTCACATTAGGTATAATGACATTCACAATCCGTGTTTCATTCATCTCATTGTTTGGGTTCGTTGAGAATGTTCCTGATCGAGTCACTCATGCATTGCAATTCGTCCCACCAGCTGTATTCGCTGCGTTGACGGTCCCTGCATTCATTGCACCAAACGGAGGTGTTGAATTCATCGGCAATGAGCAGCTTGTTGCTGGTATTATCGCAACAGCTGTTGCATGGTATATTGACGATGTGTTTGCGACAATTATTGCGGGGATGCTGGCGTTGTGGGTCCTCAGATTTATGATTTGAGTTCAGGATATGGCTTTGATAAGTAAGATATTACACCACTGTGATACTTATGTTAACATCACCAGATGGCAACTGATATTCGAGTCGATACATAATCATTCATAATTAGATGTCATCTGTCTCGTCGTCGCTTGATAACCCATACGTCCATCTCAAAGCATTTGGCGGCGCGTTCGTCATTATTGCACTCATTTTTGTCGCCGCTGCGGTTGCCATTTCTCTTGGCGGTGTTGCGGTCAGCGCCGTGGGTATTGGACGTGATACTGCACTTGGGCTTGCACTGATGAGTGCATTTCAGTTCGTTGGCTTTGGTGTCGTCGGGGTTGGATATGCATATCTTACAGATCAACTCAATCGAATTGGATTAACGCGACCAACTAGTCGGGATCTGGTATGGATAGTTGGTGGGCTTGTTGTACTAATTGGATTATTTGCTGGAATTAATGCACTCTTTGGTCTGCTTGGGATTGAAAGTGCTGACAGTGCAATTATTGATCAGGGTCAAAACAATCCAGTGTACTTCCTCTATTTGATCCCGGTAACCATTTTTTTAGTGGGACCTGCAGAGGAACTTATTTTTCGAGGGCTTATTCAGACTCAGTTCCGCGACGCATATGGATCGATATTTGCTGTTGTTGCGGCAAGCAGCGTCTTTGCGGCGGTTCATTTCAGTTCATATAGTGGTGGTGACATTTTCGAACTGCTCGCAACGCTCATGACCATTCTTGTACTTGGTGCGACGCTCGGAATGCTGTATGAGCGAACGCGGACACTTCTAGTCCCCGCTGTTGTCCATGGGTTATTCAATACGGTTCAATTCGTATTAGCCTATGTTTCGATCGTTAATGGTGGTCTCTGAGAATTCACAGACGATATAATAATAGCATATCTGCTATGTAGTCGTTTTAGCGAGCAACGATTAATAGGAAGACAGGAAGCATCTGTTCAGCGAGACCAACAGATCAAATACAGTTGTAGACGCTACCACGTATTTATACTCGATGGGCTAGCCTACTCTGACAATAATAACTGATTTGTTAAACATGAGAATTGTCGCATAAGAGTAGTCATAATCTCAGGTCCGATATACTATACTGTGCTAGTATTGGCTGCTGGTTATTTGTGATGACACAACGGTACTATGTATCTCTGTACTGTAAGATCACAATCACGCTGGATTCTTTCGTGCGAGTTCAGAACCGCAGACTGGACAACGCTCACGATTTTCTTCGAACTCTCGCCCGCATCCCTGACACTGATACGTCCAGTTACGAGCTTCCTTGATGCCATCTCGTGCAATAATATTCACTGTGACATCAACGTGGTCAGCAACATTCTGCATCGCATAGTCATCGGTGACAAGAACAGCGTCAAGTTCGAACGCGGTCGCAAGGAGTCGGACATCGGTCTCTGAAAGGGTCTCAGCATCTCCTGTTTCACGTGCTGCGCGTTTGATAGTGTCGACAGTACCACCTGCAGGGATATGGATATGCATCCCGGATCCCTCGTCAGCGTCAAACCTATAAGATGCTTCGCCTTCAAGCTCCTCGCGAACCATCGGGATTGATGCGGTGTCGTCTGTCGTATGATACTCGTGGATGAACGCCGAAGAATCAAGAACCTGCATCGGAAAGCGCCTATGATAAGTTACCGCTGGACAACGATGTAATCTTCGACGGATTGAACAAGATTAACCGGGACTCGGATTCGTCCTTGTTCATCCTCGTCGAATTGAAGCTGATCAGTGAGGATTTCACTGTGTGGTGATACTAATAGATCATTTAATTCGCCTGATTTTACATCCATCTCGACATTATACAGCGATCCAAGCTGAGTCCCATCGGAACCCATCACAGCCTTTCCTGAGAGATTTTTAGCTAATTGCTCGCTCATGCTCTCACGTATCGCACCGCATTATATAAATCTCAGGGGTTGATAATAGCAATGAATGAATTAAATCCGAATTCGATGACGATGGACTTAATTATAATCCAGCAGTATGATTCATATACCATTTTTCGGGATGATTGATTATGTCTGATACCGACGCTGACGCCGATACGGATGCTGTCTCAACGGCTGAAACAAATATGAATGTGGATGCAAATACTAGTGCAAATGGAGACACGCTTCGGACGCCAATCGTCGCTGTGCTTGGGCATGTTGATCACGGTAAGACAACGCTTCTTGATACGGTCCGTGGGTCTGCAGTAAGTGACGGTGAAGCGGGGGCAATCACGCAGCATATCGGAGCAACAGCCGTCCCACTTGAAACGGTCTCAGAGATGGCTGGTGAACTCGTCGATCCGACTGACTTTGATCTTCCTGGATTGTTATTTATTGATACGCCTGGACATCACTCATTTACCACGCTTCGATCACGTGGAGGCGCACTTGCGGATATTGCAGTCGTTGTTGTTGATGTGAATGATGGATTCCAGCCACAGACGGTTGAGGCGCTAAACATTCTTCAGCGAACTGGCACCCCATTCGTTGTCGCGGCGAACAAGGTTGATACGACCCCAGGATGGACTCCGACAGATGGATCACCAATTCAGCCTACATATGAATCACAGCCGAGTGCTGCCCGCGACCGGCTTGATGAGCAACTGTATGAACTTATTGGTGATCTTTCTGATGAGGGGTTCTCAGGCGATCTCTATTGGCGCGTGCAAAACTTTACGAAAAACGTTGGTGTCGTGCCATTATCAGCAATCACAAGCGAAGGAGTCCCAGATCTGCTTGCGGTGTTAATGGGTCTTTCACAGCGATACATGCGCAAGCAGATGGCTATTGATATCACTGGACCTGGTGCGGGGACCATTCTTGAAGTGAAAGATGAGCGTGGATTTGGAGCGACTGTTGATGTTGTTCTATATGATGGGAGTGTTCGACCAGACGACATCATTGCTGTTGGTGGGACTGAGGGACCGATTATAACCGATGTTCGTGCGTTATTACAGCCACGACCAAACGCTGAAATTCGCACTGAAGACCGATTTGACCGTGTTGATATCGCACAAGCTGCAGCAGGAGTCAAAATTGCAGCTCCGGATCTTGATAATGCAATGGCGGGGGCTCCTCTCCGTGTTGTCCGTGACCGAGACCGGGCAAGTGTGGTTAGTGAGGTTGAGGCTGAACTTGCTGATATTGCGGTAGAAACTGCTGATGAAGGTGTGGTTGTGAAAGCCGACACGCTTGGAAGTCTTGAAGCAATGGCAAATGCATTAAAAGAGGCTGATGTTCCAATTCTTCGTGCAGAGGTCGGTGACGTTGCTCCTCGAGACATTGCTGTTGCGTCGACAGCAAATGAGGAGGAACATCAGGCAATTCTTGGATTCAGCGTTGATATCCTCTCAAATGCGAGCGATGAACTTGAAGAAAGCAATGTTCGTCTATTTGCTGATGATGTCATATATCAGCTTGTCGAAGATTATGAGTCATACATTGATGAACGAGAGCGTGCACAACAAGAGACTGTTTTAGATAACATCGTCCGTCCGTGTCGATTTCGAATTCTCGAAGACCACGTATTCAGACAGTCAAGTCCTGCTGTTGTTGGGGTTGAAGTTCTCTCTGGTACGTTGAAGAACAATCAATATATTGTTAAATGGAATGGGAACGAGACAACACGTGTTGGTGAACTTTCCGGGATTCAAGAGCAAGGCGAAGATGTCTCCTCAGCGCGAGTAGGTACGCGTGTTTCTGTTGCTATGGATGGACCAACTGTTGGTCGTCAGATTGAAGAAGGTGATGAACTGTGGATTGAATTGCCCGAGAAGCACGCTAAGATTCTTGAACAAGAGCTGACCGATGAGATTCCAGCGGATGAGCTTGAGGCACTGACTAGCTATCTTGACTCTCACCGCAAGCGCGATCCTTTCTGGGGGAAGTGAACTATCTTGATGCTATCGTGTTGATTTGATCTCAGACGACACTGAGAAGATTGGATGTCGCATGATAGTGTAGATACCGCTTCATTCATTTTATTATGATACTAGTTGCTCGTTATCAGATGAGAGATTTCTGAAGCGTGTAGTGTATATTTACTTCAATAGTTGTCTCCGGTTCACTTTGCTGGAGTACTGGTGAGTGACATATATTATTAATCAATCTCTGCTACGATACGATGTGGTATTTATCTGAAGACAATATAATAACACGATCGGGACTGGGACTTCCCCGTGATCATGATTACAATACCCAGTTGAGTAGAAATAACTCTCAATATATTACGGGGAAATTTATAGATAGACTGAGTCTGCGGAATTCTATCAATGCATTACATCAACACAAGTTGGAATTCGGGACTTTTATCTAGCAGTCGGTGTGATGTCGTCGCCAACAGTATTCATGACCTGAAATGCAGCTGAAGCGGCTAGTCCACGAGCAACTTCATCACAATCTTCATCTGTGAGTCCGGACTCAAGATCATCTTCATCAGGGGTAAAACCGGCGCTGACTGGGCGACCTGCAGGTGGCTGGACAGCAACCGTTGCCTGTGGACCGTCTGTTCCATATGACAACTCCGACCCAACAGCGTAGCCTTCTGGAAGATACATCTCGGTTTGAGCAACGATTCCCGCAACAGCATGCCGAAGGGTTCGTACCTGTGACATTGAAACGTCAAAATCTGTGGGTTGACCCGCGTCAACAACACCTGGCGCACCGGCATACGGGTTATTTCCATTCATCGATATAGTGATCAATATATGGAGAGCCAATTCATAAAGTCGTCGCCATGGCTAATCATTGTCAGCAAGAATATAAATGTAGTGTAGTTACGTATCAACCACTTTATTCATCCGTAGCTACAGCCACTCGGTAGTTGAGTAAAAAATGTGGTGATTGTGTGAGTCTTTAATCATATTGTGCCTGAGAATTGTGCACCATTATATTCCCATTGAACATGCAGCTATTACTCAATCGGTGCTCACTGTGGAAGGGGACTAACGTCTTAGCTCATTCAGTCGAATGAGAGAAACGAAATTGAACTTGTGTTGATATGCGGTCACTAGTCGTCGTTCGTAGTTGGAGTCGGCTCTTTTTTACTAGCATCAGCATTAGATCTAGTGGTATCCTGGTCTGTGTCCATCTCAGTAACTGAATCAGTGACTGCAGCATTATCACGGTCTGCTCGTGGACCTGCAATATCTACATCCGGAAGGTGATCTCGAAGATACTGTCCAGTGTATGATGCATCAGTCCGTGCAACGGATTCAGGTGTTCCAACTGCGACGATATCGCCGCCATTTTCGCCACCTTCAGGACCCAGATCAACAATAGTATCAGCATTTTTGATCAGATCAAGTTCATGTTCAACCACAACAACAGTGTTGCCGTTATCTGTCAATCGCTGTAATACTGAAATCAGTTTTCGTTCATCCTCTTTATGAAGCCCGGTTGTTGGTTCGTCAAGTAAATATAGCGTATCGCCTGTTTGTCTCTTTCCGAGTTCTTCTGCAAGCTTGACTCGCTGTGCCTCACCGCCTGAAAGCGTCGTCGATGGCTGTCCAAGTGTCATATATCCGAGCCCGACGTCCTCAAGCAGTTGGAGTCGGCGACGGAGTTGATTATTTGCTGAAAAGAACTCAAGTGCTTCAGAAACTTCCATCTCAAGAATATCAGCGATCGTTTTCTCTTTATATGTAATATCAAGCGTTTTGTCATTGTATCGTGCACCATCACACGTTTCACAAGGAACGTACACGTCTGAAAGGAAGTTCATATCAATCTTCACTGTTCCTTGTCCACCACAGGTCTCACACCGACCGCCCTTAACATTGAATGAGAATCGACCCTTCGCATATCCTCGTTGTTTTGATAATTTCGTTTCCGCAAATAGTTCACGGACATAATCAAAGACTCCAGTGTACGTTGCTGGATTCGACCGTGGTGTCCGCCCAATTGGTGATTGGTCAATAAGTCGCACTGTTTCGATTTGCTCTGTCCCCTCAATTGCATCATGCTCTCCAGGGTCAACTGAGGTATTATTATTCATTTCTCGGGCAAGACCCTTGTATAAGATATCATGCATAAGTGTTGATTTGCCTGACCCTGAAACACCAGTGATTGCTGTGAACTGCCCGATTGGAAGACGCACATCAAGATTGCTAAGATTATGTTGACGGGCACCGCGGATTGTCAATGCAGTATCTGACTCACGCCGTTGCTCCGGAACAGGGATTTGGCGTTGACCAGAAAGATAACTACCAGTGATTGAGTCTTCAGCCTCACATATCGTGTCAAAATCACCGTGGGCAACAACCTCACCACCGCGTTTGCCAGGACCAGGACCCATATCAATAATTGAGTCCGCACGTCGCATTGTCTCTTCATCATGCTCAACGACAAGAAGTGTGTTTCCGAGATCACGAAGTCCCTCAAGCGTATCTAAAAGCCGATCGTTATCGCGCTGATGAAGCCCAATCGATGGCTCATCAAGCACATATAATACACCGACGAGCCCAGATCCAACCTGTGTCGCAAGACGGATCCGCTGGCTCTCTCCACCTGAGAGCGTCGATGCCTCACGATCAAGGGTGAGATATTCCAGTCCAACCTCTTGCATAAATCCTAATCGCGCACGGATTTCCTTGAGAATCTCTGAGGCGATTGTTTCCTCGCGGGCATTGAGTTCTGATTCAAGCCCCTCAAAATGAGTAAGCGCGTCGGCAATACTCATTTGATTAACCTCAGTGATTGCTGTCCCACCAACAAGAACATGCCGTGACTGTTTTTTGAGACGTGTCCCATCGCAAGCGGGACATGTTGTTACTGCCATGTAGTCCTCAATATGTTCTCGTGTTGAATCAGAGTCCGTCTCAACGTGTCTGCGTTCAAGATTCGGAATAACACCCTCGAAACGTTTTGTTTTTCGACGGGTTCCATTCCGTGTCCGACTTTCGAATACTACCTCTTCATCAGTACCGTAGAGGAATTGGCGTTGTATATCTGAGTCGAGTTCAGCGAATGGTGTCTTAGCACTGACATCAAAGTGAGCGGCAACAGCGTCAATTCGGGTCCGATAGTATGAGCGGTCATAAGACCACGCTTCAAAAACATCTGTAAGCGGTTTTGAGGTATCACGAACAACAAGGGCCTCATCAACCTCTTTTGTCTGACCCAGTCCCTCACATTCCGGACATGCCCCGTATGGACTATTAAATGAGAATGACCGTGTTTCAATTTCGGAAAATTGGACATCAGAGTTCGGATTTCCTAATTCCTCAGAGAACTCGATAATAAGCCGGTCATCACTGCTACCACCAAGTGCTCCTGTTGAGCGCGCATTCGAAGCAAACGACACATCGGCAGGGGGATCAGGAATAATCACTTTCAGGACGCCATCAGCCTCCGTAAGTGCTGTTTCGACTGAATCCGTGATTCGAGCTGTCGCCTCCGGATCGATTTTTATTCGGTCAACGATAACATCAATCGTATGATCATAGTTCTTATCAAGTGATGGTGTTTCTCTCGTGAGGTCGTATGTTTCACCGTCGACTTCGACGCGGGCATATCCATCAGCAACGAGTTCATCAAATCGATCTGCAAATGTCCCCTTGTCATCACGGGCAATTGGTGCAGCAACTTTTGCACGCGTGTCGGCTGGCAAGGACATGAGTTGTTCAACCATTTCCTGTGCAGATTGCTCACCGACTACTTCACCGGTGAGAGGGTCATATTGTGTCCCTACGCGGGCGTACAGTAATCGAAGATAGTCATGGAGTTCAGTGACTGTCCCGACAGTCGAGCGTGGATTATTTGCTGCGTTTTTTTGATCAATCGAAATTGCTGGTGATAATCCCTCGACAGATTCGACCTGTGGTTTGTCCATTTGTCCGAGGAAGTTCCGTGCATATGCGGATAATGACTCAATATATCGTCGTTGACCTTCTGCATATATTGTCTCAAATGCAAGAGATGACTTCCCTGAACCGGAAAGACCAGTAACGACAGTAAATGATTCCCGCGGAATCTGGACGTCGAGGTCGTCAAGATTATGTTCCTCAGCCCCGCGGACCTCGATAAATTCCGTGCTCATCTACGCGCCGATATGATGAGCGGAGGGGAAAGCGTGTCGGGTGATGTCGAGGTAAAGACGATGTGAAAGCACGGTTATATAAACTCTGAAATAAGGTCTTGTGACACATGGATAGCCGTTCATATCGATGAATGAGAATATTAGTAATATCTAAGTATTGCATCATCATGCCAGAAATAATATTTGCGATCTTACCACTCACAGGTCGGAGATGTTCTGATATATCGATATGTAGACAGATTATATTTTTTCTCGAGAGATAGCAACACCAGTCGGTGCAATAATTAGTTGGTCATCTCCTTTCTGAACCATGTCGCCGTCGACCTCTTCGATTACGCGACCTAAATCGTCGACAATACGTTCCATTGTATTATCAGTCGTTGTATGTCGAATGATGTCTGCAACGACGAGATCGCCATCGTATACAGCGTCCTTGATATCTATAATATCCTGTTGCCCACCAATTTCTGCGAATCGAACTCGGACATCGGCGTCGCCCCGGACTGTCTCGAAGTCATCAAGATCAAGCTCAACGTATTCATTCGGTGTGTCGGCCTCTCCACCGATGATTTTGTTCATAATTCCCATATATGACACAAACAAAACAATGCTGTTAGTTCTTGCGTCAGACACATTTCAACTGGCTTGCAAGTATTCTTATCAATTTTAGTATGATCGAATAACTCAGAAGAAATCTGCTTAACTAGGGATTATGAACAGTCGTCAAAACGGATTGAAGCTTTGATTACGCTATTCAGTCGTCAGCGACTGATGGTGCCGTACTGTCAGATCGTAATGCTGTCGAACTAACAGGGTCAAACTCGTTGAAATGAACAATCTCATCGACTGGATGGCAGTGCTTTCGCGCGTTTGTCTGATCAGCGGAATTTTCAGCAGGGTAACCAAGTGTTATGAGCATGATCGGTTCGTATTGGTCACTATCAGCGTCGATTAAATCAAGTACAGCCTCATCGTCGTAGCCACCTATCGGACACGAAGATACTTGTTTATTCCAAGCCGTCGCCATCAACATCGTCGCAGCAATCGTTGATGATGTCACAGTCCAAACACGGCGCTCTGTCTCAGGAAGTTCAGACATATTCATAACGTTCTCAACTACGGCATCGCGAGCATCCTGACTCGGCAATCCTTATTGACCCAGTCATCAAGAACAGTCTCAGCATGTACGCTAGGATCTTTATTCTCAGGGACAACAATATCAACCGGAGCCTCAGTGACATGTTCTTTATCATGTGCAGCCTTACGGAGGGCAACGCGTTCATTATCATCGGTGAGAACGACAAACTCCCCACGGTTGAAGATTGTAACTCGAGGATGCAAGTCGCACTTGCTCAAAGATTGACTCAATCATCTCGCGACTAAGATTTCTTGAAGCCTACTGGTGAACGGACCGACGACCTGCGATTACGTCATCAAATTGCATCGATGTATGGCTATCCTACAGAGATATTGCTCGTTCGAACACGCTAACTCGTTCCGCCTTTTGATCATCTGTACAGTTCGTATCAATCATATAAGTTGAGTACGTAATATTCAGGCACTGAGATATGGGTCAACCAGAGTTATGATCCCTCAACCTAGATGATCTATACTGTACGACAGGAATGAACACTAACATTTAGACTGATTATATATCAATTATCCGGAAACAGTGCCCTTTGCTTCAGTATATATTCGAAGCGGGAGACTTTGATAACGGATTGTATACATTGGTCAGTGTCATTCACCGTGACGTGTCAAACAGTGTCTTAACCCTTGGATTTCGACCGGCTCAGAATTATCTGGGGAGTAAACAACTTGTTGACCCTTCTTCATGTATGGGACCTTATTTTCCAGTGCCGCGGGAATATTGACGCTTTTAATTGCATCTTCATCGCCAAGATTGAGAATTAATTTTGTGTTTACTTGTTTGAATACTGACTCGGCAATATCCTGTGGATCCTGTGTGATTAAGAATAGTCCAAGACGCTCTTTTCGACCCTGTTTTGCTGCTTCAGTAAACTTACCGATTACTTTCCGCGCTTGAACGGTATCTGCATCAGTCAAGAAATTATGTGCTTCATCCATCCCAACCAGCAGTGGCGTTCTATTGATGCGGTCAGAATATGGGTCATTCGATAGTTTGTCATCGACCAGAAGGCTAGATACTGCAAGGACAATCATCTCTTTCACACGTGTGCTTGAGAGATGGTACGTGGGGATCACAGAGAGTCCGCCAGGACGGACGAGTTGATGATCCAGTTCAGTGATCGGTCGTGCTGATTGGTCAAAGACAGTATCAGGAACACCCCAGACACGCCGTTTGACTGCATCAAACGTTGCTTCATGAACACGTCCTGATTCATCAAGTTCTTCACGAAGTGTCGGATTTTCGAGAAATGTCTTGAATCCGGAGTATGTTCCAGAATTACCGTATTCATTAAAAAAGCGGGTTAATAAATGTCGGAGAGCAGGATACTGGTTTTCATTAAGTTGACTACCGGCGACAAGCCATGGACGGCTCCGAACCATAGAGAATGGAATTGTAAATCGGAGCTGCTCAGCACGATGGGTATCACCGCTATATGTCACTCCCTCTTCTTTCGGTACAAGCGCAATGGTATCATCATGCCCACCATGGGTAATGCCCTCGCGTTCATATCGTCGGGCGGTTTCAGAGTCCATTACTGGATTATTATCATGCATCTGAGCATACTCGTCTTGTGGGTCAAACTGCACCACTGCAAGCCGGGATAATCGACCATCATCCATCTCGTATGTGCGATCCTCAGACAGAAGTTGCCGCAATACGTTCTTACTTGCATGTGTTTTCCCTGACCCAGTTCCACCTGCAATAAGTGTATGTCTAAATATTAGTGGGTCACCACTGGTGTAATTATCATTGAGACGATAATCAATTGTTGGAGGACTTGCAGCCGTTTCAACACGTTCACCACCCACTGATAGGTGACCAAGGAAGACGCCATCACTTGGAATATTCAATCCTGTTTTTATCTGCTCAGGATCTGTTGCTGCTCGCACAATCGCACCAGGTTTTGGAACACGGTCAACCATGCGTCGAGTGAGAGTTGCCTCACCGGTTGAATCGTCGTGAGTGTATGCGACAGTGGTAGAATCATTGAATAAGATTGCCAGCGGTCGAAGTGTGGCGACAAATTTGTAATCACGCTCTGTAAACTCATCACGACGCATCGCTCGTCGAGCATGAATCTCTGTCGCATCATCTGTATGAAACTCCTGTGCGTATTCAACCGCAGCAATCCGACAAAAAAGCATTTCCTGATCAGGATATGGGACTAACAGATACGTCCCGATCCGAATGCGGTCACGATTGTCAGCGGTGACATACGCCCGAAGTCGTGTTTCATCATCATCTTCCGCAATCCGAAGTCCCTGTGAAACAGCGATTGTTCCAAGACCTGCGTCCTGTCCGGTTGGTGTTATGCCATATGACTCAAATGTGGGTGAATTCGTATCGTCGGCTGTGTTTCGGTTTGCGGATTCGGCATCAGTGCCAGTATCAGCGTTTGATTCGGCATGTCTATCAGTTTCGGTCCCCGGTTTTGATGCCGATGACTCCGTTGTTTCACTGATTATGTGTTCATCGGCATGTGAGTTTGTGCTCTCTCCATCGGCGTCCGTGTCCGCATCTGCGTCCGACGGGTCAAAATCACCGAGATCCATTCTATTGTATCTCAATGTGGCGGACGACTAAAGCATCTCGCCATTACGAGTTACTCCGCGGTTCTTTTGCCTTCAGCCTCTAAGAACAGGTAGAAAGATGATATTCGTTCGTGGACTTGGCGGGGGAACGGGGCTCACTGGTACAGTCTTTGAACGCGGCGAAGATGCGCCATCATACAAGGGCGCACCTGATGGCGACGCATCATATGTGTGGGTGTGTGATGAATTCTATGAAGTCGAAAGTGGTGGGACTGAAACGATCATTAATGATGAACCAATCCGAATTGCGTTTGAGTCACCGATGCCACGCGGGTTTGAAACCCGTGAGCAGGCGGTCGAAGCCGCAAAAGCACACGTCCGCACACAACTGGCTCGAATCGGCGTTCCAGAGTCTAATGTCCGAATTAAAGTATCTAGATCTGATTCTGATACGGGACATGAAACAGAATTGGAATAAAGATAGTCACGAGCACAAATTCAACGTATTCAAGATGGAGTCCCTTCCCCAAAGAGTGAACGGAACGAAACTGAACTGAGCGAGTAGGGAGGGGACGAAACCGTTTATCAGTATAAGAACAGAAGTTGTATAATACGAAAACAGCCTAACTTTTCATAATCAGTAGTGTTTTTATGAAGATACGATGGCATCAGATACCGAGTACTACCGTCGAACCGCTATCACACGACTCGACGGGCTCTCCCAACACGACCACGAGCTACTCCGTGCTACCACGCAGGGATGGCTCGACAGATGCAATACTGCGTCCAGTCTTGCGTGGGAGAATGAACACACTCGGTCTGGTGTCAGAAACACAGCGAAAGACACAGTCCAAGGAGAAACAAATCTGGGTAGTCAGCACTCGATTCTTGCCTGCCACGAAGTCGCCGCAGCACCCAATCCTGTATTGAAAAACGAAAGAAAACAAGAGGGCAACGCAACCACACTTTATATCATATTCTATAACCTATGATAGACGGACACTCTCGGTGTTTTCTGAGAAAGAACAGGTGTCGCTCACCGTGCATGGACCACTCACGAGTGGGGGCAGACCTCGCACTTCCAAGCAACGAAGACGGTTACCAGTACTAGTGCTTGAACGACGAGGACTGGAAGTACACCGAAAGCACGCTTCAGTACCGAGACGGCGAGTGGTACCCGCATCTTGGGTATCGTGCAGAGAAACCCGACGAAAAGGTAACGACGCAGAACGGAACGGATTTAATTGTTGACCTTGGTGTGAGTCAGATTACCGTCACCAGCATGGCGCCTTGTCAGTGCAGGCAAGCTCAATAACGTCCGCAGGGAGTTCGAGAAAACCCGTGGCGACCTCCAAGGGTGTGGCACGCAATCAGCACACCGCACGCTCCAGCAAGTGAGTGGTCCGGAAGATAAGTACGTCGTACGAAACATGCTGCACACGGTTGCGACTGTGATTGTCGACGAAGCTGTTGAGCACGGTTGCGGCGGGATAATTCTCGAGGAGCTTGACAGAATTGGGATTCGAGAGCGACTCCCCCATGCCGATTGGCACGCAATGTGGGCGTGCCACAAGCTCAAACAGTGTGTCGAATACGAGACCGAAGAGAGAGGAGTGTTCATGGATACGGTGACTCCAAAGAACAGTTCGAAGCGGTGCAACGAGTGTGGAGGTGTTCGAGACGATAACCGTCGTCAAGATGAATTCGAGCGCCAGAGATGGGGAAATCAGAGTCACGTGGACTACAACGCGGCAAGGAATGTTGCAGAGCTGTCTCTGCTTCAAGACCATCAGCCGTCTCGTGGGAGGAGCATCAGTCAATATGCTCTGAAGTGAAGTCAGGTCAGGGTCGAAGACACCAAATTGAGAGATACACTCTCAGACCGCTCCATCCGCAAGGGTGGGTTCGGTTAGAGGAAGAGACCACTGACAAGCCGAGCCCCACCATCACCGAACGAGGGTGTCCCGGGCGAAGTAGGGTGGGGTAGCTGTCATAAAACACTAATAATGATTCATCAACTAATACCGGTACCGCTAGAACTTATTCAGCTTCTTCCCAACGGACATCATCATAGCGTTTCACTTCATCGACGTCAAGTGACTCTGCAAACTGTTTTCGGAGTGATGTCTTCTCATCAGTGCTAATTCGAGCCAGTTCATCTGCTTTTGCAATCGCAGCTGGTGGACCGCGGCGTGCCGCAACCTCGCTTACGACCTGCTGTGTAACAGCAGCTCGTGTTGCATCATCACTAGCGAATGCATATGGCATTTCAAGCCGGTAGAGGATGTCATGTTGTGGTTCATAAATAACACAAAAGCAGGTTTCATAACAGAGTGGGTCAAGATGTCGATCTAGACCATATGCGTCACCATCAGCAGCAACAGTCGCATTGGCACCGTTTCGAGAAATGAACCAGCTGGTAAATGTTATTTCATCCGTTCGTTGTTCTTTGATACCGCTTTTATCATTATCAGTCGGACCCTGATTCCGGCGTTCAAGGAGCTGTGTAAAAAGCGCTGTATCATCTGCCCATGGAACATCAATGTCGCGGTCACGGAGAGTTCCAATTATTCGTTTGGATGCTGGATTTTTAATGAAGCCACAGAGCGGAATATCTCGCTCGACAAACGACTCAACAAGTCGAAAATAGTTCGCAACGATTGAGCGCGGTTTTGTCTCTGTTGAAAGCGTTTGAAATGTAGCATTGCGGTCTTGCCAATTGAGCAACTCGACCGGATAAAGAGGTCCATCCAATATCAGCAACTCAGAGACGGCCTCGGCATGTTCGAGTGCATGTGAACTTTCAGCGAGATAGAGTGCAAGTGCATGAACGACGCCTTCGCTGTAACGATCAACTCGTGGAGCTTGCATAATCCGCCACCGACAGTACCCTTCATCGAGTGATTGCCATGGTTCATCAAGCGAAACGACTGTATCGGTCAGGTGTGTCGTTGCAACAATGCTTCGATGACGATGAAGATCTAAATCAGAGGGGACGGCTGCAAGAGCTGCCTGCGCGAGATCAAGGACTAATCCATTTTTGAAAGTTGTCGGATTGATTGTCCCGGCATCAAGTCCATGGACGGTCTCAAATGGTGTCTCAGCAAGAGCAATATCATCAACAGCTGCCACTCGAAGTCGCTGCTCAGAAATAGGTTCACAGACGGCACGACCAGTTGTATCAGCGAGTGGGTCAAGGAAGTTCTCCCAGATATTCGCAGCAAGATCAGTGTGATCTGTGTCGTCCACGTGCCGTGCTAAGTATGCAGCGATGTTGGCGATTCCATCAACGTGGACAGGGTCAAGCGTCACATTATATGTATACATCGCAATCGGCAAAAGTACATCCCCTATCGATGTCATCGTATGATGTACTGTATCATGTGATTCTTTATCTCATAATTCGATTATCATGCGTGATTAGTTGTGAACAAAGTGAGTGAGAAAGATAATACCGACCGATATCATAAATTAAAATGTGACACTCACCGCGGTCGGGTTTGACCTCGATGAGACGCTTGCTATTCCAACGCGTGATCGGGCAACAATCCTTGCTGAAGCAATTGCAAGCGTTGGCGCCCCACAGATCACTCGAGAGGCGTATCTTGAGGCTCATGGACGACATTTGACCAGCGAAACACGAACGCCAATATTTGCTGATCTACTCGCTGGTCGTGAGACCGATGTCGATGCGAAAGCACTCGCAGATGCATATCGGCATGAAATTGCTGATGCTTTGGTTCCGCTCAGTGGTGTTAAGCCATTTTTACGGACACTCACCAAAGAATATCACGTTGGTCTTCTCACGAATGGACCACAATTAGCACAGCGAGATAAGCTTCAAACGCTCACGTTGAGCGAGTTATTTGATGTTGCCTTGGTAACCGGTGAATTGTCCGCTGGAAAGCCAGATCCTGCTGCATTCGAGGCGCTCACTGATGCACTTGGTGTAACAGCGGGTAAGACTGCATATGTCGGTGATGATGTCGACGCTGATATATCGGGTGCGGCTAACGCCGGGTTAACTCCAATTCAGGTAATATATGACGGTGGTCCGGACCCCACGCCGGAGGCTGCCGTACACATTCCCCGGACGGAGCTTTGCTCGCAGTTACCGACGGTACTTAGAAATCAATAGCTAATATCAATCAGTATTCTCTGCTATGATGGCTGTAGCAAGAGACTCAAGCACTGGGAGAAATCGTTTGATTTCGGCGCCACTGGTAATAATCATAGCTGGTCTTTCTGACGACTGTACAGGAGAGTCTGAACAAAGACGGATATCAGTATCAGCAACGGCTTTAGCGGCGGGTGCCGCTGCAGTTGCCGTTTCAATCACGACACGAATATGTTTAGGATGAGCGTATACAGCTGCGACGTCATCGTCATTGGCAGCATGTAAGATATGATATGTGAGTGCACCATCTTCAGTCGGGGTAACGTCAGGGTCGGCGTCACCAACCGACAATGGTGCCAATATTCCTTCATGTCCAGTTATCTCAGAAGCAAGTAATTCCGCAATCCGATATCCATCGTTTACTTGTGTCTTAACCATTGATTGAATATATTGTTAGCTGAGTCAAATATATACTGACACGGTATGAGTAGTACTGATCCCAGCCATAGATTATTTTCATAGTAGTATCGTGACGGTATTAATACAGCAGTTTGTCATCGTTTTTAATCATATACAGTGATCGAGCAGTGATATTAACACCGTGGTCGCCGACGCGTTCAAGATCACGGATGGACAGAAGTAGCCGTGATATGTCTTGAACATATGACTCCGGAGTAAAAGCAATGTCAGCGGCGATATTCTGCTGTATGAGAGCTTGCAGCCTCACACAGTTCATCAACATTGTTATTACTCGCCGCAACAGCCCGACAGCGCTCTGCATCTTCGTCCGCATATGCTTGCATTGCTTGTGTCAACATTTTATCTATCTCATCTCCGATATGCTGAATGTCAACCTCTGGAAAGACATCACGGTCGGCAACCGAGGCATACTCTGCGAGATTTGTTGCTAGATCGCCGATTCGCTCAAGATCAGTTATGATTTTAAATGAGGCTGCAATTATCCGGAGATCAGATGCAACCGGTTGTTGAAGTGCAATAAGTTTGATACATTGCTGTTCAATTTCAAGATACATTGTATTGACATCCTCATCGCGTTCGATGATCTCCATCGCAAGCTCCTCATCTTTCTGCTCGAGCGCATCTAGCCCTGATCGTAGGTGATTAGACACTAATTCACTCATATATAGGACATCTTCACGCAACTGCGAGATTAACTTTTGATATGATTCTCGAGGCATACTACTACGAATATATATCAATGTATGGGTATATATGTCACTTATCAATAGTTCAGTGTGATCAACACTGAACACATATTGTGCACTGCTCCTGACAGTCTCAGACTGTATATATGTATTTTGACTATTTGTTATTATATCGGCAATATTGTGTAGTAATCCAGCTCAGTGCAGGGAAACAAAATAAATATTAATTATCAATCAGTTATACATCGGAGATTGCGTCAGTCATGGCATATAAATATATATTCTGATCAAATTTAGTCGTCGATACGACTATATGAAGTCAGATCATATTTCAATATGATAGTATATATATATGATCAGATTTATTGTGGCATGGAAAGCATAATGAGATATGGTAGAGACCCGGAAGGTGCAAGTCACCGGTGGTTCAACATTCACAGTCTCGATTCCAAAAGAGTGGGCAAACAATAATGATATTTCTGCTGGAAGTGTCGTAGAGTTCTATCCAGAAGGTGATTCATTACTCCTGGCTCCGACAACTGAAGAAGAGCGAACACGTGGGAGTCTTGAGGTGACTGATCTCGCTGGTGAGGAATTAAGACGGGCAGTGATGACAATGTATGTTAGTGGATTCGATATTATTTCACTCACCAGTAATCGAATCACAACAACACAACGGCGAACGGTTAGAGAGGCAACGCAAAGTCTTGTTGGCCTAGAGGTACTTGAAGAAACACGTGATCGAATCGTCGTACGAGATCTACTCGACTCCTCTGAGTTATCTATTCATAATGCCGTCACACGGATGCGGTTGATTGCGTTATCAATGCTTGAGGATGCAATAGACGCAGTCGCGACGCTTGATTCTGATATGGCTCGTGATATTATTCAACGAGATGATGATGTTGATCGTCTTTGGATGGTTGTCTCTCGGATCTTTCGGTCGACACTCCGGACACCTAAAGCCGCAGAAGAATTAGGTCTTGAAAGAGAGATTTGCTTCGGCTATCAGTCGGCTGCTCGACAATTAGAGCGTATTGCCGACCATGCCACGAAGATAGGACACTTGACATTGAGATTCGATGAGCCGGTTCCTGAGGAGGTAGTTGGTTCGCTCATGGAACTGCGTGAAGAATCACATTCGATTGTTGATGATGCGATGGATGCACTGTTCACTGCTGATAGTGATGAAGCAACGAACCTTGCGAATGATACACGCGAGTCAGTACAACAGATCGATGAGCGTGCACGACAGATCGATGAATTGCTTAGAGAACTTGACCCCTCTCGCGCACAGTTACTTGGATTAATTGTTGACTCGGTCTCTCGAAGTGCGGATTATGGTGGAAATATTGCCGAAACGGCACTACAAAAAGCAGCGCCAACGCCCTAAGATTGCTCTAGTTAATACATAATTTATCACTCTGCTGGAATTCCTCGTTGTACTTCGCCTCATCTCACTAATGTCACGCTCATAAGATTGGGCTGAATTTTTGATGTTTTTTTGAACTTTCTATTTGTGATTTCACCGCTGATCGTCGGCGATACGCTGAGAACACCCTTAGGTGGATTAAACGAGATCAATATCATTCATCGTCAATTCCGTATTCTATTCGATGAGCAAAATTTGATGAGTCACCTAGTAGCGTCTAAAAGCGGTAATCACTGATATTTTGTCGAGTATAGCAGATATCTGCATTGACGCTCACCCTCAGTATCATGCAGTAACTGCTGTATATGACACCCGATGGGCGAAGGCATTAATTCGATATCAAAAACTGATTTTCGTGATATACTCACATACGTATGTATTGAACTATGATATCGAAAATTATTGAAACCGCAGGAGTTACCCCACCAATAATATACAAGTCTATACTGAGATTAGAATATGACGCAATACGTCAGTTGTCTTCAACAAGTACGGCGCTAACTTGACCCGTTTGTCCTGGTCGAGACGTCACACGTGCTTGCCCTGCAGAGGTTTTAATGATTGCTCCCTTTGTGATAATATTTCGTCGAATATAATTAACATTCGCAGGATTATCAACAACATTTTCAATCTCTTCCGTAGACACCTCACCGCCATCTGCGACTTGTGCAATATTTGTTGATAATGCTCGGAGTTTATTTTCGGACCCACGCGCATCGATAACTTGGAATCGTGGGTCATCGACCGTTGTTTCTGCAGCCTCACGCCCGAGTTGGTGTCGCTTCTTTTTACCTACGTTATGAAGTCGCCCACCAGTTCGTTTCCGCGTTGATCGTCCTTGGTCTTTCATGTAAATAAACACTCTCGGTGAATACTTCAATGACTCGCATTACACGTATGCTCGGTATTAATTGCACATTATTCCAAAAGCAGCAATCTGTACGTTTATATATGATTTGCTGAGAGACGTCAAATAGGGTATATCAATAAAATTAATATAATAACCGTGACGATTTAGATGAGTGCATCAGCGAATACAATTTAATCGTGGGATAAAAATTGCTTCACGGGATAGCTATCTCTGGCATTGATAGATGCAGTTGAGTAGTTTATATCATTTGCACACACAATATTAGTATGAGTCTTAAAATCGCTGTTGCTGTCCCATTTAAACAACGTGGGAAAACACGTCTCGGTGAGGGGTCATTTGTCGTTGCACTTTCACTTGACCGCAACTGGTTTTCACCTGACCAGGTCCAGCGGTTGATTACTATCGCTGCTAGCCGGGGATTACTTTCTCAGTCTGGTGATAAAGTTATTGCAGAGTTCGACCCAGCGACTATTTCGATTCCTGACTCATACGAACCTGATGAGTCAATTCTTCGAGAACAATCAGCATTTGAGCAGTTACTTGATGCACTTGTTACCGCCGGACATGAGAAACGCAAGGTGGTTGCTGAAATCAACGAACGACAGCGCCACCTTGGGATTTCTGTTGAAGCAGCAGCGGCAGTATATGCAATAGAAGCTGGTGTTGACCTCGATACAGATACCGGTAGTGCGATTGATGCTGCATATGAGTCAGTTTGTAATCAATAAACTAACTCATCGAATATCAGTTCTTACTGCAATTGTATTTTCTGTATAATAAAAACTTCATACGTGCAAAGTTGCGTCTTAATTGACACAGATAGATTTTATTTGGACTGTTCGACGGTCGTGGCTGTCACTAATCTTGGCTATGGGTGTGCTCTCAAATGTACCAGAAATGTAACATAAAACGTGAGACAGAGCAGCTTCAGGATAATCACAAAACCACATCAGATTTCATCTTGATCGTGACGATTGGTTCAATTCAACAGTCGCTGCAACTACGCTCAAAACGAGTATCCACATTGAATCTAGCCGCTCCTATGGCGGAGATTTTATCCCCACTTGCTGGTCATTGTTGGCCGGTCAGAGACTGGATCAACATCAATCGGGTCATCTTTGGTATCAATCGCTTCAAGTGCCGCAAAGGCTGATGCAGTCGTCGAGAAGTATGTGATTTCTTCTTCGACGCAAATCTCAAGTGGACCGCGATCGCGGGAAATGACAATATCAATTTCACCCTGTCGAAGCGCACTGATAAGAGCCTCTGTGCTATCACTCTCCGGGAACGTCGCGAGTTCAAAGCATGCATCATATCCATCTCGTAATGCAGTACCATCATCACTATCAGGGTCTGGGAACTCCTCATCTGAGAGATCGACCCAGGCGGTTCCTGCAGACGGAATTGATTTTCCAACTGAGTTTTGTGCTTTATCATAGGCTTTTCCAAAGGTTGAGGCAGTTCCCATCACCTCACCAGTCGATTTCATCTCAGGACCGAGTCGTGGGTCTGACCCTGGTAATCGATCAAACGGTAAGACGACTTCTTTGACACTGGTTTCTGCTGGAATCTGCTCGGTGGTATCTAGTGTGGTAAGTGACTCACCAGCCATCACTTTCGCTGCGAGTTTCGCGACTGGAACGCCTGTTGCCTTTGAAACGAATGGCACGGTGCGTGATGATCGTGGATTTGCCTCAAGAACATACACATCGTTATCCTTGACAGCTAATTGTACGTTTAATAATCCA
Source organism: Haloquadratum walsbyi J07HQW2 (assembly GCF_000415985.1). Taxonomy (GTDB): domain Archaea; phylum Halobacteriota; class Halobacteria; order Halobacteriales; family Haloferacaceae; genus Haloquadratum; species Haloquadratum walsbyi_B. Next base: position 1,781,997 of record NZ_KE356561.1, read on the forward strand.
ACTGTGTCCAGTGCAGTAGCAATATCCTCTGTAACAGCGCGGACACGAGACATCGTTTCAGTGCTCAATGAACGCGGTGGAATCATACATGCAGAGTCACCTGAGTGGACCCCGGCACTCTCGACATGCTCCATAACACCGCCAATGATTGTCCGCTCACCATCAGAAACAGCGTCAACATCAAGCTCAATCGCATCAGCAAGGAACTGATCAATAAGGATAGGCTTATCAGGTGAAACACGAACTGCCTCCTCGATGTACTCCTGTAACTCTGCATCAGAGTGAACAACATCCATTGCGCGTCCTCCAAGCACATATGAAGGGCGAACAAGGACAGGGTATCCAAGTTCATTCGCGAGCGTAAGCGCCTCAGACTCACTTGTTGCTGACCCACCAATGGGTTGTTTGATGCCAAGGTCACCCATCAAGCGATTAAATCGGTCACGATCTTCAGCAAGGTCCATCGCGTCAACACTCGTGCCAAGAATATCACAATCAAGTCCGCGGCGGTCAAGTTCATTTTCAAGTGGCTGTCCGATATTAACTGAAGTTTGTCCGCCAAACTGCACCATTACCCCATCAGCGTTGGTTGCCTCAGCAACATCTGCGACCTCCTCAGCAGTAATTGGTTCAAAAAAGAGTCCATCGGACGTGTCATAATCCGTCGAGACAGTTTCTGGATTATTATTGATAACATGTGCACCGATTCCAAGTTCCCTGAGAGCACGGACTGCATGTACCGAACAGTAATCAAATTCAACGCCCTGTCCGATTCTGATTGGACCACCACCGACGACAACGACACTTTCGACATCACGGTCAACGCGAAGTTCCCCGGCTGCTGCAGCACCTTCATACGGTCCAGAACCCGAGGCAAATTCTGGTTTTCGTGAAGAGTAATAATATGGTGTTTGTGCAGCGAACTCGCCAGCACAAGTATCGACTTGCTTGTATGTTCGTCCAGGAACAGTTCTCTCAACCGCGTCAATTGCTTCATCTGCTGTCTCCGCAATTTCAGTGTTTGTGATACCAGTCGTTGCAGCGGTTGTAAGTTCACCATTTTGTGCGGATTTTAGTGCGGTTGACACACGTTGAAATCGCTCAAGATACCATTGTTTGATGCCCGTCAACTCAGCAACTGTGTCGACGGAATACTCACGATTGAACCCCTCAAAGATTGCATATGCACGGTCTGGCGTTGGTCTGTCAAGATACTCTGATTTGAGTTCTATGTCACTGAGTGTTTCAAGATCGGCTGCTGGGTCATACTCGGATGAGCGCAATGCCTTTAATAGTGATTCTTCAAACGTGCGACCGATAGCCATTGCCTCGCCGGTCGATTTCATGGCTGTTGAGAGCTCAAAGTCAACATTGTCAAATTTATCCTTAGGCCAGCGTGGAACCTTCGTGACGATATAGTCGATTGCAGGCTCGAACGCAGCGGTCGTTTCACCGGTTATCTCATTTTCAATCTCATGGAGTCGTTTGCCAAGTGCCACTTTTGCTGTAACGCGGGCGATTGGATATCCAGTCGCTTTCGAAGCAAGCGCTGAGGACCGAGAGACTCGAGGATTTACTTCAACAACACGGTACTCCCCGCCTGGCGTTCCATCATCATGCCACGCGAACTGAATATTACAACCACCCTGAATTCCAAGTTCTCGAATGACATCGAGTGCAGCATTACGCATTGCCTGATGTCCTTCATCTGGGATAACCTGCGATGGAGTCACTACAATTGATTCACCAGTATGGATCCCCATCGGATCGAGGTTCTCCATATTACAGATAATAATCGTTGAATCGTCAGCATCACGCATTACCTCATACTCAAGCTCTACCCACCCAGCAATCGATTCGGTGATTAACACCTCACTGTTACGAGAGAGTCGTAATCCCTTGCGGACACGTTCGACCAGTTCATTCATTTCAGCAACAACACCTGACCCAGATCCACCAAGGGTGTATGTGGTACGTGCAATAACTGGGAGCCCACCGACTGCCTCAACAGCATCATATACTCGATCTCTGAGATCTGATTCGGTGAGCGATTGGACAGCCTCACCCTCTGTCAGAGAGATTGTCCTCGATTGCGGTACTGGCTGTCCAATCCGCTCCATTCGCTGACGAAATAGGTCGCGATCTTCTGTTGCATATATTGTCTCAAGTGGTGTCCCCATAATCTCAACATTGTGAGTTTCAAGAACACCTTCTTCTGCAAGTTCCGCTGTGACATTCAAACCAGTCTGTCCACCGAGTCCAGCAATCACACCGTCTGGTTGTTCAGTGCGAATAATCTCCGCGATTGCCGTGGTCGTAATTGGCTCGATATATACTCGATCAGCCATCTCCGGATCGGTCATGATTGTTGCAGGATTCGAGTTGACGAGGACAACCCGTGCGCCCTCTTCCTGAAGCGCCCGACAGGCCTGTGCGCCAGAATAATCAAACTCAGCTGCCTGCCCAATTTGAATTGGACCACTACCGATAAGTAGGATCGTCCGGTCGGCTGATGCGATGTCAGCGCTATCGGTATCAGTCCGTATGTTAGTATCTGCGTCCTCGTCAGTCATCACTGCGGTACAGTCTGCACATCGTAATAAGCCCGGCGAAATGCTACGAGATGCGAAGTCGGGTTGCGAAATTCGTAATCTAGTGATATAAAATAAGTATTGGATTCTCTATCTTCTATAATGAATTGTAGCTATTACATCGCGTCAGCTTCAGAGAATTCACGTTGCTCACGATATTGATCGACAAATTCGCCGATATCAAACTCATGCATCTGTGATTCAAACTGTGTTGCAATAGAATCTTCACCGTGACTAACAGCATGGTCCATTAACTCAATCACCAACTCAACAACGACTTCGTGTAATCGGCGAGAATCAAAGTCAGTAACCCAGACAATCCCTGCACCTACCTCGCCGTCATTGCTTACATCAACAACGGCGACACGATCAGGAAATTCCTCAAGTACAATCCCAAGAAGATGGGCGGTACCGAACTCTGGCATATCCTCGCTGGTCGTTTCTACTGCCTCTCTAAGCACTTCGACAAGGAACTCTGGAAGAAAGCGCTCTGCAGGGTGGATATCCATCACAACAGCATGCTGCTCCCCACAGTCGCACTCAAACTCACGCATTCCGAGGTCAAGTTGGCGGACAGCAGTTGTCTCACCACAAGCTAAGTCAATAGTTTCACCACCCCCACTGGGAACCCGCGGTTGTGTCATACTATTATATTGTATCCACAGCTGTTAAAAACCCTTATTTGGACAGCTAACTGTATTAATCACTATTTTTACTCATGAGGTCTCAGTTCTGACTTCGATTGTAATCGGAGAATCACAGCAGCGGGTTGGTTTACAGCCACCTCAGGTCCCGTCACTCACTTGCAGTTGTGTATAACAGAGGACCGACAAGTAACAGTGCAATACCTAAGAAAAGATAATGTATCGGCACAAGTGCCTGTGGTGTGAGAATAAAGATAAGACCAAAGAGGGTAGTGTTTGCTGCGACTAGTCGCTGGGACTTCAATGGAAGTGCGCCGACAGTGGCAAGCACAAATCCAAGCAATAACGCCTGCCCGACGTTGTAGTTGAGCAAGAAGCTATCGACAAGCTGTAGAGGGAACATCGGTAATCTGGTTTTCTATGTGACCTGTTCATTAAACTTCCGTTCTTCAGAGCAGTCTCACCGTCCGGTTGGACCCGTAATATCAAGTGGACGTATCCACCCAAACCACACCGCAAAGACCATTCCAGCATATCCGAGTGTGTAGATGATAACTCCAAGATCATTGTATCCCGCCTCAGCGAGAGCTCGTCGTGCAAGTCCTGACCCAGCAATGCCGCTCAACAATAACGCTCCTAATAATAATTTACTCCGCGTCAACTCGAAGAGACCTACGTCGGTTTGATCAACCGTGTTGAGTGTCTTGACGGTGTCGTCAGTACGATTGGCATCAGTGTCAGTTCCAGTGCCAGTATCGCCCGAATTGTCATCTGTTGTACTGTCGGTGCTCATACGTATACTCGTGAGTTACCGTTGATAACTCCTGAATTACTCGATTCAATCGGGTCATGCACGTGGTCATATTGATCCACGTTTGAATAAAAGCTCGGCATTAACAGTCCCACCGGTAATCGGTATGTAACGAAATTAGTTGGCTGGGGAGTTACGACCCGGACTCCAACTACAGTATGAATAGTTGGAAAGGAGGTGGGCCAACACGGATTTGAACCGTGGACCTCCCGGTTATCAGCCGAGCGCTCAACCTGACTGAGCTATTGGCCCAGCGGAGCGCATGTGATGCTAGCGTAATGATGTGTTTAAGCGTTTCCTTTCAGCGGTTTTCCAGTCGTATCAAAATCAATGCACTGCATCGAGATGGGCAGCAATATTATCTGCATAAGCTGATTCACTATCGATCTTCATCAGGATGCCCATACTCCTCTGGATCAAGATTTATTGTATCATCATCTGGGAAGCCATTCACATATACATTACCGGATATGAAATCATTCGTTCGTTGATCAAGTATCGGCGTGACGATATACCGTTTCGCGAGAATGCGAATCGGATATCGTGTAACAGGAATTGCACTTGCGAATCCAATTACGTCAGTAACAATCCCAGGTGTCAGTAAGAATGCACCAGCAGCAATGAGCAATCCTCCATCAATTAATTCATTCGTCGGGAGCGTTCCCTGTGCAATCTTCTGTTGGATTCGCTGTATTGTTGTCCGACCCTCAGCACGGACAAGCACCATCCCGAAGAGCCCAGTCAAGACGACAATAAGCACTGTGGCAAGGAGACCGATGGTTGTCGCAATCGGCACAAGAAGCAATGTATCAACGAGTGGAATCGATAGTAGAGCTACGATCACCCATCGAGTCTTCATATAATGAATACCCAATCAGCATTGATAGCCCTTGTGTCGATATCAATCTTGAGTATATATTTTTAATATTGTATCGTACTGTGATTGATACCTCAATTTCTTAATACGTGTCATCACTGATATTATGTTGTGATTGACGATCCGACCCGCGTTGAGTGGCGGCAGTGGGGTGATGAGGCATTTGCCAAAGCACAGGCGAGTGATACACCGGTGCTTCTCTCATTGACGGCAACTTGGTGTGACGGTTGTCAGGAGATGGATATGGAGACGCACGCTGAGCCACATATTGCCGCCAATATTAATAACGGGTTCATTACAATTTGTGTCGATATTGATCGTCATCCGCGGGTTCGTGAGCGATACAATATGGGTGAATTCCCATCGACTGTTTTCTGTACATCAACAGGAAAACCCCTCACAGGTGCTGGTGGTATACGACAAGTTACTGATTCTGTCCGGTCTGTTTGGACCGAACGAGGTGCTGATGCCGGTCGAATTCTATAACCACTTACAGACGACCCGACACCGGTGGGAACGGTCGATGACCGTATTGCCGGACAACTCGAGTCAAAATGGAATGATCAATTCGTAGGGTGGGAAGATAGTGCAAAATTCCCACTTTCACGACCAATCGAGTTCGCTCTCAAGCGTGAGCGAAATCAAGCAATTGAGACACTTCATGTAACTGCAGAATCGCTGTATGATCATGGAACGGATGGATTCTATCGATACACTGACAACCGCGATTGGTCAACACTTCGTAAAAAAGATTCTTTATACGAATGCTGTTGATTCGTGCATTCGCAAACGGATAGCTGTATACCGGTGAGGAAACGCTGCTTGACCCGGCATATGGTACACAACAGTTCCTAGTTGATCAACTGTGGAACAGTCACGCGTTTGCAAAAGATATTGCCCCACAATTGGAGAGTGATACGAATAAAGAGGAATCAGACGCGACTGCCGATTCTCGTTGTGATCCAACAATGTATGTGGGGTCAAACGCTCTCATGGCAGATGCACTGTTGACACTGGGCGCGTATAATGACGATGAGGAAGCACATGAATACGGTCGTCGTGTGCTCATGGCAGTTGAGTCAGCGTTCATCATCAGTAGTGGGGCTGTGTTTCATGCTGATTACGATGGAGTGTTGAATGAATCACATATATCTGATGATACGACTTTTAGCTCAGAGACGGAGACATAGATTCTTCCGAGCCCATGTTGTTGTTGTTAGAAGACCATGCTCGCATTATCAACGTATTCGTTACCGCACGTCGGGCGCTTGGACAGGATGTGAATGAGCTTACAAATAATCCTATGTCGATGGCCACCCCCATTGCCGACACTGCAATTGACTAACTTTATGATACTGATACTACCGGAGGGTTTCGAGATGGTCCAACAGCTGGTTCCGGATTGCTTGATCATCCACTGTAACCACTTGATGGAACCGTCAAAATGGCAGATGCATTGGTGAATCTTGGAATCGTAAGTGATACTCAACAATATATTACAGTTGCAACAGACGCACTTGCAGCGTTCGCAGGTGCCCGTGAGCGATTAGGTGTGCAAGTTGCTGGGTATAGAGCGGTCACAGCACGAGCAACACGAGTAGTAATTCTTCTAAGAATGGGTGTTGAGGTAGGGTCAGATCTTCACTGTGCTGTGTTGCGTATTGCTGATCATGAAGCAATTGTAGTACCCAATGCCGATATCCAAGATGATACACCTCATCTCATTCATGGGTCAGAAACCGAGACCGAGACCGAGACCGAGACCGCGACCACGACCACGCCGGATGAACTGATGAAAACAGTGTCAGTGCTCACACATTAAAGATTGGAGATCAAAAAGTGATTATTCTTACTTACCTACACTTATTCATACCCGCTCCAGCTCCACAGAGCGCGCGGATAATTTTATCATTTTAGACCAGGCTCTCAGATTGTAAGAGAATTATCTAAATTTTAACTCAGTGGTCTACTTTTATACATTCTGCAGAGTATATCATACTGAGATTATAATTACACGGTCTCTTGATTATTCACGCTCGAAATTGCCACATTCGTATATGCAGTAGATAGAACAATAACTAGTTACTATGATGTGCTAACTTCTGTTCGCAATTGCTTGAGTGAAACCTCGCGTTCAGCATGTGCATTATGTTGATGAATCGATTCATCATTTGATTGTTTCATTCGCACAACAGCGTCATTATCGAGATGGTCAAATGTGTCAACAACTTGCTCAGCCATTGAACGAACACAGTCTTCGACAAATTTTGCATCAGCATGTGCATGGTATGTCATATAGTCCTCATCTGGACGTTTTGCCAGATTATATATTCGTGCGGACATCGCATCGCGAGCGATGTCGGCAAGTTCAATCAAGTCAACATCCGGGGATCCATCAGCTGTAACTGTGAGTGTTGCATGCCCACGCTGTGAATGCCCTGGCTGTGGAACCTGCTCGAGGAATGTTTCAATCGTTTCATCCTCAATATCAAGATCACGCATCACATCACGAGCTCTAGATGCCGACATTCCCTGCGAACACGGACAGACTGTCATCCCAACCACCTCTGCGCCAATTTCCTCGCGGGTTCCCTCATCAGTCGCAGTCGCGCTGGCAATAATCGAGACTGTATTCTGTGTTGGAAGTTCACTCGCTGGAGTGTCTTCATGTATAACAAGGTCTGCGGTCATCTCGACTGTCGCAGTTGTCGTATACTCATGTTTTTCTAATAATCGCTCTGCGACGTCACCGCACATATCCTCGACACGAGATACTGATCCCGAAACAGCCGCCTCAAGCGTCTCATCAATTACTTGCATATTTCGGCTCATATCGATTCCCTTTCGACCGCTCGGGAGATCAACAAATACCTCGAATTCAGCCATTAATACAAGTGGGTTCTTTCCCTCGCGCTCAATTTTCACGAGTTTATCAACGTCTGTGACTCCAACCTGACTCAATCCGACGGTGACGTCGGGACGACTTGCCTGAACATCAGGCAACTGGTGACTCATCGATGAGACCCTAGAACGGTATTCGATTAATGCTTTCGTTCTACAAAAACGAATATCTCCATACGCAAAATCAACAGAAATGATATATGATAATATCAAATAATTGGACTAATGAATGATACTATATGCACGCATCTGAACATGAGGCGAATGTATAAATTATCGTCATAGTAGTCGTGAAATAGTGTTACGGGATATCTGTTGAAAATAACTATCCGTGGGATTACGGCCAGTCATCGCGTTCACTCGATTCGAATGGATCATCTGTCTCTGTATTCTCAGCGAGTTCCCACTCAGCAGCAGACGCTGCATCTTCAAGTGGGAGAAATTCCCAGTCGACATTTTCAGCAACATCGGCATCAGTTTGATTATTACTTACCAGGACGTGACGGGTCGTTTCAAACTGCTGTTTGACATTCTCAAGGCTCGCCTCAACTCCACGTGGTCCCGAGAAGAAGTCTTGTCTGACTCGATGCTTCCGAGTGAAGTTTGTTACAACATATGTTGGCTTTTCACTTACAACGCCAACATATTCAGTCCATTGTCGCGTATCACTGAATACAGCGTTCGGATCTGCAAGTGCACGCAATGCTTCTAGCTCAAATGCGAGTGTCATATCTGCATCACCACCCGGCGTTCCTCCATCAGTGCGGATATCTGAGCGAGTATTTTGACTCCCGTTTATTAGATATTTATCGTATGTGGTGTTGCTCATGCCGATATTATTACGCAGTCATCAAAAATTGCATCGGTCCAATCTCACTGGATTGATTTTATATAAAATCTACAGATGAACAAGTCGAGTGGCTCGGGGCTTGTCCCCGAGGTCCCTCACTAGTATCTGATTTCAGTCGCACTCATCAGCGCTACAGAGTAAGAATGATCAATATATTCTGCAATTTAAATGACGATCAGCGGCGTGTCTGTATGATTATGTTGATTTAATTTCAGATGAATTACTCTACAACCGCCTCCATTGGCTCAAGATCGTCAACTTCGAAGTCTTCTTTCATCAATATATCACGTTGACCAGAGACAATGCGACGTTCTCGCATCAGTTGTTTGTATTTTGACTGTGGGGAGAGATCACCGATGAGAACACCACCGACAATCCGCCCATCTTTGAACGCTAACCGTCGCCACTCAGTATCAGAGTGCTTTCTTTCGGCAGTGTCATCACCGAGGGTTGGATGCCCAAAGGAGAGAAATGGGAAATCAAAGTGAGTGATCGAATAGGTTGAGACCCACTCAAATGGCTCTGAGTTGTATTCGACCATATTCTTCGCTGCGATTGCGCCTTGTTCCTTTGCGGATCCCCACGCACCATTCCGTCCACGCTCTCCGAGGATTCGGTCATAGAACCGTGTGATATCACCTGCAGCAAAGACATCCTCATGATTTGTCTGCATGTATTCATCGACAATAATGCCATCGTCACACTCGATAGGGGTATTTTGGAGAATCTCAGTATTGAAGTTCAGTCCAATTGCGATGCCAACGAAATCAGCATCATATTGATCACCATTCGGGTCAACAGCTGCGGTTACGTGCCCAGTATCATCGACCTCAAATCGATCAACTCCTGACTGGAAGACAGGCTCAACGTTGCGCTCACAGAGTGCATCATGGATAATCGATGCACCCTGCTCAGAGAGTGCATATCGCCACCAGCGGTCCCCACGCATCAGGTATTTTCCTTCAACGTTCTGGGCAGCGGTAATGGCTGCAAGATCTATCCCGAGTAATCCTGCTCCGACAACGACAGAACTATGCGCAGACTCAATGTTTGATTTAATTTCTCGGGCATCTTGGAATGTCCAGAAATGATGGATTCCATCCATATCAGCATTGTCAACTGGTAATTGCGTTGGCGTCCCGCCTGTCGCAACAAGGAGTTTGTCCCAGTCGTATGTGTCACCGTGATGTGTCTCAATTGTATGTCCGGTGACATCGATATCAACAACGAGTGTGTTCAATTCAAGATTAATATCTCGGTCATCGTACCATGACTCATCGTGGATCGAGATTGGTGCTGCTGGTAACTTCCCTTTCGCATACTCTTTGATCAGAATTCGATTATATAACGACTCGCCCTCATCGGTGAGAACCGTGATGGTAGCTTCAGGTGCCTCCTCGCGAAGTGTCTCAGCGGCAGAGCTTCCTGCAACACCGTCACCAATAATAACGTACGACTGGGTCATATACAAAATCGTTTGTGTGGAGATTAAAAGTGAATTGCTATCAGGAGTGCACAGGTATTAAGAACGATATTAATACTCATACCAACCTATTACATTCTCTTTAGCAATTCAATTCATTCATTTGAACTGTTGTGGTTTCTCAACGGCAGTGGCTCAATTACGATATCACACATATACTCAGGGTAAAAAGAGATATACAATCGAATAAATAAATCATAGTATATTACTTACTCGGCTTCGCCTCGTTCCTTGAGGAAGGAGATTTAGCATGTAAGAATTAAATATTGCTCAAACTAATTCATCTGTGATGAAAATCCGTCAGAACATTCGACACTTTGCAGCAAAAAAGGCACTCACAATGCCCATTATTGGTGATATCGCGACTGAAAAGCTCGTAGCTCTCCATGTCAGTATCTTTGCTAAGAAGGCCGATCCTGAGTATCGTGAGGAACGAGAGCCACATCTTGAGGCATTCTTTGACTGTACGTTTGAGACATACGTTCGTGCACTTCAGGAGGGGTTTACCGAGGCAGAAGCCCGGGAAGTCACGCATATTCAAGCGAATTTCGACTTTTATAATCACGGCTGGACGGAAATGATGGAGTTTCCTGCAGATGAGCTTGAATCACATTATAAGCGGTATGAGACATTCTTTGATCGATATGATATTGATATCGCAAATCCGCTTGGTGATTTTAAAACCCAAGACATCGCTGTAGCAGCATCAACTCTAGAGCGGCTTGATAGTCCAGAACATCCACATGCCGAGGGCGGGTTCGCTGATGATATATATGTTGAAACTGAATCTGGTGAACTTACTATTGGTGGACAATCGGAGCCAGACAACATCAATGTTGAAGATGCACCTGGATTCCAAGATATTGATACTGACGCCGATGAGACAACCGAAGCATGATCTGTGCCACTCACAGAGTGCAATATTCCTGTTTTATTCATTCGTAGATTGGTCTATCATATAGGCAGCGTTGACTGATCGGCTGCTGATCTGTGTAAGTAACATACCGGATTAAGATCCTTTATGAGGAAATAATTGCGCTGTGTATGCATTTGGACATATACAAAATATGATAGTTGCTATATTATCTTACGTAACTCAATTCACCTCATGCTAACAGAATGATATTATGAGCCACCGTCTGGTCGTACTGCAGACGATTCTGTACTTGCCCTGTGTTTTTGTGTATCATCTGAGCTGAGGCTGCCCTTGATCATATTCTCATTTTCATCAAAGGATTCAATAATACAGTCAGCTGCCTCATATCCAGCAACGACGCCGCCGTTCAGCGAGCGCTCCGGATACTGTGCTGCTGAAGCCATTCCAGCATAGTAAATACCGTTACCCACTGCCTCCCCGATATCATATGGGATAACCAAATCAAGATATCCACGTTCATATATCGGTGCCGCATGAGGATTCCGCGAAATACGGACGCTATTGATGCTCTCTCGATGAAACTGTGGGAACATCGATTCAATCTCCGCGAGCCATCGTTCTTCTACAATTTCATCATCTGCCTGCCAGAGATCCTCTGTTTGGTCCTGAACGTATGCGGCGACATACATCAGATGGTCACCACCGTACCTCTCAGGATCGACAAAATTTGTATGCTCAACAAGGGCTCCAAATGGTGCATCATGTCCAATGTTTAACCAATATGTATCTAGCAGGGATTCATCCATACTAATAAGCCCACAAACTGCTCCCTGAAAGTCAATGTCACAAGTATAGCCCGTCAGTGACTCCAGCACATGTGGCATCGTTGCAACGACAGTCGCATCAACCGGATAGGTTGTCTCTATATTATTATTTGATCCTGCAGTATCGGTAACTGTGAGTGCATTCACAGCGTCGGTCTTTGAGTTGACGCTAAGATCGCTCACAGAGGCATTTGTCATGATGTTCTCACGACCAACAGCGTCAATGAGCGCATCAAGTAATACTCCAAACCCACCATCGAAGTAACCAAGTACCTCTCCCTGTAGCGGGTCGCGCTCACCGCGGAATCGAACACGTCCAAGGAACCATGCGGCTGAAACGTCGTGTTTCCGGTCACCGTATTTTCCATCAAGCAATGGATCAACAAAGTTCTCGTATACGCCTGCAGTGGTATGTTTCTCAACAAACTCCTTGACAGTCATGTGCTCATACGCCTCAAGATCATCATACGCATCCAAATCTGGAATCCCGTTGCGAATATCGACACCAAGGGTCAATAATCCAAGCCTGAATGTATCATATAGGCTTAGATGTGGGTACCTAAGAATCTCCAAAGGGGTATTGAGTGGATGAACGGTGTCATCAATGTAATATCCGTTTGTGCCGATTCGCCACTCAACACGATCTCCTAATCCCAGTTCCTCTGCAAGCTCGACGATTGTTTTCTCGGATTTTGAGAGATGATGATAAAATCGTTCAATCTCGTCACCGGCTGTTTCATACACAGCTGCAAGCCCACCAACTGTCTCTGTGGCTTCGAACACCTGCACTTCATGTCCTGCCTGTTGCAGTCGATATGCCGCAGCTAATCCAGCAATGCCACCGCCGACGACACCAATCATAGTAGTTATTATTCAATTGTCTACAAAGTGTGTTGCGCTTAAATGAGCACTGTGTCTGACGTTATTACTGTACTATGTAATCTCTATGACGTGATTTTCAGACAGTCATAGTAATCAGTTACAGGTATATTGTACAAATGAATTTCATATAGTCAAGCGGCGGCACCGGTTTTGCTTGCTCGTTCGCTACCTTTTTATCCGCAGTTTGGCAATCTGATTCGTATGGAGACGGTCAGGGCGCCTGCGACAAGTGCGAACCTTGGTAGCGGGTTTGACGTTTTTGGCGTTGCACTTGATCGTCCCGCTGACATTATTCGCGTTGAACGCGCTGAAAAGACAACAATTGAGGTAACTGGCGTTGGAAGTCAGTACATTCCAGAGGACCCCCGTTCGAATGTTGTCGGTGCTGTCGCAAAGGCACTCGATGCTCCTGCACAAATTCAAATCGATAAGGGTGTGCGACCATCCTCAGGACTTGGGTCATCAGCTGCCAGTGCAGCAGCCGCAGCCGTTGCACTCAATGGACTATATGACCGGGAGCTATCGCGGACAGAACTTGTTCCAATCGCTGCTGAAGGCGAAGCAATCGTTTCTGGTGAAGCGCATGCAGATAATGTCGCACCAGCACTGCTGGGCGGATTCACTATTGCTCAAAATAACACTGTTACGACCGTTGATACTAGGATCCCCCTTGTTGCGTGCCTCCCAGAGATTGCTGTCTCGACACGAGATGCTCGTCGAGTCGTTCCAGACTCACTAACAATGGAGGAAGCCGTTCATACAGTCGGGTCTGCAGCAACGCTCACTGTTGGGATGTGTCAAAGCAACCCAGCGCTGGTAGGAGCAGGGATGGATGAACATGTCGTGACGCCGGCACGAGCAGAATTAGTCACCGGATACGATACTGTTCGTGAAGCAGCACTGACTGCTGGGGCAACAGGTGTTACCGTTTCAGGGGCAGGTCCTGCGATTCTGGCTGTGTGTGATACAAAAAGACGTCGTGCCGTCGCCGCAGCGATGGTTGATGCGTTTGAAACTGCTGATGTTAAAGCTCGTGCGTATCAAACATGTGTAAGTACCGGTGCAACGTTATTCTGAATTTAATGTTATTAATCAGCTGGTGAACATCATCATCGTTCAGATTCCGAGAATATCTAATCAATACAGTCACTCCTGAGGCAAGTGATGTGACACCGGCTTGCCTAATCGAGTTTGCCAGGAGTTGGGTCTGAGGTTTCTATCAGAATTTCATGTAATATCAGACTATGCAAACTCAAAGAGACTTATTCGTCGTGAAAGTGTGTAGTTTACTTAACATTTTTCGCTTTGTTTTCACCGTATCAACATTGTATTGTGTGTCCTTCAATGTCTCAGACACTTCTTATATAACTTGCCTCCAGCGGGCTCGTCATGCGAATGCAGTTGTCTATACGCCTCGAGTCTGAAGTTTTTCGCCCTCAGGTAGATCGGCGCTAGCTTCGCCTTTCATTCCCTTGCCAGGATTAGATGCAATCTGGGCGAGTTCCTCAGGGTCATCCCAGTTATTGACAGCTTCGACAATCGCCCGACCCATTGCGCGTGGGTTCTCAGCACCGAAGACACCAGATCCGACAAAAATACCATCGCAGCCATGGTGCATCATTAACGCAGCGTCTGCCGGGGTTGCAATACCACCGGCTGCAAAGTTCACAACAGGGAGACGACCCATTTCGGAGGTCTCATGCACAAGCTCCGCAGGTGCTTCGTGATCGCGTGCCCATCTTTCACGCTCTTCATGATTTTTTCCAACGAGTTCACGGATTGAACTTTTGATATTTCTCTGGTGACGAACTGCTTGATTCACATCACCAGTTCCAGCTTCACCCTTCGTCCGGATCATTGCTGCCCCTTCGTCGATCCGGCGGAGTGCTTCCTGGAGATTCCGTGCACCACAGACAAATGGTGAGGTAAAGTGGCGTTTATCGATGTGATATCGATCATCAGCCGGCGTGAGAACTTCACTTTCATCAATCATATCGACTCCAAGAGCCTCAAGAATTTCCGCCTCTTTCGTGTGCCCGATTCGAGATTTTCCCATTGCCGGAATCGAAACTTCATCAATAATTTCAGGAACGATATCTGGGTCAGGCATTCGAGCAACGCCACCACGTTTTCGAATATCTGCTGGAACAGATTCAAGAGCCATCACAGCGACTGCACCTGCGTCCTCTGCAATTCGCGCCTGTTCGGCGTCAACAACATCCATAATCACGCCACCTTTTTGCATCCGTGCGAACCCGCGTTTCACTAGCTCCGTACCGCGGCGTAATTCAGAAAGATCAGTCTCTTCGGACATACGTTCGATTATAACCGAACACACTTAAGCAGACTCACTCGTGCGCGCACGCGCGAGGACTGACCCAGCGACCAGATAACGCCGAACTAATCTCAGTGTGTGAGTGGTGGAATTCTGTTCTATTCTACGAATACAATTGTAGAGTGGATCTAACTGTAGAGGATCTACTTTTCGGGAACAGAAGCGGGAGATTTATTCCATAGAGCTACAGATAGGCGATTATATACTAACATTACCGAGTATACGCTGTAGCTACCACTAAATCTCGGTCACAAATCACAGAGTATCATATGGCTGTATCCGATGCGTTTCGTCGACTCACATCCGATCGGGGACTACCAAGCACAGATTGTCTTCCCTGGTGGCTCTCGCCATTGCCAAGGTGGCTTGAGAATCTTGGGCTCCGGTTGGTTCCAGTAATAATTGTTATTAATATACTTGGGACAATATTTGGGTTTTGGTACTATGGGTTCCATCCGATCCCACAAACTGACCCACTTATTACATGGCAGTTTGCAAGCGAACCAGTCATCATGTGGCCGTTTGTTCCTGATAGTCCACTTGCAACGTTATTCATCGCGCTTGCGTTTCTTAGTTGGTGGCGTGGAAAAACAAATGAGTATCTTGCTGCTCTTGCTTTCTTTGGATGTTGGAAGCTTGGGCTATGGACACCATACGTGCTTACTGTATTTGCGGATGCCTTCTTATCTGTTACAAGAACGCCATTATACGTATTTTTACTCATTAGTCATCTTGGAATGGTTGCCGAAGCGTTTGTGTTATATCGGATTGCAGACTTTCCTGTCCGGGCTGTGGGTGTCGCAGTCATATGGTACGGATTCAACGATATTGTCGATTACTTCATTCCGATTATAGGTGACCCACACCATACTGCAATTCCACTCGCAGATACAGCTACTATCGGGAATACAACTGCACTCCATCTCGCGGCTACTGGTGCGGTTGCGCTCACAGTTATTGCAACGTTTTTTGCACTGTCAACACATATCTACAAAATTAAAAGTGCTGAATAGCTGCTACTACGTTTAGTGGTAGTATCGACAACATTTCAGCGAGGGTCAGAGTGATACAACCTGTGAATTCACCATTATGAAAGAAGAAATTATCTCAATTTTGGTATGTATCGGTCTCTGCACGGACCTGTTGTGCAAGGACATCATCATCCTCGGCATGTGACCGTACCCAAAGTTGACCAATGTGTGAAAGGCGAGTTCGATACGATTTTCCACGGTCTTCTTGTTCGATATACCCTTTTCCACCGGGACCGAGACGGTCAACGTTGTAGATTACTTTTGACCGGAACGAATCAGTATACTCTTCGTTCATATCACGTGCGAGCGTCTCAGCAAGTTCTGAGACCGAATCGAATTCCCCGTACTCACCGAGTTCAAACAAAATGATTTCTTCGAACGGCTTGACATTCCGAAATGAAGCGACCGGAAGTTCAATGATATGTCCACCGTCAACCGGCTTGGCACCAATCGTTGTCCCGCGTTCATCGAATTCCTCAAGCAGATCAGTAGCTGTCTGATACCGCTCACGAATGCGCTCATCGAATTCTGTACCATCACCGGCATTGAGAATATCATCAAGAAGTTCCTTCGCAGCACGCACTTCCTCAGCAAGCTCGGTCTCAAGATACTTTTCAGGAGCTGTATAATATGTGTGAATCCGATTTCTATCGGCCTGACGTTCAACCATAATTGAATGGGCAGCAGTAGCGTATGCAAACGAAACCGGACGGGGCATTGCTGAGACGTTCACCCACACTTCTGCATCCTCGGCAATATTGAGTTGATCGTTGATGAGATCATATGCCTGTTCAAATGCGGCATCATAATCGTAGACATCTGTGACAATGACACGGTTCGTGTCGGCTCCTAATAGGTTCTTAAAATCTTTTTCGAGTTTTTCAGAGAGATTTTGAGAATATTCGACATTTGACTCACTACCAATTGCGCCTTCAAGCAGAATAACGCGGTCGACATCCACTTGATCTCGTATCAGCGGGGCAATCAATCGATCGTAGTCGAATCCAACAGGAACCACGTGTGTCTGCATATAACCTGATATGATAGAGATGGTGTTACCGTTGTTGGTGCGCTCTCAACTAATACGGATTGGAGTTGCTTGCAATACATAAATGATAACGATCTTATGAGTATGAGTTTGGGTGTTGAACCCGTCTACTCACATACGTCATATTGATTTATTAACATGAAAGAAACAATAAGAAACCGTATAGAATCAATCCGCGCGTGATTGTGACCGTGAGCCAACAGCAAATGCATCGGTTTGTTCATCCGCTCCAGCAGTGGTAATAAGGGAAACAACAACAGTCAACACAAGTGAGAGAACCATTCCATACAGTGCAAAGTCCCAGGTTAGATACGTTGACCCAAACACAGTAACTCCGCTGATGATCGTTGAAGGAATAAATACATGTAAGATATAGAATACTTGAGCACCAGCAATCCCAGCGAACATTCCCTGTCGCGTTGTCTGTGACCAATATAATGCAATCAACACCGGAAGTGTAAGTTGTGCGAATCCACCAAATGCGGTATCGCCGATCTCAACAAGGGTACCAGGGCGGAATAGACTGGCAATGAATGTTGCAAGTGCAAATCCAGCAACTCCAAGTCTACCGATCCAGCCTTCTCGGGTTGTTGACGCGGTAGGATTGATCAGTGGTCGGTAAATATCACGAGTAAGATATGACGACCCAGAAAGGAGCATCGAATCTGATGATGACATCATCGCAGCCATAGCACCGGCAACAACGAGTGCAGCAAACCATGCTGGGGTGTACTCGGTCAATAATACGGGGATGACATTTGATCCCGATGGGACAGAAACACCTAATCCAGCAGCCCATGATCCAAGTAGAAACGCAGGGACAAAAAGCAACAACACAAGAACCGGCCACAGCGTGAATGAACGTTTCAAGACTTTTGCATTCTCTGCAACAAAGAATCGCTGGTTAATCTGTGGGAACATGGTAACGCCAAAGGCGATTGTCACTGCTGTTGAAATCATCCATTGTGGGGAGTACAGTCCACCACCAAGTGAGAGAAACTCTGGTTTTGACGTCGCAAGTGCGGTTGAAACTGAACTCATGCCGCCTGCACTTGACAGCACCCATGCGACAGCAATCCAGATGACACCAAGCATAAAGATACCTTGAAGTGTGTCGGTCCATGCAACCCCACGAAGCCCTGATGCGGCAACATAAATGATCATAAAGACGGTTATGAGTGCTGCGCCCGCCCAGTATGGCACTGCGCCGGCAGTGAGTCCAACAAGTGCTTCGCCGGCACCCATCTGTTGTAGCATAATATACGGGAACAACCAAAACAGGGACACACCAGCAACAAGATATCGCAGTCGTGCTGAACCAAAGCGATCCCCGAGCATTTCACCGAGTGTCACATATCCGTGGCGTTCGCCAACAAGCCACTGTCGATAGCCGATAACATACCAAAGGATTGCAAATAAAATCCCATCCATTAGTCCCATGACAAGTATCCATTCGGGACCAGCTCCGTATGTGAGATTTGGACCGCCAAAGAAAGTAAACGCTGAAAGAAGCGTTGCAAAGGTTGTAAACAACAGTACAATCGTTCCGAGGGATCGACTAGCAAGGTAGTAATCTTCGGCATCACTGCCCGTTAGTCGGTAGCCAACAATTCCAACACCAAGAGCAAGAACAAGATATGCAGCAACAATGCCTAGTTCAATACTAATTGCCGATTCAGCCATCTGTTCGATCCTCCCTCATAGTATCAGGTGATACAGATTGTGTTATTGGAATATCCATACCACGATCCCATGCACTGCGGGTAAATGCTGAAAATGCAATCGTCGCAGCACACATCCACCCGATATGCCACCATAACCATACAGGAAGACCCCCTATGATTGCGGTGTTTCCCCATAGGAACCATGGAATGGCGAATGTAACGAGGACTGCGAAGACTCCAATCCACGCATAGTCTCTCCACCTGCGGTTCATATACAAGTATAATTCATTGATATACCTAAATATTGTTCTTCAAGCTTCTATTGACATTATTGAAAAGATATGTTCTTCAAATGGTAATGGTATCTCAATAAATGGCGCATGGATATGTTCAATTAATATGATAATATCCGCTGAGAATGCTGTGGTGTACGATATACGACAAGTATTTGCCGCGAGCAAGCCGTATGTAGGCATGTCACAGAGATGTGACATCACCATATCATCATCCACCCCTCAGAGGGAATTATCATGAACGACTCAGATAAATACCTTATTCACGCCGCGATTACTGCAGACGGAATCGTCGAGCGCTCCGACGTCGTGGGTGCAATCTTTGGTCAGACGGAAGGATTACTCGGGGACGAACTCGATCTTCGTGATCTTCAGCAATCCTCAAAGGTTGGACGCATTGACGCCGATATCGACTCACAGAATGGTCAGTCCTTTGGCGAGGTCACGATCGCTAGTAGTCTTGACCGTGTTCAAACAGCCATTCTTGCTGCTTCACTTGAGACAATTACTCGGGTTGGTCCATGTGATGCAACCGTTGAAGTTACCAATATTGAGGATGTTCGACGAGCCAAGCGTCGTGCAGTCGTCGAACGAGCAAAAGAACTTCTTGTTGAATCATTCGATGAGAGTGTAATGACCTCCTCAGAAATTCTTGAAGAGGTTAAAGAAAGTGTCCGAATCGAAGAGATCGATGAATACGGCGGTCTACCCGCTGGTCCACACGTTTCCGACTCTGATGCGGTTATTATTGTTGAGGGACGTGCTGACGTCTTGACACTCCTTCAGTACGGTATCAAAAATGCAGTTGGGGTTGAAGGAACCAACATTCCAGATCCAATAGCCAAGTTGACACATGATCGAACGACGACCGCTTTCTTTGATGGTGACCGCGGCGGTAATCTGATTCTCCGTGAGTTGACTCAAGTGGGTGATGTTGATTATGTTGCATTCGCTCCTGAAGATAAGTCTGTAGAAGATCTTGAGCGTGCAGCCGTATTTGATGTACTTCGAGGAAAGACCTCAATTGATGCAGTGGAAGTTGACTCCGATCAGAAAGCAGATCGTGACTCTCGTGTTGCTAACACCGGCAATACGGATATTGATCTCAAGACTGAATCAGGCAATAGCGAGGAATCATCATCTGGGACAAAGGTTACCGATGGCGAAGGAAAGATGCGCTCTAATAGCATATCAGTATCAGAATACCGCACGGATAGGTCAGTCGACAGTGATGTGGGGCAAAAAAAATCGTCTGATGTAGAAACTAATAATCGCCCGGAGGTTGGAATAAATCCAAATAATGTCGAAGAACACGACAATGATCAACAAGTCTCAGCAGTACATGATGGTTCTCAGGTCCAATCAGAATCGATTCCCACCAATTCAGGGGCAATCGCAAATGATTTGAGTGGTGTTGATAATGCCTCATCAGGCATAAAGCCATCACAATCACCTAACGAACCAGGAGGTAGAAACAAGACAGAAACGAATATAGACGCAGATGTAAGTCAATCTGATATTACTAAAGATTCTGTCAGTAATTCTCAAAGCGATATTGAATCACAACCTGACACTCCTGCTGAGGAGTCCAGAGAAGTCGACTCATTGCGTGATCATGCACGTATTGTCGTTGGTGGCAATACAGGGCGCGTTCGACTCGTTGATGAAGAATATACAACGCTTGCAGAGGCACCGGTCACGACAGCCGTTGATACGGTTGAGACAGCTGATGTCGTCCCACACGGTGTCATTGCTGATGGAGATGTCACGCAGTCGCTTCTTGATGTCGCCTCACAACGTGGCGTTAAGCAGATTGTCGCTGCATCGACAGGCGAGTTCGTGAAGCGACCTGTTGGTCTTCAGTTACGGACAGCAGATGAATTTCTTGATTCCGGTGCCGATATCTGATATATAGATACTCATATTGAGCACTAAAGACACAGAAATTTCATTAGTGTATGTTGGACGAGACATATCATATATCTTGAATTGCTAAAATTTTTATTATACATAATCGATCACACTAGCTTCGCGTATATGACTGCGTCTACATCACTAATTTCGTCAGTTGTTTCGCTTCGGTAAAATTCCTCGCGTCGACGTACTGGATTGAATCCGGCGCTCTCATACAATTTTCGTGCCGGAGTATTGTTGACAGCAACGTTGAGTGTGAGCCGGGTTCCAGGGGTAAGCTGAGTCATGAGTGCATTCAGTAACTGAATTCCACGTCTTTGTCGTCGATATGCAGGATGGATAACCAACTCTGCAAGATAGGCGGTCGCTTTTCGATTGGTCATACTCATATAGTCAGTGTCTACGTCAGAACCCTCATTCGTATTGAATGTAGATTCACGCATGAGAGCGGATGTGTTAAGACCAGATTGCTCAGCACCACCGAGCCAAAGTGCATATCCAATAATATCTGCTGTCTGTGTGGTTGAGACAAGACAACTACCAATTGTCTGGGTCTTCACAACCAGCTGAAGTAACTGTGGTGACGGTGAGAAAAGGTACTGCTGAAGTGTAATAAGCTGTGAATAGTCTTCAGAACAGGCTGGACGATACGTACTCACAGCAGAGTAATTGCGCTGCCGACACTTAGGATTGCACCAATAAATGTTGCAGCTAAATTAACCGTTTCATTCCCAATATTATCACCTTCGATTGTTGCTCCAAGAATGCTGTCAGCTGTCATTCCAAGAAACCCAGCAAGCCCGATTGCGATACTACCGGTAGCACCAACTGACGGAAACAGCGCAAAGGAGACAATACCGATAATAAGACCACCAAGAATGCCAAATACCTCTCCTTGCCATGTCACTCCACCATCAGTCCCTGGAGGCACTGGTGTTAGTGTCGTAATCAGCCGCGGATTGTCATATAGTCCACCAAGCTCTGATGAAAGTGTGTCACTGAGTGCAGCGGCAATTGAGCCGGCAAACGCATATTGAAATAACACTGGATCAACAGGAATTAATTCGCTTGCTGCAAAGCAAATAACACATAGGAGTGCAATAGCAGCGTTCCCAAGGACATTTTCGGTCCCACGTGCTCCTTCATTTTCCTCTGCAATTCCTCTTTTCTTCTTTTCATCGTATTTATATTTCGTTGAAAGTGCACCGATGCTAAAGAAGCTAATAACAACGGCAAACCATCCAAATCCACCAAGGACGATTACAAGTAGACTAAGAAGAACCCCAGAGAGCATCCCAGCCACCGATGCAGTGCCAAGAGCATATGAAACAAACCCGAGAGCAGCTGTGACTGCCAGTGCCGCACTGAGTTCAACTGGATTAACATCGCTACCAAGATACGCAAATAGCCATAATAGAAGTCCACTTGCTAGCATTACAAGCGGGTCATCACGTTCAAAAAGCATCTCACGAAGTAACGCAGCAACAAGTGCGCCAGCAGTTGCAAGGAAAACATATCGGGGGATAGCTGGTTGAGCTCCAATGACGGTCGCTGTTGCAAACTGTCCACCAACACCAGCAAATGTTCCAGTAACAACAAATCCAGCAGTCCCCACAAATGGCTCATCAGATGTCTCAGCAATGATTCGTTTTCCGAGATTTCCATATGCAAGGATAAGAACTGATGCAACAAACAGCGAAACCGGGAGTCCAAGCTCTGTTGATAAGATTGCGAGTCCAGCAGCTGCGAGAGCAAAGCCGGCAAGTCCATTCAGCCGACCATCCTGTCTGTCGCCAGGACGGGCAAACAACTCAAAAATCGGACCATCAGTGATCAGGAATGCAGCAATAATACCAACACCAGCGAAAGGTGCGAATGCCGCCTGACCAAGCACCGGAGCAGCGACCGCCAAGGTCCCGATAAGAGCAAATCCACCAGCCCGCCGGAGCGTGGGTTGCACATACGCCGCTATCGGCGACATGTACTTAATGGTCCCGACACGGGTTTTTGCATTTTATTTGATTGTTATCTAAACTGAATATGATCGATCTCACCGGAGAGCACCACGAATTGGAATAAATCCTGAGACATATACCATCTCATGTCACTGGTATATATGTGGGGCTCTACGATCGATATCTTTCACTCCGTCATCGATTTCATAATGCGAAGCCACCAGCACATGTAGCTGTAGTCATCACTGAACAGGATTTGCTCGAACAAGGCGCATATCAGACGCTTTCACGATTTTTTAATTGGGCATTTGAATACAGTGCAGCACGGGTAACAATCTCAGTGAGTGTTTTAGACGAGGCAGTGGTCCCGACGCTTGCCCGTGAGTTTCGCGATCTTACTACCCCACGGTCAGTGGTCGTTCGCCAGCCCGGTGATACCGAACCAGCGGATGCACCAATACAGGTCAATATCGGGTTAGGTGGTAAACGTGAATTTGCATCAGCTGTTCGCCAGGTTGCTGAAGCAGTTGATGATGGATCAATCGATCCAGACGCAGTTGATGCAGATACAATCGAGAAGCGACTTGTTTTTGCTGATGAACCGGATTTGGTCATCAAAACTGGGGCTGAACGACTTTCTGATTTCCTTATTTGGCAATCAGTGTATTCAGAATTGTATTTTACAGATGTGAACTGGCGGGACTTCCGTCGTCGGGATTATCTTCGCGCAGTGATTGATTATCAAAAGCGTCAGCGACGGTTTGGTCAATAATGTAGATGATTGTTGATGGAAATATGTGTTAATCGGCACTGTCAGTTGAATCGGCTGGAGAGTCACGTTGTCTGGAGAGTTCAGCGGTTACCTCACGAGCGCCTGTGGCAGACAGTTGCTTTCGGAGTCGTCCGGCGACTTGACGTGCATCCTCAATCTCAGTCTTAGCGACAGCTCTGACAAGTGCAACAGCACGCTCAGTGCGTGATTGTCGCCATGATTCTTCTCGCGACTCATATGTGCGAAGACCTCGCAGGAAGTCTGTTTTTGAAAATTCAGGCCAATACGGCGCACAAAAGTACACAGCTGCCTCATTTCCATTTGCATGCCATGGGAGGAAATTCGACGTTCTTTCATCGCCGCCTGTTCGGACAATCAAATCAACATCGCGCGTTGTATGTCTTGAGAGCCGACTCTCGACCGTTTTGGCATCAACTGTGGATGGCTCAAGTTCACCGGCATCGACATCGCGTGCCACACTACGAGCAGCACGGAGGAGTTCAGAGCGACCACCGTAGGCTAATGCGATATTAAGACGAAAATCATCGTATCCAGCGGTCTGTGATTCGGCGTATTTAACAGCTGTCTGGACTCGCTGTGGAAGTCGCTCAACGTCCCCAATAGCGCCGATTCGGACACAGTTTTCATGTGTTCGTTCTGCGTCGGCAAACTCGTATAGTTTCGATTCAATAAGATCAAAAAGTGGCTGTAATTCTGCATCTGAACGATTGAAATTCTCTGTTGAAAATGCATACAGCGTCAACTCTTCGATTCCAAGGTCCTCACACCATTCGAGGACTCGTTCTGTTGTCTGTGCGCCCTCATGATGACCTTTATGCGGATCATCACCCTGTTTTCTGGCATACCGGCGATTTCCATCTTGGATAATCGCAACGTGTGTTGGTCCTTCTGTTATTTGACGCCGGAGCGCTCGTTCATAGGCGCGCTGTATAACACCACGGACACGCCAAATCATACTCACAGGGAATGATACTGATTCATATGTGTCTTCTGTTTTATTCATTTGAAGAACGATGTTCTCATGTGTACTGATTCAAAATGAAATCTAGCATCTGAAGTGGATGAGACGAAATCTTTATCAGTATATTATCAGAGCAATATATCAGCAAGAAAAATAAACTCGGTTAACGGTTCGAATATCTCTATCTGACGGTAGCATGTATGAAATCAGAGTGCTGTTGAAGTGCGAGTGATACTTATTTTATGGACTCGTACATCTTATCATGACCGATTCTATAGATGAGGATCTTTATCAGCGAACGATGGCTCTCATCAAGCCTGGAGATGTTGAGCTCGTAGGAGCAATCGTGCATACGAATCTCGCTGGTGAGGAGGATCTTGAGATGCAAGAACTCACTGTTACAATTAATGACTGTCTCGCAGGTCATGCTGGAAAGGGAGATACATACATTTATGCTGGGAATGACTCCTCAGAATTTGCTTCAAATCAATTTCAAGGACTGACAATTGACGATGAGTCATTTGTATGGGAATGTCAACAGCTCCTTCGAGAGGGAACATTCGATCTTGTATTCTATTATAAATCCGGACCAGCGCAAGCAGCTGTCGCAGATGATCTTGAATCAATTGAACATGTAACTGATGTGACGACAGTTCCATAATTACGGCTGATCATAGCATCACTTTCCGTTTATATTATATTTTGAATTACTAATTGATGTATGTGTGTTTATGACCACTGAACGTTGAAATTTATACATGACTGAAACACAGGAGGATAAACGTAGCAATACCGCTGAGGATGGTGAAGAGTCTGATAAGACGGATGATATCACGCTGTCAACAGTAGATCGCGCTATTATCAATGGATTTCAGGGTGGGTTTCCAGTCATTGACCAGCCGTTTGAATTTGCTGCAGCCGCTTTAGCGGATCGGGGCATCGATATTGCACCAGAGGGGGTATTAAATCGAATTCAGACACTCAATAATAATGGCGTATTGAGTCGTTTTGGTGCACTGGTAAATGCAGAAGAGATCGGAGGGACAGCAACATTAGTCGCAATGCATGCCCCTCAGAGTCGATTTGATGCAGTTGCCGAGGCAGTAAACGATCATCATGAGGTCGCACATAATTACGAACGTGAGCACCCGCATCTCAATATGTGGTTTGTCGTGAGCGTCGCAGATGCCACGCAGGTTGAGAGGGTACTCAACGAAATTGAGCAAGAAACAGGACAGGAAACATATAATATGCCAAAACAACAGGAATTTCGTGTTGAGGCAAAGTTCCTCGTTGATGGTCCTATCGAAGATGGTGATATTGATTGTTCAAATATTGGTCCAACGCCAGAACCAATAGATCGACAGACGCTGACGCCCGCAGAGCGGGATCTAATTGTTGAGATTCAAGAAGGATTACCGGTTACCAAAACACCATATCGCGATGTTGCTGACGCCATTGATGCGGATCCATCATGGGTAATTGAGACGATTGCTCGGTTTAATCGCGAAGGCAAGATTCGGCGAGTCGGCGTGGTTCCGAATCATTACTCACTTGGATACACCGAGAATGGCATGACGGTTTGGGATGTCCCCGATACTCAGCTTGAGGCGGTTGGTCCGGCGATTGCCTCACTCCCATTTGTGACACATTGCTATCATCGACCGCGACACGAGGATGTATGGTCATATAATTTCTTTGCGATGACGCATGGTCGTTCTGTTGAGGAAAGTGAAAGACGAATCCAGATGATCCGTGAGAGGATGAGCAAACATTGGGAAGTTACTGATGATGATTGGGACTCACTGTTTTCAACACAGATTCTAAAGAAAACGGGTATTCGACTCGATGAACGCGCGACTGCAAATACAGCCTAACAGAGAATATCATATGTATGAGTATGGATGATTCAGAAAAAGTATGATAATTCAACATTGATTGTTAGGAAAATATAGAAAGGACAGTTTAGAAGGGAATGATCCCAGTATATCACGACTTTACTGAACAAAGAATTCTGATCTTTGGTGGCGGTCCTATCGGGGCTCGGAAAGCACGCCGATTTAGTTCTGAGGCGACCGTCATCGTCATTAGTCCAGCATTCGCTGAGGACAACTTTGCTACTGCAGAACTGGTTCGCGCCGCACCATCACCACCAGATGTCCGTGAGTGGATTGCACGAGCGGATCCAGCACTTGTTGTCACTGCAACAGATGATAATGGACTTAACGATAGCATTGCGAGTATCACACACGAAAATAAAGTTCTTCTCAACCGCGCCGACCGATCAGAGGCAAATTCCGACGACGATCGCGGCTCACATACGGCATATGATGTCATGATTCCAGCAACCGTCGAAGACAGTCCCGTTCAGGTTGCCATTTCAACTGGCGGTCGAAGCCCAGCGCTCGCCAAATATCTTCGAGAGCAAATAGAGACTGATATTACATCCGCTGGTGCAATGGCGACCCTCACTGCCGACCTTCGTGCCGAACTCCGAGAACGTGACTGTAGTCCATCAGTTCGTCGTGATGCGATTCGTGCGGTCGTTCGGGACCCAGACGTTTGGAAGGGTTTACGTACAGAGGAAATTAATCCACGTCAAGAGGCAACGCGCGTGGTACGTAAGATAATGGGAGATGAACGATGAATAAGGGGGTCATCTGTGGTGTGCGAGTTTCCCACAACCGTGCGAGCGTTGAAGAGATTGAACTCGCAGGTGAGAGAGATAGTCAAAGTATTATGGAGACGCTTCTCACACGTCAAGGAATCACCGAATCATTCGCTATTCAAACATGTAATCGGTCAGAAGCGTACGTTGTTGCCGATGGCGCAGTTGCAGGTCGACGTGCACTCGCGAATTTTGCACCCAGCGTGCGTGATGGTGCCGTCATTGAAATGTCTCATGAGGAAAGTCTCCGACATTTACTCCGAGTAGCAACCGGACTTGAATCGCTCGTATTAGGTGAGGATCAGATTCTCGGACAATTCAAACGCGCGGTTGAGATAGCCCGTGGGATTGGTGCACTCGGTCCTATGCTGGATGCTGGTGTGACAAAAGCAATTCATGTTGGTGAACGAGCACGAAATGAAACCTCGATTAATGAAGGTGCAGTCTCAATCGGATCCGCAGCTGTCCGACTAGCCGAACAGTCAATCGGACTCAAGGGTCGGAAGGCACTGGTTGTTGGTGCTGGTGAAATGGGTTCATTAGTCGCTGAGTCACTTGGATCGACTGATGTATCTGAGATTGTCATCGCAAATCGAACTATCGAGAACGCTGAGTCAGTTGCTGATACGATTAATACTGCATCTCATGCGGTATCACTTGATTCTCTGCAAGAAGTCATCAATGAGGCTTCAATTATCATGACCGCGACAGGCTATGCAGAGTATCTCATCAAGCCCGCAGATATTGATGGTACCGGTGAGACATTTATCATTGATCTTGCACAGCCACGAAACGTGCATCCAGCGGCTGCCGATATTGGGAACGCCATTGTTCGGGATATTGATGCTCTCGAGTCAATCACACAGGAAACAGAGGCATCTCGACAGGCTGCTGCACGAGAAGTTGATGCGATGATTGATAAGGAGTTTGACCGACTTCTGGAGTCATATAAGCGTCAGCGGGCTGATGAGGCAATCAGTGAAATGTATGAAGCTGCAGAGCATATCAAACGTCACGAGGTTGAAACAGCGCTTGAAAAACTGGAGACACAGGGCACATTAACCGATAGCCAGCGTGAGACAATCACATCAATGGCGGAT
Organism: Haloquadratum walsbyi J07HQW2; assembly: GCF_000415985.1. Classification (GTDB taxonomy): domain Archaea; phylum Halobacteriota; class Halobacteria; order Halobacteriales; family Haloferacaceae; genus Haloquadratum; species Haloquadratum walsbyi_B. The sequence goes on from NZ_KE356561.1 coordinate 1,810,499, forward strand.
ACATTAATTAATCAGTTACTTGCAGCACCGACAAAGAGTCTCCGGGATGCGGCTGCTGAGGATGATTGGACGACGATTCAAACCGCTATGACGCTTTTCGACCCTGATTTCGGTGGCAGTGCACCGCAGCCGGATCGTCCTGATGATATCCCACGAGCAGCCGAGCGTGGCGACATTTCGGGTGATGACCTTCCTGATGATGTTCCAAATCACATCGCAGAGAAGATTTCTGATGGTTGAGTTACAGAGGTTACTCATCAAAGCGGTGTAGTAGTTAGTATCTGACACAATTTACTTGTCAGAGATTCGCTTTGCATGATAGCCGAACGATTATTGAGGTGGCATATCGTAGATAAATTTATTGTATGAGTACATTATTGTCTGATGAGGAAATCGAAACCGCCCTACCACCAGAATGGGAGCGCGATGGGGATGAAATCGTCCGAGTATTTGATTTTGATGCGTACCTTTCTGGTGTTGAGTTTGTATCAACAGTTGGTGAGATCGCTGAAGATGCATTTCATCATCCAGAGATCAGTCTTCGATATGGTGAGGTTGAAATTCGTCTCACGACTCACGATGCCGGTGGCATTACTGAGAACGATACTGATCTTGCGGCACGATTTGACGAGGCATACTAAATTGCGTTTAAGAAATTACATGATAGCGCACTCTAGATAATGATGAGTGAGACAGAATTTGAGGTTACTGTGGATAAGGATGGCACAGAGCTAAATCGGGATTCATCTACATACACAGCAACCGAACGGTCTGAATCACAGGTTATTGCTACTGAGTATGACTTTTGGCTGTTTGATTTCGATGGAACGATTGTTGATGTCGAATGGGAGTATACCCGCTCTGTGTTCGACCGTGTCGGCAACCAACTCGGGATGTCATTTAGTGATAATGAAGTTGAACAACTCTGGCATGGTCTTGGTGAGTCGCGGAATGCGCAGGTTCAATCTTTAGGGATAGACACAGATACTTTTTGGTCGGCTCTCCACGAGGTCGAAAATCCAACTGCCCGAGCAGAAGCGACATATCTCCACGACGATGCAGCAGTGCTTCTCAACGAATTACATGCGGCGAATATCCCTATTGGAGTTGTGACACACTGTCAATCGTTCCTTGCTGAACCGGTGGTTGACTATCTTGACATCGGAGACTGGTTCGATACCTTCGTGACCTGTACACCTGAGTTAGGATGGAAACCTGATCCAGATCCGGTATATCATGCAATTGAATCGCTTGGACAAGACCCATCAAAGCCTACAGCTGGGGTGCTTGCTGGCGATGCACCCAGTGATGTTGGAGCTGCATGGAATGCTGGACTCGCAGGGCTCCATATTGAACGCCACTCACCAGAACAACGTGGTCGGTGTGTGCTTGGTGATTATCGCGTTGACTCACTCGATCTGATACGACATCAAAATTCTATTCAGTAGTGAAAAACTGAATAATCTATCTGTGTGATAAACAGCTAGATATAGGTGTCAGTGTTCATATCCTGGGTATGAGTCAATATTTGTTGTATTAGAGTCAAGAGCATTCGATAGTTCCTGAACACCTGGTTTTTCGACACGGTCTGGATTAGCCTCTACAGTGACTTGCTGTATACCAACCGGAATGAATTCAAGACCACGTTCAGCCGCTGATATACGGAGACCTAATCCAACGTCTGCATTCCCTTGTATAACCGCTCGTGCAGGACTTTCAACACCTTTTGCCCCCCGTTCGTACCCTTGAATTGATTGTATGAGCTTTCGCCGAGAGACGTCACGATCATCTGCAAGTGACTCGACGGCTGTATCAAGCTCACGTCGTAGTCCTGAGTCAGCTCGACGATTAATAAATCGCTGATCCATCTGGATGATGTCGGCCAGCTCTTCGATATTGGCAGAATTTCCGGTTAAGACAAGAAGTCCCCATTCTCTCGTCCATGATCCGAGAGAAACAGTATCAAGAGACCGATTACCTTCCCCAGCAATAACGGCAATATCTGGGATACCATTGCGGAGTCGTCGTCGCCCCTCACGACTTCCGATAGCAAGGTATCGGGGGTTAGATAAGTTATCAAGAATCCGGGAGAAGACAGGATCATCCTCACCAATGCCAAACAATGTCGGTGGTCGGACATCTGGTGAGAATAACTCAACGGTGACAGACTCTCCTGCGGCGAGATACTCTGTATTGGGGTCAACAGCAACAACGCCGTCAGCCTCAACGAGTGATGTTGTTGCTCCTGATCCCTTATCAACGGGGTATACGAGTGTCTCACCCTCAACATTACTGACAGTACCAACAGGCATGAATCGCAATCGCCCTTCGGTATACCGTTCCTCAACAGCCATTGTCCCCGTAATTGTCGCCGTTTGTGGGTCCGATTGTCCAGCAGCCGATCGAATCGCAGGGGCAACAAACGTCCGGAAGATTGTGAGTGCTGAAACAGGGTATCCTGGAAGGCCAATGTATGCACTTCCATCGAGTTCGCCAACAAGCATCGGCTTTCCTGGTTTGACCGCAACACCGTGAAGTCGCAGGTTCCCACGTGATTCAATGACATTATAAATCACATCAACTGCCGATGCAGATGTCGACCCAGAGGATAGCACAAGGTCGCATTCGCCGGCTGCCTCAATGAGGAGCCGTTCCATCTCGTCGTAGTCATCACCAGTGTGTGGGTATAATTTCGTCTCACCACCGGCTTCCTCAACACCCGCAGCAATAGTGTAACTATTCACATCATATATTTGCCCACAGCTGGTGTCCAGTGGTGACCCTGGTCTGACAAGTTCATCACCTGTTGAAACAATTCCAACGGTTGGACGTCCACGAACAGGCACCGATTCAACACCAAGCGCCGAGAGGAGCCCGATTTCTCGTGGGGTGAGTTGTGTTCCCGGTCCTAATGCCCGTGTCCCAGCAGCGACATCAGTCCCAGCAATCATTACATTGTCGCCTGGTGCGACCGCATCACGCACGCGCACCGCCGACCCATCATCATGTTCCTGTGTTCGTTCGACAATTACGACGGCATCAGCGCCTGAAGGCATTACTGCACCCGTTGATATTTCTGCAGCTTCTCCTGATCCAACTGTGATATCTGGTGCTTCCCCAGCATGAACAGCACCGACACGCTCGAGATCAATGGGGGCAGCTTCACTGGCACCAAAGGTATCCTGACCACGGACGGCATATCCGTCCATACTCGCTCGATCAAATCCTGGGACGTCAATATCAGCATCAACGCGCTCTGCGAGCACACGACCACGAGCCGATGTCAATGAGACTGTTTCAGACAGTGCTGCGATTGGTAGATCATCAATGATTTTACGGACGGTATCTGGAGAAGCAAGATCACGAAATTCTCGTCGGTCACTCACGTTGACCACTCCCACTGTTCAACAGACACTGTCTCACCGGCGCTGAGCCCTTCCCGCGATTCAGGGACGATTACCCAGCCGTCTGCAAGTGCAACCGATGAAAGCACTCCCGATCCAGATGTCCGCGTGGGTGTCGCTATCGTTGATGTGGCATTATCAATGTCAGCGTCGGTATCAGTGTCTGTGTCAGTAACGGTTGCTTCCAGTTGAACCCGGGCGAACGTTCGCACTCCTGGCTCACTCGGGATTTTCTGTGAGAGCTGAGCCGATGTTGTTGGAGGTGACTCACACGGAAGATGCCCCATATACTTCAAAATCGGTCGAAGGAACTGCACCGCATTGACAATTGCTGCAACAGGATATCCAGGCAACATAATCACTGGAGTGCCTTCCACAACGCCAAGTGCAACTGGATGACCGGGTTTGAGTGCCACACCGTGCACAGACACTGATCCGAGAGTATCAACAATCTCCGGGACAAGGTCTCTTGTCCCTACTGAAGATCCGCCCGTCGTCACAACAACATCCTTTGTCAAATCCCGTTGGATAGCTGCACGGAGTGCGGCTGGGTTATCCGTAACAACATTTCGGTATGTCGTAATACCACCCCACCGGTTGGCAAGATGAGAAACAGTCAATCCATTTGTCTCAATGACCTCGCCGGGACCAGGGTCGGATTGAACGAGCTCCTCACCAGTCGGAATAACCCCAACAGTCGGGCGTTCATACACTGAAACACGATCGTGTCCAACTGATTTCAATAGTCCAAGATCTGAGGGTCGGAGTTGATGACCTGGATCATAGAGTGATTGTGCCTTTGAAACATCCTCACCGACAGATGCAACATTCTCGTGCTTAGTAACCGCATCAAACACCTCGATTTCGGTCCCGACTTGTGTCACCTGCTCTATCATCACGACCGCATCTGCCCCATCTGGAAGTGCGCTTCCAGTGTGTACACGAACTGCCTCACCAGGACCGACCGGTGTGTCTGGGACTGACTCAGCTGTGTCATCAGCTACTTGAAGCACTTTGGGTGAACGATCACCGGCACCGAACGTATCACGCGCCTGAACAGCCCATCCGTCCATCGCAGCACGTTCATAGTTTGGGACTGCTCGTGTCGCAGTGATAGATTCTGCAAGAACACGACTATCTACCCGTCCAAGTGATAAATCATCAATCCGCTCATGAGGGCTGATATCCTCTAATAGCTGACGACGGGCTTCTGCAACCTGTGTTCGGGTTTTGAATCCTGACGACCGGCGATTAGAGGCGTTCGCGGCGTCAGTGGCATCAGTACCATCCATAGATGATATTCTGGGTGCGCGTAGAAAAGTTTCTCCCGACATATCAGATCCAAATGTAATATGACGGGTCGATTAAATCTGAGTGTAGCTTACATTACGACATGATGAACACCTAGATAACTCACTAAGAATACCACCAGAGCACTATGTGACAACATAGGTGGAGTCATACTCTCACGTCGCCGTCAACCGCCGGCTTTTTCGACCTCCCGATGCTGGATTCATGTATGTCACCATTGCGGGATGCGTTGCAGGAACTTCCGTCCGCAGTTTTCGCCGATCTATTGGAGTCTGCGGACGCGTATCTTGTCGTCCTTGATCTCCCAGGCGTGACAGCTGACACAACAACGCTCAGCGCCGACCGAGGGCGGCTCTCTGTTGAAGCGCGGCGCCAAAAGAATCTTCCGTCAGGCGAAGACTTTCGTTATATCCGTGAGGAGCGATCGCTGTTTTTAGATGTTGATCTTCCGCTCCCACCTGATGCAACAGGTTCTGGTGCGTCTGCAGAAATGGACCGTGGAGTCTTAGAGATCACACTACCTAAACGAGATGCTGCTCCAGATCAGACAATCCCTATCTCGTCTCCTGAGGGCGTCTAAGACGTGATGGAGTGGTCACGGCGGTGAATCTTCGAGCGTACTGGCGGTTTCTCATTGTCATTCGACAATTCCTCCCGCTAATCGTTGCTTACACTCGCGATAGACGGAAATATGTCATTTTTGGTGGAACACGGAGTGCTGACGCCGAGACGCAGACAGCACGCGCTGAGATATTACTTGAATCATTACTAACACTTGGTCCGACATTCATCAAGCTTGGGCAACTGTTATCGACGCGCCCAGACGTTCTCCCTACAGAGTATATCGAGGTTCTCTCAAGTCTCCAAGATGATGTACCACCGGCGCCGTGGGCGGAGTCAAAAGTCGTTATTGAGGACGAACTAGGCCCGGTTGATGAAATCTATGATAATTTTGATCGTGAGCCAATCAGTGGAGCAAGCCTCGGGCAGGTGTACACAGCTGAGTACAATGGCGATCCTGTCGCGGTGAAGATCCGACGTCCCGGAATTGAAGCACTCGTTGAAGCGGACCTCCGGGTTGTGAGATGGTCATTACCAATTGTTAGACGATTTATTGGGCAAGGTCGTGCATTTTCACTCGAAAATCTTGCCGATGAGTTTGCAAAAACGATTCGCCAGGAAATGGATTATGACCGTGAACGCCAGATCTTACAACAGATTCGGTCAAATTTCATGTCAGTTGAGGATATCCGAATCCCTGAGGCAGTCGAATCACGCTCAGGATCCCGCGTGCTAACAATGGAGTACCTTCCAGGAACAAAAATCAATAATATCGAGGAACTGGATGAAACGGGGCTTAACCGCACGAAATTAGCTGAAACGCTTCAAGAAGTGTATTTGCAGATGATTATTGGAGATGGAGTGTTCCATGCCGACCCACACCCGGGGAATTTAGCGGTGGCTGAAACCGGTAAAATCATTTTCTATGACTTCGGGATGTCAGGGACTGTTGATCCGTTTATTCAGGACAAGATAATCGAGTTCTATGTTGCTGTTGCGAATCAGGATATTGATGGAATTCTTGATGCACTTATTGAGATGGGGACACTCTCACCAGAGGCAGATCGGGAAGTAATGGGAAATATCATGCAACTAGCAATTGCTGATGCCCGCGGTGAGGACATTGAGCAGTATCGTGTACAGCAAATCGTTGATCAGGTTGAATCAACAATATATGAATTCCCACTGAGACTTCCACGTAACCTTGCGTTGGTTCTTCGTGTAGCAACAGTCGTTGAGGGTGTTTGTGTAACACTTGATCCGGATTTTGATTTTATTTCTGTTGCGACGGAGTATATTGAATCAGAAGGATATTATGAAGAGACAGCCCGAAAGCTCATTTCGGATGCAGGCACACAAACACAGGATACGGCACGGGCACTTGTTGAAGTGCCACCGAAGCTCAACGGGGTGCTTGACCGGATTGAGCGCGATAATCTTTCTGTGGATGTTCGACTTCAAGATGACAATAGTGTCATAGACCGACTTGCAAGACGAATTGTGTATGGGCTATTTGTCGCCGTGGGAGCACTCTCAACAGCGATTCTTTATGCCTTCGATCAGTCAAGTGTAATTCCAGCGGCTGTTGCAGCAGTATTGACGCTTCCTGTAATCATTGCGTTATATCGGTCATTTCGATCAAAACGTGGGGTTCAGGCAAAGCCACAATTTACACGACAGAGTATGCGAGAACGCCGCGGTCGTGAATGAGATACTCGCAGTTGATGTTGTGCATGTATGATATGGCGGTATGTCCGCTGTAAGATCACAACCGTCATCTTATCGATATATGTTGTCGAATACTAATTATCATATTATACTGATGGTAATATTGACGCTGGTTCCAAACCGTTTATACCGGCTAGACCAGTACCGTAGTCTATGCCGAGAGAGCAGAAGCAGGTCCGCGAACTGCAAGAAGGCAGTTACGTAATGATGGATGAATCTCCGTGTGAGATTAACGCGTACAGTACGGCAAAACCTGGTAAGCACGGAAGTGCAAAGGCTCGAGTTGAAGGGAATGGGGTTTTTGATGATCGCAAACGGTCACTTTCACAGCCGGTTGATGCGAAGGTATGGGTCCCAATTATTGAGCGGAAGCAGGGACAAGTTGTCTCAGTAACTGGGTCTGATGCACAGATAATGGATCTAAGCACGTATCAGACCTTCACAATGCGGATTCCTGAAAATCAAGATATGTCGCCTGATGATGAAATAGAGTATCTTGAATATGAAGGACAGCGAAAAATTGTCTAATCATAGATCCTTGTAATGTTCCCTGGGAGCAGAGAGTCCATTGAGCGTGACGATGCTGCATATGTCGTTATTGGAGCGCCATTGGACGTCTCAACATCGTTTCTTCCAGGAACTCGATTTGGTCCCGATCGTATCCGACAGTTCGCTCGTCCATTTGATGACTATGATCGGCGGACCGACCTGCACTTTTCTGCGTGTGACGTTATTGATGAAGGTGATGTGCGTGCATGGAATGATACCACAGAGTATCTTGAGTGGCTCAATGGTGAACTTACTACCATCACCCGTGATGATGCGCTTCCAGTGTTACTTGGAGGAGAACATACTATTTCCCGGGCAGGTGTTGATGCGGTGACGCCAGATGTATTCGTCTGTCTCGATGCACATCTCGATTTACGTCAGACATACGATGGGAATACGGACAGTCATGCGACAGTAACGCATCATATTACCGAGATGGATACGATTGAAGAGGTGATTATCATCGGCGCTCGAGCCGGTTCAGAGGCTGAATGGGAACGTGCAACAGCCCCGGATGTGACTATTGTATCACCAGCGGATATTACCGCAGGATTCGATGTGAGCACGTGGATTGGTGATCGATCGAGTTATCTCAGTGTAGATATCGATGCGGTTGATCCAGGATTTGCACCTGGGACTGGGACACCCGAGCCTGGTGGAATTACACCGCAGAATGCAAGAGAAATTGTTCGAACCGCTGCAGGCTCAGCAGTTGGGTTTGATATTGTTGAGGTCACTGATCGCGATGATGGGCAGACAGCGAGTCTCGCTGGGAAGCTTGTGCGTGATTTTGTTTATTCACATCGCGCGGCGACAATACAACGCACAGATAATGAAACGTAGCCGTTTATGTGAGATGAAGTTCATGGAAGATATAAGGCTCAAACCCCGATCCTGCCCTTTAGGGCGGAGAGGATGTCAAACGGAGTCAAGATATGTGGATGCAAGCGCATCAAGTGCCTCATGATGTTCTGTTGTGTGTGGAGCTGTCAACGGTGATACTGAGACATGTCCATCGACGACAGCACGGCGATCCGTTCCGGTTGGGTCGGGAATATCATTCGTTCGCATTCGCTCCCAGACACGATCATGTAGTGTTATTGTCCCATTGTCATCATGTTCAGCCGTCATATCATAAATCCTCGAAGGACGTGTGATTTCGAGGGTTGCCGGGTCGCCATTTGATGCCACTGGAGCATTGATATTGAGATAATCTGCTTGCTCAAACACACCAGCATCGAATGCATGTCGAGCAAGGTATGTACTTACTTGACTCGCATCAGCAAATGCTGATACTTCTGTTGCCTGCTCATGCCATGGAATGTCGCCACCGCCGGGAATATACATCGACACTGCCATTGCCGGAACATCAAAAAAGGTTGATTCAACAGCTGCGCTGACAGTTCCAGAGCGACCCAGAACATACTCACCGATATTGGCACCTTTGTTACATCCAGCAACGACAAGATCAACACCTGGACAAAGCACCTCTACACCGGCAACAACGCAGTCCGCTGGGGTACCATCGATTCCATATCCCCAGTCGTGTTCATGAATCGTAACGTCTGAAGATAATTGCCGACCAACCGCACTTTGATCGTCTGTCGGGGCAACAACAGTAACTTCTGCAATGTCGGTGAATGATTGGTATAATGCTTGAATGCCGACAGCATCAATACCGTCATCATTTGTCAGGAGAATCGAAAGAGACTCGCTCATACTGATACTCTGTACGGCGAGTGAAAAGATGTACCGCACGCTCCGGTTAATTATGATGTTCTGAGTTCTCAGTCATATCCAACGAGAATGCCAGTGTGTGTTTATGAGTGTGGGCTAGGAATTCTTCTGCAGACTTTAGCACAGACATGGGTAGTAGTGCACAGATTATAGGATCAGATCTCAATGTTTTCAGGCGTGAGAAGATGTCAAGCGATGATATCAACTACAGAGCTATCATCGACAACAAGATTGTAAGCACCCTTATCGTCATTCCAAAGACAAAGGACGTTCTCGAATGAGAGTACAGCACCATACTCTGCGGTGAAAAGCGATTTTGTGAGAGTGTCTCTAACTGTTACAACTGCATAATGATCGGTTGTCTGACTTCCATCGCCGATTTTGAACACAGGATTATCATTGCCAGAAGCTCCTGCACTTGGATAGCTTTGCCCACGTCTATGCTGATCAGAATGCTGTGTGTGTGACTCAGTAAGGTCATGACTCAATTTCACCGCTAAAAGATCAATCCGGTTTGTAACGTGTGTCTCCATTGCTTCCATTGTAGCGTGTCGTTGAGGGTTAGCGGAAACGGGTGCTCGGGTGGTTCCATCCCGCCGGATAATCGTGTATGAGAACTGAACGGTTTCATTACGGAAGGTCCCGTCACCAGCAGTCTCTGAATTACCAGTTGCCTGCTCGGACACTGCTGTTTCAGATGCATCCACTGTTCGTGGTGCATCATCAAGTCGCTGTTGTGTCGGTGGTGCTGTAATCATCGGACAACGATCAAATGACCACCCGCGGTCTGATGGTGTTTTCCTAGACCATAATCGAAGTGTTGGAGCATAAACCGTCGCGTCTATATCCTCATCAGACGCCGTGGCTGCTGGAAGGTCATTTACTATATCAGATCGCACATACTCATCATTATGCTCTGACGTCACATTTGTTGATGACCCACCTGTTAGCATTCGCTCAATATGTCGAAGATTAATGCTGGTGTGCTTATCAGCTGGGGCGAGTCCAATGAATGACCCATCACTGGTAATCGCAGATAAGTACTGTTTGGCAACAACGTATGGATCATCAAGTTCGTTCAAAACGTTTGCAAAGAGAATCAAGTCAAATGGACGCTCATCGTCTATGGACTCAATGCTAGTAGGATTAAATGACTCTGCAGACTTACGATGGACTGTTGTTCGGAAATTCCGCCGAGTTTTGCCGAGGATATCTGTGAGTATATTGACCCCGGCGGACGGTTCGACAGCGTGATACTCAACCAGGCTACTTTCTGGGAGATAATCGTGGATACCAACTGCTGGACCACCGGCTCCCGCTCCGACATCAAGGATACGAAGGGTTTGTGAGAGACATCCTTGTTCAAGTAAATCATCAAGAATGTACCCGATTGCCGCATAATAATCAGCAAAATGATATATTGCATATCCAAGCGCGACGGTTTGATCATATTCGACGGGATTTTGCTGATAATAATCCATTTTAAGCCGGCGAATTGTTGACCGCAACGTCATACCGGAGTCACCGCGATACCATTCAGGACCGAATTGATCCACAAGATGATCAGCAATGACATCGTCATATCGACGAGGAACCACATCTGGTTGCCACATTGGATCCGGAATAGGATCCGTCGGAGCAGGGACGAATGTCCCATCAGCCCGTTCTCTCAATCCAAGGTCAAACGCCTCTTCACGAAGGGTTTCGCGAACAACTGCTGGGTGTGGTCGGTCCTCGATGTATTCATAAATTTCATTTGGGTCAATAGGGCGGATATTACGGAGATATTTTGCATTCGTTCGGACAGCCTCACGATCAATCATATGTGTTCACCCGCCTGGATGTATAGCTGTTCAAACGTTTCAGGATCGGCATCAGCGAGGCGACGAGCAGCTGTTGCAACCTCATCAGCGCCTTGGAACGTTGTCTGTATTTCTTGATACACACGGGGAGTCCCATTGGTCACAGTCGTAACAATGTCATCAAGTGCACGCGAAACAGGCGTTGCAAATTCATCACGCACATTCGAAGCGGCAATGGCGTATGCAAGCACAGCCGCATGTGCATTTGCTTGGACGGTCTGCATTGCCCTATCATGTTCATCTGGGGTAGTTTCAAATATGTGATTGCCTGCTTTAGCAATCGTGTCAATGATAGTATCAGTAACCGGACCAGGGGCATCGGGAACAAAAGCAATGTTTCCTGGTGCGTTTTCAGCTGCGAATAGTGGGTGCAGACTGTACCGCTCAAGATGTTGACAGTGTGTCTGCATCATTTCAACTGGTGTCTGCATCACTCCGGTGATATCAAAGATTGCTTGCTCTGCTTGCGCTGCGCGATTGATAATTACAGATTCAATTACAGTGATTGGAACAGCAAGACAAACAGCTGAGAATGTTGCCGTCGTCTCGCCTGTGATAGCCTGGACGGTTCTATCGGATGAAATATAGTCTATATTCTGCTGAATTGTCTCTGCTGCTGCTACTGCAATTGCGTCGTCACGATCGACGAAGGTGACATCAAACGACTGGAGAAGCGTTTGAGCTATCCAGCGACCCATCTCACCAGCGCCGACCACGAGTATCTCCATTGTCATAATCTATGTGTTGCTGTCGGCAAAAATAGTTCGATGAATCGATTGGATTATGAGAAATAACAATACCGAATTAAGCGAGTAGTTGACACAAATATGCACCCGTTCATCATTGCTAGAATGTGTCCATCCAAAGTTGATAATAAAAGCTAATGACTCTGAGGCGAATTAAACAGCCTCACTGTAAGGGTCTATAGTTTTGATGATTTCTTGACCCGTAAGCGAGTGCGCCCTAGTTCAGCCACAATTGATTTGTGGTTATCACGGTTTGTATTGCTCAGTATGCATCAGCACATATTGCACTAAATATCAGAGTTCATCCCTTCCAGTGGATCAGAAAACCCGTCGTCGAAACTTGTGGGGCACTATTAATTAGAAATTACTGCGCCCCAAGTGGTGTAATCGGGTATGTTGTCAAGTTCTCTGCGCCAGACTCGGTGACGACTACGAGATCCTCAATTCGAAGCCCTCCGACGGCAGGATCGTATATCCCCGGCTCCACAGTAATCACATGTCCAGGCTTGAGTTCGCCTCCATCAGGGCTGACACGAGGGAGTTCGTGAACATCTAAACCAACACCGTGACCTGTTGAGTGAATAAAGCCAGTTTCTGCGGTAGGATCGGACCGAAGTGTGGATATGCCGGCGTCTTCATATATGTCACAGACAGTATTATGAATTGATTTACCAGTAACACCAGGTTCAATCGCGTCAATCGCTGTTGTAAGTGCGTCTTGTGTGAGTTCAAACCAGTTACTGAGCGTCTCATCAGGTGTTCCTTTCAGAAATGTCCGAGTCATATCTGCATGATAATGCGTTTCTTTTGATCGCGGGAAAATATCGACTACAATTGGTTCGTCGACATGAAGCGGTCCATGACCACGATTATGTGGGTCAGCCGCATCAGAGCCACAGGCGACGATCGTTTCATCAAGCGCACACTCATGTCGCAATAATGTCGTTTCAATTGCTTGCTTTATTCGCTCACTGCTAAGTATCTCATTATCGTAATATAGAATCTCGTCATCGACGGTCGCCGAATCAATGAGCGTTGCTGCAGTTTCCATTGCTGCCTCATTTGCTGTTTGTGCGTCTCGAATATGCTCAATCTCTGTTTTCGTTTTTTGTGCACGAATTGTCGTGACTACATCATCACTCTCAGCACTAACCGAAAGGTCGTGTTCACGGAGATTATCAGCAGGTCCGATCGGGAAGCGTTCTGGCGTCACAACGGATTTCACATCGTGTTCTTGAAGCCACTCTGCAGTGACGCGTGCTTTGGCGGTCGTAGCATCGTATTCGCTTGCAATTGATCGATAATCATAATCTGCAAGTCGCGAAACGTCGTCTGCTCGACTCTCTGTTTGTGCTCTTCCATACTCCAATGCAGAAACAAGGAGCGCTGTTGTGTCAGGCGTATAAACTGTGATAAATGGGTCAGGCGCGTCAAATCCAGAGAGATATCGCTGTGTAGAACTTGACCCATCCGCGTTGACGAGATAGCCATCAGCATCTATCTCGTCAAGATATGCATCGAGAGCTGAGAAGTCAGGATCGGAAGTAGATTGTGTGTTTGTGCTGGAGTCGTCGTTCGAATTTGTATCTGTATTTGCGTTCATGATATGTATGCGTCCGTGAGGAGCGTTGTGAGTGAATCGGACGTATTAGTTTAGTATATGTTGTGTTAAAGAGAAAGCATTCAGGGTATTTAGGCAGACATATGCTATCATAGTGTCTGTGACCGTGACACTCCGAATGATAATTATCTGCGCATTAGCTGGCATATCACAGCTAAGTGATGCAGAATAATAACAAGATCAGATAGTGAAGTACCTCCGGGGACAAGCCCCAAGCCGAGGCTTCGCCGTTTTGGAGTCAACGTCACACCACACCCGCAGGCGTGGGCGAGTTTCAGTCCTCCCGAGATTTTCTTTTTCGGTGAGGAGTCGGCTGGAAGTAAGTTGACTTGACACCCGAACAGCCGCTGTGCTGTGTCCGTGGGAATGGGAGTCGATCGCTCCACCATCATGACCATGACCCGACAACTCCCGTCCCCGTCGCACCGCCAGTGGTCGATTGTGAGAGGAGTCGCATTTCCAAGCCCACGCTCTCGTAGTCAGCATTGACTGAAGAGCGGGAATTCGTCTGTGAGGGTCTCTGGCTGTCTGTGGCTGTCTATGTCTATCTGTCAGACGACGTCATAACGGTGTATGTCGGCTTCATCCTCTTGGGTCACATCGGTATCAAAGCCCCAGCCCCGAGGGACTCGCCTCGCCTTGCTATCTGTAGAGAACAACAGGGGATCGCACGCGAGCGTGCATAGTCTATTTATATTTGTACTATATTATTTAGTTATTGGTTTATTAGCAGATATTATTTGAGTCGCTCCTGCAGGAATGATGGATGTGCTGCAGTGACACCATCAACATTAAGCACCGACTCAGAAATCACATCTCCAAGTGCGTCACCGTCCGGCGCTCGGACCTCCGCTATTAACATATGATCGCCTGAAGATGTATATAGTGATTCGACTGAATCAAGATTTTTCAGTGTCCGCGTCACCTCAACGTACAGTTCTGAGGCGACATCAAGACCAACAACGGCAATTGAAGTTTCAGAGAGCTTTTTCGGATCAACGTCTGCGGAGTATCCAACGATTACACCCTCTTCTTCCATCTTTCGGATATATTTCCGGACCGTTGGCTTTGAAACGTCTGCTCGCTTAGCGATTTCCGAATATGATGCCTGTGCATCATCTTCGAGAACGTCAAGGATACGACCCTCTGTTGAGGTGACTTCCATACATTCATATTTCGGGTGCTGAAAAAAATAACTTCCGAATCAAAAAACCAACATCAGACTATCTGAACAACAGACAGTTATTTACTTATGTTTATCAAGGAATTTGTCGTACACTCGGTCCCACTCATAATCATCATCGAAGTATTTCTCTGCGAGTGGTTCTTCTGGCAGTTCACCAGTCTGTCTTTTCTCTTGTTGATATGATGGGCGCTTACTGTCGGTGTAATATCGACCAGTGAGAACAGTTCCCTCATGAAGTGCATTTTCAGTCTCAAACATCAGCTGTGAGGCTTTTGAGCGGTCCGTCACATCGACGTCATAATCGTCGGAATCGTTAATATCGATATATGGAACATATTGCTTTGCATCCTTATTCCACGTCGGGCACTGTGTCAAGAAATCGATATGTGAAAACCCATCATGCTCGATTGCTTCGACGATAATATCACGAGCTTGATTTGGATTAACTGCAGCAGTTCGAGCAACATATGATGCGCCTGCGTTCAGAGCCATCGAGAGTGGACGAATTGGGTCCTTCGCAGATCCATGTGGTTGTGTTTTCGATTTATGTCCCTTTGGTGACGTTGGAGACGTTTGTCCCTTCGTTAAGCCAAAGATCTCGTTATTGAACACAATATATGTCATATCGTGGTTCTCACGAGCGGTGTGCATAAAGTGGTTGCCACCAATACCATATCCATCACCGTCGCCACCTGCCGCAATAATGGTAAGACCATCATTCGCCATTTTTGCTGCTCGAGCAACTGGCAATGATCGCCCATGGATTGTATGGAATCCATAACTCTCAAAATAACTATTCAACTTGCCTGAACAGCCGATTCCTGTACAGACGAGCATCTCTTCGGGGGCGAGTCCAAGTTCGGCTGCAGCACCCTTTAACGCCTTAAGAACGCCAAAATCACCACAGCCAGGACACCATGTAGCCTGTGGCTCAAGTCCGGGGGTGTATTCATTACGGTCATGCTCCTGTTCTTCACCAATTGCACTAAATGCACTCATAATTAGTCACTCGCTGCTGGAATATATTTAGTTTCGTTACCACGAAGGGTTCGATCTTCGACGATACTATTAATGAACCCATCAACGATTTCCGCGGGTTCAAACGGATTGCCATTGTACTTAAGTAGGCTCGAAAGCTTCTCGCCGTACCGACCAAGCTCTTTCTGGGTCAGTCCACGGAACTGCGCGGAAGCATTCATTTCAACAACCAACACTTCATCGACGCTTTCTATGAATGATGATACTTCTTCGACTGGGTATGGAGCAAGTTCAGAAACGCCGAGCATCTTGACATGATACCCTTCGGTATCAAGATCATCGATTGCTTCTCTGACCGTTCCTTGTTGAGATCCAAATGTTAAAATACCGTACTGCGCTTTCTCTGGACCGTAATGGGTATTTCGCGTCTGCCCATCATTTTCGAGGTCCTCACGAATCGCTTCGAGTTTCTCCATTCGACGGTCGACTTGGTTAACTCGATTATCTGGATCCTCTGAAATATGACCTGCAGGCATGTGTTCATTCCCTGTCGCAAGGTATCGACCACCCTCCTGTCCAGGTAGTGATCGTGGACTAACTCCGTTTTCGCCGGCATGCTGGAAGCGATTATATTTCCCAGACGGATCGTGAGGTGCATCCTCTAATTCTGCCTCTGTAAGCGTTGATCCAAGATCTGGGTTTGGTTCCTCATCAAAGACAGTGGCATCGAGATTCTGCAGTTCACCACCATTTTTTTGATCATAAAGAATAATTGAAGGAATCTGATACTCATATGCAATTTGGAATGCACGCCGCGTCTGGTGGTATGCTTCCTCAGAGTCAGCAGGAGCGAAAACAATACGATGTGAGTCTCCCTGTGAGGTGTATAAGACGTGTTCAAGATCACCTTGTTCTGGTTTTGTCGGCATTCCTGTGGACGGACCAGCTCGCATCGCTTCGATGAGCACGACCGGTGTTTCAGTCATCTCAGCAAGTCCAAGCGGTTCAGACATCAATGCAAAGCCACCACCAGAGGACCCTGACATTGCTTTGACTCCAGCGTGTGATGCACCAATTGCAAGTGCTGCCGCAGCAATTTCGTCTTCAACCTGCTCTGAGACACCTCCAATCTCTGGAAGGTTCTGTGACATAATGGTGAAAACTTCTGTCCACGGTGTCATTGGGTATCCAGAGATGAACCGACAGCCCTCGTCAATAGCACCGTATGCGATTGCGTCTGACCCCGAAACAAGAACCTGTTCTTCATCATGACTTCCTGTTGGGACTGTGATATCAGGAACGTCAGCATCAAATTCTGAGTCAACGGTCTCATATGCGTCATCGAAGACATCCATATTTGGCTCAAAGATCTTCTCAGGCATCGCATCAGCCATCATATCTTTGATAATTCCCGGGTCGATATCAGCAATTGCACATGTGATTGCAACACCGGCTGTATTACGCATTACTTCGCGCCCGTGCTCACGGGCAATCTCTCGGAGGTTTACATCATAAACATGCCAATTGTTTGCTTCAACGCGTTCCTCAAAATTAGGGATATCATCGGCGTCAAGCAACCCTGTGTCATACACGATGACACCACCTTCGTGGAGATCATCAAGATTTTCTGAGAGAGGCTTGACTTCTTCTACGCCATAATATGCATCTTCCTGTGGATTTCGAGCGAATGAATCGCCGAGTGCCAACAGGAAATTATATCCATCACCACGTGATGTCACAGAGTCCGCAGAGACTCGTACTTCTGTATACGTGTGACCACCGCGGATACGTGACGGATAGTGACGGTGTGTGAATACATGTAACCCTGCGCGCATCAGGGCCTTCGCGAAATTCTGACTTGTCGAGGCGATTCCATCGCCGGAGCCACCTGCGATTCGCCAGATGAGTTCGTCGTCAGTCATAATTTAAGCTCACGGCCCGCATGGACCAGTAGTTAATATTCGAGTATGAATCGATTAAAGGCTTTGCTATACATTACCAAGGAAAAATAATGATGGAATCAACAGACAATGATTGATTCAATTTTAGTTTTTATACCATATTGTAATGCCGTAATTATTGTGTATAGTATAGGCTTATCCTTACAGAAGTCTCTCAGCTACCGTTCGAAATATAATAATCTAGAGAGTTAGAATAGAGCTAGTTATTTTGAGGACTTGATGGATGATATTCAGTTTCATATTGCCCTGGGTTATCATCAAGTCGATCAGGATTGATCCGACCATCAAGAAGCATGAAATCAAGGATAGTAATATTCAATATTGCTTCAACAACTGGGACTGCCCGTGGTGGGAGTACAGGGTCATGACGCCCCACAACCTGAATGTCTTTTTTCTCGCCCGTTTCCCAGTCGACGGTTTGTTGTTCCTTTGGGATTGATGTCGGCGCATGCCATGTTGCCTCACCGTATATTGGTTGTCCAGTGGTGATCCCACCCTGTAATCCTCCATGTGTGTTTCCTTCCGGTATTGGGTTACCATCATCGTCAAATTCCCAATCTTCATTCCGGTCTGACCCTCGCCATTCGCGTGCTTCGTGTCCAAGACCATATTCGACACTTGTGGTTGCTGGAATCGAAAACATCGCTTTGCCAAGACGAGAAGAAAGAGAATCAAATCGAGGTGCACCAAGTCCTGCTGGGACACCACGAGCTTCAAAGTAAATCGACCCACCAATTGAGTCACCCTCGGTTTGATACTCATCTATCTGTTCACGCATCATCTCAGCGGTCTCTGGGTGTGCACACCGAACCTCGCTTTCTTCGGTGTTTTCAATCATCTCCTCGAACGTTACTGGTGGTGCTTTGATATCTCCGATTTGGTTAACGTGAGCCTTTACATCCACCCCATATGTCGTGAGGATTTTTTGTGCGATTGCACCAGCAGCGACCCAATTAACCGTCTCACGTGCTGATGAACGACCGCCGCCACCCCAGTTTCGTGTTCCGAATTTTGCTGAGTATGTAAAGTCACCGTGGCTTGGTCGGGGAGCGGTGACATATGGTTCATATTTTCCAGATCGGGCGTCTTTGTTCTCAATAACCATCCCGATTGGTGTTCCCGTCGTATATCCATCCTGCACGCCAGAATTGATCTCGACTGCATCGGGCTCACCTCGCGAAGTAGTAATCATCGACTGTCCTGGCTTTCGACGATCGAGCTCAGCTTGAATGTCTGCTTCTTCGAGCTCAAGCCCAGCCGGGCAGCCAGAGACGGTCACACCCATCGCATCACCATGGCTTTCACCATACGTCGTGACCTGAAACATACGGCCAAATTGATTGCCATTCATTATGTGATAATTTGATTTCCGGGCATATATACATTGGAGATACTGACTGAGTGACCCATCCTGAGATCGGATGTGAGCGCTGAGAATTTCTCTGAAACCATTATTAAAGCTCTCTCAGTCACATTATCTCTTCAACTACATCAATCATAACCTCATCACCAGGGGAATAACCCGGTTTAATTGACCTTATTGTTCTGTTTGGATGCTCGCTCCAAGAGTTGATAGTGATTCAAAAAATGACGGAAATGATACGTCAACGTGTTCACCACCAGTAATTGTTGTTTCACCCTCTGCAACGAGTGCAGCAATTGCCAGTGCCATGACAATGCGGTGGTCTCTATGCCCGTCAACACGGGTTCCAGTAAGCGTTGTGTCACCACCATGGATAATTAATCGGGCATGCTCTTCGGTTATCGAGGCACCCATCGCGTCGAGTTCAGTTGCCATCGCGCTCACACGGTCTGTTTCCTTATATCGAACGTGTTCGCAATTTTCAATTACGGTGTCGCCATCAGCAATAGCACCAAGTGTTGCGACCGTTGGAAGAAGATCAGGCGTATCGCCAACATCAATTTTAGTTCCATTCAATGACGCTGCTGGGACGGTGAGTTCACCAGCATCATGATCCCACGTTACCTGTCCACCCATTGATTGAACAATCTCGACAATCGCACTATCACCCTGTGCACTTGGGTGAGCTCCTTCGATAATCACAGTATTATCAGCTGTGGCGGCGACAGCACCAGCGGCGATCAGATATGAAATTGATGAGAAATCACCGGGAACCGCATAGTTGCCGTCAGCTAGCACATATGACTGCCCGCCAGGGACCGCAAATCCATCACTGGTCCGGTTAACGGTGATATCAAATGCTGACAGCAGTTCAATCGTAATATCGACGTATGGAGCGGATTTTAATTCGGTCTTGAGAGTGATTTTGATACCATCCTCGGTCACAGCGCCTGCCATCAATAACGCAGTAATATACTGTGATGAGATATCACCAGGGATAGTAACCACACCACCCTGGAGCGCATCACCGACGACGATTGGCGCTTGTCCATTCCGTCGGGTTGACTCTCCGCGTCCATTGAGTGTCTCAATAGCCTCAAGCAATGGACCATGTGGACGCGACCGAAGCGATGCATCACCGGTGAGGACACATAATCCATCTGCAAGCGCACCACAAGCAGCAACGAGTCGTGTTGTTGTTCCTGAATTTTCGCAGTTGAGAATATCCGTTGGGGTCTGTGGGCGTCCATTGAACCCAGTAATCTCAATGCGATCTTCATCCACATGGTCCACAGTTCCACCAAATGCTTCAACTGCGCGTATTGTTGCTCGTGTATCTGCGCTAATCAGTGGATCGGTAATAACTGCATGCTCACCGTATCCTGCGGCAAGGATAGCTCGATGCGTATAACTTTTTGATGGAGGTGCACGAATTCGTCCATGGATGCGTGAGCGTGAGATACTGATGTCCATACGGTCGATGGTTTCGGTGGAAGTATGATGCTACCGGTCGTCGCACGGTTTAATCTAAGATATTCCGTGATCAGTAATCGTCCGAGTATGAAAGCAAATGTATCGATATGTGCGTAGATAGCTGGATATTAGAACTGAATGATAGGCACTTGGGCTGTTGTGAGTGATTATGCCTGTGGTGATATTCTCATATTATTCCATGAGAAAATATCAATGACATTGCCGTCGATATCCTAAGATGACGATAGTTTTATTGAAGTATCATATCGTATATTGAATATCTCGTTGAGCAGTAAAGCAAATCATATAATATAGATGCTGAGAAAAGATATCATTCGACATCTGACTCGGATTTCGAATGCGCGGTAAGACACTTCCTGGTACTGATACTTCCGAAGATACATCAAGTCGGGTTATCCTTCACGTCGATATGGACTGCTTTTATGTATCTTGTGAGCGTCTGCGCGAGCCGGCATTGAGAGATGTGCCCGTTATTGTCGGGATGGGTTATGAATCAGGAGAGACATTTGGTGCCGTTGCAACAGCAAGCTACGAGGCGCGTGACTATGGTATTGAAAGCGCACAACCAATATCGCAAGCGCTTGAACAGCTACCGCGTGTAGACGCAAATGATGCAGATGACAACGGCATAAAAATAGAGCAATTTGGATGTTATCGACCAGTTGATCTCGATTTTTATCAGTTAGTGGCGGCAGAAGTCAAGAATATCCTGCATGATTGTGCAGATACAGTACGTGAGGTAAGCATTGATGAAGCATATCTTGATGTCACTGATCGAACAACGTGGCATCAGACCGATGACGGTGACCGAACGCTTGCAGAGGGATATGCGCGGTATGTGAAACAGCGGATTGCGCGAACGGTGGGCGTTCCAGCGAGTGTTGGCGTTGCTCCGAATATGTCAACAGCAAAAATAGCATCTGATCATGAGAAACCTGACGGACTTGTCGTTATCAAACCAGGATCTGTGGCGTCATTTCTCAGCCCGCTTCCAGTTGAGTCTATTCATGGTGTTGGTCCTGTAACAGCGGATCGGCTCAGTGAGTTAGGGGTTCAGACGGCAGGGGATCTCGCTGCAGCGGACCGAGAGCAACTTACCGAGATTCTTGATTCACGGGTAGAAACATTGTCGAAGCGCGCAATGGGTGATGATGATCGCGATGTAACACCAACAGGGAAACCACAGAGTTTGTCGAGGGAATCAGCCTTTGCAGCCGCGAGTGAGGATGAAGCACAGAAACGAGATGCTATCAGTGGACTCGCGGTTGATGTTGCTGCGAGAGCTAACCAACGAGATGCGCTGTATCAAACAATCGGAATCAAGATTGTTATTCCCCCGTATGAAGTACATACTCGTGAACGGTCATTATCAGGTCCGATCGAAAACCCAGATCTTGTCGTTAATATCGCCTGTGAGCTTCTTTCAGAATTTGAAGGAGAAGCTGCTCGAAAGCTTGGTGTTCGGGTCTCAAACCTCTCGTTTGCTGCAGCAGATCAGGTGCAACTCAACGCACGCGAATGGGATGGTGACCGTTCATCTGTTTCAATTTCGACAGTTGACAGCGCTGAGAATGAGACCAATGAGACGAATAAATACCCACATGACTCACGAAGCAATGGACAGGCGTC
>NZ_KE356561.1:1832678-1833842 GCF_000415985.1 Haloquadratum walsbyi J07HQW2
GACACTCTCATATCTTGATTCTGTGTTAGAGGCAGCAAGTGCTCTTGGCGCAACAACCGCTGTAGCACATCCGACACGTCGTGGAATTGCTCCGAGTTCGGAGCAATTTCATGAGCAACTACGTAGCCTCGTTGAAATTGGACATACGCATGATGTCACCGTCTGTTTTGAAACAACTGGGTATGCTGGTGACCTCGCACTTGACCGCGTGGGAGCGACAATTGATGATGTCGATGGTGCAATTTGTCTTGATATTGGGTACGCATATCTCGAAGCAGGGGTAAGTGGCATACGAACACTGCTCACACAGTATGGTGATATTGTTGAACACCTCCACGTTCACGATGGTCGACATCGTGGCGATACACATATTCCAGTCGGTAGCGGTGACGTTGCAATGGCTGACATTGGGTCGCTTCTGCAGGAATTCGTTCCTGAAGCAACGGCAACAATTGAAGTGTTCACTAATGACGCCGCACATCTCACAGACTCACGACAACGATTTATTGAGCTGATTGAAGATGTCGACAGTCAGTAACATGTCCTAGGGTGCGGCTGTGCACTACCACGTGACATCCTCCTCGCCGTAAAACGGCGAGGCTTCCCACACGGTGGGAATACCAGTTAGTCGTCGCTCGTCGCTCGTCGCTGGCAGAGGGTTTCGACTCTTCGTACGCCGTGAGCGTCATCTGTGAGGAGTTCTCGCCCGATTCACGGTGAGTCGTGGTGCTGTCACAAGCACTCCCATCCCGTGGGATGTCATCGCCTGCCGATTTCAGCGGTAGGCTCTCACCCCACGGGTCGTAGCGGTCAGCGATATTGACCGCCGTCGCAAGATCGCGTCGCGATCTTGCTGCCCGCCAGACGTAGTCTGGCGACCGCGTTGATGTCTGCGTGATACTCCGATACCCAACACTCATCGGTTGGACAGCGGAACTCGTCGCCGTTCCGCTGGCCGATGTGGCCGCACTCGTGGCATATCTGGCTCGTGTACTCCGGTCGGACGTATGTGACCGGAACCCCAGCTTCTCGTGCTTTGGCCTCAATGCGTTGTTGAAGCCGAGCGAACGCCCATCGCCCATGCGTGGAGGCGTCGGTTCATCCACTTGCCGTAGTCGAGGTCTTCGCGGATGTACGAGAGATCCTCTAACACCAGCACCAGCA
>NZ_KE356561.1:1833892-1942593 GCF_000415985.1 Haloquadratum walsbyi J07HQW2
CAAGAGTAATCGAAACTAAGGATAGACTGCCTAACCGTTATTTGATAAGTCCGATGTAGTCGTCCCGTGCGGTTATTTGACACGGTAGAAATACGGCATAGTTGACATTTTCTCCGCCCGTCGACGAAGATTTCTCAAAGAGGAATTCACGATTGCGCGGTTCCTCGGTTCTCACGGACGCGGGCGCGGACCGTCGAGGGAAGCCACTCAATTATGACCGAGAGTGTGCCGTCCAGCGCATGGAGCTCTATCAACGGAGCCTGAGCCTTCTCACTCGGACACGCCGAGCGGGTCACTGAGACGACTACGAAGACTAAGATGAATACGACTGCGAGTCGCAGTCGCAGTCGCAGTCGTAGTCGCAGTCGTAGTCGCAGTCGCAGTCGCAGTCGTAGTCGTAGTCGTAGTCGCGGAGTTAATTGGGACGTGACGGACTGGGATCGTCTTGCGGATTTGTCACCACGAAGCGAGACACGACGCGACACGCCGAAGTCGGGATGTCGTCGCAGACGACAGTCGCCATCAAGGGAACTCGGATGAATTATTATCTAAGAGGAACGAATGAATTCCTGTCGGATTCATCCCCGTCACAAAGGACGGGAACTCGGGCTTTCTCCTTGATTTCAGTAATAGTGTCATAATTACCCACTCCTTTAGCAATACTGCTGTGATATGAGTTGTATGTACCTATTTCGCCATTACAGCGGCTCAACAAGGTCGTCAAGCGCAGCCCGGGGATCGTCTGCTTTGGCAACCCCAGACGCAAGGAGAATACCACTTGCACCAAGATCACCGGCAGCGGCGACATCATCGCCAGAGGAGACCCCGGCTCCACAGTATACATTGACTGTCGTATCGATAGCAGCTGCCGACTCAACAGCATCAGAAACAATATCTGGATCTGCGGTCGCAACAGACACATCTCCACCAATAAGTGCTGGTGGTTCAACAGCAACACTGTCCGGGCTAAGTGCTGTCGCCGCCCCAATCTGTGCTGGGTTATTTGCACACACACAAGTATCGAGTTCAGCACGCGATGCTGCATTGACAGCTTTATCGATATCAGCGAGTCTAAGTCGTCGTTCAGAGTGATTGATTAGCGTTCCAGTCGCTCCTGCGTCGGCAACAGCTTCCGCGAGTGTGCTACCAGTATGGCTCCCGTGGTCGGTCGGACTAACATGCTGTGCCCATGTCTCGATACCAGTATCCGCAACGCGTGTAATATCAGCTGTCTGTGGAGATACTGCAATACGAACACCAGACTCATCGGCGACATCTCGGGCTACATTCGCGATTTTGAGTGGATCACATGGATACGCTTTGAGATTGATTAAAATGAACACAATACCGACTCGACAGCGGAAGATAAAATAGATTCATATCTGAGTGAGATATTTGATCAGGTCGTTGATATGGTTGGAAATCAAATCGAGCCCTCTATACGAGAAAATAAAATAGGGAGCAAAGCGGCTTCACGAGTTAAAATTGAGGTTAAATAGTAAGTGGGTGTCGATGACTCAAAAACTCAGTATATGATTACTGATTTGATAGAATCTGACATGACGTTCATGTGATATCAGTCTTTTCGCTTGACGACATCACCAAGGGTTGTGGTTGTAGAGGAGCCACCTGACCACTCATCGTCGTCGGTATCTGTCCCTTCGACGAGTGAAATATCAAGACGCCGTTCAATTTTCTCCCGAACGTCATCAGATGGAAGAATATCACTTCGTTCAATTTTCCGGATGAGACTTGCTTTTTCATTTAAAGAGTCAGCAAGGTCTTCCTGACTGAGATTTCGCGACTCCCGAGCCTGTCGTATCCGGTCATCGTAGTCAGCGGCAATCTCGTCCATATTGTCAAACATATCACGACGGCGTGAAGATCCGCCGCTTGTTGAGGTCGAAGATGAGGTCGTGTTCCCAGTCGAATCTGCTGTCGACTCATCAGAGCCAGAACTTGAGCTTGATGTTGAGTACTTTGTCGAGGCTGATGAACTCGACTCAGTGCGGACCTCGGTTCCGAACCCCTTACAATCACCACAGAGTTCGAGTTCGGCCCCTTCGACTTTCACTGTCGTTAGTGACGATTGATCACTGCCACACATCTCGCACTGAGGCATGTTCAAATCCTAATCAAGGGAAGGATATAAACGATACGCCAGCACTGTCTCAACAAAGTCTAGAGGTCACTCCATGCACCCCAAAATCGTTGGATAGCTGTCAAATGACCAACGATTGCGAAGAAAAGCAGTAGCCAGCCAATAACACTGAGACCAAGATATCGTGTTGGTACGGTTGGAAGCGTTGTCATAGCGGCAAGCACACCCGTAACTCCGATTAGTGCAAGGCGATCCGCTCGTCCAACAAGTCCTCCATACTCGCGACCTAATCCGACGGCTTGAATTTGTGTTCCAAGATATGACGTCATTAAAACGCCGGTGACCGCCGCAAACCCAAGTGCGTAATCATTAGATCCAGCAGCAAGTCCAATAATCATGGCAATGTCAGCATACCGATCAAGCACGTGGTCAAGAAGGTCACCACCCTCAGAGGAGACCCCACGTTCTCGTGCCAGCGCTCCGTCGACTAGATCAAGCCACCCATTCCAGAAAACACAGACTGCACCGAGTATATATGTATATCTACTTGCGACTCCGAATGCTCCGCCGGCACCAACGGCAAAGCCAAATGCAACGACACTGACACCGTTGGGTGATACCCCGAGACGATCGGCAGCGTCAATAAACGGGTCCAGGAGTTTGTCTGCAACGGCACGATATTGGTCAAGTGTCATAGAGGAATCACGAGTGTTAATTACGTTTTACCGCACCTGATTGCTATCTATGGTATTATAATGCCGCGGTGTAGTCGATAACACCAACGCGTGGTGATCGATTCCCATCATGAATAGCCATTATTTCGTCGGCGATCTCATCAGGTGATCGATCGGTTGTATCTATTTCCCAGACGTGCTCTTTTCCATGATGATGGATAGCTTCTGAAAGAAGGATATCAAGTGCTTCGCTTTCGACATTCTCTTTTATTGATGATGCTGACTCATTGGATTCTTGAAGACGACGTTCAAGTTCTTCAGGATGACATCGGAGGACAACAACACCATCAACATCAAAGTAATGAGCTAGGTGTGATTCAATGATACCATTCCAATCACCAAGCCACGTACTGACTGATTCAAGATCAACGACAAGTGAGTCACGCTCTTCATCGCGCGTTGTGGTAAGTTCCGTCTCATTTTCATGAATGATCTTATTTAGATGTGTGACTGGTATATTGACGTGTTCGGTAACGGTTGTTTTACCAGTACCAGGCGTTCCGGTAACCGCAAGGCGTGATTGTGTCACGGTCGTCCAACCTCCGTCTCAACACCCGACTCAGCAGCCGTTGTTGTTTCAATATCTGCAATGACCTCTGAAAGGACATCAACAGCTGCTTTGGTCTGCTTGCGTGTTCCGGATGAAACCCGAACACATTCTGGGAGTCCAAAACTCGTTGTGTCACGAATAATAACACCTTCTTGTTTTGCAGCCTCGGCAACGGCAGCTCCATCGCCAACTTCACATAAGACAAAATTGCCACCAGACGGCCATGTTCGAACATCAAGTTCTTTCCGATAGTACTCACGCGACCAACGGGCAGTCTCAATCGAGTGCTCAACGTGTGATTGGTCGTCAATCGCAGCCAGTGCGGCCTGACAGCCGGTTTTGTTCGCAGCAAATGGTGTATTTATCCGCGCGTATGCATCCGCCCATGACTCAGGGACTGCGGCATAACCAATTCGTAATCCAGCAAGCCCATATGCTTTTGAAAATGTCCGAAGAACAGCAATATTATCATGTTCTTCAATGAGCTCAATCGCTGATGGGTTATCACTGTACTCTCCATATGCTTCATCAATAACAACGAGCGTGTGATCGTTTACCCCCTCAGCTAACGTCGTGATCTCTGAAATTGGTAGTTCCGATCCAGATGGATTATGTGGTGTTGTAACGTAAAGTAGCCGCTCATCATTGTACTGTGCAAGAATATCGCTAGCGCGTTGTTGGAAATCTTGAGCCTTTGAGATTGGATATGTGTTAATATTGCCATGATGATATCGTGCGGACATCGGATAATATGAAAAGCCTGGCTCGGAGATAAGCATCGTATCATCAGGTGTAAGGAATGCCCGCGAAAGGTAATCAATCGCCCCATCAGCCCCAGGGCTTACCCAGATTTGCTCGGGAGAAAGTCCCCAATGGTCTGCAACCCGTGCTGTAAGGTCGGTGTGTGAACTTTTTGGGTATGTATTAACAGTCTCTGCGGTGTCGGTAATTGCATCAACAGCGGCTGGACTTGGTCCGTGTGGATTTTCATTTGAGGAGAGTTTAATCAACGAATCAGGATCAACGTCGAGCTCACGAGCCACCTCTTTTGTCCCCCGACCAGGGACATATGGCTCATGCATGGAGAGATCTCTCGGTTGCATATCTAACTTCTGTTGCCCACTGGACTTTATCCTAGCGCTTGAGCATGTCCGAACGTCCGGGTATCTTCACTCTCTTATCATATACCACACTACACCGCACTATACTACTCAACAATTTTCTGTTGATACAGACGGTTATTAGTTCAGTATATCCAGAATAATCATGTAATCATAATATAACCGCCTCATCTTGGAGTGTTGGTGAAAACATCATGGAGATGTTATAATGTAGCAAAAATGGCATCAGCTGCCCGTAAGGATAACGCTGCAATGGTCAACGTTGGATTCATTGCACCGCCTGTCGGGAAGACTGAGGAGCCAATAATCCAGAGATTTGATAATTCATGACTACGGCAGTCGGCATCAACAACACTCTTGTTTGGATTCGTGCCCATCCGTGTTGTCCCCATTTGATGATACGCTGGTCCCGTTGCGTCTGGTCCAACAGTCCATTCGATTGATGCCCCGAGTGTTTCAAGAATTCGTCGTTGAATATCATTTGCTCGACGGATTGCACGGCTGGTTCGGTCGTCGATTGACCACTCAATGTGTGGAACAGGATTGCCGTGCTCATCGGTCTCTGAGTCGTTCAGTGTAATCCGATTCGATGCGTGAGGTAACTGCTCAATGAGGCCACCAACAGCAATGTGATTTCCGTATGACGTCTGCAACTGTTCAAGTAGTTCATCGCCCCATGTATCGGCTGTAAGCGCTTCGTTGACGGGCGACGGACCTGCATAGTTGAGAAATTCAAGTTTGACTCCCTCAACAGGGGATGTATCATCATAGAACTGATGACACTCGCTTGTATTGAACCCGACGTGATTCTGCCGTGTCGGTTGGTCAAGCCGACCACCAACTCCAGCGAAGAGATGATCGGTGAAGAATCGACCAACGGCACCGGATGTGTTGGCAAGTCCGTCTGGATACTGCTTCGATTGTGATAATAATAATAATCGCGCGTTCTCAACGCCACCACAGGCAAGGACGAATCGCTGTGCAGACTGATGATATTCAGTTCCATCAGGAGTCAGATACACTGCGTGATTGATGATCTCACCTGCATCATCATGGACAAGTTCTTGAACAGGAGCCCGATCAATGACACGAGCGCCAGCTGCTCGTGCCTTTTGAACATGGGACTCAGCAGTATATTTAGCGCCTGACGGACAGACAGGTTTGCACGTTCCATATCCTTGACATGCTGCTCGTCCATCATACCGTTCTGAATTCCGGGCATTTGGTACTGAGTGCATGTCGATACCAAGTGTTTCACAAGCTGGGGCAAAGATGGAATCCGAGTGAGAGGGTGGAAACGGTGGAAGCGGATATGAGGTCTCACGTGGCGGTGCATATGGATTATCGATTGCACCGGCAACACCGAGTGCTGACTCCGCAGCCTGATAATATGAGCGAAGATCGGCGTAATCAATCGGCCAATCCACCCCGACGTCGTATCGAGTATTCATCTCAAAATCACGTTCATGAAGTCGCATAACCATACCCTGCCAGTGAAGTGTTGACCCCCCAACACCTTTTACACGTGCTGCATTCAACGGATAACCACGTCCCGTTGTTGTGTACGCATCACGTTGACCACCCATCTCCCACGGATCACTCATTCCTGGTCGAATGTGTTGTTCTTGCTGAGTGAGACGATCCGCATCGGAGAACTCTGGACCTGCCTCCAGAATTACAACGTCTAGATCTTGCTTTGCAAGTTGATACCCAATGAGTGCACCCGCTGGTCCTGCACCGACGACACAGATATCGGCTTGTTGTGTTGGTGTCCGGTCTTGTTCATCAGTTGCAACGTCACTGGTATTATTAGTACCCAGTGTCGCCGACATGTTTGGTGGGTCACTCATCTGATTATTGAGTTGAATCAGTTGTCATATCAGCACGTTGATAGCTTTTAGTACCACCAGGATGTCCTGCTGGATTCTCAATACCAACAAGACGTCCTCCTGTCGGCGTCGTGTAGAGTGCATACAGGAGGTCATCAATGAGATAATATCGAATTTGCTCAGAGATTGTTCCATCACTGACTGGGTCCGCCGTATTGACGCCAAGATTGGTAAGCAGTTCATCTGCAGTTACTAAATTAACCGCAGCATACGGCGTATCATGCCAGTCGCGGGCAACTGCGTCAAGCTCGGCTGCTGTATCAGCAATGCCCTGGCGATACTCCGGTCGATTAGCTGTTCGTGCTTGAGTGTACCGCGTAACAAACTCATGTCGATTTTCAACAGCGCTTGGATAGATAACAGCTGCAACAGCGTCAAGTAAATCAATAACTGCTTCGCTGAGCCCCTCAGTGGCTGTAGTATCTTGCCTGCGCACCGGCGATACGGTCTTCGATACTAACTCACCGGACGAACCATCGGAATCAGCCATCTCAAACGACATCGCACCAGCTCCAACACTAACACCAGCAGCCGTCAGTGCAGCAATTATATCACGTCGAGTCAGTTCCACGCTGATGGATTAGGCAAGCCTAAACTTAGATATTGTGTCTGAATACGAAGTCGCTCACTCAGGGAATTCGGACATCGTGTGTAAGTGTCCCAATTCCCTCAATCCAAATATCAATATGATCGCCATCAGAGAGCGCTGCAACGCCACTGGTCGTCCCCGTTGAAATAATGTCACCAGGTTCAAGCGTCATATATGTGGTAATTTCTTCGATCAATTCAGGAACGGAGAAGATGAGTTCACTCCGAGTTGAAGACTGTCGTGTTTCACCGTTTACCCGCAACTCAACAGTGGCATCGGCTGGTACCTCATCTGGGGTTGCCAATACCGGACCCATCGGGGCAGCATTATCGAATGCCTTGCCACGGACCCAATTTTGTTCACGATCTTGATCATCACGATTTGAGAGATCATTGAGACAAGTGAAGCCAGCAACGTATTCCATCGCATCAGCAGCAGAAATGTGTCGTGCCTGTGTGTCTATGACGACTGCTAATTCTGCTTCATGATCAATCCGCTCCTTATTCGATGGTAGCGTAACTATGTCGCCGTGTCCCGCAGTAACATTTGGAGGCTTTAGAAACAGCAGTGGTCGATCCGGAATGTTCTTATTCCGTTCTTCAGCGTGATCAGCATAATTTAATCCGACGCAAACAATCTTTGTTGGATTGCTTGGTGGCAAAATACTCACCATATCAGTTTCATATGTTGTATTACCGAAGGAAACATACTCACCGTGCCAGGTGCCGTTTCGGATGGATCCTGCTGGGTCTTGAAATCTCACTCGATGCATATCAATCCGCTCGTATTGCAGAGGAATGCTTCTTTCCCTTCAGTTTCATTATAATAAGCATACGAAAATCAGGTGAATAAGATATCTTACGATTCATACATGAGACACATCTTTTAGTACCGGTCTGTAAATAATATTAATCGATAACAATGGAACTCACCTGGCATGGTCATTCCACATGGCATATTGACGTTGATGGGACAACGTTTCTGATTGATCCATTCTTTACAAATCCACATACAGAGCATGAGCCTGCAGATATTCCGACGCCGGATTATGTATTGTTAACACATGGACATGCTGATCATATTGGTGATGCCGATGCATTCACTGATACGACTGTTGTTGGGGTCCCAGAGATGACTGGATATATGGAATCAGAAGTTGGATTTAGTGATTCTATCGGCATGAATATCGGGGGGAGCGTCGATTGTGGTGACGCATATGTGACGATGCACCGTGCGGACCACACAAACGGGCTAGAAACCGATTATGAATACAGTATCGGTGTTCCAACTGGGTACATTATTAGCGATAGCAAACCAACGCGAACATCAGATGCTGATTCAACGAGCTTCTATCATGCTGGCGACACAGGATTAATGTCGGAGATGAAAGATGTTATTGGTGCATATCTTGAACCGGATGCGGCTGCACTTCCGACAGGTGATCACTTTACCATGGGACCAACACAGGCTGCAATTGCTGCGGAGTGGTTAGATGTTGATCATGTATTCCCGATGCATTATGATACGTTTGGTCCAATTGAAATTGATATTAACGAACTCGTCGATGGGGTCGCCGCAAGCGGCACTGACGCCGCAGTACACGTGCTTGATGGGGATGAGACATTCACTCTTTAATCATTTTTCGATGAAGTAAGCACGAAATTGCCCCGATTAACTGGTTTGAAACATTCAGAATCAACTACGTTCATTAGCTGATCATAGACGAGTTGTGCTGGTAGAGCATGACTCATACTCACTTGAGGGAATTGGATCATTCAAGTGATTCTAACACCGGTTCAAGCTCACCAAGTGACGGAATAATATGATCGGGATCGATTGAAGAATCCTCAGTATCTGCAGCGTCAGTGACTCCAGTCTCAACGAGCACCGTCTGCATTCCAGCCTTATTACCAAGAGCAATATCAGTGTCAAGTCGGTCACCGACGACGAGAATATTCTCTGGTGGAAGCCCCAGTCGATTAATCGCCATTTTGCGAGCAATTTTACTTGGCTTACCGAGGACAGCGACTGGGTCACGACCGGTGACGTTCGCAATTGCACCGATGATAGCCCCAGATCCAGGTATATCTCCCTCCGCAGCTGGAATAACAATATCTGGGTCAGTCCCAAGAAATGTCACATCGTCATCTGCGAGAATTTTAAGACATGTAGAGAGCGTATTATAATCGAATGAGCGATCAATTGACGCCACGAGGACATCAGGCGAGCTTTTTATTTTGCTATCATATGCCTGAATATCTGTGACTGATAATCCATCAGCAGCAAGTAATTCAAAAAGACCTGCTTCTCCAACGACAGCGATGCTGTCATTATTGTGATGCTCGAGAAGATACCGTTTAGTCACTGTACCAGCAGTCAAGACCTCTGTTGCATCAACAGCAAACCCAGCATTCTCAAGTCGATGCTCGTACGCTGTCGGTGGTTCTGTCGGATTATTTGAGACAAATAATCGCTGAAGTCCACGGTCAGCAACGGTCATTACCCCACTTACCGCACCAGGCAGTGGTTCCGAACCTCGGACTACTGTCCCATCAACATCAAAAATAATCCCACGTACTGTCATTGAATCGGGATAGTTTCGAGACACTGTTGAAGATAGCGACTACTTATCTTCTCAAAACTGATATGATACTATAATTTGAGACAAAAATGCCGATATAGAGTGTCTTTCATAGATACTATAGTGAGTATTCAACTCATGCATGCGTGTTGGTCTTGTGCAATTTGTGGGTAGTTGTGACGCCTATGTATTTTTTATACGATTTCATAAATCAGCACTGTCGTAATTATTGAGTGCTCTAAACACGGAGCTGTTAGCCGGAATACACGCATGACTTTGTTACTCGTCATAATCCTCAATGTGGAGAAACCCCTAATATAGTATCTTATGCGCTTAATAATTGAATGTGGAAGAACTGTTATGTCGTAGCAGATTGTAATTTTTGTTACAGTGATAGACACGCTGGAATCAGTATATAATGGGATGCGACGAGCGGGTAAGGCACTCATTGCCCCGCTTCGGAGCGGAAACGGACCTAATAAGTTTCAGCTATCAGCCGTTGATACCGCAACAACAACCCACGATGGTGATAGTGGGTGGGCAAAGCGTCCACCTGCAACTATTGGTTGTCCACGGTGTGGAAATGATATTCTCCAGCATAACGCATATGATGATATTGACTGCCCGCGGTGTGTTGCGTCATTCAATGCAGATGAATTCTCTGAGTTAGAACTGAGAGGTCTCACCTGTCCAGTCTGTCGTGATGAGATGGTGCATGGTCAACGTCATCCAGAAGCATTCGACATCGTTGAATGGGCAACGTGTGATTCCTGTCGGTATCACTGGGAATTTAAGCATTCATACAGCTGATATAATGCTGAGATTGAGTACGCAATTGAAGTAACTGAATTCCAGATTATAAATAAAACATATATATTCGGTTTTATTACACTCAGCTCCCCGACAGCGATCTTCAAAGCATCTAAACTGGGTCGTTTAATATCAGATAGGAATGGTCTGTCTTCTGTGGTGGCTCCAAATTTTTTTAATCAGTCAAGCTTGGAAGTGATTCGATCTACATAATTAGTATAGTGAGAGTCTATGTACGGAAGTTTCAGGACTTAGATGTAACCTCAAGGCACTTTACCACTCGTACTCTTGATGAATCTGACGACCCTGGTCGTTTAAGATAGGTCCAATAACCTCAGTAATTCCATCAAGGACGTCGGCAGAGCGAATGGGAGATTCACTTCCGGTGAATTCTGCAATCTCATCGCCTCCGACACTGTAAACGGCATAGCCAAAGCCGGCTGTTACCATGCCACCGGCGCACATCGGGCAGGGTTCAGTGCTCGTATACATTATCATTTCAGCACGTTCATCAGGGTCATACGCTTGACAAGCACGATATGCGAGATGAAGCTCGGGGTGGCGCCGGATATCAGATTCTGTTATTTCATGATTTGACTCACTCATAATCACCGTATCATCTCGAACAAGAACAGATCCAAACGGTTCATCACCACGGGCAACAGCTTCGCGTGCAAGTGTTAATGCCTCTTTCATATGTGTTTCATGAGCAAAGGCATCGAATCGTGGATCGGACATGGTTGATTCTCGATTGTTATCTGACATTGCTGATTATCACCAGGCTACCTGCAGTATAATGAAGTGCGAAATAAAATACTAGCCACGTTTATGTATCGATTAATAACTATATGTAACGACTGTTCTGCCAGCCTGATTGCTTATAATCACGGTATCTCCATCGTTGTTCCAAACTGGTTTATCCTCACCCCAGTATGATTCAGTATCTGATTCTGGCCCATTTCCAGTGTAGAGTATAATGGTTTTCTGTGGGTCGAGTGTTACTCCAGTGGAAAATGAATACACATGACTAGCTGTATCGCTGACTGTCCAGTCATTTAATTGAATCTGATTAGTCCCAGTGTTTTTAATAATATATACTCATCACTGAGGTTTTCATACTCATTTCCATCTGCATCTTCATTCACATTTGCAATGTCAATTTGATCAGATGATGATCTACTCATTTGCTCATGTGATGTGTTACTGTACCTTAGACACCGACTGTAGCGTTATGTGCCTGTTGCGCGGCTTCCTCGTATACTTCTGTACGCGAAAATTCACTCTCATAATGACGCGTGTATCCATTTTCAACTAGATGCATATTGAATGAAGCTGTCGCCGATGGCGAGTTATACACATACGCGAGAAGTCGTCCATAGTATCCTCAACGATCTGATACAGGGTCAAATATGATGATAATTTCTTTATTAGCAAGTCGGTCAATTACGTATGTCGATGCTCGAGCACCCCAGTTAGCTAACCAATCTCGACCAGTCGCTGATATTGGAATGCGTTGCCACTCATCAGGATTTGTCTGTGTCACTCCTGTTTGTGGTGTATCAACACCGAGAAGTCGAACCGTCTCGACTGTGTCGTTTTCATATTGTATATCAATTGTATCATCATCAATAACACCAACAACAGTAACACGGGTACCAGACGCGACACTAAGATCAAACTCAGGTGTGATGAGTGCCGTTTCTACAGACGGACTATTCACTGGAGATGCTGTCGGCTCTGTCGGTGCTGTTCCATCATTAATGCTAGCGCAGTCACCGAGCATAATCAAGAGCGTAACGCCGAGTATAACCACAGGGCTCCGAGACATATTCATTATATCTGCGATTGAAACATAATCACTGCTAGCCAAGTGAATCAGTCTATACTAATCACGGTGATATGATCTTATATTATTATTTCACATTCAAGCGAGGAAATAACTGAGGCGTTGCATCTTTGTTGACCTCCTCCCACGGCGTGGGCTTTCGCCTCGTACTATAATCAGTGGGTTATATCTACAATTCATCACGCCATCGAAGCGAGTTTTCATTCAGTTCTTCGACAGTTGATTTTCCTTCCTCAAGCATCATATCTGCGAGGTCAATCGCCTCTTGAAGTTCCTCCTCGGAGAGATTTTCATATGCAGGACGTCCGTCGATATAGTCGTACCATTCATCTTCAAATAGATTATCAAGAACGACGCGACCAAAACAATGGTTAAGATGAATCGGCCATCCGTCGCTACTTTGTGCCTTATTTGGGAGTATTTCGTTTACCTTCTTATCATACTCATTGCGAAGTTCAGAGATGTTGTTTCCAGTGAGTGTCTCCTGATCCATATAGAGTAAAGAGACTACAGTTTCAAACGGGTTGTGACTTTGCTGCTATATTCTCAAATATCTATATTTGTTCTGTGCGCATCATAATCACAGTCATAGCCTCATTTATGTGATCCCGCGACACCACACTGCTATATCGGAGTCTGAGGACGTCGATTTTATTACTACTATTATTAGTCAATATTCAGGAAACGATAGGTCCTGCAAAGAGGTGCTGGAGTAGTAATCAGCTAACTGTTATTTCCACTAGAAGTAGATATAAAACCGATCTTATTTTATTATCGATATTTGGGCAGAAATTTTCGACGAATGACTCTATTATACCATATAATCTCGAGAGATAAACATAGTATATGCTTGTCATTATTATTCTATGGTTGAACTGCATGGTTTGATGCGTGTTTTTTTATTCTAACGCACATATTGTGTATCGATGGCAACGTTTGAATTCGGATGGGTTGGATTGTTATTAGTGATGACAAGTGGTGGCTTCGGAGCAGTTGGGATGTTACCACTCTTAGGGATTGGACCGGACTCAGATGATCAGAGTAATCAACTGAAGGCATTTATCGTATTTTTTGTTATTTTATCGACTATTGCAGCAACTGCAGCCGCAGTTGTGTAATCCAGCGATGTCGGTATCATAATTTAATTTACATACCGTGGTCTAAGCCATTTCGACAGCAATTTATCGACATCTATATGAGGTATGCTGTAAATCATCGATTAACAACAGAGAGATATTATATAAAACGTGAGTGACACCACTGCGTGGTGTTATCTTTGGCAGCTCACACGGATTAAAATATATTAATTACTACTATTGCTTCTAGATCGGTCGACGGAATGTCGAGGCAACGCCTGCGAGCACAGCACTGATAGCAAGAACAAGCACACTGGCTGCATTAAGAAACGCCACAGCCCCAACTCGAACTTTCTCAAAAATATCAAGTGGTACTGTCGTCACTCCAGAGCCAGCGAGAAAGAACGTAATAAGAAATTCATTGAATGAGAGTGCAAATGCAAATAGTGCGCTTGCAATAATCGCCGGACGAAGCAGCGGTAGTGTGACCGTCCGGAAAATCATCCACTCAGTCGCTCCGAGATCACGTGCTGCAGCCTGTAATTGCATATCTAATTCAGCGTATCGAGCGGTAAGCAAAAACGTCGTAAATGGGAGTACCCAGAATAGGTGTCCAACTGCAACAGGCATAAGCCCAAAACCGATGCCAATACGACTGGTGGTAACTCCGATTCCAAACGCAAGAACAACTGTCGGTACAAACAGCGGCAGTGAAATGATGGCACCGATAGCCTGTCGTGTTGGTTGTGAAAGGTCACTCCATGTGAGACTATACGCTCCGGCAAGCCCAAGCGTCGTCCCACCAATCGCGGAGAAGGCCCCTAATCCGACACTTGTCATGAGTGCACGAGTGAATCGCTGGTCGGTAAGAACATCGACATACCATCGTAATGAGAGCTCCTCTATTGGGATTGTTGGCTGACCACTTGGTGAAACAGAGAGATACGCAACAACAAGAACCGGAATATAGAGGAATAGAAGCGTTAGTATAACGACTACGCCTGGAAGACTTCCTGCTCCATGTGCAATTAGCTGACGGAGACTATCAGTATGATCGGAGTCACTTCCTGACTCAGATGTGACTGTCGAAGAAGACACCTCGGCGCTTGTTTTCTCACTCATCTGATCATCGATGGAGTTGTTAAATCGTGTATCTTTCATTGATCATTAATGAGTTAGATGTATTGATTACCACTGTCGCAACTCCGCTCGGATCTGTGGGATTGTCACACCAATCAAGATACCAGCGATGACAACCACAAGGAAAATAAATGATAGCGCTGCTGCGAAGCCGTACTCAAAGTATGTTTGGAATGCATCAACAATGAGTGTTGCAATCATCACATCGCCGGGTCCACCGAGAATCTCTGGTGTTGCATATGCTCCAGCAATTCGTGCATATACGATCAACGCTCCAGCAAGTGCACCAGGATACGTTTGTGGAACGATGACATCCCAGATAACTCGAATGTTCGTAGCGCCAAGATCACGGGCAACCTCAATCAATCGATAGTCAAGTTGTTCCATCGAGACAAACAGTGTCAGGATAACATATGGAAGATAAATATAGATAAATCCAAGAAGCATCGATATCTCAGTGTATAGTGCCTCAGTTGGAGCGGAAATGATTCCTAACCCAGTGAGAATAGCATTCAACAATCCCCCACGTGCAAGGATCCATACCCACGTGTAGTTTAATACGACATAATTTAACCAGAGAGGAAGAGTTACGCCAAGAAGTCCAAGGAGTCGGTATCGTCGAGGACAACGATGTGTGAGCCAATATGTTACAGGGTATGCAATAATAATACAGGTTATCGTAACAACAATACCAATCCCGAGTGAGTATATGAGAGTCTGTCGATACAGCGGCTTCATCGCTGCAGCATAATTTGTTACTGTGAGAGTTGGTCCAATGCTTTCGATAAAGAGTAAAATGAGCGGTAAGACACCAAGAACAATAGCTAATGTAGTCGGAACACTTGCAATAAGCTCACTATAGTTTCTATTACGCCACTGAGAGGTTTGATCAACATGTTGGGTTGATACGGTAGAAGTCGTATCCGACACAGCAACGCTGCTATCAGCATCATTATCATCGCCATCAATATCTGTTGTACTCACAGCTATGAAATTAGATCTGGCTCATGTTCCTCTGCTATTGTATTTTCAGCACCGATAGTATCATTAGCAGCATCATGATCACGGTCCGAATTGTTGGATTTCCGGTCGTAGCCAGCGTCGGCGACTAATACACCGCCGTCGACCTGAAGTGTGATAGAGTCACCAGCCTGAAGTCCTGAATTAAGATTGAACGGCGCCTGTCCATGCTCTGTGATATCTGCAGGCGACTCACCCACCACTGTTTCAGATTTATTCACAGTTGTAGTTGGTTCTGTACTGGATATCGACTTGTCTGACCCTATGTTCGATTCCACATGTCCGCTCGTGTCTCCCTGAGCATCATGCTGTTCAGCATGTGCATCGGTTCGTATAATTACTCTCACCGTATCTTGGATTTCGACTGTTGCTTCCTCATAGAATCCCTTATATGCGCTTGTAATGACCGTTCCACCGATTCCGTCATTCGCGAGTGTGAATGCAGTTGGTCTTAATGCAATAGTCACAGTATCTCCAACATCTGGATTAATGCCGTTCATTGCCGGAGTAAGCATCCCTATTGGTGTATCAACGGCGACTGTTGATTCTGCTATGTTGCATTGAGTTACTGTTCCGCGAAGGATTGTTGCATCGCCAAGAAATGTGGCGACAAATCGCGTTGCTGGTCGAGTGTATAATCGACGCGGTGAGCCGACGTCAACAATTTTTCCATCACGCATCACTGCTATACGATCAGCCATGCTGATCGCACTCGTTTGATCATGTGTTACATAAAGAAATGTCGTTTCTGATTCGCGTTGAATTCGTCGAAATTCTGATTGTAGACCCTGTTTTAGTGACCGATCAAGCGATGCGAGCGGTTCATCTAATAACAATACGCTGGGGTCGTTCACAAGCGCCCGTGCAAGTGCAACTCGCTGTTGTTGTCCACCTGAAAGCGATGCTGGCTCCCGGTCACCAAATCCATCGAGATTGACTAACTCCAATCCTGTGCCAACACGTCTGCTTCGTTCGGGATCACCAATTCCCTTCCGAGCAAGCGCATATCCAACGTTTTCTGCCACTGTTAGATGCGGGAATAACACCAGATCCTGAAATACCATATTGGTATCGCGTGTTCGTGCCGGTTGATTTGTTATCACTGAATCACCGAGACGAACCGTTCCTGCATCAGGTGCCGTCAGACCAGCTAATAATCGGAGTGTTGTTGTTTTTCCACACCCAGAAGGACCAATCAGTGCAAAGAACTCCCCTGATTCAACAGTAAAATCGATTTTATCAACTGCTCGTGTCGAACCGAATGACTTCAAAAGTCCAGTTGCTTCAAATGTAGCCACACTTAGTTTGCCTCCGTCTTCGCCTGATTCCATGTGTTAGCGTACTGTTTAATGAGTGCAGGTGGCTTTGGCTCTTCGTAGATGAACCGATCAGGGTTATCAAGCCCATATGCTTCTCGGGTAACGTCTTGATCTGAGAACACTTGGTCACTTGGAACGGCGATATTGTTTGGCTTCATCAGTGAGCGATATCCCATCATCGTGTGCCATTCCTGAATAAATGTATGTGCAAGCTCTGGATTCTCAGCCTCTGCATGAACCGTATGTTGAATAAACCACGCTTTGGTTCCTTCATTTGGGTAAACACGCTCGACTGGAAGTCCGTCATCCTGCATCGTCTGAATAACGTAATTCCATACCGGTTGAGCTCCGACTTCCTCATTACGAAGTAGGCTCTCGGACTCACCGCCGTTGTTCCACAGTCCACCTGTAAGTTCAAGTCGTTCGATTAGATCTGATTGGAGGGCATCGAAATCAATCTCAGATGATAAGTTTGGATTAAGTGGTGCATCAAAAGCTGCATTACGGTAAAGTATCTGTAACCGAGGGTCATCACGCCCACCGGAAAGTCCCTCAATTGAATCTGACCAAAGGTCCGCCAGCGCAGTAATTTCAGTATTTATGAGATCTGTATTTACCGCGAGCGGTGTCTGCCCGAAACTCCGTGGGGACCCATAAATATCACCGTCAGTTTCAAAATATGGCTTTTTTAAAAAGTCAAAAATATCATCATACGCAGGGATTCGATCAATATCGAGTGGTTGAATATATCCCTCATCCATGGCTGGTTTTACAGCATAATTTCCGAGTGGAATCAGGTCATAATCAGCTCGCCCAGCACGTAATGCAGCAAGCGTTTCTGCAGACCCCTGTGCGGATTGCCGTTCAACTGTTACCCCATGACGATCTTCAAATTCTTCAATTACGCCATCATTGTAGACATATCCCCAATCGATCATAGTGAGCGTCTGTGACCCCGATCCAAGTCCAGCACAACCTGTGAGGGCAGTCGTTGTTGCAGCCCCCGCACCCGCAAGGAATCCACGACGTGATCTATCGATCATTAAAAAAATACAGGAGCTACACGTATATTCATTTTACGCTGGATTATTTTCCACTGTGTGAGGAATGGATACATTTCTTCGAGTAAATACGAAAATATTCTAGCCAATATGGAATACAAGTGTGCAGTTTTAAACACACTCAGTATACCGGTGTATGCGGACTGTGCCAGGTCTGTAAAGACGAGAGTCACCGTTGGATATTGTTATTACAATCGAGAGAAATATGATCAAATAGTCTATGCCGCAGGTTGACATGGACTCATCGGGATTTGAACCCGAGGCCTCTTCCTTGCGAAGGAAGCGATCTACCACTGATCTATGAGCCCCTCATTCATTAGATAAGCAGCAGTTCATTTGTAGTTTCTGTTTTATATTATTCGTATTTTAATGGTACATGCAGTAATCGTGCTGAAGGATGACTTTAGAGACTCACCAGGAAAAACGCTGCAGAGTAATCAACTGTCAGATGTAACCGTAGCTAATACTGACACTGGCGATTACAGATGCAAAGTAAATTAGATATACTCTATTGTCGAGACTGTAATTTTTATAACATCAATACCGATATATCAGTTCTTGAATATCGATCAGCGATCAGCGATCGACGATCAGTGATCAGTCTTCGAGAACAATCTCAATGCTGACATCATTTGGCACCTGAATCCGCATCAGTTGCCGTAAAGCGCGTTCGTCGGCATCTATATCGATAAGTCGCTTGTGGACACGCATCTCCCAGTGTTCCCATGTAGCTGTTCCTTCACCATCAGGCGATTTTCGGGTTGGGATTTCAAGCGTTTTTGTCGGGAGCGGAATTGGTCCGCTGAGATTGACTCCTGTTGTGTCTGCGATATCACGAACATCATCACAGATATCGTCAAGATCGTCTGGGCTCGTGCCCGCAAGACGAACGCGTGCCTGCTGCATTTATCGCTCGTCGACCTCAAGGACCTTTCCAGCCGCGATGGTTTGTCCCATGTCGCGGACTGCGAAGGACCCGAGTTCAGGAATCTCATTGGATGGCTCAATGCTGAGTGGCTTCTGCGGTCGAACAGTCACGACAGCAGCGTCACCTGATTTAATGAAGTCTGGGTCTTCCTCAGCAACCTCACCGGAGGCAGGGTCAAGCTTCTGATCGATCGATTCGATTGTGCAGGCAACCTGTGCAGTATGTGCATGGAAGACAGGTGTGTATCCAGCAGTAATCACCGATGGATGCTGCATCACGACAACCTGTGCTTTGAACGTTTCAGCAACGGTTGGTGCATCTGCTGATGGACCACAGACGTCACCACGTCGAATATCGTCTTTTCCAATGCCACGGACATTGAATCCAACATTGTCACCAGGACCAGCTTGATCAACTTCTTCATGATGCATCTCAACAGTCTTGACCTCGCCGCCAACGTCTGACGGCTGGAATGATACATCATCACCGGGGCTAACAGTACCAGTCTCAACGCGACCAACAGGTACTGTTCCAATGCCAGAGATTGTGTATACATCCTGGATTGGAAGTCGAAGTGGTGCATCCGTTGGTGGCTGTGGCTCTGGCAGATTATTCAGCGATTCAAGCAGTGATGGTCCGTCGTACCACGACGTGTTATCAGAAGTCTCAGAGACATTGTCGCCTTCAAATGCAGAGATAGGAATATACTTAGCGTCGTTAGCATTGAATTGAACCTGTTTGAGGAGTTTGTCAACTTCAGTCTTGACATCCTCATATGTGTCTTCGCTATAGTCAACAATATCCATTTTGTTGACGCCAATAATGAGTTCATTGATTCCTAGCGTTCGTGCAAGGAATACATGCTCTCGTGTCTGTGGTGCAACGCCATCATCTGCTGCAACAACCAAAACAGCGTTGTCAGCTTGGGAGGCGCCGGTAATCATATTCTTC
Organism: Haloquadratum walsbyi J07HQW2; assembly: GCF_000415985.1. Classification (GTDB taxonomy): domain Archaea; phylum Halobacteriota; class Halobacteria; order Halobacteriales; family Haloferacaceae; genus Haloquadratum; species Haloquadratum walsbyi_B. The sequence goes on from NZ_KE356561.1 coordinate 1,853,609, forward strand.
ACAAAGTCACGGTGTCCTGGACAATCGACAATTGTGAAGTAATAATCTTGAGTGTCGAATTCCTGATGTGCGATGTCAATCGTGACACCACGTTCTCGCTCCTCAGCAAGATTATCCATTACATAGGCAAATTCAAAGCCACCCTTACCCTTTTCTTCGGCTTCCTCACGATGCTGTTCAATAACATGCTCTGGTACGGATCCTGTCTCAAACAGGAGTCGCCCAACTAGCGTGCTTTTTCCATGGTCAACGTGACCAATAATAGCCAAGTTCTGATGCGGTTTGTCACTCATAGGTATGATGCGCGCAGAGGCGCTCTGTAACGGTTAGATTATCCTGAAAGACCTAAAACCATTTCGATACGTACACAGGTCAGCACGCCTGCATATCGCGGTTTTCGTGACACTTCCTCCCATACGGAATCGCAAGACGGTGTTTGATTTGACAATGTACATACATAAATAGATGGATAATATTACTGCCGGTGTATTCTCACATTTGGGGTGATGAGAATACATATGATTGAACGTATCCTTGGTGTAGATCAGTGGTCACGAGCTATTTGTCCTGAAAAGTGCGAATATGAATACAAATACGGGAGTTCGAATCTATCAGCGTGTGTCTCATAATAAAATTAAATAGACATCTAAAGCTAAGCTCTGACGGTGAAGATGGAATGTGAGTAGATATGAATATAAATATGAAAGAATTCTATAAACGATTGATATCTGCAAGGATAGCCGATGCCGTTTCAGGACCACCCGCACCACGACCACTAAGATTCAGTTGACCTGCACTTGTTGTTTCTAGTTGAACAATATTTCGGGTCCCGGTCACAGCTAATGCGGTATTTTGTGGAATAAGCCGTGGTCCAACATGCACACCCGTCGGCGTTGCTTCACCAACAAGTCGGATTGTTCGACCCTCCTCGGCGGCTAATTCAAGTGCGCTTCCAGGAATATTTGTAATACCGTTGACTGTTGCATCTGAAAGCGTATACTCACGGTCATCCGTCGAAAGAACATTCGCCAAGATAACACATTTTAACGCTGCATCTGTCCCCTCGACATCGAACGCCGGATCAGCCTCTGCGACTCCAAGATCCTGAGCTTCTGCAAGGACGTGTTCATAGTCGAGCCCCTCGGCTGCCATGCGTGAAAGAATAAAGTTTGCTGTCCCATTGAGAACGCCACGAACGGCAGTAACTTGTGCTGGAGAAAAGTCCTCAACTGTCGAAAGAACCGGGATAGCACCACCAACCGTTGCCTCAAATCGAATAGAACCATCGCTATCACGAACTACCTGTTTGACATCAGTGTACCGTTCCGCTACTGGTCCTTTATTTGCAAGCACCACATCTCGGTCGCGTTCAAGCGCTGTTCGGAGATGTGAAAACGCTGGCTGTGCATCTCCAAGTGTTGTTGGGGTTGCCTCAACAAGAACATCATACGTCGCATCAACTGCAACGGTTGAATCTGCCTCTCCAACTGTCCCTGTCTCATCTTTACGTGCGAGGGCGGCATCTGTATCGATTCCGTTTGGGTCGATAGCTGCAGAGGTCGAATCGGCAAAGGCTGTAACCGTATGTCCATAGCTTGAGGCGAGATTGACAACAGCACCACCAACAGCGCCAGCACCGACAACGGCGAGTCGTTTGCCTGTTGTTTCAGATTGAGTGTCAATCACGCTAAATTACCTCCTCAGTAAGGGGCTCGATGATGTGGAGGTTCTTGTCTGCGACAACATCGCGCGCCGCCGCAATGGCGTCTGTTGTTTTTCCAGCACGAGTTGCTAATCGTAAGCGTGCGCTTGAGACATCATCACGTCCGTCGGGTGCGCTTAATGCAACATCTGCTACCGATGCTGACCCACATTCATCAATACGTTCGAGCGTATCTGATAAATCCGTTTCAACAAGATCGCCAATAAGCATCACAATAACTTCCTCTGCATAGCGCTCTGCACCTGCCTGAATGACATTAACACCCTCAGAACGAAGTGCATCTACAATCGCTTCAAATCGATCGGGTGGACATTCAAGATCAACCTCGACAGGAATGCGCCCTCGAGGCGTAAGATTACCCCGTTCGTGAAATATTGAGAGTAGATTGCCGCCATTATTAGCAATTGGCTGAAGTGCAGCAAGAAGTTGCCCAGGCTCATCAGTAAGTTCAAGCCGCACAGTGTGTGGTTGTGGACGATTTCCACCATCAGCCTCAACCTCGGTTGTTGGGTCATCAAGCGGCGTTGAGCCAGTATCATCGTCTGGTGTAGTATCTTTTATTGTCACTGTATCAGTGTCAGTATTCTCTGTAAAATTAGAGACGGATGCATCATCAGTATCTGTCTGTATCTGCTCATCATCATGGCTGCGGTTACTCTCAGATTCATCAGCGTCATTATCATCCGATGGTAGTCGCTCAGGCGATGTCACTGCCAGGGCACCTCACATATCACAGTCTGTGTCAATGTTGTGCGCAACGCGATTATAAAATGGTATATTTTCGCGTCGACGCGCTGAGGTTCACATACTGTGCCCGTACGCATACCTCACATTCAAGATATGAGGTGGTATAAGTCTTCGTCGATGACTGCGTCGCGATTGCCGTATCTCACATGTGAATAGTAGATTACTGAGTAAGTACACTCATGAGATTCAAAACTATGTATCTTCGCTATCGGGCATTTTACTGGGAGGTTCAGTCTGGTTTCAATAGCGGATGTATCAAATAAATAAACGTAGGAAACGGATACTCACGCTTTCGCTTTTGCTTACGTTTTCGCTGAGTATAGCAAAGAGAGGAAGTTTAGAACTGATCGACAGAGCCAGGCAGTTCAAGTTTCATTCCTTTCCGCTCGCGAATCTCCATGATCTTCTCACTTTGAAGATTATCTGAAAGCACACGGAAACCGGCATTTTCAGTATTCCATGACGCACGACCCTCCGTTGCTGAACGGATATCAGAGGAGAATCCAATCATTTCTTCAACTGGAGCAATTCCTTCGATGACCATCAGATCACCTTCTTGGAACATATCGTCGACACGACCACGTCGTCCCTGGATTTCACCAGATGCTGATCCCATATGCATGGAAGGAACATCGATACGGACATCTTGGATTGGTTCGAGTAATTTGATATCACCGTCGATGAGTGCTCGATGAACAGCATCACGAATAGCCGGAATCACTTGTGCTGGACCGCGGTGGATTGTATCTTCATGTAACCTCGCATCGTGCAATCGAAGCAATGCACCCTGCGTCGGTTCTGCTGCCAGTGGTCCGTCATCAAGTGCTTCTTCAAGTCCTTCAATGACGAGTTCCATTGTCTCATTGAGGTGTTGAATCCCTTTGGTATCGTCAATGAGGATGTTTGTCCCATGAATGTGTTCGACTTCCTGGGAGGTGTCTTTGTCCATACCAGCCTCTTGGAGTGCCTCACGTCGTTCCAACTCAGGCATGTCCATTGAAATCTCGCCAAGTTGAATCGAATCAACAATATCGTTGCTGAGTTGCTCAACAGTAATATAGAATTTATTATGTCGATTCGGCGAAACCCCTTCGACCTCGCGGGAGGCATTCTGTGGTGATTCGCGGTAAACAACGATTGGCTCACCTGTTTGGACAGGGATTCCCTGGTTTGATTGAATACGTTTGGTGATTACTTCAAGATGCAGTTCACCTTGTCCGCTGATAAGATGCTCACCTGTATCTTCATTAATCTCAACACGAATTGTTGGATCCTCTTTTGCGACCTGCTGAAGCGTTTCGATGAGCTTTGGCAGATCATCCATATTCGTTGCCTCAACGGACTTCGTAATGACCGGCTCAGAGATATGTTCAATCGACTCGAACGGTGTCATCTCAACCGATGAGACAGTTGAACCTGCAATCGCATCACGGAGACCAGTCACAGCGGCAATATTTCCTGCTGGAACACCACGATCAAGTTCTTCTCGTTCACCACCCATAAAGATCCCAACCGACTGAACACGATTCGTGCCAACTGTTCCAGAAACATACAATTCTTGTCCCTGCTCCAGCGTTCCACTGAACAGTCGGCCAGTAGCAATCTCACCGGCATGCGGGTCCATCGAAATATCAGTCACCATAAACACGACATCCCCATCATCTGTGACATCACGCATTTGTGTTGCAAGATTTGAAGTGCCATCACCCCGCCAGACACGGGGGATACGTCGTGGTTGTGCATCGAGTGGATCCGGGAAATGGTTAGCAACCATATCAAGCACAACATCTGACAATGGCGTCTCTTCGTGGAGTTCTTTCCGTTTGTCATCTTGCTCCATTTCAATGATCTCAGGGAACCCAATCCCAGTTTCAATCATTGATGGTGCAGAGACTCCCCACTTGTACAGTGCTGATCCGAAGGCAACAGTCCCGGCTTCAACTGAGACTGTCCAATCATCGATATCATCGCGGTTTTCCGTCATTCCGCGAATCAGTTCATTTACATCAGCAATGACAGTCTGCAGTCGTTCTTGCATCTCCTGTGGGCCTTCCTGAAGCTCAGAGATAAGCCGGTCAACCTTGTTGATAAATAACGCCGGCTTCACGCCCTCTCGAAGCGCCTGTCGAACGACAGTCTCCGTTTGTGGCATCGCTCCTTCAACCGCATCAACAACCACAAGCGCACCGTCAACGGCACGCATCGCTCGAGTTACGTCACCACCAAAGTCAACATGGCCAGGGGTATCGATAAGATTGATGAGGTGATTCGTGCTCTCATATTCATGTGTCATCGATACATTGGCTGCGTCAATCGTAATTCCACGTTCCTGTTCGTCCTCCTCAGTGTCCATCATCAGTCGGGTCGCCTCACCCTCGTCGGCGATCATCCCTGCCCCAGCAAGGAGATTATCAGTAAGGGTCGTCTTGCCGTGATCAACATGAGCGGCGATGGCGATGTTCCGGATCTGCCCCGGTGTTTCCATCAGTTGCTCACATTCTTGGACGATCTTCTTTCGTCGGCCCATTATAGCAGTCTGTACCGGTAGGAGGGGCAAAAGGGTAGTGTTTTGATGATATGACAGGTACTACCAGTGATACGGTTATCTTTTATATTGACATTAAGATATTATTGTGTCTGTCTGGAAAGATGTACCTCTGACAGCAAACCAATAGATACAGACCCAATTGCTTGACTTCCTCCCACAGCTTCAACCGTGGGCAATCCGGCTAAGCGATTCCCCCGGCTGTGAACTGACGGGTTCGCTGACACTGGGTTGGGTTGCTTAACCCGACCCCGACCTCGACCTCGGCTGTCCCCAAACCGATGGTGTCCGATTATGGTCGTTCCACTCCCAGTACGCCCCATCGTGGGTGCGTCCCTGCCGCGTTCAGCAGACAGGGCATCTGACCGAGCCATAGCCATCGCCCTACTCTACTTCTTTTTGCAGCACGTTCCACGCCCCAGCAACGTCACTGTGCGCGTCCAGCTCGCAGTCATCATCGGGTCGGAGATCGGAACGCATCATCGCCCCGGCCCGGTGAACGTTTTCAGACTCACACTGTGGACACTTGCGACTCGAACTTTTTTCACTCACTCCTTCGACGGTGATGCCGACATCTCCGAGTGTGAGTTCGAGTCGATCGATAAGTTGCCCGTGACTCCAGAACGCGTGTGTTTTCTGTTTACCGTAGACGACCGGTGCGCAGTTAGCACATCAGACAGGTTGCCGACGTACACCGTGTCCACGTTCCGTTCGAGCAGCCACTCCACGGCGTGTTTCACAACTGCGTTGCGACTGTGGTCGCGCCTCCGTGTTCGTTCATCATATACGTGCAGGCACTGGATACGCTGACTCGAATACTGCTCGTCGGGCAGTTCCGACTGCAACGCAGCAATCCGCTCCGAATGCTGCTGGAACTGCTCGAATTCTGGTCGGGCGTGATAGACGGTGGTCTCCCCAGTGCTGGTGTCGATACTGAGGGTATTGTTCGCGCCCACGTCATGGCTGCTGTGTACGTCGTGTTTCATGATTGAGTGTGTGAGCGAAGGCATCCAGTCGCTGTTCTCTGAGTCGATTGACCGAATGCGAACCGGGTGCTTGACATGGAGCACGTCAGCCGCTTCGTCGTAGATGAGTTCCAGTCTGTATCGTCACCGCGCCACTTCACGATCCCGGTGACGCTGACTTCAATTGTGACGCGTTCCTGATAATGGCAGTCGAGGTCGTACTTGTCTTCGAGTACGTCACCGACGCCAAACTCCGACGTAGTTTTTTCTTCGCCCCAGTCGAACGTGCATAAATCGTTCCTGGCGAGACCAGACCGTATGGGTCGTATCCGTATCCGTCGTCTCGGTTGCCACAGTAGCCGGGCGGTGACGGCTTTTCGGTAACTGAGGGGTCTTGCGAGTGGTACTGGTCGAGGAGTCGGAAGAACGACCGCCACGCGTCGCTGTTCTTCCGGGTGACTTGCTGGCACGCGGCTTTGCCGAGTATTGGAGCGTATTTGTCGTAGAGGTCGTCGTGCTCTACGTCGCATACGTCTTCGTCATCGGCAAAGTACGCTTGTCGGCGACGATGTGTGAGTTGATTCCACGAGGGGCGTGGGCTACCAACCACTCGAACAAGCACTCTTGATACCGGTCGCTCACTGAGATTTGCTGTGTTTAGGTGATACGAAAAGTTGGGCGTGCGTGGGTTGGTTTAGATAATGTCGGCTTCATCAACGGCTGAAGCCGTGGGCGTTCGGCTTGAAACTGTCTAAAGCGAGTGATATTGATATACGATAATGAGATTCCAGGCAATACATTATACTATCAACTCATCAGCCTACTCGGACGGGCATGCAAAATTAGATGACACGGTATATGATCAAATATATTAATTTTACATAATTTCCGTGTTCTATTTGTTGGTTATTGATAATATGGCTATAGCAGTAGTAATGATACGAGAATAGTATCAATTACAATCTGTAATCTGTAACACTTTTACTCGGTCACACCATGATAATAATAAACATGGATATGCGAGTCCGCGGAGCCGCCCCAGCGGAACCGTTCCTTGGCGCAGCGGAACTCTTTGAGACAGAGTATGATCTCAACAGCCCAGTATACGTTGATGTGCGTGAAAATCCCGATGAGCGGACCTGGGCGGCTCACTATGATGACCGCCACGTATTGAATATCTCACAGAAGGCAGCAACAAGTGCAATGGCTCGCGAATTAGTAGTTCATGAGCTAGCACACATGGCTCGGAATGAGGAAGGACACGTTTCACATCATCTAGCAACTGAGGAAGCGCTATATCTTGCTCTTGCTGGCGAATCGGTCGAACGACATAAAATTGCACATTGCTATCAGATTGCGAATCACATGAAGGATATCTATGCTGACGATATTACACTCGCAGTAACCGCACCAACGAAGCTTATTGATTTTCTTGAATCTGAGTTGGCTCGAGCAGTTGCTTCGGCATCTTCATCAACACCATCACCATGGCCGAACTCACAGCGTGTCACTGTTGACTCAGACCCAGAAATTACGGCTGTAAATGCAGCATTTGCACTCGCACTCGTTGAACGACATGAGCTCATTAGTTCTGATCACCGATTATACGATCTTGCCCACGCTGCAGCAGATGATGCTCCGGCCGTCGATATGGATTCATTTACACGGCATTTCCGCTCACTTGGGGCAAATCCAACAACGAGCGAATATCGAAGTGCACTCGTTGATGCAACTCGAGCCTACGCTGTGAATGAATCTGGAGCTGCTTTATCCAAGGCTACCGATGAGCATGGAGAGAACGAGAACGAAGAAAAAATAGATTCCAATAAGACAACCGCATCACAATCTCAGTTCCAATTCGGTCCGGCTTCTGATTAAATACGTACTCACAATCTGATCGTAAATTTAACGCTCCAGGTAGTGTGATGTTCTGTATAAACCTTTTCGGACTATCAGGGTAATACATATATCTTTTTTATTGCATTATTCAAACGCAAGCTGACAGATAACCAAGGCGAGCATCTTGAGGCTTGACTCAAGATATTTGCGAGGAATGATCCCACCAGACGCTTATCTCAGAGTAACTCAGTACCTTTGATCATACTGGCTGATAAGTAATTTTACGCTCTATCGAATGCGGTCCAGCGGTAATATTATACCCCGGGTGAGTCTCATATGTATACCTTGGATATACAGGACCCTTTGAAGCTACTTCATATGTTCAACTAAAGGGTAGCGAATCTCTGTCGTGTTATCTTACTACCATCGGGCGTATTGGCAAGGCGGCGCGCGGAGTACAATAGGATAGCGATAAAGAATCTATCGAGCTGCCTCAGCAACGCGTTCAGACTCCTCTTTCTGTCCGACAGCGTATGATTGAACATCATAGTTTGCTGCGCCAATAATTACCTGCGCAAGTGAGTCAGCAGCACTTTGTGCTGATTTATATGAGCCACGTTGAGTGCCGTCTGCAATGAACTTCAGCGCCTGATCGACGCGACGCTGTGGAGCAACATCGACAGCTTGTGGAACTGAGATTCCACCATATTTCAGACGAACGGTCTCTTCACGTGGAGCTGCATTCTCAACACCACTGACAAGGATCTGTACAGGGTTCTCCTCGGTCCGATTGTGAATGATATCAAATGCATCCTCGACAATATTCATCGTTTTTTGCTTGTGACCAGTGTTATCTTCAGTCTGCATCAATCGATTGATGAGTCGTTCAACAACGCTAATCTTTGACTTTTGAAACTGCTTCGAAGCGTGTCGGCCCATTGTATGTGCGATGGGGGTGACCGTAATATACCGCTGTGTCGAAGGGTCATCATACTCGATTTCAGAGACGTCCCACTCACCGAATAATTTTGCATTAGTGCTTGTAGTATCGGTATCGGCGGTCGTTTCTGTTGACTCATCGTCATTTACGACGACATCATCAGTGAGATCAGCCTCAGGGTCTTGATCAGAGGGATCGGAATCAGTATCGGATTCAGACATTTTATCGTACCGGTTTCTCTGCATTCCCGCGAACCAGCTCGATAAGCGAGACGCCATTTACTTTTTCAACTTTATAATTGACACCGGAAAGGTCACCCATTGCTCGACCCTTCGCACCGCCAATACCAGCGATTGTGACCTCATCGTGTTCGTCAATAAATGAAATCGCGCCATCGCCTGGGCAGAATGCAGTCACTTGCTTACCATTTTTGATCAGCTGAACTCGAACACATTTTCGGATTGCTGAATTTGGCTGCTTTGCCTCAATTCCAACCTTCTCTAGAACAATACCACGACCTTGCGGCGCTCCTTCAAGTGGGTCAGACTTCGCACCAAGACCACGTTCACGACGTGCGTATTCCGAATCAGACCATCGTCGTTGCTGCCGGTCTTGTTTAAGTTTTCGCGCGGCGTACTTGCCATTTGCCATAGTGGCATCAAATACCCGGTGAAGATACTTAAGAGTCCCTTTTCGAAGATTATCAAACGGACACAGCAACGAGTATTACACCCTGAGCGCGCTTTTGAGGCTGTTTCAGGTGCCGTGAAGTAAGCAAAATTACCCACGCGAGGGTCATCGCTCAGAGAGTGCGATTCCACGCGAAATCAAAATACTTCAATGAGAGTTCAATACTGGCAGATTAGGTAATCTGGATATCATCAATCTCATAATGACGACGTGCAAGCATTCGTGCAGTTTGGATGTTCTTTCCATCTGCACCAATTGCGATGCCACGATCTGGATCCGGAATCTCAACATACGCAACGCATTCACCACCTTGTTCTGAAAGCGTTACGTGACGTACAACCGCAGGTGCCAAGGCATTTTCAACGAACGCATCGGGTGTCTCAGCATCTTCAACCAACTCAACAGTTGTTCCAATATTATTTTCGACCGTACAGACATGCTTGCCACCCGGACCGATTGCTGTTCCCATTTCACCAGCGGCGATGAGGAGAACAATCCGATCATCAAAGAGTAAACAATCACGAACGGCTGCATCCGTTGCTGACTCAAAATATGCAATATACTGTCGTGCTTCATCAGAAAGTGTGATATGCATTTATTTTAACCAGAGATTCAAGTTGATAGTTAATGGTTGATATATAATTCTCAGTATAGAGACGCGCTATTATAATATGACTACATGTAGTAGTTAAAATAAAACTACCGTATTTTAATTACGATACTGCAAATCGTACTCTCTGTCCAAGAAATAATGTTTAGATATTTTATATCATAGAAAACGTGATTTTCTCTGTGCCAGCTCTATCTGGTCTGTTTAATCATCAGAGAGTTCCGGAGTTCCACCTGAACTAGTACCACCACTGCTGTCGGCATCAATTGAACCCATCCGAAGGTCAACATCACCGGTTCCAATCGCAACTGGCTTTCCAACAATCACATTTTCGATAACGCCTTCAAGATCATCTTCCTCACCGTGAACAGCTGCATCGAGTAGATGATTTACCGTGACTTCGAATGCTGCACGTGCGAGCACGGAATCTTTTGAGCCAGAGATACCGTGTCGACCGATAGACTCAATCTCACCACGGTTTGTCATGATATCTGCAACAAGCATCAGATGTCGAACATTCACATCATCAAGTCCCTGTTCGCGGAGGGTTTCCATTGTTTCATTGATGATGGCTTCACGAGCCGCTTCAATGCCGAGATTACGATGGACCTCGTGAATGTTATTACTCGTTGACCGCGAGGCATCAACACCTTCGATTGGTAAGACATCACCGAAAGCTGACCCCTCAGTGTATAGGACGAATTCCTCACCGTCAGTCTGGTCGTTATCTTCTTTGCGAATAACGACTCGAGAGATATCTTCAAGCCCCTTGAATACAATATCGCGAAGCTCCTCAACAAGTTGCAGAAGCCGTCGATAGCTTGGCTCACTAGGACCGAATTCAATAAGCATCCCATCTCGTCGTGTTGAGACACCGAGATTATTCTCGATTATATCAGCTACCTCTTCGGCAATAATGTCAGTCTCGCCAATCGTTGGCCAGCGCTCACTCAGTGTTTCCGCGTTCAGATTAACTTGCACAAGCATATCAGCGACATTCGTTGAGATATCGCCCAGTGCAAGAATCTTTGTTGCCTCCATCTGCCAGACAACTTCATGAGCACGTGACCGTTCATCTGCGTACTCTTCTTCGAGATATACTGTCATCATCGGCGTATCTGGTGTTTTTCGAGCATCGACGAGCTCGATAAGCCGTGGGAGCCCCTGTGTAACATCAATCTCAGCAACACCAGCATAATGGAAGGTGTTCATTGTGTTATGTGTCACAACCCCCTCACCAGTTGTAAACGTCTCAAGCCCACTTACTGAAAGGTCATATACATACTCGTACTCGGGACTAACAGTTTCAATAGAGCTGATGCGTTCCCACGTTGCTGACTCAATCACCTCAGACGATGCCGTCACAGGAATATCTGTCTCGGTATGTATATTCGCTTCAGTTTCAGTCTCAACTACTCCACCGTCAGCAACGACAGACTGTGATGAGAGCGGAACCGAAATACGACCACTTGCCCGATCATACGAGCCGACTGTCGGGAGCACATCGCCCACAGTGAGCGTTTCTCCTGCGACCGGGACAACGTCTCCATTACGGCGAGTAACGAATGAATGCGCCTTTGTCGCCCGGATTGAACGCCCTGATTCAAGTTCAATTGAGAGGATTTCATCTGGGCTTTCGTGTCGACTTACTGCCTCAATATGTTTCCATCGAATCCGTTCATCGGTGTCAAGACTCGGAACTTCAAGCCCGTTCGGTGCGAGCGCAACTTCATGTCCATCAGCAATCCGAGTCTCTCGCTCATCAGTAGTAAGAATGGTATCAACGAATGAGCCAATTTCGGTAAGCTCTGTCTCACCATTACGACGAACGACGATCGATTCATCGGCTTCAATCGACATCTGTGTTCCAGGCTCCCCAATCGACTGTGCTGAGACTGTTCCTACAGGATCGTGTGCATCAACACGAGAGTCCTCATATCGGGAGGCAATCGCTTGTGCAATCTCATCAACCTTTTCGAGTGGAACCTCTCCTCGGTCTTCGATTGTCTCATAAATCCGATGTTGTAGACTCTCTGGAAGATTATAGTCATCAACGATAGCCACGATATCATCAGTTACATGCTCGTATTCGGAAGTACCAGCAATTGTATCAGTCATCAGATTCCACCCCTAGATTCCGTGCCTTATCAAGCCCTGGACCGGCGTATTCTGAAATATTCGTTGGTCGTTCCTGTCGGCCTAGGAACTGTTCTTTCTCCGTTTCAGATTCAAATTCTGTTTCGAGAATACGGTCGGCAACACTTTCGACGTCAATCGGCGTGTCCTTGCTTGAAGATATCTTCACTGGTGAGGTTCCGTCTTCACCAAACTCGAACTGGACGACATTACCAGAGGTATCTCGAACAGTGCCGTCATATTGCGCCTCTAATTCTGAGAGTGCATTGATGAGCCGTCGCTGGAGATATCCAGACTTTGATGTTCGGACAGCTGTATCAACAAGTCCCTCACGACCACCCATCGCATGGAAAAAGAACTCTCGTGGTGTCAATCCACCACGGTAGCTGTTTTCAACAAATCCATGTGCTTCTGCTGATAGATCATCAGGCTGATAATGACTAAGCGTTCGACCTTCGTATCCGCGATTAATCCGTTCGCCACGGACTGCCTGTTGACCAACACAGCCAGCCATCTGTGTAAGATTCAACATCGATCCACGAGCACCGGATCGTGCCATCACAACGGCAGGGTTGTCGTCTTCGAAATGATTCTCAGCAATTTCACCAGCAGAGTCACGTGCCTTACCGAGTTGCTGCATGATCTTCATTTCGAGCGTTTCATCGACTGTCCGCCCTGGAAGAGACTCAAGTTCACCATTCTCATACACATCGATGAATTGATTAACCTGATCGTATGCATTGTCGATTGCTTCATCAACCAACTCGTTTGCTGCTGGTGGAATTGACTCATCATCGATTCCAATTGAGAAGCCAAAGTGCATGATCGCTCGCATCGCTAGCGATGCGACTTCATTAACGAACACACGGGCTCGCGTCTTTGAGTGAACCTTTGCAAGTGTGTCAACAACCTCACCACCAAAAGCGCCAACGGCGTTTTCGTCAATTGTTCCAGAAATGAGTTTGCCATCAACAATCTCGACGGTGTCACCTGCAGCAGAGGTGAATTCAAGATTCAGATTATTCGGGAGCAATTCACTGAATAGCTGCCGACCACTCCAGTATGGATTGCCATCCTCAGCCTGACCCGCAGCCTCTGGAAGAGTATCGATACTCGTTGCTCGGAGCAGATCAAGCGCTTGGGTTTCACTGAATTGTGGGTTTCCATTCGTGAGAAGGTATGTTCCCGAGATATGGTCCTGGATTGCTCCAATAATGTTTTCTCCAAATCGAGGGCTCAAGAGCTGTTCTTGAACACGCATCAATACTCGTGCCTCTGCACGTGATTCCTCCGTCTGTAGTGCGTGCATATTCATCTCATCGCCGTCGAAATCAGCATTATATGGTGGGCACACAACCGTATTGAGTCGGAATGTCTTGTATGGCATGACAACAACTTCATGTGCCATAATCGACATCCGATGCAGTGATGGCTGTCGGTTGAATATTACAATATCACCATCAATGAGATGACGATTCACCTCCCAGCCAGCACTGATCTTTTCTGCGAGTTCTTCGCAGTTTTTCTCTGTAACTTTGAGCCGTCGTCCATCTGGTCGTTTGACATAATTCGCTCCAGGATGTCCTTCTGGACCGTTTCGAACGTACTGCTGTGCACGGTCGACATTCCGTGCTGTGACGTTCATTGTCTGTGTCATTTCACGAGCAACACGCTCTGGGACACCTACTTCATTGAGCGAAAGCGTTGGATCTGGCGAGATGACCGTTCGTGCTGAGAAGTTTACGCGCTTTCCTGATAGTGATCCACGGAATCGACCTTCTTTTCCTTTCAGCCGCTGACTGAGTGTTTTGAGTGGTCGTCCGGACCGGTGTCGGGCAGGGGGTGTTCCCGAAATTTCATTATCAATGAATGTTGTCACGTGATACTGCAGCAGTTCCCAGAGGTCCTCAATAATGAGCTGTGGAGCACCAGCTTCGCGATTTTCCATAAATCGTTGATTGATTCGGATAATATCAACGAGTTTGTGAGTCAGGTCATCCTCGGATCGTTGCCCATTATCAAGTGTAATTGATGGACGAGCTGTCACTGGTGGGACCGGTAAGACAGTCATGACCATCCATTCCGGACGGGCTCGACTTGGGTCGATACCGAGTGTCTCGATATCTTCATCTGGAATGCTTTCAAACCAATCGCGAATATCAGAGGCCATGAGTTTGTTCATGTCCTCTTCCGTCAGGTCGATATCAAGTGCATTTTCGAGTTCCTCGCGATCATCGCCGACCGGACGGAACTCTCCGGAGAGTATATTATTGACTCGCTCAACATTGATACCTGTAGCTTCAGCTAGCGCGTTTGGTGACAGACCACTATCGTTCTCATCGTCAGGGTCTGGCTGCATCGCTGACGCAATCTTTTCTGGGTAATCTCCTGCAAGAACGTCTTGGACTTCGTAGTATGTGGTTGGTTTCTCATGTTTGATATCATGCTGCGTTTCACCACAACTTGGGCAGACGTTTGTTTTTCGTGCCTGTCGGACAGCTGATTTAAGCACATCTGTCCAGTCCTCACCAAGTTCCTCATTTCGTTGGAGCCCTTCACGGAACTCTTCGCGCTCGTTTTCAGTCAGCGCAAGATGTCCACAGTTACGACACGTTGAACGGAGCAATCGACGGATAAGCTTCGTGAATCCAACGTGAATGACTGGAGCAGCTAGTTCAATATGCCCGAAGTGACCATTACAGGATCCCGAGTGTGACCCACAGGTCTTGCACTCAAGCCCAGGATCAATGACCCCAAGTCGAGGGTCCATCAATCCCATGTCGATAGGGTAGCCGTCGTCGTCGTAAGTGTCTGCAGTAATCACTTTTGTTGCGGACATGTCGCGATACGTCTCTGGGTCCATTAATCCGAACTGAATGGCGCCGATTTCTTTTGGAGTCTGCGTTGACATTGTATATAGTGAGTGTGTTTATTTTTGTGTTTGTGTTTGTGTTTTATCGAGTCGGAAGCTTGTTCGTCGTCGTAGAGCGTATACTGGTTTGCATATGATTCTACACTGCATCTTGGAGGTCAAGTCGTGGTCGAATACCAAGAGCAATCATCTCATCTAAGAGTAATTTGAATGCATAGCTGATCTCAATTTCGTGAATATCATCTTCATCGCCCGAGACAGGGTCATATATCCGCCGTTGACCGCGATCTTCGACAGCAACCATCCCGGTATCTGCGGACACATAGACTTCTTCTTTATCAGATGAATCAAGAAGGCGTTCCTGCAGGACCATTGCTGCTCCGTGACCAATCACTGTATCGCGCTCCATTTCACCAAGCCGAAGTCCACCCTCACGAGCTCGTCCTTCGGTTGGCTGACGGGTGAGCACCTGCACTGGACCACGCGATCGCGCGTGCAGCTTATTGCTCACCATATGATACAATTTATGATAGAAGATTGTCCCAACGAAAATCTCTGCATCAATCTTTTCGCCGGTAATGCCGGAGTACATGACTTCTTTTCCAGAAGAATTGAATCCATTTTCTTCGAGTGCCTCTCGAAGGTCTTCTTCATCCTCACCCTGGAAGGCTGTTCCATCGACACGACGTCCCTGGAGCGACCCAACTTTCCCACCAAGCATCTCAAGAACGTGTCCCACTGTCATCCGCGACGGGAGCGCATGTGGATTGAGGACAAGATCGGGAACAACGCCCTCTTCAGTAAATGGCATATCCTCTTGTGGTGCAAGATGACCAACAACACCCTTCTGTCCATGTCGTGATGCGAATTTGTCACCTAATTCAGGAACGCGCTGATCACGAACGGACACTTTCGCAAGTTTTGATCCATCCTCGCCTTCCATCAATGTGACTGTATCAACAACACCGGACTCACCAGAACGCATCGTTACTGATGTTTCACGTCGTTTCTGTGGCGAGAGTCCACCCATATCATCCGGTTCCTCAAGGAATCGAGGGGGGGACGTCTTGCCAAGAAGAACTGAGTTCTCATCAACACGTGTTTCAGGATTAACTAATCCATCCTCATCGAGGTGCGTATATGCATCTTCACCGCGTGCACCACGAACATCTTGACTTGGGATCTCAAATCGATCTTCTTGTCCACCGGGATATCGTCTTTCCTCACCTTCATATGTCCTGAAGAAATGCGACCGAGCCATTGCGCGGTCAACAGAACCCTGATTCATGACAAGTGCATCCTCAATATTGAAACCTTCATATGACATGACAGCAACCACAAAGTTTTGTGCTGCTGGTCGTTCATCAAAGCCAATCTGTTCTGTTGTTTGGGTTTTCACCATCGACAACTGTGGATAATGTAAGAGGTGTTGCCGCGTATCGGGCCGGATACGATAGTTTGCGGCTGGAATCCCAAGCGACTGCTTCATCATCCCTGCACCCATCGTAATCCGCGGAGAAGCATTATGTTCTGGATATGGGATCATCCCAGCACCAATGCCGAAAATAAGTTGCGGGTCAATTTCGAGATGCGTGTGTGCTTCCTCTATTTCGTCTTCATCAACGGCGACATAGATGTCTTCTTCTTCTTCGGCATCGATGAACTCAATATATCCACGATTAACGAGATCCTCAAAGCTAAGATCATCATTTTTGACCGCATCGATTTCCTTATCTCCAAGACGTGGGGTGCCATCTTCGACGACAATTAGTGGTCGTCGTGCACGACCGGCGTCCGCGTTTATAATGACCTCGCGCGTTCGCTCTTTTACCGAGACATTGACCATGTCGCTGACTTCACCACGACGACGTGCCTCGCGGATATTGTCTGCAAGTGCATCAGGACTTTCATGTGTCCCGACAAGACTACCATTGACGTATACTTTCGCTTCTCGTTGTTTTGGGGTTTGAGCCATAAGTTATGAGATTCTTGAATTCGATTGTGTTATGATTAATTTGAACTGTGCTTCAGTTGGGTAAGGCTGAATCGGGTGATGCTGGCAGCGGGACAGAGTTCTTCAACATAATGGACAGTATATAATCTTACGTTAAATTCTGTTTCGTATTTTTCCTCTTCTATGCACGCACACAAGCAGGTGGACTCCAACATGGATATCCACGCCCACACTGATTATGATCACACTGTATGGGATCGCCGCTATCCCACATTATGAGTTGTTAGTCGTCTGCCGGACTTCGGGTGTCTGTATCATCAGTGTTCGCACTGGTGTGGAAGATGTCCACGCCCATTGACGCCAGCTCTCGTTTGAGTGATTGTTCATCTTCAACGTTCTGTGAGAGCTCCATCGCTTGAGCAAAGTTCTTCACAAGCCCACAATTCGGTCCCTCAGGTGTTTCTGATGGGCAAATGCGCCCCCACTGAGTCGCGTGTAAGTCACGTGCCTCAAAGTGAGGTTGGCTTCGTGATAGTGGACTTCGAAGTCGGCGGAGATGTGATAGCACACCCATATAATCCGTCCGATCAACAAGTTGTGAGACACCAGATCGTCCACCAACCCAGTTGCCAGTTGCAATCGGGTGTTCGAGTCGTTCAGTCAGAACGTCTGATCGAACGACTGTATTGACTGTAAGTTGACGGTTTCGCATATTCGCTCGCTCAAGTTGATATTTCACGTCACGAGCGAGTTTATTCAGTGCCGTTCGGAACAGGTCTTTCATCAGATCACCAGAAACCTTCAGCCGCTTGTTGGCATAGTGATCTTTATCATCTGATTCACGCCGATTAAGTGCAAGTTCGAAACACGCCTCAGCCATCCGGCAGAGGTAATATGACTTATTGATCCGAACAGCTTCCTCTTCGATACCATCTTCATGGAGATGTGGAAGGAGGTATCGGTCAATAACGTAGTTTGCTCGCTTCAGTTGATAGTTTTTACCTTGCCCACTTGCAACGCGTTTCCCAAGCGTTTCAATTGCTTCCTCTTCGGTTTGAACTGATGCCTCTTCGAGATTTTCCAACATGAACTTCACAATCTCAGGGTCATCAGAAACGCGATGTACAATCTCTTCATCGGATTCAAGTCCGAGCGCGCGGACGAGCGTAACGAACTCAACACTACCGGAAACAGAGGGGAATGAGACTTCAAGCAGACCCTCACGATTACGCTCACATAGAACGAGTGCTCGATATCCACGTCGCTGTGAGAATGTCTTTGCGACCTGAATTTCATCCCCATATTTACTATCATACTCTGCAAGGATCTTATTCGGTGCTAGATCCTCAGAGGTCATCAATACGCGTTCAGATCCGTTGACGATGAAGTAACCACCTGGATCAACGGGGTCCTCACCGATATCAATGAGTTCCTCATCAGTCAACCCATGAATATTACACTTTGTTGAGCCGACCATGATCGGCATCCGACCGACCTTCGTTTCGGTCGTATCAACTACGACTTCCTGCTCTTCCTCACCACCACGGACGATTGACATCTCCATGAAGACCGGTGCGGCATAGGTAATATTGCGGAGTCGTGCTTCCTGTGGGAATAACAACTCCTCGGATCCATCAGCCTCGCGCACACGAGGCGTTTCAATCCGAACATCACCGAGTTCAACGAAAACCGGTTCTTCTCCCTCTTTATCACCGATATCAGTCTCAATACGCTCTTTTTCGGTAACAACGTCTTGCATCCCTCGTTCAAGGAAGTTATTGAACGAGCGGAAGTGGTGTTCAGCAAGTCGATCCTCTGAAAAGTACTCTCGTGAAACAGTTCGGCGGTCTTCTCGATTCATTCAATCACCAATCGGTATGAAACGGCTCGGTCAGTTGTTCGTGAGTCACGTACTATTTTTACAACATCGCCCGGCTCTGCATCATCTGGCAATGCTGGATCGCGGCGCTGTATCTTTGGAAGGTCAGCACGGCGAATATCATATTCGGTCAATATTGCCTCAATATCGTCTTCATTAATGAGTGTGTGTTCTGGAACGAGTGTATGTTGATTTACATCTACCATAGCTGGGTGGATCAATGAGCGTCACGTGGGAGAGAAACTATCACGGGATACTACAGTCTAATATGGTAGGCATCCATTTAACATTTATTACCCTCGGTGATGTCAGCACTGCTCATCACAATGGATGCCACAACCGACCCGCGTTGTAATCACATAATAGTAGATGCGTAATATATGTTATGCTGGAGATCGTCAAAAAGTGAGTTCATGACTCACAGCCGGTGGGCAGTCAGGATTGATTATCGGTCGGTTGAACTGATTGTTCAGACTGGGTCAATGTACCAGATGGGTCTGGATCTGGCTCAGTGACAATTTCAACAAGCGTTTCTGGATCAGTTTCGATCCCCTGTCGAGAAAAGAATGCAGCAACATTTTCACAGTCACGGCGGAGGAACATCTCAGCGTTCGGGTGATGAACAGTCACTGCTTGACCAAGGTCAATGACGACAAGTTCGCCATCATGAATGATCATATTGTACTCAGAAAGATCGCCATGAATAAGTCCAGCACTGTAGAGCCGCTGCATATACTCTTGAGCAACCTCGTACGCTGTCTGTGGATTCTCAATGTCTACTTCTGCGAGCCGACGGGCACGCTCTTCGACAAGTCCCACAAGTTCCATGGTGAGAACATTCCGTTCAACAGCGATCGGCTCAGGGACGCGGACACCCGCCCGCATTGCTCGTCGGAGGTTGGCAAATTCTTTTTGTGTCCATGCAAGTACGATTGCTTTTTTATCCTGTCCGAGTCCATCGAATCTGGGGTCGCCCTCAAGATAGCTTCGCATTTGCCGAAAGTCTGAGGCATTTATTCGGTATATTTTAACAGCGACATCAGTAGTATCCGTCCCGCGTGCCTCATATACATTTGCTTCTTTACCGGTCGAGATTGGTCCCCCAAAAGCAGCAATGTGATCATCCTGGACGAGTTTGTAGATTGCAGCAAAGGTTGCATCATCGAAAACAGACTGCTCAACCTTGAACTGGTCTGCATCGGTAAGACGTTCACGAAAGGTACTAAATTTGCGATCTCGGCGGCGGGCAATACGGTCCGCTTCCGTGTCGCTAACATCAATTTCTGCCCATTCATTACCGGGAGTATCGACCACATCAGGCGCTACAAATGCTGGTTCTGAGTTGGGCGTGTTCAGTTTCGGTTTCGGTGTTCATGTCACTCATATCTGTATCCGCGACTTCAGCATCGTCATGATCGTGGTCAGTCACCGGATACGACCCTCGTCACGAAGTTGATCTGCCTCAGATTTTTCATATCGCCATGTAATATCGCCTTTTTCATCTTGCCAATCCCATGGCTCAACAAGCACCACATCATCCTCGCGGATCCAGATTCGCTTTTGCATTCGACCAGGGATTCGAGCTGTCCGTTCATTACCGTCAGCACAACGGACAGTGACACGATTCGCTCCGAGCATATTGGTAACGACGGCGAATACCTCGTCGTCGTCAGGCATTCGAAGGTCATGACTCCCCCTGTTTTCGTCGTTGCTCATAATCGACAGTTTGGTGCGACTCGGTTTAAGTTATGCGAGGTTCTAGCTCGAAATGCTGAGTGCAGAATATCAAATACTGGATCCCGAGATACAATCTCATAGTGATTTCTTGGCTTCATTGATCGCGTATCTTCGCTCGCCCAGGCTCAATAAGTTCATCAAGATATGTGGCGAGTGCTTCTTTTGCATCTGCGGGATGAAGATCACCAGATTCGAGATCTGATTCAAGTTGATCATATGTGTCGTAGCTGAGATTTCCACCGTGCTTTTCACGACGCTCGATGACAATGTCGCCGAACCGTGGGAATACATGATATTCAAACAATTGAAGCACAGGATTGTATCGTGACTCACCGTCGCCGGTTGGGTTGGGATTGGCAGTAGGAGGGCAATATGCACTCTCAATTTTTTCTGTAAGTGTCGTCGTATCATCTTCCATTGAGATTGAAACCCCAGATGAGGATGACATTTTACCAATACCGGTTGTCAGGTCTGCAATAAGTGGAGTATGAAGACATATTGGAGCGTCTGCATCAATATTTGGAAGTGTATCACGAGCCAACATGTGCACCTTTCGCTGCTCAGTTCCACCAATCGCGAGATCGATATCTAAATACACGATATCAAGCGCCTGCATCAGCGGATATACTGCATGTGCAACTGTTGCTGTATCATCGCCTTTGATTGCCGCCATGGCTCGTTTTGAGCGTGCAAGTGAAGTTTCAGCCTCAAGTGCATGAAGATCTAATGCATATTCTTCATCAAATTGGAACGATGAGCCCAAAATGAACTCAGTTTGGTCTGGGTCAAGTCCGTATGCAATAAATTGTTCACGCATCTGCGACGCAGTCTCTCGTATCTCTGCAAATGTTCCCTTACCATTGAGATACGCATGGACATCCGCAAGAAGAACAACAATATTAACCCCAACTGATTGAAGTTCAATGAGTTTATTTGCTGTAAGCATATGACCAACATGAAGAACGCCGGAAGGTTCATATCCGACATACGCGCGCTTTTGATCCGGTGAGTCCGAGAATTCACGTGTCTCTTCGTCTGTGACCACCTCAGCGGTATTTTGTGTAATTGACTCGTATACGTCCGTATCCATACATATTCGGTATTGTGATATCGATATATGCGTTCTGATGCCGATATTAATTATCAATTCATATTGATAGATTACTTCCTCGTTTAGCTGGATCTGGTGTGGGTAGATCGGGACATAGTATCGTAACTCCGAATATCTTGAAGCACATAGTGTTGATCCATGGCAACAACTCGGTCACCAATGATTGTGCTTGGTATAATGGTGGTCGCTGCTTTCCTCCCGCTCACCATACTGTGGACTGTCACCACCAATCTTCAAGCACTGCTGTACTTCATTGGATTCGCGTTGTATTTCCTGATTGCACATATTGTGCTTCCCGGGTGGGTGTACATCGATGCTAATGGTCGCGAGAGCAATGCTGCACTTACCTGGACAGTTGTTGCGTTTATACTACCAGTTGTTGGGTTTGTATGCTATTACTTGCTCGGGCAACCGGACGCTCCACATCAAGTTGAAGCGAGTGGAACGGATACCAGCGTCAAGCGCTAGAGCAGTCTATACTGCTACTCGTTATTAATCGAATATCATGCGAATAGTATGATAACCTCAAACGAATCGACCAGGGGTTCTCAGTAAAATCGATGCCGGTGATATATTCATGCTGTATTGTGCGCTGTGACGACAGTTCACAATCATATCAGTGACAAACATAAGTATAATATGATGACTTTCGTGATCGGATAAGTAATAACGCGTAGCCGTGCTATTGACCGCTCTGTGTTTCTGCGCGATGTTCAGAGATAATCTGATCAACCATCGATGCTTTTCGTTCACGGCGTCGTTCTGCTGCGCGACGTTCCCAGTCTTCAATCGCTTTTTCAATATCTGATTCGCGAGCAACAGCCAGTTCATCAACCTCCTGAATCGCGACGTTATCCACAGGTGCGACCGGAATTTCATTTTCAAACAGCACACGGTCAGCTACTTCAGAAAGGTTACCACCAGAGCGGAGCACGATACGGGGGTCGGTCGCCACTAACCGCTCAGCAGTTGACTGACCGGCACCAGAGGCATCACGAAGGTACACCACATCACCTGATGCAAGTCCGTATTGCTCATCTGTCTGAATAACTGCATCAGTGGTAAATTGCTCAATAATTTTTACCGGTGCGAGGTCACCGTCGGTGTCAACATCAGTGAAATTCGAATGATCAAGTTTCCAGAGATGTTTAAGTCGTTTTAATTTTTTATTGAGGTCGTCTTTTTCTGATTCCACTGTCTCGATGCGACGTTCAAGCCGGTTGTTTTCACGTTCAAGACGTTTTACCTCACGGCGCTCTCGAGCCTGTCGCCGTTCTTCGCGTTTTGCTTCCGAAAGCTTCTGTTCGTATGATTCGATTGTGTCATCTCTGTCATCAATCGTGTCCTCAAGACCCTCAACATGTGATTCAAGTCGATCAACACGTCGACGGAGCCGCTTAATTTCACGTTCTTCTTCTGTTAGTTCACGCGGTTGATGGTCAGTGTCATCATCATCAGTTGTTTCATCCTCGTCGAGATCGCGCAACACCGCCTCAACAGACTCTTCACCAGCAACGACTCGGGCGAATACCTCACTACGGTCGACATCACGTGGCGTTTTCTGTATGATCCGGTCAAACTGATCAGCATGATCATCAGCCGCAAACAATGCCGCAGCAAGGGCGTCTCGCTGATGATCATCGTCATATGCGGCATCCCGCGTGCGGTGGAGTTTTTCATCAACCGGAAGGTCAGTTGACGGTGTCCACGCGGCAGCGTCAAAGCTCCGGCGAAAATTCTCAACAGTTTCAGGTATCGGTGTGACATCTGCCGCAACAATGATTGGACGACCGCGTTCAATGAGCCACTCAATCACCGCAGCAGTATCGGCTGTTCGTGATGAGTAGACATCATATATTGTCCCATCAAGCCCGATAACTGCAGCAGCGGTTGTCGTCCCAGGGTCAATCCCAACAACAACAGGATCACGACGTTCAGCAAGTGGGTCAAACTCAATTCCGTCTTGACGCTCGCGTTCAATCTCTATGCGTGTGTCACCAGATCGCCCGGCAGAAACAGGAATATCTTCAGGTGGGGCTGAAACGGTAAATACAGCGTTCGAATAGCCACCGTATTTTTCTGTTACTTCTGAGTCAAACTCAAGATTTTCCTGTTGAAGCCGTTTTTGAACCTCACGAGAACGTCGTTTAACAGAGCCATGAATCCGACGGGTGTATCGATCTTGACTCCAACCACCTTTTCCGGTGGAGCGACCACGAGAAACTTTCACTACTGTTGTATCACCGAATGCTGAAACTTCGTGACCAACGTTTGCAGCTGCAAGACGAGCCGCCGCTTCAGCCTCTTTCATTGGCTTTTTACCGTATGGAACGCCATGGCGCGAAGCAACACGAGAGAGAGGCTCAGGTCGTTCTGCACCGGTTACCTGCACAAGCGTTGTCTCGGCGGGTACTGATTGTAAGAAATGAACCAGTTCATCCTTATCGGCCGCCAGCTCATACATATTGTCGGTCGCGATAATAGCTGGTTCCTCACGGTCTATGAGCCGAGATAGTTTTCGATATGAAACAACATCACGGTCAACATGCTCGCCATCGAAAGCAACGACAGCGTATGAAGGCGCATCGCCGCGGACATCCCCGCTTTGGATATCCACGCCGAAGACGAGTGAGTCGAGTGCGCTCGTCCGGTCGTTCACAAATGCAATTCATCGTGTGCAGATATATATGCCACGCTGATTATGAACATAAAATCAAAATACAGTGACATAATATAATTCACGGCATCCACAGTTATCACTCGGCTTTTAGATTGCATCTCTCGATAGAATTAGTCAAATAAAGTACTATATTTTCGAGCAGCTCAATTGAATCGGTCTGAAACTATCAAAATGTGGTGACGAAGTCAAGTAACTGTATCTACAGGTACCTATGACTGCTTGAATCCACTATGTCATATCAGGAGAAGCGTGAGCATCATCAGCATCAGGAAATGGGACATCGACTGTGCGACCATCATTAGGAATAAACGCTTGTTGTCCGTCGAGTGCAGCCGTTGCATCATTTTTAAGCGGGGTTACATCCCCAGTATACCGTGATGAGATATGTGTGAGTGCAAGCCGTCGTACGTCTGCACGCGCTGCAATCTGTGCTGCCTCCTGTGCTGTCGAGTGACCCGTCTGTCTAGCTCGGTCCGCTCGGTCAGCGGCAAAAGTAGCATCATGAATAAGTAAATCAGCATCAGTCGCAGCCTCAACAGTCATCTCAGTTGGGCGTGTATCTCCAGTGTAGACGACTCGACGACCTGGTCGAGGATCACCAACAACCTGTTTGGGATGAACGACACTCCCATCAGCTAATTCAACAGACTCACCATCATGTAACTGACCGAATTTCGGACCAATAGGAACACCTAGTTCCTCTGCTCGTTCGCGATTAAACCGACCCTTACGATCTGATTCAATGAGTGCATACCCAATAGATGTGACACCACGGTGTGATGTTTCGAAACTACGAATCATGTAGTCGCCAGTATCGACAGCAACGGTTCCTGGTCGGATTTCACGGATGTTAATTGGATATCCAGGACGGTAGCCGGCAGTCTCGACTAAATGTTGGAGATGTGGTTTTGACCCAGGGGGTCCATGGATCGCAAGCGCGTCCGTCCGGTCATTAAAGTCGAGGGTTTGGATAAGACCGGGAATTCCAAGAATATGATCACCATGAAGATGAGTCACAAAAATATGCGAAAGGTTGAATCCAGTCCCAAATCGCATCATCTGTCGTTGTGTGCCTTCACCACAATCAAATAATAGTCGCTCACCATCGCGCTCAATAAAGAACGCACTCGGTCCCCGTTCTGTCGTTGGCACAGCCCCACCGGTCCCGAGGAACGTTACACGCATCAGTTGTTTCAGATATTGACTGATAAGATAAACCCGTGTCGAATCGGTGTCCACTAAATTGGGTGGACGATCTTCCCAATGGACAATCATAACGGATGCTCGCGGATGTGCGAGACGGTCATTTGTTTTATCTGAAAAGATGCAAATGTGTATCCTAAATCAGTGATAATGTTTCAGTATGAAGCATGACAGAATTCATGCACAGCCACCTTCACACGATACTGACCGGTGGTCTGTCGGCACGATTGTCTCAGTTGAAACGCAAGATGGACACTGCGCTGTCACCGTACAAACAGCGCAGGGAAATGAACACGAACTAACAGTAACGATAGCAGTTCGCGATTTGTTCTTGAGCCGGCTTGATGTTGAGATTGAGCTTGACACCGGAGACGAACCTAAGCTGAACAACGCCATCGGAGAGCGAGTATGGTATCGGGCACGTGGAGAATAACGGGATTCATACATAGCGGTCGCAAATAAACATATGATGCAGGCACCATTGTGGATAGAGCGTCATGCTCCCGCACTCGCTGAATTACCGCAGGCAGGTGCTCGGGACCGACTCACCCGGATAGTGGATGAGCCCATGAATCTCATTATTCAAGGACCACCGGGCGTTGGAAAGACAGCCGCTGTTCGAGCGTTCACACGTGAGGTGCATTCAGACCCAGATGCCGACTTAATCGAGATTAATGTCGCAGATTTCTTTAATCGAAGTAAAAAACAGATTCGAGAGGATCCACGATTTGAGCGGTTTCTTCAGGGTCAAACTGCTTTTTCAAAGCAGTATCGTCGTGGAGATGGAAGGAATAAGTACAAGCGTGACTGGTCAAAGCGAGACATGATATCACACGTGATGCAAGAACTCGCATCGTATCAACCAGCCTCTGGTAATTATAAAACCGTCCTGCTGGACAATGCTGAAACAATTCGTGAGGATTTCCAACAGGCACTTCGCCGGGTAATGGAGCGGTATCATGAGAGCACACAGTTTGTTATTGCTACTCGTCAGCCAACAACACTGATTCCACCAATCCGCTCACGATCATTTCCCGTTCCTATCCGGGCACCAACAGCCGATGAGATTGAATCAGTTATAACTAATATTGCCGCAGCCGAGGATGTTGAGACCGATGAAATGGCAGTGACGCTTATTGCCTCAAAAGCCGACGGTGACCTTCGATATGCAATCTTAGCAGCACAGCATGCTGCAACCGAAGGCGATGGAGCAATCACGACAGATGCTGCTCAAGAGGCGCTTGCGGATGTTGGGTATGAAGATACATTCCAAGAGATTCTTGATGATGCTGCTGCCCAGGAAATCGATGACGCTCGCGATCAAATAACTACCTTGCTTGATGATGAAGGATTCAGCGGACAGGAGCTTCTCAGAGAACTCCTCTCTGTTGCAAACACATATCCTGAGACATATGGAAATACGAATATCATTCGGCTTCATCGGTTAGCTGGTGCCGCTGATCGTGACCTTGCTGAAGGTGGTGAGGATAGACTACACCTGACACATCTGCTGGCTGCATGGGCAAGCGGACAGTCAACACTTGATGAGACAGCAGAGATATCTGAAACGCAGACGTCAGGAAAGCGAGCATAATTTTATTATCGTGTTGATACTTTCAGCAATCTCAAATCAATTCGCTCCTGGTGTTCGTCGGTATGCTGTTCCGGTGTTCATATTTGCGGGTATAGTCGCTGGAGTTGCCCCGCCCGTTGGTGCGTTCGCATTACTGGTTGGTGGTGCTATCTTGTGGTTTTTCCGTGATCCTTCCCGACAGCCATCCGGTCCAGGTATTGTGTCTCCTGCTGAGGGTCGTGTGACCGTTATTCGTGAAGAGGGTGAGCAGATTCGAATTGGTATTTTTCTAAATGTAACTGATGTTCATGTCGCACGCGCACCGATTGCTGGAGAGGTAACACAATGTACTCATCGAGAAGGGGCTCACCGCCCAGCGTTTATGAAAGATTCACCGAGAAATGAACGTGTTGACATTGCAGTTACTACCTCAGATGGACCCGCCGAGATATCACTTATTGCCGGTGCTGTTGCACGGCGGATTCATCCATATGTTGATACTGGAACGCCTATCAAGCGTGCACAGCGAATTGGACACATTGATTTCGGGTCACGCGTTGATGTGTTGCTCCCACCAAAATACACTATTGATGATCTTCTTATTGGAGATGGTGATAAACTGCGTGCAGGTGAATCAATCGTTGCACGACAGAAATGAATCTTAGTTTCAGCTATTATTTCTCGGCGCCGGCACGTCTGAGCGCATGGATGTGTCGGGTTAGTGATCGATGAACGCGTTGCTCAAATTCGGCTGTGACCGTCCATCCCACCTTGCTCGCGATATCATCGTATGAGCGATCAGCAATGATAACACATCGAGGGGCAATTCGAATTGCTTCTGTGAGTGCACCAGTGACGAGGTCAGTGAGTCTATCTGCGGCGATCTTTGACTGACGACCATATGGTACATCAAAGATAACGGCATCAACGGTGTCGTTCAGAAGTGGGAGTTCGGTTGCATCTGATTTGAATATATTCCATGCTTGTGTCGAAAGATACTGATCAAGATTCTGTGCTGCACCAACTGCCATTTTTGATTGTGCATCAGATCCAATGACAGTCGCTCCAATTAACCCGGCCTCAATGAGTGTTCCACCTGTTCCTACCATCGGGTCAAGCACCGTTGCATCCGGGAGTGTTGGACCGGCAGCCAAGTTAACATACGCGCGAGCATCCCGTGGTGCCATGCTTCCTGGCTGGAAAAACGGACGATCTGTCGGAGCACGCGAACCAAACGCAGTGCTGACACTGTTGATTGCCCAGCCAAGAAGACAGATATCATCAGCAAAGCAAGCCCGGAGTTCATATACTGGCTCCTCAAGATCGATATCACACCCATTGCTGACAAGCACATCACCAAGTGCACGTTCAACTGAAGCAGTGCTGATATCAGCTGTTGACCGGACGTTTTGTGCTCGAACAGCAACCGTCGGTGTAGGTTGACCGCTCGTGGAAGCCATCTTAGAGCCGTTTATCGATTCGGTGGCTCTGTCATCATTATGTTCATACTCAACAGATGTCGATTGGAGTAGCTCAACGGCACTTTTTTTTGTTGCATCAGTCTGTCCGATGAGAGTGGAGACATGGTGCGTATATGCAAGTGTTTGGATGCGGTCATATCGGATCTCACGGGCTGTGGCAAGTCCAGGGGCTACGCGGGTAACCGCTGAGGCGGCTGCATACTCAGCCTCAGCAATACCGAGAGTCTCATCACTCGCTTCTCCGGCGAGTTCGAGATAGTACATACTTTCCTGTATGTATCAGACGTCATTATCGTTCTGTCCAAGACGTACAGCGATGCCATGTAACCATAATACGTTACTTTTTACTATTACAGAAAATTTTAGTAGTTTCAAAACTTGCTTTTGAGCGAAGATATTCAAATGCATATAAATAACACAACATTCACCGATGAGACAAAATCCGATACAAGCAGTGATGTTGATGAAGCAAAATCTATCCAAAGGGACGATAATAAAGTAGAACCTGAATCAGCGAATGAATACATAAGTGGTGACCGGATTAGGTGTCCAGAATGTGATGGTGACACCGTCGCAAGTGCCGATGGTTCTAAGACGATTTGCTCAGCGTGTGGACTTATTATTACTGAAGATGAAATTGACCGGGGACCCGAGTGGCGGGCATTCGATGCTAACGAACGGGATAAAAAAGCACGCGTCGGGTCGCCAACAACGACGCTGATGCATGATAAAGGATTATCGACAAATATCGGATGGCAAAATAAGGATGCACATGGACAGTCAGTTTCCGCAGAGAAACGACGCAAACTCAAGCGACTACGGACGTGGAATGAGCGGATTCGAACACAGGGTTCGAAGGATCGGAATCTGAAGCATGCCCTTGGTGAGATTGATCGAATGGCTTCAGCGTTGGGTATTCACCAGACAACACGTGAGACCGCGAGCATGATTTATCGCCAAGCGCTCAAAGCTGATCTATTACCCGGTCGGTCAATAGAAGCTGTTGCAACAGCAGTTTTGTATGCCAGCTCACGAATGGATGGGGTTGCCCGGAGTATTGATGAAGTCGCCACAGTTAGTCGGGTCCCAACGCTTGAAATAAAACGGACATATCGATATATTATACGAGAGCTAGATATACAGATTCCACCGACTAATCCAATCGAGTATATTGGTCGATTTGCATCTGCAGTTGGGTGTGACGATGAGACTAAGCGACGCGCTCGTGCGCTTATCCAACAGGCAACGAGTAAAGGTGTCCACAGTGGAAAACACCCAGTTGGAATTGCTGCAAGCGCCCTATATGCAGCAGGTCAACTTTGTGATGCCAAATTAACACAGTCTGAGATATCTAAAGCAGCTGATGTGAGTGAAGTAACGATACGAAATCGATACCGAGAGATACTCGAAGCCTCAGAGGGGGTGACCAGTCCGTGAGTGCTGCTCCAGAGAGGATCCAATGTTATGACTGTGGGGAATCATATCAGTATCTGGGTCGTCAACATCATTCAGGCGAATGCCCGACGTGTCATTCACATTGCGTCAGCCCAGCCGGAAAGGTACGAATATTAACCACTGTTGATGTATTAGCTGAAGAAACCACATCTGCAGTGGTTGTGTTAGCGGTCGATGACTCAAGTCGCCGGTATGTGTATCACTTTGGTAATATCGAGGGAGAAATCCAACTACTCGCATTGCGGATCGATGATCATGTTCTCCACTCATCAAATGTAGCTACGATGCCATCTCCTCCAGCAGCTATCTCTTCGGCTGTTGAGCAGTATTTGCCAACTGGATCAATGTTTCATTCGTCAGAAGGTTGAGGTCCAAATTAAATGATACCTGTTGACATCCCCTCAACCTGAACGGCGCCGTTTTACTTTTATATCTTTCATAAAACATCAGTTTATGAGTAGTGTCCTCATCTACCTCAAAGTCACACGCTAGAGATGAATACGTATGCAATCATAATGGCTACTAATTGAAATTTCTGCGATAAGGGATGGGTATCTCACCAATCTTTTTAGTCATTAAATACGATTTTTAAATCAGTTATGAGTGATCCGAAAGACACAATCAATGTTGAAAATGTCGTTGCCTCGACGGGGATCGGGCAAGAACTTGATCTTCAAAGTGTGGCAATGGATCTTGAGGGGGCTGATTATGATCCGGAGCAGTTTCCCGGATTAGTCTATCGAACACAACAACCGAAGTCTGCTGCGCTTATTTTTCGATCTGGAAAAATTGTCTGTACCGGTGCACAGTCAACTACTGATGTTCGCGAAAGCCTTCATATTGTATTTGATGAACTTCGTGATCTTCGGATCCCCGTCTCCGATGACCCAGATATTACTGTGCAAAATATTGTAACGTCTGCGGATCTTGGCGAAGATCTTAATCTCAATGCAATCGCTATTGGGCTTGGGTTGGAGAATATTGAATACGAACCAGAACAGTTTCCGGGACTTGTATATCGACTTGATGACCCAGCTGTCGTTGCATTATTGTTTGGATCAGGGAAGCTTGTAATCACGGGTGGTAAGCAGCCCGATGACGCGCGTGAGGCTGTTGACGTTATTCTTTCTCGATTAAACGATCTTGGTCTGTTTGGGTAGTCAAGATACTCCCTGAGTTACTTGCTGGTGGGCTGTGATATCGAATTTATTATATTCAATACTTTTTTGATAGCAGTTTGTTTCTATTTTATTACCAGTGTCACCGTTACCACGGTTCACTGCACGCGTTCTCATATCCCAGCAAAAATCGAACTCTATATATTATCTTAGTCAGTATCAATGAATCTCATATTAGTTATCTCGTTTCTATTCGAACAGACAATATTCATATCAATTATTCGCCTATATTCCCAATCAATCGCGATTATATGGGAGATGATGATAGCACCTGTTCAACTAGATGTCTGTGCAGCGTATCTAATTTCCACTCTGCAGGTAACCACTAGCCCACTCCGAATCGCCGGCACGGTCGCATCGTTTGCGCTGTTTCTCACTGTTACCGGGCATATCGCCGCACGAAACGTTCTTGGAGACGTACCGATCAGAAATGCATTCATTATTGGAGCTGTCCCGGCACTCGTTGCTATTCTGGTGACGACATTTAATCTCAATTCATTCATTGGGCTTGCGGTCGCCGTCATTCTTGACTGGGCAGTTATCCGAACGCTCTATGAGCAGTCAAGCTCGATGAGTGCATACATTACGTTCATTCATTTCGTAGTTAGTATCATCCTTGCTGCAGTTCTTTACGCTGTTTTGGCACTTATTGGAAGCTTCCCAGGTTGATCTTCTTACAGGATATTACATAAATAGTTCAAGCCAACTAGAGATTCAGCACAATTTATATTTTCCAGGGATAGAACAATAGTACACAGACGGATTGATTTTCTCCCATAGCTTGTCATTGGGCGCTCAATGGTCACGATCGTCAGCCGGGTGACGAAATTGTATATATATCAGTGTGACACGACGCCCAGAGATATCTCATTACTTCGGGATCACTCAACCAATCGTTCGATTTCAGTGACAAGGATGCCTGATGCGCCGACAGCTTTGAGTTCACTCACAATCTCAAACACATCGCGTTCATCCACCACGACATGAACCGCAACAGTATCCTCACCGGCAACATCCATGATTGTCGGCCCCCCGAGTCCAGGGATAACCTCACGAACTGCATCAAGTCGATCCTGTGGGGCATTCATCATCAGATATCGCTTTCCTTCAGCAGTGAGCACTGAATTAAATGCCGTAACCAACTGCTTGACTTTTGAATCATCAACACGTTCTGGATTTGCATAAAGTCGTACTGAGGACTCGAGCACCTCATCGATAACGCTGAGTCTATTCATGCGGAGTGTCGTTCCTGTCGAGGTGATATCGACGATAGCGTCCGCCATCTCAACATGTGGGGTCAACTCAGTCGCTCCTGTTACTTCAACAATCTCAGCGTCAATTGCGTTATTCTTCAAATACTGACGTGTTACTCGAGGGAATTCTGTAGCAACGCTGCCACCCGCAACGTCTGCAGGGCTACTCAATGTTCCGTCCTCAGGAGCAGCTAATACGAGTTGACATCGACCAAACTCAAGATCAACAAGTTCAGTAAGATTACATCCGGACTCGATGACCTGATCACGACCAGTGATACCGACCGCGGCAGCCCCATCGCGGACATACTGTGGAATGTCTGCAGCACGGGCAAAGAGCAACTGAACGTCAGGATCAACAGTATCGGCATAGAGCTTTCTTTCTGCTGCTCCCTCAAGATGGAGTCCAGCCCGTTCAAGCAAAGTGACACTGGGATCATGCAGACGACCCTTATTTGGGACGGCAATGCGCATAATTAGACGCTCACGAGCCTGAAACCTAGAACTTTCGTTCTCATTATCTGCAACTCACATCCAGGGTAGACTAAACGCGGACCGAAATGGAATCAGTCCTGAAATAAATCAGATTTGTCACATGTGATACATTGTGATAATAAGCCACTGAATCGATCGTCTCAATGCCCGGGGACTGATAGTGTGGCTGGTATAATCATCATTCATGACGACTGAAGTACTCATTATTACTGGAGGATATGTACTCCAATTGGGACAGGACCCCGACGTTATTGAGGCTGATATACGCATTAACGGTACAACTGGGAAGATTACAGATATTGGGACAGACTTGGTACCGACAGAGCGGACAGATAATAATGGCAATGACGGTGAGCAGGCAGTTCAAACACTTGATGCAGCAGGGTGTGTCGTAATGCCTGGATTAGTTAATGCACACACACATGCTGCGATGACATTACTTCGAGGGTTTGCCGACGACAAACCACTCGAAGCGTGGTTACGCGAAGACATCTGGCCGGCAGAGGCTGAAATCACGTCTGCAGATGTTCGGGCTGGGACAGAGCTTGCAATAGTCGAGATGATTCAGTCGGGAACGACAGCCTTCGCCGACATGTATTTTCATGTGTCAGAGGTCGTTGCAGCCATTGCGGGTGCTGGTCTACGTGCTCGAGTCGGTCATGGTATCGTAACCACTGGGAAAGA
Organism: Haloquadratum walsbyi J07HQW2; assembly: GCF_000415985.1. Classification (GTDB taxonomy): domain Archaea; phylum Halobacteriota; class Halobacteria; order Halobacteriales; family Haloferacaceae; genus Haloquadratum; species Haloquadratum walsbyi_B. Next base: position 1,887,359 of record NZ_KE356561.1, read on the forward strand.
CGATGAGGCTGCCCGTAATGATCTAAATAAGGGGCTTCAGGTGGCACGAAAATATGATGGGGCTGCTGATGGTCGAGTTCACACTGCGTTCATGCCACACTCATTGACTACAGTTGGTGAGGAGTATCTCCAGGATGCGGTCAGTGAGACACGGAATGACGATATTCCGGTTCATTATCATGCGAATGAGACCCGCTCCGAGGTGGATCCAATCGTAACGAATCATGGTCAGCGACCACTTGTATATGCTGCAACACTTGGAATGCTTTCTGCATCAGATTTCCTTGCTCACGGTGTTCATGTTGATACGGATGAAATTAGTCGACTTGCAGAGACAGGGGCATCTATCATTCACTGTCCAGCATCAAATATGAAACTCGCATCTGGAATCGCACCGATCCCAGCGTTACTTGATGCCGGAGTGACGGTTGGACTCGGAACAGACGGTGCCGCTTCAAATAACGATCTTGATATGTTTGATGAACTTCGCGATGCTGCGATGCTTGGGAAGATTGGAGCTGATGATGCTGCTGCAGTTCCAGCCGCACAAGCGATTCATATGGCAACAGCAGGTGGCGCAGATGCACTCGGACTCCCTGGCGGGCGGGTCGAAGAAGGGGCCGCTGCTGATCTTATTGCCGTTGACCTGGACTCTCCACATCTTACACCAACACATAACATCATTAGTCATCTCGCATACGCCGCCCGCGGGAGTGATGTCAAACACACCATCTGTGATGGGACTGTGTTGATGCGCAATCGCGAAGTACAGACGATTGATGTCGAGGCAGTCGTCGAGACAGCAGAAACACGGGCGGAGTCGCTTATCGAACGAATGAATTGATATCTCTATTAGCGAGGCGGGATTGTTTGATAAAAAATGATTTGACAGTAATGATACTCGAATCTGTGATGATTACTTGAGGCTCGCTGATTCCGGCTTGATACAAACACTCGAAATGCAATGAATCGCTATCAGGTCAAATACAATTGCTAAGAGACTCATTTTGTAGTAATTATATTGATAGATTACACACTGTGTTTTCTCATACTACTCATGAGTGGCGGTGAGTCTTAGCGTATCTCTGCTGATCAACGACTTACGTCTGTAGTCAGCTGAGATGCATTTTACTGAAACTTTGTGAGTTAGCGAGGTAGTTCGTGCGTCGATATTGAGCATAAAATAAAATGTCACAACTCTCAGTCGGTAGCGTTTTGACCATTCTCACCTACATATATAATATGAGCGCGTACTCCCCTCTGAGTGCACAACTTGACGCTGATACTGATATCGACGTTGAGAGTACACGAACAGAGGGACGTCGGAAAATGGAGTGGACACTTCAGCATATGCCTATTCTCCAGGAATTGCGGGAGCGATTTGCTGAGACAAAGCCACTTGATGGCGAGACGATTGGAATGGCGATGCATGTTGAAGCAAAAACGGCAAATCTTGTCGAACTGCTTGCACTAGGTGGGGCTGAGGTGGCAATTACTGGCTGCAATCCATTATCAACACATGATGATGTGAGTGCCGCGTTGGACTCGAATGAAAACGTCACCTCATATGCAAAGCGTGGTGTCGATGAAGAAGCATATTATGATGCAATTGAGGCGGTTGTTACGCATGAACCGACAATTACCATCGATGATGGGATGGATATGGTATATGCAATTCATGAAGACTATCCAGATCTCCTCGACACGATCATCGGAGGTGCAGAGGAAACAACGACTGGAGTGCATCGATTGCGAGCGATGGATGAAGATAATGAGCTCCAATATCCTGTATTTGCGGTCAATGATACCCCGATGAAACGACTGTTTGATAACGTTCACGGGACTGGCGAATCAGCACTTGCAACGATTGCAATGACGACGAATCTCTCGTATGCTGGAAAGAACGTCGTCGTTGCTGGCTATGGCTATTGTGGAAAGGGCGTTGCAGAGAAGGCTGCTGGGCAGAACGCGAATGTGATTGTGACCGAGGTTGAACCCCGTCGGGCATTGGAAGCACACATGGAGGGGTATGAAGTGATGCCAATGAATGAGGCAGCCGCCCGTGGTGATGTGTTTGTCACGACGACTGGAAATCGCGATGTAATCACACGAGCAGACTTCGAAATGATGAATGATGGTGCTATCCTAGCAAACGCCGGTCATTTTGATGTTGAGATTAATATTGAAGAGCTTTCAGAACTCGCAGTTGACACATACGAAGCTCGTGACGGTGTGCAAGCATACGAACTAACTGATGGGCGTCGTCTCAACGTTCTTGCAGAAGGGCGATTGGTCAACCTTGCAGCACCAATTGCACTTGGACACCCTGCTGAGGTGATGGACCAGTCATTTGGTATTCAAGCAGTTTGTGTTCGTGAACTTATCGAGAATGAATCAGCATACGGTCCTGGTGTCCACAATGTCCCAGATGGACTCGACCGTGAGGTTGCAGAGATTAAACTCAAAGCTGAGGGAGTCGACATTGATTCACTAACCCAAACACAATCAGAGTATCTCGACAGCTGGAGCCACGGAACATAGAGCTAATTTCGGAATTGTGGTATGATTATTGCCTTCATGTTCTGTTCTGTTCTGTTCTGTTCTGTTTTAATTTCTATATAATCGGATAAGTATCCGATGAAGTAGAATATCGCATCATGAGTGTTTACTTATACCCAAGTGCTGACAGCCGCGCTTCGACTGCACTATTCTCTCCAACAGTGTCGCCGTTATTATTGCTGCCTCTTACCGTCTCATTGGTATTTGTGACCGCTTCTCGAAGTGTGACGACGTGTTCAGCAGCAACCGCTGCAAATTGATCAATGACTCGTTGCTGTAATGCCGTTGGGTCAACACTCAAATCAATTTGTTGTGTCGGGTCCGCAGAACGATTGTATAGCTCTATTTCTTCAGTATCCACATGTTCGATGTATGTCCACGTATGATCGCGGACACTAACAAGCAATTCACCGTCTTCGATTCGTCTTGGAATAGGCTGTGTAGTGACTGTTTCCCCACGAACCGCAATAGAGACCACGGGATCGGTGGGTGAACTATCATTATCAACGGTAGTCGGGAGTAGTGATGAGCCAGTCCATGAAGACATTGAATCAACACTAAATAACGATGTAATCGTCGGAGGAATATCATCAAGTCCGACTTGATTCCTCACCCGGCGACGTTGTTGAACTGAGAGAGAGTCAGGGAGATGAATGAGCAGAGGAGTCTGAATCAGCTCATCATACAGTTTGGGATAGTGTGCGAGGTGTCCATGTTCTTGAAATTCTTCGCCGTGGTCACCAGCGATAATAAGCGCAGTCTCATCGGCGTGGTTTGCCGTTTTAAGAGTCTCACGAATTCGACCGATGCTAGCATCAACTTGTCGAACAGCCGCATGATAGAGTGTTCGAAGATCCTTGAGAGTCCGCTCACCAACTTCGCGACCAAGCCCAGTTTGGGTATGTGCAAGTAGCATACGATGAGTGCCAACGAGCCCATTAGATACCTCTCGAATATATCGTGGAGCAGGAACGTACGGTGTGTGAGTATCCATATAGTGTATCCATAAGAAGAATGGTGCATCGGTCTCAGTAATGAATGACTGTGCAGCGCGCTCGACATCGAACAGTCGAGAAGCATCAAAAAATGGGCGGTCATGTGAGCCACCGGTGACAGCGGACTGAATCCTTCGGAAAGGGGCTCCAGCGAGCTGGAGCCACGCTTCGATTGTTGGATGTGTTGCGAGATATCGGCTATAGATATTTGATCCAACCGATGCAACGAATGAATCAAATGTATTAAAACCGGCATCATAGCCCCAGTGCTCGGTGAGAAATCCATTAGCGGCATTGAACCCACCAGTAGCAATACCAGCATCAGTAAGTGTTTGTGCAAGCGTTGGAACCGCCGTGACGCCGATCTCTCCTGTATCAGCAAAGACTGGACGCGAAGCAAGAAGTGATGGAAATGAGAATGGTGTCCAGTTTCCTGTTGCAAATGCGTGCTCAAACGTAGTTCCGGTGGCGGCAATCTCATCTAATACTGGAGTTTGTTGATTATTATTATACGGACCAATCGCGTCAGCTCGTAATGAGTCAACAGTAATGAGAATGACATTTGAGACCGATGTATCCATATTCATGGCTACGTCGTTGGATTGAAGCGCCAGATCTTCCAGAGCGATAGCATCTATATCTACTATATTGAGACCGCAAAATAGAACCATCGGTCGAAATCTATGTGTGGCTATAATCTAGTTATTCTGATCATCATTACATGAGCTCTGCAGCCTATATGTATGATGAACATGACCGGATGAATACAGTACCCTCAATAGCCGTAGAAACGGTTGAGAATCTTTTTTAAACATCTGTAATGAAACTTAAGCTGACATTTTGCGTTGGTAACCCGCCGGAGCAACGACTAAGATTTCAGTATACTGTCACAAAAGGCATGTTATGTGTTTGTATTGGAAGGCGTTCATGACAAGCCTCAATGAATCAAGCAATTAGTTTTTGAGATGATCTTCTTCGATATTGATTGAGTTTTCTTCATCTTGCTGGTCAGGTTCATGTGTGCACTGGCACCCACCTACATCAATAAGTCTCTCTGGTGAACGACGCTCTCCACAGCGTTGACAGGTAATCCAAATTTCAATATCTACTTCATATGACCCACCACTGAGAATCTCATTTTTGATCCATCGCGTTAGATTCTGCTCCATAATCGCTTGAAGTCGTCCAGCGAGCTTTCGTGTATACGAGAGGCTTGATTCTGGACTGCTATGTTGCTTGCTAGATGATTGTGAGACGCCTCGATGGTCCTTACAATAATTATATACGGACTGATATGTGATGAGATCAGATTCAAGCTGCTCAACATTGACACCGTCATGTCTGAGACTCTGTCTAGCCTCAGTCCGCATTCCGGATGTCACATCATCATCATCAGCAGTCAGGAGCCGATAGATATTCGCTGCTTCGCCATCAAGTAAATTTGTTGAATTATTGACCGCAGCATCGATAATACGTCTATTGACGCGGTCAGCAAGGTCCCGAAGACTCTCTTGTTCGTATCCATTCTCTCCAAGCCATCGATCAACAACTTCATCGCCGAGATTTGAAAGATTATATCGATTCGCGACCCGTTCTATTTTGGGTCCTTTTCCCCCACGGCGCGAATAGGAAGATTCCGTACTCATTTCTTTACTGATAATATGTGCCCACTCATGTATAGACTTCGCGGCTGTTTACATTGGCTGAAATACTGCGCCACATTTTACCGTATGCGTCATCGGGCTAATCTTCTGAAAATGCTTTTTCATCATCAAACTATGTATTCGTGAGTAACAACTTCAACAAAATTCAGCAATTGTCGTTCATAATTGAAACAATATTCATGTTTCATTCGTCGTATTGCTATCTGTGTTACTCAGACTATAGTCATTGGTGTAGGCTCAGTTGCAAGAGTACATCGGATCCAAAGAAAGAGTGGTTGTTACACTAATGGTTCGTGTCTTCGGGCAGATTTAGGCGTCAATAAACTACAGTCATTCATTGGGTACCTGATTAGGACTTTTACGACGAATAAAGAAGCAGTAAACGATTTAAAATGAGTATAATAAAGTGCATATTATTAGCGGATAACTCCTAATCGAGCGAAAATAAGATGGGATCGCCCGGATTCGAACCGGGGTCACGGGCACCCAAGGCCCGGAGTATACCAGGCTAACCCACGATCCCGACAATATAATATTTAGCTAACTACGACTAAAGAATTTCGTTTATCGATTGTATTGCACATAAACTCATAGATTCACTCTGACACTGTGTAGGAGTTATCGACTATTAGCTAAAGTGAAATTTGGACGACAAAAAACAACACAATAACGCCGAGAACGTCGCAAATGTTTGTAACAGCAGGGAGGACAACATCATCCGGGTCAAGCTCCAGGCGATACGCGAGGTATGTTGTGATGATTGTAACGAACGTTGCAAGCACAGCAAGACAAACACCAGCGAGAAGTGCAATAGTGACAACGCGCCATGGCGTGAGACGTGTCATCCCAGTAAGTGCGGTGAGTCCCCAGGCGCCGACACCAACGATTGGGAAAATAGACACCGAAAGTCCAATTGTGGCAATTGCATTTCCGGTAAGTGTGTCATCTTTGATATCGAATGAAAGCGTTCCAAGATGAAAGGCAGTCGAAAGGCGAGCGGCAAGAATACTACCGATATTTCCAGCAGTCCCAATCGTCACTGGAACGAGTGTAAGAAGTGTCGGGTATCGAAGTAGTTGCGCTTCAAATCTACCAAGCACAAGTCCGCTACCAACTTCAACCAATGTCAATAATACTAATATTGGAAACATTGCACGAGTGATTGCCCGAACTGTCCATGCAGTCGGCACCTACCCGACACCTCCAGCAGCCGAGACAAGGCGGACAGCGGCAAGTAAAAATAACATACCAAAGACATCACCAATAGTTGTCACAAGTGGTCCGACCAATGCATCGGGATTATATCCACGACGGTATCCAATAATCACGGCTGTAACAACGGTGATAACGAGCACACTACCAGAAAGGAGCCCAGCAAGAAGTGCAATTGCGATCAATGTCAGCATTGACGCAACAGATGTTTTGAGTATGCTAAGTATGATGAAAACAGCAATCGCAGCGAACACTGATGTTGCGAGACCGTTCATAAGAGCCGCCGTCGCCGCCGCGGTGAGGCGAGTATCTATACCACGGAGTCGAGGCTCAATTAATCCTTGATGAAGTCCGGTTGAAATCCGAGCACCGAGTGACCCGTAGACGTTCCCTCGCGTGGCTAACAGTGCTGGAACAAGAACTAATAATCCAGGGACTGCGCGAAGTTCAGAGCGCATACCACCAAGAACGACGCCTGCAAGAAGACCACCAACAAGACTCGCGAGAAGGGCTGGAATGGCTTCGCGATATGCTTCGCGTGCGGCGTCACGAACAGTCACGTCTGTGGCGATGATAGCAAGAATAAAAAGAGATGCGTCACTATTGTGACAATCCTCTTACGCAAAAGTAATCAAAAAATCGGTGAGATCTATCCGAAAGGTCCGAGACCGCCACCGCCTCCACCCCCACCAAGACCGCCCATGCCGCCACCACCTTGTTGCATCTTCTTCATCATACGCTGCATATCACCTTCACCCATGCCCTGGAACTGTTTAATTGTCCGTTCCATCATCTTGTGTTGTTGTAGTAACTCACGAACAGTTTCCTCGTCAGTTCCAGACCCACGAGCAATGCGGCGGACACGAGATGCACCGACACTTCGTGGGTCCTCAAGTTCTGTTTCAGTCATCGAGTCCATGATCACATCAAAATCTCGCATCCGATTTTGTGTCACATCCATTGCGTCATCAGGAAGCTGATCTTTGAGTCCACCACCAAGTCCAGGAATCATATCCATCACCTGGTCAAGGGGACCCATGCGGTCCATGGCTTCCATCTGTTTACGCATATCTTTAAGAGTGAATGACCCCTCCATGATATCCTCAGGATCCCAGTCATCATCGGCTTCCTGTGTTTCAGCCATTGCACGCTCAACACGCTCTGAGAGCTGTTTGAGATCCCCCATTCCAAGGAGCCGTGAGATAAATCCATTCGGTTCAAATCGTTCGACATCTTGGACCGTCTCGCCAGTCCCTAAGAACGCAATTGATGAATCGGTTTCATTAACTGCAGTGAGGGCGCCTCCTCCTTTTGCGGTTCCGTCGAGTTTCGTGACGACAACACCATCAATGCCAATTGCATCATTAAACTCACGGGCTTGCTGTTTAGCTCCCTGTCCAATCGCCGCATCAAGAACAAGCAATGATCGATCCGGAGCGACTGTGGAATCAATTGCTTCAATTTCATCAATCAGATCTGCCTCGAGCGCATGGCGACCAGCTGTATCAACAATATGAATATCCGCATCAGCAGTGGCTTCGATACCTTCGCGAGCAATCTTAACTGGGTCATCGCTGTCTGGGTCGCCATAAAATGATACTTCTGCACGCTCACACATCTGCTCTGCCTGATCGTATGCACCAGGACGGAATGTATCCGTTTGAATCACGGCTGGGCGAAGACCTTTCGTGGAGAACCACCAGGCCATTTTTGCTGCCGAAGTAGTTTTTCCGGATCCCTGTAGTCCCGCAAGGAGAATTGTTTGTGACTCAAGTGGGAGGTCTGTCGAATCGCCAACAAGCTCTACAAGTTCTTCATACACGATCCGGAGAACATGATCACGCGCGGAGGTCCCTGCTGGCGGCTCTTCGCCGGTTGCGCGATCTTCGATTGATGAGGAAAGTTCCATCACGAGACTTACCTCAACATCTGCAGACAACAGCGACCGCTGAATCTCTTTGACAATTTCCTCGACGTCATCCTCGTCGAGGCGGGACTTCCCTTGGAGCTTATCAAGGCTGCCACGAAGGGAACTCCCAAGATTATCGAGTACCATTTGTCACCAATAGGTCACTAGACGTCTAAAGCCTTGTCTGTCAGTCAACGGCTCGGGGATTAGGCTTTGAACGTACCTGAGTCCGTTGGATACGCTCATTCAACCGTCGGCCTAACATTATAAATAGCCGATTGATAGATTAAATAAGTTAAGACTGGTTTGGGTAGTCTGGTCGTCAAAAAATGTTGATTATCCTAAATAATGTCAGTCAGATACCGTTTCACCAAGCAGCTGATTAACCATCGAGTCTGGATTGAATCGTTCAATATCATCGTATTCTTGCCCAACTCCTAAGAATAAAATCGGCTTTCCGGTGACATATGCAATCGAAATTGCTGCACCACCATTTGAGTCGGCGTCTGCCTTTGTCAATATTGCACCATCAATTTCAGCAGCTTCATTGAATTGCTTTGCTCGTTCGACAGCATCCTGTCCAGCAACGGCTTCATCCACAAATAGAGTCATATCAGGATCAACGACTCGATCGATTTTCTCCAATTGTGCCATCAGGTCATTTGACGTATGAAGTCGACCAGCGGTGTCACCTAACACAACATCAATATCATTCGCCTCGGCGTACTCAACAGCATCATAAAGTACCGCTGCAGGATCACCCCCCTGCTCATGAGCAATAATCTTTGTATCAAGTCTCTCCGCGTGCTCACGGATCTGTTCGTTCGCTCCAGCCCGGTATGTATCGCCGTTAGCCATCACGACTGAGAGTCCGCGAGACTCGAGATATTGAACTAGTTTCGCAATGCTCGTTGTTTTCCCAACCCCATTGACACCAGTAAAGACAATTGTAACCGGTGAATCAGCGTTCTCAACACGTGATTCAAAGTCATACTGTCCAACGCTAATCACTTCATACAATGCATCCGAGAGTGCTTCTTCGACGAGTGCAGCAGTTGTATTGACTTGTGCACGCGTCTCACCAAGCATTTTTGTTTGGATAGTATCAAGAATCTCTTCTGCAACTTGCATTTCAACATCACTTTCAAGAAGTGCCATCTCAAGTTGCCATAATGGACCCTCGAGATCGTCTTCCTCAATAACAATTTTTCCGGTGGCAAACGCAGCGGCGCGCTTGAGTCGACCAGGTTCATTATCTGACTGTGCTGTCTCATCAAGTACTGCCGCAGCCTCTTGTGAGGCAAGTGAGGACGAGTCGGTATCGGTGTCATCAGTGTCAGTGTCAGTGTCTGCGTTCACATCCGTATCAGTCGCAGTCTCAGCGGTAGCAACATCATTATTACCACTATTACCATTTACTATCTGTTTATTCGTATCTGTGACTGTTTCAGAAGATTCAGCTGATACTGATTTATTGGGCTGTTCGACGGTTACCGCGTCCGCGTCCGCGTCCGGCCGTGTCGGTGTCGGTGTCTTCATCAGCGGCCGTTTTTTCCTCAACGTCGTCCCGAAACTGATCGAGTTTGTTTTTCAGTCCATCAAACATTAGTGAGATATCTGACTACGCAAGCAGCGTCTTATTCGCTATCGTCTGGTTGTTGCATCTGCTGTTGCTGCATCTGCTGCTGCTGCATCTGTTGTTGCATTTGTTGAGCTTGTTGCTCAAGTTGACTACTCTCAGTCTCAAGTTCGTCGATATCATCACGAAGCGACTCAATTCGATCATCGAGTGCATCCTGTTTTGTAGATAACGACTTCACAGCGTTATCAGCAGATTGCTCAGCAGCAAAGTCGGCACCAAGTCCAACGATTATTTCATCAGCATCCTGAATTTCTGCGCGAACGTATGCGTCACCGCCAAGTGGGACCTGGACAGTCCCTCCTGACTCTAATGTTTGAATCGCATCCATAGCCTCATCAATTGAGGTTTGCTCAGACTGAAGATTATTGACCTCTTCGCGGAGTTCATCGATTTCTTCATCAATTGCTTGAAGCTCCTCAGAAAGCTGTTGTAACTGTTGTTGCTGACCACCACCACCCATCATTATCCGGCCACCTCAGATTCGTCTATATTCGCAGTTGTATCTGCGTCATCTGATGGCGAACGTACTGAATCAATCTCAATCCGTGTTCGCTTGAGACCATGTTGACTCCCAATGTTCGCATATACCCGCTCGCGAGCGACGTTCTTGTTCGGGGCCTCGACATCTGTTGTGAATTCATTGAATCCGTCTCGGCTCCGGAACTGACCGCTCACCGCGAATTGAACCATATATATGGTACCTTAGCGAGCCGGAAGTATCTTCCTACTTTCGGGTTTCTTCACACTGCGTACAATTTTGTCGGACATGTATTTTCAGGTAAATCTCAGTATTTCTCAAACAAGTTAAGAAGAATAAATCTGAGTGTATTCATGAGATATGTTATTAACTGATTTTTTGCAGTAATCATCTGTAGCGATCATTTCAGATGATCGGGTGTGGGATTTTCACGTCGTTCGGAGTTTAGGAGTGTATATAGATCGGGTCTGACGGGTACGTCCAAACTAAATAGAAAAGTCGCGTTATTACTGGCTGGTAATCGCAGTTATATCCGTGCTACTATATTAATTATTAGTAACTGACTCAAGATATCCAAGTGTATCTTCAATTCGAGTTAACTCAGGACCAGTCGTATCCTCACCAACAACATACTCGGTTTGCCCGGCAACAATACCAGACCCGACTAGTGGTGCGCCATAATTAACGGTTCCAATATCAGCGCGGACATCTAGGTGATCTTCAATTGCTTCCAATTCAGGCTCACGCGCTTTCGGATGGCACAGAACACCACGATTTGTCGCTACTGCAGCGGTTCCTACAGTGCGTACATTCGCGAGCTCACCACGAGCGACTGGAACCTCAAGTGCAGATTCAACGGTTTCAACAGCCTCTGTGGAGAGGTCAGGGTGCACATATGCACCATAATCATTCGCAAGAACGACATTGCCAGCAGCATTAATCCGACCGGGTAGCTCGGTGACTGAAACGGAAGCCGTTGCTTCAATAGCCTCCTTTTCACGGGTGGTTACGTTACTTGTGACGAGGATTCCATTTTCATTTCCGGTCGCGAGTGCCCCAACAGTCCCAGAGCCGCCGATTGTCGTCGCAATAGCTGGGATATCGAGTTCAGTTGCCATCGCATCGGCGGTATCATCGTCTACATCAGAACGGATAAGAAGGATATCGTCGGTCGCACGAGCGAAGACACCAACGTACGGCGATCCGGCGAAGGAGGCACGAAGCACGTTATTCAGCCGGCTCCGCTTCGACGGTAGACTCGCCGTCTTCGTCGAATCGAGCCGCACGAACCCGAAGTTTGCTTGGTGGGTTCTGGCTTCCACGTGCCCAGACCGTCTCGTTAAGCGATGGATCAAGTCGAACATCAGATTCGTCAACGCGGAAGTGCTGTGCGAGATGTTCACGAATCAATGTCATTGCACGACCAGCTCGTTCATGAGTTGGTACTGAGGAAACATCTCGAAGCGGAACCGTTACCACACGCTCTTCAAAGTCGCTGGTACTCATCGTTATTCGTCAGTATCGCTTCGCCGCCAGTTACGACGCTTTGGGTTTCGCGTTACTTCCATGTTAGTCTTAAGCATGACCCATGCAGGAACACGAGAATTCTGTTTTTCAAGTTTGCCGAGTCGCTTCTTTTTTGCTTTCGATTTCTTTCCCATAGTGCCAGACTATAATTTCGGACTGCATAAAGTGTTGTTCCTTCGCGACACAGTAGTATGATTGATAGCTACTCTTCTGGAGTATGTAATTTTTCAACAAGGGTGGTTTAACTACCAGCTAGGTATTTATGAACTACAATAATGAGATTTCAAATAAAAATTGGATTATTCTCATAGGGTATGAAGATGACATAGTCATCGGTTGTCGTTGATTAGCGTATACTAGTTTTTGTGAACTCACAAGCTGTGTCGTGTGGGTTTCGACAATATGAATCTGGTAACTATTAACCGTCCCGGACGAATAATATGTGTATGACAGATAACGAACCTGCCGATCATGAGTTCTCATCGGGACAGGGGTTCAATGAGGAGTATGAGGAATTTACCCTTGATCCACCAGAGTTGAACGCCGACCCGACGGCAGTTGACCCAATTGATACGCGAGTAATTACCGATGAGCTTGATAAGCGAAATATCGCATCTGATCAAGTTGATGTTGAACAGCTTGTTGATGTTGGGCTCTCATACATGCAGATTAACCGGTTTGAGGAGGCAACAGAAACATTTGAGCGAGCAGCACGCTTTGCCCCTGAGGAATCGCTTGCCGCTCAGGAAGCGTGGGTGAATAAAGGTGCTGCCCATGGACAACTCGAAGAATGGGATGAGGCAATTGGTGCATACAAAGAGGCACTTCGAATTGACGATGATTCAGAACATGCTGCTTCTGCGGAGACAAATCTTGCATATGCGCTATGGGAAGCTGGCGAGACCGAATCAGCACTTCAACATGCTGAGCGAGCTGTAAAAATCGATCCACGCTTTCCACAAGCCTGGTATAATCGTGGTTTTTTCCTGCATGAGCGTGGTCTCAATGAGGAAGCTGTATCAGCATTTGATAATGCAATTCGGCTCGGGATGCAGACTGCTGATGTGCTTGAGGAGAAAGCACGAGCACTTGATGAGCTTGGTCGAGATGAGGAAGCAGAGCAGACACAGACACAAGCAGAAGAACTACGACGTGAACGTGAACAGGAACTTCTTGAAGACCAGTGACAGAGTCAGAACGGGGCAGTGATGATGATATAGTGTCTGAATCCGGAGATTCCTTTACCTCTGCACCCGAGTCTGAATCTGATTCTACTGCTGTGCCGACACCAACTGGTGTTGATGATGACAGTGATGATCGTGCTGAGACGGATGATGATGAGATCCTCATACTCCGAGAACGACAGACACCGGAAGGGTTGCTTGTCGCCGTCTGTGACAGTCACTGTCTTGGAGAGACATATGTTGATGGTGATGTATCACTCGATGTGACGGAATCATTTTATGGGGGGAGTGAAGCTGAGGAGGTCGATGAGAAAACAGCAATAAAGTCTCTCACGCGAGCTAGTGTGGCAAATATTGTTGGTAAGCATGCGGTGACAACCGCAGTTGAGGCTGGAATCGTCGATGAGGATCGAGTGTTACGGATTGATGAAACCCTACATGCACAGTTAGTGTGGATGTGAGAGTTTAATCAACTGATTTGGCTACTAATACTCATATAATTATGTCATTAATTACCATTAGACTCTATTCGACGAGATGTCAGAGACGTAGTCGCCGCAAACATATCATCTTTTCAGCACTAAGACCGAAGGGATGTTCATCCTAGAGTCCCTATAAGTTGTAATGGGAACTCAAGAACAGAAAGCATATCCAATTGATATTGCGAGTGTCCGTGGGGACTTTCCGATTCTCGACCGAACTGTTGGAGGAGATATCGAGACACCAGGTCCAAGCCCTGATGACACCGACCCACTCGTCTATCTTGATAATGCAGCGACGAGTCAGACGCCAACGGAAGTTGTTGAGGCGCTCACAGAATACTATTATCAGTATAACTCAAATGTTCATCGAGGAATTCATCACCTAAGTCAAGAAGCCTCGGTTGCATACGAGGTCGCACATGATCGTGTAGCCGAATTCATCGGTGCTGATGGACGTGAGGAGATCATCTTCACAAAGAACACTACGGAGTCGATGAATCTTGTTGCCTACGCGTGGGGACTTTCAGAATTAGAACCTGGGGACACTGTTGTACTCTCCGAGATGGAACACCATGCATCGCTCGTCACCTGGCAACAAATTGCAAAGCGAACGGGTGCAACTGTTGAGTACATCCGCGTTGATGAAGATGGGTATCTTGATATGGAGCATGCACGTGAGTTGATCGATGACTCAGTAGCAATGGTGTCTGTCGTGCATATTTCGAATACTCTCGGGACAGTAACACCGGTCGAAGAATTAGCAGATCTCACACATGATCATGGTGGATATATCTTTGTCGACGGCGCACAGTCGGCGCCAACGCGACCGGTTGACGTCGATGCGATGGATACGGACTTCTTTGCATTCTCCGGGCACAAGATGCTTGGGCCAACCGGTATTGGGGTTCTCTATGGTAAACAGGAGATACTCGAATCTATGGAGCCATATCTTTATGGCGGAGAGATGATCAGACGGGTCACATATGAAGACTCGACATGGGAAGATCTCCCCTGGAAGTTTGAGGCTGGAACACCGGTTATTGCGCAAGCAATTGGGCTCCATGCTGCAATCGATTATCTTGAAGATATCGGGATGGAGACCGTCCAAGCACACGAAGAGTTGCTTGCTAAGTACGCCTATGATCGACTGTCTGCATTTGATGACGTCGAAACATACGGTCCACCGGGTGGCGATCGTGGTGGACTTGTTGCATTCAATCTTGAAGGAGTGCATGCACACGACCTTTCGAGCATCCTCAATGAGTATGGGGTTGCAATCAGAGCCGGGGATCACTGCACACAACCACTTCATGACAAGATTGGTGTGCCAGCTTCAACGCGAGCATCGTTCTATATATATAATACACGCGAAGAAATCGACGAACTTGTCACTGCGGTTGATGCTGCGCGAGAGCTATTCGCTTGATGGGCATTGTCTAAACATCCGAGAATAATCAAGCGCTCCACTCATAACGCGATACAATTTGATTACTTTCTGCAATTATTACGTAGAATGATCATTGACCAGCGGAACGTTTTTGCGGTACACAACCGTAAATACAACAACTATGGGACTAGGATCAGATATGTATCGCCAGCAGATTCTCGATCACTACAAGAACCCTCGAAACAAGGGTGAGATGTCTGATCCAGACTTCTCACATACCGGCGAGAATCCTTCTTGTGGCGATACCATCACTGTGGACGTGCAATTAAAAGATGATAATGAGACAATCAAATATGTGAGTTTTACTGGAGACGGATGTGCAATCAGTCAGGCATCAGCATCAATGCTCTCACAACATCTACAAGGAATGACCCTAGAGGAGCTTGACGAGCTTGACACTGATGACGTAACTGAAATGCTTGGTGTTGATATTTCACCAATGCGGATCAAATGTGCAGTGCTTGCACGGCAGGTTGCACAAGACGGAGCGGCAATACATGATGGTGAGATAACTCTTGAAGCGACAACAGTCGAATAAAAAGTACTCTGTCCTGCGTAACTACCTTTATTTTAATTAAGATCTTAAAATTCCTTCCTCAGCGGGCACCGACGGAAACGAAAACATATCGTACAAGTCAGTACGGTTATTAAATATTGTTGATATACTCGGTATTATCTCTTGCTTACCGCTGAGCGAAGGTTGAGCATCTCTTCAGAAGTTTCTGAACAGTATCCCTTCATCTGAAAAACGGTCATCTGGCATTCGCATTATGTTCTTATTTAAGAAAAGTTATTTTGGGATCCTCGAGCTGAGATATCTGTTATATTACGGTCCAATCAATGCTATTCAGGCTTCAATCCAGCGTCTTTGACACGCATTACGGCTTCACCATCAGCAAGATTTGGTGCATCAACGAGCCTCACGATTCGTTTGTCATTCTTTGATTTTCGAAGATACATACGGAACGTTGAGGTATGTCCAAGAATATTCCCACCGATTGGCTGCGTTGGGTCACCAAAGTATGAATCAGGGTTCGAGGCAACCTGGTTCGTCACAAGGACAGCAGTATTGTACAGATCGCCAATTCGCATGAGATCATGAAGATGTTTATTCAGTTTCTGTTGTCGCTCAGCGAGTGAGCCACGACCAACATACTCTGCGCGGAAATGTGCTGTTAATGAATCAACACAAAGGAGTCGAACAGGAAAGTCAGTCTCTTGATTGTCGCGAGCGAGTTCCTTCGCTTTCTCAGCTAAGAGGATCTGATGGTTCGAATTGAACGCTTTTGCAACGTGTATATGATCCAAGAAACTATCTAATAGCGCTTTCATCGTCTCATCATCGCCCGGAGTTCCCTCTATTTCACGACGCTCAAGTAGATCTGTAATAAGCTCATCATCAAGCCCACGGAGCATATCATCGATACGTTCCGGTCGAAACGTGTCTTCGGAGTCAACAAAGATTGCTGCCCCACCGAGACCACCGTGCTCAGGTGGTAGTTGCACATTAACTGCCATTTGATGGGTAACCTGTGATTTACCAGCACCGAATTCGCCGTACACCTCCGTAATCGACTGTGTCTCGATGCCACCGCCAAGTAGCTCATCTACTTCGGGTATTTTCCATGAGAGTTTTCCAATCTCTTCACGACGTTGCAGAACAGCTGCTCCCGTCTCAAATCCACCAACATCCGCAGCATCCCGGGCAGCGTTGATGATATCAGAGGCAGTCGATTCACCAACATCAGCGGTGTTTGACATCTCAGCTGGACTAGCAACTGCAATCGCCTGATAGCTCTCAAACCCAGCATCAACGAGTTTATCTGAAGTCGCTGGTCCAACTCCTGGAAGATCTTCGAGTTCATCCTCTGGCATTGTAGACAATCATAAAATCCACTGCCACATAAAGCCTCGTTAACACCGTAGTGAAAGTAAAACTTCGCAGATTGATCCATGTGCAGTATAGATACAGAATATTATTACAACGAGAAAATCTGAAATAAGTCGGCTTTTTTGACTTCTCTACCACTCATGGGTAAATTTTCTTATAATAATGTAATTACTTAATTATCTCAGTTGCGAGCGTATGTGTTTTGCTGATCCTATTCCGACCCAATCAAACGAGCGTGCTTACCTCACCTGTGATACGACTCAATTATGCTGAGCCCTCAAAAAAACATTCAATACACAGGGTAACGCTGGATCCCTATTCTCTGTGTCAATCAATATGTAATCGTAAAATGATTTGATCAGTTCCCCTGCTTACCGGAGCTTACTGCCACGGATGACCACCACGGGCATCAGGCCACATCGGATACCAGTATGACTCATCATCTTCAATAGTAAGTTCACCAGTGAGGACTGACTGAAGTTTGAACTCAAGCTGTTGATCACGGTTATTCCCAGACCGCGGTGCAAATGGGTAATACGCGCCACGGCGGAATGAGTAGATCCAGTATGCACGTTCGCCAGCATCTTCAAATCCAAATACAGCCGCGAGTAATCGTGACCCATATCCACGTTCAATGAATTCATCAGCTGCGAAATGGATGCTTGTCACAAGATCCTCTGGGTTATTATCCTGAAGAATGACCCACTCCCATCCATGGCTGTCTTCGTGAAGGTCAAAGCTTGTTCCCGTCTCTTCACCGCCAGCACGGAGAATAGCTTCAACATCATCGACAGTATCAGCGAAGTCAGTGCTATCAACACCTGAAAAGCATAGTGCAGCTGCGCCGACAGAGTCGAAGCCAAGATCTGCACCCATCGTCATATACGCAGTGCTCATGCCAAAGAGATCTTCAGGGTCAGCATCGCGGGTTGCATCTGCAGCTGCATTCGTTCCAAAAACAGATCGTATCGTATCGAACAAACCCATCTGTTATTTAGTATCTACGTGTGTCATCATTGTGTTTCTAGCTCACGTTCGAGTTCACGAAGACGCTCGACACGTTGCTCGGTCGAGGGATGAGTGCTAAATAGCCGTCCAATAAGATCGCTCTTGACCGGAACAATAAAGAATGCATTCATTTCTGACTGTTCACGAAGATCTTCCCGTGGAACATTTTCCATCCGACCGTCAATCTTCAGTAACGCTGAGGCGAGAGCTGATGGTTGCCCTGAAATAATTGCTCCGCCTCTGTCAGCAGCATATTCACGGTACCGAGAGAGTGCACGGATAAGGAAGTATGAGACAACCCAAACAACAAGCGATGCAACAATAGCAATGAGAACTTGACTACCACCTTCTCGCTCGTGACCACCACCGAACCAAAAGCCCATTCGAACAATCATGAATGCAACTGTCGAAAGGAATGAGGCAATTGTCATTATCATGACGTCACGGTTCTTTATATGAGCAAGCTCGTGTGCAAGAACCCCTGATAATTCATCTTGATTAAGCGAACGTAGTAGTCCAGTCGTCACAGCAATCGTTGCACTGTCTTTTGAACGCCCAGTTGCGAACGCATTTGGAACCTGTGAGTCAGCAACTGCGATATCTGGTTTCGGAAGGTCAGCCTGTTGGCTGAGTCGATTAATCGCCGTGTGAAGTTCAGGATATTCATCCTCAGAGACTTTCGAAGCTCCCATACTGTAAAGTGCAAGCCGATCGCTAAAGAAGAGCTGTGCAAGCACAAAGACCCCCATTAGCGGGAGGAAGACAAGAGACCGCGACCACCATAACGCCCCAACAAAGACCAAGTATAGGGCGAACAGAAGGAACATCGTTAGAGCCATTCTGCCACGTAGTCCCCAGTCTGTTTTCCAGTCCATATCTATGGTACGTGTTGAACATAATAAACGGTGTCGCAGACACGTATCGTCTTTGCATATATTTGTAGATACCCGCTGAGTATATGAGTTATCAAATCGGTCACTGACACTCACAATACCCTATGGAGACTAATAATCATTAACCGCGTTGATAGAGTATATACAGTTAATGAGTTCTGGAGAATTCTGTCCGCAATGTGGCGATCTTATCTCCGAACAGTCAGCATCACATCCGGGTGCCCCACATGAGCGTGATGCCGTCGTCTGTAATGATTGTTATTTTGCGGACTTTGATCTGGTAGATGCACCTGAACGACTTGAGGTAGAAGTATGTGCAAGATGTGGTGCGATTAAAGAAGGAAAGCAGTGGGTCGATGTTGATGCGGATGATTACACTGACGTTGCGATTGATCGAGTCACCGAATCACTTGGCGTCCACCTTTCTGCTGAAGAGGTCCAGTGGGGGATTGAACCCGAACAGGTTGATAAAAATACCATTCGGATGCATTGTACATTTACTGGGATTGTTCGCGGGACACACCAACAAGAGCAGATTACAGTTCCAGTGCGTATCTCCCGACAGACTTGTGAGCGATGTGGACGGATCGCTGGTGGATATTATGCAAGTATTGTACAGATACGTGCACGTGGTCGAACACCGACAACGACAGAGCAACAGCGTGGGGTCGAAATTGCTGAATCATACATTGCAGACCGTGAGGCGACTGGCGACCGAGATGCATTCATTTCAGAAATAACAACGACAGATGATGGAACGAATATCAAAATATCGACCAATCAGCTAGGCAGTGGTGTTGCAGCACAGATTGTCCGTGAACTCGGGGGGAATGTCTCAGAGTATCCAACACTTGTGACCGAGGACGGAGATGGAAATGAGGTGTATCGGGTAACATATGCGGTTCGACTGCCGGAATTTACCCCCGGAGA
Organism: Haloquadratum walsbyi J07HQW2; assembly: GCF_000415985.1. Taxonomy (GTDB): domain Archaea; phylum Halobacteriota; class Halobacteria; order Halobacteriales; family Haloferacaceae; genus Haloquadratum; species Haloquadratum walsbyi_B. Next base: position 1,907,180 of record NZ_KE356561.1, read on the forward strand.
TGTGATTGATCCTGTTGATGAGGACGGTCCGGTTGTTGTTCGAAGTGTACAAGGGAATCTTAAGGGTGTCCGGGCAACAACGGGCGATACATATGAGGCATCATTTGAGGAAGGTATCGCACCAGATGCAGAGTATATCGGAACAGTTGATGATGCAGATGAAACAACGGTGGTCGCATTTGAGGACGCATACGCGATGCAGGTGCTTGATCCAGAGACGTACGAATCAAAGACAGTTGCACGACCATCATACGTTGATGCTGATGCAACGACCGTTCCAGTCATCAAAAGCCGTGAGGGATTGTATGTGCTTCCAATGTCGATGATGGGAGCCACTGATGAGGGTCAATCAGTGAGTCCTCAGTAGCTGCGTGTGGATTTTTGATCAATACGGTGAGGGTTATCCGATATTAGGGTTCTAGAGTCTAAACTTGGGTATTTATTATTAAACTTGGACGCAATATCAATCAGCCAGCATGGTGCTGTTGTGGAAGATCAATATGCTCTCTGATGGGAATTCCATGCCGCTGGAGGGTGGTAATGAACGTCTCTCGTGACCGGCCTGCGTGGGAAGCTGCTTCTGATAAACTCAATGTTCCACTTCGATATAGCGTCAATGCCGTTTGTAGCCTATATGTGTACATTTCGACTCATCTACGGCTATAACTTGACGTATATTAATTGTTTCGTGAGAAAGGTTATCATTAGGTAGTCAAATCAAGTAAAAACTCGACAAACAAGTGTAATAGTTCTACTTTGTCCCACATTCACATAGTTATTAAACCGTCATATGATGTATCATAAGATTTTGATTTTAGTTCATCTCGGAGGTTGTCAGCCTCTCTTTGCTCATTTCATATTGATTGCCAGAAAGCCGAAGTTACGACGCCTGCATACTATATATGGTATCTGTACTGCGTGCAATAGGTACAATAATGCGAGTTTGAGAGATCGTTTCTATTGGATGTTACATTTCTGCCGGTGCTGCCCGGCTTGTGATCATTGAAATCGTACATCTGGATTTCATTCCCTGTCATTCATTGAGGTGATGTCTAAAGACAACGTAGTGAGCATTCTCACATTAGTCATCCTCAAGACCGTTGCACATTATATTGTTATATGATATGAATCGACAACAAGTACTTGCATTGTTATTGGTTATATTAATGGTCGGCTCCTCAGTCGCATACGGGGCAGCGCTGGTGCTGTGATCGTAGAGAAGAGTAGTCTTCTTTATCAAAACTTAATAAACACAAACGTAGCAAAGAAGCTGAACAGAGGAATTACTCTTCTCCCCAAACGTCACTCAGTGGGTGAGTGGAACGGTGGCTCTCAGAGTCAGTGTCGTGATTTGAGTTTGATTTATCCGAGTAATCATTTGATCGGGGTGTCGACGATGATTGAGATTCTGTCGTAGATGCACGCCCTACGGTAGTGGTTGCTTCCTCAAATGAAGGTAGTGTCGGTGTTGAGAGACGATCGACTTGATCACGGAACCACGCTGGCATGTCATTTTGTGTATTATTAAATAACTTCAACAGTGACGAATCAGCAAGATAGGTGCTGCCGTGATCGTCTGGTGCACGAACAATACGACCACATGCCTGGATAACCGTCCGAAGTGCTACGCGTCGGTACCACGACCATTTTCCATCCGAAAGTCGGCGACTCACGCGTGAATCAGTCGTATTAAGATATGGCGCTTTGCATATCACCTGCCAGCGACAAAGCTCGCCCTGTAAATCCAATGCTTCCTCCATCGTCACAGAGAGGAACACATCCGGACTGTCAGTATTGAGCCATGCTTGGAGTGATTCATCACGATTGGTGTTATCGTGTGTTCGGATTCGTGATTCGACCCCTAACTCTGCGAGACGACGGCGGAGTGAGGATTGGATTGCATATGAATGACAATGGATGAGCCCCTTTTCATCTGGGTGTGCTGCCATTAGCCGCACGAGCATACGAGTGACCGCTGGAAGCGTCTCATCGCGTTCATCATATGTCATTTTGCCACAAGTCACATCATACAGCGGTCGATTTGCAACGGGGAATGTATGATCAACATCAACAAGTGCAACCTCAGCGGGGTCAAGTCCGACACCACGGCAGAATGACTTTTTATTCAGAATCGTCGCGGACAACAGTGCAAACTGATTCCCACGGTCCCAGACGGTGTGGGAAAGATATCGAGCAGGATCAAGTGGTTTGATTGCAATCTCGTTGTTGTTACTGTCGTCATCATAATTCTGATCAATAACCCATGTTGTTGTGCTATGTGGGTCGCGAGCATCGGTAATAAACCACCGTAATTCTGAACGGATTTCTTGCAATCGATCACGACGAGCAGCCTCGCCCGGAGTGAGTTCATCACGATTAGTCAGCGGCTCAATGGAACGCTCACATGCATCAGTAAGTGTTTCAGCGAAGCGAATCGTCCGGTCAACTGGGTCTGATTCGGCTGTAAGATCGGGGACAGTTAGCTCATCCCAGATTGGAACGGTATTAGCCTGCAGATTGACAGTTGCATACATTTCTGCCCACTCAGCTAATCCATGTGCTTCATCAATAACAACAACATCGCGCCGTCCAAAAACGTTTGAGCCTGCTGTCTGCATAAAGTATGCAAGAGTCATTGCAGCGATTCGACGATTCGAAGCGATTGCCCGGTCAGAGAAGTATGGACAGCGGTGTTGAACCGAGCAGTCATATCCTTGTTCGCGAGCGCACGGGGCACGATTGACAGGAGTCTCTGTCTCACCATTCAAAATACAGGTATAATTTGATTTGCCTCGGATGATATTCAAATCATCTAATAATGGATCAGCAGCAACGTCGTCAAGCTGTGATACCTGTGGGGTAGTGTAGTATGCATTAATTGCATCAGAAGGTTCAGCGTCAGCGGCTCTGCGTGCACTACCGGCGATTGCTCGTGCAAGAAGTGACTTACCACTGCCTGTCGGTGCACGAACAAGAACAACGTTGTTTCCCGCGTCGAAAGAATCGCGAATATCGTTGACTGCTTCCGCTTGCATACCACGGAACGAGGGGGCTGGAAATGATTCGGGAATCCGATCCGGGTCCACGGACATTCTCTGTTGTTAGTATATAAAAGTCTTCTAAACAATCACTAATCCAAATTAATCACAGTGCATTGACGTCATCGCTCGTGACGACTCGATCACTTGGGAGTTGTTCGATACAGTCATGACACAGAAAGAATTCACCACCATCATCAAGCACGATTGTCATCCCACCGGTTGGATCAGTCTCGAATGACCAAAGATCGCCAATCCCACCGGCAATACGGACAGGTCGCCCACACGTCTCACACGACTGAGTTGCCATGGTATGGTTATTGATGCAATCAATAAACAGCCTCCGGTGAGAGTCCGAATCAAGAATCATTAACAGGGTGGGAGTGAAGCGTATAATATGCACCCTTGCCCGCCGATCGCGGCATATACACACATTCGTGCCGAGCAAACTGCGTGTGTGGGGGCGTGGACATGCAGATATTACTCACCACTGTGTTCAGTAAATTCTGAATCATGTCCACGCGCTACCCGGTCTATACCCGTATTTCCACATCGGATATGTTGTCGGAGCTATAACTATAATCGCTCAAGCACTCAATCAGGACAGTGCGAAGCATTGAGTCACACAGAGTGGGAACGAATCATACAGATTACTGACGACCGGGCAGCACGCTGATGGCTCGGTCAAGTGCTCATGCAGGGACAGAATCGGGACCATATGGTGATACATGGGTATATGAAAGCATCATTGGGGCGTTGCCAGGGATTGAACTGTCCGATGGTGAGGCGATTGCACTACAACTCGTGTTATTTGAAGTTGCGGTAATTGTGTTATCGATTGGATACGGCATTGAATCAGCGATTCTACCAGGGACTGTGGCAGTTTTTGAGGCAGCTGTTGGCAGTGGTGCAATGCAGCGACTGGGTCGTGGGACACGTGATCTTGATCTTCCACAATCATACCGTCAGTTCTTATTTGGATCGAGTATCGAGGTTGTCCTTGGCGTATTAGCGTTTGTTGCGCTCGTGACACATCTGTTCGTATTTGATCCGCGAGGAGTCGGTATGACGATTATCGAGTCTTTTCTTGGAGAGAATCCGCCGATTCTTGTCGTATACCTCACTCTTCTGATTCTTTGGGACCTTTGTTACCGGATTGGAACGTCGTGGTGGGCTGCTGTTGTTGCCCTCTGGCGATCATGGCGATATGAGTTTGACCCCGAGACTGCCAGTAAATTGCGACGTCTTGATGCACTCAATGCTGGATTTGGATTAGTGCAGGTTGCCATGGTTCCGTTTGTGATCGACCGACCGGTGTTGCTCATCGCAGTTGGAGGTCACGTGCTTGCTGTTATTGGTGTATCCCTCGCTGCACTGGTGACGATTGATGAAATAGACGTACCAACAGCGCAAGGAAATACCTGAGACTGTATACTCGATCTTATGATATCAAAAATGTCGATATTTGAATACAGTATGACTCTTTTTTATCAAGCTGATGTGGAACAACGCCGAGAAATGACGGTAGATAGCGGCAGATAATCACATATGATGACAGAATAGGCGATATGAATAATTGCATCCACCTAATATTGTAATTGTGGCCCGTCCGCTTCGCTTTCGATACGCCCCTTGGGAATGGAGTCAAAGCCAGGTAGAGGAGAAACTCTATCGTGATCTTGATCAGAATCTTGGGGCAACACGACGTCAACCATGGTTTAAATCACCACCAACATACACAGGTACCCGATTTGAGATGGACAACGGTGATATGGCACTATTCGCATGGAATGATACAGAAGCTTACTGGCTTGGGAACACGGAGACACCAAAAGCACTCTGGCGAACTGACAAATATGGATTTGACGCCGTTGATGATGCTATCTCGCGATGGGCAACCCGAGAGTTAACTGCGCAGCTGCACGCCGAAAGTCCGTGGCTCGAATCGTATCCACATCTTTCATGGTTTTTTCTACCAGTGTTCCTCTCGAAGGATGGTCGTGAGACAACGCGGACTTTTTTCAAAGACCATGCAGCGGGATTTCCTGACGCATCGTATGAGGATGTCTTGGAGTTTTATGAGGCGGTTGTCCGGACACGTGTGCTTGATCAATGGCGGGAAGTGATGGCTGGAAAGCTGGGAACATCCGAATATCTTGATTTAATCCGGATGACTGCAGCAATGGGAGAGTTCAATGTTGCATATCTACTGGATAATGCTGGATACGATATCGAGCCCGAGATAACTGTATCGACAGGGCATGCAATTGATTATCGCGCAGAAGATGATGAAACAGCAACCCTTGTTGAAGTAACGAGACCAACGCCAACAGCAAAACGAACGGCAGGTACGCCGATTGCAGCGGTACGAGATACAGCGCAAACAAAGTCAAGAGGTCAATTGAAAGCTCATGGTGGAGATATCGTATTGTTTGTTGATTGTTCATCATTTCCGGATGATGAGTGGAAACGGATCATTGCAGAGAAGCCATCTGTCCATCATCAACCAGCCGTAGTCTATCGGATCCGACCATCAGGTCACGTCTCAGGATATATGAACGGAGAAGTTCCGCTTGAATTATCAGAGATTTGATAAGTGATTTAGTATACGGATATCTCTCTGAATGATTCTGATGTCACATCAAATAAGAAAGTGAAAATGCAAAGCCGCTCTTGATAAATACTCAAATAGTTTTCATCCAGACTAGAACGACACTTGCTGTGGTCCGTCTTCGCCGGTCGCATACGCATCGCGATCACTGTAATATCGACGACCAACAGCCTCGTGCCCAAGCCCACAGAGAAGTGCTGATTGTGCGTCACTTGGACAGGTATATGTCTCTGATCCAGCACGAGTCAACACTTCGCCAAGTTTCGCAGTGCCATTTGGAAGTTCAATCGTTTCCTCACCATATGCCTCGACAAGATCTTCGGTCGTTGCTGGGAACTTGTGTCCGTCAATTAACTCATTAGTATGATTCAGTCTCATTATGATCGAGTTATTTCACTGAGAGTTTTTAATGGTTTTCAATGATAAACTATAGATTCTATAGAGACCTTAATTATCATTAATGTAATCAACGACACGTGGCAGAAAGGATATTATACGTCCGCATCTATCGTCTGCATGACAACTGACAGCGTTGAGACGACCACTCCATCTGCGGATCTCCATATACATACAACCGCTTCAGATGGGATTTTAACGGTTGAAGAGCTCCCGAAGGTTGCACACAAAGCAGACGTCGATACCATTGCCGTCACTGACCACGATCGAGTTCATCCTGAACTTACTGCCCCTGTGTCAACCCATGATTCTGTGACGATTATCCGTGGAATTGAACTCCGGGTCAGTACGAGTGATCAGCGATTAGACCTGCTTGGGTATGCTGTGAGACAAACAGATTCGCTCATGGAACTCACAAACTCAATTCAGCAAAATCGAAAAGAACGCGGTGCAGCAATGATTGATGCTGTCGAATCATATCTTGATGTCACCCTCGATATCGATATTCGTGAGGGATTGGGTCGCCCTGACATTGCACGGGCGATACATGAAAGCGACGCAGCATATGATTATTCCGATGCGTTCGGTGAGGTAATTGGATCAGGTGACCCTTGCTATATCCAGCGAGATATTCCATCATTCGAGACAGGAGCTGCAGTGCTTTCCGATGCATGTGCAGTCGTTGGGCTTGCACATCCATTTCGATACCCGGACCCGGATGCAGCACTTGAGTATGCAAAGAAACTAGACGCTGTCGAGCGGTATTATGCATATGGTAATCAGAATGCTGACCACGCTGACCCAGCAGATATTGAAGATATTGCAGCAGACAATGATTTGCTTCTTATTGGTGGGTCGGATGCTCATGACCGAACTATCGGTGTCACCGGACCGCCACCAACCGCATTCGAGCCGTTTGCAACACAGATATCATATAATTGAATGAGACCGATCTATTATCATATTATTTATACTATGATCAGAATATCTCAGTTGAGTGGTATTAATACACTTGCTCATTGATGGCATGGTTCAGTCTTAAAATGATAAGTGAAATTTCATTACTTGACTTCTCGACAGTAGGCTTAAATCGTAAGGGAAGTTAATATACAAATAGTAATGAAGTGCCATTATTGCGACCAAGAGGCGGCATATGCCGCTGAGAAGGATGGAATCAAGCTCGGTCTCTGCGAGCGGCACTTCCGACAACGCGTTGAAGAACTCGCAGATTCCGAGGAACTAGCTGCCCTTCGAGAGCAGATTGATATCGATCGAACCGAGTAATACTATCAAAACCGGGACCAACAGTACTACGCATATACTGAAGTATGCTGATGGTGAACCGTCACAACTGATATCATTTCCTGCGGCGGATATCTGTAATTTCTCATTACATCAGAAGACAGGAGTGACATCTCATATTGAGTAACAGCAAATTTTGAATAAACGGTTAAAATACAGGATCGACTATCGTATGCATGTACTAGTAGTATTGAATCTTGTAAAGAGTCATTTTCGGATTGTTACAGTATGCGACCTGAAATAAGGAATAATCCAGCAAGAGCGCACTCAAAGGTGACAGTTCCAGCCGCAGACAGTGTAATAAATTGTCGATCATTCATTTCAGCAAATCCTGCGGGTACAGTAAGCATTCCACGAGTAAATAGTAATGCATTGCTGACTGGAACAACAAGCGGACCCCAGCGGTCAAACCATCCGTCGAATCGCTCAATTTTGGACTCCCCGATCCGAAACCACGATTTCTGGAGGAGATACTCACGGCCGCCCCGCTGTGCAAGTTTAAATAATGTATATTGACCAATTGTCGCACCCACGACTGCAACCCCAATAATAGGGATAACAGCATCGTCACCGAGCAATAATAATGATCCAGGGACGATGAACTCACTTGGCATGAAGTACATCAACATTGCCCCCTCAAGCACGAATACAGCGAGTAGGGCGATATAAGCCCACTCTGACTCAAGAAGTGCCACCAGTTGCGGAGGCATTGACTCAAGTTGCAGCGGGAGTACTAACATTGATTCACATTATGATTGAGAGCCACAAACTCGTTTCGTTCTAATTAGGACAAACTGTCTTATGTGATAATTATCTGAGTGTACTCAAAGGTATTTTTCTGGCACTGAGAGCGATGCGGCTTTTTTACTTCGGATCGAATATAAATTATGAATATCGAATTGACTGACCGCCCGCGCAGACTGCGCCGAGACGGGATTCGATCACTCGTCAGTGAGACCAACGTAACTGCTCAAGATCTTGTTGCACCCGTATTTGTCGATGCAACGACGTCGAAACGAATTCCAATCGAATCGATGCCAGGGCACGAACGCGTTCCAATTGAGGAGGCAGTGACACGCGTCGAAGAGATCCGTGAAACCGGTGTTGAAGCAGTCATAGTGTTTGGAATCCCAAGTGAGAAAGATGAACGTGGGTCACGTGCATGGGCTGATGATGGCGTTGTTCAACAGGCTGTGCATCGCATAACGGCTGAGACAGATGCATACGTCATTACTGATATCTGTTTATGTGAGTATACGACACACGGTCACTGTGGAGTTGTCGAATCTGATGCAGCGACTGATCCGACACTGACAGTCAAAAATGACCCAACACTCGATTTATTGGCAAAGACAGCCGTTTCACATGCCGAGGCAGGAGCGGAAATGGTAGCGCCAAGTTCAATGACCGATGGCATGATCACCGCGATTCGAACTGAATTGGATGAAACAGGAAATACAGATATTCCAATCATGTCGTATGCTGCAAAGTATGAAAGTGCATTCTATGGTCCATTTCGTGATGCGGCTGATGGGGCACCGTCATTCGGCGACCGGCGGCATTATCAAATGGACCCAGCAAATAGCCAGGAAGCGAAGCGAGAGGTCCAACTTGATGTTGAGGCGGGTGCTGATGTGTTAATGGTCAAACCAGCACTTGCATATCTTGATATTGTTAATACCGTATCCTCAACGTTTGATCGACCAGTCGCAGCATACAACGTATCTGGGGAATATTCGATGATTCACGCTGCTGCTGACCGTGGTTGGGTTGATCTAGAGACAACGGCTCTTGAATCACTCATTGCCATGAAACGGGCGGGGGCTGATTTGATTATTACGTATTTCGCTGAAACACTTGCAGATCAACTCTGAACTCTAATAGATGGTTGCGCGCTAGCGCATGCGAGTGTATATGATAAAAAATTATCAAAACGTATGTCCATATTTTCGTTTATATTCTCTGTATTTCTGGATGGATTATGTCCTTATATACGTTATATTTCTTCCTAAATTGAGCATTCGTAAACTACGACATTAGATTATATTATGTTTTAAACTGTAGGGTTTATAAGGTTCTGTTACCAGACTATCTGTTGTGACATACAGTGCAAATCATTGCTATTACGACGTATTGGTAAACAAATGTGCGTTTCACATGGCAGGTGAGAAATGATCCCACTACAGATTGATGCAGGAGCGATTGCGAGTGGCGTCAACAATGTATGGATTCTCGTCGTCTGTTTCTTGATTTTCTTTATGCAGCCTGGGTTTGCGCTGTTAGAAGCCGGGCAAGTTCGAGCAAAGAACGTCGGTAATGTCTTGATGAAAAATATGACCGATTGGACGCTTGGCGTTCTTGTGTTTTTCATTATCGGTGCTGGAGTAAGTTCGATTGTTGGAATGTTAACGGCTCCTGGTGCAGCACTTGATCTTGGAAGTGCATTCGCATACATCAATGATCCATCATCGTACATTGGATGGTTCTTTGGTGCCGTCTTTGCGATGACGGCTGCAACAATCGTCTCTGGCGCGGTCGCCGGTCGGATGAAATTCACTGCTTATGTTTTCGTTGCTGCAGCGATGACTTCAGTCATCTATCCAGTCGTTACAGGGCTTACCTGGGCTGGTGGCTTGTTGTCAGCAGATGGATTCATCGGACTTGCACTCGGTGTTGGATATCTTGACTTTGCCGGTGCGACTGTTGTCCATATGGTCGGCGGACTTGCTGGTCTCGTAGGGGCAAAGATGGTTGGACCACGTAAGACTCGATTTGACGCAAGCGGTAATTCACAACCGATCCCTGGTCACTCGATGCTCTTAGCCGTACTTGGAACGCTATTCCTAGCATTCGGTTGGTACGGATTTAATGTTGGTACACAGGCAACGGTCCTCGCTGCTGCTGACGGCGCATTAAGTTTCAACGGCGGCGCACTCGGACAAGTCGTATTGAATACCACCCTTGGAATGGGTGGAGGTGCAGTTGCAGCGATGATTGTCTCTGCAAGCTGGCAAGGGAAGCCTGATCCACTCTGGGCAGCTAACGGTCTACTTGCGGGTCTTGTAGCCGTCACCGGCGCAGTACCACATGTTACGTGGTGGGGTGGTCTCCTGCTCGGTCTGATTGCTGGTGCATTGGTGCTTCCAACCTTCCGATGGGTTGTTGACTCACTCGGGATCGATGATGTCTGTGGCGTGTTCGTGGTTCACGGAAGTGCCGGTGCTATCGGCACTATATTGATTCCTGTCTTTGGTGTGACAGCCGCTGGAGGTTATACATTCCTTGGTGTCAACCAGCTAATTATGCAGGTTGTCGGTGTGTTGGTCATCGGAACCTGGACAGTGTTGGCGACAATGGTGGTCTTTGGAATCGCAGATGTGCTCTTTGGACTTCGTGTCTCAGAAGAGAGCGAGGAACAGGGACTCGACAGAAGCGAACATGGTATTTCGGCTTACCCAGAATTCGTCCCAAGTGAACGTCGCGAGGGTGTTGCGACTGATGGATCTGGGGTAGAGACTGACGGTGGCGATGAGATTAGATTCAGATTCAGATTCAGATATGGTGAACAAAAATGAGTAGTGACACTACAGGCGAAATCAAGTTGGTAATGGGGTATGTCCGACCAGATAAACTGACAGATGTAAAGAAGGCACTCGCCGAAACTGGTGCTCCATCACTGACTGTGACAAATGTCTCTGGTCGTGGGTCACAGCCAGCAAAAACAAGTCAATATCGTGGTGAGGAGTACACGGTTGATCTTCATGAAAAGGTCAAAATCGAGTGTGTAGTTTCTGATATCCCTGCTGAAGACGTGGTCGATGCGATTGAATCGGGTGCACATACCGGTGAGCCAGGTGATGGAAAGGTGTTTGTGCTTCCTGTTGAAGCAGCAACACAGATTCGAACCGGCAAAACAGGTCCAGACGCGGTCTAAGTCCTAGACTTGTTCATACGGGTAATATAAAGAACAGAGGGTAATCGTCGTTTACTTTCCTCTTGTGGAACGAATAATAGTACTAAATTGAACGACAATAAGTGAGCATTTTTATCGAGTGTATTAGTATTTTTTAGCACTATGTCGAGTCGTCACATGATTGGTGTCAATCCATATTTGAAGACGCTGGAGCTAAGAGTTGATGACTTGCAGTTACCAGTTATATCTGTGGTTAGGATCTGCCGGAGAGCGATTAATGATACCAATCAGCCGGTATTTTGATTTTAATCCAAATTGTTCAAACACTCAGAATCATTTTAGTTTATCTCAAGACGAATCGCTTCGTAACGTTCAACAATAGCATAAAGTACACCATTGTACGTCTTAAACTTCAGATATTCTTTTTATTCATCTCATGACCACTTCAGCGTGGATGCTGTGTACTATCTCTAAAAAAACAGTCTTAAACAGTGAAGATTTTTGCGCGTACAGCCAAACAGATTTATATGACTGACAAGGAGTCTCGGGCATTATATGACCGGGCATTATCAGTGATGCCCGGTGGCGTTAATTCATCTGTACGGGCAACACAGCCATATCCATTTTTTGTTGAGCGCGGTGACGGAGCAACGGTTATCGACGCCGATGGAACCCGCTATCTTGATTATGTGATGGGGTATGGACCTCTGCTGTACGGTCATGACCTCCCGGATCCAGTTCATGCGGCAATTCAGTCATATACGTCTGAAGGACCAATGTATGGTGCCCCAACACCAATTGAAGTTGAACACGCTGAGTTTGTTGCTCGACATGTACCGTCTGTCGAGATGATACGATTCGTTAATTCAGGAACAGAAGCAACCGTCTCAGCTGTTCGACTTGCTCGTGGGTATACTGGTCGGAATAAGATTGTGGTAATGAAGGGCGGCTACCATGGTGCTCAAGAGTCCACGCTTGTCGAGGGTGACCCAATGGATGTCGAACCAAGTACGCCAGGAATCCCGAGTTCGTTCGCCGAGCATACACTCCCAGTTCCATTTAATGATCCAGAAGCGATCACAAGCGTATTTGAGAAGCATGGTGACGACATTGCTGCCGTGCTTACCGAACCAGTTCTTGCGAATAATGGGATTGTCCGTCCGGTCGATGGATATCTCGAACACCTTCGGTCGCTCACAGACGACTATGACTCACTCTTGATTTTTGATGAGGTAATTACCGGCTTCCGTGTTGGCGGGCTGGGATGTGCACAATCGAAGTTTGGCGTGACGCCAGATGTGACGACCTTTGGAAAGATTATCGGTGGTGGATTCCCCGTCGGCGCGATCGGTGGGCGTGCAGATATTATTGAGCATTTCACTCCATCTGGAGATGTATTCCAGTCAGGAACATTCTCAGGACATCCGGTAACGATGGCAGCTGGATATGAATCGTTGAAATATGCTGCCGAGAATAACGTCTATGATCATGTCAACCGACTTGGGGAGCGGCTCCGACAGGGTATTACCGAGATCGCAACAGATCAGTCACCATCAGCAATCGTTGTTGGGATGGACTCGATGTTCAAAACCATATTTGCGAGAGAAGGTTCGACAACAGATGATGGAGACGTCTGTTCTGCTGGGTGTGAACAGCGAGAGTCATGTATGCGGTATGATGAATGTCCAAAAACGGGAGCGGATGTTGCTAGTGCTGAGACCGAACGGTGGGAGCGGATTTTCTGGCAGGAAATGCGCGAGCATAATATTTTCCTTACAGCGAATCAGTTCGAATCGCAGTTTGTTTCGTACTCACACACCGATGAGGATATTGATCGAACATTAGAGGCATATAAATCAGCGTTATGAGTAGCTGGGTGATATCATCACACCTGTTGCGCGATTAATATTATAGAATACAAGGAGAATACCCGCGTCTTCAGTCGCGGGAGAGTATCGGGTATGATACACCGTGGTATGATAATACAGTTTTGTGGATTAATTCTTAGACTGATGAGCTTAGATTAGATACATAAAAATATCCACAGTGGTGATCTGTCCTGTTTCGATAGCTGCATCATGCAGTCGGGCTTTTATACGAATCCGCCGGAGTTTTGAGCATGTCTGATTCACCGCCTCGTAATGCGAGTAATGATACTGACCCACTCGCTGGATTGCTCCCACACGCAGAGGTTAGTTCACGATGGTGGTATTGGATTGCTGCAGTACCGCTGTACGTCGTAGTCGCTGCAGTTGGTCTTATTATATTTTTTATAACTGTTCTGACTGGAGTCGCAATCGATATCGAATTCGCAGTCGTCGGAAGTTGGATCATTCTGATTCCAGTCGTCGGTCTGAGTGGTGTGATTATGACCGTCATGTTTCCAGTCGCAATATATATTGATTCACGAGCCATTTCCGAGTCACAATATCAGTGGACGCCTGACTCTCGCATCTGGGGGATTGCTGCTCTTGGAACAGTCATTGGCAGTGTATTCACGCTGAGTATCGCTGTTGCCCTATACTATCTATATCGTCGACACAACGTCGTTGGAACGCCATAATTTCGTTTGGCTGTGGATCATGCAACCGATAATCTCTAATCCTTATTCTCCGGTCTCTGTAAGTAGCATTGAGCGCCTGAGTTATCGTAGCGAGTTTTGGAAACGATTTTGAGACTCTACTAGATTTTTTGTGTGAGTGAACAAGCAGACAGACCTAAATTCAGTTATTCTGATGCATCCACCGTTGTCATCTACCGATCCAGCAGTGTGTTGAAGTGGTGTCTTTTTCACCCGTGACCGAAGATTATTGCATAGAAAATGACCACTCGTAGTCGCACTCGCGGGACATTAACACTCGCGACACGGGGGTCTGATCTCGCGCTCAAACAGGCGACGAGCGTTCAAGAGGCGCTCATGGATGAGCGCTATGAGGTTGACCTCATTGAAGTCGAAACGCGCGGTGATCAAATTCAAGATGAACTGATACATCAACTCGGCAAGACAGGTGCGTTCGTTCGTTCACTTGATAAAGAAGTTCTTGATTCCGCAGCTGAGGCTGATGCTGCAGTTCACTCGATGAAGGATATGCCAACGGACAGCCCAGATGAACTCGTTGTTGCTGGTATCCCGCAACGCGCACCACCAGGTGATCTGTTACTCACGGCTGATGGACAGACATTGTCTGAACTGCCGGCTGGGGCTGTTATTGGAACCTCATCACTTCGTCGGCAAGCACAGTTACTTGCCCAACGTGGAGACATTACTGTTGAGCCACTACGGGGGAATGTTGACACACGCGTTGAAAAGCTGCTTGCGCCATCGTTACAGACAGAACATGAACAGCGTATCGAAGCTGAACAGGATGAGATGACCGATAATGAGAGTGCTGACGGGGGAAATGAGGATGAAGACGAAGACCTTCCTGAGTTCGAACGGTCAATTGAGGAGTGGTTCAATGGGCTTTCTGAGATCGAACGGCGGGCGCTTGAGCGCTCAGTTGAAACGGAATATGATGCGATCGTTCTTGCGGAAGCTGGATTACAGCGATCAGGGCTTATGCATCATATCGAATACGACCGACTTGACACAGCAACGTTTGTCCCAGCGCCAGGGCAGGGTGCAATTGCTATCACAACGCAAGGAGAGACAGATGCAACAGCACAGATTCGAGAAGCGGTTGACCATCCACGGACACGTGTCGAGACGACTGTCGAACGGACGGTGCTGGCTGAATTAGGTGGTGGATGCATTGCACCGATTGGTGTTCATGCAACATTACAGGGTGAGTATGTGCATGTATCCGCACGGATTCTATCTGGCGATGGCACTGAAACCGTTAGTGGAAGTCGTAACCTCCCCGTCGATAATCACGCAGATGCAGCTGTCCAGTTCGCTAACAAACTCGCAGGTCGCGGTGCTGATGAACTGATTGCTGCCGCACGGGTTGCGAATGAAACTGACGATGAGGATGAGAGCGATGAATAAACAGGAGAGTAAGTGAGTATGAGCAATAATGCTAATACCGATACTGACACCGGTGTTGTCTATCTTGTTGGGAGCGGTCCGGGGGATCCGTCGTTACTGACAGTAAAAGCAAAGCAGCTACTTGAAACCGCAGATATCATATTGCATGATAAACTCCCCGGACCAGCCATTATCGAATCAATTCCTGAATCAAAGCGTGAAGATGTTGGTAAGCGTGCTGGTGGTGAACGAACGTCACAGGAGTATACAAACGATAGATTAGTCGAACTTGCAGAGGCTGGGAAGACCGTCGTACGGCTGAAAGGCGGTGACCCCTTTGTCTTTGGTCGAGGGGGTGAGGAGATGGAGCATCTTGCTGCTGCAGGTGTTCCATTTGAAACTGTTCCAGGCATCACATCTGCTATTGGCGGTCCGGGAGTGGCTGGGATTCCGGTGACACATCGTGAACATGCATCATCGGTCTCGTTCGTTACCGGTCATGAAGATCCAACAAAAGAGGGGTCTGCTATCGACTGGGAAGCACTTGCGGCGACTGGCGGAACAATTGTTGTATTGATGGGTGTTGGAAAACTCCCGGCATATACTGCCGAATTACAAGACGCTGGAATGGATCCTGAAACACCAATTGCAGTTATTGAACGGGCAACACGTCCGTCGATGCAAGTGGCAGTAGGGACGCTTGACACAGCAGTCGATGTGCGTGATGAAGCTGAGATTGAACCGCCGGCGATCACGATCATCGGTGAGGTTGCCGCGACACGCGAACACGTATCTCACTGGCTAGAACAGACACAGCACAATCGCAGCGAACTCGATACTAATGAGGATATATAATGTCAGATGATAAGATAGACTGGAGACGAACCCCACGGGTCGGCGTGTTTCGGCCGGATGATGAACGCATGGTCGCTGCGGTTGAATTATTAGAGGAATATGGAATCACGGCTGTTCCTGACCCGATGTTATCGGTTGAGCCGACCGGTACAATCCCCGAGTTAGATGCTGTATCAGATTCATCACCATTCGTTGTATTGACAAGTAAGACTGGAATTGAGATTCTCGCAGATGCTGGGTGGAGTCCTACTGGATCAACATTAGCGTGTATTGGACCACAGACCGCAGCCGCAGCCCGCGATGTTGGATGGACAGTTGATCTGGTCCCAGCAGAGTACTCTTCACAGGGGCTCGTTGACGCACTTACGGAGCAAGTGGCAAATCGGTCAGTTATTATCGCACGAAGCGATCATGGAAGTGAGACACTTATTAACGGATTAAACGCAGCCGGGGCAGATGTTACTGAGACGGTTTTGTATCGTCTTGTGCGACCTACTGGAACCGGACAATCAGCGGTAATGACTGCTGGCGGTGAGTTGGATGCAGTTTGTTTTACTTCATCACTGACAGTTGAGCATTTTCTTGAGGCTGCTGAAAACAGGGAACTTCGTAAAGAGGCGATTGCGGGTCTCAATCACGCTATTGTCGGGACAATCGGCGAGCCTACTCGAGAGGCAGCTGAAGCACATGGGATCAACGTTGACGTAACTCCAGCAGATGCAACGTTTGAGTATCTCGTTGAGGCTGTGGTTGATGAACTTCAAAATACGCAGTTATCATCAAATATCGATGAGGCGAGTGAAATAACAAATACACAACAGGGGTCTGTCGAGAGTCATGATGAGTAAGTTTGGATTCCAGTATCTCAGATCTATTTTGAGTATATGCGGTGTGGGCACTGAGACGGATATCATTGATCCCGGCGTATGAATAGTCTGTATCGGTCTGTGAATCTCATAACCGGCATTGTAAGCGTCACTGTTGGCGGAACGATGCTCGCGGCTTCAATTGATTTTGCAGGTATCTCAGCTGGTGGAGGGGTTATAGCAGCCATTATGAGGGTTCTTGAGTGGGGCAGTGGAGATATCGTAACTGCAATCGAGATTACTGTTGGTGGAATGTTAGCAATCGCGGGAGTGTCATTATTGATTGGACGAGGGCGGGCAATAGTCGTCTCTGCAGGGACAGGTATCTGTATTGTCTCATTAATTGGAATCGTATTTTATCCAATGGCGTCAGTGACACTTCCACCACCACGTGCACTGATATCACTCGGTGTGATTGGACTCGCTACTATGCTTACTGGGACGTCACTCAACGATTTCTGGGTTCAGGGTAATAGCTGAGAGGGTCCCATTCGATTTGAGATGATATACAGCAAGTGGCTATGAGAGGTAGTTCCGACGTCATAATCTATTTTATTTTTATCTAAACGAATACAAGATACGTCGGAGCAGGTCAAAATCATTTCAGAGAGTATATTCGATGATTTGTGACGGCTATGAGAGATAGTGGCGGTAATTGCATACGCCAACATAAATAGATGCTCGGTGGATAATTATTAATGTATGTCAGATAACGAATCAGAACCTGGATTTGAAACACGGACATTACACGCTGGACAGGAGCCTGACCCAACGACAGGTGCTCGAGCACCACCATTGTATCAGACTACCTCATACGTTTTCGATGACGCCGATGATGCTGCAAAGCAGTTTGCACTAGAAAAAGAGGGATACATTTACTCGCGATTGATGAATCCAACAGTCGCAACACTACAGGAGCGACTGGCGTCATTAGAAAGTGGGATTGGTGCGGCCGCGACCGCATCAGGAATGGCTGCACTTGATCTTGCGACATTTCTTCTTGCATCGGCTGGGGATAATATTGTAACCGCATCATCGCTGTACGGTGGGACATATACATACTTTACACACACCGTTGAGCGACGTGGTGTTTCAGCCCGATTTGTCGACACGCTTGCGTATGATGAGTATGCTGAGGCAATTGATGATGATACAGCATATGTGCACATCGAGACCATCGGGAATCCAGCGCTTGTGACGCCAGATATTGAGCGAATTGCTGATATTGCTCATGAACACGATACACCATTATTCGTAGATAATACATTTGCGACACCGGCACTTTGTCGCCCAATCGAGCATGGTGCTGATCTCGTATGGGATTCAACAACGAAATGGATACATGGGGCAGGGACAACGGTCGGCGGTGTCCTCATCGACGGTGGGTCGTTCCCGTGGGGCGAGTATCCAGAGAAATACCCCGAGATCGGAGCATCAAATCCTGCATATCACGGGGTTAATTTTGCGGAACGATTCGGTGATGCTGCATTAACATACGCCGCCATTGCCCGAGGACTTCGAGATCTTGGGAGTGCACAGTCACCATTTGACGCATGGAATACACTTGAGAAATTAGAGTCACTACCAATGCGGATGGAACAGCACTGTACAAATGCAATGGCTGTTGCAGAATTCCTTGACTCACATGAGGCAATCGCATGGGTCAATTATCCAGGTCTCACAGACCACGAGACACATTCAGAAGCAACATCATATCTTGAGGGTGGGTATGGCGGAATGATTACATTTGGACTTGACGCTGGATATGAGGCTGCAAGGGATACTGTGAATAACGTTGAACTCGCGTCACTACTGGCGAATGTTGGCGATGCAAAGACACTCGTGATCCATCCTGCATCAACGACACATCAGCAATTAACTGAATCTGAACAGGAAGCTGCTGGAGTAACATCTGATATGGTTCGGCTCTCTGTTGGAATTGAAAATGTCGATGATATTATTGCTGATCTATCACAGGCAATCGACACCGCAACAGCATAGATATCAATAACTGATTACATCAGGGTCTGTATCTAGGTATGCACGAGAGTAAAAAACAGATTTCTGTTTGCTGGCGTGGTTTCAATGGATAATATCAAACCGAATATGAAGTGAGGCAACACTTGTAGGGCGAAATAGAAGCCATGATCATAATTTGATTTATATACTGTATCGGTAGCTTCAGGAGAGAGAGTATGTTATATTAATTTGAACAATGACTAGAGTAATACTGAATCCAAATCGCTGTATCAAACATGAGTATGCCACGATGCGTAGATGCGGAATTTTCTCATTCAAGATATTAAATCGCTGATTGTGGTCGAAGTATTGCTCTTTATTGGCATCGGCGTTGCAGTCTTTGTCGGATTCAATATTGGTGGGTCCTCAACAGGCGTTGCATTTGGACCGGCAGTAGGGAGTGGACTTGTTTCAAAGCTTTTTGCAGCCGGGTTGATGACGACATTTGCACTTCTTGGTGCATGGACCGCCGGCCGAGAAGTAATAGAGACAATGGGTGGACAGATTGTTCCACGAGGTCAATTTACGCTTGCAGCGAGCGTTGCTGTATTATTCTTCGTTGGGATGGCGTTACTTATTTCGAACACATTTGGAGTTCCCGCATCAACGTCAATGACTGCTGTCGGTGCCATCGCCGGGCTTGGTGTTGCCTCAGGAACGCTCAACGAAGCCGTGATGCTTGAGATCGTCTCATGGTGGATTGTCGCACCAGTACTTGCATTTTGGATTTGTGCAGTCGTTGGACGATATCTCTACCCATATCTTGATGCTCGACTCAAACTGAACCGCTCACCGGGACCGCTCATCACACTCAATCGCAGTGGAACTGTCCCACAAGTTCGTCGAGGACCAAACACCTCAAATCGAGAACTCGGCAGTGTTTGTTTAGTCATTATTATCGCCTGTTATATGGCATACTCCGCGGGTGCCTCAAACGCAGCAAACGCTGTTGCACCACTCGTCGGGAATGGATCAGTATCAATGAATATCGGGATTGTCCTAGCCACTGGAGCGATTGGGCTCGGAGCATTTACTATCGCACGTCGAACACTTGATACGGTTGGGAATGACCTGACTGAACTGCCGATTTTGGCTGCGCTTGTCGTCGAAACAGTCTCTGCATCGGTCATTGCAGTGCTTTCAATGTTAGGCATTCCAGCGAGTCTTGCGGTCTCAGCTACAATGTGTATTGTCGGTCTTGGATGGGGTCGAGCAACACGGACAGTCACGATTGGTGATGCAATCGGTGGAGAAAAACCAGAGATGTCAGTAGATGCATTAACCGCTGAGACCGACAAAACGGTCCCAAATGTCGGTGAGGAGTCGCCACAAGAACTTACCGATCAAACGCTGTTTGACCCTGGGACAACAGGGCGTGTCATCTTCTTTTGGCTCCTGACACCATCAGTGTCAGCAGTCGCATCGTATGTATTGTTTACTTTGACCCCATTGTGAAACTCTTTGAGTTAATTTCAAGTATAGATTTAATTAGGACTCTGAAACTTCTCGCCCGGTTTATCATATCTCCCGATGCGAGTTGGTAATCAATATAGGAAGTGAATCAGGTGTTCGTTTGAGTGTTAGTTGCTCTCATCATAACCCTCGTGATATGTTTCATATTGTTTCTAATTTTGGCTGTATTCAGGGCAGATATTCATTGTATAAACACGAAATCAGTATTACTCATCAGAGGTCCGTATCTGATCCAAGCTATGACCACAGGGTCATATCAAGATCAATGAATCAACGGTTGGAACAGAAATGAACATATGTCTCAATATAATATTCCGATAACGAGTAATATCGCCGTTGTATGGTGATTAGAAGGGGAAAATCAAAATAATGCACATAGTCGTGCATATACCGAGCACGAGCGTATGATTTTCGCCCGTAGATGGTGGTATGATGACGAAATTAGCAAACAACAAAGTCTAATGGTGTGGCGCACATATTAAATGTTGATGGCAACCGTAGAATATCTCAATTATGAGTCCCTTGATGACAAGGGCTGGGAGATGAACGATGAGGACCTTTTCGATAAGGCTGCAGACTCCGATCTCGGTAGCGAAGATTACGGATCACTCGAGGTGAACGAAGGCGAGTATATTCTTGAAGCCGCAGAAGCACAAGGCTATGACTGGCCCTTCTCCTGCCGCGCGGGTGCATGCGCAAACTGCGCTGCAATCGTAACGGAAGGAGAAATCGACATGGACATGCAGCAGATTCTTTCCGATGAGGAAGTCTCTGAGAAGAATGTTCGGCTAACGTGTATCGGATCACCAGCAGCCGACAGTGTTCAGATTGTCTACAACGCAAAACACCTCGATTATCTCCAAAACCGCGTCATCTAGACGACGACAATACATACCTGCGCTCTACAAATCGTTGCTATTGAGCGCTAACTACCACTAATTCTTTTATATTTACTCGCTGTGTAGTCTGTGCTATACTGTCTAATCTAGTGTATAGTGATTATTTGGGATAACACCCAATAAACAATACATCGCGTGAGTCGTCTCATTTCAGACAGGAATTCTAAACATATTCATGTCATTTCACGCATATGTCATATGAAAAAGCAGATATCCAGCGGCACTACTGTGATAGCTGAGCGCATACGACAGTATGTATCACTCAGATTATCGTAGTTGATTAAGCGCTTCAGCTGCCTCATTGCTTGCTTGTAAATGATCACGTGCACGACGTGGGTCATCGCTCGCAGCAGCAAGTTGGGCATGACGGGTCAGTGCCTCAAGCAACGACTCAACTGCTGTTTGTCGAGTTGGATTGTTCTCCGCAGGGTACTGTTCGGATACGTTTGTATGTGCGGCAGTATCAGTGTCGGTGACTGCACCACTGTTGTCACGACGCGGACGGGACGCATTGTTTCGCGGGGACGTATTATCACTGTCTGATGTTGGCTGGGATTGTGGCTTGTGTTGTGATTGTGATTGTGATTGTGATGTCGGGTCCGGCGTATTCGTCTGCACAGCCGTGTCAACCGGTTCAACGGTTGGTGGTGTTCCTGAATTTGAGTTATTAGCATCCGGCGTAGCGGTTGCATTGGTCTGTGCATTTGCTTCGGCGGGTGATTGATTATTCGTTTGGGCATTCGGTGATGCGCCAGTATTGACAGGTTGATTATTGTTATCCGAAGCAGCGGCGGTTTTAGCGTCTGATTGTTTCATCGAGCCATTATCAGCCGCCTCGTTTTCAGCATTCCGTGATTGACACGTCGGACAGAACTCTTGACCGTCGTAGCGAAAGATGGGCGACCCACATGTCCCACAGTGGGCGTTCGTCATCGTCGCCCCTTTCAATAGGAGTTCGCTCATCTGCTGCGTCTCCGCCCGCCGTTCGGAATCTTGCTCATACTTCTCTCGGAGTCGCTCTCGCTCTGCCTCTTCGTCAAAATCGCTCACACTGATGGGTTAGGTATGCCACATCGAAAAATCCACCGGGGTCATATTAACACACTAATTCGACAGTCGACGAAAGCAAATATCGACAGTAGAGACCGCATATCACCGAATTCGAAGTATTTAATCAGTTTCCACATGTTCACATATGTGATATGGCGAAAGTCAGTGTCGTTGGTGCTGCTGGGACAGTTGGTGCTGCCGCAGGATACAGCCTCGCGCTTCGTGACGTAGTTGATGAACTCGTTTTCGTTGACATTCCTGATAAAAAAGATGAAGTGATTGGTCAGGCTGCAGATACGAATCATGGGGTTGCATATGATTCGAATACAACAGTCATTCAGGGCGATTATGCGGACACTGCCGGGTCTGATGTGGTTGTTATTACCGCAGGGATTCCCCGAAGTCCGGGTCAAACACGGATTGATCTTGCCGAGGACAACGCACCAATCATGGCAGACATTGGATCGTCACTCGCAGCACATAATGAGGAATTCATTTCAATAACAACGTCAAATCCTGTTGATCTTCTCATCGTCATCTGTATGAAACCGGGGATAGAGAGAGACATACTGTCATTGGTTTTGGTGGACGTCTTGATTCTGCTCGGTTTCGATATGTGTTGAGTGAGCGGTTTGATACGCCAGTTCAGAATGTTGAAGCGACGATTCTTGGTGAACACGGTGATGCACAGGTTCCAGCCTTCTCAAAAGTCCATATCGACGGAGCGGGTCCAACGTTTGATTCTGATGAACGTGAGACAATTTTGGCGGACTTACAGGCATCAGCAATGGATGTAATTGAGCGAAAAGGTGCAACACAGTGGGGTCCGGCAACAGGTGTTGCTCATATGGTTGAGGCTGTGCTCAATGATACCGGAGAAGTGCTTCCTGGGTCGATTGTTCTTGATAATGAGTACGGCTACACTGACACAGCATTTGGCGTGCCCGTCAAACTCGGTGCAAATGGTGTTGAGGAAGTTGTTGAGTGGGACCTTGATCAGTATGAGCGTGAGTTGATGGATGATGCAGCAGAAAAACTCTCAGATCAATACGCAAAGATAGAGTGAAGTGATCATATCCTCGATATTAGTCTATTTCAATCATCGGTGGTGATTTAGAGAGATATTGTATGTTGGGGGATATACGCCGCACTGACGGTGAATATTCAATGGTATAATATACCGCTTGATCGGTTATTGAGTCAGATAGATATCTTCGATCACACACTTAGTATCATCGTGGACCTTTTGTCGTCGTCTCACGAGTGAAGCTGTATGCACTATCGTGAGGTGGACACGGCTCGGGAATTCTTACTCAGACTTGAAACGGGTGCTGACTGGCGAGCAGAGATTGAAGAGTTCGCCAAACTCGAAGATATCGATGCCGCGTGGTTCAATGCAATGGGTGCAGTTCAAGACGCCGAGGTGTGGTTTTATGACCAAACTGAGGCTGAGTATAATAGTGTGAGTTTTGATGAACCACTTGAAATTGCCGCCTGTATCGGGAACATTGCAATGCTTGATGATGAGCGATTCGCACACACTCACGCTGTGCTTTCACGACCTAGCGGGCAAGCACTTGCTGGACACCTCAACGCTGGGACTGTTTTCGCTGGTGAGGTGTATCTCAGAGCGCTTGACACTGACCTTATTCGTGAGTATGATGAGACAACCGGTCTTGATGTCTGGTTATAATCGTGCGAGACGCCGATAAACAATACTTTGAGACACTGGAATCGCAGCTAAATCAAGCATTCGACCGGGCACAACAGGCGAAGAAGAAGGGATATGACCCGGAGCCAGAGGTTGAAATCCCAGTTGCGAAGGACATGGCAGATCGTGTCGAGAATATTCTCGGGATTGCTGGCGTTGCAACACGTATACGAGAGCTTGATAATGGACGCTCTCGTGAAGAGGTAGCACTGGAGCTTGTTACTGACTTTGTCGGAGGAACTGTCGGCGATTATGACACACGTGAAGGGAAAATAGAGGGTGCGGTTCGGACAGCTGTGGCGCTCCTTACTGAGGGTGTTGTTGCGGCGCCAATTGAGGGTATTGACCGGGTTGAAATTCTCAATAATGATGATGGCAGTGAATTTGTTAATGTCTATTATGCCGGACCAATCCGTTCAGCAGGAGGAACTGCGCAGGCGCTGTCAGTACTCGTTGCTGATTATGCCCGAGCGCTATTAGATATCGATGAATACGCTGCACGTACGGATGAAACAGAGCGATATGCTGAAGAAATAAGTTTATATGACCGTGAAACGGGTCTACAGTACTCACCAAAAGACAAAGAGACAAAATTCATAACCAAACACATGCCGATTATGCTTGACGGCGAGGCTACTGGTGATGAAGAAGTCTCTGGATATCGTGATCTTGAGCGTGTCGACACGAATTCCGCACGTGGGGGAATGTGTCTTGTACTTGCTGAGGGGATTGCACTCAAAGCACCGAAGATTCAGCGGTATACTCGCCAACTTGATGAGGTGGAATGGCCATGGCTACAGGATCTCATTGATAATACGATTGGAACCAATAGTGATAGCGCTGAAAACGATGAGACTCATATACCCGGTACAGACGCAGATGAAGACGAACCTCAAACAAAGGATGAGCTAGAGCACAGAATTGATACTGTCGAAAATAAGTCTGGATTAGAGCCCACTGAGTCCCCTCGTGTTGATGCCACTGGCAAGTATCTGCGTGATCTTATTGCTGGTCGCCCTGTGTTTGGACATCCATCGGCTGCAGGTGCGTTTCGACTTCGCTATGGACGCGCACGGAATCATGGATTTGCAACCGCAGGCGTCCATCCGGCAACGATGCATATTGTTGATGATTTTGTTGCCACGGGAACCCAAATCAAAACCGAGCGTCCTGGAAAAGCTGGCGGTGTTGTGCCTGTTGACTCGATCGAAGGACCGACGGTAAGACTCGCAAACGGCGATGTTCGCTGTATCGATGATCCTGAAGAGGCAAAGAAACTTCAAAACGGGGTTGAGAAAATTATTGATCTTGGTGAATACCTCGTCAACTTCGGCGAATTTATAGAAAATAATCACCCACTCGCACCAGCAGCATATGTTTTTGAATGGTGGATTCAGGATTTTGAAGCGAGCATTGCAGATATACAACCACTTCGTGACGACCCAACGGTTGATTTAGAGAATCCAACTGTCGATAGCGCAGTACGCTGGGCAGAAGAATATGATATCCCACTACACCCGGCATACACATATCTTTGGCACGATATTTCAGTTGCTGAGTTTGACCATCTCGCAGATGTTGTAGCAGCCGGTGATATTGTTGTCAGTGACCTCGGGGATACCATTGGTAGTGATAACGGAAACCGAAGCGCCAACAGTAGCGGTACCAGCTCAATCACAGCCGACATAACGACGAATGATGCGTTGCGGATTGATACCACACCGGCGATTCGGGAGACAGTTGAACGGTTACTCGTTGAACATCATCAGGGTGATGACTCGATTCAAATCCCTGCATGGCGGGCACTCGCACTTTCACTCGGGATTGAGATTGAGATTGAATCTGATGAGAAAGCAAGTATCGGTGACCGCACATGGTCGCTTGCTGACCTTTCAAAACATGCTCGAGAGCAAGATAATGGAGATAACGCTATTGAAGCAGTGAATGAGGTTGCCCCATTTCAGGTTCGTGAGCGCGCACCAACACGAATTGGAAGTCGAATGGGACGCCCAGAGAAATCTGAGGATCGAGACCTCTCACCGGCTGTACATACACTCTTTCCAATCGGTGAGGCTGGTGGGAATCAACGCAATCTCGGTGATGCCGCACAGAGCTTTGGCGATGATAACGAACGTGGTCAGATTTCGGTTCAATTAGGCAGACGTCACTGTTCTCAATGCAATACGGTTGGATTTGAACTGCAGTGCGCTGAGTGTGGTGCACATACTGAACCGCAGTTTAAATGTCCTGATTGTGAGTCAATACTTCACCCCGATGAATCTGGACGGGTGTACTGTGATCATTGCGAACGTGATGTGACAAGTGCTGAGTGGCAAGATATTGACCTACACCAGAGATATCACGATGCACTCAATCGTGTCAATGAGCGTGAAGCCTCATTTGAGATTTTGAAAGGTGTCAAAGGTCTCACCTCATCGAATAAAACACCTGAACCGCTTGAGAAAGGAATCTTGCGGGCAAAACACGGTGTATCATCATTCAAGGACGGCACTGTTCGGTATGATATGACAGACTTACCGGTTACCGCAGTTCGTCCTGAAGAACTTGATGTCACCGCTGACCACTTTCGTGAACTTGGATATCAAACGGATATCAGCGGCGAGCCGCTTCAGTTCGATAATCAACTTGTCGAACTCAAGGTGCAAGATATCGTGCTTCCGGATGGAGCAGCAGAACACATGATGAAGACCGCGGATTTCGTTGATGATCTCTTAACGCAGTATTATAATCTAAATCAATTCTATCAGATTGATGAACGCGACGAGTTGATTGGTGAACTCGTCTTTGGAATGGCGCCGCATACATCGGCTGCCGTCGTTGGACGGATTGTTGGATTCACCTCTGCGGCTGTTGGGTACGCACATCCATATTTCCACGCTGCAAAACGTCGAAACTGCTTCCATCCGGACACAAAGCTCTGGTTTCGGAATGCCAGCGATGAGTGGCATCATGAGACGATTCGAACGTTTGTTGAGGACCGGCTTGAGGATCCTGAAATAGATGCTGTTGGGACTCTCGTCCAGGAACTTGATGCTGCTGACAGCGAGGTGTCGGTTCCATCGATAGATGCCGATGGCAATGAGCGATTGCAGTCAGTGACAGCAGTGTCAAAACATCATGCACCGGATCATCTGGTTCGAATTGAGACAGCGAGTGGTCGGGAGATAACGGTAACACCTGATCATGAGATGCATATTCTCAAGCAAGGTAATCTAGTCTCAAAGCAGGCAAGTGAGATTACGCCTGGTGAGTATGCAGCGATGTCGAGACAGCTGGGAGAGATATCACCGTCATCTCACACACCGCAGTATGATCTTCTTGCGGAGTTCCTCACTCAGGATGACCTCGCAATTGATCGGCTAATAATTCATACGACAGCTCCCGTCCAACTGTGCAATCAACTCCTCCCGGAGGAGGTTACTGACTATGAAGATATCGTTGGATTAATACAAGATACTGCTTACCAGCTCGAATCAACTAAAGAAACACTGATGCAACAGCTCAGTGAGGGAGAGATACCGGTTATGCTTCTTCGGGAATTTGTTAAAACAGATCAATCCCTTCTGAGAGGTGTTCCTGATGATGTGCAAATTGGGCTTCATCGAGAGGAAGTGAAGATTGATCGATGTATTCGATTTACTGAAGAGTTTGCATCGCTACTTGGATACTACGCTGCAGCAGGAATATTCCATACGCACGCTAAATCGCCTCCACGAGAACAATCAACGCTATCGTTTTATGATATTAACTCACAAACAGAAGCGCTCCTTTCGAAAGCACTTACCGATGTTTTTGAGATTGAAACAATTCAATACAATTCAGATAAAACGACGGTTAGTACTCCTGGAGAACTCATCAGGAGGGTTTTTGATACGATAGTTGACGTTGGCACTCGACCAACTGAAAAACGTATCCCACAGGCATTGTTTGATGCATCTGAGTCTCATGTCGAGTCGTATCTACGTAGCTTCTTTACTGCTCACAATCAGGTAAAGACGGACACAGCAGATATTTCTACGATAGTTGTCAGTCGCGAGCTCAAAGAAGATATTACTGCGATATTACGACGACTTGGGATCACCGCAGAGATAATTACACGTCAGCCAGAGTCAGTCTCTGAGATTCTTCCAGAATCGTATGTACTCGATACTAAGAGGCATACTGATGCTGATCAACTGGCAGCGACTCGCTCATATGTTATTTCGCTTACAGCATCGGATAGCCTGAGTCTTGTCCATGATAGACAAAGTCAGAAGCAGAAACAAGTATATGAATCACAGCATTCAAGATCGAATAATAGGCTAGTCAGCGAGTCTCGACGCGCGATCGACGGAGGAAGTGACGATTACATCACTGAAGCGATCACGGATATTGAGTATATCGAGGCGGATGTTGAGTACACATACTGTCTCACAGTTTCTGAGACACATTCACTCATTGCGAATGATCTTTCACAGAAACAGTGTGACGGCGATGAAGATTGTGTCATGCTTCTAATGGATGGATTGTTGAATTTTTCACGAGAGTACCTTCCAGATAAGCGCGGAGGAAGCGTTGCAGCTGATTCTCGATTAGTTGCAGTAGGTCCTGATGATGAGGTAGTATTCACGACATTTGAAGACTTTTGGAAGCAACTTGATAGTCCGATCAATCGTGATGGAAAGTTTAGGAAACGAACATGTGTGTCAGAAGGGTGGAAGACATACGCCTTCGATAAAGATCATCAGGCATCTTTACAGCCGATTGAGAAAGCAATTCGATACAAAGCCGATGAGAGCGAGCAGTTACGTCGGATTACCACCCAGTTTGGTCGATCGCTCAATATTACTGACCAACATAGTCTCTTCCGGTATGACGATGGTATCGAGGAGGTGGCTGGCTATGACCTCGCTGCAGGCGATATCATAGTTGCACCACGGACACTTGATGTTGAGTCCACTCAGACAACGCTTGATGTTGTTGAGTATATCAATGGTCCATGTCTCGGCGAACAGACCGGATCGGTAACATCGAATTCGACATCTGAGACCGTGAGCATGAATACTGAGCAAAAAACGAATCCAGTAGCTGATCCTGGTGCATCGGGACAACGGTCAGGATCCGCAGATGAAATGAGGACACTCGGCTCAGCTGCTGTAGGAGAGCTGGGATTAGAGCAAAATGAGACAGTTGGATTACGAGAGTCCACAGAAAAAATTGAACGATATGTCGATGTCACTGACTCATTTGGATGGCTTCTTGGACAGTTCATTGCCCAGGAGTCGATCACGACCGACACGCTGAGTATTCATGTTGTAGATAAAACACGCGTTGAGCGAATTGTCGTCACGAGTGAGAGCGTATTCGGTGTAAGACCAACAGTCAATATAGTGGAAAATGGGTATGAAATTGCGTTTCCACCGGTGCTCAATACTATTGTATCCACACTTGTTTTAGGAATTAAAACGGAGGAAGGTATTGATCACACGCACTCAAGTGAGCTCGTCATTCCTGAGTGTATTCTTCACGGTCCAGATGATGTTGCAGTGTCATTCCTCCGAGGATTTATTTCCGGAAAGAATGCTGAAAGTAGAGCTGATGCGGTCGAAGGTATCGATCTCGAGGGCAATGATATAGCAACTGAAGAGACAACAGTCACACTCAATGCCGAAAATGTCGATATAAAGGATGGACTTGTCTTCTTACTTCACCGATTTGGTATTGTTGCACGTATCTCAGAACAAGATGCAACTCATTCAGTAGAACCCAAATATACCGTCTCAGTTGAGAGTGAGGGTAATAAGAATCCACTACATCAGATCCTGAACGGTGAGTGTCCAATAACGCAGGAGAATATCGCTGTGCCAATTCCGGACGCACTCCTCACGATTCAGGAAGTGCTTGAGGACACATCTCAGATCAGTCAGATAATCCCAGAGTCTATCACACGACAGGAAACAGTCTCACTGGAAAGGCTTCATTCGATTGTCACAGAGCTTTCGACGGTCGACCTTCCGACACAACTCGAAGCAAAGCGAGACGAGCTTGCAGTACTCACCAAGGGTGACCTATCGTATCTTCGAGTCGAGAATGTCGAATGCGTTGAGTATGATGGATACCTATATGATCTACAGGTCGGTGGAGAGCCGGTGTTCACGGCAAACTGGTTGTACGCGCACAACTCAATGGATGCTCCGCTGGTAATGTCCTCACGCATTGACCCATCAGAGATAGACGATGAGGCACACAATATGGATGTCGTTCGACAGTATCCCCGAGGATTCTATGAGGCGACCCGACGGATGGAAGACCCTGAGGAGTGGGAAGAAGAGATTACGATTGCTGAAGAGTATCTTGATACCGATACCGAATATACAGGATTCAATCATACGCATGATACGACCGATATTGCTGCTGGTCCGGATCTATCGGCGTACAAAACACTCGATTCGATGATGGATAAGATGGATGCACAGCTTGAACTTGCACGAAAACTCCGAGCAGTTGATGAGACAGATGTTGCAGAGCGTGTAATTGAATATCATTTCCTGCCGGACTTGATTGGGAATCTGCGAGCATTCTCACGACAACAAACACGATGTCTTGACTGCGGAGAGTCATATCGACGAATGCCACTGACCGGTGAATGTCGAGAGTGCGGTGGTCGGGTGAATCTCACCGTACATCAGGGGTCGGTGAATAAATACATGGACACGGCAATTCACATTGCTGAGGAATTTGACTGCCGTGAATACACAAAACAGCGTCTTGAAGTGCTCGAGAGAAGCCTCGAATCTATTTTTGAGGATGATACAAACAAGCAATCAGGTATCGCTGATTTCATGTAAATACGAAGTATTGACCAGGTTCAGAGTCGGTTCCTATGTTTTCAGATGGAAATTTATCATATAACAGTATCGTGTATCCGTGTGTCAAGTATCAATACACATCTATAGATGATTGATCGATAATAACTAATTGAGAATATAGAGATGAGATGCCAATCCTGTCTGTGCTAGTTATTACAAATGCAGTCTATACGGGTACGGGTACAGACCAAATTCCTCGGCTGAGACGGCGTAGACAGATAGATTCAGGACAATCGAGCCCGACATAACACACGTGACAGAGTCCGAAGCGGACGCGGCTACCCGCGCACATTCCGAAAAGGACAGTGAAACAAATACAGTAAGACAATCGAATACTGAACCGCCAGCATCGGCTGATAATAACTTTGTTGTCCTGTTTGACATGGATGGTGTCATACTGGAGGGTCGCGGTGCTGACTCGATTGTTCACGAACGAGCATTCGAAGATATTCTTGCGGAACGAGAATGGGGAGATGACTGGGAGCAGTCGCTTTCACAGTCACATCGTAGTGCGCTTGAGCAATATGAGTATACTGAGGAATTCGTCACCGCCTGCGAAGCTATTGATGTTGACCCAGTCGCACTCTATGCCGCCCGTGAAGAGCGAAGCGCACAGCGTATTTCTGACCGAATTGCGGATGGACGTCGTGGTGTGTATGCAGATATTGATGCGTTGAAGACACTCGACAATGAGACGACACTCGGACTCGTAAGTAATAATTACCATCCAACGGTCCAGTTCGTCGTAGATCATTTCGAGATTGACCGCTTTGACCATGTTCGCGGACGTGACCTTGGTGTCGATGGATTCCGCCGACGGAAGCCGGATCCACATTATCTTGAGGAAACGCTTGATGCGCTCGGTGCTGACAGTGGAGTGTACGTCGGTGACCGTGGGACAGACGTAATTGCCGCTCACCGAGCAGGTCTTGAGAGCGTTTTCCTTCGTCGGTCACACAATGACGTTGCGACACTTGATAGGACACCAACGGCATCAATTAATGATCTCAGAGACCTTCCGAGGGTGCTTGAACAAATTAAATAATCAGATGATTCCGCGTTTGTGCTTATTTTAACGTGACCCTGGATAATTGACATCGGAATTCTCATTTGTGATTAATGAGCATCGTGTCTGTCATTTCTAGAGATGAGCAAGGCGAGTGCCCCGGGGTGTGGATGTAATCTCAATATGATATACAATAAATTACGCATTTGCTCACTCGAGATATCCAAGATCGCGTAAGCGCTCTTGCGCATCAGCATCCATCTCAGCAATAGTGTCGTCTGTCACGTCATCAGCAACCCCATCAGTCCATGCGCCCCCAACTGCTGATTCGAAGGCTGCAAGAGCTGTTTCTGTCGCTGTGATTGCTTCTGCTCCTATGTTCATACCTGCTGTATTCCCGTTTACTACGCCAGCTACTGAATTCTGTTCGTCTGGGTCGGTGTCAAGTTGGTATGCTTCATCAGAAATTCGGTCAATTCGGACATACTTTGCATCGGTTCGCCGAGCTGCACGCATCCGCGAGTAAAATCGTGAATCCTCTGATAACGTCACACCAGCGGAAGCTGCTTTCTCTTCAAGTTGTTTGAGTTCAACGACGGGTCGTGAATATTCAATGAATGCATACGAGCCATCACTGCTTTGTTGAGCAGGGTCAGACTCGTCGGTCCCAGCAAGCGATTCAAACTCACGATAGGAATCAGACAATAGTGACCGTGTTTGGTCATGGGCTACTGCAGTCTCGCCAGGAGTGTGTGGATTCCCGCCGTCCACATCAAGCGCATCAAGAACGGTATGGTAGAGATCGATGAGTTCAACCTGATCATGTCGACGATCAGTATCCAATTCCGGATGCTTGATCAACAGTGGAACGTTCACCAACTGATCGTATAGGCAGAATTCATGTCCATAAATGTCGTGCTCGCCGTGAAGTTCCCCATGGTCCGCGCAGACAACGACCATTGTCTCATCCCACAGCCCTGCCTGTTGTAACCAGTTGAACAATCGCCCGAGCTGGTCATCAATATGCGCAATCTCAGCGTCATATAATGCCTGAATATCTGCCCACTCCTCATCATCAATCGAACGTGCACCAGCGTTGTATTCTTTTGAGTTTTGACAGACAGCACTTGAGTCGACGTCCGGGGCGAACTCCTCACGAAACGCTGGGGGTGGATGATACGGAAGATGTGCATCCATGAGATTGATAAATGTGAAAAATTCGTCTTCAGTATTATCGATGAACTCTATTGTGCGGTCGATGACCGCAGGCGTTTTTGAGTCAGCACCCTCGCCACCAGCAAAATATTCGTGTGCCGTATTGCCAAGGCTTACAAGCTTATCAGCAAGTGCACGAAGAGACTCATTATCATTCATCATTTTCCACGCACGAGCAAGCGGTCCAGTAAGGAACTCACCAGGCATTACTTCAAAGAAATTATCTTGATCATCGAATCCATCTGTAAGGTGAGTATACGGAGTAATCCATGCGTTCGAGGAATAACAGGCGGTCCGGTAGCCCGCTGCAGAGAGTGTCTGTGCAATTGTTGTTGCCCCCTCAAGATATGGATTTTCTTGACTTGCACCGTGTTGTGATGGGTACAATCCGGTGAACAATGAGGCATGCACCGGGAGCGTCCATGGCGCTGGAGCGACTGCCTCTTCGAACACTGTCGCATCTTCAGCGAAAGAATTGAGCGTGGGTGTAGTTGGGCGGTCATAACCATACGGCGACAGGTGGTCTTTTTTGACCGTGTCCATCACCACGAACAGGACGTTTTCGGGTGATTCAGTTGGCATATATTAACTCGCAACGATAACATCAAAGACGCATCGGTCTCGTGTGCATCTAATCGGGTATATGCTCATATATATCCGGATAATACCACATAAATCTAGAGAATAATTCAGTTAATGAGACTCGTGAGATCAGTAATCAATGCGCAAAATCGATAATCACGACGGGTATTGCTACAATAGGCGGAAAGTCAGTGTGCCGATTTAGAACGGAGCCTGTGGACCTTCGTCGGATGCACCACCGTCATCAGAAGTCTCACCTGGGAACGATGGTGAGGAGCCGCCGTGTCCGTGACCGCCGTCCATACCGGTATCAGCGTGAACGGTCTCAATTTCAGCGATCTCTTTGACCATCCGACTCTTAATCGCCTGAATCGTCATTGGAGAGATGCCACACCCTGAGCAGGCACCACCAAGCTGGATCGAAACTTCGCCTGCTTCGGCGTCAAGATGCTGAATCGCTGCGGACCCACCATGCATCTGAATCTGTGGGAAATTCCGACGAAGGAAATTCGTCACGCGTTCTTTCAGTTCTTTTGTCTCGTTCTCAGTATCTGCGGTTTCCGTGCTCATACTAAATATAATATCAGCGAGCGGCTTAGACCTTTGGTTCGGACTCATTATCGAGTCCAAGCACGCGTCGGTGTTGCTTTTGAAGTTCGTCGACGTACGTCTCAAGTACCGTTTGGAGCTTCTCATCATCAACGACTATTGCAGTGAGACGATCTGTTGGATTCTCTGGTAATTGAATCTCAAATGAGTCTGTCTCAGAGTTATAAAATGGCTCAGATTCATTGAGGATTTGCTGATCAATTGCATGAATCAACTCGGAGTCATATTGATCATTCATTGACTCGAATGCGTTTTTATACGCGCGTTGGAGTTCGGTAAAGTAGTTTGCGTATTTATCCTCAAACTGCTCTGGGTCAAACTCAGTCATTATTGGTATAATACTGCTGGCGCTACAAACCGATTCGGGTTTGGACGGCGATACGGATAGGCAGATGATGAATTGGAAGTCATAATTGTATTGCATGTGATGCATCACCGATTGGTACTTTGGGTGATTGAACTGATTGATGAGTATATATCGAGTGAAATCTTAAAAGATTGAGAAAGCGTGAAGAACGAATGGATTATCATTCAATTTTGGAATAAGCCATGCATATGTTGTGAATTACTGAAACAGCATCCTCAATGGAGTGAACTACATTGTACTCACTGAGAATTCCCACGAATAGAGTTACTTTCTGAATCAATCTATCAGTCAGATCATCTTGTGCAACAAATTGAAATATATGGATAAATCTGTAAAATTCGAGCACAAAATCCTGCTTTATGATCACAGATAGAGATATCGACATCCGAAGATTCGTATCATATCAGCGCTAAGTTCGCTTGAATTCTTTTTTATATATGTTAAATTCATAGAATCATATTATCACAATTGAGATTTGAGTGTGTACATATCATTCTATGTCCGGCATATTTGATAACAAATTTGCAGCATTGTATTTAACTTAATAATACTGCTGAAGATCTGAATCAAGAATGTGAAGAGTTTGAGTTTAAGATGACTCATTACAGTTGTTATTCTTAATAATATCATTGTGAGCATGTGTCTACACAAATCAGAAGGATTAGA
>NZ_KE356561.1:1942643-1945179 GCF_000415985.1 Haloquadratum walsbyi J07HQW2
GATGGACGTCGTGGTGTGTATGCAGATATTGATGCGTTGAAGACACTCGACAATGAGACGACACTCGGACTCGTAAGTAATAATTACCATCCAACGGTCCAGTTCGTCGTAGATCATTTCGAGATTGACCGCTTTGACCATGTCCGCGGACGTGACCTTGGTGTCGATGGATTCCGCCGACGGAAACCGGATCCACATTATCTTGAAGAAACGCTCGATGCGCTCGGTGCTGACAGTGGAGTGTACGTCGGCGACCGTGGGACAGACGTAATTGCCGCTCACCGAGCAGGTCTTGAGAGCGTTTTCCTTCGCCGGTCACACAATGACCTTGCGACACTTGATAGAATACCAACAGCATCGATTAATGATCTCAGAGACCTTCCAAGAGTTCTTGAACAGATTAAATAATTAAACAGTCGCGTGTTTCTGCTCACTCTAGCGTGACTCTGGAGAATTTCAATCAGATTTCACACTCATGGTAGCTTCAACGACTGAGTCAGGGAACGCTATGATGTCTTTGCGCTCACGTACTTTCCTTACATCAACCTCATAATCTTCAAATAGGTATAAAAAGCCCGGGATCCACTAGATCGTTTGTCTGTGAATATATTCGGGTCATGGTGTACAGTATCACACAAAACTGGATATTGCTTTATGAGTGTGAGCCTTTGATTTTATTACCCTCTGTATGATAAATGACATATAGTTATGAGACGCACGCGACACAAGACCGTTGTATCGTGTGTTTGCCTAATGACTCTTCTTGGGAGCATTCACCTAGGTGTCGCCGCTGTGGTTACCGCAGCAGCGAAACCGGCTGACAGCTCAGCAGGTGTTACAGGTATTTCGGTTAATCCAGCTGCTGATACTGATGCTGACGGACATATCGCTGCAGGTCAACTTAATATGAGACTTGATACTGTATGTGTAGGATGTTATGACTCGAATACGCTGTTGGATGACCCAGAAATGGAGCCTGTTGTGACGATTGCAGTGAATGAGAGCCGAGTCGCAACGATTGAGGTCAATCGCGATGAGAACACGACAATTAAGCAATCGATTGGAACAGTTGTCAACGTCGTGGACCGTCGCACCGCATCAATCGAAGTCACATTGCATGATCGTGATTGGGGGAGGCTTAGTGAAATTGATTCACAAACGATGGTAATCGATGTTGAGTCTCCGAGCGCAGATCAGAACGCGAATTCGACAACAGCCTCAGCTCCCAGGGGGCTCCCGCCAACTGGTGAAACGCGTCAGACTACTCACTTCCGATTCCGCCACGATGGTCTGGATAGATGTGGACCAATCTGTGCGGAGGCGACAGGGACAGTTTGGACTCATGACAACGCCACAGCAACAAATGTCTCCGTCAAAACCCAGCTCCGAGCTGGGACGACCGAGTTCTGGAGTCACGAAAGGACAATTGGAACACTCAGCTCTAACGAGAGACAGACCACCACACAGCGTGTCAATCCCCAATTTAGTGCTTTGAGTGCAATTAGCCGTTCCGACGGTCGAGTTGCACTCATCGTCAGTATTAATTCGACAAATTATCATGAGATTATTGCATATGAACGGAATGTCTCGGTGTCTCAGTTTTAGGAAAAAACTGAGGATTAGGACACCGAAATTACTCAGTGCGTCCTCTTGACATCGCCTGATCGCGGATCTTGCCTCGCTTCGGAATCCTTCATTAGCCTGCACGTTCAGGATATCAGAGTGAGACGCGCTGATTATCATTGTTTTTGATCTATCCGTAGTAGGTGGTGGTGATATGGCTGAAATACCGACATTCAGCAGTGTCAGTCATGCAGCAGAATAGTTCGGAGCAAATGTGAAATTACGTACTCACTTATTCAATATATCCAAGATCGCGTAGTCGCTCCTGCGCATCAGCATCCATCTCAGCAACAGTGTCATCCGTCACATCATCAGTAATCCCATCAGTCCACGCTCCTCCAGCTGCTGACTCGAAGGCTGTGAGCGCTGTTTCTGTTGCTATGATTGCTTTTGATTTCGTTTCCATGTCCATGTCTGCCGTATCACGGTGCAGTACATCAGCTACTGAGTTCTGTTCGTCTGGGTCAGTATCAAGTTGGTATGCTTCATCAGAAATTCGGTCAATTCGGACATACTTTGCATCGGTTCGCCGAGCTGCACGCATCCGCGAGTAAAATCGTGAATCCTCTGACAACGTCACACCAGCGGAAGCTGCCTTCTCTTCAAGTTGTTTGAGTTCAACAACGGGTCGTGAATATTCAATGAATGCATACGAGCCATCACTGCTCTGTTGAGCAGGGTCAGACTTGTCGGTCCCAGTGAGCGATTCAAACTCGCGATAGGAATCAGATAATAATGATCGTGTCTGATCACGGGCGACTGCAGTCTCCTCAGGAGTATTTGGATTCCCGCCGTCGACATCAACCGCATCAAGGACGGTATGATAGAGATCGATGAGTTCAACTTGATCATGTCGGCGCTCAGTCTTCAATTCTGGGTGTTTAATCAACAATGGAACGTTCACCAACTGGTC
>NZ_KE356561.1:1945229-1946374 GCF_000415985.1 Haloquadratum walsbyi J07HQW2
CTATTTTTATTTCCGCTCTCGGCAGTTTAGCGTGATAAAAATAGTGAATCACGCTAATATTGTGGAAACAAGTATTCACGAATCACGAATTATGAGCGGTTGGATTCGAGCCAACCTGAAGGAATTAACTTGGCAGATTTGTTCAATCCAAACTTGTAGAGAGGATCATAATATTAGCGGTGATGATGAAGTGGATTATGTTTGCTGATCTGCGTGGTCAACGATCGGCAAGCTATCACGTGAGCGCCGGCATTCCACTGGTACTTTATGATATCCCTCGCCGTTACGCACCTCCCTGTAGGTTCTTCAGTTACGTCCGTAGGTGAGTAATTTCGTCAACATTTGTGTATGCTTGCTATCACTCATTGTATTGGCGTGCAATCAGCCGGTTCCTGCCCGTGAATGTTCTCAGACATGGCTTGGCACCAAACTTCGTTGCGGGATGCTGTATCATCCGATGCATTCTATATAGTACCTCACCGAGCTGTTGGGTAACACGCATTCATACAAGTCAACAGCTAAACTCTAAGAGCACAAACCTAAGCGTTACAATCCGTTTCCACATATCATAGAATATGAGTTCAATAAAGACTGATCTAATGCTAAACTCAGATGGATTGAATCTATCGGGTGAAGTGGTGTTTTCGTCACCAGCAGATGATTATATGACAGCATCATACGCTAGTGATGGAACAGCATATTCATTCCAATACGCGCCGGATATATTCGCTCGAATGACAGAGCACGGATACGTGCGGAAGGTGTACACTAAATTATATGAACTGATGGATGATTCACGGGAGAATGCAGATGATTGACTCGCTCCCTAACCGTCCGCTCAAACCTCCTGAGGTGGATGAAGTAGAGGCACTGGTCGACTCAGGAGAGGTCTCACCGTTGACTACAATGAAGGTGTTTCCAGATGACACGCTGGCGCCGTTCGATGAGATCGATGAAGCCGGTGATTTCCTACATGTGTATGAGGCGCTGCGTGTATACAGTCTGATTCATGTAACCGAAGAACACGGCACCACAGTCGCATTCTCTGAAGAAGACGGAGAATGGGTGCAGGCGATTGAAATGACGGCAGAGTATGATACAGATGAACTCGAAAAACGCACACACGAGTTTGTTCAAGAGCATAT
>NZ_KE356561.1:1946424-1947622 GCF_000415985.1 Haloquadratum walsbyi J07HQW2
TAGCTCCCGATCAGTGAGCTGTCGGTACCACTCGAGTGCCTGCTCACGAAACGCGTCGATTGCCAACTCAGTCCCTCAGCGTCGATAGTATACGTGTCAAGAAACGCTTGTACGGCACTCTCATAACGACGAGAATTTGTCGAGACATCCCAAATCTGCGGTCGGCTCGAAAGCTTGCAGACTCGTGCCATCGTGGTACATGATGTGGACCCGAGGAAAATAGTTGAGTTGGGTCGGAACATGTGGCACACGAACGATTGTCCAGTCGTCAGTAAGTGCTCCGCTGCTCATGCACGTCCCGCCACGCGTGCCAGTTGGTGTATCGACGACGAGCCGGTGTGAACTGTGGGCTTTCATATTCGAAGCTACTGACACCCGCTTCAGCCGGTCCAGTAGCCAGTGTTCGCCCAGCAGCGTCTAATCGAAGCGTACCATCATGTGTGAGCCACCACTCGGCTGTGTTGGCATCCTTCGGGAGCAATACCACCGAACCATCGTCGGTTCGGACAGGTGCTGTCAACTTGTACAACAATGTCTCAGTGTTTGTTGTGTCTCTGAACGGCGCTTGTACGACAGTAGCTGCCCACGTGGCGGCCTTTGCTGACCCAACCACGAGCGCGACGCGTCGATCCTGCATGTCCGCGCGGGCAATATTGGTCAGGAGGTTCGCAGGTTTGGTCGTGTTTTTTGATTCAATCTCGATAGCGAGGGTTTCCTCACCAGTGTCACACCGGAGATCCGGTCTGGAGGCGGTCTGTTGTGATCTCCGTCACCTCATAACCTTGTTCACGAAACCACTGTGCAGTGAACGCCTGTAGAGACTGGTGTTCAGTGGCGCTTTCATTCATGACGGCCGGTGGCGTTGCTATCGCCGGCGTGTGCTGACCGTGACCCTGGTTGGTTCCAGCGGCGCCACGGACGAGTTCTTATGTTACGAGTGTGGGTGCGTCACGTGGAGTGGATGATTCCCAGCAATCCGACGTGTAGTACAGTGGAAGGATATCAAAAAGCATCGGGAGGTGTGCCGGGCGAACGGGCATCTTTGGATAGTCTACCATGTCTGGATAGCCGGAGCGATATCCGTCTCGACCCCGCAACAGATCACAGCACTCGCTCGTTTCAGCGTAGAACCCGAACAACGACTCGTTTGACAGAAATCCTGCCGGTCGATACACTGCTGCGAGATCGTAGTTGTACT
>NZ_KE356561.1:1947672-1949438 GCF_000415985.1 Haloquadratum walsbyi J07HQW2
ACGAGTAGCTGTACTCGGGGATAGGTGTTGTATCGTGTATTATATTCATCAGAGTCAGTACACACGCAGGCGACAGTATCTGTATAAACGGATTAATACAGAGCAGCGGTCATCGGATATTATCGCTGAGTACACGTCTCGGAAGTGGTGCGAAGTAATCGCCGACGGCTCAATCAGGCGTTGTCTATGATCACCGAGACCGGCATCAAGACCGAAACTGGAATTGGAACTACGAAGAATCCTGAGATTGTGACGTGGATGACTGATGTCGTCCCGGCATTGGTTTGTCCCCGCGCTGACAGTGGGTGCACTGTGCAGATGCTGAGAGCCCGCGTTGAATAATCCGCCCGCACTCACATCGTGGTGGGTCATCAGAATCGCTCATATTACTGTATGTGATCATCTCTCAATAAAACAATTTTGACAGTCTGTGCCACACATGGTCTATGGTGTGAGCTATCCCTGCACTCCCCAACGTCTCAGTCATGAATATACGCTTCATCACTCAATAGAGGGTGTTAGCGTCTACAATCGGCTACGGAGAATAGTACGAATTCACTGGGATCCAGAGTGTTGATTGATCGTGTGTGGTGGGCGATATATGATAGATAAGTAGATAATAAGCAGTATGTCTCCGATCGGTGCATCGAAGTTACCTAAGAGCTGTGTAGAAAAAAAAGATGAGAGATTGATAGACGCTAGATTATATTATATCTGTATTTGTTATCTGGAGGCAATCTCATGACGATGAGCGATTCATCTGTGATGAAACATCCACACCCATTCTGATGGCGACAATACCGAGGATAGTGAGTGAAAATATACTCCACCAGATAATATTGACATTATCTGGTCCCCACCAATGGGCAGGACCGGGGTGAGTCGGGACGGATGTGAGTGGCCAAAACAGATCTGGTGGGATATCTCCATTCAAGAGGCGGGTGTGCCAATCGCCGAAGAGATGAAGCAGATACCCAACACTGAATCCAGCCCCGAGATGGAGTCGATTCGTCATGAGAGCGTATACAAGCACCAGCAAAACTACAGGAATCGCGAATGGAAGTGAATGCATGAAGACACGTCCCCACGGGGTAAGATTCGCATATGAAACTGGCTTATCGACGAGATCTGGAAACACGCTCCCGAAACAAACGACTGACAGTATCGTCTTTGACGGCAATCGGCGGCGGCGAAGTAATATGTATATTGTCACCGGGATGAGGGCAGCGAGGGCGTGTTCCAGTGGACTCATATGTGAATAATGGAGGCTTGTATTGAATTGTGTGTCGGAACGGTTCACCGGCTGAAATGGATATTATCGTCATTAGATATTTTCCATCCCATATTGTAGCGATCACGGTTCTTGTTTGGAGAGTTCGTGAAGTAACTGAGCTGGGGAATCTAGCTTGTCAATCTACAGAGTGTATAGGGCGAGTGCCTCGGGTTGATTCCAAGGCAGTTCACCAGGTGTTCGCTGAGCCGAAGTAGACGGAATCGTTCTTTCGGCTTCAAATGCGGCACTCGCCGAGGTGCTCACGGAATCGCTTTGGGATAGTCGCCTACTCGTGTTTTTCATCTCAACGACCATCTGATCAGACTCGTCCGAGGATTCTGGTTCATTCTATCAGTATCACGTGGTGGATAGCTCAGACCGGCGCAGGATCATCACTCGGGCGCGGCGTCGAGATTTCGAGACGAAGCTCAATGGTACCGTATGGGACAAACGGGCGTTTTGCCTGACCAGCCTGTTCGAAGTGGACGATATC
>NZ_KE356561.1:1949488-1952219 GCF_000415985.1 Haloquadratum walsbyi J07HQW2
GCAGTTACAGTTGCATTTCTTGTTGGCGCAGCGGTATTAGGAATCGCTCTTGGCACACAAACAACTGAAATTGCTTCACAGTTCGAAAATACAGAAGTAATCGTTTCAGCAGATAAAGCGGACGCCGAGGCAATTCCATTCGTTGTCGGGCAAACAAACGTTCAGGGAGAAACGTACACCATAGTTGGGCTCAGTGAGGAACCGGCTGAAATAACGATTGGTGATCGAACGGTGTCGCTACCCAAACCAACTCCAGGCAAATTTGGGAGTGCTGCGGATACATCAACAGAGGAGATCGTGGATCGGTCTTCTCATCCGTTAGTCCCTGATCACTGGCTCGTGACTGATACCGAGACAGCTCAATCTGTGACAGATGTGCAACCGATGGCTCTAAGCTCAAATAACGATTTAGATGGGGTGCCAATCGTCGCCGCACTGCAGTTTTTTGTCCTTGGATCGACAGAACTAGCGGAGATATTACAACTGACCGCGCTCGCAGCAGCTGTTCTCGTTATGGTAACCGTCTACAGCGTTGTTCGGATTACTATCCAAGAACGTAAGCAAGATATTGCTGTTCTCAGGGCTACGGGAGCGCCTCCACGACGTATCATCACAATATTCAGTCTTCGAGGTCTCTTAGTTACAGGTATTGGCGTTGCATTAGGGTACGCAGGTGGCCTTATTCTCGTCCGTAGTGTTATCAACGTAGCTACATTTTTATCGGTACCAACAACACTCTCTGCACAACTCACTCCACGAGTTATATCACTGTTACTTCCTGCATTCACAGTGTTTGTTGCTGTTGGAATAATCGCAGGAGCAATCGCGGCTTGGCGGACTGTTCGTCTTGACCCGGGTGCGATCAAGAGTGGGTCTTCAATTGGGCGTGGATTACATGATCAGTTGCAAACGAAATTCATTGACTGGGAAACAGTAGTTCCCGCGCTTGCAACATTAGCGGTCTTTATGTGCTTTCTATTTGTGTTATTTGGGATAATCGGGTCTGTCGGACCATTAGCGGGAGCTGGACAGCAAACAATCACTGAACCAGGGACGCCAAATCCAATAGCTAGTGATGTCCCAGTGACATACGCAGACGCATTTCGAACGCAGGACGTAACAGCTAGTCCTGAGATTATCCTGTTTGAGGTAGTCAACGGAGAGCCAGTGCTCGCTCGAGGTGTAAACTTTACTGCATATCGTGAGTTCACAGAGATGTCGGTACAACAGGGGAGGCTAGCTCGAGGGTCAAATGAAGCAGTTATTGGTGGGGATCTCGCTCAGTCGAGTGATATTAGCGTCGGCGAGACAATATTAGTGGGTGGTAGTACAACACCTGCAGTTGCTCGTGTGGAAGTAACTGGAAGATATACTGCTACCGGTATTGAAGATGATCAGCTGTTAGTCTCGTTACCGACGGCTCGGACACTGGGGGGAGTCCGTGGCGATGCCGTCAATATAATTCGCACACGAGGGTTGACGGTCTCATCGAATCAATCAACAATCGTTGTAACGGGTGCACAAGCAGTGCGGAAGGATGGTCAGCCTGGAGTTCAATTAAGAGTGCGTAATCCGGGTCTTCAACCGAACACTCGAGTACTTCAAGTCACAGTCGGTGAACAGAGACAGACAGTTTCGGTAACAGTCGGTGCGCAGCAATCAAGCCAAGTGTTCATTCAGGCTGCGAGTATTGAGAAATCAGACCAGCGTATTCGTGTTGGCGAGTTTGAAGCTACGGTTGGATTGACTCCGGGTGAGGGAGAAGGTGAAAGTGCAGGTCTCTCAGATAATTCACTTACAATACCAGATGAGATTCCTGTTAATAGCACATTGCAAGTGCGACTTACGCAGGAAGATACCGCAGTATCAGACGCACAAATCAGGTATCGAGACATCACGCGACAGACGGATGCTGAAGGGAGAGCACAACTCCCGT
Source organism: Haloquadratum walsbyi J07HQW2 (assembly GCF_000415985.1). Lineage (GTDB taxonomy): Archaea > Halobacteriota > Halobacteria > Halobacteriales > Haloferacaceae > Haloquadratum > Haloquadratum walsbyi_B. Next base: position 1,951,425 of record NZ_KE356561.1, read on the forward strand.
TTGAGCGTGAAGGGTCAGTGACGTTGACAATTATTACGAGTGAATCTCAGTTCAAACGCACTGTCGATGTTCGTCGAGGTATAAACCGCCCGTTGGACATCTCAATGATAATCAGTCCCTCGCAACCGAGTATCTTCACCAAACCGACCGCAGAGGTGACCGTGAGGAATCCATGGAGTACAGTGCGTGAGGGGCAGGTTGTGATTAGTGGACCAGAGCGTCGACAGAGTCAATCTGTTCAACTCGCATCAGGAGAATCCACGGTCAAAGCATTCTCACTTTCACAGCGACCAGCAGGACAATATACCGTTGAGGCGGCGACATCTGGAGGGCAACGGGTCAATGAAACGTACAGCGTTCAAGGAGACGAACGACTAGGAGCAGCGCTGGCTCAAAGCGGTCGATACACAGCCGGCGGTGGAATCACACAAGGAATTCAGGTGGTCTTCAGTAATATTGAGGTGCTTATCGGAGCAATCATACTTCTGTTGATGGTGATGACACTGGGGAGTTCAACAGCAGCATTCACCCGATCTGTGCAAACGACGCGTCGTAAAATCGGTATCTACCGAGCAACGGGTGCGGCTCCATACACAATTCTTCTCAATATCGCTCGTGATGCGGCGTTGGTCGGGGTTGTTGCGTCTATTGGGGCACTCGGCGTTGCGATGTTACTTATCGAGATACTCCTATCGACAGGAGCATTACGAGCATTTGGGATTGTTCTACGACCACAGTATTCTGTGCTCTCTATAGGCGTTGCATTGATTGGTGGAACTGGATTAGCGGTTGTTA
>NZ_KE356561.1:1952269-1953526 GCF_000415985.1 Haloquadratum walsbyi J07HQW2
GCGAGCGGCTGACAGCACGACAATGTCCACTACCTCGGTACAATATCACATAGGACGATTCCTGGTCTGCTTGCCGTTTGTGATGTAGGACTTTCACTAGTCAACGATCCTCATACACTGAAAATATTGGAGTATGGTGCCGTTGGAATTCCGGTAGTTCAGCTAGATGGTCAGGCACGCAAGCGGTTTGGAGACCTTCTTGTTTATACTGATTCTTGCATATCATCGATTCGTGCCGCTGTAATGTCTGCAACCAATCACGACCCCAAGCCATTCCAGTCGTTCGTTCAGCAGTTTGACTGGCGGAATATTGCACAGACCTACGACAGAGCACTTTCCACTGTCCGCTAGTTATTAATCATACTCCATAGGTATCCGACCCCAATAATTGCAGTTAAAATAATAAGCATCATCAACTGTGCTACCTTCGGGTAGTCCGGTCCATGCAGCAACTGACATATCCTCCGCGGAAGATATGTTCTTACGAGTGATGCAAGGAAAGCAGTCTCCTCGGCAGCCTCGCTATCTTCCACGAACGACTCCATCGCCCGCTTTGAGTATCCCTGCCAGAATGCCCGATCTATCAACCAACAGAGTTTCGTCCGGTAGTTGAAGACTTTATGAGCCACCTTCGCTTCCGGATCGTACCATACACCCTGTTCATACTTCTGTTGCATCCGCGCACATAATTCCGTCTCCCCTCCCTGAAGATTCTTATCGCCTTTTCGTCCGCCGATATCGACATCAAATCCGTTTAGATTCATCAAACACGTCCGCTTGAAAGGAGATATTCGAACCGAAGGTATTCCGCACTTCACCCGGTCCATTAGCGAACCCACGATGCGTCACACCTACCAACCAGTAGAACTCCTCCGGAAGGAATGAAGGTCTCCCAGCGACCCACTCGGCCGTCATCTTCCCTCCTGCCGCGATTGCGTCCTCCTTCTCGTAAGCGCGTATCAAACGCTCAATCCACACTTCGTCCGCAACCGCGTCGTCGTCTATGAACGCGACAATCTCGCCAGACGCTAGTTCCGCACCACGGTTCCGACTTTCCAACAATCCGAGGTTCTCATTATTACACACAATGACTGCATCCTCGTAATCTCCGTAATCATTTATTACACGCTCATACACTTCGGGCGTCCCATCGACGACCACAACGATCTCGACATCGTCGTGCGTCTGTGCGAGCACACTATCAGCTGCTTCACAGAAGTGTTCGTACATATCAAGTGTATACGTGCAGATAATGAC
>NZ_KE356561.1:1953576-1959662 GCF_000415985.1 Haloquadratum walsbyi J07HQW2
GGGCATCGTCGAGACGCTGGATCTTCCACAGCGAACGGTCTACGGATACGTCGAGGATCTTGAAGTCCCAGGCTTCATCGAACAGTCGAACGATGGGCGGCCCGCGGAGTATACCGCTGAGGAAATCGATCTTCAACTGACTGAAGGTGACACCAAACGACGAATTACACCGGAGTTAGTTGAGGCGATTGCCCGCCAGATTCGGGATGACGATATTGACACGTACATCAATCGCCACGGACTCGACGGGCTCGCCATCGCGCTCGAATATGCTCGGGAATATGTTGACGGATCTGTCACGCATCAGATTATGTCTCGGGAACAAGATATCTCACCGCTCGAAGCGGGCGTCATTCTGGATGCACTCCGTCCTGTCGTTGAGGACTGATCCGGTATGGAAGATGATGGGGTAGTTGTTTTCATCGATTCGTCGGTCCTGATCAGTTGTGGTCGGCGTGAAAGCACGCGATTTCAGGCACTCGCTCGTGAAGCTCGTCAACGCGATACCGCCTTCCGAATCTCACCACAGGTGTATGCCGAGGTGACCAGCGATCCAGCACTCGATGCGTACATCTCTGATACTGCCGTCGACGACGCACTACAGGAGGGATGGATGAAGGTCACCGAAAGTCCATCCTATTCGGAATCAGATATCTCAACTGTGATGGATCAGACACGAAGCTTCATTGCGAGTTCGAGCAATCGGGCGGAGGATGTCGTGGAAAAAACGGATACGGAAATCGTTGGTCTAGCACTCGAAATGCTCCTTGGCGATACTACTAATCGAGTAATTGTAGTAACAAACGATATTCCGCTTGGCGAAGCATCGGAATCGCTAATACCGAAATACGGGTTCGACGCCGAACAAATTAAGTGGCTTACCGGTGGCGAACTCGCTGATGAAATTGCTGGAGGTTTTGTTCCGGAATTCGACTGACGCACCCATTTTCGTTGCCACGAGTACTGTCAGTACCCGGCAACTACTCGGAGTCGCCGCCGTCTGCGAGAGCTTCGCACATCTCCTTATTTTGCTCAACATCACGGGCCATGCCCCGCTCAGCTTCCCAGTTCATCGGTATGTGATTCTATATATTCACTGGGAATAGACTTTGCGACCACGCGAAACGTCTTCGAAAGGGGTGATTCGACTGCAACAGTGAACTAGTGAACTAGTAATTCGCCTACTGAGGAATCAGTGCGAGGACGATTAGAGGTCCTCGACGTACTCCCGCCGTACTTCGCGGCAGTTCGACTCGGTGCTCATGTCGTACCATCGTCCAATCGTGTCGGGATTGGCATCAAACCGCTTCGAAATCACGTCCTCGGTGGGAACGCCGTTCGCTCGGAGACGGGTGATGTAGCCTCGACGGACCGGATGAGGCGAGAGCGATTCCAGACACTCGTAGACCACACGTTGTTTGTCTGGGCGGCGTCACACGTACCGAGGTCCTCGCCGCCCGGGGATTCCTTCCCAATGGCACACGACCGGGTCCAGGCGCACACGTACTATCGAATTGTGCTCTTCTGGAGGCAGCCATTCTGCGTGGTCAGCAGTGGTCGTCGGTGACGATGTCCCTATTTGCCTCAATGTATCTATCGATGGTCTGTGCGGTATCCCCAGAAATACTGATTTCACGTTCCCAGTCGGAACCGTTCTTCAGCCTCGTGCCGGGCTCTTCACGACTGGCAGCTGCGAGGTAGCGTTCGTCGGCGTCGTAATCGTCGAAGTCAAATGCGTGGAATATCGAGGATCGAATTACGGTTTCTGAGAGGATCGCCCAGACGACATGTGCCTTGGTGAACGGTCTGTAGATTTCCAGGTGTTCGATAATCTCTTTGGCGGTCTCTCTGTCCAGACACCGCTCGTCTTGCCCCTCGTGTTTGGAGATTGTCGGGAGAACGGTGAGGCTATCAAAGCCGTAATCAAGTGTGCCCCCACGTTCGCAGTACTGGAGAAATTTTCGGAGGGCAGTTAGATACATGAGATGGGAGTATTGCTGTCGGTATGACAGCCGAGCGATAGCTGTCCACAACGTGATTTGTGTGTAGTCGATTGATGCTGCCCAACACCCATCAACTCGTTTGTCGGCTGGATATCGCCATCTCGAGCGATGGGTGTCGAGGTCGTGATCACATTCGCTTTCCACATGTAGAGAAATATGTATGATACGGGAGCCAGTACGCGTAAGTATGGCAACTGAAGAAGGTCCTGAAGAAACGAAAGTGAGCGACCGGGGGATGGTGACAATCCCTGCCGACCTCTGTCGGCGTCTCAATATCGAACCGGGGGACAAGCTTCGGTGGACCACCGACGAAGAAGAGAGTCTCTCCGTCGAAATCGTCCATCAGCGTGAGGGCGTCTTCGACGACTTCGAGCCGGTGGATGTTGGCGAGACGAATGCAGTCGAAGTCGAGAGCGAGTTCGGGGCGGAGTGATGCCAGTTGCCCTCCTGGACACCAACGTCCTCTTCGCCAGTGCCAGCGCCCGCGACGACTATCATAACCGCGCTCAGGAGATCGTCCGAGGTATCGATCACGGCGACCTCCCGGATGTTATGATGACGAACTACCTGTAACAGCGAGAGAGTCCCGTCCTTCCCGTGAGTAACGAGTGTTCCGACGTGCTGTCGGAACCGAGGACCGAACAGGGCGGGCGTGAATCGCGTAAGCTCCAGTGTGAAACTGCCGTGTTACTGCTGTTCTTGAGTCTCCAACGATTTCAGTCCTGCTTCTAAAACGTCTGCGTAGGCTTCTGAGAGGTCCAAATCGTTTGCTTCTGCGTAGTCTTTGACTCGGCCACCGAGCGTGTGTGAAATGTCGATGTTGGGGCGCATGACGAAAAGACTTAAGACTAAAAGTATAATAATCTGTTGTTGTGAAGCGTACCAACACGTTCGCCGTGCGCCCGCTCTCCGACGATGGTGAGCAACTGCTACGGGACCTGTTGGACGCTTCTGCCGCTCTCTGGAACGAAGTCAACTACCAGCGCCTCATGCGCTACAACGACGAAGACGGCTTCGAGGGCGACGTATGGGACGCCGATACAGCCCAACTCGAAGACCGATACAAAGGCGTTCTCGGTGCGTCCACCGCTCAACAGGTAATCCGGAAGAACAGCGAAGCGTGGCGCGGGTTCTTCCGCTTGAAAGAGCAGTACCACGACTCCTCGAACTCTTCGGTCACAGACCACCCGGAACCACCAGGATTCCGTGGCAACGAAGATGAGGGACGCCAACTCAAAACCGTCATCCGCAACACGTCGTACACCGTCGAATGGGGTGACCGCTCCCGGATTGAGATGCTGGTCGGGAGCGAGTTGAAAGACAGATACGATCACACCGGACGCCTCCGACTGGAAATCGCCGGCGACCCGACGTGGCCCGACTACGAAAAACAGGACCGGTTGGACCTGTGGTACGACGAGACTGATTGCACCTTCCGAGCTTCGCAACCCGTGACTGTTACAGATGCACGGGACACTCCACTGACCTCAGGGAAGGCCGCTCTGGACATTGGTGCGAACAATCTCGTCGCCTGTACCACCACGACCACGACCGGCGAGCAATACCTGTACGAGGGCCGCGAGTTGTTCCAGCGATTCCGTGACACGACACAGAAATTGCCCGGTTACAGTCGAAACTCAAAGAAGGATGATACAGTAGCGATCGCATCCGGCGACTGTACCGGAAGCGAACCCGTCGCCGCGACCACGCCCAAGAGGCACTGTGTCGTGACTTGTTGGAACGACTGTACAAGGACGTCGTTGATACCGTGTATATCGGTGGCTTGACCGACGTGCTGGACACGCACTGGTCGGTCGAAACCAACGCCAAGACCCACAACTTCTGGGCGTTCAAGCAGTTTACTGAGCGGCTGGCATATACTGCTGAGGAATACGGTATCTCGGTGGAAGTCCGGTCGGAAGCATGGACTAGTCAGGAGTGCCCACAGTGTGGTTCGACAGACCGAACGAAACGGCATCAGGACACACTAACGTGTTCGTGTGGATTCGAGGGTCACGCCGACCTTACGGCGTCAGAAACGTTCCTGAAGCGTCATCAGAACTCTTCGAGTTCTGGTTGGCAAACAAGACACGACGTGTCTCGTCAACGGCACACAGAGAAGGCAGTCAGGCCGATGGCACGACCCGTGCGGTTCGAGTGGGACGACCACCACTGATCGGGGACACCACACCCTCACGAAAGTCCCAAAGAACAGCGCACAGACCCGAGTACCGTCCACCGTGACGGGAATGTTGCCTCCGGCCGAGTCGTAGATCGGCTGAGACTCCCACGGAGGAAACCCCGGCGTCGTCGGGCTACGCCCGACTACAAGAGGCGCGAAGCGCCCTCCCTGTTTAGGCCGGGGAGGATGTCATGTCGTCGCGGAAATATTGAATCTTACTGGCGAGAAACTCGGACCAGACACCGCGAACGAGACGCTAGATCGGCTCATCGAGGGCGCTCACTTTGTATTGACCACGCACCGAAAACGGATTTCAACGCTGCTCAGCCCCTCTTCCGCCGGTACTTGGAGCTCTCATTCGTCGATTCGACTATTGCAGCATATATGGAACGGGAAGGTATCGAGTACCTCTACTCGTTCGACGATGATTTCGACGCTCTCGACGGCGTCACGCGGCTGGACACGCCGGATAACCCATTCGACTGAGGTGAATCGCTTCGGGGTCACCCCCCGAGATGTTTGGGCTGTTCCGTCTGTAGAGGCGTTATTCGCCGGTCGGTTCAACTTCTGACAGCGAGGGAATCCCGGCGTTCACGGCGGGCGTAGGTGACCCGAACAGCATTTGCCCGGCCTGATCGATCGACGGTAATCACGCCAAGTGTCTCGAGCGTATCGACGGCGGCATTCACACTACTCAACCCTTTCCCCGTCACTCGGTGGAGTTCTCGATTCGTGAACCCTCGCTCTGGATTGTCGACGAGAAGATGCAGAATATCGGCGGTTGCCCCGTATCGGAATGCATCCGTATCACCGAGTGGGACGGGGAGCCGAATGTACGAACCCTCTGTTGGCTCTTCACACCGAACCGTCTCACCGTTCATGAATGTTTTAATGGTTCAAAGCAACAAAAACCCTCGGTGACAACGATACACGGAGTTCTCGGAGCCTTCTCAATTTACCCCCGAAATCAGCCGCCTCAGCGGCGGGTAGAAGGCAACTTGATGACGCTGAAGAAGCCCTACTGAAAATCGAAGACCAACTCAACGACCTCGGATTACTGGGTTAACAGTCGTTGGTAATGTGGGTTTGTTTATTCGAAATGGGACGTGCAAACTATCGCTCCAGGTCAAATTGGTGTGGTTTCGAGTATACATATTGGTCATATTGCCAACGACTGTTACTGTGATTTCTCGAGAGGATTCGTCGGAGGGACAAAAGAGCTAATTCACTATTTTGAATCAGGGTTCAAAACAGTAATGATGCTGGAGAGTCGAGTACATGTATGAGCGATTCGAGAACCACGGACCACACGGCAAAGGTCGCCCGGATCCGGGAGGTTGCGATGACAGTTCGCGAACCAAAAAATGCGGGAGAGATAGCTGATGCTGCTGGTGTTGCCCGGAACACGGCCGAAAAGTACCTCACCCAACTCGTCGAGGCAGATAAACTCGCAACGATCCAACGCGGCCGCGAGACCTGCTACTATCCAGACCCAGTCACCCAGTATTTCGATCAGATCCGTGACCTCACCACCGACCACACGAAGGACGAACTCACGGCTGAATTAGAGGCCATCCGGGACGATATCGACGAGTGGAAAGAGGCATACGATGTGGAGTCCGCTGACGAGCTCCGGGCGACCGTCGGTGATGATATCCCAGCATCCGAACGCCGACAGCGGCGCCACGACGCAGACGATTGGGACTACTACGAGCACCAGGCGATGCTCATCAAGCAGGCAATTCAACTCTACGATACGATCGAGGCGACCCGCGAGAATCGCCTCGCATCCGCCAACTGACTCGGTGACAGCGGATGGGAAATGCACCGATTCCGGGAGACACGCATCTCCACCGATACGAGGTCCACAAACGAGTCGCAACTCGCCTTCAACGAGAAGC
>NZ_KE356561.1:1959712-1964517 GCF_000415985.1 Haloquadratum walsbyi J07HQW2
GAACGATCAGCCCGATGCGATCAAAACAATATATGAAACTGCATAATGAGAAATGATCATACCGAATAAAAATAGCGTGAATAGGATTCGTTGGTTTCGATACTCAATTACTGAATCTGTCACCGTCAACCCTGCCAGCATTAAGAATAACAACGCACCACTTGTGCGACTGTTGACCGACAGGACTGTAAAAAATGCAAACATCGACATGGGAAGAAACGCCGACAGAAATGCTAATCGACGATTTACCACTACCTGATAGCATTTGAATGCAGCTACGGGCGCGAATGCGAATAAAAGTGGACTTACTGTTTTAAATTCCCATGTGAGTGGAATATCGCTCAGTAGAGCATATATTGGATGGAGCAACACAATCCGGAGCATCGCATTCTTCATCCATTTTCCACCAACGGTCGGATCCCACACGCCATTGGTAATCACCAGTTGTGCCAGTCGTTTCTCTTTCGATGCATCCCAAGCAAGGACATGATTCAAAACGGAATTGTGTAATAACAACGCAGCCGCAACAACAAAAATCGCGAGCGGTAGATACCGTCGTGGGATCAGTCCGGCGTAGCCTGCAACGACAATTCCTGCAATAATTACCAGTACAGCCAGTATTGGTACATTATTTCCGAATCGAGTGACTGTTCGCGCCCCAAGCACTGCAGCGAACGGGAGTATACATAACCCGAGGGACCACGGATTCCACATTTGTGAGAGAAGTCCAAGCGGGAGTGGACTTGAGTCGACATACCTTCTATCGAGCATGAATAGTCCACTCAAACCGATTGTCGCAGCCATACCGAGCACAGACACAGAGAAAACTCGGTCGACACCAACCAATGGGAGAAATGCGTTCAGCACAAATCCACCCAACATCCACATCATCAAACTCACACCCAGTGAGTACAGGACTGTGTACGTTAGATCAATCCGTTCGACATCAAGAATACGAATGATGAACAATCCTGGAAGGAACGTCAAGATTGGGACGATGATTACTGGTCGAAGGAGACTCAGTTCAACTCCCAACTGTTCAATCAGAAGCACTCCAGCGAACAGACCGATTATGAATAACAATAGATGCCGCTCTCGAAGATCCGTAAGCGAACTCGGGAGTGTTGATTGCAGTTGCGTCCACCAGTACTCCCGAACAGACATATTCTTTATTCGTGTGTCTAGATAAAAATCTGCTTCCCGAGGTATCTTATATGATGCTCAAACAGTACTAACTGTGTCATCTCGTCGGAAAATCTGGCTCACTCGGGCAATTGCCGTTATGCTACTCGCTGCTATCATGAGTACTGGTTACCTTGCAATGAATCCAGGATTGACGACTGCTGCGCACTCAGAATTCTTTATTGATCCGGCTGAACCGCAGACGAATACCACGACCACAGCATCATATCCTGATCGTCTTCAGCCGAATGCAACGACAAATGTGACACTTGGTATTGGCAATCATGAGCATCAATCGTTTTCATATCGCATCACTGTTGTGTGGAATGAAACAACGACTCAGTCACACCAACTTCGCCTTGCAGACAATGAGACTCGGTTGTACCCAGTTCAACTGGAGGCTCCCTCAGAACCCGCTCGGTACCGTGTGCAATTTCAGCTATACAAACAGAATGAGACTAATCCAGCGCTTCAGACACGGCTTTTCATCCGAGTCAATGAGACAGCGACCACGCCTCGGTAGATATTTACCGGCTGTGACATCATATTTTGATAGATATGAGTGATTCCGCTTCGCCGAGTGTAACGGTTCCAACAGATTTGTATGATCAGTTACAGACACGAGTAGGTCAAACAGAGTTCGATTCAGCAGATGCATATGTTCAACACGTCCTAAGAGTTACCTTCGAGCATCTCGAAAGAGACCAAATAAACACCGAGCAACCGACCGTGACCGACCAGCAGGTCGAAGACCGTCTCAGATCACTTGGATATCTCAACGATTAGATGCGTATCGCATTTGTCTACGACGCTGTATTTCCCTACGAGAAAGGCGGTGCACAGAAACGTATCTGGGAACTCGCTCGTCGACTCGCAACTGATCATGATGTCCACCTCTATGGCATGCATTACTGGGACGGACCAACAACTATCGAGCGCGAGGGCGTCACACTACACGGTGTGTGCGAACCCATCGAGCTCTATACCGAGGGGCGAAGGTCAATTCTACAGGCATTATATTTTGCTCTCTGGCTTATACCTGCACTACTGACTAAAGAATTCGATATTATCGACTGTCAGGAGTTCCCGTATTTTCCATGTTTCGTTGCAAAGGCGAACAGTCTCATAACCGGGGCAACACTAGTTATTACTTGGTATGAGGTCTGGGATAAGTACTGGTATGAGTATCTGGGGCTGAAGGGGGTATTTGGACAACTTATCGAACGGTTCACGACACGACTCCCAGCAAGGATCATCCCGATTTCAAGTTTTATTGCCGACGATCTCCGTGCGATTGGCACGACAAAACCACTTACCGTGGTCGAAAATGGTGTTGATTTTGATAATTTACAGTCGATTCCAGCTAGCGACACGAGCTGGGATCTGCTATTCGTCGGACGACTCTCCGAGCACAAGCGTGTAAACCAGCTAATAGCAGCGATTCCAGAAATCGAACGTCAAATCCAAACATCGCTCACAATCGGGATTATCGGCGATGGACCCGAACGAGAGGAGCTCGAAACACAGGCTGAGACACTTGATATCGAGAGTGAAATCACATTCTTAGGATTTGTTGATGCCGATCGCGATGTTATCGCACACCTCAAAGCCGCCTCAGTGTTTGTTCTTCCATCAATTCGTGAGGGATTTCCGAATACTATTCTTGAGGCTAACGCTTGCGGGACGCCTGCAGTCGTTGTCTCTCACCCGGAGAATGGCTCAACTGCAGTCGTTGACGACGGACAGAACGGGATTCATCACCGACCCAACAGCTGATGCCCTAGCACAGCAGTTGACGGACTGTCTAACAGACGAGACCACACTCACTCAGGTTTCAACGCATGCCCACTCGTATGGAGAAGCCCACGCATGGGATCGTATTGTAACAGAATTAGAGGAGGCATATTCAAGTGCCATGTCTACGGATGCATAGTTGATGACCGAGAGAATTGTCGTCACTGGCGGCGCTGGATTCATTGGATCTCATCTTGTCGAGCGCCTTGCTTCAGATACGACTGAAATACTGGTTCTCGACACCGAGGCTAACGGGGATCGCTCGTTGCTTGATATTGATCCACAGTTTGAATCCGTTGATATCCGTGATCAGGCACTCGAATCTATACTGACTGAGTTTGACCCTGATACGATATATCATCTTGCAGCATTACATTATATCCCATATTGTAACGCCAATCCTGAGGAGGCATTCGAGGTCAACGTCATGGGGACGCGTAATATATTGAACGTGGCTCGCCAACTTGATTCACTCTCGAACATTGTCTTTGCCTCGACAGCTGCTGTCTACCCGCCTCGTGATGAGGCTAATCATGAATCCACAACGACCGGACCGATGGATATCTATGGTCGAACCAAGCTTATCGGTGAAGATCTCTGTCGACTCTTTGCACAGGAAACAAACGTCTCTATCACCGCAGCTCGTCTATTCAATGTCTATGGTCCGAATGAAACGAACGAACATCTGATCCCAGCGATTCTACAGCAAGTGCGTGCTGGCAGACGCGACATCGAACTTGGAAATCTCAGCCCAAAGCGCGACTTTATTCATGTTGATGATGCCGCCAGGGCATTGGAGTGTCTTGGTACGCAATTCAAAGGCACGTTCGAACCGTATAATATTGGCACGGGCGACCCCTACTCGGTTCGTGAAGTTGTTGAAGAAACGAGTGCTGCACTTGATGAATCAATCACTATCACCCAAGATGACGACCGTACCCGCGAGAGTGACCGCCCACATCTTGAGGCCGATGTTTCCAAACTCACCACGGACTTTGCGTGGGAACCACACGTTAATTTCCGCGAGGGACTCCGAGAATTGCTCACACAAAATAGAGAGGTGCTCGTGACGTGACGAATCGGAATATTGTGATGGTCACGTACGATAGTCTCCGTGCTGATCACTGTGGACATTTGGGATATGAGCGGGATACCACACCCCATCTTGATGCACTCGCTGAGGAGGGCATGAGCTTCCCACGTGCTATCGCCCCTGCATCACGAACGAATCCCTCGATGGCAGGAACACTCACAGGAGAGCCGATGGTTGCCAGAGACCGCGTCGCTGATCCATCATACTCGAGTCAACACTTAGCTCGACACGGGACACTTGCCGAGGAGCTATCCGAATCAGGGTACACGACAGGGGCGTTCAATCCGAATGCATACGCCTCTCGACATTATGGCTTCGACCGCGGTTTCGATCATTTCGAGGACTTTCTCTTCTCGACAGACTGGTATCAAGAAATCTTCCAGAATCACCTCTCAGACTCGACGCTATACACTCTTATACGAAATTTCAGGAATTATCTTCGTCGTGAAGAGGCGTTCAAAACGTGGGACCGATATATCGATCAGATTGAAGAGTGGGTGACGGCACAGTCCGAGCCATTCTTTTTATGGGTGTTTTCACTCGACACGCACTTTCCTCATCTTACCCCACGTGGACATCGGAAGTGGAGTTCTCTATTCCAACAGTACTACTACAACTGGCGTTGCAATCAGCTGATTGATGAGATGGATCCGGACCTCTCTCAGAAGGAAATCCAGAAAATCGTCGACATCTATGATGACTCAATTCGCTTCGGCGATGTGTTGTTGTACGAACT
>NZ_KE356561.1:1964567-1968776 GCF_000415985.1 Haloquadratum walsbyi J07HQW2
GTCTCGCTAATCCCAGCGTTTTATGCGTTCCAAGCGCACCAACTTTCAGCGTCTTGATTGGATAATCACGGTAATAAACAGGAGAGGCAAGGCTTGCCAGATGTAATATCGCATCAAGATCGCCGGAAATATGAATAAATTCAGTCACATCGTGCTCATAGAATGAGAATTCCGTCTGCTCAAATGCATCATCGAGATTTTCTGTCTTCCCACTCACACGGTTATCCATCCCAATGACAGTATGTCCATCGGCAAGCAATCGATCACAGAGATGTGACCCAAGGAATCCAGCAGCACCAGTGACTAAAATACGACTCATCTGAATCGCTCCTGAAGAAATTCTTCAACTGCGGCGTTCATTTCACCATCATCATATTGTAATGACATTTCGATATTCGCTCGGAGCCAACTCGGAATGGTGCCGATATCGTATCGATCACCGGTGAGTTCGACACCCCGAATGTCGGTGAGTTTGCGGATTGCATCTGTGAGTTGTAATTCTCCGCCGACACCCTTCTCTGTTGCATCTAACGCATCAAAAATCTCAGCAGTAAAAATATACCGTCCAGTGATTGCAAGATTTGATGGCGCATCCTCGCGTGCTGGCTTCTCAATAAAATCACTCACTGGAAAACTCTCGTCTGTCAGATCAGTATCATCATCAATATCAGCATCGGCAACACCATATGATGACACCTGCGCCCATGGAACGCGCTCTAGTGATAAGGTTGATACATCATGTGCTTCAGCATGCTCAATCAGCGTCTGTGTGCATGGGGTATCACTCTCAATGATTGTATCTCCAAGCAACAACGCGAATGGATTCTCACCGACGTGTTTCTCCGCGTATCGCACTGCGTCACCGAGTCCCTCACGCTCTTTTTGTCGGACATAATGGATATCACCGAGATCAGCGATCTCCTCAACACGATTTAGACGGTCTGTCTTTCCAGCAGCCTCAAGAGCTTCTTCGAGTTCATACGATTTATCGAAGTGTCGCTCAATTGCCTGCTTCCCACGCCCAGTAATAATGAGAATATCCTCAATTCCAGCCGCAATCGCCTCTTCAACCACATACTGGATCGTGGGCTTATCAAGCACCGGCATCATCTCCTTTGGCTGAGCTTTCGTTACTGGAAGGAATCGTGTCCCAAACCCAGCCGCTGGAATAACGGCTTTTGTAACTTCCATCGTATACATGCATACTCGCGGTCCGCATAGAGTTTGTCATTAGTTCCGATATCTCGGTGAGAGCGTTATCAGTCAGAGTAATAGGTAACCCTCTGAAGTCACACTGTAGGTCATGATGAGTGTGAGCCTAGTTGCGAGTGTAGATCAGATCAAGGACAAGTACCCTCACCACACTCGTGTCAAATTCAAATTGATACTGGGGACAGAGTGCGCTCTCTCAGAGAGGTGAGCCACTGGAGAAACCGGCTTCGATGGGGTCCTCTCAGAGTATATATGAGTAGTCGCGATAAGGCTAACAATAATCATAACTATCGAGTTCGCACTCTCTTGTCTGGTCGTCTGGAGTAGTCTTGTGAACGTGGGTCTTTGCTATCTCCGGGTCGGTAATAATAAACCTATTTCAGGATGACAAGTGACTCATTCGGGGTGAGGGGGAGTCACCACCCAGTCTAAGAAAATCAATTGAGGGTTGTGCTAAGAAGCACTGCAATCTTACTATGATCAGTAAGGATTATTTAGTATACTGTCGCTGTTAGCATCCACCGTGGTTACAAACTGATTGAATTGATTGAGGTCCGACTGTCGAATCCCATCTACGATAAGAGACACCCCACCCTGTCCGCATAATTCCCAACACAATACGGTCCATCACGTCGCCCAACCGCTCGTTTTCCTGAAGAACGTCGATAGTCGTCCCGAGATCAGCACTAGCTTCGAACAGATAGGGTTGCCCGCCCTATATGTCCTTATTCCGCTCCATCGCGCTCACAACACCTGGCAGATTGAGATTTTGAAAATGATCACGAACGCTCCGCATCGCAATTGATTCTTACAAAAGCCGTTATAACGCCAATGTAGCTGGTAATGTCCGCGTATTTCGCGTATACTTGCTTCGTCCGTACCGGTGTTTCTTCATCCACTTCGAGAGAAACGATTGCAGTCAGTGCAAGATGATCCTGTGTGGTCAAATCGCGAATGCCGCGCTCGATATTATTAAATTCGATGACTGCTTCGACCTCTCGAATATGCTCCTCTGTCACGGTTCCATCATCACTGTTCGACGCCAATTCACCCCCCTTGTACAGATACTGAATCGACTGTCGTGCTGAACCTTTGTCTTGCGCTGCCATCGCCGCACAAAGAGAAATCACGTGTCCCCTGACAAAACGTCATTTTTGAATGCCTTCTTTATACGCCGGGTGAAAATTGAGCGAAATTCACTCGCATCGTATGGAGCGAAATGGAGTTCCTCATATGTCCAAGAATCATGGAGAACCGTCTCATCAGCGAGGATGTCCGTTTGATTTGTGAACGATTGCGACAGACGAGTCTAGTCGTGTACACTGTTTATTATATCATCCTGTCCGGAGCGTCTGCATTGTTAACGCACCCCACCGTGTTCGGGTAATTATGGAGTATATACGGTATATGAGTGCCTTCACGATGCAGCCGACTCTATTTTTGTATGAATTATGCGGACAGGGTTGGGTCCCCGAAGGTGTCTGAGGCATCTCACTCAATGATTCAATACTCAGTCTCTATTAAATAAATCAGAGCCGACTCTCAGTTACAACTACCAAACCGTAGACCGATTGAAGTTGATCAGAATAGTGATAAGGCACGTTTGAGACGTGAAAAATAAGTATATAAATTATATTGAGAGCATACCCACACCCGACAACGAGTGAAGATGGCGTCTACTATCATGATAACTACACTCGTTGCAAGGTGTGTGCTCCTGATAAAACGAACAGGTTCTTCCAAGGTTTCACTCGTCACGGGGTATATATCTCAGGTCAAAAACAGACTTTCTGAGTTTTTCACTCATCAAATCTCAAGATGTATTTCGTCTGGGGAGAGTAAAAATAATACATTCTACAGAATCCAGCCTACGTTTTTATACGACCTAGGAATCGACTTTATACCAATGAAAAACACTGGGTTAACCACTCTCGATCTTGACGCCCTCCGAGCTGTGCTCCGGGAGCACCCAATCCAGCTTGCGATTCTCTTCGGCTCCTACGCCACCGAAACGACCTATACAACGAGTGATATTGATCTCGCAGTCGAATTCGACGACCACCGACCGTCTGATCCAAGCTACAATGACGTGTTCTTTGGGTTGAGTGCCGATCTTAGCGAGGCGCTTGAGGCGGATGACGTGGGTCTCGTCAATCTCCACGCGGTCTCACCACAATTCGCGACCACGATTTTCGAGCAGGGCATCCTTCTCGTCGGTGAGATAGAGCACGCAACCGAACTTCGCCGCCAACTCACGGCATACGATCCCGACCAGCAGTCACCTCGTGAACGACTCGATGCCGCCCTGGACAGAATCGATGATCATCTCAGTGACGATGATGTTGAGGCACCTGCCACGGGCGATGCAGAAGATAACGGGCGAAGGATTGCCTCAATACGATTTTGACTGCTATCGAAACCATCGAGAAGAGTCTCGACAGTCGCGTTGCTATCTACGATGACCACACCCCTCGTTTCGTCTGTTCTGCACGAATCGACGGGTAGGGAGATTCGACTTTGAGAGAATCAGTACGAGACATCGTTTCCAAACAGACAATCATACTACACGAGACAGATCAACCAGCCGACTCTCAAATACACTGTCAGTACACACAAAACACACGAAACAGAGTAAACAAATAAAACGATGTACTTATATAATTAGTTGTTGAGCATATAATCATCAAATGAGTGAAGACCTGTTTGCGGAAATGACAGAGACGTTATTCAAAGACAAATCAATTCTCTCAGAGGAGCACAGCCCGGATGTTATTGTTGAGCGAGATGATGAAATCGACTCATATCGGACGGCACTCAAGGATGTGTTATTCGGACGCAATCCCTCAAACGTATTTATTTATGGTAAAACAGGCGTTGGGAAGACAGCGGTAACTGAGTATATCTTGGATGCACTCCAGACAGAAGTAAAGCGCCGAGATGCAGCTGATGATCTTCAGTTCACTCCCGAAACTGTAATGACGACACTGTCTACCAAAC
>NZ_KE356561.1:1968826-1970987 GCF_000415985.1 Haloquadratum walsbyi J07HQW2
TCCCGCCGCGTTCCAGCCCCTCAAGATCGCGGACAAGTTCCTCACTCCGAGAGTCGTCGATCAGGTATATCAACCCTTGTCCACTCGCGATGGCGTCACTACGTTCCCAGTCCACCTTTTCGAGTTTCTGTTCGCGTTTGAACCCCCTTTCGTCCTCGGGAACTGCATCTTTAATTGACTCCGGTGCGAGCGACGTGACTAATCCGTGAATTCCGAGACGATGTGCGAGCTGTGAGACACGCTTCTTATTAATCCCAAACTCCGGTAGTATGTTGAATGGTCCTGTCTCGGTGACGAGATATCCCTCGTGTTCTAGCCAACTGTTGGCGTAGAACATTGTGTCCACGTCAGTACACCCGTGGTCAGATATTAAATAGAGCGTCGCGTCAGGGCACGCGTTGCGGATCTCACCAATATGCTCGTCAATGATTGTCCATGCTCGCTTCGTCACATCATCACGCCAGAAAAAGTGCTGGAGGACATTGATATAGAATACGGTAAGATGAGCCACATCAACGGGACGATCCTTAAGAAACTTACGGAATGTTTCGAACCGATCGCGAATTAAATCGATGATGTCGGATGCCGCCTCGCGGTCCTTGTCTGATGTGACGGGAACTTCTGGGTGAAGCCGGTAGCCGCGCTCTTCAAGTTTGTCTTCGAGCGTGCTCGGGTACGTGTAGTCGTCTTGCTCACTTCCGGGACCCCCAGCTACCATCCAGCCGTCCACCTCGAACGGCGGATACGACATCGGGAGGTTCATGATTCCGACCGTCTTCCCGGCGTCGTTCAGGTAGTCCCAGTAGTTACTCGATCTGAACGATCGAGATGTCGGCGTGGTAAGTGCTCGGTTTTCTGTGTCGATCTTTTCCCACCAGAAGACGCCGAGCTTTCCGGGGTTCTTCCCCGTCGAATAGCAGCGCCAGTTCGGACACGTGACCGGTGGCGGACAGCTCTCCATGTCACTCCACGTTCCTTCTTCTCTGAGCGACTGGATATTCGGAAGGCTACCGGCTTCGAGCCACGGCTCAAGCAGATCCCAGTTTGCTCCGTCGAGACCGATGACAATCGTCTCCGTCATTGTTCAATTATCTTCTACTATTCGGGAGGAGTATTTGTTACTGGCGGACACAATCCTGGAAGTCGGCGTACATGGCTTCGATAGTGTCCTGAATGTTAGTTGAGAATGCGTCGAAAGAAAATCGAGAGATATGTTTATCCGAATTAATCAGTATGTCTTCTTCCAAGAATTGACTGATTACCCGTCGAATACTACTAACTGTTCCGTCATGGAGCCGTCCGTTCTCTTCGGTAACAAAGAGCCTTGGAAAACCATCATTTCGTGCTAAAACAGGCTTCCTGCTTGCGTTCGCCTCAATGGGAACGATCCCAAAGTCCTCGTTGTGACCATTAAATACGACTGCTGTACATTGAGCAAGTAGATCTAATTTCTCGTCTTCATCTACGAATCCGCGCCACTCGATATTCTCAGCGCGCTCAATCTGACCTAGAACCGAGTCGTCGACGTCCCCAGATCCGCCTGCCATCACCAGCCGCTCGTCTAGTTTCTTAAACGCTGCGACGACTTCAGGGACGCCTTTCTCCTTATTAAGTCGGCCGAGGTGAAGGAAGAACCCGTGGTCGCCCTTGTTGTAGTACTGATCCAATTCAACGGGAGGATACAGCACCTCGGACTCTCGCTTGTAGTATTTCCAGAGACGGCGTTTGATAATCGGACTATTGACGAGGTAGTGATCAACGCGTGGATCAACTGCCATGTCTCGCATCCGGAGGTACCGTATCATCGGTCGTGCAAGGATCCCGAACTTTGAGTTCTTGCGGTCGTGATAAAGATCGTAGAACCATCGAGGCGGAGAGTGGCAGTAATTAATGTGAAACGTATCATCAGGTGTGATGACCGCCCGCGTCGTCGCGCCTGACGTGATCAACACGTCCGGATCGCCGAACTCTCGCCAGTCGACATCCTCCCATTGGGCGTACTCAAAGAGGCGCCCGCCCCGCCGTTGAAGTCGTCGAATCACCGAATAGTCGAGACTGGGAGTCACATCGTTAATCCCACAGACCCATACGGGTTTGAGCCGTCTGGATCGGGGTCACCGAGCGTATATACCCAATTTGCGTTGACAGCCTTTGCGAGTTT
>NZ_KE356561.1:1971037-1976686 GCF_000415985.1 Haloquadratum walsbyi J07HQW2
ATCCTCTGACGACGCTCGGATTTCTTGAGCGGACTGAGCGAAACGAGGATCGGGCGGTGCCCATTACCAATACGAGCTAACACTGGATCCCAGAACCGTGCTGGAAACCCGTGAGTCGATTGATTCTGAACCCTAATTTTAGATCTTGGCGTGTATTTGAGACAAGAACAGACGAAACGAGGGGGGCTGCCCATTATTCGAGCCGGTTTAGCAGTTTGTAGATGTCAACCTCCCCGTCTTCAGGAAACAAATCACGCAAACGGTGAGCGAGTGGAGTCAGACACTCTACAGAAGTGCTGAGGATCTACTATCTAAGGGGCAGTGTGTCGATCTTCAGCAGGGTTCGGGGAGTCCGAACGCTTACATTGCACTCCACAATGATCGATTCCGAGTGGTGGTTTCTATAGTATCCGACTGGGGATCTTGATCGACTCCTCTCATTCGTAAACATCTCTATGCAGACGATGCACTCGAAGGGGCAGCCACCCGCGTCGGTAAAATAGAGTCTACCGGTAGCCGGTGGGCTCGACAATGGAACGAAGATGATCTCGGACAAGTTACAGTTGAGTGTTTCGTGATCAGTCTGTTTCAACAAGTGTATAAAGATCCTAGGCAGTGTATCCTGATCCAATATTTGAAGATAATTCGCCACACGGTTATGTTTCAACATCACAAGGTTTTCACGCTTGTATTCGACAGCGATATATATGCAGAATCACCGCGTCCTCGTTACAGGCGGCGCTGGTTTCATCGGCTCAAACCTTGCGAACCACCTTGCTGAACGAAATGAGGTAACCGCCGTCGACGACGGCTATCTCGGCACACCCGAGAATCTCAACAACAACGTTGAGTTCGTCGAGCAATCTGTCGTTGACGATGAGCTGCCCACTGACGTGGATGTTGTGTTCCACTTCGCAGCGCTCTCGTCATACAAAATGCACGAAGAGAATCCCGCACAGGGCGCTCGGGTCAACGTCGAGGGATTCGTGAACACGATTGAACAAGCTCGTCAAGACGGCTGTGATACCGTTGTGTACGCAACGACCTCCTCGATCTACGGGGATCGAACGGAGCCCTCTCCCGAAACAATGGATGTCGAAGCTCGCACCGGCTACGAGGCCTCCAAACTCGCCCGGGAGCGATACGCGGAGTACTTTCATAACTTCCACGAGATGACCCTTGCTGGGCTGCGCTTCTTCTCGGTGTATCAGGGCTTTGGTGGCGCCGAAAAACACAAAGGCGAGTTCGCAAACACTGTTGCCCAGTTCACCGACAAGATCGCGAACGGCGAACGCCCGGAACTGTTCGGTGATGGTTCTCAGACACGCGATTTTACCCATGTTGAGGATACTGTCCGCGCCTGTGAACTCGCCGCCGACCACGAACTACAAGGAATTTATAACGTTGGGACGGGCGAGAGCTACACATTCAACGAGATGATCGCGATGATCAACGACGAACTTGGAACGAATGTCGACCCGAAGTATATTGAAAATCCCCTCCAGGTGTACGTCCATGACACGATGGCTGATTACTCTAAGATCCAGGAGGTCACAGGGTGGGAACCACAGATTGACTTCAAAGAGGGTGTCGCCCGTGTTTGCAAATCCTACCAGTGAGTGTCCGACTCAATGCCGGATCGAATCCGAGAGTGTGCCACTGCAATGTCGCATGTTCATACCGTTGCCATCAAAAGCTACGCCTCAAGTGAAAACTCATCAATTCACTCAGAACGCGGTCGACAGTCAAGACCTGCCTGTCTACGGCGATGGTTCAAATATCCGCGAGTGGATCTATCTTAAGAATAGTTGTCGAGCAGTTGATTTGGCTCTCCGAGAAAAGGTGGTTGGAGAAGTATACACTATCGGGAGCCACGCGGAGAAGACGAATCTCGAAGGCACCGAAGCGATGCTAGATGCCGTCGGTGCAGACGACGACCTGATCAACTTCGTCGAGGATCGCGCTGGTCACGACCAGCGCTACGCACTCGAAACAGAGGAAAATCGAAACACTCGGCTGGGAACCGGAATACACGTTCGAAAAGGGTCTCGAACGAACCGTCGAACACTACTTGGACTGACGATGCCTGCCAAAGACAAACCGATCCCGCCGTCCGAGTGGCGCACCATCGTCGATAATGTCCCACTCGTCTCCGTTGATCTCATCGTCGAACATGATGACGGTGTTCTCTTGGGCAAACGCGAAAATGACCCCGCCAACGGAGAATGGTTCGTGCCCGGTGGAACGGTACTGAAGAATGAAGCCCGGACTGAGGCTGTCCACCGCGTCGCCGAGGAGGAACTCGGAGAATCTGTCATCATTGACGAGGGTCTTGGTACCTACGAGCACTTCTACGATACGTCCGAGATTGAGGGTGTTGACTCGAAACACTACCTGGCGACTGCGTATCGTTGCCATCTCGCACACGATGAGCCCACATTCTCTGGCGACGACCAACACAGTGCGTTTGAGGTCTTCCATCCGCCGTTCAACGATCTTCATCCGTACGTCCAGCAGTATCTCGACGACTGGTAGCCCGTGCAATCAGCCCCCGACCGCCGGCTTTACTCTCTCCCCCGCTACGTCCGCTCAGACACAACCCACACCCAATTGTCACCTATCGTCCGCGCCAGTCGCATAGCAACACCACCCCACCGCTTCCGCTGTTTGTACAGGCGGTCGAGGCGACTGCCCCGGGGTGCGTTCACCGCTGTGTCTCGTATCCGGGTACGCTTCTGGCACACTACTCATTCGATCAAGCGATTTGTGTTTCCACGCTAACAGCGGAACTGGCGGGGCGTGGGTGGTCGGAGCTGCGTCGCTGGTGTCGGCTAACAGCGGAACCAGTGGGGTGGAAGGGTTCAGTGAAGATCGCATTCAATTCTCTCCCCGACTGAAGCGCGAAGGTGGCTGTTAGATCCCATGCGGTGCTGGAAAAACAGGTCTTGATTGCTCCGTACTCACTCCCGCCCGCCACCTCCAACCGCGCCTCGACCTCATCTTGACCCTCTGGATCAGCGGGTCAATTGCGTCGGAAATGTCCATAATCCCAATACTCAGACGGTGACACGCGTGGAAAATAATTGGAACGTGTCAAAGCCGGTCATCATCAGGTTCAACGGCGGGTCCTCAAGACCGATTGACCATGTCGGTGATATCACCATACTGGTTGGTGTCACACACCCCGTACCGCGACGCCTCCTCTCACAACATTCTCTCAACGAGGAACGTGGCGTCGGCGCGGTCCTCGCGCTGAAGTCACATTATATACTACAGTCTCGGGTCAAAGACATCATTCCCGAGCAATGTTCGCCTCTCATTATCGTCGTCATCACCTCACCCAGACGAACTGTCGATCTCTCTCGGACCGATAGGCGTTGTGTGGAGTGCGCGGGTGCTCCGGACTGGTTTTTGAACGACATCTAACCTCCGTCTCCGTCTCCGTCTGCGTTCTCGTCAAAAGATGATTGACCCTGTATGCAGACTGGATACATGTGAGCAGATCTATTCGGGTTTCCGACGACACGAAACAGATGCTGGAGAGCCTGAAACGGGAGGACGAGACGTTTGACGAACTCCTCGAACGTCTCGCTCAGAGCAAAAAGCCGATCAATATCGGTGCGTGGAGTGAGGAGCAGGCCGACCGCGCACGAGAGGCTATAGAGCGCTCTAGGGGGGCTTCGAGCAGTGATGTTCCTGTTCCTCGATAGCTCCTTGACTTCTTCCCACAACCTCAGTCGTGGCAGGATGTCACGAATTCATTCGTTCGCTTTCTTCGTGTAGGCTAACAGCGTCGGCAGGGTGGGGATTCGACTCTGACGGTACTGACGATAATTCAGGCCGGTGCAGCATCATCAGCTGAGCGCGGTGTCGAAATTTCGAGACTGACCTCAATGGTGTCGTAGGGGACGAACGGGCGCTTCGCCCGGCCAGCCTGTTCGAAGTGGACGATGTCGTAGTCAGTGAGGACCTGAAGGTCGTCGTGAATGCTCTTGACATCGCGGTTCAGGCGTTCGGCCAACTGGCGGATACTGTCCGGGCGCTCGGTCATGATACTCCGAAGGAGTTCGACGCGACGGTCAGTGAGCAATGCTCTGAGATCACTCGGGTTCTGGAAGTTGATGACGTGCGGGATCTCCTCGCCATCTTCCCAGCGCTCAAACCGATCGAGCGCGTCCTGGCGGTGCGCCTGTTCGGAGTTGGACGTGATCCGGAGCACCGAGGGGTAGTCCTCAGGGTCACGGTCTTCGAGAAAGCCTGCCTCAGCTTCGATGTCGTCCATCACGATCTCCTCGGGCGCAGAGTCGGTGCTGTTGGCGTCGTCGGGGGTGTCGGGTGTGTTTGTGTTGGGTTGGTCAGGCATGGTTAGTCACCTCTCGCGGCGGTCGTCCATCTCGTTATAGAACTGCTGGACGTGGGCTTTGAGGCCGGTGTACTCAATGTCGTCGTTGACACCGGTGGGGGTGTGGTAGTGGTGGCGGTCTACCCCGGGATGGTTCGGGTAGTTGTCGAACCGAAGTAGCGTGCGACCGTCTTCTGGCATGTACTGGAATCGGTACTTGACTCCTTCGGGGTAGTCGTCGCTTTTTGAGATGGCGATGGCGATCATCTCGTACCGGGTGCCGTCGTCGAACGTATCTTGGTCCTCGTGGATGACCGCCGATTCCATCTATGTCACCTATGTTGGTACAACACGCCAACATATAATAAGACTTTTCGTTGGTGTCAAGGCCCAATATAGGACCTCACGTCTCGATCTCGGGGAGTCCGTACCTCTAACGACGGAAACTTGCCAGCCGGGATCTTTAGTTTAACCAACAGTCAAAGAGGTAACTTCCGCTAGCGTTGATTAATATACACGGGACTGCTGCTACCACCCTTTGACCCCAATTTTAAGATTAACCAATAATGGATTCCGTGGAATCCCACCTACGTTTTTATATCACCCGAGGGCCTTATTCCTGACAATGAGAATTGCTGAGTCGACCGATCTCGATGCCCTCCAGGCTACGCTCCGGGAGTACCAAATCCGGCTCGCAATTCTCTTCGGCTCCCACGCCACCGAAACGACCCACGCAACGAGCGACATCGATCTCGCAGTCGAATTCGACGAACACCGGTCCTCCGATCCGGACTACAACGACGTGTTTTTTGGGTTGAGTGCCGACCTCAGCGACGCGCTTGAGACGGATGATGTGGATCTCGTGGATCTCCACACGGTCTCGCCAGCACTTGCGGCAGCGATCTTTGAGAATGGCGTCCTGATCGTTGGTACAGTGGAGCACGCCACCGAGCTTCGCCGCCAACTCACGGCACGCGAGTCCGACCAGCAGTCCCCTCGCGACCGACTCGATGCGGCTCTGGCCAGGATCGACGACCATCTCGGCGACGATGGTGCTGGGGTGCCAGCCGCGGGCGATACAAAGGACGACGGATGACAGATGAAGGACTGCCGGCAGATCGCCTCAATCGGATTCTGACCGCTGTCGAAACCATTGAACAGAGTCTGGGCGTCCTCGCACGGAAGCAGCAGATCAATCGCGAGGACTACAAGAACGACTCAGATACGCGTGACATCGTTGAGCGTCGGTTCGTGAAGATGACTGAGCAGCCATCGATATCGACGAGTTCGAGAACGCTGGCGCCGAC
>NZ_KE356561.1:1976736-1978048 GCF_000415985.1 Haloquadratum walsbyi J07HQW2
ATCCGCTAGAAACCAGTGCTCACGCCGCAGGTGGTCAGAACCGACTCTGTTCGAGTCACGAGTGCGGCTGCGGTGTGGGTGTGGCGCAGGTGACGGTCACATCTCTGTACGTCGTAATCTGCACGTCCGCGCCGCTGGCCTTCACTGTGAGTGTGACCTGTGCGGCGTTCGTCGGGGCGGTGCAGACGACCTCGACGGTGTCTGGTCCGGCGGTAACGACGCTCACGGGCCCGGTGACGGTCGCCGAGTCGACGTCAACCTGACCGCCGGAGTTGTCGATAGTCTTTATCAGCGTGAACGTCGACCCGCCGACGACACCACTCGTCTCCGAGACTCGAACCCCAAACAGTGCATCTTCGTCCGGCACCACGTCCGCGCTCACGGTGCGGTCGGCCGTGGCGAAGCCGAACCCACCGGTGCCGGTGAGTACGAAAGCGGCGAGCAGTCCGACCACGACGACAAGCAGACCGGTTCGGCCGAGTGCGGTCATCGGTCTTGTCCAGTTCGCCACCGTCGGTCGTCGTCACGCCGCTCGGTGTCGAGACCTCCGCGACGACGGTGTCCGGGGCGTGGTCTTGGAGTTCCGGTGTCGTGAATTGCGACATCCAATCGACTACCTGCCGCGACACCTTGTGCAGACAATCGTGAACGTAGTCGCGTTCCGCTGTCTGTACGACCGATTCAAGCCCGGTTTGCCCAGCGGTCTGCATCCGCTTTCGCTTGGTGAAAAACTCGTGTCGCCGCTCTTTGATTGACGGATACGAAACCACGATTGAGTCTTTCACCTCTCCATTGCGATCCATTGCAGCAAGTGCCACACAATCCTCGTTGACATCAACGCCGACAACGGTATCTGCATCGTCCGGGCTTGCCACGTCACAGTCTTCTTTCGTGACGGTAACGTGGAGTCGCCATTCGTCGTGTTTGTGGACGACTTCGGCTGTCCCGACATGCCACTCAGCATTGTTCAACGCGGTTCGTAGTCGGTTAAACTGGTCGGGACTCCCCCGAAGCTCGCCTTTGACGTGACTGCGTGGTGCAGCACTGATTCTGAACTGAATGGCATCATTTTCAGGAAACAGGCGGTAGCCTTCGGTGTGATTCATCACCATCGGATACCGACCCTCAATGTATGGGTAGGGACGACCCCACCCGTCTGCTTTGTTATCGTGATACCGCTCAATCTCACCGAGAGCTTTGTCAACGATGAGTTGCGTCGTATTCTGGACGTGATCGGCGTTGTCAACAACGATTGATTTGATCTTGTCCCAGTCCCAGTGCTGCCGGTCAAGTCGATCACTTCATTGCGGAT
>NZ_KE356561.1:1978098-1999053 GCF_000415985.1 Haloquadratum walsbyi J07HQW2
CAACGAGGAACGTGGCGTCGGCGCGGTCCTCGCGCTGAAGTCATATCATATACTAGAGGTTCGGGTCAAGACATTATTCCCGAGGAATGTTCGCCTCTCGTTGTCGTCGTCGTCACCTCACCCGGACGAACTGTCGATCTCTCAGACGCATAGGCGTTGTGCGGAGTGCGCGGGTGCTCCGGACTGGTTTTTCAACGACATCTAACCTCCGTCTCCGTCTCCGTCTCCGTCTCCGTTCTCGTCAAAAGATGATTGAGCCTGTATGCAGACTGAATACATATGAGCACGTCTATCCGGGTTTCCGACGAGACGAAGCAGATGCTAGAGAGCCTGAAACGGGAGGACGAGACGTTTGACGAACTCCTCGAATGTCTCGCTCAGAGCGAAAAGCCGATCAATATCGGTACGTGGAGTGAGGAGCAGGCTGACCGCACACGAGAGGCTATAGAGCGCTCTTGGGGGAGCTTCAAGCAGTGATGTCCCTGTTCCTCGGTAGCTCGTAAGTCTTTCTTGCCTCATCAAACGGTCAGTCCCCTTGCTCCGTTAGAGAAGTGTAAGATCACTACCTATTCGCTTGCCGTCTATCGCTAGAAATCTGCAACGCGGAATTAGGCTAAAAATAAGATTGAGTAATTCTGAGACCGGAACCTCGAACCGGGACATCAACTCTCTCATAGTGATTAGTGTAAGTCTTTCCCGCCGTGATTATGCGTGTCGGTGATTGGAGCCGCTGAACTCGCGTCATTCGACACCATCGGTAAAACTATTCGAACTAATCACTATCAGTCATCGTCGGGGTTATAGAGATTAGGCGCGAAAACCCACACGACTTTACTCGTGGGATGAATCGCCGGACGGTTCTCAAACACTGTCATCGAAATGGTTGAGTCCACACACCGAATTTATATTTGTCATTGCGGTGGTCTCCCATCGTGATTGACTGTCCGAAAACTGGCAGTTGAGTTGGTGTTTGCCTCATCAAAAAGTAAGCCTTCGGACGCTCCAACCGACGTAAATAATCAGGGAACTCCGAGTCCGTCACAGGATAGGAGTAACGGGAGCGTGGCACTCCCATCGGCGTGTCGGGTCGCAAACGTAAGTTCCCAAACCAGCGCATCGGGCGTGGGAAGCCCACGACTTCAGTCGTGGGAGGATGTCACGAATTCATTCGTTCGCTTTCTTCGTGTAGGCTAACAGCGTCGGCAGGGTGGGGATTCGACTCTGACGGTACTGACGATAATTCAGGTTGGTGCAGCATCATCAGCTGAGCGCGGTGTCGAAATTTCGAGACTGACCTCAATGGTGTCGTAGGGGACGAACGGGCGCTTCGCCCGGCCAGCCTGTTCGAAGTGGACGATGTCGTAGTCAGTGAGGACCTGAAGGTCGTCGTGAATGCTCTTGACATCGCGGTTCAGTCGTTCGGCCAGCTGGCGGATACTGTCCGGGCGCTCGGTCATGATACTCCGAAGGAGTTCGACGCGACGGTCAGTGAGCAATGCTCTGAGATCACTCGGGTTCTGGAAGTTGATGACGTGCGGGATCTCCTCGCCATCTTCCCAGCGCTCAAACCGGTCGAGCGCGTCCTGGCGGTGCGCCTGTTCGGAGTTGGACGTGATCCGGAGCACCGAGGGGTAGTCCTCAGGGTCACGGTCTTCGAGAAAGCCTGCCTCAGCTTCGATGTCGTCCATCACGATCTCCTCGGGCGCAGAGTCGGTGCTGTTGGCGTCGTCGGGGGTGTCGGGTGTGTTTGTGTTGGGTTGGTCAGGCATGGTTAGTCACCTCTCGCGGCGGTCGTCCATCTCGTTATAGAACTGCTGGACGTGGGCTTTGAGGCCGGTGTACTCAATGTCGTCGTTGACACCGGTGGGGGTGTGGTAGTGGTGGCGGTCTACCCCGGGATGGTTCGGGTAGTTGTCGAACCGAAGTAGCGTGCGACCGTCTTCTGGCATGTACTGGAATCGGTACTTGACTCCTTCGGGGTAGTCGTCGCTTTTTGAGATGGCGATGGCGATGGCGATCATCTCGTACCGGGTGCCGTCGTCGAACGTATCTTGGTCCTCGTGGATGACCGCCAATTCCATCTATGCCGCCTATGTTGGTACAACACGCCAACATATAATGGATTCCGTGGAATCCCACCTACGTTTTTATATCACCCGAGGGCTTATTCCTGACAATGAGAATTGCTGAGTCGACGATGCTGCTCTCAATCTCGATGCCCTCCAGGCTACGCTCCGGGAGTACCCAATCCGGCTCGCAATTCTCTTCGGCTCCCACGCCACCGAAACGACCCACGCAACGAGCGACATCGATCTCGCAGTCGAATTCGACGAACACCGGTCCTCCGATCCGGACTACAACGACGTGTTTTTTGGGTTGAGTGCCGACCTCAGCGACGCGCTTGAGACGGATGATGTGGATCTCGTGGATCTCCACACGGTCTCGCCAGCACTTGCGGCAGCGATCTTTGAGAATGGCGTCCTGATCGTTGGTACAGTGGAGCACGCCACCGAGCTTCGCCGCCAACTCACGGCACGCGAGTCCGACCAGCAGTCCCCTCGCGACCGACTCGATGCGGCTCTGGCCAGGATCGACGACCATCTCGGCGACGATGGTGCTGGGGTGCCAGCCGCGGGCGATACAAAGGACGACGGATGACAGATGAAGGACTGCCGGCAGATCGCCTCAATCGGATTCTGACCGCTGTCGAAACCATTGAACAGAGTCTGGGCGTCCTCGCACGGAAGCAGCAGATCAATCGCGAGGACTACAAGAACGACTCAGATACGCGTGACATCGTTGAGCGTCGGTTCGTGAAGATGACTGAGGCAGCCATCGATATCGACGAGTTCGAGAACGCTGGCGCCGACGAATTCGAGGAGCAGAGTGATACCGAGCGGATTGTGCTGTTCCTCGACAAGTATAACAACCGGGCGTGGAAGGCGGCAACGATCGCCGAACAACTCGGGCTGGATACAGACGCCGTCAGTGCGATTCTCTCGCGATTGAAGGACCGCGGTCTCGTGCGGCACAAGCGCCCGTACTGGGCGATCTCGGTCGACAGAGGACATCGACGTCATTCTGGAGTCGCTGTCTGAAACGGAGACTGAGCAGTTGGTTACCGAACTCAAAAATCAGGGGTACTGGGGGATGGCAATGCCGCTCAATGAGATGTATTCGATGTTGAGCGAGAGTAGCCGGATCCGGATCCGGATCGCCGAGGACGGGGAGATGTACCCGAACTTCGAGACGTGGTTTGTTTCAAACGATGTTGAGCGTGAGGCCCTCTCCAATCCCCTCACGGTGACATTCGATGAGGGGCAGATCGAGATCAGCCCGCTCGAACTCCAAATTGCGTACAAACTCCGACTCGCACAAGCTGCAGACAGCCTCAGCGGCAAAGATTTCGAAGATGCAACTGTACTTGACCCTCGAGGAACAATTTAAGACGGAGCAGCTTGAAACATACATCAACGAGCTTGGAGTGGAGGACTACTATGCTGAACTCACAGGAGTTTGAGGACGACCATCGCCGGAACACGGAGCAACGGCGTGGGATGATCAAGCGATGGACCGAGTACGTTCGGACGCACGACGATAGTGAGTGGTCACGCCAACAGAATCGGCTCATCGACTCGCAGCTCCAGTCGGCGAACGAGATGGCTGCGGCTGGCGACACGGATCTCGTCCGGTTCGCGGCCGCTCGCGATCGGCTGCGCGACCGATGACCGACGAGGATGCGCTTTCGCAGGAGATCGTGGCCGCTTACTACGATGACGAAATCACTGTCGACAGCGAGACCTTCCAGGAATTCGTTGCTACGAAATACTACGACGACCAACTCAAGTACGAGTCAGTTAAGCAGCTGGTTGGCGCTGAAACTGCCCAGCGACTGCGTCTGCTCAAAGCGGATGTCAAGAACGAGCCACTTGATATTGTCGCCCCCGCCACCGGTGATGTCTCCGAGGGTGACGCAAAGACGGTCGACGACGAGGTCCGCCAGCTCTACGAGCGGTATCAGGCAGCCGAGAGCGACGCCGAGCGTCGCGAGGTCGCCCTCAAGATGGGAAAGCTCGACGGACGCCGCCACGCGAAGATCTATCCTTCTACGAGGAGAGAATTCCGCCGTTTACGGCGGGAGTGACTCCGACAACTCCGACACCGACCACCGTCGATGACAGACCGGATATTCCACGCCAATCGTAGCTTTAAGTAACTACTTGGACATAGGTTATGTATGACGATTGAGGTCACTCGCACCTACGTTGGTTCCATTCAGAACAACCGACAGGTTTGTGATGGCCTCGACTCGCTCGGCGATTCCGCCTCGAAAATCTGGAACGTCGCACGATGGACAGTCGACCGCATCTGGAACCAGACTGGCGAAATTCCTGATGAAGGCTCGATTAGATCGTATATGAAGAACCAGTCGTGCTGGAAAGACTTGAACGCACAATCCAGTCAGACAGTCATTGAAGAACTTTCTGACGCTTTCCAGTCGTGGTTCGACTTGCGACAAAAGACGACAAGGCGAATCCGCCCAGCTACCGCAAACACGGGGATGAACGACCACGTTCCACGGTGACGTTCAAAGAAGACGGGTTCAAACACGACCCCAAGAACAACCGCGTCCGACTCTCGAAAGGCTCTAATCTGAAAGAACACTTCTCAGACTTCCTCCTCTGTGAGTATCGGATTCGTCCCGACGTTGACCTTTCGGAAGTCAACAAAGTGCAGAACGTTCGCGCCGTCTGGAGCGGCGACGAATGGGAACTACACTTCGTCTGCAAAGTCAGCCTCGAAACCAACGACTCAGCAGGCGATGAAGTGGCAGGCATCGACCTTGGCATCAAGAATATCGCCACAGTCGCGTTCCCCGATGAATACGTCCTGTACCCCGGTAACTCACTCAAGCAGGACAAGCACTACTTCTAGCGTTCTGAGTACGACACTGAGGGTGAGAATGGGCCGTCTGAGAAGTCGATATGGGCGCGTGAAAAACTTGCTGACTTCTACCACGTGCTCTCAGACGCGATCCTCACAGAGTGTATTGGACGTGATGTCGGAACGCTTGCGGTGAGTTGGCCCGAAGACGTGCGTGAGTCGGATTGGGGCAAGACGGGCAACAAGAAGTTGCACTCGTGGGCGTTCGACCGCATCTATCAGTACCTCGAATACAAAGGCGAGGTTCGCGGTGTCGAGGTGCTGAAGGAGAACGAGTGGAACACCTCGAAGACGTGTTCACGGTGTGGTGACGACACGAAGTCGAACCGGAAGCACCGTTGGTTGTACGTCTGCTCCTCGTGTGGGTTGGTTGGGAACGCGGATTGTAACGGGGCCGAGAACATGCGCCAGAAGATAACTCTGAGTCCTCACGGCGAGGATAGGAGTAACGGCTGTATGGCACAGCCATCGACATACTTGTTCGACCGCGAGAGCGGGATGTTTCACACGAGAGAACAGGTCGTGTCGTAGACCGGCAAATATCCCACCTGCGGTACGGGAAGCCCCATCGTTCATGACGGGGAGGATGTCACGCAGCACTCGAAGACGAGTGAGTCAACAGGTTCTCAGCGCCTCCTTAGCTATCCACGACTGCATTGCTACCCAGCGACGACGCCTCGTGGTCAACCGACCATCACGGCGTACTGAGGCTTGTCCTCGAGGAGCATCTCGTGGTCGAGTGACACTTGGCCGAGTGAGGCTCCATCGTACACACGAAAACCTATAATTGCGTTGGCTCACAATATATACATTATGAGCATCGATAAGAAGCGCGTGCAGTTTCGGGCCCCTGATCGGCTCATCGACCGGGCCGACGCACTGGCCACAGTCCTCGGGGAAGACCGGACCGACGTTCTCGTAACCGCGCTTCGGGAGTACCTCCAAGACGCCGCTCACGACGACGCACTCACCCAGGAGATCGGTGCCGCCTATTACAACGATGAAATCATCTTCAAGCAACTCAAAGCGCTCGTCGATGCCGAAAAGGCGGCAAACCTCCGAGTGTTGAAACAGCAGTTGGACGAGGACTTCATCGACGAGGTCGCCGACGTGTGAAGTACCTCGGGGTCACATCAAAGCCCCGAGGCTTCACCGTTTTGTCCGTGTCGCCCGAAAAGTGGGCGGACGGACGCAGGCGAATTTCAGTCCTCTCGACCTTCCCGAGATGGGTCGGCTGGAATTGACACCCGAACGCCCGGTGCGTCCGTGAGGGTCGGCGGCTCCACCCCACCCGACAGCACCCGTCTCACCGCCAACAGCGGGTTTTGAGAGGTGCCGCATTTCCATTAATTACCTCAGTCAGCATTGGATTAAGATCTTTAATCCGTCTTTGAGGGTGCTCTGACTGTGAATTGGTGCATGAAACGAGATTAATTAAATGTTTATGTCGGCATTCACCCTCGGGGTCAAGCCCCGAGGCACTCTGCCTTGCATATCTGTAGATGTCGCGGCTTATACGCGGAACAGACGCAATACAACGGCCTTCAGGCCGTGGATACGCGCCGTCACTCCGAGCAACAGACCACCGTTCAAACGGGTGTGTTGAGTTCCCATGATGTTTAACTGACAGGCCGCCCAATTTGAGGGTAGGAATCGGTCGAAACGGAGCGGATTCTGAACTGTCCTTCGGAGGCGGCCTGTCCGCCCATCTAATGAGACAGTATCCGAAATGGCAGTCGGTGAACACACATGCTCGAAGCGTGTGCCTGTGCCGACTGCTTGAAGCGACCCAGACGATACCCCTGAATCCGCTGACGCCTGCTGGCGTCCCCGTGACAAAAATAACACTGGGACGCCAAACACGGTCGAGGATAGTGGTACCGGCGGCTTGGCACCGCCAGCGGTCCACCAGTCCGATACCGTGGAACTACTTGCGCCCGAAAGGACTAGTAGTCTGGTGATTGGACTCCAAACCTGAAACTCCCACCGCTCGGGATTCCTCCGGGTTCACGCGGAGGAGGATATCAAAAGCTGAACAACTGGTACCGTCAAACTAACAGCCGCTCTATTGATTGTCGGACGATGGTCGAATCGACCTCGATGAGTCCAGCTGTCCTATCGTAGAGGTCGTCGCTCGTCATCGACTCGAACGCTGTAATGTCCTCGTCGGTCAGGCGTGCTCGAACTGCTGACCGAATATCGGCATAGTCGGTCACGTACCAGAGGAGGGCGTGTAGGTCGGCGAGATCCTTCAGTTGCTTGTGGCTCTTGTCGCGATCCGGGAACGCCCGGACCTTCATTACGGCGAGGAGTTCGGCTGGGACGATGAAGGCGTCAGGCGGGTTCTCCCAGTCGACATAGTCGGCGAGCGGCTCTCCCGCGTCTGCATCGAACACTGGTTCGAGCAGGGGTTCAGCCGGTGGGCGAAATCCAAAGGTGTTCTGGAAGACGTCGAGTGCTGTCGTATCCGGGATGATGTCGATGTCGACCCGAAAAACGTTGTGTGCCGGCTGGTCGCGCGCCGCTGTGTCGTCGAGGCGCTCGTGTGTGTCCCTGTGGAACTGCTGGTAGAAGCCGAATCGACCGCGGCTGTACCCGAGGTCGTTCTCGATACGCTCGAGCGTGGTTGTGACCGGTGCTGTGTGTAGTTCGTCAGTCGACCACGAGGGGTCGATGTGGATCCCAAGGTCGACGTCCCGGGAGCCAATGTACGCGCGGTCGTGGGCGGCTTGGAAGCCGTCCGTGACCTGGAGGTGGACCGCCCACCCGCCGAGTAGACAGACGGGTGGTTCGGCAGCCGAGAGGACATCCTGCAGTTCGCCTTCCGAGAGGGATGTCACCGGCTCGGCGTACTGGCTGCGATCCGCGTTACTCATCGGTCAGCCCGTGGTATTGCTTCAGGAGGCGATTCGCGGCTTCGACTGCCGGACCGTCCTCGTCGAGCAGATCGACGATCAGTTGTGGGATCGAGACGGTCGTGACCTCGTCGACCGTCTGCGTATTGTAGAAGACGTGCTCGTCGGTCGCGCGAAGTTCAGTGTTCCCGCCGCCGACGAACCCCTTCTGTTCGATCACGCTCAGCCAATCGTTGATATCCTCCTCTCGCACGTAGAGTGCCGTCGTCGACGCGAACAGGAATCCTTGGTGAACCTGTTCGGCTTCGTCGGTCGTGAGCGCATAGTCGAGGCCTGCCTCGCGAACCGTCTCCAGGGGTTGTTGGAGCGAGACGCGAACCGAGTTCGGCTCGATCCGCGTCTCCACCCAGCGGTCATAGAGAGCTGCTGGGTCGAGGACGCTGGTGTCCTCGACGAGCCCGTCATGTTCGAGTTGGTCGAGGTAGTCGTACGTCCACGAGGTGGAAACGTCCGCGTCATTGGCGACTGCATAGCAGCTCATCTCCCCAGCAGCGTGATTCAGCAGCACTCGATGGAGGCGTTCCTTCTTGAACCCGCGCTCACGCGCTGGTTTCTCGAGTAGCATTATATCTAGATTATCGGCTACAGTTATATATGTAACCGGAATTCCGGTAATACAGTTTACTTATATACTGAAGCGGAATTGCTTCAGGCTCTCATCTCTGTCCAACTCATTTTGTTCTGCGTCGACGAGCGGGCGCTTGCGAGCATCGAACGCGGCAGCGACGACCTGCAAAAAAAGGTTGACAAGTTCGAGGAGCGCGAGGGTGCGCTTCGCGAGCGATTCCAGCAGGCGATGAACTAGCGAGTCAGATTCAAATTTCTTCCTGTCGACCCGCTATGACTGACGAAGCGTGTAAACTACCCTACCCTACCCTACTCGTTGAGGGTAAGGCTTTCACGTGGACTCCCGTTCTAGCCTTCACAGGCAGGCGAATACTCGCCGTTCACGTTCAACGTCCCGCGATTCAAGCGCACGTTTACACGAATTCTCGACGCCTGCGAAGTGGAGTACGTCATCGTCAGTGGGTACGTCGCGATCCTCACTGGGCGATCTCGGTCGACAGAGGACATCGACGTCATTCTGGAGTCGCTGTCTGAAACGGAGACTGAGCAGTTGGTTACCGAACTCAAAAATCAGGGGTACTGGGGGATGGCAATGCCGCTCAATGAGATGTATTCGATGTTGAGCGAGGGTAGCCGGATCCGGATCCGGATCGCCGAGGACGGGGAGATGTACAAGCTGTACGAGGCGACTGCCTCGGGGCTTTGATGTTGATGTGACCCCGAGGGTGAAGCCGACACTCACTCCACATATCCGTAACATTTAGGACAGTGGGGGTTGCCGATTATGACGTGATGGTCAGTGTGTTTGGCTGAGAGTCCGATAACAAGGACGGTCAGACACCTCGTACCGTCCAACACAGATAGGGATGGGACGTTCCGAATCAACGCCTGTTGAGACTGGAACCTCTGTGAATCCATTCTCACGGTGAGAATGGGTTTGTAAGTTCTGTCGGAAAAGCAGGAAGCCCCGAGGCTTTGATGTGACCCCGGGGTGGGTTCACACGGTGAGGTTTCGATCTGTCACGAACTGCTCGAATGCCTGATACTGTTCATTGGCAGGCCCACCCATCGAGATGAGAACGCTACTATCGATAATAGCCGTACTATCGCGTGGGATCTCTGGCTTCGACACCATCAGTTCGCCCGGTCAAGATATGGATCGTATTCCGCAGCCTCTTCGATTACGTCTTGAAGAGGCGTGAATACCGTCATTCCCTCGACGGGATGGACGCCGAGCTTGTTCGCGGCTGTCCGCTGGGTGAAGTCCCCGTCCATAATCCGGAGCGTGTAGTGAAGAGCGGCGACCAGTTTGGGGATTCCCTGGCGGTCAATGAACACGCGGATATCCTCCGTATCGCGTTGCCGACCGATTGCATCGAGCAGGACAGGTGTAGCGGTGACGACACCGTGGTCAGTATCTAGTTGGAGGTGAATCGGCTCAACGGTCACTGTGGTCGGCGTCTCGTCGTCATACCGAGTAAGAATGCCCATCTCTTCGAGCCGTCCGAGATACTTGTATGTGGTCGAGTGCGGTATGTCGAGTTCCGCTTTGATTGTCTCGATCTCGACGGACCCATCTCGGAGAATAAACGTGTACAGCTGGGCGAGCTGGGGCGTGTTCAGCAGCTCAGCGTAGGTGAGGAAGTCATTAAACGTCTCCTCGGGGTCGGTCTGGGTGCCCGCGATTCGGTTGTCGATCGACATCATAATACATATTCTATGTATGGTGTATTGACCTTTGCCCCATCGGAGCTGCGCTGAGTAGCTAGTGGTCAGAACGGGAGTCCACCGACAAGCTCCGCCCTTCAGGGGAGAAGGGGACCCGATAGGCACCGCCAGGAGAGCCGTTGTGGTGCCCAGCCAGGTGTCAGCTGAGTGCAGTCACAGGTGAATCCATGTCGACGTTCAGTAACTCTGAGACAGCGAGTGCATCGCCATCAGAAAACCACACGAGCTCACCTCGAGAGACCGAGGACACAGATTCGCAGCCGTCGTGGTCAGACGATGCGAGCAGCGAGGATGGAACGCCAACGCTCAGGCTGAACCACTGTCTGGAATGCGGGGCTCGTCGCTTCGTCTCGAAACTCCTCGTGTACGAGGTCACAGGCTACGACGAGGGCGGCGAGCAAGAATTCTGCTGCCAGCACGTCCGAGCAGAGTTCGAATACACTTGCAGCGAGTGCCAGACGACACTCCGGACGCTTCCCGCAGAGCGGCGCGATTACTACGACGAAGTCGCGGTCCTCGAAACGGAACAGCGGGCAGCCCTCCGTGATCAACTCCGCCAGCTGGGGAGGCGGTTCTGGCGGCGTCTCGCAGCGGGGACGACGTGGCTGGCGCTCGGACTCGTGACACTCGTGACCGACCTCGTAATCTGGCTCTAACAGACCGAAACGAGAACGCATCCTCGTTATGGAGCATACTCTCCGTGCCGCAGCGGGGACACATCAGTCCGCAAGTGAGTCGAGTTTCTGGACGATCTTCGCGTAGACATCGGGAGCGCAGTACCAGCCATCGTCGATCATCGCATCAATCACGGTTCGGGCATCGTCGACACTGAGCGCTCCCTCGCCCGCGAGTTTCAGTACGAGATATGCCGTCCCCCGGGTTGTGATCCCCTCGGCCGCTGCGACATCTCGACCGTACGTCTCATCCATCACGGCCACGCCATCGTGGGCGTCGGCGCAGGCGAGGACAGCGACATCGGCGTCGCTGAGGTTGCTATTATCCTGGAGGCGGGTCAGCAGTGCGGTGGTCTCAACCGACACGATATCAAACCTGTCGGCGTCGACGCTGCGCTCGATACGACGGGCGTCCGGATATCCCTGCTCGAGACCAGTTTCGACAACCTCCTCGTAGACACGCTCGGGAATGACACACGACGTGCCGACCTGCTGGACCAACGCGAGACGGTCGACCTTCGCGAGGGAGATGAGCGGCGTGGCGTCGAAGACCCACGCCCACATTCACAGTGCCTCAAGATCCGCGTCGAGATGATCGTCCGCCACCCAAGTGATATCACGCTCTTTGGCGAGCTGCGCAAAGTCCCAAACAGACATCCCTGCCATCTCAGCCGCCTTGCTAAACGTGACAGTGCCTGCCGCAAGCTGGTCGAGGGCCCGTTCGCGACGCCACTCCTCAAGCCCCTCGGAGAGGAGTTTCCGAACGGCCGTACTTCGGTCGAGGTTCTCGTCTTCGAGATACGCCTCGAGCTCGGCCTCTAACTCGTCAGGCACGCGTGTGGAGATCGTTCCCATACTGTTTACTTCGTATGCAATGTATACAAACGCTCCGGTGCTTTCGGTGGCGTGGCTCCGGTGTGGTGAAGCAGGCCCACAGTCACTGAAAGAGGTCGGTGGAGATGCAGAAAGATTAACCAACAGACGGGATGGATTTCGGAGAGTGTTGGTTAATACAGAGGACTCGAGTTAGTCATCCGGCTGTCGGCACGCTCCAGCCAGTGAGTTTGTCTGCGTCCCCAGAACGTCTACACTCTGATGTGCGAACGAGACGCGAGCATCTCGTTAACGCCGGACGGCGTGAGGCGCGCTCGAAGCGCGTTCAGAGCGTGAGCTTCTATGTCTGGTCAAGATATCATCAACGACACGACAAGCGACTACGACCGGCTCGAAACCGAACTCGTTGCCCAGGACCGGGATGCGTCCCGAGTCGCGACGGCAGACATCGACGAGGAGACTGCCCGCCGTCTCGTTGGCGAACTCGTCGAGGACGATGTGGTGACGCCGGTCCCTGACCACCGCATTCTCTCCACAAGCCCAGTAGCACTGATGCAACAGACGCTCTCTGGGTGTGCGTTCTGCGATTCACCGCCTGGATGGGCGAGGCGCATACGTGGGGGAGAGACGAACGGGTGACGCACCCAATCTGTGTCGACTGCGCCACCCAGACGCGGTTGGATCCCGACGAGCGCCACCACTCCTGCGATGGCTGTGGGCTCATCGTCGACGCGCTCGCAGCACTCACGCGCTTTCGTGTCGAACTCGGCCATCTCGAAGGCCCGTTGCAATTTTGCGAGCGATGTAGTCCCAGCGGACTTGCAACGTACTGGACGCGCGAGCTTGAGGAGCATGTGATCGAGCAGTAGATGATTCAGTTCCCACAGTGGTATCCATCAGCCAACTCGATCAGAAAGTACGCCGACACAGCTAATACACTCACCGATAGAGAATATGATGTTTGTCCGGGGAGCCAGCACGGTTGTACGGCAGGTTCACAGGCGGAAGTACGTATCAACACCGAGGGCGTCTGCTGCTGACGGTTTTCTATCGTGGGCTGTCACACACAATTCAATCCTATAGTTATTAAAGGGGTTTTAGTTTAAAGAAGATGACATAAATGATATACTTGAGTAGAGATCGTTTCTACACACCGTGACCTCGGAATCGGTGTAGGTCAACCTCAATAGAGAGCTCGTCAAAGTCATCGTCAGCCCCGGCAACGAGCGCCGCATCACGTTCGCGGGCGAGCGCAACAGCGTAGGCGTCAGCAAGTGAGATACTCCCATCGGCTTTCACTTCTGCTGCTAGTCGCCAGTCAGCCGCTTCGAGTTCCAATCCCTGCCGTTCAAGAGCACGAATGTCCCGGTCAGCTTCCCGCAGCGAGGCGTCTGTCGGAACATCATCAACGCCTTCGAACCGAGCAACGAGATAGAGCACTTCACTCGCATTTGTCTCAGTGAGGAATCCGTCAGCGTCGCCACTGAAGACCTCGTCGAGAAGATCAGCGACGGCCTCATGGCCAGGTTCGTTGTACAGGAAGGCGATGATCGCTTCAGCATCGAAGACGTATCCGCGGCTCATACGTCCTTAGACGGGCGTAGGCGTTCCGCTCGCTTGTCCTGCTTGCGTTTTTCTGCATCCTTTATTTCACGGATCCGCTCCAGCACTTCACCGTATTCACGCTCTCCAGAGTGGATACCATGTAGCTCATCCGGCGACGGAACCGGCTTGATGATGATGCGTCCCTGGTCTTCGTAGACGAACACCTCGCCCGGCGTCTCAATCCCGAACTTCTCTCGGAGATCCTTCGGGATCGTGGCCTGCCCCTTCTGAGACACACGCACTACTTTCGGTTCGTTTGTACTACTTGCCATCGTTAGTACTACTTATTACCCTATGTATTACTAAAGGTATCGCAGTCAAACGATTTGCGACTTTATCTAATGCTCCACGACCAATGTATTAGTACCGCGGGAGTGACTCTCAGGAGAGTCCCCGGTGTGGTAGCACCGGTGGGTCATCCAGGGCGCGCTTCGCCAGATTGAGCATTGGCATCTTAACTGGATTCGCTCCGAAGTGACCGGACTCAGAGACGGTGACGTGGTCGGTGAAATCGATCCGTGCTGGGCAGATTCAGCGAGTGACCGACGGGTTCTCGTCTTCGAGTCGGGACTGCTCTACTGCCGCGAGCACAAGAAAGCGTTAGACCCACTACGGTTTGTCACACGTGAAGAAGGCATCTTAGACGGCTGTGAAGACGCCCTTGCCGAAGAAGGGTTCGTAGACGCTATTACATCACTATGTGAACGCGGAGCACCTGTCCCTCGCTGGGAAGGCGAAGAAGCCGATCGCGCCCCGGTGCTTCCAGATCCTGATGAACTCCTCGAAGAGTTCGATACTGATGCCGACCGATTACAGGACGCACGAGACGAGATCGAAGCCCTGATTGAGGAGACCACTACTGATTGGAACAACGCCCACCTTGTTAGGCCCTACCAGCCTTGGGGAAAACGACCTCAGCCGTCAAAAACGCGCGTTCCACCCCGACGCTGTATGCCGCCTCACGGAAAGAACTCCAGCAAGAGGTCGTTGACAGGACCGAGGAATTCGGAGTGATCTCGTACATCCTGCCCGTGCTAGCAGAGGAGCATATCAAGCGTCGTCGGCGCTGCCGACTGGGGGCACGGCGACGCGAAGGGCGTCTGCACGCAGCGGAGTGTCCACAGTCTCACGCCAGTCGTCGAGGCGACAGTTCGGGTCAATCAGGCCGACCTCGCAGTCATCTTGATTCAAGACCACACTCACGCCCTGCTCGACTTCGACTTCGACATCGACTCGACATCGACATCGACAATGGCGACGATGACCGGCTAACTCCTTGCAGAGCTAAACGCGCAACAGGACGATTCCTGATCTCTCCTCTCGATGTGCACGCTGTGTGCAGACGTCGAAACGGTTATTCCTCTATGTGCAAGATGCGCACATAAAATGAATTCGAGTGACGAGCCGCGACGCGTCCACTTCAAGTCTCCGGAGTACCTTGTCGACCGACTCGACGCGATCGCCGAACTCTTCGATACGGATCGGACAGACTTGCTTGTCAAGGCCATCCGTGAATATATCGAGGAGACCGCGGACAGCGAGACCTTCCAGGAGTTGGTCGCGACGAAGTACTACGACGACCAGCTCGAATTCGAGACCGTCAAGCAGTTGATCAGCGCCGAAACTGCTCAGCGACTGCGGCTGCTCACGACAGATCTTGAGGACAAGCCGCTTGATCTTGCGACTCCTGAGGACGTCGGCATCTATGATGGGGATGCAGTGACAGTCGACACGACTGCCGACGAGCGATGACCGAGCGGCGATTGCGGATGATCGTCGCTGACACGAGCGCACTGGTCAGTCTGACCGTACCACGGGCTGACGACACGTACGATACTGCCACTGAGCCCGCCCCCTGCAGTATCTGCTCACTTCCTGTGACGTGTTCGTGCCCCCAGAGGTTGTCACTGAACTCCAGGATCTCACCCAGTATCAGGATATCCACGGCGCTGCAGCGACGAACGCACTCGTCGCTCGTGACTTCTACACCATCGAGGATCCCCACGAGCGGACGGAAACCCCGGACTCACGGCCGACGTTCGGCCTCGACGACGGCGAAACCGACGGAATCGTTTTTGCGAACGCACGTGACGTTGACGGCTTTCTCACTGACGAGTTTGGTGGGACGAACTTCCCGCTGATTCACGCCGTGCTACAGGGCCCGCGGATCGTGCCGACACCGCGGCTCATCAGTGAGTACGCCCGGAACGGTCATCTGACCGATGAAGAGGCGCGGACGCTGCTTTCCGTGATCAGTCCGCATCGAAGTTGGGACACCAGTCCGTACGTCACTCAAGTACGAGAACGCCTCGAAGAGTAGCCCAACCTAATTTCATGCGGCAGATGTAGAAGGTGAGCTTTTCAGTTGTACTGTATCAATACCTCTAGTAATTCCTATAATAAGCGTTCTCGCTCAATTAGACTTTCTATGGCGTGGTCTGTATCCATATCTGTCTAATACACTTCCTCAAGCACAGCAGCACCACCCATCGTCTCACGAATTTTGACTTCAATTCGATCTCCATTTTCTAGTTCAGTTAGCTCTTGTTTCTCCTTATCGGAGATTTCAGCATCTGGGAGATTGTAGATGAATTCCTTTTCGGGACCCGGTTTGACTTCTGAGAGGTAGATCGTCCCTTGATTGTCTTCTGGGGGTTCAATAACCATCAGGCGGTGTCGTTTATTTGCTTCTTGTTGCGCTTCCTGCCGTTCTATTTTCGTTAGTTCATAACTGGCCGACGAGATTCCGACATCCGTCATCGTTCTCAAGGATTCGCTGAGCACCGAGCGCTTCGTATTCCTCGTCCGGTTCCCGAATAATATCGTAGCCAAGTTCGAGCAGCACTGCTTGGAGTTGCCCGATGTCATCAC
This sequence comes from Haloquadratum walsbyi J07HQW2, assembly GCF_000415985.1. GTDB lineage: Archaea > Halobacteriota > Halobacteria > Halobacteriales > Haloferacaceae > Haloquadratum > Haloquadratum walsbyi_B. The sequence continues at coordinate 1,994,237 of NZ_KE356561.1, forward strand.
CTGATGCAACGATGAGATCGATATCCTTGGTAGTGGTCTTGAGATTATGGAACGCCATCGCCCCACCGCCGATCAAGAAGACGGTGAGCGGGTCATCTAGCTGCTCGCCGATACGCTCGAGTTCTGAGCGAATGTACAGGCGGCACAAGGCGACTGCCTCGGGGCTTGACCCCGAGGGTGAAGCCGACAATAAACAGATTTATACTCAATCAGTACCAATCAATAGCAATGAGCGGCATGGAATGTTATCCAGACCTCAGACAGAGCGGGCAAGTCACCATTCCTGAAGAAGTGCGAAAGGGGTTAGACCTCAAAGCAGGCGATCAACTGAAACTCACCGTCGAAAAGTTAGACTAACGAATGCAGACAACGCTTCGCTTTCGAGTGTCTCTCTCCGATGCGGTCGCGAGCGAAGCATGGCGGCAGATCGATATTCTCCGCCAAATCCGTAATCACGCGGTTCGGGACTACTACAATGCGGATTACAACGACCAGCCATCTGATTACGACCAACATAAGAGACTCAAGCAGTGGGGAAACCGCTGGCCAACCTTTGCAGTCCCGTCGCAACACGCTGCTCAACAGGCAATTAGCCAAATCCATACTGACTTGGACGGCTTAGAAGAGCGACGAAACAACGGCTATGATGTGGGTCGGCTCCACTGGCAGGGTCGTGGTGAATTTCGGTCAGTGTCGTACAATCAACCCTGCCGCTGGAACGTGGATCACAACACGGGCGGCGAGCGATTTGTGCGGTTCCGACTCGAAAAAATCGGCTGGTTCAGAATCCGAGCAAATCGGCCTGTTCCCGACGCCGATGAGATTAGCGAAGCCATCCTCAAGAAACAGAAAACCGGTGAGTGGTACCTCTCGCTGGTGGTTGAGGTTGAGAACACACCCGCAAAGCCGGGGCTTGATGAGATCGGCCCACAAGACTGTGTTGGCGTTGATCTCGGCATTACCAACTATATCCATACCTCTGACAATCTTCCCGTTGGAACGCTGGATCTCTCCGATGAATACGAGCGATTACGCCGTGAACAGCGAAAACTTAGCCGCAAAGAACGCGGTTCACACAACTGGGAAGATCAACGGGAGCAAGTCGCCAAAGCCAAGCGGAAATCAAGCGGAAAGTGCTTGATTACCAGCACAAACTGACGACGTGGCTCGTCACAAAGTACGACCTCGTGGCCGTTGAAGATTTAGACGTGAAGCCGATGCTGGAAGACAGCCAGAACGCGAAAAACAAGCAAGACGCCGCATGGTCACGGTTTGTGAATCTCTTGGAATACAAGGCCGATCTCCACGGGACTCATGTTATGACGGTCAATCCAGCAGGCACAACCAAAGAATGCGCCAGTTGCGGCGTCGCGACAAATAAACCGCTGTGGGTGCGAGAACACTCGTGCCCGGCATGTGGCCACACTCAAGACCGTGATCTGAACGCAGCAACGAATATTCTCACCCGGGGACTCAAACAGATAGGAGCGGGAGGCTCCGAATCAACGCCCATGCAGACTGCACTCCCTGCGTCGGCACCTCACCGGGAGGCTGTCGATGCAAAGTGTGTCGATGAATTGGGAAGCCTCGGGGCTTGACCCCGAGGTAGTTCACGAACGGTCGAATAGCGCTCTCATGCTGACACCCCGTAGTCCTCAGCCAGTTCCTGGAACTCCACCCACTCGGGAAGTCGAGATGCCCGCTACTCGCCACCCGTGTCGAGGTACGTGAGCAAGTCCTCAACGAGATCCTCGACGCCGTACTTTGTGGCCTGGTCACGCAGTTCGTCACGGTCGACATCAACGTGGCTGAGCAAGAGCAGGCAGTATGACTGCGTCCGCGCTCCCGAATCGATCACAGGCATATGACAGCACAGCGTCGACGGCGAGAGGTCAGTCATCGTCTCCGAATAAAAGTAGTATCAGCGGTCGCGAGCCAGAAGGGGCAGATCGTAGGTCTGGAACTGCTCGGTCTGGTCGAAATGAAGGCCCCGTCGGTGATCCCGTCAGCGGTCTGCACGAGGAACTCGTCGAGTGACTCCCAGGAAATCCTGTAGGTGTCAGTGTGTTGTTCGACGGTCTGGCGATGGGCACGGTGAACGAATTCCTGAGCAAGTGCACTCAATCGTTCGAATCCGTTGTTCAGCGCATAGGCATTGTTGTCGGTTTCATAGACGATTCCTCGGTGCTGAAGTGGATCGAGGGCGCGATGGACAGTGCTCCTGTGAATGTCGACCCGGCATGCAAGCTCCGTTGCGACCCGTGGCGTTTCAAGATAGTAGAGAACGCGGAGCGTCGCGCCCGACAACAGCTCAGGTCAGTCGATGTGCGAATACTCTTGGATGATGTCTGCGAGGAGTTCGAGTGCTTTTGCGTCCGACGACCGGATCTGCTTTGTTTTTCCTTGTCGACGCGTCTTGACAAGTCTGGTCGTCCCGAGACGATCGACGAGTTCAGATGTGTAGCTGAGACTGCGATCCAGCTGGGTCGCAAATTCGGAGACTGTCTGCTCACTGTGGAGGACAGTGAGCGCGCGGATCTTGCCTTCAGTGAGCATTTGTTGCGTAGTTACGAATCTATATATCAACAACTTCGTTATCGCGCAACAGATATGGCTGGTTCAGCTGAGGCTGCTGGGTGAGCAACATCATAAAGCCCCTCAGCCGTTCACAGGTGAGGCGGCGCCCGTTAGCTTGGGAGAGCTTTCTTCTGGTACTCGGCATCCTACGCCCCACGTTGCCCACCTCATTTCACTCGGTGCTAGCATGGTTGGGAGACGGTCAGGGCGGGCTCGCCTTTTGTAAGTCCACTGGGATGTCAGCTGTGTGACTGAGCGTCGAGCCCGGTTGAATAGGTTCTTTGTTACGACCCGCCCGTCGACGCCGCCATCATCTACTATTTTTGGATTCAGCTTCGCATGTTAACGTTAGCCTCGGGGAAGTCCGTAATCGGCATTATCTGTTCCTCCTACCGCCTACGTCACGCTCCTACTTCAACGTGCAAATCTGAGTTTTTGAGACAGTTCACCCCATCTTGGACGGGAACGGTCGACTTGGACCGCTCCTCATTATTCTGTATTTGACGAGCGAAGGGTACCTCGAAAACTTGTATACATACCCGAGCGCGTGCTTCAATCATCACAAAACTGAGTACGTCGAGCGTGTGCACGCGATGAGTCAAGAGGGAGCATGGGACGAGTGGCTCACACTCTTCCTCGAAGGCCTCCGAAGTCATGCTGAGATATCATACGACCGGACGCACCGACTCCGTGGTCTCCAAGAGCGCTACAAGACAGAGTACGCAGGCAGCACGAATACAGACTAATTCGCTCGGCAGTTACTTCAGTATCCGTATTTTACCGCACCAGATTTCGTGAAGTATCTCGACGTCTCACGCCGGACCGTCTACAAGATTGTTGATGATCTCGAATAACATGATCTCATCGGGGAAGTAACTGGCAAAGAGCGCCGGAAGGAGTACAAAGCAGTTGAGCTGTTCAATATCCTCCAATGAGAGTGTAACAAATCCACACTCGCGACGTATGCACCAATACTGTGTTCGAGTGTGGGGAGAACTACTACGAGGAGGGGAAAATCGAGGATAGTACGCGCGTCGGAGATACACGAGTCAGACGTGTCACGAGTGCGGTCACGTCGGGCACCGGAACGGCGACGAGTGTTGAGTATCGGAGCACGACGGAGACATCAACGCGGTCGCCAGACTACGTCTGGCGGGCAGCAAGATCGCGACGCGATCTTGCGACGGCGGTCAACATCGCTGACCGCCACGACCCGTGGGGTGAGAGCCTGCCGCTGAAACCGGCGGGCGATGACATCTCACGGGATAGGAGCACCTGTGACGGCGCCACGACCCACCGAGAGACGAGCGGAGTGCCCGCCGTCATTGGTGAACTCATTAGAGGACAATGTAGTGACGCCGATCCCTGACCAGTGGGTCCTCGTTCACGAGCCGAGTGGCGCAGCGTTCGACTCAATCATCCAACTCGTTGCCTTCCATCGCGGCTGGCAGGCCGCCAGAGCTGCAGAGGAGGTCAGTTCCGCTGCCAGTCGGCGGCTCACAGCTAAGTCTATAACCGTTGATGTAATAGACAACGGTATGTCACAGCCAAGCTCAAACGCCGATACGGCTGACGAGTCGGACGACCGCATCGCCGGGCGGATTCTGCGGCAGGACGAGTTCGCCGGCAATCTCAATGCGCAGGGTTACACAGATGTTCTCGTTCTCAGACGGGAGAACGGCCGCGATGTCCTCACTGAGAGCCGCCTCGAACTCGTCGGCTACCTCGACCGACACGGTGACCAAATTGAATCTGTCCGCGACCTCGCGCGCAAACTCGACCGCGACAAAGGCGCGGTCAGTAAGGATCTTCGCAGACTTGCCGAACTCGACATCGTCGAATACGAGGGAGGAGGTGACGGCGAGGCGAAACGCCCTGGCCTGAAGCACGAACACGTCGTCATTGAGCCGGTCGTGTACTAGATGCACAAACTCCGAACGCTCACCCTTCCGCCACACCGCGGTCGGGATTTCTTCGCAACGGTCTTCGTGGAACCCGATCCAGAGAACTTCGACTCATTCGATCCATCAGAAGACGCCAGTCAGTGGGGAATCAGCGTTCACTTCCAGCCCGACGACCCCTACGCGAGCCACATCGAAATCGTCCGTATCGATACTGAACACGGCGAGCCTCACTTCGACCGCCTGTACGAACCTAGTCAGCCCAAGGACTGACTCGGTCACGAATACACCTACGAAGATGCCCGCCGTGAGTTGTTCTCGCACTGGCGCGAGCACGCA
>NZ_KE356561.1:1999103-2000183 GCF_000415985.1 Haloquadratum walsbyi J07HQW2
TGCTGTGGCCACTCACGCAATACACAACACCAGCTCCAGGGTTGTATCTAAGCACACAGCCAGAGCCGACAATCGTGACTGGAGGCTTTGCTATAATCGTGTGGGGCATCCACCGATATCGAATTGGGCACTCTGAGACAGAATCCTGAACAGATACTCAGACCTCAGCCAATCAGCGACGTGTAATAAACACACTCATCGGCTGCATCGACCCTACACATCTTTAGTAAGCGTATGAGTAGCCGCTCACAGTGAGGAGTACTCAAACGATCTTATCGATAGTATACGATAACCCATAATCAAAATAACAAAAAGCATCAAGCCGCCACTATGGTATAATAGCGATATGGATGATGTGTCGACATATATTGAGCGACTTGAGGAGGTGACAGAGACGAAACAGGGGGCTGCTGAGACAGAGGCGGAGTATATCAATCGACTTGGGCAGGAGACATCGCTTTCTGAATCAGAGATAACTACGACATCAGAAGCGATAACGAAATCAGCCTACTCGCCAGGAGATCTTTCAGCAGATGAAGAGGAGGTACTCGACTCGTTTCTGGAGGCGGTGCAGACAGCATACCGAGAAGACCCAACACAGCAAGAAGCGACTACAGATACAGCGATAACCGATCAAAGTGATAACGATTCGTTTGAATCGGATGAAGAAGACACTGACAATACGTTATCAATCGACTATCCTGAGGCGGCTAAAACAGAGCCTCCGGAGATATCTGATGATGACGGCATCTTTGATATCGAAACCAGCACTGACGCAATCAAGGAAACAGTGCAAGCAAATAGGCAGGTTGCGATTATTGTAACAGCGTTACTAGTGTTATTATTGACTGTTGTCACTGTCGCTGGTGCTGTGGGTCTCATGGAAACGGGTGTCACCGCTGCGGTCACGGGCACCATGGGAGGTGGAGATACAACTGGAGTCGACTCACAAGGATCCACAGGAGTATCTACCACAACAACACCTGAGTTATCATCCACACAGACCACAACTGCTAGTTCAACCACAACATCGACGCCGACACCCGAACCGACGCCGATACCGACTCCAACGCCAACGGC
>NZ_KE356561.1:2000233-2002606 GCF_000415985.1 Haloquadratum walsbyi J07HQW2
CTGCTTGAGTACGTCTATGAGTGGACCACCGACACATAGCGTCGTGCAGTTTTGTCCACTCTGCATACGATTCGGCTCTGCGTCGGGAACAACAGCCCGAATAATAGACTCGAAAGCCTCTATTTCGGATCTCTCCGCCGAATCGGTGGCATAGAACTCGACGCACCGCTCACTCATCGCTCCATCTGCCACGAACAACCCAACAAGCCGAGCAAAATCCACCATGTCGACTGATGGCGGTATCTGATACTGTTTATCTTGTTTGTATACTCCATCGATATAGCTTCGGTCGAGTTCTATCTCCCGTGCGACTGATATCGGAAGTGATCCCCTAGATCTCCAGTTATATCGATTGTTGATCGTTCCGGTTTGTTGGTCGTATAGTGGCTCGAACGCACTCTCGGGAATCTCGTCGTTGAGGAGGATGTATCCCTCATCCAATAACGACAGTACATCTATCCGGGATTGCTCGTCGTTAATTTCTGGAACCGTGGTCGGCTGTAGTAGATACTCTCCTTCTTCGAGTTCGGTTGGTGTTCGTTCAACGATAGCACGCTCCTCCGAATCGTACACAAGAAGCGAATGATCTTCGGTGACCGTCACTTCCTGCCCATTATCTGCTCGAACCGTGTATAGATCTGCTGTATTTCGATGTCGCATCGCTGCAGTGACCGGTGTCCAAACAACCTTCCCTTGCTTAGTTACTCCAATCGTCTCGACTTCGGACACGCTGCTGATTCCTGACTCCTCATCAAGGTAGTCTGAAACAAACTCTTCTATTGGTTCAACTGACACGGTATCTCCGCGCTTGACCGGAATAATTGTCTCTCCGTGAACGGAGAGTCCCAACCGATGAGAAGTCTGCAGATCAGCACTTCGGCGGAACACATCGCTTGGAATGTGCTGGACCTCGTCGTAGACGATCAGACCCCACTTCCGGGAATCGAATAGCTGTCGGTGACGGTCCATCCCAGCAGTCTGGTAAGTCGCAATTGTCACTGACCGAATATTTTTTTCGCCGCCGTGATACTCTCCAATCTGGTCGTCGGTCAGTGTCGACTCACCGGTCAACGATTTGCGCCACTGTGCGGCAAGTTCTCGGCTTGGAACCAAAATTAGGGTTTCGCCACCGACTGCAGCGATAGTCGCAGTCGCGGCGATTGTCTTTCCGCTACCTGGTGGACCGACATACACTCCCGCCTGCTGGTCGAGGAAGGTGTCGACCCACGACTGTTGGTACTCCCGAAGTGTGGCTGTGAGATCGACATCAATTGGGTCGCCTGTATCAAGGTCACGCTCGTCGACAACTGGATACCCCGCCTCGTACAACACGCGCTTTACGCTAGCGACCTCGTCGCTGTTGACCCAACTTTCAGTATCCGACACTGGCGCTCGAAGCTGGTCCTCTGAAAGTTTCTGTCGTGCGACATTCCCCATGAGGCTCTCTGAGGCGGCTTCGAGCACCACATACCCATCATCATGTGTAAAGAGTCGAAACCGATTCGCTCGTTTCCATTGTGTCTCAACCCAAGATTCTAATTCCGGAACGCGCCGCGGAAGTGTTGACCGAATCACTGAAATGAGCGTCCCGAGATCATCAAACGGTGCTTGCCAGATATCTTCCTGACGCACACGATAGAGATACCCACGCGATTGAGACTGCCGTGGGGTATAGGTGTTTACCCCAGTATCTGCATCTGTATCTGAATCTACGTTCTCACTGACCGTTGTCTCCCCAGGATTACTCACATTGGTACCACTTCGATCAGCCGTCTCCTCACCCACCTGTGGTCCGCGTTGCTCTATCGGTTGTCGCTTACCAGTGGTATCGGCAAGATACGCGAACTGAGTGAGTTGTGCACGCGTATACTGTGTCGGATTATCAACGACAATTTCCCGGCGATCTGGAAACACAACAATCCGCTCACGTGTCGTCATCTCCGAAAGCGATGTCGGATAATATACAACCGGGTCATCATCAACCGCAATCCGATCAACTACCCCAGTATCGATTAGTGTCGACAACTGTTCTGTTATCGTCGCTTGACTTTCCGAGAAATGACGCGCAATCGTCGAAGCGGTAACAACAGGTCGCCCAGCAGTCTCAAATACGTTATATAGCTGATCTGTTGAAAGCGTATCTGTTGTTCCTGCTTCACCCGACTGTGTGTGATTATCCGTCTCAGCCGTTGGTCCGGCCTGCACATCTATTGACTCTGCAGATTCCGCAGATTCCGCAGATCCGTCAGATTCAGACTCTTCGCTCATTACCGACACTACGTTGCAACAGGAAAACCACTTGCGACATTTCCCCTTCTTTGCTCTCAATCCTTATATTGTCGTCAATACCCCTCCCCGTGTTACTACGCGCAA
>NZ_KE356561.1:2002656-2181158 GCF_000415985.1 Haloquadratum walsbyi J07HQW2
GAACGACTCGTCAGATTGTTCCTCCGTGTCCTTGGAACAGAAGATCAACCACACCGGGCGTGTCCTCACGACGTGGTCGAAGCGATGCTCCACATTGCCCAATCCACACAGAATTACGATTTCCTCACTGTCCAAGACATCTCATTCGGATTGTCGAATCTTCCCACAAAGCGTCTCTTGCCTGAACTCCCTCCAACAGCGACGAAACTCCTCAAGACATTGCTCAACGCTGATGATCCGATGGGTCGGTCTGAGATTATTGATACCGCCGATATTTCCGCAAGTAGTTATGATCGTTATATTAACGAACTCGCCGCTTGGGATAGTATCGAACCACGCGAAGTCAAGGGACGCCGCCGGTGGGAGGCACACTTAGAACCGTGGTGGACACCACAGAGTGATCGGGACGAACCCTTCTGTGACCCTGACCCAGACACGGGCATTCTTTATGCTGAATTCCCACGTGATGTTGCCAGTGCAGTCATGTGCCATCTGATGACTCACTACGACTTACCCAATCTCAAAACAGCGTATATCGAGGGGATTCGACCAGGAGATGATATTAAGTCTCTCTTCGATGATCATGACAGGCTCAGACGATGGTGGTCGTTCCTCTGGGGTGCATTTGCTGATTCGGATGAGCTTAAGACAGGTCCTGATGATGCCGCAGGCTCGGATTCAACGGTGGTTTGTCTTGGTCACTCTCCAGAATCCGTGACAAGATATTCGGCTATCTAATCGATTCCCGATTTCAGCCACTGTGGGCACAACTATTAGCCATTGTATCAGAGAATAGCGGAGTCAGAACTTGAGCGCTCGTAGTGTTCCTCGCATGGCTCCACGTAGTGGCTTTCAAGACATCCAGCCAGCCACCAACTCGTCAGGGTCGTGGCGGAATCCGAATCTCCTCGCCTACCTCATACAGATAGCCTTTGAGGAGCAACTGCTTGAGCCGGTTGTTGACTTCGACACGTCCGATACCCTGCTTCATGAGATATACGGTTGCCGTTTCACGCGTGAGCGTGTCGTCATCTGTGTTTGCGTCGATATACGCCTCAAGATGATCAAGGATGTCTTGTTCACCCGCTTCGATTGGTCGTCTCTGATCTTTCATCATTCATATCCTACGTGTGCCACATATGAGACAGTTTGGGTCATATGTCGTTCCGGGTCAGTAGGACGCCTTCGAAAGAACACTCCAGTTCTACGTGCAGTGTAGTCCTAACGGATCTAACGAACCAGTGACATACTGGACGCGACGTCGAGATACATCCTCAAAACAAACATATCAGCTAACGGGATATCAAATAGTGCTACCGACATCGACAACGCCCGAGACGGTGATGCCGACGAATTCGGGGAACCGAATATTATCGAGGGGATCGTGCTGTTCCTCGACAATCTTCACTCGTCGCGAGGTGTGTCTGTTTTCGGTCAGCAGCCTGTGAGCCGGCAACAGTACATGTTAATCAGCACTCATCAGAGTGTACCCTTTCGATATGATTTAGTGTACGAACCAAGACAAATCAAATAATAAATGCTGCATACGGCGAAGGGACGCGTTTTAGCCGTTACTCTCCTACTTACTTCGCTCGCTGTGCTGTGCCCGCTCTATGCACAACAGCCGGTGAATCCCGAATTAGGAGTATATGCAGATGATAATGAATTTACAGAGACACCAGAGCGATATATTGGTGATACCGTCGTCACGGGAGGGATCGTGCAACAGGTCTCTCCACTCATTATTGAACTCGAAACAACACAGGGACAACGCGAAATAACGATTACTGACAGCGCGTTTCGTCCTGAGGTTGGTGACAAGGTTCGTGTATTCGGGACACTCACTGCTGCCGGAAGGGTTCAGAGCCAAAGTGGATTCGCTGTGCCGCAGACTGGACGATGGTATGCATGGGGTATTTCCTTCCTTGCCGGGTTGTGGGTACTCACTCGACTTATTCGACACTGGAGGATCGATTGGGCACGGATTCGGTTTCAACGTCGAGAGAGACCACTCTCACTGAGAGACATCTATCAGATCCCGACATCACTCGATGGTGACCGAGATGCCTGATCTGTTAGCACATGTGTTCATTGCGTACAGCGTCTGCCGAGTTCTCTCATGGCGAGTATCATGGCTCACGAGTCAATACATCACGCTTGGAATGGTCGGTGCGTTCATTCCAGATCTTGTGAAAATCAAATTAGTGATTCCAAGTTGGCGAGTTGAGCAACTACTCGGGATTCCATTCGATTGGGGGAGTTTCGCTACGGGTGGTGGCGTGCTACTGAGTATGCTGATTGGTATTGTGTTGTTATCGACGACAGAGCGCCGCAGAGGAGGAGCACTTCTCGCTCTTGGGGTGCTGACTCACCTTCTGACGGATAGTTTATTACTCACACCTACAGGTCGAACGACACAGTTGCTGTGGCCACTCACGCAATACACAACACCAGCTCCAGGGTTGTATCTAAGCACACAGCCAGAGCCGACAATCGTGACTGGAGGCTTTGCTATAATCGTGTGGGGCATCCACCGATATCGAATTGGGCACTCTGAGACAGAATCCTGAACAGATACTCAGACCTCAGCCAATCAGCGACGTGTAATAAACACACTCATCGGCTGCATCGACCCTACACATCTTTAGTAAGCGTATGAGTAGCCGCTCACAGTGAGGAGTACTCAAACGATCTTATCGATAGTATACGATAACCCATAATCAAAATAACAAAAAGCATCAAGCCGCCACTATGGTATAATAGCGATATGGATGATGTGTCGACATATATTGAGCGACTTGAGGAGGTGACAGAGACGAAACAGGGGGCTGCTGAGACAGAGGCGGAGTATATCAATCGACTTGGGCAGGAGACATCGCTGTCTGAATCAGAGATAACTACGACATCAGAAGCGATAACGAAATCAGCCTACTCGCCAGGAGATCTTTCAGCAGATGAAGAGGAGATACTCGACTCGTTTTTCGAGGCAGTGCAGACAACATACGATGGAGACTCGACACAACAGGAAACAACCACAGATACAACGGTAGACGACCAGACCGATGAGGATTCACCTAAATCCGATAGAGAAACCACTGACGATACGTTGTCAATCGACTATCCTGAGGCGGCTAAGTCAGACCCTCCAGAGATATCTAATGATGACAGTATTTTCAATAATTTTAGACTACTTGCTATAACAACGATAATATTGTTAGTATTCACTGCTGTGATCGTTGCTGGTGCTATTGGAGCCATAGAAATTCCAGGTGTCACTGCTGCGGTTACAGGCAGTATAGGAGTTGATGACACGAGTGGAACCGACCCACAAGGATCTGCAGGAGTATCTACCACCACAACGTCTGAATCATCACCAACACAAACCACAACTGCTACGCCAACCGCAACATCGACGCCCGAACCGACACCAATACCAACTCCAACGCCGACAGCCACCCCGACTCCAACGCCGACACCGACGCCCACCCCAACGCCAACACCTGAGCCAGCTGCTGGAACAGTCGGGGAATGGGTTGAAACAACACATAATGGAACGAGTGTAAGGGTGCAGGTTGTCGAATACCGTGTTACAGAGACAATTCAAAAACAGGGAGGCGGAACACGTGATGCTCCAGATGATGAACGATTCGTCGTTGCAGAGGTATGGATCAGTGCGAACCCTGGGAATGCGATTACCGTCGGTCGAGATCAATGGACATTCGTCGATGTAACAGACACAAACCATACTGTAAATAACGGTGCCACAAATGATGTTGTAGAGAGCTTCCCCCGGGAGACAGTCATCAAAGGAGATGCTGAGCGAGGGCAGGTCGTATGGACAACACCATATTGGCGTGATGTGACGGTCCGAGTGGAACCGTATGGTGGACAATCCGGTCGAACAGTTCGGATACTCACATGATGAGACAGGCCCATTGAAGATGATACGAAGTTGATTGAAGGGTTTATGTTGAAGATAATAATTGCTCACCGAGCGACCCATTATACTCAATCGTTCTCAACAAGTTTTCTCGTATGTATGGTCTTCAACGAATCTCCACTCAAACGTTAATTAAAAATTATTTAAATTATGGCGCGACTCGGCTCAAAAACATATCCAAGAATAATAAGAATGATTGAGGCGACGGCTGTCGTGAGGATCACACCTACTGACCCAACTATCCCTATCTGTGCCAGCCCCACTGCAGATATAAACGTAATCAATACACTGATAAGATACGCAGTGAGCAACCGCAGCGTCAGATACCGTAGGTGACTTCGCGTTGTACTATCGAAAGCAAGTTCGATATCTGATGGCTGTGTTAGTTCCTGGTTACCGTTGAGTGGACCTTGTTGGTCATCATCACCTCTATATCGTGATATTCTATTGGATACTTTCAAAATTGCCTGTCGAATGTAAAGAGAGACACGGGTGGTAAAGAATGTGACCACCGGGAGGTATAGCAGCCATGGGATGTTCCCACGACGCGTGCTGATTGACGGCTGGCCGGAAACTGAGTCCAATTGATAATACCGCCGTTGAGCGCGATAAAACATATCGACTGGAATGAGCGAAAGCAGGAACGGCCATAAAATGCCAGAAATGATGATTTGAAGTGGATATAACAATCCTGATTCCGACTGTCTCACCGCACTAGGCGTCTCGCCGGATTGTGCTGCTTGCTGCCCCCTCTCCATCGGAGTACCGGCAGGGGTAGGGGTACCAAGCGGACTCTCGTTCCGCTCAGGCAAAATGCCTATACTTTCAGCGACTCCCAAAATTCCGCCACCACCGCCGCCTCCCCCTCCCGAGACAGCCGTGCCATCATCGCGTGGGGTATCTACCTGAGGTGGATCGTTATCACCACCTCCACCTCCATTCCCATTTCCATCTCCAGGTGTTGATGTCGACGTCTCTGTTGACACTGGAGATACGACTGGGGTTGATGTATTTGTTTGAGGTGTTTCATCATCGCCACCATCACCATCGCCACCATCTCTAGGTGTCGGTGTCGGCGTATCCGTCGGCGTATCGGTTGGTGTTGTTCGAGCCGGGCAGCCTCTGCCTAGCGAATCACTATCGCGGTAATTTGGCGTCCCGTCGCCATCAATATCAGCAGTACCTTCGATACTGTCAGGACAGCCATCGCCGTCGGAGTCAGTATCACGAAAGTCAGGTATATTATCACCATCGGTATCAGGAGGACCGTCAGATAATAGTAAGCTTGGTGTCCCGCCGATCGTTTCCCCTTCGACACTATCGTCGATACCGTCATCATCTGAGTCAGCATCAAGTGCATCAATCACCCCATCGTCGTCTGTGTCGATTGCAACTCCACCATTTGTTTCGGTTCCATCGCTGATCCCATCGCCGTCTGTATCCCTATCGCGAGGGTCCAATCCAAGCCCTAGGTCCGGGTCGGGATTACGTTCAACGATATTTCGAAGTCCATCACCATCGAGATCCCCACTCGGTCCTTCCGAGTCGGTCGGATCTCGGTAATTCGGCGTTCCATCGGCATCAATATCAGTTACTCCCTCATTCCTGTCCAATTTCCCGAGAATCACATCGCCATCACCGTCGATATCTATCTGTGTTTGATTTACATCTCCGTCGTTATCGCTGTCGATATTTGCATCACCGTCGCTATCGCGGTCTCGATAGTTTGGGATCCCATCAGAGTCGGTATCGACTGTGCCTTCAACCACGTCAGGAATTCCATCATCGTCACTATCCGTATCCTGAAGATCTGGAGTCCCGTCTGCATCAGTATCGCGTAACGCAGAAACAGCAGATACTGAAGCGGGAACCCCACCGGTAGCATTCGCTTCAATTGTATCGTTTATTTCATCACCATCACTATCGGTATCAAGAAAATTCGGCAATCCGTCGGCATCAGTATCGACACTGGTCTCTAGTGTGTCATTGACCCGATCACCGTCTGCATCACTATCGCGATAGTTCGGAATGCCATCGTTGTCCCTGTCGCCACTGTCCTCAATCGTATCATTGATTCCATCACCGTCGCTGTCGGTATCGCGGAAATCAGGCGTGCCGTCAGCATCAGTGTCAGGCGGTTCGTCCAATCCGACGCTTGGTCGCCCTGCGTTTGTGCTTCCTTCCTCTCTATCAGAAATGCCATCACCGTCTGAATCACGATCAAGTGCATCGATAGTCCCATCGTCGTCTGTGTCAATTCGCTGTCCGCCATTTGTTTCAGTCCCATCTTCAATCCCGTCATTATCGGTGTCGACATTATTTGGATCAGTGCCTAACTGCTGCTCACGAGCATTATCTATCCCATCACCGTCTGAGTCGGTTGCACTCTGTGATACCGGATTAATACTATCGACGTTTTTCTGTGAACTGTCGCGACATTGACCACTCTCAGTTTGATTGTCGCATATATCATAGACATCTGAAGAAGCAGAATCTGAAAAGTCGGGAATAGGTGATATAGATGCAGATGCGAGATATAGATGTAGGTGTGTCCGATAAGTCGAGTATTCCAGCTACTGGGGTAACGATACCAGTCGAGAGACTCAGTATACAGATGCTCAACACAATCGCGGTTTTGAGGTTAATTGGCAGTATATTGATCATTTTATTTTATCATATCTAGAAATGATGGTCAAGATCTATTGGGTAAGCTAACGCGAGAGTCGAGCTGCAAACTGAAGAGGGGGGAATGCGAGGGCATAGGTGAGAGATTTTCAATTTAGTCGAAGCAACGCCATACGGGGACTGCCATGCGACCCCACTCACACAGTGATTTACGATATGGGGATGTCCCGGTGCAGTATTATCCTCGACCCTGCCTGCTACTGGGAATATCCACAGGGCGTCATTGAGACGTCTCAGTCGCTTGTTATCATCAACTGAATTATTCCCTTATACTTATAATTACGTGTACTGGTAAAAAAGATAACAAAAATTCAGTATCGCGAATATAATCAATTGATGACTATCGTTTCAATATCAAGCGCGAGATACATATTGACGCTGATATACCCTCGTTACCTCGACGATATGCCACGTATGAGTCGTATCAGGTCATATGCTGCCCGTTGTTGATCGAGGAGCTGTCATACTCAGAGAATAATTCCTACTCATGCATCCGATATCTGCGGTTATAATTCCAAATAAGGGTCTTGGAAGCTACGTATACAGCGCATTTGATACTAATCTGTATATCAATATATCAATTTAATATTTATCTCTCATATTTACATGAATTTAAGAAGTATTTCTATAAATTTACACTAACGTAAGTAATTTTAATATTAATATAGCTCACTTTGTCAGATATCGTCTGTAATGACGGATTAATAAGTCAAATATACTTCTATTTGCACTGATATATTCTTTTTTATTTGCTAACGAGTTTCATTCCTGAACGTTCAGCAAGAATTCATGTGTTCTGATATTTACGATGCGATATACGACTCTATTTCGACGATCACTCACTCTCAAGACGGTCGGAATTCGATTTTTATTTCCAGAAAATAGTATGATACTGGCAGGTTGTCACGGCACTAGCTTATTATCGCATGCCAGCGGTCATACATCGTAGTAAGCTCAACCGAGGTGTCTAATGACTCAACGATTCTCCCACAAAAGTGAGTAACGCGATTCAACAGAAGTGCCTCAGACCGCCACTGTCGGCAACACAAAACAATCAGATGAAGTGGACGTATGAAGTTCCAAGCTCACAGCGAATGCGCTGTGAGGCTACTCAGCGAATCTCTACACGACTGTCCGAGTTAATCTCGTCATGAATCACATAATCTGAATAGTCAATGGCAAAATAACACACTTGTCAACACAACTCGGCTGTCAGATAACCGGATTTTAATTAAACAATCAAACAACAAGATATTCTTCAAGTTGATCGCGTTCACTAACAGCCTCGCCGGTAATCTCATCAACGATTGTTCCATGATCAATCGCATAACACCGATCAGCCAGTCCCTGAATCACCGAAAGGTTCTGTTCAACGAAGAGAATCGTCGTGTCGAATTCCTCATTGATTTGCCGGAGATCCTCTGTGATCGATTGAACGATTGACGGCTGTACTCCCTCAGATGGCTCATCGACCAGTAATAAATCCGGGCTGCCAACGAGGGCGCGGGCGATGGCTAACATCTGTTGTTGTCCTCCACTCATCGTCCCGGCAGACTGCCCTTTCCGTTCGGCAAGAATTGGGAAATAATCATATACCTGCTCATATCGTGTTTTATCATCACCACCAATTGATTCACCAATCAGTAGATTTTCCTTGACACTCAAATCGGGAAATACATCGCGTCCCTGTGGGACGTATCCAATACTTTGTTTGGCGTGAGTATCTGCGGACTTCTCGGTCATATCTTCGCCATCATACATAACCCGACCTGACTCGGGCGTGAGAAGTCCCATGATTGTTTTCAGTAGCGTTGTTTTGCCAACACCGTTACGACCAACAATGCCGACAATTTCTCCGGTATCAACGCCAAATGAAATATCTCTGATAACCGGGGTTCCATCATAACCAGCATTAAGATTAGTGACCTCAAGGCTCATGCGTTCTCACCCAAATATATTCGACGAACTTCGTCATCATTCTCGATGGCCTCCAATCGGTCCTTGTCGAAGGATCGACCCCTGATTGAGCACTGTCACCTGTTCGGAAATCTTCCGAACAAACTCCATATCATGTTCAACGACAAGGAACGTCATTCCGTCATCATGCAGTGACCGAATCAACTCGGCAATATCAGCCGTTTCATCTATCGACATTCCTGCGACGGGTTCATCGAGTAACATGAGCTTTGGATCAAGCGTGACCGCCATTCCGATTTCTAAGCGCTGTTTCTCTCCATGTGAGAGATCACTCGCTGACGCATCGGCTTGTGTCTCGAGAGAAATGCGGTCAAGCGTGTCTGTCAGAACGGTCTCAATCTCTCTATTTGTTCGCTGAAGCGGCACCCGAAGGTTCTGTTCAACGGTGAGACTCTCATAGATATGTGGTGACTGGAATTTGACGCTGATACCAGCATCCATCCGCTCATGAGGCTCAAGTGTGGTCAAATCAAGACTATCAAAGTAGATATCTCCTTGTGTCGGGGAGAGTTGTCCGGTGATGAGCTCTAGTAATGTGCTTTTCCCAGCTCCATTAGGACCGATCAGACATCGGATCTCGCCTTCTTCGACAGTGAATTCAACACCGTCAACAGCTGTAAGTCCACCAAATTTCTTTGTAAGCTGACTAGTCGAAAGAATTGCCGATCGATCACTACCGGTTGCTGCAACCGCTGGTTGCTGGTTGACACCCATGTTTTGTGGAGTGCTCATTCGCGCATCACCTCAGAACTCCCTGGTGTATCTGATTCAGAGACATTAATACCAACCGAGCCGAGCAACGTTTTGACTCGAGTTTGAATCGTGTCACGACCGTATTCGACACCCTCACGGAGTCCGTGAGTGCTGAGAAACACGTACATATTTTTGATTCCTGGAAGAATGCCTCGTGGGATAAACAGAATTGTCACCATCAGAATCAAGCCGACAAAAACAATGGCGAATTCTGAGGCATTAATCGAGAACCACTTGCGAAGCCACTCAATAATGACTGTCCCGACAATAGCCCCAAGTAAGGACTCTCGTCCGCCTAGTGTTACCCAGACAATCGGAATCGTGGCAAAAGTAAGTGAGAACACACTTGGGTCCACATAATTGCCCCAGTTGGCGTAGAATATCCCACTGAGTCCGGCTAACGCGCCTGCAAATGTGAATACAGCGAGTTTTACCTTCTTAACATTGTAACCAAGCATTGCCGTTCGCTCCTCATCTTCACGGATCGCCACCAGTGAGTATCCGTATTTACTGTTGACAAGGACCCGTGAGCCAAGATATGCGAAGAGTAATACACCAAGTACGAACCAGTAAAATCTTGATCCTGAGAGAGTGAATGAGCTTTCGCCAACCCCGAGTGTGAAATTCTGAACTCCAGGGATTCCATTAAATCCACCGAGTTTAACACTTCCAATTGACCATTGGGCGCCCGCTGTTTGTGCCATAAATGTCTCAAGCACGAGCGTCACGACCAACGTGAGGATGGCAACGTAGACATTCCGAACACCTCCATAGAACATGAAGTACCCGAGAATAAACGCTGACACTGTTGCAACGGCGATCGCAATTGGCAATGCGACAGTTGGACCGATTGCACCACCGAGGTTGAGACTCACAACTGCATACGTATAGCCGGCGATTCCAAAGAAGGCGACCTGCCCGAAGCTGAGAATGCCGGCATATCCCCAGATGAGCGATAACGACAGTCCAAGTAACCCATAAGCAAGAAACAGCGAAAACTGACCCGCTGCGTATGAACCGCGGACAATTGGCTGGGCGATTAATATGAGCAGTCCAACTGCAAAGGCTGCCCAGAATACCCGTGAATTACCCAGTGTATTTGGACCATTCAGTTTGCTGATAATGCCGTTGAGCTGTGAAGGGAGCATGTCTGAACTCAGTTTCATTATTGTTGTTCACCCAATTTATTACGGATAGCGTTTGCAAGCCCTGTCAAACCACCCGGGAGGAGCCGGATGATGAGAATTGCCGTGATGAGCAATGCGATTTGTCCGAAGAAATTCCCATAGAGATTTGAAAAAACCGCGTTGATCATCCCAAGGATCCCACCGGCGAGTGCTGTCCCAAGTAATACTGAAGATCCACCGGTGACGACTGTAACAAATGATTCAACGAGGAATGACTGTCCCATTCCTGGAACAATTGTTGCTGAAGGCGCATACAATGCACCAGTTAATCCGGCAAGTCCAGAGCCAATGGCAAATGTGATTGTATACATTCGATCTGTATCAATTCCCATCGCTCGAGCGGTCTCAGGATCTTGAATCGTTGCACGTGCGTGGACGCCAAACTTCGTGCGCGTGAATACAAGATACACGGAGCCAAGCACTGCAATCGCTGCAAGCAACAACAAAACGCGGTATCCAGAGTAGGTATATCCTGGAACTTGCCCAAGTGGAGTACCAATCGACCGCAATGAATTACCGAATATAATTCGGGTGCCCTGTGTCAGAATCAGCCCGAGTCCGAACGTGACGATCATCGAGTCTAACAGCCGACCATACAGCCGTTTGATGATGGTTCGTTCAACAATCGCTCCAAAAACTGCAGTGCCGAGTGCTCCAAGCAGCATGGCTACCGGCAATGGTAATGATGCAACATTGATAGAGAGGGTTGTAATGTAAGCACCCATCATGATGAACTCACCATGTGCGAGATTGATCACACCCATCATCCCGAAGATGATTGTCAGACCAATCGCTGCAAGTGCAATAAACGCAATACTATCTGCCATTTGCAGAAGCTGTGTCACCGGTACCCCAACACTGTCGAGCCCTGTCAGTAGTTCAGCAATAAATAGTGGAGTCATACCGGTAATTTCAGCCAGACCCAATGACATCAATCATCCACCCGCTTCGTCAAAGTACTCAACCGGTGTGAATTGTTTTGTCATTCCGTCGTCCTCACCGGAAAGATCTATTCCGACTGTCTCAGAGAGGAACTGCTCAGGAATCTTACGTTGGTCTTCAACAGTAATATTATGCTCAGCATCACATCGCATGACTCGCATGTTGTGGGTCATATGATGGACCGGACCCTGGAAGCTGATATCTCCCTCTGGAGACATATCACCAGTAACTTCCATGCCACTTTCAAGAACGTCTCGGACAGCCTCTTGATCGGTCGTACCAGCTTCTTCAACGGCTTCTTTATACATATAAATCGAGAAGTAATTATTGATTGACTCCTCATTTGCGTAGCCAGCATCAGGGAATTTGTCGTAATACCGACTTACATAATCTTCATTTCGACTTGTCGGGATCTCTTCCATGTAATTAAATCCGCCATAGACATCTTTGAGTGCTGGCGCTTCGAGTCGTTTGTGTTGATACCCCTGAGCCATCACGGTTGAGGTACCCATTGGGAGCTCAAGCCCAGCAGAAGTTCGCTGATTCCAGAATGAGGAATGATTTGCACCAACCAGAATAGCCATGACAAAGTCTGGGTCAGCATCCTGAATATTACTAATCGTTGAGCCGAAGTTCTGCACTGACAGTGGAATGAATTCTTCACCAATGACTTCTGCGTCATTTTCATTTGCAATTACTTTCACCCAGTCGGCGGATAGTTGACCAAAATTATAATCAGCAGCAATGGTGTAGATACTTGACCCAAAGTTCTCAATCATGTATGGGACAACACTACCCAGTTGCTGGCGGGCTGTTGGTCCCATACAGAACGTATACTCATCAGCGACGCCGCCTTCATACTGTGTTGTATAGAAGTACAGCTGCTCGGTGCGGTCAATCGTCGGTCGGATTGCTTCCCTAGTTGCTGAGGAGTACCCAGCCCACAATGCATCTACGTCTTCCTGTTGGATTAACCGAGAGGTGAGTTGTTGATATCGTTCATTATCTGACTGTGGGTCAGGATCAAATAGTTCAATCTGTTTGCCCATGATCCCACCATCTGCATTGATTTCATCGATTGCTAGTTTGCTGGCACGCCACTTTGGTGTCCCGACGAGTGAAAAGTTTCCTGAGCGATCCTCAAGAACACCGATTTTGATTGTGTCACTTTCGGAGCTTCCACTTCCACCGGAACTACTACCACCACCGGACCCACCGCCGCCAGAACAGCCAGCAAGTGATGCACCAAGACCAACCGCGCCTGTCGCCAGCACGGCTCTTCGGGACATACGATTATCGCTCATTTAAATTCCTCCACAAATGAATCTCGTTTATATGTATTTGCAACGCATATGACAGAATTATTTTGCAAGCAACTACTCATTTCGATATGTTCTTGAAAATACCTACAAGATATAAACCCTTCTAAGTGGCTTGAAATAAGTGGATATACGTCTAGGTATTCTTCTTTTTATTCATATATCATTATATTCTGACCGTATATCCAGCGTAATCTATTCTGTGTCGTCGCCAAATTTACAAAAAAGTATTTTGATGTCTTCATATTTCCTATTCTAAACAATGTATCGATAGTATAGCTTAATGTTGTTTCTTAGTGTTGCGTTTCATACACTGATCTATCATCATATTTCTTCATATCGACACGCAATTTCCGTTCGTTGTGACATTATGATGTGCCACGCGAACGAAGTCCAGACAGTATCCAGTAATATATCATATATTTTATGTAGTAGTGATCATCCGATCTAGAGATGTTAGCATATTCGACTCAGTTATTATTGCATCGGCTCTTATATATCTAAATCAAACCCGATTGTTTCGGTTATGATGCGAGCTGAGTACAGGAAGAGGACAATAATAGTTTCAATGTATGCTACAGCGGTATTTGCTCACTCGCTGGCGTGTGCGTCGGTGTGAGTATCAGTGTTGCGTTCGGCTTGGACCATGGCGAGCTTGACTTGATGCACACCTTCTAGTGGTCGAATCCGGGACAGTAATGCTTCAATTCGAGCACCCGATCCATCGACAGCAATGGACTCTAAACAGAGATGATCGCTAAGATGGACATGATGAACAGCAACAATCGTATCTGTAAAATCATGCTGAAGTTCACTCATTTCATTGGTGACGCCACTATGCTCGTGTTGATAGAGGACAACCACTGTCCCACTGAGAGTTTCCGATAGTCCGGTTTGTTGCTTGAACTCTGTAACAAATGCACGAAGTGCGTCCCGAGTTGCCTCCGAGCGACTATTGTATTCACCGGCGTCGACAACATCATTCAATTCAGACAGGAGATCTGGTGGAAGTGTTACGCTCATACGGTCAACATCTTGGCTCATAAATGCAGGTTTTCGACTAACCGTTTAATTCTTCATGTGCGTGCAATTGAGTCGGAGTAACTCATAACATATTACGATAGTCTCGAAAAGTATTATTAAGCAGGTGTATCGTATATCGCATAGAATGCATATCCCCGATGGCTTTCTTGACCCGCTGGTGGCAGGGCTATTTTGGCTTGCTTCAGCGGCTGCAATCGGGCTTGCGGTAAGACGTGCCCGCGGCGAGCTCGGTGATGAACGCACACCGCTGCTTGGTGTTATTGCAGCAGGTATTTTCGCTGCACAGATGTTGAACTGGCCGATTCCTGGCGGAACCAGCGCACATTTTGTCGGTGGTGCCTTCGCTGGAATTCTGCTGGGACCGTCTCTTGGTGTCCTCGCGATGACCGCTGTTGTTACAATTCAGGCGCTTGTGTTCGGTGATGGTGGAATTATCGCACTTGGAAGCAATCTCTTTGCGATAGCTGTGGTTAATGTGGTAATCGGATATGGGTTGTTCCGAGTGCTCAGAGATACTCATGAATCAGGAGCCGCGTTTATCGCCGGATGGGCAGCAGTAATAGCCTCAGCACTCGTTGTCGCCCTTGGTGTCGGCTTTTCCTCAGCGTTCGCGTATGAGGTAGCCACAACAGTCACCATCATGGCTGGCGGTCACGCGATTCTTGGAGTTATTGAAGGAGCGATCACTGCCGGAGTTTACGCATACGTCGCTGCTGCTCGACCCGATCTTGTTCCTACTCGATTTGAAAATAAGAATCCGTCTCCGGACGTGAGCGCATGATGGACATAACGGAGTCGTGGCTGCAGCGAGCGGGTCTTATCCTTCTGGTGCTTGTCATAGCAGCCCCTATTTTCGGATGGACAGCTAGTACTGTCGGCTACGCCGAGCCACTCAACAACGCCGCAGAAACGACAGGTGCCACTGATGCGAGTGTGAGTCTTAATTCTGGTATACTCCCCGATTATACCGTTCCAGGGGTTTCAACTCCGCTTGGGACACTCATCTCGGCTGGAGTCGGAACAGCGTTGACACTGATCGTTGCTCTCGGCGCTGGTCGGCTTCTTGAGCAGTGACCGGTATTGTTGCTCAGTCTGTCGAGTCCATTACAGGTGCACTCCGGGCTGTATTCACTGCCGAGCAGATTGCCGAAAATGATGGCTTTCTTCAACGACGTGACCCGCGGGTGACGCTGATCGCCGTTGCGGGATTTGCACTGGCGGTCATGCTTTCCCGACGAATATCAGTGACAGTTTGTTTCGGTCTGTTGACGGTCATACTAGCTCGCACATCAGCAGTTCCAGTAAGACAGTTAGCTAAACGATCAGCAGTCGTACCACTCGTATCAGCATTGATCGTTCTCCCACAAGCGGTTATTATGCCTGGAGATACGCTTGTGTCGTTTGCCGGGATGACCGTTACTGTAGCTGGCGTCGAGTACGTTATTTTGTTCACCCTTCGTGTTGGCGTCGGTGTCGGACTTCTATCGCTAATTGTACTCACAACACCGTTTTCGGAAGTAATCGCAGCAATGCGCTCACTACATATCCCAGTTGCACTTGTATGGGTCATCGCCATCACATACCGATATTTATTCTTATTTTTTGATGAGTTACAGCGGTTGGTTCTCGCACGAAACAGCCGGACAACCGGTCGCACCCGACTCCGCGGTGCATGGCAAGATGCGAGCCGTATGGCTGGTAGTTTTCTATTACGAACACTGAATAGAGGTGAACGAGTTGGTCGGGGAATGCGAGCTCGCGGTGGTGCACGCGCTCCATCACCGTATGGTCGATTACAACAGATTGATAGATACGATTACGCACTGCTCACTGTTTCAGCCGTTACGATTATGATTTCAGGAGTGATTCGATGGAGTCTGTGATCGACGCCTCTGGAGTACGACATGAATATCCTGATGGGACGACCGCAATCAAGAGTATTGAGATAACGATTGAACAAAAGGAGCGGGTCGCAGTCATCGGAGCGAATGGGTCAGGAAAAACCACGCTGCAACTCGTTCTTGGTGGGCTTGTTGAGCCAACTGCTGGATCAATCGAATTCTTTGAAACAACAACCGATGCCGAGGCAGTTCGAGAACAACTTGGAGTGTTACTACAGAATCCCGATGATTATCTCTTCAATACGACCGTTCGGGAAGATATCGAATACGGTCCAGCACAGTTGGGTCATGACCGGGCGACCACAGAGCGCCGTATCAAGTCGCTTGCAGATACACTCGGACTGGATGAGTTACTTGATCGACCACCGTTTCGTCTTTCAGGTGGTGAGAAACAACGAGCTGCGATTGCCAGTGTATTTGCGTTTAAGCCGGATGTGCTTCTGTTAGATGAGCCCTTTGGCGCAGTCGATGCCACGTATCGCAAACGAGTTCGGAGTCTTCTCAGCAATCATACCGGTGCGATGCTGGTCTTTACACCATCGCTTGATCTAGTTCCGGCGATTGCCAATCGAGTGATTCTCATGAGTCAAGATGGGTCAATCGCTGCTAAGGGGTCCGTTCGTGAGGTGCTGACAGATCGTGCGTTACTGTCAAATCATGGGCTCCGACCACCACAGACGGTACAAATATTTGAAGGAGTGTTGCCAACCGCCGATATTCCACTAACCGCTGAGGCAGCCCGCAAACTCCTCGCAAGTCAAGAATTTTAGCCGACATTGTTTTATTAGCTATTAATCATCGATGTCGGAGAGAGTTTAGGGTTCATGTTGTCGATATAATTCAAAGATTTCTATTGATTATCTATAATGAGGCTGATAATCATACGATTGATTATTTTAACCTTTCAATTTATTCGATGTTTCCTTATTACATCAGCGTGCTTCTAAGAGAAATATTTTTATCATCCTTGTCCGAATTTCATTTTGTTATGATAGTTCATTCATCGACACGTAGAGATTGGATTAACCGAAGGGACTGGCGTCATGAGTGATATTACGCCTGGAGAACTGATTCCGGCTGACGAACCAGTCGAGATTAATGTTGACCGTGAGACAGCATCGGTTACCGTTGAAAACACCGGTGATCGACCATCTCAGGTTGGTTCGCATTTTCATTTCTTCGAGACAAATCCAGCACTTTCATTCGATCGAAAGAAAGCATACGGAATGCGACTCGATATCCCAGCAGGAACTGCAATTCGATTTGAACCTGGCTGTGAGAAAGATGTTGATCTTGTCGCGATTGGCGGTGACCGGATTGTCAAAGGGATGGGCGGGTTGGTCAACGGAAAACTCGATAATGACGAGGTACGCGAGCGAGCATTCGAGCGGGCAAGAAAGGCAGAATACATGGAGGCTGAACGGTGAGTCGAAAACTCTCTCGAGAAGCCTATACTGACCTATTCGGTGCCACTGAGGGTGATCGATTACGACTTGGTGACACCAATCTGCTCGCTAAGATCGAAAGGGATCACAGCACATACGGTGATGAGGCAGTTTTCGGTGGTGGGAAGACGATGCGAGACGGCATGGGAATGCAGTCAGGGACGACTCAAGCGGAAGGCGCGCTCGATTGGGTCTTCAGCAATGCCGTTATTATTGACCCTATTTTGGGAGTCCAGAAAGGCGATATCGGCGTCCGTGACGGCAAGATCGCCGGTGTTGGCAAGGCTGGGAACCCTGACACGATGGACGGGGTCGATGATGAACTCGTTATTGGACCAAGCACAGACACCGCACCGGCGGATGGGCTGATTGCAACACCAGGAGCACTTGATATTCATATTCATTTCAACAGTAAGGAGCTGTTCGAACATGCACTGGCTAGTGGTGTGACGACGATGTTCGGTGGTGGCTACGGTGGAGGTGCAACCACCTGTACGACCGGACCGGAGAATATCAAGCGATTCCTTCAGGCTGCCGAGGAATATCCAGTAAACGTTGGGTTCTACGCAAAGGGTAATTCAAGTGGTCCTGACCCAATCGTCGAACAGATTGAGGCTGGTGCATGTGGGTTGAAATTACACGAAGATTGGGGGTCAACGCCTGACGTCGTCGATACTGCTCTTACCGTTGCTGATGAGGAAGACGTGCAAGTGTGTATTCACACCGATACGCTCAATGAATCAGGCTTCCTCGAAGACACCTTCGACGCAATCGACGGTCGAACGATCCATACCTTCCATATTGAGGGAGCCGGTGGTGGTCATGCACCGGATGTACTCGAACTCATTGGCTATGATCACATGCTCCCGTCATCGACGAATCCGTCGATGCCCTATACAGTCAATACATTTGATGAGCATCTTGATATGGTGATGGTCTGTCATCATCTTAATCCAGACGTGCCAGAAGATGTTGCATTTGCCGAGTCCCGCATCCGTTCTGAGACTATTGCCGCGGAAGATGTACTTCACGACATGGGCGCAATCAGCATGATGACATCCGACTCACAGGCAATGGGGCGGATGGGTGAAGTAATCACACGGACATGGCAAACAGCACATAAAATGAAGTCCCAACGTGGACCGCTCCCGAGCGACGTGGGAACAGACGCAGATAACGCTCGTATTAAGCGATACGTTGCAAAATACACAATCAACCCCGCAAAGGTCGCCGGCATCGACGATTATGTTGGCTCACTAGAGCCGGGGAAGATGGCAGATATCGTGCTCTGGGAGCCAGAGTTCTACGGTATCAAACCCAAATACGTGATCAAAGGCGGTTTCCCAGTGCATAGTGAGATGGGCGAAGCAAATGGCTCATTAATGACGTGTGAGCCGGTGATGCAGCGGTCTCGTATGGGTGCAGTCGGTAAGGCAAAGCATGCAATAAGTACAACATTTGTCAGTGGAGCAGCGTATGAAAATGATATCGGCGATCAACTTGGTCTTGAATCGCGCGTACGCCCTGTTGAGGGAACTCGTGATGTTGGTAAAGAAGATATGCGACATAATGACTACGCACCAGAGGATATCGATATCGACCCACAGACGTTTGAGGTCGAGGTTGACGGTGAACACGTCACCTGTGAGCCGGCTGAGGAGCTCCCACTTGCAAAACGGTATACATTATGAAACTTTCACCGAAAGATAACGAACGACTGAAGATTTTCATGGCTGCAGAGCTCGCCAAACAACGCAAAGAACGAGGCGTGAAACTAAATCATCCAGAGACAATCGCGTATATCTCTAATTGGGTTTGTGAACGCGCTCGTGACGGAATGGATGTTGCTGAGATTCGTCAGGAGGCAACGAGTCTGTTGACTCGTGAAGATGTCATGGAAGGCGTCCCAGAAATGATTGATATGGTACAGGTCGAACCGACATTCGCAGACGGCACAAAACTCGTTACAGTGCACGACCCAATTCGTGGCGATACACGGGAACAAGTGGAATAATGGGATATCGAGATGTTGCAAAAGTCGGGCTTGGTGGTCCTGTCGGGTCAGGAAAGACGGCACTTGTACAGGAACTTGTTCCACGATTAGATGATGCCGGCTATAATGTGGGTGTTATTGCAAATGATATTATGACTCAAGAGGATGCACAACGACTGCAATCGTCATTTGCCGGTCGGATTGAGAAAGACCTCATTGCCGGTGTCGAAACCGGGGCATGTCCACACACTGGAATACGTGAGGATCCATCAATGAATCTCGATAAGATCGATGAATTCAGTGAGAATCACCCTGAGTTGGATGTCGTCCTTATCGAATCTGGTGGCGACAACCTTGCAGCAACATTCAATCCCGAGCTTGCGGATTATTTCATGTTTGTCATCTCAGTCGCTGAGGGTGATGATATCCCACGGAAACGTGGACCTGGGATTACGCAAGCTGACCTATTGGTAATCAATAAAACGGATCTTGCACCACATGTCGATGTTGATCTTGAGGTGCTTCGAAAGGATGCAACGGAGGTTCGTGGTGATGACCCCACAGCATTCACTAATTGTAAAGCTGGAGAAGGGATTAACAAAATAATCAATTCTGTCGAACGGAGCGTCCTATTCGCGTGAGCACTGGCACTGACACTGACACTGACATCGATACTGATAGCAACCGTACGCACCCAATCCCGCCGGCGTTCCAAGAGTACGACACACAACAACTGCAACAATCGCCTGCGTTCAGTCACGGGAAACACGGAATTGCCGACCTGGTTGTCGGTCGTGAAGGAGATAACCCAACTCGACTGTTATCAGATTTCACACGGGTGCCATATCACCTTTCAGGAACACTTGACAGTGACCCAGTCGATGAACTGATTACAATCTGCTTGCAGGATCCAACTGGTGCAATCACCCAGGGCGACCGGCACAGTCTCACTGTCACAGCACGCCCAGATGCACATGCTCACATAACAGATCAAAGTGCCTCAAAAGTGCAGACAATGAAAGCTAGTTATGCACATCTTGAGGCAACGTTGATCGCTGAATCAGGGGCGTATCTCGAATATCTCCCAAAGCCAACGATTCTGAACGAGGATGCTCGGTGTCTGCAGACAACGACTGTTGAGATGGCTTCAGATGCAACGGTGATTGTTGGGGACGTGTTTGTTCCTGATGGACTGTCCGCACATGAGCCATTCAGTTTTGACCATTATCAGAGTCGAGTCAATGCAAGGGTTGAGGAGAATCTTATGTGTGCTGACGCTGTCAATCTCCGACCGGATCAACGCGACCCTCGTGATTTGGCAACTATTGGTGAGTATACTGTTATTGGTACCCTGTACGTCTTTGCACCGAGTGCTGACACGGCGACAATTACGGAGATGATTCACGGACGGCTAACCGATCATGAAGTCGCTGCTGGTGTTTCGCCCCTTCGGAATGAGGCTGGTGTCACCGTTCGTGTGCTTGGTGATCGGAGTGCAGATGTAACGACCGCAATCGAGGCTGCATGGAATGAAACTCGACAAGAGTTGCTTGATGTTGGCGCGCCATTTGGAGACCGTCGATGAAGCGAGTTGACGGTATTGTCGGGAATATCAATTCTGACCCCGCTCTTGCCAGTGCCATCGCCGATCATAAAGAAGCTGATACATTAGAAACGGTGGTTCTTGATGATACTGAACGTAAACGCTCACGAATTCGTGTGACGACAGACGCGGGAACCGATCTTGGTGTTCTTGTCGATCAGCCAGAACTCACTGCTGGCGATGTACTGATACGTAATACCGATCGTGCTGTTATCGTCGCTTTCGAGGCTCGGGAAGCGTTTGTTATTGACTTTTCAACGCCACAACTAGCAGTATCAACGGCTATTGATCTTGGACATCGAATCGGGAATCAACACTGGGATATCGCTGTCGACGATGAGACGATCTACATTCCAGTTGAGGCTGATCGCGCAATTATTGAAGAAGTGTTGAGACCGTATATTCCGGCTGGGGCAACAACATATTATGAGACTGTCGATGCCGAACAGTTCCTCAATAATACCGATAAAACGAGCATAGCCACGAACACACACAATACTAGTGATACGCACGGGCAATCAGATCAAGACCACGATGAGAGTGCTCACGTTCATCAACACGACCACAGTCATGATTATGACCACGATCATAACCATGATAGTCGTAACCAAATCAGTTATAACAGCAATGAGACTGATCACGACCAGACGTGTCCCGATGCCGATGTGTGCGACGATGAATCCAATTCAGAGTTGGTATCAACTGATTCACTCGATGAGGATACACAATGACTGAAATGAACGCATTGCTCACAGCAATGCGACTTTCGGACTCGATGTTACCGGTTGGCACATACACCGCCTCTTATGGGATCGAACAGTATCTCAATGAGGGTAGCATTGATACGCCTGAGGAGCTCGGAAATCTTATTGAGGGATATCTTCACGGGGTAATCGGTCCGGCAGAGATCGTTGCACTCGGTCATGCCTATCGATCAGCGATGAGTGGTGATCTTGATGCTATCATAGCCGCTGATGAACGGCTTGGAGCGGCGACACTGCCGGCGGAGTTCCGTAACAGTTCAACAAAAGCCGGTGGGAAGTTGTTGGAGTTACTCGATGACATCGATAGTGATCTACTAGCCGACACGAACACAGATACTGAGACGGGTGGATCGGTGAGTGATTACACAATCGCTTATGAGGAAGGTCAGACTGCAGGACATCTTCCAGTTGCTCTTGGCGTCGTATGTCAAGCATCTGGTCTCGGATGCCGTGAGACAGCACTAGTGAGTGCATACAGCTCAGTTACTGGACTGCTTGGGGCGGCCCAGCGACTTGGTCGCTTTGGGCACACAGCAATTCAGGCACAACTCTCGAATCTATTCCCGGTTATCGAGAATATCTGCACAGAATATCATGATGATGACCTTCGTGCGATGTATTCATTTGCACCGATGGTCGATGTGATGGGCATGAATCATGAACGAGCTGACCGACGGCTTTTCAGTAGCTAATCTATCCGTATTTGGATATTTTTGTCCAACCACTCGGTCAGATAATCAACGGTCGCCAGGTGACATTCAACGAAGATATATATCTCATGACGTCTGTAAGCCATAATCGTACTACTGGTAGATATCTAATTACAAATTTTTCGGACACAGCAGAAATAATTGCATCTGGTGATAACCAGCAACGATGGGATAAATACGAGTATCAAAAGCAACTATAATTACAATACGGCGAGGCAACGGAGCTATATTGAGCAAGTAATAATATGAAAAATTGAAAGGGGGAAAGAATTCCTCTCGTGACACGATGAGAGAGGAAATGCTGTCATGCAATCGTAACCCTCAGTGATCCAATAATCGAGGGCATTCCAGTGCAGTATCAGACCTCAACCCTGCCTGCGGCTGGAGATATCACAGGGTATCATTGGTACTCATCTTGTATACGTAATCTAATATGTGCTATTAGCTAAATATCTGTTAAATACACTGCTTATTTATACTTTATGCTGAATCCACAGAATAATAATTGCGTATCATTTGCTTAGCGATTATCATATTATACACTATTAGACACGCGGTATGCGTAATAATTGATAGAATAATTTTGATCGTCTCTGATACGTCATCTTCTGATCAAATTCGATGAATCAGCTGTATTTATTATTGTTTCAAATATATGTCAAGACATAGGATAACACTCGAAGACAACGAGTACTTCTCTAGAGATGCTATAGTAATGTTATAAATTATATATTTATTTTGGGTATCAGTGTAGTTGATAACAGCGTTCTAATTATTCTGTTTTGACAGTGAAATTGTTGTTAGGAAGTAATATAAAATACACATCATATTCTGTTTATATAATTTTGCACTATGTATCTTTTTTGCGAAAGTATATTGACTTATATTGCATAATAAAAAACATTTATATCATAGTGTATTATTGTAGGCTAATAGCCACGAATCTAGTGCTATGTCACTCAAATTAGTAGATAAAAATTATCGTGTGACCGTGAATAGTATTTGTCATGTCTGATCGCGATAGTCAAAAAGTTGAGCTTTGTCTAAGCCAAGAGATGCTGCTTGAGATTGATCTGCTTGTTGCAGAATGTCATGAATCAGACATTGATCGATCTGAGGTCATAGAAGGCATTCTCACCTGGTCGACACAGTCAGATTTTCATAAGTCTAGATACATATTAAACGAGATAAAACAACAGAATGATACCTAAAGTCCGCTAGATGTGAGCTTAAACAATCAAATATGATCACGGTAGGATATCCGCTATTAGAATATTGACATGCTCTAAGCTCCGGCTTTTAATCACTGCTCATACACTCCAGAGTCAATTCAATTAAATCTGAACTGAACGAATGAACGATCATTATCAGTGGGTAATCTTACGGTGGCTATTTCTCTCAAAATTTACTCATCGACAAATTGATTTATACCTCAATCGGATGTTTTCGTATTAACATTGTATTATTGAATTTCATATTTCGCTCACACTCAGATCTATTGTGACACGAGTATGGGTGTCACGTTGGCGCGGTCTAATTAAATGATAGTAATTTAATTCAGCTAAAAAGTTAAAATATATAGATAACTGATAGTAGTCACTGTTCAAAAATAAATTCGTATAAATGTAATCTAAGTTGTTATGTGTTTGAATATTCAGTATTATGAGTGCATTGACATCCGTTGTCGTCAAGGAACGCTGCTGGCGACCAGCGTTCACCACAGTGTTGACACGTGACCCGCACAGCAACATCTACAGTATATGATCCATGGGTAACGACATCCTTTCGAATCCACTGATCAATATTGTTCGCCACAATGGCTCGGAGGCGATTGGCAAGCTTTTGGATTGGTTCAAGAGCTGCCTCTGAAGTGTGAGTCGTTTCCTGAGACTTCCGAGAGACATTTCTATCACGTTTAAGATAATTATATACTGATTGATACGATACCAAATTTGACTCAAGATTATCGATATCAATCCCTTTGTTCTTGAGACTTTGTCGAGCCTCTGTTCGCATCCCCGCGGTAACGTTATCATCAATAAGAAGTCGACAAATATTCTCAGCTTCCCCATCAAGTAGTGTAATTGAATCATCAACGGCAGCGTGGATAAGGCGGTTGTTTACTCGATCAGCCAAGTCTCGAAGACTCTCGCGTTCATATTCACCTTCTCCAAGCCATCGAGAGACTAATTCATCACCCAACCCCTGGAGATCATATTCACCAGCTATCCGCTCAATTTTTGACCCCTTTCCTCCGCGGCGGGAGACGGATGGATTCTTCGTTGTCATATGGTTCCTGATTCTATAAGATAACGTATATAACTTTTGTATTTTTAAATTGTGTCTCCGCCTATATTCACAAATGAATAAAATTTCAGCATATCTAACTCTTTATTTTGAATTTGTAAGTATCAACGCGTATGTCATGCAGATCATACCGACCGTGTTATCATCAAAATAATACGTTTGATGTCCCTGTCAAGACGTATAAACTAGAATGTAAGATGCTGAAGTAGACAACGAACAGATCCTGACCGACGGGATTTGTGTACATAAGTAGTTATGATTGTACATCCTGGTCTTGGAAACATCGGACTATCATCAGATAGTACGCCTCGAAGTCTTCCAACAGTGCCGCGTCGTACAACCACATCGGGAATTGATGGTCGTCCTCCGTCAGCTCGAATTTCCTCTACCTGAACTGAGATGGAAAGCATCTCCGAAAGTTCGGTCCGATAATCATTGAGTGTCTGTGTGTACTCATCAGTCTCGGTCTCAGTCTCGGTCTGATCAGTGGGTTGCCAAAGTGAGATATCGCTGTCATTCGCAGTGGCGATAGCCCCGGCGACGTTCACCGCTAGCGGGGAGTATGGTCCAGCATCTCCTGAGAGTACAACCTGTCTCGGGCAGTCATAGCCAAGATTGTCCACGAGAAGAACATCACACGGTGCATGACGGACTACCCAGTCAATCGGGTCACCGAATAATCGAGATCGAAGCCGTAGTGGCTCATGTTCGGTCAGTATCGAATCTACCCCTCGATCATCTGCAAAATTGACGACTGCATGTTTCGTGTCGTGACTCACAATCTCGTCGGCTTCGATGTCGACACCTAATTTCGCCGAGAGCGAGCCAATCTGAGATTCATATGAGAGATCGGATGACGACTGTGTTGTCATATTCTCTGTAAGAGGTGTCTGATCGGGTACCTCCTCGAATTGAACAACGACTACACGACCATCGTCGGGACGAACGAGATCGGCAGCGATGGTGATTAATGCTTCTTCTCGACTCTCATCGAGATTCTTTGTGAGCGCAACAAGCACCTCGCGTGGGGTATCGTCTATCGCGGATTCGGTTTCTGCGAGTATCTCTTTACCGACATGTCGACGGACCGCATCTGTTGCTGCTCCCTCTCGACTCACTCGCGACCGAACATAAAATAGGTACCAGCCAATGCTCCCGACAATGATTACGACAGCTCCGGTAAGAGCGATTGTTCCCATTTGTGTCAACAAGAGCAAACCGGTGATGGCACCGAATATCTGCATCCATGGATACAGTGGTGCAGTAAACTCGGGTTCGTACGCGATATTACCCTCGCGGAATGCAACGACGGTCACATTGATCAGCCCGAACACCAGAATTTGGAATGCGCTAGCAAGTTTGGCAATATCAAGAATCGGAACGAAGGCAATCAACATCAACAATACCGCTCCAGTGAGTGTAATCGAAGCCACGGGCGTTCCAAACCGCTCACTTACCGTTGAAAACGACGGCGGAGCGAGTTTATCGCGACTCATTGCGAATGGATACCGCGATGAAGAGAGGATTCCTGCATTAGCCGTTGATACTAAAGCAAGAATAGCTGCAAGAATGACAATGATAACACCGAGTTGACCGAGCGTCGACTCCGCAGCTACTGCTACTGGCGTCAGCGACCCAGCGATACCTCTTAGATCCGTGACGCCGACTAACACTGCCACGATTGCCACATAGAGAATGGTCGTAAATGCGAGTGACCCGAGAATACCGAGTGGAATATTTCGAGCCGGACTTTCAATTTCTTCGGCGACGCTGGCAACTTTTGTCACACCCGCATATGAGACGAATACTAATCCAGTCGCAGCCAGGAGCCCACCAATTCCATCTACAAAGAAATTCGCATAGTTAGCCGATTCAACGCTGGGAGCACTTCCAGCTGCAAACCAACCGAGAGCAGCAAGCATCACAACAACAATCCCTACCTGTAGACGCCCTGTTTGTTTCGCGCCGACGATGTTTATTAATATTAACACCAAAGCAAGACCCAGCGCGACTGGTTTTAGTGGGAGGTCGAATAATAACAGTAGATATGGAACACCACCCACGAGCGCGAGTGCCCCCTTGAAAGATAATGAAAACCATGTACCGACACCAGCAATAGTGCCAAGCAGTGGCCCCATGCCTCGCTCAATATAAATGTATGTCCCCCCAGCTTCGGGCATCGCAGTCGCCATCTCGGATTTCGAGAGGGCTGCCGGTACAACAAGTACTCCTGCAAGTGCGTATGCGAAGATTACCGCTGGTCCAGCGATTCCAACAGCGAGTGCAGGCAAAATGAAGACTCCACTGCCAATCATCGCACCAACGCTTATTGCGAGTACCGATGAAAGCCCGAGATCGCGTTCAAGTTCCTTCATATACTTTTTGCGACCGTCTCAGATAGTATCGTTGTCACACAGAGTGGTTCATGACCAGCTTCGGCTACTGCAGAAATACGCTCGGGATCATACACAAGCACGGTAATCTGTTGGATATCAAAGTGGACTCGAATCAGTTGGGCAACAAGGAGGTTCCGCGCGTCTGACTGAGTCCCAACGACCACTGATTCTGCTGTTTCCAATCCCGATTCTGTGAGCAATTCAATATCTGTCGGCTTACCTTTGATCCCAGGGACTGTATCGGAATTATGCGTCTCATTGACTATTGTAACGCTGTGTCCGTCCATCTGCAGCCGCTCGGCTATTGCTATCCCAGTTCGGTTCCCTCCTAACACGAAGTGGGTGGTCTGTGAGTTTTTGAATCTGGAGTTATTTTTGATTTGAGACATTTGTATATTATTTATGCTATTTGATTTGAATGATCTCGCGAGTTTGAACCTATGCTCGCATTCTTGTGACGTAACAATATAAATAAGAGGTTTCTGAAGACAGTTCGTCATTATAATTACTCTCAGTTGTTGTTCCGTCAAACTAAGTTCGATATGGATGATGAGAAAGTCGGCAATCACTCATATTGATTTTGTGTTACTAATAGTAGACACGTAGACTGATATTCCAAATACAGGATTTAGATCAGCTTCGAGTCATGCTGCTGATCAGTGGCAAGTATAAAACTCCCTGACAGCAGAGACAAGCTTAGAATAAACCTGGGCTGACCATCGAATAGATCGTCACAACCCTCAATAATACAGTTACACTCTCAGTTTGCCACGACAGAGGAACTCTTGTACGCATTGGAGTTCACGTTGAATATACTATTATGAATCGTAGCTAACGTCAGTGTCAATCGACTCAACACTTTACACTAGCGAGTACTCATAGGTGATATGAAACGAAACGTTGGTCGAGTTGATGCACTCATCCGAATTGCAGGTGGAACTATGATTGCAGTACTTGCAATTCTTGTCGCGATTGGTAGTATAAGTGTTCCAGTGTTTTCTGCAGTCGGATTAGGTGTTGCTGGGGTGGTGTTATTTATTGAAGGTGCAACACGACGGTGTCTGCTATATCGTGTGCTTGGAATTGATCGATGCCCAGTTGATTAGTGCCAGTATGTATCCATCAGATATTAGTGTCATGTCGATAATCGGATTTTTCTCTATTAGCCACAACCGACTACGGTATATTCTCGCTCGTCGAACTGGTGATACTATTGAAGAGCTTCTATGAGGTTTGGTCGAGATTATCAAATGCTGATTGACCATATCGGTAAACCTCACTGCCACTCTTCACTCATCGTCGCTATTTGTGACCAGCCCATGATCCGCTCTCACCTCATCGTTTGCGTGTTCCCCTGTCGAATATTGACTTTATTCGCAAGCATCGTCTTTAGCTCCGCTCA
The DNA here is from genome assembly GCF_000415985.1 of Haloquadratum walsbyi J07HQW2. Classification (GTDB taxonomy): domain Archaea; phylum Halobacteriota; class Halobacteria; order Halobacteriales; family Haloferacaceae; genus Haloquadratum; species Haloquadratum walsbyi_B. The sequence goes on from NZ_KE356561.1 coordinate 2,031,025, forward strand.
GTTGAAATCAGGATCCTAATCATATGTTTAAGTATGTCACGGATGGAATCGCAACGACTTTGTGTCCCTCTTTTCTCCGGACTTCGTCGGCATCGTCAAGAGAAGTCTCCACCATCCAGATATTGATTGTTGTTTTCTCGGGAGGTTTGGCTTCCGATATGTGATTGCATTGAATTTGTGTGCTAATACTTCACATATAATCACCACAGTATCAGTGAATCGAGTGGATATCTCAGTCGAGTCGGTCATACGAATTGTGCCTCACCTACCCCGCAAAAGTCGGTCGTCTCAAGCGTCGCCCTGTTGGTTTGAGATCATGAGGAACCAGTCGGTTGCCGTCCCAATCCAAAGATAGTCGATACCGCGCATCTCAAGACCGTTCGTTGCGGTTCGAAGCGATTCGTGTTGGTGAGAGCAGCTATCACCACATCGGAATGTGTATTCTCATGGTTGGCATTTCGTATAGCGATATATGGTTTATTTTCCTCACATCTTGGAAGTTGAGGCTACACCGGGTTTAGCGGGGCTGTGAAGCGTGGTTTTGGCCGATTCAGTGGGCGGAAACTGACCCAGAGTGCCCTCCACACGGTCAATCTTGCTGAGATTCCAACCACCCACGCGAATTTCGGTGACTTCCGACAGCGTAGCCACTCATACACCGCACTACCACGGGGTGAGTCCCGTTACTATCCGACTCCTGTCTCCTTCTTCAGCAGCGTCAGCGTATTATCGGCCGTCACAATCGGCGAATGCTCGTACTCACCAGTCAACTTGACCTGCACAAGCAGGTCCACCGCTCGCCAAATCGAGTACAGCAGACACGCGAACGCGAAGTAAAAGAACCGCAGTCCGAAATTCTTCGAGGTCGTCGCAGCCATGAACCGCTTGATCGACCGATAGCCACTCTCGATCTCCCACCGGTACCCGTACTCAGTGAGAAATCCGCTCCCCCGATTCGACATGAACACTGAGTATTGCCGATGATCGTTATGCTCTGAATTCTCTTTCCGTCGATAGATCAGCGTCGTCTCGTGCCACTTGTTCTTGCCGAGATGGAGCTTCCTGTCGGTTTCATACCGGTCCTGATCTCGTCGGAGCAACCGCTTTGCCTGAGCTTTCTCGCTGGTCTGCATCCGCTTGGGCACGACGTAGGAAAGGCCGCGCTGGCTGAGCATCTCGAGGACGTGCTGACTGTCGAACTCTCGATCCATCAGCACGTTATCGACGTGAACCATCTCCTCAGCCGACTCCAGGAGGTCCTCAACGATTTCTAAGCGGGACTCACCCTTCTGAACTGGTCTCGCGTCCAGCACGATTGGGACGGCATTCCCTACTAATTGGACGGTGGCCCACTGATAGGCGTACTCGTCGGTCTTCTCCTTCGTCCCGATGATCTCGTTCTCGTGGCCGGTCCTGTCGCCGGTGAAAGGATCGGCTTCAGTGATGTCGATTGCAACAATCCCAGCCCGAAAGAACTGCTCCGTCTCCGCGACCTGGTTCAGAAGCCTATTAACGGCCTGCCGGTACATCTCACGAATCTCTAATACCGAGAGATCACGAATATGCTCGCGGTGAGCGTGGCCCAAAGGTGTCCGCTCTCGAGTTGACTCGTAGGTAAAGCTGCGAGCGCCTTCGTTGGCAGCCAGATTTTCGCGAAGTCCGAGATACGTCTGTAAGTCCCAGTAGGCGTTCTCGTGGATCTCACAGCCCTTCCCTCGGTCCAGCGAGAATGCCGGGAAGACAACGCGGCTGACATGCTCCGTAATCGGTGCTGCTTCGTCGAGGACAGCTTGATCGTCTGGGTCCGATTCGAACTCTTCGTCACCGTGAGACGGACGGTGTCGCTTTGGTTTGCGCGGAACATTGACACCCGCACTCTGGGCTTTGATGAGGATGGTTCGCGCAGCTGTCTCGATTGTACTGCGAAACTCGGCAGTGAACCGCTTGTGGCAACTGCGCCACAGCGTCGATTGATTCGGCACTGTCTCCAGACCCAATTGCTCGCAGAGTTCTGGACGCCGATCGAGATACTCGACGAGTGCTGTCTCATGGGCCCAGCCGTGGCACTCTTTCAGGAAGAACACGCGAAAGAGGATTTCCATCCCGTATCGAGTTGGGCCCGCGTAGCGGTCGTGCGCGTCGAAGTCGAAATACGTCAACGGGAGTGAGTGGACGAACTTTTCGACCGACTCGTGGCGGTCGTGCCTGAACCAAGTCTGCGAGACGATCCGAACATCTGACTCCAGCCCGTCGAGCGAGCTTTGCCCGTACAGCGGCGTCGAATCGTACACTGGCCAATCAGCGTGTGGTCGGTGGGCAATCCGTCGAAAGACACTCCGGCGAGACTCACGAGTTGGTGCCACTACGAGACGCTGAACACGACTCGCTCAAAAACGCCGCTCTCTTGATGAGCCATACTGATCGATCGATTCTCCCTCGGTATTCACAACTGCTGGTTCCGTATCGCTTGGTTCGTCGGCGAGGACTTCCTTCAGGATAGCGTAGAAGCGCCACTCGTCACCGTAGTCGTAGAGGTAACAGATGCGGTCGTACTGTTCGAGGTCCAACTGTCTCGCCATCTCACCAATCGTCACCTCACCCGCATTCTCAAGACGTTCGGTGCGAAAAACCGGATCACCGCCACTCGATTGCTCGTATTCCTGTGGGCACTGATACTTGACTTCACTATCCCAGTACTCCTCGTCGGTCCCCATGAACCAGAGATGGGTCTGGTCGAGACCGACTGCAGGATTGATCGCTGACTGGAATTCAGCAATCGTTCTGTCAGCACCGACGACGATGTCCCGCCACAGCGATGTCGGATCGGGAGCGAATTTGACCCGGAAGCGATACGCGGTCATCCTTGCCTCTCCATTCCCGTGCGAAAAAGCCTGAAATCATCGATTCTCAATACCTGTGATGGATGGGTCCACACAGTGGATCAATCATCGATACGCTGCGATATCTCGATAGGGCACGTAGTAGCCAATCTCATCGATCCACGTCGAGAGCCATCCGTCAGCGGTCTGCTCAGTAATCTTCCCAGCATTGATCGCGGCGAGGAGCACGCCGACCGACCCGACAACGGTCACGCCCTGTTCTTTCGCAAATGATCGGGCATCGCCATCGTCGGTCAGCAATCGGCCGTCGTGTGCGTCTGCGAGGGCGAACGCCTGTGCTTCACCCGGCCCGGATCGAGATGATTACTGACAACAGCCTCTCTGTTTGCGACTGTGCCCGAAATGGTCGCGACTGGAATCCCGTCGTCGAGTGTATCGAGTGCTGTCTGGAGATACGAATGATCAGCAACGCCGTGTTCGAGTTCCTCGCGAACAACCGGAACCGTACAGATCCCAGAGAGTCCTGCAACCACCCACAACTGGTCGATGTACGCAAAATTCGAGAGGACAGTCGTGTTCAGGACACTCGGATTCGCCGGAATATCATCGCCTGTCATTTCGCAGGCGATTCCTCAGTCTCCGAGTCCTCATCCTCAAATTCGAGTCCGCTCGCTGCCTCTACTTCGTAGGCTGCGTCGTCTTCGTCAACGAGTCCGAGGCGGGGTTCGACGCCGTGCTCACGGAGGAGATCACGCATCGTCCAGCGATCGACATCGGCAAGCCGCGCAGCATCACCGAGTGTGATTCGTTCGCGTTCGTAGAGCGCAACCGCAGCCGCAATGCGCTCATTCTCGTGGTCTTCGAAGTATTCGCGGACGAACTCGCGCAACGCATCGCTCTTGCCTCCGAACACGCCAGCCTCGACAGCACCCTCGATGAGTAGATCGAGGTCATCCGGATAGGAGCCAGTGATTCGAGCCATTTGTCTATCCGAGTCTACGTTTTCATACTATGTATGAACTGCGCCAGAGTGGCGTATGGATCGAGAAGAGTAGTCTCAACTACTGAAGTTTTGTTCTGATAAACCGTATGATGCTATATCAAATGGGTATACTGGGAGTTGAGGCTACAGAGGGTATCGTGGAGCTGTGATGCGCTGTTTCGACCGATTCAATGAACGGAAATTGATTCAGATTGCTCTTCAAACAGTCAATCTTGTTGAACCACCAAGCATACACGCGAATGTCGGTAACTTCCGGCAGCGTAGCCACTCGGACACCACGGTACTACGGGTTGAATCCCGTTACTATCCGATTTCCATCTCCTTCTTCACTAGAATTCTGTCCAAGTGAAATACCGAGTATGCTGCTAACACAGTTCTTCGACGAGAGCAGCGACCGCCTCGTCGGTGAGGTCGCTGTCAAGACGACCCTGCCAGAAGTCGATGTCTATGTCTTCGTGATCAAGTGGACGCCCCACGGGACGACCCGACTCTCACTAGGAGTTCCATCATAAGGCCAACTCTTCCCGGGGATGTTGATCAGACTGTCCATCTAAGATTTCGACGTCAACGTCAGCATGATATACTGATCGTGGTGAAACGGACAGTCTTCATGATTCGAGAGAATAAGCCAGGTTGAGTGTCTTCCTCGCATTTGAATGGATCATCACCGTGGACGACGTCACAACGCTCAAAGACTGGTTTCTCTCCGTCGATCACTATTCGTCCTCGATCTTGGGTGTGGTTCCTGTGGTGTGTGTGATCACGTCAAGAATCCCTGTCCTCCGTACTCAGTTGATCGTTGAACAGCGCCGTTGCCTGTTCACCTGCTGTATCCGTCGAGTCGCCGGGCGTCGTCAGTCACCGCCCGATACGTCGCCCTGTGTTCGAGACTACAGTCATTTAGCCGTGAGAGAGCGGTGCTGACTTGCCCCTTCATTGACCTCAGCCATGAGGAGATTTCGCGAAGCTTGAACGCCCGATCCTCGTTGGCGGCGAGGAACCCGAGGGCCTGGTCTGGGGGAGAAAGATATTCGATCTCGTCCTCGCTCGTGTTATCGAAGGTATCTCAATCCATGAACATTATTCACTTTGGATACGTGATCCGCTGGAAAGAGCATTAGGAGTGAAAGCTTTGAACCCGAGAAAAGAGAAATCATATCGACCACGAAGCGGTTCGAGGGTCATATGCATCAAGAAGGTCAGTCTCAACCACCGGGTATATATGAAATTCATCTGGATTTACCATTAATTGGAGTTTCACTAGATAGAGATATCACAAGGAGTCAAGCGTCGAGCAAGAATAGTGAAGTCCCTCGGGGACGAGCCCCGACTCCGAGGCTGCACTGCCCCAGCAAGGGAATTTAATTCCTCCCGACGTCCCCCCCCTCCATGAGGAGTTGGCTGGAAGTCACACCCGAACACACGATGTGTCTGTGGGAGCCGGTCACTGTCACTCCGCCATGACCCGGTGAAACTCCCGTCCCCGTCGCAGCCACCAGTAGCAGATAATGAGAGAAGACACACTTCCAAACTGTCGCAGCCACCAGTAGATGAAGTTCGGAGTGCGATAGCGGAGGAGCATCGTTACAGCTTCAATTGTTCATATAATGGATTCTTTTGAATTCACGTAGAGTAAAATATCAGTCCGTGATTTCTGTTATCAGTGTCCTGCTATGAGTTAGGTTCAGCTTGTGATTGTAAATGACTCAAACACATCGCCGTCGACGGTGATGAGTCGACCATCTAGTTTTCTTTCTGATTGAACCTCAAACTCTGCGTGTGCTGCACGGTGTCCACGTGGTTGGGCATGACTACCAGGATTGACGAGTGTACACTTTTCAGTTGCGATAACTGTCGGGCGGTGACTGTGACCAAAGATCACGACGTCGGCATCTCGCTCACGACCAAGTAATGACAGTTCAGTTGACCCTCCGCGTCTCGTATGTGTCATAACAAATTGCACACCTGCAAAGGTAAACTGTCGTGTCGTAGGTAGTCGATCACAGATCCCAGCATCATCATTATTGCCAGCAACGCCGAGTAATTGAGTCGCCTCGCGCTGGAATGCGTCTAACACAGACTCGCGCATGAAATCGCCTGCATGTGCAACTATGTCTGCGTCTCGGACTGCCTCGTGAGTCCGCCCCGATAACCGATGATCATCAGTGCTATGCGTATCAGAAATAACTGTGAGCATACTGAACGTTACTCAAATGCACACAAGAATAGTCCGTTTGGTGAAAGGAGTATAGAGTTTTGTAAACTATATTTCTGACACATCTTAGCACTACACTCGAGTTATTTTTGAATCAAGATCTTATACATGGAGCAGGCGCAATACCACGTCACATCGTTCACGGCGTGGATACGAGCCGTCACTCGCTGACGCAATAAATGTCTACTAACTTTCTGGATATTCCACGCTAGCTGAAATCAATGCATTTAGCATTGCTCGCTATTAGAAGTCGTCTATGGCGAAACAGGTCGTCAAACGCACTATTACTGGTTACATCCAGAACCACTCGCAAGTGCAGGATGAGCTTGACTCGCTTGGATTCGCCGCCAGTAAACTCTGGAATGTCGCCCGCTGGACAAGCGGACGAGTCTGGAACGAAACAGGCCACATCCCCGAAGACAGCGAACTGAAATCGTACCTCAAGTCTCACGAACGCTATGATGACCTACACTCGCAGTCAAGTCAGCGAGTTCTCAAAGAGCTCTCAAGCGTTCAACAGCTGGTACGGGAAACGCCAAAATGGGGACACGAAAGCGAATCCACCAGCATACCATACCGCAAACACGACGACGAGCATCCACGCTCAACACTTACTTTCAAAGGTGCTGGCTTCAAGTTCGATACGAACAACGGACGAGTTCGACTCTCCAAAGGTGAGAACCTGAAAGAGTACTGGACAGACTTCGCTCTCTGCGACATCCAAACACGGTCTGATGTTGACCTTTCTGCGATTGAGAGCGTCCAACAGAACAGATTCGTGCTGTCTGGAACAAGCAACGAGATCAAGATGAGTGGGAACTCCACATCGTCTGCAATATTGAAATTACTGTGTCAGAGAAACACGGAGAAAACCCTTGGTATTGACCTTGGAATCTGTCACTTCGCTGCCCTCGCCTTTGAAGACAAAGAGTCCGAACTATACCCGTTGAACTGTCTCAAACGGGACAATTACTATTTCAGCAAGCATATCGCTCGCTGTGATGATTCCACGTCCCAAGAGACAGTTCGATTAAATGTCAAGAAGTCGAATCGTCGGACGCACTATTTCCACACGCTCTCGAAACACATCATCCAACAATGTGTTAACGAGAACGTTGGTGCGATTGCAATCGGTGACCTCAGTGGCATCCGTGAGGATGAAGATGGGGAGACGAAGAACTGGGGCTGGGGCAAACACGGGAACGGGAACGGGAACGGGAACGGGAACTTGGACTTGCACTTGCACTCGTGGGCGTTTGACCGCTTCACAGACATGGTTGAATACAAAGCTGAAGAAGCTGGAATTGATGTGATGTTGAACGCGTGTCTGAAAAGAATACGTCAAAGTCGTGTTCCTCGTGTGGATGTAAGAGTGATACAAACCGAGTTGAGCGTGGATTGTACGTGTGTGACGAGTGTGATTTGGTTGCGAATGCTGACGTGAACGGTGCTGAGAACATTAGAAAACAAGTAACTTCGAGTCCTCAGCGTGAGAATAGAAGTAACGGCTGGTTGGCACAGCCATCGACCTACCTGTTTGACAAAGGAACTGGCTCGTTCGAGCCTCAAGAAAGGTTAGTGTCGTAGACCTTCATATCCCAAACCAGCGGTGTGGTATCGTGGGATTCCCACGTCTTTAGGCGTGGGAGGATGTCAAGCTGCACGCCTCGCGCTTGTACCATGTATAATTATCAGCATGGATAGACAAAAATACACACGTGATTAATGTATCACTAGTATTGGTGTCGAAAGGAGTTTGTTATTGACGCGACATATATTTGTATGGACCCGCGTATTCGGGATCACGCACAGACGATAATTGATCATTCAACGGATATCGACAGCGGAGACCGCGTTGTCATTGGCGCACCTGCAGCAGCTTCAGACCTCGTGATTGCACTGTATGAGGAATGTGCAAACCGAGGTGCACATCCGGTTTCATTACAGAGTGACTCCCGGGCAACACGAGCATTCCTACAGAATCACAGTGATGATGACTTCGAAACGCCGTCACATCTACTGGCCTTATATCAGGAGATGGATGCATACATTGCCGTCCGTGGTGATGAAAACGCAACCGAGACTGCTGATGTTGACCCTGAAACGAATGCTGCATATCGTCGAGCAATGCAGCCAGTGCTTCAAGAACGACTATCAAAAACATGGTGTCTAACACAGTATCCGACCACAGGTAACGCACAGTTAGCTGGGATGAGCACTGAGGCGTATGAGAACTTTGTCTGGGACGCAGTTGGATTAGATTGGGATGCCCAGCGTGAGCATCAATCACAGTTGGTTGATATCCTTGCTGATGCTGATGAGGTTCGGATCCAATCAGGATCAAACACGGATATAACGATGCGTATCGCTGGAAATACCGCTCTCAATGATTACGGCGAGAAGAATCTTCCAGGCGGTGAGGTCTTTACGGCGCCAATCAAGCACTCTGTTGAGGGTGAGGTTCATTTCGATATGCCGCTGTATCGACAAGGTCGAGAGATCGAAGATGTCCGAGTGCAGTTTGAGGAGGGCTATGTCGAGTCTTACAGCGCTGGTCGGAATGAGGCTGTTCTTGATGGAATCTTTGCGACTGATGATGGAGCACGATATCTTGGCGAACTTGGCATTGGAATGAATCGCGCTATTGACCAGTTTAGCTATAATATGCTATTCGATGAGAAGATGGGCGATACAGTCCATATGGCTGTCGGGTCAGCGTATGCAGAGACAGTCGGAGAAGATAATGAACAAAATCAAAGTGCGGAACATGTCGATATGATCGTTGATATGAGTGAGAACTCAACAATCGAAGTTGACGGTGAGACTATTCAGCGAAATGGGACATTCGTTTTTGAAGACGACTTTTAGCTAAGATACGCTTGAAAATTCACTACTGAGAAACAAAGCTGTGTGAGGTGATTCATCATAGGTACACTCAGCTAGATCAACTATCTTACAGGGAAGTAATATTGCTTTCTCTGGGATAGTTTATGACTCAGTCGTATGATATGTCTATTATATGTCTGATATTACTATATATTCTCAGACAGTTTCGGATGATTACTATATGAACTTCGTCAGTGATATTTTACTGAGTTAGTTTTAAATTAAACTGCTCATTTTCAGCAACCGGATTAAGCACCACGCTGGTGTTTGATTCGCGGATATCAGTATCTGTAAGTAGCTCTTTAATTTGTTCGTTCATCCCATCGGTATCGCGGAACTTTCCAACAGCGATCACATCGTAATCACCAGTCACCTCATACACAGTTATCATCTGTTTTTGTTCCTCAAGTCGATCCGTGATACTTGGAAGTGCACTTCCTTCAACTTTCAATTGGATGATTGCTGTTACATCATAGCCGATTGCATCATAGTTGACACGCGGACTATAGCCCTCGACAACACTTTCATTTTCAAGATCACGGAGGTGATTCGAGACCGTTGTGACAGAAACATCAAGCTCCTCAGCAAGACTTCGAAGACTGGCACGGCCATCCCCAAGTAATGCATTAATTAGTTTTGCGTCGAGATTTTCGTACGTCATTACAACTACTGACGCTTTGGGGGGACTAGAATTTTACGAATATCCAGTTACTAGCCCAACTTGGGGCATTTGCACCAAACGATAACGTCTTTATACTCGGCGTCTTCGATTTTGACTGTATACAAAATGACGGACGAAAATAAGTCTGATTCGACAGCCACTGACGGTGGTCTCTCAGCAGAAGCACAGCGTGTCGTCGATCAAATTGAAGAAGGAGATATTGAATTCCTTCAGTTACAATTCACCGATATTCTCGGTACCGTTAAGAACGTATCAATTCCGGCTTCACGGGCAGAAAAGGCATTCAAAGATGGTGTCTACTTTGATGGATCCAGTATTGAAGGATTTGTTCGGATTCAAGAATCCGACATGCGGTTGAAACCAGACCCATCAACATTCGCTGCTCTCCCATGGCGTAATGGTCAGTCGGCACGTATGATCTGTGATGTTATTAATACATCAACAGGTGAGCCATTCGAAGGAGACCCACGTGCGGTATTGAAGGATACACTCGAACGTGCATCTGAGATGGGATTCACGGTCAACACGTCTTCTGAACCGGAGTTCTTCCTCTTTGAAGAGGATGAAGAGGGACGAGCAACGACAAAGACGAACGATGCAGGTGGCTATTTTGACCTTGCACCGAAAGACCTCGCATCAGACATTCGTCGAGATATTATCAAAGGGCTCGAAGAGATGGACTTCAACATTGAGGCGAGCCATCATGAGGTTGCAGAGGGACAGTACGAAATTAACTTTGAGTATGAAGATGCCCTCACAACCGCTGACAACATTGCGACGTTCCGAACGGTTGTTCGTGCTATCGCAGCACAACATGATCTGCATGCGACATTCATGCCGAAGCCGATTTCACGGATCAACGGCTCAGGAATGCATACGCACATTTCGCTGTTCGATGAAAACGGAAATAATGCGTTCCACGATGAGAGCGATGAATTCAATCTCTCAGAAACGGCTCACTCATTCCTTGCTGGAGTGCTTGAACACGCACCGGCTATCACAGCTATCGCAAACCCAACCGTAAATAGTTACAAACGGCTTGTTCCTGGATACGAGGCACCAGTGTATGTTGCGTGGTCTGACCGCAACCGTTCAGCCTTAGTCCGAAAACCAGCCGCTCGAGTTCCAGCAGCCTCACGAATTGAGCTCCGTTCACCAGATCCATCATGTAATCCGTATCTTGCACTTTCAGCGATCATCACTGCTGGATTGAACGGTATTGAGAGTGGACTTGAAGCTCCGGATCCAATCCGTGAGAATATCTATGAGTTTGATGAAGAAACTCGGATGGAGTACGGAATTAACACTCTCCCAGGCAACCTTGGCGAGGCTATTGATGAACTTGAGTCCGATGAGGTCATCGAGGGTGCTCTCGGAGGTCATGTGTATGATAAATTCGTTGAAGCAAAAACACAGGAATACGACGAGTTTCGTGTCGATGTCTCCGACTGGGAGCTTGATCGGTACCTCGAAACGTACTAAAGTACTTATCCGCTAATGACATAATCAGATTATCTGATACGTGTCTTAGATTATGATCGAAGCGGATTCTTTTGACATTTAGATTGACATAACGAACTCCTGATATCAGTCAGTTAATCTCAGGATTACACAATAATACTCTCTGAGTGAGAGAGCAGCAACCCAATCAGTTCTACAATAAAATCTATTTAGTCCAGATAATCGGGAAGAGGCGGGTCATCAATCTGTGTGTGAAGTATTTCAGGATTAATTTCCAAAGCGCTCATCTTGATTTTTATACATTCAAGTTCAGATATCTGCAGCCCGATTAGCGATAAATGGCGTCGTGAGGATTGTTACTGCAGCAAAGATGCCTGTTGAGATAGCATACGGTATTATTAGGATTGACCCAGCTATCGCTCCAATTTGAGCTACGTATGTTGTATCATTTACTATCATAGCGGTTATGAGCACGCCAAATCCGATTACGAGAGACGTTCCTCCGACCAGAAGGGTTCGTAATTTGATTGGCAGTTGTATAGCACCAAGCGTTCGTCCGTATCTGTGCCAAATAGCAGTACTTGCCGCTGCCATACCAGTTCCAAGCAGCGTTCCCGTCTCATCTGGTGCAATCACAATGGAGATAATCGTCAAAAGGGTGGCAACTCCAAATGTTGCTGTGACGTCTGTATGTGTTGGGCGGACAAGCGCACTCATCTGTCCTCTCATCTCGAATCCCGGTCCAATAGTGACGAGAGTGACTAACAGACCAATACCAATCGCAATGCCGGCGAGAACATCGACAAGATAGTGCACGCCAATAATAACTCGAGATGCAGCGACGAGAGTAATCACACTACCAGCAAGGACAGCTCGGTGCCGCCACTGTCCACGCTCAATCAATAGCGCTGCTGCACCCCAAAATGCAGTTATCCCGATTGCATGTCCACTTGGAAACCCAAACCCACTACGAAATGATGCTGGTGGGCGAGGTAACGCAAACAGATGCTTCAACCCGATTGTGAGTCCGATTGCAGCGACTCCGATTGCAAGCATGAATGCTGCTCGTCGTCGAACCAGAAGCCCACGTCGACCAAGGAGATATAATACTGATACCATAGCAAACAGTGTGTAGGGACTTCCGAGATGCGTTAATATCCGAAAGACCGCCACCACTATTTCTGGAACATCGCTAAGGATGCGTGATTCACCAATCCCACGCGTAGTCAATACAGTAAAAAAGCTCATATCCGTGTTATCGTATCCGATCAAGCAAGTTCCGAGATGTATCGACTGCATTGAATCCAACACCGAAGAGGACAAATAGTGCATACAAACCCAGCGTCGAGAGGTATGTGACAATCATCGCAACAAGGGCAACAAGATCATCCAAAAGGTAGAATGCAGCAATTGTTGTTGCGGTTCCATATAATAAAATCAAGTACGGTCCCCATCCCCGGGCTTTACCACGCCGGAGTTGCTTCCGAGTATATTCCTCGAGATCAGTCTTAAGCGTTGGTCGATCAACCGTCCGTGATTCGACCTCCTCTTCGAATGAATCAAGATCGGCTCGCAACGTCTCAATTTCACGTTGTAATGTCTCGATATCTGGTGCGCCCTGTGGGTCGACCGTGGTGGCATCTTCGGTGGTATCTGCTGTAGAATCATCAGCTGTGGTCGAGTCTGACATTTCTGTGTCTATCTCGAGTGTTGTATCATCTGGTTGAGTGTCATCATTAGTGTCATCGTCGTGGTTATCTGCATCACTCTCCCCGGTAACTCCGTCTGTCTCACGTGATGTCTCATCATCCGCACTCATCATCTGGTCTGGTCTGCACGTCGGTCTGGCATATGTTGTACCTACCGGTCTATCCTAGTGTTCATTCAATGAGATAGCGCTATCAATTAATCATTGAATATGTCGTTTATCACCAGCGAAATATACGACAGCTCTGAATTATTGGCGATTGATTAGCTTTCATTTGAATCAGTGGTCACCGATTTTATTTGCTCAATGCTTGCATCTGTTTTGAATGAAGTCCCACTGTAATGTGTTCGTGTTGCATCAAAGCCTGCTGTTCGGAGTTGCTCAATAAATTCATCCATAGCAATTGCTGACCGGGTCCATTGCTTACAGAGTCGATGTTGGTCATAATGTGTTGGCGTCTCAATTTCATTTTCGATTGTTTCAAGCATTGAGTCCGCTTTTTGTGCCTCTCCCATTTCTGCGGTAATATGATTCCGAACATGACGTGTGAATGCTTGTTCACGAACCGATCCAAGATACAACGGACCAGCAGTTAGAATTCGATCACCTTCGCAATGATTACAGATCGATGGTGGGTGTGCGGTATGGCTGAACTCGTGGCGTCGCGTTAGACAGTCTTCGCAGTGATGGACGTACCCAAGATTTGAGACTAATTCATCCGCATGGGTCGCTCGGGTATCAAGCTCAAGATATGTCCGGGCATAATGACGAGTGACATGTGAGAGAATGGGGGTTGCTGCCGTATCATAGCGTGCCGCGGTGCGAATAAGTGCCGATAGTAGTACTCGAAGTCCCATTTCAGGATGATATTCAGTATTCTGTGGGAGTGTCGAATATGTTCGAATACCAGATTGCTGATGAGCACCACATAGCGGCGCAGTGTCTGTTGCTGTAACGCAGACGAGATTTCGGGCATTCGAGAGTGCTGCATCGGCGAATGGTATTGGTGTTCCGAACGGATCAAGATCAACAATATCGAAGATTGATTCGGGTCCATAGGGTGATTCCGGGCCAGATTGATACAGGACGGCGTTTGCATCCATATTTAATGTCTGTCCATCAAGCTCGTTTTCCTTGAGATTCGATTGTGCAAGAGCAACTGCATCAGGGTCAGTGTCGGTACAGGTGACCTCATATCCAGATGCTGCGGCTCGAAGTCCACGAACGCCACTTGCAGTCATCGCATCAAGATACGTCTCAGTGCGTGGCTCACGTTCTTGATACGCGCGAAGTGTCGCGATTGTAATATCGCGATTGAGTTCCTGTGTCGGATTATAGAAGACGTCGTCACCGACCCCCGCATCAGCCCCATCACGAGCCGCCGGCACGGTGAACTCGACAGCGCCCTCATCAACATTCATTATATGACATCATCACCAAGCATCGAAAAATAAAGCGATATGATATGCTGATAAGTTGACTTTCATCTGCGCAGAGAAATACTGAGATTCCACACAGAATTTACTTCAACTCTTCAGTTAACTCATCAACGTCTCCGTTCTTTAGCTAAGCTTTCTAGACAGGAAAAGCGGTCTACGATGCTCATGCTCCCATTCATTCGGTTTAATATTCGCTCAGTCGGTATGATTGTTCCTGTCGTGTGTGTTTCTCACAAAGCGGGTCATGGTATTGTCATGTTGTGGTCGATGTTCGATACTGATCAAACAGTATGCAAATAAAGTGTGTATATCTCCAAGGAGACATATAAACCAGACTATACTCATGTATCGGTGGGACTTTGTCTGTGCAGGGTGTGATATATTCGTGGTCGACGGCGAATGCGATTTCGATTCAGTGTCTACTGATAATGACATTATCTCAGCCACGCAACGCGATAGAGACATCAATAGAGACGTGGATCGAGTTGCAATCAGGGGCAACAGTGATCAGAGTAATCAAAACTCGGAGACAGATGCGGATACGGACGCAGACGCGGACGCGGACGCGGAAACCACAACTCACGATATAGCAGCCACTGATTTTGAGTCAGCCGACGCAGCCGAGGAGGCATCAATGATGACAAACAGCGAAACAAACGAGATGTTTGATGATCCAGATGCTAATACACATCATGTTGTCTCGAACAATGTTGATGATAAGGCCGAAGCTAGGTGGCGAAAAGAACTAGCTGAGACAAATAAACTAACACCAGCGATCGTTGATTCAATTATTACATACCACGGAGATAGAGGTACTCGCGCTATTGAAGCAGTCTCAGAAAAACGTGTGAAGCGATATCGTGATTTTACTGTTGTTGTCGGACATCATGATGAGTACATCGTCGAGGCTGGAGGATGTACGTGTAAAGATAGTTTATATAATCTTGATCCGACAGACCCTACACAGTGTTGTTGGCACGTCCTCGCAACGGCGGTTGCTGAGCGTATCGGCGCCATTGATTATCATGATATGTGGTATTCGGATGTTCATGACTTTTTATCGTGAACATTTATTACAGACTAGCGCGAATTCTGAATACTATGGACGCAGCAAGACTCCACAGTTATACAGAAGATATGGATAGTGCGCTGAGTATCGACAATGTTGACCGACCAACTGTCGAACGATCCGATGATATCATTGTGGAGGTCGCTGGCGCTGGGTGGTGTCAGACGGATAATCATATTATTGAGGGAATGTGGACCGATTACGTTGATCAAGACCTCCCAATGACACTTGGGCATGAGAATACCGGCGAGGTAATTGCGGTTGGTGATGAGGTACAAACAATCGATGTTGGCGATAACATAATTTGTCATCCTGTAATGACGTGTGGGACCTGTCGACAGTGTCGTCTTGGTGAGGATATGTACTGTGAGAATCTTTCATTCCCTGGTCTCACGACCGATGGAGGATTTGCAGAGTATCTCCGCACGAGTGAAAGATCAGCAATACCACTTCCTGACGGTGTTGACCCTGTTGATATTGCCCCACACGCTGATGCTGGAATTACTGCATACCACGCGGTTAAGAAGGCTGTTGATAAACTGAATCCAGGCGATCCAGCTATTGTCATCGGTGTTGGCGGATTGGGACATATTGGACTACAATGTCTTAACGCGATGAGTGCAGCAGATATTATTGCCCTTGATGTGAAGGAGGCAGCTCGTGAACTTGCGGCTGATCTTGGCGCACGTCACACAGTTGATCCAACGAGCGAAGATGTTTCAATAGCAATTGATGATCTCACCGATGAGCATGGTGCTGAACAGGTACTTGATTTTGTTGGTGCTGATGTTACAACAGGCTATGCACCGGATATAATCGCCCCCGGTGGCGATCACCATATCATCGGGTACGGTGGTCATATTCATGAACCGTCACAGGCACTTGTCGATGCAGAGTTCGCATATCGTGGAACGATTGTGGGACAGTACACTGAACTACAGGAACTTGTCCGATTGGTTGAGCGTGGTGATGTCGAGTTGCGAACAAGCCGATACGACCTCGGCTCTGTCAACGTTGCTGCCGAACAACTTGAACATGGTGAAATCGAAGGACGTGCGGTAATCACACCAAATTAAGTGACTGAGTTGGATTCGTGTCTGTACTGCTAGACTGAGATAGTCATTTTATCACAGTCGAAGTAGATTACACATTTTGTGTCAATATTGATAATTTATCTATGGGTCGGAAGGAGTATCTAATATCTTAATTCTGAGTCATTGATACCGAAATAATGGCTTGTGATGCTTATTCAACGATCTGAAATTCCCGATAACAACAGCTTGGGTGGTGGGTTCGTCGGCGTAGTCTGTGCGGTCACAGTCGATGATTGTCCGGCATTAGTGACCTACCGTGCCCTACCGCGCTCGGGG
Organism: Haloquadratum walsbyi J07HQW2; assembly: GCF_000415985.1. GTDB lineage: Archaea > Halobacteriota > Halobacteria > Halobacteriales > Haloferacaceae > Haloquadratum > Haloquadratum walsbyi_B. Next base: position 2,047,698 of record NZ_KE356561.1, read on the forward strand.
CTGCTCGCCCCTCGCTTGTCAAGCATAGGGCTTCCTGTTTCTGTGTCAGAATTGATACCTACCGTGGGCACAGGGGTTCCAGACTCCGCAGGCGATTTCGCTTCACGGGCGGTTCGGAGTGAACCACTCATACCTGTGCTGTGGATACTCGCCTACAATCAACAGTGCGCGCTTTGTGTTGCGCTTGAATATCGTCAGAAGCGTGGGAAGTATCGGACTATTCAGTCCGACAAGCAGGATCAGGATAGTACCTGTATCGATTGAACTCTCTGCATAACTGATGACAGTGCTATATCCCCGCCGCCGCCCCCGCCGTACTCACTCGCTTCGCTCGTTCCGTGAGGACGGGGGGGCGGGGGATGGGGATGGGGATTAGCACCAATATTCAGCTAAACGGCGTATCACCAGACTCATCAGCAATACTTCTCGAATACCGCATGATGAGCGATGCGATCGTTGGCACAAACACCAATATCCTGCAGGAGCGTGAGGATTACATCGTCGCGTTGCTGGGGATAATTGTTGAGATAGCGATACCCAGCAGTTCAGAGTGTGTCAACATGATTAAGTATAGATCACGCTGTCAATTTAATTTGAAAGATCATATGTCGAGTTATAAATATAGTATCTATCTAACTAAATGTGTACAACGGATATAGCCAATTTCAGACTCTGCATAATAGGTCCAATATCCCTAGAAGATGATACAATATTAAGTCATATGCGTCCAGTATGTTAGATATACTATTGCGCAGTGTAGTGCTCGACGAATGAGGGATTCTTCATATCTAAAACACATTTCGTCTGCTGATATTCACCCAAGCGCCGACCTTTCCAGTGCTAACCTCATGGATACCGACCCCGCGGGGGCTGACCTTCCAGACATTGATCTTTCTGGTGTCAACCTCCGCTACGTCGACCTCACAGATACCGATCTTACAGGTATTGACCTCATCAGTACTGACATTTCTGGTGCTGACCTCACCGACACAGATTTTCCTCAATCTTAACATCAAACTAGGGTCTTCTCCAGCAGAATGCCCACTGTAATCGCGATAAATAGAATGACCGACTGTCCAATGATTGCTGACCACACAATTCAGTGAATGTTATTCAGCAAATCATACAATGAGTCAGGCTGTAGACAGGACGAACCCATCGGGGACGACCGGTTGTGCGGTCATGCGCCCGTGCGCACTCGCGCACGCCGGAGCGACATACATGTGCCTGTATCCCCTAAAAAGAGTAGATGAGTAGTTTTACGAGACGGTCAATTATACTCGCCACAGCGGGACTCGCCGCTGCAGGTGTAGGAGTCACAGCCTCTGAGTCAGAACCTGAAGGAAGTGTTGAAGGACAAGCGGACGTCCAAGCTGAGCAGGCATTGACTGTGGCTGATGTAACTATCAGAAGTAGCGATCAAGACGTATCCTTCACTCGAACAAGCGATGATAATACTGAGTTCCAGGCAGCCGTCGAATTGAACAACGGTGACAGCGTACTGTTCGATGCTGAGGTTGAAAACAGCGCAGCAGATGACCTAGATGTCCAGGTTGCTGTAGATTCGCCTGATCCCATCGATATTGATGTGCGAAAGAAGGGTAACAGCTCAAATGATAGTAGCTCTGGAAACTCTAATCTCAATGGTAATGGAGCGTCCAGTGGTGCTGTTCAAACCGGCGAAGAAACGTTCATAACGACGATTAATCGTGCCGACACCGACGAAGGCTCGCAGATCAACAGCGTCGCCATTTTCGCTAAACTCAGCGATACCGCTGATCCTGGATCATATGATATCAGCGTTGCAATCAACCCACTGAGTACCGACTAATGTATACCCAAATAGACACCGAGTTAACGACTCCATATCTCATCTTTCTCAACGAATAGAATGAAATAGACTGTGTACAAAACTATCTTGGGTGGTCGGGCGGCACGCGCACGCGCACGCGCGGAATGGGCAAGGTTCCCTCTACCCGTATGTGATGATACATGGGCAGTCCTGCACAGTCGCAGAATGCCAGGAATCCTGACGCTCACTCAATGTGGTCAGTCATGATATTATCCTCACGGATAACCCTAATCGATCAATGTTGATTCGACTAACACTTTCAGGTATACCATACGATTCTTAATTGGTCGCCAGAGCGTTTGTCGTACGGTGGTTTGTGACCATTGTGTCAGCATCGACCATGGTCCGCTCTCTAATCTCGCTTGCTGTTTGGTGTGTTGAGTAAGTGTCTCACTGTCCTAATATAATATTGTGCAGAATGGATGAGTAAGCGCTGGGGATCATATCACTGTCGGGTGTGATATACTCCTTCAGATATTTCCTCCGTCTGGATTATATATTTGGGATTGATTGTGACTGGTTATCAGTCCCGATGGTAAGAGCTATATGGACGGTCATGTGCCCATTTATTACTATCAGCAATAATATGGAGATATGCCACGCCCGAGTGTAAGTGAAGACCTAAAGGAACGCTTAGAGTCGGTAGTCAATGATCGTGCTGATGTTCCGGTTGAACATCTCACCTTTGAGCAGAAAGTATCATTCGTTCTTGATGAGCTCGCCAAAGAATCAGACTCTAGTGGTGGGTTGCTCCCCTAATCCGAGCTGGAAAGAACTCTATCGAAGCATGTAGACCGCCCAAATGCGGCTACGATCTATTAGTCTGTGTGAACTGAGAGGGCCTAAAGCGATGAACACGGCTTCCTGGTTCACATTGCTCCCAACTGCTTTTATTGGCGATGTGAGAAGGTAGCCACATGCCAACAATCGATGAAAAGCGGGTATATACAGACGCCGCAGGCACGGAAACTGTCTATCTTGGCAGTGAATTAGGAGTTCTTCGTGTCACCGTGTCCGACGCAGTCGTTGGTGAGTTCAGTCTCGTGTATCGCGGATCAGTGCATGATATTGCAACCGCGGGTCCGTATATTTCTGTGGCTGCCGATGACGGCGTTTTGCTCGCTGACCATCGACGGACATCTGTTGAGGATGGTGAGGATGAACCCACTACAGATGAACTACAGTTTCATAACATCGGTGTCGGCATCGATACTGCCACTGCTGTTGAATTTGAAATAAATGACTCAGAGATAATCGCGCTCATCGCAGGGGATATGTCTGGAGGAATCCACCGACTCACGACACCGCTGGATGATGTGTTTGAGAGTGCCGAGCGAACACTCGCTGCATGGAACTCTGTCGACGTATCTAGCAGTATTAATGCGATTGACATGCCACTCGTTGCGACCACTGACGGGGTTTTTGAGGTATCACCTGATGCACCAGCAGGTGTTACCATTTCATACGTTGGATTGGACAGCACTCATGATGTTGACGCTGAGGCTGAGCCAATTGCGGCGACTGCAGATGGACTCTATGTGCTTGCGAATGGATGGATGAGTATTCCCTCAATCGGACAGGTATCTGAATCCGTTGATATTAGACGGTCTTCTGCTGAGACCGTGCGAGCACATGCTGTTTGTGGCGGTAGTCTATTTGCATGTCACGTAGGCGATACAGGTGGACTTGTGCCTGATATGGGTGCTTGCTGGGAGTCAGTTACCCTTCCAATCACAGAGCCGATTGTGGCTGTAACACATAGTCCAACAGCAACGTATGCTGTTACGACTGATGGGACGCTTGTGGCATGTGTGGATGACAACCCTGATAATGGAAATAAAAATGCTGATGAAGACGAGGCTGAGTGGCATCATCGGAGTCTTGGTGTGACAGGTGTTGTTGCCGTTGCTGTTTCCCACATGTCCTCGTGAGTTACCCGAAACCGACATTTGAAAAGGGGTTTTACTACGGACTGAAGACACTAATTATGATTGTTCCTGGGAGCTCCTCGCAAGCACTCGCCTCAACTCTTGCGACAGAACTCAATGAACCTCTCGCCGAAGTTACGTATGATCGGTTTCCCGACGGCGAAACGCTTGCTGCCGTACCTGAATTCGGTGGTGATAGAGCGATTATTGTCGCGACAACCGACACGAACGATACGTGGGTTGAGTTGTTGCAGCTACAGGATGCTGTGACAGAGGCAGGTGCTACAGAAGTCATAACAGTTATTCCGTATATGGGATACACACGACAGGATCGAGCGTTCAAATCTGGGCATCCTGTCTCTGCACGCGCAATGGCTCGGGCAATTTCACCAACGACTGACCGTGTTGTCCTGATTAATCCGCACGAACAGTCGGTTGCTGATTTCTTTGATGGACATGTGACGATTTGTGATGCAGCACCACATCTCGCGGAGTCACTGCCATCTGGGCTATCTGAGCCACTATTTATTGCTCCAGACTCGAGTGCCGTTGAACTCGCCACTGCTGTCCGAGATACATATGGAACTGGTAGTACTGATTACTTTGAGAAAACACGTCATTCTGGGACCGATGTTGAGATGATCACAAGTGATACAGATGTATCTAACCGGGATGTCGTCGTTGTTGATGATATTATTGCTACTGGGGTGACGATGAGTACAGCCGTTAGTCATCTCAATGATGGTGGCGCAGCACGTGTTTATATCGGGTGTATTCATCCCCTACTGGCTCGGGGTGCTCGAACAAAGCTTGAACGTGCTGGTATTGAACAGGTTATTGGAACCGATACGATTGAACAAGAGGTGAGTGTCGTCTCAGTCGCTCCAACTGTCGCAACAGCCATCAATGCAGTTGATGTTGAGATGCGGTGAGTTTCAATCTCATATCAAGAATCATTCGACGTTATCTTTGGAGAGACTGCTGTCAGAGCAAACACAACGTGGTAACCCGAACCTACTTGCTGTCGTCGTATAAACTGATAATATATGAGTGAAGATTCAACGATCTTCGAACAGATTGCTGCTGGTGAAATTCCAGCTCGAATCGTTCATGAAACCGAGACGATTCTTGCGTTTCTTGATGCAAATCCACTCGCGCCGGGGCATACACTTATTATTCCAAAAGAGGCGTATACCAAGATTGGAGATCTTCCTGATGATGTTGCGGCGGAGTTGTGGGCGAGTGCGCAATCGTTAACACCGACTATTGAGACCGCAGTGAGCGCTGATGCAACAACTGTTGGTATTAATAATGGATCTGCGGCAGGCCAAGAGGTCCCACACGTGCATATCCACATTATCCCCCGATTTGATGACGATGGAGGTGGTCCAATTCATGCTGTTGCTGGCACACGTCCAGAGTTGAGTGATTCCGAACTTGATGATATTGCAGCGAATATCGAATCAGCAGACAACATCTGAACTGCCTTGGGATCAAGCCCCGAAGCACTCGCTTCGTAATCCGTAGATAGCCAATTCAATATTTTGCGCTGATAAGATATCTTATATGAAATGGTGTGTATGACGACATTCTTAGTCTCGTCTATCGATTTGGGTGTGTGATTGTAGTTGCAGTCGTGATTGCGACTATCCCAGGAAGCGCTACTTAAATCGATTAATAAACCAGCCGTATTATCTGTAATCTGCTCGTGGTTGTCCTGCGATCACAACAGCAAGATGGGTAATTAAACTTGCATACCCATGTGTCTGAATCGTGTGGTGTTGAATTCACCATTGTGTCAGTGCCGGTGAGGGTCGGAGTGGTAGTCTCAGCCTTATCGCTTTGTCCAAACGTTGAGACACTGATTGAGGTCTCAAATTGCACATCAGCAAGACGGTCATACATTCGCTGAAGTGCCGTCACTTCTCTAGTTGTTGCTGGCGTTATGACAATTTGATGGCTAGCAGCATGCGCGGCTGCAACTTCAATATTCGCACTGATCGGTGGAAAGTCAATCAGAACGGTGTAGCTGCAGTTGTTATTCGTGCCTCAAACTGTTCCGCGGTTGCGACAGACTGTGCACGGGCAAGCCGTTCAAATGGGGCAGCGATCGGACAGACACTGAGATCTCCTGATACTGTATCGTTCCATGGAAATGAGTAAAGCACAGCAGACAATATAGTGTATTGTTGACTGCATCTGTGAGAACTGTTGTGAGAATCTGGGTCAAGGCGACCCTCAATTAGCCTGGAAGCCCTGTGGCCCGACTGCAGCATCAAAGGTAATATCCGCTCCGGTCCGTGCGAGTGCTGTTGCTACCTCAACCGTTGTCCGTGTTGTTCCCGCTCCACCGGTTGCACCGGTTGTATCAATAGTCGTAGTAATCGTTGGCTGATTAGATGCTGTCATTGCTATGTCTGCACTCGTTTTGTCGCGGAGACCAGAGTCGGATCATATCGGACACAATCCGATGACACAACTGATATTGATTTTTGCTGTCGAATAACTGCCTGAGCGTGACGATCAATACTTTGTCTTGCTGCTCGCTGAACGCACAGTTTAGTAGATTTGTCTTTATATTGATGTATGAAACTGTGGTTGGTTTCGTATGGTGAAGTAATGTGTAATTATAACTGTCCTTGAGTACTGCTCGCTGACATTATTGCTGGATTTCATTTGAGTATATCTTTTCTTGTGGTCACTGACAGCGTCGTTGAATAATCCAGGAGGAGTGAGAAGTATCGTCGACAGCTCAGTTTTGGATATCCGATGATAGCTACACCGGTGAGGTGGTATTTGAAAATGTGTGTTCGTGTCATGTGTCTGAGTATTACTGTTGGTATTCGTATTTGGATTCGATTATTACAGATCAGCGCGATTAGGTGTCAACTCAGTGAATGTCTGTGAGTTTGAAATAGAGGTATCCTCACGAAGCGAATTGGTTACATCACGGCGTACGACGTCCGCGATTGGTTCAATTATCCCATGTGTTTCGATATACGCGGCAAGTGCGAACGTCGACTCATCGGTTTGTGTCAGCGCAAGCGCGTCAACCCGAGAGAGTTGCCCTGCAAGCCAATCGGAAAGCACCTGTCGTCCCCCTGGAGTCAGTGGCATAATGCCCGGGTTACCACATCGATAAAGCGTCTTTGCGGCAGTAACAGGTGCAACTCCCGCAGCCATCGCGGCAGCCTCTATCCCAGTCCCAGTATCATATGCTTCAAGAACTGTCGCTGCGGCAGCCGCTGTACAGGGAAGCTCTGATTCGTGTTCATCAAGACGCTCTCGCAAACTAATATCGGTATCATCGATTGTTGTAACCTGACGCGTCTGCTGTTTTGTTGTTGACTCAATTCCTGCGGCAATATCCGACAATCCCATTGAGTGTGGTGTTCTCACTCTAGTACATAACATATTGGTCCGGGGTATCGATTCTGAGAATTAGAACTAACCGGTAACCGGTTAGTTACAATGGCTATCTCAATTCGAATCAGTAGCATTTGTGCTAGAGTTAAATATCAATTCATAGCCGAGTTATATATGTGATGAACAGTACACCTGTCAACACTGAAAAAAGAGATAAAACCAATACTGAGACATCTCTCGCGACAGATACGCCGGTGCCGTGTCCTGAATGCGATGGATATCCCAAAAGTACAGGAGAAGAGACCATTTGTGGAGACTGTGGATTAGTACTATCAGAATATCGCATTGATCATGGACCTGAATGGCGGTCGCTCGCAGATAATACAACAAATCCAAAACGGACTGGAGCACCACTAACACGGTCGCGACACGACCGTGGTCTGTCTACTGAAATCGGTCGGTCAATTCGTCTTACTGGGCGCAAGCAACGACAGTTTGCTCGTCTCCGTCGTCAGCATAATCGCGCTCGAATCTCAACGAAACGTGAGCGTAATCAAGTATATGCATTTACCGAGATCCGCCGACTTACAGGTGCGTTCTCACTTCCAGAGCAGATTCGAGATGATGCATGTTCGCTATTCCGGTCTGCACAATCTGAGGATTTACTTCGGGGTCGTTCGCTTGAGGGCTTCGCTGCTGCGTGTGTATATGCTGCCTGTCGAGTCGCCGATGTTGCTCGGACTGCTGAAGAGATTACTGAGATTGCAAAGGCGACACCTGCTGAGCAACGTGCCGCATACACTGCACTCAATCGTGAGCTTGGACTTCCGATTGGACCGATTAATCCAGCACAGTATCTTCCGCGATTTGCCTCTGAATTGGAACTTCCCTCTGATATAGAACGGTGCGCTCGCGAGTATGTCTCAATGATAACAGCTCAAGAAATCGGTGCTGGACGAAATCCAAGCGGTGTTGCTGCTGCGTGTCTGTATACTGCTGCTCGTGATATTGGATTTGAACTTACACAACAGACAGCAGCCAATATTGCAGATGTCACGCCGGTAACGCTCCGGGCAACATATCATGATCTCCGTGAGTTAACGCCATTGTCAACTGAGTGATCACTCATATTATGTGAGCGGGTCAAACATCAAGATGTGCTGTATCACCGCTGTATTTGAGCTGCCAATTATTATTCCCGTTTATTTTCGTTTCAGTGCTGCTTACCGTGTCGCTTTGATTGCAATCGAGTCTCGATATTCCACATAACGGTGCATCGACATCTTCGGTTGTGCCAATCAATCCATCAACGACACCGCCGATTGTCGCCCCGTGCCCGACGAGAACGAGCGCGCCAGAGGTTGATTCAACAAGCTGACGCGTTGTCTCACCAATCCGGTCCATCGCCTCGGTAGAGGATTCAGGATAATTCGGTTTAATTTTCGGGACATGTACATGTTCTTGATGAAGTCTCTCAAATTGTATATCGAGACGGTCAAGAGCAATCGTCTGTGGTTCAGCGTCAAACCATTCAGGGTTTCTGTGCTCACCAAGTCCGGGCTCAACTGCAAATGACGCTGAAATTTCTGCACAAATCTCACTAGCTGTCTCAACAGCACGAAGAAACGGTGAGCTGTACACAGCATCGATTGAGATATTCATTTCAGCAAACCGCCGACCAACTCGCCATGCTGCCCATCGACCAAGGTCAGTCAATCCTGGATCATGAAGACGATCAGCATGTGTCTCCCAATCAGGGTCAACACTATCTTGTCGTTGTCCATGCCGCACGGCAAAAACTTTCTCAACCATAGCAAACACCAACAGATCGACATTTTTTGAGTTACCGGTTGTATTACCATGTTAGTAGAATTATACCTCATTTTGCGGTCATCAGCCACAGATGCTTCCATAGATTGTACATCAAAAGCAGATGCAAACGACGAGGTATTGACAGTGTGTGTCGCGATTTGACGGAGTATTCTAATAGGTTGATCGAGAGTATGTGATGTAGCTATCGTAATTTGGTCAATTCGTTCGGTAATATCCTGGAGTGCTTGATAATCTGTGTCGATTGAACGCTGTCTCGACTCAGATGACGCGTATGGACTGTGTCCAGCATCTGGCTGGTTTGATCCCGGTTGTCGATTACCATCAGCTACTGACGCATCGATGTCCAGTGATTGAATGAGCCGACTCTCGATGTCAGCGAGCCATACGTCGACACACGGTAGTAACAGAGTCTGCTTTTCTATAGATTCTGAGATTGTAGATGTAGTATCAGAATCTGTGTCAGTCGTTGTGATCTTTTCAGTATCATTCTGAGAAGTAGAAGTAGAAGTAGGAGTAGGAGTAGGAGTTGTGGTTGGGGTTGAATCTGGAACTGCATCGATCGGTGGGCGAGCACATCCAAGTGTTCGAATGACCGTTTTCGTTGATGAAGTAATACTCGCATCTGGTTGTGAGTAACTGTCCATCGTCTCCTCTGCATACGCCTCAACAGAGACAATTTTATTCGCCGACGGTGTCGGATTATCATCACTTGGACACATGTGCCCAGTCGTCATTTGTTTGCCAGCCGGAACATGTCCGTTATACCCTGTAGTATCCCATCCGGTTGTCGGGAGACCTGCTTGTCGAGAGGGAACCACAGGTCCATTGAGTCTGTTTTGAACGTACACCCTACAGTCAAATACCTGTGTTGTTATGCACTATGACAGCAACAGGTGTCACGCCAGCGGCCTGATCCGTTGAAACAATAGTCTGCATATCGACAATAGCTGCGTATTCACATATCAAACCTTGTTATACCCACCTAATAGCTATATTCTCTTTGATGAGGTTTGCTCAAATCGAGCATTGAGAGTGAATATATGTGGTTACACTGTATTTATGACGCTACCGATCAAATGCTATGAAATTGGAGTTTGGATGTGGGTTTGAAACAGTTCACGTAGTGGCAGTACCGACAATTACTGTCGCATTAAGCCGAATTGCAAGTGCTGATGCGCCACCAAATGTAGATGCCACGTGCTTATGTATGACTAACGGTGCCCGAAGAGGAGTGAGTAAGGAGATTGCAAGCGCATCAGCAAGTGCAGATGTATGATTATCATTCGAATGGATACCGTCAGTAATCCACGGCGTCTGTCTGATATTGTCAAATTTAGTCTTTACCGCATCAAAAATTGCTGTCCGGATGCGGCGGGTTAGATTCTGACGGCGATCGATGAGTGACAGACGTTTCTCTTTTTGATCACGAGCACTGCGAGCAATATCCATCAATTGTGCAAGTCGCTGAGCTGCGGCGATTTCCTCTGTTGAAGCTTCAGAAAGTGTTCGGATCGTGTCTTTGAGTGCAACTTCCGTTTCAGTGATATCAGCCGTCGCATCACTCTCGTGATATACAGCCATACGACCACGAAGCATAGCAACACGTTCATGTAAGCGCTCAACATCCACTCCAGCGGTAGCAACGCGCTCTCGTGCGCTTGTAAGATCAGGCACCGATGATGATTCTAGTTGATCGATAGCTGACTGCACACTTCGAAAAGAAGCGTCATACGATGTTTTAATTCCCCAGAGCTGCCCAATAGCGATGAGTGCATCTCGGCGTTTAATATTCGGATTATGAGTAATTACACCGATGTATTCACGTACGGGCGTCGGGGCTGGTGAATAAATACATAGACTCTTCGATGGTGTCGGTGCGCCCGCATGCACAGCTTGATCAAGTTCAACAAGCGAGATATCTGTATTTAATTGATGTGAGCAATACCGTAGTTCAAGTTGTGAATTCGATCGAGGTCGAATAGCTTTTTGACTCCTCTTAGAATCAGAACTGATAATTTGATCACTGGAGTCTGGTTGAATAGGCGAATCTGAGAATTCAATTATATGTCCCTGTAGTTGCTGTCCACTAGGAAGCTCAATAGTTGCTGCTGGAGGCACGGCAGATGTCGAATTGTGATTATCAGTGTGAGTATAATGAGTAGCATGATGGCTGCTCATAATTTTCTGGTGCGCATCGACTCAGAGCTTGGATACTCAGTTCCCACGGCAAATTTATCATATGGTGTACTCGGTGTCTCTCGGCGTTCATATGCTGTTGCAGCTGTTCGAATTTCCTCAGGGACGTCAAGAAACTCATTAAATGGCCTTGTCCGTTCGACTTGGACATCCGCACCATGGCGAGCGCGCAGCCGACAGGCAAGAAATGCACTGTACTCTGTTTCTGTGAAAAGCGCAGCTCGCCCAAATCGGCGCACGACACTCTCCGTGTGTGACCGGCAGGCGTTCCGAAGTGTTTGGCGTGCATGAGGGCTATAGGTTACAATCAACAACACGGCTGAGCTTCGAATTCACGCGGTAATATAAAAATCACGCGTCTTTCTGTTCGAGATTATCTCACAGGAGTCAGCATAGAGATTACATACCGCATCAAACGGGAGTCATACTGACTTCATCACTAAGATCGGATCGGTTAAAATCTAAGAGCGTAGCAATCCGCTCACGCGCTTTTGATTTGGTTAGTGAAACAACAATGAGACCTGTAACTCGTTCACTCCCACTTGCTTGATACGCACACAACTCTGCAGAGGTTGTCTCAAGTTCTGCGGCGTACGTTCGAAGCACACCAATAACTCGCTGTTCAACCGTTGTGAGATCTGAGTTCCCTTGTGTTGAAACCGTACAGTGACCCCTCAATATTTCTCAGTGCTGAGATTCGGTCTATAAGTATCAATATTTATATTGATTTTTATTTGATTTACGATTACGGGTTTGTTATTAAAGATACTGATGAGACCAGCGATAAAATGACGATGCTGTGTGTCTACGTGTAAATACTAAGTATAATTCCCCCAGACCAACTGCTCGGGTCTAGAGCTATGTTACATCCAATTACGGGTGTAGTATGGTGAAACGATTCTGCAGTGTTGTAATCATGTCGTCCGGAGCGAACCGGTCCGCGGTTCATACACCTCACCCTTCGCACGAAGATTTTCAATTTCTCCCTCAGCTTTTGATTCGGTCAATCCAAGTTCACTTACTGCTTGCTCAATCACCTCATCAACAGGGGCTCCCTCATCATAATCAGCCTCAATGTTCTCAATAAGATGTTTGAGATTCTTAATCCGATCACGCTGGTTCTTTGATGTCCCAGTCTCGACGATATCAGCATCAAATTCACCCGTTTCAGGATCCATCCCGATATCTCGAAGACAGGATTCAACAATTGAGGTGACACGTGTTGCGTCTTCCTTTTCAACTGTATCAGAAAGTCGTAATCGTGCGGACGCCTCTGAGAGTCGGACGAGTGCTTCAAGCTTTCGAGCGGTCACAGGAACTGGTGCATCATCATCAGCACCTTTGGCGCGGAAATCAACATAGAAATCACGGATAATCTCCTGAGCTTCATCGGTCATCGTCGGATAACAATTACGCCTGGCGTATGCAACATATTTTCGAAGCAATTCAGCATCGATTGTTGGCGTGACCTCAGCAGTTGCACTCTCAACTTCACTGTCTGTGAATTCCGAATTCGGGATGTTTGCCTTCTGTGTGTGCAGTTCGCCCGCATAATTGGTGTTAATAATGTGGTCTGCGAGTTGTGCATCCGTATCTGGATCGGGGTCATCAGTCACAGTGAATATTAAGTCAAATCGTGAAATGAGCGCTGGCTCAAGATCGATCTGTTCACCGATTGGTTCGTACTGATCAAAACGACCATACTTTGGATTCGCAGCACCAAGCAATGAACATCGTGATTTCAGCGTTGCATTAATGCCGGCTTTAGAGACAGAAATTGAATTATGCAACACAACTCCGTTAGTAATGAATGTGTTTGTCGGCTCAACCGTGATATCATAGACCCATTCGCAGGCATGACGACCGGCGTTTGGAACCGTATCCACGGCTACTACGCGGTGGTATCGCCGATTGCAACGTGAATCCACTGTATTAAGTCGTTGTGTTGCTGTGATGAGTTGTTCAGTAGTAACACCGGCTGTGACTGAGGCTGAATTTAGACTTGTCGATGAAGATACAACGCCTTCGTCTGTCCCAACATGTTGTGTTTGAGATTGTTTCGACGATGCTATTGTTTTCTGTGATACAGTATCGTCTTCTGTATGCACATATTCGGATGAGGGTAGTGTCGAGGACGCAACACCAGCGTTTGTCCGCACAGGTATGTGACCGTGATTGGCATTCACTCGGAGTGATTCAATATGATCCCGGAGTATGTCGATTTCAGCGCGTGCAGTGGATAACTCAATACCGCGATCTGCTTCACTGATAGATACTAACTGCTCATTTGCTGAGATATTCAATAGTTGTCTAATCGACTGAAGTTCATCTGCAATACCCGTTGGTAGTATCTCAGAGTTTGACATCTGATTATTATCCGTGCTCTGTTCGGATGCCACACGTTGGTCAGCCTGCGTGGACGTATCAGATGATATTGGCTTTAGCTCAGAAAGAGCAAATACGCTGCAAGCTCGGTCATAATCAGAATCACAGTTGATGACAGTCTGTGCTGCTGTTTCTGCTGGACCATCCTGCACTGACGCCGTAATGCCGAGTTTCAACAATGCATCTGCGTAGTCGCATGCGAGTTCGTCTGAAGGAGAACTGAGTCTGATTGTGCCATCTGAGACGCATCCAGAAGCGATCATAACACCTCTAAGAAATCGTCGGACGACAGCCTCAGACCCTCCAAGAACTGCGTCTGGAACGCGACGATTCCGACGGTCAGTCGTGATCGATGGCGCAATCTCGGTCATCCATTCTACAAATGAGTCTGCAGACCATCGACACTGCTTTGCAGTCAATCGAGTATCTGGTTTTGATGACTGGATTACTGTGCTGTTATCATGCGGTGGCATGACAGATCCGAGAGCATCGCTGATGATATCCACAGAGGAATCGACTGCGTGAGTCATGTCGACAGCAATGCCGCGTTCTTGATCATCGATATATGTCTTCCCAACAGCGGTGATGATACCGAGTGCCTGTGCACCATCGATGAGTCTGAACTCATTATCATCTACTTGTGCTCCAGCATTGCGTTCTGCTCTCGTTTCTGTCTGTGTTCCTACCGTTGAGATGTCACAATCGTCATCAGGGGCAACTGAAGCGTCTGCGTTTACCCCTGGAAGCTGATGTGGTGCCGGGACAAATTCACCACCGGATAATGTGTCTGCCTGAACGGTTTTTACTTCGGAGCCATCATCGACAAACATTGGATGCTCTGGGGTCACAAGCACTGACCGACCATTGGAGAACGTGACTTTGGTAAATTCTGCAGGCGCTTGATGTCTGCTTACTCGATCAACGGAGACCGTGCTGACAGAGCCAGTATCAGTGTCAACGCTATATACATCTATATCATCAACTGGGAGAATCTCGCAGTCGACGCCGTCAATTACATCCGTATCATGTCTCTCAATTCGTGAATCAACAAAGGAGCCAATGTTGACGCGCTGTCCATCGGCTAGTAATACTTCCGAGGTTGGATGATATGACTGTTGTTCAAGTGCTTCATGCATTGCTGATCGGTCCTCGGAGTTGTGAACAATCATGCCATCAGCGACGAAATTGTGTGTTCCGGAGACGGTGAGGTCATATACACTTGTCTCAGCGGGAGGCTGAACCGTTTCAATACGGGCAATTGTCTCAGTTGTGACATCGTCTGCACCATCACTAGAGATATCGACAGTGGATTTAGAAGATGAGTACTGATCTGTCTGTGTACGGGTCATACCACCAGCGGGGATACCGTTATGACGCGACTCCGGATCGGATGTAATAACAGAATTCGAAGCAGTATGATCGTCTGCGGGAACATACAGTTCGTCATTTTCGGTGAGGTCTTTAGCTGGACACTCATATTTGTCGTCTCCCTCGATAATGAAGAACGGATGATCTGCGGTTGTCGTCACCTCACTGCCATCGGTGAGTGTGATACGCCAGAGGGTGTCAGGTGAATTATACTGATGAATCGCTGTGACTGACCGTTTTGTGAGCTGTTCATTATCTGTCATTGTCCACACAGCAAGGTCATCAATACCGCGAATCGTCTGTCCAGTTCCATCTGGTCTTGACTCGATGTGTCCTGTCTTGGATGCGTCCGTGGCTAACGACGCAATCGGAACATGACGTCCGTCGGCGAGACTGACCAACGTCTCACCGGTGACGCACCGCATCTTATCAAGCTCATCAACAGCTGCAATTCCTTTATCTGCGAGGACTAGTGCTCCGGCTTCGAGGCTCCATTGTTGACCATCTCCAAAATCATCCTGAACAGCAGCTGCAGTGTTATGTGTAACAATACCGCCTCCGATGAAATTCTGTGTGTCCGGAACTGTGAGATCGAATACCTCCTTCTTACCGGTATCAACTGCTTCGACGACCGTCTCGGTCTGAATTTCATCTGTTTGAGACGGTTGCGGTATTCCACCGTCACTTTCGGTCCGAGCAGCTACAGTAGACATATCAGTTGCGGATACAGCCGACGCCGTGTCATTACGTATTTTCACTTGGGTGTCTGTCGGAGTTAAACTCGAAGTCAGGCGTGGTTGAGTATCTGCATCTGGTTCCGCAGATAGCGAAGATATCTGTCGATACCATGATGATTCAGCTTCGACTTTCGTTCCGATAACTGTCCGATATATTTCTGCATCGGATCCGGTGAGCGTCACATAATGTTTCTGTGATGATGACCCTGCTGCGGGTAATCTTGAGATATCAGTACCTGATTGATTGCACATGCCTCGATGCGAGGCGATACCGTATGTCTCAAATAGTAATTGTACCTGCTCAATAAGTGGCTCACTCGGTGTCTCAAAAGTAATCTGAGACGAGTTCGTTTTATTGATTTCCCCACCAGTGTCGAATAGTCCGCGAAGAAACGCATCAGCCCCAGTGATAGTAGTCAGTCGTGGATGAATCTCACGAGGAGTTGAGTTTGCTGTTTGTTCAAGTCCAAGTGTCTCGAACAGTCGCGTAACAGTTGTGCTGGTCACTCGAACGATATTCGTCTGCTCAGTGTCGCTCTGTACCGATTCGGAACCAAACGTTGCAACTGCAGCATCCACAATATGATCACTAAGCGATTCCTCAGCAGTGTGGAATTGAATCCATCGTTCTTCATTGCCATCAGCGTTGTCTGTGATGATATCACCACAAGCAAACGCCGCGCCGAGAAGATATAGTAGATTTTCGGTAATTACCGCTGGTATATCGATCGGAGTCTCACTCGGACCGATGACATGGTGGATAGTGAGATCTGCAAATGCAATATTGACGGCATCACAAACACGATCAATTACGGTATAAGCAATAGGCTGTCCTGTAATGAGCATCTCAATTGAATGCACATCAGTATTGAGAGCATCTGCTGCTGCAGCTATATTTTGATATTGTGAGGTAATTTTATTATGAAGAGTCGTAGCTGAGCTTTCTGTTAGTTGGATTCGTTCCTGTGTGAACTCAAAGAGATCTGCGATTGAAACGGATGATCGTTCGATATTTTTGTACTGTGGAATAACGACACGATCAGTGGCTTCAACCGCACTGATTGGTTTCCATGTGGTTTCCGTCCCATCGGCAGTGAGGACAGGCGTATTGACAGATGCCTCTAATTGCTTTCCAGATGCAGTTCTGATTCGACGACAGTGTTTTTCAGGCATTCGCCATATGTGTGAACTCTCAGTCTGCGTTACTTCCGCAGATTCCGTTGGTCGCTCAACTGTGTAGAGTTCGCGTTCATATTCAGCAGCTGTTTCTGTAGTAACTGTATCTGGATGATATTTCGTTGCCAGCTGTCTGATGGGTACGAATCCATCTATTGTATGAACTCGTGTCTCTCCAGTGACACAGAGTCCAGCTGAGCTGCTTCCTTTTCCTGATGTGTACACCGACCGGGGAGCGATGTTTCGTATATATTGAAGCATCGCGGAGTTATGTGAGAGCATCCCATTCGTGAAATAAGCATGCGTGTCCGCGACTTCAAGATCATACACCCATTCTGTGGTCGGTGTAAACGTCTCGATTGCAGTTATCCGGTCAGCCCTGAGATGATCGGTTGTATTCGTTGCTGCGGCTTCAGAGTGAAGTGCTGATTCATTGGATTCGGTCTTACAGAGACCACCATCGGTACTGATATCACCAGCAATGGCGATTAACTCACCAACAGACAGTGAATCAGCGCGTCGTGCGGCATACGTCCCGTTTTGTTCAATAAATAACGGATGTGATGGTGTAACTGTCACTGATCGTCCGCTTGCCGTCTCAACTCGATACATCGTATCTGGAGATTGACGTTTCCACACGCGCGTCACATCTCGTTCGATGACTTCTCCAGTGTGAATCGCTGATGTGACGGTAAAATCTGCAGTATCCCAGACACCGTCATCAACTGGCTTTGGATCATCTAGCGCTGATTCGACCAGCTCACGGATTCTAGTTGTTGTCCCATCCGTGAGAGTGATATTCGTCTCTCCAGCGACGCATTTTCCAGTTCCGGGGTCGCCAATCAGGAGCATGTGTAGATCCCCCCGGATACGGGATCCATCAGGAAGGTGTTTGGTTACACCAGAGAATAACTGAAGAATCATCGATAGTTTCTCTTCTTCATATCCATAGATAGAGGGAGCAACAGAGTCGACCATCTGCTGATAGATATCTGAATTATTTGAGAGTTCAATAATCTCAGCGATATCCTCATCACTGATATCCATATCGTCGAACTCTTCATCCTCAATTTCGACTGAACGACCGCTCATGTAGATATCAAAAATTGGGGTCTTTTCATTCCCATTTGTCTGCTGTTCAATATGAAGAACACCGCTCGTGATTACATGATCGCCTGCGGTGACTGCACCGGTTGCGTCATCCTCAAGATCGATATCAATGCTCTGTGGCGTTTCTCCGCCACGAAGCCCTTCTGGGCTTTCTTGGACGCGAACTTTCTGTGCGTCTATAAACTCTGATTGGTCGAAGTCGACATCGAATGGTCCCTGTCTTTCACAGCCTTGACATTCGTGAGGTTCTTGAAATCCACTATCAGATTGTGAAATATATGTCATCGTTCCACAGCGCTGACATTCAAATGCCGCCTCAGTAATCTTTGGACGGACATCTGTTGCTTTCCGGACAATACCCTGTACTGCAATCAAATGTCCGATGTGATCATCATGAACCCTGATATTCCGGATATCAACTGTACTTGGGAGATTTCGCATCCGGACGTGTGCGCGTCCGAGTTTAATATCCGCTGGAAGATCATAGAGTCGGAGTGCTTCCTCAGCATATTCTCGTATCTGATCCGGTTCCCGCCGGTAGTCCTCTGCAAGTTCAACATCAAACGCATACAGGTCGTGATAATCGATATATAACGAGCGTTTCTCGTGTGGAAACTGCTGTGCAAGAGTCCCAATATCGTCACGATAGTACTTCCGGTAGAACTGAATAAATCGATCGGTCAGGTCCTGTGGATCCTGTGGGGCCTGTGCCATCGCTTTAGTAATAAATATCTCATTGAGTAAGAATCTTCGCCACTACCAGACGGATATAGACAGGATCTGAAAACGCGCTCAGTGAATATCATATATCGATACTCATAATGAAACGTCAGTCTCGAGATCATCAATCGCCGGCTCGAGCCCATCGCGTCGCGCATCAGTCGCCAATCGCTCTGACAGCGCATTATCACTGAGAAGGTCAGCAAGGGAGGCGCGAAATCGATGGCTTACTTGTCTTGATTCAGCTTCCGCTTCAATAACGCGTTGAAGTCGATCAACCGTTGTGGGGGTGGTTTCGAGTGTTTCTGCGCACGCTGTCGTACTTTTTCCCTCGGCGAGCAGTGAACGTAATCGATCAAGATCAAACGGAGCTTCACGATCCGCATCAGTAACAAGATGTAATGACATTCGTGCTGCAAATACAGTATCAGCATCGATGTCTGAATCAGCAATTGATGCAGCGAGTTTTGCATCAGCCGCCTGTGACCATTGGGTGTCACTCTGAGTCTCTGGATTCAACTCAGGATCGAAGAATCCGCGTGCGATTTGCGATAAGATCTCATCAGATACTGAAAGATCATCTGCGAATTGATTACGAAGCTGGCTAATGATTGTCTGCAGACGGTCCTCGATAGTCGCATCATTATTATCAATGAGGGATCCACGGTCGTTATCCTGCTTGTCGGTCACCGTTTCCGTACCGGTTGTCTCAAGAAAAATATCCCGGAGATCGGCTGTCTTCTCATCCATTGGCTCCGGTCGAACTGTCTCGGGTAAAAATGTTGTCCCCAGCATTGTAAATCAAATATTTGATGCCGGTTTATGAAACAGGATGACATATGTTCGGATCGAGATCTAGAATCTGGGTCTGAGTTTGAGTTTGAGTTTGTTGAACTCGTCGGAGAGGAAGTTATCGGTAATATTGTCAGAGCAACGCTATTGGCGGCGCTCACTGGTACATTCGTATATGTATCAATTCCAAATCCACTTTCACCTGTGCCTGTCACTTTGCAGGTTCTTGATGTATTCTTTGCTGGGGTATTTTTGGGTCCACTCTGGGGTGGTATCTCAATGATATTGTATCTGCTATCTGGTGCTGTTAGGGCACCGGTGTTTGCGGGCGGGAGTGCCGGAATTGATCCATTATTCGGCAATACAGCTGAATATCCGAATAGATGCTAACATCGAGTTTATTAGTAACTGTGAATTTCCGCTATGTGTCAACTGCCTCGGGGTCAAGCCCCGACTCCGAGGCTTGTTGGTGGAGTTACAACGTCTTACCCAAACTGCTCAGTATTACTCTATCCCGATAATTGGGCGGTCACGCTTCATCGACCCCGACCCCGATTTTGAGGGCTGGGTGACTGCCAGCCCATAACTGGGAACGCTTGTGGCTCCCAGTCAGTATACTCACGCTGTGAAGTGATGGGAATACATATCATCCTGTGAGATGGCTGTCGGCTTCCTCCCTGAGGTCAAGCTCGGGGTATCCGGCTTGAATTTACGATGAAAGAATCTCAAGCGGTTATTTGATGAGCAAAAAGATCAGTCAGGTTCGTGACCCATCAACATCAATCGCATCGACCGGACAGATATCAACACACAGCATACAATCAATGCATTGTGCTTCATGTGATGGCTCAACTTTTCGGTCTGATTGTGGGTGTCCAGGTGTCTCAACCCAGGTGAACACATCAACTGGACAGCTCTCTAAACACGCTCCATCTGCAATACAGATATCATAATCAACTGCAACGTGCGTTCCGTGAATACCAAGTTGCTCTGGCGGTTCGGTCGGACCCCATACTTCAACACCGTTTTCCTCATTAACGACCTCTCGATTCCGGTCGAAGTTCGGATCGATACCCATTATTAGACTGATACAAGACTCATATGCAAAACATCGTCGGTATGACCGGTCTGCGTGTAATGTTCATGAATAATATCGCGTTTATTATCCTCGATAATTAGTAAATGACACAGGGTAGTGTTTTCGTCTTGTTTACATCATACTGACACTATTCTGCTTCGAGTTCAACTTCGCCTTCCGTACTCATCTCAGAGTAGTAGTCGGACTGCACTGTCCGAATATATGCGGTGAAGTTCTCAAATAGTTGTTTCACTTTACAAGCCGCTGCGTAGTTTTCGGTGGTGATTCCATCAAGAACGGACTCAATCTGATCCGTCGAGAGATCTTTGTTTGTCGTAATTGAGCGTGCTGTCTCGCGGTCATACTCCGGATGAAACTGAACGCCCCATGCGTTCTCACGACGAAACGCATGAATACCGTAATCATTCTCAGCGAGTGTGGTTGCATCTGAGGGCAGCTCAGTGACTCTATCTGAGTGGCTTGTAAAGACGGTGAATGTGTTTGGAATATCCTCAAACAACGCATCTGATTGTGTCTGTGTAACCTTACGATATCCGAGTTCATATTCATCCATTGATTCAACATGCCCACCAAGCGCTACAGCAAGAACCTGATGTCCATAACAAACACCAAGAATTGGTATATCGCGGTCATCGGCAGCAGCAGTGTAGCGAATTAGTGGTTGAATCCAATCGCGGTCCCAATAAACTGATGAACGCGAACCGGTGATGACGATTCCATCGAAATCGAATTCTGTTGGGCGTTCGTTTTCTGTGACATTATATTCAACAAGGGTAGCATCAAGTTCACGTCGAAAGTTACGGCGTGTTTCTTCGTCATTGTGTGATGCGTTTAACAACGCAACTCGAGGGCGGTCGTTCCCCATGGCCATCGCTACCATACAATATATGCGTCTAAAAGTCTCTTATGCAATAGAGTAACATACTGTTTGAGTTATCCATATAATTGAAATCGGAATCGGTATCTACGGTAGTGTGTTGAAATCTATATAATCTTGTAGTGGCTATGGAGTTGGTATCTAACTTATGGATCTTTGTATCAGTATTGGATATTATTCGGTTATGATTGGTGATCAGTGATCAGTTAAAAATCCAATAAGAGTATCATTGACAACTCTCGATGCCTCAGCATGGACAAGGTGACCGGCATCCTCGATTGGTGCCCATTCACCCCGTGGCAGTTCCATTGCAAGTTGCTTTGCCGCCGTAGGTGGCCAGACGGTATCAGCCATGCCATGGATAACGAGCGTCGGGACAGTGATTTCATACAGACAGTCAGTAAGATCGAACTCATGGATAGCAGCAACTTGAGACTCCCATGCTGGTCGAGATGCATCCTCATCAACACGCCATTCAACAATTCGATCAATGACATCCGGATGTCGGTGAGAGAATGATGATGAGACCGCTGCTTCAACCGATTCGGTGAGTGATTCTCGATCCGTTGGTGGAGCCCACAGTGTTTCAAGATCGGCATCTGCGTTTTGCTTGCGCATTGTCGCAGCAGGTGCCGTTCCAATCACAGTCAGCGATGTGACGCGTGCATGCTGTCGCGCAATCGCGAGTCCGATCATCCCACCAAGACCTGCGCCGACAAGATGCACTGAGGTAACCTCAGCATCAGCAAGAACAATCATCAAATCATCAATGAATGTAGAAACGCTGTATGGTCCCGCTGGCGAATCCGACCGTCCAGTCCCGCGAAGTTCTGGGACAATTGCTGTATACTCTCCAGCCACGGCAGGATACTGCCATCCCCATTGCCAAGCACCATATCCAAGATCACCAATAAAAACAGTTGTCCCCTCAGTATCAGCATTATCATCACCATCTATCTCATAATACAATTGAACGCCGTCATTCGAGGCATAAGCCATGTACTGTATTAGTATTATTTCTGGGAGTGTCTATCTGTCTGTGATACCGTCTGGTCAATCAGATTTGCATGGTATGACATGTTCACCAATGATGCATACTGTGTTTACTCACACAAAGAGAACGGAGACTACATGCCACAAAAACATAACTAACCTGCTTGTCTCCGGAAGGTTCGGACAATTATTCGAGTTACGTCTCATGCACGTCGCGTAATACTGATGTAGCATCGTTTAAGACGACCTCAAGTGACGCCGCATCTGGTCCGCCACCTTGTGCGAAATCTGGTGGCCCACCACCACCACCGCCAACCTTACGCGCTAACTGTCCGACAACGTCACCCGCATTGATCGCGACATCCTCTGGAACACCAACAACAAACTGTGCACTGCCGTCAGTATCTGACCCAAGGACAGCAACAGCATCCTCATCAACGATAGCATTGGCTGTCTTTCGGAGTTCATCCGCATCACCATTTACAGTTTTGATGACCGCATCGATACC
Organism: Haloquadratum walsbyi J07HQW2; assembly: GCF_000415985.1. Classification (GTDB taxonomy): domain Archaea; phylum Halobacteriota; class Halobacteria; order Halobacteriales; family Haloferacaceae; genus Haloquadratum; species Haloquadratum walsbyi_B. Next base: position 2,070,638 of record NZ_KE356561.1, read on the forward strand.
ATCGATAGTGACAGAGTCTGCTGTGACCCCCTTAGCGCGAGCCTCAGCGAGCTCAGATTTGAGTTCATCAATGGTTTTGCCACGCTGTTTCCATTCACTGAAGAACCGATCTGCTGTTTCAGGAACGTCCTCTGGAGTCACATCGAAGATTTCTGCGGTATCAAAGAGTGTGTCCTCGGTCGTTTGTACAGCATCAATTGCTGCATCTCCAGCGGCAAATACAATTCGTTCAACGCCATCTTGAACTGGCTCTGTCGTAAGGAGTTTAATTGTGCCAATATCACCGGTGCGTGTAACATGTGTCCCACCACATGCTTGGACATCATCACCGACTGTGATCGTCCGAATATTCTGTCCCGGCGGAATGCCGCCCTGATATAGGTCAAATCCATGTTCGCTTTCAGCCTCATGTCGGTCTGGCCAGTGTTGTCTGACCGAGATATTCTGTCGAATCAGTTCATTCGCGACCGATTCAATTGCTTTGGCTTCCGTCCGATCGATTCGCTCATAGTGCGTCACGTCAAATCGTGCACTGTCAATCCTTTTTTGTGCGCCCGCTTGTCGAACATGATCACCAAGCACCTCTCGAGCTGCATACCCGATAATGTGTGTCGCCGTATGATGTTGCATGAGACGACGTCGTCGTTTAATCGCAAGTTGCCCACGAATAAAATCGCCTTTTCCAGGATTTTCATCTGCCCGGTGCAGGATAACGCCATCTCGTGATTGAACATCTGTGATTTCAATTGTCTTTTTCTCAGTCGTCAACGTTCCATGATCTGCTGGTTGACCGCCACCCTCTGGATAGAACATCGTCTGATCAAGAATAATGTCATACCCGGTGTCTTGCTCAAAGACATCAAGCACAACAGCCTCAAATTCGGTTCCTGTCTGGTCGTCATAGTAAAGACGCTCAGTTTCTGGAAAGTCCGCAAGTCGGTCACGACGTTTGTTAGTTGTTTCTGCGATATCCTCACCCGTATGACGGTCAGCAACGAGTGAGTAGAAATCATCAGGAACCTCAACAGTTGCCCCACGGTCACTCGCAATTTCTGTGACCATGTCTGGTTGGATCCCGTGTGAGTCATATAGCTCAATAAGTTCATCTACTGGAATTGATGAATCACGGTCAGCATACTCATCTGCGAGCGTCTCGACTCGCCTGCGCCCTCTGTTGAGCGTCTCACGATACTTTCGGTCTTCAGTGCGAACGATATCGCGTATTGTATCCCGGTTTTCATATCCAAGTCGCTCGGCCTGCATGTCAACGAGTTCATCGAGTGGAGCATCGATCCCGATATCATCAATCAATCGCTTGGTTCGTCGAAGCACCATCCGTGCAAGATATCCTGTTCCGACATTTGACGGGACAATTTCATCGCCAAACATGTATGCAAGCGTTCGGGAGTGATCAGCAATCGCATAAATAGACTCAAGCGGTTCAAGTAAGTTAGTGAGAACCGATGGATCTACATCAAGTTCATCAGCCACATCCGCTCGAGCGGATGCAAGATTGTCGATTTCATCAATATCAAGATACCCAGATAACATTGCTGCCCGCTGGATAAGTTCTTTTTCAGCTGTTGTGTGCGTCACACCAGCATCATTTTTTAGAAATTCAATAGTATCAGGATATACTGCCTCATAGACAGTTGGCGTTCCCTGTGACACCCAGGTCCATCGCTCAAGTCCATACCCAGTATCGACAACGTATGTATCCATCGGGGAGTATCGATTTCCATCTTTCATTTCATACTCGCCCGAGTCATCCTGTTCCATCGACATGAATACAAGTGTCGCAAGTTCAGCACCACGATATAACACTTCAAATGCAGGACCGGCGTTCCCGCCACCGACCCATGGATCTTCAATATATGTGATTTCGGTTAAGTCTGCACCCATGTGCTCAAAGAAGGCATCACACAGACGAACAGTCTCATCTTTCCAGTACACTTCATCATTATATGCATATTCATCACTCGCATCCTCGCGGGTGTTAAACGCGTGATGTGCCATCATCTCAAAAGCCATCGTGTGACGACCAGTTTTACCGACATTATCGATATCTTGCATTCGAATGCATGGTTGACTGATACAAAGTGGATTTGCCGGCGGTGGCGTCTGTCCGCTTGTTACAAGCGGTTGAAAATCATAGATAGACGCCTGTGTAAGCAAGACATCATCACGCCATCGGTTTGCAGCGACAGGGTATGGTTCGATACGGTCGTGCTCACGTGATCCAAAGAATGAAAGGAATTTTTCACGCATCTCCGACAGCGAGTATTCTTCGTCAAAGCCAGGATTATCAATAAAGGAATAATCATCTGCCGGCGGTTCACCACAAGTCTCGCGGTCGGGATCACGGGTCCAAAAATGCACATCTGTCACCGGACACTGCTTCCGATGGAACCCTTCAGTCTCGAAATATTCGAGACGATACTCCGATTCGAGTTCACTCATTATCGATGAATGCCCTGCGATTAGATAAAATAGTTCGGATACGGAAAGTATGGTTCAAGATGTATGACCACAGAGATGATTGAATTATTTACAATCGATGTATCAGAAATTACGATTGCAGAATGATTAATCACGGATCGCTGATCTGGCTATAGTTCAAACGATAACTCCGCACCGTTCGAGTTCGCTTGGTAATCATCCAAATCGATGTTTGCCAATGAGTGGCTCTCAGTTACTCAGTGTCAGCAAGTGAGGCGAGGAGTGCTTCGAGTTGGACTTGTTCGTTTGAACCAACAGTGATTCGATAATCCGCTTCGCCGACGCGTTCGAGTAATCGGACAGTTGTCTGCTCATCAAGATCAAGATTCCACGCTGTTCGATGAAGCTGGTCGATGATATCGCCACCAGCCATACCGGTATCGACCAGAAGGGTCTGTAGCTGTGAACGGGCTGTTGCAAAGTCACCCTCAATCGCTGCAGTGACCATTGTTTCAATATCCTCTGGACGCGCAGTCGACGTTATCGTATACACCGTTTCCTCATCAACAGTCTCACCGGTTGTAGCCGCTGCCTGTAAGGAATTAATTGCTCGTCGCATATCGCCGCCAGCAGCATATACGAGCGCATCCAATCCATCTGTCGTCAGCTCGATATTCTCAGCTGCTGCAACATCGTTGATCTGCCCACGAACAGCTGCCTCTGAAAGTGGAGAAAATCGGAACACAGCACATCGTGATTGAATTGGATCAATAATTTTTGAAGAATAATTACATGAAAGAATAAATCGGGTGTTATCAGCAAACTGTTCCATTGTCCGGCGGAGTGCTGATTGCGCGTCATCGGTGAGTGAATCTGCCTCATCAAGAAAGATGATCCGATGATCATAACCACCGAAGGATGACCGTGCGAAGTTTTTGATTCGATCACGGACAACGTCAATTCCTCGCTCATCAGACGCATTCAGTTCAAGAAGGTTATTCCGCCAATCGTCACCATAGACAGCGTGTGCGATTGCCGTTGCAGCAGTCGTATTATGCATCACTGTCGGAATATGTCCTCCAACATAGTTTCGAACGCCGGGAACGGTGAGGTCATAGACACGTTGCTCAGTATCAACCGATTCACTGACCGTGACAGTATCAGCATGTAGCGGTGAGTACTGTGTTGATGGGTGTGTAGTTCCCCCGTCAGTGTATGTGAGATACTCTTGTGTTTGTATATCGCCATACGCGAGATGCGATTGATCCCGAGTTGTTACTGATGCTGCCCGCTCGGTCGTGACCGCATCCCAGTCAGTTTCGAGCATCTCATCAAGACGTGCTGTCTCAGATGCGTTGATACTGACAGAGTGAACCTGCTTTTGAGAATCCAGTATGGTAGAGGTATGACGACTTGCGATTCCGACTGTCGCAAGAAGATACGACACGGTCGATATAGCGGGCGTGTGGGTACCTACGAGTTTGAATCGCAGGCTTCCATCCAACTCTCGTTCACCATACTCCGCAATCAGTGTTTCAAGAGTCGTGGTTCGAACAGCGATATCACACATAAGACTGTCATGATAGCCAGATTCGTCCTCAATATGCGGACTTGCTAATGTGTTATCAGAAGGACTAGCTGATGTTGGTAGTTCAGCTGGGAGTGGAAGATTTCTTGCTCGGAGGATTTCCATACCGGCTGTGATGTCAGCGGCTGGGACCCATCTCTGGCTGTTATCCTCAGGAATGCGAGTAAGCAGTTTATGCTCTGGAGTGACCGTCAGTGCTGCACCATCATCTGTTTCAATCCGCTGTAGCTCATTAGCATGCTTTCCGAATACGTGTGATGGATATCGATATTCAAAGCAACCATCATCAGTCAATGAACATACTTTAAGATCTTGTGGCGCTGGTGCAAAACCATCAACATCACCAACGATTTCCTCAATTTTTCTAAGCCCCTTATTGGTGAGTACTGGTGTTGAACCAGTGACGCATTTACCAACACCTGCTGGACCTGCAAAGAGAAGATGCGGGAGGTCATCGCGATCAATATATGATTGAAGACGATCAACAATATCTTGTTGTCCGTAGATATTTTCAAGCGTCGCTGGCCGGTACTTTTCGATCCAAATCTCACGACCAGTTGGGGCGGCATCGGATGCGTCAGCCTCACTCATATACGTGATAGTGAGACCCGGAGAGATAAACAGTCCGCGTTATGTTTGGAACCGTATGTTCGCTCAAATCGGGTGACTAAGAGGAGAGATGAAACAACCACTACTGAAATGTTTAAATGAATAAATCATAGATAACGCCTCTTAGTTACCAATATATTAGTTTATATCCTAATTTTCGTATATGAAATCTTGTAGTGATTAACGATGGGTGATTCAGTTCAGATTCGATCAGGAATACAGCGCAAGGATAGCACAGACGCGTTAATGAGATTATTTGATGAGGCGGTGCTCCAGATCACAATAGAGACAGTTCATAATCGGCTTACAGAGTCCTCTCCTGGGTCTGCATTGGTCGCTCACGACACTAATCAAGATCGGGTTGTTGGGGCATGTCTGACCGTCCCTACTGGTGAGTATGATTATATTTCATCGAATACCGGTTCATACCCTCTAGTAGCACAACACTGTCCAACCGAGATTACACACATCGCTGTCACGCACTCTCAACAGGCAAATGGAATTGGGTCACGACTTGTTATGGCTGCTCTAGCAACAGCACCCGGTCCAATTGTTGCTCAGTTCCATCAATCAGTGTGTCCATTCTACGAAACGCTTGGATTCGATATCGCGCCGGTTCCTGCAGATACGAATAACAGACATATCGATGATGAATCAGATAATACCGAATCTACAGCAAATATTCTGGAATCGGCATCGACGTGTACAGCTGACTCAGTATCATCTGATATATCGATATATTACCGAGGAACGCTCAGATAAGCGGCTCAACCAGACCACGACCAGCCTGAAGAAGCATGGCAACGTGTTCCTGACTCGATGCCTCAGCATACACACGCATTTTCGGCTCAGTCCCGGATGGACGAATAAGGATCCAAGACCCATCCTCTAAGAGAAGTTTAAATCCATCTACGGAGACCACATCAGCAATATCGCGACCCTCGATTGTTTCTGGTAGGTCATCTGCAAGATTGTCAATAACGAGTGTCTTTTTATCATCAGGGCAATCAACGCTAATTTTATCGGCGACAATATTACCATGGATATTAAGTAATCGATCCACACGGTCATCAATCGGCTCAGTAGCCGTCATAGCAGCACCGAGTAGCCCCATCAATACACCATCTTTTTCACGCACGTGCCCTCGAATCGAAAACCCGCCAGACTCCTCACCACCGACGAGTGCATCATGTTCTCTCATCGCGTCAGCAACCCATTTGAAGCCGACCTCGGTCTCAACGACTGATTCGTCATGTGCTTCAGCAATGCGGTCGATTAAGAATGTCGTTGAGACGGTTCTCACTGCCGGTCCAGAGTCAAATTCAAGAAGATAGTCATATAGCGCTGCATAAAACAGGTTTTCATCAAGATGTCCTCGATCTGGGGTGACAAATCCAACACGATCTGCATCACCATCATTCGCAATGCCAATATCCGCATCATGCTTTGCAACCGAATTGATGAGTGGTTCAAGATGTTCGGTGCTTGGCTCTGGTGAGCTCCCGCCAAATGTCGGATCACGATTGACACGGACAGTGTGAACCGTTGCACCTGCCTCGCGAAGAAGGGCATCTGTCACATCACGACCAGACCCATGCATCGCATCGTATGCAATAGTTACGTCACTGAGGTCTGTATCAACAAGACTGTGTGCCTGTTCAGCATGCGGCGTTTGAAGATCAACCCGCTTGATTGTCCCCCAGTTGCTCATATGACGCAGGTCAGGCTCAGTGAGTTGACTGGCAACTGCATCGGTCACCGAGGGGAGGGCAGGAGCGCCATCGGAGGGAATAAATTTCACACCATTGTACTCTGCGGGGTTGTGTGACGCTGTTATCATCAATGCACCAGCGAGTTCACGGTCAACGACAGCTGTCGCGATAAGCGGTGTTGGGCGGTCACGTTCTGGAAGGATGACGTCAAATCCATTACCCGCAAGTACCTCAGAAAGCGATTCAGCAAATCCCTCAGATGTTTCTCGGGCATCATACCCAACAGCAACCGGGGCAGTAAATCCCTCAGCATGGAGATAATCTGCAACAGCCTGTCCGACGATGCGAACGCGATCATCAGTAAATGTGTCAAGTGTGGCGCGCCATCCGTCGGTCCCAAATGAGATATGTTCCATGTGTACTTCTCAGTCAGTAATGATAAAAAAGTGCGGCAGTCCGCTTTTTATACCTATAGAGCGACAAATAGATACTTTCGTCTTCAGGTAGCAGAAGAGGTCAATATGTCATCTTTTGGCGGATGGACATACAGAGTAAAGTGGTTTTTATCTACTTAATATCGATTTTGTCAGATGATATAGAGCGGATTGAAAACAGATATCATAGTAAAATGAGTGGTAGTGGGCGCCGATATGCAAACACGATCTTGACTTCAAAGATCGACGTCTGGGTTATTATCAATCAGTTGTTGTTTTTTATTGCGGGTGTATGATTTGATCTCATATTCACGTGAGAGAGCGGCTGATCGAGCGTCAAAACACTCAACATAGACGAGTTGAACCGGTGTTCGCCCTCTAGTATATTTTGCACCTTCACCGGCGTCATGCTCTGTAACTCGACGCTCAACATCTGTTGTATAACCTGTATACAGAGTATTGTCACTACATTCAATTATATATACGTAATGATCACTACTCATATGTTTCGCCGTCAAATGACATCATAAATTAACCAATTGTGTAGATATCAAATATCGGTGGAGTACTAATATCAATATCATGATTCTACGTTTATCAACACGCCTCAGGTAAATTATGTAGCATCAACGGTTTCAACAACAGTTGCAAGAGCTGCACTATCTGGGGATCCATGCGTGACGGATAATGGAGAAACACTCACTGCTGCATCAACCAGAGCCCGTCTGTCGGTCCCGACCGGATACCGCCGTCGATGTTCATCTGTTGGTGGGAATGGACTTTCCCATCCAACAGCCCCTGGCCATGTTCGATCGCGAAGTTGGACCAAATGTTCATTTGATCCAAGTTTGACATCATCGGAAATCTCATCGGCTGAGGCTTGTTCAACTTCCTGTTCATAATCATGATATGGATCAGTTAGCATTACAGGTGGATCTGCTGAATCGACTGGTGCGTTGACATTTAATAGGTCAACATCTTCAAACACACTTGCATTGAGAGCTCGATCAACTAATCGACGGGCAATCCGTGCTGGGCGAGCAAAATCATACTCTTCTGGTGGTGAAATAAAGAAATCTGTTGAATGATACGCCGAGATAGCAAGCGCAGGCGTCCCAAGGAATGCGGCTTCAATTCCAGCACCGACTGTCCCAGATCGTCCAACAACGTAATTACCGGCGTTCGGACCGTTATTCACTCCGGCAACGACTATATCAATATCATTTTCGAGACCACGAAGCCCGTATGCAACACAGTCTGCAGGTGTCCCAGTTAATGCACATCCCCATGGATGATCACGAACAACAGCAGTAGGATTTCGTGTTCGTCCGACACCACTTTGATTACTTTCCGGAGCAACAACCGTCACATTACCGAGTGCCGTTAATTCAGTCCGGAGTGTTGCGAGTCCTGGTGCGTCGATACCGTCATCATTTGTAAGTAGAATTGAGTACTCATCACTCATTGTGTGCACACGTGCCCGAGGCATACCTATCGCTTCCGGTTGAAAAATAAGTATCACATGAGAGGTATATATAGCAGATAGATGGCGTAATTAAATAAAAATAGACGAATCAGGTGTTTTAAACTCGTTATATGTCGATACTATGCGTTTGAGGATTCTTTTGATGCTCATACAGAACGGGTTCGCTGTCGAGCCGCTTCTGCGATTCCTGCATTCGCTGAACAATTAGGGCAGGCAAGCAGTCGCCCATTCTCATCGGCAAATACGCGTTCGAAGCGGTCGGAAACGTGCGATCCGCAATGGTCACAGCTTGTCATATGTGTACATCCGGCAAATCATTATCGCCGGTATATATATTATGAACGACTTATATAAATGGGTTCGCGCGCGCACGTGAGAGTACCATTTTTGTCCATGATACTGCTTATATTATGAGAGTAATTCACATTTTACTGAATAAAATATTAGTATATTTATCTAGCGTCAGAATCGATTTACTACGAGAGCTGTCCATTGCTTGTGCAGTCGTCATGGCATCTGTTTTTGATTGAATCTAGTATCAACTGTGATAATAAAAGAAACACTGCATCGATAGTGAATTCCCCCGACCTATTCACTCACACGGCTCGTCGCCGGGCGTTCCTTACCGACAGGGCTTCCAACGAAACCGACGTTTCCGTCAATGTCTGCCCAGATGCAGATGCAGATGCACGCTCAGAGAGGTTTCTTTGTTGTGGGGCGTGGTGTCCACAGCCCGCTCTCCTCGACTCGACACCCTCCGCAAAGCTGAATAGTTCTGAATTGGGCTTACCTATGCTCTTTCGAGCCATATTCACCGCACGATTTGCATCCACGTTATACTGCGTACCATTAGGTTACTTACCGTGTGTGTTTTCGGGCGTATCCCCTCCCCTCCCTACTCGCTCACTTCGGTCGCTCCTTGAGGAAGGGGTCATACGCCTGAATTTAAATAAACAGTATGCATCCCTAGTTATTGAAAAAGAAAGCGCCAAAACGCGAGAAGATATACTAGATTTGGTGTATACCATTGTAATAGTATCAGACGGCTTCTGCTATACGATCAGATGTAGCTCAATCTAGAAACAGCGCCCCAGTCGATCACCGATCGTTAGTATACGAGCGAGTTGATATATGATTAAGTCACGATAGTTTAGATAGCGCTCTTGATTGCGACAGAGAGCTTTAGTCTCCGCCTCAAGTAATGAGCGATCATAGTGGTGAGTAAGCAGTTGATGATAGTTCTTTCATGATCAACTCGGTAGTAAAGAGTGGTCCGTGGTATAGACCGTATATAAACAATTTGAATCAAACGGTCGTATACGACAGTCATAACCGGAGAGCGGGGGATTTTGGAAAATATTTTATATAGGGCCAGTGTAAGCAGTAGCGTATGGCAGACTTAATCGTTAAAGCGGCCGTCAAAGAAGCGCTCGAAGACAAGAATGTCGCTTCTGACTTCTACGATGCACTCGATGGTGAAGTGACTGAACTACTGGAGGATGCAGCCCGTCGTGCCGAGCAGAACGACCGAAAAACCGTTCAGCCTCGCGACCTGTAGCTCGCTCAAAATTCAATAGAGCGCACCGAACCGTTGTAAACTAGCATGAACCGGGCTGTGCCCGGAATATGCCTCACGACGAGACGCAATAATCGTATTTTTGCTAAATTATATTATACAGTACAGGCTACGCTATTTTTGATCTTACAAGTTTATTCCTTAGGATATATGTCAACCCCATCTTCAGTCCCGACACAGACAATGTCTGCAAGGTCAACAAACAGCCCGTGTGCTACAACACCGGGAATTCCAGCAAGGGATTGTGAAACTGATTCAGCGTCTTCAATTGATCCAAATGCGCAATCAAATACAAGATTTCCATTATCAGTGATCACTGGTCCGTCCTTCCTGTCTGCTGATCGAAGTGTTGGTGTTGCTCCAAGTGATTCAAGATGGCGTTTCACTGGTGTCTGTGCCATCGGAAGAACAGACACCGGGATGGGCTCTGAAACCGTTTCAACCAGTTTTGAGGTATCAGCAACAACAATGAACTGATCGGCGATTGCATCAATAACCTTTTCGCGGGCGTGTGCAGCGCCTCCACCTTTAATTAGAGTTGATTCATTATCGACTTGATCAGCACCGTCAATTGCAATATCGATTTGATCAACGGCTTCAATCTGAGTGAGTGGAATTCCTTGCTCAATTGCACGATCGCGTGTTGCAAGAGATGTGGGTACACCACGGATGTCATACCCTGCTGTAACCGCATCTCCAAGGGCATCAATTGCTGTTGCAGCCGTACTTCCAGTCCCTAGACCAACAATATCGCCATCGTTCACATATTCAACTGCTTTCTCACCAGCTCGTTGTTTTTGCTCGTCTGAGCCACCTGTTGTTTTCATCTTGATATTGATTTGATTAGATTAACGTAAATACAAACGTGTTTGTGCAGTGACTGTTATTGTCATATCAACTGCACTGTCATCTTGAGTTTACAGCAAAATATATACTATGCTGATCATGTATAATATCAACTCAGATATATGATGATAGCCAAATGCAGCTTATACTAGAATAGTAGGCATGTACAGTACTCACAGACGTTCAGCGACTGCATCGAGATCATACGCAATTGAGATCGACCGTGTCCGCCCACGACCATCAATATCGGTGTAGCTTGCTTCAATTACGCCTAAGCGGTCGAGTTTATTAACGACTTCAGAGTAACGTGTATATCCAAGTCCGGTCTGTTCGTGAAATGCTTCATACACAGTTCCAGCACGGTCACCATCGTGCTCAACGACAACCTCAATCAGTTCTCGCTCTGTTTCAGAGAGTTCTCGAAGTCGTCGGGAAAGATGAACATGTCTCGATTTTTCATATGCTGTTTCGATATCCTCATTCGTGACACTTCGACTTCCGCGCATCTCAGCATTGAGACCTGCGCGTCGAAGAAGATCAATCCCAACTCGAAGGTCGCCAGTCTCGGCAGTTAGCTCTGCAACCCGATCAAGCTCTGATGAATCAACTACTTCATCATAAAATCCATCTCGGGTCCGGGATTGGAGAATATCAGAAATTTCGGTGATATCATATACTGGAAAAAACACCTCTTCAGGTCGGAAGACACTTTGAACCCGATCATCAAGCTCCTCAATAACTTCAAGCGTAAGATCTGAGGAAATAATCACAACACCAATCCGCGCACCGATATGTGTCTCATGTGCTCTCAGTAATGAGTACAAAACATCAGATGCCTCATTTTCATAAAATAGATAATTAACATCATCAAGCGCAACAACAAGAATATCATCTAAGTCTGCCAGTCGGTCTGTAATCTGGCTGAATAATTTCTTGAATGACAGACCCGATGATGGTGGTTCATACTCGAATATGTGCTCAAAGATACGTGAAAAAACACCATATCGTGTTGAGTCGACTTGGCAGTTGATACGGACGGTCTGAACTCCCATCTGCGCCCCGAGTTCAGCAAAAAGCTTCTGCACAGCAGTTGTCTTACCTGTTCCTGGTGGACCACGGACAACAGTATTTAGTGGTCGTGACCCACGAACTGCCGGTCGAAGCGCATATTTGAGGTTCTCAAGCTGTGTCTCACGATGGTCAAACGTCTCTGGCATATAATCGATCTCAAAGACATGTTCATCTCTGAAGATGGACTCATCCCACGACAACATCCCCTCATCGGGGTCGTTATTCATCGAGTGCAAGAGGTTGTTGTGGTCACTTAACGGTTGGTGATTATGAAAGAGACAAGGCTAAACCCTGACCTCGCCCCTTAGGATGATACAGCCGACAATTCCTCTGCTAACCACCTTCGATGGCACTGCTGGATATTCCACGCCCGGTCGTTAGATTTGATCCACAATATTTTGCAATTAATTATGCATATAGTTCGATGTTGGAGACGACCCACACCTATCGAGCGACAGTCGATAATCACTCTCAAGTGAGTGATGACCTCGATGACTGCGGGTTATCCGCGTCGGCGTCGAAACTGTGGAACGTCGCCAGATGCTACACGCAGGATCAGTGGGACGAGGATGGAAAAATCCCTGACGACAGTGAACTCAAATCCGAACTTAACGAACACGACCGATGCAGTGATCTCCACTCTCAGCCAAGTCAACGAGTTCTCGAAGAGCTCGCTGAGTCGGTCACCGGGTCGGTACAATCCACGCCAACGCGACGAGACCTGTGACTCTCGGAGAGGCAAGCGGGGGAGCAAGAAACTCCACGGGTGGGTGGGAGTTCGACCGTTTCACGACGCTGTTAGAGTACCAGGCCGAAGGACATGGTATTGTCGCTGACCGAAAGAGCGAGCGGGACACGTCAAAGACGTGTTCATGTTGTGACCGGAAAGGGAAGCGCCAATCGTGTGGAGCGTGGGCTGTACGTGTATGACTCGTGCGGAGCGACGATGAATGCACAGGTGCGGTGAACAGTCGGAGGAAAATAACTCAGAATCCTCCACCTTCGACTCCAACGGAGCATATGAGTAACGGTCGGTTGGCACGGTCAGTAGCCTCCCTGTTCAATCAAACCTCTGCCTCTGGGTCGTTCCACCCGAGCGGACAGGTGTTGCGAATCGTAATATGCCAACTGTCAGGAATCCTCGCCGTTTACGACGGGGAGAATCTCAACAAATATAGGTAATTTAGTACCAATTCAGAATTTCTGTAGTAGTCGATAATAAAACTGTGATTCAGAACCATCGTTGTCGGCTAATTTTTCAACAATGAGTTCTGGTGTTGAGCGAGCAAGCCGATCTTTTACTGGTGACCGATTCACGATGAGCTCTCCATCTTCGAGTCCGACAGCCTCAATCCCATCAACAGCAACAGGAAAGTCAGCAGCCTCACGGATTTCATCGGCTAAATGAGAGACGAAAACGGCTGTTGCTGATTGATCCTCTAATGCCTCTAAGATTCCAGCGACAATCTTTGCAGACGCTCCTGGCTCGGTAATACTTTCGAGTTCGTCAACAAGAACAAGTCGGTTAGACGCTCCATCCGTGAGATCACGAAAGTCTCGTAACGTGCTCTCGAATGCACCCGCATCAAGTGTTCCCTGCGTCTTCGCATAATAATGTAGCTCTGAAAATCGCTCTAAATGGACACTGGTTGCAGGCACCGGGAATCCCATATGTGCCATAACAGCAATGAGTGCAACAAGATCAAGCGTGGATGTTTTTCCACCTGAGTTGACACCGGAAAGAAGTGTAACACCAGAAACATGATAATCAATAGCCTCGATGTCCGAGAATGCAATATCAAGAAGTGGCGACCGACCGCCAGTGATGCTGAATCCACGGTTGAGAGACCCATCAGATCCAGTCATCTCTGCAGTCTCAGACACACAGTCAATGTCGGAAGCAGCAGAATCTTCAGTCGTGTCTGTCTGGGTATCGTTACCGGTATGATTCTTTTCATTATCAGTTCCAGTCGCAGTATCATCGATAAAAACAGGCATCGTACACTCAAAGTCATGTGCGAATTTCGCAATTGCACGTTTGACATCCAGTTCAAGTGCAGCGCGTACTAATTTTTGGACGGGTTGTTGAAGTGTAATGAGTTTGTCTGCGACCTCACGTTTTCGTTGTGCTGCTTTTCGGTCACGTGCTGTCGTAAGTTCGGTTCGCAACCGCGAGATGACTGATGATTCGTGTTCGACAGGAAATGTTGGGTCCGTTGGGAATGCACGCTCTGCGAAGTCTGCTTCTGATGGACGCAGTTCAATTGCTTCGATGAGATGTTCTCGCGCAGCAGCGACAGCAGCGTCATATTCATCATTCAATTCACGTCCAAATAATGAATCGATACGAGCTCCCTGTTCAACAAGTGAAAGAAAATCAGTCCCTTCAATGGTCACATCTCGTTCGCGAATCGCATCACGAAGACGGTCATTCGCGACTGACTCAGCAGTCGCAACAGCAGCATCAAGATCAGCAACAGCAGTCGTGAGTCGGGTCAATTCTGCATCTCCGATGACGGTCCCATCAGTATCGACTTGTGTGAGTGCATCACGAAGGGTAGAAATTGAGCAAGGTGGGTCAAGATCTGTTTGTTCATGCACATTCACAGCAGCGAGGATTTGATCGCGATTGGCTGCAAAGTACTGCAAAATACGCTCTGGAACGATCTCATTGGGTATGTCAGTTGCATCAGGGCGGATCTTGATATCACCCTCAATATCAACTCCAGCGAACCGCTCATCAAGTACAATTACAGTCGAGTATGAACGGGCGAGTTCTGCAAGTTCACGCGTATCTTCAACAACTTCAACTGAGATCTCAGGGAATACGTCATCGGCTTCTGCGTACCGCTCAGGGTCGGATGTCGCGAGACAGCGGTCTCGAATGCGTGATACTGTCGGTCTTGTGAGCGGCTCGACGTCACTGAGTGCTTCCTGAATTGAATCATCAATGGGAACCTCAGTGGTAATTGCTGTCGTCACAAACGCACGGGCTTCTCTAATACGGCTTGAGGATGCCGTTGGATAGAACGTAGCTAGCCGGTTTGCTGCATACTCGGTTACTGCTCGCTCACGAAGCAACGCAAGGACGTCTTGATATACCTCTCGAGCACGTTTTGTCGTCAGAAAATCACTATCATCGTGGTGTCGTTTCCGAATTACACCTCGCGCGACAGCCGTTGCTCGCCCATTTGAAATTTTAGGTGACCGTGCGAGCGCCGCGATATCACCGTCACGGAGCGCCCGCTCAGCGTCATCAAGCTCTTCGAGGGCCGCGGCTGTTTTCGGACCGACACCGGGGATATCCTCGAACTGCATTCAGCACTCATTCGAATCCCCCTCGACAAAACATTGCGGGTCATCATTTCATATTTCATGACTTTCTCGATCATATCAACGCAGTATAATTCAATGATCTATCATTTGACCGGAATTATTATCTGGAAACTTCGATAAGCCCTCACGACTGATTGGCTCTCATAGGTTATCTTCGAGTAAAGAAGTCACCGGGTAGGAGTTGAGTTCAGAGGAGTTTAACATGGCGAGTGATATCAGACATGTCCGTTAATTGGATTATGTGTGACAATGTGTTTTTGCACCTTGCTGTGATATGAGCAGTTATGTCATCCAACGGGAGTGCAGGAGATAACATAGACGCAGATGTAGATATAGACGCAAACACGGATACGGATACGGATACGGATACAGGATACAGATACAGATACAGTATCATCGTCTCAATCTCATATGGCGTCGATGAATACTGATATACACACAGATGCGCTCGCTTCTCCAGTCAATCGAGATGAGAGTATTGATGTCGATGCTCATACAGAGAAGATTACTACAGCACTTGACCGTGCGACAGTTGCTCGGGATTCGCTTGCGGATTGTGATAGTGTTCTCATTGCGTTTTCTGGTGGTGTCGACTCAGCGGTTGTCGCTGCATTAGCGTTCGATTCGCTCGGGAGAGACGCCATTGCATGTACAGCTAAGTCTGAGACACTTCCAGCGGCTGAACTCGAAGATGCGCGTCAGGTTGCAAGTGAGATTGGTCTGCCACATGAAATTGTATCTTTCTCAGAACTCGATGACGCAAATTTCGTCGAAAATGGACCGGATCGGTGCTATCACTGTCGAACAATGCGACTTGGTCGTATGTATGATGCTGCACACGAGCATGGAATCGAGACGGTCTGTGATGGAACAAATGCCTCAGATACCGATGGAGGGCATCGACCGGGTCTCGATGCAGTTGATGAATTGAATATTAAATCTCCACTGCGTGAGCATGGACTTGATAAAGAAGACGTACGGATCATCGCAGCAGCCTATGGGTTATCTGTCGCACAGAAACCATCGATGGCTTGTCTTTCGTCACGAATTCCAACAGGGCTTGAGGTAACTGAGGACCGACTGAATCGCGTCGAGGCTGCTGAGGCAGCACTCCGAACGTGGGGGTTTTCACAGTTCCGTGTCCGCGATCATGATGGTCTCGCACGGATTGAGATTGGCAGCAATGAACTTGCTGATGCACTGGATGTTGACTTTGTCACTGCGGTTCGTGAGCGGCTTCGGGAACTCGGCTTCGAGCATGTGACACTTGATCTCCACGGATATGAAACTGGGAGCGTTAGTCCGGAGGGTAATGACGAGAATACTGAAACAACACCAAACAATAGCTCAACCGCGAATACAGAGAATGATTCGAATACTAATGAGGATGCCGGATTCTCCGTTGATGCTGTACTTGAATCCTCATATCCAACCGAGTGAAAATTAATTATTGTCTGATTTCACCGGAAAAACATAGTCACCCGCTGTGTGGGCTATCAGGTCGAACCCAGCCTAACACAAGAAGTGTCAGTTCAAACAAAGCAATCATCGTTACACCAATAATAATCGGTGCCATGCCGGTTGGATCCGGGCTAATAAGAAATGCGAGTCCAAGGAACGTTCCCCAGAAGATGAGCCGACGGTCTAGTAACCACCGTCGTGTGACGAGATTCATCATAATCGCCAGGAGAATGAATAGTGGAATCTGGAAAATAATTGCATTATATCCCATCAATATCAAAATGAGATTGAATGTCTCTCGGAGCCCGAAAGCGACGACCGCAGTGCCTGTTGTATATGAAGTAAAGTATGCAAATATGGCTGGAAGAACCGCAAAGTGTGCAAAAGAAATCCCGATAAACGCAAGAACAACGCTTGTCGGAACTGCAGCAAGGTAGTAACGCCGCTCCTGTGGAAACAGCCCGGGTCGCATGAATAGATACGTTTCATATACGAACACTGGTAAGCCAATTATTAACCCACCTAGTGCAGCGACTTTTAGCTCGGTGAGTAGCAACTCAAGTGGACCATAGACACGAGGACGACGAGCCTCAATCCCAGGCGCACCTGGAATATGTTTATTCCACAAGAAATCAATAACTTCAGTTGAACTGATAAGTTCAAAGCCAAAGGCTGTATTTACAAGATCTGCTCCGGGATACAACAGCATCGTTACAATACCGGAAACACCTAGGACGATTGCCACTCGTCTGATCATCTCTTCGATGTGATCAGCCAATGGCATCTCCTCGTCGCTCTCTGGCCCCTCGCCAACGATTCCATCGTCCACATCTGGGGTATATGAATCCGTCTGCCCGGGCCCTGTCTCAGTTTCAACCATAGACATATTACCTGAAGCAGGCTCGCCTCCATCCGTATCGGCAATAGTAGATGGCGGCTTCCCTACTGTTGAGTCAACGGGCGTATTGTCGGTATTACTAAGAATGTCGCCTTGCTCATCATTTCTCGATGCCGTATCGTCATCTATCGGAGACTGTGTCGTTGTATCAGTGTCAGTAGTCGATGATCCTGCGGTCTCAGACTCGGGTTCGAATTCAGATTCAATTCGATTCAGGTCCTGTTGATGATATCTGTGATGTATCTGAGTTTGTGTCTGTATCTGGCGTTGATGACTCAGTGTGTTTTTGCTGGTCGCTATGATCGTCTACAACAGGCGACGCATCTTCGCCTATGCCAGTTGAGGAATCTGATGGGTGAAAATCAGCCTCGTTGTGTGTGTGAATATTGGAGTCGATATCGGTATCGGTATCGGTGTCAGTATTAGTATCGCCACCAGCATCGCTTGCTGTAATATCATTTGTATCGGTCGACGTGTCAGCGTCCGGTTCGTCGGAAGCGCCTTTTATGACGTGTTCATCGTCGGGCGTGTCAGCCGATGTCTCCGAATTCTCGCCCATTCGCCTGTGAATCGCCGCCCGCTTCTTATATGCCTTTCCGGATGGACTGATATTGAGTACAATCGGCAGCTGAAAGCACCAGTTATATACTTATGATAAAGTCGAAAATATCGAGGGTTTCCCCGCTCCATCCGACATACTTACTGTTTTGCCTATAGGAATTGACGAACTCTCGTTTGGTATGTGTCTCAGTATACGTAGCTAATAAAAATATTAGCAGTCAATTCATGAAAATTATACAGGATACTGTGGTTGAAGATTCAAGCCGTTGTTGAGGTACCAGTGAAAAAGATTGATAACGACGAGTGAGCTTATTCAAACATGGCTAGTGCGCTCGATGATGATGCGCGGCAGGCGCTCGGCACCGGCCGGGAAACTGCAGGCGCAATGTTGCGAGCTGCACAAAAGGACTTACAAAAGGTATTTATTTTCTTTTTGATTGGATTCCTCGGTACATTTTATACGCTCAGACTTGCCGTTTGGGAGTTTTTAAAATCGGTGACAGTCGCACAGATGAGTGCACAGATCAAAGGTGCTGTTTCAATCATTGCACAAACACCATTTGATGTCATTCTGCTTCAAGCAAAGATTGGTCTTGTTGTCGGACTTATCATTGCTGCACCAGTGTTCATTTATTACAGTCGTGATGCGCTAGAACAGCGCGGACTGTGGCCATCTGCACCAGTAGCATGGTGGAAATTGGTTATTATTGCTATGATCGGTGGTGGTCTGTTCACCGTCGGCGTTGCATACGGCTATTTCCTGTTTTTCCCATTTACGTTCTCATTTCTCGCAAAGAACGCCGTCGCTGCAGGGTTCGCACCAACATACTCAATCGTTAAATGGGCACAGTTTATTTTTCTCCTGACAATTTCATTCGGATTCGCTAGTCAACTCCCGCTGGCGATGCCTGGGTTATCATATGTCGATATTGTTCCGTATGAAACATTTCGCGATAAATGGCGGTATGCCGTCCTTGGTGTCTTTGCTGCTGGAGCTCTTTTCACTCCGCCGGATCCATTTACACAGATTCTCTGGGCAGTCCCTGTGCTCGTACTGTATGGTGTTAGTCTGTATCTTACGAAGATTGTGACTATTGCCCGCCGCGGGAGCAAACAGATTGATATCACTGCAAGTATCAACGCACATTGGAATATTATTGCGGGCTTCACTATTCTCGGTGGAGGATTGGCATATGCCTTCTTTGTCTCTGGTGGTGCTAGTATTGCGAATATGGCACTCGGTATGCTTGAGAGTCAGTATCGAGTAGTAATACCCGAAAGTAGCGTGCTCCTTAGCGTCTACGTATTCATAACCGGAGTTATTACAGGTGTAATCGGGGTTGGATACGCCGTATACAATAACATAGATGATCTTGCAGCCGTTGAGGCAGGCGTCGGGGACCCTGCATCAGTTGATCTTGATACCCTTGATGAGGCAGGAATCCAAGCTGCACCCCCAGAGGTGTTTGCTGCGATGAGTGAGCCAGAAGCAATGGCAGCCGCCAGTGACGCAATTGATGCTGGAAACCGCACGAAGGCACAAGCAATCATCGATAGATTCGATCAAGACGGTGAAGATGCAGAAGACACCACACCTGATTCAGCTAATTCCTCACAACAATCACAGGGCACAATCGGAGCCATTCGTGATAGGACAAGTCGCGCTGGAAAGACGTTCCTCTCGGAATTTGATGAAAGTGAAACGGAAACAGAAGCCGACACTGATACTGACACGGATGAAACAACAAAAACCACTGAAGAGGAATTTACTGGATATTATAAGGATGTAACATTTATTCTCAATTCAGTCACTTCAAATGCATTCCGACTTGTTGCAGTGTTTATGGCAACGCTTGCGGTTACCTTTGGATGGCTTTATACTGGTGGTATCAGACGAGTGTATGATGATTTCCTTCGCCGACTTCCTGCACAGGTGCGTCCTGAGGAGGTATTAAATGTAGTTGCCCTCCATCCAATGGAGGCACTCATTTTCGAGGTGAAGTTATCAACAATCATTGCGGCTGTTGCAACCCTCCCGCTCGCTGCATATTATGCCTGGCCAGCATTACGTGAACGAGAGATCATCGCGCAACGCCGCCGTATGGTATTTGTTTGGACAGGTGCAATCGGCGGTGGAATCATCGGAGGATTCATTCTTGGATATACAATAATCGCACCAGCAGTCATCTCTTGGCTCGTCAACAGTGCCGTTGTATCCGATATGATTGTCGCATATCGAATTACCAATTTCTTCTGGTTAATTTTCTTCACAACTGCTGGAATCGGGCTTCTTGCAGACGTTCCGATTGCTATGATATTACTGAATAATGCTGGTATTAGTTATAATTCGATGCGAGGTCGTTGGCGCGAAGTAACAGTCGCAATGCTTGCTATCGCGGCAATATTTACTCCTGCTGATATTCTTACGATGTTCCTTATCACCGTCCCGCTGATGGCTGCATATGCAGTCGGACTTGTGGTGTTGTTCATCATAACAGTCGGTGGTCGTCGCGACCGTGCGACAGACCGTGATCGCGGGGTTGAGCCAAATACATAATTAATACGAGCCGGACTGCTGGAGTTCAATAATTTATTTATAATTTAGTTTATTATGCCTGTATCGGTATAGTCAAGACGAAACTATGAGCGGACAATATATTATTACTGAGATTTTCATTAAATCACTTACACCTCAACAACTCATTGATATACACGCTGATGATGTGAGCTATCCTGTGTCAAGCCTCAAAGAGTCATTCTGTGATCTCTAGAATATATCATATAAGAAACGATAGATATGATATAATTCATTTCATTGTCAGCGTCCACTATTCAATAACTTCTGCGAACCCGACGTTTGATTTTAGATCAGTGACGCGGACTCGAATGGAGTCACCATCGTCAACATCTGGAACAAAGAGCGTATACCCGTCAATTTTGATAATCCCATCACCCTCGCTACCAATGTCAACAACTGTTGCATCTAATTTGTCACCTTTACTGACGGGCGCCGTAACGCGATGTTTTCCGACAAGATACTGCTCAGATGATGTATCTCGAGACGCCTCAGGTCGAGTTGATTTCACGTACTCAAATTCCGTCTCGACGTCCTGACGAAAGTCTGCAAGATCACGTCCATCGAATACCTTTACCACAAAATCACCACCGGCTGGGAGCAGGTCAGTGGCGACTGAAAATGCCTGTCGAGCTAGATGAATCGAACGCGCATGGTCAACTGAGTATTCACCAGTCATATTCGGTGCCATATCAGAGATGACAGCGTCTACATCGGCATCGCCTACCTGCTTACGAAGGGTTTCTTTCGTTGATTTATCGGTCATGTCTCCACGGATTGTCTCAACAATATCAGAGTCAAGATCACGAATTCGTTGAAAATCAACCCCGATGACGGTCCCAGATGGACCAACAGCTTCCGCGGCAGCTTGCAACCACCCGCCTGGAGCGGCACCAAGGTCTATTACAGTATTCCCGGGAGCAAATATCCCAGCGTCACCATCGATTTGTTGAATCTTATACGCTGATCGTGTTCGATATCCCTCCTGCTTCGCCCGGTTGTAGTACTCATCGCGACCGGTCATGTACTTCCTGGGTTAGTTTTTGATATTCTCTGCAAGAGAATAGCCAAGTTCATTTTGATCATATCTGTATATTAAGAAACGCTGTGCGGTTACATAGATACGTCGGATGATTCAAACAGTATGATTATTTTCAACAGACCCAGTCATTGCGGAAATAAGAGTATGGTCTTCTAACAGATAATTGATTGAACATATGAAAATGTATCTATCTCGTGACATACAACGTGCTGGTTAAATAATTCATATTCGAGGTTATCCCGCATATATTCTATATTATTGCCGCTCTTGATCGATAATTGGCTATTGTATCAATATATCCCAAGAATGCTTTCTGCAAATCAGGGGTATTTTTAAGACCTATACCGTATCAGAGGATATATGTTCAAGGCCATCGTGAGCGCGTCAACACTCCAAGATGCGCTCGATTCCGTGAGCGTACTCGTCGATGAGTGCAAGATCCGACTCAACGAAGGCGAACTCGCGATTCGGGCCGTGGATCCGGCTAATGTCGGGATGGTCGATTTAGCCCTTGATACAGCCGCGTTCGAATCGTATACAGCCGACGACGGTGTCATTGGTGTTAACCTCTCAAAACTTGAGGATTTTATTGGCATGGCAAGTGGTGACCAATTGATTGAACTCGAACTTGATGAGGAAACACGAAAGCTTAATATCCAGATGGATGGACTCTCATCGACGCTTGCATTGATTGATCCTGATTCAATTCGACAAGAACCCGATATCCCTGATCTTGATCTTGCCGCTGAGATTATGCTTGAGGGAGCACAACTTGATCGTGGTATCAAAGCAGCTGATATGGTTTCTGATCATGTTCGGCTACGTGTTGCCCCTGATACCGAAGCATACCACATCGAAGCGCAAGGGGATACTGATGATGTTGATTTCAAACTTGATACAGAGGATCTCATTGCCCTTACCGCCGGCGAGGCTGATTCGTTATTCTCGCTTGATTATCTCAAGGACATGAATAAGGCTATTCCAAAAGATGCAGAGGTAACGATTGAGTTAGGACAAGAGTTCCCTGTGAAAGTTCATTATGGAATCGCAGAGGGATATGGTGAGATCACATATATGCTCGCACCCCGGATTCAAAGCGATTAGACTCTGTCATATTAATCGATACAAATGTCACTCCTATATGTACGTGATAGCAAAAATTAGAAACGCTACGAATCTATCAGTTATACATACGAATAAAAAGGTAAATAGAGTGTAGCTGGTGCTTAGATCACTGTGTATGGTACGAGTAATCTGTTATGCTATATCTTCATACTCCCCGTATGAGTTGATTCTAATCTATCGTCTACTATCGATTCATTACTAGAAGTTCTGTGTTGGAATGCAGAAGTTCACTCATCAAAAACTGAGTTACTGATTCGTCTAATGATGACGATCAATAATACGCTTTGCTGCCTGTGCTTTTTCTTTCCAGCCGTACCCAGCATCGAAGACATGTCGTTTGTCATCGACAAGTTCAGCAGGTGTTGTTTCGTCAAACCCACCCCGTGCCCATGCACCACTTTGTTCCAGCCATGTAATTACATTCTCGCGAGTTTCACGCCAGGATAGACCAACCATCTCATACCATGCAATCATTGCGAAAACAGCATTATCATGACAGCCTGGGACGCTTCCTTGTTGATAGATTGTTCGCATTGGCTCACGAGTTGGCTCCGAGACCTCCTCACGAAACTCTTCTGCTGTTCGAAGTCTGACAATACCATTTCGTTCAGTGACGCGCTCATCCCGTGTCAGCCGTTCAATCGCTGCATTATGAAGTGCGCTCCATTCACCGTCAATAACTGTCGGCAGAAGCTCACGATCGATTGGTCCTGCGGTTAATTGAATAATAATATCTGTATAGGCTTTTTCTACAGCTGACCATGGTGTTCCCTCAAACTGACATTCAGATGCGTGGAGACTGCTCGTTGATCGACAGTCAGGGCAGGGATACTCAAACTGCGGCACGACGATGCTGTGACGGTGCACTGATTTAGATGCGTCGGACCGTCGCGCTTATTCCAGCGTATTGAGTATACACAAGTAACTACGTGGATCCGCGTCACGCTCGGTATCCGTTCTTTGAGGCAGCGCAAACAGCCGTCCGAGATGCAGATGTCTCACCAGCATCCATAATCACAGCTGACGCACCAGCCGTTGACCGTGGTCATGAGCGGGTTAAACGCGCCCTCCTCTCTGGAACGGTCGATTCGGAGACACCCCGACGATGGAGTATTCAGACAGAGGTATTGTCTTATCCGGTTGCCCGAATTCTTGTTTCAATTATTAACATTCCAGCAGCGATTAGTAAATATGCACACGCTGAAGCAGCGACAGCGCGAGACCGATTACAGACAGATATTGCAGATAATGATGATATAGACCAATTGCAGAGCACACAACAGCACTCAATTTCATTTGAGGCGGTCCTCAGAGAATTCGAGCTTAATTCAGCGGTTTATAAGGCACAATCTAATAAAGCGACTAGCTTGACAGAACAAAAAAAAGAGTTAGGCGCACCGATAGTGCAGCATTCAGACCCAAATGGCTACTGGATTGAACTTGGAGCGTATCTTTCACTTGCAGACCGGGAGTGGGGTACGAAGTGGCGATTGACTGCACGAGAAGTCACTGATGGGGTGGTATATGTTGATGCGTCAGAACTCTTTGTGTTGATTGAATCAGCAATCGAAGACCGGGTTGCTTCAGGACTTCCATTTGACGTTCAGGGAAGCGATGGTGGTGATGCAATTATAGATGCACTTACCGACGCCGTTGCTGATCTACGGGAACTCGTAGGTGATAGTTCTGCAGCCGACCGGGTCAGTGCAGACGTTGACATCGTTGCTCCAGGTCAATTTCCGCCATGCATGCAGGCACTCATCAATCGGGCACGTGAGGGTGAAGAGCTAGATAATCATGCTGAGTTCGCACTCGTGTCATTTCTTGTTGCGATGGACGCTAACGTAGAGACCGTCTTATCAATATTAGGACATGATACGAATAAAGAGATCACTGGTTCGGAAACTGCACATAGCGACAGAGAAGAAACAAGCTCAACGACTCGCGAACGAATCGCAACACGGGTGCAATATTTGACTGACCGACAGGGAGCAGGGACACAGTATCCACCCCCCTCGTGTACAACAATGAAGGCATACGGTGATTGCATAGACCCAGATGAACGGTGTGCGGAGATTACAGACCCAGTATCATACTATATTGAGGCGATACAGGCAACCGATAATCCATTGGAGTACTCTGAGGGTTACGGTGATGTATAATTACTGACAGACAGATCCAGATGGCAGTACAGACATTCTGCTATGCTGTTATATGTAATGTAGTCATTCATCAAGAAACACACCGACGCCGCCCATTGCGATAATAAACAGTGCAATCGAAGCGACGAGAGCGAGTGCTCCCTGTGAGCCAAAGTCCGGACCAAACGTAATTCCAATCCCAACAAAAACTGCTAAGAATAACAATACTGAGCTGGTGGAGACGACAATTTTTCGACGCATCTCCGCATCAATATCCATACTCGGTCTTCTAGTGGCCGTTCTAAAATACTTTCGAGGACATAATCACTATTGTGCGCCTGTCCTGTCGATCATGTTGATTCCGTGGATTTCATCTTGGCAATCGATAGATGATATCATATTTTTCGTGTAGCCGATTACTAAAGTATAATCCGAAAGCCTCAGGATTCACGGCGGTGATGAAACTGACCGCTGACAAATACGGTGGGGCTGTTCACCGGATAACATTGATGCGGAGTACACCACCTAACGGAATCATGTCTGTGGAAGTACAAATAAATGAATCACTGAAAAAGACCTCAAATATCGTTAACTCCGATCGCTAAGACCGTGAGACTAGTATTGCTTAATCGCAGGATTGTGCTCATGCTCATTCGTCCACACTTTCTGCGGTATTATTATCAACATGAACATCAGCATCGGAGTCAACATCGCTCAATCAAGACCGAGATAATCCACCAACGAAGGAGTCAAATCCCTCGCCATCATTGAGTGCAGTTTCTTTCTTAACACGATAATTGCCCCCATCAGTCACATAGAGATCGCCAGGATGAAAGAAGAACCAAGATTCACGGTCAAACCGAATCCCGACTCGCGCTTTTGCCCCAAAATTTTGTGCAAAATAGATGAGTGATTCAATCTCTTCGCCGGTAAGATATATTGGTCTCCCAGAACTTGATTTTGCCTCAATTGCATAGAACGTATCACCGTCTCCTGCAAGAACATCCGGGAGGTCACGTTCGGTTGCAGATCCCGATGCTGGTGCGCGCATCACTGCAAAGCCGGCTTCATCGAGTCGATTTACCAGCTCACGCTCACGACGGTCCCCTTTCCGATTCGCAGCCATACTATATTTTGCCACGAGGTTGATATAAACCGGACGACCTATTTGAATCGCTAATATGTTATATTACTGTTGTGCATGTGAAAGAAACATGTATGTCTCAAACAATCAATAGGAACGAGAGCAGATTGAGAAGTGACACTTCCAATATATATCCGTTCAGATATTTTTATTCATAGCCGTATGCCTCTCGGAGAAAGACCAATGCAGCACCAAACATTGCGAGATTGCCAAAAAATGCAAGTCGCTCTCCATCACGAGACTCTTCATCAGCATTCCAAAAGTCATGCATTGTTGATGTAACGATAGCTAAGAAGCTAACAGTAGCGCCAGTCGAGAGTCGCGGGAATCGCCAGAGGACAACCCCAAGACCGCTTATAAACATCATTCCAGAGGCAAGCGGTGCAAGAAGTTCTGGCATGGGCACATCTGCAGACTCAGCGTACTCGATTGTTTCATCCATATCGCGGAAGTCCTCAGATGCTTGTAATGTAAGTCCGAGTCCAAATAACACCCGACCGATAGTCGATGGCTTGCTGATTCCGTCATCCATGTCTGATGACTCCGTGTCGATGGTGCTTTCAGATTTCATATCACCCACTCACTTACGTTCCCGAATAAGCATTAATATTCATACAACATAATTTCTATTCCTAATCATGAATCAACAAATAATTGGCTTTTTGATGTGAATTTAGAGAATTCAACTATGAATCCGGTAAAAAAAGTCTATTTTTGATTTATTGCAAGTATATTTGCACCATCGCTACTACGATTATGTCAGGGGTATGGATATTCTACTAGCGGTTTTCGCTGGTAAAATACTGATCTACAATAATCACCGCCTCGTTCTTCACGAATGGGTGTTGTGCTGAACGATGAGCAGGCAAGGATTAGATTTTGACAATGTGTATTTCGTTGGAGAATCAAGCGAAGTGACAGTTTCACGGGGTCATAAATTATCCTACAGAATATGACGGGTGAGGATGGTGATCATATAATCGTCGAATATGTTGGTCGCTTCGCCGATGGGACTGAGTTTAGTACATCACGACAGGAAGTTTCGATGCAGAACGAATTGGCGGCTGAGGGTGATGAGCTCTTAGCATTTATTATCGATGTTGGAGAGACAATCGACAGAATTTTGGATTGCACGTTGAGGCTGAAAATAAACATCATGATGACATTGTTGCCGTTCATGATGATACTGTTAAGTTTAATTTTAATCACAAACTCGCTGGAAAAATACTTCATTTCGAGTTAGAAATTATTGATTATCAATTAACGGTAGGATCAACAGGTCTATAATAACATTATGCATATCAATATCGTTATGATTTATTCTCGGGATACACGTAACAAAATAATGAATATATTTAGCCGTATGTTCACTAAATACTGTAAGTAGGCAGCTATTGTGGTACATTATATTGTATTTGTGAACATTTATCGAAGAGATGGCTATCTGAATCCGACGGATTTATATGTGAGTGAGATAGATTACCATACATGACGCCCGATGTGACGACACAGTCCGACGCGTCACGCGCCGAGGTGATGTCCTCGGTGGATGCTACTCCTACACAATCAGAGTTCGTTATCGCAGATGTTACATGCGATGACGCATGGCTGTCAATGCGGACAACAGAGGCGCCATTACTTGATGAGTGGACATAGCTATAATTGCTCATCATAGCATGGACTCATAGTGAGTATGGACGTTGAAATCCACGATACATATTATATATGACATAGCCTCAGAACTGAGAGCATGTCTAGATCTGTACATACCCATGGTTTCTGATACAGTTACTTCATCTACAATGAGAGCGGTACAGTTACGATGAGTAAAAAATGTATTGTTGTAGCAGTGAGAGAATTCAATAGACTGAATCGTATAGCTCCGAGTTATAGCCGATTAGCGATCGTGTCGGCAGTCTGTCTACCAATGCCGGGGACGTCACAGAGGGCATCCCGTGAAGCTGAGCGAACATTTTCAACGCTTCCAAACCGCCGTAATAACGCTTGTTGCGTTTGTTCACCAACACCTGGAACATCGTTTAAGACGGTATGAATGTCATCACGGATACTTTGATGATATTGGACAGCAAATCGATGTGCTTCGTCCCGAACTCGCTGGAGTAGGTGTAGCTGGGGTGCATCAGCATTCCAGTCATGAACTCCATCGGGAGCCACGACGAGTTCATCAGCCTTGGCGAGCGCAATCGTTGAGATATCCCAGCCTGTTGTCTCAAGTGCTTCATTGGCGGCGCGAAGCTGTCCTTTGCCACCGTCAATTACGATAAGATCTGGGTCGGGGCGCTCATCACGTCCTTCACGAGCTCGTTTTGCTCGCCACGTGAGAAGCTCCTGCATCCGTGCGTAGTCATCGTTATTATCCGTTAAGCGCTTTCGCCGGTATGCGTCGGTTGTCGCAGACCCATCAACAAAACAGACATTGCTGCCGACAACCGCACGTCCTTGACTATGGCTGACATCGAATCCTTCAATTCGGGTAATCGATGAGAGACCAAGCGCATCTGCAAGGGCAGCAGATTCATTTTCGTGTACTGATCCACTTCGCGCGTTTTTGAGTGCAAGGTCAATGAGCGTCGACTCTCTTCCTGTTCCCGGGACACGGACATTAACACCCTCAGCAGTGAGCCACTCACGAACGTCGTTATCGCCCGGATGTTCCGAGCACAAGATAGCATCTGGAAGCGATCGTTCAGCATAATACTGGGTTAGAAACGCTGTTAATACTGCCGACGCCCGATCTTCACCAGTCGGTGCATCAAGTCGGTGTTGAGACCGATCCACAAGTTGACCATTGTCACTATGTAATCGCGCGACTGTAGCGGTTGTCCCCTCAATAGAAACACCGAGAACATCAACAGCACGTTCACTCGTAGTATCGACGCCATGATCGGTATTCTCAGTTGACACAGCAGCTTCACCGCCACCATGGAATGACTCAATCACAGTGAGTCGATCCCGAATATTTGCCGCTCGCTCAAATTCTTCTGCCGTCGCAGCTGCTTGCATTTCGCGACGAAGCGGATCAGAGAGTATCCCCGTTTCGCCCTCAAAAAACTGAACCGCAGATTCAACAGCAGACTGGTATGCAGCTGTGTCGATTTCATCAGTGCAGGGAGCCGCACAAAGACCGACCTCATAGTCAAGACACGGGCGATCACGGTTTTTGTATTTATGATCAGAACACCCTCGGAGACCATACACCTCTCGAAGCGCTTTGACCGCTGTTTCAAGTCGTTTCACCTCCGTGTATGGTCCGAAAACAGTTGCATCTGGAGCAGGATCGCGCGTCACCTCAATACGTGGTATTGAATGGTTCGTGAGCTGTACAAGCGGGTATGATTTATCATCTTTTAATCGAACATTGTATCGCGGTTGATGCCGTTTAATGAGATTTGCCTCAAGCAATAATGCCTGCGTTTCGGTCTCAGTGAGTGCAATATCAATATCATCTGCACGAGCGACCATTTGTCTAATTCGCTCACTTCGTGGATCAGCATATGAGCGAACGCGGTCACAGAGTTCCAGTGCTTTCCCAACATAACGAACTGTATCATCCTCAAGAAATTGATAAACTCCTGGTTCAGCCGGTAGCTCGGCTGCACGTTCACGCAGTTCCCGCTGTTTCATCAATAGATTTTATCGGGTCCACCGGCTTGAGAGTAACGCGATAGGTACGTATTTGACTGAGTTGTATGCGAAGTTCTGTTGACTGCTCTGAGTCTCTGGTAACTAGCGTTTCAGTGTGATTATACGAACCGTGTCAGGTATGCATTCGGTCAACCCGACCAGACACGTCGGTGCCATGCACAATCAGTAGCAAAAACATGAAACATCATATTGTATTCGACAGGAACATTATGAGGAGGATCGAGGGTATAGTGACAATATGAATATCTTCCGGGATCTCAATCCAGGGTTTGATTAATTTTATGAGCGATGGAAACAGATCAGTTCTGGATTAATAATGATGCTACAGTTTATTATCTATATTGACTGAAATGAGAGACAGAGGGCATGAATAAAGACGCTCGGATGCTATTACCGAACAGTTTACCGGCAGACTGTATAATGGTACAGTATGAGTGCGATTGAGTTCGACGGGGTGACAAAGCAGTTCGGCGATATCACTGCTGTTTCAGATCTCTCTTTGAAGATTGAGACTGGCGAAGTATTTGGATTTCTTGGTCCAAACGGTGCCGGTAAGTCGACGACAATTAATATGTTGCTTGATTTTGTTCGACCGACGACTGGAACGGTCACAGCACTTGGTGTTGACGCACATACAGATAGCGTCGCTGTTCGCCGCCGAACTGGAGTTCTCCCGGAGGGATTCGATGTTTATGACCGTCTTTCTGGACGGGCTCATATTGAATTCGCAGTCGACTCAAAGGAGGTTGATGTTGATCCAACAGCGATACTTGACCGTGTTGGACTTATCGATGCTGCCGACCGACCGGCCAGTGGATATTCAAAGGGGATGCAACAACGGCTTGCACTGGGGATGGCGCTGAGTGGTGATCCAGATCTGCTTATTCTTGATGAACCTGCATCTGGACTTGACCCTGCGGGAACGAAAGCGATGCGCGATATTGTACGTGAAGAAGCAGCCAACGGAACGACCGTATTTTTTTCAAGTCACGTGCTTGAGCAAGTCGAAGCAGTTTGCGATCGTGTTGGAATTATGCAGGCAGGCAACTTGATCGCAGTGGACTCAATTGATGGACTTCGGAAAGCCGCCGATGTTGAGACGATTGTTTCATTGACGCTTGCTGCAGGTGATATAGATACCGCAGTGAATACAGTTTCAGATATCAAAGGGGTTGATACAGTGACGCAAAATGGATCACAATCGATTCAAGTTTCCTGTGAGAGTGCTGCAAAGACAGCTGTGATAACGGAACTAGAGACAGTCGGAATCGATGTTGCCGACTTTGAGACCGAATCAGCATCACTCGAGGATCTATTTCTTGCATACACTGAGAGTGATGATGCTGTTAATTCGGCAGAATCAAACAGAGAAACAACTCAAAGCACAAACACAGCAACCGTTCCAACTGAGACAGATGAGGGAACCGTTGAGCAATGACTTGGGAAGCAGTAGCAACAAAAGAATTTCGTGATGCAGTCCGCTCACGGTGGCTACAGGGGGCAACGCTTGTTCTCACCATCCTCATAGCTGGTACAACAGGGGTAGTTTTCGGATTTATATTCAGTTCAGAGGCACAAGAAGTATCACTCCTGTTTGGCACTTTCATTAACCTCGGGTTATTTAATTTTTCATTTACAGGACTCATTGGACTTATTCTCGGATTTATTGCGCTTTCGACAACATACGGGTCAATTACTGATGAGCGTGCATCAGGATCGATTAAACTGCTTCTCTCGCTTCCAAACGATCGGCAAGATGTTGTTGTTGGTAAGTTCCTTGGTCGTACTGCTGTGGTTGTTGCATCGCTGGTTATTGCATTTGTGGTTACATTTGTGATACTCATCACAACGGGAACCCAGCTTCAACTTGGGATGTTTCTTCCACATATCGCACTTACAATGTTATTAGGTATTGTTTTTGCCGCTATTGGTCTCGGCATTTCTGCGGCAGCGAACTCAAACCGGGAGGCAACTCTCTCAGCGATGGCATTGTATTTAGTGTTTGCACTTCTGTGGGGAGCAGTTGCCAGTGGAATCCCACGAATCCTCTCAAGAGCGACTAATCAAATAAATGAACTCTCATTATCAGAGACGACACAGGCAACACTTACACTTGCAATATCGTATGTGAATCCCCTTCGATTGTATGAGACACTTGCCGCACAGTTGTATAGTTCACCGGCTAGTGCTCGGCTTGTGAATACATCATTACAACAACGTTCGTTGCTTGCATCGCAGTTTGAATCGTCTGTCCCACTGTATTTCTCTGGGGGAGCACTGCTATTTGTCTTTATTCTGTGGGCGATTCTCCCTATTGTTGTAGGATATGTCGCATTTGAGCGTCGGGATCTGTAGCTATCAGATGTTTATTATTTAACTATCTATACCAAGCCGGTGGGATTCGATGAATCTCGGCTCTGTGCTTATAATAGCTTATGGCGGCCAAGTCAGTGTATCATCACGCTCTGCAAGCAGTGTTGTAAATTCTGTCTCGTCAATCTCAGGCACGTCGTTTGTCTCAGCGTCATCTCGTTTTGTTCTGCCAGGGTTGTCACCAATGACGAGATAATCAGTGTTACTTGAGACACTCCCGGTTACATTCCCACCATGGCGCTCAATAAATTCTGTTGCTGTTGCCCGTGAAACTGAGAGTGAGCCAGTAAATACAAATGTCAGATCAGATAGTGCTGCGTTTGTCGTTGCTGTTGACTGCTGTACTTCTGGCTTAACACCTGCTGAAAGAAGATTATCAATAGCAGTGCGGTTCTGTTCGTTTGTAAAGAATTCAACGATGTGTGTTGCGATGGTCGGTCCAACGTCCTCAATATCACGGAGATCGGCTTCATCGGCGTCAAGAATAGCCTCAAAATCACCGAACGTCGCTGTGAGATTCCGTGCAATACTCGGCCCGACCTCCGGGATGCCGAGACCAACGAGAAAGTTCGTAAGCGAAGGTGGCTGTGTATCGGCGATCGCCTGAATAAGATTTTCTGCGCTTGTTGTGCCCCATCCCTCAAGATTAGATAGGTCCGTGACTGACAGTGTATATAGATCAGCGAGTTCTGTGATAACACCTGCATCGACAAGTTGCTTGACGCGTTCTTCTCCGAGTCCCTCAATGTCCAGTGCTGAGCGGCTTCCATAATGAATGACTGTTCGGACGAGTTGTGCGTTGCATCTAAGTCCACCTGTGCAAAATGCTAAGGGACCATCTCGCTCAACGGGACTGTCACAGATCGGACACCGTTCTGGAAAATTGAATGCATCCGTTGCACGTTTCTCTGTTACCTCAGCGACTTCGGGAATGACATCACCGGCTCGGCGAACCCGTACCTCATCACCAATACCTACGTTGAGTCGATTTATTTCTTCAGGGTTGTGTAGCGATGCACGTGATACAGTGACACCGCCGACATCGACTGGATCAAGCAATGCTACAGGTGTTAATCGTCCTGTCCGCCCAACCTGAACGACAATATCTGTAATGTGTGTAATTTCCGCACGAGGAGGGAATTTGTACGCAAATGCCCATCGGACCGACCGACTTGTCGCCCCTAGCATCTCTCGCTTGTCTCGGTCATTGACTTTGATTACAGTACCGTCAATTTCATAATTTAATTCTGCCCGCGCTGCTTGAAGCATATCTCGATAGGCAATCGCATCATCAATTGAATCGACACGACTGATTCGTTCATTCGTCCGCATGCCCCATGATTGTAACTGATTCAGCGTTGTCCATTGATTGGGTGGGACTTCTGTTGCATCAAGAATATCATAGAAAAAACATGATAACGGTCTATCAGCAACGACATTTGGGTCAAGTTGCCGAAGCGTCCCAGCGGCAGCATTTCGTGGATTCGCGAATGGTTTCTTATCTTGTTCGACTCGTTTGCGGTTATATTCATGGAAGCCCGCTTTCGGCATATACACTTCCCCACGAACAGCGAGATATGAGGGATAGTCACCATGGAGTTTGAGTGGCACTGCACCAATTGTTTCCACTTGTGTGGTTATATCATCACCGCGGCTGCCATCACCACGTGTCGCTGCACGAATATACTCGCCATCTTCATAGATCACCTCAACAGAGAGACCGTCAAATTTCGGCTCACAGATATACTGTGGGTCGTCGACAGCATCCCGAATGCGTTCATCAAAATCTCGAACCGAAGAAACAGCCGTTGATTGATCGATTGAGAGCATCGGGGTGACATGTTCAACTGTCTCAAGTTCATCAACCGGTTCACCGCCGACACGACGTGTTGGACTCGTTTCAATATTGAGAGCAAGGGTATTTTCAAGTGCCTGAAGCCGATCAAAAAGTAAGTCATACGATCGATCAGAAATAATAGGTGAGGCTTTGATGTAATATTGATGATTATGCTCTCTAATTGCCTCACGGAGTTGTGTCGTCTGCTCGATTGCGGTTTCTTCTGAGAGTTGTTCAATTGGACGGAAATCACTATCTGGGTCGGTCAGATATGGGTTATCTGGATCGGCGTATCCGAGAGTTGTCTCACCATCGTCGTCGATTGTCTGAGTAGTTTGACCGCCGTCGCAGATGAGTTGTGGTTGTTGATGAAAGAAAGCAAGGTCAGATACCGGTGATACAACCATACTAATATTCTTACTAATTGATATTATCGGAGTAATCGAATCAGAAATTATTGTGGAGATATAACTATATGTATTTGTGAATATCGCTTTGGGTCTGTATGCCCGTCTGAGTGCCAACAGCAGTCTATTGATCATATTGTACCATAGTGTTCCAGGCGATTATCATAATCGCCTGCCAGTCGTACGTGTAATTGTAGTAAGGAATCTTGTGTCTGTATCGATAATAGGGTAATACATGACGTGTCCACAGAGTAAAATACCAAACGATAGCTATTATTCCGTAACCAACGGTTATAAGATAGTGCGCGATTATGCATATCATACATGACTGATGGGTTCAGAACCCGGAGCCTGCATGCCGGGCAGGACCCGGATGAGACAACAGGGGCACGCGCTCCACCGCTTCATCAGACTACCTCATATGTTTTTGAGGATGCTGAGACGGCTGCTGATCTATATGCACTCGCACCAGATGCTGACGGCGACGTATACTCACGAATTTCAAATCCAACTGTCCGCAGTCTTGAAACCCGACTAGCGGCTCTTGAGGGGGGTGTCGCTGCTGTTGCAACCGCGTCTGGAATGGCTGCACTCGATGCAGCGACAAGCGTTCTTGCACGCGCTGGAGACAATATCGTGGTTGCAGCCGATATGTATGGTGGTACAGCGACGTATTTTCGCCAGATGGCGACCCGACGTGGAATCACAATCCGGACTGTCGATACGCTCGCATATGATAAATATAGTGAGGTAATCGACACCGACACTGCCTTTGTTCACATCGAAACGATTGCAAATCCATCACTGAAAACACCAGATATCGAGCGAATCGCTGATATTGCACACACGGCTAAGACACCACTTGTTGTTGACAATACGTTCGCAACACCGGCATTGTCACGGCCAATTGAGTATGGTGCAGATATCATCTGGGAGTCAACAACAAAATGGCTGCATGGGTCTGGAACGACTATCGGCGGAATCCTCGTTGACGGCGGAACATTTCCATGGGAGCATGCTGATTATGATGAGCTCTCAGGCGAGAATCCTACATTCGGGATTGATTTCGTTGACCGATACGGAGCAGCCGCCTTCGCACATGTCGCCCGCCAGCGTGCGCTTCGGACACTTGGTAATCAACAATCGCCGTTCGATGCATGGCAGACAATCCAAGGTCTTGAGACGCTTCCACTTCGCATGGAACGTCACTGTGCGAACGCAAGGACGGTTGCTACGTTCCTTCGTGATCACGAGGACGTGGCGTGGGTTTCATATCCAGGATTTAGCGACCATCCAACCCATGATACAGCAACGCAGTATCTCGGGACTGACATTGTCGAAGCAGGCTATGGAGGGATGCTCACATTTGGACTTGAAGATGGGTTTGAGGTTGCAAAGCGGACCTGTGAAGAAACATCATTGATATCATTCCTTGCAAATGTCGGCGATGCAAAGACACTGATTATTCACCCAGCATCAACAACACATGCACAGTTGAGTACCGAAGAACAACAAGCAGCTGGACTTACGTCGGATATGCTTCGGTTATCGGTTGGGCTTGAGGACCCCAATGATATTATCGATGATCTTAATCAGGCAATCCACTCAGCAACGATAATATCAGAAGAGAACAGTGATAATAAAAATACACCAACAGAGGTAGTTTCCTCAGAATGAAAACTGCGAGTGGGAAAGCAGATCTTGGTCAATTCGACTTTGCCTGCGGTGATAAAATCGAGTCACTTGAAGTCGCATACGAGACGTATGGCGAGTTTAATGGCGATAATGCAGTTTTGATCTGTCATGCACTTACCGGCAGTCAAAATGTTGCTGGCTACACCGGTGAGGAAGCTGATGGTCAAGCCCGTGCTTGGTGGAATGATATTGTTGGACCAGGAAAGGCGGTTGACACGACCGAATACTATGTTGTTTGTGCAAATGTTCCTGGATCATGTTATGGAACAACTGGTCCAGCGTCGACGGACTCAGAAGGTGAAGTCTATGCAACAGAATTCCCACCGGTGACCGTTGGAGATTGGACTCGAGCACAACGTCAGGTTCTTGATACACTCGGCGTCGGTCGACTTCGTGCTGTTGTTGGTGGAAGTGTCGGTGGCATGAACGCGCTCGATTGGGCAAGACGATATCCTGATGATGCTGAATGTATTATTGCTGTCGCCGCTGCCGCTCGGCTTGATGCACAGTCACTTGCACTTGATGCAATCGCCCGTCGAGCGATTACGACTGACCCTGACTGGAATGATGGTGAGTATTATACGACTGATACAACACCGACAGACGGTCTTGCAGTTGCTCGTCAGATAGGGCACGTGATGTATCTCTCAAAATCATCAATGCAACAGAAGTTCTCCCGTCGAGCAGCCGGTCGTGATGCCCGTCGCGACTCATTCCCTGTCGACCCAGCAGCGGCGTTTTTTCCATACCGCGATGTTGAGTCATATCTGGATTATCAGGCTGAGAAGTTCGTTGAACGGTTTGATCCAAATTCATATTTATATCTCACACGTGCAATGGATGATTATGATCTTGCAGAGGGATACGAAGACGACGCTCGTGCCATTGCTGCCTTTGAGGGGGAGACGTTATTAGTATCATTTACTGGCGATTGGCATTTCACGACTGAGCAGTCTGAAACGCTCGCTGAGTCATTTCGCTCTGTATCGACACCGGTTGCACATCACGTGATTGAGTCTGATCACGGACATGATGCGTTTTTAGTCGAGCCTGACAAAGTTGGACCTCCACTCCGAGATTTCCTCGCTGATGGTATCAATGGTCGAGCAGTGCATGATACGGCTGAGTCAAGTACCGATGATGATAATGGATTTGCGCCAGTTCATGCATCGTTATTTAGCCGATAACCCACATTTCAATATCAGTTTCACAATCCTATGCTTGATAGATGATTATTGAATATAGAGATAGACAGATGAGTGTATCGCAAAATCGACATTATGAAACCGCTAGATGGCAGAGACGCCCGTTGTGAGTGGCGTTTTCTCGGAGCGGTGGCGACCGGTTGGGCTTGTCGCTGGATGGCAGACTGCTGCGAGTTTGTGTTATTATAGCATCTTTGCAGCGACTGATTTCGTTCGCAATACATTCGCGCTTTCAGAATCACTTGTTGGGTTATTTCTCGCTGCAGCGCTCATCGGATATACCCTTGCGTTGTTTCCAAGCGGAGCTGCTGTGGACGGATATGGAGAGCGCCCCGTGATGATCGTTGGACTCCTTGGGCTCGCGGCTGCAGCAGTTGGCGTCTCGTTTGCTCCAACATATCTGACAATTCTCATAGCGGCTGGGGTGCTTGGTGCTGCGTACTCAACGGCGATGCCAGCCTCAAACCGTGGTATTGTCGCCAATGCCCCCGCTGGACAAGCAAATCTTGCAATGGGGCTGAAACAAGTTGGTGTCACAACGGGGAGCGCAGCAGCATCTATTGTTATCACCGGCGTCGCCGCAGTAGTGGTGTGGCCGGTCGGGTTTTGGATAATCGCCATCATCGCCGGAGGGTACACACTCGGGTTTGGCAGAACATACACTGGTAAGCCCGGATCGGGCGAAATTACCATCCCAGATATGTGGGGGCTAATCAAGGGTCGAAGATATGCGCTGCTTATTGTTGCTGGATTATTTATTGGCGCATCGATCTTCAGCATGCTTGGATATATTGTATTGTACGTTGTTGATGTCGTGCGTCTTGGTTCACGCGTTGGAAATCTTGGGATCACCGCCACCATTATAGGAGGTGGTGTGCTCGCACTGACACAACTTACCGGTAGTGCTGCCCGTATTGCGGCTGGAAGTCTCGCTGATCGATTACGTAGTCATCAGATGGCTGATTCACAGGGATCCGCACTCGTCGCCGCTGCTCAACTAACACTTGGGACAGTGCTGTTTATTACACTCGCAGTCGGTCCACAGTCAATATTAGTCGTTATTGTGGCATTCATCGGTCTTGGATTATCGATTCACGGCTCTCCAGGGGTGTTTTATTCGTGTCTGGCAGATCTTGTTGATGATACTGAGCTTGGCGCTGCGACTGCAGGGGGGCAGATAGCAATCAACATTGGTGGTGTACTGACACCACCATTGTTCGGAATTATTGTTGAAACATCAGGATATAATCTCGCGTGGGTTCTACTCGCAGGACTAAGTGGAATTGCAGCAGTACTATTAGGTCTTATCGTTTATATTAGTCGGTAGGAAATATTGTTCGTTTTGTTGATCATCTTACAGTAATAATAGCACGGAAGTCAACGAATATAGTTACGAGAGATATTCTATTTATATAGCTATTTTATTTTATTTTATTTTTAATTCTCCAGGAGACATGACTGTATCCTCAGAGAAGCTATGTTGTGACCCGAATCAACTATTACTTTGCTTCGAGTAGTTCAACAATATTCTCCTTGGAATCTTTACAATAAAATCGTGGCGTGATACCGAAATCAGCAGGCTCGCTCGTCACCGCGGCGCCGGCATTGACTACCCGATTATGCCATACATCGATATCGTCAGCCTCAAACGCGAAATGATGTGCACCAATACCATTATTACCGACACCTACAGCAGACTCGTCCAGTGGTTCGTGATATTTGACCAGTTCAACTGCACAACCTGGTGCCTCAAGAAACACCGCCGACAGGTCGTGTCAGAAACCCCCAAGTGAACTACCCCGCCCTACTCAACGACATTCCGTGTTGCTTCCTTGATGGCGGAGCTTCCTGCTTCTGTGACGCGACTTGCATCCACAATCATATGGACTAATCCTTGCCATTGTCAGCGGACACAGCGATTACACTTCCCACAGGCGTTTCTTCGGAGTGAATCACTACCACTCCTACTCCTCGCTTCTTTAGTCCTCGTGAGAGGACGTTCAACGCCGCATTCCAATCCCTCCCCGCCCCGCCCCGCCCCGTCTCAAACCCACACGTTGGACATGAGCGTTCACGAACTGATAACCGCTTGTACACACTCGTCCCACACAACGCGCAATCCAAGGTTGTGTTCTCGGGGTTGACTGTGACCACGTAGCACCCATTTTTTACCATGGTGTTGGAAAATACTGATGAAGCCGCGCCAGATTCAGCCTTGCTCCGGGCGTTTTGCGAGCCTTTCAGCATCTCTCTCACATTCACGTCTTCGAGGAACACTGCTTTATGATGGGCCGTGTAGTATTGTGCGAGCTTGTTCTTGAATTCCCAGTTCTTCTGATTCATCCGAGCGTGGATGTTCGCAACCTGTCGTTGTTTGTCCTAGTTGCGAGACTCGTACTCTACGTGACACTCCAGTACTCACGTGGGTTCTTCCAGTTCAGCGAGCCTGCGCTGCAGCCCTTCGCTTTGAGTTTCCCAAGGTTGGTGATGTTTCGAGTGATGCGCTCAGCATGGGTTTGTAAAACTTTTGAGTACACGTCGTTCAAGTCTGTACTCCATGTTTTCAGTTCGGGTGACTCGTCCCGGATTTTGGTGACTCGTTGTTTCACGGGTCCTTCCGATTCTGTGATTTGATTGAATCGATAGAGACCGTGATTGTGAATTACCTCGGGGACAAGCCCCGACTCTGATTCCCTGGTTAGGCTACGCTGCCCTGCCCTGCGCCCCGGCAAGGGAATTTCAGTCAATTCCTCCCGACCTTTTTGTCCTCCGTGAGGGGTCGGCTGGAAGTAACATCCGAACACCCGATGTGTCCGTGGGAGCCGGTCACTCTACCATGACCCGGTAAAACCCCCGTCCCCGTCGCACCGCCACTGGCGGATGGTGAGAAGGACCACATTTCCAGACTATCGCAGCCAGCAGTAAATGAAGGTCGGTGATCCGTCTGTGAGATTTTCTGTCTGTCCTGTCCCATGAGTTATATAGCGTAGTAACTATTTATGCCGGCTTTACGATTCGGGGTCACATCAGTACAGTATCAAAGCCCCGACCCCAGGGCACTCGCCTTGCTTATCTGTAGAAATTAATGACAGCCTCGTTAGAATTAAATCTGTGCCGAAAGAATGTATAGTAACCGTGAGTGTAAACGCGGATACAGCATCGCAATCAGATATCATCCCGGTCCCAGAGCTTGAGGAAAAAGCAATCGCCTGTGCAGAACGTCTCCACGCAGCAGAGTGTGTTCTCATTGCCTCACATATTGACGCTGATGGATTGACGAGTGCTGCGATTGCAGCAAAAGCACTTGAACGGGCTAATATTCCGTGTGAGACGGTGTTTGCAAAACAACTTGATGCCAACGAGATCAAACGAATCGCAGCAACTGATTACGATACCATCTTATTCACTGATTTTGGGAGTGGACAGCTCGATATCATGGATCCATATGTCAGTGGTGGACATTTTGAGGCGGTCATTGCTGATCATCACCAGCCAGCGCTGACCAGTGATGACAATCCAGCAGTTCAATCACAGCATCATCTGAACCCATTGTTGGTCGGGATTGATGGAGCAAGTGAACTTTCAGGGGCAGGTACAAGTTATGTCCTCGCGCGAGCACTCGCGAATGCTAGCACAGAGGAAAATAACCGGGATCTCGCTGCTCTTGCAGTTGTCGGGGCGGTCGGTGATATGCAAAGTTCAGTAGGTGGACTTACCGGTGCGAACGCAGCGATCGTTGAAGAAGGAGTAGCCGCGGGCGTCATTGAGGAAACGACAGATCTCCGCATATACGGCCGGCAGACTCGTCCACTTCCGAAACTGCTTGAATACGCAAGCGATGTGCAAATACCGGGAATCACAAATAATGAATCCGGCGTTGCAACGTTCCTCAATGATATTGATATTCAAACGCGGTCAGATGGCGAGTGGCGTCGGTGGATTGATCTGACGATGAATGAACGGCAAACTGTTGTGAGCGGACTCATTGACCGTGCAATTGCGTCTGGCGTTCCAGGTGAGCAGATCAATGATCTTGTCGGAACAACATATACACTCACTGCAGAGGCGCCTGGCACAGAGTTGCGCGATGTGAGTGAATTCTCAACGTTACTGAATGCAACCGCTCGGTATGGCAGAGCCGATGTTGGACTTGCAGTGTGTCTTGGTAACCGTGGCGCTGCATTGACACAAGCCCGTCATTTATTACAGACACATCGACAGAATCTTTCAGAGGGACTTCAGTGGGTCACTTCGAAGGGGACAACGACCGAATCAAATATACAGTGGTTTGATGCCGGTGGGCGAATCCGGGAGACAATTGTCGGTATTGTTGCTGGGATGGCGGTTGGAGGTGAGGGGATTCAGGGTGATCTCCCTATCTTAGCATTTGCTGAGAAATCAGACACAGAAATAAAAGTGAGTGCACGTGGGTCACAACGGCTTGTTCGTAATGGACTTGATCTCTCAGCAGTGATGCAAAAAGCAGCAAGCGCTGTCGGTGGTGAGGGTGGAGGTCATGATATTGCTGCGGGAGCAACAATCCCGATGAGTGAACGCTCAACATTCGTTGAAATAGCCGATAAGACTGTTGGCGAGCAAGTATAATTCACTTTAGAGACATATCTTCAGAAATTGCATCCTTTGGATTCATCTCAGTGGATTCACTTTATGCGAGATTATGAATAGAGGTCGCACCCCTGCAGTAATACGATTATATCGCATATCGCATATCGCATATTTCACGAGTTGTCGGATAACAACTGACGACACCGTATAATCAGTAATCCCGAGTATGGTCTGTCGAAAGTTCCAAGTAGGCAAATAATTCTAGTTAATAATATTCATCTGCACTCACTGGAATGGCGAAACGACTATACTCACGCCTATGAAACAGCCGGATATGCTCTTCCGAGAGCGAGCATACATCAATACAATTGTTGGACAAGTTGACACCGTTGTTGAATTTGTGGTGTCACATCCAGCACTCATTGTGCTGCTCGCAATGCTACTTGGGTTCACCTTCTTCTCATATTTATTCATCAGACGGATACTTACCGGGCTTCGTGAGGGGTATGATGAGAGCTATCGGGAGAGCTGACGGGCGATAATGGTCGGCGTTGGAACACTCTTGACGCTTGGTGTCGCTACATCAGCAAGTTTGTTCATGGCATGGTCAATTGGCGCTGGGTCCTCAGGATCAACGCCATTTGCACCGGCAGTCGGAGCGAATGCAATCTCAATAATGCGGGCTGGATTCATTGTTGGATTGCTTGGGCTTGCGGGTGCTGTATTACAGGGAGCAAATGTTACACAAGCAGTTGGGTCGGAACTTGTAATCGGTAATGTGCTCACTGCAACAGCATCTATTGTTGCGTTACTCACCGCTGCAGCACTTGTTGCAGTTGGTGTGTTTGCTGGGTATCCAATCGCGACCGCATTCACTGTCACAGGGGCCGTAGTTGGTGTTGGGCTTGCAAATGGCGGATCACCGGCAATATTGAAATATCGAGAGATCATGACGCTATGGACGCTCACACCAATTGTTGGTGGTGGGACTGCCTACCTAACCGCTCGGGTGCTACGACACGAGATTGTTGCTGAACAAATAGCCATTCCAGCCCTCGCAGGACTAGTCGGAGCACTCGTTGCAAATATTCGATTTGCAGTGCTTGGAGGTGAGCGTGGGCGGTCAATCGCAAATGCCGGTGCTGAAACACTGCTAGTGGGAGGAACCGGAGGTAACCTTCTGATTGGAGCGCTCATCATAACGATTGGGTTCACACTCATCAGCGCGGTATTAGTATATCAAGATATGAAACAAAGCACGGCACGTGGACAGCGGCGATTCCTGCTTGTCCTTGGCGGACTTGTCGCGTTCTCAGCTGGTGGGAGTCAAGTCGGTCTTGCGCTTGGACCACTCGTACCACTTCTGGATGTGGTTGCTATTCCACTACCACTCGTGCTTCTTGGCGGGGGAATTGGACTTCTCATCGGGTCATGGACTGGTGCCCCTCGAATGATTAAGGCACTCGCACAAGATTACTCCTCACTTGGACCACGCCGATCAATTGCTGCGATGATTCCGTCATTCGCGATTGCACAAACCGCGGTTGCACTTGGGATTCCAGTCTCATTCAATGAGATTATCGTGAGTGCTATTATCGGAAGCGGCTATGCTGCTGGCGGATCCGATGTAAGTCGAGAGAAGATGGTCAAAACAGCGCTTGCATGGATTGGCTCGCTTGCACTTGCGTTCGCACTCT
This sequence comes from Haloquadratum walsbyi J07HQW2, assembly GCF_000415985.1. Lineage (GTDB taxonomy): Archaea > Halobacteriota > Halobacteria > Halobacteriales > Haloferacaceae > Haloquadratum > Haloquadratum walsbyi_B. The sequence goes on from NZ_KE356561.1 coordinate 2,114,128, forward strand.
CATATGGTCTATTTGTTATCATCGATAGTATATGATGAGTTGACAGTCAGCGTATAGTAACTGGGAAGTCTTTATGTATGCCTGCGCGATATTTAGGATAGTGATTGAGTGGGTGCTTGATCTTTTCAATTAGCCTCAACATCTTGAGTAGAGGTGGCGTCTGCGTCCGCGTCCGTGTCAGACTCTGGCTTTGACTCTGGTTCTACGATATCATCGTTGGAAGTCTGCATTTCTGGTTCGGGTTGTGATTCTGATGTTGATTCGGACTGTGAATGTTGTTCTGCGGTGGATGGACCGGGATCTATCACACGTGCTTTCATGATTCGTGTGTTATCAACCTGTTCGATACAAATGGTGATTCCATCAAAGCTGATTTGCTCACCTTCCTCAACTAAGCGCCCCACTCGGTTAAAAATAAATCCAGCGAGTGTTTCGAATTCTTCGCCTTCGGGAAGGTCAAGACCAAGCTCATCATTGACCTCGTCAATGTTGACTTCCCCACGGATGAGCGTCTCATTTGTATCAATAAATTCAAATGCTTCTTCTTCATCATCCTCGAGAATGTCACCGACAATCTCTTCGACCATGTCCTCAAGCGTAACGAGCCCCTCTGTCGTTCCAAATTCATCAATGACAATTACCATCCGGAGCCGATTGTCCTGAATCTCAGTGAGGAGTTCATCAACATTCTTCGATTCTGGCACATGCAACGTTGGCTGGACGATGTCAGTCAAAATGATATCACCCTCACCATAGTGTTTCTCTCGAACAAGATCACGAACAGTAACGGTGCCAATGACGTTGTCAAGATTCCCGTCATAAACAGGGACACGTTCGTGATCGGAGTGGATGCACGTCTCGATTGCCTCTTCAACTGTCGCATCCTTTGCGACAGCCGTCATATCGAGTCGAGGTGTCATTACCTCTTTAACGATCGTTTGATTGAACTGAAAAATACGATCGAGCATTTCTCGCTCATCCTCCTCGATAACACCCTCTCGTTCGCCTGTTTGAATGAGATCTTGAATCTCATCACGAGTAACATATGATGTCTCAATCTCAGAACGACCACCAGTAATGCGGTTTATGATGCGAGTAAGACGGTCAAAAATGATAACGAGCGGGAGCAGTACGTATTCAGAGTATTTGAGTGGTCGAGCAATTCGTAATGCCCAAGATTCTGTGTTTTCGACAGCATATGATTTCGGTGCACTCTCCCCGAAAAGTAATACTAGTGATGTAATGCCAAATGTTGAAACTAATACTGCGGCTCCAGGGTCAAAATATAAACTCACAAGCGCTGTCGCAAGTGAAGACATTGCAATATTGACAATATTATTGCCAACAAGAATTGTCACAAGGAGACGGTGGGGATTTGATTTAAGTTCATCGACAGTACCGGCACCGGGGACACCATCCTCAACAAGAGCGTCAACGCGATGTTTCGCGAGCGAAAACATTGCAATCTCTGATGATGAAAAAAATGCAGAGAACCCAATTAATAATACAATTACAAATCCACCAGCGACTGTAACTGTCGTTTGTGTGACTGGAATCGGGGCGAGTTGACCAATGAAGAGTGAAAGTGACGGTGATAAGCCCATACAACTACAATATGTTGTTTAGTCCATAAATTAAAATTTGCCCCTCAAAATGTCTGAAATGAAATATTTTTAGGCGTGATTAAATAGATTCTCTACAATCGAGAAACCGCGAGGTCTCGCTTGACAGCCTCCACACGAACAATTGATCGCTAGAATCGCTATATGATATCTTCTACCGTGGAGATACTGATCAATGATGCATACACAAACCAACATATCGGTCTCGGTGAACATGTCACCCTTGTGCACCCGAGTGATTGAAAATCTCATACAAGAGTTCAACAAGCCTACTGTTAGTTGTGGGTTAAATTCAAATACTGCGGACTGAGCACGGATACAACAGGCGAAGCGCTTAGAAGTCGCTCATGTATATAGTATAGTATGAGTGCTGACAGTGTCAATAGTGATACGTCAATAACCGTGTATCGACTCGAAGCATGTCCATTCTGTGAGCGGGTGATTCGTCTACTCGAGGATCTTGACCTGTCATATCATTCGCGTTTCGTCGAGCCGATGCATTCAGACCGGGATGTGGTTAAACGGATTTCAGGAAAACGAACCGTTCCAGCATTGATTGATGGAAACACTGGTGTAATAATGTCAGAATCAGGAAATATCGTCACGTACTTAGAGCAAACATACGGTCCTAATTCCGAAACGAGCACTGAGAAGCCGATGGAGGAGGTCTAATGGCTGATCTTGATTTTTCAGTGACAGATTTACCATCCGTATCACACCCCGAGGTTGGAGAAACGGTCCCGGATTTCACCCGACCACTCGTAAATGATGAGTACTGGGAAGACACGGCATTATCGACGGTAACTGAGTCAGGACCAACGTTGTTAGTATTTCATCCAATGGATGGTGCATTCCCAACGACATACATGTGGAATGCAATCGATGATCATGGGTTTGGAGACGATGTAACACTCATTGGGGTATCAGTTTCATCGCCGTATGAGCACTCAAGTTTGCTTGAATCGCGTGAAATAGATGCACGACTTTATGCTGACCCATCTGCAGAACTCGCAGAGCAGTACAACATTCCAAACCCACTTGATGATATGACCGGAGTAACAGAGCATCGACCAGCTATATTCCTTCTTGATACCGAGAGGACGGTGCAATACGTGTGGGTTGCGACGGAGTGGCCAGCGTTTCCAGATTATGATGAAATTGCGACTGCTATCAGCGAACACACTTAGGAAATAGTAATGACACCTGATTCAGGTAGGGATAATTCAGATCGACGAACAAACGTAGACGACAAGAGATCACAAAGTGGGACTGACAGTAATACCGGTACCGATCTAGTCGGACAAACAATGGAAAATAATTCAACTGCGCTTTCGACCGCGGTGAAAGCGATTAAATCTGGAGAACCGGTGGTATATCCGACAGACACTGTCTACGGACTGGGTGTCGACGCATCGAACAGTGATGCCATAGAACGCGTATTCGATATCAAAGGACGAAACTATGATAATCCATTATCTCTCGCTGTTCAAAACATAAGCGCAGTCAAGCGCCACGCTAAACCAAGTGAGCGAGCAATACAGTTCATTCAGGCATTTCTTCCAGGACCGATCACTGTCGTTGTCGAACGCTCGACCACGATTCCGGATGTCCTCACTGCCGGACGAAACCGAGTTGGGATTCGAATCCCAGACAATGATATTGCATTATCATTACTCAAAAATGTGGCTCCAACGCCAGTAACAGCCACAAGTGCAAATCAGAGTGGAACTGGAAGTATTGTTCATCCAGATATGTTAGATCAGTCGATTCGAGAGAATGCAGCGATTGTCCTCGACGGTGGTGAAACAACTGGGACTGAAAGCACCGTTGTCGACCCTGCAGAAAATATTATTCACCGTCGCGGTGCGATGGCTGATGCAGTTATCGCCTGGTTGAGTGATATCGTCGGAACACGACCAATGATTGAATCATAGTGCGTACGTCTGTGTATTAATATTGTAACTGTTCAGTGGCTCTAGTTGTAAGATATTAATTTGAACATCGTCGTGTCTCTTTCTTCTTTAATTTTCTTATAGGCAGACAGTAATTCTGTGCAAATAGGCTCAAAGCCGTGGGCTTTTTGCATACGGCTCAGTAGGGCAGAATATGAATACTGGCGATACGATGACGCTTCGAGAGAGCGTTGTCCCAACCAAACCTGTAGAGACGATTATCTCTGAGAATATTATGACCGTGAGAAAACGGCACTTGATTTTGGGATAAGACAGATAATGAAGATAAATAATACTGAGCAACGCCGATTATTTGAGGAAAACTGGCTTATTGGCATGATTCATGACATTGATACTGATTTTTTGGAGGCTCTATAGATGAGCACAGAGGAGGGACAGACGGAGGGTGAACGGCTTGCGGAGTTGGCAAAACGCCGTGGGTTCTTTTTCGGATCAAGCGGCGCATACGGCGGTGTTGCTGGATTTTATACCTTCGGTCCACAGGGGGCAGCATTAAAATCAAATGTTGAGGCTGCATGGCGGGACCGATTCACCGTCCGTGAAGGTAACTATGAGATTGAAGCACCAACGATTATGCCTGAACCGGTATTTGAGGCATCAGGACATCTTGATGGATTCGATGATATGCTCGTTGAGTGTCCTGATTGTACGAAGGCTCACCGCGCAGATCATCTTATTGAAGATACGACGGACATTGAGGATGCAGAATCACTACCGATTGATGAAGTTGAGGCGTTAATCGTCGAATATGATCTCGTCTGCCCACGATGTCAATCGGCACTTGGCGGTGAACCGGTTGAGTCGTTTAATTTGATGTTTGATACCAATATTGGTCCAGGATCCACATCATCAGGGTATCTTCGCCCAGAAACCGCACAAGGGATTTTTGTTGAGTTTCCACAGATCAAACAGTATGCAAGAAATACACTTCCATTCGGTGTCACACAAATTGGGCGAGCGTATCGTAATGAGATCTCACCTCGGAAGCGGATTGTTCGGACACGAGAGTTTACTCAAGCGGAGTTAGAGCAGTTTATTGACCCAGAACGTGACACGCCGGCGCTTGACGATGTTGCCGATGTTGCAGTGACGCTATATCCAGCACAGCAACAACAAAACGAGAATGGCGGATATATCGAGATAACCGTGGGCGAGGCAGTTGAGTCAGGTCTTATTGGTAATAGATGGATCGGATATTTCATTGGAATCGCACAACAGTGGTATGAGGCAATTGGCGTCGATACCAACCGATTTCGGTTTCGGCAACATCTGAGCGGTGAGCGAGCACACTACGCGGCTGAGTGCTGGGACGCTGAAAGTGAGGTTGATGAGGATTGGATTGAAATCGCGGGATTCGCTTATCGTGGAGAGTATGACCTTTCGAAGCATGCTGAGTATGGTGATGATGACTTCAGCATCTTCCAGGAATATGAAGAGTCAAAAACAGTTGAACGTGCTGTCGTTGATCCTGACATGAGTGTGCTTGGACCAAAGTTTGGTGCCCAAGCAGGTGATATTAAAACAGCGCTTGAGACACTTGTTGAACGAGATCCAGATGCATTCAGTGGAGATACTGTCGAGATTGAACTTGATGGAGATACAGTTGCAGTCGATACTGATGATACGAATTTTCATATAGAGACGCAAACCGTAAACGGTGAACATATTACACCACATGTGATTGAACCCTCCTTTGGAATCGACCGGACAGTTTACACGCTTTTGGCACACGGTTATCAAGAGGACACGATTGGTGATGAAAACCGGACGTATCTATCACTCTCGCCAAATGTTGCACCGACTGATGTCGGAGTCTTCCCCCTTGTCTCAAATGTTGAACAGCTTGTCGAGCGAGCCAAGGATGTTGTGAGTGATCTTCGGGAAGCAGGTTTAACTGTTATTTCTGATGATTCTGGGAGCATTGGTCGACGATATCGACGACAGGATGAAGTTGGAACACCATTTTGTGTCACTGTCGATCGTGATGGGATTGAGGACGAAGGAGTAGATACAGTGACAGTTCGTCAGCGAGACACGGGACAACAGATTCGAGCACCAATCACATTGGTCGCTGAGTTGATTCAATCTGTACAATCTGGTGAGGTGATATTCGAAAATCTCAGTAATACGTATGATGGCGTTGAGTGGGCGAATAAAACCGAGTAATAGGTCGTGACACCAAATTCCAATAAACCGGTAGGCAGCGATGTTGACACTGATACGCAGACAGAGTCAGACGTCTGTGCGGAATCATCTTCAGAAGCTGATCAGGTTGAATCGATCTTCACTCAAGTAAATAAAATGAAGATATCCACAAAAGCGACGGACCATTTATTATCAACATTTCATCACGGCGATGATGTCAATGTGATATCGGTCTCAGGTAATGAACTAAAACGTCGACTTGTTCATGTAAGTGGTACGGTGCTGCCAATATTATACGTCGCTGATATAATTAGTTGGTCAGCATTTGAGATAATTATGATTGGTGGGGCAGTAACGGCGGCTTTACTTGAGGGGGTTCGACTTCTTGTTGGGCTTGATTGGCACATCTATGATGAGCTTACACGGTCGTACGAAGAGCACAATATTGCTGGATATGCATTATACGCATTCAGTAGCACTGTAGTCATCATCGTGTTTATTCCCCTGATTGCGGTTCCAGCGATGATGATGTTAACGCTCGGGGATCCAATCTCTGGGCTGTTAGGCACCACGCGGGCTGCCGGGGAATCAAAACGCCCGCGTACACTCGTTACGATGTTCACTGTGTGTTTCATAATTGGGATGGTGTTTCTTTTTCCGGCAGCAGGAATCAAAGGGGTAGTTGCTGCTGGCGTCGCTGCTACTGGGGCGACAGTTGCGGACGGAATAAAGCCGGTTATTGGTGGTTACGTCATCGATGATAACGTTTCGATCCCACTGATAGCAGCGAACGGAGCAAGCATTATATTAGTTATATGCGGATATGGTCCGGTTATTTTACTTTAGTGATGCAGAATAGTAATTTGATATCGTTCTCGAAAAGATTTAGTAAGTGCCATTGAATTATGAAACAATGGATTGGCATTGGCTGGGTGTCTTCACCCCAATGGAGGGGGTCTCTATTGTGTCCATGAGTTACAACGTTATTGGTCAGATTCGACAGCGGCGACGGGCCATTTAGGCCCAAATATATTTTCATTCCGTATCTTGATAAAATCGTTTAGATATCGTTATACCATCTATAGACATCTCTATCTTTTTCATTCACAATATTAAACCGTGTATTTTATACGAAAGAGCGTCTGAGATGATCATATATGACACGTGCGGCACTCGCATTCTCTGGCGGGCTCGACACAACAGTATGCGTTTCACTTCTCAAGGAAGAGTACGGGTACGATGAAGTAATTGGTGTCACTGTTGATGTTGGACAGCCAGCAGCCGAATTCAAGGAGGCACAGGCGACAGCCGATGCACATGGAATCGACCTGCATGTTGTTGATGCAACAACAGAGTTTGTCAGTTTATGTTTTGATTCTGTCCGAGCAAACGCGACATATCAAGGATATCCTCTTGGGACAGCGCTTGCTCGTCCGATAATTGCAGAATCGATTATATCTGTGGCTACGGCTGAGGATTGCGATGCAGTCGCACACGGCTGTACGGGTAAAGGGAATGATCAACTTCGGTTTGAGGCTGTGTGGCGAAACTCGGATTTAGCCGTTATTGCACCCATTCGTGAACTTGAGCTGACGCGCGAGTGGGAACAAGAGTACGCTGCTGAGCATGATCTTCCGGTGCAAGCTGGGAATGATGGTGTCTGGTCAATCGATACAAACCTCTGGAGTCGGTCGATTGAGGGCGGAGAGCTTGAAAATCCGAACTACACTCCACCTGAGGATGTTTATGAGTGGACAGTCGACCCCGCGAATACTACTGAGACCGAACTGATCACTATCGGATTTGAGTCCGGATATCCGGTGACGCTCAACGGTGATGAGTACGACCCTGTTGAACTTGTTGAGACACTTAATGAAATCGCAGGAGAGCATGGTGTTGGGCGGACAGATATGATGGAGGATCGTATGCTTGGACTGAAAGTGCGCGAAAATTATGAACATCCCGCTGCAACAACATTATTGAACGCACATGAAGCACTTGAGGGGCTTGTTCTCACGAAAGATGAACGAGATTTCAAGCGTGATATCGACAATGAGTGGGCACAGAAAGGGTATGAGGGGCTCATCAATCACCCACTGATGGACGCATTAGAGGGATTCATCGATGCAACCCAACAGCGAGTGACCGGGACGGTGACAATCAAATTTGAGGGCGGACGAGCACGTCCAGTGGGTCGTGAGTCTGTCTCTGCTGCATACTCCGCGGATGCTGCATCATTCAATACAAGTTCAGTTGGCGAGATAACACAACAAGATGCAACAGGCGTTGCAAAATATCATGGTTATCAGGGTCGCATCGCGAATGCAGCTACTGAGACCAGCGAAAAGTAATTAATCATGAGTGAGGAGAACCCACCGAACGTTGCGAGCAACACTGACGAAACAGCGTCATCAGAAAATGTAGGTGTTGTCCGTCGTAAACGGTTTACCGGTGGTCCAGCTCGTGGGTTCCTCTCAAGTCTTGCTGCTGATGAGCGAATTTTTGCTGCTGACATTGCAGTTGACCGTGCACACGTTATCATGTTGATTGAGCAGGATATTATCGACTCAGCGACCGGAAAGATAATACTCACTGCTCTTGATTCGATTGAAACCGCGGGTCATGATGCACTTTCCGAGGGTGAAGATGTACATGAAGCGATTGAGACAGCTGTTATCGACCGGGTCGGTCCAGCAGGTGGAAAGATGCATACTGCACGAAGCAGAAATGATGAGGTTGCAACGTGTATTCGATATCAGCTTCGATCAGATCTTCTTCAGACAATCGATACGACATTAGGCTTACGAGAAGTGCTGCTTGAGGCTGGAAAAGTCCACACGGAAACACTAATGCCAGGATATACTCATCTCCAGTCAGCACAGCCAATAACTGTTGGACACTGGTTGTGCTCATATGCTGCCGGAATCGAACGTGACACGGCTCGGTTGCTTGATGTATACGATCGAGTAAATACATCACCACTTGGTGCTGCTGCATTTGCCGGGACGCCGTTCGATATTGATCGTGAGCGAACAGCGACCTTACTGGGATTCGATGGTATCCTTGAGAATACGATGGACGCTGTCGCTGGTCGGGACACCCTGATAGAGACTCTTAGCGCACTTGCAGCGCACGCAATAACACTGTCTGGAGTAGCTGAGGATCTCATAATATTTGCAAATAACGGATATATCGAACTTGCAGATGAATACGCCTCGACATCATCGATTATGCCACAAAAGGTCAACCCAGATACACTTGAACTTGTCAGGGCAGTCGCCGGAGATATCACAGGAGAATTAACTGGGTTGTTGACGACACTGAAGGGATTACCGCGAGCGTATAATCGTGACCTTCAGCGTGCAACGCCGCACGTTTGGAGTGCAATTGATGATATAACCGAAACAACGGCAGTTGTTGGTGGCGCAATCAAAACAGCACAGTGGAATAAAAAAGCGCTTGAAGCGGCTGCTGGAGATGGGTTCTCAACAGCAACAGGGATTGCGGATGCGTTAGCAATGACAGGGATTCCATTTCGAACTGCACATGAGGTTCTTACAATTGCAACCGACCGTGCAGACGGTGAAACACCGACAATTGAGATGTTAAATCATGCCGCTGAGGACGCCCTTGGTGAGTCACTGTTCACATACGTTGATCGGGAAACGATTATTGACGTTCTTGATCCAGCGATGAATGTCAGTGCTCGAGATTCTCAGGGGGGACCAGCGGCAACGGCTGTCGTTACCGCAATCGAAACATACGAGAACAATCATGCGACACACGTAGCCGAATATAAAACACGTCGCAATGAAATTGACAGTGCTAGTACGTTGTTGGACCAGGAGGTACAACAGTATGTCTGAGTATTATTCTCAGAGCTACTGGGGACTCTTGATCAACACAGTCGATGGTCCACCAGGACTGCGACGTCCCCATTGGGGATATATAACATATGAAATTTGACACTGATTTCAAATAAGCGGTCTGAGTGCCTATATGATGTCGTTAGTCACCTCTGAGTTACTGTAAATTATCTAACAGTTTCGATGGGTTTAAGTCTCCTCCTGGTACAGTAGTATACATGGTAGAAACCATCGTTGGAGAAGATCCGCTCAGTGGAGAGGAAATCGAAATCCCAGCCGATGCGGAGGTTGGCGAAATTGTTGATAGTCCCGCAACAGGAGCCGAGCTTGAGATTGTCGCTACTGACCCATTAACACTTGAAGAAGCTCCAGAACTCGAAGAGGATTGGGGCGAGTAAAATGAAAGTCGGACTGCTCTATTCTCGGATTCGACAGGATGAGAAGCTCTTGTTGTCTGAACTGCGGAGTCGTGGACACGAGGTCAAGAAAATCGACATCCGAGATGAGCAGTTCGATATCGCTGACCCACCAACAGCGGTCAGTAATGTCGATGTTGTTTTTGATCGCTGTTTGGCGACAAGTCGGAGCTATTACACGACACAGTTTTTAGAGGCACATGATATACCTGTCATCAACAGCGCCGAAACAGCAGATGTGTGTGCAGATAAGGTGAAAAATAGCCTTGCATTACAATCCGCAGGTATCCCAACGCCGCGAACAGAGGTATCATTCACCACCGACAGTGCAATGGAGTCTATCGAACGATTTGGCTATCCGTGTGTCTTAAAGCCGGTTATTGGCTCTTGGGGGCGACTTATGGCAAAAATTGAGTCACGATCTGCTGCGGAGGCTATTCTTGAACATAAGTCCACACTCGGTAATTATGAGCATAAGGTGTTCTATATTCAAGAGTTCGTTCCAAAGCCTGGTCGAGATATTCGTGTGCTTGCCGCTGATGGGAAGCCAATTGCTGCAATGACACGCGCTGCGGATCACTGGCTGACGAACGCTGCGAAGGGAGCAGAAGCATCCTCATTTAGTCTTGATGATAGGGCTCGTAAATTAGTTGCAGATGCATCAGCAGCTGTCGGAGGTGGGCTTCTTGGAGTTGACCTGATGGAGACTGGTAATGGTGATTACACAGTACATGAGGTCAATCACACCGTCGAATTCAAAGCGCTCAACAGTGCTGTTAATACTGACGTGCCGGGAGAGGTCATTGATTGGTTGGAGACAGATGTTGATACATCAGGTAATACCACTAATCGTGAGAATACCGGCGAGATGATTGGCGATGCGGAGGCAACATGAGTATGAACAAAACACGTACTGACAGTTATACTGCATCTGTTGTTGGCGGATCTGGATTTACTGGAGGGGAGTTACTCCGACTGCTTACACAGCATCCGTATTTCGAGGTTGTCCAAGCGACAAGCCGGTCAAAAACTCATAAAACTATTGGAAATGTACATCCAAACCTCCGATCAGTTGACCTACGTTTTACCGATCCGAGCGATCTTGAATCGGTTGATGTGCTCTTCGCGGCGACACCGCATGGCGTTTCAATGCAGCAGATTGACACATTTACTGCAGCCGCCGACACCGTCATTGATCTATCGGCGGACTTTCGATTAAATTCAGTTGAGCAGTATAATGAATGGTATGACGGACACGCCTGTCCAGAGTATCTTGAGGATGCAGAGTATGCCCTTCCAGAGATCAATCGATCGAATCTTGCTGGTGCATCATTGATTGCTGCCGGCGGGTGTAATGCAACAGCAACAATCCTTGGCTTGAACCCACTGTTTGATGCAAATATTCTTACCGGTGACGAGCAGGTCATTGTTGATCTGAAAGTTGGCTCCTCGGAGGGTGGGACTGGGGGTGGAGATGCCTCAAGTCATCCTGAACGATCAGGTGTTGTGCGACCGTATGCGCCAACAGGGCATCGACATGAAGCTGAAATTGAGCAGTTTCTTGGGCTCTCGGTGTCATTCACCGCACATGCAGTTGAGATGACCCGAGGGGCAAGTGCGACCTGTCACGTATTTCCATCTGATCCTGTCTCAAATAGCGACCTGTGGGGTGCATATCGCAATGCGTATGCTGAGGAACCATTTATGCGGACAGTCGCAGGCGGTGGCGGTGTTTATCGATATCCAGAGCCGAAATCAGTCGCCGGAAGTAATTACGCTGAGGTTGGATTCGAACGTGACCCGAGCAATCACCGACTCGTTGTTTTTTCAGCAATTGATAATATGATGAAGGGCTCTGCTGGACAGGCAGTTCACGCAGCGAATATTGCGCTTGGAGTTGATGAGACGGTGGGACTCGAATTTACAGGATTACATCCGGTGGGAGCACCCTAACAATGGAACAGACGGACACAACCGGATTGGCTCACTCAGACGTCCCGGTCGTTGTGAAAATTGGAGGTGCTCGTGCGGTAGATCCAGCTGATGCAATTGAAGATATCGCCGCAGTTGTCGCTGATGGGCGAGATATCGTTGTTGTTCATGGAGGGTCAACAGCTGTAGATGAAACGCTTGAAGCACTCGATGAAGAGCCAAGATACGTCGAGACACCCGAAGGGATTGTTGGGCGGTTCACGGATGAGAAGACAATGGAAGTGTTCTCGATGGTACTTCCAGGAAAAATTAATACGGATCTTACCGTTGCCCTGCAGTCTGCAGGTGTCAATGCATTAGGATTATCAGGTGTCGATGGAGGATTGCTCTGTGGTCCTCGGAAGTCAGCGGTTCGTATTATTGAGGATGGACGAAAGAAAATCGAGCGTGGAGACCATTCAGGGAAGATTGAGACAGTGAATACGTCACTACTAACAACGTTACTACAAGATAATTATACACCGGTGGTTACAGTTCCGATGCTTGCCGATGATGGGGTTGCAGTTAATGCTGATGCGGATCGTGCCGCTGCAGCGATTGCTGGAGCACTCAATGGAGAATTAATTGCACTTACTGATGTTGCCGGCGTATATCGCGACCCTGATGATGAGTCGACACTCATCGAATCAGTCCAAACACCAGCAGAGTTGGATATACTAAATGACGCTGCAGAAGGCTTTATGAGAAAGAAAATAATGGCTGCTGAGGAAGCACTCAACAGCGGTGCAACGACTGTGATAATTGCAGATGCAAACGTGGCAGACCCAATTACTGCTGCGCTGTCCGGTTGTGGTACCCATATCGACACGAACGCAGTTGAATCGGAGATGAACGTAATTGACAATCAGGAGCAGACACAATGACTGGCGGATTTGTATTTTCTGAAAAACCAATCGAAATCGAATCTGGAGAAGGGGCATATTTGTATGGAAGCGATGGAACAGCGTATCTTGATTTTGGCGCTTCATACGCTGTTGCATCTATTGGTCACGCACATCCAGCAGTGACTGAGGCTGTCCAACAGCAAGCAGCTGATTTGACATACGTACAAGCCTCATACCCCGTTGAGACACGAACTGACCTTTATCAGAAACTCGCAACACTCGCACCTGGAGACATTGAGAACGTCTGGCTGTGTAATTCAGGAACCGAGGCAAATGAAGCAGCGATGAAGTTCGCACGATCGGCTACCGGGCGGTCAAAGATTGTTGCGACGAAACGTGGATTCCACGGACGGACAATGGGAGCACTGGCGATGACGTGGAAAGATAAATACAAAGCGCCGTTTGAACCACTTGCCGGTGGTATTGACTTTGTTCCGTATGGTGACCCAGAAGCACTGACGGCAGCTATTGATGAAGAAACTGCAGCAGTCTTCCTTGAGCCGGTACAAGGTGAGGGAGGAATCCATCCAGCCGAAACAGAGTATCTGAGACGTGCTCGCGAGGCGACAGAGGACACAGGCGCGGCGCTTGTATTCGATGAAATTCAAACAGGCGTTGGTCGAACTGGATCGCTATGGGCCTCCGATGGGGCTGGGGTGACACCAGATATTCTAACGACTGCAAAAGGAATCGCTAATGGTATGCCATTAGGGGCAACGCTCGTTCGTGACTGGATTGCAGAAGATAGTGGTGACCATGGGTCAACGTTCTCCGGCACACCAGTCGTCTGTGCAGCAGCAAATGCAACTCTTGAGACAATCGTCGAAGAAGATGTTCCAGGAAACGCTGCTATGATTGGAGAACATCTACAAGCGTCGATTGCGGATGCAGTTGAAGACCATGATCTCCCAGTCCGCGAGATTCGTGGCGAGGGATTGATGATTGGTGTTGAAGTGAAACGCGGGGCAAATCGAGTATTAAAGAACCTCGCGCTATCTGAGCAAGTGCTTGCACTTCCTGCCGGTCGAACAGTCGTGAGGTTGCTTCCCCCGTTGAATATTGATAAAACGCACGCTGACACATTCGTTGAGTCATTTATCGAGGTACTTGGATGAATAACGTCGATGACCATGCTCGTGCTGATGATTGTGCCCATGCACACACAACCGAGGAGAATGAGATCATCAATAACGCGACTATCGTTACCGATGGTGGTACCTCATTCACGACGAATCACAATGCATTCGATGTGCAGCCGGAGTTGACAGATGGACTCAGTGATACACAGACACTCCTAGCTGATCTTGTATCAATTCCATCAACCTCGGGTGATGAATCAGCAGCAGCTGAGCGATTATGCCGATTCTTCGAATCACATGGTCGCGACGCGTGGATTGATTCAGTCGGGAATGTCCGTGCACCAGCTGATGATAGTGTATTATTGACATCACATATCGACACTGTCCCGGGAGATATACCTGTTGAGGTTCAAAACGGAGTACTATGGGGTCGAGGAAGTGTTGATGCGACCGGACCGTTAGCAGCAATGGCTGTTACTGCTGTCAAAACTGATGTTTCCTTTGCTGGAGTTGTCCGTGAAGAGACGACATCTGCTGGCGCATGGCATCTTGTTGAGAACCGTACACCCCCGGAGATCGTCATCAATGGTGAGCCGTCTGGGTGGGATGGAATCACCCTCGGCTATCGCGGAATGCTCTCAGGGAAATATGTTGCAACGAGTGAACTTGGTCACTCATCGCGACCAGATGACAATGCAATTCAATCAGCGGTAAATTGGTGGTCAAGCGTTGCTTCATTCTTTGAATCCGAAGATACTGAAAATGCTGATGGCGTGTTCGAGACGGTCACCACAAAGCCAGTCGCATTTGATGGCGGTCCAACTGAGGATGGGCTTGTCGTTGAATCAACTGTTGATGTCCAGTTCCGTGTGCCACCGAAATATACAATCGAAGATGTTCGGGAGGTAGCTGAAGGCGAATTGAGCGATGGGAGTGTCCATTGGGAAAAGCCGATTCCACCGGTCATGAAAAGCCCTCGAACAGATGTGGCACGAGCATTTCGCGTTGCAATCCGCTCGGCTGGTGGTGAACCACGGTTGCTACGGAAAACTGGAACGAGTGATATGAATATTTTCTCTGGAGCCTGGGATTGCCCGATGGCAACGTATGGTCCTGGCGATTCAGATCTTGACCATGCACCGAATGAACATCTTGATCTCGCAGAATACGATGGTGCAATCTCGGTGCTTGTGGATGTCTGTGATCGACTCACAAATTCAGAGTCAAATACATCCACTGCAACAGACCCAGATACAGAGTCTGAAACGGATCGACATCAGATAGATAGCGGACAAAACCCTGCTGAGATAGACCCAGAGCTGACCAGAGCATGATTGTGAAATCATTGTCGAGTCGATGAAGCCACTAACATCAACGCATGACACAACAACGGTAATAATACTAATACTGACTTTGCGATTGAATAGCGCACCGTAAGCTGCACCCGAGCTCATAATTAAATACTGAAGTCAAGAACAAATGCAAAAAGAGAGGATATAAATGCCCAATTCAAATGATTTTCTTGATATTGATGATCTAACCACAGCTGAACTACAGAGTATTCTGGGTCAGGCAACTGCACTCAAACGCGGCAATGATGATACACAATTCCCCAATAGAACACTTGGGATGCTTTTCGAGAAACCAAGCACACGGACACGGATTTCGTTTGAAACAGGAATGACAGAACTCGGCGGGCATGCAATTTTTTTGGGGCCTGACGATATTCAGTTAGGACATGGTGAACCATTGTCTGATACTGCAAGAGTTCTTTCAGGCTATGTTGATGTCGTGATGGCTCGATTATTCGATCATGATGACCTTCTTGAAATTGCCGCTCATGCCGATATTCCCGTAATTAATGGACTTACTGACGATGCACACCCCTGTCAAACGCTTGCAGATCTTTTGACAATTAAAGAGGAATTTGACGGGTTTGATGATGTGCAGGTGGTATGGATTGGAGATGGGAACAACGTTGGACAGTCACTCGTGATCGGCGCGGCGATGGTCGGGCTTGATTTGACTATTGTCACTCCGCCAGGATATGGAATGGACCAGTCAGTGCTGGAACAGGCGGCTGCACTTGGTCAGCCACCAACGGTTGCTGATACCCCGGCGGCTGCTGTAAATGGTTCAGATGTCGTATACACCGATGTGTGGATTTCGATGGGACAAGAAGAACAACGCGATAAAAAGTTAGCAGCTTTCGAGGGATATCAGGTTAATGAATCATTGTTAGCAGATAGCGACGCTCAGGTGATGCATTGTCTTCCAGCACATCGCGGTGAAGAAATCACAGATGAGGTATTAACAGGCACTCAAACGCTTGTTTGGGAACAAGCTGAAAATCGGCTACACGCACAAAAAGGACTTCTCGTTGAGTTACTGTCCAAGAATTAATGCGATGAATCACTGAAACTGAGCATGAATTCAAAGCCAAAATCAAAGCCACGCATATCAAGCATTTGAGTTTAAAGTTGAGAGTATATACCCCGGAGATAATGACAGTTATGTGCGCTCAGGATGCAGCACGGTCGATTACTACAATGTAGTCCAGCCTTGACACTGAAATGCAAGTTCTTCAGTAATGGTAACAGGAGTCTATGAATATAAAATACACAGAAACGTTACCATCTTAGCGAGAATGATCTGTGCGAGAGTTTTAATCTAATCAAGAGACAACATTCTGTGTGTCGACAACTGGTGACTACGAACGGTTCTTTCCGTATGAAGAGCCATATCCAAACCAACGCTCGGCGATGGGTGAGATTGCCGAAGCACTTGATGAGCAACGAGACGTTCTCTTAGAAGGAGCACCTGGAACAGGAAAAACGCTCTCTGCACTGTGTCCGGCGGTTGAATATGCTCGACGAACTGACAAGACAGTTGTCATCACAACGAATGTCCACCAGCAGATGCGGCAATTTGTCTCGGACGCACGGGCTATTGTTCACAATGACGTGGATTCAATTCGCGCTGTGGTGTTCAAAGGCAAATCATCAATGTGTCATATTGATGTTGATTATCAGGAGTGTCAAACACTTCGAGACACAACGCGGAGTCTTGTAGATAAAGAGCGCGAACGTACACAACTTCGTGAGCAAGCGACAGCATTGCTGGATGAGATTCGTGAGGGAGACGATGGAGCCGCGTCAGCGCGAACTGCGGTGACGGATGAACTTGAGTCAGTTACATCCGAAATTGAGGATCTTTCTGCAGGAAATATCTGTGAATATTATCATAATAATCTTACAGAAACAGACTCAACTGACGCATTTTTTGAATGGTTATTTGACGACGTCCGAACAGCTGAAGAGGTGTATGAATATGCCGATGAACGTCAGCTATGTGGATATGAACTTCTAAAAGAGGGTATTGAGGGTGTTGATCTGGTTATCTGCAATTATCATCACCTACTTGACCCAGCGATTCGTGAGCAGTTTTTCCGATGGCTCGGTCGTGACCCAGATGATATTGTGGCTGTATTTGATGAGGCTCATAATATTGAATCAGCCGCGCGTGATCACGCCGGACGGACGCTGACAGAAAACACGCTCGAGGAGGCATTAACCGAAATTAACGACTGTGAGGATTCACGTGCTGAACCTGCAACAAATGTATTTGAGGCGTTCCTCACAGCACTTCGAAGGACCTCCGATGATTCGTTTGGGTTTGGTGAACGTGAGCAGGTTACATCAGAGTGGTATGATCTCACGATTACGAATACTGATCGGCGAGATGATTTGACACTTGAGTTTCTCAAACAGTACGAGGGTCGTGGGATTAATACTGAAATTGATCTTGCACGGCAACTCGCTGAGTCGATTGATTCACAGCATGAAACGGCGTACAAAAATGGGGAGACAGCAACACGAAAAGAGTGTCAGTCACTACAAGCAGCGTCATTCCTTGATGCATGGATGACAGATAATGATACCGTCGATACCCACCCAATAATTTCAGTTCGGCGCGATGAAGGGACGAATGAGGTGTACGCCCGCGCAGAATTATATCGATGCATTCCACGAAGTGTTACTGCAGATCTATTTGATGAAGTTCACTCGAGTGTGTTAATGTCGGCAACATTACGACCATTCGACGTCGCTGAAGATGTGCTCGGGCTATCAGATCCGGTTCAGATGGCGTATGATCTGGCGTACCCGGAAGATAATCGTCGAACGCTTGCGATTAAAACACCAGCATTGTTTAGCTCAGCACGGAACGATTCCGATACTCAAAGGATTATCGCAGACACACTTGCGGATGCTGCACGCTTCACGCCTGGAAATGCACTGTTTTTCTTCCCATCGTACGCAGAAGCCGAACGGTATGCAACGCAACTCAGGCAACACGACGCTGTATTCAAACCAGTGATGCTCGATGAATCAGGCACTGAGACAGAACCACTCAGACAGTCGTTTGTTGATCATAGTGGATCTGTGCTCTGTACCTCACTGTGGGGAACGCTCGCAGAAGGCGTGAGTTTCGATGATGATGATGCACGGACCGTTGCCGTCGTTGGGGTCCCGTATCCACATCTTTCTGAGCGGGCTGAAGCGGTCCAGAACGCATATGATCGGGCATATAGCGGTCAAAAAAACGCCGGATGGCAATATGGAATTGAAATTCCAACGATTCGGAAAACACGGCAGGCACTTGGTCGAGTTATTCGTTCACCATCAGACTATGGAGTGCGTCTTCTTATCGATAAGCGGTATACACAAGAAAGCGCCGAGATGGGAAAATACGGCGTTCGAGGTCAATTCCCACCTGAAGAGCGTGCGGAGTTAATCGATGTTGATCCATCAAAAGTGCAGTTTGCGCTATTAAATTTCTATGATGATCTTGATGCATATGATGGAGCAGTACCATCACCGTCTCCCTAGCCGAACAGCTGATACCGCTTCAGGACAAAGCGAAATATAATGAGTACACAACCGCCGGGCCCAAACGGGGTGCCGGTGTTTGGCAATAGTCGTCAGTATGCAAGCGACCCGTTCACTTTCCTTCGAAGCGTCGCAGACGCTTACGGTGATGTGGTGCGATTCAGTCTTGGACCACTTGATACGTACATGCTGACAAATCCGGCAGACATTGAGCGTGTATTGGTCACAGATGACCCGAAATATCAAAAACCAGACTTCCAAGATGATGCTATCGGAACACTCCTTGGGGATGGGTTACTGATGAGTGAGGGTGAGACATGGCAGAAACAACGACGACTCGCACAGCCAGCTTTCAGCCCAAAGCGAATCACGTCGCTTGCGGAGACAATGACCGACCACACAAGAGGGATGATTAATCAGTGGGAGGCTGGGGATATCAGAGATGTTCATCTTGAGATGGCACGCGTAACGGTACGAATTATTGTTGAAGCTATGTTCGGTTCATCATTGACTGATGAGCAAACAACAGCGGTTCAGGAGAATCTTGAACCACTTGGAAAACGTTTTGAGCCGGATCCGCTTCGATTCATTATTCCAGACTGGGTGCCGACACAGGAAAATCGAGAATATCATGAGTCAGTCGAAATACTTGAAGATGTAATTGATGAGATTGTCTCTGAACGGTTAGGGACTGAGACGGATGCAGATATTGACCCCGGTGCGAGCAATGACGCCGACCCAATGGATTTACTATCTATCTTGCTCCGAGCAAAGCAACGCGGTGAGCAGACAGATAAACAGCTTCGAGATGAGATGATGACAATGTTATTGGCTGGTCATGATACCACGGCGCTTACGCTGACTTATACATGGTATCTTCTCTCGGAGCATCCAGAAGTGAGAACCCAAGTATATGAAGAGATTGCATCAGTCTGTGGTGGGGAGACGCCAACAATGTCTGATACTCGATCGTTCGATTACATCGAACGTGTCTTACAGGAGGCGATGCGGCTATATCCACCGGTATATGTCATTTTCCGTGAACCACAGGTCGATGTGAGACTCGGGGGATATCGAATCCCAGCCGGATCAGCAATTATGTTACCACAATGGGTCGTGCATCGGTCGCCGCGGTGGTATGATAATCCAACGGCGTTTGACCCAGATCGATGGCGTCCAAAGCGTCGAGCCGATCGACCACGATTTTCGTATTTCCCGTTTGGAGGAGGACCACGTCACTGTATTGGTAAGCACTTTTCAATGCTAGAGGCAAAGCTCATTTTAGGAACTGTTGCACAGGAGTATGAATTAGATTACGTTCGGGATCGTCAATTTGATCTTCGAGGATCGTTGACGATGCATCCTGATGAGCCGATGGGAATGCGAGTCACCGAGCGCTAAGATTGATTTGAGCAGCATTTTCGCGGTATCGATTATCCCATATCTGAAGCGTATTGACGCTCCATTTAATTGGGTCGATTGATCGTTGTTTGATAAACTGTACTGCATCTGCGGTCTCACCGCCACGTGCGAGTGTTACGTGTGGAACATAATCACTACCCTCAAGACCAGCAATAGCATCAAATGATTTGCATAGATAATTGTGTAGTGTCATGAGCGATTGACTCTCGACAGCGAGATAGACAACAGGAGCAGTCCCTCCTGGTGGATTCTCAAAGAAATCAATGCCGGTGATCGATACCTCAATTTGATTTGGGGTAGTCGATGATGTGAGGATCGGGCGAAGTCGTTCACGAAGCACAGGGAGTGAGATGTCTGCAGATATTTGTCCGCCACGTGGCGTGGTAGTGTCCGTTTCGAATCGCTTGAGCACGAGCGTCTGCCGCTCTCGTCGGTTGTCAAAGGCCATCAGCTCAGCGTGAAGACTACTCGTGAGCTGTGATATCTTGGGTGGAAGCGGAATATTGAGACTAAACATTAATAGATTATATATGACTCAATCAAAAAGCCTCACCGTTCAAATGATGTTCAGTTCAATTCCGACTAACTCTCAGTCATCTATTCATTACCGCGGCGGTGATTAGAGTGGCATTTAAATTAAATAACCGTTATAATTTTATCTACCGACTCTGCTAATCACAAGTATGTCTCATCAGCGTATACCGCCAGGATCTGAAGAGTCACCAAAACAAACAAACTCAGAATTAAATCAAAGTTTATTCGCATGGATCCGAAATCATCTGAAATCATGGTCGGGTCGATATATCTCGATGCGGGTCACTGCCCGAATAGGACATCAAGATTGATCGGTAGGCAGACCAGATAATCGCTTGACTGGATTGTTTATCAATGTCAGTCTAATCACTCTGTTGACTCGCGAACAGTGATGACAGGAACCGGTGAATGCCGGACAACTCTTTCCGTAACGCTTCCCACAAGATAGTGATCAAGCCCGGTCCGACCGTGTGTTCCCATCACCACAGCATCAACTGGTTCGTCTGTAGCTATTTCAAGTATCGACTCATGTGGGATTCCCTGAGTAACTGTTTGTTCGGTGTCGGTATCATCAGGCATTCGCTCGATTGCATCTTCAGTTGCTGATGTCGCATGTTCATGTTCAGCGTTTTCCCACGCGTCAGGGGCAACACCACTACTTGGGCTATTGAACCGACTACGTCCATCAGCGACAGAAAGAACATGAACGGTACTATCAGCAAGAGCAGCCAGTGACCCGGCGTGATCGGCTGCGATCAATGAAGCGGTGCTCCCGTCTGTCGGTAAGAGAATTGTCTCATACATGAACTAGATCCCACCAGTAGCCATCATAAGTAGTGCTACAGCGATAACAGCGAATAATCCCCCGACAAATGTTTTAATCGTATCTGTACTGAGCGCATTCGAGACGTATGGAGCGATTTGTCCGCCAAGGACGGTTGCTGGAACAGTAAATATGACCATATTCCACGGTGTTGAGGCAAGACTGATGCTATGTCCGCCAACCAAACCCCCACCGAAGATATGCACAATCGAGGCAAGAACAGCTGTTAACGCAACGACAATATGATTTGTTCCGATAGCAACGCGAACTGGAACCTTTGTTCCAAGCATTGAGATAATACCAAGCTCGCCAACACCGAATCCGGCTAGTCCCTGGAAGATTCCACCAATACTATAATTCCCGAATCGACGGACGTACCCAGCACGGGTATATTGATAATTATCACCTTGACGATCAACGCGTGTGACCTGTCCATTTTTATCTGTGCTGACGCCAGCGGGTCCAAGTTTATCTTCATCGTTCGGTAGTGATGAAACGCCACCATCAGACGCCGTACGGTCTACACTTTGTTCATCAGCACCGTTCTCACCGGATGCGTCATCGTCATGTTCGTGTTCAAGATCAGTCTGGAACAATAGATATGAAGCAGCAAGCAACGCAATTGCGAGGAGCCCATGGAACAATGGCTCCGGAATAATGAATGACAGAAGTGCGCCCCCAACAACAAATGGAATTGCGCCAGCAACAAGTGCGACTGATAGTCGACGATCAACGAGTCCATATTGAATAAACGCAACAGCTGAACTTGAGAGCCCAAATGCTTCACTAATTAATCCGACTTTGACAAGCGTTTCAGGTTCAAGTGGGTGAGCGAAGATTGGGAAAATAAAGATCAAAAACGGGACAAATACCGCAGAGCCGCTGATCCCGACAGTATTGACCATTGTCGCACCAAGAAGGAAGGCTGGGAAGAGCCACCAGTATTGAAGCCAGTACTCAATGCCCACATTCGTTGGCGTCGGGGCAACAAGGAATACCGTTGTAATAAATGCAATCGGTGCAATCAGGACGAATATATGCTGGTATCGCAGGAACGACTTCTGAATACCATTGTATGAGACGGAACTCATGAATCTAAAATGAATCTAATGTAATTTCTGTCGAAAAAAGCTATTTTACTGTTAATGATGCTAACCGAGGATGATGATTCGATATGAAAGATCTTGAACGAAAAACAATACTCTGTGGCATGTTATGTCATCCTCTCATCCGCGTTATGCTGTCGAAGACTGCTGAATTGGGCAGACAATAAATGATGTCGTACCATAATATATTATTTCGATTCATCAAAATAAAACTTCATATCTGCGGAATATATCTATTATATGATCATAAGACCCGTCTGAACGATTCATTTTCGTTCGTGTCATAATTACTGATAATTAAGTATAAAATGCCATAGAAGCAACATTTTTTACCTCCAATAAAAAGGTTCTGTGTCGTCTCTTCGTGTACGCACAATCATCAATTCGTATCGTTGGATGATGGCGATGCGAGTGGGTCTTGTCCAGGGTTAACCCCGCTTTTTCCATCTTTAGCCTCATTATCTTTCAATCCAAACTCACGTTGGAGATCACGGATCTGGTCACGGATATCAGCAGCAAGTTCGAACTCGAGATTTGAAACGGCTGATTCCATTCGTTCTTCAAGTGTCTCAATCTGTGCACGCGCTTCCTCTTTATCAACTGGAGTTTCAGTCGTTGTTGTTGTGGAATCACTATCGCTTCCCGGGAGATTTGTCTCACCGATTGACTTTTCGATAGTCTGCGGATCATATCCGTGTTCCTGATTATATTTTCGTTGGATCTGTCGACGTCGACGAGTTTCATCAATTGCTGCTGACATCGAGTCTGTGACTTCATCCGCATAGAGGATCACCTCCCCTTCGACATTACGCGCTGCGCGACCCATTGTCTGCACAAGCGTCGTTTCAGATCGAAGGAATCCTTCCTGGTCAGCGTCGAGAATGGCGACAAGTGATACCTCCGGGATATCGAGTCCTTCACGAAGGAGGTTAATCCCAACAAGAACATCAATCGAGCCAAGCCGAAGGTCACGAATGAGCTCATGTCGTTCAAGCGTATCAGTCTCATCGTGCATATACGCCACATCAACACCGGCTTCTTCAAGAAATTCAGTCAGGTCCTCCGCCATTCGTTTTGTAAGTGTCGTGACAAGGACTCGTTCATTACGCTCAACGCGTTCGTTGATTCGATTTAGTAGATCATCAACCTGACCGGTTGCATCTGCTATCTCGATTGCAGGGTCGATAAGATGTGTCGGTCGGACAATTTGCTCAACTATCTGTTCGGAGTGATCACGCTCATATGTACCGGGCGTCGCTGAGACATACAGTCTCGTTCCAGTTTTTTCTCGAAACTCTTCAAAGGTAAGCGGGCGATTATCGTATGCTGTTGGGAGGCGGAATCCATTCTTTACAAGAGAATCTTTACGAGATTTATCTCCTGCAAACTGTCCTCGAATCTGTGGAAGCGTCTGATGAGATTCATCAACAACGGTCAGGAAATCATCAGGAAAGTAATCTAATAACGTATGTGGCGGGTCACCAGAGTCTCGACTGGACATATGAACTGAATAGTTCTCAATGCCTGAGCAGTATCCTGTTTCTCGAAGCATCTCAATATCAAATGTCGTTCGCTCTTCAATCCGTTGTGCTGCGACGAGATCACCCTGACGCTCAAAGTATTGAATCCGGTCGTTCATTAGCGTTTCAATCTCACCAACAGCTGATTCGAGTTTCTCTTCAGGAATCGAATAATGCTCTGCAGGGTGGACAAGTACGGCTGGTTCCTCAGAGACAACATTCCCAGTAAGTGGGTCAAGTTTTGATAATCGGTCGATCTCATCGCCCCAGAATTCAATCCGGACAGCATAGCGACCGTACATCGGATATACTTCGACGGTATCACCACGGACGCGAAAAGTTCCCTGCTGGAAGTCAACATCATTGCGTTCATAATTTAGATCGACAAGTTGTGCAAGGAGTTCGTCCCGATTAATCTGATTACCAACCTCGAATCTGAGAGCCATATCAGTGTAGTTCGCCGGGTCACCAAGTCCATAGATGGCAGAGACTGACGCAACAACAATGACATCATCACGCGTGAGAAGTGAGCGAGTCGCTGAATGACGAAGTCGGTCAATCTCTTCGTTTATTGAGAGATCTTTATCGATATAGGTGTCTGTCTGCTCCACATATGCTTCCGGTTGGTAATAATCGTAGTATGAGACAAAGTATTCTACTGCGTTATCTGGAAATAACTCGCGGAATTCTTCGTATAATTGCGCCGCTAAGGTCTTATTATGCGCAATGACAAGCGTTGGTCGCTGGAATTCTTCGACGACCCAAGAAACGGTATTTGTCTTTCCAGATCCTGTGACACCCAATAAGGTTTGTTCGTCCATCCCAGAGTGAAATCCTGATGCAAGCGTATCAATTGCATCCGGTTGATCGCCCGCTGGGTCAAAAGGAGCGTCAACACGGAAATCGCGGTCAACCGCCGGTCGATCAGGCGAGAGCGGCCCCGACTCGGAGGTGTTACTCATTGTGAGCTTTTTATAGGTCGATATACTTGAGCGAGTTGGTCAATACGATGGAGATTAATTCAGTTCATGTGAATATGATACCGCTCAATGATCATAATTACTAGAAATTCCATATCTCATAATCGTAATGTCCCGAAATACTTTGAGCTACGATGATATATGATATTGTATGAGCCGAGAACAACTGCAGAGTGCGAGTGAAAACCTCCGTACAGCAAGCGAAGCTGCGGACGGGACTATTCAACGAACGCTATATGAGCAGTCAAACGATATCGCAGAACTGGCGGCGCGCAATCAGGAAATAAATCAGGGTCAGATTAATGAACGATTGGGTAATCTTCAAACGCTCATAGAAACGATTGAAGATACAGATAACATTTCAGCGGATGTTACTGATCATGTCGATCAAGCCAAATCTGACCTTGCGACACTCCGTGGTGACTCTGATATGAGTGATCATTGACTGTATCGTATTTAATATAAATTCGGTGAAAAAAGAAATCACATAGATTCTAAAGCAACAGATTACTCGAACAGCCGCTGAGCGAGTTATACAGATTCGAGGAGAATACCTGCGTCTGTAGCCGCAGGACAGAATAGGATGAATCCGACAACTATTTCGGTTTTTCACAGTCGATGGCAGACTTGGATATTCAATATACCGAATTGTGTCTATACTTTTCATCTCATAACATGTAATGTACAGAAAAGATGCTGAATACAACCCGCAGTTACGTTGCACATATTACGAACCACCAACAAGTTCGTGATGATCTCGATCAGTGCGGGTTTTCTGCATCAAAACTGTGGAACGTCGCACGCTACTACAGCGAACAATGGTGGAATGATGACGGTGAACGGTGAGATACCCGACGAAACCGAGTTCAAATCGGAGTTAAAGACTCACGAGCGGTATCCTGATTTACATTCAGTCAAGTCAAGTCAAGTCAGCGAGTTCTTGAAGAGCTTGCTGAAGCGTTCACTGGGTGGTACAACTCTGATGATGGTAATAATCCACCAGGTTTCCGAAAACATGGCGACCGACATCCACGTTCTACCGTGACGTGGAAGAAGAAAGCTATCAAACACGATGACAAACACGAGCAACTGTGCCTCTCAAAAGGTTCCAACCTGAAACAAGGTCGCTCTGACTTCATTCTTGCAGAGTACGAGACACGACCTGATGTATCGGTTGAGAACATTCAGCAAGTGCGTGGCGTTTGGAATGGTGATATGTGGGAACTACATATCGTATGCAACAAACATATACCAGTTGAAGATACACCCGGTAATCAGACGGCTGGTATTGATCTCGGTATCAAGAACTATCTTGCCATTGACTACGAAGGCGGAGCAAGTGAACTGTATCCGGGCAATATACTGAAAGAAGACAAGCACTATTTCACGCGCAAGGAGTACCAGACCGAAGGCGAGACCGGTTCGTCAAAACGTGCACGGAAACGGAAGGCTCAGTAAAAACTCTCCAGACGCAAACGCAAAGACCACTTCCTGCATACTCTCAGCAAGCATATTGTCCAACGTTGCGTCGAAGAGGGTGTAGCAGAGATAGCCGTTGATGATCTCAGTCTCAGTGATATTCGTGAGGATGACAGTGGTGAGTCCCGCAACTGGGGGCACGCAGGCAACAAGAAGTTACACGGTTGGGAGTTCGCACGATTCACCGATCTGTTGGAGTACAAGGCTGAAGAACACGGCATACTGGTAACACGGACTGATGAGGAACACACCAGTAAGACATGCTCATGTTGTGGTCAAATCAGCGACAGCAACCGTGTTGAGCGTGGGCTATACGTCTGTGATTCGTGCGGTGTACCGATGAACGCAGATGTGAACGGTGCGGTGAATATTCGCCGACAGATAACTCAGAGTCCCCCGACTGGGGATATGAGTAACGGCTGGTTGGCACAGCCCGGAGTGTTCCTGTTCGCCCGCGAGAGCGGGTCGTTTAATCCGAGAGAACAGGGAAGGGAAGGGATACTGTAAACCATAATCTCCCACCGCTTGGGATTCCTGCGTCTTCAGTTCAGGCGCAGGAGGATGTCAAAATAGCATGCTAATATTAACAGACATTCTTTGGCTTGATTCCCATCTGCTCGAGCGAGTCGACATATTCAGTATATGCTGCGTCAATGACTGCATCGGCACTGCTTTGTGCACGCTCCCATGCGGTGTCACTGTCACAGGTCGAATTCAGTGCTGTGATTACACGGTCACGGTCAGACTCAATCGCACTTTTGAGATCACGGAACTCACCAGCCGTTTTTGGCTCAGCGTTTCCAACAAAGAATCCAATCATTTGACTAACCTGCTCAAGCATAACAAGTGAACGTGCTAGAAGTCCACCGAGTCGAGAAGGGGTCATCTCCATTGATTCTAAGACATCATACAACTGAGGATCAGTAACTGTCTCTATTTGTGATACATCAGGGTCAAGATTAACAGCACGTTCACCCGCATCAGTCGCGATAACGGTAAATAGTGTATCCGGATCCATTTCATCAATTTCATCTGTGTGATGATCTTCAGTTGAATTCTCAGACTCACTCCATGCGTCAGTGACCGTTGAAACTGCATCTGCATTGACTGCTGCTGCAGCGCGAACGACTGCACCATCCATCTCGCCATTAGTTATAGCATACATTGCTTTTGAGGAACCGAGTCGAGAAAACGCCGTTTCGTGGTCATCTCGGAGTGTCGCTGCAAGGTCTGAGGCATCCATCATATAGCCGCCAATTCGAGATGCGACTGTTTGTACCCATCGTTGCCATCAGGACTTTTTAATTGTAAGCTATTCATCTGTGTAGCCTGCACTAAGTGACCGCGAATCGAAGCAGTTCCAATGTTGTCGTTGTACTCATCAGATACTAGCTTATTGACACGGCTGGACTCGTAGTAATCCAATCGCTCGGGTACCATAACTGTCGAGTTGTGGCTATTTACTGTATAAAAAACGTGACTGTCACGTGAACTACTCAGACCTATTCACTCCACTACGCTTTGTTCGCTCGTTGAGGAAATGGAGTTAGCCTGTAAGCGGTTAAATCGTTGAGTGTCCAGTCATGTCCATTTCACTGGCAGCACACCCCGCCCATTCATCGAAGTGTTTCTGACATGGTCATTAGTCAGTGACTGGATATCAGAGTATGAGTACCGGTGCGTTTTGGATAAGATAGGAAAGTATAGGCTTCAGTTCATACGACTGTGCTGATGGTGCAAAAGTGATCCCGAACGCACAGATTAGATTTCAGAATTGAGTCGAGACCGAATTAGTCCGCGCTACCAGTCTCAATCGGTGCGCCAACAAGATTGCCCCATTCGGTCCAAGAGCCATCATAATTCACGACTTCGTCATAACCGAGCAGTTCATGAAGTGCGAACCAAGCAATTGAGGAGCGTTCACCAATTCGGCAGTACGCAACAGTCGTTTCTGAACCATCAATGTCATAATCTGCATAGATTGATTCAAGTTCTTCTGCAGATTTGAATGTCCCATCATCATTGACTGTGTCAGCCCAAGAAATATTGGATGCGCCTGGGATGTGACCACCACGCTGTGCGGTTTCATTCAGTCCTGGCGGGGCAAGGATCTCACCGGAGAACTCCTCTGGGGATCGAACATCGACAAGTGGAAGATCCTGGTCAATGGCATTATCAACATCATCTCGGTATGCACGGATTGACTCAAATGGACCTCGTGCTTCATACTCAACAGCGGAGTAGTCTGGGACCTCATCGGTTACTGGATAGTCATTATCAAGCCAATAGTCACGGGCGCCATTCAATAATCGGACATCATCGTGACCATAGTATTTAAACTGCCAATATGTGTATGAAGCGAACCAATTCGAATTATCACCATAAATAACAACCGTTGAATCTTCTGAGATCCCGTGGTCTCCAAGAAGTGCTTCAAAATCCTCCTTATTCAGAATATCACGGGTGGTTGGGTCCTGAAGTTGTGTTTCCCAATTAAATCCAATTGCACCAGGGGCGTGCGCTTCATCGTATGCTTCGGTATCAACGTCTACCTCAATGAGGCGATGCTCGGGATCATCGCTTTGGAACTCATCAAGTCGGTCTGTGACCCATTCGGGCGATACTAGTACGTCTTTTGCATAATCATCAGTTGTCATTACATCTATAGGTATGTGCTGTATTGGTTTAATTCCCACAGCGACGGCGTGTCCTGCCAATCCTCCGATTAACCGGGTTTTTTTGCTGGATTATAAATACAACTCACACTAACATAGACGGAGCGAGGAGGCGAAATTAAAAATATCAGTAACTACCAGCAACATGTTCTTGTTTCTCTGACGAGAGTGGAAATACAATCAGTCATGAGGATTAAATTGAGCACGTTCAATAATTCCAGATGGTGCATTTAGGTATGGAAACAAGAGCCGTCGTCGATATGTCATGGCTCGTCAAACAGATTGATGCAACAACAGAGGTCACACTAACATCAGTATCAAAGTCGGAGTCAGCAACGAAGTCATGGCGCGATGATAGCGGCGGACCCCAAGATAACACGAATGATGGTGTCGATATAATCCCGGACCAACTTTCGATTGTTGATGTCCGAGACGCATGGGAGTTCGAGGAGATTGGGCATATTCCAGAGGCGGTGAATATTCCATTTGATTCATTTCGAAATGAAACAGGCGATACTGGGATGTTACCCGGACGTGAAAATTGGGAAGATATTCTTACAGCAGCTGGAATCACTGAAACTGACGATATTGTTGCATATGATGATATGCATGGGGTCTTTGCTGCTCGATTTCTCCTCACAGCAGAGGTATATGGACATCCACCAGAACACCTCCATTTACTCAATGGGGACTATAGTGCGTGGAATCAGCTATATAAAACAATATCTGGGACAGGTGTTGAGAGCGCGAACTCATCTGCATACCAAGCAACTGCTAAGTCGGACGTATCATCATCGCCACTCGTTGGATATGAGACAGTGCAGACCGCAATTGATGACCCGACAGCTGTGTTACTCGATACCCGTGACCGCTCAGAATACGAATCTGGTCACCTCCCTGGTGCAATTAATCTTGATTGGCGAGCGGTTGTTGACGATGAGACACGAGGGCTGAAGTCCCCAGGTAAGTGTAAAGATGTGTTTAATTCCATTGGCATAACATCTGAAACACATGTCGTATTATACTGTAACACAGCCCGTCGGATTAGTCATACCTACATGATTTTGCATTCACTCGGGTACACGGATATTGATTTTTATGAGGGAAGTCTTAGTGATTGGCGAGCTCGTGATGGAGCAATTGAGACTGAGGACGCAGACTGACTACGCTCACAGCGATACGTTCCGGATGTAGACAGTGACGTATCTGCTTACGGGGCAATACCCACTGTTAAGAGTGTGCCCCACGTTCGGTATCGATCGATCATTGCTTCACGAGACTCCCAACTCTCTGTTGGAAAATCATCGGCTGGTGGTATTTCAGTCTCGTTGTCGGGTATTGTATCTTGTTCGGCGATATATAATCCAGCTTCACGGAATTTCTCCCGGTACTGCGTCTGATTCCATAGTTGCATGTTGACGCCAATTCTATCTTGCCAGTTGTGTGTGTGCTGTGATTCATCGAAAAAATTGACTGCACAAAAAAACGTGCCACCACTTCGAAGCACCCGTCGAATTTCACTGAGTGTCTGAAGCGGATCTTGAGAATAATAGAAAGCTTCCATACTCCAGACGTGGTCGACGGCTTCATCAGCGAATGGGAGTTGATGGAAATCGCCATTGATAAAACATAGCGATGGGTCTTCGGTGTATTCTCGTGCATTCTGCACCATCTCTGGACTTCCATCAAGACCGAAACTTGACCCAATGTCCTGCGTTTCTCGAAGGGCACGTAGGGCATATCCAGATCCTGTGCCAAGATCGAGAATTGTATCTCCACGTTCAATAGGCATACGCGATAATGCATATTTCGCTGTGTGCCAATGTCGCTCTTCCATCCCACGATCCCGTCCTGTATTTGCCCACTGGTCGAACTCCTGTCGAATGCTCATTGTCAGTAATTACCGATTACTTCTATTTCTGTAAGGTGGTGTCGATTTTTATTTGATATTGGTTCATGAATACTTTAAGATGAGCTCTGTACGCTGATTGTATAATTAGCGGTTATCAAATCGACAATGAGACAACACTATGTATGCGAACGACTCCAGTGAAATTAAGTTAGCGGACTCAATGCTACAGATATGGAGTATGGTCTCGCTATTGAGAATGCACCAGGATCCATTCCTGGTGGGACTGGAGTATTATTACTACACCCAAGTATCGGCGAAACAGATCGAATTGACACAGACTTCTTGAAGACAGATACTGATCATTTCCTTGTTATCTCAACACGAACGACGGCCCGAGAGGTTGATCAAAAACTCGAGTATTATGATGTTGATGAGTCACGAGCTGTTATTCTTGATGCACTCTCAGTTGAGCGTGGATATTCACGACGGGAATCAGACCGTGTTCATTATGTCTCATCACCGGATGATCTTGATGGAATTGTTGATCGGACAGATGAGTTCTTAAACAAACATGATGGAAAGTGTCGATTGAGCCTTGATTCAGTGACCGAACTAGCATACTATGCTGATGTCGATGGCGCCTATGAGGCGAGCGATAAGTTACTTAAATTACTAGTTGAGAATGATGCAGTCGGACTGTTCCATCTCTCAAAAGAGGTTCATGAACAAGAAACAATTGAGCGGTTTCGTGAACGATTTGATGCGGTCGTTGAACTTGGCGTCGATGAATGCATTACTGTCGACTTCTAAGTGATCATAATACCCTACTGATTTACAGTTGATATTCGCTTCTGTAAGTGGAATTTCCTGTCTCGATATCGCAGTTACATTCTTGATATCCTCCCCGCAGTAAAGTAAACGGCGAGGATTCCCGACAGTTGGGATATTACGATTCGCATCACGCTTCCGCCCATAACACGAACACGTCTTCGACATGTCTCGCTCAGACACCCGGTCAACGAGGATACCGTATTCTTCGGTCTTGTGTTCAAGTAACGTAATAAAACGATTGAACTCCCACTCGTGGAGTTTCTTGTTGTTGTTTCCACGCTTACCCCAGTTCCGAGACTCGCAGTTATCGTTCTCATCTTCACGATCACGAATCTCACTCAACTCACCGATGGCGATGCAGTTCTCAACGATGTGTGTCGCGAGGACGTGCAGGAAGTGGTCTTTCGACCGGGACAACTTCTGACGGACACGAAACGCACATCGTGACGGACCGTTCTTGCCTTCGGTGTCGTACTCATCTCGGCTCGGCTGAAGTAGTGCTTGTCCTGCTTGACAACGTTCCCTTAGATACAACTCGGCGTCGCCGTCATCGTAGGCGATGGTGATGCCGAGATCGACACCTGCCGTGTTGTCGCCGTACGCGTCCTCGATGGGAATCTCCTTGTTACAGACAAAGTGGAGTTCCCGGCGGTCGCCGTTCCAGACGGCTCACACTTGCTGGTGCTGGATGTTCTTGATACTCACGTCCGGTCGTGTTCCGTACTCACAGAGGATGAAATCCGAATCGGCGGTGACGAGTTGTAATTGAATCCTTTGGACAGCGGAGGGCGGAGCTTGTTATGTTTGGAGCGTGCTTGATACCCTTCTTTCCACGTGACGGGATGATGAAGCGTGGGTGTTCGTTGCCGTGTTTGCGGTAGCCGAGTCGGGTGGGTTGGCGTTCTCGTCTCCGCGTTGGCGTGGCGTGGGTTGTACCAACTCAACTGCTGACCGACTCAGCAAGTTTCTCAAGAAGTCGCTGAGTTGACTGAGAATAGAGGCCACTGTATCGGTCGTGTTCGTTGAGTTCAGATTTGAGTTCGCTGTCGTCGGGGATTCCCCGTCTTCGTCCTAGTGGGTGTAGTGTAGTATCGGGCGACGTTCCACAGTTTCGACGTCGACGCGGAGAACCCACACTGACCGAAGTCGTGGTTATCGCTCAGTTGAGAGAGATTACCGATTGTCGCTCGATAGGCACGGGTACGGGTTATCTTCAGCGTCGGCATCGAACTGTGTTCATGACCAGTCATGGGATATTGTGAACTAAAACTACCGTGGGAGTTGGAATATCTAGCAGTGCCATCGAACGTGGTCAATAGAATAGAGGAATTGTCGGCTGTATCCCCGCCCTGCGCCGAAAGGCGGGGTCAGGGTTTAGTCTTGTATCTTCCATAGGATACATACTAATCGGACCTCCACCAGTCTAAAGACGAGGGGATGTCAATTGAAATTAAATTCTAAAAGATTAATCATCGTCTACCACAACGACACTTGATTCTGGCTAGTCGACAATATTATGATTGTAACTAGAGCTATATGAGTAAGTCACTCAGAGTGGATTCTCGTTCTCATCAAGCTTTTCAAACGTTTTTCGCGCCCAGCGAACAGCGTATTCAGCGTCATATTCAAGATATGCTTGAGTGTCTAACGCGGTGAATGGTGTTGGAAGCTCAAGGTCGTGTTTGACTGCTGAACATGCGTATTCAGTCGCATCAGCAAAGGCTGTTTCACCTCGGGCAACGGCACCTGGAAGTTCTTTGAGTCGACCATCAAGTCGATTGCCTGCATCGTCCCATGCATCGTATACTTCTGGGTGTGTCCCCTCCCAGGATTTGAATACTGATCGCGTCTGAAGACCGACCCATGCATCATATAATGCAGCTGCCACCTGATATGCGTCTGCAGATCCAAGCGGAATAGCCGAATCTAGTTCGGTGTACGCTGACTCAAAAAACGGGAGGAAATGCTCGGGAGCCCCGGTGTCGATCTGAACAATTGCCTCGGCAATAAGAAATTCAAGAAACTGGGTTGGTGTTCCTGCTGCTCGTTGTTTAATTAATATTGTTGGAGGGGTTGTCTGGCGGGTCCACGTGACAGTTCCGTCGCCAGGCATGCCAATCGTGAATTCTGAGCTAGCATACCGTGTGAGTGGTGATGGAACATCTGATGGGAGCCATTCTGCCGGATAACTGGCAGGAGCAACCCCCTCAACGAATATTCCAAGCCCCTCGGCTATTGCTGGTGGGAGTGTCTCAAAGTCTGATTCGACATCAAGGACAACAGCGTCAGGAGCGTAAGTATCCTTAACCGCTGCAACAGAGGATGAAAGTTCACGAGAATCGAACATAGCCTATATTTGTGGCGTAGGTTTTTCAGCGCCCGGATTGTCAATGAATTCAATTGAACAATTATAATTGATCGATTAGGAATTACTGATGACTGTCTACCCAAACGCAATAATAAATATAAGAAAGGTTCTCAAAGCGGCTGATATGCCAATTGTCACAAGAACAATCTTGCCTGCACGACTTATACTTAGTTGGATTCAGCCATTATTACTAAATGCTTCAATATCGCCTGTCGAGCTATTAAGACACAATCATATAATTAGCAACTAACCATTGAGAATGTTCTTAATGGATACTGATCTAATATGTGCGTTAATTAGTATCATCCGATAATCCGTCACCCGCATTAGGTACCTCAATAATATATCGACCGTCTTCCTGCAGTGAAATAATATACTCTGATCGGTCATACAGTTCCATCAGATTGAGTTCATACTGTCCCGGTGCGACAATGCGGATGCTCTCAAATTGCTGATTTAGTTCAGTCCGAAGGTCGCTGAGACCCGGACCATCATCATCAGCAGAAGGAGATGACTCTGAGGATGGTTGAGACGTATCTGTAGACATCTGAGAGTAGTTCCTAGACGATAGCTCCGATTTACCTGGCGATGCTGAGGCCTCTTGTTGTGTGTGAGGTTTAGCGTCTGAAGATGATTCTGTGGCTGCAAGTTCCTCGGGTGAAACAATATTTCCTCGTGCACTTGCCTGTGCATCATCCTCATCATCTCCTTCAGATGGATGTAACGTAGAATCTTCTTCTGAATTTGTGGTGTTTGAGGCGAGATGATCACTAGACTCTATTGAATTTTCAGTTCGCGTTTCCTCTGTGTGTGAGTCACCAACGTGCGAGTGATCAGTATATCTGGTATCGGCGTTATTTGCCTCACTATCTTCAGTTGCGTTGGTATGTGGCCACGGATCAAAATTGGAGTCTGAGTTCGATTGATGCGTCTGGGTTTGTGTTTGATCTTCACCTACAGAGGTATTTGCTGTTGGATGTGACTCGGCACCTACACCATCGTACGCTGTTGTATCTGGCTTTGGAACGGGATCAGCATCTGATGATGACCGTTGAGTATCGGGTTGACTACCGGTTCCTGAGTGTGTCTGTTGATCTGATCGCGATTGTGAGTGGGAGCCGGACAGTTCTGGTTTGGGTTGTGTTCCTGACTCAGGTTCCTGTGATGAAGGGCGAAACTGGAATTTATTTCCACTGCAGTTTGGACACCCAGAGAGCATTTCCTTGGATCCATCAGGAAACACGCGACCGCAGTTTGTACATTCGTGTGGCATTTAGTGTAATAGTGTCCCTATAATGATTGTTCGTACGATGTAGCGTGACGTTGTATGACGCAATGTGTGATTATTCTTATTCTGTTTCAAGTGTAATTATTCATGTGAGATGAACGCACTGATGAGATCTTCATCCTTATGTAGTGTTTCAATCTGATCTGCCGGTCCAATGACTGTGAGTTTCTGTGGAGACTCATTTCCAACTAATCGTCCAAAGAGACCAGTATTACTGGCGGTTGATTGTGGATATGTCTCAATCTCGATCCCATTGAATTCATCAGGGCTGATTTCGGTCATTGTTACCTCAATGAGACGAGACTCCTCATCAGGCGAGAGTCCTTCTTCGAGAATAACAATATTACCCTCACGGACACCATCAAGGATCAGTCTGATTTTTTCCATGCTAGTGAGATTTTCCATTCGAGAGCCACTGATCATGTCGATCTGGACGCCATCAGTAGGCGGCTCCTCGGTTTCATCAGGTGTCATTTCTGGCATTGTATTCACCCAAAGTACTCCGCGATTTTGCCGTATACTTCATCCATGTTTGTTCCCTCAAGCGCTGACAGCGGTACGGTTTCATGTTGTGGGAATGCATTCGATATTTGTTGAATATTTGATTCTGTAAGATCAGTCTTGTTTGCAAAAATAAGAACTGGGAGGTCTTGACTCTCGATTATTCCAATAAGCATTGTGTTCACCTGTGTAAATGGGTCCTGTGTGCTATCAAGGACGTATATTACACCATCAACATCCTCTCGGAGCCAATGCATTGCCTCAGCAACCCCCTCTGTTGCCTCTCGAGAGCGTCGGACAGCGTCATCTTTCTCCATATCATGTTCAAGAAATTCTTTGTAGTCGACCTTTGTCGTGACGCCAGGTGTATCAACAATATCAATATTGACTGTCTTCCCGTCTCGACTGATCTCAACATCTTCTTTTCGTCGTGCGCGACGCGTCTCGTGTGGAATTTGGCTCTCAGGGCCCACTGCGTCTCCAGTCCAATCACGAGCAATACGGTTTGCAAGAGTTGTCTTCCCAGCATTCGGTGGACCGTAAATACCGATCCGTTTCGGGTCTGCATCCGAAAAGAGCCGGTCAACGACCCGTGTAATATTTTTACGTAAGTTTGTAATCAATCCCATCCTGTCCTCCCACGCCGCTTGAGTGGTACCAACTGCTCCGAAGTGGCGTATGGCGATAGCACGTTGTTGTGGTTACTTAAACACTGCGTCAGACATGAACACTGAATATGACATATAACGGCATATGGTTTCAAAATATGATTACGACATGATAGTTAGTGTCTTATACCTCACTGGCACGGAAAATGGAATATCCGATTTCACACCCGATGATACGCGTTTATTGACGTATTAGCTCCATCTACTGTCGTGACGACCGTACCTGTCCATATCTCAACCCCCCCACCCCTTCGTTTCAACTGGAGGCGTGGACAGGTACCCGGGCTTGCTGATCGGGAGAGTTGCAATAATTTATTTCGTCTTTTGTATACTTAAAATATATAATAGACGTACAGTAATAAACTAATCCTGTACCGTGCGGATATTGTTATATAGTATATGATATAAAGTTTTCTGTTATTAATTATAATCAACAGAGTACCCCCCACCCCCATTATTACGACTCCACCTGAAACGAAGGGGTGGGGGGGTTGTTACGACAAATAAATTAGATAGGATACATTACCGTCAGATCAGTAACCGTCAGCATGAGATGATAAAAGATAGGGAAAGCACGTCTTACGATCTCTGGTAGATGCGTGGCATCTCCTATACAGAATTATCCAGAAGATACATTTGATACGACTTGCACCGGTAGATGACTACATGATTATTCAGCCATCAACTGTATTACAGCATCTTAATATTCATCTGTAATTACAAGAGATAGATTTTTGTATCGTGCACCCATCCGTTTCGATTGCATCAACTAGATATCGGTGTGACTACCCGATATAATAAATTAGTCGTTTGAATGGCTAAAACGCCTTATTCGGACGCTGTCATTACAATCTCCACCTGAAGTCAAGGGGTATAACAGGGGAGGAGAACCACTAAATGCATACCAACAGAACACATAGCACTTCTTCATTTGACAATTTCGAATTATCTTATACGGATAAAAAACAAACCAATCAATATCGGCATCACCAACAGAGTCGGTTGGTCTTGACTTTGATGAATATATGAGCCACAATGACGATCGCCACAACGTTGATCATCCGGACACCACCGACCAAACCGATGATGTCCCTCAAGATGATATAGGTCAATCTAAACCTGAACAAGAGCAGGGACTGTTCGATAACTTGCTTTCCGGTGAACCAATATTCGAGAATAAAGAAGTACTTAGACCATCATACACGCCTCGAAAGCTTCCGCATCGAACCGAGCAAATCAATCAGATGGCGACAATTCTTGTTTCAGCCCTCCGTGGTGATACTCCGTCGAACATTTTAATTTATGGAAAGACTGGAACTGGAAAAACTGCCAGCGCAAAGTTTGTTAGCCAGGAATTAGAGTCAACGTCACAAAAATACGATGTTGCATGTGAAGTCGAATATATCAACTGTGAGGTGACTGATACACAGTATCGTGTTCTTGCACAGCTCGCGAATAAGTTTATTGAAAAAAATCGTAAACAGGTTGATGAGCGACTTGATGAGTTAACGACACTTCAATCAAATGAGGAATATCTTTCTGAGTCTGCTCCATCGACAGTAGAATCAACAGACGTGGGTGACGACGACATGGTCTCGAATGAGATGACAAATGGGTCAACAGGTGAGTATCTTAATCTTGCTGATCTCGCTTCACCGTTTGACTCAGCTCGTGATCTCAATGACCGAATCAAATCGCTCCGTGAGGATCGTGAGGGGATGGAATCGGTTCCAATGACAGGATGGCCGACTGATCGAGTATATTCAACCTTCTTCGACGCTGTTGATTATAAAGAACGTGTCGCTGTAATCATGCTTGATGAAGTCGATAAACTTGTCGAGAAATCCGGTGATGATACCCTGTATAATCTTTCACGAATGAATTCTGAACTTGATAACTCACGCATCTCAATCATGGGTATTTCTAATGATCTCAAGTTCACTGATTTTCTTGACCCACGCGTCAAATCGAGTCTTGGCGAAGAAGAAATTGTTTTTCCTCCGTATGATGCGAACCAACTCCGCGATATTCTCCAGTATCGGGCCAATTCGTCATTTAAGGACGATGCACTCACTGATGATGTTATTCCGCTGTGTGCTGCCTTCGCTGCCCAGGAGCATGGTGATGCCCGTCGTGCTCTTGATTTACTCCGAACAGCTGGTGAACTCGCAGAACGGACCCAAACAAACACTGTCGAAGAAGAACATGTCAGACAAGCACAGGATAAAATAGAACTTGACCGAGTCATCGAGGTGGTGCGAACACTCCCAACACAATCAAAGATTGTTCTGTATTCAACGATTCTTCTGGAGAAAAATGGAGTACACAGCATCAATACCGGCGAAGTGTTCAATATATACAAGAGATTGTGCGAAGAGCTTGATACTGATGTGCTGACACAGCGTCGCGTCACCGACCTGATTTCAGAACTTGACATGCTTGGAATTGTCAACGCTATTGTTGTCTCAAAAGGTCGATACGGTCGGACAAAAGAGATTTCGTTATCAGTTCCGATTGAGGAGACTGAAACAGTTTTATTATCAGATTCTCGGCTTGGAAACATCGAAAATGCACAGCCGTTCATACAGGCTCGATTTGATAATTAAATAACTATTCAGCTATACGTATTACAATCTGCAGGAAAAGCGGATTAATTATCCTGAGACGTGAATCTGGACAGTTCACGCAGAGTAATACACTAATCAGTGTACGACGATATTCCAAATAAGTGTATATCTGTACTGCTATGTTATATTTGAGGCTTTCAACACTGGAACAATCGCGAGTGCTCCAGCTAACTGGAGTCGAACATACCCAAGATAAGGGATTCGAAGTCGTGCTGCTCCACGAATCCACATTGGTCTGACCGGACCAGCAATCCCCGTCGCTTGATCATAGCGTGCATTTGCATCGCCCTTTGTGATGAACCCAGCATGCGGAGCTGGACAGTTCCGCAGTTCATCACACCCATCAACATTCAGATACGCTGAGTTTGCTTCCTCATACCAATTTTCACCATCTTCAACAAAAAAATGTGCTCGGTGGATGATTGGCGACCCTACCCGCTGTGGAGGATCATAAATAATCACAGATCCGGTTCCACTGAATGTCTGATATCCGCGTGACTTTCCTATTTCAGCTGTGACGACGCCAGTGTCTTCGTGCGCATAACCCGGGCTGAATCGCGTTGTTTCGGTCACCAGTATCAGATCACCTCGCGACATCTCTGGCTCCATGCTTCCACTCTCAACTGCAACCATAGGTGGCCAGACGCCACTGATTGCGAACAAAATAAACCCAATAGCAACGACAACAATGATACTGTA
This sequence comes from Haloquadratum walsbyi J07HQW2, assembly GCF_000415985.1. GTDB lineage: Archaea > Halobacteriota > Halobacteria > Halobacteriales > Haloferacaceae > Haloquadratum > Haloquadratum walsbyi_B. The sequence goes on from NZ_KE356561.1 coordinate 2,154,367, forward strand.
TATCGTTTCTCGAAGTGTCGCGATTGCACCTCGTCTTATCCGTGTTACTGTGCCTGCTTTTGAGGTACGCTTTGGCTCTTGATGTGCTCTATGATAACGGCTATTATCATGTTCTGAGCGCGAATCTGGTGTTGGAGCCTCTGTCTTCTGATCACGGTTATCTGACTCAGCACCGTTCTGACGACGCTCTTTTTTGGCTACATCATCAGCACCACGATCAGACTGTGGTCCCCATTGGAAGGGGATTTCAGTTTCATCGTTATTATTCGTGTTTTGTTCCGTATCCTGATCTATATCCGTAGGGCTATCCTCTGTGCCAGAGTCATCAATACCGGTAGCATGTTCTGTATACCGTTGTTCCGGTGGTTCGTCGTCTCCGGCGTTATCCGTCATTCAATCAATAATCGGTATCGTCGCGTTTGAAACTTCTGAAGCAACACATCACGATGTAAAGCATATTAAGATTCAGACCTTCTGGAGAACTATTGCACCAATATAACTAAGAGATGGATACGTACTATTCGGCAGCATATCTGACGCTTATCTATCATGATCACGTTCAATATGTTTTTGACATACCGTCTCCTCAGCAGTGACGTGGCTACGGAGTTATCGGCACGTATTGTTTCCGCACTTGCACAACACGGGTATAACGCAGACCGCGAGGCTGTGACGCTTCTTGGGAGTGCTAATCATCCTGATACCGCGCTCAAAGAGGTTCTTGATTCAATCGCGGATGATACACTTCGAATTACTGCTGTTGATGTCCGCTCTGCGCTTGAATCAATACCAACAGATGACTCTAGCGTAAGTGATGGTGGAGAAACGGCAAGCACCGAGACAATGAGCACTGATACTATCCAACGGAGTGCATCCAATTCAAAAACGCGGTCTTCTCAATCAGAGTCTACGTCTTCACGCTCCATTGACTCAGCACCCAATTTAGATTCATCTACAGATCCGATCACAAAAGACAATCCATCGACATCACGACCCGGTACATCTGCGAACGCATTCGATATTATTGGTGATATTACCGGACAAAGCACAGGTACTGGTTCATATGATGATTTTGTGTCGGTTTTTCGAGATCGATATGAGCGTCTTTCATCGCATCTCCGAAGCCGTGTAAACCACCGACCCACGCAAGCCATTGATTCAATGTCTGGCAACACAGACGCAGCAATTGTCGGATTAGTTAATGATATTCGCTCGACAAAGAACGGTCACTGGATCGTTGAACTCGAGGATACAACGGGTACATTTCCTTGTCTTGTCATGAAAGACCGGTCATTTGCTGATGTCGTTAATGAGCTGTTATTCGATGAGTGTATTGCGATTGAGGGTACTCTCTCAGGAGATGGGGAGATTCTTTTTGCGAATGATATTCATTTTCCCGATATCCCTCGCAATCATACGCCAAATACTGCTGATAGACATGTTCAAGCGGCACTGATTTCTGATATCCACGTTGGAAGTCAAGAGTTCGTCTATGATGCCTGGGAGCGATTTGCCGCGTGGCTTCATACAGATGAAGCCGAGGCGATTGAGTATCTCCTGATCGCGGGTGATATGGTTGAGGGCGTTGGGGTATATCCTGACCAGGATGATGAACTCGATATTGTTGATATCTATGAGCAGTATGAGGCGTTTGCTGAGCATCTCAAATCTGTCCCTGGCGATATGGAGATCCTGCTTATCCCCGGAAATCATGACGCTGTTAGACTTGCTGAGCCACAACCTGGATTTGATGATGAACTTCGTTCGATCATGTCAGCACATGATGCACGTATCTCGGGGAATCCGTCCCTTGTGACGATAGAGAATGTTCAAATACTGATGTATCATGGCGTTTCTCTCGATGAAGTTATTGCTGAACTCCCATCTGAGAAGGCGAGTTATGATGAACCACATAAAGCAATGTATCAGCTATTGAAAAAACGGCATATCGCTCCTCAGTTTGGTGAGCGGACGCGTCTTGCACCTGAGGATAGTGACCATTTGACTATCGATAATATCCCGGATATATTTCACACCGGCCATGTACATAAACTTGGATGGGGAAAATATCACAATGTGCTTGCAGTGAACTCTGGATGCTGGCAGGCACAGACAGCATTTCAACGGTCCGTGAATATTGATCCTGACGTTGGATATGCGCCAATCATCGACTTAGATACGCTTGAAATGACCGTTCGGAAGTTTGTCTAAGACACATGATCAACAACTAGTGATAGGGTAATCACAGGCTGTTGAGTGTGGCGCCCCTATTTACCCTGCATTAAATCGATATCGCGTTGTTGTTTCATCTCCAAACCGTGGTCCTCGACCAATTGCTTCAAATCCTGCGTCCTCTGCGGCAGTGGTTGCACTTTCTTCACTTACTGGAACGACAAATTCAACATCGAACCCCTCGGTCGCCGCAAACCGAATAGGTTCTGCAAGCAATGTCTCAGCGATTGTTGCCTCCCCTGCGAGCTGTGTAACATGAACGGTCCCATCTCTGACATCAAAGGCAACAAACCCAATTACATCTGATTTTTCTCCAGTAAATTCGTCATCATCAATCGTATCACCCTCGTTCGCTATTCGTTCATCACCGTTTTTTGATCCAGCTTCAATAGTGCGATCCTGATTATCAGTGGTTTCTGATTCATTTGTGTCACTGCCAGAGCTCATCTCTGATTCAGCATCGTCTCTCTGTCGCTCTGCGACCCGAACTGTTCGGTCATGAACAACATTTCGAAGTGCGTCTGCAGGAAGGTCGGCAATTGCACCGAGTGTCTCAACGTCGGATTCAACCGCATCCCGAACGTCCATATCCATATGACACCGTTACACACGAATGTGTTTAATACTTGCAGGTAGCGCGATTGGTGTCTCTATTAGCGTACGATCATCGAACATTGTATACAATATACTCAGCTGAGAGCGAGAACTCGGCAACGGTTGGGAGAGCAGACAATACTTTATTCTCCCCCACGCAATCCCAGGCTATGTCTGAGCACCAATCAAACACATATGAATATATCACCGACAAAGATCGTCTGTCATCGATGTCGGAATATACGTTTAAATCACGCTCGTATAAGGCATATAACCTGTTATATCTCTTTTTGAACGTGTCTATTCCACGATATTTATTGACGCATCTGAGACTTTTCATTTCTTATCTTCTTATTTTTTTGACACAACTTAATGGAATGTCGACAGCGACATTATCTTTGAGATTGTCATGGGCACAAATGCAAGTGCATATTCAACCCCAAACACGGTCATATCTATTTCTAGATACAGTTCCTCGCTCAGACCCACGTGCTTCTACAGTACCTATCGATACTTGGGGGTACAATGTATGCGTATAGTAACAAAGTTTGGCGGTACCTCGCTTGGAAATGGTGATCGAATCACACGGGCTGCAGACTCAATTGCGGCGGCAATCGATGCAGGTCATGAAATTGCCGTTGTCGCCTCCGCAATGGGGAGCACGACCGATTATCTCCTTGATGAGATTCATTATGACGCCGCCGATAAAGATCGTGCTGAGATTGTTTCGATGGGTGAACGAACGAGTGTTCGGATGCTCAAGGGTGCACTTTCGGCGCGTGGTGTAAACTCGCAATTTCTTGAACCAGGAACCGATGGCTGGCCGATTATAACGAATGAGCGTGGTGAGGTTGATGTTGGTGAAACACAACGCCGAGCCGCCGAGATAGCGAGCAATCTTGACGATATTGTTCCCGTCTTAACGGGCTTTCTTGCAGAATCACATGATGGAACAACAACGACGCTTGGTCGTGGTGGGTCAGACACAACAGCAGTCATGCTCGGACATTATACTGATGCCGATGAGGTTGTCATCGTCACCGATGTTGAGGGTGTGATGACCGGGGACCCACGGGTTGTTGAAGGTGCCCGTAATGTTGGACAGATCACAGTTGATGAACTTCGAAATCTTTCATTCCGTGGTGCGGAGGTGGTCGCGCCGTCAGCGCTCACATATAAAAACGATGACCTCGGTGTTCGGGTTGTGCATTATCAGCACGGTGATTTGCTTACTGGCGGAACACTCATTGAAGGAGAGTTTGAGAATCTCATCGATATGCAAGAAGATGTACTTGGATGCGTCACCGTTGCTGGTCGGTCGATTCGAAACAGTGCAGGTATTCTCGCAGACCTTTCACAATCGCTTCGCGATGATGGTATCAATATTGATGCTGTCGCGTCTGGAATGGATTCAATAACATTCTATATCTCTGAAGATCTAACCGCTAAAGCAGAAAATCTACTTCACTCGAAGGTTATCAAAGATCAGACTCTATCATCTGTTACCGTTGATGATGGTGTTGCAGTCATCCGAGTTACTGGCGGCGAACTCCCGAATCGTCCTGGTGTTATCCTAGATATCGTTCAACCGATTGCAGAGGCTGGAATAAACATTCGTGATGTCATTACCTCTGCAACATCTGTTGCTGTCTTTGTTGCTTGGGACGACCGTGAGGAGACGCTTTCCATTGTTCAGAATAAATTCTAGAATTTATTGATAATTCATATCGAAAAGTGCGGGTGATCAGGAATTTCAGTGTATTATGCTCACTGAGTCATTTTACCGCCCATCATATAGACGCTCGCCAATTTGGTCAGGCAACGTTGTTTCCCTAACGGATTCGACGACAGCATCAATATCATAACTCACCCGCTGTTGTTTCACCGACCAATCGTCAAGATCGACAACTGAGAACGCGGCGTCCGGGTCTCCATCACGTGGCTGACCGACGCTTCCGGGATTCATGACAATGCCATCATTGAATATTTTATGTCCTTGGACGTGTGTATGCCCTGTAATGAGCACCTCTTCAGTATCGAGCATTGACTGAGTAAATTCAGATGGATACGTATACCGATCAGGATCATCTGGATGCCCATGGACAATCTTCACCCGATTATCAAGAAGTGTCCGTGTTGTAGGTCGACCTCCTAACCATTCAATCGCGTCTGAATCAAGCTGTGTCATGGTATACTCAACGCCGGCAGCTGCTTGACCGCCAAACCGAAACTGTGTCCCTGCTGAAACGGCGCGGTCATGATTACCCATTACCGCTGGAATCGACTCCTGTCGAATTCTATTAATACATGCTGTAGGCCATGGATTATACCCAACTACATCCCCAGCACATACGATTTGATCAACTGGAGGCATTGCGGCAAGCACCGCATCAAATGCTATCTTATTAGCGTGGATATCTGAAATCACCCCAATACGCATACATAACTCTGTAGTTAATGAGTCAAAAATGCCTTGCCAACGCTGAAATTATAATAATGGTCTCTGTGATACTAATCACATAATAAATACGATAAGTTATCGAACAGTTGTATCATAAAATAATAAATTTGGTAGCTATACGATGTCACATCCGTATCATCAGGCGTGAATTAAATAGATAATTACAATGAGTGATAATGAGAATTGAGGCTCCATGCTCTGTGCGTATTGCATTATCCTAGCGCGTATGTTAATTGCCATTGTAGATGTTAGTCTCAACATCCCCCGTTTCACTCTGACGCGTAACTGCAGCAGCACATACCGGATGTTCATACTCTAATTCATATGCGTTTTGTGCAATCTCCTCAACATCATTTTCGAGTGATAATTCTGCTCTTGTTGGGGCATCCGCTTCATATGTACTCACAAGCGTCGGTTCTGAGACTGATTTGATAATAAGCGCATCTTGACGGATGATTCCCACATATGCGGATGATCCGAGCACTCCGGCGATCCGGGGTGTATTATAATCATCTTTCTCATAATCGAGTGCTAACAATGCTTCTGCGAGAGCATCTCTAGTTGGATATCCTCGATCAAGCTTCTCTGCGATTGGATCAACATGTGACCCGTTCCCAATAACAACTCTCTCTCCGCCTTGTCGTATACAATTGTATGATATGTATGGACTATCAGTTTGTGGTGCCTCTGAGGTAGGAACGACGGTCAATCTATCATCTCGAGAGATAATTTGTCGATTTGGATATGACCGCGATGAAACCCGATATACAGCGGTTCTCTCCCCAATGATAACGAAGCGACCGAGGTACATACTATCAATTGATAATCGGTGTAATAATATGTACTGATATTACTATCGTATCGGCATCACTCAATGCTTCGCAACACTCATATAGAATCCAGTATTACTCATGATTGAAATAGTCCCGTGGGGTAGTGGCCAATCCTGTTGCCTTCTGGGGGCAATGACCCAAGTTCGAATCTTGGTGGGACTACTTTCAACATTCATTTTCACAGAATAACTACAATATATCCATATCACAGATATTTGGATTCAGCTACCTGTCTGCGTTGATTCGGCATTTTTAATATGGTTCTCAGAAGTATTATTTCGACTCGAATCAAAAGCCGAATGACAACCGGTCACAATAAAATATAATCGGATCTTCCAATCGAAACAAGAGGGTGATTGTATATATAATATTTAACGCTCAACAGCGAGTAGTGCAACACGCTCGAGGACGATCGATTCAATGTCACCACTGACAGTATCAATTTCACTGGCAGTAATATCGAAATATGACTGTACCAGATCAGGGTCGTATGACCCAAGCACCTCAGTATCAAGATCATCAACTACGCTCGATTCGATAGAATCTGCGGCTCCAGTTTCATCATCACCAGTAATAACTACTACAATACGGTTCAGACCGGTCGAGACGCCGATATCAAGTGCATCCGTAATCTGACGTCGACCCGCTGCGTACAGTAAAATCTCAACTGAGCGTTCTCGAGCAATGTTATTATCCCGGCGTCGAGCGCGGTCAGCACACTCAACAGCCCGCTCAATATGTTGCCGATCTACAATGTATCGAGCGTCGAATACCTGTATTGCTACATTTGCCATCTCTTCAATCGTATCGATATCTGAGACAAACCTATTGACATCATCAATCGCTACCTCACCACAGACGAATTTCACGAAAAATCACCAAGTCCAGCCTGATTTCCACTGTCATCATCAACATCGCGATTCTGTTGGGTCTCTGCTGTGGCTTCAGCCACGTTCGCATTCGCCCCGCCATCTGCGTCTGCATTAATTGAGTCTCCAGGCGCCTCATCAATGTCATCCATCGAAGTATCCGAACGTCCAGCGTTCTCAAGAATGCGCTCAGCCGTCTTTCGCCGACCACGAAGTGCCCGAAGCACAATCCCTTTTTCAGCGGTTCGAAGAGCTGCACTATCTTCAATTCCAGAATCATAGAGCCTTCGGGCACGCTTTCGTCCGATACCACGGACATCAACAAGATCAAGTAATTCTTCTTTAACTCCGTCCTCGACACGCCGTCGAGCATCAGCAATCGGCTTCGTCTTCATTCCAAGTTCGCCAGCTAACTGTTCTGCCGCTCCAAGAAGCCAACTCGCTGTGTCAACTTTCCCCCTGATATCGCCGGGTCCGACATCATATCGTTCTGTGATTTGATCTTCAGATATCTCATCCGCCCAATCTTCGAGAAGTCGTCCGGTCTTCAATGCCGATAACCATGACTCGAATCGAACATCATCATACTCAGACGGTGTCCGTTCGAGCAGTTCAGCTTCACGCTCATAGCAGACCTGACTAAAACGCTCTTTATCACCTGACTTGAGATACAATTCATACATATCAGGTGTCCGACAAACGAGCTGATACAACCCAAATGCCGTTGGATACGTTACTGCTGGCTCATCACCATCTTCATGCACAGTATCACCTGCCGATTTAGCGAATTCACTCGCTGGCTGAAACCCATCGGCTGCATGCTCTGTTGATCTATCACTGAGAGCATTAACTTGTACAGTTTCGTTTTTTGCAGCCCATTGTAATCCATCGATAATCGTTGCAGCACTCATCGGATCGAGATACAATCGCGAAACGGTATGACCAAGTCCGGTTGCTGAGAGGGTTTCATCATCCTCTGTAATAAATTCATTACGTTTGAGATATTCAAGAACAGTGTCTGTAACCGTTTTCAACCGTCCATTTGTGTCCGTCTGTGTTGCATATAATGTCTTCTTCAGAAAGGCGAGAAGTTCTGTTCGACTTCGTGCAAACCCGGTTGCAATTGTTGCGAGCACATGTGTTCGAAGTGCAGGTTCAGAGGCAAGTTTTGAGCGCACCGACTCGAGATCTGCATCGATATATCGATCAAATAGTTCATCACGTGTATCATTATCTCCAGCGAGCAACACTGCCTCCCCGTATGGATCAAGACCAGGTCGACCTGCTCGTCCCATCATCTGGTGAACTTCGAGTGTATCAAGTGGTTTCATTCCACCGTACTCACTGTCATAGCGCCGCCAATCACGGACAATAACACGACGACTGGGTGTGTTGACACCCGCAGCGAGTGTCGGTGTTGCAGCAATGCATTTGAGCTGTCGATCTCGGAAGGCATCCTCAACAAGCGATCGGTGCTCTGCTGCAAGTCCAGCATGATGAAATGCAGCTCCCTCTTCAACACACGTTGCAAGTGTTTCGCTCGTTTCAGTATCTGAAACGCCTCGAATTGACGCCGCGATCTCTGCTAATGATGCTCGTTCTTCAGTTGTCAAGACTGGTGCTGTAACCTCACAAAGTCGTTTCGCAGCGGATTCAGCATTTCGTCGTGAATTGACGAAGACAAGCGTCGATCCCTGGTCATCCTCATCATCACCTGCAAGCGTATCCGCGACAAGAGCCGGTGTCTGTCGTTCTCCACTCTCAACTGGAACGGGTTGTTGGCTATCATCGTTGAACGTAATCGCATTTCCATAATGAACACCCATCTGCAACTCGATTGGACGCCAGTCTGTATCGACGAGCGATGCATCTAGCCAATTAGCAATAGCGTCCGCATTTCCAATCGTCGCCGAAAGTGCAACGACTTGCAAATCACTGTTTCGCTGGCGGAGCTTTCCAAGTGTCACCTCAAGCGTTGGTCCACGCGTTCGGTCATTGACAAGATGAACCTCATCAGAAACAACACACCCTAACTGATCGATCCACGGCGCATCATTGCGAATAAGTGAATCAACCTTTTCAGATGTTGCTACAATAATATCTCGCGAAGCTAGCCATTCACCACTGGAATCGTAATTTCCGGTTGAGACACCAATATCGACACCGAATTCTTCCCAACGCTCAAACTCAGTTCGTTTCTCTGAAGCAAGCGCACGTAGCGGGACGATATATAGTGCTGTCTCACCACGTTCAATCGCCGCTAACATTGCTAATTCAGCAATAAGCGTCTTTCCTGAGGCGGTCGGGACCGATGCAACAAGGCTCTCACCATCGGTCAGCCCTGTGTTGACGGCTGACTCTTGTGGTGGATACAACTCTGTGACGCCCTCTGCACGAAGTTTGTCAGAGACGCCCGGGGGCAATCCGGAGACGTCGTCAGGTTCCATTACTGTTTATTGGCATTACTGTCAATTAATCATTGTTGGTCATCCGATGCAACTCAATAGAATTCGATTGATTATATCACGTAGATACCTGACAGGCGTAATAGATCTATTACAATGAATAAAACGACCCCTCGATATCACATGTATTTCTGGTTGATCGCCATAGCATCTACCAACGTCTCTTGAGTGAAGTGAACTACCCTGACCTACTCCGCTATCACTCCGGTGAGGACAGGGCTTCCGTGCTCTGAAATTATAGTTTCTGTTTCAACGACGGAATTTGAAACCAACTCGTCCCGATGACGGGTCCCCTCAGATATTCCAGTCTCCGACAGATGTTCTGATTCGGACTGTCCCAGCCCTACATTCGAAACCCACCCCCAATTCTTCCAATCCAAGACGCTGAGCTTCTATTGAAACATTTTGATCTCTGTTTGTTTCGTAATCACACGACGGACAGGAATGCTCTTGAACCCATAATAGCTTGTCCGATTCGCCACCGCACTTCGCACATCGTTTTGTCGTTTCCTCAGGCGGGACTTTCATGACGTGACACCCGTTGCTCTCACCGTAGCGTTCAGACGCTTGGATTAGCTTATATCACGACATTGAGGCGATATTCCGACTGGTACCGATCTGTCTCATCATCGACCCGACATTCAAATCCCCAAGAAACACGACATCATACTCTTGAGTATACCACGATGCGAGTTTTTCACGATGATTGTTTAATTGCTCGTACACTCTCGCCAAGTCTTGCTGAGTCTTATTCCAATTGTCTGACTTGTGTTCTTTTCGAGAAATGTCTCGATGACGGGTTTCAATCTGCTCTCTATCTTTCTTTCCGTCAAGCGGAGCGAATGTTCGCCCGTCAGAATCGTTAATGAACTTTGTCATACCAATGTCGATTCCCACCGTGTCCTCAGGTTCAATTTCTTCTATCGCTGGTGGCTCTGGGTATTTTGCTTCGTGTCCGACTATTATACAGATGACCTGTTCGCCTATTTTCTCGTTTTTAAATACGACTTTCTTTATTTCACCGGCTTGGTTTTGCTGTGTTCTGAGTGGTCGGTGATAATCTAAGTGGAAATCACTGACATTCCAGAAGTTAACGATAGCATGCCCAGTCGATTCCGTGTTACTGTCCACGTCAAAGCCAGACTGGTTGTGCGTGATGCTACGGTATTCTCATGGTGCTTTCCACTTGAGTTCTTAACCTCACCTACATCTACATCATATCCACGTTCTTTCAGTCCATCCAGAGCCGGCTCAGTTATTTTGATACGTCTAACAGCCATTTGTAGTGTTTTGGATAGACACCTTTCGACTCTGTCCACTTGTCCTTCCATTCTGGGGGCTTGTTCTGCATCGTCGTGTACGACGGTTTGTCGCACTGTGATGCTGGTTTGCGCTGTTGTGTGAGGGTTTGGTCGTATACCTGTCGCCCAATCTGAATCGTATTCCAAAGCACTATTGTAGGTATGTTTGCTTTCTGGATGTACACTGTAGTTGAAGATTGTTTTGGTCACTTTGTGCTCTGAGCGGTGGTATTCTATCCAATTATATGCTTGATTGTCAAGATTATTATATATTTGTAGTAGGATATAGTTGTGATAATCGGACGGCTGTATCCCTTCCATATTCGTCAGCGAAGCTGACTTCTTGAGGAGGAGAACTTAGCCTTGTTAGTGTTAAAATCGCCGCTTTGCGATTCGCCGCACCACCACTCCCAATATGAGAATCAGTGTCGATAACAGCGTTAACGACCCTACAAGTGGGAGGTTCCCTGCTTGCAAAGCATCCCATGCAAATGGAACAAGCGCAAGTGCAACGATTGCATGTAATCCAAATGCAACCGCTGGAAATCCAATCTCAATAGACGACGTTCCTCCGTCTGTCCGTATGGTTGACTGCTGTGACGTATCATCTGTCATAATTGCTGATATGATTGCAGTCATATAGATGTTGACGGCTTCATGTTATCGGAACGATCTTTGGTTACCCCATCTCTATCGCTAATCAAATACGTTCGATAAAAACTGAAGACTTCATGTCCTCGTTGAGCCCAAACGGACAACAACTATAATCCGTCTCGTCTCTCAATAAGAACCAATTAAACTCCATGGTATCGATAGACCCTAGAGACAGACTTCCACTCGTTTCAGCCGCCGTTGTAATGGCTCTCGGAAATATTATCGGATATGCCGTTGGTACGACGATGTATTTGACAATCTTTGCAGGTCCTGTTGCAGTCTTTGCATTCGGCGGTGTTCGGTACCTTCTCCATGGAAGTCCATATCCTGATAGCATGAGCAGTAACTAATGAAACGCGTTGCCGCAACAGTTACCATTGATTCGGAACTCCCGCCCGATACGGTTCGTCTCAGGTGGCCGCTGATTGATTCGACTGCTCGCGCACGCGACACCGCGGACAGCACGGTCGATGATTCCACGTCTCCGTTAGATTCGGATGTGGTCCGACTTCGGACAAACAATGGTCGAATGACCGCTGCGGTAGTTCGTCCTGACTCGACGGTTAGTCCTGAGACGATTATTGTATCGTCAAATCTTGCAGCAGCACTTGATATCTCTAGCGATACAAACGGAGCTGTAGATTCAGATCAAAACTCCCAGACTGATCATGTCGTGACTGTTGAGCCAACCACCGTCTCGCCTGCATATCAACTCACCGTCGCTCCAGTCGCTGAACTATCGATTAGCGGGGGCGAGCGGACAGTCCGTCAGGCACTCGACACCCGACCGCTTGTCTGTGGTGACACTATCCCAACTGTATTTCTTGACGGATCTCTTGAGCTGCCAGTTCGTATCACTAAAACGCGTCCAGACGGTCCTGTTGCTATCACAGAAAAGACGGAACTCCAACTAGACTCTGGTCCGGCATCTAACGCAACGCCTCCGCAACAAGTCCCGATTCCACCAGCAGGAATCGGTGGCTATGATGATATCATTGAAGCCTGTCGGCGTACTATCGCAGATCCGCTGATACACGCCGATACATACCATGTCGATGATCGTTCGGCAGCCTCAGGTGTGCTTATTGAGGGACAATCTGGTGTTGGCAAGACGCATCTTATCCGCCACAGCGCGTGGTATGCCGATGCAACAATTCGAACAATTGACTGTACAGCACTCGCCTCAGAATCGCCATCCAATATCACTGATGAACTTGCCTCACATACAGCGGCGATTACAACCGGTAACTCAACATCAACAATTGTTCTCATCGACAATCTTGAGATAATTGGCGAGGATGACGATGCAATTGCCCGTCAGATTGGGGCATGGATTGAAAAAACGCTACAACTTGATTCGGCAACTGTTGTTGCTGAATGTACTGATGCAGATGCTATCGATCCGGTTTTCACCCGTGGCGGTCGTCTCTCACGGATAATTTCAGTTACTGCTCCAACCCCAGAAGACCGTGCAGCGATTATTTCGATTCTATTCAATGATACACCGATTGTCTCTCGTATCGATTATACTGCTGTTGCTGAGCAGACGCTTGGATATGTTGCAGCTGATATAATTAATTTGCGTGCACGTGCAATTGAAGCCGCACTTGCTCGATACGATACCGAAGATAACAAACAGACAGAATTCAGGATTCTTCCACCGGATATTGAGATAGCGATTACTGAAACGACACCGAGTGCTGCTGAAACAACCGGCTCTGTTCCTTCAACGACATTTGAGGATATTGGTGGACTTGCAGCACCAAAGCGCGAGCTCACTCGGGCGGTTGAATGGCCACTTCAGTATCCGGAGGCACTTTCTCGACTTGGCGTTGATGCGCCTGCTGGGATTTTGCTATATGGACCACCAGGAACTGGAAAAACAATGCTGGCACGTGCAGTTGCATCAACAACAGATGCAAACTTCTTGACTGTTGATGGTCCAGAACTCCTCAACAAATATGTTGGCGAGAGTGAACGCCGTGTTCGACAGTTATTCACTCGTGCGAGAGATAGTTCACCAGCGGTTGTCTTCTTTGATGAGGTTGATGCACTTGGGTCCGCCCGCGCAGGTGATGGTGCCTCCGCCACAGAGCGCGTTGTATCACAGCTATTGACTGAGCTTGATGGTCTTCATCCTCGTGAGCAAGTCACTGTTATTGGTGCAACAAACCGCCCTGATCGTATTGATGATGCACTTACCCGACCTGGGCGATTTGACCGTGTTGTCGAGGTTCCACTTCCAGGTCCTGAGGCTCGTCAGGAAATTATCCGTATTCATACCCGCGATCGACCGACTGAGCCACTCGATATTGATGAAATCGCAAAAAAAACTGATGGATATTCTGGAAGCGATATTAGTGCTGTCCTACAGGAAGCGAGTCTGCTCGCGCTTGAGGAACATCTCGGTGCAGCCGAATCTGATGCAGCTGAGGACACGAAATCAATTCAGACGACTCCACCGGATGCGACTCCAGCAGGTGTTGAATCGCTTGAGGCTGTGCGCATTCACCGCCGCCACGTTGATGCTGCACTCGACCGCATTGGACCATCATTATCTGCAACCGCAAGAGAGCGATATGCCTCGTTTAATGATACCCAATCCTAAACATACGAACAACTGTGTCTAGATTCTGCATTAATGTCGGTTATTCATGCTCGCTCCTGTCCAAACTGTTGTTTCTGATGTAGTTGGAACATTGATAGAACAACACCGGCTGTCGCAATCAGTTCTATCAGGAGCACAACAGTAAACGCCGGAAAGAATTCCAACTGAAGAATCGTTTGAATTACTGGCAACGCGAATAATCCTCCAATGCCAACGATCACGGAGAAAACTAATCCGGTAAGTGCTCGCTGATTTAATGATTCTGGTGCGAGTTCCGCTTCACCATCACTTTGATCCATGGTCATTTGATAGCCAACAATTACAGTATATATTCATATACACTTGAAACTACTCGCTATACTCTTATGTTCCTCTGAGATGGCGCACCGAGTATATTGATCTACAAGAACATGGATAACTAGTGCAATTGCATCAATCACTGCACTCGCCTCAATGGATAATCACTATCTTATCTAGTTAGGCTGTGCTGTTTATATGATTATACAACGGATATAAAAAAATTGAAAAGCTATACTCGGAGTGAATCGAGACTTCGTATCAGTGAAAGCCACGAAAACATGTGGCACCACCAATATTTGCACTCGCGGATTATTAGCGTCAGCCTGTCGCTAGTCTGCAGCAGTTTCTTGTGCAGACGGCGTTGGCTCGCTGCCACCGCCAATAATGGCTCGACTGCGTAGGAGGATAAATCCAAATCCAATCTTTGAGACCAGATCAAGAACCATGAAGAGAAGCGTTTCACCATAAAGACCGGTGAGTGCAAGCCCTTCAGTTCCAACAAGCCATGCAACCGGGTATATTGCCCACGTTACAAGAATGATATTCCGAAGTGCATTGAATGTTGATTGCGTATCCTCATCTGCATCATTAACTGCCTCACCGAAGACGGCAACTAGGTAGTACAGGAGGAACACCATCGCGACGGTGCTGATCGTCCAGAAGGCGTACCGAGCAACAGGGAGTTTAACTAGTGTTGCGGTAAGACCGGTTACGATCATGAACGCGTCGATACCAACAAGCGCACCGATATCACGCTGACTTGCACCAGCGAGAAGACCGACGTCAAGCAGAAGCAGTGGTGTTGTGAATAGCCAATCGGCATATCGTGCCCAATACACGTCAACAACACGACCGGTTTCTAGTGTCACTTCGGTCAATCCGAAGCCAAAGAACATCGATAGATACGATGCAGCTGCGATTCCCGGAATGAGGATTGTGATGACATAAAACTCCTTCTGACGGGGATCCTGCACATCCCATCCGTCAGCCATGAAGTAAAGCATCCCAAGCAACATTCCGATCGTTCCGAGGGCTAACCATATGCCCTCGCCTTCTACTCCGAGACTGCTCATCTGTAGCGCCAGCTGAGACATTGCAATAGTCAGTATGTGCTCCTCACACTTAACAATATTCGCCGACCCAGCAACAAATTTTAAGTCTAGTACACACCAAATTTGATTGATACACACAATAAAGTTGCAGACTGAAACTACGAGACTGAAACAACTCACATATGTGGAATAAAGTGAGCACTATCAAATATCGAGGCTGAACCCGCGGTCAGTTATCAATCATGAAAGAATTATGAGCGGAGATGAGACGACAGAAATTGAATCCGAAGAGGAAACGACACAGACAGACACTACAGTAGAGGCTGAAGATGAAGCCGAAGCTGAAGCTGAACCGGAAACAACGCTTGATATCGAAGCGGCGGCTGAACAAGAGGCATCTGTCGAGGCGCTTCAGGACACTGTTAAAGAACAAGGTGACCGGATTGAGGAGCTTGAAGACCTCGTATTAGATCTTTCAGCACGAGTTGCAAGTGGCGATGCGACCGGTGTTTGTCCAGATTGTCATGGTCCAGTTATCAAATCAAATCCATTCTTCCGCAGTGCAAAAATAAAATGCGCTGATTGTGGACGTATTTTCCACAAATACTAGCGCTGTCAGTATCGGCCTGGTATCTTATATTATTTCACGTCACAGCGTGACTAGCGACTATTCTTTCAATTCGGTATCTATGATTGATGATATCTTAGATAGTCCTGTTGAGATGGTCGCTGACAGACTACTGATAGTTTTGATGTGATTTTCGCACATCGAACCGTGCTGTTTGTACTCTACTCTCTATTTTTGATAGATTGGTAGTATGCGAATCATTCATTACAAATGCAATATATAACATGAACACTGATCCTTGATTCGAATGAAACAGGATTTAGAAAGAGATCAGTATGTTGAGTTCGTTTTCTCACGTGCCTGACAGCGTTATCACTATACTACTACATCGCCGATAGGATATATGCGAATCAGATACAATCGCGAAACGTGTATCGGGATGTTTCAATGCGTCAATGAGTGGGACGCATTCGAGAAAAATATGAACGCTGGAAAAGCTGATCTAGTTGAGGCTGAGGAAGTTGAAGATGGAATATTTGAGCGTGAGGTTCCTGAGGATGCGGAATTCGAAGCAAAGTTTGCTGCTCGTGTCTGTCCAGTTGATGCAATTGAAGTGTACGACGATGACGGCGAACAGATCGTCTAAATATTATCGCATATAGGGGATATGATTAATCATGCCATGATTGGTGGTGCGACTGAGGCTGCATGTTCACTGCTCACGTTTATTAAACACATGTAGCTAATCTGGGGTCACAATAGTTAGCCTATGATAATAAAACTGAAGTGAGTTATGGCTTGCATCCGACGCGAACGTCACTGTGACTTGATATCGCCCTTTGATGTAGGATGATCGGCGGTCTGAAGAATGTCCTGACTATTAAGTAAGACAGCACCGAACCCGACTTTTGTCCCAATATCGAGGACAACATATAGCATTATTTCTGTCGTGATAGTAATCATCCCAAAGCCACCGCCCGTTCCGAGAATCCACACAAGCGGATACAATGCCCACAGCCCGAGTGTAATATTACGAAGTCGCCTAAATACTACACCAGTCGCAGTTGATCGGTTTCTCGCACGTCTTGAAAACTCACCGAGTAGGTAATATAACAAAATGATAAATGCCGCAGTGCTCACCGCCCACCATGCAATTCTGATAACAGCACCCTGTTGCATCATCGAACCGGCGAGTCCACCGAGGATCATGATCACATCGATGACGAGCAGCTTGTAAATCATCCGCTTTCTTACACCTGCAACCAATGCTAGATCAATTATCAAAAGTGGAGTTGTCAATAGCCAGTCGGCATATCGTGCCCAATAAATATCAACGCCCGCAGCTCCTCTTATAGGCATCGAGATGACACCTAGTCCTGTCGCCATCGCAAGATATGCAGCCGCTGCAATCGCTGGAATTATCGTTGTGATAATATAATAAGTTTGTTGCTCCGGATCAGTTGATCCTCGACCTTGTACGGCAAAGTATACTGTTCCGAGTAGCATTCCGATGAATCCAACCCACAGCCAGGTCGCTTCTGAGCCTGGTGTCGCCATACCCACATACTATTCTATTCTCTCATGATTTATATGCTATGGCGGATCGCTATGCTTCGTCAGGATTGATCCCTCAGTATTGTGAAATTATGAGAAATACCATTCTATCAATCGTTGATTATTCGTCTTTCGGCAATCCTGCTCTGATGAATATCTAAATAATAAAAGATTTGACATAACGATTGTTCACTAATTGCGATATAAAAGCCACATCAGTGGAATCAGCATACTCTGGTAAGCGTATTCTAGTATACCGGAAGGAAACTCCCAATTTCAATATATTAACTAATATATGCTGCGCACATCAGTAATATCATTTTATATATTTCAATCGGACTCATCAGGTAACACTACATTTATGTCCAAACCACTCACATTTTACTCATGCATCATATCCGTAATTGCCGTTACTATATTACCCACCTGTGAGCGGACTCTCGTATGCGGGATTTCATGTTCTATTTACATTCCCGCCACTTGCGTATCTCCTTGCCTTCGGGACGATCCCGACTCGTCGAGCCGTCCGTGTCGGAATCGTACTCATGACTATCGTCGCGCTGATATACACAACACCGTGGGATAATTATCTAATCCAACGTGGCGTGTGGTGGTATGGTCAGGATGATATATTTGCCCGCATCTGGAAGGCACCGGTTGGTGAGTACCTATTCTTCATTCTTCAGCCGATTTTAACCGGACTTTGGGTCACAACACTTGCCCCTGATGCCACATACCGTCATGGGGATTTTCATCGCAAACCTCGAATAATCGGTGCTCTTGGATGGCTTGGATTTGCTATCGTTGGTGCCATGCTTCTCACAGTCGAATCTGGATTTTATTTGGGTGCAATTCTCGTGTGGGCTTGCCCGGTTGTGGCACTTCAGTGGGCTGTTGGTGGTGGATATCTTGCTCGACGATGGCGTGAGTGGTCGCTTGCTGTTGCCGTCCCGACAGTATATTTATGGATGATTGATAGCATCGCCATTGCGCTTGGTGTCTGGACAATCTCTGATCAATACTCAAGTGGTATTGATCTTTTTGATCTCCCCATTGAAGAAGCCATATTCTTTCTTATAACAAATATACTCATCGCATATGGATTAATTCTATTTGAGTGGATTATTGATTACTGGCATCATCATCCAAATGCTATTGGACCGGAGGTGTCCAGTGAGTGGCTGTAACTGAATCACTCTCGAATACCGCTCGGCAAACACTTGGGCGCAGTATCTTCATTCCCGTCTGGCTCATGCTGATAGGATGCATTCTCCTTGCACCGCTTATTACGGCTCTCTCGCCGCAGTTGCGTTATCTTCCATTTGCTCTGAGTCTTCTTCTATTCGGATTACCACATGGTGCCGTTGATCATCTTGTTCCGGCACGAACAGCTAATGCAACAGTTACGATTAGATCGATGCTGTCCGTTGGTGGATTATACTTCATCATTGGTGGTATATACCTTGGCTGGTGGTTCCTTGCCCCGACCAGTGCTGCCATTGTATTTGTATTCATGACATTATTTCACTGGGGACAGGGTGACATCTATGCACTTTTATCATTTCTTGATGCTGATCATCTTCCAACTCGATCTGAACGAGCACTCTCGGTTATCACTCGAGGAGCGATGCCGATGCTCGTTCCACTTATTACACATCCAGCATCATATCAACGCGTCCTCGTTGCCTTTATCGAGCTTTTCAGCATAGACATCATATCAATTGGATTCCTGTTCTCATCGCCGGTTCGTAGCGGCGTTACCGCTATTCTCGTCGGTCTCACTGCGACGACTATTGTGGTCGGTGCATGGCGTGTTTACACTGGGGCGACCGTTCGTCCATATCTTATTGATGCCGGTGAACTCGGATTATTGTGGGTCTTCTTCATCACTCTCCCACCTATTTTCGCCGTTGGTGTTTATTTCTGTGTCTGGCACTCACTTCGTCACATCGCCCGAGTTGCGATTGTTGATCAACCATCCCGGCAAGCGCTCAACTCAGCGCAAATTAGCCCTGCCATCCGGCGGTTTACTCGTGATGCAGCACCCCTCACTGCCGTTGCGCTCCTGTTTTTCCTTGGATTATACATTCTCGTCCCGCGCCCACCAGATGATATTGAATCCCTTGCTGCGTTGTACTTAGTTGGCATTGCAGCACTTACTGCTCCACATGTCGTCATTGTGTCGTGGATGGACCGGGTGCAGGCAATCTGGTGAGATGTTCAGCTCCGACTATATCAATTAGCATCGAATATACGTTTAACCGATAACTGTTAATTGTTCCTTGATATATACCCTATTGATGGCTGCCACCGATGATCCCGCGTATGTGGACCATCCGCTTCTTGTTTCGTCGTTTATCGAGCAACGACTGTATCAACTTCAACTCGCAGAAACTGCTCGCGAAACGGATACTCTTGTCTGTCTCCCGACAGGGCTTGGCAAAACAACTGTCAGCCTACTTGTCACAGCGAGTCGACTCAACTCTGTCGGTGGCACTGCACTATTCCTTGCCCCGACAAAACCGCTTGTCCGTCAACATATCGAATTTTATCGCAATGCGCTTACCATTCCTGATGAGGATATTGTTGTATTCACGGGAGAGATACCTCCTCATAAAAGAGAAACACTCTGGGATGATGCACAAATTGTTATTGCAACCCCACAGGTGATTGAAAATGACCTTATTGGCAATCGGATTTCGCTCGACTCAGTCACACATTTGACGTTTGATGAGTGTCATCGAGCAACCGGTAAGTATGCATACGTATACATCGCAGGACGATATCACGATGATGCCACTAATCCACGTGTGACAGGCATGAGCGCCTCTCCAGGTGGCGATAAGGAAGAAATCGTGACCGTATGTAACAATATCGGAGTCTCAGCCGTTGAGGTGATGACAGAAGGTGATGCGGATGTGGATGAATATACATACACCACCGACGTTGAGTGGGAGCGTATTGAACTTCCTGATGATATCATCCAGATTCGAGATGCACTCAATGATGTTATTCGTGACCGACTTCAACAACTGAAATCTCTTGGTGTCTCAAGCACAACTCAGCCTGATGTCTCACAAAAACAATTGAATAAAATAAGAGGGAAGTTGCAGAAACTGATCGACGCCGACAACTCAGATGGCTATGCTGGGATGTCGACACATGCAGAGGTCATGAAATTACGCCGCGCTGTCGAACTCGTTGAGACGCAATCAGTTGAATCCGTTCGTCAGTATTTCGAACGCCAACGCAATGCGGCACAGTCATCAGGGGCCTCAAAAGCTAGTCAGCGACTTGTTGCTGAACCGAAGGTTCGCCAATCAATGCAACTTGCAGAGTCATTTGATGGGACGCATCCAAAGTTTTCTCACACCCGAATCCTTCTTGCACAAACACTCGGTATTGAGGGCGGTGAACGCGTAATTATATTTACCGAATCACGAGATACAGTTGAGGCACTCACAGAATTCCTTTCAGCTTCATTTGATGTTCAACGATTCGTTGGACAGAATGACACCGGTCGTTCTGACGGCATGACCCAACGTCAACAACAGGAAACACTTGAAGCATTTCGTGCAGGTGAATTTGAGGTACTCGTCTCAACGTCAGTCGCCGAAGAGGGACTTGACGTTCCTGAGGTCGACCTTGTACTCTTTTTTGAACCAGTTCCAACGGCGATCCGATCAATACAGCGAAAGGGTCGAACAGGTCGACAGACCGAGGGACGCGTCGTTGTTCTTCTTGCTGAGGACACGCGGGATGAAGCATACTTTTGGATTTCACGGCGACGCGAAAAGAAGATGGAATCTGAATTACGCTCGCTTAAGCAATCTGTTGATACTATTGAATCATCAATTGTTCCGCCACAAGAAGAACTGACAACATACAACCATGATCAGTCGACCGAAATGGATACGAAAGCGTCGAATACAGGTGCAGATACGACTACAAAGCCAGATTCTGATGTGTCCACGCAAGGGGTGATGAATTCTGACGAAGACAATCAATCAGGGATCACAGACTTTGCTCCTAGTGATGCAGAAGTTCCGAGTACGGACAGCAAAACGCAATCAGCCGAGGAAAAAAACAACGACACGGGATCTACAGACACTGATACGAATACCGATGTCTCCAAATCTCCTCCAACACCGGACGTTGATACCGATAAGGATACTATTGAAATCGTCGTTGACCAGCGTGAGCTTGACTCAGCAGTCCCAAAGAGCCTCTCAACTCGTAATGCCGTTCAGACGCGCCTGGAAACGCTCGCCGTCGGTGATTATGTGCTTTCAGACCGTGTTGCTGTTGAGCGAAAATCAACAACTGATTTTCTCGATACGTTGCTTGATACCGATCGATCATTGTTCGAACAGACCGGTGACCTCGTTCGAGCCTATCGACGGCCAGTTCTTATGCTTGAAGGAGAGCTGACAGCACTGTATTCAGAGCGAAATATCGAGCCACGTGCGATCCAAGGTGCACTCGCATCGCTTGCTGTTGACTTTGATCTGAGTATCGTTCAGACGCGTGATGACAGTGATACTGCGGATATGCTTGAGACAATTGCAACCCGCGAACAAACCTCACGTGATCGGAGTATAAGTGTGCACGGAGAAAAAAGCGCGAAGACATTACAAGAACAACAAGAGTATGTTGTCTCTTCGATTGCTGATATAGGTCCTGTTACCGCACAGTCATTACTTGATTTCTTTGGTACTGTTGAGGCTGTGATGATAGCGAGTGAAAATGAGCTTACGGAAGTCGATGGCGTTGGTGCTGTCACTGCAGGACGTATTCGTGATATTGTTGGAAGCGATTATTCTTAATCGGTCTGATTCGGTGTGTCTGAATGCATCCGCATTGACATCATCTCGTGAATAAAGACGCGCACTTTCCTTGCTCTGCATGATCAGAAAGACGGAAACTACAATATAATATCTCTCTCGATTTCAATATGATTGCTAGTATCTCGGATCTCTTTCGATTATCTATCATCTTGATTCTCATATGTGCTGCATGGCATGATGTGAGAACTCGTCGTCTCTCCTCGCACGTCTGACCACTGCTTGTTATTCTGGCTATGATTCTTGTTATTTGGGATAGCTCAGCATACTTTACAAGATTTGGGTTTATAAGGGTCAAGGAGAATCCCTGCGGCTTCAGCCGCAGGACAGGACAGGACAGGCTGAATCCGACAACTCGGAGGTAATCTCCCCGGCGATAGTTGCGGTGAGATTGACAATCCGCAACTGAAACTGACAGGCAACAGTACATACCGATAGGAATCAGGCTCAGAACAGAGTGATTTCCGCCAGTCCTCCGATTACGATGGCGGCCTGCCCTGTCCGCCCCAAGTAATGAGACAGTAATCGGACCCAGTCTGGTGAACGGTCGGTTCCTATAATGAACCGATGCAGTGCCTTGCCCGACTGCTGGAAGCACCACAGAAAGTAACTCCAAGTCTGTCGAAGTCTGCCGGACTCCCAACGGCACAACCAACTGTGGGAGTCCGAACACGATGGACGAGAGGATAGGAGTGGAGTGGAGTCCCGGGGACGGGGCTGGGCTTGGCACTCCCATCGTCAGCAGTCCACTCACTCTACCCGTGACAGTCCGTGAACCCCACACGGATTCTCACCGTACTGGGGTTCGGTGGAACTGTAACCCTAAAATTGAAATCTCCACCGCTCACACTCACACTCAGGATTCCTCCGCGTTTACGCGGAGGAGGATGTCAATTATAGCCCAATCACTACCATATTCATTGTTCGCGGTAGTATCAATTTCTTGATTATTCCACTTGCAACGGTCTCTGGCTCGGCGGTGCAGATGCCAAAGCGCTGATGACACTTGCAATCTCTATTTCGACAGTCCCAATGTATCAGCTTTCGGGGTTGACATTTCCTCCACTAACAGCTCCGCTGAGTGTGTTCTCATCAACAATTCTCACGAACACAGTACTGCTTACCGCCGTATATCCAATTACTCTGATTCTTCAGAATATCCGCAAAAGAGTATGGCAGTTCCCGGTTGCACTTTTTGCCCGACCGGTCAATATCGATAATCTTGAACACGAACACGGATGTCTGGTTGAACCTCAGACTGTATCACACGAAATGGAATTGATCTTGATCTTGATGCGCTCCGGATGTATCTCCGATGGCGTGGTACAACACTCAGTGCAATCCGTGATTCGCTCATAACACATCGCGACCCTGCGAGCATTGTTCAAACACACACTCCAACTGATGGTGCTGTCGGCATCGAATCAGATTATTTACTATCAGGAAATATGCCTGCTGAATCTCACGCAGATCTGAGCCTCTCTGATTCAACGGACTCTGCTTCAGCTGATTCAACAGATCTGCGGGGTGCCACCAGGTTTCTTGATGGGGTCGACCACCGTGCGTATGGAAGTTTAACAACGCAACTTCGAAACACACTGACGTTAGTTTCAACGCCCGACCGACAGACAGTGTGGGTTTCCCCAGTCATTTCTTGTCACAACCTGTTTTGACACTATTATTGGCTTTATTTACAGCGATATACTGTTTGGATTACTAAGTCTTGATTAGTTGTAGCGCTGATCTCCCCACTGAGTTCTTCTCCGACTCACTGAATACGGATGCTAATTGTCAAATAGCAGTAGAGTCGAAAACATCAGACTTCGATGATCGGCTCTCTATGACGATACTGGTGAGCATATCGTCGCCTTCTCCACCTAGTTGATACTAATTGATAGACAATATCTAAATGTCGCATAGAGCGCTTGGACGCAAGACATATCGGCCACAATCATCTCATATTGATTCGATGGCTGATGATGCTGTGAACGGAAATAAAATTGACGCTGAGATTGAGATCACATTCAACTCAGATGGACTCGTGCCCGCCATTGCGCAGGATGCTGATTCTGGTGAGGTATTAATGCTTGCATATGTCTCACCAACAGCACTCAAGCGAACACGTGAGACCGGGCAGGCGCATTATTACTCTCGCAGTCGAGAGGAACTTTGGAAGAAAGGCGAAACAAGTGGTCATACACAGCGCATTTGTGAGATTCGTGCCGACTGTGATGCCGATACTATATTATATCTTGTTGAGCAGACTGGAGGAGCGTGCCATACAGGTCATCAATCATGTTTCTACCGCACTCTCGATGGAACGGAGGTTATTAACCGTGTTTTTGATCCAGAGAGCGTCTATGAATAACAAAGGAGATACATATGTCTGCTATCGGTCTTGATAATGACGCTTCTGGTGCGGTAATCGATTTACTTGATACCACCGAATCGGTTCTTATAGAATTACAAGATGCCGCAGAGCGATATGAGACCATTACAACACAAATCGATAACACGGGACATGATGCTGTTGTTGAAACAGCAGACGCATATCGTCGGGCAACAGGACTTCTTGATAAATATATTGACTCAGCGACTGGAACAGGCGATTTTCAAGCATATGTTGAATTTCAAAATAAGTTTCTTGGCTGCGTTGAGGAGTTACCTGATGAACTCCCGGCTCGTGAGGCATTTGAGACTGCTGCGGACCGACTCGACTCTCGCCGACTTAGTGAAGGTGATTTCGCGTCCGCCCGCGAGGACCTCGCCCCAGCAAAGAAATATATTGAGCAGCTTGAGTCATATAATCAGATAACAGAGGAAATTAAGACTGCCCGCCGAAACGTTACACTCCATCGTCGCAAGATCAATGACGCAATTGATATGCACAATGAGGCGCTCTCATTTGCAGATGTTGATTTCGATTCTCCCGTTGAGCAATTATTAGACCCGATTAAGGCGTATAATGATCAACTTCGCTCAGAATTCAATGAATTTATCACAACGGCATCGGTCGCAGCAGTCATCGATTTTCTTGAATATGCTGATTTGTTTCCACTTGTTGCATTTCAATCACCTCCACCTGATCTCAGACGATTTGCCCGCGAGAGCCCTGATGCTAATGAGTCGATTCCAACAGTATTGGAATTTGCATCATACTCTGGCTCCAAACTTGATCACTATGCAACAGATCCAGCGCTGCTACAAACGACAGTTGCGGTACATCAGACCTTTCTTGAGCGTCTTGACGCAGATCCACTCATTATCGAACGACCTCCACCGACTGCTGGGACACTTCGTCAATTTAGTGGTGAGGCAATATCGATACTGGGACGATTTGCCAGTGAGGAAACGATTGCTCACCTTCGAGCGATTCGAGATCAAAGCTATGAGGATTCATACGACCGGCTTCGAACCGCTCTTCGCGCACAGACTGATCTGAGCGCAAATGAACGTGAACGACTCCGCACTGGGACGATGGCTGATGAACGTGATATGCTTATTGAGGCTCGTGACCGGCTCACGGAAGCGCTCGCAGAAACGCAGTCACATATCGAATAACTAGTGTCCAGTATACGATACCGACCACCGTAGCACAGATACTGCAACTGCTAAGTACCTCGTTAGATAAAGAGAGTAACTAATATCATCTGACATCATCGACAGCATCATAGAGTTTGTTCGCAGCCGCATCAGCAAGCTTCTGTGCTCGTGATTTTTTATCTGCTTCTGTGTATACTCGCACTACTGGTTCTGTTCCTGATGGTCGAATGAGCACCCATGCGTCGCCATAATCAAGCCGATACCCATCAACTGTGTTCGGCGTTACATCTGCTTCCTCTGCAAACTCCTGAGCGCTCATCATCAACGCCTCTAGTCCTTCCTCAGAATCATATTCGATATTAGTCCGAACATTTGCGTATTCAGTGTACGGCTCAATGATGCTGCTGGCCGGTTGATCACATATCAACCGGAGAAATTTGGCGGCGATATACGCTCCATCACGAACTAGTCGGAAGTTTGGAAAAAAGACCCCGCCATTACCTTCGCCAGCGATTGGCACTGATATATCCGCTGTCTGCAGTTCTCGAATTTTCGTAATGATATTTGTTGACCCAATCGGGGTCAACTCCAATGTAGCATCCACACGATTGCAAACATCAACAAGTCGCTGTGAAACATTTACCGCAGCAACGGTCGCACTATTGCTATCGAGTTCGGCTGCAGCAAGTGCAGCAAGTGATGCCTCCCCGGATATCTGTTGCCCT
Organism: Haloquadratum walsbyi J07HQW2; assembly: GCF_000415985.1. Classification (GTDB taxonomy): domain Archaea; phylum Halobacteriota; class Halobacteria; order Halobacteriales; family Haloferacaceae; genus Haloquadratum; species Haloquadratum walsbyi_B. The sequence goes on from NZ_KE356561.1 coordinate 2,180,970, forward strand.
TGTTCATCAATAAAGACAGCACGATCAGCATCACCATCATGTGCAATGCCAACGTCAGCGCCTGAGGCGGTTACAAGCGAGCGAAGGGCGGTGAGATTCGAAGCGATTGGTTCAGATGGACGACCGGGAAAATGACCATCCGGCGTTGCATTCACTGTTACGACGTCACATCCAAGTTTGCGAAAAAAC
>NZ_KE356561.1:2181178-2222928 GCF_000415985.1 Haloquadratum walsbyi J07HQW2
GAAAAAACCGTGGGCTTGTCAAACACCCTGCTCCATGCCCTGGGTCTATAGCAACGGTGAGATCAGCATCTACAATCATCTCACGGGACCCATCTTGTTCAACAGCAGTAAGCAACTTATCAACATATTTATGATTAACTGTTTCAACCCGCGCTATCGACCCGACATCATCCCACGACGCTGTTGCAAAGTCTTCATTGAGAATGCATGACTCAATCATTTCAATCCCCTCAGTTCCGATTTCGACTCCAGTTTCGCTGATGAGTTTTACTCCATTATACTCTGGCGGATTGTGCGATGCGGTAATTATTATTCCAGGGCGACCACTCTCGACCGCATAATGAACCGCACTAGGCGTTGGAGTTATGCCAAGCCGTGTTACATCAATCCCAACGCTCGTGAGTCCACTCACAGCCGCATTTAGGAACGACCTACTGCTTGTTCGAGTATCTCGTGCGACGATAGCCTGATCAGCTTCCCATACCGTCCCAGCCCCCTTCGCGACTTGAAGCACAACTTCAGGTGTCAACTCTTCGCCGACAACCCCTCGAGTGCCACTTGAACCGAATAGTTTCATATCTCAGTGCTCATGAGCCGAATTAAAAGCGATTGCGGACTGTGACGTAAATCAAACTTCATGTTAGTTTATTTGTGTTTTTATTTTGGAAATAATCTTATGGGCAGCTACCGAGTACCGCTGTCCTCATCAGCAGCATAGATCGAAAGTCGAGTAACATGAGCTATTTTAATAACTCACATATTTTTTCATCGATATATTTAGGTTTCGGTCAAATAAAATTTTGATTAGAGTATGTCCGCGCTGTTCGAGCCATTTGAGGTTATTCCAGCAATCGATATGCAAGATGGTGATGTTGTTCAACTCGTACAAGGTGAGCGCGGAACCGGGACACAGTATGGCGACCCTGTTGTCGCAGCAAACCAGTGGGTTGAAGCTGGTGCTGAGACACTTCATCTCGTCGACTTGGATGGTGCATTTGAGGGTGAGCGAATGAATGCAACTGCTGTCGATGCGATTCTTGAGTCCGTTGACATCCCGGTGCAACTCGGCGGAGGGATCCGAACGATTGACGATGCCACTTCATTGCTTGACCGCGGTGTTGACCGAATTATCCTTGGCACTGCAGCTGTCGAAAATCCTACTCTCGTTGCTGAACTTGCCGATTCATATCCAAACCGAGTCGTTGTTAGTCTTGATGCGGCAGATGGTGAGGTTGTCGTCTCGGGATGGACAGAATCGACTGGAGTCGACCCTGCAGTCGCTGCAGCTCGATTTGCTGATTATGGCGCCTGCGGCATCCTGTTTACCGACATTGATGTTGAAGGGACGCTTGAGGGGATTCAATCAAGCGTCACCGCTCGTGTCGTTGATGCCGTCGATATCCCTGTTATTGCTTCTGGTGGCGTTGCATCAATTGATGATGTTCAAAGCTTATATACAACTGGTGCAGCGGCAGTCGTAGTCGGGACCGCCCTGTATGAGAATAAATTCACGCTCACGGATGCGATGGGTGCAGTTGAAAATAATTGACTCAATACCGTATGAGACGTCCCTAACCGTGATGTGAACTACCCTACCCTAGTCGCTCATTGAAACAGCCGTCTCGATTCCTGACTTAATCATGGGGCTTCCCTCCCCCTCGGTTGTGCTTCCTGTTTCAACGACGGTCTTTGCAGGTCCTGATTCACTGCGAACCTTCCCCGTATCCGTAGGGAGACCAGTTTCCTTCAGGCGTTCTACCTCGAGCTGTCCCAGCCCCAGCCCTAACTGCTCTTCAAGCCGCTCTGCTAACAATACCAAACCACGCTCTAACATATTAATTGAAGCGTTCCAGTCTCTATCCAATTCAAACCCACAACTCGGGCAGGAATGCTCCCGAATCTATACAGCCTTATACGACTTCACACCACACTGCGAACACTCTTTACTCGTATTCTCTGGGTTGATCTTCTCAACATAACACAACACCCATTCAAATCAGCCTTGTATTCGAGTAGTCGGAGAAACTGACTCCAAGCCAAGCTGAATCCCTTATTCCGAGCATTCTGAGACTGTTCCAGGATATGTGTTACGTCTAAATCCTCGACAAACACAGCCTCATACTCTGTGGGTAGCCAAGAGGTGAGTTTGTGCTGACAATCTCGTGCTTTCCGTCGTATATGACGCTTAATCTTAGCGACTCGTTTTCGCTGTTCTCTCTCCAGCCGTTCGTACTGGTCTTCCAGATTGAGCCCATCCACGGAAACTCCATCACTCGTGTGGATGTAATTGAGAACCCCAGGGTCCATCCCGACACAACCATGCGATCCGAGTTCTTCGACAGGCTTCTTATCTGGAATCTGTCTTTCCTCCACTTCAACGGAAAGCGAGACGTGCCATTCACTTGTCGTCTCTTTTTTCACGGCTGCACTACCGAGGTGGCGAGTGGTACCTGCACCTTGGGTATCGCACAGAGAAACCTGAACAAGAGGCAAAGACGCAGAACGGAACGGTTCTGGGTGTTGACCTCGGTGTTAACCAGATTACCGTCACCAGCACGGCCCGCTCGTTCAGTGCAGGCAGACTTAATCACGCTCGCAGAGAGTTCGAGAAAACGCGTGGTGACCTCCAAGAGTGTGGCACGCAATCAGCCCACCGCACGATACAACAAGTGAGTGGTCAAGAGGATGAGTACGTGAAGCACGTACTGCACTCGGTGGCGAGCGGGATTGTCGAAGAGGCACTCGAATACGGTTGTGATGGATATCATCTTCGAGAAACTTGACGGGATTCGAGAGCGACTTCCATATGCCGATTGGCACGCGATGTGGCATTCCGCACGCTCATGCAGTGTGTCGAATACAAGGCCGAAGAGAGAGGCGTGTTCGTGGATAAGGTGAATCCACAGAACACTTCCAAACGGTGCAACGAGTGTGGCAGTGTTCGAGATAACAACCGTCATAGAGATAAGTTTGAGTGCCAGAGGTGTAGCAAGCAGAATCACGCGGACTACAATGCAGCGAAGAACATCGCTGAATTGTATCTTCTACGGGGACCATCAGCCGTCTCGTGGGAGCATCAGTCAATATGCTGAGGTCAGGGTCGAGGACACCGAGCTGAGAGAAACACTCTCACATCAAAAACAGCTGTGAGGTCGATTTGGGTAGAGAAAGAGATCACTGACAAGCCCCACTCTCTATCGAGCGAATTGGTTTACCCGATGAGCGAAGTAGGGTGGGGTAGTTGACTCATAATGAGTGGTCTCGATCCTGAAGCTGATAACGGAGCTCGAAATTAACTATTGTATTCGACAGGACAGAGTGCTTATGAATAATCAAGGAGAAACCCGTGGGAATCCTCGCCCTTCAGAGCGGGGAGAATGTCAAACTGAGTGAATGTAGTATCCATATCTATTTTTTACATATGATACAGACCACTTAGTCCAGATTTTAGATAGCATAGATAAAAGACGGAACGATGATACAGACGGACCACAAAATCGGATTATGACTGAGGGCACAGAAGCATCAGCGAGCGAGGCAAGCACGGATGATCGAACAGCCGCGATCTCTCGTGAAACTGCCGAAACAACAATCGATGTGACACTCGCAATCGATGGCGATGGTGATGCAACAGTCGACACAGGGATTGGGTTTTTTGATCATATGCTTGAAACTTTCGCGAAACACGGGCTTTTTAATGTGACTGTTCACTGCGATGGCGACCTCAGCATTGATGATCACCATACTGTCGAAGACATTGGGATCGTTCTTGGCGAATCATTTAACAAGGCACTTGGTGAGAAACGAGGGATTGTCCGCTATGCAGATCGTTCAATCCCACTTGATGAATCGGTCGCAACAGTAATCGCTGATATCAGCGGTCGTCCGCACTTCGAGTTTTCAGGCTCGTTCTCGCAACCGCAGGTTGGTGAGTTTACCAGCGATATGGCACGACACTTTGCATACTCATTAACCATGCATTCAGAAATAACACTCCACGCGTCTGTTAAGGGAGTAAACGCACATCACGAAATTGAAGCGTTGTTTAAATCGCTCGCACGGACGCTCGATGAAGCGACACAGATTGACCCGCGACGAAGTGATACCCCGAGCACCAAAGGGAAATTATAAGACAGTAGAGTCGACCAGATTGGATTCAGGTATCAATCTTTTCCTCTTACTGAAACGCTCTCCAATCATATTCATAATATTCTCTTCTTACTGTGTTTCAGACCATTATTGACTACAGAGGATAGACACCGGCTTCGACCATCGCGTACATTGGTTCTTTTGCGGATCCCCACAGAGTGAATAATATGTTTGATGAGATTATGCAGAAATTTGACGAAAGTCCAAGTCAGCAAGCAGTGATCCGATTACTTCTTGAACGCGGATTCTCCGTCAATGATGATGGCCGGGTTGTTTCTGGTGGAATCGAAATCCCAAATACGGGGATAGCCCGTGAGATTAACGTTGATCGCCGAGTTGTTGATTCAACCACAACAGCAATTCTTGCTGATGATGATCTTAAACGTATTTTCCAAAATATCTCTTCAATTCCAAGTCTAATGGATCTTGCTCCTGTACTTGACCTCTCAGCGATTATTGTTGAAGTAAATAATGCCGATCAACCTGGGCTTGTTGCTACTATTGCAACTCGTCTTGCTGACCGAAATATTCCCATTCGTCAGACCATTAGCGAAGATCCTGAATTCACTGACGACCCAAAACTGTATATTGTCACGGATGATCCGATCCCTGGTGAACTAATAAATGAAATTACTGAACTCTCATTTGTTTATCGCGTTTCAGTCGCTTGAACCCTCTATTTTAATTTTAATCAGTAATCTAACACTTATTTTCTAATCTTATTTTTACTATACTTCGAGTAATCACTGAATTCCACGAAATTGCAATAAAATCCATTGGTTTCTAGCAGGTATTCATAATATCTATACTCATCTGACGAAAGAAAATCTTATTTGATTGATAGCCTCGAATATGTATACATCTCATAGTTTTGTACGCACAATATGACCGAATCATCATCTTCTCCAACCAATGACGGTACCCAATCATTTCGAACGGTACAAAATCGTGGAAACACTTCATTCAGTACCCGCGGGTCAGAATTTATCGGAGTGATCGCTCCTGTTAAGACGGTAACTGAAGCCGAGAGATTCATTAACACGGTTCGAGAGCAATACACTGATGCAACACATGTTGTTCCTGCATACCGCGTTCCTGTTACAACCGATACCACTACAGAAAACGTGAACCCTGAATCTACCACTAATTCATTCTTGCGAGAGTATCAATCCGATGATGGGGAGCCGACGGGGTCGGCAGGAAAACCAGCACTCAATGTTCTTGTCCAAGAGGATATCCAGAATGTCGTTGCGACAGTGATTCGATATTACGGCGATACAAATCTTGGGGTTGGAGGACTAGCGAGAGCATACAGTCGTGCGGTCACTGATGCGATTGGGGAGGCAAGTGTCATTGAAATGAAGCCACATGAAGATGTCACTGTCACCGTCGAATACGATGACTCAGGGACTGTTCGTGGTATCCTGAGGAGTGCAAATGTCGACTTTGAAGCGTCATACGAAGCCGCTGTCACGTTCAATATTTATGTTTCAGTCAGCAAAACAGCAGAGCTCTGTGATCAAATCCAGAGTGCAACCAGCGGACGGGCAACTATTGACTGATAATTGTCTTATTCGGAACCCAGCTCAAAGTTATGTGTTTGCAGGTCATTGGCGGTTCGTCTGTATTTGAGTGGTATTTCAACTTTGTACATATCAGTTATCGTTCATTCATCAACTAAATCTGCTTGCTTCGGTGAATTCCATGCGAACGTTTTTCACAATAGTAATTAGTTACCCAATTGAGAGATGACTCAGCTACTTCTACTCGACAGCAAATCAACGGACAGATATGGTGTTCTAAGTGAAATGAAGGGGTTGCTATGAGAATCCAGAGGCATCACGGTGACAATCATCGGTTATCACCGATTCTATCATCACATTGTTGCAGCTACAGTCACTCAGACGACCAGTATTATTCCGATTAATTTCTATAGTCTATCTATTGCGGATAATTCGGGTATTTCAGATTATACTCTCAACTAAGTTAGACTGTTCGAAATGCGCGATCTCCTGCATCACCCAATCCAGGGACAATATATCCATCATCATCGAGATAATCATCAATTGCAACAGTCAGAAGATCTACATTCGGAAACTCTGATCCGACATGAAGAAGGCCCTCTGGAGCTGATACCGCCGAGAGAACAAAGAGATCTTTTGGAACATTCTCTGCAGCACTATTGACATGTTCTAATACCGCACACATTGTTGATCCGGTGGCAAGCATTGGGTCTGCAACGACGACAGTGTCCTCAGCAGTGATTTCTGGCAACTTAACATAGTCAATGGTGATGGGGAACATACCATTTTGATCCATCCCAGCGGCTTCGTCACGTCCTGCGCTGATAACACCTTGCTTCGCGCGCGGGAATGCTTTCAATAGTCCTTCAACAAACGGTGTAGCGGCTCTAAGAACATTGACGATAACAATATTATCCAATCCGCTCACCCGCTCTCCGGTTGTCTCCGTCAATGGGGTCTCGACATGTGCGTACTCAGTCTCCATGGCGCCGTCAATAATCTCATATCCACAAATCCGTCCAAGTTTGACGAGTCCTTTACGAAAAGCGACCTGTGCGGTCTCAGTATCCCGAAGTTGAGAGAGAGTGTCCTTTGCAAGTGCATGCGTGATGAGATACGCGTTGTCTCGATCTTCAATAGGCATCTTGAACAAACCCGGATTGCCCATCATCATAACTCTCGGGGTTATCCCAGCGTATTGTGGTCAGTACAACCATTGTTTATTCACAAACTATTCGAATATTTACATGACAATCACATACGTCACAGCCACAATAATGAGCGTTAATGAAGCTATGTTTATGAGCGAGAATGCTGCAATCTTTATGAAGCTCAGACCCCAAATAATACCGGTTCCAAAGATGGCAGAGAGTACAATGTTCATCGCAAAAAGTACTCGTGGGTCTCCATCTGAACTCGTCTCCATAAATTAATCACAATCGCATGAGTATTTATGCTATTGCGTGAGCTCTCCGAGGTAATCCACACCGATACCTACTGCTCAGTATTTACTCGGCTTGGGTTACTGTTCAGAAGAGAGAATTAAGCTTACTTACACATCTCCTCAAGATATACACCGATAGAATATGAATAGATATTGAGAGAATAAGACCGATATGCTTGTATTAGGATATGATTTTCACTACATGAGTTAGAATATGTCTTTATTAATCACAAGTAAATGAAAAAATCGTATTATCGACTCTTAATAACAAACCGTCATGGCGAGATAGTGGATCCAATTCCGTTTATAGTGGTCGCTGGGTCAACATGGTTATTATGTCTTTCATTCGGACCCCTCTATCTTGATTTATTCGACATACCGTGGACTCGAGGTCTCCTTATCTGTGTACTACTCGCAATAATTATATCTACGTTGGCATATCGACGATTTATTTGGACTGTCGACCCAGCAGTGCGCGATAGTCTTTCTGCTGGTATTCGATTTCATCGCCTCTGTCTTGGTGGAATTATCTTTGGAGCAGTGCTTATTCTACTTGCACTTATTGCCGCTGTAATGATTGCATGACGAGAGGACACAGTTGCAATTGAATTATCTTGGGAGCAAAGTCATAACACACATCTTGTTTGTAGAGCATTACTCAGACTCCAATCAGCGATAGTGGCTACAAATATGATACTGATGTCCTGACTCTTTGATTTGGTCGCGCACCTCTCAGCGCTTATGCGTCTCAGATGGACAAGCGAACGAGGTTTATATCTCCTTCATGAATATACCTGGTAATTATGGGATTGCTGGGTACGATAGTTGACACGTTTGAAGCATCGACAGAGTCACCAAATCGAGGAAAAAATAATCAATCGCGAGGAGCATATTGGTGTCACGACTGTGATGAGCGAATTCCTACAAGCGATACCGATGAGACAACAACGCCGAACTGTCCAGAGTGTGATGCTGAAATGACACTTGAACGCTCACCAAGCTCAACCGGCTGCGCCTGTTAGCCAGAATCCAATCTAATCATTCTTTTACGCTGGTCATGATATTAGCGAATAGTTTATTATAGCCCACACTACACCGTTGGTCCAGCGAGAATCAGTTCGTCATCAGGATCTGTGGGGAATCGTTCGATACCATTCAATGAGCTGTTATCCTCAAATTCGGCATCAGTTACAACTGCCTCATCGAGTTTTGTAATTAGTGTCTCCGCGTCAATATTATAGCCAATAAATACGAGTCCTGTCCGTCGATCACCCCACTCATCATCCCACTCAAACTCAAGCTCAGAGCGATTATTCCGATACATGTCCTGTTCAAACTCAGGAAGACTTGCTATCCACCGACCAGTCACCGAGATAGTCGCCGATGGACCTGCCTGACTGAATGTCAGTTGTGCTGTCTCGCGACCAGCAACCCAGAGATGACCCTTTGACCGGATAACACTTGACGGCAGATTACTCATCACTGCAGCAACACGCTCGGGATGAAATGGTCTACGACGCTGATAACTGAAGGAACTAATTCCATATTTGTCTGCTGGATGTGTGTGACTGTGATTGTGCGCGTGCGTGTGCGTATTCGCATTTTCACCTCCATGATTAGAATCATGAGAATTATACACTCTCTCGTCGCTTTCCTCATTATCTGCTGTGTTCAATATCTGCTTCCATCCCGCTTGCTCTGCGGCTGTTGCCGGATCAAACCGGTTAACTCCAAGTATTGTTGCCGGATCAACCTTGCTGTACGTCGTCGTGAGAATCTTCGCCTCTGGTTGGAGTGTCTCGACACTCCTTTTAACGTATGCTTGCCGATTTTTATTCACGAGATCGGTTTTATTTATTACTATTACATCCGCGAACTCAACCTGCTCAACGAGTAATGAGGAAAGCGGCTGTTGATTACTATCGGCGCTTTCACCGCTGTTATTTTTGAGTATTTCATCCGCCGATGTGCTGGCTTCATTGACAATATCCGAAAACTGATAGGCGTCAACAACAGCGACTACGGCATCAACCCGATATCGTGCAGCCGCTGGAGAACCTCCAGTGAATAACCGCGAAACAGGTGCTGGTTCGCTGATCCCCGACGGTTCAACAATCAAATGATCAAAAGAATAATTACTTGCAAGTCGGATAACAGCGCGCTCAAGATCATCACGAAGTTCACAGCAAATACAACCATTTGAAAGTTCAGCGACGGCATCATCAGTCTCAGTGAGCGCAGACTGCTCAGCTATGAGATCAACATCTACATTCAATTTACCCATATCATTGACTAATACGGCGATAGAGCGATCATCTGATTCCGCAAGTAATCGATTGAGTAAGGTTGTCTTTCCAGCTCCGAGACTGCCGGTCAGGATCGTCACCGGAATTTCCGCTGAGGGATTCGACATAATACATACTTACAGTGTGGTCACTTCAGCGTATGTCTCCATATGTACCACTCACAGGCTATTCATGCATTTTAGTGGACACTTCCTCAGATATGCTACCCAGAGATTCTTGTCTAGTGAGTATCTACGATAAATATATGTCACTTTCAACCAGGATCGAACGGTTTCAAGCAGAGCTACAACGTTGGTTACGTGGTTTATATCATGGACTTATTACACATCCTGCGTATGAAAAAATTGAAAAAGAGGCAGAAGACACTGAGGACACGTTTATGCTTGCGTGTTTTCCTGAAGCATTCGGCATTCCATCGCCAGTATCATATTACACCGCAGAGCTACTTCCGTATCTTGAAGATGAATTTGATGCATGGGAAAGACGGATGTGGAACCGGGGGTCGCTGCTTGAACGAAAGGGGCAGCAGTATCACTTCTAAAATATCCTATGGATACTCACGTGTTTTTCGGCGGTAAAGGTGGTGTCGGAAAAACCACCATCTCATCAGCGTATGCACTGAAATGCGCACGCGCTGGAATTGATACACTCATTGTTTCGACGGACCCGGCACATAGCACATCGGATGTCTTTGATCAGGATTTCACAGACGAGCCAGCTAGCGTCGAGGAAATCGATAATCTTGATGCGATGGAAATCGACCCTGAGTCTGAAACAGAGCGGCATCTAATGGAGACAAAAAGAGCATTAAGTGATCAGGTGAGTCCTGCAATGGTCAATGAAGTGGATCGTCAAATTGAGATGGCACACCAGACACCGGGCGCGTATGAAGCAGCGCTCATGGATCGCTTTATTAATGTGATGCGGAATTCTGACGATTATGATCGTGTTATTTTTGATACATCTCCAACCGGTGGAACACTTCGATTGCTCTCACTTCCGGATATGCTTGAGGGGTGGATCGAACGACTCGCATACAAGCGCGAGCAGTCAATTGACCTATATGAGCGTGCTGCAATCGGGAATGAGGAGCCACGTCGCGTAATGGACGGTGATCCGATTCTTGATAGACTTACAACACGCAAAGACCGCTTTGAATTCGCTGGTGAGACTCTTCGTACAGATGCAGCTTTTTTTCTTGTTGCAAATCCCGATGAATTATCTATTCGAGAGACACAGCGTGCCATCTCGGAACTTCAGTCGTATGATCTTACAATCCGTGGACTTGCAGTGAACCGACTTACTCCTGAACCTGACCCTGATGAGAACGGTCGTGGAGCGCGATTTCTTCGTGATCGAGTTGCGACAGAGCGTGAGCGCTTAACAGAACTTCATGAAACTCTTGACCCACCGGTTGTTGCCGAAATTGAAACCCGGGTTTCAGAGGTAAAAGGTACAATACTTGACACCGTGGCGGAGGAGTTGGCGATTGACGTCGATGAAACAGTCTGTGGTGACATTTCATCAAAATGATATTTTCTGAACTAGCCTAGTACCGAATTATCAATCGTTAGCGTTATACCGGAATAATACGACATGATTGTTTACAGGGTTTAGACATGGTTCAGATTATTTGGCTTGTTGTGGCAGTACTGGCATTGTTTACTGTTGGATATCTTGGATACTCAAAATATCTTTCACAGTTCGTTGATCTCGATGATAGCCGTGACACACCGGCTCATAAGTATGAAGACGGACAGGAATACGTCCCATCAGCAAAACCAGTCTTACTTGGACATCATTACTCAAGTATTGCTGGTGGTGCACCGATTGTCGGTCCAATAACTGCTGGGGTTCTTTGGGGATGGGTCCCAGCACTTGCATGGATCGCAATCGGTAATCCACTGATGGGGAGTGTTCATGACTTTGTTTCACTATCAGCTAGTCTCCGACATGAAGGAAAGTCAATTGGATATATCATTGGCGAGTATGTTGGCGAACGGGGCAAAAACATGCTCCTATGGTTCGCATTCTTGACGATCATCCTTGTCGTCGCCGTTTTCGCTTTGGTTGTTGCAATCGTATTTAACGCATACCCACAGGCGGCGACTGCAAGCTTGATTTATATTGGTCTTGCCGTCCTGCTTGGTGCATGGCTGTATCAATTCAATCTTCCATTTATTGCTGGAACAGCCATATTCGTCAGTCTGATGTTCGCGGGCGTCTGGGTCGGCATTCAGTACCCACTCGCGCTTGTTCCTGGTGATTATCCTGCACAGACGATTGTCCTGCTCAGCTCACAGCCATCCTGGCTTCCAGCTGCAGGTGCTTTTGGTGCGAACACTGCGGCGTGGATCCCAATCGTGTTACTTTATGGCTCCATTGCCAGCGCACTTCCTGTGTGGATTCTCTTGCAACCTCGTGATTATCTTTCATCATTCTTACTCTACACTGGTGTTGGTGGGGCACTTCTTGCTGTCATTGTTGGCACCGTCTTCGGAACTGCAAGCCAACCACTGACAACGAGTCTGGCTCCTTTCTATGGGTTCGTCGGACAGAACGGTGCACCGTTGTTCCCGTTGTTGTTCATTACAATCGCTTGTGGAACAATCAGTGGATTTCATTCACTTGTTTCTTCAGGAACAACAGCAAAACAACTTAGCCGTGAGAGTGATGCTCGGGCTATTGGATACGGTGGTATGCTCGGAGAAGGTCTTCTTGCGACAGTTGCGCTAATCACTGTCGCACTCATCGCACCTGATGTTGGCGGTGGAATTGGTCTTGCACTTCCTACATTCGCAACTGGTGGGGGCGTCTTACTCACCAGCTTCGGCATTCCGGCAAGTTTCGGTGCTCCATTTATGGCATTAGTGCTTGTGAGCTTCCTGCTAACATCGACTGATACAGCGGTTCGTCTTGGCCGGTATATGATGGAAGAGATTATCGGAACGCCAGAATCACCTGTCCAATCGTTTGCTGCTGATCGCTACGGAAATGCTGCAGTCCAAACTATTCCTGCGTATGTTCTCATAGCGAGTGGATCGTGGGCAACGCTGTGGCAGCTCTTTGGCGGTGCAAACCAGCTTCTTGCAGCACTTGCACTTCTTACCGCAACTGTTTGGCTTGCTAATTGGGATGAATCAAAACAACTACTCAGTACCGGTGGTCCGATGGTGGTAATGGTCGGTATTACCATTTCAGGACTTCTTTGGCTTGCTTTCTACAGCAATATTTATACGAAGTTCCTCAATGACGCATGGATGGCTGAGGCGACGGCTGTCCAAATGCTGTCTGCGGTGACACAGATTGCATTGGCACTCGTTCTCATCTATCTTGGACTCTCGCTCGTGAAGATGGGCTATGATAATGTCCGGAATGTTCGCGAGAGTGATGAAACCGGTGCGTTCTCGCTCAGCGATGACTGATAGGAACTAATCCAGTCATATCTAATTCCATCTCGTTTAATATTCAAAGGTGGAAACTGTCTGCTCACTGCGCTCGTTATTTGATCACTAGCCAGCTTCAATCGGAATTATATTTATTACCGCTTTGTTATATTCTTAGAGGCAAACCAGACTGTTAGCGTGAATTGACACGTTTTAGTGATATCCCTCAGTCGAGTTAGTCGATTTATGCAGAATCGATGAAAAACCCCGTCCATGTCGGACGGCAGGAAACCACAATATCCCAACTCAGCGCAGCGGCATGGTGTCGTGGGAATCCTCGCCGTTTAGAGCGAAGAGAATATCAAATTTGTGTCAAATCGCCGTCTGATAGCTATATTGACTCAATAATACCTGCATCAACGAGATACGTTTGCACGTATGGATGTAGTTCAGCGGCGAATGCATCCTCAATTGGTTGTTTGAAAATCTGGAACTCAGTGTGTTGATCGTCCGACTCAAGTTCTGGACGTGGTTCTGCTGCGGCGACACTGAATCCAATTGGGATATAATATTTGCCATCCACTCCATCAATGTCAGCAACATCATATTGATGTTCGCATGCACCAAGGCGGTCTTTAATGACGACGTCAATGCTTATTTCTGCGTCGGCAATCCGATGCACTGCGTCGGTAAATGATTCTCCCTTATGAACTCGACCTCCAGGAACAGACCATCGACCGCGTGCTGGGGCATTATTTCATTTTGCAAGAATAACACCATCCTCATGACGCACGACAAGATCGACTGAGACTATTGGAACATGTCTGACGATCGTTTCCCACGTTGTATCCTCGATTGGGCACTCACTCATGTCTGCATGTCGACCTTTGCGTTGCCATCATTAATATTCAATAAAATGCGTGTACCACATCGATGGATAGACACGAGATTGAAGATCACGAACTCATCGAAGGTGAGGTGACAGCCACTGGGAACAGCGCTCACCTTCTCGTTCCCAAACGATGACGTGGTGTAGACGTGAAGTGAAAATCGTCCGTACATCCGACATAAGCGAGTAATCCATGCACTACGCCTACAGGTATCGACTCCACCCGACCGACAGCCACCGAGAAAAGCTGGATTCTGGCATAAATACCTGTCGACAACTGCACAACCACGCACTCAACGAGCTCGAACAAATCCCCGACCAACTCCCTGGTCTGAAAGACTGGTATGGCGAGCTGAGCGATCTGTACTCGACGGTCTCACAAGCTGTTGTGATGCACATCGAAAACATTATTAAAGCCCTGTCCGAGTCAAAAGGAACGGCTACAACGTCGGAAGTCTCAACTGGAAAGCACCCACCGAATTCAGGAGCTTCACGTACGTTCAGTCTGGCTTCGAGTTCGATAATAAAAACGGTCAGACCGTCCTCTCACTCTCAGTTTCGAAACTCGCAGACAGTCCAGTCACAGTTCACCGCGAAATTCCCGAAGGTGTCACTGTCAAAGGGTATGTGTCAAGAAAGAGCGGACTGGTGACTGGTATGCCTCGTTCGCTGCCGAAGGCACAGACGAGCCCGAGAAACCGATAGTCCTACCCGTTGCGTCGGCATAGACTTGGAGATTCTCAAGTACTCCCACGACACAGATGGTCGTGCTGTCTGCTCCCTTGACCTGCAAGATGAACGGGGGCGACTCAAAGGCGAGCAGCGGTCGCTGTTTCTCTCGCGGAAACAACAAGGGTCGAACAACTGGCAGAAATAACGGTTGAAACTAGCTGAATGCCACCAGCAACTTAGACGAAAGCGCCACTGCCAGGACTTCTTGCACAAGCTCTCGAACTACTATGCCACCGAGTATGAGTTGGTGGTTGTCGAGGAATAAGACTTGGAGGTGAAGCCGATGCTGGAGTTAGCTGGAAACAGCCAGAACACGGCTTCTGCGGCACGGGATACGTTCACCACACTGATTAACTACAAATACAGGTGCGAGCGTGACGGGACGCACTTTGCCGAAGTCGAACCCGCTGGCACGACCAAGGAGTGCTTTTCGTGTGGTATTGTGTCTGATAAGCCGTTGTGAGTACGAGAGCACTCATCCCCCGCATGCGGGTTTGAATTGGAGATTGATAGAGACGCGAATGCTGCGCTCAACGTACTTTCCCATATCGCTAGGACTGGGGCAGTCCAAAGGTGTAACGCCCATCGAGACTGCGCTCGCTGTGTTCACGTCGTCAGGAAGTTGTGGCGTCGTGGATGGAAAGCGTGTCGTCGAAACAGAACAGGACAGCAAGCCCCAACCCCACCCTCACCGGAGCCGCGCCAGCGGCTGAGTAGGGTGGGGTAGTTTACTGGTGACAAATCTGGGACTTAGCTTCGAATAAAACGTGCGAAACCACGATTGGGTATATTCGGACTCGCAGCTTCTCCATGGCATAGTTAGGCACTTTCAGAAACTGAGTGCATCTCGAATCCGAGTGAGAAATCCGGACTGCTCATCGGCGGTGACATCCTTCCACAAGGTAAATGCTTGAATAGTATCGGCTTGCTCACTTGCAGCAGCTTCTTCACGATTTGGGGCAACGACAACAAGATGGATTTCGTAATGACCATAATATCCGAATTTCAATAAGTTTCGATCATGGAATGATGATACAAATGACTCGACACTTTCTGGCACTGCATCAGCGACTACAACAAATGTGAACTCAGTCCCGAAATGTTCTTCATCGGGATCGAGCCACGCAGAATCGTCCGCAAGGTCATGTCCAAGCGTAACAAATCGCTCAAAACTCTCAACACGTGGTCGCTCAACTTGAGTGACGAATACATGTTCATGCGTTTCATGATTCGCATAATCCAATGCTGGATGGAAAAAGTGCTTATGACTCTCAAGTCGCATTTCAGCGTACATACTGAATGTTTCTCCGTGGACCTGCTCATCCTGCGTGAGGTCATAATTGAACAATAGTCGATCAGAGACACGATCCAGATACTCATCATCCCATTCAGGTACTCCTGGAAGGTCGATATTAGCTTCCTCAGCTGCTTCAACTGGATCAAATGTATCTGAATCTGAATCCGAATTCGCATCCGTTGTCTCATCTGTTCCGGTGGTCATCTAATTATATCCCTAACAGAATGCGTGTGCGTATACATGATATTACACCGTTGACTCAGTCCCACTCTCAGTAAGTGGTATCCATTCATTTTGATCTTATCTCTCTAGTTAAAAAGAGAATCGGATGCGCAACTCGAATTGAATCCAGAGGGATTGCCTGTGTCGCTGTCTTGGTTATTTGCATCACTCAGTCCTCAGTGTTTGGATCATATGCAACAATATCGTCATCAATAGCCGGGGCACCGACAGCAAGGGCAATTACATTCTCCTCGGCATCATGGGAGTTGTATGCCCGCTGTGGACTCTCTGTATCAATTGTGAATAGTTCTCCTGGTCCTGCATGGCATCTGTTTCTGTTAATACCAATATTTGAGAGATCCGTCGCCGCGCTCAATCGACGGAGTTCACATGGTCGATCATCAACCGGAGTGACAGTCTCGGGGGTGACAACCTGATATCACATATCACTTACTCTGCACCAGCGCAAAAAAACCACACGGGCGATAGCACTTTTTATGACTCCCTCACATGGAGACAAGTATTTAATAATCATAAACAAAATTTATACTATATGAATACGGACAAGAATACCGAATCATGTGGGCGTTGTTCGATGTCAGCAGTTGTTGATGCAAGTATCGATACAACCGACCGCGATGGTCCATTCGATGACAACCGAATCGAGATTGATGATGAAACGCTACGAAAAGTATCACCGGCGGCGTGGCTTGGCAATCTCACAACAAAACTTGATTCGCTCGCATGGCGTTTCTTTGGCAACCGCAATAGAAAATAAGATATCGACTATCGTTTTGTGAGGCTTTCTGTCGCATATCTGGACATACTAGCGTAGTACTTTATATGCTCACACACATAGCTTACAATAGCGATGCAAGAAAGCGTCTCCGGATTCGAAGTTCGGGGAACATGGGGTGATGTTGTTGAACACGGTGAGCGAATAACCCGTGCACTCCGCGATGCAGATGTCGATGGTGAAGCATTTGACGAGTGGAATGAGTGGAGACCAAAATCTCATGAACGCCTCGGCGAGGATGTGAGTGAAAAAACGGCTGCACAAGCAAGCGTTAGTGAGGGGAAAGGTGAGCGTGCTGGAAAAGCCCCAGATGAGGACCTCCAAACAGCTGGGGAGATGCTGTCTGACTCCTATGATCATGTTGAGGCAGGCGAAAGTGACTCTGCAGTTGAACGGTGGTCCGATTCGCTTGAATACGTTGCACGAGCAGCTGACTCCGCAGGACGCCGGGCGTTACGTCGAGTTGAAGATACGGTTTATCAACGCGTGATGACTCAAATTGCACCATATTATTTTGATAATACACTCATTAGCGCCAATATTCAGAAAACAACCCGTGAAGAGGCTGATGTAGCGTTCATATTTGAGGTGAACATTAACGATGATGAACTCAAAACAGCTGTTAGTGATCGTCTCAGTGACTTTGATGATGAAGTCACTCGATGGCATGTCGACACTAAAAAACAAACTGAAACCGCAGAGGCTGCCGAAGGTGTTGAACCGCCGACACCCACTGCAAATCCGCCGAAATCAACCAATAATTAATCATCCATCGAAACCAGCCAATGTGTAGTTCTTTTGCTGATGTGAAGTGATGAATCGCTCAACCGACAATCGTTATTTATCTGAACCTCTAATAATTATCTATGAGCGAGGCGCCAGCGATGAGTGAGTTGTTGGATACTGACGACCCTGGATTTCAGCAGGTGTTGGCATGCGTTTTTGGGATACAACAACATGAGAGTCGAACATACCTTGTGTTACTTGAAAATCCAGAAAGTACTGTTGCAGAGCTCTCGGATGTACTTGAACGCGACCGAAGCAATGTCAATCGATCATTAACCACGCTGTTGGACAAAGGACTCGTAGAGCGTCAGCGTCGGTTACTTGATCCTGGTGGCTACGTATATCAATATACTGCGACAGAACTTCCAGAGGCAAAGTCACTACTTCATGATGCGCTTGATCAGTGGGCTGAAATTGTTCATCAAAGCATTGATGATTATGGTAACGACCATCCGCCGTCGTAATCTCCGGTGCGCTGCTCTAATCGCACCGAATATGATTGAATTCACACATTCATATAGATGAGTATCCAGAACAGACAGGTGTGATGATTACCCTTCCGTGAGCAATTGATGTGAATCAAGGGTCTGTCGAAGTTGTAACATGAAAATAATGAATCCGCCCTATCGGATTGAATAACCGGATAAAATTCTTATTTTTCCTTAATTTTGCGCTCTACACCGTCTTCTTTTTCACCACAGGGTTCAGTGAACTTCACAATGAGTCTTGAACTTAGTGCCGCTACCCCGGACATCCCCCCAGAGGCAACCGATGGTGTTTGGCTCGCGGACATCAAAACAGGAGAAACATACGCCCCATTCGAGGAAATCCGCTATACAAGCGATGAGGATAATTTACTCGAGGTACGTTATGCTGATCTCCCAACGTTTGAGGATTTCCAGGGACAGGGTCGTGGCGTCTGGCGGTATCATGCTGCTCTTCCGTTTGAAACCGGGGTCACCCTTCCTGAGGGCGACACGCCGCTTCATCGAGCACCCAGTATTCGAGATGCTGCTGGCGTTCGCTCATTGCGGATTAAACATGAGGGAATGAATCCGACTGGATCATTCAAAGACCGCGGTATGACCGTCGGTGTCCGAGTCGCAAAAGAACTCGGAGTCGGACGGCTTGCTTGTGCATCAACAGGGAATACATCTGCTGCACTTGCCGCATACGGTGCACGCGGGGGAATGCAGACACTCGTGTTGTTACCTGCTGGAAAAGTTGCCGCTGGAAAGATCGCCCAAGCCGCGCTTCATGATGCTCGCATCTTAGAGGTCGATGGCAACTTTGATGATTGTCTTGATATCGTTCAGGATCTTGCCCGACGTGGCGAGGTATATCTATTAAATTCACTGAACCCATTCCGACTTGAGGGACAGAAGACGATCGGGCTTGAAATTCTTGAACGATTCTATGAAGAGTATGGACGATTCCCCGATCGAATTATTCTTCCTGTCGGTAACGCCGGCAATACTTCAGCCCTGTATAAGGCATTCCGCGAGCTGGTCCAATCAGGAGCATTGAGACCAGATGAGGTTCCGAAACTGACAGGCGTCCAAGCAGCGGGGGCAGCACCGATGGTTGAGGCTGTCGAGCATGGGTGGTCAGGTATCGAACGCTGGGATGATGTCGAAACCCGAGCAACGGCGATTCGAATTGGAAATCCAGTCAACGCTCCGAAAGCACTCCCAGGGATTCGTGAAACCGGTGGTACGGCTATTGCTGTCACCGACGATGAGATAACCGTTGCTCAACGTGATCTTGCACGTGAGGGTATTGGCGTCGAGCCAGCATCTGCAGCCTCTGTGGCTGGTCTCAAGAAACTCCGTGGTCGAAGCCGCATCGACAGTGATGAAGATATTGTCTGTCTCACAACCGGGCATCTTCTGAAGGATCCCGATGAAGCATTCAAAGCCGGAGGTAATCCGGAATCCGTTGGTGGTGACACCGATGCCGTCTTAGAGCATATCGGCGCGAAGTGACAGTGCATTAACTGTTATATCGACCGCAATCAAAACGAAAGTGAGTATATATTTAGATATTATTTAGACGGTTGCAGTTATATCAACACCGATTGACCTGTACCTATCTGATATCATATTTAGACACTATTCGGATTGTTCAGCGTCTGAGATGCTATTTAGAGTTAAATACTGAATATCTATCATCCGTTCATCAGCAAGGATTCGTTCAGCAACATCGGTTGGAACGGGGTCATCAAGATTGTATATGGTGAGTGCCTCACTTCCCTTAACATTGCGTCGTGCATTGAACATTCCAGCGATATTGATCTCATGCTCACCGAGCACTGATCCAATAAATCCAATAACACCTGGCTTGTCAGCATTTCGCGCAACAAGCATCTTACCGTGTGGGACCGCGTCAACCCGATATCCATCGATTTTCACAATCCGAGGTTCACCCCCGGTAAACTGTGTGCCACTTACTGCGAGTTGATCGTCACCGTTGGTTACCTCAACAGTAACGAGACTTTGGAAGTCATCTGACTGCATACGCTTTGATTCCGTAACGTCAATCCCTCGTTCCTCAGCAATCCGCGGCGCGTTGACTGCATTCACCTGCCACTCTAATGGTTTAAATACCCCTTTGAGGGCTGAGGCAGTGACAAGTTCGACATCCTCATCTGCAATATCACCTTCATATGAAACTGATACTGATGAGATGCGCCCATCAAGTAATTGTGCAGCAATCTTTCCGGCTGTCTCTGCAAGGTCAATATATGGACGAATTCGTGGGAACACACTCTCATCGACCGATGGTGCATTAAGCGCGTTCATGACCGGTTCCTCAGCAAATGCAGCATCAACTTGATCCGCAATCGATGTAGCAACATTTTCTTGAGCTGCTTCGGTTGACGCACCGAGATGTGGTGTGACGACGACCCCATCGACATCGAGCAACGGGTTATCGGGTGCAATTGGTTCATCTGCAAAAACGTCCACAGCCGCACCATCAAGTATTCCATCGTCGACTGCTGCGGCAAGCGCGGGTTCATCAACGACACCGCCACGGGCACAGTTGATTAGATACCCACCATCCATTAATTCAAGCTCTGCAGTTGAGATCATCCCGGCCGTTTCAGATGTCAACGGAGTATGGACTGTCAAGAAATCTGCGCGTTCAAGACAGGTCTCAAGCTCGACAAGTTCAGCACCAAGTCGTGCGGCGCGGTCCTCACTAATATATGGATCATACGCAACAAGATCCATTCCAAGACTCTCAAGTCGCTTCGAAACCTCCTGTCCAACTCGACCAAGACCAACGACGCCCAGTGCTTTTCCATTTACCTCAGTACCGAGATATTCACTTTTCGCCCATTCGCCATTTCGCAAGCGAGCGTGTGCCTGTGGGATTGATCGTGCACCAGCGAAAGTCATGGCCACGGTATGCTCTGCTGCGGCGCGAACATTGCCTTCTGGAGCATTCGCGACAATGACTCCATGTTCAGTTGCGGCATCAATATCGATATTATCAACCCCAATTCCAGCTCGTCCGACAATAATTAAATCTGAGGCAGCCTCAAAAACAGATTCATCGACGTCAGTTCCGGATCGAACGATGAGTGCATTAACATCTGTAACCGCGTCTAACAGCGCTTCGCCTTCGACGTCGTAGCCCGTATCGACGCCATGACCAGCGGCTTGAAGCCGCTCAAGTCCAGCATCATCGATCGGGTCTGTAACAAGTACCTGCATATGCATAATCACATCCTCGGTCTTGGGTTAAACGTTTCTTCATCGGCGTATACAACTCTCTGTGGATTGTTATGTATACACGTAGTCTGAATTAATACAAAGTCGAAATATCCATGTGATACTGTATATTCTATATTATGTTCTGATCGGTATCATAGCTGTCCACACTCTATCAGTGAGCAGGGCGAACGCTAGGCTCAAATCATTGCCTATCAACATTTCAGTATGCGACTCATCGCTTTCGACTTTGATGGGACTCTCTCGGATTCAGAAATGACAGTTCTTCTCGGCGATCGATGTGGTGTTGCTGATGAGATGACATCAATCACAGATCGTGCGATGAATAATAAACTCTCATACGCACAGAGCCTCCGAAAGCGCGCCGCACTGTTGGAAGGACTTGATGATAAAGAAGCCGACAGCGCATTTGATGCTGTTCAACTTCGACCAGGTGCTGGCATCTTGATTGACCGACTTCGCGATGCTGGTCATCACGTTGCCATCTTTACCGGTGGATTCGAACGTGGTGTTGAACGGGCATTGACGAAAGCAGACACTACTGTTGACACAGTTGTCGCCAACCGGCTTCCAATATCTGATGATCAACTCACCGGGACAGTTGAGGGACCACTCATTGAAGGAACGAAGGATGATGCACTTCTATCGCTTGCCACAGACTGTGATATCTCGGCTGATCGAACAATTGCGATTGGTGATGGAGCGAATGACCTCCCGATGCTTGAGGTAGCTAATCTTGCTGTTGGATTTGTTCCAAAGAGTGCTGTCCGTCCAACATGCGATGTTGTTGTCGCCTCGATGGACCGACTTGAATATGTTTTTGAGGGCTATAATATACTGTAAATGCCAAATTACGATTACAGATGCACATTCTAGATATATCTATCTCACCCGGCACCATCGACTTGAATACGCCCTGTTAATCGAGTTAGTCATTACCAGTATTGCCATCAGCCGTATCGTCTAGTGTTTTAGAGTCTGCATCAACGTCACCCAGAAGCTCACATGTTCCATCAAGACACCGCTGTCCTTGTGACGTCTTGAATACCGGTAGCCCACAGGGACACGTATCAACAACGACACCTGTAGGAATTGCAAAAGCACTCTCGCACGTCGGATACCCGCTACACCCTACAAGTAGCCGACCTCTACGACGAATAATCTGCATCGGTGATCCGCAGTCTGGGCATGTCCACTCATCCTCAAATCTCTCCCGTACAGCATCGTCAAGCGACTCACAGTTACGATCAAGACAAATCCTAAATCGCTCCCCAGCAGTCACTTCAATCATCGGCAATCCACAGGTCTCACAGGATTCATCCTGTACAGTCGCACCCGTTGGTAGTGGATATTTAATATCAGAATCGGTCCCAAAGATGATATCGCTAGTCTGTACGAGTGATTCCCCAGTCTTCGGATGTGTCCCGACTGGTGTGCCTGCCTCAGTCGCCGGATACTCTGCGCGACCAGTGACTTCGTGTCCAATGATACGCAGGACCTGTTCACCTGCTCTTGCGGTGATCCCAAATCCGCCTGCATCACATTCGACTGTAATTGAGTCGGATCGCGTGAGCCATGCAACGGGTTGATATCCATCAGTATCATGAACAAGAACAGTTCGATCAGGTTTGATAATTACTATGACACGTCCACGCTCTGTCTGATCATTTGCTGATTCAAACGTTATTGTGCAATCACCAGCAAAAACCCGAATTGTTTCTGACATACCGGTGTTGGCTGCCAGTTATTACATAAACGTTTGCGCGAATTTATTTGAATCAAAAGGGATGAAATAGTGTTCTAATTTCGTCTGTGAGGATACTCCACGCTATTAATTGGAGGTTACTGATACTGCTCGTTGTGCACGGACCGGATGTAACGGCTCTGCTGGAAATGTTATTTCGATCATAAATTCTAGTGTCTCGGTATCTGCACCGAACACTCCAACCGGAACTGTCGTTGCGTCACCCAGATACGTTTCTGTTGATATCATCTCAATCTCATTGACCGTAATGCGAATGCCGACATACGCACCACCGCCAACATTTCTGATTGTGACCTCACAAAGTTCATTTGTGCCACGAACAATCTGATCAGGGAGTGATTCCCATCTCACATCGATGTTCGGAAACTCCCGTGCATTTATTACAACCTGTTTTGCAACGCCCTCAGTGAGCCCCGCACGTTCAAGCTCTATCACTCCAGCCTCAATGACATCTGATGGGCTGTGCAATCCACCAGTTGCAAGTTTGCTGGCTCGTGTTGCCCCAATTCCATCGATAGCAGTGAGTGCAACAGCATCCCGGGAAACCCCATGTTCTACTCGCGCTGCGACACGTCGTGCTAGATTCGCCGCTCGTGGTCCTGTGAAAGAATCAAGAAACTCTCGAAGCGCTGAGAGTAGTCGCCGGGCGTTCTGTCGAATAATCCATGCATCTGAGCGAAGATCTGCAGGTGTTGCTCCATTCATACCAGCATACAGGATTGCAAGCACCTTTCGTGACCCATCCTCAAGCTCGGTTGAAATTGACGCATCTGATAGAACCCCGTCGATGGCGTCAGACTCTGATTGTCGAGCTGAGACGGCATGAAACTCACCCGCAGCAGCGACAGTCTCAAGAATCCCAGCTGCGGTGAGTGTCTCACGGTCACAAAGCGTGCTAAATCGCTCTGCGGTTTGCAATCGTAGATAATACTTCGAAGTAAGCCGTCCTAAAGTCGTTCCACTGACAGCAAGGTCATCATCCATTTCCACGAATCCTCGGCTGACGAGCGATTCAAGCGTTGATCGCATACGCTCTTTGAGCGTGCTGAAATCATACGCATTAGGGTTTGATTTAGCCCGGCGATAGTAGAATGTCGTCTCAAGCCATGTGAGGACATCATCAAGATCTTCGATCGTCCCCATTGCAATCTCAGCGTTGAGATGTGAATCAAGATCTTCAGCAAGTCGAGATTCGATTTCTTTTCCTTCCTCAAGCAGCCGACGATATTTCTCAGCCTCCGAGCGATCACAGACAACCCACCCGTATCCGACATCGTCGTAACTGGGTCGGCCTGCTCGTCCAAGCATCTGTAGTACATCAAGTGGCGAGATATCGACTTCTCCCTCAAGTGGATCATGATACTTTGTATCCCTGATAACAACACACCGTGCCGGGAGATTCACACCCCATGCCAGCGTTGATGTTGAAAAAAGTAACTGAATTTTTCCAGATTTAAACCATGACTCAATACGGTCACGATCATCTTTTGCAAGTCCAGCATGATGGAACCCCACCCCGTCAGGAACTGCTTTACTCAGTGCATCATTCTCTAATTTCTTAGCATTCGTGTGGAATTCATAATCGCCACGGGCACCCATCGGAATATCTCGCTGTGCAATCTCATCTCGTGCCTTTCCAGCCGCCTGAACTGCATCCTGTCGTGATGAGACGAACACCAGTGCTTGCCCATCGTCACGAAGGTGTTCTTCGGCACAATCAAGTGCTCGATAGAGTCGTCGATACTTATCTGCAAATGTATTATCACCGTGTGTATACTGCTGAATTCTGGTATGTAACTTCACCGGGCGATAATCTTCTCCAAATTGAAATGTTGTTGATGATGATGCATCAAGCCATCCAGCAATATCCTCAATATTAGACATTGTCGCTGAAAGTGCAACGATTCTGGGATCACAAAGCCGACGTAGCCGCGAAACTGTGACCTCTAATACACCACCCCGCGTATCAGAGTCAAGTAGATGAACCTCATCGATGACACAACAGTCGATATCAGTAATAAATGAGTAGCGTGCGGAATCGTGTTTTCGTGTCGCTGAATCGGTTTTTTCGGGGGTCATGACAAGGATATCAGCCCGCTCAGCTCGTCGAGTGTTGAGCTCGCGTTCGCCGGTCACAACATACACTGAATATCCAAGTGACTCAAAGCGGTCCCACTCCGATTCTTTCTCATTTGTCAGCGCTCGCAACGGAGCAATGAACAATGCTGTGCCGTCACGACGCAAAGCTCGACATATTGCTAGTTCTGCGAGGGCAGTCTTTCCGCTTGCTGTTGGTGCAGCAACAACGACATTCGAGTCATTCTGAAGAATCTTCGGTGCCGCCTCTTCTTGCATCTGGTTGAATTCATCAAAGCTGAATGCATCAGCAAATTCTGGGACAACATCTGCTACTTTCACACATTACTCCCCCAATTTGAAATCCATCTCCTATCACGCATGTGTCGGTGTTTAATACGACAGCGTCGGCATTTGTTTTGATAGCGACGAACACAGTCGTGTGTGGATTTGTACTTATATCTATGCTCTTGATTCTGCGTGCACCACGCTCGATTGAGCTGACACCGGAACCAATCTGGATGCTGAGATTGGCAGTTGTATCTATCGCCATGTTTGCAGCGTATATCGCAATTACCGCTGATTAGCAGACCTGGAACGAATAGACTCACAGCATCTATCGAGTCCCCAAGCGAAAAGACGTTTCTTCTTCACTGTAGTCAAATAGATTATCTGCTGTATCAAAAAATAGTTTCAACTTTCTGATCTTATACTAATAACTGTATCGTGAGTCCCACACAAGTAAACACAGCCAGTCTTTTGACTCCGTATTAATCATTTTATCTGGCTTTGTCTGTGTCTGATTTTTGTGTAGATGTGCAATTAATGAGTAACTGGTCACAGGGCGATTGCAACAGAGATAGAAGCCTACTGGAACAACATAGAAATAGACATAAATGGAAGGGACATTTATCAATGGAACTGTTCACGTCGGCGCGGACGCTAAACAACGGTTTCATGATGCCCGCGGATACGGGCGTATGCGCGACGGTAAGGAGGTCGAACTCGCTCCTGTTGAGGCGGCGCACTTGCTTGCCCGTGGCGATCTTGAGGAAATTATCATCGATACATCCTCACATTCGGATGACGCACCCTCAACCAGTCAGATACACCCCGGATTAGATACGGTTGACTCTGATACTTCTGAGATTTATTCAACTGATGACTCATCGACATATCACGTTGGATTTCGAGGATTTCTGATATACACAGGCATGGCTCGCCAGTTTGCTGTGTACAAGGACCTTCGTGACCGCGGATTCTATCTTTCGCCTGCTCGCCCGTCATGGCCCGGTGTTGACTCAGCGACCGACAATCAGAGTGACTTCATCGTGTATCCACGTGGGATGGGACCGTACGATGGCGAAATCGCTCATCGAATTCGCGTTATTGGTGAGCGAGAGAAAGTGAAAATCTCGACTCTCGGTAATATTGTTCTCGCAGTCGTTGATGAGGATGGCGAGTTAACATATTTTGAGACTAACTCTGGGTCGGCATTTCATGATCTTATCTCTCAGGAAGTAAATGAGTCAGATTCCGACGATGGTGGCATAAATAAGATTGCTAATGAACCTACAGCACAGGACCAGTCATCACTCCCAACAGATGTCAGCGTTGATGTGGTTAATGACCGTGTTGTGTGCTATGATGCTACGACCTCATTGTATGAGCAAAATTTCTATGGACAGCGACTCTTCGGTCGGAATGCGGATACAGGACCGCTCCAATTTTCACTTATTGAAGCCGCATATCTCGCTCAACAAGGTGTGATTGCGGTCGATACAGCCACCCTCGTTGCTATTGGACGCGATGTCGAAGGCGATCGATTTGACCAGCGTCTTCGCGTGTATGCAGCATTAAGACATCATCATACCGTTCCGAAGAGTGGGTTTAAATTTGGGGCAGACTTCCGCGTTTATACGACGTTCGAAGAGATTGATTCACTCGACCATTCAACAGACCTTGTCCGCGTCTGTCAAACCAACATGAAAATATATCCTCGTGACTTATCACTTGATATCAGATTGGCTGGCGGGGTTCGGAAGCGAATGGTTTTTGCGCTCACCCCAGCCAACGGCGATATACACTGGCTTTCGGTAGCCCGACTTACTTTATGACACGCGATACTGACGATATCACTAACGCTGACGCTGATCCCGAGTCTAATACTGATACTAATATGCACACAGGCTCCAATGATGAGACTCCTAGTGAAGCGACTTCGTCGACAATTACAGCCACAGTAGTCTCTGATGGCGGCACAGCAGGCGCTGAGGGTGCTGATGACGTTACACTCGATCCATGGGGATCTTCAGCCGTCTCAGATTATGAAAAACTGTTTACAGAGTTCGGTATCGAGACCTTTGATGACGTTCTTCCGTCTGTTCCAAACCCACATTATCTCATGCGTCGAGGGGTCGTATTTGGACATCGCGAGTATGGTCCTGTTGCTGAAGCGTTACGGAATAATGACCCTGCTGCTGCCCTTTCAGGATTCATGCCTACCGGTGATCCCCATATCGGACACAAACTTGTCTTTGATGAAATCATCTGGCATCAACAGCGCGGTGCGGACGCCTATGCGCTTATTGCAGATCTTGAAGCACATGCCGCCCGTGGACTAACTTGGAGTGAGATCGACGAGCATGCGCGTAATTATCTTTTAAGCCTTCTTGCGCTTGGATTCGATCCTGAATCAGGTGAAATTTATCGACAGTCTGAGAATCGAAAACTACAGAACTTTGCCTTCGAACTTGGGTCAAAAGCAAATTTCTCCGAATTTGAGGGTATCTATGGATTCGATAGTGAAACAAACGTTGCATATATGCAATCAGTCATCACACAGATGGCTGATATTCTGTATCCACAACTTGAAGAACCAAAGCCAACGGTCATTCCAGTCGGTCCAGATCAGGATCCACATGTCCGGTTTGCTCGCGACCTTGCTGCTCGTATGCGATTTTTCAAAGTTACTGAAGCATATGCAAGCTTTGAACTCACAGACTCTGAACGAGAACTTGTCACTGCTGTCTATGACGAACGTGAACTGTACGCCGAGGACGCGTCTCGACCGCGGTGTGCAGAGGCAGCCACGTGGCTCACCGATCATCTGATGATTTCTACAGGTGAGAGTGGAGAACGTGTCGAAGGCAGTGAGAATACTCAGGACGGTGATACGCATATCTCAATTGATACAGTTGGTATAGTAGTCCCCGATACTGTTGTCGAATCAACTATTGAAAAACTTGAAAACGCCGGTATGGAACCACTTCGCCCACGTGTTCGGTTTCTGGATGCTAATGCAACTGATGAAGCGTTTGATGCTCTCATTACAGCGATCGAGGGTGAGAAACGACGGTATGATGAACATATCGACGCTTTTGAGCTTAGTGCTGCCGATGCAACTGAGTTAGCTCGTGAGGTTGAGACCAATCACGGTGGCTATGGATTTGTGGCACCGTCATCGACGTATCATCGATTCATGACAGGACTTACCGGTGGAAAGATGTCCTCGTCTGTGCCGGCATCACACATCTCGCTTCTTGATGACCCTGAGAAAGGATATGAGAAGGTAAAAGCAGCGACGACCGGTGGTCGGGAGACAGCAGAAAAACAGCGTGAACTTGGTGGTAAGGCTGATGAATGCCCTGTCTATGAATTATTTGCGTATCTACTTGCGAACGATGATGATTTACTTGTAACAGAGGTGTACGACGAGTGTGTGTCTGGAGACCGCCTTTGTGGTAACTGCAAAGAGCAGGCAGCTGAGTTGATGCAGGCGTTCCTTGAAGAACATCAAGAAAAGCGAAAAGAGGTACAGTCATTACTTGACGATCTTGATATCTCACTGACGTCTGATCGACGAAGTATAGCACCGGGTGATACCACCGACACCGACTCGACAGATAACGAAGATAATTAGATTATTTGCTATCAGTAATATTATTTATCGATTATGAATACCGATATCATTCAGTAGTGAATATCACTCCGAATAATATCAACTGAGCAGAGATTGAATTGTTACCCAATCCATATACTGGTCCTGTGCTTCGGAACTGCTAACTAGCGTCCGACCAGTAAACTGGATAACAAGCGGACGCGACAGAGACGATTATGAGTATACAACTTCCTGACCCACAGCTTGCAATTCTCACGACTGCAAGTGCGACCACTGAGACTTCAATTGAGCAGCTCGCGGATGAGACCGACTTAAATCCAACAACAGCAACACAAGCTGCGTTTGAACTTCGCGATGCTGAGTTGCTTACAATCACTGAGACTGAGACAACTCTCTATGAGCTGACAAACGAAGGACGAGAGTATCTCGCCGATGGGCTTCCGGAAATTCGGCTTTATCAAGCGGCGACTGAGATTGATGCTGATGATGCTCCGGTGTCACTTGGATCGGTGATTCAATCAGCAGATCTTGACGATCCTGAGATTGATATTGCGCTGGCGAACTTTGCGCGTAAATCGTATGGATCGATTACTGATGGTGAAATCACTGCCGCACAATCAATTGATCCGAACAGTGACTCAGAGGCGACTGCACTAGCTCATATTGACTCCAATACCGATGCCGGCAAATCTGGGGAGACTGCTCGCGTCGATTCTGATAGCATCGCCGATGTTGATGACTCCGTTGTTGAACAACTCGTTACTCGCAATCTACTCACACGATATACAGAGACGACGCGGACAGTCTCACTCACTGACGCGGGTGTCACCGCCCTGATGGAGGGCGTTGAATCAGTCGAAACGGTTGATCGGCTAACACCTGAACTGATTATGTCTGGTGAGTGGCGCGATGCTGAATTTGCCGAATATAATGTTGAGGCGGACGCTCCTGATGTCCAGAACGGCAAAATACATATTCTTAGACAGACAGCAGAACGTGTTCGAGATGTACTTGTTGGAATGGGCTTTGAGGAAATGGATGGACCACACGCGGATGCGGACTTCTGGATTAATGATTGCCTTTTCATGCCTCAAGATCACCCAGCCCGAACGCACTGGGATCGATTTGCGCTTGATGTCCCACCAATCGATGATCTTCCGACAGATCTTGTTGAAACTGTTGAGTCAGCTCACCGTGATGGCGTTGGTTCTGACGGTGATGGATATCACTCACCGTGGGATGAAGACTTTGCACGGGCGATTGCACTCCGTGGACACACCACATCATTATCAATGCGATATCTCTCCGGTACTGAAATCGGAGAATTTGAACCCCCACAACGGTATTTCTCAGTCGAGAAAGTCTATCGAAATGATACTCTTGACGCAACACACCTTCTTGAGTTCTTCCAGATCGAAGGATGGGTTATGGCTGAAGACCTCTCTGTTCGTGATTTAATGGGTACATTTGTTGAATTCTATGAACAGTTTGGAATCACCGATGTTCAGTTCAAACCACATTATAACCCGTATACGGAACCATCGTTTGAGCTCTTTGGGCAACATCCAAAAACGGGTGAACTGATTGAAATTGGCAATTCTGGTATGTTTCGAACGGAAGTCCTCGACCCACTTGGTGTTGAGTGTGATGTAATGGCGTGGGGACTAGCACTTGAACGACTTGCAATGTTGACCACTGGTGCTGAGGATATCCGGGATCTTCATGGGACTCTTGCTGATCTTGAATTCCTTCGCAACGCGGAGGTGACGTATTAATGCCGGTTGTCGATATCGATATGGATGAACTTAGGAGGCTTACCGGTCATGACGAAAAATCAGATTCGGAATTCAAATCTGACCTCTTTGCACTGGGGCTTGAATTCGAAGGTAAAACGGAATCAGATCTTCTTCAATTCGAATTTGGTCCCGATCGTCTTGATCGCCTTTCTGTTGAGGGGGTTGCACGATCGCTACGATATCACTATGGTGACGATCGTGGTATCGCGGTTCCATCAACAAATAATCCTGAATTCCAATTTATTGTCTCTGATGATGTTCCCGACAGCCGACCCTACGTTACTGGTGCTGTCGCCCGCGGGATTAATCTCGATCAGCGTGCACTTGATTCATTGATTCAATTACAGGAGAAACTACACGCAACAATAGGACGAAAGCGTACAAAAGGGGCGATTGGGATCCATGATCTTACCATGCTGAAAGGGCGTACACTTGATGATAGCGGTCTCGATCTTTCCGGGGGAGCCGGAGGCGGGATGATCGATACCGCCACTGATTCCAGACCCACTGCTGATCGTGCATCAGAGACTTCTGCCTCTGACTCTCCCACACATTCGATCACCTACACTGGTATCGAACCAACAGGCGATACGTTCGTGCCGCTCGACTCAAACCGTGAGCTGACGCCAGCTGCGGTGCTTGATGAACATCCAACAGGCGAAACATATGCAGATATTGTCACAGATTATGACCGATACCCAGCCATCTATGATGAGCTTGGACTGTTTTCATTCCCGCCGGTCATCAACGGTCGTCGAACAGAAGTCTCAGCTAACTCGCGGGATCTCCTGATTGAACTAACCGGAACTGATCAGTGGACAATTGACCGGATGTGTACGATCATTTGTTATGCACTCAAAGCACGCGGTGCGACAATCGAGTCTGTCGATGTTGAATATCCTGATCGGGCTCTTACTCGACCTGACCTCACCGTTGACACAAAGCACATTTCACATGACCGTATCGAGACAATTCTTGGAGTCTCATTTGACACAGCCGAAGTTATTGAACTATTCGAACGTGCTGGACTTGCGGCGACGACCACAGATGATACCACTGCCACTGATACCGCTACTCCAGCGGTAACCTCGGACCGCGACATCGACATTTCTGATGAGTCTCCTGTATACGCTGTTTCAATCCCTCCATACCGCGTTGATGTGCTTCACCCACTCGATTTGGTTGATGATGTTGGTCGTGCGTATGGCTTCGATAATCTTGAGCCGCGATATCCCGATATCGGGACCGTTGGTGGGAGACATGAACGATCTCGACTAGAAACAGTAACGCGAACAGCACTAACAGGACTTGGATTTGAGGATCTATTAAATTTCCATCTGACAAATAAGCCTGCAGTATATGACCGCATGCAGATGAGTCCACTTTCAGCTACTAAATTTGACTCAGCGAATGATGACATAACGCTTGGCTCAGCACCACCTGCTGAGATAACGGATCCATATAGCGGCGATTACACTATTCTTCGACCATGGATTCTCCCATCGCTTATTCAGGTTCTTGAGAATAACACACATCGTGCGTACCCACAGGACCTATCGGAGGTTGGGTTCGTTGCCAATCATGATGATAGTGTCAATACACGTGTTGCCGAACGCCGTCATGTTGCAGGCGCTGTTGCACGTCATGACGCAACCTATGAAGATGCCAAAGCACCGCTTCAAGCATTGTGTCGTGATTTTGATGTTGAACTTCAGACACCCCCAACGACACATCCGTCATTTATCGATGGGCGGACAGCAGCCATCATGATTGACGGTAACTCAATAGGCGTCATTGGTGAGGTACATCCTGAAGTGCTCGTTGAACATGACCTTGCAGTCCCTGTGGCTGCATTTGAGTTTGAACTCACAGCGCTCGGCGCAAACATGTCGGAGCTTCCTGACTCAGAACACATCGAATAACCTACTTACTGCCATCTTGCTCGACTTGGCTGTACTGAATCCCATCTATACGTTACCGATAATATCGTATCAGTACAGTAGAGACAGTATTGAGTATACATGCTCTTGTCTGTAGACTTTGGTTCTCTTGATTCTGTATAATCGAGTGACTTAACACGCCTCCCGCCGGTATTATTGTTTGGTAATGCCGAGCGGAGAATACGACCCCGACGCTGTCGAGACCAAGTGGCAAGATCGCTGGGTCGACGAGGAGACCTATAAATATGCATCTGCCACCGTCAGTGCCTCTGAATCTGGCTTTGACCCACATCTGGCGTCTGAGTCAAAGCCCGAGTCCGAAGCAGCTAATAACTCAGTTGAGGGACCACATGTAGCTACTGAAACTGATCCTGACACTGCATTCTCAATTGACTCTCCACCACCAACGGTATCAGGTAGTCTTCACTGGGGACATGTCTATGGGTTTACGCTGCAGGATTTCGTGGCACGATTTAGACGAATGCGTGATTCAGATGTGTTCTTCCCGTTCGGATATGACGATAACGGGATTGCCTCTGAACGACTTGCTGAGGATGAACTTGACGTCCGTCATCAAGAGTATGAACGTCGCGAATTCCAGCAGATGACTCGAGAGGTATGCCAGCAATATGAATCTGAGTTCACTGAAAAGATGCAACAACTGGGCATCTCTATTGACTGGAATCAGACGTATCAAACAATCTCACCGAATGCAAAACGGACGTCACAACTATCATTTATTGATTTATACGAACAGGGTCGTGAATATCGCAAACGCGCTCCGACTATTTGGTGTCCTGAGTGTGAAACAGCGATCTCACAAGTCGAAACGGAAGATGACGAACAACCAAGTCATTTCCACGACATTGCATTCGATCTTATCGACGACTCTACAGCCGACTCTGCAGATACTACAGGCACATTTACAATATCAACCACGCGCCCTGAGTTGTTACCTGCGTGTGTGGCAATCTTCGTTCATCCTGACGATGATGACAAACAGGATCTCGTCGGTGCTGATGCCCGTGTGCCTCTTTTCGATCAAAGAGTCCCGATAATCGCAGATGAACGCGTCGAGATGGAAACTGGGTCAGGAATCGTGATGTGTTGTACCTTTGGTGACCAGACAGATATTGAGTGGTACCAAGCACATGGTCTTGACCTTCGTATTGCTATTGACGAATCAGGGACAATGACGGATGTTGCGGGCTCATACAGTGGTCTTGACTCAACTGAAGCTCGTGAATCGATCGTCTCTGACCTTGCAAATACTGATGCACTCTTAGATCGTCGAGAAATTACACATACAGTAAATGTGCATGAACGCTGTGGGACGAATATTGAGTTTCTTGTCAAAGACCAGTGGTATGTTAAATTACTAGACAAAAGAGATGAATATCTCACCGCTGGTCGGGAGATGGAGTGGTATCCCCAGAAGATGTTCACACGATATAAAAACTGGATTGAGGGTCTTGAATGGGACTGGGCTATCTCTCGGCAACGCTCTTCAGGCATTCCGTTCCCTGTCTGGTATTGTGATTCATGTGAACATGTTGTTGTTGCTGAAAAAGAATCATTACCCGTTGATCCGCTCAGTGATGACCCTCCAATAGAATCATGTCCTGAATGTGATCATGACACCTTCGTTCCCGAAAATGACGTCTTTGACACGTGGGCAACCTCATCGCTCACACCACTCATCAACGCCGGTTGGGATTGGAATGATGATGTCGAGACTATCGAATTTGACAATCCGTCATTATACCCATTTAATCTTCGCCCACAGGGACATGACATTATCTCATTTTGGCTCTTCCACACCGTCGTTAAGTGTTATGAACACACCGGACAGGTTCCTTTCGATAGTGTGATGATCAATGGAATGGTTCTTGATGAAAATCGTGAGAAAATGTCGAAATCAAAAGGAAATGTAATCGCCCCTGATGAGGTTGTTACAGAATATCCTGTTGATGCTGCGCGATACTGGACGGCTGGATCCGCGGTAGGTGATGACCTTCCATATTCAGAAAAAGGCATTCGTGCTGGTGAGAAACTGCTTCGAAAATTATGGAATGCATCAAAACTTGTTGAAAATCTCACCGCCGACGCACCCGACCCTGCAACGATGTCTCACACTGATCTTGAAGCGATTGATCGGTGGCTTCTCGCTCGAATCGATACTGAAATCAATCGCCTTACCGAAAAATTCGAATCACGCGAATTCTCAAAAGCTCGAGACGGTCTTCGCAGCGTCTTCTGGCATACATTTTGTGATGATTACCTTGAAATTGCAAAACAACGAATCCGAGAAGGCAACACTAGCGATGCTGCCGCTGCATATACATTGACAGTCGCACATCGTCGGTTTCTCAAACTTTTCGCCCCAATCCTTGCACACGCAAGCGAGGAACTGTGGCACGATATGTATGTCACACAACCCGCTTCCGAAGCAGACGAGGCTTCGAGCACAAGTATTCACCGCCAGTCATGGCCGAAACCACTTGGTATTGATGCTGACGTTGATGCCGGTGAAGCAGCGATGTCGGTTGTTGGTGCGCTTCGAAAATACAAAAGTAACGCACAACTTTCGATGAATTCGGCACTTGATCGAGTTCTTGTATGGGGAAATATCGACGGTTTTGAGTCTGATATTGCGGATGTCATGCATGTTGAAACAATTGAATCACTCAATGAACGACCATCAATTGAATCCGTTGTTACTGGCGTTGATCTTGAGTACTCGCTTGTTGGTCCTGCCTTTGGCAATGCCGTTTCGGATATTGAGTCGGCTATTGAATCAGGAGAGTATGAAGTCGTCAATGGTAATCTCCATGCGGGGGATATAACGCTTGATCCTGAGATGTTCACTATCGAAAAACGTAGACAATATACTGGTAGCGGCGAGATGCTTGATCTTGATAATGATGATGTAACTGTCATCGTTCAGCATGGTTGAATCAAAATCTAAATCTACTCGCCAAAAATCTTCATCAACCAATCTCTATTATTAGTCCCGTTTGATCCCATGTTACCATTCAAATAAACACTCCACAAAGACCATACTCTCACTGACAATTTATATAGAATGTAACTGTGTACCTTCGTCCGGCTAAAACTAGTTTCATAAATTATAGATCTGCACCAATGGCTGACTCGATTGAATCAAATCCATCATCCTTGAGCAATTGGAGCAACCCTGCATTAATATCACGAGCAAGTGTCGGTCCCTGATACACTAACCCAGTATATAACTGCACGAGGCTTGCACCCGCTCGAATCTTTGCGTATGCCCCTGCTGCGTCACTTACTCCACCAACACCAATAATAGGAACATCTGTCCGCTCTGCAACGGCTCGCACTAATCTTGTTGCTTGATCTTCGAGTGGTGCACCTGAAAGTCCTCCACGCTCTCCTTGCTTGACGGATTCAAGACTCTCAGGACGCTCTGTAGTCGTATTGGTCGTTATCACCCCATCAAGATTAAATATATCAACAAGATCCATAACATCTTCAACTGCACCGAAAGAGAGTTCTGGTGCAAGCTTCACTAACACCGTTTCTGCGCCAGCATCGGTGAGTGCATCTATAATCCTGCTGAGCGAATCACGCTGTTGTAGCTCCTGCATTCCCTCACTGTTTGGACATGATACGTTGACTGCAACATAATCGGCACCTTCTGCGATCTGTTTATATGTATACTGATAATCTGCTGGCGCCTCGTCAGTTGGTGTTGATTCCGATAGTGCAATATTCACACCAATTGGACCATCGTAATCAATCTCACGCCGATGATTGGACAATCGCTCACCAATCACATCTGCACCGTGATTATTCAACCCCATCCGATTAATCAATGCTTCATCCTCTACCAGCCGAAACATCCGAGGACGTCCATTTCCTGACTGTGCTACAGCAGTAACCCCACCCACCTCTACATGTCCGAATCCAAGCGCTCCAAGAATACTAGGCAACTCAGCGTTTTTATCAAATCCAGCTGCGACACCTACAGGATTATCAAATGACTGCCCAAACGCTTCAACTTGGAGACGATCGTTATCAACCCGAAACTGATTGCTAAAACCACGTTCAATTGGTGTCTGCTGGACAGTCTCTAACCCAGTGTGGACAAGCCGATGGGCTGTTTCTGGTGGTAGCGCAAATAACACTGGTCGAAACGCGCGATAAAGCTGTCTAATTACCACCTCGGACACCCCAACAGAATATTCGAATGCAGATACGAATCTACGAATACGTGTAAATACATATGAAACTCTATAGACCTCATTAGTTATTCAAAAATCGTGTTCAACTGATTCTGGGTTGGCCTTTTGAATGATGATCTTCCCATCTCGGACCCGCACGAATACCTCATCACCAATCTCCATCCCAGCAACGGTGAGCTCATCCTCATGTAGATTTACATGAACATTATGATACTCGCCATTTTCATCTTTCGCGCCACTTGGGCTAAGCTTCTTTTTCCGGACCATCGCGGGTATCTACGCTGAGACTCACCGTAGCGCATACATAAGTGTTGTTTATACACGATGAAAATATCTCTACATGCAGGTGACAAATCTGAGCTATCCGAAACCGGATCTATTTTCTGGCTAAACCCTTCTGTGGCTCATCACTTCTTGACCTATATGAGCAATCCAGACCCGCTGTCATACTATATTCACATAGCTAAGGCGGAGTAAACGAACCAGCCATGTTCTCACCTATTATTTATCATCGACGAATAAAATCATCAGACAAGCAAGACATATACTGATATTATGAGGAGTATCTGTTTTACTAATATCGAAGTACTGTACTGCTGCTTGATATGACTAACAACGATCTATAAACTGTTGCGCGGTCGGAGGCCGACACATCATCCCTCGCATTGGACGGTCGGTCAGATCGGGTAATAACCGCGCATTATCAACTCATTGGAGGGCACTCAAATGCATATCGACACTCATGCACGCAGAAATACACGAGGTAATCGACTCTATCCTATTATCACCAACATTACCGATCAAATACACTGATCGTATGATTCATAAAAAAGCCTACTCACCACAGTTATCACGTGTGTGCGCACCCATTCACTCACTCAAGATGCTCAATCTCTTGCTTTGAAACATTTCCTTTGGTGACTGTTGATATCTCACCTTCCATCCAATCAGGCTTATCATTGGGTGCATCGTCCATCCATGCCCATGCATGATAGACGTGTATACGATCTGTCCCACGTTCAAGCAATCTGATTTTTGTTGGATTACTCTTAGCTGCAGACTCGTTTTCATACTCATCATATCCTTCCAGTCGCCGTGCAGCCTTCAACGCTGCCTGCCTTGGCATTCGTCCAGTAAACTGTCGGGTCTTTTCACCATCTTCGAGCATCACGAAATTTCTTTTTCCGTCTTCACGTACCATGGTCACGTACCCTATGTCACGCGAGCACACAATATAATATAAATATATCGGCGTAAATTCGCTCTGTAACACGGTTTTCACTGTCATACCGTCTAATTATAACAACATTGTATCAAAATTATACAATGAAAAAATAAAATCATACTTGCAGTGAATCTGCAATAGTAATGCGTTATATGGATGCGTGGTGTGAAACCGTATGACGGGACGGTGTTAGTTCGACGAGTTTTTATGTTCGACTACCATTGCTTGTAATACGCGGAAACGTACCAGGTCTCCTGGTACTGACCCTGTTGGCAGAGATGGTCTGCTCAACTAGGTTCTCTCCGACGACGCTTGGATCTGACAACGCAATGATGTCGATGGACTTATACCATTCTATCCATTACGTTCTGATCCGAAAGAAATGAGGATTCCACCCCTGCGGTCCGCCGTACAGACGGAATCTGATGTTAGCTTTGGTGGTTCGGTGATACCTGTCTGGTGTCTCCGAACCACTCGGACCATGCAATGGTACTGCTAACTCGTCAGCTGATACAATACAATCGAATCGAATCGTACCGTATCGAACGAGCTGACACAGTACAGTACAGTACACTCACATAACGTGACGGTTCGTGTGTAACCCGTCAGTCAAGGTAACTTATCTCGACTGACACACCGTGACACTCCCACATCAGGATATGTGTGACTGTCACATCGGTGATTCGTTACCACGAATCCCGCCACCTTTCCCTCCTCACAGTCTGTCTTACACACGCTGTGAGGACTCCCATTCCGGTTGATCCTGCCGGAGGTCATTGCTATCGGAGTCCGATTTAGCCATGCTAGTCGCGCGAGTTTAGACTCGCGGCACCGAGCTCAGTAACACGTGGCCAAACTACCCTACAGATACGGATACCCTCGGGAAACTGAGGTTAACCCGTCATACCGATCTCAGGCTTGAATCGCAGAGATCACTAAACGCCCCGGCGCTGTAGGATGTGGCTGCGGTTGATTAGGTAGACGGTGGGGTAACGGCCCACCGTGCCCATAATCAGTACAGGTTGTGAGAGCAAGAACCTGGAGACGGAATCTGAGACAAGATTCCGGGCCCTACGGGGCGCAGCAGGCGCGAAACCTTTACACTGCACGCACGTGCGATAAGGGGACTCCGAGTGCGAGGGCATATCGTCCTCGCTTTCATGTACCGTAGGGTGGTACATCAACAAGGGCTGGGCAAGACCGGTGCCAGCCGCCGCGGTAATACCGGCAGCTCGAGTGATGACCGATCTTATTGGGCCTAAAGCGTCCGTAGCTGGCTGGGTAAGTCCGTCGGGAAATCCACTCGCTCAACGAGTGGGCGTCCGACAGAAACTACACAGCTTGGGACCGGAAGGCTCGAAGGGTACGTTCGGGGTAGGAGTGAAATCCTGTAATCCCGCACGGACCACCGATGGCGAAAGCACTTCGAGAAAACGGATCCGACAGTGAGGGACGAAAGCTAGGGTCTCCAACCGGATTAGATACCCGGGTAGTCCTAGCCGTAAACAATGTTCGCTAGGTATGACACAGGCTACGTGCCTCTGTTGTGCCGTAGGGAAGCCGAGAAGCGAACCGCCTGGGAAGTACGTCCGCAAGGATGAAACTTAAAGGAATTGGCGGGGGAGCACTACAACCGGAGGAGCCTGCGGTTTAATTGGACTCAACGCCGGACATCTCACCAGCTCCGACTACAGTGATGACGACCAGGTTGATGACCTCATCACGACGCTGTAGAGAGGAGGTGCATGGCCGCCGTCAGCTCGTACCGTGAGGCGTCCTGTTAAGTCAGGCAACGAGCGAGACCCGCACCCCTAATTGCCAG
Source organism: Haloquadratum walsbyi J07HQW2 (assembly GCF_000415985.1). Taxonomy (GTDB): domain Archaea; phylum Halobacteriota; class Halobacteria; order Halobacteriales; family Haloferacaceae; genus Haloquadratum; species Haloquadratum walsbyi_B. Next base: position 2,221,194 of record NZ_KE356561.1, read on the forward strand.
CAACAATTTCGATTGGTTGGGTACATTAGGAGGACTGCCAGTGTTAAACTGGAGGAAGGAACGGGCAACGGTAGGTCAGTATGCCCCGAATGAGCTGGGCAACACGCGGGCTACAATGGTCAAGACAATGGGTTGCTATCTCGACAGAGAACGCTAATCTCCGAAACTTGATCGTAGTTCGGACTGAGGGCTGAAACTCGCCCTCACGAAGCTGGATTCGGTAGTAGCCGCCTTTCAGCAGAAGGCGACGAATACGTCCCTGCTCCTTGCACACACCGCCCGTCAAAGCACCCGAGTGAGGTCCGGATGAGGGTATCATAGATACTCAAATCTGGGCTTCGCAAGGGGGCTTAAGTCGTAACAAGGTAGCCGTAGGGGAATCTGCGGCTGGATCACCTCCTACTGACCGGGACTAGATCGACGTATCTAGCCCACGCACGCAGACGCAGACGCTAGACGTAGACGTAGACGTTTTCCGTGAGACTCACACTATCATACGATACGATACTACCAGCACCATCGATTATTGGTGCTGACATTGGTATTGGTACTGATACTCTCACACCTACATAACATGAAACACACGACATAGACCGTTCACGTTCATGTTCATCACACACTGTATACGATGCGATGTAAGACGACAGTACACAGCATCACAGTGTGCATACAATGCACGGTCCGAGTGCGAGTGAAAGTGGAGAATGAGAGCGATTATCCACATCTACATCCACACAGACGCCAGACAGGCACCCAAGAACCACCAAAGCTAACCGGGCCCATAGCTCAGCGGTAGAGTGCCTCCTTTGCAAGGAGGATGCCCTGGGTTCGAATCCCAGTGGGTCCACTCCGACGATCCGAATCTGAACATCCCATATCTCGCGTTTCGCGTCTAATCACTCGAGATATCTTGTTCACACTCGAATCGGATCGACAATCCGAACTGATGCACCATTCCGTGAAAGCGTGATTGGGAAGGGTTCGATGAACGCGTCAGTCACCACTGACCGTTCCATGACAACCGTATGTACGCGTGTAATCCAGACGCCCACTGAACCCGTTCACACGGGCTCCAACGTGGACGTCTCTTGACAACACAACACAATGTCACAAACAACGACAACGACAACAATTACAGACACAATTCATCGACTGTCACGATTGATCTGTCCGTGTCCGTGTCCGCGTCGCGTGCCCGTGATCGTGGCTGTATTGTATTGTATTGTATCCTGTCACCACACTCACCGTGAGTCTGACTGACGATCCGATACAAGCTAAACCACGATACGATCGAACGGCGCAACGCGACACGACGCTGACACTGACGATCATAATCACGACTATCATGAATTGACACTGACGCTGATTTGATCTGATCATGATCTGATATGACACTATGTTATATCAGATCACCTTAGATCATCTTAGATCACATCGTCTGGTCCCGTCTCAACTCTGAGACGACATAAGACGATACTATACTATATTATACTATACTATACTGGCTACTGTACTGGCTGGTGAATGGCTCGGCTCGAGAGCCGATGACGGACGTGCCAAGCTGCGATAAGCCTGAGGGAGCCGCACGGAGGCCAAGAACTCAGATCTCCGAATGGGAATCCCCACTGCAATTGCATCTCGCAATAGGGACGCCCCGAATTGAAACATCTTAGTAGGGCAGAACAGAAAGCACCGCGATATCGTTAGTAACCGCGAGTGACACGACCTAGTCCAA
>NZ_KE356561.1:2222978-2226834 GCF_000415985.1 Haloquadratum walsbyi J07HQW2
ACTTAACACGCCTCCCGCCGGTATTATTGTTAGCTAATGCCGAGCGGAGAATACGACCCCGACGCTGTCGAGACAAAGTGGCAAGATCGCTGGGTCGACGAAGAGACCTATACGTATGGATCCCCCATCATTAGTGCCTCTGAATCTAGCTTTGACCCACATTTGGCGTCTAGGCCTGAGGTATCCGGCGAACACACGCCTGATGGATCAGATATGGATGCCGAAACCGACCCTGACACCGCATTTTCAATCGACTCTCCACCACCGACAGTATCAGGTAATCTTCACTGGGGACATGTCTATGGATTTACGCTGCAGGACTTTGTCGCGCGGTTTAGACGAATGCGTGGTTCAGACGTATTCTTCCCGTTCGGATATGATGATAATGGGATTGCCTCTGAACGACTTGCCGAGGATGAACTCAACGTCCGCCATCAAGAGTATGAACGCCGTGAGTTCCAGCAGATGACCCGAGAGGTGTGCCAGCAGTATGAATCTGAGTTCACCGAAAAAATGCAACAGTTGGGTATCTCTATCGACTGGAATCAAACATATCAAACAATCTCACCGGATGTTAAACGAACATCACAACTATCCTTCATTGACCTGTATGAACAGGGTCGCGAGTATCGTAAACGCGCTCCAACTATTTGGTGTCCCGAATGTGAAACAGCAATCTCACAGGTCGAAACCGAAGATGACGAACAGCCAAGTCATTTTCATGACATTGCATTTGAACTTCTCGACGAAAGCGAGTCTTCCTCTGAACGTCCTATAGATACGTTCACAATATCAACAACGCGTCCTGAGCTACTCCCTGCTTGTGTTGCAATCTTCGTTCATCCTGACGACGATGATAATCAAGACCTCGTTGGTGCTGATGCCCGCGTGCCTCTGTTCGATCAGACAGTCCCAATAATTGCAGACGAACGTGTTGATATGGAGACCGGATCAGGAATTGTGATGTGCTGCACCTTTGGGGATCAAACCGATATTGAGTGGTATCAGGCACATGGTCTTGATCTTCGCATCGCTATTGATGAATCAGGAACAATGACGGATGTTGCGGGCTCATATAGCGGTCTTGATTCGACTGAAGCTCGTGAGTCGATTGTTTCCGATCTTGCAGATAGCGGTGCGCTTCTTGATCGGCGAGAAATCACGCATACAGTGAATGTTCATGAACGTTGCGGGACGAACATCGAATTCCTGGTCAAAGACCAATGGTACGTCAAATTACTCGATAAAACAGACGAGTATCTCGCTGCAGGTCGGGAAATGGAATGGTACCCCGAAAAAATGTTCACACGGTATAAAAACTGGATTGAGGGACTTCAATGGGATTGGGCTATCTCCCGACAGCGCTCGTCAGGGATTCCATTCCCTGTTTGGTACTGCGATGCATGCGAGCATGTTGTCATTGCTGAAAAAGAATCATTACCTGTTGACCCACTCAGTGATGACCCTCCTGTAGAATCATGTCCTGCATGCAATCACGACAGTTTCACTCCTGAAAATGATGTGTTTGATACGTGGGCAACCTCATCACTCACACCACTTATTAACGCCGGATGGGACTGGAATAATGACACCGAAACTATCGAGTTTGAGGACTCAACACTGTACCCATTTAATATTCGCCCTCAGGGACATGACATCATTTCCTTTTGGCTCTTTCACACTGTCGTGAAGTGTTATGAGCACACTGGAGACGTTCCATTCGACAGCGTGATGATCAATGGAATGGTTCTTGATGAAAATCGTGAGAAAATGTCGAAATCAAAAGGAAATGTGATTGCTCCTGATGAGGTGATTACGGAATATCCAGTCGATGCCGCGCGATACTGGGCAGCCGGATCCGCAGTAGGTGATGATCTTCCATATTCTGAAAAAGGCATTCGTGCCGGCGAGAAATTGCTTCGAAAACTATGGAATGCATCAAAACTCGTTGAAGACCTCACTGCTGATGCACCCGACCCTGAAACAATGTCTTATGGCGATCTTGAGGCAATCGACCGGTGGCTCCTCGCTCGAATTGACAGCGAAATCGACCGACTCACTGAAAAGTTCGAATCACGTGAGTTCTCAAAAGCACGAGATGGACTTCGAAGCGTCTTTTGGCATACGTTTTGTGATGATTATCTTGAAATTGCAAAACAGCGAATACGGGAAGGAGACACTGGTGACCCCGCCGCTGCATACACGTTGACTGTTGCACATCGCCGCTTTCTCAAACTTTTCGCCCCAATCCTTGCACACGCAAGCGAAGAACTGTGGCACGATATGTATGCCTCACACTCCGTTTCTGAAACAGACGACGTCTCAACTACAAGTATTCACCGTCAATCGTGGCCGAAACCACTGGGCATCGATGCTGATGTTGCCGCCGGCGAAGCAGCCATGTCGGTCGTTGGTGCGCTTCGAAAGTACAAAAGCAACGCACAACTTTCAATGAATGCAACACTTGATCGGGTGCTTGTTTGGGGAGATATTGATGGATTTGAGTCTGATATTGCAGATGTTATGCACATTGAAACGCTTAAATCACTCACCGAGCGTCCATCAATTGAATCTGTCGTCACCGGTGTTGATCTTGAGTATTCCCTTGTTGGTCCCGCCTTTGGCAATGCTGTCTCAGATATCGAAACAGCGATTGAGTCGGGAGAGTATCATGTCGTTGACGGTCATCTTCATGCGGCCGGGATGACGCTTGATCCCGAGATGTTCGATATCGAAAAACGCCGGCAGTATACTGGTGATGGCGAAATGCTCGATCTTGACACCGAGGATGTGATTGTCATCGTCCAGCATAATTGAACTGCAACCGATTATTTCTATTCGAAATCCCCCACTGCGATTGCTCGCTTTTCATTCGTCTCATACCAGATTGATTACTCAGGTTCATAAATCCGCACCAATTGCCGACTCGACTGAGTCGAATCCATCAGCCTCGAGTAATTCGAGTAATCCCGTATTAATATCACGAGCGAGTGTTGGTCCCTGATACACCAATCCAGTATACAGTTGCACGAGAGATGCCCCCGCTCGAATCTTTGCGTATGCGCCTGCTGCGTTACTTACCCCGCCAACACCAATGATAGGCACGTCTGTGCGCTTCGCAACGAACTGAACCAATTTCGTTGCTTGATCCTCAATTGGTGCGCCCGAAAGTCCTCCACGCTCTATCTGCTCAGTAGAGTCAAGACTCTCAGGACGCTCGGTGGTCGTGTTGGTTGTGATCACACCATCAAGATCGAATATCTCAACAAGATCGATAACGTCCTCAATCGCGCCATCTGAAAGTTCCGGCGCAAGCTTTACTAACAACGTTTCTGCGCCAGCAGTAGTGAGTGCATCCATAATCCTGCTAAGCGAATCGCGCTGTTGTAGCTCCTGCATACCCTCACTGTTTGGACATGAAACATTGACCGCAACATAATCGGCTTCTGCTGCAATCTGTTTATATGTGTATTGATAATCCGATGGTGCCTCATGAATCGGCGTTGACTCTGAGAGTGCAATATTGACACCAATGGGACCACAATGATCAATATTATGTCGACGATTGGATAATCGCTCACCAATGACGTCTGCACCATCATTGTTTAGTCCCATCCGGTTAATCAATGCCTCATCATCTACCAATCGAAACATTCGGGGACGCACATTTCCTGGTTGTGAGACGGCGGTGACCCCACCTACCTCCACGTGTCCGAATCCAAGCGCCCCAAGGATGATCGGTAGTTCAGCGTTTTTATCAAACCCAGCAGCAACACCGACGGGATTATCGAATGACTGTCCAAATGCATCAACTTGAAGTCGATCACTCTCACTCGAAACTGAGTCTGAATCTGTC
>NZ_KE356561.1:2226884-2228860 GCF_000415985.1 Haloquadratum walsbyi J07HQW2
GTCGGCAAAACAGTACCACTGCGCAGAGACCTGTGATTCCATATCATTCACGAGAGCCAGTTTGCCCGGGCGTTCACTTAGACATATGACGGTCTCTCAGCTTGTATGACGCCGGAGACTCGTGGTGAGCCACCAGACTACACCCTGCTGATGAGTCGACCACGCATGTACTGTATGTTACTCACGCCGAGAGCAACTGCGGTCTCACCCAAAGCACCGGAGACAGTGGTCTACCAGCAGCCGAATCTCAACGTCGACGACAAGTTCTATAACCAATACGAGCAGTTCCAGTCGGTCTATGACGCCGATCACGACGTTATCGTCCCTGGTGGGGACAGAGCTACCGCAATTGCTTCGCTGGTCGCGTCGGACAACCGGGTGCTGTGTATTTCAGACGGACCCTACGGCAACGGTTTTCGGGTCTCATCAATGACTACGACGGCGAGTCGACGCCCATCTCGACAATATACGACCTCAATGCAGTCGAAACCACACCTACCGAAGCCGAGTCGGCGAGCAGTCTGTCGCCGCCACGCTGGACCACTCCGAGCTAAGAAACCGGATACGTACGGTGTGTTATTACCTGGTCGATCCTGTTTCCTTGGTTGACGACACACCGGTCCCGACTGATCGACTCGACATCTGTCTGGAATCCTCCCCGAAGTGTTTCAGCACCACAATGTGGTGAGACCGCTGCGGTCAGTGACTAGGCGTCGGAGGTCATTGAAAATCATGTGTCGAACTCGCTATATACGACCCTGCTGCCGTTGCAAGACGTCTCTGACGGAAGTTCCGTGTACGCCGCGCGAATGTCGCCGTGTTGAATACCGCCGTCTCGCGGTTAGTTAATAAGGACGTCAAATCGGCCTATCCTCAACACACCGCTACACACTGTCGACGGTGGGGCGCTAAACTCGGAATCAAGCTTGAATTTGCCTGGGACTCCTCGACAGTCACTGGATTCTACATCTCTTGGCGAGCCATAGGCGATTCAATAACGCGTCAGAAAACTGATATTGTCCTCGCAACGAGTCTCGGTGACCTGATAAAGAATAGTTTCCGCGTTTTGCATGTGTGGTACGATCCAGATATTGAAACGGTTGACCGCGTGATGAACACAATGGAGATCGCGCTGGTCTCCCCGATAAGATTGCTATTCGCTCACGTTCGTTTCCTGAATCCGGACTCCCTTGCCTGCAAGGTGTCGCATCTGCTGTTGGGCGAAATCCTCCTCTCGCGTTCCGCGAGTTGCCAACACGTACATAATTGCGCTGCCGACCGGTCGCATCGTCCGCCCAGCCCGTTGGGTACCCTGCCGACGCGAGCCACCCAACCCTGAGGCGACAATCGCCAACTCGGCATTAGGGAGATCGATCCCCTCATCGGCAATCCGTGAGACAACCAGTGTCTGTAGCTCGCCGTTCCGGAATGCCTCGAACTGCTGTTGGCGATCGTAGTGGCGTGTTTCACCACTAATAAAGGGAGTATCTAACGCCTCAGCGATTTCTTTTCCCTGCTCGAGATAGTCAACGAATATCAGTGTCTTCGAATTGGGGTGGGTCTCACATAGATACCGAATTTCGGCGATTTTCGCGGGGTTTGTTGCGGCCAACTGATACCGCTCGCGGCCGTCTGCACTCGCGTACTCGTTTCGGGCCATTTCGTCGCGCCACGGCACATACCGAATTTCGACCTCCGGTTCGGCGACGAACCCAGCGTCAAACAGTTCGGCCCAGTCAGTCCCGATTGGCGGTCCAATCAGCGTGAATATCTCTGACTCTTTATCATCCTCTCTGACCGGTGTCGCCGAGTTATGGCAGAACAGATGATTCCCGAGGAAATTCTCGGTTTCGGTTGACAGATCGTAGACGTATTCGGTGTCGGAACTAGGAGTGACACTGTCGATGGACAACATCGCGACATCTGCTTCAAGAAGACGTCTTCCGTCTGGTATGTCACCGTGTTCACCGAGAAGT
>NZ_KE356561.1:2228910-2230238 GCF_000415985.1 Haloquadratum walsbyi J07HQW2
TTTTTCGATATGCGACGGAGATAATCAGGAGTCGGAGACTCATTCATCAGATGAGAAATTATACAAGAAAGAGGGGTGGCTTCGTAAACAGTACTGCGAAAGCGAACTCACTCAGAAAGAGATTGCCGAATTAACTGGTGTCTCTAAGTCTACAATATCGAACTGGATGCAGGAGCATGAAATAAAGAGCCGATCATCCGCAGAATCACGAACCGACGGTGATCTTGAGAAATTGAATAATGAAGAATGGCTCCGAGAACAGTACTGCGAACGAGAAAAGACATTAACCGAGATTGCTGATGAACTTAATCTGGCTCACAAAACTGTCTCAACTTCGATACAGGAACATGGGATTGAGATCCGGTCAGCCGCAGAATCACGAACTGATGGAGATCGTGAGAAGCTGAAAGATGAAGCGTGGCTCCGAGAACAGTACTGTAACCGAGAGAAGTCGGCATATGATATTGCTGACGAACTCAATTTGGTTCAGGGAACCGTGAGAAACTGGATGGAAAAGCATGGCATTGAGATTCGGTCAGCCGCAGAATCACGAACTGATGGAAATCTTGAGCCGTTGAAAAATGAAGAATGGCTCCGAGAACAGTACTGTCAAAAAAGGAAGACAACATACGAGATTGCCGACGAAGTTGGAGTGGTCAGTGCAACTGTCAGAAATTGGATGGAGAGACATGGCATTGAGCGTCGGTCAAACGCAAAGTCACGTACTGATGGAGATCTTGCGAAATTAAACAGTGAAGAGTGGCTCCGAGAACAGTACTGTGACCGAGAGAAGACATTAGCCGAGATTGCTGACGAAGTTAATCTGAGTACCAAGAGTATCGTAAGAGGAATGCAGGAACACGGAATAGGGAGACGGTCATTATCAGAATCACATACTGACGGAGATCTTGAGAAATTGAACAATGAAGAATGGCTCCGAGAGCAATATCATGAGCGGGAAAAGACGACACACGAGATTGCCGACGAAGCTGAATTAAGTCAGGCAACTGTCACAAAGTGGATGCGAAAGCACGGAATTGAACGTCGATCGGCGGGCAGCCAGACTGACGGAAATCTTGAGTCATTGAAAGAAGAAGAGTGGCTCCGAGAACAGTACTGTCAAAAAAGGAAGACAATATACGAGATTGCTGATGAACTTAATCTAAGCAGGGGACCTGTTACAAGATGGATGGAAGTTCACGGAATTGAGATTCGGTCACCCGCAGAGGCACAAACTGACGGAAATCTTGAGCCATTAAAAAGAGAAGAGTGGCTTCGGGAACAGTACTGTGAGCAAAGAAACTCAACATACGAGATTGCCAACGAAC
>NZ_KE356561.1:2230288-2231502 GCF_000415985.1 Haloquadratum walsbyi J07HQW2
GGGTTGTGTACGTTCATCATAACTCGGGAGGTCTCGGCAATCAATGGCAGCCATCACATCCGGTCCCCCGTAGCCCGTGCCTCCCGTGTCTTGCCATATCTCATGATTAACGATGTTCGCGGTCCCGTTGGCGTTGATCCCCCAAGTTGGACTGAAGGCTTTGTTCTCGCCTGATGTGTTCGCGCTCTCATTCCAATTATGCACGATGGTATCACTCGCGACTCTCCGTGCATCGATTCGGTCTAAGGCTGCGAATAGGTCTTTAATTTCGCCCGTTGTTTCGTTACTTGTCGTTGCGTTGGGTGAGTGATTCGACATATCAATGTCACTCCCCGCACTGATCGGGTCACGCTCGGAGAATCCATGTTCTTCTAATATCTCCCCGAGTGCATCCGTATTGACTTGGGTTACCTCGGTCCCGGACCCTCTGACATGCTCGCCAGTCGCAATACAGACATGCTTATTTGGGTATATTTCGACCTCTGGAATATCATCATTCGCTCCGAGTGGTTCATCATCAATCGCAAATTGTGCTTGTGTCACGCCTTCAAGTGGAATCTCACCGAGATATACAACATGACACCCACTCTCCGAGAGCGATATATCAGCGTATGAGATACCGAGTTTTTCGAGTATCGCAATAAACTCTGGATGCACCTTGCCGGTCTCGGGGCATCGAACATCGTCACCGTCCACGAATAGGAAGGGGTCACTCTCTGTTTGAATAAATGCCAGATCGGGAGCGAGGTTAGGGTCTTTGTCGGACCACTCGCGAGCGGTTTCGTGATCGGTATGGACATACTCCCGTGACCCGTCCGATCCCCATTTATACTGTGCTGAATGGTGACATTCAGAGCAAAGACTCTCCTCGGTATGATCTGAGTGATTACATTCGACGGGAGCGTTTGGGTCAGTCCACGGAGCATACGGAGCTTTCGAATCGGTTCGACACATCCAGCTCTCATAATCCATCTGCGCTGGAGCCCAGGTCTGAGAGTTCGTCCTCTGAAAGTCCGCATTCACCCACGTATCGATATTTGCGGGCGTTGGCGTTGGGTTCGGGTCTGTCATTGCCCGCCTCCTCGATATGGCTCAACGCCCATTCTCGCGTAAACTTGTTTGCTGCCGGTGTTCGGACTATTCTTTTGACGTAAATCTCGGTCTGGTATATACGATGTATTCATCTGATCTGTGAAATGCCACAGACCAACGCC
>NZ_KE356561.1:2231552-2232734 GCF_000415985.1 Haloquadratum walsbyi J07HQW2
CGCCACCTCGTTATAGTATCAATAACAGTATGGGACAAATCCGTGAGGATAACCCATACTTAGGGGGTCATTTGCTAGAGCTTCTCGTTGCTACTCGGAAACAGGGGGTATTCTTTTGTTCAAATTCAACTGCTGACGTCTGTATATTTTGACAGCATCCTGCGAAAATGCTCAATAGGTGTCCAATCAACTGATTGCATCTGAATGTATATGAGGTAGATGAAACAGTTACGGGCATGTCAGCAACATGGGAGTGACGTAATCTATATCCATCAATATGATTGAAAACCATGTTATATATCTGAGAGCTGTCATTAGTATAAAATAGACTCTTTACTGGTTGGTTCCCGATTATAATATCTCCGTGTCAATCAGTTATTGTTAGCAGATACGGGACCGGTCTTTGTGGTAACTTGTCCGGTCCTCTTGACCTTCTTGACTATCTCATTCCCGTCGTATTCAACAAGTCGATTTGTTATAGCATCTATATTCCGGACACCTCGTGGCTGAAGATAGCGCATGCATTTCAGTCCCATCTCATGGAGATCTTGACTTGGAGCAGCGGTTGCTTCCTTTGCGACTCGAAATGCGTAGTCATGTTCATGAGCTCCATGAGCAGTATAATGGACACATATGTTTGTCATAAATCCAACTAAGATTACAGTGTCAATATCGTACGTTCGCAGCAGATGCTCAATTTCTGTTCGGTGAAAGAAATTATATCGGCGTTTTTCGATTATGTACTCCGCAGGTTCCATGGCATCTTCATCAATTGAGAGAATCGGATCAAATTGTTCTGCGCAACTATCAACAATCCCATGTGCTGGTTCACAAGACTCTATCTCAGCTCCGTAGTCTGCAAAGTCAGATCGATGTATTTCCTTACCCCAAATAACCGGTATATCAGCATCTCTAGCACATTTAACTACAGTATTGATATTTTCCATGACGGCGTCTCTACCTCCGGAAATAGATCCGGCACCAGAGCTCATTGCTTCCTCACTCTCTGGTGTTGTTTGTTGTGGATCAACTACAATGAGGGCTGGTGTATCACCAATCGGGTCGTCTGTGGTAGGGATCATTATCTATGTTAATAGTGCGATCTATTCTGTATTAACTTCATCTGGACAAGATAAATAATTTTAAGATATATGTTCCCACCACACAAAAGAAATCATACAG
>NZ_KE356561.1:2232784-2233860 GCF_000415985.1 Haloquadratum walsbyi J07HQW2
CTGGTCAGACGTTCTGGGACGAGATTCCTCACCGAACCGGCGTATTTTCGGAGAACATGTGGATCACGGACATGGGCGTTGGGCTAGAGGACTCATTCGACGACGTTCACGGTCAACAGAACATTCTGTTTCAGAAAGGGCTCGATCCGGGCAACTTCGCGCTCTCGGAAGGGCAGGGTCAGTATGTGAAGTACCTCAAGCGGTGTCTCTCCGATGATCATCCTGTCAAGTCCGTCCTGAATGGCTTGTACATCAAGGCGGCATGGGACTACCCACAGTTACTGCCCGATAACCACACCACGGGGACGCCTGCAGGGTGTATACTGACCTGCTCGTCGACTGGATCGACGAACGAACCGATGGGTGGGCTGCCTGTATCAACTATATGGACGCTCACCTGCCGTACGAGCCTAAAGCACAGTTTGACGAATGGGACGACGGGACCGCTCGTAAACTGCAGAATGAGTCCGATGATCAAGTCTGGTCATTTAATAGCGGCAAGAGTCCGGTCTGGCAAATGTGTGGGTTTGAATCTTTATATGATGGTGCCATTGCTCAGATTGATCATGAAATCGGTCGCCTCGCCGACACGCTCAAGGCCCGTAACGAGTGGAACGACACGCTGTTGATTGTGACTGCTGACCATGGCGAAGGGTTCGGTGAACCGTCGGAGATCCGTCCCGACGCAATCATAACCGGTCACGGAGCGGGCATACACGAACTTCAGCTGCACGTCCCGTTGCTCGTGAAGTTCCCCGGACAGAGGACAGGAGTGACCCACGATGAACCAGTGTCGTTGACGGACACACCAGACGTCGTGCGAGCTGCAGTAAATGGCGACTGGAAGACCAATGAGTATGTCACAGACGGTCCAGTGCTGGCTTCTTCACATGGACTGGAGGAACCGATGGAGGAGCGCGCGAGCCAGTTCGTTGATGATCTCTGGTTGTACAATGGCGATTATCGAGCGCTGTACACCGGCTGCGGCGATCACGTCAAGAAGGAAATAACATGGCGCAACGAGTACGATTCTATCGTCGACGTGTACAACGCACAAATGAATCGTGTATTTCGTG
>NZ_KE356561.1:2233910-2236880 GCF_000415985.1 Haloquadratum walsbyi J07HQW2
AACAGACTTAGAACGTACGATGCTTGAGAGAGTTATTATATCGTTGTATGTGGGGGTAGGTTTCTTTCTCATTTCAGCCACTCACTCCTACTATTGTAAATACTTCCACGACAGGAAGAAGCGTTTTGGATATACTTTTTTTGAAGGCTCCGGGCCCATACTTAATTACAAATATGGATATATTACTTCCCTCTTTTTAGGAATTCTATCTTCATCGCTATTTATTAATTATTTCATATTTGCGTTTGATAATTTCCCAGCCTCAGTATCAGATGGCTCAATACGATGGTTAGTTGGTTTATTCCTACTCGGTGGATTTTTGTTATTTATTGCATCACCGTACCTTGGCGGGGGTGCCGCACTAAAATGGGTTTTGGAAGGGTCTTTGATGTTGTTCACACTACTATTAATTCTCTCAATACCAGTAGACGAGACCGTCTTTGACCAAGTCCAATTTGTCTTTTCGGTTACTGGGGCAGTCCTAGCGGCTATATATCTTCGTTGGTTAGACAAATATATACTACCAAATCTTAACAAAGATGCAAGCAATCTCAGGGATGTTTTAGACACATTTGAGAATGATAGCCGACAGGTGTGGGCATTGTTTGGGACAGTTGCCTATTATGTGTTTTCTGGGGTATATATTTTGATTGGCTACTTATTTGTATTTTCCTACATCAATTGAGTTACGAGAACTTTCAATGTCTCTGTAAACCCACCAATAGTCCAACCAAACGCAACCCTTCATAATAAATGACTGCGGTGATAGTAGCTATGACGAGCAGGTCAGATAGGCGGAAAGCAATTAGGACTAACGTATGATGAGATTAGCTCATATTCGTTTTATGCGGAAATTATTACCGTTAAATCTTTATTGATTCCCTCTCAAATTACGGCATTACCAGAGATATTTTTCAGTTAATTATTATCCATAAATGAGCGAGAATAATCATCTTCCGAACCAACCAGGTAGTACACCTCAGCAGTCCAGCTATACACATAATGAGAATTTATCTCGAATGAGTGGAGATTCTGACAACCCGCCGATACCACCACGAAAAAATATTAAAAAGGGAACATACGCATTGGGAACCTGGAGTGGAGGGAGTACCCTTTATGAACTTGAGCATCCTCCCCTGATAGACAACCCAACTTGGAAACAAAAAGGTCACTTTGAGCACACCAACCCGAAGACCGAGAGTATATTCTTTCCAGATTCAACCACTGTGTCACAGTCGGACGATGGGGGGCCACTTCCAATTCATGAAAAGCAATTAACTAGTGAGGGGGAACTTGTAGCGACTTGGGTATACGCGAAGGAATTCAAATCCCTAGAAAATCTAAGCGATACCGATGCAGAGAGTAATCAGAAGGATGACCAAAATCACAAAAGTAAATCTGATAGACGTAGTCTTGGTGGTATAGAACAAGATACTGTTCATCACCGGACACTTTATTTGCTTAACCAGCTGTCAAGCGGCGAAGAAGATAAGATACCGGTAATGGATATTGTCGAAGAATCGCCCGACAAAACGGGTTCAATTACCGCCCAAATAAAAGACCTATGGAAGAGAAAATTAGTTGAAAGGAAAACTGTCGATGGTAAATTCGTCTATTGGATGTCAGGATATGGATATGAGGAACTTGATGAATTGAGTAAGCCATCTCTGGACTCTTAATTGGCATATAATCAAGTCATTCTGGTTTCTCATTACGTATCTGAATACTACCCGACTCTTCTGTAATCAGCCAGAGATACTTGTTATCAGCATTATTCAATTCCAGCTTACCAGTTAATCCCTGAACCTCGACGCCACCAATAGACAGCATCTCTGCTCTGTAAACTGTCTCTGTCTCAAGATAAAATCCAGTCACAACAAACTCTCCCGACTCCATTTCAACCCGAATTTGGTCGTATGTCGCCGTTGAATTTCCTGCTATTGACCCAATAACTTCGTCATCATCTGAATCAGACATACTTCCAGTACACAGCTACCTATCAAAAATCTGTCGTAAAATAAACCCGCTACTATCCTATCGAGACAGATAACACTCGAAACAACAGAGTTCCTCAGCATCCGGCCCATCACAATGTGGGTCATCGTTTGGACACGTTTCTGCCTCGGTCTCAGTCTCCACAGTCGCCTCAGGAGCCCCCCCATCGGGTTTTAACCGCTCATACATAGTTTCGGTCTCGGTCTCTCCGGATGGCTCTGAGTGCGGCGAGAAGGCGACAGCTGCATTGAGCAAAGTTGGGCCTCCAATAACAGCTACTGCTAGCATATGTTTGCAGACCCGACCATTCGGACTGTGATAATGTGTAAACCCCTTGCAGGTACATGAGACAGGAATTCCCTGTTCATCGACCATCACTCGGTACGTGTGTTCATTTTTCTCAAATCCATAGCTGGCGTTACAGACTTCTATCTCAAAAGGAGCGACAACAGTGAACTCCCATCGCGACCACGCGACCCGTTTGGATGTCCGAACATCGAATTCGAGGTCGCTGACGATACTCTTTTTTACCGGCTTGGCGTCAATTGTCATTGCTTCTGGTCTCCAATCGGAAGCACCGGTCTCGTGTTACAGCACGAGGCCACTTTTTCTGTGACAATTCCGGGGCTTCCTACTACACTTTAGGCAGCAGTCAGTATATAACCATTTCGAACGTATGCACACAAACATAAGAGTCATATCGGAACATAATATACTATTACTATGACCGAAATTGACCTCAGCCCAACAGACCGTGCTATCTTCAAAATGCTCCGGGAGGGTCGGTGTACGCCAGCCTATATCGCCGCAGAACAGGAATACTCTCGCGCACACGTTCGGAACCGACTCCAGCGACTGACCGAGCATGGGTACGTCACGCGGCTCCACAAAGGGTTGTGCGAACTAGACAGCGACCCAAGCACGGAGTGACCTTAGCAGCGATAAGTGGCGCGACGTCTCGGGTAGTTAGAACAC
>NZ_KE356561.1:2236930-2238956 GCF_000415985.1 Haloquadratum walsbyi J07HQW2
AAGGCCCATCGAACTCGGCAACAGCTGGTTCCAGCCGACACATATCGAAGTATGCCCTCAGCCGAGGTAGTCTGCGAGGTAGAGCTACCGATTGGATAGTCCGCCTCCGAGAGGAGTCGGCTATGCTGTCAAACTCCAAACTTGCAGACGCCGCAGACGCTGGGAATCCGGATTGCGGGGTAAGCCTGTGATCCGTGAGGGAGACAACCCAGAGCAAGGTTAAGGTCCCCAAGTGTGGATTAAGTGCAACTGAAGGTTGTCTCGAGCCCTAAACAGCCGGGAGGTGAGCTTAGAAGCAGCTACCCTCTAAGAAAAGCGTAACAGCTTACCGGCCGAGGTTCGAGGCGCCCAAAATGATCGGGGCTCAAATCCACCACCGAGACCCTGCAATACTATTCAACGAGTAACTTCGTAGGCTTGGCGTACTGACCGGACGGAAGTACGGGCGAAAGCTCGTATGGACCGCTCAGTAACGATAATCCTGGTCACAGTAGCAGCAATAGTCGGGTGTGACCCCCGACGGCCTAACGAGCAAGGGTTCCTCGGCACTGCTAATCAGCCGAGGGTTAGCCGGTCCTAAGTCTGACCGTAATTCGACTCAGACAAACAGGGAAACTGGTTAATATTCCAGTGCCATCGTGTACTCTCGAACGCTTTCGGAAACAGTGAGCGGGGCCATCGCCCCGTCGAATCATGGAATCTCGTGGATGCCGTAACGGCACGAAGCGAGAGAATCATGAGACCGCGCAAGTCACTGGTACCAAGAGCCCGTGAAACAACACACGACGTCCGTACCGAGATCCGACACAGGTGCTCAGGCAGCGAAAGCCATGGCCCGTCGGGATCAACCGGCGTTAGGGAATTCGGCAAGTTAGTCCCGTACCTTCGGAAGAAGGGATGCCTGCTCCTGACCGAGCAGGTCGCAGTGACTCGGGCGCTCCGACTGTCTAGTAACAACATAGGTGACCGCAAATCCGCAAGGACTCGTACGGTCACTGAATCCTGCCCAGTGCAGGTATCTGAACACCTCGTACAAGAGGACGAAGGACCTGTTAACGGCGGGGGTAACTATGACCCTCTTAAGGTAGCGTAGTACCTTGCCGCTTCAGTAGCGGCTTGCATGAATGGATCAACGAGAGCGCCACTGTCCCAACGCTGGACCCGGTGAACTGTACGTTCCAGTGCGGAGTCTGGAGACCCCCAAGGGGAAGCGAAGACCCTATAGAGCTTTACTGCAGGCTGTCGCTGAGACATGGTCGCTGATGTGCAGCATAGGTAGGAGCCATCACACAGGTATCCGCGCCAGCGGATCACCGAGGCAATCAGTGAAATACTACCCGTCAGTGACTGTGACTCTCACTCCGGGAGGAAAACACCGGTAGCCGGGCAGTTTGACTGGGGCGGTACGCGCTCGAAAAGATATCGAGCGCGCCCAAAGGTCTCCTCACGTGAGTCGGAAACTCACAGACGAGCGCAAGAGCACACGGAGGCCTGACAGTGATCTTCCCAACGAGGATCGCTGACGCGAAAGCGTGGTCTAGCGAACCAACGAGGTTCAGAGATGGGACCCGTTGATGACAGAAAAGCTACCTTAGGGATAACAGAGTCGTCACTCGCAAGAGCACATATCGACCGAGTGGCTTGCTACCTCGATGTCGGTTCCCTCCATCCTGCCTGTGCAGACGCAGGCAAGGGTGAGGTTGTTCGCCTATTAAAGGAGGTCGTGAGCTGGGTTTAGACCGTCGTGAGACAGGTCGGCTGCTATCTATTGGGGGTGTAAGGTACTTGCGAGGAACGCTCGTATAGTACGAGAGGAACTACGAGTGGGTGCCACTGGTGTATCGGTTGTCCGACAGGGCAGTCGCCGAGCAGCCACGCACCACAGGGTAAGAGCTGAATGCATCTAAGCTCGAAACCTCCCTCAAAAAGAAGTACCAGAGAGGATCCTTCTAAAAGAGAAGGTAGATAGACTCGGGGTGTACGCATCGAGGCAACGAGATGTTGAGCCCGCGAGCACTAACAATCC
>NZ_KE356561.1:2239006-2242335 GCF_000415985.1 Haloquadratum walsbyi J07HQW2
GCCAATCACCATAATCACAACTACGCATAGAATATAGACACACATAGAAGAATACTGATTCCAATTATGAACGAAACGACCCGCCGCACATATATCGGCAACCTTCCACATCTCGGTACCGTCGAGTACGTCGAACGTGGCTCCCTCGGCGGCATGGTCGTGAACACGAGTCGGACCGCTCTCCGCTCCGCTAGACCGACTTGTGACACGTAGCCGTGGTCTCTTGCCCCGTAGCAAAAGTCTGTGAGGGCGTCTCGGTCAAGATCGTCGAGTGTGGTACCGTACACGACTACATTGAGATATGCGAGGTCCGACGTCGTGAGGTTGAGTGCCGCCACCGTCGGAGGACGAGCCAATCCCGGCGTTTGTCCGTTGAGGTGCCAAAATAGGTCAAGTGACTCGTACACCGCAATTAGACCGTCGAGCAGGTCGCCTGGACGCGACGTGAGCGTTAGACTACCGCTCCGCTATACCGGTCCGTCCCCGCCTCAAATCCACTGAGATACTCCGCCTGCCGGACCCCCACCCGAGACGGTGACGACACCCTATCGGGTCTCATTCCGTCCGTATCCACCCTTCGCGGTGGGTCGCGAGACCATGCACAGGTGCCGCTCGAACCGTTTTTATTTTGAGGTGTGGGTCGGCACCTATCCCGTAGTATTCCCCGGACGTTCGACGCCGTCCTACCCCCCCGACTTACTGATTAGATACGTGTGCCCGCGTAAGAAGTCAAGGCAGCGAACAACTCAGAAGCGGATGGGGAGATGATAATTGAGCAGTATGCGTTTGAATTAATAAATACCTCACCAGCAACTGATATGTTATTACAGACACCAATCAGTGACGGATACTACGGATATAGAGAACGAAACGAGACAATCAATCGAACTCTCGACTGGTTCAAACAGCACGAAGAGAAGCTCTTCAGAAAATCTGGCAGCACTTGTGTCTGGTTTGTCAAATATCAAGGAAACCTATACAAAGCGAAATTAAAATACTATTCTAGATCAGAGAATGATCAAGCTGTATCCGGGTCGCTCACTCGTCCAAACAGTTAGGACGGGGACGCACAACAACGAAAATGAAGATGAACATAAGATCAAAACGATGAGTCATATGCCCGAGTTGGATTGATTCGACGGTCAGTCGCAGTCGCCTTTGATCTTGTTTTCGTCTTCGAGTAGGAGACGTTGACGGTGCCATTGAGCTATCATTTGAATAATATATTTATCTGATTCAGTATCGCCTGGGCACTCAACCGTTCGGTGAATGATCTTCACGAGGGTGGCTCTGTTCAATTCTTCAATCGATGAGAGATGTCAGCAGTCTGAATGAGCACACAGCGCGTATCACTCACCAGTCGCGCCCTTGGCGTCAGCAAACGTACGCAAACTTACCGTATTTACTTGCCAGGTTCCTACTCGGGATCGCATACTTTACAACATTCGTCACTGGACTCGCTCTTGGAGTCAGTCTCATTCCAGTGATGGTCGGAATCCCAATACTCGCTGGTGTGGGTGGACTGGCTGGCTACGTCGGGCTTATTGAGGTTGAACTCCTCAATAAAGTTTGCGGGCAGGATATGTCTTATACTGTTGCCGATCCTCGGGAGTTATCAATCACACTGTGTCTGAAAGCTATCGGCGACTTCTCACACTCGAGATTACACCAGAGCGGAGTGATATGTCTACATAGTAAGCTTGGGCTATTGACAGAGCGGAAGCAGAGGCGGGGAGTGTGGTTTAATCATTATTTATTGTTACTGTACCGCCTATTGTAGCCACCACAGTAGTTGCACAAACATCCTGAGTAATTTGTGTTGAGGCAGCCCGATCGAGCTGTGTCGAATTATGTATGGAAAAAATGATTCTGGCGCCGATAAATATATAAGGTCTAAGGAATGATATTCGTTGTCATGGTTGATTAATCATGATAGATCTAAAAGAAACATTCGTATACGATAGTATTGTTCACGCATATAATACAGATCCAAGTAACTACCGTAACGAGCGGTATGGGCGGGAGATTTCAGATATGATTTACGGCGCAGCCGCAGCGTCAATGCCTGAAGGAAACAAAATTACCGCTGATTCGTGGCATCGAGACTGGACAACGGAGGAGGTGACAAAAATGTTATTTTTGGAGAGTGATACAGATATGGCGACTTTCCAGCCGCTCCCACTGTACGCATTTCATGATGGACTCACCTCAGAAGCGAAGGCAGCTAAAGCAATAAACGAGTGGCCTCAGCGGTACAATACGTACGCTGACATCGACCCAGTCGGCGAAAATGCGATTGAGGAACTAGATAAGCAGGTTGAGCAGTTAGACCCAGTAGGTGTCAAGATGTATCCCTCTTCGTGGACGGAGGAGGAGCATACAGGCTGGATGATGGACGACCCAGAAGTCGCGTATCCAGTATTTGAGCGAGCACTGGATCACGGCATAAGCAATGTCGATATACACAAAGCAATCCCATTCGGTCCGACGCCAGGCGAGTCATATGACCCAACTGATGTTGGTGAGGCAGCCGCCTCATTCCCGGAGATTGACTTTTCGATTGTCCACGGCGGGGCAGCCTTCTGTGAGGAGACTGCGTGGCTTCTGACACGATATGAGAATATCTATCTGAATATGGAAGTTCTCCCACTCATTCTTTGTTCATCTGAACAAAAGTTTGCCGAGATGCTCGCAGAGTTTATTGGCACAGGTGGTCCTGCCCTCTATGATAAGATGTTCTGGTCAAGTGCAGCTATGGCTGCACATCCACAGGCACAACTGGAAGCATTCAGAGACTTCCAATATCCGGAGAATGTGCTCAATGATGGCGGATTGTTTGCCCCTGTTGAACAAATTACTGATGAACAAAAACGAAAGATTTTGGGCAAAAACTACGCTGAACACATTGGACTGGATATTGATGAGGCGAGAAGTCAACTTGACGATGGGCTTGAGGCCCAGCGTGCTGAAGTAGGACTTGCTGAGCCATTCTCTAAGACACAATCAGCAAACTCGGTGATTTAGATGGTATCTGAAACAGCTGTGCGTGATAGACTTGAAGAGGTGATCGACCCATGCAGTGCCGCAAACGGAACCGAACTCAGTATCATCCAGATGGGTCTGCTTGATGAAATTGACATAAAAGAAGATCACGTGCATATTGAACTCATGGTAACAAGTCCTATGTGCACCATGGTTTCGTATTTTATCAAGGAAATACGTAGCGAAGTGACTGAACTTCCAGAGGTCAATAGTGTCGAGGTGTCTTCTGACAATGGGCTTCAGTGGACGCAAAGTATGCTGACTGAAGAGGCACAAATGAAGCGAAA
>NZ_KE356561.1:2242385-2244916 GCF_000415985.1 Haloquadratum walsbyi J07HQW2
TTCGGAGACAGAAATCACAGCCTCAACAACTGATAAACATCTCCAATGACACTGATCGACCGGCACGAGAACAAAACGGTGTTTGATGATTTACTGTCCGAGGGAAGTTTGGCTTCGAATCTCTGTGTTCAGATCCTTTCTGAGATATTTATGACGATGCTGAACGGTCTGGTTGTGATCGAATTTTATCGAGAGAGTCGACATCTGGTCCATTCACGATTATAACCCGCGTGCCATCCTGTGTGACTCGGAATGCATCAGCATATGACCCATCTGGGATAACGTATGTTGTTGATTCGGTATTCATAGTTTCAGATCCTGGTTGTTGGGGTGTGGGTGTGGGTGTGGTTGCATCACGAGCGGTAAGGATCGAGCGGTATGCGTTTCGGAACTCTGTCGCGTCCTCATTACTTTCCCATGTCGTCACCCATACATATCCGTACTCAGTTGACATCCCACTTTGTGTCTGATAGGGGAACAGTCGATCATTCTCCCATCCAGTTGATGGGTCGGCGATATAATTATACGCATCATACTGATTGGTTGGTTGCGTCAGTGTTTGTGGTCTGACTGTTTCGGCACCGACCGTTCGTGCTTGATTCCAAAACATCACAAATATTGATGCTTCTCCAACAGTGTCAGAGCCATCCTGTCCGACTGATTCAAACCGATCCCACTTAGCCGATGATCGGTCAGTGTAGGTAATTGGTTGTGGTGTCTCATCGGTCCGGTGAATGATTTGCTCACTTGCGACCGGCGGTGAGTCGAATCGATCGTTGACAGCAGCCCATCCGCCTGATTCGCGGAGATGATTGATATATCCAACACCATCTGAGTACGGTTGGAAGATTGTAACAAAGATTCCTAGATTCGATGGACCACCGCTTGACCCGCTATTTTCGCCGGTATTATCTGGCAGTTCAACACACTCCCAACTGTTTCCACAGCGATCAACATAGGCTGATTCGACGTATCTTGCATCCCCTTCAATTAATCCATCGACAGCTAATTGTCCATCCTGGGTTGTTGCCGCGTATCGGTCCTTCGTGAGATCATAATGTTGATCCTGCACTGCGTGGACGAGTTCATGAATCAGCGTTGTATTATCAATTGTCGGCGTCTCTGGTGTTTCCGTAACGATTGTAATCTCATCATCACGGGGACTGTAAAATCCAGCCACGGCTGAGCCCCGTGTCTGTTCAATCGCTTGTTGTGTGCTTTCAGATTCGCCAACAGCAAACAATGCTTCCCACACTTGATTATTCCACTCTTGGAACTCCTGACTTTCCGCTGATTGTCCAGTTGCATCCCTTTGTGAGCGATATTCTGCTCGTGAGATAACCGATACAGGGACTGATGATTTGAACTCGAGCTGTCGGACATATTCGACACGAGCCATTGCCCGTCCGACATATGCTTTCATCTCCTGATCTGAAAGCCCATCCGATTGATCGACTACGATTGATTCATTGTACCAATAGCCCGCTTCCCACCCGAGTGGGTCACCGGCAGGATCGCTGAAGTCTGCATCTGGTGTTGCAACCGCTGCTGGTGGATCAGTCGTATTTCCTTGCCCGATACCCTCTTGTGTGGCTGACTCGGTAGCTGATGAGTCCTCTCCAACGCCTGGATTTGGATAAACAGCGACCCGCCCCCGCTGCACCCGGCGAGGATAATGAGGACACTAACTGCTATAGAGGCACGTGAGATTCGCCGCGACATGATAATACGTACTTTATCACCAGGTCTACGCGCAAAAGTACCTTTGTGCTCGCACAATAATATATAGTATGGCTGAATACTCATTTGAGACAGACACAACCGCTGTGGTTGTTATTGATATGCAAGTAGGCTTTTGTGATCCCTCTGGAAATTTGTATGCTCCAGGTAGTGAGGCCGTTGTTGATGACGTCCGTGATCTTGTCGCTGATGCACAGAATGCAGGTGCGCATATTGTATACACGCGCGATGTGCATCCATCAGATCAATTCGATGATGCACACTATTATGATGAATTTGAACGCTGGGGTGAGCATGTCCGTGAGGGTGACCCCGGGACCGCACTTATCGACGGACTGGAGGTTCGCTCACAGGACCATGTTGTTGTCAAGCATACCTACGATGCGTTTTATAATACCGAACTCGACGGATGGCTCCGTGCACACGGGATTGATGATCTCATATTCTGTGGGACACTCGCGAACGTCTGTGTTCTTCACACCGCTGGTAGTGCTGGTCTTCGCGATTATCGTCCGGTACTCATTGAGGATGCTATCGGCGCGATTGAGCCGGATCACCGCGAATACGCGCTTGATCATGCTGAGTGGCTCTTCGGAGAGGTCTGCTCATACGCTGATATCAACTTCGTTTGATTTGACTCTATGACTCAGACTCCAACTGCGACCACGCCCACGCCCGCGCGCTACTTCATCAGCAGCTCTTAAGAGTATGCTCAGTGTTCCTTTGGGAGCTCACTCAGGATTCAATCGCCAGTCTCTGCGTTTTCATTGAGAAATACATCGCGAATATGA
>NZ_KE356561.1:2244966-2264980 GCF_000415985.1 Haloquadratum walsbyi J07HQW2
ATGACACGACGGACTCCGATGGGCTTAAGCGCGACAGCAGCAAACGGCTGCATGTGCCAAGGTGGCAGAGCCTGGCCTAACGCGTCCGCCTGCAGAGCGGATCATCGCCGGTTCAAATCCGGCCCTTGGCTTTAGTATAATATCATAATTGAATCAACTGTATGTTAGTGGTTCCTGCTATTTTGAAGCGATTTGTATAGTTATCAGAGGGAGTTCGTTATCGGGGGTTGAGTATCTTGAATCATCGTCAGAGTCATCGCTTGGTGTAACAAATCCGTTTTGAGGCGCTATTGGTGAGTAATTGAGTTCTTGATATTTGAGACTCCATTGGATAGATCGTTGACGAGAACAGCATATATGTATTATATCGAAGATATGGCATCCACACTGGATCAATAGTCGATATATTACGAGAAGATAGCGTGGTTAAATTTGAGCGGTAGATAAAGTGTTTGTGGGTTGAGTTACTCCGTATCTGGAGTTGTAGTTACCTGAAACTCATGATAGCCACCGTATGCTGTTTCAAGTGCGCCGAGCCACCAGTTCCATCGTTCGGCGATACTTAGATCATCTGGAGCGTCTGATAGATTATCAATAACCGTTGCGACAGTAAGCGTCTCACCACGATCTGTTTCGATAATACCAGCGTCAGCAAGATCTCGAGCTTGACGTGCAACAACACGCCGTTCGCTTGGTGATCCATCAAATGCTGACCGAAGTGCTTGTTCGACCGCATCCATGCTGACCGATGGAGTGGTGACATCATGATCATGATCATGATCGTGGTCTGTGGTCGTGGTCGTGGTCGTGATTGTGTGTGGCGGGCTGGTCATCATGCGGTGTGTCTGTCATCTCAAATCACTCCTTGTAGAACATGTTGTCTCGGGAGACATTTGAGTGTCTGGATATCACTGGGCAACGGTAGAATAGTGTGTTGTTTGTCTGGATCATATCCTCGGTGTATATTTCATTCCTGTTTTTGTCATTGTATGACATATGTTATGGACAGTATCAGCTTAGTTGATCTGAGTTAGACAATCGCTTTTTGATCATCGGGAGACTTACAAAGCGATATAACAACACTATGACAAATATTTAGTTTTATTTGAGGGATATACTGTCGACTGATGTGTTATATCGACACAATATTGTTATACCTGTGAGAAATAACATGGCTGAGAGGAGTAAGCCCCCTTCTGTTCGACTCAGCATTCGGCTAAGCGTCCACGCCCTGTCCAGACTACCTTTCTGGCATGGACTTGCACCGGTGAGGATTCGCCGTTCCATCCATTCTCAACCATCTAATGCGGTTTTAAACCGTCAGATGTTGACGGATAGAATCGCTCCCTCGACGGGTTAACTTCCGTCCCTTACGGGGTGGTTCGCACGTCTCATTGGTCCGGTTGAGTGGTATCGTTTCTGTTCCAGCGCCAGTTGTCTCCAACTCCGAGCTTGCGTCCGGTCACCTGTCCAGACGGTGGGGGGACTTTCCTCGTTTGTCGACAGTATGATTGACGTATTAAGACGTCATTTTATTTTCAGTGTCGACCACGGGAGCTGAGCTCTCTCTGCCAGTTAGACTAACGCCAAAGTACCCAATAAACTGTTCGGTCCGTACAATATCACCGGCTGAAGGAAAGCGTTCAAGTTCTCAGGGAAATTGTCTAGCTATATGCCAAAGGCGCAGGCCGTTTCCCTTTCGTATAATGATGGGGCAAGAGCGGTCGAGTTAGCGCGTGAATCTGTCGAGTCATACGTCCTCCATGGGCAACGTGAACAACCAGGAAGTATGCGCGATGCCTTCTATACCCGAACAGGAGCGTTCGTCCGTATTCATTCAACCCGTGGACGGGGTCGACTCCGTGGATGCGCTGGCTCATCGCAAAACAGCGACCAACTCGGACATGCTATTGTTGATGCAGCAATTCAAGCCGCTTCAAGCGATTCTTGCGGATCGGAACTTGAAGAGCCTGAATTGTCAAATCTCATGGTGTCTGTTTGTATCGTTTGCGATCGCCTCTCAACTGACAACCCTATCGAGGATGTTGAACTCGGGACACACGGTCTTATTATCGACCGCGATGATGAACACGGATGGATGCATCCAATAATCCCCGTTGAGAATGGCTGGAATAAACAACAATTTGTCACCCGTGCGTCTCGAAAAGCTGGACTTAGCCCATTAGCGTGGCAGGACGAAGCTACAGCGGTGACTCTGTTTGAAGGTCAAGTGTTTCGTGAGCGTCCTGACGGTGGGAGTGTCGAAGAATTATAATTACTTAGTTCATCTCAATATGTCTGTGTTCCAGCTTCAGGATTGATCTTCTCAGTTTACACTGAACAGGAAACGAGAACAGAACTCAAAAGTCAAGCGATAAGCTGGAAATACGGTATTATTCGACACACGTACTGATGCTATTAGAACATCCTATTTGGGGGTTGAATTAGCAAATTTCTCAACACTCGCCACATGGAGAGTGAGTAATTAGCGATTAAGTGCATAGTTCTGCGGGAATAATAGACTATCCATGGTCATCGTTAATTAGGTACTCACGGTGTGAGTCTTGACACATTTGTTTTTGAACTGATCAGTATTGTTATTTACTGTTAATCTCGTATCCACATCGATCGCAGTCTTGAGTTGCCCGTTGTGCTGCAGCATCAATACCAAAGTCAACGTCATTGAGTATATTTCCATCTTTGATTACAGGCTTGAGGAGGGATTCACTGTCCTCAGATAATGAGCGATCCTGCAACCCGATATGATGTCCGCCATCAGACGTTCGATACACGGATTTAATTCCAGCGAGTTTGCCACGCTTGGCGACCGACTTATTATTGACAGAAACAATATCAAGTGCAAAATCAACCGGGTCAGCAGTTGAAATATACCCCCCGATACCAAACCCATCTACAACATCGCGAAGATGAACCAGATCTTCTGGTTTGAGTCCGCCTGAAACGAAAATATCGATATCACCGTATCCTCGTGTATCCAGTGTCCATTGCACCTCCCGGATAATATGCCGGAAGTCACCTCGTCGTGACCCTGTTGTATCAAGCCGTATGCCATCAAGTCGGTCACCAAACGCTCGTGCCGCTCGAAGCGCTTCATCAGCCTCATCAGAGTATGTATCACATAGTGCAATTCGAGGCACGTCTTCGGGGACAGCCTCATCAAAGGCTTGCCATGCTTGCTCCTGTTCGCCACGTCCAAAACAAATCAATAGTGCATGTGGCATTGTTCCTCCGGCTGTACGGTCAAGGATGTCGCCCGCAGCGACGTGTGAAAACCCATCGACTCCAGCGATCAGTGCGCTTCGTTCGACCATCGCTGCAATTGTAGGGTGGACATGTCGAGCGCCAAATGAAAGAATTGTTGACGATGGGGCAGCGGTTCGGGCATCACTCGCAGCTGTTGCGATGCCGGATGCATGTGATAGGAAGCCTAATATCGATGTTTCAAGTTTGGCAAAATCAAGATAGTTTCCTCGAATACGAAGCACGGGTCCGCCATCAAAAAGACGACCAGGAAGGATTGCGTCGACGTCAATATCTCGTCCTTCAAGCAATGCAACAACGTTTTTGACTCCAGCCATCATCTCAAAGTTTCCATCAGGAAACTGATCAGCGGTTACTTCAGCAACGATAGATGGGTTCCGACCGGCATGGCGGAGCGTTGTTTCTGTTCTATTAAAATAGGCATCCGTCGCCCTCCCAGAGGTGATCGCTTCTGTATCGATGATATCAAAATTCAAATCCATTACCCTGCATTCATTCGGCAGAGTTAAAAAACACATCTGCTGAGAAACCCTTGACTATGTGAGTCCTCAATTAAATTCGCTCAGTGGACGGTTCAACATGAGGGTATACCGCCATAGCGGATGTTCAAAGTAACACATAAGATTGCAGTTGAATTGAAACTATAGGTCATTGAATATAGTTGATTACGATCTAATTCCAGTAATAAAAATCCTCGACGTAGGGTTGTGGCGTGCTAGAGTTACTGGATTTTGTTTGCGATATTTAGGATGCCATTGTTGATTCTGATTGTGATCGGATTTTATCGAGGGATTCAGTCTCTGGTCCATTAACGATCACAACCTGTGTGCCATCCTGTGTGACTCGGAATGAATCGGCATACGGACCATCGGGTATGACATATGTTCTCGTTGTTTGGGCTGTCGACCCTGGATTCTCAGATCCTGTCTGTTGGGGTGTAGTTGCATCACGAGCAGTGAGGATCGAGCGGTATGCGTTGCGGAATTCTGTTGCGTCCTCATTGCTTTCCCACGTCGTTACCCACACGTATCCGTACTCAGTTGCCTTTCCATCTTGTGTGCGATATGGGAATAGTCGATCATTTTCCCAGCCTGCCGATGGATCGGCAATGTAATTATATGCATCATACTGATTCGTCGGCTGTGTGAGTGCCTGCGGTCTGACCGTCTCAGCACCGACGGTTCGTGCTTGATTCCAGAACATCACAAATATCGATGCCTCTCCGACAGTGTCGGATCCGTCTTGTCCCACTGATTCAAATTGACTCCAGTTAGTAGATGACCGATCTGTGTATGTAATTGGTTGTGGCGTCTCATTGGTTCGGTGAATAACTTGCTCACTTGCGACTGGTGGTGATTCGAATCGATCATTAACAGCAGCCCATCCACCTGACTCACGGAGATGATTGATATATCCAACACCATCTGAATACGGCTGGAAGATGGTCACAAAGATTCCGAGATTCGATGGTCCGCCACCTGATCCGCTATCTCTGCCGGTATCTGTTGGGAGTTCAACACACTCCCAACTACCTCCACAACGGTCAACATACGCTGATTCGACGTAT
The DNA here is from genome assembly GCF_000415985.1 of Haloquadratum walsbyi J07HQW2. Lineage (GTDB taxonomy): Archaea > Halobacteriota > Halobacteria > Halobacteriales > Haloferacaceae > Haloquadratum > Haloquadratum walsbyi_B. The sequence continues at coordinate 2,249,816 of NZ_KE356561.1, forward strand.
CTTGCATCACCTTCGATTAATCCATCAACCGCTAACTGTCCGTCTTGTGTTGTTGCTGCGTATCGTTCCTCTGTTAGGTCATAATGTTGATCTTGCACTGCATGGACAAGTTCATGAATCAATGTTGTATTATCAATTGATGCTGACTCCGGTGTATCCGTGACGATTGTAATTGCATCATCACTAGGGCTATAAAATCCGGCGACAGATGACCCTCGTGTTTCTTCGATTGCTTGTTGTGTACTCGCAGACTCACCAACAGCAAACAGCGCTTCCCACACTTGATTATTCCACGCCTGGAACTGTTGACCCTCCGTTGATTGCGTGTTTCCATCTCTTTGTGAGCGATATTCTGATCGCGAGATGACCGATACTGGCACTGATGATTTGAATTCTAACTGCCGGATATACTCAACACGAGCCATTCCTCGTCCGACATACGCTTTCATTTCTTCATCTGAGAGTCCATTCGTTTGGTCGACCGTAATTGACTCATTATACCAATAGCCTGATTCCCATCCAAGTGGGTCACCAGCAGGGTCACTGAAATTTGCATCTGGCGTTGCAACCTGTGGTGGTGGATCGGCGTTATTTCCTTGCTCGATACCCTCCCCTGCAGTTGACTCTGTGGACGATGAATCCTCTCCTAGACCAGGGTTGAATAGCGACCCGCCCCCACTACACCCCGCGAGAATAATGAGGACACTAAGTGCTATTGAGGCACGTGAGATTCGCCGGGACATGATGACACGTACCTTATGAGGAGGTCTACGCGCAAAAGTACCTTTGTGCTCGCATGACGAATAGACGATATGGTTGAATATTCATTCGATACAGACACGACTGCAGTCGTTGTTGTCGATATGCAGGTAGGGTTTTGTGACCCATCTGGGAATATGTATGCTCCAGGTAGCGAGGCCGTTGCTGATGATGTCCGCAATCTCGTCACGGATGCACAAACTGCAGGTGCACATGTTGTGTATACGCGTGATGTGCATCCACCAGATCAATTCGATGATGCACATTATTATGATGAATTTGAACGCTGGGGTGAGCACGTGCGTGAGAGCGACCCGGAGACTGAACTTATTGATGGACTTGAGGTTCGCTCACGGGATCACGTTGTTGTCAAACATACATACGACGCATTCCACAACACCGAGCTTGATGGGTGGCTCCGTGCACACGGCATTGATGATCTCATCTTCTGTGGGACGCTTGCGAATGTCTGTGTTCTCCACACCGCTGGCAGTGCTGGACTCAGAGATTACCGCCCGGTGCTCATTGAGGATGCAATTGGTGCGATTGAATCTGATCACCGTGAATACGCACTTGAGCATTCTGAGTGGCTCTTCGGAGAGGTCTGTTCTCGGGCTGATATTGACTTTGTCTGATCTAGCTACGGTGTGTCACTACATGACAAGAGAACCGGGGCATTTAATATTTTGACATATCTGGATACAGTGTATTATCGAAGTGTCCGTCAGAATAAAGACAAAAAATACCGACGGGATGGAAATCCACTTTTCAATTACACTAATGAGAACCGCTGGGCTTAGGTATGCTCGTTGGGAGGACTGATTATGTCGAGGCTGTTCAAAGCGGCACGACTTCCAGATGGTCGCATCCGTGATGTTCGCGTCATTGATGAGACAATTGCAGCCGTCTCGGAATCACTCTCTCCTAACTCAAGCGAGACCGTTGTTGACGCGCGTGATAAGTTCCTTTTTCCGGGAGCGATTGACATTCACGTACATTTCCGCGAACCTGGCGGTAGTCATAAAGAAACATGGGAGACAGGATCGAAAAGTGCTGCAGCCGGTGGTGTCACAACTGTTGTTGATCAGCCAAATACAGATCCGCCAACAGTAAACAAGACCGCATACCAATCAAAGGCGGCACTGGCAAACGACTCAATTGTAGATTACGGGATCAACGGTGGCGTTACCCCCGATTGGGAGCCAACTGAGTTACTCGAGTGTCCGTTGCTCGCATTAGGTGAAGTTTTTCTTGCAGACTCAACCGGAGACATGGGGATTGATGAAGAGCTATTTAGACAGGCACTCATCAGAGCAGCCGAGAGAGAAGTCCCAGTGACGGTCCATGCTGAGGATGCAACCCAATTCAATACAGATGCACGTGATAATGACTCAGACGGAATTGGGGCTGACGCGGCTGGTGATATTTGGAGTGAGTATCGCTCAGCACCGGCTGAAATTGATGCAATTGAACGAGCCATTGAGATTGCAGCAGAGGTTAATGCGGACATTCATATCGCACATACAAGCACTCCGGCGGGTGTCGATGCAGCAACCGCGAATAATGCCACATGCGAGGTAACGCCACATCATCTGTTTTTATCGCGTGATGACGCAGCCGAACTCGGGACCTACGGACGAATGAATCCGCCACTTCGAAGTGAATCCCGTCGAAGCGGGCTTTGGGACCGGCTTGTCAATGGCGATATTGATATGATTGCAACTGATCACGCCCCACACACGAATGATGAAAAAGAAGCTTCACTGTGGGATGCACCAAGTGGGGTCCCGGGTGTCGAGACAATGCTTCCGCTATTATTTGAACGCGCTCGTCGGGAGGAAATCAGTTATGAACGGATTCGTGACGTGACGGCTCGAAATCCAGCGTCTCGATTCGGGCTTACTCAGAAAGGACGAATCGCCGTTGGCTATGATGCGGATGTTATCCTTATCGATCCAACTGCTGTGCAGACAATCAACGGTAATATGCTTCACTCAAAATGTGCATGGACACCGTTCGATGGAATGAGTGGGGTGTTTCCGGAGTTAACAATGGTTCGTGGAACAGTTGTGTATGATGGCGAGACGCTCGGTCCAGCCGTTGGTATGAACATACCCGCTGCTCAAGAAAAATAATATCCCTAATTGATATTTGATATTTGATATTTGATGCGAGGATCGAATTTGGACTCCTATTAGATCTTGTCCGTCTATTCCGATCCGTCAGATTGAGATGCAGAATCAGAATCGATATTGGCACTGGTACTTTCGTTTGCCCGGAAGTCATCACTCGCCTCACGGACCTCCCGCATTACGGTTGAAATTCGATCTTCAGCTTCTAATTCATCGGCAACTGAAAGATCAACCCCCTCGACTTCAAGTAAGAATTTTGCTGTTTCTGTGACCTCATACATCAGCTCATCGAGTTCATCAGCAGTAAAGAACCCCGACATCGCCCCATAAAGAAATGTTGCACCAGCCTGTGTGACTTTTTCTTCGAATGATGACCGTGCTTGATTGACTGCTTGTGGCGTGTATGTGTCAGTCATGAACGGAATCAACTGTGGCAGATTTGCTCCGATTTTTGTCATCTCGACACCAGTTTCTGTCCGGAAATCAGAGCACAAGCGGGCAATAGCCCACTCTCGGGCGGTGATATATGTCCGGTCTCGGAGAAAATTATTAATCCGGTCATACTGTGCTCCATCGACTTTTTTGAATCGTGCATATTTTGCAACATCAGGCGGTGGCGATGACTGTCCACCAGCATTCATTACATCATGCTGTTCGGTCGATGACACCGTTTCATCGTCCGTCATATCCGATTGAGCATCATCAGGCGTGTCTGAATCAGTGGTCTTGTTTTCATCGTCCGACTCATTATCTGTCGTGTCAGTATGTGTTGTGCTATCACGCTCGCTTGTTTGCTCTTCGCGATGATCGCGGTCATAATCTCGCTCCCGACCCTCGTTGTCCTCATTTATTTCGACGTCACTGTCATTAGTATTGCTCATACCGAGGTCAGTCGCCGACACCGCAAAAGTCATTCTGTTGTCAGCAACAAACATGATACTTTTTATTCACTTGATAATTGGTTATTTCATCCGCCTATCGAGACTGATGATAACCGTAGAAATCGAATTAATAAAGCAAATATATAGCCATTTATACAATAATATTCATCCAGATAAGCGTGGGTCAGTATCACCTATTGAGAATATTATCCGACAATTTTTCTATCCTGCCAACATGACCCGCGATATGAAGGTTCTTCTAGGCGCTGATGGAACTGATGGTTCCTTCCACGCGCTTGAAAAAACAGTCACACGGGCTGCTGAGGCGGGCGATGATTTAACAGTTGGAATTGTCACTGCAAATTCTGATCAGTCTTTGACAGAGATTCAATCAGGTGTCGATGATATCGTTGAGCCCTCATATGTTGATGCAACAGTTCGACATCTTGATGGTGACCCTGGTAGTCAATTAGTTGAACTGGCTGAGTCAGAGGATTTCGATAAACTCGTTATCGGGGGTAGCAAACGAAGCCCTATGGGGAAAATTCAGATTGGAAGCCTCGCTGAATTCATTTTATTGAACTCACCGATAACGGTCTCACTCATCAGATGAGTTCTGATCATACAGATTCGGATGAGTCCGTTGGACCATTCCCAATACCTCCCCGTGAATTTGAGGATCGTGTCGATCGTGACATTGAGATACGAGTGTATGATGGAAGCGATGATGAATACGAGGCACTCGTCGAGATGTACCGTGGTTTCGACTCGAAAGATAGAGCACAGGGAATTCCACCAGGTCGTGAAGAACGTATTCGAAAATGGCTTGATAATATTCTTGGATCTGACTGTCTAAATCTCATTGCATGGGATGGTTTAGCTGTTGCTGGTCACGCAACACTTGTGCCTGATGAGGACTCATACGAGTTAGCAATTTTTGTCCTCCAGGTATATCAACAGGCTGGGATTGGGACACAACTTATTGAAGCACTTCTTGGTCATGGGATTGACTCAGACATCACGCAAGTATGGCTCACTGTTGAGCGATGGAACAACGCTGCGGTTGCCCTGTATAAGAAAGTCGGATTCGAAGTTAGCGATTCAGAGAGTTTTGAACTGCAAATGTCGATTAATCTTGATAACGCTGAGATATCTTAATGTAAACTGTTGTTCCACTCATCAGAATATCGCTAATCGATTCCCATCACCGTGATTGTGATTGTGATTAATAGGTCAATTATGTAATTATAGCGTGACTCACACCGAGAGCACAGGTTGGCTTGCGTATAATAATACGTATTCTGCTGCTCTTGAGAGTACCTCACCCGGCTCTTCGGGGAGTGGCTCTCGCGGGATTACAAGAAAGTCTGCATCAATATCTTCGGCTGTATCAAGAACGACTCGACCAGGATGTGTCGTTTTTATCCGAGTCGAAAATCCATAGACGACAGATGTTGAGACAGCAATGTCGTGTTCGGCTGCAATTGTCTCTGCAGACTCGGTAATTGCTTGTCCATCAGTAGCGACTGCTGACTCATCGACGGATCCAGTTTCGATTGCCTGCACAATCTCTTTACTAAGCACGTGGACAACGTGAACATATGCGTCATACTTCGCAGCAATGGCACACGCATACTCGACGGCGTCAAGAGACTCCTCGCTGGCGTCGATTGGAGCGAGAATGAGATCTACAGACAGCAGTCGATCATCGGTCATACTCGGATTTCTACTGTCCGAAAGCAAAAATCCTCACATGTGCGGTTATGAGTATTACTCATATTTCGATTCTAGAGTCCGCTTTTGATACATCATTACCAATATGTGTTTTCTTCACTCAATCTGGGCACGATATATCGAATCAATTAGTAATTAAAGAGTTAGCTGGATTTATAATAATTAGCATAAAATACTTACATATGTTTGAGACCATTCTCATCGCTACTGACGGCTCCGAAAGCGTTCGTCGAGCAGTTGATACCGGATTAGATATGGCTTCGCGGTTTGATGCGACAGTTCATTGTCTGTACGTCATCGATGAGAGTGATGTCAACACTGATACTCAAAAACCCGGTTCAGATCATGATCACGATCACCCAGCGATGTATGAGCATGGACAAGAGGCAGTCGAAACCGTCGCAGAGCGGACTGACGGCGAGATTATCACTACAATTGAGCGTGGGGACCCACCAAGTGTAATTGAGGCATACGCAGGAGATATTGATGCTGATGTCATCGCGATGGGTACTCGTGGTCGACATGGCGAAAACCGATTTCTCATTGGGTCTGTTGCGGAAGAACTTGTCCGGACAGTCGAAATCCCTGTGTTGACCGTTCGTCAACTTGCTTCAGATGAGACCGACAATCGACTGACCGGAACTCCAGAGCGGATGTAATCTCTACTGTTCCTCTTATCACTTACAGAGTCTCACAATTTAGAATGGTAATTGCACGGTTTCGGGTATGACTGTATGCAACATATACGCTAATACGTCCGGTTGTTGCTCTACGCGATATTGACGTCAGGACAGTCACTGTCTTGAGTATCAATCACGTAGATATATTGTTGACTGAATAATCATGGATGACAAACTCATCAATAGCGCACATCTCTCGCTTTCGCGGAAGTCTCGACTTCCAGGGGCTGGATTCTTTTATCCGGATTCGACCGATGACGACGATGAAGATACACACGAGACAGTCGCAACTGCGGATGTGGTCGTTATTGCAGACGCTGATGCTGATGGACTTGGCTGTGTTGCATTACTTCGTGAAATGTATGATGCAACAATCGCGTGGGACGAGTTTGAACCAGTCGTTGCAGACCGCCTCACACGATGGGAGCGTGGGACCGATACCTCTTCACGTGAGACTCATGATACCGATGAGATGTCAGACCTATCCAATGGTGATGTCCCCTCTGATGCTGTAGAAACAGAGACAAACTCAGAAGTTGAAGATGTAGATGCAGATGCAGATGAACATCATCGGATGCGGATGCGGATGCGGATGATTCTGAAGATACAACACCCACTCCATCTGCTGAATCGGATGTTGCACTTATTACAGCAAGCCCGTACTCAATTGATGATGCATTATCGACTGTTGCAACGGAAGCACCAACTGGCGTTGACGTTTATATCTGTGATCTCTGTCCTGATGAATTCAATTGGATTGAAAGCGAACTTACCACAGTTGCCGACCGTGCCGAAACGGTTGCGTGGTATGATCATCACCAATGGGATTCTTCGACTGCCGATGCAGTACGTGAATGCGGTGTCGAATTGGTGATCGGTGAATCTGACGAGGAGTGCTCGACTGATGTTACCCTCCGGTCGCTTCCATATGAATTCGGATCACGATGGACTGAACTGGCAACTGTCACCCGAGATCATGATCTCTGGATAAAAGAAGATGCTCGAAGCGATGATCTTGCCGATTACGCATATTGGGCACCTCCGGAGGAGTATGCAACGGTTGTCGGAACACACGGTGTTGACCTCCCAACACTTGCATCAGAATATCTTGCACTCCGCCGCGTTGAAAAGGATGCACTCATTGATGCCGCTGTTGACCGTGCAGAACTCACGACGGTTGGTCCGTGGACAGTTGGAATCACCTACGGTCGTTGTTCGCAAAATGAGGTTGCAGAGACACTACGTTCGCAGGGTGCTGATGCAGCTGTTGTGGTGAAACCCGCTGGCAGTGCGAGTATCCGTGGCTCCGAGACATTTGAACGCTCACATGAAGTCGCTGGACAACTCAACGGTGGTGGTCACCCCCGTGCAGCAGGATGTAAGCCAGATATCTATGATGATATGCTCGATTATGCACATCACTGGACGACAGAAGGATCAGCAGCAAAAAATGTAATTCTTCAAGCGTTTGAAGATGTCGCTACATCGATTGAAGCTGATGTCAATCCAGCGCAGATAGAAAACTAACAGCAATCGAGTTCGGGTATTCTGTGAGCAAATCATTGCATACCGTGTCTAAGGCGATTTCATCCGACACTTGGAGAGTATATGAAAGAATGATACCCTATGTAATATGTTTAGCTGTCTTCGGCCTCACCTTCGATTGAAATTTCCTCATCAGGTTGGACGCCAGTTTCAGTTTCTGACCCAATTACCCATTTATCAGCATAATTAGACCCGCATACACAGTGAGCGTACGCATGTATGACGTCACCACGCTCATATAATCCCCCGACAGCCTCATTCTGTGGCTCTGAGAAAGCAAAAATAAATTCAACTGTATGCATGCCAGGGTCTGCACTTCGCTCAGGACATTCGCCACCTGCAAGATCACGAGCGATGTGACTTTGGGTTTTCATTGCTTGCTGTGCAAATGACATTGCTTCGGTTCCAGTCGCCGCTTCAAACGCTTGTCGTCCATCATCACCATTGACAACGAGTATATCTCCACCGGCAACTGAGTCGGTCATACGAGAGAGGGTATCTGCATTGAGTGTCCCCTCGGCAAGGAAGAGTGCAATATCATCGTGACGGTTCCCACGGAGAAATGACTCATGCTTATCCATATCGCTGTGACGCTGTGAAAGAATAAAAATCGCCTGAACATTGCTGCAATAGCATGAGCTCTCACTGGCGTCTACAACAGGTTCAAGCTGAATAATATATTAACTCAATCAGGGTAGTAGATAATATATTAATATCAATATAAACCCGCATCTAATGCTATAGTGTCTCATTATATCGAACAATATTTTTATTTCTCAATCCCATACGGACGAATGCACTTGGAGGTGAGATCAATGGTTCCGAACACACCAACAACATGGACGAGTGGTCTCGACCTACCAAACCGACTTTTCGGTTCACAGGCGAATCGCACTAATAGAACTGAAAACGGCTATGAGCTATATGAAGAGGACGACCAGTTTGTCCTCACCATCGATCTTCCTGGGTATGAACCCGAGGAGATTTCACTACGGTGGCATGACGGTCGTCTGAACGTCTCTGCTGAACACGTTGATGATGAACGTGGTCGCAGAGAGCAGACACACCGGACATTCCGAATGCCAAAGGATGTCCTTGACGATGATATCGAGGCGTCATATCGTAATGGCGTGCTCGAAATCACGCTCCCGATTGAGGGTGAGTTTACAGCTGGAAAACAAATCCCAATCGAGAGCTAATCGCATAACAGCGATTGCCGATACGGTCGGCGTTTGGATCTCGAATCCCATACAAATCATCCCGCGGAACGCGCTGTTATGCGTTCGGTTGTATATGATCATGTTCACGGAATTAACGGTTAATGATCAAATAAACCGCAAGTGAGGTTATCGTGAAAACAGCGTCGCGGGTTCAACCGCGCTGTGTTATTCTTTTTCTCATGAGCATTGATGACCCGGGCAGCGACTACCTGAGCGTTACAGACTCACTCTGCAGATTTATACGGTAAATAAGTAAGCTAAATCGAGTATGTGACCTCGAGTTACTGCCGTATGATGACAATTGATAGTATGAGCACTTTGTTCTGACCCTTGTCATTCTTGTCATGAGTAAGCGTGTAAACTCCTATCATCTTTGTCACGGTCAGATAACAGTACTATTGTGACTTCTTTCTATGAAGCTGTCCTGTAGTATCTTTATCATGATCTCCTGAGAACAGACACACACGAGGTCATAAAGATTAATTAGAGAGATTCGAGACTGCCTGAGACCGTATGAGGCGGTTTCGACGTTCTTTTTATTACTGGTCGGCTTGGTCACGACATGGCTGAATTCAAAGTCGTCGTCTCGGATACTACCGGTCACACTCGACAGTTCGAGGTCGACGGGCAAGATGCAAACCGATTCCTTGGTCTCGATCTTGGCGATGAGGTCGATGGAAGTGCCGTTGGGCTTGATGAAGCGACACTCGAACTAACTGGTGGTTCAGATAACGCCGGTCGTCCGATGCGAGGAGATGTTACTGGGGCTGACCTCAAGGAGTTGCTGCTTGAGGGTGGGGTCGGATATAAACCAACACGTGATGGTGAACGAAAACGCATCACTGTGCGTGGTCGCCAAATCTCTGATTCGACAGCACAGGTCAACGCTGCCGTTGTTGAGGAAACACCGATTCCTGTGTTACTCGGTGAGGAAGAACCTGAGGATGCTGATGAAGTTGATGAAACAAGCGAGGAAGAGAGTAGCGACGAAACTGACGCTGAGTAGTTACTGTGGCGGGTCGTCTCCCAAGTGATCATGACCAGGTGCAGTCGTATCGAGCATCGCTCACGCGGAGTGGGCGAATCAGACGTCCATCTCTTCAACTACCAACTGAAATCACGCTCACAGAAAACGAGATTATCCGACTTCTACTTGATGAGCAACAGACACACGCTCGTGTGAGTGTTGCCAGTGTTACTGCCGATGAGCAGGTAATTCGCGGTGCATTTGAAAACTCGCGAGTCGCTCGGACACCTGGTGACGGAGAGAATCTTCTCAACAAATGGTGTGAGAAACATGATTTAGAGATTGGTGATGCAGTCGAAATTGATGTTCTTGATGCAGGCTTTTGCTATGGCTTACGATCACCAGGTGATCGTGTCGTATACTCTGTCCCGTCTCGCCCGAATGAATCACTTCATAATATCGCAAGTAATCTTGATCACGACACTGCTGAGTGAGTGACATTCCAGAAATGCACTCACTATTGGGTGTGTGCAATCATAACCTACTCTGCTCTTGGTTAGTGATTGCTACCAAATGGACGAAGGTCCCTGCTTCTCCAACACAATTTGGAAATATTGTCACATATCCTGAACGTAGAGATATGTCTGGATCGTAGCTAACAATATCGTATCCCTGTGCTTCAAGTGCTGTCGGTCGATATTTATCTGCAATTAGTTGTTGTGGCAGACGACGTAGCCCAAATCGGCGATTTGTCTCTACAGTAATGTCGACAGTGGTCTGCATGTAATTATCAGTGGTATCAGTGGTGTCAATATTGACATGATAATTCCCCCATGATGAGTCGCCCACAGTGACTATCAATTTAACATCGGCAGGATCATTCGGTGCTGGCTGACACTTAACAGTCATTTCGATCGACTGTAACCCCAAAAGGTACCGAATTACATAGTGACCACCATCGTCGGTCGCCTCGATTTGATCAGCCAGTCCCCAGTGGAATGGAAGAATCGGCGGCATCGGACTTTGAAACTCTTTAGACACTGCTTCCGGGGCTTTGTTTGTCACAAGTGCAATATGACCATCCGTGGTGAATACTGGACTCTGAAAGATCACAAATACAGTGATGCCACATAGAAGCCATTCGTAAAAAGAGAGTAGAGCGAAGCTAGCACCAACAGACCCGACCACTGTGATCCCGACAAGATACGTCAGTACTCGCGACCGACGATAATACTGCGTTACCACCATACTCGCCTTCCCAGAACGACCGAGAGATTGCGTATCAGACATCTATACGGCTACCTCAACTGGATAATAAAGATTCCAACGAACCATTTCTGTGCGTGAACGTCTAGCGTCAACTAGTACTTATGAGACTACGATAGCCCCCACGTTCAGTAATTCAAACTCGGGTCGACGGTTTGGTTATTAGTATTCGACGGGATCCTGTGCTCTCATTGGAATCTCTATGTGACTGCACACACTGCAAGCAGTGACACTCAGTAACCAGCACTGTCCACTACAAGACATTCTATGTCGACTATGTGCATGGATAATTCAGATCAAGCAATACTGAAGAATAAGCGGCTAAAAAATACACTAAATGTCAGTTACTGATGATAGTATAGTTCTTTGCAGGAAACACCCGTCGCGTAGATATGTGTTTGTCTCACTGCATTTCGTCTGGTGACGGGTGCATCGTGCGTCGTAGTAGGGTAAGAGAGCAATTTCGATTTGATTCTGAGCCTGAGTCTGAATTAAACGACAGATCAAACGCAGTGCATGATTAGACACATAGTCGTCAGGGATGACGGACAGCTGATTTGAGACAAACACCAAGCCCTCACGACATTAAAAATAAAATGCAGTTAAGAGTATGATACATCACACACAATATCACGGCGGATTGTCAGTGTCTACTCCGAGAACGTACCGCTCTGGGAGAGATGCGGTATTGAGTCTAAAAAAGAATTATACACTAAGTAGTCCCGCACTAATCGATTGATTACTCAACCGATGAGCATATTCTAATTTTTAATATCATATTACCGAGATAGGTAATTCTATGTTCCCATTTTAATCTCGCCCGACAACTTTTCACTCTTGAACCTTGGTAACCAGTTACGGTGATGCGATTACCCCCTATTCGACCTGACTCCACAAAACAAATTCAGGTTCTTCACGTCGACGACGATCCCTCAATTATAGATCTGACAGAAACATTTCTTGAGCGTGAAGATGATCGAATCTGCATCGAAACTGCGGCCAGCGCCACAGAGGGATTAGAGCGAATAGTCAACTGTTCCCACCCACCTGATTGTGTCGTTTCTGACTATGACATGCCTGGGATGGATGGAATCGATTTTCTGGAAACTGTTCGAGAAGAATACCCTGAGATCCCGTTTATTCTGTTCACTGGAAAGGGAAGCGAGGAGATCGCAAGTCATGCTATCTCCGCAGGAGTTACTGATTATCTCCAGAAACGATGTGGAGCCGAGCAATATGAATTGTTGGCTAATCGAATCCAGAATGCTGTCCAATCGCAGTATCAGAGGCAGCGAGCTGATAGAATAGATGAATTGATGCGACTGACAGAGCTTGCTGGAGACACTGGTGGATTTGAGATCCACACTGATACCGGTGAGGTATTAATGACTGATGGTTGCCGGCGGCTCGCTGGAGTGTCCGATGATGAAACTCTCTCACTGGAAGAAGCAATCGAACTCTATCATCCAGACGACCAACCAAAGGTACGACAAACTGTCAGCCAGGCAACCGACATGGGTGAGCAAGAATGTGAAAGCTGGCGACTTCAGGCGCTCGACGGCACTGAACGCATAGTGGACGTGACCCTCACACCAGCCGAAGTAGACAAGAATAAATATAACACCAATGCCAACACTAGCATCGGCGCTGCCGACAAGAGCGAGTCTCATGCCGGGGATGTGGCAAAAATGCTCAGAGGTGCGATTCACGATGTGACCGATCGTCATCACCGTGAACAGCGGCTCACTAAACTCAATGGAGTCTCAAAAGACCTTCTCACGGCGAAAACACAACAGGAGGTGGTCAAAATTGGCGTCAATGCTGGTAGAGACGTTCTCGATTTTCAGGCGAATGCTATCCATTTGACTGAGGCTGGGGGAACACAGTTAGTACCTGCAGCACAGACCGATGAACTTAATATACACGTTGATGAGGTACCTACTCTCTCTGTCAGTGACAGCATTGCCGGGCGCGCTTACCGGCGTGATGAACCAATTGTTGTTGAAGATGCGCGTCAGCACCCAGACACTCATAATCCAGAGACTGATCTTAGGGGACATGTCTACCTTCCGCTGGACAATTACGGAATCTTCATCGCTGGATCCGAGAAGAAAGCGTCGTTCGACTGTCAGGATCTTGCATTCGGTGAATTGCTTGCGGGGGATCTCATAGCAGCGCTTGATCGCATCGACTATAATAAGACCGATTGACAGCAGAAAGAGAGCTATTTCTCCTCTCTGAGGAATTGTCTAGTGGCTTTGGAGTCGCGTTTTGATTCAGAGATAATCAACTCACAACAGACAACAATGTCATCAGCAACAGCATTTGCAGTGAACTACCCCGACCTACTCACTCACGGCTCGTCGCCGTTCTTTCCTTGAGGACGGGGTCTTGCCCTCGAATTTCGATAAAACTCAACACAAACGCAACAAGCTTGAATCACCAGACAGAGGAGATTTACAATATGTAATCATATTATTACATATGTCACTCGAACGGACCCGTGCCGCTGCATATCTCTGTGGGGCGTTTGCTGGTAGTCTGACGACAGCTGCAATTGTCGATATCCGTACCCGCTCGTTTCGGAGTGCAATAGTGGCGCTCATTGGTGCAACAGTATTTGGCGCTGCTGCCGTTGGATTAGAAGAGTGGACCCAGAACCAGACAAAAAACCAGGAGCCCTCATAATCGAAAGAGGGTGCATACTCATCGATTGGGCTCACATTACTGACCTAGCTTATCTAATAATTTTGATGTTTCTCAGGCGTAGATCACTGACATATCATTATGCTATAGAACAACAGATCACCTTTGATCGTATCATATTGAAGACACAGAAACCTACAGTGGAGATCACCCTGTCACCGATGGGCGGTAATCGACACCAGTCAACTACCCCACCCTACTTTGCTCATCGGGGAAACCGATTCGCTCGGTGAGCGTGGGGTGGGGCTTGTCAGTGGTCTCTCCCTCTGACCCAAACCTAACATAACCTTACGGATGGAGTGGAGTGGTGTGAGGTGTGAGAGTGTCTCTCTCAACTCGGTGTCTTCGACCCTGACCTGACTTTGACTTCAGAGCGTATTGACTGACGCTCCTCCAACGAGACGGCTGATGGCCTCGCAGGAGATACAATTCAGCGACATTTGTTGCCGCGTTATGATCGGCGTGATTCTGCTTCCCGCATCGCTCTGACACTCGAACTCATCACGGTAACGGTTATCGTCTCGAACACTTCCACAGTCATTACACCGCTTCGAAGTGTTCTTTGGGTTCACCGTATCCACGAATATGCTTCTCCCTTCGGCTTTGTATTCGACACACTGTGTGAGCGTGCGGAATGCCCACATTGCGTGCCAATCGGCATTGGGAACTCGCTGTCGAATCCCGTCCCGTCGAGGTCTTCGAAGATGATGCCGTCGCATTCATGTTCACCTGCTTCTTCGACAATCCCGCTTGCCACCGAGTGTAACACGTGCTTCACGTACTCGTCTTCCCGACCACTCAGTTGTTGCAGCGTGCGGTGAGCTGATTGCGTGCCACACTCTTGGAGGTCGCCACGGCCACGCATTTTCTCGAACTCTCTGCGGACGTGATTGAGCTGAGCTTGCCTGCACTGACAAAGCGTGCCGTGCTAGTGACGGCAATCCAATCTGGTTCACGCCGAGGTCAACACCCAGAACAGAACCGAACCGTACCGTACCGTTCTGCGTCGGTACCTCTTGTTCAGGCTTCTGTTTGCGATGCCCGAGATGCAGGTACCACTCTCCGTCTCGATGGTGTAGAGTGCTTTCGGTGTACTCCCCTCCCACTCTTCGTCGTCTAAGTACTGGTACTGGGAGCCGTTCTCGTTGCTTGGGAGCGCAAGGTCTGCTCTCACCCGTGAATAGTCCCCGAGCACAGTCAAAGACACTGACACTTGCTCTTTGTCTGGGAACACGCTCAGTGTGCGCCTGTCGTTGTCGTATGTGATGGACTTGG
>NZ_KE356561.1:2265030-2266366 GCF_000415985.1 Haloquadratum walsbyi J07HQW2
ACGAACGGCGTCACGAGTTCGAGGATTTAATCGATATGTGTGAATGTCCCGGCGCATCGTTGGGACAGAAATGTACGCTCAATCGATTGTCCAGATGTGACTCTGTCGAATATAAAGCCGCCGAATACTGTTTGAATGTGACGTAGGTTGATCTAGAGAACACCTCACGGCAATGCTCACACTGTGCGCACCCCCTATATGTAGACAACCGCGAGAGTGGGTCATTCGAATGCCAGGAATGTGCCTCCGAAAACCACGCCGATTCTAACACCGCGAAGAATATCAACCGCCGGTATCTTCGTCGGAACCAAACTGGAAACGACGGAGGCGTGCGCTCGGGCAACGGGATACTGAACGTGACTGGAGCCTATGAACCTCCTGCCGATAATTCGGTCAGAACGGGAGTCCGCGTTGAATCGGAATCTCACCCGCTCATGAGTGGGTATCTCAGAGCTAACACAAGATGTGACCTAACCAGGGATTCATTCAGGAATTTCTCATCTGCTCATAATCCGATGAGATCGTCAATTTCGACTTCGGAAACGTACCCTCCACAGACAGCGCACTCATCAACATTATCGGGTCCAGATCCACCTTCCATATGCAGGTTTCCACACTCAACACATGCTTCAAATTCTGCGTCTAGCATTATACTCTATCATACCAAGCAAATATAATAGAGCTTGTGCCGAATATACATAAATTGATATTTCTAAATATTCATACGATAATATGCCGAGCACGGTGAATTGACATTCTTCTCCGCGTGAAGGCGTCGTCACGCTGGAGGTGACCGCCCGCTAGACACAGTCTAGCGACGGAGGAATCCTGAGCGGTGGAGGTTGCAGGTTTTCAGTTCTACCGAACTCTAACCGAGAAAAATCCGTGTGGGGTCCACAGGCTGTGGTGAGTGGAGTGCGACGCCTCGGCCCCCGGTACTCCTCTGCTCAGCTATGTTCGAACTTCCAGAGTTGCTCGTCCCTCGGAGAGTCCGGCAGATGTCGCCGGAGTTGGAGTGAAAATCCGCTACAGTGCCTGGGCTTAGAGTAAAACACACAGAGTGAGATGTGGAGAATCGAACAACCAGCAATGTGGAACTGTGAAAAGGGAGCGCTGTGATTGATCCTCGTGGCTGCCTCCTCGCTCATTGACAGACCGGATCAGTGACCGGCGTAGATGAGGCTCATAAGAATCCTGAGTTACAGGCAGGGTCCTCCTCAGCGGTTGGAGCAGTCGAGAGATAAACAACACCTGTGATTATTACAACTGGTCTTCCAGCGGCAATCATCCACAGGGGGCATGGAACGCGAACCATATGCTTGACACAAACATTGGC
>NZ_KE356561.1:2266416-2311824 GCF_000415985.1 Haloquadratum walsbyi J07HQW2
ATTTGGCGCTGCTGCCGTTGGATTAGAAGAGTGGACGCAGAACCAGACAAAAAACCAGGAGCCCTCATAATCGAAAGAGGGTGCATACTCATCGATTGGGCTCACATTACTGACCTAGCTTATCTAATAATTTTGATGTTTCTCAGGCGTAGATCACTGACATATCATTATGCTATAGAACAACAGATCACCTTTGATCGTATCATATCGGAGACACAGAAACCTACAGTGGAGATCACCCTGTCACCGATGGGCGGTAATCGACACCAGTCAACTACCCCACCCTACTTCGCTCATCGGGGAAACCGATTCGCTCTCTCCTTGAGGAAGGGGACTCCACTCGAATATGTTGAATATTATATCCGTTCGGACGATGCCCCCGCAATGTCTATGATCTACTGCCCGTCAAAAAAAGAAGTCACCAACCTGATTCTACGACAACAATTTTTTGAGTAATTGACGAATGATCATACACATGCAGTCGTCTGGCATGCAACCTGGCTCTGAAACACAGATTCAGGTTCTCCACGTTGATGACGATCCCTCAATCACGGAGTTAACAGGGACGTTTCTCGAACGCAAAGACGACCGAATCTCTGTTGAGACAGCAACAAGCGCTACAGAGGGATTAGAGACTGTAGACAATCCCGACCGACTCCGACCACCTGACTGTATTGTCTCTGATTATGATATGCCCGGAATGGATGGAATCGATTTTTTGAAAACTATTCGAGAGGATTACCCTGAGATTCCGTTTATTCTATTTACTGGGAAGGGAAGTGAGGAGGTCGCAAGCGACGCTATCTCTGCAGGAGTTACCGATTACCTCCAGAAACGACCCGGCACTGAACAGTACGGGTTGTTATGTAATCGGATTAGGAACGCTGTCCGGACGCAACGAATGAAACAGCGAGCTGACAGAACAGATGAATTGATGCGATTAACGGAGTTTGCCGGGGGGACTGGTGGATTTGAGATCAACGTTGACACCGATGATGTGTTGATGACCGATGGTTACCGGGGACTTGTGGGGGTACCCAATGACGAACCCATCTCACTGGAAGAAACAATCGAACTCTACCATCCAGATGACCAATCAGAGGTACGGCAAACTATCAACCGAACGATCGAAACAGGCGAGCAAACACGTAGGGGTTGGCGGCTTCAATCGCTAGACGGCACTGAGCGCATAGTGGATGTGACGCTCACACCAGTTGAAAATAATAACGATGGTGCCAACCTCCACGACGATAAAAATAAGACTCATTATGAGACCGCTGTCACCACACTTAGAGGTGCTATCCATGATGTTACTGACCGTCGCGAACGTGAACAGGAACTCAGGACGCAACAACGGTTTATCGAGCAGTCACTCAATGCGTTAGATGACCTGATCTATGTGCTCGGAACGGACGGCAGCCTTCGACGATGGAACGACCGCGTTCCCGAGGTCACGGGTTATTCCGACTCGGAACTGGACAACATGCAAGCTCCCGAGTTTTTCTCTAGTGAGGATCGTCAGGCAATCGCCGATGCAATAGAAACAACTCTATCAGGGCAACCAGTCATTATCGAGGCTGATCTACTTACTGCTGATGACGAGTGTCTTCCATATGAATTTACCAGTGCAAGGCTGACCGACACTGATGAAAATGTAACTGGGTTAATCGGGGTTGGTCAGGACCTGACTGATCGTAAAGAAATCGAAGCCGATATCAATTGGTATCAGACTACTATAGAAAATCTTGAACAAGGCGTTTATATTCTTAATTCTAATTACGAATTCCAGTTTGTCAACCATCGGGTTCAATATATTGAGGAGATTTCTGGGCAGGACTGGCGTGGTCGTCAGCTCTCATCTCTCACTGAGATGGAGATTCTTTCTACAAACGAAATTGAACGAGTTCAAACGGAGATTGATTCTCTCGTCGCTAATACGACTGATCAAGGCAGCATCGAAGTCAATCCTAAACTCCCCAAACCAACAGGTGTCTGTGAGCTTAGACTCACGTCACTTGACGTTCAAACGCAACCCAATGAAGACCTCGTACTTCTCACAACTCGTGATACTACAGCAGAAAAACAGCGCGAACAGAATATTCGAGAACTCAAACATCACTACGAGACGCTGATGGAGAATTTCCCCGACGGCGCGGTGTATCTGTTCAATCGTGATCTTGAGTATGTCCGTGCCCGCGGAACAGAGCTATCCAGAGTCGGACTTTCACCTGATGATGTTCAGGGTAAGACACCGCATGATATATTCTCACGGGATATTGCTGATGAACTCTGTCAGTATCTTGAAGAAGCGCTAACGGGTGTTGCCAACACATTTGAACAGGAGTATGGAGGCGAACGATACCAGACTCAGACGGTGCCAATTCAACTTGAGGGTGAGGAGAACACTCAAATCATGGCAGTCACGCAAAATATCACCGAGGAAAGTAAGAATAGGCAGAAAATGCAACAAAAGAACGAACAGTTAGAGGAGTTCGCGAGCATTCTCTCTCATGACTTGCGGAATCCACTCAGCGTGGCTGAAGGTCATCTCGAATTGGCAGTGACTCGGGATATTCACAACGGCGAGGATAGCACTGAGGATAATCACATTGTGAAAGCACAAAATGCAATCGAGCGGTGCCAGGGACTCATTAATGACCTATTGAGATTGTCACGAGAGGGCGACCGAGTGGACGACATCGAACCCGTTAGACTTGATAATATGGCTGAGGAATGTTGGGAGACGGTAGAGACAGCGGCGGCGACACTCACCATCGAGGATCGACACTCAGATCCACAGACGCTCAAAGCCGATCGAACTCGGCTCAAACAACTATTAGAAAATCTCTATCGAAATGGCGTTGAACATGGCGGCAAGGACGTGCGCATTTTAGTTGGTGTCATGAACGATGGCTTCTACGTGGCAGATACTGGTCCTGGAATCACCGAATCTGCCCGCGAGAAAGTCTTTGAGGCAGGATACTCAACAACCGGAGAGGGAACCGGATTTGGTTTACGAATTGTCAAGCAGATTACTGACGCTCATGGATGGGAGATTAATATCACCACTGCTGAAAGTGAGCAAGACGGTGCACGATTCGAATTTACCGATGTTCAATTCCTGGACTGATCTGTGCGTGTGGTGTGTCCGTGTACTCTCAGCTTTATTTTTAGTTTTTAGTTTCAATTTTCAGGTTTTCAATTTGACTTCTTGTCTCACTCTTCATGGATTCCAGATTTCAACATTATGATCTGTGTTATAACACCTATGCATATTCAAAGCCGGATTCCCATCGGAATTGTCCGTTCCGCTGGATAATTTCATCATCAATCTCAAGTTGTGCACCGGATCCAATGTCGGCAATCAAATCAACGTGAACGGCTGAGTCATTTCCAGACTCATCTGCAGGGAGACAGGCGTCATATGCACGCCCAACCGCGAGATGGACGGTGTCGCCCATCTTCTCATCAAATAATATCTTATTCGTTATCTGATCGATTCCACGATTCATTCCAATCCCGACTTCACCTAGTCGTCGGGCGCCAGGATCGGTGTTCAGAATATTACCGAGCGTGTCAACTCCTGCTGTGGCATCATAATCAATAACAGTCCCATCTTCGAAAGTTAACACTGCGTCGCGAATCCGTGTATCTTGGATCGTCATCGGCACATCAAACTGTACGGTTCCTGAGACAGCCGTCTCGACAGGTGCGGTAAATACCTCACCAGATGGTAGATTATGTGAGTCGTATGCAACGGACGCTGCTGAATTCACCGCTGTTCGGTTCTCTATTGACATTGTGATATCGGTATTTGAATCATCACTCACGATGCGCAGTTCGCTCCCAGCATCGAGATATTGCTTGAGACGGTCCATTTCATCAGCTAATGTCTCCCAGTCACGGAGGATTGCGTCATAGACAAAGTTTTGATACTGTTCATATGCCATTCCTGCTTGCTGAGCAAGTGCCCGTGTTGGATGCACTGTTGAGACCCAATCGGTCGACATCCGTGCTTCTCGCACCTGTGCATTTGCTTGTGCAGCTGCTTGTTTGGTTTCACCACTCACATCGGCTGTTGCGGTCGTATTGCGGTCGCCAGCAAGGATCAAAACACTATCAGCGTTGTCGTATAATGCGTGCTCATGTGCTGGTGCTGACTCGAAGTCTGTGTCATGTGCCCGGGAGTATGCCCGTGAGATTTCTGCTGAATTGTATGTCGTCACGAGGTTTGCGCCTCGCTCACCGAGCACGTCAGCAACAGCAACTGCCAGATCGTGTGCACCCTCAGCTACGTTGATAACGACGTTATCACCAGCATCAATGCGTGCACTCCAGTCAATGAGCAGTGATGCATGCTGGTGAACTCGATCATCCATACTGTATTGTTTGCTTGTGGTGAATAAAAACGACGACGGTCAGTGCTGTATAGATGCGAGGCGAGTACGCCTTCGGTGGTCATAGAGCTTCAAAATCAAAGCCCACACCGCTTTAGCCCTGAAACGAAGTCATTAGATTGGAGATTCCGTCGTTCTGAATTAGTTATTTGACTACGGCTATGATATATAACATGTGTACTGATTGTGATAAGCATAAAATTTCCGTCAGATAATCTCATATATCAGGGTACAGAGGAGTCATCTCACGCCCGTTTGTAGTTCATCAACGAAGTGATTACAATACACAGAATCGATGATTCAAACTGATTATAAATACATTCGGTCGCCGTATGACGGTGATTTTCCAAAGGTCTTTGCCCTTGCCCCAGCTACCCGTACTCAATGGACGATGCCGTGCGGGTCCGTGACGCCGCCAGAGAGGCAGTTATGGATATTGAACCTGGTCCTCTCCGCACGGCGCTTCACACTCGCCTCACAGATACGGCGATGACACCCGCCGTGCTTGCACTTGCGAGCGCTCGGGCACTTGGTAGTCCTGATGATAGTGGTAACCCTGAGGATGTAACTAATCGAGACCGATCACCAATCAGCGATGGAGCTGGAAGTACATCTGGAGGGACTCGCGAGCATGGACGTGTTCCTGAAACAGCGTCTGATGACGGTGAAATGCATTCTCATAACCCAAATACAAACGGCGATATCGATATCGATATCGAACCGAATGGTAATCTGAACGCTGAAACAGCAGATGAGGATCCCGACAATCGTCATGTCAACCAGTATCAGCGTACAAACGCGGGCGAAAGCGTACACCGATTGCCGCTAATTGACCGTGCAGCAGCTGTGCAGTTGATATATGAAGGGCTACGTCTTACTCGATCACTCGCTGACACAGAACCATGGGTCACATCAACGACAACCGATGGAGACAAACATAAGAATGCGAGTGTAAATACAAATAAAGATACCACAGCCGAATCTGGCGACATTGACGCTGATCTCAAGGTCCTTGCCGCAGACGTATTTGTCTCACGTGGATTCGCGTTGCTTGCTCAGACTGATGCCGCAGGACGGGCTGTAGACGTTGTCCGCGCCTTTGGTCGGGATCAAACGCTCAATCGGACAGAGAGTGCTGAGAGTGCTGCACATGATGGGAATCTTGAAGCTGATATCTTTGCACTTGCCGTCGCGGTCGGTGCTTCTGCGGTTGATGAGACAGTCACGCAAGCCGTAGTCGAGTATGTGTCAGAACTCTCTCGTTCATATACAGAAGCAGCCAATGACGGGCTTCCACCTGAGAAGATCATCTCAAAAGCTGTTGAAAATCGTATTGACGCCCTCAACACGGATAATCAAGATAATCCAGTGCCATCATCAACGACTGATCGACACTGAAATATGACTTTCGGTATTCGAAACCGGACGCACAAACCAGCGTTCCAAATCAAATTACTGTGGTTTCAGATATAGACATTGGTTATATTATCAACCACTGTTAGGATACTATCAACCGGTGTGTTCCACCCGACCAAGTTCAGGAAATTACTGCTTGAAATAAGAACTATACGTCTTATCACATGATCTTGAGCATTTCCGAGACACTCGCTTCATAATCTGTAGATAATCAGAAGTTTTGACAATATTTCGGTGTCATTCACTCGTATATGAACTTCACTCTCTGGTTTCGAGCTATCGTGTTCTGTTTACTTTTATTTATTAACGGAGGGATGATGATCAATTACGCCCAACACGTCGAATAGCAATCGCCGTATCCAACAAAAGAGGATATACGGAATAATTATGAATCTCACGTTGGCGATCAGGTGAACTTCTGGGCTCGTGTGGATACGGTTCAAAAAGATACAATCAGTGTCACGCACGGACAAACACTGTATATTCAAACGAACGACCTGACAGTGCGTTCTGGTGATTGAATTCAGGTATATGGCACGCTCAAAGAGCAACAACTCGAAGTTGAACGTATCATCGTGAGTCCTCAATTCAATCGATTGTATATGATCGTCGCTTCTGCAGGCGGTGTGGTACTTTGATTATTTGTCTTCATTCGCCACTGGAAGGTAGATGCCAGAGATTGGGCAATCGTCCCGCGTAATCAATGAGCGACTTACTGACACATGTCCTCGTGATGTATATTCTGAGCACGCTCGCAGTATGGCGGATTTGTTCTTTTAACCGTCGTTATGTTGGAATTACGATGCTTGAAGCAGTCATTCCGGATGCTGCCAAGGGATTGTTACCCGCAGGACCAGAGATTATTTTATTCGGCATCAGAGCGTCTTGATATGCACTTCAAACAGTTGACTCAGTAATCGTTTTCATTCTTGCTGTGATTTTATTCTTCCGCACTGATGAGAGACGTGCCATCTTTGACGCTCTCAGTCTCGGTACGATGGTGCATGTGTTTCTTGATTTTCTTGTTATCCGGACAGATGCAATGACACCGCCGTATCTGTATCCACTCACCTGGGCGCCGCTTCCGTCGGGAGGTATCTATCTCAGTTCCGATATCTGGTATAGTCTAATTGCTCTGTTAGTGAGCGGTATCATATTGTATCTTG
The DNA here is from genome assembly GCF_000415985.1 of Haloquadratum walsbyi J07HQW2. GTDB lineage: Archaea > Halobacteriota > Halobacteria > Halobacteriales > Haloferacaceae > Haloquadratum > Haloquadratum walsbyi_B. Next base: position 2,273,396 of record NZ_KE356561.1, read on the forward strand.
ATTAAAAATAACTTGCAATACATACAGCTTTGTGAAGTCTCCAAGGAAGAATCGAACATAAATAAACACACGGCTGTGTGAACATTGGACAACGCCACCGAACCGTTAATCAGATGGGTGTCATAATAAAACTATGTCAACACACGTTGCCGTCATCGGTGCATACGGCAGTGCTGGTATTGCTGCCGCGCAGCAACTTGCCGAGATGCCAGAGGTTGAGGTTACGATGATTGATGACGGCGACCCCGGAGGAGGACTCTGTATTCTTCGCGGGTGTATGCCATCAAAAGAGGTGCTTTCAGCTGCTGAACATCGATTTGCGGCTCGACACGACGACCGTTTAGATGGACCACTGCCGGATGTTGATCTCGATTCAGTTGTTGAGACAAAAAATAAACGTGTATTAAATTTCGCAGCACATCGACGAGCAGGCGTCGAGGAACTTGCTGAGAAGGAGAACGTCCAATTTTACACTGAAACAGCACAGTTCCTCAATGACCGAACACTCTCAGTCGGTGACACTACCATTGAGCCAGATTATGTTGTCATCGCAACCGGCTCTTCAGTGAATGAGCCGTCGCTTCCTGGTATTGAGGATGTTTCAATGATGACAAGCGCGGATGTCCTTGATGCGACCTCATTTGGAGACTCGGGAATTGTCATGGGCTTCGGATACGTCGGCATGGAGATGGTTCCGTATCTTGCAGAGGCAGGAGAGATGGATATCACCGTCATTGAGCATGATTCTCGACCGCTTGATGAGGCTGACCCAGCGTTTGGTGATGCATTATTATCGTATTATCGCGATGCATTCGACATAACCGTGCTTACTGAAACGGACGAACGTCGTGTTGAATCGACAGCAGACGGTGGCGTAAGGATGTCGGTCCGACGGGAAGGACGTGAAGAGACAATCGAAGCAGATCAGCTATTCGGATTTACCGGACGGCGACCTGCAGTTGATAATCTTGGGCTTGAGAATACATCGGTGAATCCTGAGCCCGGATGGGTTCCGGCGACAATGCAAGCCCGGGGGAATGACCGGATTTTCGTTGCTGGTGATGCAAACGGACGAGAGCCAATCCTCCACGTTGCCAAAGAACAGGGTGTCACTGCTGCGAATAACATTCGTGCACATGCAACCGGCGATGACCTCACATCGTATCAAAATGTGCATCATCATGTTGTATTCAGCGGACTTGGGGTTCTACCATATGCCCGGGTAGGTCACTCAGTTGAGTCCGCGGAAGCAAGTGATCATGAATTTATTTCCGTGAGTCGGGAGACAGCGAGCGATGGAGTGTTCAAGTCGAAGAATGTGCCGGATGGGCTTGCCCGGTTAGTTGTTGATGTTGACGGCACGGTACTTGGATGGCAGGGACTGCATTACCATGCTGACCCGATGGCAAAGACAATGCAAATCGCCGTTGAGTTAGGACTCGATGTTCGGGAACTCCCAGATCGAGCATATCATCCGACAACACCCGAAATTATTGACGGACTGATTCGCTCAGCGACAGAACAGCTCGAATCTGTCTAAACTATGTCCATACTGTTTGTGTATGAGTAACACACAAGCGAGAAAATACAAATATGGATCATCATATGTAACTAGATGTGATGATCGAAACGACTGAGGAAACGAACGCAGAGTCGACGATTGCCTGTGATGCATGCGGTAATGAGTTTCATTCAGCAAAAGCAGCCAAACAGCATATGTACGATGTCGGATTGCTGAGATAATGACAGTAGAGTCAGAATATTGTATAATTACTATATGATTGCTAGAATCAACTGAGCGTCATTCACTCAGAAAGGGCAATGGTGAGTCAACTATTATTCAATCATCCACAGAGCCGGTATCACTTTGTTGATCAGGCATCCGATTGAACACTGTTGTTTGTGCGTTCTTCAGACGGCGACTGAACGTTGTTCGACCGACATCAAGGGCGTCTGCAACATCTCCAGCCGGTGCATCTTGAGGACGAGAGAAAAATTCCATTCGTGTTGCAGTCTCTATTGCCTGTCGTTGGTATTCATCTAATTCACTGAACACCTGTGCGTCGATTGACTCACGCTCAATCGTTTCTCTTGATTGTAGATGCATCGCCGGAGACTGCGTTCGGAAGATATCGATAATGTCTGCAACACTGGTATCGGTCGGTTAGATGTAGATGTAGCAAGAATTCCGTCGAACGTGCATTAGCGGAGACGGTGACCACTACGACTTCCTCAGTCTTGAGAGAACGATGTATATCAGCCGTCTTGACGTCGATTTGACATGCCCCTTCTGTTCATCACTCGATACTGCTGTCGTTGTTTTGACTGACTTATGCGCGGCTGCCGCCGTATTTATTATATCGCACACCGAGCCGTCTCCCTGTATGAGATACCAGACCGTCTCATCTTCAATACGTACACTGGTGAATGTGACCGACGATCAAGTTCGCCTCTCACAAGGTCGCAATCAAAACGAACACTCGAAAGCGTGGGAATTCATTCTTCTCGAGTACGAGACACGCCCCAATGTCAGAGTTGAGAACTTGCAACAAGTCAGAGCCGTCTGCGACAAGGCGAAAAAACGGTGTGGGTGTTGACCTCGGCATTTGTCACTTCGCGGCCGTCACGTACAGCACGGAGGATGCCGATCTGTACCCCGGGAATCGTCTGAAACAGGACAGGGACGGCTACTATTTCCTGAAGGAAACCATCAAATGCAATCACTCGGGCGGACAAAAATCCACTTGTCTTCACACCAAGTGGTCGGAGCGCCGCACCCAGTTCACTCCACTTCTTCCACATCCTCTCGAAGTATATTGTTCAACGGTGTCTTGAGAGGGGTGTTGGGCGCATTCAGGTCGGTGGGTTGGAGAGTGTCTCTGAGGACGAGAACGGTCAACGGTGAGTCGAAGAATTGGGGCACACACGGCAACCTTGATTTGCATGCATGGGCGTTCGATCGCTTCACCTCGATTCTCGAATACAAGGAGAAGGTCGAGGGGATTCAACTCGGAGAAGTGTCAGAACGCGACACGAGCAAGACATGTTGCGTGTGATGCGGCGTTCAACGCTGACAATGGGGCGGGGGCGGAGAATATCCGTCTCGACATCAGCAATAGTGAAAGTAACTCCGAGTCCGCACCCAGTTTGGGGGATAGGACCCCCGGCTGGTTAGCACAGCCCGACGTCTACCTCTGTGAGTTGTCCAGCGGATTCCAACTGCAGGAACAAGTGGTAGACTCCAAGTCATAATATCCCAAACGCGGTCGGGATTCCGTCGTCTGCAGGCGCGGGAGGATGTCAATCTTGAATTGTCTATGATACCATTAGGTAATACCCATTCAACAGCGGTTGTCTTAGGTTTAATTGAAACACTGTCTCTGCCACCTGCTCGTGATCTTCCCTCAATCACCAATCACTAATCAGACGTTTAACGCCTCAATTAGACTGATATCTGTGATTAACGAGAACTCTGTATCCCCTATAAACCGACACCAACGGTTCTCTTCGGATGTATCCATATCGTAGTCGTAATAAAATATTAATACTATCAATATCTTTCATGTTATTATATTAGTGCATGTCAGCAACAAACGGCACAATCATTGAGCGGGTCGGGTATTGGTTTTCTGATAAGGTGGAACGATGGATGCCAAGCCCATTTTTATTCGCGGTCATCCTCACATATCTGGTCTTCCTTTCCGGACTAGCCTTCACCAGTTCCGGTCCTGCGCAGCTGATTCAAAGTTGGTATGACGGGTTCTGGGCATTCCTTACTTTTGCGATGCAGATGGCATTAATTCTCATGACTGGATTCGCTATTGCGTATCACCCGCGAGTCAATGATGTGATCACGCGGTTAACCGAGATTCCATCAAGCGGTAAACAGGCGGCAGTTCTTGTTGGCGTGGTAGCAATGGTGCTTGGCTGGATTCATTGGGGATTCAGTCTGATTCTTGGTGGTATTTTTGCACGTGAGATGGGTGTGACGGCTCACGAGAAAGGGATCGACGTCCACTACCCGCTACTCGCAACAGCTGGTTACCTGGGTCTTGGACTAACCTGGCACTGGGGACTTTCAGCCTCTGCACCACTCCAGATTGCAACAGAAGGAAACGCGTTTATTGAAATGGGGATTGTCAACGGAGTTGTCCCGACGTCGGCAACAGTCTTCAGCAGCTATGCAATTATCCTGTTTGTGCTCTCGGTTGCCTTCGCCGCGACGATGCTCTATCTACTTGCACCTGGCTCAGAGAGAGCACAGGGAATCGAAGAGTTTGTTGACCCGACGACTCTAAACAATGAGGAAACAGATGAGGTTGCCACAGACGGATCAGGCGCCACCGTCAGCGCCAGTGCTGGCGCCACAGCAGACCCTGTCCCTGCTGAGTTGATCGACAACAGCCGGATTCTTGGCATCATTATCGCGCTCAGCGGTGTCGGGCTATTCGTTTTCCAATTTGCCCAGCAGGGGCTGGATGCCCTCTCACTTAATGTCGTGAACTGGGGATTCCTTTTTGCTGGTCTACTGATTTACACCAATCCCTCGGCATACCGTGAGAAGTTCAGTGAGGCTGCGTCCTCTGCGGCTGGAATCATTCTTTTATTTCCGTTTTTTGCGGGAATTCAAGGGATCATGAGTGGATCGGGACTTGCGGAGTTGCTCGCGAATCAACTCGTTGCTGTTGCAAGTCCTGCGACGTTTCCGATTATTGCGTGGCTCACAGGTAGTATTATTAATCTCTTTGTTCCCTCTGGTGGCGGTGAGTGGATTGTTGTCGGACCGTCAGTGCTTCAAGCAGCGAGCGATCTTGGTGTCCCAGCAGGGAAGGCAACAATTGCGTATGCCGTTGGCGATGCCCACACAAACTTGTTGAACCCATTTTGGGCACTCCCATTGCTTGCTATAACCGGTATCAGAGCTCGCGAGATGTTCGGATACGCTGTTGCAATGTTGCTTCTCCTCATTCCATTTCTTACGATTGCGCTCTATATAGTCCCGTACTGACGACATTAAGTACCACCTGCTCATTATTGCCGCGTCTTTTATTTCAATATCCGGATGAGTCTGAATTTATTAGGTGCAACAGATGTGCCAGATTTGATAAGTGATATCTTGGGTACTGCCGATGCTTCATCCATTCTTGAATCTGAGCAGTCACACACTATTCTGATGAGAGTGTGCGCTATTCCGTCTCAGTATCTGTGTCATACAGACTCTACAGCATCTAACTGAACTCTCGGGTGCAGGTCTGTTGAACATAAATGAGGTCTTAATCACTCCATCGATACTCTTCGCCATCTTAAAAAGTGAGTGCGCTAGTAAATAATGCCAGCATGTGTAGTTAGCGACAAGACAAAACTACTGTCAAGATACCATATCATACCGAGGACTGATCGCGAAAATGAAAGACGTCTGTATCGAGAGCTTACGCTGGCTGTGAATCCGGCGATGGGATTGGCTCGTCAATCCAGTCTGTGTAGAATGTTTCAATATCTGGTTCGAACTCGTGGATGATAGGATATCCGGGCATGACGTTGTTTACTTCAAGCAGCGTCTTGCAGCCAGGGCAGAAATACTCTCGAAGCTCCATGTAGTCTGGGTGTGGATGCATGTCTTCAGGATAGATTTCGAGATACTCTTTCTCTGTATCTCGAACGTTAATCAAGGCATCATGCTTCCAGTTCTTGTCGTGTTCGCAGAACTCATGACCACAGTCGCATTTGATTATCCACTGATCTCCTGGTTTAGCAACGACGTATAGATGATCTGCATATGGAATGACAATCGGGTCGTCCCAATCGACCCGATCTTGAAGCACATCACGAACCGTTTGAAACCGATCCGCGTCCTTGAAATCACTCATCATATCGTGCAAATCGCTCCATTCGAGATTATCGTCGACTAAGTCTTCGATTATCTCACGGGGATAGCTTTCTGGCATTTGTATTCACCTCTGGATTAGTCATCATCCGTTGCTTGTGCTCTTGGTGCTTGGTCGAAGGATAAACTTGGACCCGAAAGATCCTGAATCGACCGTTCGCTGTTCCATGTGTATGGTACCTCTGGTTCATCATCTCGACCGACTCCAAGCCACGTTTCGTGACTTTTAGTTGGATTATTCCATTTCTTCTTCATACCAGTCTTGAACCGATTTTCAAGCGACTTCGCAGCATCCTCGCTTAGTGAGAAGCGGAAGTCATCTGATAGATCCCAGAAATTGCGGTAGAAGTCGGTGAACTGCTTACTCATCCGCATGCTACTCTCATATGTTTTCTTGACGTCCTCAATCAGATCCTCTTCTTGAATACGCACGCGCTCGTTTTCTAACCATTCGGAAACCGGCTTGGCTTTTTCTGCACGTTGCTTCATCCGCTTTGCGCGGAGCTTTTCAGTCGCTTCTTGATCGAGTTCCCACTCACCCTGCACAGCAGAGTTGTGTTTAGCTTCAGTGTCAACTTGATCGACAACGACGGCATATGCGTCCTCAGCGTGTCGAGGTAGGACGTACCCGTCGTGAATATCCTCAACGACCTTCTCTGGTTCTCGTTCTAGTGGATCACCTAGCCCTGAACCCCCGCGAAGGTAATTCAGGTACATATCATACTCATCGAATTCCTTTGGTGTGCTAATACCCTCAGGACGACGGGTAACATCAGCCTCGACCTTAGACTCAAAGTCACCGCTTTCTGGGTCTAGGTCAGACTGTGGGTAATCCTCTCCACTCTCAAATCGTTCTTTCAGATCGGTGTCTTTGGCGTTGAGGATGTAGCCTGAGGCGGCTGGATATCCACCAAAGAGACCACTATCGCTCGACATGTACCCATTACCCATTTCATAAAGCAGCCATCTACTCACGTCTTTGACTGTCCGCATTGACTCGAAGCCTGCGCCACCTGTCCGTCGACCTGCACCGCCGGTATTTGGTTTGACATTTCGTCCAAGGAACGGCAGCGGTTCGGTCATCTCCCAGACCTCGGCGTCACCGCTGTCGCCCTCTGGGTTCCAGATCGCTGCAGCGTGTGGTTCACCGTCCTCAACATAGCGAGCTCCGGTGCCCTCACAGGCAGCTTCGAAGGAATTCACCGCATGAAGCTTGCCAAACTGATCAATGCCACCGCCCTGAAGCCAGTTTGAGGTATTCGCGTTTCCGGAGTTGATCTCCTCGCGGAATCCACGGGAGAAGTATCCACGTGAGAGGTGTTGCCAGAGTGGCGCCCACGCAGATACGAGGAAATGCCACGCGTACGCGTGTGCAGTCTCCGTGTTCTGTGTATTTGCCCACGACCCTTCTGGGAGGTGGAAATCACAACTGTAGTACGCACCGTCATTGACTAACTTATTCGGAATCACCGTCTGAGTGAGCATTACCCAAATACCACCCTGGATAGCAGCAGGCGTACAGTTATATGGATGCCAACCCCACTTATTAGCTCCCTCGAAAGACACCTGGAAGGAGCCATCCTCACGAACATGCAACTCAGAGGGAGCGTGCATAAGATGATTCTCACTCGCATACGGTCGTGAGAGGTTATCTTGTCCCTCATAAAGTGCGTCGACAAACGATGCACCACGATAGGTACCCGGTAACATCGTCTTCTGGATCCGACTTCGGAAGCCCCGACGACCGTCCTCAATCGCCTCACGAGAGAGCTGTTTGAATTTCTCAATCCCATAGTCGTCGATAAGATCATTCACTGCGTTGCGAATCATCAAACAACCAGTCATCCGCGTCCGCTCATCAAGTTTCAGGAAATCCGGCGTTCTGGTTTTGTCTGGGAAGTCATTTTTCCAAGAATTGTATATTTCGAAATCTTCTCCAATTTTTCGAGCAGTGTAGTGAGCCCCATCACCGAATCGAGAAGCCTGAGATACATTCATACTTCCAGGACCAACCGCTCCTGTATCGATAACATGATTGACACCACCAGCCCAGGCAATTAGCTCGCCATCATGGAAAATTGGAATGAGGGTCGCAATATCACAGGGGTGGACGTTGCCCACATGCGTATCATTATTGACGAAAATATCGCCGGGCTCAATCCCAGGACTTTCCTCGTAATCATGATTGATCATATATTTGATTGCCTCACTCATCGTGTGGATATGCACGATGATTCCTGTCGATATTGCAATCGAGTCTCCTTCCGGTGTGAACAATCCATAACAGAGTTCGCCCTCCTGTTCAACAATCGGGGTTGCAGCGACCTCCTTTGAGGTTTCCCGTGCGTTGACGAGTTCGCCACGCAACTGTGCGAACATCTGCTCGTACTCGATTGGATTTTCATCCTTCAGCGAGAGCTTTTCGAACCCTGCGTAGTGATCTGTCTCATCGGTTTTCTCCTCAATATCTTCGAACTGTCCGCGAAGGCTCTGTCCGCCCCAGGCGATACCTTCACCGTTTTGCAGCTTTGTTCGGACTTTTCGCTGTTCCTCCTGCATGAGTGGAAAGCTCTCTTCGCTTTGACCGTGCTGTTCTTCTGCTGATCCGTCTGATGCGTGTTCTTCTGAACTCATATGTCGTCTGATATTTTCATCTGTTTACAGCCAGATGAAGGCTGGTGTAGTGCACCTACCTCACTCTGGGTGGATTTTTGCCTCATGACCCTCTAGTGTGATAGATGCATATCTACACGAAATATCTGCAATATGAGACTGCCGATTACTCCTCAGGCATGAGGTGGTGAACGCGGTGCTTATCTAGGGATGTCTTGTAATTCGGCGGAACCACATATGTCGTTGCCTCACCTTCAAGAACTGCAGGACCACTGAGTTCGTTACCTGGGTTGAGGGCATGAAGATCATACACATCTGTTTTGTCCCACTCACCGTCCCAGTATGCCTCGCGTGACCCCTTGATTGCGTCAGCAGGTGGCTCAGCGCCCATTACTTCTTCTGTCGGAATCTCTGGTTTGACGACATCACGAACACCGCGGACAGATGCCTGTGTGATCGTATGTCCGAGCTCTGGGGACCGTGCTTCTTCGGAGTACTGCCGTCGGTAACCCTCTTCGAATGTATCTATCAATTCGGCTAATTTCTCGGGGCTATCAACGCGAGAAACAGGTGACCGAATATCGATGCTGTTGAGCTGCCCTTGATACTGCCCGAGGATGTTGTATTGGAACTCAACTTCATCCATTCCAATGTCACTTTTGTCGAACTCATTTTTGACCTTCGCCTCGAGATCCTTCCAGACTTGCGTCAACTCTGCTCCGGCAGTAGTGGCTGCAGTATCCATGGATAGATCAGCATCAATATCGATGCTCGTGGTCTGATCGTATCGATATTCATAATCGGCTGCACCACAGCCAAACGCAGAGAACCCAGCAGCCCACTCTGGGATGAGTACCTCATCGAAATTCAGATTCTGTGTATATCCGGCTGTGTGGACCGGTCCACCTCCACCATAAGAGAGACACTTGAAGTTCGATGGGGCGTACCCCTCACCAGTCACGACAGCTTCAAGATCGTTCTGTAATTTGTTTTCGAGGATCTTGATAACCCCCTCTGCCGCCTCGTATACACCCATATCTAATTTATCTGCGACTTGTTCTTTGATAGCTTCTTCAGCCACCTCACGACTGATTGGCATGTCGCCACCAAGGAAATTCTCTGGGTCAATCCAACCTAATGCAACGTGACAGTCGGTCACAGTTACCGTCTCAACATCGGTCTCAGTCGCACAGACGCCGACTTTGTCTCCAGCACTCTCTGGACCGAGTTCGATCTTATCGAATGTTGGGTTTACTCGAACGTAACTGCCGGTTCCTGACCCGACACTGTCCATGTTGACCATTGGTAATGACAACAGAAGTCGAGCCATCTCTGGACTATAATCGATTTTCCAGTCATTGTCAATGATGATCCCCATATCGAAGCTGGTTCCACCAATATCGGTACAGACGAGATTATCATAGCCGAGTTCCCTCCCGAAGTAGTTCGCCCCAATCATGCCACCAATCGGGCCGGAGATCAGTGTCCGTGCAAGCTCATTCGCGTATATATCGATTGTTCCACCGTGACTCGCCATGACTCGGACGCCGACCTCACCACCATGGTCATCAACTGACTGCTGTACTCTCGTCAGTTGTTGCCGTGAGGGCTCTGCAGCAAATGCCTCCGCAACAAGCGTATTCAGTCGTGGAAGTTCCTTCAGGGTAGGATAGTACTCACTCGACAACATGACTGTCGTATCCGCATCATGTTCCTCAATGACCTCTTCGGCGACTTCTTTCGCTCGTTGCTCATGTCTATCCTCTTGATATGAGTGAAGAAACATAACCGCGATTTCGTCGACGCCCTGGTCAAGAAGGTCGGCAACACCCTCTCTGATGTCGTTTTCATACTGATCGAGAGGGATCAATTCATTCCCTTTGACATCGATCCGCTCTCGAACACCTCTGATTCGTTTCCGTGGAATAAGCGGTTCTGGGTGCTTGTGCGTATTCACGTGCAGACGATCTGAGTATGAAAACCCAGTATATGACTGCCGCCCACGCCCCATTCTGAGCGTGTCTTCCATCCCAGCGGTGGTGAGAATACCAACATCGACTTCACTTTCGCGCTCAACCAGCCGATTGAGCATTGCCGTTCCTGAATACACCGTTGAGACAAGATTTGGAAAAGCATCGTCCACATCGAGCTCCCATGAACCGAGTGCATCTTTAGATGATTTGATGAATCCTCGGGATTCATCCTCAGGAGTAGTCTTTGCCTTCCCAACTGTAAATTTGCCATTCTCATCCATCAGAAACGTATCGGTCAATGTTCCTCCAGCGTCAATTGACAATGTTTCTGCTTTGTGCTCTGAAGAATCATTACCTGAGGTTGCCATTGTGACGAATTACCCTGTTAAATGATTAGTGATTACTCCTAAATCGAAAAAATCTCGATGATATATGTTCTTCTTTAAATAATGACTATATATCATCAAAATGATATCATTTATTCTTGGATATAAGGACTGATACCCACTGACTATTTTTCCCTTGCAATGATCAAAGCAGTGACTAGGCGAAGATATGGTACTTGAAAAATGTCGACTAATGTCTTGTCAATCGCAGTATGATCGAAATAACGAATTAACTCAAGCATTAGACGGATGTATCTCATACTCTAACCCTTCTAGGGTCATGATCTGTTCACCGAAAATAAGATGCCCCGAGAGTTGTTGATGGAGTAATAACGACTGCATCAATTCATCAACGTGGACTTTACCGGCGCTCGTCCGATCGAGGATGCCAATACAGATTCGATCAGCGTCGACTTCTATCGCAAACTCGGTCAGGTTTGCAGCGGTATCCTCCTCTGGAAGTGTGTCTACCGTATATCTGACATCGCGATCAATCTCAGTGATTATCTCTTCTATAGGGGGATCAAGATGTGGAACAGACGGTAATTGTAGTAGATGGACATCCTCATCCGCGGCAACAACCGACTCAAAAACCTCATTGATGAACTGTTGAGACTTGGTTGAATTAATAATAAAGATAGTTGTCATGATTATGATCCGAAAAGTAATGTACAGAAGCTGTGTTCAGCCCTACGCAGACGCTCACTTAGGGTCGATCGGCTGATACCGAGTTCTTCTGCGATTTCTTTTGCATTTACCCTTTGTGGAACTTTAAAATACCCCATCTGATAGGCGGTTTCTAGAACAATTAATTGTTTTTTTGATAACTTCCCAGACATAGTTTGTCTGATCTTGTTTCCGCCGAGGGGAAATCCAATTTTGCCCGTTTGTGTTGTTCCAATTAACTTAATCTCACCGAAATTCTCTTCGATAGCTCCAGCAACTGTTTTAAGATGACTCCAGTCATACATTGATGCGATCAATTCTATGTGTGAACGTTTGCCGACGATTCTGTGAGGAATTGTCTCGTTTGTCGTTAATGACATGAGGACTGGCGCCTCCGAACTCTCAGTCAGCACACTGAGATGGTAGGTGTGAGACTCGGTTTCTGTTTGCGCCATATCGATAATTTTGAAATTTGACAACTGGCTCGAGAAAGTCTCCTCAGAAACGTCTGAATCGCACTGCACCGTCAAAGAAAGTATAACATCATTATCCGCCACGGGCAGTGCATTGTTGAGTTCAACGTTCGCAACCTCATCGCTGATAGCAAACATTGTTGATGAAACCCCTGCAAGGGGCATTTCAAGTTTAATCCTGAGCATCACTGGGGTCGATTATAATTTTGGATTTGGACTGCCTATGCGATCTTGTGTATCCCCGTAGTGGTTTTTACTGAGAGTATATTGAGTGTTTTTCTCAATACAGTCAATTTGATCTGAACAGTACAATGGAGAATATGTGCTTATTTAACTCTTTTAGACAAGTGCTTCAGTGAGCTTCTTGATTAGATGTGGTGGCATTGAGTTATAAACGACAGGGCGCGCCAGGTGCACATCACCGTCAGCGAGGATGAGTTTCCAATCCCCCAGTATATGCGTCAGTGATCCCATATCGACCCGAGTGTGCATCAGTAGAGTTGTTCCTGATATCGCCGACGACCGTCGAACGATTTGATGAGGCTGGATCAGGAGCAAACCTGAGGTCGTATTCAGTGAGTTCAACATCATGATGATCTTGAACCTTCCCCGGCTAGTCGGGCTTGATAGATACTGTCATCAGTCGAATAGAGAATTTTGGTGTATTCGTCGAATCGAACGTCGCCATCAATCCGACCCCGAAGTGTCATTACAAACCCACGGTATTCAGGGAAATTCGGTTGTTCGGTGTCTATTGTTGTCACTGTTGTTGTCCATCTATCTGAACCCGAATCGCTCTGTGCCATATGTCAACTACCTGGCTTGGATACGGAAGGACCAGAGATCATAGAGCCACGGGATCTCAATAACTTGGAGAAGACCGACTTCTTGAGACGACTAGCACACCGCCCATCTTTATTGAGTAGTGTCACCTCAGAGTCGTATTCAGACTGGAGTAACTTCGCAATATGAGCTGATAGCTCAGAATCCGGACCACCGGCTGTGGGAATGAAGATGCGGAGGGGTCGAACCCGCGGTCACGGAAGATCAAGAAATCACAGGGAATCGTTTCGATCTGTTCGTCTATGATCGATTCAGTCCATCCCGGTGAGCCGTGTGAATCCGGGTCCCACCCCCATCACGACAAGACCAGCCGTGTGTGCGAGCAGCATCAAAGATAGCCTCATAGGATTTATGTAACAGGATCGCATGTGTCTTCATACCGGCGCTAAACATTTTAGCGTCCTTACGAGCGTTGTCGAGTAGTCGCTTTGAGGTCTCGTCCATCTTATCGGATCGATCGGCAGCAGCCGAAAGCGCCGTTTGGTCAGGAACAGTGGCAATGTGCGTAGCGACCACTGTTCCGTTGCGCTGTTTGGCGATAGCGCTGGCGAGTATAATGAGATCTTTTTCATTTTCAGGATTAGCTAACGGCACCATCACGCGGTACTGTCCACCATCTGGTTGAACACTGGTAACCGCATTGACGGCTGCATCAGGCATTACTTCGGAATGTGAGGTGATATATTTTGATAGAATTCCCCGTTTCTCGGTCCGAGAGCGGGCATACAATACATACCAGACAATCGCTGCGGTAGCAATACCAAACGAGAGCAGCAAGGCATCTCCGGCGATAAACACCAACAATGCAAATGAAAAAACGATACCAAGGATTGGTACCAGTGGATACAGCGGCACGGTGAACGCGGGTTTGTATTCTTTGGGGTTCACATATCGCATCACGATGAGTGCGAGATTCAACAATCCATAGATGATGAGATGTATACCCGATGCAGCACCCGAAAGTAGCGTCAGATCACCGATGATAATGAATAAGAGAATGAGCCCACCAGTGATGCCAATCGCTCTGTAGGGCGTCCCGAGGAACGTGAACACTGCAAGGATAACGACCAGCAGGGTGACGATTACATTCTGGAGTCAACCGGTTTCCTTTGCATCAACGTAGTTGATGAGGATAAAGAAGGCTCCACCAGCAAGTGCAATGAGTTGCACGATAGTTATTGACACCGGCGCAACACCGACACTACCACTAAGACCGAAGATCCGGGCAATATAGCGTCCAAACCCGATCATATAGAACGCGCTGGCGAAAGCTAGACCGAACCAGTTAGCCCACCCCGCGACAGAGCCGAACACGGGACCAAGCGCGTGATTGACGTAGTAGTACGCCCCACCCAAGCGGGGCATCGCTGTCCCAAGTTCGCTTACCGACAGCGCGGTAAACATAGCAATAACACCGCCGAGGATGAACGTGACTGACGCCATTGAACCGGCTTTGAGGATCGCCTCTCCCGGAAGGACGAAAATACCCGCACCGATCATCGTCCCGATATCGATAGTTAGAGCCGCCAGTAATCCAAGGTTTTTCGCGAGGTCCTCACTCATGTCTTCTCGCCACGGGGGAGAGCGATGATTGGACGATCAGCCTTGGTAACCAGTTTTGTCGAGACATCAGCGGAAAGAAACTGCATGAGACGACTCCCGCCGCGGGATCGATAGGCAATGGCACTTGCGCCGACCTCATCAGCCACTTTGGATATCTCCGCTGCGACATCCTGCCCATAGACGGTGTGGTCTTCGGCGTCCGGAAACACTGACTGGATGGCGGCACATGATTCTTCAGCTTGTTCGACTGATGTCTTATCCGGCGCGCCACCGCTTTTCTCGACAACATGAATTGTCGTCACATGATTTGGCTTGTACGGTTCAAGAGCTCTCGCCGTTTTTAATGCGTCATCTTCGTTCGCAACCGGTAGAAGCACGTGCGTGGGCATGGTTCTACCGTCAGACTCACTACTCATATCTGTCAGTCCACCTATTTTTTGTTAATAGTATGTGCACAGCTGAATGCACTCACCGCGTATTATGGGATGTAGTTTCGAAAAGAGAGTTACTTTCTTGAGCCGCCAGATGAATCTCAGTTTTTAGTCCTCTCGCGCCAAACAGTTACTAACCTAGCGATTGGTGGTTTTCGAAATTTTCAGTTTTTATAATGAATTATACTTGCAACTTCTCTGATCGAGAGGTCTTCGTTGAATCTTACCCAGTAGTTCAATTACTCTCAGGCTTAGTAATGGAGCCTTGATAGAGGTCTCATTGCTCTATCCATAACCGATGATCTTGATATGGGGTATATCAGCAGGCATATCAAGTCAAAACACCTGTATCATACCAAATATAAATACAGATATGATTCTGTGGTCAGCACAGGCAATTCGCATCTCACCGATACTCCGTGATGCGGTTGAAAATCACATCGCAACTAATCATCCTGAAGAAGCCGGTGGGTTTCTTGACTGCGATCGACAGGGTAGCCATCTTCGCGCAACCAGCCACGTTCCATTCGAGAATGAGGCTGCGAAACCGAAACGATTCTTCAAGACTGTCGTTGATGACCGGGCTCCGCCTCCGCCGCGTGTCTTCTATCACTCACATACTACAGCCAAATCTGTTGCCGGGCTTAGCAGCGTTGACAAGCGCTCAATTCCAGAGCGATTTGCAGTTGTCATTTTCGCCCCACGATCGAACGCACTCAGTTACCGCGGGTTCAGACGCGGAGTGATCAACTGGCATGAGCTTCGGGTCGAAGCAGATGAATCAGGTTCACAGTTGGCTCGTCTTTGAGACCTAGTGTCAGGTTATGGGTGACAGGCTATTTTATGAGCGTGCTGGTGGACTCGTGAGAGAATAATCGTGTTTTTCATACACAACAGCCACGCCGCGTCTGACAAAAAAGCGCTCTCAGGGTGAGCGCTGATGAGAGTGGCTTCTGACATCCTAAGAGACAACCAAACTTGATCTGATCAACGTGTTTGAAATGAACGGTATTTTTTTGAGTTTGAATTTCTATCTCCTCTCTGCACTTTCTCACTCACTCGAAGATATAATATCTCGTGGTGAGACCGCTGTAATGTCTGCTCTATCTTACAAATCATCAAAGTGTATTAATTGTATATATGTACTGGTATAGATGGGTTTAGTGTATGTACACACTCATACCACTAGAGTAAATATACAAACATAGGATGAAACTTTTAATCAATGGTTGAATCTACACTTTTGTCGACTACATGAATACAAAAGGTCGCCGTTCAGTAGAAGGAGCAGACAAATGCGCACTAAGTACCAGTGAGTTGAATCATGGAGAATCCAGATGAGTATCATTCTTTACGGGATAATCGGCATCATCGTAACGATGCTGATGGTCGGGTTCTACGTTGCACGAAGAGTAAAAGGCGACAGCATGAATTACATAGTCGCCGGTCGGGGACTGATACTCCCGCTTGCGGCGGCAACACTAATGGCGCAGTCGTTAGACTCAAATGCTACATTAGGGAATACTGATCTTGTTGCTTCTTTCGGATTTTGGGCTGGTGCGGCTCTCCCACTTGGGCTTGCGACGTGTTTGTTCTTGACCGGTCTGTTTTTCGCGAAACCAATGAATCGTATGAATCTAACCACATTGCCGGACTTTTATCGACGAAAATACGGACGCACGGCAGAGGTTCTCGCCAGTCTTATTATGTCGTTTGCTTATGCTTTCCTTTTGGCTGGAAACCTCGTCGCTGGTGGGTTCCTGTTTGAGATTTTCGTCGGCACGAGCTTTGAACTCGGTGTTGGGATTATCGCCGTCTTGGTGGTGACATACACTGTTGCTGGAGGATTGTTCTCAGTTGCATACACTGACTTATTACAGGCTGCTGTAGCACTGATTGGCTCAGTCGGTTTAATTGTATTTATTGGCACACAATATGGATTCACCATCCCGTCAGGAATGGGTCCAACGAACATTGGTCAATTGACCGATCCAAGTCAGGGTGCGTATATTAATCTGGCAACTATTGTCGCCCTTGGATTAGGAGATATTGTTGCCATTGACTTCATGGAACGTGTATTCGCGGCTGATAGCCCGGAGACTGCGCGCAAGGCATGCTTCATTGGTGCGGCTGGGACCCTGATTATCGGGGTGCCGTTCTCGATTGTCGCACTGTCTGCCAACCCAATTCTCACCTCTCTCGGGGTAGATGTTGGGAACCAGGCTGTTTTGTACTCACTATTGCAGAACGCAGTACCACCGTGGCTAGCTGCACTTGTTATCGCAGGGATCCTTGCAGCCTCATTTTCAACGAGCGATGGTGCAATCCTCGGCACATCGGCGGTTATCGCACGAAATATCGGAAACATCCGCGTTGATGAGAGCACACCCACTGTCACTGATGGTGGATCGGCTAGCGGGGGTCTACTTGAAACGAAAAGTGACAAACTTCTTACCGTCACCCGGCTGATGACTGTACCAATCACATTACTGGGAATATTCCTCGCAATCCGTGTTTCAGCGACGGGGATGCTGCTCGTGTTAGCGTTTGATATCATGTTAGCAGGAGCGTTTGTTCCACTAGTGTTGGGTCTTTACTGGTCGGAGATGGCGACTACGCCGGCGGCATTAGCCTCGATGGTTAGCGGTTCGCTTGCTCGAGTTATTTTATTTGTTTTGGTGCCGACGACGTATGCGTATCAAAACACGTTGTTATACATTGAAAACGATATTTTCACATCGTCATTCGATGGACTACCAACATTCATCGCAGCCGGTGTGAGTTTCGTCGTTTTCGTGGCTGTCGCTTACATGACGAAAGACAGCTATGGGGTTCGAAATCTTGATACCGACGGCCGGCGCACAATCGTCGCTGGCGGTGAAGACGAAGATTAATACGAAAACGTTTGGTTTTTTCGTAGAATCCTGCTGTAGCGAACATCAAGAAGCTTATACAGTAAAAGGTACGTATATTTTTTATCTATATGCATTTAGATACGCAATTTTCAGGTCGTACTCGATGAAAGGGGAATATCCACAAACCCGTCGGAAAGCCCAGCAGCTGGGATCTTCAACACTTGCGGTGACCGTGCCTGCCGAGTGGGCTCATCATCACGATATCACAAAAGGTGATCAACTTATCCTTCAGCGAGATGAAAACAGTAGCTCATTGCTCGTTACCCCGGAAGAGCCAGCACTAACTGAGACCAAGACGACAATCGCCGCCGAGACGATGAGTGCAGATGCACTTTCACGGGCGGTCGTCACCCAGTATATTCTTGGGCGTGGATTTATTCGGATTGAAGCTGGTGACACGCTTTCATCGGCGCAATACGATGCTGTCCTTGACGCCCAGCGCCGGCTTATGGGGCTTGGTATCGTCGAAGAGTCAGCCACTCACATCACCATCCGATGTTCTGTCGACCCGGGTGATTTTGATTTACCAACTCTGTTTGGTCGGCTTGGGCGGACAGAGGCAACGATTAGATCAAGCGCCGTCGAAGCGCTGCTGGCAGCTGATTCTGACGCCGCCCAGCAGGTACGAGACCGAAGCCTCCAAATTGAAAAGCTATTTTCGCTATTCCTCCGACTCGTGTTCACTACGTACCGGAATCCACAATTGAACCAGATGGTTGGTGTCGGATCGGGATTCCCGCTAATTGGGTATCGATCAGCAGCTCAAGACATCGCACTAATGGCTGGTATTGCCGACAGGATAGCTGTGATCGCGGCTGAGGATCTGGTCGAACCGCTACCTACTAGGGTCGCTAACGGTGTTGAGTCAGTACACGACGCCCTTGGGGCTGCTGCTGAGTCTGTCAGGGAAGCTGTCGTCGACCCAGAGTACAGTCGCGTTATATCAGCACACGAACGGCTTCACACATTCCGCGAGTGCTCGGAAGCAGCAATCGAGCAGTTAGAAGATGACCGTCCTGACCCGTTACTCGCTCTTCATCGGTGTCATATACTCTTTGAGCGAAGCGCGCGACACACAGAGGATACGCTCGATGTGGCGACACATCTTGCATTTCGTGAAAGCCCAGATGTAGTAACTCAGAGCAATCCTTAAAATATATTAACATGAATAAATTGTTGGAACGGGCATCTACTCAACCGATGAACTGGCATTTCATGCAAGAAACGTTTTAGTATTACCTGAAACTTCAAATTATTACGCACTAATCGAAATGATTACTCTCTGTTAGTGCGCAATTAATTAAATTATGACAGACAAAAGATCTGGAGAGGACATCTACGGCGAGCAACATAAAGAATCAAATGAACCAATCTTCAGTGGCATCCCGACATTTCTCAAACTCCCACAAGTGGACCGAGATCAATTGGCTGCCGAAGACGTTGACATCGGTATTATCGGTGCGCCTTTAGATACAGCGACCACCATCCGACCCGGAACTCGTTACGGTCCCCGTGCGGTGCGGGCAGCATCGACGGTCCCGTCCCCACCGTATGAGCACTTCAACATTGAGACCGGTGTTGATCCGTTCGATACATTCAGTGTTGCAGATACCGGTGATGCAGCCGTCTCACCAGGTGAGACACGCCAGAGCCAGCTAAATATTGAGGATGCAGTCGCTGAGGTAAGCGAGCAGGCGACGCCAATCGTCATCGGTGGCGACCACTCTATCTCACATCCTGATATTAAGGGCTGGGCAGAGGCTAACGGTTATGACGATATCGGTCTCGTTCACTTCGACTGCCACGCGGACACTGGCGAAAATGGTCTAACCGGGTTCGACTACGACCATGGTGCGTGGGTAAAGCGAGTCTACGACGAGGGGATAATGGATGGTGAAAACTACACGCTGATTGGTCCTCGTGGTTTCTGGCCTGGTCCTGATACTTATGAGGGGATGCGTAAAGCGGACATGAAATGGTACACTTCGATGCAGGTAGGGAACATGGATCTTGACGAGATTGTTACAGATGCTGTCCAACGAGCGACTGATGGCACCGACGCTGTCTGGGTCTCATTTGATGTTGATGTTATGGATCCTGCGTACGCGCCCGGCACTGGCGAGCCAGAACCTGGAGGACTCCTTCCTCGAGAAGCAATTTATATGATCCGTGAGGTTGTCAAAGCACTTGACCCCGAAGACTTCGGGTTTGATGTTGTCGAAGTCTCACCAGCTTACGACACCAGCGACACCAACTCATATAACGGTGGAGTTACCAGTGGACTTGCCAACCGTCTGATCATTGAAGTAATGGGTAGTATGGCTCTCGCAAAACAAGGATTAATTGAGGGCTCACCAATTACGCCGAAGGAATCACCTGGTCCGAGTAAACCGCCTCAAACTGCTGACGACTGATACATCACGCATCACCTCCTGTTCGACCGCGGACCAATACCGACAACCGTATTTGCTATCGGTTTAGATATATCAAATTATCGCGTGCTGCGAAAGACGATTGAGCGGCAGAGCTGTCCGATTATCAGTCCACAGAGCATTTCAACGGTGAGAATTTGTCGAGATACTTGTGTTCTGTAAGATGTGTAATTAATGTAAGTATGACGCTCAGAGAGCTTTGAAATCTTCTCTGAACCCTTCGGTGGCAAAGTTTGGTATTGAGACCCTAACGATCATCATAATCTCGAAGTAACTCGTATTGTGGCTTCTGATAGTCACTTCTATACTCGATCTAATAAGGAACTACACTCACCGAGTACGACGCTTCGGTGTCCATCCACCGCTGACGGCATAATTATTTTTTATGAAACATGTTATCAATATGAACAAATGGCGATCTATCCCGGTTGCCATCGCTGGGACCGTCATCATGATCGCTGCCGGGCACGCAATCTTTGCTGGGGTGTTGATCGGGACCGACGTGGCATCATATACTCCGGACGGAGTGACCGTGTCGGATCTGTCGTGCGAGGATGCGCTGGAGGGGGCTGATACTGCTGGCTATATATTCTCGCGTGTTTGGTCGAGTGGATTCCACACAGCAGGGACCGACACTCTTGACACTGAACTCGGTTCGGAGTATAAACTGTTCAGATTTATCCGATCACTCGGCAACAACGCGAGTATGGGCAACATTCTATAATAAAGAGGAGATCACCGTTGTGACGTTCTTTTCGGACATCCCTGGCGACGCTAGCATTGACGACTTCCCGATGAGTGGTTCGCTGACTGCTTCACCCTACTCTTTGAAATCGACGAGACAACCGCTGCGGCTTACGTTGCAGAACTCAAAACAACGGTCCGAACGGGCGACCCCGCTGAACTCGGTGCGAGTGCACCGAGTGTCACGATCAACGAACCGGTCGCGTTCCGACCCGCGCAACGGCGATCAATGCAACGTCCACGCCTGGGTCAGGTTTATACGAGCGTGTGTATCATGCCGGCGACGACCGACTTGGGAGCGTTGAGTTCGCGCTTTCTCGTGCGACTGTGATACATGAGGTTGATGGGTACGCTTACACTGTTCACGTTGGCTAACCACAATGGTGTAGCAGTCGATGCGCAGACGCGTGCGCTCCGGTCATTTGAGGAACATACCGTCCGTGCTGTTTTCGAAGAGATATTCGAAGCAATGTGGATCCCACCAAAGATAGCCAATTATATTCAACTTAGATATCAGGGGAGCATGTGGTGAGAAGTCCTCTTCACCTGTTTTATTATGACATTTAGCTGTTTTACTGACTGCTTACCGGACCTCGGCATGACCAATTTACACTAATTAATGAGAATCACAGGGTGTATTATGATTTATTCTCTCGTACAATTACTACTAGTTATTTATGAACATACAAACAATCCAATGATCATAAACTATATTCACGGAGATCCCTACTTCGCGTAAGAATATCTTGCGATAGTTTATATATACAAAATATAATAAAGCCATTCCTCCCTGTAAGCTATTGATGATCCGTACTCCCCGGTCAGAAGTTATTGGTTACTGGTAGATCCCCTGCGTAAATGCCGGAAAAAAAGACAGATCCGTATCAATATTATATGGATATTGTAATAATATGTATCGTAGGGTACTCTCGGAGTTATCCGAGAGAACTTTGGATGAGTCAGGCTTGGATAATCTCGGGAATGCCCTGCGGCGTGCGTTACATATCACAGATATGTAATATACAGTCACGACTCTCTCTGACGTACAATCTCTCACCGACTGGAACGCTTACCGTTAGTTGAGACTGTGATCAGATATTTTACGTGCACAATCAAGCTAAGTCAGATGTATAGACACAGCATCTGAACGTTTGGCAGATGATCGAATAACAGCGAGCAGGCATGTCACATTAGACACCACATTTTTGAGTTGTATTCTGCGACAGTGACAGTGCAAAAGAGCAAGACGTTGGAGACATCGTGCCCTTGGAGACGAACGTCCACTAGCTAACGGTATGCGAAGAGACTCTTATATAATCCATCGTATAACCCGTGAGCGAATGGTGTGTTGGTCCTGTCATTACCCACAGGTCACGGAATTACTCCGTGAAGTCGCCAACAGGATCGGCGGGCACATTCTTGTTTACTTTTAATTTCTAAATATCACTATCAGTTGAGCGCAATTACCAATCATGAAGCGAATAAGTAGCTGTCGGGCAAATGCATGCATAAATGAGAAGACCCAGCCTCAGTTGGGCTGTTGAGACGGTTCCCGAAACACTCAGCAAGTTTTCTCGCGAGTTCGTTATGGGGGTTGTCCTGAACCTTGCACTCATCATCGGAGTGATTGTGTTCGAGTGGAATCTCGCCGATATTGCCGTCATGTACCTCATTGAAATAGGAGTGGTCTATCTCTTATTTTGTTCTGCCGCGTTGTTTGCACCGCAGCCAGTGGATGATCTCGATGGAGAGGCGTGGAATACGGAGCCCACTGCACTGCAGCCAATTTCTCTACTCCCGCCGGTGTACTGGCGGAATATCACATTTATCGGGCAAAAGAGTATCTTCACGATGTGCGTCGCAGCAGTTGTGACACCTGTGCTTTCCAACTACGATCTGGACCCGGGAATTCCCTTATCAGTTATTTGTGCAGTTGTCAGTATCATTATTTTTCAGCTGATGCGTGTTTGGCAGCACTTTATAGCCAATCAATCGTATCAAGAGAAATCGCCGGCGGACGCACTGACATTTGCATTCGCGCCAGTCACTGAATTGATCTTGATATTGCTCTATGTGATTGCCCCTATCACTGTCGTATTAGCGGGGACCGCAATAGCTCTAAATATCGATATTAGCTCACGACTTGTGTTATTGATATATTTAATCCCAATAGGGATGATTAGGGCGTGGATAGGAAGCTTAGACCCGGAGACAGACGATCTTGAAATTAATTTTAACTGATGCGTAGATAATAACTTGATGTCAGGTGCACTCAGGATCAATGGAAATCAACGATAGTTGCTGCTACTATCATTGGCAAGGAAAGACGACGAGAATATGAACTCGGGGTACAGGTGACCGATCGATTTAGCCGATTAGTCGTTTTTCGTCAGTAAAAAATAGAATGGTGCTTTTCCGGAAATGATGGTGTGGTGATCAATAATATTATTCACTCGGAGTATAGGACGCAACTAAAACTCGGTTCAGTATACGCCACCACGGTGGGTAGGATATCCGAAATCTTTGGCGTATATGATATCCTTACTACTCTATTCATACAGCCATGCAGTGAAGATTGGTCAATCGAATCGTACACCCCACCTCACTGTTTCTAATAAAATCAACGACGAAAGTTACCCAGACTATCTGATTATACTCCTCAATATCCACAACTGCGACAACAACCACGTTTTGTCTACCATACGGCACATATCAAACGATGTGAATATACACTGTTTTGATGATGTTAGACCACTCTTTAGCCAGGTGGATCTCTCTTGTGGCGTTATACTGGAAACGGTGTGGAATCTAACACCGCCCATGCCAATAGACCGACCGGCAGCCCGATTACTAGCCATAGAGAGACGATCACCGCCGAATAGGGAATATTCCGAGGATAAATCGAGGGCGGGGGTAACCTAGCATGAATGGCTAGACTACCAGCTTCCGCTGTAGACTGGCGAGTGGTAACCTGGGATACCCATGTGTGGATATATTCTCTGTGGGCGAGACAAGTTCCGCGAATAGCGCTTTCCTGCGGTGATGAGTGCGGTAAGAAACGCCTCACAAAGCTAAATAACGAGCAGTAGGACGACGCTTCATTCAAACGCAACCACGACCAGCGGCGTGAGATTCCCGGCGATGACTACTAACGGTCCAACAGCTTGTCTCGGTATTGTCAGACCCAGTTGAGAGTCGATTTTATCCTTTGGAGGGTCGGAAGAGGGGAAAGGGATTGCAACGCTGATCGACGTTTCAACAGATACACTGTTGCCGGCACCACAGCCAGGATCCACACTACCGCCCCTAGAAGGCATAGCCACAGAAAGCGAGACCACCCAATTTGGGCGCGTAACTGTCTGGCGTCCCAAGCAATCACCACTGGCACCAACGACCCAGGATTCGATGAAGAGCCCACTCCAGACGCCAAGTGGTATTTCTGTCGCCATCAGAAGAGTAGTAATCCACCCTATAACTCCAAGACCGATCAACAGCTGAGGAGTTGAAGACCCAGATACAGATACAGATACCAGACTCAGACTCAGACTCAGACTCAGACTCACTCATCCTGTCGTATGGTCGTTATTGGAATTTGAGTAACAACAATCCGAAAATGTAGCTCATACGCTTCGACAAGTCGATGCTTCCATGGAAACTGCCTAGGAGCGTTCACAGCTGTTTTGAGAGTATACCGAGAGTAAGTACATCACCCTCTCTGGTAAAGAGCGTTCCCTTGTCGCTGTCGGGCATATATTAGCTCATATTTTATTGCGTGATAACAGCAATGTCACAGTAGCTGACTCTGAAACGTAGTCGGGTGACTATCTTGGAGGATAACCCATGTCCAGGTAACGATATGATGCCTTCGACAGCTCTCTGCAATAACATAGGTCTCACTAAAGCGAATATATGAACACTCTATACACAAAAATAGGGTACACCGCCATTTGAAACATTACTCTAAGAATCTAATCGCCTACAGTCCCAAACGATAAGTAAACGTTCGGCGATAGACGCACTATCTAACCGTTTGTCGATGTTATTTAATTCATCCCACTGGTATCCTGTGAGACGATGAGATCGAATTCAGGAGCTCCCATCCCACCGGATTCGAGATACCCTGCAGCGAAAGCTGTGTACACCTGTCCACCAGCCAGACTCACATCGAACTCTCCAACTATGTCACCATCATTGCTCTCTGTATCGCCACGAACCTCGAGCGTATAGTCACCCGCCGGAACTTCAGCGCTGCCAGACTCACTGTAGGAAACGCCATCAAAGAGTGCATCACCACTAGACGCGACAGTGATGTCAACAGCCGGCGCATCAGGGGACACATGCACTGCTCGGACACGAGCAGTGTCGCTCCCAGGGCTTGCATTATTATCTTCAAGAATAAGTGGTTCAAACGATTTCTCAGCCATATCGCCGACTTCTCCAATTGCGGCGATTGTATAATTCGTCTCTGCCTCGAGTGTGACTGCCCCAGAAAAGACTGAGCTATCAGGGTCACCAGCGGCAGTAATTTCAAGTTCACGTTCGCCAGCAGGGACTTCTAAGTAGTCGCTCACTACGTTGAAAGCTACATCTTCAAGAGCCACTGAGCCGTCAACATACACATCAACGTTTGGTGCATCCGGTGACATGTGTGCCACGCGGACATTGGCATTCTCTGCAGGCTCCTCAGTTGGTTCCTCAGTCGACGTTTCTGTTGGCTCTTCAGTTGGTGTTTCTGTTGGTTCCTCTGTTGACGTATCCGTTGGCTCCTCGGTCGCTGTGGCGGTATCGCCGCCTCCACCATTACCGCTACAGCCGGCAAGTCCGACCGCAGCTCCAGTACCGAGACCAAGCAGTATACGCCGTCGAGTCATATCAGAATCGTCTGAATTCATCTGCAAATGGCTATGTGCGTTTCATAATTAACGACTTTCGTGATTTAGACTCAATTCTCTTGTAATTCTGCCGAAAATGTATCTATTGAGGTCTCTCAACCAGCTTAGGCGAAAGCTCTTTGAATCCGGTTCGTTCATATATTTTACGATGAAGAATCGGCTTGCGAACAACAACCAAAATGGCAATTATCCTAGACAAAAAGAGGTTATGACTGCTCTTCCTCAGGATGCATCAAGCGAGTAACACCAGGAAATACTGTGAAAATCAGTGTATCGGTGGACTCTTATTTAACCACAGAAAAGCCAAATCCGCATGGAAACAGTCCTCTGGCAAGCCCTCGCTGGCACGCGTGGAGGACCCAACCGGGCGCGAATCCTGCGCACACTGGATGACCGCCCCCGGAACGCCAACCAACTGGCGGATGATCTCGGACTGGCATATAATACTGTTCGTCACCATCTCGATGTGCTGGAGCAGAATGACATTATCACTAGTGGTGAAAAGAGCTACGGGACAGTCTACTTACCGAGTGACCGAGCGCGATCCAATTGGGATACCGTGGAGACGATCATCTCACAAGTGGAAGAATGATACCCATCATAACTACTCTCCCACCGTAATTACACATGGGGGAACACAGATCCGATGAGTCTCATGCTTGACACAGCACGCGTCGCTGCGGCTGTAAACACTGCATTTCTTGTCGGTCTTATTATCATGTGGGCGCGGACATACCGTGAGATTCGTGCTCCCCTAACGCTTGGCTCTATTATTTTTGCCACACTACTACTTGCAGAAAATATCGTTGCAGTTTATTTTTATTTCACTGCACCCGTAATGCCGAGACTTGCCGTCCAGTTCATGATGATTCTTCAATTATTGGAGACAATTGCCATTGCCGTCCTCACGTATGTCACTTGGCAGTAGTGCTCATCATATAGTCACTTTCGAGTGTTCACTCATCGCTCGTGGCGAGTCACTTACCAACTTCCTCGGCGCTCGTCGTTCGTCCCTCTCGGAAACCGAAACAGATCTATGATACTGCTGGTCTCACCGTCCTCGAACGACGGTAGTTACGATATGGTTACATCGATCAGTCGGATAATATCTTGTGCAATCGGTCAGTAGCACCAGGTGGTGACATATCCAAACCTATCAGTGATCGTGGCGTTTTTGACCGTTAAGATATGCCACGGTGACGCCCAACTTCGCTCTGGTGCGCCGCCCTCTGCCCACGCGTCTGGCATCAGTTCGATTGCGTTGGTACGCTCGGTCGTCTTGATGCCCACTATCATGTACTCCTCACCGTAGAGGGGGATGCTGGTGCTCGCTCAGGACGATATACGGTCGACTACCGTTCTGAAAGGTGCTGGATTCCAAATCATATAACTCCCGAGTATATGACTGTATAAGAAACTCTACTCTGAGCTATCAGCAATGGCACGTCACTTATTATGATCCTCGGTTCCCTCTCGCTCCGCGACTGTATTGATCGACGATACCAATCCAGATACGTGCCGACACGGTCCTCATCATCTATAGCCCAGTAAGGCTCAGCGTTATGGACCAGTTGTCGCTCTTTGAGTCGCTGAGGCGTCTTGCCGACCAACCTATAGGTCACACTCGCTACTTTGTGGACCTTTTTATGAGTAACCCCCTGCTCTGAACGCTTGGAGAGCAATGCGAGGACCCTGTGCGTGTTTGACCACTCTTGAAGTGTCCAATCGAACTCCTCGTCATCATTTGATTCCTGATATTCTTTGGGCTCGATCGGCACTGTATGTCATAACTCATCATCAGTTGTCGATAAGCATGGCGTCGGAACTAATCGACGTGTAATCTGTCGTCCTACCATCGTGGTAGAGTTACCGCCACTGTAGCGATGATGTTTAAATACTATCCATAATTAATCACTATCAAAATATGCTCTAATGAATCGTGGGACGACGATAGTTTGGCGTCTGGTAGCCGAACGCAGCGAGTCCGATAATTATTCAGATTTACTAGATCCCATTCGGTTGTGGTGTTAATTTCTCCATCTTCCTCTCGCTGAGTTATTCCATCTTTTAGCTGAGTAATCTCTTCTTCGTGCCGTGTTATCTCTGATTCGAGCCGAGATATTCTGTCCCCTTCATCGGCTACCTGTAGAGAAGTCCTGCTCTCCTCTTGTTGTAGCTCAGTCTCTATTTCAGATATCCTCTTTTCTATACCCGTCTTAGTATCACTATCTTCGACTCTATACTTTTCATCTTCAAGTTCCTGGATTTGTGACTGACACTCTGTTTGAGTTCTGCTGAGTCGACTTTTGAATGAGTCAATTTGCCTACGATAACCGCTTATCCTAGTCCGCAATTGCTCAATTTCAGCCTCCCTATCTTCAATCTCATCTTGCCGGCGGTCTATCCCGTATCGTAATTCCTCAATTTCTTCCACGATCTCCTCATCTCTTGAGAGTCTCTTCCCTGAACATGCCCGCCAACTTCCATCTTCTTTCCTTAACTGGAGTTCACCCGTGACAGCTCTTGATGCCGTACCTATTTCGAATATAGAAATTATGTTGACAACTGCTGTTTACTCAGTTTGAGACACGACACTTATCTTGCTTATTTCGAATCTACGGGTCCCCACTCAGCTACACTTTCCGAAGAGAAAGCCTCACGTTCGCTATGAGTCAACTGTGGTACTCTTTAGTGAATTCTTTGCGATTACGTGACTCTTCATGACTCTGTGTACACCCCGCTAACCCTATTCCAACAATTCCACACGCCGAAAGGAACTTTCTCCGATTCGCTTGGGTTTGAGACTGGTGCGCCATACTGACCTATCAAATAGTGGTATTATAATTCCGTGTGTACAGCAAACCATAGTATACCTGAAATCACTGGGAACGATCTATTCACAGACTCAGTGTCTTCTATGGCGGCTTTTGTGACCCTCAGATTGGGTATTAAGTAAGTAATTGGCTTTATGATCACGATAGTCATCAACTATATTCAGATCGTACACTTCGAGATGAGTCTCTAGGCGCTAACTGATAGATCTAAAGTCGGACTCGACAGACTCGGACGTAACAATTTCTGAGTCGATAGTCTTGAGATGATCAAAGATGTTCGTTCTTTCAGAAGCAGGTTGAATCCAGGGGTAATACACAGACAGAGTCCAACCAAAGTAGGCTATATGTATCTTTTATATCTCGAATGAATAAGACGAGTTTATTCTGCTAGGGTGGCAACCGATTGTATGCTTCTTATCACTGGGCTGGCAGGCGGGACGGGAACGACGGGGACGCTTTATGAACCGGGTGAGACTGCGCCATCGTATATGGGGGCGCCCAGATCCGAAGCCCCGTACACATGGATTTGTGATACGTTCTACCAAGTAGACTCTGGCGGTCAGCAACTAGACACAGACGATGGGGAGATTCGCGTCGCATTTGATAGACCAACGGTCCAAGGCTTCGAACAGCGCGATGAAGCTATCTCCGCGGCAAAGACACACATCCACACCCAGTTTTCACGGATAGGGATCCACGCCGAACCCGACTTTTATTTGAATCCACCTGACGAAACCGATCACGTCTCGATCAACCCCTAAGTGCCTCTCAGGATCTCAGGTACTCGTCGTTTGAATGGGTTTTTTGTAGGCACAGAGAGCTCAGTGGCCATAGGACAGAGAGAGCGAAAAGAGCCTGAGGCGGGATCTGAACCCGCGCTCTCGTCCTTACCAAGGTCTTTTTTAAATTGACCGCTTCACGCCCACCACTGCTGGTTATCGACTTGACGCATTCCTTCTCATCCCGGGATGACTACATAGGTATACAAATAACCAGCGGGTACAACATCGGGAGTCACAGGAGTACGGTCCAGAAAACATCGCACAGATTCAAACCGGCTACCTTTGTTACATGCTCACAATCGAGTCGCTGGCGGGGAACGGCTCCAGTATAGAAACAGGCACCAGATAGTTGTAGTGACCGTACTTCGACTTCATTCGATCCCTATCGAGAATCGTCTCTTTCGTTGCCGCGCCAAAGAGCGTCAGCTTAGCACCCTCTAATTGCGCGGGAACGTAGTAATCAGAATTAACGCGTCCTTCTTTCACCGGTAAAAATTCGGCTTCTTCTGACTTGTCTTTATTTCAACCGTCCGTTCAGCTCCCTCGATCGAGACGTCAAAATCAACACCATCATCTGTCCATCCAACGATCTCGGTATTTAGTTTCGGATCAGCACAGATGGCAAACGCCATCTCAACCCATAAGTCCAATCACATGTCGATCCTCGGGGTTCACACCCCAGGTGCTCGACTTATTATCCCAGTCATCGTATTCTTCGAACGACTGGTTCCGCTCTCTCGCCATCTCACCGACCAGCCGGACATATCGAGGCGGTATTTCAACGCTGACAGTCACTCGTGAACTCGTCAATTCGCCCTTCTCGGTCGATAAGCCGATTCGAATTTGAGAACGGCAGTTGATGACTGTAGTGAACTCTCGCTCATACCCCTGTGGTCCATCGTTGTTCATCGGGCTCACTGCGCCCACATAACTACTTAGTTGGGCTGGCGATTCGTGCCGGGATCAAGGAGAAATAGCTAGATATCTTATATCGTCACCTCAAATATGATCAAACAAGTCTTCCACAACTAAGAGTGGCAGTTCGAATCGCCAATTAGCCGCCCAATTTATTCCACTCGGAGTGAAACAACTACGTATGTCAAGTGACTCAGACCCACGCGTGGAGGCGGAATCCACGATCAACGACAGTTATGGAACGACGATCCCAGCACCGATTCGACACGCACTTGATGACACGCTTGAGCCGGGAGATACCGTTCGGTGGATTATCTCAGATGGAGAACTTTCGCTTGAGATCGTCCACGAAGAATACGGTGCGTTTGAGGACGTCGAACCGTTCGACGGGCCGGCGTGGGAGAGCGACACTGCAGCTGAGAGTGCTTGGAGCGAGTGATGCAGGTAGTCTGTATTGATTCAAATATTGTTCTCGCCGCGCGAAATGCGAATGCGAAACGTCACGACGACGCTACGGCGATATTCAACGCGATCGATACCGGGGAGCTGCCCCGTGCGCGACTGATAAACTACGTTGTCCCCGAAATTCTCCATCCACTCCAGAAACGCATTAGCAAAGCGGCTGCATTCGAAACTCTTGATCGTCTGCAATCGAGTCGCGGGTTCGAACTTGTCTACGTCTCGAAAACCGTTCACCTATACGGCGAACAGTTGTTCAGAACCTATGAGGCGTTATCAGGGTCGGAATGGGTCGATTCGATCCTCACTGCGTACATGCATAGTGAAGACATCGGATACATCTATTCGTTTGACGACGACTTCGACGTGTCTGATGATGTGACCCGACTCACGACCGCAATAAACCCATTCAAGCCAGATTGAGAGCTTTCAGCTGAGTTGGTTTCCCAACTCCACAGAGAAGTTTGACAACCAAATTCTTATTCTCCCAGTCATGTCATCAGAGCATATGAGCACAGAGTCTGACACCAATCAAGATCCCCCAGTTGGGATAACCATCACGCTCAATTACGACGACGAGTGGCGGGTGGCAAGCGATGAAGAGACAGATGTCACGAGTCAAGGAAAACCTCGATAAAGCACTCAAAGGATACTACGGAGAAAGCGAGTCTCCGAGCAATTCGGAACTTCGAGACATAGGTATTGATCCAGAACAGAATAGCTCTGGAGCGGCTCTCAGAGCTCGAAGATCAAGGGACTCTGGATGGGCTCGAAGAGCTGCGAGGCTGACAGAAATTTAGGAGGTTGAACCTGTTCAGAACCTCGCTGTCTGAGGGGTGTCCGCTGCGTTCTACCAGGTCTGGACACTCCGCCATTTACATCTCAGATAGAATGACCCCTGTCCCGGTGTGCCGGGAGGGCGCATAAGATATTTAATCTAATGACATGACGATTTGGTATCGTGTGTCTGTATGATATTGAGCGTTGAGGAACGCTGTTTCTCGATCTTTGCGAACGGACGAAAGGTACCCACACCGGGAGAATCAAGCTTAAGAGCTTGTGCCTGGCAAAAACGGAGAGTTGCGTACCGCGATCGGTAGGCAAGTAGGCTGAGAGAATTCCATGTCAACAAAAATAGAGCCCGATACGGTCGAGCATCTGGAAGGTGAAACAATCAATCGGTATGTGCTGCCAGAGGACGGGGAGACAGCGTTCTGGGTTGACACCTCCGCCAATTCTTGCTCTGTGACATGGGAAGCCTCAGACGAGTTCGAGGTCGAAGGCTATGTGGACTTCTTGTCAGGTCTTGACTGATCCGGAACTACGCTGGATTGCTTAGCCTCGTTTGATGAGAGAAATAAGCGACTCGGGACAGATGGCATTGAAACTGTACAGGATCAGCCGGATTACCCATCGGAATGTGCCTATCTAAGGGCTGAAGCCGAGGATCTCGACATGGAGTGAATTGAGAATGATCATACGAATGTGCTTGTGCTCAGCTCCAGTCCGTATAATGAGCGACTGTTCCACGAGATTTTCGACAACATGAGGCAAGTGCATACTGAGCCTGACTTTGATATTCCGTGTTCCAAGGGATTTGAACAACTAAAGAGAGTTGTCTCCCGAGACGGTGAAGATGGTTTCAACAAGAGCCAGAGATATAGCTGAGTAGATGTCGTCTCAGAAGTGCAAGTCATTGCGTTGGAGTTCTTCCTGAGAGCATTTCCAAATAGAGTGAGTTCGGCTCAGTCGGTCTCTGTTTCGATGTCTATGGTCATCGCCGTCTTGATGTGTGCGTTCAGTTCTTTGTTATTCCCCAGCAGAAGAGTTGGTTTGAGAGGAAATATACTGGCTAAGAGGACTCCTCCGGCAATAATACGCAGGGTTGCCTGAGTTCGGTGCAGTGTCCGTCGTTGTCGCGGTAGAGGCAGAAGTTTTGGAGTTCTTGTTCGTTGTTTTCTTGGATAGTGCTGCTCATATATTTAAAAACGATGTCTCTGACAATTCAAAGGTGAGAACTACATGAATCAGGCTAAGCGGTTAGCCGAGGAACTCTCTAAACTGTAGGAGACTGACTTGTGGCATCATCTCCGGGACTTGATCTTCTTGATTGATTCAGGTGTGTATGCTTGATCTCGGTGCTCTACGCCAAGGAGTACGACTTTGTCGCCGTCAGGGTCGAAGAACACTCTGTGGTCTAATTCGCCGGTTTTCAGTTTCAGTCGGAAGATTTCCAAGCCTTGCTTGTTAATGAATGACGTGTTTTGTCCGAGGGGACCGTTTCTGAGTTCTGCGATCCTACATCTAACCTGTTTCTGGACTGTTCTTCCAGCTTTTCAGATCTTCAACAGGCTCCTTCTCGGATCTCAAGCTTCATCCGACAACCCGAGTTCCTTGTCTAACTCCTGAAGCGTGTATCGGTCTTCCTTTGCTTCTTCGTACTCTTTGACACGTTTCTGAAGCTTCTCTGCGACTTCAGGTCGTAGTACCAAGTCCTCTCCTACCTTGTCCCGCAATGCTTCACGGACGTACTCGGAGACGCTGTTGTAGTTCTTTCTCTCAACTACAGCCTCAACCTCGCTTTTCTGATCATCTGGCAGTTTAATTGTCAACGAAGCTATAAAAAGTCATCATAGTGATACTATGATAAGACAGATATGAAAATTGACCTGTATATATGATGACAAACCTATATTAGCAAAAGGTTTGGAAAACCAGCACAAGCCTGGTTTAGATACAGTAGGAGAAATCTCCGTAGATATTCACTCAGAAGAGAAATCTGACGGGTTAGTGCAACAGTCTCTACGTGCCATTTCGTATACCTGAGACTGTATGGCTGATCTACCCTAAATTTATCAATCTGTGGTCACAATGTACATACAAGAGGTGACTTGTGAATGGGCAGTACCAGAGTCAACTTCCGTCTCCCGGAAGAGTTGATCCAGAAAGCGGACGTAGCAGCCGAGGTCAGCAAAAAAAACCGGACTGAGATCGTCAAAGAGGCACTCCAAGAATACTTAGACGACATCGAGGGCGACGAGAAATTCAAGGAAGCAGTCGTAGAACTCTACCTCAACGATCAAATCAGATTCGAAGTACTCAAAGAGTTCATCGGACGGCAGGACGCTGAATCAGTACGTGCCTCCAAAACCATTCTGGACCAAGGTGAAGATCTAGCCGACGACCTCGCAGGATTATAAAGGCTTGAGAGAATGATCGTAGCGGATACAAGCGCCCTTATTTCTATAGCCTCAACCGATCTCCTCGACACCTTCCTAACAGAGTTTGACGTCCACACCACGGATACAGTAGTCGAAGAACTGGAGGAAACCAGCGAATACGACGACCGGCACGGAGAAGCCGCCCAAACAGTGCTCGACAACATCGATCAGATCAAGGCCCATCATGTCCAGAAAGAGTTCACTTCTTCCCGTATAGATCAAGGAGAAGGCGGCTGCGCACTTCTGACCAAAGAAACAGAAGCAGAGTTCCTGATCACCGACGATCTCCGGGCACTACCCGAGCTCCAGAACTTAGCAGACGCAAAAGCAGCTATCTCACCAATCATCCTGAAAGCACTCGTCAAAAGAAACGTGCTTGAACAACAACAAGCAGTGAATAAACTTGACGAACTCGCGGAACAACGGGACTGGCTCGGCGCACCAATCTACGGAAGAGCACGGAACTTGTTTAACTAAACCACGTCAGTTTATTCCTCTATCTTCTTCAAATCATGTCTGCGAAAATGGATATCAGGAACATCACCGTTATCGAGTTCTCGCAGAATCGATTCTTTCGTTGTCCCCAATAGAGACATTCAATAGCAAAATTTAACCGATTTACCGTGTAGTATATAAAAGATATTCTAATCGGTCAAAATACCACACCGATATCTAAGTATATGAGGTACTCGACGAGGGACCTATGCAACTCTACACGGCTGCTGAAACAGAAACTGGCACAAAAATTGTTCCATATGAGCAGACCGGGTTCAAATCTGAGGAAACATTTGAAGACCAACTACAAACCCATCCAGAACTCCTGATGAACGAGCGGGTATTTCTCATTGGTCGACAAGTCCAATTGGATGGACAATACGCCGATCTCGTTGGGCTTGATCGATGGGGGAATATCATCGTTATTGAGCTAAAAGTCGGGAGTTCTGGGTCCGGGTCGGCGAGCGAAGAGACAATTCTCTCACAGCCGCAGAATTATGCTCGGTCATTTGAATCGTTCGGGTATGACAATCTCAATGAGGTCTATCAGGAGTATTGTGACCGGATAGAGCGTGGAAAATATGACATTAGCAAGGACTCCGCTCATGATGGCACTCTCCAGACGGACTTTGAGACGGTGTTTGGGGATTCAATTGAAAAACACCAGTTTAACAGTACACAGCGGATGGTCGTCGTCGCAGAGGAAATCACTCGACGAACAGAGCGAAACGTGA
The DNA here is from genome assembly GCF_000415985.1 of Haloquadratum walsbyi J07HQW2. GTDB lineage: Archaea > Halobacteriota > Halobacteria > Halobacteriales > Haloferacaceae > Haloquadratum > Haloquadratum walsbyi_B. The sequence goes on from NZ_KE356561.1 coordinate 2,308,651, forward strand.
GGTATCTTCTTGAGCAAGGACTCAATTTCCAGTGTAGGGAGATACAGACATTCCATCTATCAGGTGATGATGACTCCAAAACGATGCTGACGAGTTCCACTGTCGTTGATTATCCAACAAGCAGGGTCCGCCCGAGGAATCGACCAAACCCTACGTATCCAAGGCTGGTCAACAACATTCTCGAGAGGTCACACCCAAAATTCCAATCTGTAACGAAAGCGGCGTCAATCAGTGACCTGTTCCCAGAGGGGATTGATATGCGCGAGCCTCGACTCGTCAGTCAGAACACGCATCATCCGACATCAATCAGATATCGACTCGCTCCAAAACCAGATGACGGAACCATAGTGATTGCAATTGACGCTCAAGACGATACTGTAGACGCGGTCTCAGAAGTTCAAGAGATGCATGCGGATTTTTCCGAGCAGGGGCTTGAGGTCACTGGGAATCAAACATACCGTGTCGTCACCCGCAAGTGGGAGATCGAGAGTGCCGACGGTCTTGATGAAACCATGCGCGACGAGATTGCGGACACTTTCGCGATGTTGGTGAGATTAGGTCATGAAGCGTTTGCTGATTCGCAGAGAGAGATCCACGGCTGACAGGATGTTGAATCATTGATTCGCACCGGTCAAATTGACGAATGAAAAAGTCACACAGTTATATCACTAAGCTGGGAAGTACCAGAGCTGCGGTGGGAGACGGGATTGAGAGTGGTAATAGGTACTGTAAGCATCGACCGACGGCTTGTCGGCTAAGAACACTGAGATAGCGTCTATCGGTTCAAACGATCGAGAGATTAACTCACGATCCAATTCCACTCCGAGGTGTTTAGCCTCCTCCCTTTCTTTCAGAGGTGAGCCCGCAACAGTAGGTCAAGGACAATTACCACTCGGAATAATACCCATTTTGGGGCGGTCGACTGGAAGGGGGGGGGCCGATATGACATCCGTACGTACTCGCTTGGCACTGCGTACCCGCGTACGGGAGGGTCTGAACTCGGGTTGCCGGATTACAGAGCTGTGTCCACGCCGTATTATTATAGGTAATTACTTTTATTCGCAGTGGATAGGCGAGAAATTATAACAGACCCGGCGCGAATCCGGAACACGACCTTCTTGCTCTACTGACGCTTGTGCGTGGCACTCCGATCAGTCTCTATGAGAAATCAAGTGTACTATGCTCTCAGTACTGTTGAGTGACTAATCGCAGAAACGGTTCCGACCAGGGCTGATAACCCGGCCTCTGGATGCCGTTTCTCCAGAAGGGATGCTGTCGCTACCCAAGTGGATGCCTAACCTCCCCACGTTAGCGAGGCTCTAAGTGAGCCTCACGTGAATATAGGCGTGTAACAGGGATATTCCTCCTTATCATCTGACATTCTATAGTTTACTAGCCGACTGGACTATCTCTTCAATTTCATCGGTCGCGATTGAGTTGGTCGCGCTGATGTAGTTGATATCGTCTCGGAGCTCAGCCAGTTCGATCACCTCATCTGCGGTGAGTTGTCGACCGGGTTGGAGCAGTTCCAGCGCGGATCGCCAGTTCTCATACGCATTTTGCTTCGCCGAATTGAGAAACTCAGTGGAGGGGTTTTGCTCAAGATACTGGTCGATCAGTTCGATCAGCTCATGACACTCGGCTCGGCTTGAGATTACCCACTGATAGCCTTTCATCGTCGTATTGACCGTTCCTAATCCGTAGAGTTGACACTGATTCTCAAGTAGTTCTTGCTCATTCTTGCCCATCGATATCGCCATTTTTGGTCCGTAGTAGACGTCATATCGATACCGATCATCGCGGTTGAAGATGACGAAGAATGACCCCTCGCCTGCGATGAGGCCCATCGTGTACGCGAGAGAGATTTCACTGTGGTTGGTTGGTTGCATTGATTGTGTGTTTCCGCTGTTCGTAGGACGGTGCCGCCGCTCGTCGACTGCGGATTATTTCTTATAGGATAGTAGTCATTAAGCGATGTTGTAACCGCTGATAGCGGCTTGGTGAGGGGGACTTATTTCCATGAATCGTAGCCTTACACAGAAAGATGGAGTGCCACCACGGGCGTCTATTGAGCCTCTAACGCAGATATAGCACAAGATTTTAGATACGATTGATAGTTTGGTAACTGCGAGTGGGAGGTTACATACCAGCCCCAGTACGTATCGTAAGAAAGCCAACAAATTAAACATCCAATTCAGTGATTTAGATATATGGATGATTTCGTTTTTCACCACTCACTCAATCCGGATGAGATTGCCACTCGATACGCCAGCATCGACATTGAGTGCAATTCCATCGATCCGACAAACGGTCAGACAGTAGCGATCGGAATCGGCCTGAAAGACACTGTTGCTGGTGAACAGTCTGTTGACATTCTCACGCTCGGCGGGGCAATGTGCGATGAGGAAACGCTGATCCGACGCGCCTTTGAACGAATCAATGAATTTGATCCGACCGCGCTCGTGACGTTCAATGGTCGGGAGTTCGATCTCGATTACCTCTCCGGACGTCTCGCTATACTTGATTCCAATCAACAGATTGAGCTTCATTGCGAGGACAACCACATCGACCTGTTTGTTCCGCGGAAGCAGAAGGCGGATGAGCAGGGTATCAAATGGCCGTCACTGGAGGAGGTATTGGAGGGTCATGGACTCGCAATCCAGCCGACGCACTGGCGTGGCGAGCAGCTCACAAACAAACGGTTCGGTGAAGAACTGGCTCCCAAGTATCTCCAAGCGATTACAGAGGATCGTACAACCACTGTCGACGAACTCGAAAGATTGATTCACCAGTATGTGGAGGGCGACATCGAAGCCAATCTTGTGCTGTACGAAACAGATGCTGGTCGTCGGTAGTCGTCACCAAATCTGCTCAGCGGCGTCGTTACGAGTTTCAGCGTCGGAGTGAAGATATTTCATCGTCGTGGTAACGCTCTTGTGACGAAGCTGTTCCTTGGCGTGATGTGGACCAATGTGATTCGCCCAGTAGGTTGCTACCCCGTGGCGAATCGAATACCACGTGATGTTTTTATGTTCCGGAATGGGGAGATTTCCCTCGTCAACGAGACGACTCAGCAGGTAGTTACATGACTTCGAACTGTACGTGCTTCCTTGCTTCGTGAGCCAGAGATCGTCCCGGTCTCCGTACTTATCAAGCGCTGCTCGCTCCTCCAAC
>NZ_KE356561.1:2311844-2312822 GCF_000415985.1 Haloquadratum walsbyi J07HQW2
CGAAGACGTCGGGAGTGTTGCGCTCTGAAACCCATTTGACGAGAGGTTTCACGCCACAGGAGCCAGTGGGTCGCAGCAGTGAGATCAGCCGAGTCGCTGAGGCTGTGAAGCCGTTGACTCGGAATGAGAGACCTGATAATCTGCTGGTTCATGGACCGGCTGGTGTCGGGAAAACGACCTGTGTACGTCATGTGTTCGACCAGTTGCGGTGTGAGACCTCAACCAAGGCGATATACATCAACTGCTGGCAGTACGATACCCGTTCCTCTCTTCTCACCGAGCTGTTGATCGAGATGGGGTATCCGGCGCCGAGGAAAGGTCGTCCTGTGGATGAGATACTGTCGCGGTTGCAGGAGTTTATCGGGAAAAGCCGGAGCGGTGTGGCTGTTGCATTAGATGAGTTCGACCGTTTGGGAGACCAGACTGAGGTGGTGTATGACTTGGAGATGTTGAGCACCAATATTGAGAAGGACATGGGCTTGGTGATGGTGTCGAATCGGGATCCACGTCAAGTCCGGCTTGACCCGAGAAGCGAGAGCCGTCTGGACTGCTCGATACTAGGCTTCGATCCTTATTCTGAGGCGGAGCTTGTCGATATTCTTGATCAGCGTGTGACGCAGGCTTTCCGACCTGGAGTTGTTGAGGACGGGGTTGTGGAGGTGATTGCTGAGCGGGTGGCTTCGGACAGTGGTGACTGCCGGGAGGCTTTGGGTCGGTTGCTGAACTTCGGTAGGTGGGCAGACAGAAATGGGCTGGGTGATATCGGTGTGGAGCAGTACAGCGAGTTCCGCAGCCAGGGCTGAGCCGGTGGCGAGTTCCTATTCCAGTTTGTTGAGGGTTTCGCGTTGCTGTTCGACTCCGGAGTGGCTGTATTTCTTGGTGGTCTCCTTTGACTTGTGTCGGAGCTGTTTGGCGGCGGTTGCTAGCCCGCCCTCTGCTTCAGCGTAGTTTCCGGTTGAGTGACGGATGCTGTACGGC
>NZ_KE356561.1:2312842-2326268 GCF_000415985.1 Haloquadratum walsbyi J07HQW2
GATACCGCGATGATCGAGGGTTCCTTCCAAGAGTTAGCCTGTTCGAATTGCTCAGGACCGACCTCGGATTTAGGAATACCAAGTCGTTGGGAGACGAATATCTTCAGACGGTCACGCTCTTGTGATGACATGTCGCTGTGGTAACTTTTGATCGAGTTGTATTCCAGTGCCGCTTGATAAAGTGGCTTGAACGCGGTTCGACGAAGGTAGTCTCGTTCGTCGCCAATCGCTTGACTCAGCTCAGGTCTGTGCTCCCAGTCGTGATCGGTTCCGTGAATATGGTTCTGGTACTTGAATAGCCGCTGAACAGCTTTCCCGTAGTGAAGCACACTGGAATCAGCCATCTCGTCTGAGCGATTCAGGAGTCGGATGAAGCGATCAGCGTGATCCGGTGTGAAATCCGTCGTGTAGGCGTCTTCGTCTTCCCAGAGCCATCGAAAGACGATCTCAAGCTTGTAGTGTGTCGACTGGAGGGTACTCTCTGCGAAGCCCTGACCTTTCTCTGGATGCTTCCCGTATGTAGCGAGCCAGGAGAGAACCTCCTTCTTGAAATCGTGGTAATCGTCGACCATATTGAGCCCGTAGGCTTCGAGATCTTCTCGTGAGCGTCCACTAACGAGTGGGAAATCAAACTCTACAGACTCCGGAGCCGGCGGAAGTCCCTCGCGCGGAGTGCCATCCCCGGCGGGGAGGTTGTCAAGCGGATCGGGCTGGTTAGTCATCTCTGTACACCACATTTATCTGTGTGCCATGACACTTTCTCGAATCGCAAGACGGCACGGCTTTCGGGCTGTAGTCTTTTCGGGTGTCCTTAGACATCATTGGTCTCTCTTGAGAAGGTCAAAATCAGGACAGAGAGACGCTAAGACCGCTGAAGCCTGAGGCGGGATTTGAACCCGCGCTCTCGTCCTTACCAAGGACGCGCTTTACCGCTAAGCTACCCAGGCACACGCGTAGTTAGCGCAGATTTGGTTTTACACGTTTCGATTCGTCGTCTCCTCATTTGAGTCTACTCTCAGGGTGACACGCTGTCGGCAGTCAAAACAGATTATCAAATACCAATGTTATCGATTTACAGTCAATCTAAGGGTTCAGATCGGATATCTCAGAATTATTACTCGATAAATGATACATCTCCCCGGTAAACAGAAAAATCAAACCAACTAAAAACCGCAACGAAAATCCCGGTAACGTAACTTACGGAGCTTCGCCAGTCTCGATAGTAAAGTCGTCTATCGGGTATGCAACACAGGTCAGTGTGTATCCTTCATCTAGTTCTCCATCATCTAGCATTTGCTGATTATCATGTTCGACGTAATCCTCGGAGTTTCCATCAGAAGTAATCTGACCAGCACAGGAGACACATTGTCCCTGTCGACAGGCGTACGGCAGATCCCAGCCGCTATTTTCCCCGGCTTCAAGCACCGTCTGATTACTTGCAACTTCGATCGTCGATCCCTGTTTTCCAAACTCAACTTCAAAGTACTCAGCTTCCTCATCAGGAATATCAGCTGGAATTTGCTCGCTTTCATCAACCTCTGTATCGGTATCTTTAATTTCGGCACCTCCACCAGTGACTGACCCAGCAGGAATTGCTCCCCCGCCAATTGATCGATTCATTGGCTCAGGGAACTCTGTCTCTGGGAGCGTGCTTGCGCGCTTTTCAAGCACCTCCTGAGAAATATCCGCGGTCGGTGTCCATCCGGTCCCACGGGCGTAATGAAGCGACACCGCAAGCAGAGTAAGGGTAGCTCCAATACCCACTCCGAGGAAATTAATATCGACCATAAGTCGGCGTATGGAGCCAGGAGTTAAGGAAATTGTGATTATTCTTCGCGACGGGCAACGTCATGCCGACCAAATCCGTATCGTAGACGGTTTGCTACACGGCGTGAGAAACGCCCCTCTGGGTCACCTGTCTCTCCAGTCGCCCGACTCCCGAATCGCTCAGACAATGCTTGATAGATGAGTGGGACGGGAACTTCTTGTTCGAGTGCTTCTTGTACCGTCCAGGTTCCTGTCGAGCCACCAGCAATATAATCGGCCACATTACCAAGATCAACGCCTTCGACGCGGAATGCCTCTTCACACAGCTCAAGCAACCATGACCGGATCACAGCACCGTTATTCCATGTACGTGCAACAGCCTCAAGATCAAGATCATATCGCCCATTCGCTAGCAGTTCGAATCCCTCGCCGTATGTCTGCATTAACGCATACTCAATACCGTTATGAACCATCTTTACATAATGTCCAGACCCGACAGGACCCATTCTATCATGCCCATCTGGTCCGGTAGCGATTGCATCAAAAGCCGGTGTCAACTCGTCATACGCCCATTGTTTCCCCCCAATCATCAATGAAAAGCCGAGTTCAGCGCCTGCGGGACCACCGGAGGTGCCACAATCGAGATAGGTTGCATCACTCGCTTCTGCACGTCGGATTGATTTCTCGAAATATGAGTTCCCACCGTCGACGACAATGTCTGTCTGTGTAAGTGATGGCTCTAATTCTTCGAGTGTTGCATCAACAGCCTCACCAGCGGGCACCATTAACCAGAGTCGTTTTTTCTCCCCAAGCGTGTCGAGCAGTGTCTCGAGACTACTCGCCGGTGTTGCGCCCGCATCAGCGGCTGTTGCAACAGCTTCTGCATCAAGATCAAACGCAACAATATCATGTCCTGCAGCGACTAATCGATCAACCACAATCTGTCCCATCCGACCCAGTCCGACGACACCAAGTTGCATACTGTCGAATCAGCTCCCAGATTAAGTAGTGGTTGTGATTATCATCGCAATTATACTGACATTATAATAGTCGCTATGCGTATCTGAACGCCCTCTAATCGTCACAATTAATATCGCCGTTTCGGAATGATGTATGTAGAGCAGCCTTGACACTTCGCGCCAGTGGTCCAGTGGTAGGACAGTGGCTTCCCAAGCCACTAGCCCGGGTTCGATTCTCGGCTGGCGCAATGTATTTTCGGCTGTCTTGCGATTGTAGTCTGTGACAACACCACATGACGCTACAACGAAGCTATCGGGATGAATACGAACTGCAGATCCCGACACTGTCAATCGATTACGACTATTGGATGACTACCGAATTCGAATGAACGACGTGGGATAGCGAACAGGATAATCGCGATCTTGAAGATCGTCGAGAACTGCTGAATCATGAATATACCGAGACGCCCGTCTTGACCTCTAAAAACACAGTCAATTGTCTCGATACTGATACTCGTACGTCTGAGTCAATCTCACGCGAACTTGTCAGCAGAAAATAAAATAAAATATATGTCGTGTATGCAATTCTCGTGAACGAAGCCACAACGGCGTCGTGAACGCGGGAGTTAGCTTTCGCAGGCCTTACAATCGAGAATGTCCTGGCTGAACTGCTGCGCTGCATTCACGCTATGCTGATAATAGAGACTCTTTACACCTTTCTTCCATGCTTCGATATAGAGTTTATTTATTTCTTTGACACTCACTTCATCGGGATTGATGGAGACATTGATACTCTGAGATTGATCGATGTGATCTTGTCGCTGTGCAGCCTGATTGATGATTGCCATCTGTGGAATCTCAGAGAAGGTCTTGAATACGTCTTTTTCCTCGTCAGTAAGACAATCGAGATGTTGCACACTTCCGTCTTTCCTGCCGATACTGTCCCACGTATCTCTCGTATCCGCACCACGCTCTTTGAGGATCGCTTCGAGGAATCGGTTTTTCTGTGTTGATTTGAGTTTCGCGCCGTCTCGGACGAAATAATTCGACTTCAGCGGCTCAATCGATGGGCTCACTTGTCCTAAAATGACACTGCTGGACTTTGTCGGGGCAACGCTCATTGTCGTTGCATTTCGTCTCCCGTATCCCTCGAGGACCTCTGGTTCGCCGAATTCATCGGCAAGCTTCTCACTTGCCTCGTAGCTCCGCTCTTTGATTGTCCGGAATATTTTCTCGTTCTCCTGCATCGCGTCCATACTGTCGAACGGAATCATCTTACTCTGAAGATAACTGTGCCAGCCTAAGACACCGATCCCAATGGCTCTATGTCGCTTTGCGAATCGCACTGCGCGATCCATGAACTGCACGCCCTCTGCCTCTTCGATGAACTCTTCCATCACAGCATCCAGGAATCTGGTCAATGTTTCGACGGCGTCTGTATCCTTCCACTGATCAAAATGGAGCGCGTTCATCGATGAGAGACAACAGACAAAGCTCTCATCTGCCGTTGCGGGAAGTGCGATTTCGGTACAGAGATTCGAGGCGTTGATCTGGTAGTCTTTGTCTTTGTACACCTCCGGCTTCCCGTCATTCATATTATCTCTAAAGATGATGTACGGAACGCCGATGTTGATCCGTGTTTCGACGATTTCTGCCCACGTCTCTCGTTTCTCCTCATCGCCATCGACCATTGCTTGGAACCAGTCATCACCGATGATGACGCCGTAGTAGATATCCTGTATTGGGTCGCCCTCAGTCTTGATGTTCAACCACTCATCGAGATCGTCGTGTTCGACATCGATGTATCCAGCAAATTGACCTCTTCGGGTCCCACCTTGACTGATGACAGTGATTTCGGTATCAAACAGTTCTGTGAAGCTATAACTTCCATTACTCTTTCCATTGTTCGTGATCGGAGCCCCTCTGGGTCGCAATTCACCGAAATAACCACTTGTCCCACCACCTAGTTTTGTCATCTCGCCAACTTCGGCTTGAGTGTACAGAATATTCTCGGTATTATCCTCCATGTGGCTACCGAAACAGCTGATCGGGAGTCCGCGATTGAGACCGAAATTTGCCCATACTGGGCTTGCAAGCGAGTAGAAGCCCTTGCTCATGTACTCGTAGAATCTGTCTGCAAATCCGTCTTCTTCAAGAATTTCCTCAGCACGTTCTGCAATCTCTCTGACCCGTTCTTTCGCGCTGACGCCCTCGAGCAAGTATCCCTCGTTGAGGAATTCCTTACTATCTTCGTTGAGCCAGTACCATGGTTGTTCGTGCTGTTCTCTGACGGTTGCAAGTTCTGATTGTATCTGTGACATAGTTGTGGTGTATCGTCTATTGTAATTACTTATGCGGACTGTTGTTCGATGAGCAGACGCGGACGGTATGTTGCTGGTATCTACTCAGAACATATCATCTGCGGTGACCGACTGCGTGTGTTTGTTATAGGTAGTTGACCGCTTCGAGAAGAAGTCATTATCCTTGGTCATCATGATATCCTCGTCGAACCAGCGTGTCTCGGAAACTACGTCCTCATCAGGCTCAAACACTGGGTCGACGCCTGCATTCTCGAGGCTCTGATTGAACCGGTCTTTGAGGAACGCATCGACGTGCTCTCGTGGAAGGAAGTCAAGTTCACCATCCTCAAGAATCCAGTCGAGAATCTCTGACTCGGCTTCGTATGCCTGGTGGCATGCCTCTTGGATCTCTTCGGTGAAGTCGTCGTCAAAGAGATCTGGGTTTTCCTCTCGGATGGTCTCGACGAGTTCCTGTCCGAAGAGACCGTGGATCTGTTCTTCTTTAGAGGTTGCTTCGACTGCGTTTGCAATTCCCTTGAACTTCTTTTCATGCTTGTCGAAGCTTGTCATGATCAGGAACTGACTAAATAGAGAGACGTGCTCGACGAACGTCGAAAACAGCAGGATGCCCATAACGCTCTCCTTTTTATTATCGCTGCTGCCCATCTTGAGATAGTCATCGAGATACTCGATCCGTTTTTGAATTGCTGGGACTTCCGTTATCTGTTCGAATTCGTCTTCGATACCCAACACATCCAGGAGATGGCTGTATGCATCCATATGCCGCACTTCTGATTCCGCAAAGGTCATTCCAACATTTCCGACCTCGGCTTTTGGCATGTCGTCATAGATATCACTCCAGAAGGTCTTGACTTGGACTTCAATCTGTGCAATCGCCAGCATCGTCCGCTTGATTGCTGTTTGTTCTGCTGGAGTGGTGTTCACGCGGTAATCCTGAATGTCACCATCGAAATTGAATTCCTCATGAACCCAGTAGCTGTTTCGGATTGCATCGACGTAATCGAGGAAGTCAGTGTATTCGTACGGTTTAAGATGCGTTCGAGCACTGAATATGTCTGATTGTTTATCTGTGCTGCTGTCTACGCTGGCTTGAGTTGAATCGTGTGTGTTCATCGGTCTTATCGATTATTTGCTTCGGAAGTGTGTGCTTGATCTGTGTCTGACTCTGAACTGGAAAGGGCTTCATCAGCGAGTATGTCGTCGAGTACGTCGACGAACTCTGCTGGATCGGAATACCCTCTGTATACCGACACAAATCTCACGAATGCCACTTGATCGATTTCGCGGAGTCGCTCGGCAACGGCGGCTCCAATCGTCTTTGACCCGATTATCTGCTCGTCTCGGGCTTTCATCTCGGCTGTAATCTCGTCGGTTATCTCTGTGATCTGTCCAGACGATATAGGTCGTTTCTCGACGGCTAACTCGATGCCGTCGTGGATTTTCTGTTTATCGTATAATTCGGTCGTTTCATCACTCTTTTTAACGCGGAGTTGATCCCAGTCTTTTCGTTCATACGTGGTATATCTGAACTGACACTGATTACACTCGCGTCGGCGTCGAACTGCTTCACCACCCTCGGTGGTTCTAGTGTCGACGATTGATGTCCTGTCGTGGCTGCAGTCTGGACATTTCATGTGTTTGTGATGACTATTCCATGCTTACGCTACTGTATGTGGGCATTATTTACCCACCATGCAATATGTAGTGTCATGATAGGCATCTAAATCTTTTGGAGTGAGTTTTTTGAATCATGACGGCCTTAGCGAGTTTCAAAATGCAGTGTCGTGAGACATCATGATATGCGAGATAGACGGGAGTGCATCAGCAAATAGTCGACAAAACCCAAGTATTCAATCGATCAGGAGTACACCACAGTCCGGATCTAAAACGGCAACTGCGTTTGCCCGAATTGACGAGATCTTCCAAGTCACTAACCCGAACTCAATCCTCGGCTGGCGCATTTTTCGCCTGATCGCTACATTAATCAGTATTTTCACCGAGTGTATCAGTTTGGAATAGAGATCATATGATGAGTATATTCCTTCGCCCGCTCGTGTGTGCAGAATACAAGAATATCTAAATAAGTTGCACCCATTCATCAGATATGCATTATCAAACACTGGGAAATTCCGGTGTTAAGGTTAGTGAAGTCGGATTCGGTGCATGGGTCGTCGGAACCGACTGGTGGGGTGACCGCACCCGTAGTGACTCAATCGAATTATTACATCACGCTGTTGATGAAGGTATCACCTACTTTGACACAGGTGATGTCTACGGTCACGGCGACAGTGAATCAATCCTTGGTGAAGCACTACAACCACATCGAGATGACGTCACTGTTGCAACAAAAATTGGCTATGATTTCTATAATAACCCACAGGCAGGTCACGGCGAATTACCAAAGAAAATAACCGGTGAGTGGGTGCGAAAAGCAACCCGTCGCAGTCTTGACCGACTTGACATGGCGTATGTCGACGTACTGCAATTACATAATGCAGATGTCGATGAAGTCGATGCAGATGTGCTTGAGGCGTTGGATGAACTCCGCGAGGAAGGACTTGTCAATGCGATTGGGTGGGCACTTGGTCCGTCAATCGGATGGCTTGCCGAAGGCGACTTAGCGATTACCGAAGAGTTTGATTCAGTCCAACTTGTCTGGAATCTCTTTGAACCGGATGTCGGCGATCACTTTCTTGAGACCATTGCAGAGACCGACTCATCGACTAGTCTTATCCCGCGTGTCCCCCACTCCTCAGGGCTTCTCAATGAGCAAGTAACGCCCGATACAGGGTATGATCTTGATGATCACCGTGGATTCCGACCTGATGCATGGTATGAAACCGGCTGGGAGAAAATTGATCAACTTCGATTCCTCGAGCGTGATGATGAACGAACAATGGGTCAGGCTGCAATTGCATATCTTCTGAGCCATGACCCAGTCGCAAGCGTAACACCGACCTTCCACACCCGCGATGACATCTCCGCGTGGGCGACTGCCTCTGATGTTCCAAAACTTTCGGAGAGAGAACTCTCAAAAGTATCATCACTGCATGCAGATAACTTTGGGATTGATCGCGATGATGGAATGAATCAACTTCGCTCGTCTGTTGATGGCGAGGATATCCGTGCTGCTGGAATTGATAAACGGGCAACAAGTGGTCCGCGAAATACAGCATCATCAGATTAATCGTCTAATCTGTCTGATAATATCTGAAGATGTTAATTCGGATGAGCCAATTAACTCAAATCAAATTAATTTGTTCAACTCAGCTCAACTCAGGCTAAGAACACGTGTCGTGGGCGCTCTGCAAGCACGTCGCGTCCCCATTCGACGGTATCACCGAATTCATCAGACCGGAAGAACGCCATTGCATCCTCGCGAGCGTCCCATTGACTGGAAATGAACATATCATTCTCATCCTCAAGATTAATCATTAAATCCGTCTGTTGATGACCGTCCATTTCGGTGAGGATTCCCCCAACATCATCAAAGGTATCATTGAATTCACGCCGATAATCCGGCTTAACTGTATAAAACATTCCCATCGTCCCAAAGCCTGATTCTTCGCCTGCTCGTGAAACGACGTCAGGTAACTCCGAGAGGAATCCAGCTGCTGTCTCTGCGGCTGACTGTGTTTCCCAAATACTTACAACGCCACTGCGATGACGGTTACGAGCCTCATAGACCGCCGTTTTCACATGTGTCCCGTAATGATCGAAATTCTTTCTGAGTCCATCGACCTCTGACAATAGATCATCGGTCTCAGCCTCTGAATACAGCACGGTCGCATAAACATCTTCACCGTGTGGTTGCCCTGCGTAGATATCGTATTCTGCTAGTTGCTCACGGATTTCGCCATCTTCCGTATTGGATTGCTCAGTATTTACGCTGGTAGATCTGGATCCGTCGTGGTCTACATTTTCTGCCCCGTGCGCTGATGCACCAGCGGCTCCGGGGGATTCTCCATGAGACCCACGACCACCGCCTCCATGTGGGGAATCTCCCTGGGCGTGTCCCTGTGCCTCACCATGTGCTGCTGGTGCCTCGGCACCCTGTTTGACTGTCGGAACTGCCTCTCCATCAAGAAGTGCTCCGAGGTCAGCCGGTGGGAAGCGCTGTCCAATGTAAAAGTCCCCAAATTCGCCGTATTTCGCAGACACCTCATCGAACCGCATCTCATAGACAACATCTTTGATATCCGTTGGATCATCGGCAAACAGCGTCACTGCCCATTCATACTCATCAAAGCCAACTGAGGACGCAATTACCTGCTCAATCTTCCCTGCATATTCCTTTCCAGTTTCGGCGTGAGCCTCCATCATCTCTGCTCGCTCATCAACTGAGAGATCATACCAATTGTACTCCTCACCTCGACGCTTCGACATCGGGTAAAAACCAGCATAATCCTTATTAGGAATCTCAGGCGTCAACTTGCCTTCCATGTACTGCCGTAGTCCCTCATCTGCATCTTCTGGATTCTCGAAGTATTCAGGTGTCGTGTATCCTGATATCTCCGTGACAGAGACATACGATGTCGGTTGTGTGGTAAAGCCGGCAAATGTTGTCTGCTCAAACTGCCGTTCAGCCTGTGAGAGTGCATCAAGCGTTGGTCGGAAATGCGTAATCAGAATATCAGCTTTGTGTCCGACTACAGAGAACACTGCTGAGGAACCCTCTTCGGCGTCAGCGATTGCCTCATGTTTCCGAAGATACTCAACACCATCACCGATTGCGGCCTCCTGTGTGTGTGCTGGTGCTTCACGCCACGCATCCCAATCAACGGTACGAAAATCATGTAGGACGAACCAGCCCTCGTCAGTCGGTGGGACCTCTGGCATATCTACATATTAAATCGCCATCTGTATGTGCGTTGCGAGTCAGTCATATTAGATTATCAATTATCATCTGCCGTTCACTGCTTATATCACAAAATCGAGCTGAAAAGCGCTATCATCAGGTATTGAGTAAAGTGAGCGAGACGCGAGGAAAGGAAAGAACATTATCCACTGAGTACTGACGGACCGAACACCAATAGTAACAGTGACATGAGCATAATTATACCAACGCTTGTTGTGATTGTTCGGACCACCCGACGTTTTCCATTAGCCGGGAGCGGTAATCGTGACACAATCGCCTCAGCACTTGTTCGCAGAATCCGTCCTCCATCAAGCGGGTGTCCGGGAATGAAATTGAATATCCCTAATTGAAGATTGATCCATGCCGTCCAAAAGGCAAGATTCGCAATGAGGAATACTCCACTCCCAAGTGGCTCAAGCGGACCAGAGATCGTATAGAAGTTATGCACCGCTCCGGTGAATCCCGGGAAGTTTGGAATGCCAAGAACGACCGATGCAAGCGGTAACACAAGCGAGACATACACCGCTCCAAGCGGGGAATCAGCAATTGTCCCGCTCAACCCGATTGAGCCAGGACCACCCTCTCCACCAAGCAACTCAAGATATGTTCCCGCAGGATATGATTGCGCACCAAAGTCTGTCAATAATAATCCGCTAGTCCCCGGGAAGATGTTCACACCTAAGAATCCAGTTCCATCCTGTGGATTCTCACCCAGACGGACTGTATACTCTTGTACCTCCCCTGATACAACAGCCTCAACGACGACTTCTTGACCTGGCTGAGTTGTATCCAATGCCTCTGTCAATTCATTCGAAGAAACAATACGTTGACCGTCAATCGCGGTCACAATCACTCCAGGATCGCTTGGAACGCCAGCCTGAGCTAGTGGTCCATCAGACGCAATTCGTGTCAGATATGCCCCAGCTGGTATTGTCGTTGTCCCACGTGTTGTGGTTAATTCAACAAAGCGATCTGTCCCAACCGCATCTACAAATCCTGCTTGCGTATAGACTGCTTTTCCATTTACAGCGTCAACGCCAATCGGGTCACCCTCGGTATCGATATTGATATCAGCGGGATTCCCTCCTACCGACCCAGCAACAATCAATGCTCGTTCAACGGTGACTGTCTGTGACTCCCGTCCAGCTACACTCGCACCATCATTTATCTTGACGGTGACCTCTTGTTGAGTTGTCTCCGCTAGCACTCCATTGAGTTCACCCTCATTATCGATTGTCGTTCCGGCAACGGTTGTAATCCGGTCACCTTGTTCAATTCCTGCTGTGGCGGCTGGTGATTCATCATACGCTCCAGAAACAGCCAATCCTGGTGCAACGGCAATACTTCCGATAATCGGACCAAATAAAACCGCAAACGCAATGATCGTAATCGCGAAATTGTTCGTGACCCCTGCTGCGAACATTCGTGTTTTTCCTCCTCGACTCGCAATTTGTTCACTCTCTTCATCAGGCTCGACGAAAGCGCCAAGCGGTATGATTGTTAGTAGGAACACCCCCATCGATTCGATTTCAATCCCCTCAACGCGACAGAGAATTCCATGACCTCCCTCATGGACAATAAGCCCAACAAGCAATCCAAAAATAATCTCTGGAGCAACGGATAATGGTAAAAAGTCGTTCACACCTGGGATCACAAGGAAGTTCTCTGGCTGATTCACCGCCGATGGTGCCGGCGGATTCTGTAAAATTGAAATTCCCTGTATGAGTAAAAACGCGAACATCCCCGTCATAATTACGAGTGCCGTGCCAACACCGAAGTTTGTCCATGCCCGCCAGAACCGCTTCGGTTGTGCAATCCACTCAATGAAATCTCGCCCGCGCTGGGTGTGAATTGTAGTGAACGGTCCTTGCACTTTAATGAACTCTGGCACCAGTCCACGCTGAGAGAGAAAGAGTGTGCCTGCTGAGTATGCAGCAAGACCAACAAGCACCCATAGAAGCGTGTTCATCAGAATAAAGAAGGCGTGCTGTGGGGAAATGCGTTCGGGTTAGCCCCGCTAGATGCCCTGTTCGCCTGCGTCGTGATGCGTAATATTACACAAGCATGAGGAAAGATCTGGACCTCAGATCGGGATGATATCGACACTTAATCCGACAATTATCAGATTACGTTGCTAGGTCCTGCTGGAAACGTTTAATTAATTGTACATTCCAGAAGCCGTGCTCAACACAGCGCATATCAAGCATGCCTAATTACATCTTATTGATTTGATTTATGTCACTAAAATGAGACATAATAGTAGATCGAACGAGCGTAACATCCGTCTGAGTACTGGGGTTTATCAATATTCGTCATCTCCATTATCCATGGTTGATGGCAGTCAAATTATAATTGCTGGAGGTGGGCGAGTGGGGTTTCGAGTGGCTGAGTTCTTTGCACAACGTGGACGCGAAGTAACGATTATTGAAAGAGATCCAGATCGCTCGCATAAACAGGACTCTGATAATATCGAGATTGTGGCAGGCGATGCGACGAGCCCACCTGTGCTGTCAAATGCACTGACCGATGATACGGCTGTTATCGGTGCGCTGACCAACAGTGATAGTACGAATCTTGCAGTGTGCTTGGCTGCAAGAACGTTCCAATCAAACATTCGAACAGTCGCTCGGATTACCAATGCCGATAGCGACGAATACGAACAGCTCGTTGATGAAGTTGTGTTCCCAGAACGTGCAAGCGTTAAAACTGCAGTGAACGCACTCAGCGGCAGCGATGTCCGAACGTTTGAGGACGTTACTGGTGAGATGGAAGTGTTTGATATCCGTGTTGCCTCTGATTCACAGGTAGCAGGACAGGCTCTCAATGAGGTTGAGCTTCCAGAAGGAAGTCTCGTGATTTCAGGCGCTGGGGGAGAGCAGACCGCTACTTCTGATACGCAACTTGAAGCCGGTGAACGATATATTGTCGCAGCCGATGCGGATGCCTCCGATATCGTTATCTCTGCGTTCCGGGGTGAGTGAAGTTACGACATTCACCTGTGAGTCTTGAAAGCTGATCAAACCGGAAAAATAAATAGAAATATACTCATTGTATTGTATTGAGCATAGCCGCTTACTTAGCAGTTGACATCCTTTCCGCCCGTCAGCGAAGATTCCTCGCAGAGGAATTCACGGTTGCGCGTCTCCTCGGTTCTCACAGACGCTGTCGCTGTCGCGTGGACCGTCGAAGGAAGCCACCCACTTATAAGAGTCAAGGAGAATACCCGCGGCTTCAGCCGCAGGACAGGCTGAATCCGACAACTCGGAGGTAATCTACCCGGCGATAGTTGCGGTGAGATTGACAATCCGCAACTGAAAGTGACAGGCAACAGTACATACCGATAGGAATCGGGCTCAGAACAGAGTGATTTCCGCCAGTCCTCCGATGGCGGCCTGCCCTGCCCCAAGCAATGAGACAGTAATCGGACCCAGTCTGGTGAACGGTCGGTTCCGAGAATGAACCGATGCAGTGCCTGACTGCTGTAAGCACCATAGAAAGTAACTCCAAGTCTGTCGAAGTCT
>NZ_KE356561.1:2326288-2527541 GCF_000415985.1 Haloquadratum walsbyi J07HQW2
CCAGAGCGTGCAAGCGTTAAAACTGCAGTGAACGCACTCAGCGGCAGCGATGTCCGAACGTTTGAGGACGTTACTGGTGAGATGGAAGTGTTTGATATCCGTGTTGCCTCTGATTCACAGGTAGCAGGACAGGCTCTCAATGAGGTTGAGCTTCCAGAAGGAAGTCTCGTGATTTCAGGCGCTGGGGGAGAGCAGACCGCTACTTCTGATACGCAACTTGAAGCTGGTGAACGATATATTGTCGCAGCCGATGCGGATGCCTCCGATATCGTTATCTCTGCGTTCCGGGGTGAGTGAAGTTACGACATTCACCTGTGAGTCTTGAAAGCTGATAAAACCGGAAAAATAAATAGAAATATACTCATTGTATTGTATTGTATTAAGCATAGCCGCTTACTTAGCAGTTGACATCCTTTCCGCCCGTCGGCGAAGATTCCTCGCAGAGGAATTCACGGTTGCGCGTCTCCTCGGTTCTCACGGACGCTGTCGCTGTCGCGTGGACCGTCGAAGGAAGCCACCCACTTATTACCGACAGTGTGCTGGACAGCGCATGCAAATCTGTCACCGGAGCCTGAGCCTTCTCACTCGGACACACCGAGCGGGTCACTGAGATACGACTACGACTACGATTCGTCCCTCCACGGGAGGATATTCACCTACTGGGGACCGTCAGTCGCGTTCGGTGAGTTAGCCGAGACATGACGGAACGGTGTCTTGGACTTGTCACAACGAAGCGAGACACGACGAAGCCATGATGTAGTCGAAAACTACAGTTGCTATTGAGGGAACTGTAATAAATTATGGTATGAAAAGAACGAGAAAATTTCTGTCGAATTTATTCCCGTGCGAAAGCGCGAGGCTTTCTCCTTGATTTCAGTAATATCCTACACCTTTCTCACGTGAGATTATTGCACCGGGTGGTACTCAAGCGGGGACAGTCACCGGCGCGGTCTCAATCCGTGATCAATTTAGCATCAAATTGTTCGATAATCAAATCGACCCTCAAATCGCTGTTGTTGGCACGATTGTCGCCGATGCTGTTGAGAACGATGAACTCTGAACGTCCTTATTTGCGTGTCTGAGAGTACCTCAATCACGTACCTGTGTTCACTGCTATTTATTATGATATCTATGTGATTGCAGCTCCTATATGCTCACTATCCTTCACGACGAATACGCTCTACGACAAACTCAGTATCAAGCTCTCCAAGGAACTCTCCAAGACGGGGTCCCTCTGATTGATCGAAGAACAACTGATACCCAACCTCAAAGAACTCACCCACGGGGATATCATGGTCTCTCGCGATATCGAAGATTGCCTCTTGAATCTCTTCACCATCGCTTCCATCTGCAACGACTTCTGCAAGCGTATCGAGTGCTTCTGCTGTATCTGATGTTGGGTCAATATCAACAGCTGGTTGGGTTTCCTGTAATTGATAGTTATACGTATTATCCATTCGCTCTGCCCACGTACGGGCTTTCTCAATACGCTTGAGCGCATCGTCAATCGCCCATTCAGGTGTTTCCGCGTCGATATGACCCTCATTACGTGCCATCTCAATCTGAAGTGAGCGGTCGTCTGTCATCCCCAACATCGCCGCAAACGTATATGGGAGTCGGACACGATTTGAGTCAATATCCTCAACGACGTGTGGATATGCCTGTTCAGCGAATGCATTTAATGAGTCATCATTGACCCCATCAAAGTACGCCCGCTCAAATCGGTCAAAATCATCAACAAGCTGATCGAGATTCCGCAAGTCAAGATCACGTGCCCGCCGTGGGTCAAGTGCGAAGAAATATCGAATAATAGCCGGTTCAAGTAGCGTGAGCAACTCTGTAACGGTAACTATATTTCCAGTCGATGAAGACAGTGGTTCATCATTGATCGTGAACCACTCATACACCATTGGAATCGGCGCGGTTGAATCAAGCACGTTCTCTGCGATATCCTCTCCGGATGGCCATGACCCCTCAGCATGGTCTTTCCCAAACGGCTCAAAGTCAACATCAAGAACCTGCCACTGTGCAGGCCATTCGAACCGCCACGGAAGCTTTCCCTCTCGGAGTGTTGCTTCACCCTCATGACCACACCCCTCGATTATCTTCTCACCAGCAGTCATATCTGTACAACGATATGCGATTGTCTGCGCCTCAAGATCAATTTCAGTGACCGTCTCTGTTATTTTTCCACAGTTTTGACAAAGCGGATTGAATGGAACGTAATCCTCATTTACCTTTGATTGATACTGAGAGAGCACTTCGCGTGCACTATCGATATTCTCCAAGATAGACGTGATGACATCTTCAAATTTCCCTTCACGATAATATTCAGTATTCGAGATAATCTCAACCGGGATACCGAGACGATCGGCGTCGGCTGCCAACAGTTTCGTAAAATGAGCAGCGTATGACGCTGATTCGCCGAACGGGTCGGGAATGTCAGTGTATGGTTGCCCAAGGTTTCGACCCAGGGCACCAGCATCGACATCGCCTAAGCCAACAATTTCCCCTGTATCATCTGCAAGTCGCTTTGGGAGACTCCGTAGTGGGTCTCGGTCATCGCTAGTGAACACCTGTCGTACTTCATGTCCACGCTCTCGGAGTACTTCGGCGACAAAGTATCCTCGCATGACCTCATTGAAATTTCCAAGATGTGCAACTCCAGACGGTGATACACCACCTTTGATTACGATTGGATCAGTCGGATCGCTCCCTTCGATCTCGTCTGCAGCGACTGCAGCCCAAAATGCCTGTGTTTGTGCTTTGTTTGTTGAGTCAGTATCCTTTGTCGCAGGGGTCTGTGTATCATTATTCATTGATGATTATCACTCGCCATGAACTCATACTCATAATTCATCCGTTGTATCAGGTGGAACGATATCTGTTCCATTATGCTCACCGTTGAGGACAGCTGATTTGATGTGTTGTGGATCGCCACCATCAAGAACAATCGTTCGCATCCCCGCTCGCTGAATAAGCTTTGCTGCAAGAAGATCAACAGGTGCGGACGCGCCGGCATCACGGCTCATTGGTGCAACGACGTCGACCAACTCTGTCGGCAACAGTTGAGCATATTTCTCTGCTCCATCCTGTGAGCTTGGGTCAGCATCATACACACCATTGACGCTTGTTGCGTACACAAGTAGGTCAGCATCAACGTACTCAGCAAGCGCAGCAGCAACCGCATCAGTCGTCTGTCCCGGCATGATTCCACCCATGATCGATATATCGCCGCGTCGCATCGCATCACCAGCGTCTTCATAATCTTGTGCGACTTTCGGGTCAACGCGCGATCCAAGGGCAGCAATGAGTAACCGTGCGTTAATCCGTGTTACGTCGATACCAATCTGGTCAAGTTGGACCTCATTTGCGCCCAGTTCTCGAGCAGTCCCGATGTAATCACGAGCAACACCACCACCACCGATGACCGCTGCGATATCATATCCCGCCTCGGCAAGGGTCTCGACAACCATCGCGTGGTCTTCGACCCGTCGTGCATCGAGATCAGGAGCAAGGACACTCCCGCCGATGGAGACGACAACTCTCATTGAACGTGATTGCTGCGAATTAGGCTTAAGAGTTTTTAACTACTATTGATCTTAGTTTGAATATTACGTACATCACCGGGCTAACCTGTATGAACACGCCGACAATATGAAACCGATTGGTCACTCGAGAGATATTATGCAAGTGCTCGGGATCCTTGGGCGAGATGCAGGGGCGCTCTGCAGTGACGTCGTTGCCCAACTTGATGGCACAGTCGCGGTTATCCAGACACAGCAAACAACAGATCAAATATCCACTGGTGCTCAAACCATATCACCCGATGTAACGACTCAGTATGACCTCACAAATGACGGTCGCTGGCATGCGAATGGTGAAAATCGCAATATATCTGATATTCTTGATGAACTTTCAACGACGGTCGATTATACGCTTGTTATCGGCGCATCAAGCGCACGTATACCTACGGTGGCACTCGATACTGCAGTAACAGATTCTAACTTCGGCTCTGAGTCTAATCACGTCGTTCTTAGTGGTGAATCAGCAGCAACGGTTGATGTTAGTGAGGTTGTTGCTGCCGTTGAGACCGCTGAACCGTATATTACTCTGTCAACGCTTGTTGAACGAGTCAAGGCGTCTTCAGAGGCAGGCCGTGCCGGTGCAATTGCAACCTTCACTGGGCGAGTGCGCGCACGCGATGATGATGACGATCCAAAGACCGTTTCTCTTCGATTTGAGACGTATGATTCAGTCGCTGATGATCGAATGCGTGAGATTGAGTCTGAATTGATTGAACGTGATGGTGTATTTGCGGTTGAGCTATTTCATAAGACGGGTGTGATCAATAATGGAGAGGACATTGTGTTCGTTGTTGTCTTAGCTGGACACCGGCAAGAAGCATTCGAGACAGTTTCAGATGGTATTAATAGACTCAAAGCTGAGGTTCCAATCTTCAAGCATGAGACAACTGTTGAAGAGGATTTCTGGGTACATAAACGCGATTAATGTGCTTTCTGGTGGAGACTATATTCGCTGCTGACGAGAGAAATATTCGAAAATCAACCCATATAGATTATTTATAATTGCGAATTGTCTGACATCCGTCGAACATATCGCCGATTACATCTCATTTAATTTTGATCTTATATCTATAGAAATAAACAGTTAAAAACAAGAATAAAATATAAGACGTCTACAAAATCAGAGTTAAAGAGTCACGATATCTCATTCAAAACGTAAATAAAGTCGAATTTTATCGAACAATCTTACCCATATATACTCTCGGGAAATTATTATGCGAGTGTATACTGATGAGCGCAACTACATCACCCTCCACAGATGCGGACGAGGACCAGTCCAAAGAAGATCGTTTGCGAAATTATCTCGTTTCGAAGGCTCAAGATGGCGAGATGTATTTCAAATCGAAGTTCATCGCTGATGAAGTCGGACTTTCGGCGAAAGAAATTGGTGCACTCATGGTCAAGCTTCGTGACTCTGCAACCGAATTGACCGTTGAGAAATGGTCATACACCAGCGCAACTACCTGGCGTGTGGAAACAACCACCGAGGCGGCTTGAATATCGCTGCCACCCGCTGAGTTGATCTGAGTAGTCATCATACACGTGTCAGCCTGCCGTTCATCATTCCGCTGATCAAGAAATTTAGTTGCTTTTTACATCAGTTTATTATCACGTTTACCTGATAGTGATACCATTACGATCAGGATCAGAATAATGATACTGATAACGATAACATATAATAGATATCGGCGATTCGACTAATAGCTGTATCCGGCGTATCACCGACATATGAGTGACTTCTGTGCATTGCTAGCCGTTTCAACTATGGCGCAGTCAAGAGGTTTATTGGTCCCTACATAATATTATTCTGTAATGGAATCACTCGATCCGGCAGTGGATCCGCCGGTCGACGCCCTCCAATCGGTCTTCCATCTTTATGAAACACAGCGGGACGGCGACCGCATCCTCTATTATGGTGAGTCGCTCGTGCCCGAGCAGATGTTGATTCGTGAGGCATGGCCAGCGTTCCGTGAGGCGGGCTATGAGATCGAACTGGCATCGACAGAAACACATGAAGACATTGTCGTCGCACGTCCAGTCGATACTACTATCAATGGATTTCCGTGGAAAAATGTGCTCTTATTTGTTGCGACGATCGTTTCAACACTCCTTGTCGGCGCAATTACCTGGTATTATGTCCCACCGTCAGACCTCCTTGCTGATCCATTGATCCTATTGCAAGCATGGCCGTTCACTGCAGCCATCCTTGGCGTTCTCGCCACACACGAGTTAGGTCACTACATTATGGGACGATATCATGGGGTTGACGTCTCACTTCCATATGTTATCCCGTTCATATTCCCGTTCGGTACACTTGGCGCAATCATTCAAATGCGTGGACAGATGCCAGATCGAAAGGCACTGTTCGATATCGGTGTTGCAGGTCCGCTTGCTGGGTTGATGGCAACAGTAGTTGTAACCGCCATTGGTCTCACTCAGTCTCCGATTCAAATCCCCACCCGAGCAATAGAGCAAGGTGGGCAAGCAATTATATTCAATAATCCACCGTTACTCAATATTATCGCGGCTACCATTGGAGAGCCGACAGCGTACAATGATCCTCGTATGTCTGTCTCTCCTATTATTATCGGTGGCTGGGTTGGCATGTTTTTCACCGTACTCAATTTACTCCCCGTGGGTCAACTTGACGGTGGACATATTCTTCGGGCAATCCTTGGGAGTGCTCAAGAACGTGTTGCGGCCCTTGTCCCAATCAGTCTTATCGGGCTTGCAGCATACCTCCATTACGGTCTTGGATATGCATTTAATGAGTCAGTCGGACTCTGGGCATTCTGGGGCGTTATCTCAGCACTTGTTGCATTCAGAGGTCCTGCAAACCCCATTGATGACACGCCACTTGATATCCCCCGCATCCTTCTTGGGGTGATTACGTTTGCTCTCGGAGCACTCTGTTTCTTGCTTGTCCCAATCGAAGTAGCGACGGTGGGATAATCTGCATCAAATAGTAAACGGAATTCAAATGAGACACAGTTAGGCGGCTTGAGAGTGCTGATCTCACTGTTTATGCTTTTCTCTATGTACTAGATGTAAGTAATACTATGACAGCTTGGACAATGTGAAACTGTTCTTAGGTTCTAATCCCGGGGTCCATGCCAGAACTGACACATAAAGAACTCAATAATATAATTTCGCAATCGTGATAGCAGTATTTCGATACTTAATCCGTGGCGTGTGTATATCCTTCATCTGCAAGTGGTTCATCATCTATTGTAATTCCACTACCGGATTCTGTGACTTCACCAATGACGTGTAATGGAGCTGATGTTGTTCCACGGGCATCTTCAACTGCTGTTGGTGGGAGCGTAAATACGAGTTCAAAATCTTCACCAATCGTTGTCGTGAGTTCTCGCTGTGTCGACACATCATCAGCATACTCTTTCACACCTGGATGAGCTGGGATCGAATCCCAGCGTAAGGACATTCCTACTTCAGAAGCAGACGCAAGTTGGTGGACCGACCGCGCAAGTCCGTCAGAGGAATCCATCATTGCTGTTGTATATTCTGTGAGTGCTACTCCCGTGCGTACACGCGGGGTAAACTGGAATAATTCATTTGCATATGTAATATCATCAGCAGCAAATGCTTTCAGCCCCGCTGCGGTTCGCCCGAAGCTGCCACTCACACAGACGCAATCACCGACCTGTGCACCATGGCGATACGATGGATGATCAACAGTACCGAGCGCCGTCGTTGCAACAGTTAATTCTGATGTTGTATCAAGATCACCACCGACATAACTGCCGCCGACAGCTTCACATACATCAATTGCACCAGCAATGAATGAGTCTAGTTCATCTGAATCAAACGCTGGAGCACCGTACACAGCAACTGCAGCGATAGCCTGTCCACCCATCGCAGCAACATCCGAGAGTGACGCACCAACAGCACGCCATCCTGCAGTATATTTGGTGGTTCCGTCTGGGAAATCTGTCGCCTCATGAAGCATATCAGTCGTGATGACGAGTGATACTGAATCTAGTGAAATTACTGCTGCGTCATCGCCTGCCTGCGATATAGTTGTTGACAACTGACTGAGAGCAGCACCTTCGTCCATATACAGTATCATCAGACCCGTCTTAATACGCGTTTGTCATGGCTAAATGACATCCCTATCTGCATCGACCAGATGCTGATTTCCTTTTATCATATTCCTGGTTTCTCTGCTCCCCGATATTACTATGACCGTGATATTCAGCCAACATATCATCGTTTCAGGCTTTCGATGGGTTGATAATCAAGACAGCCAAGTGAAAATACATGCGCGTTGATGATCTCCGAACCACCGCTATTGGGTTTGGCAGTGTCATCATCATCTTTGCTGCGCTATTCGCTTTTGTTGGCGTTGATGAACTCATTGCAACCGTACGTACGGCTAATCCCCAATATATTGTATTAGTCGTCGGAGTGACGCTCATGTGGCTTTTTTCATGGAGTGTTTCACTTCATACAGTGCTTCAAACACTTGATGTGCATCTCTCTTATATTGGATCATTCTTTGTGTTTGCCGGTGCAATGTTTTCTAATAACGTCACCCCATTTGGGCAAGCCGGTGGTGAGCCCATTACTGCATATCTTATTTCAAAAACTGCTGATGCAGAGTACGAAACGAGCCTTGCAGCTATTGCCAGCGTCGACACATTAAATCTAATTCCTTCGATATCAATCGCATTAATCGGCGTTGGGTATTTTATGACTGAGATTGCACTTGGTTCACGCTCAAATATTGTTATTGGGGTTACGTCGGTCGTTATTCTTACAAGTATTATTCTAACGATTGGATATACCGCTTGGCGATATCGATACAACATTGAACATCGTGTCGTAAATGCGTTTACGCCGATTATTCACTGGTTTGCAAACGTCGTTCCGCCTCTGCCAGACACCAATAAAACAGAAGTCGAGAGCCGGATTGAAGGATTCTTCCGAGCAATCGAGCGTGTCGCAGCAAATCCTCGACAACTCGCTGTTGCGCTCAGTGCCTCGACTATTGGATGGATCTGTCAAATGACCGCCTTATGGCTTGCATTTCGCGCAATTGGGATCGAGCTTCGAACGACATTTATTCTGATCATCGTCCCGATTGCGACTATTGCTGGGGTGACACCATTGCCTGGTGGTGCTGGTGGGATTGAAACAGTGCTCGTGTTCTTATTATTATCCGCCCCGCTCCCAAGCGTGACTGAGGCGATTGCAGTCACAGCTGTGGTCATCTTCCGAGGTGCCATTTACTGGGTTCCGGTCATCCTCGGTGGGGGTGTGGTCGCTTGGATTAGTAGTGGCGCTAACATCGGCAGTCACAGTTGATGATTTCGCAGCGACTCTATTTTACTGGTTAACCGCCGGTCTTGAGCCATGAAGCGGTGATACGATGGCTTTAAACGATATCGGCAGGTATCAAAATGCATGGTTAGCGTATATGACGTACCGGCGGATGCTCTCATTGAGGATGTCGCCGAGCGACTTTCCGATCGGATTGAGGAACCTGAATGGATGGAATATGCAAAGTCTGGACAAAGCCGTGAACTACCTCCTCAACAGGATGATTTCTGGCATGTCCGTGCTGCTTCGCTTCTCCGAAAGGTTGCAAAAAAGGGTCCGATCGGTGTTGACCGCCTTGCAACTGAATATGGTGGTCGTAAACGTGGGTCGAACCGATATCGAGTTTCCGGTGGTCACTCCACAACAGGCAGTAAGAACATTATCCGAACTGCGCTCCAGCAACTCGAAGAAGAAGGACTCGTCTCAACGGCGAAAGGACAAGGTCGGCGTATTTCACCTGACGGTCAACAGTTCCTTGACAACGCTGCTTCTGAGGTACTTTCAGAACTTGATCGTCCGGATCTTGAACGCTACGCATAGAACGTTTTAGACTTCTATATTAACAAGCGATTTGTGTTGGTTATTTGCAAATACTACGAGGTAATTCACACCCCGTAATCGTTTTTAATAATCAGAGAGAACATTATATTGATGAGTGAATCTCCTGACGATATTGATGAACTTCGCCAGCAGCGAATGGAGGAACTCCGCGATCAAGCAGATGGGCAACAGGGTGGAGCAGGTAATGATTCTGCTGCCGCGCAGGAGGCTGCTCGCGAACAGGCTGAAGCGCAGCAGGAGGCTCTATTGAAACAACACTTGACTGACGGCGCTCGACAACGACTAAATGCGATTGAAATGTCGAAACCTGACTTTGCAAAAAAAGTGAAAAAACAGCTTGTCACTCTCGCACAAAGTGGTCGGATTCAAGACCGTATTGACGAAGACCAAATGCGTGAGTTACTTCAAGAAATGAAACCTGATTCAAAGAGTTACAATATCCGCCGTCGATAGCGCAGTTGTGAATCTCGCACTTCTTTACAGTGGCGGGAAAGATTCCTCACTCGCAGCACTGCTTGTCAAGAAATTCTACGATGTTCGACTTATTACCGGATCTTTTGGAATAACAGACGACTGGCAGCACGCTGCTGTAGCGGCTGAACGGCTGGGATATCCATTTGAGACAATTGAGCTTGATAGAGATGTCGCCGAAACAGCTGTGACGACAATGCTTGAAGACGGATATCCCCGAAATGGGATTCAAACGGTTCATGAACACGCACTTGAGGTAGCTGCACAGCTGGATGTCGCTGCTGTTGCAGATGGAACACGTCGCGATGACCGTGTACCCACCATTTCACGGGCAAAAGCGCAGAGTCTCGAAGATCGAAATAATGTTGACTATCTGTCACCGCTCAGCGGCTTTGGTCATCATGCTGTTGATCAATTGACTGCAGAGCGCCTGAGCGTAAACACAGGGCCCTCGGATGAGATTTCAAAAAGTGATTATGAGACGGAACTCCGCGCGCTGATTGCTAATCGTGCCGGTTCTGATGCCGTCACGTCTGTCTTTCCAGCGCATACACAATCATATGTCAATCATTTGCGCTCGAGTGATGACGAATAAGACCAGTTTTTGATTTGCGATTTATAATTCAGGTCCCGATAGCTCACATAATGACCATGGTCTTAATTACTATCTCAACCAAGGATTCTGATACTCTAGCCATTGGGACGATCACTTTCAGATGCGGTTCAACAGCTTCAAGCGCAACACTGTCAAAACGCGGCGTATGTATGACGGACTCAAGGGGTTTCGTGACTTCTACCCCCGCGAGATGACTGCCCGACGGCAGGTTATTGACACACTCGAGAAAACTGCTGCTCAGTATGGATTCCGTGAAGTTGGGACACCAACACTTGAGCAGACACAGATGTATATCGATAAAAGCGGTGAAGGGATTGAAAAAGAGTTGTACGCATTTACCGATGATGGCGGACGTGATGTGACATTAACACCTGAATTGACACCGACGGTTGCACGGATGGTCGTCGGTCAACAGCAAGCACTTTCAAAGCCAATCAAATGGGTCTCGACCCGACCATTCTGGCGATATGAGCAAGTTCAGCAAGGACGATTCCGTGAATTCTATCAGACAAATGTTGATATCTTTGGTACAGCTGATCCAATAGCCGATGCTGAGATTCTTGGGTTCGCCGCTGATGCACTGATTGATCTTGGGTTGACCGCGACTGATTTTGAATTTCGAGTTTCACACCGTGACATCCTAAGTGGACTCTTAGCATCTATCACCGATGATGATACTAATATCGATACTCGCGCTGCTATCCGTGCGGTTGACAAACGTGAAAAACTCGAACAAGCGGAGTATCACGGATTACTCACTGATGCTGGATTAAATTATAATCAAGCACAATCATTTGATGATCTCCTGACGACGGCTGATTTAGACGAAATTGCATCTGTTGGCGACGATACGGTCTCGGCTGCGGTTCAAAATCTACGCTCAGTCCTCGCTGCCGGTGATGACCTTGGTGTTGGTGAGTTCTGTGATATCTCATTAACAACCGCTCGCGGACTTGATTATTACACTGGCGTTGTGTTTGAGTGCTTTGATGCGACTGGTGAGGTATCTCGATCTGTTTTTGGCGGAGGGCGATATGACGATCTAATCGAGAGTTTCGGTGGGCAATCAACACCTGCTGTCGGAGTTGCGCCTGGTCTTGCACCATTATCACTACTATGCCAGCGTGCTGGTGTCTGGCCGGCTGAAGAACTCACTACAGACTACTATATCCTCACTGTTGGTGATACCCGCTCGGTCGCCACCCGAATCGCTCGTGAGTTACGTGTTGGTCAAAATACCGTCGAAATTGATATTGCTGATCGAAGCTTTGGTGCTCAGATGGGCTATGCGGACAGTATCAATGCTGAAACGGTCGTTATTGTCGGCGAGCGAGACCTCGAGAATGATAAGATCACAATTAAAGATATGCAATCTGGTGATCAGACAACGGTCGCCGTAGAAAGATTCCCCGGTGATCTTGATGCACCGACATACGAAGACGTAGCCTAATAAATAATCCATCGAGATTATAATATGATGACTCCCAGATACCAGCCGTCCATACTACTGTACTCCTGAGATGTCAGCCCAGATGCGTGCATTCCGAGTTGCATATGATGGACGCCCGTTCTCTGGATTTCAGCGACAACCATCGGTTCCAACCGTTGAAGACGCACTATTTGATGCACTTGAATCACTTGATGTATTCACTCGTAAAACTGATTCAAAACCATCAAGATATGCAGCAGCCGGCAGGACAGACGCCGGCGTATCAGCAGTTAAACAAACAGTTGGGTTCAAATGTCCATCATGGTGTACACCTCGGGCGATAAATAGTGAACTTCCTGAAACTATCCGGGCATGGGCAAGTGCTGATGTTCAATCGGGGTTTCACGCCACTCATCATGCCATCCAACGGACATACACATATCACCTGTATGGACCAGAGCTTGACAGTAATCGACTTAACACTGCTACAAGGATACTTTCCGGCAAACATGATTTTCATAATTTTACCCCTGATGATACCGGCACGACCCGTGAACTGTCGATTTCACTTGAGTTTGATGATCCCTTTGTTACTGCAAGGATAACTGCCGGTGGATTCCCCCGATCACTCGTCCGTCGTATTGCATCCGCGCTTCGTAGTGTTGGCTCAGCGTCGATGACAATTGAAACACTCACAGAACTATTAGACACAGTGCCACAGACCGGTCCGGACGGTATTCCAACAGCACCTCCGGAGCCACTTGTTCTGACAATGGTTAGTTATCCAAATATTACGTTCCAGACAGATGATCGTGCAGTTGACGATCTCAGGTCTGTATTCACTCATCATTATCAACGTCATCTTACCCAGGCACGTATTGCTAAACACGTCGCATCAGCGACAGTAACAGATACCGACGTTAGCACTGATTCACAGACTGAGTGAAAAACGATCCTCTGCGTGAAAATATACAGATCACACAATGTTATGACCCGACATATCTGTCCCTAGACATTATTATGATTGGGCAGAGATTCGAAATTGATGTCGCAGTATGAGAACTGTGATCCATTCGTTATCATGGAATATGTGCGTATGTTTTCCCCTGAGAAAATAAATCGACCCCGCGCATGCCCAAACTGTAAGGATAAAACACGAGACGGTGCTAGTGTTTGTGAGGCACGCGATACAAGACAGTTATACTAGTCATGTGAGTAACTGAATACCAATAAAACCGATTCAGATTAATTTCGAGACGAGTGCGTGATGATTAGACCCCGCGGTGGATACAGATCTGATGACAGCTAAGAGCTCATAAAGCGCTCAACGAGATATCGATTGAAGTCGCTCCAAATAACTCTCTCAATATCTCTGATAGCATTATTTCTGACCGAGGATAACACAGACAATCGACTCAAAATTGATTACATATATTCAAAAAGACTACTAAAGGATCAAATATAGATTATTCGCTTTCAACGATTACTTGCTCAACGAGTGACAAGGTTCACTTTTATTGCCGATTAAATGCGGGTATGAGTTCGGTTCCCGAACGAAGTGAGATTGAGACCGAGTACACCTGGGATCTTTCAGGTATCTATGAGGACGATGCAGAGTGGGAATCAGCCTATGAGTCTATTCAAGATCAGCTGGCAGATCTCAAAGATTATGAGGGGCGCGTAACTGAGTCACCTGAGACACTCCTACAACTACTTGAGCGTCGTGAAGAAATATTCCGAACACTTTCGATAGTCGGTACGTACGCGAGTCTTCGTAGTGCTGAGGACACGCGTGATCAAGAGTCTCAAGCTCGACAGTCGAAAGCCGAGTCGCTATCATCTCGTGCACGCTCAGCGATCAGTTTCATTGAACCTGAATTACAGGAGCTTGATACTGAAGAACTCACATCATTCTATGAACGCGAGCCTGCACTCAAAGAGTATGAGCACTTTTTCGATGATGTCCTTCGGACAAAGCCACATACACGATCGCCTGAGGTTGAATCCGTACTTGCAGACCTCGGTGAGGTGGCAAGTTCGCCGTCTGATATCTACGGAATGTTATCAAATGCAGATATGACATTCCCAACTGTTGATCACCCAGACCCAAGTGAGGGCTCAGTTGAGATTACTCTTGGAAACTTCACCAAGCTGCAGAAACACCCAGATCGTGAATTTCGACAGACTGTCTATGAGCAGTTTTATGATGAATGGGAAGATGTTCGTAATACAGTCGGAACTGCGCTACAGAACAGCATTAAAAAAGATGTCAAGTATGCTCGTGCTCGGCGGTATGAGTCTGCCCGCGCTGCTTCACTCAACGGTCCAAATGTTCCTGTAACGGTATATGACACTCTTTCAGAGACCGTTCGAGATAATCTTGAGCATCTTCACCGCCATGCTCAATTAAAACAAAAAGCACTTGATCTTGATGAGCTCCGCCCGTGGGATCTCTATATTTCACTTACCGGCGATGAGAGTCCTGAGATCCCATATGACCGTGCGAAGACATACATCACTGATGCTGTTGCGCCACTTGGGTCGGAATATCAACAACGCGTCGCTGATGGACTTGACTCCCGGTGGGTCGATGTGTATGAAAACCGTGGAAAGCGATCTGGTGCGTTCTCGTCTGGGGCTTATGATACGCAACCGTTCATATTGATGAATTATCAAGATGATATTTCATCAATGTTCACTCTCGCACACGAACTCGGTCATTCAATGCACTCTCAGCTCGCAAAGAATGCCCAACCATGGCAGTATGCTGATTATACGATATTCGTAGCTGAGGTCGCTTCGACAGTCAATGAAACGTTGTTAACCAATCATTTGCTTGAAACAGTTGAAGATGACACGCTTCGTCTGCACGTTCTTGATGAATATCTGGAGCGTGTTCGGTCAACACTTTACAGACAGACGATGTTTGCCGAATTTGAATCAACGATCCATGAGGTCATTGAGGATGGTGGCGCACTCACACCTGATCGCTTTGATGAAATATATCGTGATCTGAAAGAGACGTACTATGAACCAGCCGTGCTCGATGATCGAATCGCACGTGAGTGGATGCGTATTCCACACTTCTATTATTCATTTTATGTTTATCAGTATGCAACCGGTATCTCAGCCGCTATTGCGATTGTTGATCAAATCAATATTAACGGAGAGGGTGCAGCCGCGGACTATCGTGATGCACTTTCACTCGGAGGCTCAGCGTATCCGATCGATATTCTCCAAACAGCTGGTGTCGATATGACTGATGCAGCTCCAATTGAATCCGCGCTTGCAGGATATTCCGATTATCTTGATGAAATGGAGACACTTATCGAATAAATTCTGAAATATATCATTCATGATCGATTTATCTGCATCAAATACTAATAAATAACAGCCATAATTGGAAACATGATCACTCGCTTGCGCCCGAAATATTGGATCCTAAACAGCGAATCGTACCGATATTGGGCGAATATAATTCAGATCTCTCTGTAATCTATATAATTTCGAAGCGAATTATCCGTAGTCTATAGGCTTGAACCCCAAGGGTGAACACATCAAGAAGAGACACAACGTACACTTTATTGTAATCAATATTAATAAAACGCAGTTGAAAGTATGCTTCGGATACAGGACTAAGATCGGCTATCAAACCTGATGTGACGTATTGGAGTGGGTACTCACAACGACTATTGTATTCTCATTTAGTCTCAAAGGCGTCTTCAAGTGCATCACTGACGATTCGACCTGGTGGACAGTTCTCGACAGACGCTCGCCGTCGCAACTCGCGATACAGTGGAATCGGCAGAGAAAGTTCGATTGATCCAATAGCGGTTCCTTGTTCAGCAAGTACCTCAGCTACGCCTGTATCATCATCGACTTTACTTGCAATTCGTCGCACTTCACGAACCGTAAGGTCAGCATCAACAACAGCCCATGCGAGATCAAGTCGGTCAAGCCCTGATACACGTGCAATATGTTTGGCGGCTGTTGGAGCAATATCTCCCCGGGCAACATGACGTCTGATTGACTGTGGGAGGTCATGCACTCGTGCCCACTTTCGCACAAAAGAAATCGAAACATCACCACCTGCGCGCTCTACGGCTTGTTTATACGACCCAACGCCTCTAACGAGCGCAGCACACGCAGCGGCTCCCCGAAGAATGAATACGTTATCATCAGCGCCAACGGTGTTCTCAGAAAATGCCCGAACGGTTCGGGCAGCCAATTCAATACTTTCTGGATCGGCCGGGTCGAACTCAACCGCCTCGCGTGCTCGCTGTCCCGTGACAGCTGGGTCAGATCGAACAACCGGTTCGCCGACAGGCTCCTCACGGTCTGCTGGAGGACGAATCGATGGGTCCCCACCATCGCTTCGGAGTTGATCAAAATCTAACGTAGAGTCATGGGTATTATCTCCGTCATTCTCATCTCTGTTTCTGTGCTCTGAACTGGGAATACTGTCATCAACTGATAAATCAATGTGTTGAGATTCCGTCTTGCTCAACCCAGACTCTATATTAGTGGTATCATCAGAATTAATCTCAAACGTAGTGCTCGTGACTGAATCCAATGTTAAATACTGTCTCGATACTGGATCCAACTGGTTGTTGTGTTTATCACCAGAGCTGTGATTATCCCCACTCATCTTGTGCGTTGATAACTTATCACCGGCTAAAAGCCCCACCCCGTCTTTGTTTATGAATCTCGACCTTCTGAAAGGTGTTCCCAGATTTCTGTACATCCAGCACCATCAGCAAGATCATCTAGATGATCGCTCTCGTCATTTGGTTTGGATGCGGATGTAGACTCCGACGATGTTTCAGATGTTCCTGTTTCTGTCTTGGTTGATATTTCTGCTATCGATTCTTCAGCCTCGGCATCCTGCTTGTTGTCATTATCGCCTCCCTGTGGCTCAACAGTGTCGGCTTGACGATCAGTGTTACTGCTTCTGCCCGTCAGTGTAGCAAAAAGGCGGAACAACTTGCTATCATGTAAAAATCTATCACTATTGCTGCTTACGCCCGTCATTGCAGTGACCCCTGTGTTTCAGTAGTATATAGCTCGGGGGCAACATCTGCGGACGCATGCTGGCGGGTGGTCGCTGTAAGATTGCTTTCTGACTCGGAACTAGCTGTATGCTTAGTTGTGTTTATATCCGTTTTTTCCTTATTTGCTTCTCGCATACCAGAGTCGACAATCGCCGCTTGCTTGATCGCTATCGCAGCGACCGGCTTGATCGTCGGCTGTGGATTCAAATCAGTCATCAATTCATACAACTTCTGTACTCCTGTATAAGAGCCGCTGCACGAGTGATTTCAACCCCTACTCCCGAATACCAGAATTTTCTGCCGGTATTAGTAACGCGCGTCATATCCTGTACACGGCTCCCGTATTGCGATTATAGCTGGTCATGTGTGTCATTGACATCGTCGCCGTTTGCATACTCCGTCACACACTGTGGTCTCCGGTCTAAGTTATGAGTGTGACTGTCCGACTTCGAGTGCTTGATGATGGTGCGTGGATTTCGGTCAATGATCAGAGGAAAGTCAGTGTGAGTGAACTCTGGCGGGTTTCAGCTGCTGATTTTTGTTCATGTGAACTTGTCGATTTTGTTGTTGAGAATTTCCAAGCGGTCAGCGTGAATGGTAGAACAATTGAAGTTATTGTTTATGGTCAATGTATCGCCTGTGGTGCGACTGGCGAGACTGAGTGGCTCCCAGTTGGTCGGATTATAGATGGTGAATTCACCGTATTCGACCAATCAGCTGTTCGTCACACGTATGAATCAGGAAATCCGGAAATAAATTCCGGTTAGCGGGAGCAGCGGGGAATGGTGACGAAACACCACCTATGTTATTGTTGCCCGTTATTGTTTATAGCATGCCGACGGATGTCGAACGCTGGAAGTCCGAGGTGTATGGGCAGGAGATTCGCGATCATCTCTTTGAGTTCGCAGAGGAGGGGTATGACACGATTCCGGAAGATGAGCGAGATGCATGGTTTGAGCGGTTCAAGTGGTGGGGCCTATATCATCAGCGAAACGGTCAAGAAGGATACTTCATGATGCGGATCGGGACGCCAAATGGCGTCATGAAGCCTGGTCAACTTCGAGTGGTCGGAGAAATCGCTTCCGAATACGCAACTGGCCCTGGAATAAATCCAATATTTGGCGACGGGTATGCCGACTTCACGACCCGACAGTCAATCCAACTCCATTGGATTGAATTATCAGACGTTCCAGCCATATTCGAGAAACTTGAGGAGAATGGGTTGTCAACACAACAAGCCTGCGGTGACTCATGGCGAAATATCGTCGGAAATCCCGTAGCTGGTAAAGATGCACGTGAGGTCGTTGATGCATGGTCAGTTATCCACGACCTCAATGAGACGTTCAAAGGGAACGATGACCATTCCAACCTTCCACGAAAATGGAAGGTTTCAGTCACCGGTACGCCCGATGGTTCTGGTCAGGGAGATATCAACGATCTCGGCTTCGAGCCAGCATATAAGACTATTGATGGTGAGGAAACTGTTGGATTCAATGTTCGTGTTGGAGGCGGTCTCTCTCGTAATGAGCCGCGATTTGCCCGTGATATTGACGTTTGGGTTCCTCCAGAAGACGTATCAGATGTCGCAGGCGGACTCTCAGCGCTATTCCGAGATAATGGCGACCGTGAAGACCGCTACAACGCTCGGATTAAATTCCTCGTTGATGAGTGGGGCGCAGACGAAGTTCGCGAGACACTCCAATCAGAATACGTCGACTTCGAGTTGCACACAGCTGGACGTGACGTTCGAGATGAGTACACATACAATACCGGGGATGGCGACCGAAATGACCTCATCGGTGTACACGAACAACATGATGGCTCATACTTCGTTGGATTGAATGTTCTTGTTGGACGAATGGGAGCGTCTGATGTGATTGAACTCGCTGAGCTTGCCTCTGAGTACGGGTCTGGTGAAGTTCGACTCTCTCAGCGACAAAATATCATTGTCACAGATATCCCAGGAGATGCTCTTGATGAGTTCAGAAATGAACAGCTGCTTGAGAACTATTCATCGGATCCATCTCCATTCATGCGGGGCTCCGTTGCCTGTACGGGCACTGAGTTTTGTTCGCTATCCATTGTCGAGACAAAGAATCGACAAGTTCGCTACGCTCGATGGCTGAAAGACAACGTCACACTTCCAGGTGACGTTGATGAGTTCCACATTCATCTCTCGGGATGTACTGCTTCCTGTGCACAACCACAAATTGCAGATATCAGCCTTCGAGGTATGAAAACACGAAAGAATGGGGAACCTGTTGAGGCTCTTGACGTTGGTCTTGGAGGCGGACTCGGCGCAGAGCCACAGTTCGCACGCTGGGTAACCCAACGTGTTCCTGTCGATGAGATTCCTGGTGCGATCTCCAATCTAATCGAATCATTCGCTGCTGAGCGTAATGATGATGAATCATTCCGTGCGTTCGTCGACAGACATGATAACGATGAACTTGATTCATTTGTTGCGCCTGAGGAAACCGATTATGAGGATCCAATGATGCATAATACCAAGCGTACTTGGTATCCATATGCAGAGAATGATGGTCTTGACGCTGGACCATCTGCACCAGCGGATGACTGATACGAATGAGTGACCGACTCCTCCGCGTGAACGCGTACACAACACTCGATCTCGCTGATATTCGTGCCCGTGGACATGAGTTTGACGTGGATACACTCGGCGTTGTGAACGTTACCGCGCCGCGTAAAAATCCAGACCATGTGAGTCTTCAACTCGAAGTTGATCACACGAATGTTGAGGGGCTCCCTGCCCACGCTGATGAAGTTACACTGTCAGTCTCAGAAGCCCGAACAATCGCTGAGGACTTGGAGTCATACGCTGATCGCGTTGAGAATGCGCAATCATCGAGTTCAGACGATTCCTGAACTGAGCATGCGTTAATCACGTTACCTCACGCCGGGATACGTTGAAGCTATTATATTCTAGTATTAAATGTAATATCTAACGGATATTCTGTCTGTGATCTGTATATCCTGAATGTGTCTGCGAGCGATGGTCGATGTTATTACCTGGTATTTCTGGTCATGCGAGCATAAAAATTCGAATCATCTATAATGAGTAGCATAGCGCGTGCACAGGGACACCAGACTTCTTTAATTTATTTTTCCAGCATCTCACAGGATGGATTGACTCCGCTTCCACCAGCAATACTACAGTATTAGATCAATGCGTGGCTCAAACTTACTTTAGAATAATTTGCTACGGACAATAATAACTTTGTTATCCAAAGTAAAGATTCGAATACGCTTTATTCCAGTCGGGTAGAGAAAAAATATGATTGATGACACTGATATTCAGATTCTTGAATGTCTCGTTGAGGACGCTCGTCATTCATACACGGATATCGCTGAAGTAGTCGACCTTTCACCGCCAGCAGTTTCAGACCGAATCGATCGGCTGCGTGAATCCGGCGTTATCCGTCGATTTACTGTCGAACTTGACCGATCACAACTTCGCGATGGTGTCCATGTGTTAGTGACTCTCTCGGCGTCAACGTCCGCGGTTGATTCGGTATACTCTGCCGTTTGCGACGCTTCATCGGTTGAGCATACATTCATGACTGCTGATAATACGGTTATCTTTTCGACTCGTGTTCGTGGGGACCGTATCCGCGCTGCAATTGATGATATTGTTAATTTCTCACGGGTTGACAGCTACGATGTCAGCATTATCGATACCGCTAAATGGAGTCCTACTATTGGGGGGACAGAGTTCGCTCTTTCATGTGATGAGTGTGGAAATACAGTCACCGATGAAGGGCGCAGTGAGCAGATTGGTGACAATCAGCGACATTTCTGTTGCTCATCATGTTTACATCGCTTCCGCGAGCGATATAACCGAATTGAAGATGATGTCGACGCCCCTGAGAAAACCACCATTGGGAGTGATGATGATTCATGATCGCTTTAGAATCAAAAGTAAGAGAGCGTTGATACCCTGGATTTCAAAAGGGAAATTGTGGTAAGTATGGGGATCGTAGTTAGGATCATGTCCACTCAACGTACTCATATCAACGTTGCGGGAATGTCTTGTGCTACCTGTTCACAATCGGTGCAAGATGCTCTTTCATCGCTCGCAGGCGTTGAGGCGGTCTCAGTCAACGTTGCGACGGATGAAGCAGCAGTGACGCATGATCCAACGATAGTCTCCGTTACGCAACTGTATGACACAATCTCGTCTGCTGGTTATAATCCGCTTGCTGAGCGCACTTCAATGGGTGTTTCAGATCTTTCATGTTCATCTTGTGCCCAAACGGTTGAGTGTGCGCTTGAGTCCTCCCCTGGTGTTCTCACCGCTGATGTCAATGCAGCTATTGATGAAGCACAGATTCGATACAATCCTGCCGTGATGACAGTTGATGACCTTGCAGACATCATCGACGGGGCAGGATACACACCAATCGATGACAGATCAGATACTGATAATAATCATGATATGACCACAGATAGCGATACTAACAATACCGACGCTAATACCCGTGAAACTGCTCGCAGGGCAGAAATACATCGTCAACGTCGACTCACACTGTTCGGTGCGGCTCTTGCGACGCCGCTTATTATTTTCATGTCACTACATCTGCTCGTACCGAGTGCTATTCCAGCGACAATTCCATATACTACCATTCCATTTGGGTGGGCTGCCTTCGCTTTCGCGACACCCATTCAGGTAGTGCTAGGTCGGGAATTCTATGAAAATAGCTATACTGCGATCGTACGTAACCGAACGGCGAATATGGACGTACTGATTGCACTCGGCTCTTCAACCGCATATCTATATTCTGTGGTTGCCCTTCTTGATGTTCTTCCGCAAGCAGGACTGTATTTTGACACTGCTGCACTAATTCTTGTATTCATTACTCTTGGAAACTATCTTGAAGCTCGTTCAAAAGGTCAAGCATCTTCGGCACTTCGCTCACTTCTTGAGATGGAAGCCGATACTGCCACACTGATCGAAAACGGTGCTGAACAAACCGTTCCTGTCTCTGACATTACCGTCGGTGACCAGCTAAAAATCCGCCCAGGTGAGCAAATCCCGACCGATGGAACCGTTATTGAGGGAACCTCTGCGGTTGATGAGTCGATGGTAACTGGTGAGTCTGTCCCGGTGTCGAAGACCCAAGGCGATGACGTAGTCGGCTCAACGGTCAATCAAAACGGTGCAATTACTATTGAAGCAACAAAAGTTGGCTCTGATACTGCTATACAACAGATTGTTCAGACAGTCAAAGAGGCTCAATCGCGTCAACCAGAGATTCAACAAGTCGCTGATCGTATTTCTGCATATTTTGTCCCTGCAGTAATTATCAATGCGACTGTTTGGGCGTTACTGTGGTTCGCTTTTCCAACAACATTAGCAAGTCTCACTGGATTTATTCCAGCGATAGGAGTCATCGCTGGTGGACCGATTGTTGCTGGGGGTACCGTTTCAACGGTTGAATTTGCTATTTTGGTGTTTGCTTCTGCGGTTCTTATTGCATGCCCCTGTGCGCTTGGTCTTGCAACCCCAGCAGCAACGATGGTCGGGACGACAATCGGTGCGAGGAATGGTGTCTTATTCGAGGGCGGTGACGTGTTAGAGCGTGTTCGAGATATTGACACTGTGGTGTTTGATAAGACGGGAACACTGACGACAGGCGAAATGTCTGTCACAGATGTCATTGCCATCAATCCACATACGGACGGTGGGCAACTGCGTCCAGATGATGGTGGTGACGAATCGGCTTATTCAGACACAAACTCCCTATCCACATTCACTGACACAGATATAGACATAGACACAGAGCTCTTGGGAAGCCCTCACGAGGCGACCGTCCTTCGCCTTGCGGCTGCTGCTGAGCAAAATAGTGAGCATCCATTAGGTGATGCAATCGTTGATGCAGCGCTTGAGTCCAATATCAATGTCCCTGCGGTAACAGATTTTAATTCGATTCCTGGACAGGGCGTCCAAGCGACCGTTAATCAACAAACTGTGATTGTTGGCAACCATCGACTTCTCACAAATGCCGATATCAATATCGACCCTGTAGAGTCAACGCTGCGTGATCTCGAGTCTGATGGTAAAACGGCGATGCTCGTTGGTGTCATCGATGAACCAGACGTCTCGATTAGCGGTGACGCCGATACCACAGTAGACAATGATCGGCGTCTCATCGGTATTATCGCTGATGCAGATACAATCAAGGACTCTTCGACAGATGCAGTCGAAAGTCTACATGCTCGTGGAACAGACGTCTATCTTATTACAGGAGATAATGAACGAACTGCAAAAGCAGTCGCGAGTCAGGTCGGTATCGATCCTAAAAATGTTCGCGCAGAAGTTCTTCCAGAAGCAAAGGCAGATGCCGTCGAGACGATTCAATCAGGTGAAGACCGGCGAGTAATGATGGTCGGCGATGGTGTCAATGATGCACCGGCACTGGCGGCAGCGTTTGTCGGAACGGCGCTTGGATCCGGGACTGATGTTGCCATCGAAACGGCTGAAGTAACATTGATGCGTGATTCTCCAGTTGATGTTATTCACGCTATCCGAA
This sequence comes from Haloquadratum walsbyi J07HQW2, assembly GCF_000415985.1. Lineage (GTDB taxonomy): Archaea > Halobacteriota > Halobacteria > Halobacteriales > Haloferacaceae > Haloquadratum > Haloquadratum walsbyi_B. Next base: position 2,349,895 of record NZ_KE356561.1, read on the forward strand.
TCTCTGAGGGTACTCTTGAGAAGATCAAACAAAATCTGTTCTGGGCACTTGGATATAACACAGCGATGATTCCGCTTGCGTCACTTGGATTGTTACAGCCTGTCCTTGCTGCTGGGGCGATGGCGCTCTCATCGGTCTCAGTTCTCACGAATAGCCTTCTGTTCAGAGGCTATGACCCAAGCAATCAATACCGGTTTCTTGACTCACTCCGTCAAAACAAATAACGAATTTATTCACCTACTTTCTGCGCCCGTAGAAATGGTCTACACTTGTGGTTTATTCTTATGATGACCTTTTTGAGAAATGAATATTACTGTGTCATATAATACAAATTACATGACACATGACGCATCGTTTACTCTAATTCACCACTCAGCACTTTAGCAGCGACAAGGATCGGATCCCACACTGGACTGAATGGCGGTGCATATCCGAGGTCTTGCTGTTCGAGTTCCTGAACACTCATTTCCCCACCAAGTGCTGTTGCAATCGTATTGATACGAACGGCAGCGCGGTCAGCCCCAACGAGGCTACCACCGAGTAACTGACCACTCTTGCGATCGGCGGTGAGCGTGACTGTCGTTTCTTTAGCACCTGGGTAGTATCCGGAACGTGATCCTGCAGTAATCGTCTTTGTAACGGGGTCAAATCCAGCTGCCTCTGCTCGGTCAGGATTAACTATTCCTGCCCGCCCACAACCGAGTTCAAATGCTTTTAGCATCGCTGTCTCAGCGACATGACCAACTTCTGTCGGCGACCCACCAACCGTTGCCCCGATGGCTCGTCCTGCTCGATTCGCTGGGAGTCCAAGTGGACTCCACGTGGTCTCACCTGTGACCATATGTTCGAGTTCAGCAACGTCACCAGCGGCATACACGTTTTCTACATTTGTCTCTCCATACTCATCTGTTGCAACTGCCCCAGTCGTTCCAAGGTCAACTGGTGTATCTATAAGTAATTCGATATTTGGACGGATCCCGATTCCAATGAGCACAGCATCAACATCGAGTGTATGTCCATCCTCATAGACAATGTTGTCTAGCCGCCCGTCCGTCTCACTAAGCCGGTCAACCGCTTCATTAAGATGCACTATCACACCAGCTGATTCAAGTGCTGATACGATAGCATCGCCAACTGCTGTCCCAAATGCGGGTAATAGACGCTCTGATCGCTGGAAGAGATGCACTTTGCAGTCCCATGCACTGAACGCCTCAGCCATCTCCACACCGACATATCCACCACCAACAATTGCGATTGTCTCAGGCGGTTGTATTGCCCCATACTGCTCAGCAATCGACACATTGAGTGCACTCCCCCCGCCTAACTCGGTACTATCGAACTCCGCTGGTGGTGTCAAGAAGGACCGAAGTGCGGTCGCATCAGGTAACCCATGAAGTGTGAACACCGTGTCAAGATCAGCCCCCTCAATGGGCGCTGACACTGCGCGTGCTCCAGTTGCAATCAGCAGCTCCTCATACGGATATTCGAAAGATTTGGTACCATCCGAGACCATTAGTGCACTCGATTCAGTATCAATTGTAGTTACCTCGTGGTTTCGTCGAAGATCAATTCCTCGCTCCTCAATATCACCAGGTGAGAGCGACTGCAAATCACTGAGATGTTCAACATCGCCCTTGATAAAATACGGTGTTCCACAGTGTGCATATGAAACCCATGACCCTTGCTCAAAAACGACGACATCTCGTGTCGGTGTTTCCCGTCGACATTTACTAGCAGCTGATAGCCCTGCTGCGTCACCACCAATTACGACGAATGGATCCGTCATGTGATATTGTCACTGTGCAGCCGACAGATAGCTTTCGGCAAAATTGCATTCTATGGATGTCATAACCAGAAATCAACAGTCTGACTCAATAGATACAAAAAATCGATATCAACTAAGATTCAAACAGAAAGACGCATCTCTCAGATTGATATTTCTTGACCAAGCGCTGGTGCTGTTGCATCGAATCCATCGGCGCTCAGTTCATCAGCAAATCGTTGACATCGGTCACCATGATTGATTAACACCGGTGCATCCTGATATTCGTTAAGAAGCTCCATGAGACCATCCTTATCTGCATGTGCAGAGAAATCATACCACTCAACCTGTGCACTAACTGGCATCACACGATCATTAATCTCAGCACGCCCAGTCTCTAACAGTGATCGACCAGGCGTCCCTTCGACTTGATACCCGGTGAGTGTGATCTTATTTGTTGGATTTGACCGAATCTCAGGAATATATGTCATTGCCGGACCGCCAGACAGCATTCCGCTTGTTGTCACAATTACTGTATTCTGTTCAGCGATTCGTCTCCGCTGACCATCCCGACCGGTGACGAATCGGGCGTTTGATTTCGCATGCCTAAGCGCCTCCTTACCTCGAACAAACTGTGGATGTTCTCGAAGCATCTTTGTTATGCGCTTCCCCATCCCGTCAACATAGCAGTCAATATTGTTTGCTGCACAAACAAGTAATAACTCCTGTGTTCGTCCGATTGCGAACGCGGGAACAATAACAGTACCACCCTGCCACATAGTCGTTCGGACACTCTCAACAAATTGATTTTCAATCTTCTTCCGGGAGTCGTGTTGGACGTCTGAGTAAGTGCTTTCGCAAATAACGATATCTGCTTCAGGACGTGCTGTAGAGGCTGAGACGAGTCGCTGATTCTCTGTATGAAAATCAGCGGTGTAGAATAGTCGCGTGTCACCATCATTAATGAGTACATGCGCGCTCCCTGGGATGTGACCGGCATTATAGAAAGTAATCGAATGACCAGCAGCGTCGAAGGTCTCTTTGTATGTATGTGTTTCTGAAACTTGGGTGACGCGGTGAACCTCTTCCTGTGTGAACGGGCAATCGTATGTTCCGCCATGAAGTTTGAGCGTATCACGAGCTAGCGTCAATGCTAACTCCTGTGTTGGAGCGGTCCAGTGAATCGGTGGTCGGCGATCTCCAGAAAGCAATGATGGAACGGCACCGACATGGTCAAGATGGCCATGACTAACAACAACAGCGTCTGGGCGAGGCGTCTCAACCGGAAATTGTGGTGGGTTTCCGGTCAACATCCCGAAATCAAGCAACAACCGATCATTGACAAGGATAGCGCTTCGACCAACCTCCTGTGCGCTACCTAAAAAACGAATATCCATCTGGTGAAGGTAATGCTCCAATCCGTTTGGACGCATCGCTTCATCCCCTGGCTGTGGCTTCGAAACGATAACCGTTATACACTATGTCGCTAAATCCGAGAATATGCAACGACGCGCTGCGGCAATATATGTCGCATTATTCATTATCGTCGGTGCGGGTGCGTATTCGCTCATTGCGACCGCAGAAACGCCACATGTCAAGTTTGAGGATCCGACATATGAACTTAGCTCTGACGACCGGTTTGAACTCAGTGGACAGACATACACCGTCTCATCAATCTCAACAGCGGAACGAGGCGGTGGTCACGGTGGGACCGAAACAACGGTAACACAAGGTGCAATACAATACACCAATGAGTCGGCACAATATGTCGTCTCATTCGGGAATAATTCAACACAGACTGTTGATCAACAACAATGGCGAGTGCTCGTCGACAGCAGCGGTGGTGACCCGACGAGTTTGACATTTCGTGAATCGGTGAATGAGACCGCTGTTCTTGCCGCAGATCCAAATGTAAGCACTGAGACGGTCACGCAAAATGATGAACGATATGTGGTCCGTGGTGGCGACCAACTTATTCTTGCTGAGGAGTATTTTCCCGAGCCAGAAACCCGGTCATACGCTGAGGGTGATACTATTGAGTACCAGGGGAATACAACAACCGTTGATACGATAACGAATGAAAGTGTTCAATTGGCATGGACTGCTCCGCGAACAAGCACAATTGACGTCAGTCACAACGATAACGTCACTGTCGGTGATGAGACATATCTTGCACATTTCCCTGATGAGTCAACGCTACAACTCACCCAAAATTTCGAACACTTCCAACAACAGAAAGCATCGATAGAGCAGTATCAAACACAAAAGAATGGACTTTGGGGTGTCTCAATTGCATCCGGTCTCACTGTGGTGTTTTTAATTGGATTTGCATATCTTCCGTCCCGATATTAAGATAGTCTCTGCACCAATCTGTTTCATACTACAAATTTCGATACTGAATTGCAATATAGTATGATATACTACAATAATAAATCTCATATCGGACAAAAATTCTCTACCTGACAGTTCTGAGCCGAATAATCGAATAGAAACCAATAGGCTATTATATTACCTTCCCAATTAATAATGTATGTTAGCGCAGAATCGTCAAGATATTGGGTCACACTGGTGTCCTGACTGCGGAAACGAAATGGATCTTGCTGGCGTGCAACCAGCGGGGTACGCACAATTCTTTTGTGAGCACTGTAGATATCGTCGCGATCGCTTCGTAGGCACCGTTGTAGACAACTGATCCAATCGTAATTGCATCACAATTGCGGTTGATGCCATTCTAACACCCCTTGTTTGCCCTACACCAGATATGATAGGGGTAGTGTCAGCTTACTCCCCCGCTTATATCGCTCGCGACGATACCGGAGGTATGACGGACAATACGGACGCAACATCAGTCACTGCTGAACACCCTGATAGCCCGATTCGGACGACTGGAACTGATCACATAACCATCTGGGGCAGTAACGAAGAGGATACAATTGAATTTTATCAAGACCTCCTCGGGATGCCACTAGTCCTTAGACAACCAAATCTTGATGACCCATCACAAACACATCTATTTTTTGATACTGGTGATGGTCGAATCCTCACGGTGTTCGTTGGTGGTCGACAATCAACTCAACAGCCACAACGCGGTGGTATCGGCGCTGTCCATCATCTCTGTTTTAGTGTTGCACCATCAGATTTTGAGGATGTAATGGCTGCACTGGAAGCCGATGGTCGAGGATACAATATGTTTGACCGTGGTGTCTTCTTTTCATTGTACACGCAGGATAACAATGGATTAATCATTGAATTATCAACGGATAAATACGACATCCCGTCTGATCGCCGAGGAGAAGTGCTTGCAAAAGCACAAGAAATTCGTATTGCTGATGATGCAGATTACGCAGGAGATAAACATCTTGCAGCTGCGCTTGAAGCACTCAATATGGATGCAGATGCACATGATCTTCCTGAGGCTAGCTCAGGTGTTGGTGGTGTCAATTGAGTTCGATACAAAAATAATCAAAATGATGCCGTTTCACCTGTCGATCCTGCCCGTGAGACATTATCTCATAAATATCATATAAATATTTTTGATTTTATTCGTGTGTGTAGCCCAACTGAGTGAAAGTTGTTCGTGCTATCTATAGCTCGACAAGAACCTTGATATCATCCCGTTCGTCCATCGCTTGATACCCCTCTGCTATTGAGTCAAGATCAACAGTCTTTGTAAATACTGGCGAAGGATCGAGCGTCCCTTGGAGCACATCGGCTAGTAGTTCATCCGCATACGCACGGACAGGAGCTACGCCACCCTGTAGCGTGATGTTACCTCTGAAGAAAGAAAACAGATCGAGACCATCATCAAGTCCGTGTGGAACACCAACATATCCGACTGTCCCTCCAGGTCGACACACCTCAACAGCAGTCTTCATCGCACTTGTTGCACCGACGCACTCGAGCACATGTTCAGCACCACCATTGGTTCTCTCCCGAACAGTCTCAATGGCTTCCTCGCCACGTGTAGCGACTATATCGGTAGCCCCAAATTCACGAGCGAGTGATAACCGGTCTTCATGATGACCAACAGCGATAATCCGTGAAGCACCCAACCGACGAGCGGCGAGCACGCCACAAAGTCCAACGGCACCATCGCCAACTACGACACACGTCGACCCAGCAGTGACACCTGCGCTCACCGCTGCATGATGACCTGTTCCCATGACATCTGTCAGTGGAAGTATAGATCGAAGCATGCTGTCATCAGTGGCATACGCATCTGGGACACGAACAAGGGTTCCATCCGCGTGACGACATCGAATCACTTCACCCTGTGCACCACCATTGTCACCGCCCCAACTATCGCTGTTCTTACATGATGTGTGCAATCCACGACGACAGAACTCACAAAAACCACAGCTTATTTTAAACGGTGCAAAAACACGGTCACCGATATCAACAGATTGCACGTCATCACCGACTTCTTCGACAATACCCATCGGTTCGTGCCCAACACGAGACGGGACATCACGATCTGTCTTTCCTCGATAAAACCATAAATCAGAGCCACAGACGGCGCTGTGTGTGACACGGACAATTGCATCTTTTGATTTCTCTACTGTCGGTTCAGAAACATCCTCGACACGAATATCACGCGGACCATGATACACAGCAGCACGCATACTCATATTTATAATCTATGCTATGATACCAAAGGTAAAAAATCCCGAGACACATATCTAATTTTCTATCACTCATGTGAGCAGATTTGTCTATAATTTAATTTTGCATTTATCGCCATACTCAGACGCTATTTGAGATGTATGATGAATTAAATAATTCACACTGGTCACCAGTATTTAACAGTCTGGCGACATAGCTTATTATACGTCGATGAGCCAGGGAACTCGCGAGCCAACGGCTGAACTTGGGCTGTTAGATGCCACGATGATCGGGATGGGTGCAATGATCGGTGCTGGAATTTTTGTCCTCACAGGACTTGCCGCAGAAATCTCCGGTCCCGCAGCATTACTGGTGTTTGTTCTCAACGGAGTTGTAACGGCATTTACTGGGTTATCATACGCCGAACTCGCTGCATCAATCCCGAAAAGCGGTGGTGGATATGCCTTTGTACGTGAGATATTCGACGACCGTTCATCATTCATACTGGGGTGGATGCTTTGGTTTGCATATATGATTGCGGGAGCACTCTACGCGCTTGGATTCGCCCCGAATTTCATTGAGTTACTCCATGTATATGGATTCACGCCGAAACCTGGTTCTGTCGGTGCCATCGCCCTTCCACTCAGTAGCATCGACATTCCCGTTCAATTGGGTCTTGCTTTTGCTGCTGTTACACTTCTTGTTGTCGTGAATGCAATCTCAACGGCTGCTAGCGGAAGTGCTGAGACGTTCTTTACAATAACGAAAGTAATCATTCTGCTTATTTTCATTCTCTTTGGATTCCTCTCAGTTGGTGGTGGTGAACCAACGAGTTTTACATTCCAAAATTTCAATCCGTTATTCCCTGATGATTCGTCGGCATTAAGTATTCTTCCAGCGATGGGGTTGACCTTCATTGCGTTTGAAGGATATGACCTCATTACAACTGTCACCGAGGAAGTTGAAAATCCGCGAGAGAATATTCCTAAAGCGATCTTCCTGAGTCTTGCTGCAACTGTTATTATCTATGCACTTGTCGTCACCGTAGCTATTGGAACACTCGGGGCATCTGGACTTGCACAGGCTGGAGAGGCAGGCATCGCAAATGCAGCGACGTCATTCATGCCAACAGGTCTCCCAATCATTCAGAACGGTGGTGCACTCATTGTTTTCGGAGCCGTCTTTTCGACACTGACCGCACTCAATGCAGTTGTTATTGCATCCTCACGCGTCGCCTTTGCAATGGGACGTGAGGGACAGCTAATTGGTTCAATTGGGAATCTTCATCACCGATTTGGAACGCCATTTGTTGCTATTATCGTCAGCGGTGTTGTCATGCTCTTGTCCGTCGTACTTCCAACAGTGAGCGCCGGTTATATGTCGAGTTTATTCTTCTTATTATCATTCGTCATCGTCAATTTCTCAGTGATCAAACTCAGGCGGGAACGTCCCGATATGACTCGTCCCTACAAAATTCCATACTACCCTGCACCTCCAATAATTGGAATTATACTCAATGTGTTGTTAACTGGTGTGTTGGTCTTTTATTTGATCCAAAATGACCAACTCGCCCTGATACTTAGTGCAGGGTGGATTACTCTCGGATTTATTGCATACTATGGACTGAACTGGTTACGTTCGCGATCTAGCGCTACCCCAAGCGGTGGTGACGGTGGTGGCGGCACGTCCGGTGGACCATCTGATCCCACTTCCGGTCCCGGTCCCAGTCCAGATCCGGATTCAGACCCTACTCCGACGTCTGACCCTGTTGACGCAGCCGTTACAGACACAGATTCATCGTTATCCGGAGACACTGACACTCAAGACAGTCCCGCACATACAACGGCTCAGGAGGAAATATAATAATGTCAGCAAAGCAACCACGAACTCTCATCGCCGGTGGCGGTCGTGTTGGTCGGCGGACAGCGAATATACTCAGTGACCGCGGATATGACGTTATTGTCATTGAACCCAATTCAGACCGTGCACAGACAATTGCAGACGACTATGTCGCAACAGTGATTGAAGGTGACGCGACACGACCAACGATTCTCGAGCAAGTTGGTCTTGAGCGTGTAGATGTTATTGCTGCACTCACCGCAGAGACGGGGACAAATCTTGCAATCTGTCTTGCAGCCACCCGGATGGGATCTGATTTGAAAACAATCCTTCGAACCGACGTTGAAACCAAAGGCGAATATGATGATTGGGTTGACGAAGTCGTCTTCCCAGAGAATGCAGCAGCACGCGTTGCTGCTAATACTGTTGAATCAGATGTACGAGCTATCGAAGATACGACTAGTGATTTAGACTTACTTGAAATAACTGTTGCACCCGAGGCTCCAGTTGCGGAGCGAACGCTTGAAGAAGTTGGACTTCCCCGTGGCTGCCTTGTTGTTTCCAGCACCGGTGGAAATCGTATTGCCGGTCCGGAAACAGAGTTGATACCAGATGAAACATATACGCTAGCTGTCGAACCGTCAGTAAGCGATGAAGTGCTTCAACTCTTCCGCGGGTAAGTAACCACCAGCACTGTTGTCGCCGAACCTGTATGTAAGATTGATATCTTATACAGAGCTGTCCGTACGATTCTAAATTTTGAATTTCGAAAATTTAAATTTAAATTCAAATTCTAATTCTAATCTCTGATTTTCCCCCGGACACTTCGTTGGTCTCAGCCGTGCACTGGTGTAACACTCGAAAACATACTCACACCCACACCCATACCGAACAGATCGTGATCACAGAAATTCAAACTGTCTGCTCACGCTGATTTAACAGACAGGTTGATTCGCTTCCCAGGCTGTCCACCCGGTAAGAATCACGGAGAATTAACGAGAAAGCCCACGAGTTTACTCGTGAAATGAATCTGACACTTCAAAACACGAACCACAAGCGATAGCAATACCGAGTCCCCAGCGCTAGTCCATGCCATGACTTCACGAACGAATATTTCCTCCGATATACTCATGAAGCGAGCCAACCAGCTTGATGTTTGCCTCTGCTCTCCAAATCCAAAGGAGCGTAAGCTGCTCAAACAATGGTTGGACGCTTCTGGAAGTCTCTGGAACAAGATAAACTACGCTTGCCGGCAAAACTTCCACGGTAATGAAGGCGTCTGGAACGCCGATACCGGGAGTCTCAAAGGCAAGTATAAAGCCGTCCTCAGCAGTTCCGGTGCCCAACAAATCATCCGCAAAAATACTGAAGCGTGGCAGTCGTTCTTCAGCAGTAATCAAAAGTACCACGCCGGGGAACTCGATGAGAAGCCGTCACCACCCGGCTACTGAGGTAACGAAGACGACGGGCGAGTACACGCTTCGCACTTACGTCTACGTCCGCACAACCACTACACCATTGAGCACGGGAAGCGCTCCCGACTCGAAGTCCCGATTGGCTCCAAACTCACAGACGAGCTCGGACTGAATCGGAACCACCGCCTTCGTGATGAAATAGCGGGTGACCCGAAGTGGAAGTGCCAGTGCCAGGGTGAGCAGAACCGGCTTGAAATTGTGTTCGACGAACTCGAAGATATGTTCAGGGCTTTCCGATTAGTCACCATACCGATCCCTGATTCTCGACTGGCTTCCCACGAAGCCGCCTTGGACGGTGGTGCGACCAACCTCGTCGCCTGCACCGTCTCAACCGGCACTCAATACCTGTACGAAGGACCCACCCTGTTCGAGAAGTTCCGCGATACCACGGAGCTCATCGCGCACTATCAGCCGCTTCTCGAAAAACCATCGCGAATCCAGTAATCGAGTCGAATCGACTGTCTGTGCTGTACCGAAAGCGCACGAATCGGCGCAACCGCGCCCAAGACAGTCTTGTCCGTGATCATGTAGACCGCTTGTCCGACGAGGGTGTCTCCACGCTGTGCGTGGGAGGCATCAAGGGCGTTCTCTCGACACACTAACCGGCTCGTGTGAATTTGAAGACGCACAACTTCTGGGCATACCGCTGGTTCATCGACCGTCTCGAGGACGTGTGTGAAGAGTGCGATATCACCTCACGGTCGAATCAGAGTCCGAGGCGTGGACAAGTCAAACGTGTCCTGAGTGTAGCGAGAGGAGACAATTCGATTCGTCACGAGGACTCGGTACCGTGTCTCTGCGGGTTTGAGGTGGGGGACACGCTGATTTGGTGGAGTGGCATCTGAATCGTATCGTTCCTGACCTGAGACAACAGACCACCGCAGTAGGGGCGATGACACGCGCTGTGTCCCTCAAGTGGACCAATCACAGTTGTCTGGAACATCAGAGCCCGCTGTCGCTTATAGAGACAACGGTCAACGAGGAGTACACAAACCAGAGTAGAGTACCGCATCAAGCGGGAATATTACTCTCGGAGTGTCTCAGAGCGATTGAGACTCTCATAAGAGGAATCCCACGAGTTCAGTCGTGGGTGGATGCCAAACTCTGCTATAGCAGACACCACTAGAATAATAATAACAGTGAGCAACGTGATTCACTGACATCCTCACCTGCACGCACTAGACCAGTATATCTCAATATATTCTATGCTTAATGTAGATTGAGTTAATATAAACAGTCGGTTCGAAAATCAATAACTAAATTGTTTCATACCGTTCGGATGGCTCGATACGTCAGCTACCTCAATTTTTATATTAGTCTCTGTTGATCAAAGAGCATGATTTCGAGAGCGTCGTATGAACGACACCTGGCTCTCGCCTTCGCTCAGTCACCTGCCGCAGCCGGTGGTGCTGCTTGGGCATCCTGAATCGTATTAATTCGTCGTCGAAGCACTCCAACAGTCAGGAGTCCACCGATTAAGACGACATTGATGATATATAGTGCAGTTGTGTAATCACCCGTCGATTCAAGAATGACCGATGCAAGCGTTGGTCCGGCGACACCTGCGAGTCCCCATGCTGTAAGACTGTATCCATGGATTGCTCCGACTTCAGTTGTTCCAAAGAGGTCGCTCAGATACGCTGGTAAGCAAGCAAATCCGCCACCATAGCAGGTAATGATGAGGAACAGCAACGCGGCGAGAATCCAGACACCACTGACCTGTGGCATTAAAAAGAAAGCAACAATCTGAATCCCAAAGAACGCCCCATATACTGTTGTTCGACCAACATAATCTGATAGACTTGACCATGCGATCCGTCCAGCACCATTGAATATCCCAATATATCCAACAATAAAAGCGGCTGTCGTTGCACTTGCTCCACCGATTGATTGCAGCATTGGAGAGGCAAATGCTAGGAGCATAATTCCGGCAGACACATTAATAAATATAATTAGCCAAACCATCCAGAATCGAGGCGTCTTTCGAGCCTCCCGCGCGGTGAGTTCTTCAAGATCGCCCCAGATACCCCCCTCATCATCTTCGGCTGCGAGATCATTTTCACTCATACCTGATGGTAGCCATCCATCTGGTGGTTTCTTGAGATAACTTGCTCCAAGCGTCATTAATACAAAGTATGTCGCTCCAAGCCCATAGAACGCAGCAGATATACTATACTGCTGGATGAGAAAATTCCCTACAGGACCAGTCAGCAATGCTCCGGCACCGAATCCCATCACTGCCATCCCGGTTGCCATACCTCGCCTGTCAGGAAACCAAGCAACGAGCGTTGAAATCGGTGAGATATATCCAATTCCAAGCCCCATTCCTCCAATCACACCAAACGTTGCGAAGAATAATGGAAGACTCTCGAGCTGTATACTTACCCCTGCTCCGATTGTTCCAATGCCGTAAAGAGCGGCAGCGGTAAGACCAGCTATCCGCGGTCCATACCGCTCAACAAAGATTCCAAGGAATGCGGCTGTAAGCCCAAGCACAAATATCGCAATCGTGAATGCTAATGTTACGTCTGATATCGCCCATCCGAGTGTCTCATTCAATGGGTTCTGATAAATACTATACGCATAAATGCCACCAATCGAGACGTGGATCAAGATTGCTGACACTGCAATAAGCCACCTATTTTTGTCTGTGGTAGTGGTAGACACATTAATCGATTAGATAATAATGATATAATTCATTGGATATGTCTAGCAAATTTCCGCAACAGAAACTTTAATAATTATTTATATCATTCCTAGGCTAAGTTACATTATCACTTAAAAATTGTACCCAATCATTTATGCTATTCAAATACTTCTAGCTATTAGACAATAATTAATGACAATACTTACTCCGACCGACGGTCTCCAGCTTCGAGTGGCTGGCATTGATGATTTGTATAATCCAGGTCTAGATCTTGATGCCACAGTCGAGTCCCCTGTTGCTACGGTCGGTTCAACGGGCATTACAGCAGCTGAACCATTATTAATGGCAACCGTTGATGGAACAACAGCATTTTACCTTGCATGTTCATCCGATCGACTTGAAACTGCCGTACATCGTATCGATGAGACTGGAGATGTTACTGCTGCAGACCCAGCAACAGTCGTAGATCATGATCCTGAATTACCCGAGATGCCCGTCGTTGATCTCGACGCACTCGATAACGGAATCCGTCGTGTGCTTGCCGGATGCGGATGGCGACGTCCAGCTAATGTGGACGATTATGATGCCGCTGGTGGATTCTTGAATGATGTTGACCCTGATGTTGTCTTTGATGCTGGTGAAAGCATACATGGGCGTGGATGGGGAGACGCATGTCATGATAGCGCACTTACAGAGACGTGGGTGGATGCGCACGATGCTGAAGGAGATGCTGCAGTCGTCATCAATGCACACAGCAATCCGGGAGATTCACTTTTGCTCTCAAGTGCGCCATTCAATGTTCTTGATGGCGCAGTTTCGCTAGCACAGACTGTCGACGCAACCGAGATTGTCATATTCGCGTCTATGGCAGACGAGTCTGCTGTCGAGACCGCTCACACCGCTGTCGAACGGTATCCCAATGACCCCTCAATCGCAATCGATGTCGTCACTGGTCCAGCCGAGTATCGTGCGGCTGAGCCAACGATGGCACTTGAAGCGATTGAAGGAAATCACCGACTTGAAGCTCGGCTTCGACCACCAGGTCCTGAGTCAGTCGGTCTGTACGGTCGTCCAACTCTTATCCACACGGCGCGAACGCTTTCACATCTTGCTGTTTCACTTCGGGAGGGTGATGATGATTCTCACCCATCGACTCGTGTGATGACTATCCAAGGCGATGTGACTGATCAAACAGTTACCGAGATCCCAGAAACAGCTACAATCGAACAAGCATGTGCGGCGGCTGATACTACCGGTGAGATAAAAGCTGCTTGCGTTGGAGGTCGATTCGGTGGTCTTGCAGCTGATCTTGATATTTCGGTTGACCCAGAAACGCTCACTGATGCGGATCTTGGAACCGAAGGTATTGTCAACATACTTTCTGAGGATCGTTGTGTGGTTGAGTTCGTCGGCGAGCGGGCTCAATTCGCCTCAGAAGAAAATTGTGGACGGTGTGTGCCCTGCCGCGAGGGTACAACACAACTCGCTGAGTTACTGCGGTCGCTGTACGATGGAACGTATCGTCCTGAGGCTATCGATGAGTTGATTCGAGTGATGACTACTACGAGCATCTGTGAGTTCGGTGTTAATGCAGGCCGTCCAGCTCGAACTGCACTCGATACATTTGAATCTGAGTTTAAGGCTCACGCAGATGGTCAATGTCCGACTAACAGTTGCCTTGCAGCTATGGAGGTTAAATAATGAGTTCCGAACGCGATAATCAAAATCACGCACATACACATTCTACCCACGGTCACGATCACCCTGATGCACCGCCACTAACAGAAGACATTGCCCCCGGAACGGCTACCGACCCGGATGTCGGCTCAGAAACATCCTCAACGCTGACGGTCGATGGACGAGTTGTTTCCGTTGGCACAGGCGCAACAATACTCGATGCGCTCAATACAATCGACACCGAGGAATATGTCCCGGCACTGTGTAGTTATGAACGTGAGGATCAAATCGGTCCTCGCAGCGAGTGTCGGACCTGCATGGTTGAAACCGAGGCACATGGAATCGTTCCAGCCTGTAGTTTCCCAGCCGAGGATGGACTCACTGTACGGACAGATGCTGAGGCGGCGGCTGAAGCTCGAGATGTCAATCTTGATTTAGTTCTCTCAGATCATAACCTCAGATGTACCGCCTGTGGAAAGAACGGTCGCTGTGAACTCCAAGATGCAGCAATTGAACAGGAGGTTGAAAAGCCTCGATATGGTGTTCTTGAGGATCGTGATGAGTACGAGCCGATTGATGATTCATCACCATTCATACAGATTGACCGAAATAAATGTATTCTCTGTAATCGATGTGTCGAGGCATGTAATGATGTGCAAGTTGCGGGCGTGCTCCAAGTAGAAGGATCTGGACAAGATACGCGGATTGGATTCCAGAATGACTCCCAAACAATGGAAGATTCGACGTGTGTCTCTTGTGGGCACTGTGCAACCGTTTGCCCAACAGGCTCGCTTGTAGAGAAAGGAATTGAGGATGCAACAACGATCCCGCTTCCCGGATTTAATCAAAAAAACAGCGTTGGGAAGACAATCGAGGGAACCGGTGAGGACAAAGAGCCAATGACACAAAAGAAACGACAGGACTCAACGACTACAGACGCAAGTGCTCAAACTGACGGCGGAACAGCATCCACCGAACACAATCATGAACATGAAACTCAAAACACCGAAGAAGAATCCAATCAGATCGATGATACTGCCTGGAAAGACGTTTCAAGTGGTGAGTGGCCATGAGTAGTGATGACGATCTCAGTGGCGTTGCAGGTTACATGGCGAATGCTAAGGAAGAAGCACTCGCCAACGTCGAAAACGTCGCCGAGGATATTGCCGCGGATACATTCCCAGAGGGCAAACTCTTCGAAATCGCACAGGCGATTGGTGATAAACGGCTTGAAGAATTGAACGTTGCCGATACAACCTGTGGATACTGTGCGGTTGGATGTCGGTTCGATCTGTATTCTGATGGTGACGAGATTCTCGCTGCCCGACCAACTGAAGAAGAGGATGCACCGGTTAATGGCATCTCAACATGTGTAAAAGGAAAGTTCGGATATGACTTCATCAACTCCGATGACCGACTTACATCACCGCTTGTCCGTGATGACAACGGAGAATTCCGTGAAGCAACATGGGATGAAGCCCTTTCACACGTTGCTGAGGGACTTGGCGATATTCGTGATACTCACGGCGGTGAGGCGCTATCAGTCATTGCATCCTCAAAAGCAACAAATGAAGAAAACTACTTAATGGGCAAGTTTGCTCGGCAGGTGCTTCAGACTAATAGTATTGATAACTGTAACCGTCTGTGTCATTCCTCGACAGTTGCTGCTCTTGGACAATCATACGGATATGGCGCAGCCTCGATTAGCACTGACGATCTTGAGATTGCTGATTGTGTTCTTCTCACCGGTTCAAATACGACAGAAGCACACCCAGTTCTTGCAACGCAGATAAAACAAAACGTTCGCGATGGAGCTGACCTACTCGTATTCGATCCGCGTGAAATACAAATGTCTGAGTATGCCACACAGTATACACAGGTCAAGCCAGGGTATGACGCTGTGTGGATCAACGGCATAACTCGTTACATCATTGAGCATGATCTCCACGATGAGACGTTCGTTGCCGAGCAGACGACCGGATTTGAAGAGCTTCGTGAGGCTGTAGAGGAGTTCACCCCTGACCGTGTTGAGAAGATCACTGGCGTTTCACCCGATGAGATTGCCTCCGCAGCAGAAACGCTCGGCGATGCCGATGCCTGTGTCTTTGGATGGACACTTGGACTCACAGAACACTCACATGGAACTGAGAACGTCACCGCAATGGCAAATCTCGCGGCGATAACCGGAAATCTCGGTAAGCCTGGTGCCGGTGTCTCTCCGTTCCGCGGACAAAATAATGTGCAAGGCGGTGGTGGCGACATGGGACCATTGCCGGATAATCTCCCTGGATATCAAGATATTGCTGATGATGATGTCCGAAGCAAATTTGAAGAGGCTTGGGACTGCGAGCTTGATTCCGAGTATGGCTACTACACGACTCAGATGTTTCTTGAAGCCGCAGAAGACAATATCCGCGGTATGTACATTATTGGCGAGAACTCAGCGTTGTCAGAGCCCGGCGTGAATCACGCCGAAAATGTGCTTGAGAATCTTGATTTCCTTGTTGTTCAGGATCTCTTCGTCACTGAAACTGCGAAATATGCTGATGTTGTTCTTCCAGCGTCATCGTTTGTTGAGAAGACTGGAACATTCACTAATACTGATCGAACAGTTCAGATGGTGAATGAGGTGATGGAGCCGAAAGGCAATTCGCGACCTGACTGGATTATTCTACAGGAGCTTGCCAATAAAATGGGTCGATCTTGGGACTATGACTCAACGGCTGAGATTATGGATGAAATAAACTCATTAACACCGATATACGGTGGGATCTCTCACGAACGAGTCAGAGAAAATGGTGGTCTTCAATGGCCGTGCTGGGATATGGATCACCCTGGTACTGTCCGGCTCTATGAGGATGGATTCAACACTGATCATGGCAAGGTAAATCTCAAAGGTGTCGGGTACAGCGAACCTGCTGAGAAGCCAACTGAGGAATACCCAGTTACACTGACGACTGGTCGCGTGCTCTATCAGTATCATACCGGAACCATGACCCACCGCGAAGAGGGTATCATGCAGTATAATCCGAGTGACTTTGTTGAAATCAATCCTGCAACAGCAGCAGGAATGGGTATTTCAGGCGGTGACCCCGTTCGAATTGAGTCACGATCTGGCGAAACGGTTGTTCCAGCACAGATCACTGACCGTGTTGGTCCTGAGAACGTCTTTGTCCCGATTCATTTCGCTGAGAGTGCGATCAATAGACTGACCGATGAAGAGCATCTCGACCCCACAGCAGCAACACCGGAATACAAGGTGTCAGCTGTACGTATTGAACCAGCAGACGCAGATGCGCTTGATGTTGATGTTGACGTTGATACTGATCAAGAAGCAATGAGCCGGTCACTCAGCGGCGACGATCAAACGACTATGAGTACAGGAGACGACTGACGATGGCAAAGCCAGCCGACGAATATCCTGATTCGGCAACGAATGGCGCACAAGAAGCCATTACGAATGGTAGCGTCGATATACATACCGACAGTGGTGCAAGCGGTCAAAAGACAGTCGACGCTAGTGATGCAGCAGCACTTACTGCAGCTATCGAAACGCATGGCGAAGACCTCGCAGCCGCGATTGAGCATACTGATCAGATAAGTGATGCACTCACTACAGCAATAATAGTACTTTCAACCGCTGATGAGGAGGAAATCGATTATATCACTGACTCAGCGTCAAACCTTATCCAGGCGGCTGATGGGTTCTCAACGGAAGGGTCTGCAGAACTAGCAACAGAGCTTGGAAAGAATGCAGACGATCTTTCAGAATCACTCGATACTGTTGTTTCACTGCAACGCGATGGACAACTCGATGATCTAGCGATGATTGCGACTGCCTTTGCTGATTCACTATCATCAGAGGAGGTCGAAGAGTTATCGACGATGCTTGAGACAGATGGTGCTGAGATTGTCAATGCGCTTGATCTAGTTCTTGAACTACAGCGAGAAGGTCAATTAAAACAACTCCTTGATCTTGCGCAAACGCTCTCAGTGTTGGAAGTTGATGAGGATACTGCCCGTGGATTAAATCAGCTTCTACAAGGTGTTAGCGAAGCACAACGAGAGTCGGAACCGGTTGGATTATTCGGCGTTCTTCGGCAACTCTTGGGGGCTGACGCACGAGCTGGCATTGGATACTTCATTAGCATCCTCAAATCACAGGGACGACGACTTCGAGAGTAAACATGAAAGAGAAAACGAGAGCGAGAACGGGCACAAACACAAACGCAAATACAAGTTGAAATTGGTTATTTTGATCCCACGTGCAGGTTCAATACGATATCTTCGAATAAGAGATATGTTTATTTCTTGATCACTATCGACATACAACACTCAAACCCAATTATGTATGGTTAGACACACCAAACCGTGAGCAATAATACATCAGATGACTCAGTGACTATTTGTCCACGCTGCGGCGTTGGTTGTCGACTCCGCCGCCGAACAGACACATCGATGACACAGTCTGGGAACAATCGTGCAAAAGGAATCACTGGTCCAGCGAATCCGAATGGTCGACTTTGTCGCAGAGGGATTAATGCATTTGAGTTCAGTCTTGATGACCCAGAAGCAGCCGCGGAAACAGGCGTTGAGAATCCTGAAACTGGTCGCTTGACCTCTCCCCATGTTGCAATTCGAAAACAGACAACAGAGAGTGATGACACAGACTCAGGTGATATGCGTCGTGTCTCATGGCAAACTGCATATGAAACTATCTGTGATCGATTTCGTACAATTCGTGAAGTGCATGGTCCTGATGCGCTTGCGTTTCTTGGTGCGCCTCACTGCACAAATGAGGAGAACTATCTGCTTCAAAAGCTGGCGCGAACACTTGGAACGAATAATATCGACAATCGCGCACGTCATTGTCATCGAGAGACGACGCGAACACTTGCTGACCGACTCGGATATCCGGCAACGTCGACGAGTCTTAGTGAGATACTCGACACAGATGTTATCATAGCTGCTGGTGCGAACCCAGCGGGTCGACAACCGATTGCATTTAACAGTTTTATTAGACCAGCTGTTTCAGGGGGTGCGACGCTTATCCATATCGATCCTGTCGGAAACGAGACGACTCGACTTGCAAATATCCATCTTTCACCTCGACCAGGCTATGATGCTGCTGTTTTTGACTTACTCAGTGCGATGATAATTGAACGCGGTGGTACTGATGAGGCGTTTCTTTCTGAACGAACTCAAAATGCTGAACGCTTCCGGAAGTCTCTGTTAGCGCTTGATACCGACAATGCACGTGTTGCTGCGGATATTGATTCTGAATCACTCCAACGCGTTGCACAGGCAATTATTGATGCAGACAACGTGATTGCGCTTACCGGCACTGGCGTTGATGAAAGCGGTCATACTAATAGCGACCAGCCAAACCCTAATGCGCCAGCGGCGTTGTTGCATCTTCTTGGACTGACGGGTAATCTTGGCTGTTCTGGTTCTGGTGTGATTGTATTACGTGGACTGATTAATGAGCAAGGAGCGACGGATACCGGTTGTGTGCCAGACCGTCTTCCCGGAAATCAATCAATTCAAAATCCTGAAGCTCGCGCCCGCGTTGGTGATGTCTGGGGCATTGACCCACCATCGACCACAGGAACGCCTGCAACGGCGCTACTTGACGGATTTGGTGGTGATATCCACGCAGCCCTTGTAGTAGGTGAGAACCCAGCAGTTTCAAAACGCGACCCAAGTTGGGTCGAAAATCGACTCAACGCAATTGATACATTAGTTGTTATTGACCCACTATGGAGCACAACTGCTGAACATGCGGATGTGGTTCTACCAGCGGCAACAGGTGTTGAAAAGCGTGGAACAGTCACAAACCTCGAACGTCGTGTCCAGTGCCTTGCACAGACACGAGAACCACCAGGGAACGCTCGCACCGATTTTGAAATCCTCTCCGATCTTGGGTGTCAACTTATTGGCGATACGTTCGATTATCAGAATGTCACAGAGGTATTTACTGAGTTGACACAGGTGAGCCCACCACATGCAGGTATTTCATATGCAGATATCGGTACTGACGGGCATCAGTGGCCATTTCACACAGATGATCATCTGTATGCCGAGCGATTCCTGACCTCGGATGGAAAAATGTCATTTGGCACCGCTCAACCAATTCCTGCAATCACAGACAGCTCTACGCAAACATTCACACTCTTGACGAATGGTCGGGCAAGTGAAGTCTACGGAGAGAAACGAAAGCAAACACCTCAAGTACAGCTTCATCCTGCAGATGCAAAAAAACACAATCTCACAGATGGTATGATCGTTACTATCAAGAATACTGATGCTACAGTGGAGGCTGAAATAACATTTGAGACTAATATTCGCCAAGGAACACTCTCACTTGCAGCCGTTGCTGCTGATCCACTTGTCCGTACTGAAACAGATGACTCGATGGTCACGGTCATACCATCTATAGACTCAGATTCAGATGACGGTGACGTAGATGTAGATTCAGATTCGAGTGATATCGATGATGAACAGCAAATATCATGAGAAGGACCCTGTTTTAGTTAAACTACTGATATTAAGAGTTAATAATGTATCTCAAATAAATATTAGTATCGCCAATCATAGGTTAATTTATTTGATGTCCGTATTAACCGCATATAACACTCTCAGCGACTAACAAATGTATATCAAATCAGAATATCGTATCAGCAGTAGCAGCCCCATTGATCTGCTTATTTCATTCGTTCGCGCTGAAATTTGAGGATGCGCTGTTAGTATCACTGTCACCGTCACTATCCTCACTTTCGTCTTCGGTGCCAGTTGATGATCCTGATTCGACTGATGATGGTGAGCGATGACCGAATGGTCGTGGTCCCTCATCGGAATCAGCTTTAGTATCTGGTTCTTCGCTTAGCCACGCTTCGTGACACTCCGGACAGTAGTTACCGTGGTAGTTTCCTCCACGAACAAACTCTTTCCCGCAGTTCACACAGGCGACGTGCGTCCGAGTCATCGTGTAATATCATGTGGTGAACACTCATACGTTCGTCGCCGGTTTACATTGCACATCGTCGACAGGATATTATCTTTCGATTACGTATTATTAATGTGGATGAGACTCTCCTTGGTGGTGTCGTATTATTTAACGCTGGTGAATACCGTCCTGTGTGGACTGCATGTGATCTCATTCGTCAACAAGAGGATCTTTCGTCAGATGACCAGACTACATGCACAGCACTTGAACAATCCGCAACAGCAATTGAGAGTGCACAAGATCACAGATGGGTCAACACAACAACAGCAGCACATAATGCAACTACAAAACTTGCTAGGATAAGACGATCACACTCATCAATTATCGGTAATCGACTGTATGAGTATCTTTCAGCTCTTAGCGATGACCCTGCAGTTATCGAACGACACCGTGTTCCTCCATGGTACGTTGATAAGGAACGACCAACAGTTGCGACTCTTCGATTTGATGCAATCGGCTATGCAGCCTCTGCAATTGCATCACATACTGATAATATTGATACTGATATTATCGCTGATGCAGTTCAATACGGGCATAAGGAAACTGTACCCGACTCAAAGTCATATAATGAACCACGTGGGTTCATTGGGACACTCTCTGTGTTTGTCCGTGATCCTGATCATCGCGGATTAATCTATCGTCGACTCCGGAGCAACGTTGAACGACGACGACAGCGTGAACAAGACATAAACGGACTATTCAAGTAGTCATTCTTGATTGCTCTGCCTAATTTTGGTTATTATCACTCAAAAACAATTTCCATAGGGTACCCAATTTCGCGTTTATTCCGACTATCGTGAATTCACTGCAGTAACACACAATTCTCATGCCCAGTAAAAATGAGTACCGCAATAAAATAAAGAAGAACGCTGAAGAATATATTTATTCGCCCTTTTTCATTATTCGTTCTTTGCCCTGCCACTCAGCAGAGTTATCTTGTGGATCATATCCAAGTGCTTCTTTCGCACGTGCGATTGAGTAGTATTTTCGGTCATTATCAGAAATTCCATAAATAATCTCGAATTCATACTCTGCGTCAATACAGCGCGAAAATAGATGTGCGCAGTCTCGATATGAAAGCCACATCGCTTGCCCTCGTTCATAATCAATCGGTGGGTGTCCCTCAGTTAGATTTCCGATACGGACATTTGCGACCGTAATCCCATGCGTATCATGATAATACCGCCCAATAACTTCCCCAGTTGCCTTGCTTACACCATAGAGATTACTCGGTCGGGGGAGTTCCGCTCCATCAAGACGATATGAATCATCACTCCGATACATTGCTGGCGTTCGCTCATCTGTTTCATATGATCCAACAGCGTGATTTGATGAAGCGAAGATGAATCGATCAACCTCAGCTTTGACTGCGGCTTCATACACAGCCTGGGTCCCATTGATATTATTTTCTAAAACGCTCTTCCAAGGTGCCTCAGGGCGAGGGTCGCCTGCGAGATGAACAACTGCTTTACATCCCTTCATCGCATCCGCCAGTGCATCTGTGTTTGTCAAATCGGAAATGAACACATCGTCATTAGTAATCCGTGATGGGCGACGATTACGAGGGACGGGCTCACGATCAAACAACCGCCATGCGAAGTCCTCACCAGCGTGACGTAGGATCGCCTCTCCGACCCGCCCGCTAGCCCCCGTCAACAGAACCGATTCGTCCATTCATCAGTTATTGCGATAGGCGTGGCTAAGAAATCCTCGGTTCGAATTAATTGTATTCAATTCTTGCAATAATCGTGACGACAGCGACAAGCATCCTAATAACATACATCGAATTAGATCCATGACTGCGACGGACGAACTCTCAGAGACGACTACAACAACAACTGCTGAAGAAGCATGCTTTGAAGCTGGTATCAAGTTTGGTACATTGTATCATCAGTTCGCTGGAACCCCTGTGAGTCCAGCTAGCGCGTCAACACTCGAGGATGGAATAGAAGATGCGATCGAAAACCAACCACACTGTGAGGCTGTAGAGGTTACTGTTAGGACCGACCGTATTGAAACTGCGCTTGCTGAACAGTCTGCTGAGTATACCGAGTTAACTGGAGAATTTCTTGATGTAACAATGCAGATTGAATATGACGGTTGTCAGGTACAAACACAGATGAGCATGGATGGTGATTACCCGCTTATGGAGATTGTCGCTGTTGAATCACCTACAGACGATTCAATTTGACAACCTGTTTATCGAGCAACTCAATATCGTACCGCTTCCGTTGCTTGACGTGTCTTTATAACGCTTGGCGTCTAACCCTGCGGTATGAGCAGTCAGAGTACGTTTACCGATGATGATTTGTTCGGTGAGGCAGCCGAAGAAATGCGTGAAGAAGTTGAGGCTCATCTTGATGATGCTCGTACAGAGCTCCCGGATGCCGCCTCGGTGTGGCAGACTAACGCTGATAATGTATTGGGAGCGCTCAACGGACTCCGCTCAGCACTTGATGCAGACGATGCCGAGGAGCATCTTCGGCAAGCAAAAAAAACCTTTGTCGTTGGTAACCGCGCAGATGCATTTGAGGAACCTGATGAACTCCGCTCAGAAGTTGAGTCGGTCGAAGAACTAATTACATCGATTAATACAGCAGATGAGCTTGTGAGTGAGCTGACAACAACAGTACCACAGCTACACGACCAACTACCCGAAGCTGATGAGGAAACTGAAGAGTGATTCATTATAATTTCGATAATACCATCAGCGAAACGTGTGATAGTCTTCTACATTTTTGATAACTCAGACGGAATCGGCGCTTAACATTATTGTTGAATAGTGCGTGCTGAAATGCGTATCCAACGAAGGGTGTGTATGACGCTATCTAAATACATTAGTATAATAATGACAACGCGAAAATCAGTGAGTTAGCCATCTGATATTGAATTAGTCATCTGCGGCATCAGTTTCAATCGACGTCTGGGAAACACGTTCCGTTGCTCGCTGAATGAAGGTTTCAGGTAATTCTTCGATTTCGCCTGCTTGGACACCCCATAGATGCGCGTAAAGTCCGTCGGCAGCGAGCAATTCAGTATGCGTTCCACGCTCAACAACTTCTCCATCATCAAGCACAAGAATTCGATCTGCATCCTTGATTGTTGAAAGTCGATGAGCAATGCTAAACGTCGTTCGATTGGCAGTCAGACGGTCGATTGATCGCTTGATTAACATTTCTGTCTCGGTATCGACATCTGATGTCGCCTCATCCAGTATCAGGATATCGGGGTCTCTGAGGACAGCGCGTGCAATTGAGAGCCGCTGTCGTTGCCCACCAGAGAGTTTGACCCCCCGTTCACCAATCTCCGTATCGTATCCATCCGGGAGATTCATGATGAAATCATGCGCTTCTGCTGTTTTCGCAGCGTCAATAATATCCTCACGAGAGGCGTCAAATGTTCCATACCGAATGTTCTCTGCCACCGTTCCATAGAACATGAACGTGTCTTGACTCACATATCCGATTGATTCTCGAAGACTTGGGATCGTTATATCACGCACGTCCGTTCCATCAACTGTAATTTCTCCTTCATCAACGTCATACATCCGAAGCAGGAGTTTCAATACTGTTGATTTTCCGGCTCCAGTTGGACCAACGAGTGCAAGCGTTTCACCGCCTGGAATTTCAAATGAAATATCTTTGATCGTTGGTTCTTCATCGGTCTCATACCCAAACGTCACATCATTATACTGCACCGTGCCTGAATTAACGTCAAGTGCTGGTGCGTCGGGATTGTTGACAATGCGTGCGGGTTCATCCATCAATCCAAATACCCGTGCTGCGGAAGCGTATGCTCGTTGATACATATTGATTATCTGACCGAACTGTGACATTGGCCAAATAAATCGCTGCGTGAACAGAATGAATCCAACAAATTCTCCTGGCGTCAGCGACCCTGAGAAGAAAAGCGGTGCCTGACCGGTTTGTTGATATGTTAATACCCATGCCCCACCAATAAGGAACGTTAAGACGAACCCAACCCCAGAGAGAATACGCAACGCAGGGAAGAACGTAATTCGCGTTCTGATTGCATCCCAGTTCGCATCGAAATACTCCTGTGAGGTGTCGTCAACTCGGTCTGACTCGAAGTTTTCTGTATGTGCAGATTTGATAACCTGAATTCCACCAAGATTATTTTCAAGACGAGAGTTCAACTGCCCAACCGATGAGCGGACATCAGCGTATTTCGGCTGAATTATCTTCACAAACCGATAGGTAAAGAACCCAATGAGTGGAACAACGCTCAGCGTAACAAGTGCGAGTTGCCAATTCCAGTACAGTAAGATCGCGGCGATACCGATAACCATCACTCCAAGCCGAAACGCTGAGTTCATGCCGTCGTTGAGAAACCGCTCCAGTCTATTCACGTCATTTGAGAGAATTGACATCATTTCGCCGGTTTGTTTATCAGCGAAAAATGAGAGACTCAGCCGCTGCATTTCATTATAGGTGTCTGTTCGAACCGCATGTTGGACCCGCTGGGCAAATGCATTCCATCCCCAGTTTCGGGTCCAATGAAACGCAGCACCACCAATGAATGCTCCAGCAATAAGAGCAACGGAAAGATATAATTGCCCAACCTGATCGGCTGGTATCCATGCTGTTGGAATGAACCATAATGAGAATGACCGCTCATCAAGAAAGATTGCATCCACTGCAACCGCGAGTAAGACCGGCGGAAGAAGATCAAGAACACGAGCAGCGATACTTGAGATGATACCAATAGCTACTGCTGGTATATTTTCACGACCGTATGTCGAAAAGAGCCGTCGCATCGGGTTTGACACACGTTCACGTTGTGACTCAAACGGATCATCCTCGTCTGCGGGAACCGCATCCATCAATATAATTTGGGGCTCAGGCGGTATAATGGTTGCTGAGAACGTTGATAACTCTCAATACAGCACTCAGAATGATCGGTTTAACATTCATCTGGTGGGTAAAGACCGTGAGCTAGAGTTTGATAATATATACATCCTCGCGAATGATTACAGCGTTCGATCCTCTACTGAAGGGTCAATCCCTGCGTCTGCGAGGTCAGACCGAATCCGTGTCCGCAGTGGGTCTGGAACGGTCATCCGACCAACTGGGACTGCTGTTTCCCCATCACCTTTGACCTTCCAATACAGCACACACTCTGAGGGTGCATAGAATTCAATACTATATCGATCGTTCTCTCCCTGATAATGTACACGTGCTGCATAGTTATCGACATTCCATCCCTCTAATTCGCCGAGATCACGCAATATCTCTTTTTTATCTATCGTGTCGTCATCTGGTTGTTTCTTTTTATTATCTGATCTGGTTACCGACTGACCCTGCATATTATACATGTCCCTATTTTTGTTTTTTTGCTCACCTGCTTGTTCGTCATCTGAGACATCGCTCATATCTATCAATCTGGACGGAAGCCGTTTAGCCTACTGTATTATTGTTAGGCTCACACAGGCTATCATCGTTAGCGACTGAACCAAGCCTAATCAAGTATTATTCACCGACTAGTAATTTGATGATAACTATAAATGATTGCTAGGGGTCTCTGTATCTGTAATATAAGGATCTCAATACACGCTCGTTCTTTCAGTAACTAATTGTATCTGATATGATCTCACTGAATATTGATCTGCACTCTATCGTCGACTGTGATGTTATGTTCTTGCGTGTAATTATATGATACCTCAAGTACATACTTTCCATGTCCTGGATACCGTTGTAGACTATCATCTGTCGTACTCGTCGGCATTTCTGCGTGATGTATCCGTGTAATCGTTCCTGTCATATCGATAAATATGATATCAATTGGAAATGACATGTTACGCATCACATATACATATCGATCCTCGTTATCATGAATGAATAACATCCCTTCATCTGTGGCGAGTGAGTCTGTATTACTCAATCCTTGATATCGCTTTTGTGGCGTATCAGCGACGCGCACGGAAACACGTTCTAACTGCTCATCTGTCTGGCTATCAATAATCTCAACCGTTTCTCTGTCATACTCACCAGTCGGTCCAATTCCAGGGATTACTGCCACAATTATCACTCCAATGAGGATGACACCAATCGCCACTGCGACGGCTCGCCCGAATAACCGCCTGTTCATATATTCTGATATTGATTCCTGCGCCTAACAGTGTCGACATTTAGATTCTGATGCATAATACACTCACTTCATTGCTCTACCGAAGATTGAAAACGGTTATAACTGCGAGTCAGTTGGCTAGATATGTAGGTTGATTGTATGCGCAAAAATGACGATATGAGTGCATATTGATACGGTTTGAGAGGGCTCGTAGTCTAGTGGTTATGACGCTTCCCTTACAAGGAAGAGACCGGTGGTTCAAATCCGCCCGAGCCCACTATTATCAGATATCACAAGCGCGCAAACGGTGGTATCTGGTCTCGCTGATTGATCACAGACAGTATATATTATTCACGTAATCGTGCGCCAGGCTTCCACGTATTACCATCTAGGTGAACCAACTCATATCGTTCAAGAACTTGCAACAGTGTTACCACCGCATCAGCATCATCTGACAGTGATGACTCATCTGTGAGTTGTTCGGCAACGACGCTCCGAGTACCACCATCAAGTTGTTCTACTGCCTCAAGTACTGCCTCGGAATCTGCAAGTAATGGTTCAAGTATGTCTGCACCTGTCGTATCAATCCGAAGCTTAGACATAACCTCATTATACTCTCCTGAAAGGCTCATCGATACCGACACACCATCGGATGGTTCGGAATCGTTACTCATCACGTGTATATACTATGCCAATAGTATTTAATATTCCGAACTCAAATATATATTTCTGATATCGACGAATCAATCTCAAAAGTGAATACCGATTATCTATATTGGCATGTTAATTGCCAATTAACACCATTGAGCATATATCATATACTTCTATATGGACAGAATACCTGACGAGAAACTAATCAACTACTTGAAAGTATATCATACGTACCATACTGTGAACACCCTAAAATCGAAACAATAATTAATAGATAGTTGAAGCAAATACTAACAGTAATGTCAGAACACAGCGCCAGATTGCTGTGGGTAGCTCTTTTCGGCATAGTGCTTTCTGTCGGACTCTCTGCACTCACGGTTATATATCTGATAATCGCGATCAGTTCAGGCATTCTCGCTGCGACCCCGATTATTGAACTCATTATTGACGTCGCTATTCCGGTTATCACTGCACTTGCGGTCTTTGCAACGCTATGGATTGCCTCGGTAATGAGTCTTCTTTGGGCAGTGTTTCGATGGGTTATGCAAATTGAGAATTATCATCTTGCATCGATATTCGCGCGAGTTGAGCAAATCATTCCTCCAATCAGTGTCTTCCATCTTCCTGCCAGATTCACTCCCATGCCCGCGAGTATTGAACGTAATCTGCCTGTCGAGACAACGCGTGCGCTTGCCTCATTACGTCGGCAATATGTCTCTGGTGACATTTCGGATGTAGCATTCGAACGACGCATGGATCGTCTTTTGATCACCAATACCCGTCGTGATGAGAGATACAACCGCTAATATGAGAAACAAAACACAAGACATTTTATGATAGTGTTGCCAGATACTTTCGTTCCAATGGATGAACGCCCGCCTCTGGCTAGGCGGTATGACGATTAACCAAGCCAAACTATGACACGCTGCGTTTCGCCACGAGCCGCTTTGCTATCGAGCCACTCTCTTCGACAGTAGCGATAACGCAGCACATAGATGTATACGATGCGTCAGTAAGTGAGTTGCGCCGTCTATCCTATTGTGCGATATAGACAATATATTCAACATCTTATAGATCAGCTGCACGAAACCGATAGAATCCAAATATAACTGGAAGTGAAATCCAGATACCTAATACACCAACTGCAGCCCACCATCCGACATATATTGGCGTCGTATCAGCAACATACCGACCGGCGACATCAATACCAGCACTTACTCGCAGCAGAAGATGATAGGCTGATTCAGGGCTAAGCAATCCAAATAGCAACATCCAGTCAGGGGGCGACGCTAATATGTTAAAATTAAATCGATGAAGAATGAGCAAT
Organism: Haloquadratum walsbyi J07HQW2; assembly: GCF_000415985.1. Classification (GTDB taxonomy): domain Archaea; phylum Halobacteriota; class Halobacteria; order Halobacteriales; family Haloferacaceae; genus Haloquadratum; species Haloquadratum walsbyi_B. The sequence continues at coordinate 2,378,968 of NZ_KE356561.1, forward strand.
ATTGCTGTAGTAAACCCATCCCAGATAATAATTAACAGAAAATAGCTACCAAATGTACTGAGAGTAATCCAGCGCTCACTTGTGGTCGCGGTTGAAATTCCCACGCCGATCCCAACGAATGCAGCACTATACAGCAGAGTCATTACAATGACCCATGGGTATGCGATCATTCCTTCAGTTCCGTATAGCGTAGCAGCAATGCTACCGCTGAGGATCAATCCAGCAACCGTTGTAATTCCAAGAAGGATCCAACGACTGAGTAAGGTTCCAATGACCAATCCCGCCCGCGACTGTGGGAATGATAACGCAAGTAAAACACTCCCCGTATCTCGTGTATGAGCAATCGACTTATATCCCAAAAGTAGCCCGACAACTGGAATAATAAACGAGAGCAGGCTAGTAACTCCATCAAGGAATCCCATGAACGTTGGATCACTGACACCAATGTACGTATATATCACACTGTACCCAATTGAGGTGATCATAATAATGCCAAGAAGAAGTAATATTGTTGGTGTCCGTCGGGCTCGCCGCGCATCGGTTTGAGCAACGCTCCGCCATCCAGTGGTATCGATCCTACCCAATTTACTCATTGTAGATCCCTCCGCTCGAATCGAAGCACGCCAACTGTAAGTGGTCCAACGATCCAGCCAAGCAGCACAATGGCTGCAACCCATTCACTTAGATACCATACGCCTGTGACCGCTTGTGTTGTATCAACAAACCCGATGATGACCGTAGAGAACGCATTTCCTGGTGAAAGCCCAAACACAAACTGAATCAGTCCAGGGAGTTCTCCAGAGATCATATCAGCACTCAATAAGACACCACGAAGTACACTCTCAATAATATCCCACACAATTGCGAATAAGATCACAATCGCAAATCCAAGTCCAAGCGCCCGGCGAGTCGTCGCAACAAGCGTCGAGACTGCAACACCGATACCGACCCAAATGGCACTGAAGCTAGCAGTAGTAATAATAAATATCAACACCCCGAGTGGCTCAAATGATCCACGCGGATATACGACTAGACCCATCCCAACGATGACGGCACAGAGTGTTGCTATGATTAGCAATCCAGCACGTGCTATGAATCGAGCAAGTACAACTGTCCGACGACGCTGCGGTAATGATAACGTGAGTAACAGTGACCCCGATTCAAAATCACCAGCAATAGCGTTGTATCCAAGTAGCGCTCCAACAATCGGTATTACTACGCGCAGTAGCCCTCGAACGAAACTTCCGAACCGTCCAGTCGTAATCTGTGATTGTGCTAATACTGGATAAAGATACGCAGATAACAAAATCACGATAACCGGTAGCGCAAGCAATACTTTCACACTCCGTTGTTCAACCGCCTGTGACCAGTCCTGTCGAGCGACTGGTCGCCACTGTGATGTCATTTTGACGGAACCTCTGATTCTGATTTTGATCCTTGGATTGAGTCCTGCGATTGCTCTTTGGGTTGTGAATAATGATCCTTTTGTTGCTGATTGCTGGAGTCACTGGCAACCTCCTGCTGTGTACCGTTGTAACTACGATTGCTATTGCTATTGTTGTGAAGACGGTCACTCTCGGTGTACTCGATAAACATATCCTCAAGTGATGCTTCCTGCGTCCGGAAATTAACAACATCAACGCCCGCATCTTGAAGCCCAACGAGGATATCCATCTTTGCATCATTCGTGCATGTTGCCTCAATCGTCGAGTTATCTGGTGCTACTGCTGTCTCGACTCCTTCGATTCCCTGTATTGTCTGGACGGTCCCGTTCTGCAATGCATCAACCGTAATCTCAAGTTTTGTTCCGCCACCAAGAGAGCTTCTGAGTCCGTTAATTGTATCTACAGCAATCAATTCACCATTCTGGAGGATTCCAACTCGATCACAGACAGCTTCGACCTGTTCAAGAACATGACTTGAAAAAAACACTGTCGCACCGCGCTTATTCTCGTCACGAATAATCGAACGAAGCTCTGCAACACCTGTTGGATCTAACCCAGCAGTTGGCTCATCAAGTAAGAGAAGGTCTGGTTCGCCAGCCAATGCCATTCCCAAGACAAGCCGCTGTTTCATACCCTTTGAATATTCAGTTGCCATCCGTTCAGCATCCTCGGTAAGCCCAACGCGATCAAGCACACTCAATGGGTCAGCGTCATTACCAACTTGTTTCGCTCTTATTGCATACTCAATATGTTGCCGACCGGTAAGATGATCAATAACATCATACCCCTCAGGTAGAACGCCAATACGATCACGAGCCATAATGCCCTCCTGTTGACAGTCATGATCAAAAACACTAATTGAACCCGTTGAAGGCTGTGTAAATCCGAGCATGAGATTCAAGAATGTTGATTTTCCTGCACCGTTGGGTCCAAGAAATCCAAAAATTTCACCTGGTTCAACATTGAGAGTGACGCGATCGAGTGCTGTTACCGTCCCGTATCGTTTCGAGATATCTCTAGCATCAATTGCTGACATATCATATGCTTTTTTTCAACCTTTCTGAAGCATAACCTTCGACTTCTCATATTGAAAACCTCACCGATAATGTATTTCATCATGTGAACCGGTTGTTTGATATTTCGGAGTTAGTATGCCATCGTCCTATGAGTTGATCGTTGATCAGACCCGCATGTTCTTCGCACTCGGAATGAAATAATATTCATGAGCGATTTGACTGCTGATTTATACTCACCGCCACAGACGCTGTTCATTGCAGGTGCGAGCGGTGACACCGGTCGGGCGGTTTTGCGGCTTGCTGAATCACGTGTTCCAACTATCCGGGCTCTTACCCGATCAGAGACGAAACGATCAATGCTGCATGAAGCGGGTGCTGATGAGGTAGTTGTTGATGACCTGCTCAATCCAGATGATCTTGAAACTGCACTCACAGATGTAGATGCAATTATCAGCACCGTCGGGTCAACTCTCGGTGATATTCGATCTGCTGATCGATTCGTCGATGGCGCCGGTACTCGTGCGCTTGTTGATACAGCTGTGTCTGCCGATGTCGACACATTTTGTATGGAATCAGCAATTGGTGTTGGTACTGGCTCAGCGAGCCCTCTTGCAACGGTGTTTAACACTATTATTGGTCCAATTCAGGCTGCTAAGGCCGACGCCGAGGCGGCAATTCGGAAAGCACCATTTCGACATGTGATCATCCAACCCGGTGTATTGACCAATGGACCACGAACTGACACTGTCACGGTCGCTGAGACGGACTCAGATGCGAATCTTTGGGGGACAATCTCGCGGGCTGATGTTGCAAGAGTGCTTCTTGGAGCACTCGTTACCCCTGCTGCAACTAACAAAACATTTGAAGTCACATCAACACCGCAACCGATGGCAAGTGCCTCAAACACTGCATGGCAACTTCCAGCTCATGGCAATAATACAGATAAAATCCCAATGTCAGTGGCATCCACATCATAGCTCAACCATCTACCCGTAAGCGAGTGAGCGCTGGTCTGAAATCCATCATACGAGACTGTGATATAAATATGAATGCTATATTATCTGCGTTGGCTCAAAAAAACATATTCTTTAATGTTAGTAACCGAGATTGTGGAGTCTCCCTCTCAGTCAATTATAGTAGCCAAGCTGTGGTTGAACTTGAGTTTCATTATAAACCGTTTTAATTTAATTCATGTCTGAGTATCAGCTTTGTCAGTGAGCGCATGACCACAATGACGACAATATTGGTCAGTGATGATAATAGTCTCCTCACACTCTGGACAGTTGGTCTGATGTGCTGTTTTAATATCTGTATCGGGTGCTTGCAACCGACTTGCTAGCCATGGAACAAGCACGAATCCAACAAGCACTGCGATGACTGTGACCCACCGACCGATGACTGTTTGTGGGACAATATCACCGAACCCAACCGTTGAGACAGCAATGACGGTATAATAAAATGCATCACCGAAATTTGAAATTGCTTGATTTGCGGGAGCCTCAACAGCGTATATAAATCCAGTTGCAACAATGAATATCAGTAGAATCGTTGTTGATACTTCCAATTGCCGGACTGTCCGTATATCAATTGACTTCCCAAATATCTGTTGTTCATCTATTATCAACCGAAGAAAGCGAAATACACGGAGGATATGAAATCCACGGAGAAATCCAATATCAGGTCCAAAAATAACGAATACCGGAAGAATGGCAATAAGATCGATAACCGTGTATGGGTTTGTTATCTCTGCGCTTGGATTCGGTGCAGAGGTCACTCTGATAATGTATTCAAGCAAAAACACAACCCCCAGAGTGATTTCAAGAATACGAATGACGGTTACGTACGGTGTTGAAATAGCATATGTCGAGATAATATACAGGCTGATAAATACTATATTGAGTACATATAACCCCGCATTTGTCGCCCGTCCTGCCGGTGTTTTACGATCTCGGAGGAGGAAACCAACCGTTTCAAAAAGTCCGTTGAGCGTTGTCATGTCCGCTCATCTTGACAGTTGACCGCAACGACGTTGACAATGTAGCTATCAGTATTTTTGATATCTCGCGCATTATCGCTCACTCGATGTGTGATTATTTCTCCTCCGTCGACGGTCTCTGTGACGGTCGATCGCCCAGTTCGCGCATCAATTCCAAGCGAAGTTCCCTGTTCAAAAATGACCTGTAGCTCATAACTAATTGGATTTGATCCCTGATTTTCTACTTGGAGTTCAACAACTGGATGCACCTCACCACCAACTGTAGCCGCTATCTGCTTGATCTGTAGATCATCCGCACAGGGTGGCTCATCGGGAATCGTGATCTGTTGCTCACTCGATTCAGATGCTGTGGTCATACATCCTGTGAAGACACTCCCAGCACTGACAATACCTATCCGAAGTAAGTCGCGTTTCGTCAGATCACGTGTCATTAATTCACACTGTGAGTGACGACTGTATGAATCTGTATCTGTTTATCAATGGACAATGATTGCCGATAGCCGCTCAATATGAATATACTGTGACGTCGGTAACAAAAAGCAGCCAATATAGTGGCTTCTGGATAATAATATCTTTGTGAGTACAGTTTTGATGATAAAGAATCGACCAGATAGTTCACGGTCTGAGTCGTGGGCAGTCCACACACAGACTACCGTATCGTATCAAGACTGGTTGTAAGTTGGTCGCGCGTTGCAAGTCCAGTTTGAAACCGATTAATAAGCTCTGATTGATGCTCAGAACATGCGAGGATTGCGACGCCGCCGTTTCCAATAGGAATAACCGGATGATTAGGTGTTCGCGGTGCGAGCTGACAACTTGGACAATTGACGCCTCCAGCAGGCAGATACTCAACGACTTGAGCAGCCTCATCGCTCGTCAATCCGCAAACTGATGCAAATTCTTCGCGATGGTCCGAACATCCAACGATTGGGATCGTGAGTGCATCTAATAATAAAAATGCAGTTGTCTCCCGTGTTGCCTCACGAAGTGCAGATTGACACTCTATACAGCCAATCGCAGGCTCACCGGTTGGGAATCCATCTTCATCTGTTGGCTGAGGGGAATCAAACTCTGGTATTGGCGATTGGATTGGGTCTGAGATATGAGATTTATCTTTATCTTCCTCACTGTTTCCATCATCATCGCTCATTGTTTCCTCGTGAATGTTTGTATCAGTGATGCGTCCACAATCACTTTTGCTTCTAGTTGTGTCATCTCTTCAGTAATATTCATTTGTTTGATTATTGCTAAACTCATCATATAATTAAGACCACATTGTGTCAGTGACAATCATATCAGTGTCAGCACTGCCGGTATCCCGCCACAGGAATTGATCATTGGACCGTATAGTCATGACAGGTCCGAAATTAATGTCAATATTAATGTTAGTATTATCACTGACCACGTCGGAGCTGATAGTATGTATATCTGGATACGTTTTATGTCCAGTTTCGCTGTCTTCGCTGAGATTGACATCGTCTTGTTTTGATTTCACACCTGACGATGGCGTCTCTCTTGAAACCATTCAGTATACTCAATTATGTCGCCACACACCTAAATAATCCGGCACGGTCTAACACGGTGCATATATTAACGACCAGCCGAGGCGTTATTTACTGTTGGCTTCCATTCATTAATATGGATATCCGCGAACTGCACCGTGATCTTGTCTCTTTGCATGAACGCCCTGACCCAGCACATACCACAGATGGTGTCCGACAACTTCTCGGAACTATCCTTTCACAGAGTGTCGCTGATGCACAAACTGCCCGTGCGACACATGCGCTATTTGAGAGATATCCAGATTACCAAGCAATGGAGACTGCACCACATGAAGAACTTGCAGATGTAATTGAAGTCGCAGGATTGAAAAATCAAAAAGCCGCTCGAATCCAACGTGCATTAACAGCGATTCGTGAGGAAACAGATGGCGAATATACACTTGGATTTCTTGCAGATCAACCAACTGATGCGGCCCAATCATGGCTCACCAATATCAAAGGGATCGGACCGAAAACAGCCAGCGTCGTTCTGAATTTTCACTTTGAAAAGCCAACATTCGCCGTTGATACGCATGTTGAACGGCTTGCAAAACGATTTGGGCTTCTTGATTCAACGGCGTCGAATAAACGTGCACATACTGAATTGAATGAGCAGGTTCCGGATGATCTGAAGTACTCACTGCACGTGTTGATGATTACTCACGGTCGAGAGTATTGCACCGCTCAAAACCCCGATTGTGCGAATCCGGTGTGTAAAATTTACTGCTCGTGCTCAGCGTGTGGTTCCTCGGACGGATCTTAGTACTCTCTGGTTATACGAGACCACACTGACTGGTACAAGCACTGAATTTAGATCTGATGATTGGTATATATTCTTATTTCTCTTCATCCATCGTGACTCGGTGACAGAACGGTAATAGTGACTCACGTCATAGTTTCAAGTACTACTGATGCTTACCTCGTATCTATCTGTGTGAGAGCTGTTTCCTCGATACTCAATGTATTCTCTATTATAATCTTATAATCACAAGTATTTGATACGAATGGAAATATGTAGACACAAATTATTCACGTACAATTTTATATCGAGAGATTAACGTTTTACTCGTGACCCAGCCTACCGATTCAGAGATAGATTTCTCATCAGATGAGCTGTCGACAAACCCTGATTTAGATAAATTTGACTCGCGCCGTTCAACGATGTACGCACACAATGGTATCGTTGCGACAAGCCAGCCGTTGGCAGCACAGGCTGGGATTCAATTGCTTCGAAATGGCGGTAATGCCTTTGACGCCGCTGTCGCGACTGCTGCTACACTGAACGTTGTTGAACCAATGAGCACAGGCATTGGCGGTGACGTATTCGCAATGTATCGAACCGCAGAGGGTGATGTTGGTGCAATGCGGAGCTGTGGTGGTGCTCCTGCAGCCGCGACCCGTGAGACCGTTCGTAATCGCGTCGACTCTAACACCCCAACAATGCCCGCTTCCGGTCCACTGGCTGTTACTGTCCCAGGGACTGTCCGTGGTTGGGAACGTCTTCTCATGGACCATGGTCGCTATGAGCTTAACACAACACTTGAGCCAGCAATTACATATGCGAGTGAGGGATATCCTGTCTCAGAAATTATTGCCAGTGCATGGGCGCGCAATGCTGATGTGTTCGTTGATACCGTCGGAAAAGAAGCCTTCCACGTATCAGACGGCACTCCATCGGTTGGTGACGTCATTCGACTCCCGCATCTCGCTGAAACATTTGAAACGATTGCTGAGGGTAGTGCTGACGCATTCTATGAAGGCCCGCTTGCGACACAAATCGCGACCGCCGTCCGTGACCGTGGTGGGCTGTTAGAACCCTCTGATCTTGCAGATTTTGAGGCTGAGTATGTTGACCCAGTCTCAACAACATATCGCGGGACAACAGTGTATGAACTCCCCCCGAACAATCAAGGATTGATTGCACTTGAAGCACTCAATATTGCCTCCGAGATCGATGCTGGTTCATACGCATATGACTCTGCAGATCGAATCCATTATTATGCAGAGTCATTGAAACGAGCGTTCCACGATGGGCATCATTACATTACTGATCCGACATTTGAATCCGTTCCCGATCTCGCCGCATCATCGCATGCAGTCAATCGGGCAAAAAGTATTGATGAACGTGCCAGTGACGTCAGTGTCGGCGGACCAGGGATGCCTCCAGAAGAGAGCGATACTGTACTGTTAACAGTTGCTGATAAGGCGGGTAATGTTGTCTCGTTAATCAACTCAATCTTTGGACCATTCGGTAGTGGTGTTGTCGTACCTGATACGGGAATTGTCCTGCAAAACCGTGGTGCATCGTTCACCCTCGATCCATCGCATCCAAACGCACTTGAACCGAAAAAGCGTCCCTTCCATACACTTATTCCAGGATTGATTCAATTCGATTCAGACGACTGGGCTGCATTCGGTGTGATGGGTGGGTATATGCAACCACAGGGGCATCTGCAGGTTCTTGCTAATCTAATTGACTACGGCTTTGATCCACAAGCCGCCCTCAATGCACCACGATGGCGCTACTGTGATGATGGCTCTCTTGCTATTGAAGAGCGATTTGCTGACGGCGTTCTTGGAAAACTTGCCCGGCGCGGTCATGACGTAACTGTTCGCCCCCCAAGTGCATTTGGAGGCGCCCAATTCACTCGTCGTCGTGGTGATGTTCTCTCTGGTGCGACGGACCCAAGAAAAGATGGGGCAGCAATCGGATTCTGAGATTTCAACGCTAACAGTGTATATGAGTATGCAATTATTATCTTAACGAAGCAGCCAGTGCTCTCAATCATAATACTGATTTCTGTAATATTGAGCCATTAATTTCACACAACCTTCGATTAATCACTAGCGTCGACATCAGCTTCAACATATTCTGTATCTGATATTTTTGGCGATCGAAGCGCAAGTGCTGCGACACCAGCAATAATCGCCAGCCCCGATCCTGTTAAGAAGGCACCTGACCAGCCGACCTGGTTAACGAGCCACCCAGCAGCGGCTCCTCCAAAAACCCCACCCCACATTTTTCCTGAGTACAACAACGCATAGTTGGCTGATGAGTTTGCACTCCCATAGTATGTTCCAACAACGCTAGGGAAAAGTGTATACTGTGGACTCCAAAAGAATGTTGTCATAATAACCGCTGCCAGAAATCCGAGTGCGGACTCATTCTGAGCGAAGTAAACGACCGCCGCAAGACCAACTCCACACAGTGTAAACGATACTGCCATAGCCCGCTCTCGTGGAACCCGATCAGAAAGGTCGCCAAGAATGAGACGACCTGCTCCTCCGGCAACAGGTAATAGCGTCGCAGAGGCGGTTGCTGTTACTGCGGTTAACCCGAGCGCATTTGCGAATGAGACGACTTTCGCGGTGAGCATCAGTCCTGCTCCACTGACAGCGATGAACATACCATACATTACCCAAAACTGCCATGTTCGAAGTACTTCTCGCCAAGTATACTGCTTCTGAGCTACCTCAGGGGTGTCTCTTGTATCACTATCAGTCTCGGTAAGACCATTTTCAGTGTTCTTCGTCTGAGCCTCTGCCCATCTATCTGGTGGGTCACGGAGAATGAGTGCGCCGATGAAGATCCCTAAACCGATGATAACACCAAGCGTTCGAAGCACAAACGGATATGATGCAGCTGTTGCATTTGCTCGAACAAATGGAACTACAAGCGCACTTCCAGCTGCAAATGCCATTGTTCCAATGCCTGTAGTTAATCCTGGTCGATCTGGAAACCATTTTAGAGCTGTATTGACTGATACTGTGTATACAATTCCAACTCCGATTGCACCGAGTGAGTACAGAACGTATACCTGCCACACTGCTGTGGCATATGCAAGCCCAATATACCCACCCCCAGCCAGTGCTGCTGCAGCAAACGAGAGCGCCTTTGGACCACGTTTATCTCGCCACCACCCAACGGGAAACTGCGACCCAGCTTGAAAAATCACAAATAATGTAAAGACAGCACCCAGTGCTGGAGCTTGGATACCAAACTGAGCCGACAAGGGTCCTTCGATTGATGACCACACGTACTGATATGGACTGACAAGTGCCATACTGACTGCAGCAGCGAGGAGTAACCACCATCGCGAGAATCCAAGTTGTTCACGGGCACGAGCCGCATAATCAATCTCAATCTGCTCAGTATTACCGTTCATCGGGTGACTGCTGTTAATCGTTGAGAATTAAGTACTGATAAAATTTCTTGACATTGGTTATTCCAATTAATATCAGTATTTCGTAATGAAATTAGTTCTATCATAATTAGTATCTTTATCATTGATTCATACGTTGATGGAATGATGGATAATACTACTGTATTAGCACGTTATGTTAAACAATACATGTGATAGTCTTTTATTTTCGGTATTGTCGATATATAAATATACATACACAGGAATTTGATAATCTAAGTATTTTGATCCTCGAGTTGGCAACTGAGTCAATATTTTAATTATTTTGATTTGTTAGTCACAGGAAGTTCAACTACGCAGATTTTACGATTAATATACTACAGTATGTGTGTATATACAGTCATAACAACTTTTATAATGTTTTATCTGCTTCGATATAACGTTGTATTAGCATAGTTATATTAGAGTGTTATGCTAAATCAAATACACCAAACAAAAATAATGTTAGAAACCAAACTAACAACAAACAAAACAAAATAAACTTCCAATCAATATGTTCGACAAATTTGACAAATCTGATCTTGAAGGTCCAGAAATAGATCGACGTACAGCAGTCAAACTCTTCGCCGCTGGCGGTATTTCTTCACTCGCCGGATGCGCTGGTGGTTCTAGTGATCCTAGCGGGGGTGATACCGGAGATGCCGAAACTGGCTCAGAAAGTGCTAGTGGATCAGGCGGTGGCTCCATCACTGCAGGATGGAATATTGACCAAATTGAATATCTTGATCCGCATTATATTGACAAAGGTCAGGAAATATACCTCTCATCGAATGTATATAGCGGATTAGTGAAAATCGGTGCTGATGGCTCAATCACTGGTGACTTAGCGAAGAACTGGACGCTTCCTGACAGTTCAACATACGTGTTCGATCTCAAAGAGGGTGCAACGTTCCATAATGGAGACCCTCTTGATGCAGAAGCGGTAAAGGCATCATTTGAACGACTGATGAGTCTCGATGACTCCCCTCATCTCGGGAAGGTCTCGTCTGTCGAAGAAATCACTGCTGAGGACCCGACCACACTCCGAATTAGCTTATCAGAAACTGTTGGACCGTTCATCTCATTCTTAACACGTGGTCCAGGACGAGCGGGAACCATTGTCCATGCACCGACTGCAACAGACAACCCAGAAGAATACAACCGTATGCCGGTCGGTAGTGGAGCATTTGAAGTAACTGAGCGAGAATCTGGAGAATATCTTCAATTAGAAGCGCATGATGGATACTTTGGGACTGATAGTGACGGAACTGCGCTCCCATATCTCGACTCAGTTCGAATTGATTTAATCCCTGAACCATCAACAATGTGGACAGCGATTCAGGGCAGTGAACTCGACTATTCAATCAGTATTCCTCCACAGAACGCTGGTCAAGCAGAATCAATGGGTAGTCTTAGCGTCACTGGATCAAACCCTGGTGCATGGTTCGCCGTTGCACCACTATGTACTAATCCAGCTGAGGTTGAATGGGACCAATATGCGAGTGGCGAGGCACAATCAACGGACAAATGGTCGAGTGAGGACCTCCCAACAACGAGTAAAGAGGTTCGTCAAGCCATTTCGATGGCTATTGACCGCGAAGCATTAGTCGAGCGTGCATTCTTCGGATATGCAGAACCTGCTCATTCTGTATTCAACCCTGCTATTGCGTGGCTACACGATCAAGAACCTGATCCAGGTCAGTACTACGATCCAGACACTGCAAAACAGCTACTTGATGAGGCTGGATACACAGGCGAACCCCGGATGTCTCTCTCGCTGCTCGGGACACCAGGCGATGAACGTCGGATGACAGTCGTTCAGAGCATGCTTTCGGAGGTCGGTATTGAGGTTGAACTTAATATTCAACCTTCCTCTGCATACTGGGATAACCTATATCAGTATTCAAACGAGCTAGTGATGTATGATGGCTATGTCGACATCGACCCTTGGATGTCACTATGGAAACAACTGAAGACACCGGTTGAATCTGGGTCTGCTGGTAAGTGGCAAGCAAACCTCTATAATAATCCTGAGTTTAATTCTCTGCTTGAAGAGGATCTTCGGACGTCAGATCCTGATTCAAGAACAGAACTTCTTCGCCAAGCAGAGGAAATTTTCATTGAGGATACACCATGGGCAATGACAACATTCCCACTTATCCCGAAGGCAGCATCCTCGAGTCTCAGTGGTGTTGGTAACCAAGCAGGATTGAGTAACTTCCATACAGCGCAAATTGAATAAATGGGTATTGAGCGATATGTTGCCAAACGTACACTACAAGCAATAGTCGTTGTCTACATCGTTGCCACAGCGGTCTTTATTGCCGTTCGCTCCGTTCCTGGTGACCCAGCACGACTTGTGCTCGGTGGGACCGCCGAACCGGATGCTCTTGCTGCTGTTCGAGCTGAGCTCGGACTTAACCAGCCTCTCCATATACAGTATCTACGCTGGATGGGTGATTTGCTGACAGCTGATTTCGGCACGTCGATATATACGGGTGAGGCTGTACTTTCGCGCATCTTCGGTGCGGCTGAACCAACACTAAGTATCGGTCTTATCGGTATCACAATCGCGCTTCTTGTTTCGATCCCAGCCGGTATCATCAGTGCAACTCGTCGTAGTCAGTGGCAAGATCATGCGGCGACGGGAATCGCATTTCTCGGTATCAGTATGCCATCATTTTGGATTGGAATAGTGCTTTTGCTCACAGTCGGTACCGCCGTTCCAGCGATTCCATCGTATGGATATTCATCAATTAGTGACGGAATATTACCATGGCTCAGTCATATCATTCTCCCTGGTCTTGCCGTTGGACTTCCATATGCCGGTATCCTAACCCGAATGACTCGCTCATCAATGCTTGAAGTGTTAAGTGAGGATTATATGCAGACTGCTCGGGCTAAGGGACTGTCACCACGATTGATCTTACTAAAACACGGGCTCCAAAATGCGCTTCTCCCGGTTGTGACCATCGCAGGGATTCTTTTTGCACTTCTTCTCGCCGGTATTGTGGCCGTTGAAATTGTCTTTGGAATCCAGGGCTTCGGTCGCTTACTTATTCGCTCGATTGAGCGTCAAGACTTCCCGCTTGTGCAAGGATCAGTTATTGTTATTTCAATTATATTTGTATTTATGAATTTATTCATCGACTTGCTATACATGTCAATTAATCCGAAGATTCGATATGGGAGTGATGCCTGATGGGAGCCGATCATGATAATTACAGCCGTGATGGTAAGGATACTTTCCTCAACATTCGGTTCGACCGACTTCGCGAGACGATTTCATCCGATCGTAAGGCGTTATTTGGATTAATAACCGTTATTGGATTTATTCTTGCAGCAGTTTTCGCACCTGAGCTCGCACCATTTGACCCAATGGCTCAGGAGTACGCAATCATGCAATCACCATCGCTCACGAGCGCACATCCATTTGGAACTGATTCGTTCGGTCGCGACCTTCTCTCTCGGATCATGTTTGGTGCTCGGATCAGTCTTGGTGTCAGCCTTGGGGCTGTTTCTATTGCAGCCATCATCGGGGTGACGCTCGGTCTTGTCGCAGGGTATTACGGAGGACTGGTTGATGACATATTGATGCGATTCATCGATGTCCTCTGGGCGTTTCCATGGTTGCTTGTTGCTATCATGCTCGTTGCAATCTTTGGACAAGGCGTTTGGAACGTAATCATTGCAGTTGCATTCGCCTATATTGATGATTTCGCTCGCATCATCCGTGGAGAAGTACTATCTATTCGTGAAGAGGAATTCGTTATGGCAGCCAAAAATATTGGAGTCGATGACCTACATATCATGATCGACGAGGTGCTTCCAAACGCTGTTGCGCCGCTTATCGTTCAATTCACTGTACTAGTTGCTCGTGCGATGCTTGCCGAGAGCACGCTGTCGTTCCTCGGGATCGGTGTGAAGCCGACTACCCCAACTTGGGGAGCTCTTCTTGGACAAGGAAGAGGGTTGATTGGGCAGGCATGGTGGATCTCAATTATTCCTGGCATTGCAATTGTCATCACCGTCCTTGGGATCAATCTCTTTGGGGATGCTTTGCGTGATACATTTGATGTTCGTCAGGGAGGTGGGTCACCGTGACAGGCTCTGACCCACTGCTTGAGATGCGCGATCTTGCGGTCACGTTTCCTGTTGATGACGGACCGGATATTCAAGCTGTCGAGAGTGTTGATCTCACTCTCCGCCAAGGGGAAGTTCATGGTCTCGTCGGTGAATCTGGCTCCGGAAAAAGTGTTACTGCGCGAGCCATCCTTCGATTACTTGATGATGCGCGAGTGAACGCTGATGAACTCACGTTTGACTCCACGGACCTACTTGCGCAATCTGAAAAAGACATGCGATCGACTCGTGGTGCTGAGATTGGAATGATTTTTCAAGACTCATTATCAGCACTAAATCCAGTTATGACCGTTGGGGAGCAGATCGCCGAGGTGGTTAGACATCATACTGATGTTGGAGAGTCAACCGGGACTTTGAGTGAACTAAGACGAAAATACATCACTGGGACAGATGAAACGTCAGAATCATGGAAGCGTGCTGTTGAGCTACTTGAAATAGTTGGTATTCCTGATGCTAGCACGCGAGCAAGTGAATATCCGCATCAGCTGAGTGGTGGTCAGCGACAGCGCGTAATGATCGCACAGGCGCTTGCTGGCGACCCTTCAGTTATCATCGCGGATGAACCAACAACAGCACTAGATGTGACAGTTGAAGCCGATATCCTTGCTGAGTTGCGCAGTCTCTGTGATGATTTTGACGTTTCTGTTCTGCTCATCACACACGATCTTGGTGTTGTTGCTGAAACATGTGACCGTGTCACGGTCATGTACTCTGGGTCCGTGATGGAGCAAGGTCTGACTGACAGTATATTTACAAGTCCATCACATCCGTATACTGAAGGATTGCTGCAGAGTATCCCTGAATATAGTGCGCAATCAAACGATGGCGAATTGCGGACAACCCCTGGGTCTGCGCCTGATCCTAGGAACCGTCCTGATGGATGTCCATTCCGCGACCGTTGTCCGATTGCGTTTGATGCATGTAGCAAACCGCTTCCAACGCATAGTGTCACCGATGACCATATTATACGCTGTCATGATTTCACAAATGACCGTCCAGGGGATGCATCGGGCAAACCGCAACAAGCACAAGAGATTGAGGTAAGTGAATGAATTCAGGACTCTCAGATACAGGACCAGGATCTCCCAAAAGGAACGAAACGGTCACTCAGCAAGATACAGACACTACAACGACATCTGATAATCGTTACCGTCGAGAAATCATGCGTGTTGCCGGGCTCAAGAAGTACTTCCCAACCGAAACTGGGTTTTTTGAACGGTTCTTTGGTGAACAACAGCACGCGAAAGCTGTTGATGGTATCGACTTGACTGTTCATGAGGGTGAAACTGTTGGGATCGTCGGCGAATCTGGGTGTGGTAAGAGCACACTCGGTCGAACGTTGACTCGGCTGTATGAACCAACTGATGGCAGTGTCATCTTTGATTATGACCATATCGAGACACTTTCCGGAAGCGACCTTCGACCTATTCGTCGTCGAATGCAGTATGTCTTTCAGGACCCACTTTCGGCACTAAATCCACGAAAAACGGTTGGCGAAAGTGTCGCCAAACCACTTGAGGTACATGACATCGCTGATGGTGAAGCAAAATGGAACAGGGTTATAGAGCTATTTGAGGAGGTTGGACTCTCACATTCAGATATTGATGTCTATCCGCATCAACTGAGCGGTGGTCAACGTCAGCGTGTCGGACTCTGCCGCGCGCTCATTACAGAGCCTGATCTTATCGTTTTTGATGAGCCTGTTTCTGCACTTGATGTAACTCTCCAGGCACAAATTTTGAATCTCATTGATGAACTTCAGGATACGTACGACCTCTCGTATGTATTTATATCACACGACCTCAATGTCGTTCGACACGTCTGTGATCGGATTGCAGTCATGTATGCCGGTGAAATCGTCGAACGAGGACACGCAGATGACATTTTCAATAATCCACAACACCCATACACTAAGGTGCTCTTGCGTGCAATTCCGAGTATTCGTGATGAGGATCATGAGCGTGAATCGCTTGCAGGCACCCCACCGAGTGTCACCAATCCACCGAGCGGTTGTCGTTTCCACACACGCTGCCCAGAGTTCATCGATGGACAATGCGTCAATCAGAACCCCGAAAATCACACTGTAGACGGCGATGATAATCATACTGTTGCTTGTCATTGGACTGAACGAAGCGATCATGAGCGTGAAAATCACGTGCCACCGTCACAATCTGATAGGGAAATAATCAAACGCGAAGCAAGTACCCAGGGCGATAGTCATAACGGCTCATAGTTTCAAACTCATGAGTGATGCGTTATCACTTGATGAAATGATTACAGTTAATCTCTGGGCATTGATTTTGAAATATCTCTTTTTGCATCCGGTCAGCACGCTTAAGCCGATTAATACGTTATTCGGTAACAAATGGTTGATGACTCTGAGGTGAATCGACGTCGGTTCTTACGTGCGACTGGTGCCGTCGCGGCAACCGTTGGTGTTGCCGGATGTTCACAGGGCGGTGAT
Organism: Haloquadratum walsbyi J07HQW2; assembly: GCF_000415985.1. Classification (GTDB taxonomy): domain Archaea; phylum Halobacteriota; class Halobacteria; order Halobacteriales; family Haloferacaceae; genus Haloquadratum; species Haloquadratum walsbyi_B. The sequence continues at coordinate 2,395,754 of NZ_KE356561.1, forward strand.
GAGGGAACTGAAACACAAACACCCGACGACAACGGTGGTCCGACTTCTACGGAATTTTCTCGACCGTCATCATACCCGTATTCGCCTGGTGAGACTGATGTCCAAAGCGCACGATCGGTAATGGAAGAAGCTGGATTTGGTCCAGATAACCGATATGAACTCAGTTGGACACAATATACCAGCCCAACATGGAAGGAAATCGCCAACACAGTTCGCGCTCGCCTTGAGTCTGCATATATCGATATGAGCATCAGCGAGGCAGACTTCGGCGCCCTTCTTGAATCGACTGAAAAAGGAGATCATGAGGCATTTACACTTGGCTGGATTGCTGACTATCCTGCTCCACAGAACTTCCTCCAACTGGTTGACCCCGAAAACACGATTTATGATGCGGATGGGTATACCCCAAATGGTGCGCGATTATTCTGGTCAGAAGACGCAAATACCAATACATCTGTTAAAGAGTACCTTACTTCGCAGTTCAATCGAATTCAAAATAACCCTGGATTAGATGAAAGTGCTGTTCAGACTCGAAATGATGCTGTTGGGAACATCGAAGCTGGATTATGGGAGTCTGCGGCATTACTCCCAATCTATCATGGTCTCTCTGAGCAGTTTTGGTATGATCGTGTTTCATATAATCCACCTGGCGGTATGGGTGGCTCACGGTCAAAAACGAATGTTTCAGTCGGTGACGTTGCGGGGCAGGATAGACTGAGTGGGACATCAGCGACATTTAGCGCGCTTGACCCAATTGCATCAGGAAATACTGCCTCTGGAGCAAAGATCATGAATATGTTTGATGCACCGATGAATTATCCAAATGGAAGCACAGAGGTTGAGCCACTTCTTATCAGCGACTATGAGGTCAATGATGATCTCACGCAGTATGAATTCACGTTGAAAGAGGGAATTCAATTCCATGGTGATTATGGAGAGGTAACTGCCGATGATGTGGTGTACTCAATTCGTCGACTCGTCGAGTCAAATAATTCGACAAATACGTACTTTCCAAATAGCGTGTTAAACATTGAGCGAGAGACTGACGCAGATGGGAATGTTATCCCTGACTCAACAGGAGTCGAAGCAACTGGTGAGTACTCATTCCAAATTACACTTCAGCAATCATTCAGTTATACACTTGAGGTGCTTGCGTATTCGGCTTTCTCAGTCATTCCTGAGGGAATTGTTGGTGACATTGAAGGGTATGAGGGCGACATGTCACAAACTGAGTTTTCTACCTCAAACCCAATCGGAACCGGTCCCTTCAGATTTATTGAGTGGAACTCTGGCAACGGTGGCTCATTCACTGTTGATCGGTTTGACGAATATCATGGACAACAAGCAGCTATTGAGGGTATCGATAGTGCAATAATCACTGATACGACCGCATCATACAATTACTTCTTGAATGAAAATGCCGATGTTGCGGGTATTCCGACTTCGAAGTACGACCCTGAGAAAGTGTCAATAGAATCAAGTGAGGGACCACAAGAATTTGGCACGTACGGTCCGCTTGAGAACGACAAGATGGTTAATATGGCTCGTACTCCAACAATTAATACATATTACGTTGGATTCCATATGGAGAAAGTCCCGAAAGCAGTTCGACAGGCGATGGCGTACGTAACCAATCGTGAGCAGTTCGTCAATGATGTATTCAAAGGTCGTGGCGTTCCTGCATATCACCTTACGCCACCACAAGTATACCCCGGTGGATCCTCAGCGTATAATTCACATTGGCAGGGATAATAGATAATACAGAGCAAAAATAACACGATATATTCCGATAGTATCTGAACATCACTGATACTGATAATAATACTACGACATTCCTGAGACGTCTTCAGATGAAATTGATCATATTGATGTCACATCGACCATTCAAATGAACCGGTCTATCTACTTACTGAAACGACTTACATTAGCCATTCCAGTCCTCCTCTTTGGACTGACAATGTCGTTTTTGATTATGTATAAAGGTCCGATCGATCCAGTATTATCGATCCTTGGTCGAGATGCAAACCCTGAGGCTGCTCGTCAACTTCGAATTTCTCTGGGGATCATCCGTCCTAACGGGACACCAATTCCGCTATGGGAACAATACGGGATGGTATTACGCAATCTTGTTACCTTCCAATTTGGTCAGTCATGGATTATCCAGCGCGGTGCATCCGTTCAAACCGTTATCCTCGGGCGGATGGCGCCTACGCTGTGGCTCGGGTGGTGGTCAGTTGTCATTGCATTATTAATTGGTATACCAGTTGGACTATATGCTGGGCTCAAAGCGAACACATGGGGCGATTACTTCGCCTCTGGTGGCGGTATCATCTGGCGAGCGATGCCTAATTTTTGGCTTGCAGTGATGATTGCTGGAAGTCTCTCGGCTGGTGGTGTTCTTTCGTGGTATCGCGCATTTGGCGTGAACACCGATGTCATTGGGACACCAGCCGCGGTGCGACAGCTCTTTACTGTCATTGACCCTTTCGGAGCAGTACCACTCATTGGATTAATTGTCATCCCTGTTCCGAATGTTGAAAATTTCATTATTGCATTCAAGTGGATTCTGCCTGCAGCCCTTGTGTTGGGGTCAGCGTCGATGGGGAATGAAATTCGGATTGGCCGGACAGCGGTACTTGAGAGTCTTAATTCGAAATATATCGAAACGGCAAAAGCAAAAGGACTCTCAGCACGGCGAATAATTATCAAACATGTTGGCCGTAACGCAATTGTGCCACTACTCCCAGTGATTATGGGTGAGTTTTATTTGCTCATCGGCGGATCAGTGTTAGTCGAGCAGGTATTCAGTATTAATGGGCTTGGTAACCTGTTTTTCCGGGCGATCCTCGGTCCAGATATTCCTGTCGTGATGACACTCATCTTTGTCTTTATCATCATTCAAATACTATTCAATATTGTACAGGATCTTCTCTACACAGTTGTCGATCCGAGAATCACACTCGAAGATACCGAATAATGAATGACCCCGAATACTTCCCTGTTGATACTGCTGACACTCCTAACAGTATCACGCCGCATGGATTTGCTATGCTATCCGGTGATTCACTTCGAGTCTTAGGTGTCCTAAATTCAACTCAGCGCCCGTTCCACATCACAATCGATTCACATGTGCGCACGCTCTCACACAACTTCAACCGTTGAGACGACCACTGACGATCCGTTTCAGCGCGATGGACAATCAGTTCGCGCTCGCATCACCGCCGAACCAACGCCGGCAGCTAGATGGGCACTTGTCGCGATTGGACTTCTTGCAGTTGAGTTCGGTGCCTTTCTAAGTGGACTACTGACGATTCTCGATGGCATTGTCATCGGTCTGACGGCGTTTATTGATATTGCTGTCGGCATCATCAACCCACAGCTTGCAACTACCGTCGTTGACATACAGACAGCGGCTTCAAATGCGATTACAACCGCTCGTGATGCCGCTGAGGGCATTCCAACCCTTTTGAGTCGCGAAACAATCCCAAATCAGGGTCATCTCATGGGTCCTAACGGACCGTGGACTGGTCCGATACTTGGCGTTGAACCGGCTTTCGCATGGGCAATTCGTGCAGTATTGATTGTTGGATACTCGTTGTTTGTTTTTTATTGGATTTTCCGAGGATGGACAATCTTCCGAGATCACTATCGACAGGCTGCATGGACGCCGACTGATGATATCGTTGATCGCCTTTCTGAGCACCGCTGGGGACAATTTGGGATTATCATTATTGCCTTATTCATTACAATGGCACTGTTCGGACCCGCACTCGGACCAACCACTGTTGAGCAAAATATTATTTCACCGTATAGTCATGAGGTTACGTATTTCAATGCTGACAGCCAGAGTGTTGAGACAATTACGGCTGGCGATGCCAATTTTGACTCTAAATCAAAGGGATCGAGTGAACAAAATGTAGGTCCAATGAGCTATGATGAATTCAATCGATTTCACCCGTTCGGCACTCTCCCGAACGGTCGGGATTTATTTACATTTATGATGGGTGGGGCACGGATCACACTCATCGTTGCTGGTCTTGCAATCGGATTAAGTAGTCTCATTGCTGCCACGCTTGCGATGATGTCTGCATTCTATGGTGGGCGAATTGACCTTGGTATCCTAACAACAGCTGATGGTGTTGTCTCCATCCCACAATTGCTTCTATTAATCATGATCAGTGCTGTCTTTGCTGATCACTGGCTTGCAACAGTATTAGATGGTGGCTTCCTTCTCGCGCTGATCTTTGCATTTACTGGGTGGCCGTTTCTCTGGCGGGCTGTTCGTGGACCGGCACTACAAGTTGCTCGCGAATCATGGGTTGATGCCGCCCGCAGTTTCGGACAGGCTCCACGGACAATTATGCGAAAACATATGCTTCCATATGTCACTGGATATCTCTTAGTGTATGCTTCACTCTCAACTGGGGGAATCATTATTGGACTTGCTGCTTTGTCCTTTCTTGGCAATGGTCTTGGAATCACACCACCAACACCAGCATGGGGACGGGCGGTTTCACTTGGACAAAGCTATGTCTCCAGTTCGTCCTGGCATATTTCATTACTCCCCGGATTAATGATCGTTCTCCTTGTGACTGGATTGAACGCATTTGGTGATGGACTTCGAGATGCAATTGACCCAGAGAGCGATGGCAGCGATCGTACCGAAGGAGCGACTGGAGGTGGTGCTTGATGGAATCATCAGCTCCCGGCTCTAACGCGAGTTCGGTCACGGATAGCCAACGAGATGCATCCCCACTGGGTCAACCTAATGATGATGTGGTGCTCTCTGTCCGTGATCTCACGACAGTGTTTCGCACCGATCATGAAACGATTCATGCCGTCGACAGTATTGATTTTGATGTTCACCGCGGCGAAACGGTTGGTATCGTCGGTGAATCTGGGTCTGGAAAAAGCGTGACCGCCCGCTCAATTATGGGTCTGATTGATGCACCGGGTGAGATACTCCCCACATCGTCTATCAGATTCAACGACACAGAGCTCACCAACTGTGACGATGATCAATATCGAGCAATCCGTGGTAATGGTATTGGAATGGTATTCCAAGACCCTCAACAATCGCTCAATCCGGTCTATACAATCGGCAACCAGATCCGGGAGGCACTTTCCGTGAACCAGAGTATCCGCGGCGAGGAGGCTCGGGAACGAGCGATTGAACTACTCGAAGCTGTTGCAATCCCAGATCCTGCTCGCCGACTATCGGAGTATCCACATGAGTTCTCTGGGGGAATGCGACAGCGAGCAGTTATTGCGATGATGCTTGCCTGTGACCCGGAATTTCTCATTTGTGATGAACCAACAACAGCCCTTGATGTAACTATCCAAGCACAGATTCTCGATCTTTTCACCAATATACAGCAGGAGCGTGATCTCTCAATTCTGTTTATTACTCACGATATGGGTGTGATTGCACAAATTGCAGACCGCGTCAACGTTGTTTATGCAGGTGAGATTGTTGAACGGGCTCCTGTTGAGCGACTGTTTCAGTCCCCACAGCATCCATATACACGTGGTCTACTGGAGGCGATTCCTGGACGACGGTCCGGTGATGACGGACTGCGGACAATCGACGGTGATGTTCCAACGCCACATGCGCCTGCGACTGAGTGTCGATTTGCGCCGCGGTGTCCGAAAGCCTTCGATGAGTGTGAAGCTGTGCCGCCACAACATGTCAGCGTTGATGATGACTCAGCTCATACCGCAGCTTGTCTTCTTTATCCGGAGCAAAAGGAAGAATCAGCACGTGTGGCGGAACATCGCCGTCGTGCACAGACAGATGTCGATGGAGGTGATTATCATGAGTAAACCAGCTGATTCACGTTCTGATCCTGATGAGTCAATACGGTCTCCACAGTCAGTCTCCAATATGGATACAGATCCGCTTGTGACTGTCAGAGATTTAAAGACATACTATGGTGGTGATGGTGCATTCGCGGATCCGCCGGTAAAGGCAGTTGATGGAGTTAGTTTTCAAATTGAGCGTGGTGAGACACTTGGATTGGTTGGTGAATCCGGTTCTGGAAAAACAACGCTAGGGCGTACACTTGTCCGGTTAGAAGCGGCAACCGCAGGAGAAATTACATTTGACGGCACTGATGTCACGACTTTAGATAGCGATTCACTCACTGAGTGGCGCCAGCGTGCGCAGATCGTATTTCAGGATCCTGAGTCAAGTCTTAACGATCGTATGACCGTTGGTGAGATCATTCGTGAACCACTTGATGCACACGGATGGGGAACAAAACAAAAACGCCGTGATCGTGTTCAAACGCTACTTGCTGATGTTGGACTTCAACCGGAACATTACGTCAGATATCCACATCAGTTCTCAGGTGGTCAACGTCAACGTGTCGGTATTGCACGTGCACTCGCACTTGAGCCGGAATTTCTCGTACTCGATGAGCCAGTGAGTGCGCTTGACGTGAGTGTTCAAGCGAAGATCATTTCCCTTCTTGACGACCTCCAAACGAAATTCGGATTGACGTATCTCTTCATTGCTCACGATCTTTCAGTAGTCAGACATATTTGTGATCGAGTTGCAGTATTGTATCTTGGCAAAATAATGGAGATTGGTGAGACAGAGCAGTTGTATCAAAGCCCACAGAATCCATATACACGGGCACTACTTTCCGCAATTCCAAATCCAGACCCACAGGACACGACTACGCGTATCACACTTCCGGGGACACCGCCAAGTCCTCGTGATCCTCCGACAGGATGTCAGTTCGCGACACGATGTCCAGCAAAACTCCGCCCAAGTGAACTTGAACATCTTGATACAACAACATGGGAGCGTATTGAGCGCTTTCGCGAAGTTGTTCGAGAGCGCTCCCGGGTAGACCCTGGTGTTCGTGGGCAGATTGCTCGGCGGCTCGGATTATTCTCAGCACACGATGACATCGATTCAGCCGTTGTAGACCTCTTTGGTGACTTAGATGAGTGCCCACCAATAGTCGCTGATTCTATTGGATCAGCTGTTGAGCATATTAAATCAGGCTATCCCGAGAAGGCACGTGAGTCACTTCGAGATACCTTTGGCAGTATCTGTGACCGCGAAGAGCCGACACTACAGGCTGTCAACACTGGTGACACTCGCGACTCATCATCTTCTCCGACAGCGATGACACAACGAAGCTATTGTCACTGTCATAAATCTGAACATGATGATGTCTCAACGATATTTGACCGACGTCTTGATGACCCTGACGCTGGAACACATTCGTCTGTCGATCAGACTGATCACTCATACGATCAATAATGACACAGATATCTAAACTGACATTACAACTGACTGATTTTTTACTTTGGGTGTTATTTACTTCGACAGTGACTGTCATCACGAGCGGTGTTACTGCGCTTATTATCTGGGCGAATCTCATCGCAGTAAAAAACGCATTATTTGCGGTTGGTATCGTTCTTTTTGGCATTGGGAGTATTGGAATTCAGCCAGAGCGTATTCGTCGTCGTGCAACTAATACTCGCTCAGCCGGTGCCACGGAGTCATCAAGCGGGACACGCCCACAGGTATCACTTGGACAGTTTTCGGTTGATACTAACGCTGAGTATGGATTTGAACAGCGAATTCAAACAATCCCACCGTTACGTGATAACCGGCTGTCGTTTGGTGAACGAATCAGTCGAGACTGGAAGATCTTTGCGACAAGTCTCCTTGTCCTTGCGACGTCACTTTATTTTGAAATTGGACTTGATGTTCATATTTAATCGACTTATCCAGCACAAGATATTCATAAATACGTCATTTCAACGAATCAATTGAACCAATACCAATCTCAGCGTCAATCTGACGTCTATCACGTTTAGTGGTACCATATCTTAACTCTCATGAAAGCCCAGTCAAAATTGGGGGAACATTCAGGCTGATGGGCTATCATACACTTGTATAATGCGGATTGGTCCAGACTCTGGTATTCCCGGTGAGCAATCTCGTAAGCACAACACGAACAGTGACCCGACACATATTGCTGCTGCTTCTGATGCTGTTCGCGATGGATGGAAAGCAACGATCAAGGATACTTACCGTATGATTGATGATCGCGAAACAGACGGACACCATACTGCTCTTGTGATTGCTGCTGAGACAGCACCTCGTGGATCTGATGGTGGTGATATAGATAATATTATTGATATATCTGAGTCTGTCATCATTACCCCACCTGAGGGTTCATCTGTGCCGACATGGGGACTCAGATATACCGTCCCGCGCAACGCACAAGAAGCACTCGGGTTTATCGAACCACCCTTTACCGTGAATGAGACGCTTGTATATCAACGAGCAGTTGAGGGAACAGTATTCATTGTCACCGAATGTATTTGCACTGAGGAAATATCCGCACCGCAGTCGTTGTTTATTGCTGGCGCGTACCCATCTGGTCATGCTAAATCACTGGTGAGAGTTGCAACGAATCACGATCGAATGTTTTCACATCTTAGCTATCTTGATGGAACACACATTGTGACACTCTCACATGACGACTCAACCACATTTTTCCCGAATCCTGAGCGGTTTCTCGATGCTGGATTAGATAAAAAATAACGTTTGATGTGTCCGCTCAATTTGTGACGTACGGGGAGTTGATGTCGGGTATGAATACAATTTTTCTATCCCTTCGGTCTGAGTCACCGCTCTCAGACGAACACCAAGCCATATTATCACGCGGGAGTAATCTCACTAACGCTAGGTATATATTACTAATATGTGATCCATTATGTATCATATCACAATAGCCTCTGTTCATTTATGCCTAAAATAATCAGCCTTGGTAGCATCAATGTTGACCGCATCCATCATATCTCATCTGATGTGCTTGAAGATCTCACATCCACACACGCATGGTTTCCAGATTGTGGTGAAACAGTTATACATGATGTTGGATCACTCCCGTCGTCAATCCCAACATCGCCAGATACGGTACAATACGGCGGTAAAGGAGCGAATCAAGCTATAGCTGCAACAAATGCAGGGGCTGACGCGACACTGCTCGGTGCCGTTGGATCTGATAGTGAGGGTACAGATGTCTGTGACCATCTCAGTGAATCTGGCGTCAATATCAGTAATGTACAGTTGACACCAATGCCGACTGGAACCGCAGATATTTTTATTGACCCTGAAAGTGACAATCGAATTGTCGTTCGTCCCGGTGCCAATAGAGCAATTGATATCGATTATATCAACGCTCACTTTGAGAGGATTATCGCTGGTGATTGTCTTTTGATTCAAAACGAGATTCCACCTGAGCCAGTCACTCACTTACTTGACCGACTCACGGTGAGTGACGACCCGCCGATTGTCTTTTTTGACCCGGCTCCTGCCGGTGACGCTGATCAACTACTTAAATCGAATGCGATTGACTATGTGACACCAAATGAGACCGAATACGCAGCACTCAATTCAGCGCTCATTGAGTATGCAGGCGTCATCATTCGCAAAGCAGGCGGTGATGATGCTACTGTCGAGATACCGAATTCTACAGACTTAGATGTCTCTCAAATTGTCCCCGATGATTCTGATATCCCTGATCATATACATATCATGACAAATACAGAAAATGAGAATCAGACGGGAGCAAAGCCACCGGATTCAGTGCAACTTTCTATCACACCTCCCACAGTCGATACAGTCGATACAACAGGTGCAGGTGATGTTCTTAGTGGCTACCTTGCTGCTCGACTTCCTGTGGAAAAGTCACTATTAGAGGCGATTAATGTAGCGATTATCGCCGGATCAATATCAACTCAATATACTGGCGCCCAGGAGGGTATTCCCACGTTATCGACTATTCGTGAGTTTCGTTCAGACACTACATATTAACCACATACATTTATTTTTGCACTGACAATTGCTGTCGCATCGGCTGCCAGTTACACGAATCAATTACAACATCTGTTGGGTATCAAGATCAGGATCACGCCATTCAGCTTGCAACTTAGAGTACAACCGATCTGGTGTATATACATTGATACTATAATTGATCATTCGGTTGTCATCATAGCCTTGCTCGTTCATGCCGCCGCAGTCTAGCGATTTTTTGATTCGAAACCTTTTTTCATGCAGTCATCATCTTCTCAAGTGCGCCGCCTTAGCTCAGCTTGGGAGAGCACTCGACTGAAGATCGAGCTGTCCCTGGTTCAAATCCGGGAGGCGGCACTCGATTTCTATGTGACCCTTGTTCGCTGAATATGCCCTTTATAATGGTTTGTTATCTTACAACTACTTCAGATCCAACTCTGAGAATCACTCGAACCACAGCGTCGATTAACATTTCAGATGGAGTCGAACTGCTGTAACATAATATTTACGCCTGTGTCGGTTATCGACTCAAAATATCCATTCTGTCTTGCTCAGCAGGTTTTGATCATGGTGTGCCCGACAATGTATCAACTGCTTAACGAAATTGAGCGACACCTATGACGAATTATATATCTCTCTGTTGATTTCGTTCCCGACGCGTATTTGGATACAATCCATATGAGCATGACTTTAATACTCGATATTTTATATCGAAGAGATATGACTCCACATATCTCAGCAAAGAGCGAGGCGCTAATTCTCGGTGGGTCAAGCGGTATCGGGCTAGCCACCGCAGAGGAGCTATCTGAGCGAGGTATCAATGTCCATCTTGTCGGTCGGACGGAAGCGAAGCTGCAAGACGCAGTTGCAACTCTTCCGGGCGATGGGACAGGCGAGTACTCGGTGATTGATCTCTCTGAGGACGACGATGTTGATGCGTTTGTCGAAGCAGTTGAGCAGTCAGATAGTTCGATACAGTATTTGATTAATTCTGCAGGGTCGTTTGAACCGAAGCCGTTCTTGGAGCACACAGAGTCCGACTATGACAAATACAGCGAATTGAATAAGGCGTTTTTCTTCATTACGCAGCTGTGGCCCGTGGAATGAAAAAGAACGGTGAAGGATCCATTGTCAATGTCGGTTCTATGTGGGCACAACAGGCCGTAGATGCAACGCCGTCGTCGGCTTACTCCATGTCAAAAGCCGGTCTACACGCGCTCACACAGAATCTCGCGGTTGAATTAGGAGAACACGGTGTGCGGGTTAACGCAGTCTCTCCAGCTGTGGTGGAGACTCCGATATATAGCGAGTTCATGGACCCGGAAGACATACATGAGAATTTGCAAGCATTCAATGATATGCACCCAATCGGTCGGGTTGGCGAGTCGGGAGAAGTAGCCGCAGTGATTGACTTCCTGCTTTCTGAGGAATCGAGTTGGGTAACTGGTGCAATCTGGGATGTGGACGGTGGCGTCATCGCTGGATCTATGTAGTGGACGCCTTCTGAAACTGCTCATATCGATTTATTTTGCTTTCATCGGCTGGTGATTGAGCTTGCTGTGGGCAAACATAGCATCATCTGTTTCAATCACAGTTGTTGGGATTCCAGTTACGATTTGGATGCTCAACCGACCGCCACACGTTGCATCAGTATATCGGTTTTACAAGTAAGTAGCCTGAAAAACACTACAATCAGATATTCGCAACTAGTTACATACGAAAACGGACCGGTGATTCAAGATGAGCCCTTTTGTATTCGATTAGGTGCGTTGTTTGTCAATTTCGGTGTCGACATCGTGCTGGTGGGCTCGTGTATCAATTTGGTCGTCGAGCTCTTCGAGTAACGTCAGCAGAAACCCAAGTCCGCCTTTGACCTTCGGATCGGTGAGCTTCCGCGTTGCCCCAATCGGTCCTACTGGGTCCGGTGGCTCAGACGTGTCACTAACTGCGGCGGTAAGCAACTCGAGATTTCGGACTGCCTCAGGTCACCAGCCGCGCTGTCGAGTAGCTCGCCGGCATGGACGAGGGCTCGTGTTGTCGATTGAACCATATCCTCATCGACAGCCTCGGATACAAGCGAAACGACATTTGCCGCAGCTGCGAGATCGTCTAACGTTCCGCTCTCCTGGAGGGTTATCACCGTTTCAACTGCGTCCTGTACTGCTTCGTCGTTCGGATCAAGTTGTTGACTCATGGTATCACGCAAGTCCTCGCGCTGTGAGCCAGTAACTCTCATTTAGGTCAGTTTCGCCCAGTGAACAAATTCAGTTTCGTCGCGAATCACCGGTTCGGCATCATACTGGAAACTCATGTGTGAGCCGGTATCAGTGCCCGCCTGAATGAAACAGATCGAATCGCCATTGAAAATTGTCTGGGGAGTATTTGCCCGAGCTAGTGCAGCTACACGGTCGACAATCGTACCGGCTGTATAATGGGCAACACTGCCAGCCTTACTCGTCGGGATGTTCGTCACATCGCCGGCGCCAAAGACATCATCAGCATGGTCGGATTCAAACGTGTGTTTGTCAACCTCCATCCACGTCTCCCCGAGACCAGATTCCGCGATGAGCGGGCTCGGCTTGAATTCCGGGACCCCGACTAGCAGATCGTAGGATAATCGCTTGCCATCCTCAGTGTGGATCACCTTGGCATCGGCATTAACTGATGCAAAATTAAAGTCGATGTGGGTTGTAATATTTCGGTCAGCAAACCACGGTCCGATCCATTCGTCGACGGCATCAACACTATGTAGCTGTGGGATCGGATACGTATAAATGATCTCAACATCTTCACCATTGTCGAGCTCCCGGAAGCGGGCGTCAGTCATCGTCGTGAATTCGATTGGGACAGCTGGACAGACGTGTGGCATTCCAACGACCGAGAGCACGAGCCGACCTGACTCAAACGTTGACAGTTCATCGCGGAGAGACATGGCGGCATCAGGGTCATAGAAATGATGACCATTGCCGTCCGCGCCGAATCCCGGTGTCGCCTCGATATCTGGGCTCGCACCGTGGCGATAACAAGATAGTCGTACGGAATTGAGACACTATTACTCAGTGACAGCGACTTACTAGCCGTGTTAATACCGGTAACATGATCGTAAATGATATCGACCCGACAATCAATGGGATCAGCCAGCGGTCGGGTCGCATCCTCGGGCTCGGCTTCCCCCCACGGGATTAGAACCAAATCGATTTATGCACGTATTCCGGCGTATCAGAGATAATCCGGATGCGTACGTCTCCGGCGGCTATCTCACGGTGGAGTTCTGTTTGAAGCTGGTTCGCGGTCACTGTTCCACCGATTCCAGCGCCGATGATGACGATTTCTTGAGTCATTGTGATGTCCCCCATCGACGGGGTGAATAGTGGATATTCGCCTGTGACCGCTCGAGTGGCTGTTGGCAGGATATTGACCACACATGTGCTATGTAGTGTAGTTTCAGAACATGTGTCAGTCCCCGTAGGATCTCGCTGGCAATCATAGTATGTTGTTTTCGTATCATACGCGATAGTACATAAAAATGTACATATTTCACAAGTCTATGAAGATAAACGGCACCGGATAGCGCACCACCTAGAATATAGGATGCACAATCACTATACTAGATTCGGCTGAAATAGACACTTGCGTTTGCTCTTTCAACCGCCGGTAATCCAATCCTGTAGTACTTTTATAATATATATGACTAATGCAGTGTTGATTGAGTTGCATAATCAGTGAATTAATGATGGCGGCAACACGGGACTCCTCGCTCGAATTTGACGAAGTAAATATCAGTGAAAAAACATTTATGAGAGATATCCAATGAAGTTAATGGGGTATAAATATATATTATTTGTATGCATGGGAGACGCCTTGCTACTCTTGATGAGATTGTTGGACTAGCAGCACCAGAAAGCACCAAGATAATCAATATGGTCGAATCATGGGCTAAATCTAATGATATTGGATTGACAGTTCTTGATGTTGGCGCGGACATAACTAACGAGCACATTGAGCGAGAGAAAACAACGCTTGGAGTTTCTATTGGCGGTGATGGAACGTTTCTAGAAGCCGCTCGTTCATTTGCTCCATTCCAGATTCCACTGATGGGGATCAATTCTGGGACATTAGCATTTTTAGCCCGTGTTGAGCCACTCGATGTGGAAGATGCATTGACTGCTGTCTATCGTGGACGAGGCTCTATCAACGCGCGACAGCAGTATGAGGTCACTGCCGGGGATATCAATACGACAGGTATCAATGAAATGTTCTTACAAAAGCACCCGCCAGAAGACCGCTATGGAACAAAGGTCGGATCACTGCACGTATTTGTCGATGAGGAATACGTTGGTGAATACTTTGGCAGTGGGCTGATTGTCTCGACCCCAACCGGGAGCACCGGACGAGCATACTCGAATGGCGGTCCAGTTCATTATCCACAAAACAACCGAACGCTACAAATAATTCCACATGAGACAATCAGCGCGGCAGTTGACCCAATAGTCGTCAGTCAAGATTCAGAGATTGATATTGTTCTGGATAGTGATTTTGATATAGATATTGACGGCGGGCGACAGTTTGAACGACTCGAATCAAACACTGTTGTTCATATCTCTGGTGCAGATCAGCCGGTTCAGACCGTCCGTACACCGTATGATGATGCATTTATTACTGCGATGGTCGACAAACTTGACTGGGGACTTCGAACCGTTGACAACGACGGTCCCAAATCAGCACTTGAGGGTGACGTCGGATCGTCTGATTTCAAAGAGCGTGCTTCACGTGTCGCTAAAGAAGCTGCTCGGTCTGCTGGTGAGCCGCTTCAAGAACTTCATGGACAAGTTGAAGATGTCCAATACAAGACTGACAAATCAGATATTGTTACCGAGGCAGACTATCAAGCGAATGACATCATCGAAACGGCAATCAATAGTGAATTTCCTGATCACGTTGTGCAGTCTGAGGAAAACAATCAAACTGCTCCTACGGATGGATATGCATGGATCATTGATCCGCTTGATGGGACTGGAAACTTCGCTCACGGAAACCCAAACTACTCGATCTCAATTGCACTGTTGAAAGATCGAGAACCAGTCGTTGGTGTTGTGTATGCACCAGAATCTGATGATATGTTCCACGCTATCGACGGAAGAGGCGCATATCAAAATGATCACGAAATAAAACCAACATCAAGAAGTCAACTTGATGAAAGCATGTTGCTATCTGGATACGACCCCAGCGGAGAGTTCCTGCAAGCGTTCTATCACGAGACACAAGGTGTCCGTCGACTAGGAAGTGCTGCGCTCAATCTTGCATACGTCGCATCAGGAAGTGCCGATGCAGCTTGGGAACATGATACACGCCCATGGGATGTTGCAGCTGGACTTTGCCTTCTCCGAGAAGTCGGTGGGAAGACAACAGACCAACATGGGTCATCATATGAATTAACATTCAATTCGACTGATGAGCGAACACCATTACTCACGAGCAATGGCTCGGTTCACGAACAACTTACCTCGCATATCGAAGCCTCTGAGTTAATGTCTGAATAAGCCCATCTATACTGTATAATATTAGCTCACAAGCAAATGTCAGTGCTTGAGGTTCAAATCTGGCGATAATTTCAAAATTGATCGCGATGCTACCGGTCCATGAGCTATTAATTTCAGCCGTAAGATAATATATAAGATTTTGTTAACTCTGGCTCTGAGCGCAGTGACACTACCAATGAAGTAATCAATGAGACGGACCGCCGGTCAGCTATCCCTGAGTGTGTCTCTGATTCCCGATTGGAAGATCATCTTCAAAATCCACAGCAGAATCATTGATCCACTCAACTGTTCAGATTTTATCATCGATCGCTTCTCTGAGGGAGTTATCTCAACTGATTAGGCCTTATCATCAATGACACCAATGCAGTCAACAGCTTCTGAAGCTCGCTTACGTGCCGTATCTATGTCAGCAGCGGTTGCGACGGCGGCACCCATTCGTCGACCAGCGTATGCCTCAGGCTTCCCAAACAGTCGCATGTCAACCTCAGATACTGATACTGCCTCATCAACCCCGGTAAACGCAGGTCGTGTGAGTGATTCATCGACAACCACTGCCGCGCTTGCGCCTGGGCGCTCAACAGCGACCTCAGGTACCGGAAGACCGAGAATGGCACGTAAATGAAGGTCGAATTGACTCACCCGTTGAGAAACCAACGTTACCAACCCAGTGTCATGTGGTCGTGGCGAAAGTTCACTAAAAATCACATCTCCATCTTGTACGAAGAACTCAATGCCAAAGATACCGTGCCCACCAAGTCCATCAGTCACCTCCCGAGCCATTCGCTGTGCGGTCGCTAGTTGCTCACTTGTTAATGGATGTGGTTGCCAACTTGTTCGATAGTCGCCATTTTGCTGTGTATGTCCGACTGGCGGACAGAATGTTGTTCCGTCATTATGTCTCACTGTCAGAAGTG
The DNA here is from genome assembly GCF_000415985.1 of Haloquadratum walsbyi J07HQW2. GTDB lineage: Archaea > Halobacteriota > Halobacteria > Halobacteriales > Haloferacaceae > Haloquadratum > Haloquadratum walsbyi_B. Next base: position 2,412,034 of record NZ_KE356561.1, read on the forward strand.
TAAACTCGGAGTCAAACTCGACGAGTTCCTCGATAATGACACGACCGGTATCTGATCGTGACCCCGCCCGAGCGGTTTCCCAACCATCATTGATCTCTTTACTCTCACGTACGGTTGATTGACCCTTCCCTGATGATGACATTGTGGGCTTTACAACCACAGGTATCCCAATATCCGCAACGGCTTCGCGGTATGTGTCATGATCATCAGCGAAGGCATACTCACTTGTTGCAACACCAACCTCCTCAGCAGTGAACTCACGGATCCACTGACGATCCATTGTCAATCGAGTCGCTTGCGCTGTCGGTGCAACATCATAACCCTGTTCTTCTAATCGCTCAAGCTCATCGGTCGCGATAGCCTCAATTTCCGGAATAATGACTGCAGGCTCCTCCTGCTGGACGATCCTTCGGACTGCAGTTGCGTCGGTCATATCAACAGTGTAGCTCCGGTGTGCAGCTTGCATCGCTGGTGCGTGCTCATATCTGTCGACAGCAACTGTCTCTAGCCCGAGTTGTTGAGCTGCAAAAATAACCTCCTTTCCAAGCTCTCCACTTCCAAGTAGCAGCAATGTCGTTGCATTTGGACTCTCTGGTGTCCCTATCCGATGCCCATGGGCGGGTGACATACTAAACGCTCGGGCAGTAGTGATAAAAATGCCCCGGGAAGCGAAATTAATCACTCAGCCACTGACACCAAGTCCCACCCCAAGAGCGATGAGTACCGCTCCAACGGCACGTCGTCGAAGATGACCCTCTTTCAGCCCAATACTACTTATAATAACAACTAAAATGATACTCGCTCGAAATAAAATCGAGGCCTGGGTCGCACTTGGGGCTGCACCGAAGGTAAACAGCGTTGCTGCAAGCCCGCCGAATTGTAACACGCCAAGAACGCCTTTATCACCCCGATAGAGCGCCAGAAGCTGCCTCCGTTGAGATGCTTCATGAACAACACCAGCCCGCCACAATCGACCTGCACTCCCGATTCCCACAAATAATACGATGATCGCCGAAACATAAACTGGATTAATAGTTGCAGTGGCGATGCCGTCAAGTGTGGATGTTATACCGAAAATAAAGTTCACCGAGACTGCTAATACGACTGCTGTCGTATCCGAACCGTGCAAAACGCTCTGCAGTGTATTTTGTTCGGAATTTACTATTGCGGCCCCAAACGCACTCAAAACAGCTCCAGCAATCACAAATGGTGTGATAGAAGTGTCACGCAAGACCGGTTCGACTAGTGATGTGATGATTGGTGATAATGATGTTAGTGGGATAATAACGGATGCATCCTCTCGTGAGAGCGCCGCAAATATCATGAATGCACCAATGACATTCAATACCCCTGTCAGTACCATTGCGACAGTACTTCGTGGTGTCCCTGTGAATCCATATTGCAATGCGGTCCATCCAATCACTGGCAGAAACAATCCAAGCGCAACGGTATCCCTGACAAACAACACTTCAGACTCAGAGGCGTCGGCAAGCAATTGCTTTTGATACGGACTCATAACTGCCCGAGCACAGACAGCGACTATACCAGTCAAGACCCACGTAGGAACCGAAATCATGAGTACAGATTAATCGCACTTGACAACAGCACTGCAAGAGCCAGTTGCGTTGTATATTAATTAGACCACAGCGGGTTGAGTGTCGCCGTATCGATATTGACATGCATATTTCAGAGTAAAACACGAATACAAATATTGTGTCAATATTCGATGAAAGAGAGCTCAAAGTCTCTTGACGGGAAATATCAGCAATGTCTGATTGATGGAGTCGAAAGTATCCTTCTCCAAGATGGCGTATCAGTAACCCTGGAATATGTTTACGAAACGAACCCGAGCAGGTTGGAACAGTTCACTCAGTTACTGCAACATCAATCTCACCCGTCCGCTCAGCCGCATATCCAAGAAGTGTATCGTGCCCGTCTGCAGACATAAGCACTGGATAAAATTCTGAGTCAGCTATGAGCGATTTCCCTGCTTCGGTTGTTGCATACTCTATGCCTGAAGCCACTTGCTCAAAGTTATTAGCGTGTACGCGGTATCTTTCTCCTGGAGTCTTTTCAATCGCATCTTGAACCTGATAATGCGTCGTTGGAGTTACCTCAGCTTCTTCGGGAAGGACATTCATGACGCGGAGATATGCAATTAGACATCTATAGGCGTTCTCAGCCGCAGCTTCAGAGCCTTGATAACCAGCTTCGACATTGACAAATCCTGATAGATTCACGCTTCGTCCCGTCACATATCCAGAAAAATCAGCTGCATGATCAAGCGGCAATGCCTGCATAATCGTTGCTTTTTGTGCTGTTAAATTCGCGAGTGTTCCAAACGGCTGATCAAATGAAACTGTTGAATGAAATCCGAGCGTTACACAGTCTTTAATCTCCTGGTAGAGATCAGACGCCAGGCGCTCTTCATATATCTCACTCTCTGGATCACCAGGAAATAGTCTATTGAGGTCAGCCTCGGTGTATCGCACATTTCTCTCAAGCGCACGCTCATTTGCAATAATAAATTTAACCCGTCGTTGAACGCTGTTTGTTATGTTTCCTGAGCAGAATCGCTCAACTGCTCGCACACCACAGGGCTCATCGCCATGGACACCACCGACCACAGCGACTGTAGGCGTCTTATCTCCATCTTCAGGACCGAGCGTATGAACTCGCATACGTGATAATAGTAGAGCCAACATACAAAACGACATACTGCCTCAGACACTCGCCCGTGAATCATATCAGCGGCGGCAAGAAGTTCCAACGATGGGTGTTTAACGCGCTTCAATTGCAAGTCGGGCACAAAGCGGAACGGGCTCGGGCTGGCATCGTGGTTGAGACCGTTGAGCCAGCGTATACGAGCCAGCAATGCTCAAAATGCGGATGCACGCTTGAAGAAAACCGCGCCGACCAGCAGTGTGAGTGCTTGGACTGCAGGTACACGACGAACGCGGATTATAATGTGGAGAAGAACATTACTCGGAAGTTATCGGTGACACTCCAGCAAGGGCAGAAGTCCGTTGCTGGAGGGGCGTCCTGTCAGGACGCCCTGAAGTCGGGGATTGTGACCGTGACTGCGAGTAGAGTGGTATCCGATACGTTCGTCTCGGCATCGGTAGGTCGAGAGTCCACCACCAAGCCCACGGCTGCAGCCGTGGGTAACTGACAACACACGTACTGTTGTTTCTCCCAACTGTTGAACAAGTGTCTTTCGCGCTCTCATCGTGACACTGAGCGACCGCTAACCAGTTCGAACGCGAAAAATTGTAATGTCGGATTTATTACAACAGATTCATATTTGATAGAAATCACATATGCAGTTATCATCCAAACATCACTGCCAGATAACTGATATTCATAGCCCGAATATGACTGCTATGGCTGATATCAATCTCACGCCAACGTTAGATGGACGGACTGCATTGGTAACTGGTTCGGCAAAACGTGTCGGACGCGAGGTGCTCCTTGCACTTGCGGATGCGGGTGCTGATGTTGCTGTTCATTATCGTCAAAGCGCTGATGCAGCGGCAACAACTGCTGAAACTGCGCGTGAGCATGATGTTGCGGCGACAACTGTGCAGGCAGATATAACGGTCCCAAGTGAGGTAGATGAGATGATTGCAAGCTGTGAAACAGAGCTGGGCACGATTGACATATTAATAAACGCTGTTGGACCACTCCCTCAAGGACGGTGGGATGAACTCTCAGTTGTGGAATGGCGTCGTACGATTGAGGGCTGTCTGTATGGTACGTATCTCTGTACACGAGCAGTTCTTCCGACAATGCGAGATAACCAATGGGGTCGAGTCATTAATTTTGGTGTTGCTGATGCCCGTGATGATCGCGCTGTTCCAATGAACTTTCCTTACTTTGCGGCGAAAAAATCTGTCTTGCTCTTTACACGGACAGTTGCGTATGACACACAGGATGACGGAATCACCGTCAACGCTGTATCACCTTTTGCAGTTGAGAATACTGTCGTTGACGTCGGTGATTATCCGCGTGGTCGTCCAGCCCGATTTGATGACGTAATTGCACCGATACTATTCTTCTGCACCGATGCGGCATCATATATCTCTGGACAAAACATCGCAATCGATGGCGGTCGGTTACAGGAGGCATAACTCTATATTATCTCAATCAAGTGAGAATACCACTAAGTATGATTGGCAGTGTCAATCCAATAGTTAAAAGAATATTTGTCAATAGAATAAATATAACATTATTACGAAGCACGGATGCCGGTGGGCGTTCTTCCGGAGTTTGAATTGACCACACCACTGGGCGGAATGCGGCAATAACTCCAAGCAATGCAAGTAATGCTGTGCGAGGGAATACTTTTGCGATGACGCCAAGGATAATGATTATTGGAACGACTACTGTCGTAACTGCATAGAGGCGACCGCCCCATACACGCCCAAACCGGTGGATGAGGTTTGCCCGACCACCGTATCGATCAGGGTCAACGTCAGGAAACTCATTGAGCAAAAGTAGATTAAATGTCAATATAAATGCCGGCACTGCAGCAAGTACCCCAACAGGTGAAATTTCTCCTGACTGGACGAGTGCTGTTCCAATGACAGGAAGTCCACCAAGTCCAAGCCCAGCCCCAATCTCGCCGAGTCCAACTTTCGTCAGATACTCTGTATATCCAAGAACGCTGATTGCACCAATCACATAGATTGGTATAAGTATCGGTCCAATAACTATCAAAAACCATACTCCAATAATCATCCCAATAGCCGCAGTAGCATAGCCAAAGCGGTATACAGTTGTGGGGTTGACGTCTCCAGCCGGGAGTGTCTTGCTTCCTCCTGAGAATGGTGTGGCATCTGTGCGCTCGTCAATCCCTGACTCATAATCAGCCGCCTCATTTAGCGCGTTAACCGAGACATGTAACGCAATAAGCCCAATAAGTGCAATACCAGTCCGAGTAGCGCTAAAGGATCCATTACCAACGGCTGACGCAGCGGCACCAAGTGTAATAAGAGTGGCCGGAAGGACTAAAAACGGCGGTCGAGCGACACTGAAGAGTGGTCGTAATTGACCAATATACTGAGTGACAGCAGCCATACCACTCAGTGGCGACCGGTGAATAAGAGCTACTCGGCACGTTTATACTGTCATATTGGTAACTCTACATGATAGCTGAATATCACGCGAACTCAAAACTACTCATACAATTGGGACTGTAAGGGAGGCCATCAGAGTACATTAACCACTCAACTAACGCGTTCTTCTGTTGAATTTACGTATACCAATAACCAGACGTATCAATCATAACTGAATGGTTCAAGCGTCGTGTCATACGGTGTCCGGCTTGGGTGTGCAGGATGCCCATCAGTGGTTGTCGTAATCGCATACCAATCAGCGTCAAGAGCCGCTGTGACTTCGCGCCCTCGTTCGCTTATCGTGCCATGAATACCCCATCCAGCAACAACTCGATCAGACTCACGACAGATATCTTGGAGATACTCATCGTTCTTTGGACCAACTGGGGTTGAATGTGATTTCATAACGGTTGGGTCCGTGCTTCGTAATGCAAATAAATTCCCGATAATTACGTGACCGAATCCCATTCCATTTGCATACGTCATACATCGCGTCGTTGTTTGGTCATCGCTTTCTGCATCGGCCCGACTGGGATTTACTAATACAAACGCCATTGTTGGTGCTGTTGAATCCCATACACGATCAAGTCGATACCGATAATCGCCATTTTCAGTTATCACTGCCTCACGCATGACATCCGTCGGTGCTGCCGGATCTGATCCTGGAGTGTCGCGCACGCAATGTAAATTGCCGGTTAAACATAATAGTTCATCTGTTTCACTGATTTAATCAGGAGGCATGCGTTCGACTTCTGTTAAATAGCATCTATCATCATGTGAAGTGAATACAATTTAGTGAGAACCCAGCGTCGTCATCATCCGCTCAGATAAAAATATGTTATCTAGCGACGAATTGCCTGTATTCCTTTCCTCGCACCGTAATATACCCATTCTGCACTATAGCAGAACACACATCCTTTGAACTCTGGCTTACTCTCTGTCTCAACTGATGTCTCTTCATGTTCGCTCATGAATGTATATTCCCCTCGGGAATAATGAAACGTTTGCCACTAGTATCGTACCGGAACAGTACATGGGTTCAATTATATATGTACACGTCATCCCGAAATTTCAGATCATGTCTACATGTCTAATTGAACACCGCATCTGATTCAATGTAACTACGAAAAGAGGTATTGACATGTATCCTAATTAATTGCACTCAGAAAGGCAGATCCTAATTTCCTATCTCACTGCTGGTATAAAATTCTAGATATCAGTATACTTGTGCATGTATACTATTTTTCTAGTCTGAGCTACTGTATGCACGGAGTTGGGTAATTAAAGTTGGTGTAACACCTATCTAAATATGTATGCACGGCCCGGGTGGAAACATTGCATTATCAGAACGACAAGAAGAAGCTTGGAAACTCGTTGAGCATGAGAATATGTCATATGAAGTCGCAGCAGAAATGATGGGTATTACACAGGATACTCTTGAAAACCATCTAATCGCCTGTAATCAAAGAAAAGAGGACTGGCAACACACAATTGATTGGATGAAGGGGAATTCATCTAGCGTTGAAACTGAGTAACTCAGATAATATATTACTGTGTGTATGTCTGAAGACGGCTCATATTGTGTTCATCAAATATAAACACATCAACAAACTCGAAGAGTAACTCTCCTTCTCGGAGTAGACGACCACGAACGGCAACCTCATTCTTATTGGTATACACCCTATCTACGACATGAGTCGTATCAGTCATTGGGCGCTCATCACGCATGAACTGAACGAATCGCTCTCGCCCAGCGAGCGTTTGATCAGAACGTTGATGCGTGAATTCTGGCGTAAGAAGCGAGGCTAGTTTATCATAGTTATCCTGATCAATACTGTCATAATATGCACGGGCAGCCTCCGTCCGCTCTGAATCTAGCGTCATACTGAATGTTTGGACTTCACGACGGCGATATTAACATGCGTCTGTTTTGATTTCCATAGCACGGTATCTTCCATATCAGCGATCATTTCTCATATTGAGTCATATCTGACCCCGCATTACTTGACCTACAGATATCATTGTAGTTGATAATTGATTATTGCCGATTCTATCATTCGTTGACTGTCGTCACAGAAGTATCGGTCGTTGGGTCAGAGACAGCCTCAGCGAGATCAGTCTTCGTTAGGATTCCGACTCCGTCATCGTCAGCGTCAGTCACAGGTAAATGACTGTATCCGCCATCATGCATCTGCTCGGCAGCCGCAGTCAACGCGACATCTGGTGAAACAGTTTCAACGCCAGTTGTCATATACTCCTGGACAGCTGTCTCATCCGCTGGAATATTGTCTGCTATTACCGATAGGGCATCTGTTGAGGTGAAAATACCGGCTGGTCGGCAGCCTTCCCCGACAACGACGACAGATTTGATCGTCGCCTTTCGCATTGCGTCAGCAGCTTCAGTTATTGACGTCTCCGCTTCCAGAGTCAACATTGGTGTCGTCATTACATCTTTGACACGTAACTTGGTCATAGCCGGAAACTCGTCGCGACGCACATAGTGTTTTCTACACTGAAACAAACATTTCCCCGCGTGAACGTCGAGACGAACATCAAACTCGTCTTATGCAACATCAGGAGGATCGCTGGAAACATTAATTTAATTGTATGATTTATGATAGAACAGCAAATTTATGTATACTTTGACATAGTTCATCTATATATTGATATAGTTGCTCGCTTTCCCAACTGTTATGTTGATAAAACGCTAGTTAATGTCTGAATAGCTAATGGGCGCACAAACCGTCGTGGAGTTGTCGGGACTAACCAAGCAGTATGGCGATGTCACGGCAGTCCATGACCTATCTTTTTCAGTTCGACGAGGCGAATTCTTCTCAATCTTAGGTCCAAGTGGTTGTGGAAAATCAACAACATTACGCACAATTGCTGGCTTCGAAAATGCAAGCGAAGGTAGGATTAAAATTAATGAAACTGATATTACGGGTACTCCTGCACACCAACGCGAAACCGGCATGGTATTTCAGGGTTATGCGCTATTCCCACACAAAACCGTTAGCGAGAATGTTGGCTTTGGTCTCAAAATGGACGGCGTCCCACAGTCAGAACGTGAAGATCGCGTAGAGCAAATGCTTGCAACCGTTGATCTCGGGGGATTTGAGCAGCGGATGCCGAGTGAACTCTCCGGTGGGCAACAACAGCGAGTCGCATTAGCTCGTGCGTTGATTATTGAGCCATCAGTGCTTCTGTTAGATGAACCACTTGCGGCGCTTGATCTCCAACTTCGACAGGACATGCGGTTTGAATTGCAGCAAATCCAAGATCGACTTGATATTACGACGATTTATGTCACACACGATCAAGAGGAAGCACTCTCAATGAGTGATCGCATCTTAGTGTTAGATGCCGGAAAAGCTCAACAAATAGATACACCTCGCAAATTGTATAATAATCCTCAGAATCAATTTGTTGCTGACTTTATTGGAGAAGCGAATATTCTCCAGACGCGATTTAAATCTGCCACGAAGGATGTTATCAAAGTTGAACCAGAGTTTTCTTCAATGGATACAGTATCAGTGATGAAAAACGGATTTGATGAAAATTCACTCTCCACAGGTGAACGAGTTTATTTGAACATCCGCCCGGAGGATATTACAATCCATCCACCAGATAAGGATCCTGAGGACGGACTTAGCGCTGAAATAACGAACAAGACATTCATCGGCAAGACGACACAGTTTGTCGCTACGGTTGGTAATAATCAAGAGATACTTGCAGAAGCATCAGGATTGGCTGCTCAGCAATCGATTGCCACCGGTGATACAGTTTCACTTACTTGGTCACGGGATGACTGCACTATTATTGGTGAACATCGCGTATGAGTTCTGCTGAGCCACGCCAGTTGATAGCTGATATGTATGAACTCATTGCTGACCCCATCGAAGCCTGGTTTGAGCGGAAGGAATCGTATATTCCGCTATTACAACTCGCTCCTGGATTCCTATGGGTGCTTGGACTACTCGGTGGTTCATTGCTGATTATCCTAGTGTATAGTTTTCTCGAATCAGCACCGCTTTCGACAGGGAACCTAGTAATCACCATTGCAAATTATCAGACAATCTTCGCAACTAGCTATTATCTTACAGTTCTTCTCAAATCACTTCTTATTGCTGTGGCTGTCACAATGATTTCACTACTGATTGCGTATCCGGCAGCATATCATATTGCGTTCATGGACAGTCGGTTTCGAAATCTCTATTTATTGATGCTTATTTTACCGTTTTGGATTAATCTAATAATCCGTACCTTCGCCTGGCAACTCATCCTTGGACAGAGTGGACTCATCAACTATGTCTTAGTGAGTTTAGTAGGTGTTCTTGAAGCACCACTACAAATGCTTTATTCGCCGTGGGCAATCATTGTTGGGCTTGTACACGTATTTATGCCGTTTGCAGTAATCCCATTGTATACGTCCATTCAGCGTATTGATCGCTCGCATACAGAGGCAGCACGTAACCTTGGAGCCAATCGGTTCCAGACATTCTATGAAGTAACACTCCCACAGACACTTCCCGGGATTGCTGCTTCTTCAATAATCGTGTTTGTCCTCTCATTTGGGTCGTTCGTTATCCCAAATATGCTCGGTGGGCAAGGGAACCTCATGATTGGCAATATCATTGCACAACTCTTCGGAGAAAGCTTTGATTGGTCGCTTGGAAGTGCAATGGCGACATTATTCGTGATTACTGTTATTACACTCGTATATGTATTTAATCGAGCCATTGGCTTACGTAGCCTCTATGGCAGTGATACTGCATGAGCCGGGTAACACGACTTCTTGGACGACTTTCATTCTCTTCGAAGACCGGATCGAAACTACTTCAATTTGAGACTATCATTTTATTTATTTTTCTTTATGCGCCAATTCTAGTTGTTGTTATACTCTCTTTTAGCGCTGACTCAGTGCCAAGTTTTCCAATCTCTGGATTCTCAACTGAGTGGTATCTTGCACTCATCCCAATCGGTGAGAAGTTCGATGCACAACTCATTCGTGCTTTCTTGATAAGCGTTCAAATAGGTATTATCGCCGCTATCGGTTCAGCAATCATCGGCACTGCAGCTGCAATCGGAATGGTGCGAAACGAATATGCGCGCTGGTTATTCAATGTAGATACTCTTAATACACTGTTTATTACGCCAATGATGGTGCCATGGGTTGTGACCGGCATTGCTGTTCTTTCACTTTATTCGATATTAGATATCGCTGGCTCATTTATCTCGCTTATTATGGGACATATCCTGATCACACTCCCATTCATGACTATTGTCGTTGCTGGGCAGTTATATGGATTTGACCGCTCATTGGAGGAAGCAGCACAGAATCTTGGCGCCGGTCCACTTCGGACCTTCTATGAAGTAACACTTCCCATCATCTCACCGGGTATCATCGCCGGCATGATGTTTGCATTCACTATTTCATTTGATAACTTCACACAGACTTTCTTTTGGACATCTAGCACGCTCAACACACTGCCGGTGGTTATCTTTTCTCGAATTAATTTTAGTCTTACTCCAGTAGTCAATGCAATGGGAACGGTCATTGTCGGAGTCTCATTGACGATGGCTTTCCTCGCTGAACGACTCTCAAGTCGTGTAATCACCGATTAGAACCCATTATCAGTATGTTTTTACTTATTCATCTCAATAGGACTTAATGTGAGTAACGACCAATCTCAGTCTCACGCTCAAACGACATCGACATCTCGCCGTCGATTTCTACAAGGCACCGCTGCTGCGTCTACGATCACTGGACTTGCTGGTTGTATCACAGGTAGCTCTAGTGGGAGTCGAGCAAATAGTCTCACATTTATGCAGTGGTCTGGTGAGTTCGGTGAAACTGCAGAACGTGTTTTAAAAGAGCCATTTGAAGAGGAATTTGACGTGACAATCAATCAAGTCCCACTTCCAAGCCCATCGGATATGCTCTCAAAACTCCAGGCTGGAAGTGCAGACTTTGATTTAGTCTCACACTGGGATTATACCCTTTATCGAGGCATTCAAAATGACCTATTCCAAGAAATTCCACTTGGTGAGGTTCCGAATGTTCGCGATCGAGTTCGGGATCAATTCAATCCAACGTCGGTGCAGTATGATCCAGGAAGTGAACCACACCATGCTCCGTACTCAGTCAGTGGCTGGGGAATGACATACAATACAAATGCGATGGATGAACCATCCAGTTGGGAGGATTTACTGACGGATGAGATGCAAGACAATGTGAGTCTGGCAAGTTGGATGAGTTGCTGGCTTGGTGTTGCAGCAAAACGTGCAGGTGTTCCATTCGCCGAAATTCCAAATCGAATGGATGATATATGGGCTGCAATCGGCGAATTTGATAATGCGGCGCAGACATGGTGGGGAACAGGTCAGGAAATGGAGCGACTCTTGACGAATGAGTCTGTTCTCGCCGGGTCGTTTTGGTTTGCCCGAACGTATCGGCTCCGTGTAGACAACGATGTCCCTGTCCGATACACGGTTCCCGAGGAGGGTGCTCCAGCATGGATTGAGACATACACGATTCCAAATGGAGTCGATGATTCAAAGAAACAGCTTGCGCTTGAGTTTATTGATTATATCAATCGTGAAGAGGTGCAGGAACAGTTTGGTCGCGAACTTCGATATGCGGTGCCATATGATTTCGATGATATCCCAAGTGATCATATATATAATGATCACCCAGAACTTCCACTCTTGAACACTGAACGTCTTGAACCAATGTTACAGGATATCTATAATTCGAACTATAATAATTATACAAACGAGTTCCAGCAACAAACAGGCTGATACTCACGAGATTCTGTCTTTTCGTCAGCGTTTTGAGAAAATATAATAACTCCTCATTTTGTTTCGTTGCAAATATGATCAACGATAATCAGGGCGGACAAAATAGAAATCAGCAGTTCTCCAGTCTTTGACATTATAATTATACGCCCACGTAGAACATATTTTATATCGACCATATGACAGACATTGATTTGTGACTTTGATCAAAAACAATGTGATTGGTAAAACGAATATAAACGATGTATCAAATAGCAATTAATTGCGATACTCACCGTGTCACCGTCTGTTGTACCCAACCTGTTGCACCGCTTGGGTAGGAGTCCGACTGCTCTTCAGGCTGAAGATCACCTTTACCGTCGACTGCCCGGACGATCACATCGTGGCTAGCATCACCATTAGGGTTGAACTCATGTCGCCACTGTCGCCACACATCATCACCGGGTATTGGTTCGGATAGCTCAGCATCCTCCCATGTCGACCCGCCATCGACAGAGACCTCTACACGCTTGATACCGCGGGTGCCGGCGTACGCGTGACCGGCGAGTTCGATATTACCGCTATCGAGCGTGATGGTACTCCACAGTTTAGCGACGGTGTTGACTGGACCAGTGCCATGCCAGCCGCGTTGTTCCCAGTAGCCGTCCATCTCCTCCTCAAGCAGTTCAATCTCGCTGAGCCACTTCACATTCGTCTCTCCCCAGTGACCAGGCACGAGCGCGCGCACCGGATGCCCATGCGACTGCGGGAGCGGTTGACCGTTCATCTCCCAGGCGAGAAAGGCATTTTCGAGAGCGTCAGTAGGGAACTGGACAAAATAATCATCCTCGGCGCGAAGCATCGCACAGTCACACGTTCCGTCGGGGTCAGCCTCCTCCAGCAGCGACTTAATCGGTGTCCCAGTCCAGATAGCGGTATCCATCTTTTTGCCGTTGAGATCTTCACCGACACAGCGTAGTGTTACGTAGCGATGTTCGGTCGGCATCGCGGTCAATTCGTTATAGTCGACAGTCACATCATCGCTGACTTCACCGGTGATCGTCATCGACCAGTCGTCAGCCGACACCTCGGGGTCAAACTCCGCGATATCGACATTATAGAACCCACCGATCTCGCTGACTAATCCGGGTATATCGCCGTTGATATCAAGTGTCTGAATAGTGGCTTGTTGAAACTTATCTTCGACCGCTCTGCTGACTGGGTTGGTAATAGTATTGTCTTCACTAGTGCCATTAAACCGACCGACGCCAACTGTAACACCAACGAATGCGGCTGCGCTAGCGAGGACTTGACGTCGGGTTGGACTCTGTTCAATCACGGTCCCCGATTCCACGCCAAGTGCAGTGAAAACTAATACCGGTGCGGCGGCACCAACCGCCAGCGCTGGATTACCTGTGATTGCCACGGTTACACTCCATGCAAGACCGCCAGCGAGTACGATCCCAAGCGTCGATTGTGTGAGTTGCTCGGCAACATAGATTCCAAAGAGTGCGGCTCCACCAAGCAGACCAACGGCAAGACACATCGAAAGGGCAATGTGTAAAACATGACCCCCCTCTCCGATATTCTCGATGACGAACGCAACGAGTAGACCAGGTGTAAGCCGGACAACCAGCGCATCAATAGGTGCGACAATGAATTGGCGAGTGTAGCCGGCAACCGCATAGGAACCGGCGACACCAGTAATTCCTGCAAACACTGTAATAAATAGCTGGTTATTGCTGACAGATAATCGATCTTTAATCATGCTAAAAAATTGCATGCATCATATACCAATATAGTGACACCGTCTCTCAGGCGTTTCAGTTGGAAATCCGTCTACAGTATCACATATCAACTCAAATACCATTGCATGTTGTCTCATCTTTCCTCCGTTGCGATCTATTAGATCGTCTGATTCCTCACTGGACACACTATCAGTGTCTGTGTGGCTACCAGGATACTCATCATCACTTGCAGAATCCATCATCGTATGCGTACGACGTTCTCAACATGCCAGGCAATTGAAACTGCCGGCGAATTAATATATTTCCTGTTTGGCTCTGAGTCATCCTGAACCTGGATAGTTAACGAATTTCTCCGCTGCCCGTTCAATGAGACATATAATTCGAATATACTAGCTGGATTGATTGAAGCTTGGTTTTGATTTTCGTCAGTGTATCTACTTGTTAGATATGACTATACTGGCTGTAAACTAAAGAAATTGTAGCGTCCTGACGGAGATTTGAACTCCGGTCCCTGGCTCCGCAAGCCAAGAGGATAGTCCACTACCCTACCAGGACTTATATTGAATATCATACATTCACTTATCAGCGTTACGGTGTGTAAAATTATATATTACAATTGGCATATCGACACATTGCGACAAGACCTCGCGCGTGATATCGGCAACAACGCTTTATAACGAATAATAATACCTGTTCACAATATATCGACGCAGTATTCTTATCGCGACCGTTTTTATGATTAATGAGTCACTTGCCGGCTGTGTGGGTCAAGGTCTATCATCACCGTCAGTGCCATCATCAGCAGAGAGTAACCAATCCCCAAGGTCACCAAACATCAACACAACACTCACTCAGAATGAACAATGTGAATCAGAGGGCGATGCAACGGTGAAATTCAGTTCTGATGGTGATAAGCAATCAGTCACCAGTGTTGTCATCGATGGTTGTGCTTTCGGACAAAATGGTTGCTCTATACCAATACTCACACAAACATCTCTCAATAAAGAATCCGGATCAACACAGTCAGTAAACAATGTGACCAACACCTACGCTGATACCGACTCCGTCATTACCGTTTTAATCACAACAACTGTTAATCAAAACGCTGCAGAAATGTGTACGCAGGCTCTTACCCCAGTTGGATATTCGGTCCATATGAATATTGAGTTTGATTCTTGTCTAGATGATAATGACTATGAGCACTGGACAGTTCGCGTCATTCATGAGGATATAAACGGTCGTCAGGTCGTTGCGCATATGAGAATACCACGAGAATAATGCTCATGATTATCTTCTCACTGTCACCGTTGACACGATAATTGTTAACCGATGGTCCACCCTAATACAAATATGACTATGAACACATTCACACCCCTTGCAAGCGCTACGTTACCTGTGCGTCTTAGGGCGCATATCGGTACTAATACAACAGCAACACTGAGCATGGTAGTCAAAATGACTAGTATGATACAGGATTGTATCTATCAATCTATTTTATACATCGACAATGACCAAGATGATATCAATACCTATACTGATGTGATCACAGCTTACACATCTCTAGTTCTGTCTGCAAATATGGAGGTGTCTATGTCATGAGCTCAATGGCTGATATCTATGATGAACTTGACACCGATGTCTCTCGTGAGGAGTTTGAGTCAGCTGTTGAGGATAAAGTTGATCAGATGGGTGGACTTGCCGATGAGGAAACAGCGGCGAAATTAATTGCACATGAACTCCGCGATGAAGAAGTCAAAGGCATTGCGGATATTGAACCAGGAATGGATGAAGCGAAATTCCTTGCAAAAGTGCTCCAGATTGGCGATCGTCGCACATTCGAACGTGATGGTGACGCAGAAGATGGTAGTGTAGTCAACGTTGAGGTTGCTGATTCCTCTGGGCGCATTCGCGTTGCAATGTGGGACGACATGGCTAATGATGCCATTGAACGACTTGAATCTGGACAAATTCTCCGTATTGGTGGTCGACCAAAAGATGGATTTGACGGTGTTGAGATTGATGTTGATACCGTCGAACCTGCACCTGATGCTGAGGTCAATGTTGATGTCGACTCTGTAAACACACACCGTATTGAGGATCTCTCGTTAGGTCTTTCAGATGTAAATCTTCGCGGTCGCGTGCTCAGCACTGATGAAATCCGAATTTTTGACCGTGATGATGGCTCTGAGGGTCGCGTTGCTAACCTCAGTGTTGGTGACCCTACCGGTCGTGTCCGGATTACCCTCTGGGATGACAGCGCAAGTCTTGTAGAGTCGATTACTCCAGATGATAGTATTGAGATTGTCGATGGGTACGTGCGCGAACGAGAAGGAACACTTGAATTGCATGTCGGCGACCGTGGTACAATTGAGTTAATTGACGAGGATATCGAATACGTTCCGGATGCGAACCCGATTGAGGAAGTGGTGATCGATGAGACAGCTGATATCGCTGGTGGCGTGATTGAAACAGACACAAAACGAACGTTTGATCGCGACGATGGGTCAGAAGGACAAGTTCGAAATGTCCGGATTCGTGATGAAACCGGTGATATTCGCGTTGCGTTGTGGGGTGATAAAGCCGACCTTGATATTGATCTTGCTGACTATGTCGTATGTACCGACGTCGAAATCCAGGAGGGATGGCAGGATGATCATGAGGCCTCAGCTGGATGGCGATCAACGGTCTACAGACTTGATGAACGCCCTGAAGATGCGGCAACCACAGTGGAATCGTCTACTGACCAACAACCGCAAACAACCGAAACATCAGGGCTTGATGCTTTCGCGGCGGGGTCAGAACCCGATGAAACAACAACCACCTCATCATCGACATCTCCTGATTCGATTGGTGATAACACTGACAATGAAGGTGAACAAGCTGCGTCTGATGGGGGTGCTACAACTATTGATTCCATGCATACGACCGAAAATGACGATATAACACACGACGATGTTGAGTCATTCACGGGCACGGTTGTCCAGGCCGGTAGTCCGGTTGTTCTTGATAATGGAACTGATACTCGTCGCGTTGAGACAAACGAATCGTTACGACTTGGTGAAGTTATTACCGTAACCGGACCGACAGATGGACAAACAATCACGCCTACTGAAATTGATCACTCCTGATGAAGAATCTCGCTAATATCGTCAATACCCCTGAGCGTGATGATTAATTGATTTGATTAGCTGATGCTTACGCATATAATAATCGAATTGAATCATATCAGATTACACCGGACTAGCGGACGCCGTCATATGTTTCGGTGAATATTACGTCGATGCCATATGACTGTGTGACCCCCATACTGGGGATGTATGTGACGATAGTACGGAAAGGATTATACCATACTCGTACCCGATGTATGTGTATGAGTGTCGAGCTACCGTTCGCCCCTGTGGACACTATTATCCGTGGGAAGGCCGGTGAACTTCGTGTCAGTGCGGGTGCAGCTGAGGAGTTGGCTTATCGCATCCAAACACACGGAGCCACCCTTGCGGTCACCGCTGCAAAAGAAGCGGCTGCTGATGACCGAAAAACGCTGATGGCGGCTGATTTTGATGTCCAACAGGTTATCTCACGTCGGGAACTCGAACTCCCCATTGCACCAATCGACCGTATTGCTCGCCTTCGCATTGATAACCGATACCGTGTATCGATGGACGCTCGGATTGCACTTGCGGATATTCTTGAAGACTACGCGAATAACGTCGCAAATGCGGCTGCGATCCTTGCTCGGCACGCTGATCGACGGACGATACAGGCTGAAGATATTGAAACATACTTTCAGTTGTTTGAGTAATACAATGCAGTTTGGGTACAGCGAGATTTGTCTCGCACACGATACTGGTAACCGACACCCTGAAACCGCAGACCGAATTCGAGCTATCCGCCGTGCTCTTGCAAAGCGACATGGGGCATCGTATATTGATCCGAAGCCGGCGACTGATGCAGATATTGCAACCGTTCACGATAGTGAGTATATTAGGGAGATTCGCGACTTTTGCGAATCTGGTGGCGGCAACTGGGATCCAGATACAGTTGCCTCAACAAATACATGGGAGGCAGCACTCGCCTCCGCCGGACTCGCACAGTGGGCTGCTCGTGTCGCTGTCAACGGAGCCAGCGGCCGGCAAACGCCATTTTCTGTTGGTCGTCCACCTGGACATCATGCGGTTGGAGATGACGCTATGGGATTTTGTTTTATCAATAATGCCGCTGTTGCCGCTCAAACACTCATTGATGATCCCGACTCAGGTGTTGATACAGCAGCCATTTTCGATTGGGATGTCCACCATGGAAATGGAACTCAGGATATTTTCTATGATAATGGTGATGTTCTTTATGCATCGACACATGAAGATGGTCTTTATCCTGGCACCGGGGCTATCGAGGAAACTGGTGCGGGTGATGGGAAGGGTACAACACTAAATATTCCACTCTCGGTCGGTGCTGGTGACGCAGAGTATCTTCACGTCATTAATACTATCATTCGCCCTGTTATCGAGTCATTCGACCCTGATTTATTTATTATTAGTGCAGGCTTTGATGCACACCGACATGACCCAATCTCACGGATGCGTATCTCAACAGAGGGATATGCTCTTCTCACCGATCGTGTCCGCTCGCTCGCGAGTGATGTTGATGCCGGTCTTGCATTTGTGCTTGAAGGTGGATATGGACTCGATACCCTCGCCGATGGTGTCTCAATCGTTCATGAGACATTTGATGGTCGAAAACCGCTTGACCACGATGGTGAACCAGATAAGGAAATTAAGACCCTTGCTGATGATATCCGGACAACACATGGGTTTGAATGATCCACTCAGTACCCACACACTGATGACCCCTTGAGATTACATTTCAATTCGAAATTCAGCTCAAATACGGTTAATACTCAGATACCCTAGGCCATTGGTTCAAAATACTGAGTCAGTGATTCACCAAACTCAGATGTCAAGGCTGTAATCTCATCCTCAACAAGCACTGTGTATGTATTGGCAAGCGCCTCTTCAATCTGTGCGCCAAGACCAACACTGAAAATCGACCCCGATCGAAGAAACGCTGCTGCGTCTGTCCATGTCCGCTCACGTTCGACAACATATCGATCACCGTCGATAAATGGTCCATAAGCCTCGGAATCGCTATCATAGGCTGTGTAGAATTCACCTGCATGTTCACGAACAGCGACTGGTGGACCGGTGTGACGTTCAATCGTTGGATGATACCGGTGCATGAGTTCAATAAAAAGAACCGCTTTGTCGTCTGCGAAGGTCGCTGTCCGAACAATGTCGAACCCCTCCGTCTCAAGTGCTGTTTGTATCCCTTGTATTGACTTCTGTAGTTGTGGATACAACTGGTCATCGACGATATCAGGCGAATCAAACACAAGCGCTATTGGCGATGTTCCGCGACGTTGGAGATGCGACTGAAGTGTTTCAGCGTCCATCCCTACAGTCGCCTCAGCTGGCGACTCAAAGTATGTCTGTGTTGGCTTTGTGAGAAACTGCCGTGCATAGTGTTGGAGCCGAGAGACATTTGTAGCCGAGCAGACGGCAGCAACGTTCCGCGTTGGATCTGTCGGGTCAACAACTATGAGCGGATCGTCATGAGTCGCCGTTGCATGTTCTTCCGGATCAATCTCAATCGGGGGCTGCCACTTCGCTGCAGCCTTGAGCACCCCTTCAAAATCGCCGTATTCCATCACGAGTAACTCTGTGAGATATCCTGAGAATCCACGCGTCCGGAGGTCGCTTCCATATACCCTGGTTCCCTTGAGGAACTTTTTCAACACTCGGACTGCTGCAGCAGCTGTTTCATCTATCCGCGTCTGAAGATATCGATTATGATGTGGAGTCCGATCAACTGCTGATTGGAGTTCGCTTCCAGCATCAATATTATAACATGGGACAAGGTCAATTTCAAATCCCTCAAATCTGCCAGTGATATATGGATGCTCAGCGTACTCTTCATGTCCCGATGGGAGCACAGCATTCCCTATCCTCAGTCCATACTCTTCGAGGGCTTCTCGATTAAGATCTGCTGGGAACCGAATAAAAAGATCAATATCACGGTCGCCCGCCAACCATGTGCCTCTAGCTGTTGACCCAACCTGGATTACATCTGCGTTAACCGAAAGTGACTCAATTTCAGTTATGACACGATCACGTAGCCGACCGGTGGCTTGTCGCATCGCTTCGCGTTCAGCGGCATCTGGGTCAACCTGGTCGCGTATCTGTTTGATGACCATGCGATGCTCAGATCCAAATCCGTCTCCAGAATCACCCTCACTCATGATCCATCCCCATCTTTGTCATATTTACAACTGCTATTGTCGAAAGGGTATCGATACCGCTTAAGATAGCATTACTCACCCATTCTACTGCTTCTTGACCACGAAGCGAAAGCCATATTATATTACCTCGGTTTATTTTTGAATACATTGAGCCGTCGTAGCTCAGTTGGTAGAGCACCTCGCTGTTAACGAGGTGGTCCCAGGTTCGAGCCCTGGCGACGGCGTGTTAGTTGCATTCCTGCATCTTATGCCTTTTTATCCCGTGGATTATATAAGATCATTATTACTTGGGTTGTCACAACAGTCCATTCTTACAAAGATGATTCAGAGTGAGAACTATGCTCATGAATATACCAATGGCTATCTCGGCTGTTGTGTTTTGAACTCAATCTTTGGATAATTGCTCTCACATAGGATTGTGATACTGTGACTATTCAGTGATCGTCGAAGATAACACATAAGAACGTCACTCCAAATTTTCATATGAGGGCCCTTAGCTCAGTCTGGTGAGAGCGCTCGGCTCATAACCGAGTGGTCGTTGGTTCGAATCCGACAGGGCCCATCTACTCAACCCTTGCTGTCTAATCACTGTACAAAATAGTCTTATTGATATAATGTCATGATACATCCGATGTGATCTTACCCGGCAAACATTATCTGTCTATACTGCCCTGCGATTTCAAATAGCTGATGCTGAAAATGAGCGTCCGTGAGGTAGCCAGCATGGAATGATATTCTTGAATATGCCATCCACATCAAGCTGCATAGGGTGTCTGTTCATGTTTCTTCACCTGAAGCCGTCCTCACTGTTGTAGTTATGTTGAATCTCGCAACTAGTGAGGAGTTGATTAGTCCTGCCACATATAGATATATCTCATCCATGTCAATCATTCAGACTTGTCGTATGTCTTCAGTATGGGTATGAATATAAGTATGAAAACGGTGATTCGGAAATCTTTTGAATATTACCGGAATACTGTTGTTATACGCGCAAGTCGTGCCGGTGTAGCTCAGCTGGGAGAGCGGTTCCTTTGTAAGGAATAGGTCGAGAGTTCAAATCTCTCCACCGGCTTACTGTCGTCTATTTTTCCTTATTTTCATCATCGAAAATCAGAGGGGGCTATTGGTTGAATACTTTCTTTATTGAGTTGCACCCGTGGCAGAGATAGTCGAGCCAATCTGATGTTCGCTCAATGTTTCCTCACTCAGCTCAGGTTGACGATTTCGTCACATTTCTCAATAGCTTCGTCTAAATAATGTGGTTTATAATTATAGTGACAGCTTAGGCAGTGAGCTTCACAGACCAGTATAGACAATTTGATGTTCGGATCTGATAAAGTTCATTTGATTCACACATTCTATACTCACCTCAGTCGTAACAGTGCCACACTGCCGCATTCTATACACCTATATTCGTTCTCAAATCCTGCTTCTTCCGAAAACAAACACTGAATTGCCTCCTGTGACTGGTGAGCACTCATACACTGGAAATAAGACTCGCGCCCTATTCCTGCCAAATCAACCGTCTGTATTGAGTCTGCACTGTTGACGACATACGCTGGAACACCATGGTCTAATGCCTGATTTGAGTTCATATATTCTATTGTACCTTCCCAATTAAGTGGAAATTGAACCAAACCGGATACCGGCTCACCAGACTAAAACTATCTGTGTGACCTCACCAACACATTCTATGTGGTCTCTAAATGGCACTTCACGATTGATCGATCAATATTGTGGGGCACAGCTACCTGTTGGAGTCTAGCTATATTAGTTATATATCGCCACGCTATCAACTAGCCCATCTATGTTTATGATATCAGTATGCAGTGTAATGACTCAGAACACAGTAACTGTAGGCAGCACTGAGTAATATACTTCGTGTAAGATAGTAGTCATAAAAGCTGTTGCCCCGCTTGCCAGAAGTGCTGTATTCCAGCGTTTATCATCAGCAGTACAAAGACCGAGCGCAGGGGACCATAAACTGAATGGCCATAGCGGTTTCACTTTGAATCCACCTCCTTTCGTCAGCGCGTCGGTGATGATATGGGTAAGAATAGAAATTACCACCACTCCAGCGAAAAACGCCCAGACGGTAGATGGGACTATCACTGCTGTTGAAATAAGATTATGTTCGACAGCTAATTGCTGTCCAAAATGAAATGGATAAGTGACTGTACTCGCTGAAATAAATGCAAGTATGAATGCGAACAAGACACTGTGTGTTGGTCCCCGGTGGCTAATGATACTTTCAGGGATATATTGATCTTGATCAGGAACGCGAGCATAAATCATCATCACTGTTGTTGCAATCATGCCAGTGATTATCCCTAATACGAGTACACAGACTGCTCCTACAAATAGTGTAGTTCCATAGTGTCCCTCTCGATGCATTTTGTTATACTCTGATTGTAAATGGTGTTGGCTGACGGTATTGTATACACATATATATCACTGCTCCGACATGTACTTTCCTATCGGCTCTGCACATGTTCATTTAGTGTTATCCGATATGATCTGACGCTTGATCGCGGGTGTCACACGTTTTAATAGATATATGCTCAATATCCTCCTAAATGGCTCTTTTGATATACCTCCTCTACCTTTTTTATTACACCCCTGTGAGATGTGCATATACGAGCATCTCTGGATTCTCCTCGACATATCCGTCTCTCAATGCGGTGACATACTTCTCGCAGTAAGTTCAATTGAGCAACGCGACAAGAGATATCAGTGATCTCACCGGTATATTAGTAAACATGAGCGACATACTCGGTGCGATTACCGGCACAGCGACATATGAGAAAGTAGAGATTGAAGTTCAAAACTCGCGATATAAAATAACTGGCGAACATCAGGGCAGTGAGGTTGTATATAAGGTGCCGCATGGATGTCTGCAAATAGAGGATATGCACGTTGAATTAGCGGAAGAGTCTATAATAACACTCACAGCCCCGGCTGAGACATTTATTTGGATCGATCGAATCGAGGATACTCTGAATATCACTCGAGAAAATCCAACGTAGATGTCACTCACGGTAGCCGCTGATGGCACAGTAATTCAGCATATACCAGATTAAACCGGGCAGATATTGATGACGTGGGAGATAATACTCCATATACGGTATGAAATGTACAATCATCGGCGGTGGCATACAAGCAGTTTCGACTGGCATTCTTCTTGAGTATTTGGGACATGACACGACTCTACTGAGTGATGTGTTTACATATCTTGATGGATCCGATATATCCTCAGTTGCATCAAATTACGCTGCTGCGTCGGTCTACCCAGTTGATGTTGACTCTGAACACTCCGATGATGAACTTATTGCATATGCAGAATCAACATTTGAGCCATTCTACAACACAGATAACGTGCCGGTGCGGAAACAGACCCGATTCCATCTGTCTGAAAGCAGTCACGACGATGTGATTCCCCTTCGAATGGGAGCTCGAGACATTGCATCATATGATCCGTACGTGCCCTCACGGAAGGGTAAATCTGCCCGTAATGGATACGTTTGTAAGGAATACTTTGTTGAGATGCCTGAGTATATGTCTCTTTTATTTCGTACGTATCGTCGGCTTGGCGGGACACTCAATCGACGGAGAATCACACCCGATGAAGTCTCCACCCTTCCTGGTATCGTATTTAATTGTTCGGGCTATGGAAGTCGCACTTTGTTTAATGATGACTCAATGCGAGCTATCAAAGGACACATTCTCATGATACCGGCTGAAGATCTCGCCCCATTTCCGTTTTCATATAATTACACATCCACAGACCACAACTCAAGCGTCTATATGTACTCACGACAGGACATGATCCTCTTCGGTGGGTCACATCTCATGGGCACTATTATCGATGGTGAATGGAATGGAGACTCACCGACATCACCGATGCAGATCGATGATGAGATAGTTCCTGCCCGTGTCTATACAGTTAATACGGACATCATGTCTCCACATGCGAATATTCATAAAAATTCAATAACTGCGACCCACGGATACCGACCATACCGGACAGCAGGAATTCGTATTGAAATGGATGCTGATGAGATAATACATAATTATGGTCACGGCGGAGCCGGTGTTTCACTGTCATGGTGGTCTGCAGTTCAGGCGGTCACACATATCGATACAGTCAGCACGTCAATACTCTCATCGATCGCGACAACGCTCGGAAAAACAGCGGTATAGCATTATTTCAGCGTCGACCGGACGCAAGCCAGTACTGATCTAGTGAAGTACGTTATCATGTTATGCACACAAACTGATTACATATATTTTATATTATATTAACAACACATGCCATTCATTA
Organism: Haloquadratum walsbyi J07HQW2; assembly: GCF_000415985.1. Classification (GTDB taxonomy): domain Archaea; phylum Halobacteriota; class Halobacteria; order Halobacteriales; family Haloferacaceae; genus Haloquadratum; species Haloquadratum walsbyi_B. The sequence goes on from NZ_KE356561.1 coordinate 2,436,292, forward strand.
CGTTAAATATCATATTACAGCAGAAATCAGGTACTGAGTATAAACTCGCCGATTTCGAAGTGGCAGGGTTGAATAAATATTTATAAATAGCTACATATAGCTCTATAATAATATGACGTCAAATCAGACTCGACGACGCTTTCTTGGGGTAGTTGGTGCAGCAGGTATCACAGGTCTCGCTGGTTGTAGTGGCGGCGGCGATTCCGGTGGTGAGGAAACCGAGACAGAAGCTGACGCTGACACAGAGTCAGACATGACAGAGATAGATGAGTCGGTGGAAACAGAGACTGAGGGTGAAACATCACGTCTGAGCTGGCATGCTGGTGGAACTGGTGGGACATATTTCCCTCTTTCAAATGAGTTCAAGACAGTTGTTGAGGACAACACCGACTTTTCTTTGACTGTTCAATCAACCGGTGCGAGTGTTGAAAATGTTGGTAGTCTCGCCGACGGATCTGCAGACTTCGCGCTTATTCAGAATGACGTTGCATTCTTTGCAAAGAATGGAACAGGGATTGATGCATTTGATGGAAATCCTATCGATAATCTTCGTGGCGTTGCTACACTCTATCCGGAGACGATCACGGTTGTCACACTCGCTGATAGCAATATCAGCACACTCTCAGATCTAAGTGGGGCAACGATCAATACAGGTGATCTCGGATCAGGCACTCAAGTTAATGCAAATCAAATTCTTGAAGCGGTCGGTATCACTGATTTCACTGAGCAGAATGCTGGTTTTTCACAAGCATCAGAACAGTTAGCCAATGGTGATATTGACGCCGCCTTTGTCGTCGGCGGGTGGCCAGTCGGTGCAATTGAAGATCTCGCAACAACAAATGACATTGAAATCGTCCCGATTGAGGGCGAGAACCGTCAGACCGTCAAGGGTGCGGCTTCATGGTTTGCTGATGATACCATCCCTGCGGGAACATACAATGGTGTCAGTGAGACGACTGAGACAATCGCTGTTCAAGCGATGATTGCAACACGTGCTGGACTTGATGCAAACGTTGTCGAAGCTGTTACAACGGCACTGTTTGAGAACGCTGATGCGCTCACGATTAAAACCGAATTCATCTCAACTGGCAGCGCACAAGATGGGATGTCGATTGAACTCCATGAGGGAGCAACGGCATTCTTCGAAAACTGATAACCATCTCTTGAACAAATAGTCCCCGCAATTAGTTGATTCCCGATTTAATTAATTACTCACACGATATATACACACTTGCTTTCGAATGCTGATACTGACGCTGTGGGTTGATCTATAAATCTATATTCAAGCTATGAGTGATTACATTACATTAGATTCGTATCGATTCTCAATAGCTTTTGATATCACAATATTGCCTCTGTTGGTACTCATCCACAGAAGCCATTACTCTTAAAAACTGAATCCATACCAGTCATAACGCAATCAGAGAAGACAAATCACGAATGCAATATACGACAACTGTACGATTTGTTATCGGATTGGGTATTATTGTTCTTATCGTTGCTTCGGTAGGAACGTCAATAGCACCAGGATTCGTCCTCATTGTTGAAGACGCCGACACAGAAGAGACGTACATTCATCAGCCAGTCACCAATGGAACGACGTTTTCAATCGAATATACTCACAGCGTTGAGAAAACCCGTGTTTCTGATGAGTACCAGGTTTCCGGTCAGCAGCTTATCAATACACGGATGGAGTTTGAATCATATGGCTGGGGACTTCCGACAAGTGTCAGTGTAACGAATCGCAATGGGACGTTCGTGTATGAGCCGTCAGACCCAATCACAACAATGTCCGAACTCTTTTTATCACCTGGTCGGATTGCAAATCATACACTCATTGTTAGCGACCAGCGTTATAGTCTTATCACACAAACCAACGCGAATGATGTCCGGATTCACATTGAACGACAGTCGCCGATGGAACGGGTCGTATGAGCACTGACACGCCTCCTGAGGATTCTAATTCCACAACAAAACCCGATAACAACAGCACTACGCAGTCTGTTTCAGATACCGAGGATACAACAGAACTCATCGATGAGATTGAACGCCGGCGTTCTCTCACTGGTGTTGCGGCTATTATTACGGCGGCAATCGGTGTGCTCTTCTCGACGTTTCAATTGTTATTAGCTGCACAAAGTTTTACGATAACAGTTTGGGCACCAATTATCGGCACGATCGACATCTCATTACAATTGTTACAGGCAAATGCCATTCATGTTGTATTCGCGCTTGTGCTCACGTTCTTATTATTTCCAGCAACGATGGGGGAGGGTTTTATTTCACGAGCGCTCGGTCGCGCATACACTACCGTTACTGATACTCTAAGTGAGTCAAACCCACTCACTCAGACACTTACTGTCGTTGCAACCGCCCTTCGGTGGCTGTTTGTTGATCCTCATCGCCGCCGTATCACGCCATTTGATGGCATCAGCATTACTGCAGCTATCCTCGCGGCGACATACTTCATCACTGATTTTGAGGAAATCCAGCGGATGCGTGTGTTTGGTCTTGAGTCAGGACGTCCAGTTGTTGACATCTACCCGGTACTTGATCCACTCTTTGGTGGCATGCCCGTCATTGGTGACATCTCATACGCACTATTATTAGGTGTCATCGGCATCCTGCTTGTTCTTGAAGCGACACGACGAACGCTCGGACTTCCATTGATGCTTATTGTTGCGACATTCATTGTGTATGCCCGATGGGGGTATCTCATCAGCACAACAACACCATTGTTAGGATTACTTGCGATTCCTGAACTGACATGGCCAGATATTATCCAGAATCTCTGGTATAATACCGAAAACGGTGTTTTTGGAATTCCAGTTACCGTTTCAGTTAGTTTTATTTATATTTTTATTCTGTTTGGTGCATTCTTAGAAATGAGTGGTGCTGGTCAATGGTTTATTGATCTGGCATACGCGCTCACGGGTCGGCAAAAAGGTGGTCCGGCAAAAGCGAGCATCCTCGCTAGTGGGTTTATGGGAACCATTTCAGGCTCTTCAATCGCCAATACGGTCACAACGGGTGCATTTACTATCCCGTTGATGAAACAATCAGGGTACTCCGCTGAGTTCTCTGGAGCTGTTGAGTCCTCATCATCATCAGGTGGACAGATCCTCCCCCCAGTAATGGGTGCTGCAGCGTTTTTAATGGTACAGTATACCGCTACCCCATTTGCAGATATTATCATTCTTGCGACAATCCCTGCGGTTGTGTTTTTCTTTGGTGTGTGGGTGATGGTACATCTCAAAGCCGTTGAGGAGGGTATTGGTGGTGTCGATAAAACAGAGCTCGTTTCACTTCGTGAACATTTCTTTGATGGGTGGTATTATATTCTCCCAATTATATTGCTGCTATTTTATTTGATTATTGAACGACTCTCAGTTTCTCGCTCAGCATGGTTCACTCTCATCTCACTCGTAGCACTCATTGCACTTGTCGGTGCATATAACAAGAATACCCGTGGTGCACTTGTGACGTCGCTCGCGGCTATCATTGGCGTGGAACTACTTACCCACGTCTTCGTCGGTGTTTCAGTTATCGATTTTATCACTGGTGTACGTGCAGATGCTATGAGTATTGATGTTGCGATAGATACTGTTTTACCTCGAATTGGCTGGTACACAATCGCAGCGAGTGCGCTCACACTCTTGATTAATCCAAAGGCGTCTTCTGCACATCTCGAATTAAATCCGTCAGTTCTGAATACGATTGAAGATGTTACGTCACGAACGAACACTAATGTTGGTGATTATCAACTGTTCCGGCTAGGCACGTTCGTATTCGAATCAATGGAAGATGGTGCCCGGACCGCTGTCCCAGTCGTCATCGCTGTTGCTGCCGCAGGGATCATTCCAGGTGTTATTAGCGTATCTGGGCTGGGACCTAACCTTACGTCATTGTTGCTTGTACTTTCTGGTGGCTCTGTGGTTATCATGCTCGTTGTCACCGCATTTGCAAGTATCATTCTGGGCATGGGAATGCCAACGACAGTTACATACATTATTCTTATCTCAATGCTGGCGAGCCCACTCGTTGAGTTTGGAATCCCATTGCTGGCAGCACACTTATTTATTCTGTACTTTGGAGTAATCGCTGACATCACTCCCCCGGTCGCTGTTGCTGCTTATGCTGCCAGTGGAGTTGCCAAATCAGATCCATTCGAAACAGGCGTCAAGGCATTTTCACTCTCATTAAACAAGGCAATTGTTCCTTTTGCGTTTGTGCTTGCGCCGGGCATTGTCCTATTACGTCGAAAGTCAAACGCTGCAGAACTCCCCCTTCGTGAGCGATATCGTGTAATTGAATTTGCAGATCTCCTCAATCTGTCATACGCTATTCCAGAGATTGTAATTCCAGTTATTGGTGTATTTACCGGCGTTGTAGCCTTAGGAATCACTGTTATTGGAACGTTGTATACACAAGCATCACCGGTGGAACGGGTAGGGTTCGCCAGCAGCTCGCTTCTATTAATGTCTCCACAACTTCTCTGGACGACTGTGCGTGATGTCTCCGAGTTCCTTGGGACAACTCTCATCATCAATGGATCAATAATCGAACTCATTCTCCGCGGGGGTGGACTTGCTATATTTATTATCCTGGCTGTGCGAAATCGAAGGGATGCAGCGATATAACCGGTAGATCATCCACCAAATGTACATCCTATAGGAGGCGATTAGAGAGTATCGTATCTTGATAATAGCTAATCTCGCCTGTCGCCGTTTTTTCCGACGGATTCATACCAGTTACGAGCTTATAAATCAATAATACACTGATGAGCGATAACGTGGGAAATAATGCCGAAATCACGTCGGTTCCAATGCTATCAGATATCCCTACTCCCACCGAAGCGATTACGACTGCCGATAACGCCGACACTAATATCAACATCGGTTCTGACAATACTGAAACGTCATCTGCCCTGAATGGCTGTGTCATCTGGCATCGTAAACATCTCCGAACCGCTGACCACCGAGCGCTTGCGAATGCTGTTGCCGATGCAGATGTCATCTGCCCGCTGTTCGTTTTCGATCCATCGTTTTATGATGGTGATGGGTTAGCATGCGATGCTCGGATACGACTTTTACATGAAGCTGTCAACAGTCTCAATCAATTATATATAACTGCTCCTGCGCAATCACTCACACATCCAGGGGCTGCATCTCACAGTTATCTCTCCAAGGAGACATCTGTTGAACCGCAGCAGACGTTTACTAAATCTGAGGATTCCAGCACGAATTCCAACCCAATTTCAGCTGAGCCACTGCAGATAAAAAAAGATGATACCCATCCAACACTCCCATCAACACTGAAGTCTGAGTATAGATCAGGGCTTACGATTGGATATGGCGATCCAGTAGATATCCTCTCACACTTCGCTGATCGTGGATGGTCGATACTGACAATGGCAACACCGACCAGTCGGTACGGGAAACGTCGTGATAACCGCGCTCAATCGGTTTGTGGTGATGCTTTGAGGTTTATTTCTGGTGATGGACTCATACGCGATACAGAGTGGTCACGAGTAAATTGGCAGGATCATATTACTGAGTGGCTGGGGGCTGAACAGCACGTTCCTGAGTGGAGTGCAGATACATTACAACTCACGGTCCCAACCGGTATTACACCATCTGTTATCGAAACGACACATGACATCAATCCACAAAAGACAATGGTCCCAACCGGAACACATCGCGCTGCAACAACGCAATTACGAGGATTCGTTGACCAAATTGGATCGTATCCAAACAATATTTCTGCACCACAGGACGCTCGAACAGGGACGAGCGGGCTTTCGCCGTATCTTAATTTTGGATTACTCTCAATTCGGCAAGTGTATCAATACGTGGTCGATAACGCGCCTGAGTGCCGCGGTCGACGAATGTTTATGAGTCGACTAATCTGGAACTGTCACTATAATCAAAAACTTGCTGATTGGGCAGGATGGACTGATCGCGCAGTCAATCCTGCATTCGAAGAATTCAATGCAGACCGTCATAATCCGGCGTTAGTAGACGCGTGGAAACACGGACAAACCGGGTTCCCGATGGTCGATGCCTCTATGCGGTGTCTCCGCGAAACTGGCTGGTTGAATTTCAGAATGCGTGCAATGTGTGTATCCATTTTCACACATATCCTGCAGCAGCCGTGGTGGATCGGTGCTGACTGGTATCATCATCATCTCATTGACAGCGATGTCGGTATTAATTACACACAGTGGCAGAGTCAGGCGGGTCTTATTGGCAAGCCATCTCAACGAGTGTATAATCCCCGAAAACAAGTCCGTGATCATGACCCTGATGGAGAGTGGATTACAAAATGGGTTCCTGAGTTGTCTGATCTCCCCACACAGTATCTCCCTCGACCCGAGCGGACACCACTCGCAGTTCAATCTGAGTGTAGTGTGACCATCGGTGATGATTATCCACAGCCGATTGTTGAGTTTGATGCCCGTCGTGAAACATTCTGGTCGCGATATGAGCGACGACGTTCGGAAGCAGCACGTGAACTCGCTCGCCCGAAAATCGCAAAGCGAGCATCTTTCTCTGGTGGCTATGATGCTGCACGAGCTATTGCAAAACGCTATGATGTGGACGATTCGAACAATGACTCCGATGATATACAGCTATCATTTTCTGAAATCACGACTACAAATACGAACAACACCTCCAGCGACGATATTAATCCTGCGGTTAATGAACTAGATACCACAGACAACACGACTCCTGATTCATCAATGATACTAAATGAGTCAGCTATATCCGTTCCAACAGGCACTGGTGACTCTGCTGGTGAGCCCTCTCCGGACGATCGTGAAGCTGTTTCAGATACATTTCACAGATCAACAGCTGACACGACCGATTCCTCCGGTGATGATAACCTAAAAGTGGAGACCGAGACCGATACCCAGACAGATGAACAAACTACTATTGGAACCTTTGAATAACCGGTTTTGTCCGCCTAAATACCAGGCGAGTTTGACCCTTTATATAGCTAGCAGTGTTATATTACATATCTGATATGCTTGGGCTCAGATTCTTTGCGTGTAATATCTGTGAAACTGTGATGGCTGTTCCAACAGAGCCGTCTCGCTGTCATGACTGTCAGAATGGAGATATCGCTGAAATCTCTGGGACAGTTCAGTCAGATACCTATTTTATGACCTCTGAAAACCATTCATAAATGATATTCTCTGCTCAGTCATGACTCAGTGTTTATATGCACGTATGTTTTGTCAGCTTTTCAGATAATTAATAACTGATAATAGTGGATTCTAAGTACCGAGATGGGCTTCTTGCGATAATAACCGGTGGGGCACTTATTGGAACGGTAGCTATATTCAACACCGAATTAGACACAAATATTGAATTGGCTAAAACTATTTTTACCGTGCGGCCCGCTGCTATAGGAATATTCGGTATGGTTGCTATTGAATTGATGTGTCTATACGATTCAGACCGGACACAGACAATCTGGAATCGTCGCTCTATTCAATTTAGTAGCATTATGACTGTCGTCACAGTAAGCGGACTCACACTAATGAGTAATATACATTGGGTATTCGCTGCACTTCTATGGGGGCTGCTCGCGTATCTGGTATTACTTATTGTCGTGATCATCACGGGTGAGAACCCACTTTCTAGATTGACCGTCTCCCGCAACTGAAGATATAACTCGGGTGAAATTCAATCGAAGTGGAAGTGACTCTATTATGATACAGTCCAGACACTCTACATGACTACACAGTAATCAAAAATATACATTTTTTCACGCCGCACACTCATACTGAGATCAAAAACGCATCAACTAATTACGATTACTCACAGTCGGGGTAACTGTGACACTCACTGTCCGCGTTCGGGGTCCATCACACTCAATCAGTAAAACCGACTGCCATGTGCCTGTTGTGAGTCTGCCGTCGGTTACCGGAATAGTTGCACTTGCTCCAATGAGCATTGCACGAATATGCGAATCAGCGTTTCCATCGAGCTCATCATGTTGCCAACCGGTATTATCGATTAGCTCGTCAAGTGCTGTCTCAAAGTCGTTCTGTAGTCGATTTTCAGCCTCATTCACCGTCACTGCAGCAGTTGTATGTTCAATGAATACTGTTGCTATGCCTGTTGCTTCGTCCGGTATCGCGTCACAAACCTGTTCTGTGATGTCCCTGACCGATAGCCGGTTGTTTGTTGATATCTCAAATCGTGTCTGTGCCTGTGAGTGCTGCATTGTAGTTATAATTATAGCACTTTGATAAGTTCTGTCGCAGCCTCATCGACGTCAGCTTCATTCTCAACAAGATGGATTGGAACATTCACCGAACTTGCATACTGCATTCCAGCTGTTCGATTGAGATCCTGCTCAAATGCAACTGTCACATCACTTGTTGATCCGTACCCACGATCGCTTTTGTCACGACGAGTTTGTATTGTCTCTACTTGTGCTTCAACCAGTACAAACTGATCCGGAGCTAATTCACGAAGCACGTCATCAGGAAGTCCCGGAAGGTACCCAGCGTCAGTTCGGACAGCAAGGTGTGTCGTTAATAAAACAGCCGTCTCCTGTGCTGCATCGGCAACATACTCACTTGCACGACGTTGTAGTCGCAGGGTTTCTCGACGCTCAAGCTCACCGAGTTCAGCTCGACTTGTTGCTAGGTCATCCATAGCAGCCTGCTCAAGCATCACATCACCAAAGTTGATTAACTGATACTCATCGGTAAGTTGTCGACGTGCTGTTCGTACAAGCGTTGACAGTCCGACCCCAGGCACACCTGCGATAATTGTTATAGACATAATTGAATCGAATTAGAAATGAACAATTTCATCATCATCTGTATTTGAGGAGATACCGCTTCGATCATCGTAGTATTTGCGTCCGATGAAGGCATCACCAACACAAGTCAATAGTGTATCGTATAGTTCATCTGCATGTGTGAACTGCTCAACCCCTGATCGCTCTAGAATATCTCCGATACTCTCATCATCACCATTCGGTGCCTCGAGCTTCTGTTCACCAATTAATTTAATAACTGTTTCAGAAGAAGCCGGAAAGTCTAATTCACGAACAAAAAGATCCCGAGTTTCTGGTAATCGCATCGTATACGCGATTTACTCTCACCCAATTGTAAAGCATTACCGGGTTGCATCTTCATCAACATTAGTATATATAATTTATTGAATGCCACTGCATGCACACATGTGTATGTATTATGACATACCCATCTCAATCCTTCTGTCATTCGCATTAGTGGATACTAATGATATCGACAATCGATGATTGACACTTATATCTATTGATCACGATTTACACGTGTATCTACTATCAGAGAGGATTCAAAATACGGGAATAATATTGATATTATCGATAATATGATTTCTTACCCAGTGTAAAGCACACAATAATTTCGTTTCGAATATCGCCAGATGTGCTAGACTGCATCGAATCACCGTATCCTGAGCAACTGCTGAGACCACTACTGAAAGAGTAATCAACCTCCAGGAGTAATAGTGAATTAGCAATAATCTATCTCATTCGAAAAAGCCTATTCATTGTTTCTAGGGGAATGCGTCGATGTACAGCATAATCATAAACTAAATCCTCTTCCAATGAATAAGTCAACTTCATTACATTCGAAGAATAATAGATAATCACCCATCAATAATCTTACAGTATCCGTATTAATTTTGAGCATCGCTCGAGGACTATCTTATCAATTATGAACGTATACCATGGCTGACTCACGCCCCACCGCGCGATCACAGATTAACAATGAGACCGATGACGGTATCCCAGAACAGGGTGAGGTAGTCCCTGAGCGGTTTTCCTCAGATGAGGTATTTCAACGGATTGTTGCTGATGCCGATCATGAGGTTACATCGAATGCTCGTGAGCTGTTTTTCAGTGCTCTCGCAGCAGGATTTGCGATTACGATTACTTTCCTACTATATGCATCAATGTCAGCGACAACTGAGACGCCCCTCGTCGCGGCGCTATTATACCCGCTGGGATTCATTTACATCATTATCGGTGGGTATCAGCTATACACCGAAAACACGCTTCCACCTGTTGCGCTGACGCTTGAAAGACTCTCATCAATTCCGACATTGCTCCGACACTGGACTGTGGTATTGGCTGGGAACTTTCTTGGTGGCGGTATTGGAGCACTTGCTTTGGCTTATGGTGGCGTCTTTAGCCCTGAAACGACTGCAGTTGCCGTTGATATCGCACAGAAAGGAATCTCAACGCCTCCAGATCAATTATTTTTCAAAGCAGCGTTTGCAGGATTCATTGTTGCTGGCGTTGTCTGGCTTGATTTTGCCGCTCAAGAAACTATTTCTCGACTTTTCGTCGTCTACGTTGCGTTCTTAGCTATTCCGATGGGCGATCTATTCCATGTTGTGGTTTCATTTACCGAAGCTGTATTTCTCATTGCACATGGGCATGTGGGGCTCGTTGCTGGCTTTGCTGAGTTCGTTGCCCCTGTTCTCATTGGAAATACCATTGGTGGGGTTCTTCTCGTCACCGTGGTTAATTATTATCAGACAAGTGAGCGTCGGCTTGAAATTGATCAGTTTACTGATGTCCGGCGACTCTCCTCTCGTGAGATGCTGCTTGGAAATCTTGCCGGAAGATCCTATGTGCCTGTCATTGACACACTTGGAAACTTCGCTCGTGATCCTGGTTCTTTTCGTGTGCTCGTTCCAATCGCGAACCCGCGAACGGAGACTGAACTTGTTGAGATTGCCGCTAGGCTTGCATCGGTACATGATAATGGGCGTGTTCATGTTGTCCATGTCGTCCAAGCGGACAAAAATCTCGTTCTCGATCATGAACACGACCGTCGAGACGCAATTACAGCGCAATCTGAGCAGTTGCTTGATGACATCGGATCGATTGTCGATAAGAGCGATGCTGCATTTGAGTCCTCTACGATTGTCTCACCCCGATCATTTGAGGAAATATTTGATTTCGCAGCACGAACCCGCCCAGATATGGCAGTCATGGGATGGGGTGAAGAAAAACTATGGAATAGTGCGCGAGCGGAACGACCAATTGACGAACTTACCAATCGACTGCCCTGTGACTTTTTGATCGCGAAGGATCGCGGGCTTGATTGCTCTAACGTTCTTCTCCCGACTGTTGGTGGTCCTGATGCGGCACTCGCCGCGGAGACAGCACGTGCACTTCAAGAAACCGGTAAATCAACCCTGTCACTGCTGACCGTTGTTGATAGCCCAGAGGAACGAAGCGAAGGTGAACAGTTCCTCGATGAGTGGGCTGAGACACATGACATCAGTGATGCAGAACGAATTGTTGATGTTACCGGCGATGTCGAGGCTGCAATCGAACGTGAAGCTGAGGATAGCACAATGGTGATGCTTGGAGCGACTGAACAGGGAATCCTCTCCCGGTTGCTTTCGGATTCACTACATTTAGAGGTCGTAAATAGAGTTGACGCCAGTGTCGTTCTTGCAGAACGTCCACATGATCGCTCACTTACGCAGCGACTTATCGGGAGCGGACAACGGAATCAATGAGCCAATAACACGCGTAACATTCAGTTGGGATGGAATCAGTCGTTTGCTGAATCTGTATCTTTTCCCGAACTCATAAGAGCTAATGAGTTGTATCAATTGATAGCCGATATGACACAGAGACGTCCAAGACGACCCTGGGTTGTGTTCCTTCTCAGTATGCTTGCCACCGGGCTTGGGCACGTTTACCTCCGACGATGGGTTCGCGGAATTGGCTGGTTCGCAGCAACGATCGCCGTCTCAGCGCTTCTTATTCCACCAGAAGCGATTCAGACAATTTGGAGCGCCAATAGCGATATCAGCACATTTGCTCCTGCCATCGGCGTTGCCCTTGCAAGCGTGGCTGATGCGTATGTGCTCGCTCGAAACGACCAACGCACATGGGATGACCCATCTACAACCGGGTCCGTAACTAGTTCAGACGTTGCTGATGGACCGCCATCATGTCCAAACTGCAGCCGCGATCTTGATACTGATATTGACTTTTGTCCATGGTGTACAACAAAGATTTCATCAGATGTAAAAGCGGATGCGAACTCTAACACTGAATAGTATATTTTATCAGCACTACTCAAACTGAAGCGGACCCGAAGGGGTGCTCCCAGGTTGATTACCCTCGACATTATTATCACTATTCTCTCCATATGTTGAATGGAGAGTTCCAGCGAGCATACTATTGCGACGAAATACCACATACACAATGATGAACGGCTCAGTTGCCGGCTTAAGAACAAAAACTGCGCGTGGCTGTGTTGACTCAGGCGATACAGACACGGATGCAGTCTCTTCCTCATCGACTCGGCGGATGAGTGGCTCAAGCGGTGTTACCCCAGTCTGAAATTCCCTGGTGAGATCTCGAGCGTCTTGTTGCTTAGCAAACACATATAACGCTCCGTTCGGTTTTGCGTCGGTTCCGCGTGTCAATCGACTTCCCATCCCCTCACCTTCAGCAACTGCATCTTTCCATGTTGTCGTCGCCGCTTCAAAAATCCCGGTTACCTCGTTATAAAAAATAAAATTAGTCTCAGCAATCACATCAACGACAGTGAGTCGGAGACCATCAGCCGTCCATTTGACAGTTGCTTCAATAAGATATCCAAGCTCAAGTGTATCAACTTTCGATTGAATTGCTGTATCGTATTCTGTCATATCAATGTATATCGGTTCAAACTTGTCGATTGACGGTGATGCAATGTCACGTCGTGCTGTGTCTTCGCCACTGCAGTTATCTCCGTCACCCATCTCATCATCCACATCATGCAGATTTGTGTCTGCGTTTAGATCCTGTAATTCCTCATTTGTCTCATCACATGCCATGAGGACGAGTTGAGTTGGCTTATGTGGGTAGCCAAGAACTCGATATTGTGCTGTCGTCGTCACGTCCATGCGAGTAGGTACATCATGGATTATCTTGAGGTCATGGATTCCAGCAGTGATGAGATGAAAGTCAATGGATAATAATGCGAAGTCGACAACATCAAGAATAACTCATCAAGCAGAAATCAAAAAAGAGTGGTATCCTAAACCAGTGATTTTGAGTATTCATATTGCGACCGCAGTCAGATGATACTCTTCAATAATTTCAAATTATAGTCGGTATAATCATGGGGAATATTTACATATAGTGTGTATATATTAAAGCGATTATCCAGATATATACCATATTCCTGAAATCTTTTTGTGACAGTATCCGCCGAAATGACTACATATCGGCCGCCCAACTATCTTGACGTGTCAATTGACGCCTGGGCAAGTCGATCAGAACGAGTGATGCAATGGCTTGAACTCGGCGCGGCATATTTTCTTGTCGTGCTTTTTGCGATTGGCGTTTTTGATCTTGGAGTTTCGCTATACGAGCTTATTAATTCAGGCACGTTTACCGATCCAAACAGCCTCATCGATCTTATTGATACAGTATTAGTCTTATTGATTATCGTTGAGGTGTTTGAGACTGTTGTTGCATCAAGCCGACGTGAGCCGGTTGTCCGGATTGTCATCAATGCCGGGCTTATTGCTATTGCACGAAAGGTAATTAGTTATCGACCATCAGAGTATGAATCTACACAGCAAGCGTTCATCGCTGCAGCATCATTTACGCTGTTACTTGTTGCCCTCATTGGTGCGTTCTATGCCATTCGCCGAATAGCCACCCTCGGCATTGATAAAGCCAACTCGGACATAGGCACTCCAGAAGCCTCAAAATATCGAACCGAAGACTAACCAGACTGATTATTCCTCAGATAATCCATCATATTTTCACCGCGAAATACTTCCTGAGGAGTCTGTGTCACGAACGGCTGCTATTTCTGCGGGAGTAATCGCGGCTGTGTCTCCCTTAATCGTCCGTTTTACTGCTGCAGCCGCAGCACCCGTAGCTAATGCATCATCAATGTCGTTATGATTGCTATGATCATTATCGAGCCTTCGAGCGAGGAACCCTCCAACAAAGGCATCACCTGTTCCGACCGCATCAATCGTCTCAGCATTATACACTGGTTGTTCAAAAATCGTGTCATCATATAAAGCAACTGCACCGCTCTCTCCTCTCGTCAGGACAACCGTTTCAAGATCAAATGTTGATGCGAGTTCGCGAACAACTGACTCTGGGTCAGCGTCTAATCCTAAGCATGCCTCAACATCACGTTCTGCTCCAATGAGAATATCAATATGCGGTAGTAGTGATCTGTATGCTTTTGCTGCTGCGGTGGTGTCCCATAACTTTGAGCGATAATTAAGATCAAATGCAGTTTGTGTCCCAGCCGATTGAGCTGTCTGTAGAACTGTCTCGACCGTTGTCTGTACTGTTTCAGAAAGTGCTGGTGTAATCCCGCTCATATAACATGTTGATGCTGATCTAACTGTCTCGAGAGATATCTCTGCAGCACTCAATGTGGTCACTGATGATCCTGCTCGATCGTAATGCACCGAATCGCCTCGAGGTTCTCCTCCTGGTTCGAAATAATAGGTTCCGACTCGGGAATTATCGCTTTCATCCCATGTGATATCGACTTCAACATCATGACCTCGGAGTGTTGTGATGATGCGACGTCCTAATGGTGAGGCGGGGAGTTTTGATATCCAACTGGTCTCGCAGCCAAGCTGTGAAGCTATCACAGCAACATTGCTCTCTGCCCCGCCTACATGGACCGCAAATTCATCTGCCTGCGTAATCCGAACACCTGCCGGTGGTGACAACCGAAGCATTGTTTCGCCGATTGTCACAATATCAACAGAGGTGTTCGTCTCTGTGTCTGTGCTTGTGTTCGCGTTGACGTCGACGTCGACGTCTTCGTCTTCATCTTCTCTATCTGTATCTGTATCTGTTGTCTTCCCCATATTAGACTCGGTTATAGTTCTCTTTTAGAGTGCGACATTGCAATGATGTCGCTCTGTGAAATCATCTGTTGATACTCATTCCAATCGGTGACCATCATGTCCTGGGTAATCACGCTCAAACCGCACATCAAGTTCATCGCGGTCAATTTCAATCAGAACCGGTCGACCGTGCGGACACGCATACGGATTTTCACATCCATCGAGCTTCTCAAGCAACTCAACTGTTGACCCCTCAGTGAGTGCTGTGTTTCCAGTTAATGATGGATAGCACGCAAGATCAGCAAGGATGTTATCAGTCAGTGTATTAATTATCCCACTTCCATCGTGATCATTGATAGAATCAGCTGTCTCAGAAAGCACATCACGAACAACTGTCGGATCAAGTGTTGATGCAAAGGCTGTAGGAACTGCAGTGACCATTATAGCATTACTATTATCATCGGCGTCCGTAACGCCGAAGCCGAGCGTTTCAAGCGCGTCGGCGTATGATTTAAATTGAGCGGATTCACCGGCAGTAAGCTCAACTTCAACTGGTTCGGCGAGCGCTTGTGTTGTTACTATGTTAGTAAGCGCTGTCTGAAGCCGTTCATAGTTGATCCGTTCATCAGCAGCGTGTTGATCAATTAGTATGAGCCCATCGTCTGATTCTGCAATGATATATGTTTCATCAATCTGCCCAAGAATTCGCAGCGACGGAAGTGACTCAACAGCCGGTTCAAGAGCTGCCACATCTCCGGTGAGATCATGCTGTATCGATTGCTCATTGATATTAGCACTTGATGTATCAATTTGTGTTTGTCTCTCAACATCATCCTCATTTGGAACTGCACTGTTATTGGCTTCCTCAGCGTCTACACGAGTTGTATCATCATCTTTATTTGATGTCGATTGACTCTGAATAGTCGGATTAGTATCCGCATTGGACGTCTTGATGTTCCCTGATGACTGTGTTGTTGATGAGTTGGAGTCCGTATCATCATCACGATGATTAGTATCAACCGTCCATGCAGCATCGCTTGTCGGGTCAACGTGGTCTGCTGTTTCAGTGTCCATACTGTCTACTGTCGTATCAGCCACTGAGTCACCCGAGGTCCCATCTTGCTGATTCTCAGCGTCAGTATCACTCTTTGCTGTGACTGTGTTATTATTTATGCGGTCTGATTGCGGTTGATTTTCAGTTTCGATACTATCAGTTGGGTCTGGGCTCTCCGCGTTCTCCTGGATTGATTTTTCAGCCTTCTCGAGGTTTGCTGCATCAGTTCCACTCTCAGTAGTTTCTGTTGTTACATCAGGCGATGATTGAGTAATTTCAGTCTCCGAAGGTGCACTCCGTCCACGAGGTGCTCGCGAACGAATAAGCCCAGCCGATAACAGCGTCTCACGTACACTACTGGTGACAGCATTTCGAACCCCAGTCTCATCACCAAATCGTACTTCCATCTTGCGTGGATGGACATTGACATCAATCGATCCCGGATCAATATCAAGAAATAAAACAGCGAATGGATATCGATCAGCAGCCAACTGGTCACCGTATGCGTTAATAATCGCTTCTCGTAATGCACGTGCTTCCACATATCGTCCATTGATAAATGTTGAGAGATACTGTCGTGTGCTCCGTGTCGTCTCTGGATGTGAAACCAATCCCTCAATTGCTGTGATACTCTCAGCTTTAGTTTCAATCTCAGTTTTGATCTCCTCAGTATCAATCGACACCATCGACTCTGCAACCTCTCGACCATACACAGACATTATCGCCGATTCAAGACTCCCTCGCCCGGTCGTCGAAAAGACCTCACGATCACTATGCTCAAGCGTAATAGCAATATCCGGATTCGCAAGTGCATAATGGGTAACGACCGTATTAATACGATCAAACTCTGTCGCGGTTGTTTTGAGAAACTTCCGTCGTGCAGGCGTGTTGAAAAACAGATCACTTATTTCGATTGCTGTTCCTTCTGGACAACCTGCAGACTCAACGTCAACAACAGTTCCACCTTCGACACGAAGTTCAGTACCGCGATCCACATTCCGCGGCTTCGTTCGGACTGTCATTCTCGAAACTGCACTGATTGTATACAATGCTTCGCCTCGAAATCCGAGTGTCCCAACCCCAGAGGCAAGATCATCAATATCGGTGATCTTGCTCGTGGTATGCTCCTTGACTGCGCGCTGAACAGCCTCTCTATCCATTCCAATACCGTCGTCTCGAACACGGATCCCCGCTGTTCCTCCTGCTTCGACGGCAACCGAGATACGTGTCGCATCGGCATCAAGACTGTTCTCGACAAGTTCCTTTACCACTGATGCTGGACGCTCAACGACCTCACCGGCAGCAATCTGCCGAACTGTTTCCGCATCAAGTGCCGTGATCGTATGCCCGTTATTATTCATGGGAGTGCTCATGGTCTGAATCTATGTTAATATCAGGATCCGATTCACCCGTTGATCTGGATTCTGTTGTTGCATCAATACTAGATGGTATCTCAGTATTGACTGTTGTGGACTGATTTTGTCCGTTTGTGACGATATTGATGGCTGTACGTTGATCCTCACTCACTCGATTTTTTGCTGCGGTGGGTGAAAGCCACAGTGCATCAGTGTGTTCATGACTCAACTGCACTTTCTTTGAATCGACAGTACAATCATAATATACGGCAAACCGACCACAATCGGCTTCATTCCGCCATGCAACGGCATGGATGGGTTGTCCAACTGTCGCATCAAGCCCAGTCTCTTCAACAATCTCGCGATGAACGCCATCGATAGCATCCTCACATGTTCCTAATCGTCCACCTGGAAGTTCCCAATCACCGTCACTAGAACGAGCCACAATGAGCACCTCTTCATCTGGGGCAACAATTACGCCTCGAAGACTAACGGTCGCCTTTAGATGATCTTCAGTCATATATTGATTATTATTGATAACATATCATCACAGTCCACAGTCTATTCTTCGACTCATAAATAATGCTTCGTCATTCCAATCGCTTGTGACCATCAGAACCTTTTCGGCAGTTGCTCTTTGATCATTCTACGCTACTTTTGCGTTGTGACGAATCGGCATTTATTATCACACATACTCATATTTAGTGCTAAATCTACGCAATTTGTCACACTTATTAGCATATCACGGCGCGATGAGGAATCAACGCTCATCAGATACGATAGTTCGATTTTTGATATGGTTAACTATTGTTGATACAATTATCAGCAGACACATTACACAGCGGCATAAATAAATCCATACTTGACCGCGTCGTGATTGTTACTTACTCGATTTAGAGTAGATGTAGACGTAGATGTAGATATAGATATGAGTCGAAAATAATAATTCACATTGTCAGCACTTCAGTATCGGGAGTTGCTCGGATGACAAACACATCAGCTTCAGTCGCTAATGATGGAATATAGACATTTGTATCGAGATCCTTTCGTCCCTCAGGAACAAGATTTCCGACCGGCAGGTATGCGGTTTTGACGGGTACACCATCTACATTTTTAAACTGGACGGCAACCTCAGCCTTTGCTTCTTCTCCTTGATTATGAACTGTTGCTCTAATGCGCGCTTTTTCAGCTTGCAGCGATTCAATTGGTGTTTGGTTTCCATTTTGATAGAACGCATACTCGCTGACAACAATATTATCGACTGGGTCAGATTTGATATATTTGAACAGTCGGTCTCCCATACCTTCGACCAGTTCTTCCATCTCGCTATTGTCAACGATTGTCTGCACTGGATTCAAGGCTGCACGAAGGCTCCCTGCAGTTACTTTTCGGTTACTTGTCGATTTTTTTAATTTTTCATACTCGGTGAGAAATGAATTCATCTGCGAGGGCAACTCGCCATCAAAGTACTCCTGTAGGGTCGTTATTTCGCTATCAAAATTAATCTGCTTCGGCAGGGGTTTGTTTGGTTTTCGTGAGACGCTGTCTGGGACACTGCTTGCTGTCTGCTCTTCTTCTGATTCAACGAGAATACTAGCTCGTGATCCGAAGTACCCGAGTAGGTCCAACACCATCCCTAACATTAGGGTAATAATAGTGACGGCAACAACGGCTGCTGCAAAGAACCGACCGATTGCTCCAGGAAACGCAAAAATAAAAATCGCGATGAAAACTACGGTGACACCACCGACAGTTAATAAAAACGCCGCAAAATTGGGTCCGGCGTCCTCTTCGATAAGTTGCTGTGCTGGTCCCTGCTGCTCGCTACTCATGCGTTTGAACCTGTTCCCTGTCGAAGTGTCTGTGTCGCGGTATATGTCATTGTCAACAGATGCGATAGCCATAATCCGACTGTGACACCAAATAGGGTTCCAGCACCCATAATTCGTAGCTCCACTCCAAGTGGTGCAAATGAGACCGCAGCCGTCAGTGTGCCGAATACGACCATCAGCCCATATTGTACCTTCGTCAACGGATTGATATTGGTAAACATCGATTTCATATGTGTCTCAGAGGTACGCCGACCACTTATACTATCGGTCATTGAGGGGAAACGACCGCTATCCGAACGATATTGGTATTATCCTAACACAACAAGCAGTGGTACGGAAAGTGTCATCACATGCATAATTGATTCCGATGATACAGATTCAATATAAGATATTTATTGGGTGTGAAATTGAATGGTTTCGACTTTCTGTGTAGGATGCTCTACAGGCATAATATAGTATAAAACTATGTAAGCATACGTAAAAACTATCAATTAACGTAGAAATACAACTATTCACCGTCAGTATGCTCTTCCTTATTATTTGCATCTATCAATTGCTCCTGCCATTGCTCGACGGTTTGTAGTAACGCTACCGGTGCTGTTGATTCGATATCGAGTGCCTGGAGCTCATCAATTACTTCCTCAATCTCTGCATCAATTCTACTTTCTTCAGCACTTTCTAGTGTCTCTCCATTCTGCACGTCAGATGTTTTATTATGATCTGTAGATGTTGTTTGCTTCTTTGTGTGTTCACTTTTTTCGGCGACTCGAATATCACCAGCATTGACATCAAACACAACCTGTTGAGTCGTCTCTGGGGTATCATTGCCAATCGTCGTGCCATCCTCTTGATCAGGTTTGGGTGTACCAGTATCATTTTGTGTCTCAACTTCAATTGCCTCATCGGCGCGAAGCGTTGATAACACATCTCTAGCTCGTGTTACAACCGGGTCTGGAACACCCGCAAGTTCTGCCACATGGATTCCATAAGACCGATCTGCTGGTCCTGATTTGATAGTTCGGAGAAACGTCACATCGCCATTACGTTCCTCTGCGGCGACATGTACATTTGAAACGCCTGTAATTCGGTCTGCTAACTCTGTGAGTTCATGATAATGCGTCGCAAAAAGAACCCGTGGTGACGGTGCTGTCGGTTGCGCTGCCGAAAGATACTCTGTTGCAGCCCATGCAATTGAAATTCCATCATATGTTGCGGTTCCTCGACCAACCTCATCAAGAATAACGAGTGACTCTGAAGATGCCGAGTGAAGAATCTTCGAAAGCTCCTGCATCTCCACCATGAATGTCGACCGACCCTGCGCAAGCTCATCTAGTGCACCGACACGCGTGTAAATCCATCGACGGAACCAATGGTGGCATCTGCTGCTGGAACAAAACTTCCCGCGTGCGCAAGGAGGGTTATAAGAGCTACTTGTCGAAGATATGTAGACTTTCCGCTCATATTTGGTCCCGTGACAAGCAGAAAATTCCGCTCATTTCCCAGCTGAAGACCATTTGGGACAAACTCTGTTGTTTGCTCGACAACTGGGTGCCGACCAGCTTCGATATCAACTGTTTGATCAGCACATAGCGTCGGACGTGTCCAGTCATTTTCCACAGCATGCGTTGCAAATGAATAAACGGCATCTATCTCTGCGATAACCTGTCCGACTGTTTGTAACATAGCAGCATAATCGGCAATCTCTTTACGAAGTTCACAGAATAGCTCATACTCCATTTCACCGCGAGATTCCTCTAATCGAAGAATCTCACGTTCACGCTCAATGAGTTGATCAGTTTCGAATCGTTTTGAATTCTTCAGGGTCTTAATCTCACGGTAGTGCTCTGGAGCCTGATCAGCAACAGACTTGCCAATCTGAATATAATGTCCATCAGTCTTGTTTCGGTCGACACTGAGGTGATTCAGATCATGTGCATTCGCCTCTCGTTCAGCTAATGTGTCCATCCATTCTTGGGCGGTCTCATGATGCTCTCGGAGGGAATCGAGTTCGTCATCATATCCATATTGAAATAGACCACCTTCTCGAATTGTCTTTGGGGGATCGTCAACAAGCGCAGTTGCGAGCTTCTCTCGAACGGTTTTGACAGTATCTTCGGTTGCTCGAGTGACCACCTCGATCAAAGGCGATTCAGACAATGCCGACTCTGTAATGACTTCATTTAATTCTGGAAGGATATCAAGCGTCTGTTGAATCCTATCCAGGTCAGCGGCATCAGCACTTTCGGAGATACATCGCGCAGCGAGCCGTTCGAGATCATAGCTTCCGCTAAGTGCTTCTTTAATCCGCTCACGAGCCAGCGGTGCATCCACAAGTGCCTCGACACAATTAACTCGACGAGTTATTTCTGTTTGCTCTCGTTGTGGTCGCATTATCCACTCTCGAAGTTGTCGTTGCCCTGCGCTTGTTACAGTATGATCGATAGTCCCGAGGAGCGTTCCATCCCCGCCACGATCGCCATGCATTGTCTCGGTCAATTCGAGATTCCGTCGTGTCGTCGTGTCCAGTGCAAGATGAGTATCTGAATCAAGTGGCTGCAATCTCGTTATTGCAGCACGAACACCCGTGTCTGTTTCATCGATATACGCAAGTATTGCACCAGCAGCCTGTATCGCAACCTCAGTTTCAATATTCAGACTGTCAATCGCTGTTGTGCCAAACTGCTCGCCAAGAATATGACGAGCCCGTCCAGGCGCAAAGGCTGCTGTTTCAAACGATGACACCGTCGCCTCAGTGTTCTCATGAAGTCGTCGCATGAAATCATCAACATCTCGGACGGTCGGACCAGGGAGAATTTCAACTGGATCAAATCGAGTAAGCTCTATATATGCGGTCTCAGCATCCTCGACAGTGCCAATAAAAAATGAGCCAGTCGTGACTTCCGCAAATGCAATTCCAACCGCTGTCTCATCTTTCTCAGTCGATGTAAGATCTCCAACGACAGCTGCAATATATCGCGCATCGGCATCATCAGTTGATAACAACGTTCCTGGTGTGACAACTCGAGTGATACGTCGATAATGATCACCATCGTCAGATTCATGCTGATCTGCGACTGCAACCCGATATCCACGCTCGACAAGTGATTTGAGATATGGGGTCAAATCATCAATAGGCACACCAGCCATCGGATACGAAGCTCCGTGTGCAGACTTTTGTGAGATTGTGAGATCAAGCTCTGTGGACACCAATTCAGCGTCTTCAGCGAAGAACTCATAGAAATCACCACACTGCATCGTCAATAGATCCGCTTCTGTCTCAGCGCGGAGTGAGAGGAACTCGTCTACAATTCCCTGCGAGGCCATACCGCCTTGTCCGACGCCGATGCGATAAAACGCTATGGTATATCTGTCTCATCAACGCTACTGTACACCCATGACCGTTATGTAATTAGGTATATACGTTGAATGAACAGTATCATTTTATATCCCTACATTTGAGGTGAATTACATTATTCAACAAACGGTTCGATCAAGCCAAAGAAAACACTTCATAGAGAGCAAGTTTTGTTATTCGAATTTTTGTTGGAGAGCCTCAGCAGCTTCATCAAGAATCTGCTCGCTAAATTCTCCAAGTGAGGGGGCACCGTCCAGCGTGACCATGTTAGCAAAATCGTGAATCGCGCTTTCATAATTCGTGTGCTCAACGTTGACACCTGCCTCAACTAACGCTTCGGCGTACTGGAACCCTTCATCGCGCAGTGGATCATAGCCACTGGTGAATATGGTCGTTGATGGGAGCCCCTCAAGATTACCATGGAGCGGTGAAGCGAGTGGATTCTGTCCGTCAACACCAAGTGCATCATCTCTCAGATAATGATTCCAAAACCACACCATTGCTCGTCGCGTGAGGAAATACCCCTCACGATTCGTTTCATACGACTGTGTATCGTATGAGTGATTGGTCACTGGATAAAGCAGCAGTTGATGATCAATCTCTGGAGCCCCAACTCCAGCGTCGTTAGCTAACTGTGCAACTACTGTTGCAAGATTTCCACCTGCTGATTCGCCAGCAACTGCAAGTCCACCGCCCGCACCAATGTCGTCAACGTTCGCTGCAACCCATTTTGTTGCTTCATACGCATCCTCAACCGCTGCTGGGAATTTGTGTTCAGGGGCTTTTCGATAATCAACACTGACGACAACTGTATTACCACGCGCTGCGAGCGCTCGTCCGACAGAATCGTGTGTATCGAGATTACCACATACCCACCCTCCACCGTGGAAATAGACAACTGCTGGAAGAGTCGTATCTGGATCTGGGTCGTAAATCCGAACCCGAATGTCACGACCGTACGCTCGGATTTTCTGTTCGCTGACAGATTCAATTGGCTCGGGATCTACGTCTGGTGTGAACAGATCTCCAAGAAGTGCTCGTGCTTGTTCAACAGAAAGCGTCGCGAGGTCCGGTGCCCCCGTTTCTTCAAGCGCTGAAAGCATTTCTTCTGCTTCACTACTGGGCGACTCAGCCCGCCTCTCGTCGGCTTGAGACATGCATATAAATACTGTTGTATTGAGTATAAATCCCGGGATAATCACCTGACTACACTGGACTGGGCACAGTTCATGTTCAGCAGCCGCTGGGTTTACAGGCGGAACAGACCGAGTGCCTCGGGGCTTGACCCCGAGGCCGTTCACGTCTGCATTCGAGGGGAAGCGTCTTGTTGAAGAGACAAATGAAAGAAAACGCTGCAATGAATACCATTCGCTGCAAAGCAAAATCGAGATTAGTCTAATTCCGACATCTGTAGGGGCTGAATCACCCTAGTTAGCTCCATTTGGGTACACTGTTTATATTTGCAGATATCTCAACAAAACAGAATGGATTATTTAGAGGCTGTTAATTCAGTTCACTCACCAACGTTACATCCGGAAGTATATTCCACTGACTCAATAGACTGAATTGACCCATCACCGCAGACTGGGCATGCAGGGTCTGACTGATACGATATTTGTTCAAAGCTTGTCTCTAATGCATCATAAAATACTAATTCACCAATGAGTGGATTCCCAGTGTCTAAAATAAGTTTCACTACTTCTGTTGCCTGCAGGCACCCAACTGTTCCCGGAAGAACCCCTAAGACACCGGTTGCTGCACAGTCAGGAACTGTGCCTGGCTCAGGCGCTTCTGGGAATAGACATCGATAACAAGGTCCATCGGGAACGAGCGTTGTCAGCTGTCCTTCAAATTTATATATGGCACCGTGTGCGATTGGTATTCCCCGAAATCGGCAGAAATCATTCAATAAATATCGCGTGGGAAAATTATCCGAAGCATCAACAACAATATCATATTCAGGAACAGTTTCTCTGATAGATTGTTTATCGACTCGGCTCTGATGTGTCTTGACCGTGATATCAGGATTAACATCAGCAATAAATCGAGCTGCGCTATTAACTTTTGAATCACCCAGATCCACATCACGATGAATAACTTGACGTTGAAGATTACTTCGCTCGACAACATCATTATCAACCACCCCAATAGTGCCAATACCAGCAGCTGCAAGATACTGAATAACTGGTGACCCCAATCCTCCGGCGCCAACGATAAGAACATTTGTATCCAGCAATCGCGCTTGTCCCTCCGGTCCAATCTCGTCCATAATTATATGCCGGGAGTATCGATCAAGCTGTGTAGAATCAAGTGATAAACTACCTCCGTCTCTCTTAGGTTTGTCTGAATCCGATCCCGCTTCAGGCCTACTGTTTGGTCGAGGTGCCGGCGGCGGTGACATAGATGATTATGTGGGTCAGTGAAGAAAAAACCAGAGCGTTGTACACGCTTGTGCTCTCGCGTCAGTATTACTTTCCGCGTCGACTGTTGGATCCGGTGCTTGGACGAGTATGCTCGGCACCCTTTCCACGGTTTTGAAGCCCTCGATTTGAACGACCAGCGTTCGTTAATCCTCGGAAGGCGCGACCTCTGTGTGAATCATCACAGATCCAATTCAGGTCATCATCATTCTCAATTGCAGGATGCTCAGGGTCGACATGAATAATCTCATGCCATTTCTGTGACCCATCTTCACCAACCCAGTACGATGCTAATGTCCGAAGATTCGGATATTTCCGTGCAGCTCGTTCTTCAGCAATGCGCTGAATACTTGTTCGTCGACCAAGGCGATTGACTCCCTGTCGCTTACTTCGTCGACCGCCAGTAAATCGTTCCTTCCGTGCACCGCCCTTCCGCACAGAGACACGGGTGACTATGATACCCTGCTTGGCTTTATATCCAAGTTCGCGTGCCTTATCAAGTCGTGTCGGACGATCAATGCGGACGATTGCACCTTGGTCTCGCCACTCCTGTTTTCGTTGCCACTGCAACTCGGCGAGTTTACCATCGCCGGGTTGTTTCCATGCTTCTTTAATATGTGAGTAGAAACTTCGTGCCATCTGTTTTCACCACGGGCGCTTGCGATTCGGGAAGACGTCATTGACGTCTTCCCACATGTCGTCCCGAGTACTCGGGTGCCCACTGGCGTCCCGTTCGACCAGCGAGTTACATAAGATATCAAGCGTCTGCGTTTAATGACTTCGATGTTGGGATCCTATCCTGCTATTTTTGCTGTGTACACTACGACTGGACATCGCCTCTGCTATTCTCATCTGCTCTTCGCGTACTCTTCTATTGGTGGTCGGTGATGTTGTATTATGTTCCAATATCACCACATACGTCGATTATCTGACTCAGCTGTTGAGCCAACATCTACCCGTGGCGACTGGGTCAGTGTTATGATGATTAAAATATCAAACCCGACAGTTGACACGATCAGCCGTGTGGTGGTAATGATACTCTCAGGTCACCTCAACGCACGCAGGGAGCAATCATCAAGCCTCTATAATCGATTCATCGTTATCGCTGATTTGATATCGCAATATATCGTTTATGAACATCACTCAGCGTAGGTTAGTAGCAACTCGTTGATAGCAATCCATAAACAGGTCTTCAATAATTATGCGACTCCATCGATTGACTCAAACTGCCCTGCAGAAATGGCGTTCGCAATAGCAACAACATCTGATTCAGCGTCAATCCGGTCAGTTGCATTCGGGTATTTCCGTTCAAAATATGTTAATAGATTTGAAATATCACGACACAGACGCTCATGAGCGTTTTCATGATCCGTTGAGACTGCTTGTGGCCAGTCAAAGACTGTTACTCCATCTTTACTCACCGCAACATTGTATTCACTCATATCAGCGTGCACGTATCCACTATCATAGGCGCGCTGCATTTCTATGAGGATCAATTCAAGCACGCCAACAGCCTGCTGCTGTGGCAACTGCGCGCGATTGAGCTCAGTAGCTTCAAATTTTTCCATCACGATCCCATGGCGATTATGATCAATCGGCTGCGGTACCGAAACACTGGGATACAGCGCTTCAAGAACTTCATGCTCGCGCTCGGCTGCTTTCCGGGCTGTATAAAGCCATGAAACGTGGTCATTCTCAGACGTGTAATTACGCTCGCGCATCACCTCACGGAAATTAGTGTATCCTTCTCTGTGGAATTTTAATGCAAGCGGTTTATACGATTTTACCTCTAGGACATCGCTTTCTTTTCCGACTCCAAGCGGTGCGCCGACTCCCTCAACTGTCTCACGCTCACTGAATGTGCGGAGAGCAAGTGCGTCATATCCCTCAGCTGCGAGTGTGTATCCTTCATATTGGATTGTCTTTCGCTCAATTAATTCCCGAGTTCCACACCGATCAAGACGATAATTGACTTCCTCGGGAGATAATCCTGATAACTGTGGCAACTTCCCGCGATTAACCCACTCGGAGAACCGCATGCCCTGCTCGACACCTGAGAGTAAGTAGAAATCTTCAGGCTCTAATTCGGTCATCACACCGGCGACATTCCGCACCATACCCAATTGACGGCAGCAACGCCTAAAAATATCGTGAGTTCGGTCGTCTGGGCTCTGTATATCAAATATCGCTATATCAAATTTGTTGTCCTGTGAGTCTATTGAGGCTATAATGCATAGTTTCGAGCGATTGAACGGTAACCACCGCTTCAGATAGCAGTCTACCCAACTATTATGCTGTGATATCTGCAATGTGAGCGGTCTCAATCAGTGGTAGTGGCTTAGACGGCGTTTTTACAGATGAGTAAGGCAGGTGCCTCAAGGCTTGACTCCGAGTGAATTCATTACATGATGTGTTTTTATGACTGCTCCGACGTATACAACCATATCATACCACCACACGTATGGACGTAATTAACCCTGCTACCAACGAACGAATCGACCAGTATAAAACCGATACGAGTAATGATGTAGAGACAACACTCAATCAAGCACAGACAACCTTTGCGACATGGCGTGATCGCTCAACTCGTAATCGTGAAGAACTCCTCGCGGCTGCAGGTGATATTCTTGAAGACCGTATTGAGGAGTATGCTGAATTGATGACAACAGAAATGGGAAAGCCAATCGCACAGGCTCGCGCTGAAATCAAAAAATGCATACGAGTGTGTGAGTATTACGCAACCCACGCGAGTGCACACCTCCAGCCGGATGGTCATCCAAGTCCACCTGGCAGTTCCGTACAGACCGTTTATGAGCCACTTGGTCCTGTTCTTGCGGTTATGCCCTGGAACTTCCCCTTCTGGCAGGTATTTCGATTTGCAGCGCCATATCTGACTGCCGGTAATGTTGGAATCTTAAAACATGCTGAAAATGTTCCTGGCTGCGCAGAGGCAATTGCGGAGGTATTTGATGATGCTGGATACCCTGATGGTGTCTTCGAAACGCTCCTGATTGAGGTAGATCAAGTTAGTGATGTCATTGCAGATGACCGTATCAAAGCGGTAACCATAACAGGCAGTGGTCCAGCTGGACGTGCTGTTGCATCAACAGCTGGTGAGAATCTCAAAAAGACTGTTCTTGAACTTGGTGGGAGCGACCCATTCATTGTACTTGATGATGCAGATATTACTGCTGCGGTTGAGGCCGGTGCATGGGCTCGCACTCTCAACAACGGACAATCATGCATTGCCGCCAAGCGATTTATTGTTCATTCAGATGTGTATGACAGGTTTCTTGAACAACTGCGTGATGAGATGAAATCCTATACAATTGGTGATCCACTTGATGATTCGACAGACATCGGTCCGCAAGCTCGAAGTGATCTCTGCGCGAACCTACATTCCCAAGTCGAACGCTCCGTTGAGGCAGGCGCAACAATTGAGATTGGTGGTGAACCGCTTGATCGTGACGGGTCGTATTATCCTCCAACAATCCTCACTAATATTCCAGAATCCTGTCCCGCCGCGAATGAAGAGCTATTCGGTCCTGTTGCTTCCGTCTTTGAGGTTTCGAACGAGGAGATGGCTGTAAAAACAGCAAACGATACCGAATTTGGTCTCGGAGCGAGTGTTTGGACAGCTGATAGAGACCGCGGACGGGAAATCGGTCGACGTATTGATGCCGGTTGTGTCTACGTTAATCAACTCGTGAAATCTGACCCTCGTGTGCCATTTGGTGGGATTGCGAAATCCGGATACGGTCGTGAACTTGCTGAAGCTGGAATTACAGAGTTTATTAATCGTAAGACACTCTGGGTTGAATGATATTCTCGACTAGTTTCCGATATTCACAGTTAACCCTCAATTATATACACGAACAACATGACTAAGAATATCTTACAATCAACTTCGTTTTTGATCCGAACTTGAACGCAATCACTGACAAAAATTGAGAAAGTAATCGACGTATACTCATTCATATGGTCATATCTAATTTCGAAGTGGCTTTACTGACCTAGATAGTATTTATATACATGCTCGTTGGCGCACATGAGTCCATTGCTGGTGGAGTTGCAAACGCCGTTGATAGACAACTTGAAAATGGTGGTAACTGTGGACAAATATTCACTCACTCTCCGCAGGTCTGGCAGGATCCATCAATTGATGACACAGACGCAGAAGCGTTTCGTGACCGCTCACAGAAACACGACGTTGGTCCGTGGGTTATACATTCCTCGTATCTGGTGAACCTTTGTACCCCCAAGGATGGTCTTCGAGCAAAATCGATTGATTCGATGCAAAAGGAGATTGACGCTGCAGCGCAATTATCAATTCCATATGTAAACGTTCATCTCGGCGCACACACTGGAGCAGGCGAGCAACAGGGGCTCGATAATGCAGTTTCTGCACTTGATGAGCTTACCGTCCCAGACGGTGTTACAATCTTAATCGAGTCTGATGCTGGTTCAGGAACAAAACTTGGTAATAAATTTGATCATCTCGAATATATACTTGAAGAGAGCACCCACGAACTTGAAGTGTGTCTTGATACCGCACATGTCTTTGCGGCTGGGTACGATCTTTCAACTCCGGCCGCTGTCGATACAACATTCACACAGTTTGATGCAACCGTTGGATTAGATAATCTTGCATGTGTCCATCTGAATGACTCTAAACATGCTTGTGGAACGAACAAGGATGAACATGCACACATTGGGAAGGGTAAGATCGGTGAATCTGGGATGGAGGCATTTATTAATCACTCCGCGATTGACCCGGTTCCACTCGTATTAGAAACCCCGAGCGAGGATGGCAAAGGGTTTGAATGGAATATCAACCGAGTTCGTGACCTCGCGAACGATCCTGCCTAATCGTCTCGTGCGAGAGTTTTCATCCGAATATCTTACACATACCCGTCGCGGACTGTGGGCTGATTCGCGCGCGGCACTGAAACCGCTCTCACTCGAAGATAGAACTCGTATTCTTGACGTTGGAGCGGGAACAGGTGAGTTCGCACAGGTTCTTGATGCAGAATCTCCCGGTGATGTCATCTGTCTTGATCTGGACTCTGAATTACTTTCCATTGCACATTCAGAAACTGGTCTGTCGACGATTATAGGTGATGCAACTCAACTCCCAATCCGGTCTGATGCCGTTGATCTTGTGACTTGTCAAGCGTTATTAAGCAATCTTCCAAATCCAATCGATATTCTTCAGACATTTACTCATGTTTCATGTGCACTTGTTGCTGCGGTTGAACCCGATAATGCTGCTGTCAGCGTTTCATCGACCGTCAAGACTGAAGCTGACATAGAACGTCAAGCACGCGAGGCATATATTGCCGGCGTTCAAACCGATGTTGCGCTTGGTGATCGTCTGACAGCAGCATTTGATGAGGCAGGATTAAATAACATTCTCCACCGACGACATTACCATCACAGGACAACTGAACCGCCATATGATGATACTGCCTTGACCGCAGCAGCCAGAAAAGCGCACGGTACTGCATTACGAAATCACTACACTGAGCTCCGTCGAGAGCTTTCACCTGATGCGTATGATACCCTTCGACGTGACTGGCGTGCAATGGGACGGGCAGTTATCGATCAGATACGTAATAAAACGTATCGCCGTACAGAGATTATCCCATTTGATGTTGTTGTTGGTCGTGTACCCTCAACCGGTCAATAGCGTATTACGAATTATCTTGATATCAAGCATATTAACATACTCACGCCGAGTCGCCGACTTGCGCCGGTTGTATAATGATTAAATTACTAACGCAACAGCTGCTGATAATATCATTTCTGTTCTGTGTGACGCGCAACAAATCTGCTCTAATTATATCCATCGGTTACAAAATAATAAGACGAAATAATACAACTGAGGCTGTAAGAAGGCGTCAGACGTCTACTACACATATCTGTAGTTTCATTGACATCCTCCGCTTTTAGGCGGAGGAATCCTGAGCGTGAGCGTTAGTGTTGGAGATTTCAGGGTTGCAGTCCCACCGAGCATCCAGACGGGAAGAATCTGAAGGGATGCTCGTGGACTGTGGCGAGTAGAGTGTAGTGGGACAGGACTGCTGGCGATGGGAGTGCCAAGCCCCAGCCCCGTCCCCGGGACTCCACTCCTATCCTCCGTCATATGCGGACTCCCAGAGTTGGGTTTGCCTCGGGAACTCCAGCAGACCTCAACGGACACGGACACGGACACGGACTCGGAGTTCCTGTGAGTTGTGCTTACAGCAGTCAACTGTCGAGTCAGTGATTCCAGTCGAGTCAAGTCCAGTCGAGTCGTATTCTGTGAGAATACGCTGGTTATCGACTGGGTCCGATTCGATTCGATTATTGCTTGGTTGGGTTGCTTGGGGCGGGGCGGGGCGGGCAGGCCGCCATCGGAGGACTCAGCAGAATCACTCTGTTCTGGCTCAATTCCTATCCTTCAAGATGATTGCCTGCCAGTTGAAACGATGGATTGTGACATCTCGGGCTGGCTATCACACCGTGGATTGTTACTCGGGTGTCGGTTTCATCCTATCCTATCCTGTCCTGCGGCTCAAGGCGCAGGTATTCTCCTTGATTCTGTATAATTACAATAGCAGAACAGTCAATAATAAGATAATTGAACCAGCCAATGCAAGTTTGTCTAGGAAAAAGGATTACGCGTAATCAGCGGATGACATCAAGCCCGTGTTGTTTCTCCCGCGGCGCACGACCTCCATCAGACTGCCATCCGGTCGATCCAGCGTCTGAAGTTGATCCATTTGCAGTGTTACCCTGCGTGGAGTTGAATTCAGACCCTGAATCTTCAAGACTACGACGCGAAGCATCAGCTTGTTTTTGCGTTGATGGTCCTAGTACCTGTGCAGACTGGACACCTGTCATGATGGCCATCACGCGGACCTTTCCTTTGTATTCTTCTTGAATTCGTGCACCCCAAATCACATTTGCACTTGCTTCAAGTCGCTCGGTGATGCTATCTGCAATGCCCTCTGCCTCTTTCAGCGTTAGATCAGGACCACCGGTTATATGAACAAGCCCACCTGATGCACCACGATAATCAACATCTAACAATGGATGATTCATTGCGTCGTTGACAACCTCTTGTGTCTTATTCTTATCTTGCGTTTCACCGACGAGCATGACTGCAACACCGCCCTGGTCCATAATCGTCGACATATCTGCGTAGTCGAGATTAATCAATGATGGCTGCGTAATTGTTTCTGAGATTCCTTTAACAGTCTCAGCGATAATCTGATCCATCACTGAGAAGGCTTTCCCAATAGGCAAATTCGGGACGTAATCAAGAAGCCGATTATTATCAAGGACAATAATCGAGTCAGCTTCATTACGAAGTTTTTCAAGTCCTTCTTCAGCTTTCACCGTTCGTGCACGCTCAACGTTGAATGGTGTCGAAACCATCCCGACGACGATTGCACCTTGTTCTTTCGCAATCTTTGAGATGACAGGCGCAGCGCCTGTTCCGGTCCCGCCACCCATTCCAGCGGTAACAAAGACAAGATCAGCTTCACCAAGGACATCTTTAATAGTCCCCTGTGCCATTTCTGTTGCCCGCTCGCCCATCGATGGGTCGCCACCGGCACCAAGTCCCTGCGTCAAGGACTTCCCAACGAGGATCTTGGTATCGGCTTCGATCATCTTCAGATGTTGTTTATCAGTATTAATTGCGATTGTATCAGCACCGTCAACACCGATGTTATACAACCGGTTGACGGTATTGTTACCTGCGCCACCAGCACCAACGATCACAATCCGTGGGCTACCGAAGTCTTCTGTACCGTCTCCAGTTTGATCGCCAACATCGCGCTCTTCTTCATCACGCTTCATCGCCTCTTCAACGATATCTTGCATCGTCTTACACCTTTGCCCACGTATGTTTACCGGACGACTCGTGATGATCGTCTTGTTGTTCGTTAATCATTTCACGCACCGCCGAACGAATGGCTTCCGATCGATTCGGAAACTCGCCCGTTTCAACCATTTGTTCGACTTCCTCTATCTGCTGCTTCGGAATTCGTAGTGTCACACGCTCCATAGTTACATTCCCCCGGTAAGACGGCTCGCGCATTCCAGTGAATGCTTTTAGAGACAATTTCAACCGGTACTGAACCGATATTGCACTCAAATGTGCTGTGTGTCATACACCGTCTTACGCAGTCATACACATATAGCGATGAGTTATAAATCTATCGACCAAAGTAAGACAAATTCAATCAAAGAGTCACATAATCTCTGTAAATCATTACGATGATTCAAGTACATCCGCAGCAGATGTCCGCCGACCACAGCTAGGACAGAACGCCCAGTCTGACTGGATCTCATCGCCACACTCACAGAAAGCCCGGTGTGTTGCCTTCTCGCCACAATTTGGACAGTACACTTGACTGTCTGTAATTACCTTTCCACACTTATTACACTTTGATGTCTCTTCGCTATGTGATGTCTTACGATCTGCCTCAGTCTCAACAGCAATATCTAACTCTTCAGTTGGCTCCGCGGCTGTACCTTCTTGTCTATCGGTGTAAACAGCTTCCGGCTCACCATCGAGGACAATGTTTACAGTTACTTCCCGATCAATAGACTGTGCGGTATGATTTTTACTCTCTGTCATAGGATGATCAGCACTTTGAGCACTTCTTTCATCTGGTGATAAAAACTCTGAACCAATTTCATCATTAACAGTCTCACTTTTGTTTTCGTATCCAGCTTTTCTATTCTCAAGATATGCCCGGAGTGCCTCACGCATCACCTCACTTTTTGACTGTTTGATCCCTTCGAGTTGCTCGACGAGATTATCGTCGGCACGAAAGGTGATTTTGCTCATTAACGACAAGTTGCTTTTGATTGAATTAATACTTCGTGTTTGTCTGACGTGTGTCATGCGTGTTTCAAACATATTGTAGAAAATCTTGTACAACTTAGATAATCGACAAATGAAATAAGCTGAGTACCCCGATATATCTCAACATAACCGAGACTCAGCTATCATCTGACCACCGTGTTGAATTCAAACACTTTTTATTTCTCACTGCGAGCGAGAGATATGGTTGAAGCGTTTGCCGTTGCGAGCCGAAAAGGCGACACAGGAAACACAACAAGTACACTCGCACTTGGGATGGCACTCGCGGCTGACACCGACATTATTCTTCTTGATTCAGCACCATTGGAATCGAAATGCGCAGTATTCCCGATCGTCCTTGCAGATCGTTTTGTGATTATCCCGCAGCCAACTGTTCCGTCATTCTCAGGTGGTCTATCAAGAACATGCGCGGGCGTACGGAACAACAATCGGTGGTATCATTTTTAATTGAGTTCAATCAAATGAAACTATTGAGATGGTTGCTGAACAGGCAACACGATATTTTACTGTCAATACACTTGTCATGGTCCCTGAAAGCAATGCTCTCCGTATATGACTCGACAGGCTGGTAGAACGCTTCTTGCACATGCCCCAGAAACGACCGCGGCAAGCCCTTTCCAACGTGCAGCAGTTGCAGTTGATATCTGTGATGGAGATGCTGATGATGATGCAATCGGCGTTGCTGACCGATTTCAAGATGTTGTAATCCCCGAGCGTCCGTAAAGTGGCACTTTATGAACAGATTCCAACTGGTGACCTGCGTTAATCTAGCACTGATGCAGATATTGCTGAGACACTTACTCAATCGCTGACTGGATACATCGCTTTTGAACCACAGAGCTCAATCCTCACTGCCGATGATGACCGAGCAGTGATTACGTTTGAGCAGGGAGTCCCGATGACTGCATATCACACTATTGACATCCTCGCCCGCGTAAACACGGGTGAATCCCGAGCGGTGGGAGATTAGGGTTTGCAGACTCCCTATTCTCTCGTGTTGAACGACCCGCTCTCGCGGTCGAACAGGAAGACTCCGGGCCGTGCCAAACGGCCGTTACTCATATCCCTCGTTGGGGGACTCTGAGTTATCTTTCGGCGGATATTCACCGCACCGTTCACATCTGCGTTCATCGGTACACCGCACGAATCACAGACGTACAGCCCACGCTCAACACGGTTGCTATCGCTGATTTGACCACAACACGAGCACGTCTTACTGGTGTGTTCCTCATCAGTCCGTGTCACCAGTATGCCGTGTTCTTCAGCCTTGTACTCCAACAGATCGGTGAATCGTGCGAACTCCCAACCGTGTAACTCCTTGTTGCCTGCGTGCCCCCGGTTGCGGGACTCACCACTGTCCTCACGAATATCACTGAGACTGAGATCACCAACAGCTATCTCGCCAATATCGTTAGCGACACACTGCTCAACGATATGTTTCGACAGTGTATGCAGGAAGTGGTCTTTCCGACCTGAGAGTGTTCGGCGGGCTTTCAGTGCCCGGTCTGAGGGCCGTTCTCACCTTCGGTCTGGTATTCATTTTGAGTGAAATAGTGTTTGTCTTCTTTGAGCTTATTCCCCGGGTACAACTCGCTCGCACCGTCTTCATAGTCAATAGCGAGGTAGTTACTAATTCCGAGGTCGATCTCAGCTGTGTTGTCGCCGGGAGCATCCTCAACGGAGATTTGATTATTACAGACAAGATGGATTTCCCAGCAGTTGCCATTCCAAACCGCCCGTGCCTGCTGGATGTTCTCAACAGTCACATCGGGGCGTGTCTCGTATTCAACGAGTATGAAATCTGATCGACTATGCTTCAGAACCCCTTAGACAGTCGGATCTGCCCGTGTTTTGCGTCGTGTCTGATACTTTTTTTCCATGTGACTGTTGAGCGTGGGTGGTCGTCACCACGTTTTCGGTATCCCGGTGGGTTGTTGCCGTCATCGGCATCGGAATTGTACCATCCGCTGAACGCCTCAGCAAGTTCTTCAAGAACTCTCGCTGAGTTGAGTGTGAGTGGAGGTCAGTATAGCGTTCGTGGTTTTTCAATGTCGATTTTAGCTCATCCTCTTCAGGAATTTCACCCGTCTCATCCCATTGCTCTTGGATATAGTAGCGTCCGACGTTCCACAGTTTCGACGCGGAGAACCCGCAAGCGTCGAGATCGTCCCGAACCTGTTGGTGGTTCGTGATCTTGGCGACGTATGTGCAGGTTGTGTCCAGCATCAGGCTGCATAACATGTTATGGAGTTTTCATATTACAAAGCGTCGGTGGAATATTCGGTCATACTACGATGGTGTGGATATGACTCACTCATATCGGTTTCATCACCCACCTGTTCGTCACTCGATTCCGACGGTTGTCGGAACACTCTCTGCTCACGGTAAGGCGGGTGTATTCACCTTGTCTTTCTATAATCATGTTGTTGGTTCTGATGCAATTGATGCCGTATCAGATAGCGCTACCCCTCATGTTGATATGTATACTTCCTGCGACGGTTCTGATGAGTCTTCATCATAATATAACCAATTCATTCGCCGTAACTCCGACGGCACCGGTTTCTCAACTCACTGATGACGCCACAATTATCGATTAGATTCGTGATACTGCTCCGCAAACATGGGTTGATGATATCGATATACAGACTGCGGCTGAGGCATTCCTCGCAGATACCGACCGAATTGAGTCAATCATGAAGGAAGCACGGGCAGCCGAGTGGGGATTCACTGACCAATTAGGCTCATCTGAGACCTCTAAAAACATAATTTAATTGAAAACTAGGGAACTAAGCTCCCTTCGTTAAGAAACGAACAAACTGAGCGAGTGAGCGGGGTAGTTCACTCTGTGTAAACCGGACAGTCAATAATGCCACTCAACAGAGGACAAACAATGCACACGAGAGTGAGTCTGAGTTGAAAACTCCTGATACTGAAACAAGCAGCGACGACCCTGTGACGGATTTGGGTGGTTCATCTGGTGAATAGCATGTCATATTCATGAGCAAGACAAATCATAGAAACTTGACAAATGTGATCCAAATATACGGTACCGATGGTATTATTATGTCATACCCGTCGTTATTACTGTAATCAGTCACTTTGGTCTGTTGATTTCGTTGTCTCTGTCTGCACTGGAATGGTGACTTCCTCACCAGCGCACGACCCCTCGCGAGAATAATCGTCCGATGGCTGCTGTCCACCATCAGTCATCGGCTTTGCAGTATCAGCAACATCATCAACGACACTACCGACGAGGTAACCAACTGCGCCTCCAAGTCCAGATGAAAGTCCGGTCACAAATGGACCGACACGAGCGCCTGCAGCAGCACCAACTTGACTCCCAAATTTTGCTCCACGCTTTGCATTCTTATCCTCCGATTCATTATCATCAGATGAGCACATCGGACTTTTCATACGAAACACAATATGGTCTTGTCGTACTTGTATGCCCCGGCAACTGAGACTGTGCTTTCGGTGTATGACGTAGTGTAAATATTTGGACATAATTAAAGTTTAAAGGTTTAGATTTCTTTCGTTCAGTTGGATTACAACAATGTGCCACTTTGGTGACTACACGGACGATTGGGCGTATGAGTCAACAAATGAAGATGAGGAAGCAAAAGAAGAGATAGACGAACCTGAGTCGCCATTTGCCGATATGGACGAAGCTGAAGACGTCCGTATTGTCACTGACGGCGGCGACGACGACGAGTAGCTGGATACTGTTGACTGTCGCACGCGACACACGTCGCATAGAGCTACCACTTTTTTGAGGATCCCATTGCCAACAAGTGAATACATTACAAATATACATATATTCATATGCTGATATAAATCACTGAACTGTATTTTATACTATTATAATACTGCTATGAGTGAACCCGACAGGCTTACTGATGAAGTACCTCGGAGCTTATCCCCGAAGCATCCACTTTCTTGACGTTTAAAACAGTATCTCCACCGTCAGAACCCTCAATTGTCATGATGAACTATTGTACGTATGAGTAGTGTTACTGCGACATATATTGAAAATCGCGAGCGAGTTCAACCAGACGATGTAAATAATTACGGTACCGCACATGGAGGGAATGTTGCCAAGTGGATGGATGAGGTCGGCGCGATGTCAGCAATGCGCCATGCGGGCAATACATGTGTCACCGCTCGTATCGACCGATTGGATTTTGAACGCCCAATTCCACAAGGTGATACCTGTATTATTGAGTCATATGCGTACGCAACCGGAGAGACCTCAATTCGTGTTCGACTTCGAGCATACCGAGAAAATCCACAGACTGGCACTCGCGAACGAACAACCGAATCATATTTTGTGTTTGTCGCTGTCGACGAGGATATGAACCCAACGACGGTCACAGATCTCTCTGTTGAATCAGAGCGCTGTCGTAAACTCCGCGAAGATGCACTTGAAGGCGAACGTGATATGAGTTCCTAAGAGCAATCACCGTACGTAAGTTTCAGATTACTGTTAGATATATCAAATGTCCCTATTATCTCTTCATGAGATCACTCATGACAAGCCCTCATATTTGCAACACTCGATATCACTTATTCATATGTTGGTGTCTGTTCAATAACTAACTCATAATTGACCGGTCGTCATTTCTCAAGTGCTCGTTCGAGACTGCTAGCAACATTCCGTGTTTTTTCAGCGAGCGGTGATGGAATGTGTCCTGCGGCAACTGCTGTATTAAGTTCATTATCATCAACACGTTCCACCGTTCCATCCGGATATTTAATGACATCAACATGAAGATCAACATATCGGACTGACTCGGGAAAGCACTCTACAGGCGTACATATATTCACATACGTTCCTTTATGATCACCGTCACGACTCCGGTACACCGTTGGATACCACCATCGCCCCTCTCGGACTTTCGTGACGGCTGTATCACCGGATTCACGAGGGGTCCCAAGTGCATCGTACGTGCCACTTCCATGCCCGGTTATCCTTCGTGTTACTTCGATAGTCCCATCAGCGTCCCAATCAGTGACTTCTCCTTCACCCAACGAGAATGCATGACCCTCCGGCTTTCCATGGTAGAGTTCGACTCGCTCCCCTTTTGTTGGTCCAAATTGTTGCGTCACTACTCCAAACGGAAATTCACTATCGTTCCCTGAATTAATATCTTTAGCACTCCCACATAGCGCCTCAGCAAGGTCGACACCAGCACTTGCGGCTTCTCCTGCAGCCTTTATTCGATGATGACCCTGCATTGTGGTCAGAACATCTCGTCTGATTTCATCCAACGCAAACCGCGATTCACGACCGAACCAGAGCCACCGCCCTGTCGGTGTCGCTTCTTCAGTCCCCACTCTTTCGGATACTGCCTCAGCACGTTCGATAGCTCGCTCAAGTCCCGACTCTAATGCTGTGAGTGATGCCTGTGTTGCCGCATGAGTCCATTCAACTCCCCATCCTTCCGGCAGATCAATATCTATAAGCTCAACCATCCCAGCGAGTTCCCGCGCTGCCTCACTATCGTATGAATCAACTGTAATACCGTCATGACCCTTTATGAGCATTGCAAGTCCACCATCCGCTCGTAATGTTGTTCCGACTACTGCATCTGTCTCATAATCGGTTTTATTCCATGGTGGCATACTATCATGAACTTGAACGGTCACTACCTCACCCTGTTCAATGTATTCTTCAGTATTGTCATACGGTAGATACCCTTTGGCGATACTCTCATCTGCTATGTCTACATCATCAAAGTCAGTGTTAGTGTCAATTTCTGCTTTCGGGATGAGTGCACAGATCGCACCAGAGCCTTGTGTTTCTGTAATTTGCGCGGTGAACACAGTTCCTGGTGGCGTTATATCATCCCACGCAAGCGAATCCCGTCCGCATGCAGTGAGCACATCCGTAACCGATTTCACCCCAGACTCCGCCCCATGTATACCTACCCCCTGAGAATCATCTGTTGTACTGACCCTTACGGTGTGATATACATCATCGAAGTCATTCTCAAATCGTTCCCGAATCACTGATGAAGCCTGAACTATGTCGTAATCAGCGTCAAGAAGACGCTTTGTTACCGCCGTGGCGTATATGCCACGTACACTAACACGAGCGGTATGATCGTCAGTTCCCATAACAGCACATATGCATGGACGATTTTGAATACTATCGGTCCTAACTTGCTTTGCTGACTTTTTAATTAACCAGAATGCAGTCAGTATCAGCCATGACTGGCTTACAGAATTAAGGACTATAATTAATTTTTAGCAAATACCATACCCAATTCAACTATTATGAAAATTGATAAACATTGATACTATCGCTAAGCCTTTGTATGGATTCGACTCACGTAGATGCTGAAATCTCATTTATCAAAAGGACTCAATCAGATTTCCTGGGTGTACTCTCTTTCTAGCTAGTTGGTTTCGCTCATCGAATGAGTACACGGACTCGCGCTCTTTGGGGTTGAGTAACGGACCGTTCACGCGACACAAGGAATATCTCAGGCTCGACCACAAGAGGACTCACGACAACTGATATGTTCAATTAGTAATAATTGACGTGTATACGATGGTCAAACCTGAAGACCCCATCGAGGAGGCGGCTGATGATTCACTCGACCTCTATGACATTGCAACATGGGAAGTTCGTAGCAACACTGATCGAGTTGCCTCTGTGCTTTGGTGGCTTCTTGCAGGGTCTGCCCGCGTCGTCATTATCCTCATAGCATTGATACTGTTGCTTGCTGTTGGTGGTCTTGCTGCGCTCACGGATCCACAAACAGGAATATTAACCGCTCTATCAGCAATCCCAGCCGTTGGACTTGCTGTGTATGTGT
The DNA here is from genome assembly GCF_000415985.1 of Haloquadratum walsbyi J07HQW2. Taxonomy (GTDB): domain Archaea; phylum Halobacteriota; class Halobacteria; order Halobacteriales; family Haloferacaceae; genus Haloquadratum; species Haloquadratum walsbyi_B. Next base: position 2,476,868 of record NZ_KE356561.1, read on the forward strand.
CACTGACAGACATCACAGAAACTGAACCAATATCATTGCTTGTTGCTACATTTTTACTTGGCGTCCTTACAGCAAACTTTGCAGCTGTTCTTAATACAGTTTTAAGACCATACTTCGTTGGACTTGGATTTATTAGCTCAATTATATTCTTCTTCGTCGTCGTTGGTCCAATTGAGGAATCTGTTAAACTTTTAGCTGTCAGACTGTATGCATATAGTGATGATCGGTTTGATTCTGTTCTTGATGGCGCCGTTTACGGTGCGATGGCTGGATTAGGATTTGCGGTTATCGAAAATGCACTGTATATTGCTCGACAACTACCAAATAGTGGACTTGACATTGGTTTAGGGCTTATTGGTGCTGGTGGCGGCATAACGGCTGTTAGAGCACTTGCTGGTCCTGGTCATGTAATATACTCAGCAATTGCTGGTTACTATCTTGGTCTTGCAAAATTTAATCCTGGTCAACGAGGACCAATCATCATGAAGGGAATATTGCTCGCAGCAGTGATTCATGCAATGTATAACGCGACTGTTGGAGTTGGATCTGGACTTATCGCGTCAGTCACCGGGTTTAGCGGGATTATCCCATATCTTATTTATGTTATTTCCTACGATAGCGTATTCGGTCTAATGTTATTTATTAAGATACGGCGATACTGCAACAGCTACCAGCGTGTGCATTCTACAGATAGAGAAGCTGAGATTTCCCCAGATGAAAGCGACGTGACTCAGTAACTGATGAAGTTATATGATACATATCCACCCCGACTCCACGGATCGGAAGCCATGACCGTGCAATTAAATTGAACATAAAGGATCGTTATATATCGGCTTCACGATACCCGCTCGTTAGTTGTTCAACATATTTTGCAACGACATCGACCTCAAGATGAACAGGGTCGCCTACAGCCTTATCTGAAAGCGTTGTCACCTCATACGTTGTTGGAATAATTGCTACACTGAATTCTTCTGCGTCACGCTCAGCAATTGTGAGACTAATCCCATCGATAGTGATTGATCCTTTCTGGACAACATACGGCGCAATCGATGTGGGTAGATCAAACCCAAAGGTCCAATCATCACCAACACGATCAATCGATGTTACCTGAGCCGTCATGTCAACGTGACCTTGGACAAGGTGTCCATCAAATCGATCATTGGCTGCGAGCGCGCGCTCAATATTCACGCGATCACCAACATTGACTTCACCTAGGTATGTTTTATCGACAGTCTCAGCCGCAAGGAATACCTCAAACCAACCGTCCGTATCTGCTGCCGCCGATTCAGACGACTCGACGGTGAGGCATGCACCACTCACGGCAATAGACTGCCCATGTTGGAGCTGTGCTGCATCAATCGCTGTGGGCGGCTCAATACGAAGCCGTCGACCACCCTCATCTGTCGTTGCTGCGGTGACTACCCCAGTTCCTTCGACAATACCAGTAAACATACAATAGGGTTGGGACGGACGCGAAAAAAACTCCCGAATCACTGGATGGATGACTGGCTTATCCAGATTACCTTACAGTGAACAACCTCGGGGGCAAGCCCCGAAACACTCTCGCTCTAACTAGAGGGGAACTCAGAATAAAAACAATCTGAACGTTAGACCTCACACAGTCTCAGATTCTAATGCTTCTATACCAGCGAGGGGTTCTCCAGTCAGGGCACGAATATACGCTCCACCGGCAATTGAAACGTGATCAAAGTCTGTTTTATTCATATCATACATCTCAATCGCTCGAGACGTATCGCCTCCACCGACAACAGAAAAACACTCAGTCTCTGCAATCGCTTCCAATACTTGCACTGTTCCAACAGCAAAGTCTTTATTTTCGAACACACCAAGAGCACCTTTGACAAAGGCTGCATCAGCATCGCGAATCATATCGGCGTACAGTTCTGCTGTCGCAGTTCCGATATCCATGAAGGAAACACTCTTATCAGTGATTGAATCGACGGCGACCTCTGCACGCTCACCCGCATCATCATATGCAAGATCGTTTGCAAGCGTTATCTGATCAGCGTGATCTGTAAGGATTGAATTAATCACCTCGCTATTGCGTTCCCACTGTGTATCATACCGGTCAGTTTCAGAGGAAATATCAAAACCAACTGGAATATCTGAGGCACGGAGGAATAACTCACCTACAACCCCACCCAATAAAAATGAATCAACACTCTCGCCAAGATTATCTATTACATCAATAACGTCAGTCGCTTTCGTCCCGCCAACAGCCATGATGACGGTGCCATCAAATTCTTTCTTCGCAATAGCAGTATTAGCTTCATATTCGGTCTCCATCACACGACCAGCATATGAGGGAAGTACGCTAGGAAACCCAACAAGAGACGCATGTGAGCGATGGGCAGCCGAGTATGCGTCATTTACATATGCGTCTACATGACCAGACAATGACTGCACGAATGTTGTGTCAGCTTTTGTTTCTGGGTCTGCCTCGGGGAGTTCGTCTTCACACATACGTGTGTTTTCTAGTAATAATACATCTCCAGGCTCAGTTACACCGATTGACTCGCCAACCCGGCTGCCGTAAGTGTCATCGATAAATTTGACGTCACAGTCAAGATATGTTTCAAGTACTGATGCATGTCCCTCAAGTGAGACAAAATCATCATCCCCAGGACGACCCTGATGTGCGAGGAGAATAACATGATATCCAGCGTCCGATAATTCTTGCACTGTCTGTGCATGACGCTCAAAACGACGATTATCTTGAACCGCGCCATCACTGATAGGTGAGTTTAGGTCAACTCGGACAAGAACCCGTTTTTCACTGGCTATATCTGTATCGGCATTGAGAGTATCAATAGTATCGAATGAAGACATGTAAGATAGTGTTAATTCTCGGTATTGACTGTTGGTTATTGGGTGAAAGATACTGAAGTGCTGTCATATCATGACGGATTAACGGTCACAATTACGTACGTAATTATGTATTTGTATTCGTAATGTACTGTGCAAGATCAAGCATCCGGTTTGAGAATCCAAACTCGTTGTCATACCAGGTTAAAATCTTGTATAGTCCTCCTGCGTTCACCTGATTAGTCGAATTAAGATCAACCATCGATGAAAATGGGAGTCCAATGATATCTGAGGAAACAACCTCATCATCAGTATAGCCTAAGACACCAGCAAGTGGACCGTCGTCAGCAGCATTGCGGAATGCACTATTCACACCTTCGACACTTGGTGCAGCCGATAAGTCGACAACTAATTCTGTAATTGACCCATTCGGTACTGGAACCCGCATTGCCATTCCATCGAGTTTTCCATCAAGCTGTGGAAGTATCTCGGTGGTTGCCTGTGCAGCTCCTGTTGAGGTCGGAACAATGTTCTCTGCGGCTGCCCGTCCTCGTCGTGTTTTTGACATTGGACTGTCGATAAGTGCCTGACTTCCAGTGTATGCATGAACGGTCGTCAAAAGACCACTCTCAATCCCAAATTCATCATTGAGGACCTTTGCGACTGGAGTAACAGAGTTGGTTGTACAGGACGCATTCGAAAGGATATCCTCACCGGCGTACTCGTTATGATTGACACCATACACAATCTGCTTAACTGGCTCATCACCCTTTGGTGGTGCAGAAATAATCACCTTATTTGCTCCTGCCTCTAGATGTGCAGCAGCGTCTGATCGAGTTCGAAAAATGCCAGTGCACTCGAGTGTTACATCGACATCAAGTTGATCCCACGGCAATTCTGTGGGATCTTGAATGTTATATAATGGCACAGTCGTATCGCCGATGGTGAGCACGTCCCCATCTTGTGAGATATCATCTCCCCGACCCATAACCGTATCATACTTTGCCAAATAACCCATATCATCGAATTCCATAACGTCATTAATCCCGACAAGCTCAATTGATGGGTTGTTAGTGATTGCTCGGAGGACGCTTCGTCCGATTCGACCAAAGCCGTTTAACCCAACCCGAATGGCATCATTGCTGGGGTCAGCGAACAGATTTGATTTTTCACTCATATGTGAGTACACTTCATACACATACTTGAATCCCTATGTTCCGATGATAGTGACTAAACCACACCTAGCATTCACGCTCATAGAAATCCACCTCTTCGACAAGCAATTATACACAGTTATTTTCGGCTAGAATCACAAGTAAATAATAATTTAGCACGTAGTCTATGTAGTTGAGGAGAAGTCTTTTTATCGAACATAACTTACATTCGTATGAATGAGAGATGACCCCGACGATCCGTTTGATGACTTCTTCGATGGGATCGAGCGGATGATGAATGAGATGACAGACGATGGCGCTGCTGGATTTGCGTCTGAGACACACGTTGATGTTTACAATGACGATGATCAACTTCGAGTTGTTGCTGATCTCCCAGGCGTCACAAAGGACGCAATTACGCTTCAATGCGATGGAACCGTATTGACAATCTCAGCTGCGGGTGATCGTCGTGAGTATGATGAACGAATTCAGCTGCCGACACGCGTTGATGAACACAGCGCAGATGCGTCGTTCAATAATGGTATTCTCCAGGTATCATTTCAGAAATCAGATGACTCAGCGGCAATTGATGTCGAATAATTCCTACAAGAAGCATACTCTTTGCCTCTGAATTCTCGGTGGTTGTCTTCCGCTGTTATCAATTTTGACTAGTTGTGATCAGCTTGAACTTCCTGTAGGACTATACCGAAGATATGCACCAAGCGTATGTCTGCGCACGCAATGACAACCCCCCGGGTGAATTCGCATGCTACCTATGAAAATATCGTTCGACACGTCCTAACTCAGTGTAAAAACATCGACATGTAGTATGCAGCTGTTAAACATACAGAATAGAAATATCATTGACAAGTCCGCTAGGCTCCATACTGAGACTCAGCGTAGCGATTGGGCAATTGTCTCAAGTAAAGTATAATGAAACAGTTGGGATATGCTGAATTGATATCATCAATTTATGCCTCCGCAGTCTGACGAATTAATGTGGAGAGCTGATCCCAAAAATCAGCATCGTATTTCTCTGTATCATCGATTGTTGGTCGTGCGTTTGTTTCAGAGACAACTGCTCGCTGGTCAGTGACGAGAATATCAACACCAAGATAATTAATATCGAGTACTGCTGCGGTTTTTATTGCTAACTCTTGATACTGATCTGGAATCTGAACACCATGAGCTGTTGCTCCGCGGTGAACATTATGTTTCCACTGTTCATTATCCACATCAGCATGCGAATTGGATATCCGACGTTCAACGCCACCAACGACATTACCGTTGACAACCATCACTCGATAATCTCGCGCATTTGGGAGAAACTCTTGAATCAAATATGATTTATCACCTGTTGCTTGATAGTCATGAACAAGATCAAGATAGTCGATGATACCAAGCAATGAGTCGATATCACTCGCTGTTGTGACCCCAATGCCACGCGTTGCTGAATTTGGCTTTATTACAACTGGAAATGAAAGCGTATCAACAGCTTCGATAACTGCGTCATGATCAATTGGGTTTGAAATAACGCGCGTTTCAGGAACTGGAATATTTGTCTGTGCAAGCGTTGCGAGAACAGCGGCTTTGTTTCGCGAGGTAACTATTGCATCTCGACCGTTAACCCATGGAATATTATGCCGTGCCGAGATAACCCCACCTTCCATCAATCGCCCTGGATACACAAATCCAACATCATACTCAGCTGCTGGTGACTGCGTAAGATCGACTGTTCGCTGAGTCGCCTGTAGGTGTTCAACGGTGATATCACGATCAGCGAGTGGCTCTTTCATTCGAGTGAATGTTGTTGAAGCTGTCGTGACAGCAAGTGTGAGCATCGCGTATGTCAGTATAGTAAGCGTGACACCATCTATAAATAATTCGAACGAGCCAACAACTGGGAAAATCATAGCTATTAGATGACGCTTTTGTGTATAATAAAACGCCACATACAGATCTCACCTCGAGTAACAAAGACGGTCTGAAAGAAGTAGCCTTGAGCTGACAGGCACTTAGATATATTACAAATAAAAACTTCCAGCATTTGTGGGTAGGGATATGATTAATTTTTACTGTAACCCGGTCGCTGACGATATCAACTTAGGAAATAAGCAGTTTTTGTCCTTTTTCAACATCGACTCGACATGGTGGTGATATCTTATTATATGCTCGACGAAGACCATCCTTGGCAACAGAGGCATCATCAACCCCACAATAAATAGTGAATACACGCTCATTCTGTTGAATACGAGCAGCCGTCCCGACAGGCTTTCCGAAGGCTTGTCGCATCCCATCTGAGACTCGGTCTGCGCCAGCACCAGTTGCTTGCTTGTTCTCACGGAGGATCTGATGTGGGAATTTTCGAAGAACCATCTTATAATTATCCTGCCCAACCTGTTTGAGCATCGTTCGGTTTGCTGAAAGGCGGGCAGACTCAAGAGATCCGTGACGGATTTGACATTCTTCTTCAATCCGTAAACTAATCTGGACGGGGTAATCTTGTGGTCCCGTCTGAAGATTTCCCATATTGTGCTGTGCAATTTTCGAACCGGGGATCCCAGTGACGTAGTCACGTCGCGTGTAAGACGGCTTTGAGAGCTTCCGGTACATGGAGGCAGGCTTATCGGACATTGTGTATGTTCTTATATACTCACACGGCTATACAGGCTAAAAACGCTTCGAAGCAAAGAGAGACACTCATATTATTCAATATCGACCGAGCAGTACTCAAAGTCCCACTCATCAAGTAGCGAAGCTGTTCGATCAGTAATTGAGGGGGCAACGAGTATTCCACGTGTAGAAGTATTCGAAAGTTCTGTTGTGATTGCCTCGACGTATCGTTTTAGTTGGCTTGCAGCTGATGGTCCAACCCGCCGCCGTTTTAATTCAACAACGACAGGTCGACCAGCAGCATCTTTTCCAAAGATATCGATTGGACCTGCTGTTGTCTGTCTTTCAGTCGCAATTGGATCAAACCCGTCTTCAATAACATCTGGGGAATCTAGAATTCGCTGTCGAAGATCCTCCTCACTTCCAATTAATGTAAGATCACTTCGGTCAGTGACCGCGTACGCAGATATTGTCTCGACGCGCTCAAATAAAACATCAAGCTGCTCTGTAGGATTACTCCGTGTGCTTTGAATCTGAAGTTGCCCGTCACGAACACTTGCATTGTGTGTCGACCCAGGGGGTTGCCAATTGACCGGTTCACGGCTCTCGTTCGTATGAACAAGTGCAGTTCCATCAGGCTTGTATATGACAAGTCGTTGTCCTGGTCCTAATGTCGAGGCTGCCCGTCCCTCATAATGAACCTCACATCGACCAAACATTGTTAGGAGACGTCCATTCTCGAATGCAGACTCTAGTAGCTCGAATGCATCTCGATGTGTGGGTCGATAAAGTCTTGTTGTGGACATCGGCCACCTAGTGATATCGTTGTGTTACAACATCAAAAACCGAACGTGTGTAGATAGAGGTAGCACCCACAGTGTTTGCAAGTATATCAGTGAAAGATAATTGCCGCGCCGGAATCATTATCTGGAGTCCTTCTATTCCAATGCCGTATGCGATTACAAAAATGATCACAATAAACATATCTCGACCGTTTTTCGGAGTGAATCTTTGTGTATTGACAATTGTCCATGCCAATACGGCGTACCCAATTATATGTAAAACAACATCCATGCGAATCTCAAACATCGTATCGATCCCGACCGCATGACCCCCACCTCGTAGTGGAATAATAGATGCAATGAGGATAATAACTGCACAACATAGAGGAGCTATCCACTGCTTGTGATGATTAGTTTGTAGTATCCACAGAGGCGACCCCATGGCTATTCGTGGTTATTGATCGAAGAAAGTGGTTCAGAGAACTGTCGCAACCGAAGTGGACTCTGCCGCCCGCCGGACCGCCAGCCTCCGTCCGCTACGTGTGTGTCGACTTCAATGCCGGGTTACAGGCGCTCGACGTTCTTCGCACGCGGACCCTTGTCCGCTTGCACAATTTCAAACTCGAGATCTTGGCCTTCTTCGAGGTCTGGACCGCCAATATCTTCCATATGGAAGAAAACATCCTCGTCTGCATCCTCGGTGGATATGAATCCGTAACCGCCTGTGTCGTTAAAGAAGTCGACAGTACCTTGCGCCATTGCAAGTACAATATTTCCCTGGCTACACATAACTGTTGTGCGATGTGTGATACCACGGCGAGACATCTGTGTCTACGCACTACACAATCTTAATATCGTATAAACCCATACATTGATAGGAAAATCAGGGGCTGATATGTCGATACAGTTTTTGATTCACTTTGTCGAAATCAGGACATTGACCCACTCTTAGTCGAATTATGTGATAAGACATCACACGCCACTGTGTAATGCCAACAAAATATTTATATAGAATCGCAAACAATCACCGAGTGAATATGAGTCAGCGAATGCAGCAAGGTCAGCCGATGATCATCATGGGCGACGACGCACAGCGCGTCAAGGACCAAGATGCTCAAGAGTACAATATTCAGGCGGCGCGAGCCGTATCTGAAGCTGTACAGTCAACACTCGGACCAAAAGGCATGGATAAGATGCTTGTCGACTCAATGGGTGATGTTACAATCACAAACGATGGTGTAACCATCCTACAAGAGATGGACATCGATAACCCAACAGCAGAAATGATCGTTGAAGTCGCCGAGACACAGGAAGATGAAGCTGGCGACGGAACAACAACTGCAGTTGCTATTGCTGGTGAACTCCTGAAGAATGCCGAGGAGCTTCTTGAACAGGACATTCATCCAACAGCCGCAATTCGTGGATTTAATCTCGCAAGCGAAGAAGCACGATCAGAAATTGACGAGGTAACACAGGCTGTCGAACCTGGCGAGACAGAACTTCTACAGAAGGTCGCTGAAACCTCGATGACCGGAAAAAGTTCTGAACTTGATAAAGAGATTTTGGCTGAATTAGTCGTTGAGACGGTTGAGGCAATCACGGTCGAAGCCAACGATGGCTCCTACGTTGTTGATCTTGAGAATCTCAATATTGAGACTCAAACCGGACGAGCAGCGTCTGAGTCTGAGTTGCTCAATGGGGCAGCGATTGATAAGGATCCAGTTCATGACGATATGCCGACTGCTGCTGCGGAGGCAAATATCTTGCTGCTGAATGAGCCTATCGAGGTTGAAGAAACGGATGTCGATACGCAAGTAAACATCGAGTCCCCGGATCAACTACAACAGTTCCTTGATCAAGAAGAAAAGCAACTCAAGGAGAAGGTTGACAAAATCGCAGATTCTGGTGCTGACGTTGTGTTCTGCCAGAAGGGTATCGATGACCTTGCACAGCACTATCTTGCGAAGGAAGATATCATCGCAGTCCGTCGAGCAAAGAAGTCAGACATTGGTTTCTTGAAAAACGTTCTTGAGGCTAATGTTGTCTCCGATCTTGACAGTGTTACTGAAGATGACCTTGGATACGGGTCGGTTCGACGCGATGGTGAAGATGAGCTATTCTATGTCGAAGGACTCGGCTCAGAGACTCACGGCGTAACGCTATTGCTCCGTGGGTCAACCGATCACGTCGTTGATGAGCTTGAGCGTGGTATCAACGACGCTATTGATGTCGTTTCAACAACTGTCTCAGATGGTCGCGTTGTTGCTGGTGGTGGAGCTATCGAGGTTGAGGTCGCTCGTCGTCTTCGTGATTATGCTGACTCTGTCAGCGGACGTGAACAGTTAGCCGTTGAAGCCTTCGCAGACGCACTCGAACTTGTTCCCCGAGTGCTTGCAGAGAATGCCGGGCTTGATTCGATAGATACGCTCGTCGATCTGCGAAAAGCTCATGAGAATGGTGACACAGGCGCTGGTCTGAATGTATTCAGCAGTGATGTTGAGGACTCATTCGACGCTGGTGTCGTTGAGCCAGCACACTCAAAAGAACAGGCAATCGCTTCAGCCGCTGAAGCTGCAAATCTTGTGCTCAAGATTGACGATATTATCGCCGCTGATGAACTGAGCACCAGCGGCGATGATGACGAAGGCGGTGCCCCAGGTGCCGGCGGTATGGGCGGCATGGGTGGCATGGGCGGTATGGGCGGTGCGATGTAACTCACAATTAGGTTAATATAATTCTCTCAGAGCCTCTTTATATCTCTGAGAGAGTTCATACTCTGATGACCTATTCAAGATAAACACGTTATACTCACGTCAATTATTTGCAGTAACCCACGTGTTCGATGAGCAACGATACCGATGATTTGCGGTTGAATTAGCTTATCTATCAAGACGAACGCCGAACTTTTATTAGTATTAATTCTGCTTCAATGATTAGTTTCTGACATACGCAAAAACAAATATGGATGTCTCAAAGCTCCTGTTGCCAATTAAATCGGCGTACCGAAGAGACAACGAGCAGGCAGTATATACACCTGAGCGGCAAATTATATATTATGCAACGTGAGACCCTCTTATTGAATGCCACGGACGTCAAGCAGAATGCTCCGATGTCAGAGGTTGTTCCTGCTGTTGAGGACGCGTTCGCTGCCTTCCAACGCGGAGATGCACAGATGCCAGCGAAATCTTATATCGAGTTACCACAGTATAATGGTGATTTCCGCTCAATGCCAGCGTATCTTGATGCTGGGAGTTGGGATGCAGCGGGAATCAAATGGGTGAATGTCCACCCAGATAATCATGACCAGTTTGATTTACCAACGGTTCTCGGGACAATGATATACTCCGATCCTGAGACTGCATTCCCACTTGCGATACTCGATGGACGAGAGTTGACAATGCAGCGAACCGGTGCTGCTGCAGCTGTTGCCACCGATCATCTTGCCGTTTCTGATGCATCCTCACTCGGGATTGTGGGTGCTGGTGTTCAATCGTATACCCAGTTGGAGGCGATTTCTCAGATTCGACCGATTGAGACGGTTTTTGTTGCTGATCGTAATGAAAAACGTGTTACGAAATTTATTGAAACATTTGATACCGAAACCGAATTTGATGTCCATGCAGGATCAATCGGTGATGCTGCTGGATGTGATATTCTCTCGACTGTAACACCAGTTGAGGACCCGATTGTTCCCCGAGAAGCAGTCGGCGATGATACGCATATCAATGCAATGGGAGCAGACGCACCAGGCAAACATGAACTTGCAGATGAGATTTTATCTGATGCGATGATTATTATCGATGATTACGAGCAAACGACTCATTCGGGTGAAATTAACGTCCCATGGCAGGCGAATCAGTTAGATGAAAATGATATCAACGCCTCAGTCGGCGAGGTGGTAGTTGATCAACATTCAGGGAGAAAGGACAAAACGGGTATTTCAGTGTTTGACTCGACTGGTCTCGCAATTCAGGATGTCGCGGCTGCGCATATCGTCTATAAGCATGCACGTGCGAATAATAATGGATATGATTTTGATCTTCTTGGGTTTGCGGAAACACACTGAGTTTCTGCGCTTCTATCAGGCATGGTGTGTAATACAGTAACAAAACTCAAATCTGTGGACTCCTTCATATCTTAACGCTTGTAGATATCTTTTTGTATGGTAGTCAGTATCTAATGTCCAATCATGATTGTGTGCACTATGCAGCGTTTATTTCAGCACTATTATACTATGATATTGGAAGGGTCAAAAATCACCGTCCAAGTGAAGCCTTTCATATTCCAGTCGAACACGAGACTATTCTTCACTATATCAAGTTCATTCGTTGATCATACTCATAGCTGAAGTTGCACGTTTGACATCCTCCCCCGCCCGTCGGCGAGGATTCCCACGACACCATGTCGCTGCGCTTGAGTTGAGTTGAGTTGAGTTGAGTGAGTTAGTGAGTTGAGTTGAGTTGAGTTGAGTTGAGTTGAGTTGAGTTGAGTTGAGTTGAGTTGAGTTGGGTTAGTGTGGCTTGCCGCCGTCCGACATCGACGGCGACTGGCTGTGCCAACCAACCGTTACTCCTCTCCTCGGCATGAGGACTCGGAGTTATCTGTGCTTGTGCTGACGACAAGCCTGAGTGTCAGCACAGAACAGGAAGGGTGTTTCTGCGTGCAATCAGGGACCCCGATATTGACCGATTACACGGGACAGGCGGGGAGACCGCTTCGGTTGCGGTACCATGTTTCTCCATTATCATATCTCTGTCGGATTCATCTCCGTCCTAAAGGACGGGTTTTCTCCTCGACTTTCCATAACCTACTATAATTAAATTATCAGTTAACGACATGTCGGCGATCATATGACCCAAGTCGTTTGACCCATCCATTAGTTGCAATTGATTCAATTACGTTCAGTGCCTCTTGAGCTCGCGATTCATACAGTCCAGCCTCAAAGTCAATATGAAATAGATAATCGCCTAATCGATTCCCGCTTGGTCGGGACTCAATACGTGAGAGATTGATATTACGGTCAGCAAATGCCTCCAGTAGCTCCAACAACAATCCTGGGTAATTGGCATTCGGATAGACAACAACTGTGGAACGCCCACCAGCTGTTACGCGTTCATTCTCAGGGGCGACAACAAAGAATCGTGTTGCATTTGATGACCTATCTTGGATGTCTTCTGTAATAACAGTCAATACATCACCCGCATTGTCCGGATGACCAATTCCCGCAACAGTTGGATCCTCACGAGCGCGCTCAACACCACGCGCTGTGCTTGCGACTGCCTCAGCGCGCACGTCAGGATAATTATCTTCGAGATATGATCGACACTGCGCAAGTGCCTGTGAATGCGACGCAATCACATCAAACTGTGATGACTGTGCAAGGAGTGCATGTCGAATTGGCGTAACAATTTCTTGTGTGACTGCTACGTCACTGTCAGCAATTGAATCAAGCGTTTCAGTGACACTTCCTTCAATACTATTCTCAATCGGGACGACACCTCGTTCATACTCTTCAGTATCAACAGCAGCGACGATTGCAGAGACCGATTCCTGAAATACAACATTTTCATCGATAGCGCTGGCAGCTCGGTGTGAATATGTTCCTGCTGGTCCCAGCGTGACTATTTGCATAGCAACGTCTACTTGAGGGGGTCAGAAAAATTCTCGGGCTCACGTAGTTTAACAAAATTCTACGAAATTTTGCAGGATCTGTAGTCCTGTTTCTCCAGATTTCTCAGGGTGGAACTGCGTTCCAAAGACGGATCCTGATTCATCAGCAATAACTGCAGGAAATGTATCTCCATAATCGGCTGTTGCGACAACTGCATCTGTGTTATTAGGATCAGCGTAGTATGAATGCACAAAATATGCATACTGCCCATCGACACCGTCAACTAATGGATGTTCCCGGGTAATCGAGAGTTCATTCCATCCCATATGCGGAACCTTCTGATTACCATCGAACCGACGATTCCGTCCAGAAATAAAATCAAGTCCCTTAACATCCTCTTCACCGGCGTGGTCGGCTTCTTGACTGCTTGTCAGAAGCATCTGCATTCCAAGACAGATTCCAAAAACTGGTTGGTCGCGATCAACAGCAGCGGCAAGTGACTCCCGGAATGGACCTGCATTTTCCATTCCTTCGCTAAAAGCTCCGACACCTGGAAGAACAATCCCGTCCGCATCAGCAAGGCTCTCTGGATCGGCTGAAAGTGTTACCGATGCTCCAGCGCGCTCCAGTCCTCGTGTCACTGACCGGAGATTTCCAAGCCCATAGTCAACGAGCATGATATCTGCGGTCGTCTGAACACTCATATAGAAACGTCTACACACACCGCTAAAATTGTTTCTGACAGCTCGATAGAATTCAATCATCACGCCTTCATTATTGACATCCTCCCGCAGCTGAAGACGCGGGTATTCTCCTTGTATTCTATAATATATGATTCCATTGAGATGCAAACTGTCTGAATCTTACCCGCCAGTCCCGTAATTCATCCGACATATTTAATCATATGTATTGTCGAATGATCAATACTGATGTCATCTCGACGTAGATTCCTCCAAGGTATCGGCGCAGTCAGCACAGTCGGTGTTTTAGCAGGATGTACCGGGTCAACTGACAGTAGTAATGCCGGAAGTGGCGACCAAACAACAGCCACTACAACGATAGCGACATCAGACTCAGTTCCTTTTGGTGACAATCGAGCGACATTCTATATGTCGCCAAGTGAACCACAGCAATTGATGGAAGCACAGTATGCCCCAGTGAAGACTATTCTCCAGCGTGAACTCCCAGTTGAAACTGCAACTCTCCGATATGCAGCCGGATATAGTGCTGTCCTGCAGAGTCTTGCCGGTGGGACCGGAGATATTGCTGAGACCGGACCGTTCGCTGCAGCACTTGGCGTCGATAACAATCGCTGCAATATCATTCTACAACGGTATGGGTATGGGTCATGGACATATGCATCAGTCATCGCCACACGTGAGGATTCTTCAATAGAGTCACTCGCCGATCTTGAAGGCGAGCGAGTTGCATTTGCAGATCGACTATCAGCTTCTGGTGCACTGTATCCGTTGTTCATGCTTAAGCAAGCAGGATTGAATATTGGGAACCTCCCGACCGACAGCGGGGATACATCATTCACCGCACAATTTTCTAGTCATGCGGAGGCGTTCGCTGCCTTGGAGCGAGGACAAGTTGCTGCTGCTGGTGTTGGAAAGTTCATCACGCTTGATGATAACCGTGAACTGAAGAATGGATTTCAATATATTGAGACAACAACTAGTATTCCCCGAGCACCAATTGTCGTGAGTCCGGAACTCTCAGCAGATGAGCAAACAGCCATCAAAGATGCATTACTCACCGCCAATGAGTCAATATACGTCGGTGAAGATGGTGAGCCGGACACCGATGATGATCTTTGGTTCAGTGATGTTCGTGAAGCAGATGATGAGACATACCAACCAGTCGTTGATGTGGCAAATGAACTTGGTGTCACGACTGATCTTCTTGATTCCTGATATCATCACGGCTGATAGCTTAGATTAATTCATTATGCCACATGTTTCCTTACAGAACGTTACGAAAGTGTTTGGTAAAGATACTGTTGCACTCGATGACGTCTCAATCGAGATTACCGCAGGTGAGTTTGTTGTTATTCTTGGACCCTCTGGCGCTGGAAAATCGACGTTGCTGCGGATTCTAAATGGGCTGACGGAGCCATCAACAGGGACCGCGAAAATTGGCGAAGCTCCTGTTTCAGAATCAGGTAGCGATGTCGGCATGGTGTTTCAGATGCATTATCTTATCGAGTCGCTGTCCGCATATCGGAACGCACTTACGGGCGCACTTGCCCGGACAGCCAATCTAAAGAGCATTCTCACGCTTAATCAAACAGATGACAAGCGTGCTGCCCTTCGTGCGCTTGATACAGTTGGACTTCTTGCAGACGCAGAACAGCGGGCAGGAACGATGTCCGGGGGACAGAAACAGCGCGTTGGGATTGCCCGGGCGCTCGTCCAAAATCCATCGCTACTGTTAGCTGATGAGCCTGTTTCAAGTCTCGATCCGAAAGCAGCTCGGGACGTAATGAGATATATGAAACAAGCAGCGCGTGAGCGTGATCTCACGACAATCGCAAGTCTTCATCAGGTCAATATTGCTCGGGAGTTTGGAGATCGGTTTATTGGCATCCGCGATGGGATGGTTGTATTTGATGGATCCCGTGCAGAATTGTCGATGGATATTATCGATGATCTATATTATACCGATTCTGAAAATACTCCTCTCAATCGTGGACAAGCGGAAAGTCTGGCTGATGAATCGACCGCAGTGAGTGAGACCAGCACAGCCCCCCACGCCGAGAATACCTCTGATCGTGATAGTAGTGCTGACACCGATATTGATACTGGAGAGGCGCAGTTATGAGCACGGATACAGTCGATGAAATTCTTTCTCGGATTGAACGCGTCGTTCTCATTCGTCGGATGCTCTGGGTTATTGCAGTGACACTCGCTGCCGCTGCTGTTTACTTTGGGACTGGATTCCTTGGGGCTCGTCCAGTGCCTGAGATTATTCGCTTTGCGCAGTTTGAGTTCTTCGCTGCTGAATTTATCAAGTATGCACAACCAAATTTTATCGATCTTACGTTTTATACGCAGAATAACGATATCAATGGTTTCGATGCGATTATTGCGAGTATAACACATCCTGAGTCGATCATCACGACGGTTCTTTCACTCCGAAGTAGTCTGATTATCTCTGCGGTCGTGATGACAGTAACAATTGGTACGGTCGGAACAGTTCTTGGGTTCCCATTTGCGCTTTTCTTTGGCGTTCTTGGGTCTGAACGTGTCACTCCATTCCCACTCAATTTTATATTTCGAGGAGTGATGTCAGCGATTCGAGCCATTCCGGCACTTGTCTGGGTGTTTATTTACGCAGCGCTTGTACCACTTTCACCATTAACAGCGATGCTTGCAGTCGCAACAGACACAATCGGTAATCTTGGTCGGCTCTTTACAGATGAACTTGAAGAAATTGATGACGGTCCCATTGAGGCAATCCGGTCCACTGGCGCCTCACGAGTTCAGATAATAAACTTTGGAATGTTATCACAGGTGTCATCATCGTTTGTCGCCTGGACGCTGTACATTCTTGAGATCAATACCCGAATCGCAATCTCATTAGGTGTTGTTGGAGCCGGTGGACTTGGACAGTATATACAGCAAAATCTCAATCTGTTCAATTCATTCCGAGCTGGAGCTGGGCTTGTAACACTCCTCGCGCTTGTCCTCTCAATCGAACTACTATCATCACGGCTCCGAGCTCGGCTTCGTCCATCAGAACATGATGCGAAGGGGCTGCTCCAGTCAATTCGCGAACTTGGTGATCCTGACCGGTGGCTTGGACGAACAGTGGAATGAATTAATCTTCATACTCACCAAGTCGGGACTGACCTCCCGATTCTGCATTATTTGCACTGTCTGTATCACTCTGCACACCAGCCAGTGAAGCTGCGCTCTTAATTGTATTGACAAACGTGTCTGAGTGGCTTTGGTCATACAGCGTTGCTGCGGGGTGAACAGATATAATAACTCGATGTGACTCATCGCCTAATCGAATATCAACAACATCACCAGCAGCTGTCGTTACGGCGACCTGACGGTCAAGTAAATGCTCTGACGGGACCTTTCCGAGTGTGACGATTACTGCTGGGTCGATAACCGAAAGCTCATGTTCAAGATATCTGCGGCAGTTCGATAGTTCCTCAGTCTTTGGATTTCGATTCTCCGGGGGTCGACATCGCACACAATTAGTGATGCGGATTGTATCTCGACTGACACCAACTTCATTGAGAGCATCATCAAGAACGTCTCCTGAACGCCCAACAAATGGTTCACCGTGCTCATCTTCATTTGCACCTGGCGCCTCGCCAACAAATACTAATTCGGCATCAGCAGGACCGACCCCGTTGACAATCTGTGAACGTGATTCAACAAGATTTTGACATCGTTTGCATGCAGTGACGTCAAGTCCATCCATCGTTGAACTTGGTCCTGATATATTACTTACCTCATTATCATCATTGCTGGCAACGTGATTGCCATCATCAGCAGTCATACTACAGACGTGAACGGTAGAAACTTACACATAACGGTCAATAAACGATCAATCAAATAATTAACCGTTAGTTGTGCCGACTCGCTGGTCCCACTGACGAGCACCTCGGGCAGCAAGTCGAGCAACTCGGACCGGTTCGGGACGTCCTCCAACTGGTGTGTATGCCCGAATAATCGTCTCAGTAGTTGTCGTATCAACTCTGGCTGATCTAAAAAATAGTGTATTATCATCGCCGTTGTCGCCGTCCGCAGAGTCATCGGCTGCTATCATCAACTGTTCACGATCTGGAAGTTCCTGATATTGAGTTAGTCGTTGTTCCAACGCATCGCCCGCAAAGTGCTCTCGCAATGCCGATTCAAGTCCAGCACTCTGTTCATACGAGACTGCAATCACCGGACGCTCTGCTGTGTGTGCGAGTGAGGAAATATCAATCAGATTAAACCACGCTGGAGCAACCCCAGAAATTAATATATACTGGACATCCGGACGACAGAGATCATTAATTACCGTCTGTATTGCTGATGTCGCATCAATTCCTCCGACTGTTGCCGTAGCAAATGCAAATCCATCTGTAACTCGGTCTCGACGAACAACTGCACCACAGATAGTACACTCACCGGTACCTTTAGCAGTCGATTCAGCAATACCGAGCGCACGCGTCCCGGGTTTAATATCCGTCATCTCTCTTCTCGTTTATTATCCAGTTTGTTATGCACTTACTGACAATGGTATACCGATTAGCTATATGTAATATATTTGTTAATGAATACTTACGGAGAAATTATGAGCACGCACATTATGCAATAAAATATAGTACATGATGTATCCTCTCGCATATGATTCATACTATCAACTAATTTTAATATACAGATTGTAAATAAAAAACAGTGGATCGTGCTCAGGATCTTCGTAGCGTGGTCTGTGTGTCTATGCTCCCGACTGCCAGTTAGCTGTCTTTAATATCTTTAAGACGATTGAGCAGCTCATCATTCGATGCACCAATCTCATATTCGACCTCACCGCTATGATCTGATTGGGAGGTCGAGACACCGTCATCATCTTCGAGATCAGTCTCAAAATCTTGATTTTCTTGCTCGGACTCGTCGTAGCTCCCAAATCCCATACATTAAGTACTACAATATGAAGGTATAAAAATGGACTGCAACCTCTAGTCTCTGATTTTTGCATGTAGCTACACACTGGCGACAACGGACACGAAAAATCTGCTTACTCCTGATAAGATCTGATACCAGGGCGAAGAATTGAACACTATCTCCTCTCAAAGCAGTATATATTATGAACGTGCATGAAGTTACAGCGGATGCTGAGGGATTCACATGCAATGCATATCTTATTTCCGGCAATCGACCGGTCTTGATTGATGCTGGTGCAATGCCAGGTGTCGTCGATATTATTACTGAGACAGTAGACAATCTTGCGGCTGTTTATTTAACGCATCAACACACTGATCATGTTGCTGAACTCGATGCTGTTCTGAATAAGTTTGACGCAGAGCTGTATGCGTATGGTGACCATCCTCGTCGAGATGGCAATCTTGCGGACGGTGATATTATTGAAATTGAAGATGAGTCATTTGAGGTGGTTTATACACCTGGTCATGCGTCAGACCATATCACACTTGTCGGTAACAAACGCATATTTAGTGGTGATGTCGTCGTATATAATGATGGCGCTTTCAACGACGGGAGCTTTGGACGAACGGATATGACTGGTCAGTCGCGTGAACAACTTATTGAAAGCTTACACCGACTTCTTGAACGACTTCCGCGGACAGTCGAACGATTGTATCCAGGACATGGTGATGTCTACCGCGGATTAAGCAACGATGATACCACAGACAGTATTCAGACTGTTATTGAGCGCGCGCTCACACGTGCTGAGCGTCGTGAGCCGAAATATTCCAATAATTGATGATTTCGTCTATATTAACGCGAAAGAATCCTCACTGCAACTGAACTGCAACTCGCAGTCTTATTATTGATACAGAACCTGATGCATAAGACTGCTCGAATTATACCTCCGAACACATGTTAGAATGAAATGTCGTCGAATGCCAAAATCCGGTGAACGGGCTTTGCTCATATCAATAATACTCACTGACCAATCTCCACGGTAAATAGTCATTATCCATATACAGACTAATTCAGTATCAGAGAACAGTTATTGACAGAATTTGGTACTAATATATTACATGTATCAAATCATGTTAAATGAGCTCAGAGATGCCATTTATTGAATCGATGACAGCACGTGCACCAGCAGAATTAAATGCGTCTCGTCCAGCATCGCCGTCAAGCCCGCCAGTGAGAACTCCGACTCCGTGATATGTCCGATTATCATCGGTCATATCGGCGTTAACAGCTGTTTTTACATCATCAAGGGTGTCTCCGGCAAACACAATTGTATCTGCCTCAAGCCGGTCTGCGAGTATCTGCAACGCTCGCGGATGTGGCTTCCCTTCATTCCAATCATCCATAGTGAATCGATGTGACGGTGGAATTGAGAATTGTACACGGTCAAGAGCAATTGAGGCTTCAGCTGCTGGGCGACCAGTAAGAATACCGATTTTGGTGGTTTCAACCAGCATATGTATCGTTGTATCGTCGATGAGAACAGGCTCATCGGCAATATATCCCTTTCTGTGAACAGGTGGATCGCCACCTTCGAGTTCACGATACCGGTCGCTTCCAAGATAAAGTGCTTGGAATACATCACGGAGACGCTCACTATTCCATGTCTGCATTACGATTTCATAATCGGTGGTGCTCAGATAATTAGCAACAACTTCTTTTGCTGATTCAAGACCACCCCCTTGGGCAGCGATTTGCGTAGTGAATTGGTCGATGCTAACTGATTCGTGACGTGCAGTTAAAATATATAAAGCAACGGCGTCAGTCACATCCCAGTCATTATTAAATCCACCAGCGTTTTTAAAATCCTGTATATCTGTTCGTTCGATTGTTTGATCATAACATTGATCGACGGTATCAACAATTGCTCGCCGATACGATCGTGAAACGTCAATGAGCACGCCGTCAATATCCAGGACGACCGCGTCTACATCCATACTATAGTTCGTATGAGGAGTAGACTTAGCGCTGTTTGTTCCAACGTGCAGGTAGAAACAGTTCTGGAAATAGATACGACTCCGGTTAGCATTATCTAAATATAATCATTATTGATCAGGTGGATCATCAGATTAGCGATTAGATGTGAAGTACCCCGGGCTTAAGCCCCGAGGCACTCACCTTCTGTATCTGTAGATTCAACAATATATACAGTCTCGCCACCAGGAAGTGAAACCGGATGACAGGAAATAACTGGGACGTCATATCCAAGTGTTGTGAGTCGGCAATCTGCCCCGACAGCATCTGCAACATCCCGAAACGGTCGATGCAGTTCTGGTGGGAGGTTCAATGCATACAGTAGTTCAACATCGTACAGTGACTTCGGCACATGCTGTTTACTTGTGGCGACAATATCATCACGAACAAATGTTACTGAATCTGGGACTGGACACGAGACAATATCCGTGGCTACGATATCGATTCCACGTGAGGCAAGCTCTACAGCGACAGCCGGTCGGTTTCCAATACCGACTTCAACAGCGGATTCATACCGCGAAAATCGCTTAACCAGAGCGTCTTGTGCCAGTGAACACACGGCGGGATATTTATTATACCACCGCACCTACTTATCTCTATGCTTGTCGATATCGTGCCGATCGGGGACCTTCCGGCGCAGGTGAAGCGGGAAGCATCCGCGGCGCTGCGAGGTGTCTACGAGTGCGACGTGACGGTGCATGAAGAGCAATCAATCCCTGACGGCGCGTTCGACCATAGTCGAAGCCAATACCGTGCTGAACAGTTCATTGAATTAGCGAGTCGTATCGGGAGTGGTAAAAAAAATATTGGAATTACCGCTGAAGATCTTTATTACCGACGGCGGAATTACGTATTTGGACTTGCATATCTGAATGGTAACGGGTCGGTTATCTCAACATATCGACTCCAGACCTCATCTGATGGTGGACTCAAATCTAAATCACCAGATGCAGTGTTCGCAGACCGCGTTCGAAAAGAGGTTGTGCATGAAATTGGTCATACATTTGGATTAGAACATTGTGATAATAATAAATGCGTAATGTCATTCTCACCAACTGTCCGTGAGGTCGACGTGAAAGAAGAGAACCTCTGTGGCAGTTGCAATCGCCTACTATACTGAGTCTATCTTACATTTATATAGCTGAACTCTTTTTCTGTGATAGCTTGACCGAAGACACCTAAGAGATCAGCTTTAACACTCCTATCAGAGAATATTCATCAATCACAACTCATATGATACCGACTAATTCTCTCACCACAGTAACGGGCGCATGGAAGCACGTTCAACGAGTCCTTATGCAGCAATCCCAACAAGTCCTTCAAGTCGACCTGAAAGTGATCGATGACCGACAATAATTCAGTCAACAGCAATCTCCGTTACATGAGTGCTGATACACTCGACCGGGTCACCGTACAGTAGTGTTATTTCGATATCAACATTATCTTCAACATCAACTTCTTCTTTTACATCCGCTAACACTGACTTTCCACGCGCTTCAGCATCCGTAATACCCTCTGTATATATCCGCTCACCAACTTCGGTTTCGTCGGGGCTGCTCCCACACTCTCAGCATCATCAACAAGCACACGTGGGTTAACGGCATGTGCAATCAATGATGATCCACCAGCCTGTCTAATAATATCTTCACTCCGAAACGCAACGAATAATTACGAATGACGCTTGTGCTACCCTTGTTGCATCTGTCGCACTCATTCCTGTGATCACACACTGATCTCATGACATTTCTGTAAATTAGTATCTGATATGTTACCCACACCCCAGGACTCACAGCATCCAATATCAAGGTAGGTAGTACGATTGATATAGTCTCTATCAGCGAGACATGCACTTATGTTACGGTTAGAATAGAACAGAACAGTTATTAAGGAGAGTAATAATACTCGCCTTGCTGTTTTTGACTTCGATCCAGTTGTGATCCTGGTTTATTAATACGTGGGCGTTGCGTTCGCTCATCACGACGGAATGTAATATCAAGATCCGAAAGGAAATCATTCATTCCTGCACGCATTTCCTGTGGAGCACTTGCATATCCATACTCGGACGGTTGCCCATCAAATACCATTAACCGGTCAGCGAGTAGATCGATCATATAGATATCGTGATCAATAACAAGAACGGTCTCATCATTATTTTCGGCATAGCGTCGGATTGCTGATGTTGCTTGAACTCGCTGTTCAACGTCGAGGTGCGCGGATGGCTCGTCCATGACGTATAGATCAGCATCATCAGACAGACATGCTGCGATGGCGACCCGCTGCCTTTCGCCACCGGAGAGGTCATCAAGATTACGCTCCATAATCTGATCTAACTGTAATGGCTGTGAAATCTCAGTCTTCCAGTATGAGGTGCCAAAATCATTTGTGATCGATGAAAGAAACGCATCAACACGCATCGGTTGGTCAATCTCGATATACTGTGGTTTATATGCGATATCAAGTTGGAATGAGAGCGACTCACTATCTGGATCCGATTCGAGCGCACCGGTGAATAATTTTGCAAGCGTTGACTTTCCAATTCCATTCGGTCCAACCACACCAAGAACCTCCGATTCATAGATTGTACCCGATTCAACTTCGAGTGAGAACTCATTGGTACCATATGACTTCGACAGTGCTGGATACTCGACGAGCGGTGTAGACTTCGCTGTTTTGCGGGGGGCATGTTCCTGAAATTCAATTTCATCCGGACGAATCCGCATATTCTCATTTGAGAGGAATCCTTTGAGATACTCATTGATTCCATTGCGAACGGATTTCGGGTCCGTAATAACACCAAAGGCACCGGGTTCACCGTATGCAACGTGCAGTGAGTCTGCAAGCAGATCAAGAATCGCAAGGTCGTGTTCAACAACTAATACCGCACGATCGGCATCTTCTGCGAGTTCACGAATTAATCGAGCAGCAGTCACACGCTGACCGATATCAAGATATGGTGACACTTCATCGAGGAAATAGAAATCACGGTCGCGAGCGAGTGTCGCCGCAAGTGCAACACGTTGAAGCTCACCACCGGATAGTGTAGATAGTGATTGATCAATAACCGGTCTGATACCAAGACGATCAATGTATGAATCAAGTGCACCCCGTTCATCTGTTGATTCAAGCAGTTCACCAGTCGTTCCGTCAAACTGTCCGGGGATCTGGTCTACATACTGTGGCTTTTGTGCAATAGAAATGTCATCTGAGCGTATTCGCTCGATGTATGTCTGTAGCTCTGTCCCCCGATATCGTTCGAGAACAGCATCCCATGTCGCTGTCTCAGTTGTCTCTGCGGTATATTCACCAAGATTTGGAACTAACTCACCTGCAAGTGCACGAACAGCAGTTGTTTTTCCAATCCCATTCGGTCCGAGAATCCCCGTCACCGTGCCGGAATCAGGAATTGGTAACCCGTAGAGCGCAAATGCATTCTCGCCGTATCGATGAACGGGCTCATCCTCAAGTTCGACTGGAAGATTAATTATCTCGATGGCATCAAATGGACATTTCTCAACGCAGATACCACAGCTTTCCCCAAGGCAAACGTCCTCTGAGATTCGAATCTGGTTCGGATCTCCCTCAAATGGTTCATCCTCATCATAATAATCACTACGGGTAACAATACACTCCTTACCCGTTCGATTCGGCGGACAGTAGTTTGCACACTCGTAGTTGCACCGATCAGGTTGACATCGATCAAGATCGACAACAGCAATGCTATCGTCCGCCATTGTTCTATAGTGTAACCCCTTCAGTCAAAAGAATGCTGAATGTGATGAACCATAATGTAAATGTCATAAACGTCACATAAAGGTAATCCTTCGCGCCAAAGTCACTCACATCAATACCAGCGACTCGTAGCACTGGGAACTGAAGCAGCACAGACGCACCAACCAGTATTAGGGTTTGTTGACTCCCAGCAGCAGCGACACTGGTACCGATAACCTGTCCAGATGCAATCGCAGCAATGACGCCGGCAAGACAAGCAAGCGTCGTGACTGTGATCCCCCGAAGGTGACCAGACAGGTTGCGACCCGTTTCCGTAGCCATATATCATTTCGACCATCGTGCATCAAAAGCCGTTCGTTCCGCTGGTGCCGATACATACTGAGTTCGTTGAGTACGACTCGCGAAGGTTTATGCCGATTCATTACCTCCTTATCGTATAATGGCTCAGGGAGAGGAGGAGAGGCTTGATGACCTCCCACCGAGTGCAAAGTTGGTATTTAAAGTGCTCGAATACGATGGTCCCCTCACGCAAAAAGGGATTGTTGAAGAATCGATGCTTTCAGCGCGAACCGTTCGTTATGCGCTGGAACGGCTCGAAGATATTGATATCGTTGATGAGGATGTCTACTTTGCGGATGCCCGACAGAATCTATATCAACTCACGGAAGCTGTTCCAAAGGCAGCAACTAGCACTGACGGTGGCGAATCAGACTCGACATCATCATCGTTCAACTCGGACTCGGACTCGGACTCGGACTCAGACTCAGAGGTTGGACCCCGCCACGCTGAGTAAAGCAGATACATCTCATATCTATTCTAAGAATCGGGAACTCTGAGTATAACCGTGATCGTCTGAGCTGATAGTAGTATCAGAAATCAATTATTCTTTGGACACGAGCGAATTGAGGAGCGATACACTCAGTTATTAAAACGCATTATGTCGGATGTACACTAATTTTTGCTCGTCGGTCGATAGCTGCCTCAAGATCATCAGCAATGGCACTTCCACGTGAAACCTGAATGTCTCCTCCGCGACCAACAGTTGCGGTAAACAGATATTCGTTATCCGCACGGATTTCAACGGTCTCCCCAACATGTTCATCAAGCCGAACAACTACATGCCTGGATGTAACTTCAGGCGTGACTGTCATCATGCCATCTGCCGTATTTTGATGGTTACTGGTATTTGAGGTAGCCGCCTGTGCGCCCCCGTCACCTCGATGATTTGTTGAATTTTCTTCGTGTGTTCGCACGTCAATATCAATCCCAAGACGATCTTCGACATCAGCAATGCGCCCACCGCCCTTGCCGATGACGTATGAAATATCATCTTCATCTACGTATACGATAGCATCATTTTGCCCTTTTATTTCGACATCAACGTGCCCGCGAGCGATTGAACGGATCTCCCGCTCAACCTCCTGTCGTGCGAGCCGATCAACTCCGGTTTCCTCTTGACCTGATTCATCATCTAATGGCACGGTGATGACCTGTCGATTAAACGTGTAAATCTCATAAGCCGGAATATCTGTCTCGAAGTCTGAGATTTGAATAACTGGTCGTGCCAGATCCTCAGCTGCAAGTCCTTCTGGAACTTTGACCTCTGTTGTAACATCATAGACCGTGTCAATATTCCCATCCTCAATATACACCACTGTATCGACAACCTGTGGGATCATTCCAAGTTCAACACGACCGACAAGTCGTTGAAGCGCATCAATCGCTTGTGTTGCATGGACGACACCAACCATTCCGACACCAGCTAGTCGCATATCGGCGAATACGCTGAAATCTTTGGTCTTTCGGACTTCATCATAAATCGTATAATCCGGTCGTACAAGCAGCAATGAATCGGCTGTCTTCGCCATATCACCACCAAGCGCAGTATACTGTGTCACGTCATCATCGACTTGAAGATCACGAGGCTTCTCCATCGTCTTCACAGCATAATCATTATTGGTCAGGAATTCTGCAACCGCCTGTGCGAATGTTGACTTTCCAGCTCCTGGTGATCCAGAGATAAGAACGCCGCGCTGGCGAGCCTCAAGCCGATCTCGTAGATCATCCGCAAACTCATAATCATCGAGATCAGTTTTTACCACCGGACGAACTGCAGTAATTTCAATCCCATCTGCAAATGGTGGTCGAGCAACAGCAATACGATAATCGCGGAATTGAACAATCTTCATTCCTGGCTCGCTAAGCTCAACAAATCCATCAGAACTACTCCGTGCTGTAGCTTCGACATCGTCTGCCCACTCTTTCATTGTTGGCTCATCGGTCGGAGTATCAGCAATCTGCTGATAAGTCATTTCACCAATCGCTCCACGCTTAGCTTTTGGGACAGTATCGGTTTTGAGATGCACTGACATCGTTTGCTTATCAAAGAAATCCTCGATGGAAAGATCAGCTGATGTGGATACAGTCCCTCGGGGGCGAGGCTCGACGTACTCAACGCCTATTCCTTTTGCCTTCGCGACCTCCGATTGGACAACGTCACTTGTCAGAAGCGTTGCATTCTCAATATCAGCTACATTACGGATAACAGCATCAATATCCGCGGTATCGTTATGAACTGACGCAGCATCACTGTTTGCCGTATTGTCTGGGGCGTTCCCTCCCCCGACATACTGCATTTCAACCTCGCGGTTATCAGCAAGGGATGCAAGCTCTTGCAGCTCTTCAAGTCCGTCCCATCCAGTATCACGTCCATTATTCGCCTGTGATTCAAGCTCACTGACGACGACTTCCGGAATAATAACTGTCGCCGTCTCTGCCGACTCAACGCGTTCGGACACGCGACCGTCAACGACCGCGCTCGTGTCCGGAACTACTTTCATATCTATTGTTTAGTGTGGCAGCGGGATAAGGATGCGACATCATATTAAAATTAACCGTCGTGTAGCAGTCAGAAATATAGAGCACATATCTCAAAATCTGTGTTTGCGCTTCAAATAGGATGCTGTCAAAATAATGTAATATATCATCCTGAGACATTTTACGATGCAACAGCACATCATAATGTGTCCATCCAATATACGAACACTCGCGATGAGCTGATCTCACTTACGCAGACGCTCGTCTCAACACCAAGCCATCATGACGCAACTGCTGTTGGTGACATCATTCAAAATTGGATTGAAACTAATACCGATGCAACGGTACGGCGGGACTCACGCGGAAATATCATCGCTCAACGGGCCGGAGGCTCAGCTTCGACGTCACTTGCACTTATCGGACATCATGACGTTGTTGACCCGCACGAACAGCAAGTGATCAATGACGATGAGTATCGAGTGACAAAGCAGAGTGGGCGATTATATGGACGCGGCACAGCAGATATGAAGGGGTCACTTGCCGCTGCTCTTCTTGCGTTTCGTGATACAACCCCTGTTGATAATCTTGAAGTTGTATTCGCCTCATTCACTGGCGAAGAGGATGGTGGTATCGGTGCACAGGCGGCGATTGATGATGGGTTCAGCCCAGAATATGCGATCGTCGGTGAGGGATCGACGAATTACGCTGGGGTGGGTCAAACAGATATTGTCATTGCACATAAAGGACGACGGGGGTCAACACTCACTGCACACGGTGAAGCTGCACATGCGAGCGAAGTTGAGTGCGGTGTAAATGCTATCTATCGTGCCTCGGATGCTATTGACATCCTTCGAGAACTCGCTGCTGATGTACCTATTGCCACTGTCGAAGACACAGAGATTAATGGAAGCTTGGCTGTCACTGAGGTTGATGGGGGGACTGAATGGAACAGTATTCCCGAAACTTCTCATGTGACTATCGACGAGCGAACCGTGCCTGGCAAGCGTGTCCCGATTGAACAAGCGGCTATTGAGGGCGTAACCTGGGATATTGACCAGGATCTCCCACCAATGGCGTGTGATGACACAGCCTTTGCTACTGCTGTGACAGATGTCGCGACAAGTGTACACATGGAGGAAACAGGAACGCCAACACAAGTGACGAAACCACATGCAACTGATGCTGGATGGCTTTCAGAAGCCGGAACGACCTGTGTCATTGTCGGAGCTGCTGAGCCGGGAGAAGCACACACCGCTGAGGAGAGCGTTTCAATTGATGCTATCGAACGGTGCTATGATATATATCGCACTGTTCCATCGCAACAATATATTGATAATAATGAGTACTGGCTATCCAATTGATATCTCAAGATTGCCAGTGTATCGGTACAAACAAATCCCTGGATATTAGCTGGAGCCACTGTTATCCGGATTAAAACGATTAGACACTCGGTTTTTTAATCAACTTCTCAACGAGCGGTGGGTTGATTATGCTACCGTGGTATCCATTAATAATGTCGGCAGATGCATATGCGACACTTTGCGAGCAGTATGAGCACGTATCAAATATTCAACATGCACGAGGTGTGCTTTCATGGGACCAACAGGTGACGATGCCGGAGGATGGAACTCCAGCTCGAACAGCACAGCTTTCAGCGCTTTCAACTGTCGCACATGATGCACTCACTAATGATATAATTGCAGATACACTCGAAACATTGCGTGCTAATAGCGACTCACTTTCATCTGATCAGAAAGCGACTGTCCGGGAAATACGGCGAAAACACGAACGCGCAACAGCAGTCCCAGAATCACTCATTGCTGAGATGTCAGAGACAGCCTCGGAGGCACTCCCTGTTTGGGAATCTGCAAAAGCAGACGATGATTTCGATGCATTCGCGCCGTACTTACAGCGACATGTCGAACTCAATCGCGAATACGCTGACTGCATCGACTCTACCCGTGATCCGTATGCAGTCTTGCTTGAGGAGTTTGAGCCGTATCTTTCACTCGATCACGTAGAATCAGTTCTGCGAACCATCCGTGAGACACTTGTCCCATTGATTGATGAAATTCGTGCTTCGGAGACGACACTGGCGACGGATGCATTTACTACACAGGGCACGTACTCGTCTGCGAATCAAGAGGCGCTCTGTCGAGACGTTTTGACGACGCTTGGATACCCATGGGAACGGGGCCGACTCGACACAGCCCCGCATCCATTTTCGATGGGAACAAGCTTTGATGCCCGAGTCACGACGCGATTCGATGAAACTGATCCGCTTGGGTCGGTATTTTCGACTATCCATGAGTTCGGTCATGCGAGCTATACCTTGGGATTATCAGACGATGCATACGCAACGCCACTTGGTGAGGACCGCGAT
Source organism: Haloquadratum walsbyi J07HQW2 (assembly GCF_000415985.1). Taxonomy (GTDB): domain Archaea; phylum Halobacteriota; class Halobacteria; order Halobacteriales; family Haloferacaceae; genus Haloquadratum; species Haloquadratum walsbyi_B. Next base: position 2,506,426 of record NZ_KE356561.1, read on the forward strand.
CTCTCGGTTCATGAGTCACAGTCACGATTATGGGAAAATCACGTTGGACGCTCACGTGCGTTCTGGGATGTGCTGTTATCACAGATGAATGAACACTTCCCACAGACAGATTCATTGAGCGTTCGTGAAGCATATGAAGCCGCAAATCAGGTCTATGAGGATAATCTTATTCGCGTTAATGCAGATGAATTAACATACCATCTGCATGTTTTGATCCGGTATGAGATTGAGCGTGCGCTGATCGATGGGGACATTGATGTCGCAGAGGTCCCAGCTATCTGGAATAACAAATATGAGGAGTATCTTGGAATCCAGCCCGAGACAGATGCTGAAGGCTGCCTTCAGGATATTCACTGGAGTCACGGAAATATTGGTTATTTCCCAACATATTCACTTGGATCAGCAATGGCTGCACAGCTATACACTGCTGCTGAGGAATCGATTGCCGATCTTGACGGCAAAATTGCTGCTGGATCATTTGATGAGCTGCGTGAGTGGCTTCGAAGAAATGTTCACCAACATGGGGCACGATATCAGACAGACGAACTTATCAAACAAGCGACTGGGTCATCATTTACTGCAGACGCATTTGTATCGTATGTGAGCAAAAAATATGCATCATTATACAGTCTTGATCAAGAGTTCCATACACCGTTATAATATCTATATCTTAAATTAATAACGGAATTGAAAATAATCGCGTATAACTGATAGTGATTAGTAATTTTCAGGATCCAATACCCGGACTTCCACCGGTCTCAGCTTCGAACCACCGCCATGCAGCGAGTGCGGCAGTAACCCCACCTGCGACAGCAAGTGCAATCCCACGGAATCCTAACTCAAATGCCCCGGGTGCTCCGCCAAAGAGATAAACAAGTCCGCTGCCGGAGAGCGTATAGATTATTCCGATACCAGTGAGTAAGTGGGTTGGTCCCCGAGCAAAACGCATCTCAACGAGAACACCAGCAATACTTCGTCCGAAGAGAACAAGTCCACCAACAGCCACGGGGGTAAAATCAAAGAGCACGCCGATTTCTGCGGCAACGAGACCAAGTGGAACAAATGCATGCCAAATGCCAGTCGCATCCGGATCTGGGTCCGGGTCCGGTCTTGCGTTATGACCAGAATCAATATCTCTGCCACTGGAAGAATTGGAACTGTGGCTGGTGCCTGAATCGCGTGAGGGAGTAAAATTCATTATTGATGCTATGATTTCGGCTGTCAAGACCATTGCGCGTGAATACGTGTGGCGAGTGTATTCATCAATAATTGATCTAACAGCAAGCCGCCGAATTGGTTACATACTTTTACTTCGTTCAAATGGACTGATCCGAATGAGCGATAAGGATAAGTAATGGTAACGAATACCATGATGTGTATGGCATCATCACCGTCCCCCGATGACGCACTGTTTGATCAGTTCCTCAGTGACCGTGGGCATGAGGTAGAGCCCGCTAGCTGGGAGGAATCGTATAATAAAAAACAGTGTCCTGACTGTGGTGCACTGCACGATACGTCAGCAACGGTGTGTTCTGTCTGTGAGTGGACTCCAGAGTCAGTCTAGTATTACTATTCACTCAAATAGAGTCACGAACGTCACTTCTGTTTAAATGAACCGTTATTCATATTCGCGATAAGTATAGAAGCACACGGTTTATCACTAATAAAAGCGTATATACGTACAATGAGCGATGCTGACCCGGGAGTGACCCGATTGTTTGGTGGTCCTGGCAGTGGGAAGACCACTGCGTTACTTGATGAGGTTGACGAGATTCTTGATGCGGATGATGTCACTATTCGTGATATCCTCGTTGTCTCGTATACACGGGCTGCAGCCGCAGAGGTGCGTGAACGACTTGCTGAACGGCTTGACATTTCTCCGCGCGCGCTTCAGGGAAATGTGGCGACGATGCACGCCAAAGCCTATGAATTATTAGATCTCTCACGGAGTGATGTCGTCGATGATAGCGATAAAGAGGAATTTTGTGAGGAGTATGGCATCGAATTCGAAGATAAGTATGGCGGTGCAGGTCGCCGAACAGCGCGATCGACAACGCTTGGGAATAAAATTATTGCCACCAGTCAGTGGCTTCAGCGAACACGACGTGATGTAGCTGATTGGTATGACGTTCCATTTCAGTGGAATGTCGAAGAGGTTCGGCTTCCACCTGATATTGATCCAAATGCCCAGGAAGGAAACAAATACACACCAACATGGTCATCTGATGATGATCGTATCCATGTCCCAGATGTCATTCAGGCATGGCGATCATACAAATCTGACCATGGAATGGTTGGATTCGCCGATATGCTTGAACGGGTGAAGCAGCGCTCACTTGTCCCGCAAGTAGATTATCTTGTGATTGACGAATTTCAGGATATCACCACGCTACAGTACGATATCTATGAGGAATGGAAGCCAACTGTTGATCGCGTGCTCATCGCTGGTGACGATGATCAGGTTGTATATGCTTGGCAGGGAGCTGATCCAAATCTGTTACTTGATGCTGATCGCGATGAGGATGTTGTACTCCCGAATTCATACCGCCTCCCATCCAAGGTACTTAGTGTTGTTAATCAAGAGATCCGACATATCGACAAGCGACAAGAGAAAGATCTTCACCCACGCAAGGAAGGGGGCAATGTTGAGGGAATCGAGTCCCCATCAATGCTTGATCTCGCACGTAATGTTCGTCACACCGTTGAGCGAGGCGACGGTGAAGAAACGTTAATGATCTTATTCCGTGCTCGATATCAGATGTTCCAGTTTATTGATGAATTCCTTCCGTTAGGAATGCCATTTTCGGCGCTCACTGACCAGCGGATGTGGACGGATCGTCTTACACAGTATGTTCACGGAATCGAACGATTTGATCGCGATGAGACGCTGACTGGACTTCAGGCACAACGACTTGCTGATATGTTTCAGACGTCTGCGTTTGGCACCAAAGAACGTGATGCACTATTTGATTTCATCGATGATCAACAGGAAGCCGCTGACGTCGATGACTTAGCAAAAATATCCATTGAGCCCGATGTGATCTCTGATCATGCACCTTTCGCTCCGGATACAGCCGCAGCCGGTGACATGCTTAGGAAAGTGACCTCATTCCAGCGAAAATCTGTCGAGGCATATTTCAGTGGCGACTACCGCGGAATGGACCCCAGCCAGGTTCGTGTCGGGACAATCCATTCTGCGAAGGGTCGTGAAGCAGATCATGTGTTTGTTGCGACTGATCTGACAGAAAAAGTCGTTGAGCAGATGGCTGCATCTGTCGATGAAGATACAGTTCCCGGTGTTGATGAGTTTACATCACGAACCAATCCGGTACCTATTCTTACAGACAATGAACGGCGCGTATTTTATGTTGGCATGTCACGTGCCCGTGAACGACTCGTGTTACTTGAGAATCTTGTTGGAGGTGCACCAACCCTTCCAATTAGTGTCTTACTTCATAATGAGACTCGTCATGAATCCGTTGATGACCTGCTTGCAGAGACTCAAGAGGAGTCAGTGCCAGCCCCTGAACCAGACGCGTGACAAATACGCCTGTTAAATGTATTACTGACGCTACATTGTGCCGACGATCCGCAGATTGTCGTCCCGCCGATCAGAACACCTGCTGCGACTGCCATTGAACCTCATGGTGCAGTTGGGTTTGTTACTGTCAATACTACTGAAACCAAGTCCCCTCCAGCATCATTTCGATACCTAACTGCGATACCATCCACGAATGACAGTGCATACGTTCATACAAACTTATAACCGGTAGTTTGAGCAGAATCAAAAGCAGCTAAATAGGCAGTGCGAACAGAATATTCTATCATCAGTGAGCAAATTAAATCTAATAACACAGAAATAAATTATAACAAAATAACTGCTGTCAGCGATGCGCTTGGAACTAATGATATTAATTCAGATATAGCGATTTCAATTTAGTAGGTGTCCAAGCAGCGACTATCCTCGATTTGGCGCGGAGAAAAGACACAGAGAACACAGAAAAACCGGAAAATACAGACTGCATAGACACACAGACATTTTATCTCACAGCGACAATTTCAGATGATAGCGCTGTGCGTTTTGAATAAGCAAGGCACACACTCCGATCAACATCAGCGGTAATAGATGCTCGTATTGAGAAAACTACTATTGAGCGTCGAGCGATTGAAATTGCACAGTCTGCAGGACTAGCAGCAATCGATCGGATTAACACACAACTCGCGGATGTGACTGTCACTAATGAGCAGGTAATGCTACAGGAAAATCAGTTACCACAAAACAACTTGAGCGAATGGCAGCTGCTGAAGTTGCTCGTCGCGGCGTCGACGATGGAGACTGTGCATCCGTATGTGTGATCGCAGCCGAGTCGATGATTGCAAGATTATCAAGAGACGCTCCAACAGGTTCAGTATCTTCAGTTCGAGTACGACCCGGTGTCCCAGTGCAAATTGGCGTCTGCCCGCGTTGTCCAAATGTATACCATGGACTTGTTTGGCGAACTATTGTTATTGAGAGTGAGGGCGGATAGGAGCGACGAGCACATATTGCTGTTGAGTCTGCACTTGAGACAGCCGAGTCAGGAATATCACTCACAAGCATATATCAGGAGGCTCTCGCAGAACTTGCAGCCCTCGGATTTGATGTAACTGCATCTGATGATTCAAGCAAAAAGTCCGAACACGCTGATATTATGATGCATGGTATTAGATTATCACAACAAGAGTGTCCATACACTGACTCTGAGATAACACTGAAACCTGGGACTGTCCTTGCGATCGCATCAGGAATATTTAATTTGAACCATGGTGGTGTTCGACTTTGTGATGTGATTATTATTGATGATGAGGGGGTTTCGATTGCTGGAGGCGAGGCTGATTCATCAGGTTGTGTGAATCGGTCGCTTACCGGGAATCGAGGAGAAAGCCCGTGCTTTCGCGCGGAGATGAATCCGACACCGACAACCGATCAGACAAACCACTGACGATAGCACGACCTGATATTCCAACACAGTCTTATCTGCACCCATACGGTTAGCCGTGTACGGATTAACGCTCCGGGCGAGTCGAACCGTGTACCTCGCTGGTTGAATAGAATAGAATAGAATAGCCAGTCATGTTCAATGCTCGCTGTCTGCGAGGAGGAAGGCTCTTCTGACAGAGCTACACGCGCTGGAACGCACACCATTGGTCACAACCCGGTGGCAACCTTCGAGGGGTCACGCAAACGCGAACGCGTATTTGAACCCCGAGCCCGAGGAACCGCGCGACCTGCAGATCCACTTTGTGGAATCCTCGCCCTTTAGAGCGAGGAGGATGTCAAACCCACAGTATCTTCGGACGTATCGACATCGGATTCGATTTCAACATACTGAAAATAATATAATCATTATGAGTGACAACTGTCAAGTTAGCTAAAATTCAACACATCTATCAACGATGCGTATTGGATGTTGCTCAGATACACACGATAATCTCAGATTAGCTCGAAGGGCTGTTGAGACGTTCATTGCTGCTGATGTTGACATGATCATTCACTGCGGTGATATCGTCTCACCATTTACTGCTTCAATTTTTGATACTGAGATACCGTTCCACGCTATCCGGGGGAATAACGATGGTGAGTGGGCAGTTGAATCAACAATCGAAGACTTCGAAAACGGGTCCGGGACGTATCATGGAGAAAGTGTCCATCTATCGTTTGAAACCACCGAGAACAACTCTAATTCAGAGATTGACATTGCCGTATATCACGGAACGAGCGAACACCTTGTCGACGCACTACTCGAATGTGGACAGTATGACTACGTCCTCCGTGGGCATACACACAACCAAACGGTCGAAATGTCTGATAGCTCAGTCCATGTTAATCCAGGTGGACTTCCAATCTCAGGCGCTGATGATGCATACCATGTCGCAATCATTGATACAGACCATACAGTATCAACTGATGCGGTGACAGTTCATACTATCAACAATAACAGCGATTAATCCAATATTATGCGTTATCGAATTGAATTAACCCTGCGTATCATCATAGCGTTTCTATCTCTTCAAGAGAATTTTGATTAATCATCTGTAGCCTCAACTTCAGAGTGGTCAGTCTCGGCTACTCCTATCGGTGAGCCTGTAATCCCAACACCAAGCGTTCGGTTTGTCAATTCAATGCTCTCAGCAGCTGTTGCTGACTCAGTCATCGCTCGGATTGCATCGATATTCTCTGGAATAACGTCTGATTCTTGATGAATTGCCTGGAAAAGGTACAGATCACGACCTGAGATAGCAATTGATTCACCCCAAACACAGTTTTCCCAGATATCTCCTCGCGGACGCCCAGCATCGTGTGCGAAATCTTTGAGCTTTCCAGCACCGTCGATACCCATCCCCTCACTGATGACATAGATGCGAGATTCCTCCTCAAGCAGTTGCCGAACATGTGCTGCGGTTACATCGGATTTGAGCGTCACATTGAGCGCATGTACGTGCATGAGTGTTGCTGGAACTTTTAGTCCAAGCGTATCAATCGCAAGGTCAGGAAAAATTGTCTTCACATCCGGACCGTGATGGGAGGGAATTGAAATTGGATCTGGAAGGATATCATTAATCGGACCTCGAGAATTTTGACTTGGATCACCACCGCGTCGGACAAGCGTCGTTCGAACCTGGTCAATCCCATACGCCTCCCAGAGGGGAGCAATAATCCGTGATAATCCAGTCGTGTTACATGAGACGACGCGAACGCTATCCGCTCCACGAGCCGCGTCGTAGTTTGCTCGAGCATTAAAACTCGCCTCAGCAATATCCGCATCTTCACCACCCTGGAAAATCGCTGAGGTCTCATATGACTCGTATAGTGATTTATTTTCCGCGCCAACTCCTGATGGTGTGCAATCAATCATGATATCAGCAGCCGCAACTAATTCATCAATCGCACCGGCAAGTTCAACCCCAGCATCTCCAAATAACGGAGCGCGATCTGGAATTGCAGCATATATCTCATATCCGCGCTGATCAGCGGTGTGGGCCTCAAAATTCGGCTTTGTTTTCGCAACGCCGACGACCTCCATGTCGGGTTGCAGCGAAACAGCGTCGGCGACACGTTTGCCGATTGTCCCATAGCCATTGATACCCACTCGTATCATTATTGTATAATCAACTAACCACGTGGATAATTATTTCGAAGATATCAGATAGAAATTAACTACTGGACGAGTACTGTGTTAGGTCAAGAATGGCAGCTATCATGACCCGAATCCATAACCCGACGGCACCCTCATTATGCGATATGTCTAAATTTGAGTCTAAACTTGCTGCTGCGGCGACGACAGCCGTTGAAAAGTGTGCATCACTCAAACCTACGGAGTCATGTGTTATTATCACGGATCACAACCGCCGTGCAATCGCCGATGCACTTTTTGATGCAGCACAGACAGTCACAGACACGGTCTCATTAATTCAATATCCTCCAGGCTCACAGCATGGCGAAGAGCCACCAGCCTTCGCTGCAACGGCGATGTCAAATGCGGATGTATTCTTTGCACCAACAACAAAAAGTATCAGTCACACCCGAGCGCGCGGAGAAGCTTGTGATGCTGGGGCAAGAGGAGCAACGCTTCCTGGTATCACACAAGATGTCTTTACAGCAGGATTGGATGCTGATTATCAGACAATCAGTGAGCACAGCCGCGATATTTATGAACAGGTTACGGATGCAGATGAGATACGTGTCACTTCACCTGCGGGAACAGATCTCAGAGTAACTCCCGGTGAACGAGAGTGGTATCAAGACACCGGATCCATTGACACTGCTGGAGCATTCTCAAATCTCCCTGCTGGAGAAGTATTCACCGCGCCGACAACCGCGACCGGCAGCTATGTTGTCGATGGAACGATGCGCCCTCACGGTCGCGTTGACCCAGAAAATCCACTGGAATTTGACGTGGAAGATGGAACTGTCAGCAAAATCAGCGATGACGCAATTCGTAATCAAATTGAGACTGCAGCAGAAACAGTCGGCGATGCTGCATACAATCTTGCCGAATTGGGGATTGGGACAAATGTTGGTGTTAATACACTTGTTGGATCAGTCCTCTTAGATGAGAAGGCTGCAGGAACAGTTCACGTTGCGATTGGTGATAACGCTGGTATTGGTGGTGAGACTGATGCACCATTACATCTTGATGGAATTATTCAAAATCCAACCGTCTACGTTGATGATGAAAAACTATCACTTCCTGCTTAAGTAACATTTAGTGTAAAAGACAGTGAGTCGTTCTGTGAGACATCGTATCGACTCCACAGAAAGGCGGACTTTTATCCATTGATAAGATATCGATAAATATGAGTGTGTCACAAAACCGACGTGGTGTTGGGTGTCCTTCTTGTTCGCCTTCGGAACCGACTGTGCACGAGGTGCTTAGCGAAGGGGGAGGGCAACATACTGTCCGTTGTACCGCCTGTGATCATGTACACAAGGTTTCGACTGAGACCCAACAGAAAATCGAGCGTGATGTCATTATCTCACAGGATGGTGATTCCTTTGCGACAACAACAGAAGTATCACCTGAAGAGCAAATTGCTGTTGGTGATGAATTCATTGTCGATAGTGACGCTGCAATTATGTTGGTTCGAGTCACCGGTCTTGAGATCGGTCCTGAACAACGGGCTGAGGATGCACCTGTTGTAGATATCAGAACAATTTGGACTCGTGCAATCGACAATGTCGCCGTCAGTGCAACTGTCAATCCAAAGGAAGGGACTGGAACACGTGAATCGACACGGAGTTTTGAAATTCAACTACCGGGAGATCATGAATTTACAGTCGGCGAGACAATGTCATTTGGTGATGAACAATTTTTAATCAAGGCAATTCAGGTTCGAGATAGCGCTCCGGAGTATAGACACGGAAAACTTGATCATGATGGCGATATGGTATATGCAAAGGATATCAAACGAGTCTATGGAACTGACCAGACGACATCTGCATGGTCAGCGTGGTAAGTTGAATATCGCCAGAGCGTATGGTTGATTAGGACGCACCTGTCATTATACTCATATGGATCCCGCGGTACTGCGTGAGGATATGGTCAATAGCGTTGAAACAAAACTCGATATTAGTGTTGCTGAGTCTGTCTCTCAGGCAATGCGAACTGTCCCGCGGAAACCATTTGTTGAAGATGCACCCTATCAGAACAGTTCTTCTGAGCATGTTGGAACAACCATTCTCGCCCCGAGTGTAGTCGCACGATTGCTTACTGCACTGCATATCTCAACCAAACTAGATACTACCACACAGGGGATTCCAGCTGAATCGGCACAAAATGGTGATAGTGCACGTGCGAGTGAGAGCGGGAATGAGAGTGAGACTGAAACATCCTCAGATGATGTACTTGTTGTCGGCGCTGGCGTTGGGTACACTGCAGCAGTGCTTGCTGAGCTTGTTAATGAACGACATGTGCATGCAATCGATATTGACCGTCGAGTCGTCTATACAGCACGATCAAATCTTGAATCAGCCGGATACGGGGGTGTCCTTGTTGATGCACGCGATGGTGCACAGGGATTACCCGAGTATGCGCCATTTGATCGAATTCTCGTCGAAGCTGCATCTATTGAGCCACCAAGGGCACTTCTCAATCAACTCACGTCCAGTGGTCGGTTAGTCATCCCATTGGGTGGACCATCGCAAACGCTTTCGACTGTTGATGCACGCGGAAATATACTCAGAGAACAGGGATCAGTTGCGTTCAATCCCCTCTTAGTTGAGGGTGAAAACGGAGAGGGTCTTGCACGAAACAGAACGGTCCGTGAAGACGCTGAATTTGCTGAGAGCGGATATTTTGCACCAACTGGGTGGGAGCAAGAATGGATTGATTGGGACAAAAAATAGCAATAACAACACCTCAATCAGAGATCATCTTAATTTGATACATAAGACTCTTTTCGGTAATAACCGCTCTAGTTGCATCTTCCGAATCTTTCTGTATGATATAGTGTATTAATTACAGAAATTATTATAATTCTTATTAGCTTAATATCGTATCATCTGTCGAAGCCTGCTATCCAGTTGATTTAAATCCGCTTCCAGTAAGCGGGACAACAACATCATCGTCGGCTGTGATTACTCCCTGATCACGGTAGACACCGAGTGCAGCTGGTGCGATTGCACAAGTCGGTTCAGTATAAAATCCCTGAGTATGGAGTGCATCAACTGCTGTATCGATAGCATCAGCAGAAAGTGCAATTGCATCACCATCGGTGGCATCAATTGCTGCGAGAATCTGCCCATGACGGACAGGCGCTGTAATCTGGATTCCATCAGCACGGTTGTTTATTCCTGTCGACGCTGCTGAGTCATCATGAAGCTCACTTGCGATTGGCGCATATCCAGCCGCTTGTGCGGCAAAAAGCCGTGGGAGTGAGTCAATCCACCCTGCATTCATCAGACGCACAAAGCCACGATATGCACCAAGAAATAGCGTGCCATGTCCAAGTGGCATCACGACTGCGTCTGGTGCATTCCACCCACGCTGTGCACATACTTCATAAGCGAATGTTGCTGTTCCCTCAAAGAAAGCGGGATTCCACGCATGTGATGCATACCACGTCTCACCAGATTTCACCGCTTCAACACAGGCTTTTGTGACCTGTTCGCGAGAACCTTCGATACTGACCGGCGTAGCCCCAGTGCGCTCGATTACTCGTCGTTTGGCTGGTTTAATCGATGCCGGGACGTATATTTCAGCATCAATCCCTGCTCGTGCAGCATACGTCGCAACGGCTGCCCCGGCGTTCCCTGAAGAATCTTCCACAACGCGGTCAGCCCCAAGTCTCGTCGCAGTAGAAACCATCACTGTCGCTCCACGATCTTTGAACGACCCGGTTGGAAAGACGTACTCAAGTTTAAATTCAGCATCCCAGTGTTTTGATTCGACAAGTGGTGTGAACCCTTCGCCAAGGGAGACCGCAGGTTCAACTGGAAGCAGATCGGCAAACGTCCAAAGACCAGCAGTGATGTCACTCCATGTTGGTGGCTCAAGTGGTGCTCCGTCTGGAGTTTGTGAAACGGCAAAATCTAAGGGTGAATCACAGTCACACCGCCATACCCAATTATCATTATATCGTCGACCGCATGCATGACAGTATAATTGAAGTGATATCGGAAGTGCTGACATTATAATTTCTCAATATGAGTCAACGCTTGTTCCAACAGAGCAAACATACTCCCCAGTCGCAACCTGCGGCAGCCGCCGTGATCGCCAGAATACTCCGTCGTTATCAGCAGTAATACGCGCTTTTAATTCACCAAAGATGTCTGTTACCTCAAAAAGCACATCCCCGGTTTGAATTCGCTCACCAAGTTCAGACTCAAACTGGATTAATCCTCCTGCTGGTGATCCATACTGATCAAACCCTCGCGCCCGAGTCTGTCTGGATTTTGATACCGTTCCTTCAATAAACCCGTATTCACGAAGAACATTAAATACCCCTCGAACACCAATATCAATGCTTTCACCATCCCACCCAATACATCCACCAAGCTCAGGGTCAACTGTTGGAATTCCCTTATCGGGAGCAACACGGGCAAGTTGGCCGTTCGGACCCTTCTGGTCAAACACATAACCGCATCCAAACGTTTTCGCAAGCCCTAGACACTCATCGTGAAGTCGATGTCGACGACCACATCGAACTCGCACCTCATCGATCATTTGTGAGGTCGACCCCTGATGAAGATCTAAGATAAGATCTGCACGTTTAGCAGCTTTGAATGTCACCGCAGCAATCCGTTCTGATGATGTGCCAGATTCATCACCAGGATACGCACGATTCATCTTCGTATCGTCGATTGGATTTCGATGCTCTGCAACCTGAAATCCATGATAATTCACAATACCGACAGCAAGTATAGTCCCAGAGAGAACAGCCGGATCAACTTGAGGAATTACACGGTTCAAAACTCCAATTCCGTTCAGCTCATCTCCGTCAGAAGCAGCCTGTAAATAGAGTTTCTTTCCATCAGCAGCTCCTTCAACAACTGCGCAAGGGAGCCCGACAGTCGTCCCATCACGTGTCTCCCCAATCTCAAGTCGGCCCGTGTCAATCTCACCCGGAGCCGCACTCGCCGTACCGAGTGTGGTCATTAATGAATATTCGGTGGCAGTTCCCTTTATGGATTCGGTGTTAGATTTTTTCAAGCGGAGAATTTTATCAGTTAGCGTCGAAATGAAGTGCCATGAATTCGAACACTGCCGTTACTACTACCGTATCAAATTTTTTACACGCATACGGCTACTCTTCTGATATATACCATATGGACTTTTATCATACGATGACTGATATAATATCAATACATACACATCCTACCGAGGGGTATATCGACATTCAATAAGATTACAGATACAATGAGTAATGAGATACCTGACCGCCCGCAACAGTCAGGGTTAATCGATGCGTTGCAGGTGCCTCGAAATGCAATTATTGGTGTTGGCGTTGGCACTGGGCTAGCGATAGTTGTTTATATAGCTCGCGTGTTCGAAATTCTTGGTCCATTTGCTGGGACTCGACAATATCCGGTTGTTGGACCGGAAGGTTGGTTCATTGTGCTTGCATTTGTCCTTGCAACATCGACAGCACTTCTTGTGACGACTATGCTAACAGTAGTGAGCGCAATCCGGCTGATCCGAGAATTATGATTTATTGAACCTACCCTTCTAATGTATCTGACTATGTGCTCGCTCAGCGTTAGACAAAGTCTATCCATCCGTCGTGACGACTGACCAATCAGTGTTTTTAATCTCTATGGAATCGATTCATACACATGAGTATATTGAGCCCAGAGCTTTTTTGATCTCAAAATACTCTACAGTGTGAACTACCCCACCCTACTCAGCCGCTAGCGCGGCTCCGGGTGAGGGTCCGGAGGGTGGGGCTGGGGCTTCTTGTTTCAATGACGCGCATCTCACATCCACATCCACATCCACATCCACATCCACAACATCGGACACACCCGACGAAGTGAACAGAGCGAGCGAGATACAAGTAAGACGTGCTCGTGTTGTGGTCGCAAGAGTGATGCGAACCGTGTGCAGCGGGGCTTGTACGTCTGTAAGTCGTGCGGAACGACGATGAACGCATACGTGAATGGTGCAATATTCGCAGACAGATAACTCAGAGTCCCCCGACTGTGGATATGAGTAACGGCTGGTTGGCACAGCCCGGAGTCTTCTTGTTCGACCGCGAGAGCGGGTCGTTTAAGACGAGAGAACATTGAGAGTGTAAATCATAATATCCCACCGCTTGGGATTCCTCCGGCTTCAGCCGGAGGAGGATGTCAATCCGATAGACAGAACCATTGGATTATATCTCGAATGATTGCGGGTCGCCGACTGCATCACCAAGTAGTTCGGCGCCAGCACGTGTTCCTTTGGCGATGATACTATCACCTTCACGGAGTTCAGTTTCTGGTCCCGGCTGTACAACCCATCCATCGTCGTTATTCCCACGCCGAACAGCAATAACACGCATTCCAGTCTCGGTCTTGACCTGTTCTGCCCCAAGGGTCTTACCAGCTAACTGGCTGCCAACATCGACTGCCAATCGTACAATAACCTCATCAGATTCCTCAACTGCCGCAGCGACAACTGGATGTGCATCAATTCCTCGAAGTACACCCTCACTGATCTCTAATGCAGCATCAGAAATCACCTCAGTCGCTGAGGCAATATGAACGAGTCCTCGAAGACGAACTGGATCTGCAAGTCTAGTAGCCGCACGTAATGTCCATGCCTCAAATCGTGATTTGAGTGCGTCAACTTCTGCTTCTAGTTCTTTTACTTCCTCCGCGACTCCTGTGCTTTCAAATAATACTGCTCCATAGGCTAGATCTACAGCGAGCTCGCTCATATCTTTCATGAGCGTGATTGAATTGACCGCACGCTCAAGATCATCAATCGATTCTTTTGTGACAGTAGGCGGTTCATATGATTCTCCTGTGGCATTCGCATATACTGCCCCAACTCCATCCTGTGGTCCGCGGAGCAGAACCGAATCACCGCCACGAAGAAAAGTATCAGCTCCGGGATTTATGAGCCATTGTTGCTTGCCCGTCACTGCATCACGGCGGATAGCAATCAGCCGAACACCTGCTTCTGTCTCCATATTTATATCGGCCAGAGTGGTATCAGCATATCGCGAATCAGGCTCAATCGTCGCCCGAACTAACACCTCAACAGCGCCTGGAAGGGAGCCATGAATAGCATGTGGGAGACCAATATCTTCAACGACAACCTTCGCAATGTCACCAGCAGCGTTCGAAATCTTCTCTGCGGCTGCCATTACCCCTAAAACAGGAGCGAGCTGTTCTGCATCTTCTGGACGGCGCGCTGCCATCAAGAGACTCATACGTCCCTGCAACTGAAGCCGATCCATTCGAGCCTCAAGATCAAGAACTTCATAGGCAATTTCATCGCTCTCATGCAGAACAGCGGAGTACGAGAGATCGATAAGTAACTCAGCGGTATCTTTCATTTCCGCAAGAACGGTCTTGACGCTAACCGGTTCGTACTCCACATCACGATCCATGTAGCCTCATTCGTGGTGCAATGATAAAAATAGTTGATGACGTGTTGTTGATCACTGTTGACATCCTCCCGCGCGCCTAAAGACGCGACGCGGGATTCCACGAAGTGGATCTGCAGGTTGCGCGGTTCCTCGGGCTTGGGGTTCAAATACGCGTTCGCATTCGCGTTTGCGTTTGCGTGACCCCTCGAAGGTTGCCACCGAGTTGTGACCAGGGACGTGCTTTGCAGCGCGTGTAGCCCTGTCAATAGGACCTTCCTCCCTGTATACAGCGGGCGTCAAAAACGGCTGGCTATTCAACCAGCGACGTACACGGTTCGACTCGCCCGAAGCGTTAGCCCGTGCATGGTTCTCCCTCCCGTTGTGCAATATTCTCTGAAGCGTCCAGGTCGGCGTGGCGTCCACGGTTGCACTCCGAACATGAAAAGGAATCTTCATCACGCGTTCCAATCGAACCACATTCCGAGCAGAGTTGGCTGGTGCGGTACGGGTCAATCTTCTTGACGCCGATCCCAGCACATTCTGATTTGTATGTGATGAACTGTTGGAGTTGGAAAAAGTGCCACGAGTTGTTCTTGTGGATACCTTCGGGATCTTCCAGTTTGATGACCGGATTCTTGAACTGCTCCGCGAACGTGATGAGGAACGGGAGGGTGTGTGATTTAATTCCTTGATTTGACGCTGTTCTTTGTCACCCACACGGTTGCGTGCGCGAAGCGCACCCGCTTGTTGGAGCGAATCGCGTAGGGAACGATATTTGCGCCGAACGTACTTTACCTCATCACCCGACACTAGCATTGAGTTATCTTCAGCATAAGCTGTTGCAGCGAGAATCTGCCGTTCGCCAATATCAACACCGATAGGTGTCTCATCCGACGTGTCAGTATCGTACTCGGCGTTGAATGTACAGTACCAGTCGTCGCCACGGCGGTAGACCTGTAGACGGGACTTGTCGGCGTCACCTTCGACCAGTCGGTATACGGAATCGGCAATATCGTCGTACACTTCGATAGGTGTGTACCACCACTGAGAAACACACGGGAATCCGACGAGGACTGTACCGTTATCGGCTGTGTCGATCTCCCAGTTCTGGTTGTTGACTGCGAACGGCTGACTCTCTCGGTATTCAACTTCTACATCTTTGCTGTGGTCAGATTTCGCTTCTCGAATGGCTTGGTTCTGAATAGCCGACTAAAGCGCGTTATCAATGCTGGATGTGATCACGGATTTGCCGAAGTCGCCGTTTTCCCATCAGTCGATACAGAACTGCTTGGTGTCACGGTAGAGGTGAGTGGCGAGTGGCGAGTGGCGTGTTGCCACTCTTCCCGCCGTGAGAGGGATGGGTTGTGGAAATTCGCGGTGACAGTCACCGTGACCATTATGTTTGTAATTACGTTTGGGTGGATGAGGTATCTGTTGGAATATCAGGGCGTGCTATCGTCGGTGGTTTGTGTCATCGACTGTCGGATTTATCCCCGTGCTGAAGGGCGCGGGGCTTTCTCCTCGCACTTCAGTAATACCTATCAATCCAGATTTTAGATTCGATCCATATCACCAATTTCCGAATATTATCTAAGGGATTCCCTCACGTTACTATCATAGTAGTAATTCCCGTGATTAAATGATCGATAATAATTGCTCTCGCTCTAAGTGGTTTCTAAAAGATAACGCTTTTCTCAAGCGGATAAAAACCGAATGGTATGTCAGACGAGGTTAAACGTGGGCTGGAAGATGTTCTCGTTGCTGAGTCGAAACTCAGCCGTATTGACGGTGATGCTGGAGAACTCGTCTATCGAGGATACAGCATCGAAGACCTCGCTCAAAAAGCGTCATATGAAGAAGTCGTCTACTTACTGTGGCATGGTCGACTTCCAAATGCCGATGAACTCCACTCATTCACTGACGCAATGGTCGAAGAGCGAGCAATCAACGCAGGAGTGCATAAGCAGATTGAGCGGTTAGCCGCTGCTGATGAAACCCCAATGGCTGCGTTACGAACAATCGTCTCGACACTCTCAGCATATGACCCTGACTCTGATGCCGATGTGACAAACCATGAGGCAAATACTCGAAAAGCAAGACGGATTGCTGCTAAACTCCCGACAGCCCTTGCGGCATTTCAGCGCTGTCGAGAAGGTGATGATCCGATTGCGCCACGGTCTGATTTAGATTATGCTGCAAACTTCCTATATATGCTCAATGGGTTCAAGCCTGATCCGGTTCTCGCAGGGACGTTTGATATGGCACTTGTCTTACACGCAGACCATGGGCTGAATGCTTCCACATTTTCAGCAAAAGTAACAGCTTCAACGCTGTCTGATCTGCACTGTGCAATCACCACCGCAGTTGGCACCCTCTCAGGATCGTTACACGGTGGTGCAAACGCGAATGTAATGCGGATGCTCAAGGAAGTTCATGACAGTGATCTTGAGGCAGTAACGTGGATTGAGGATGCACTTGAATCTGGACGACGAGTTCCAGGCTTTGGTCATCGAGTGTATAATGTCAAAGATCCCCGTGCGAGGATCCTTGGTGAGCGTTCGAAAGAACTTGCAAAGGCTGCTGGTGAAATGTGTTGGTATAATTACTCACTCGCAATTGAGGAATATGTAAATGAACATAAGGGACTGGCACCAAATGTGGACTTTTACTCTGCATCAACGTACTATCAAATGGGAATTCCTATCGATATTTATACACCAATTTTTGCGATGGCACGCGCCGCTGGGTGGATCGCGCATACGTTCGAGCAGTACGAAGAAAACCGACTTATTCGACCGCGAGCTCGGTATGTCGGTGTTGAGGACGCAACATTTGAATCTATTGAGGAGCGCTAATCTGAATATAAGCGGAGTGAAACTATTATTTCATTTATCCTCTGTCTGCTGATTTTCAGTTTCACTCTACATGGCGGATATTTATATATCTACAGATGAAGCTTACAATTGCACGTCACATGCGTGCATTCCCCCTTTTCCCCCTTAGAATACGTATGAGTGATGACTATGACAGCTTAATACTCCATATCTTCTAGCAATAAGTAGAGAATACTATCGATAACGACAGTGTTAGGCGTCGCTGTCCCGTCGCGTATATCTGAATGCTTGACGTCGGTGATATCGAAGCGGCGCGCGATCGAATTATGTCGGTTGTGAGACACACGCCAATGCAACGCTCACCAACATTCAGCTCTATGACCGGTGCTGATATTCATCTTAAACTTGAAAATACACAGCGAACTGGTGCGTTCAAAATCCGCGGTGCGACGAATCGTGTTGCAACGCTTTCTACGGATGAACAGGCTGCTGGTGTCGTCACAGCAAGTGCTGGAAACCATGCACAGGGAGTCGCACTGGCAGCATCACGTGCTGGTGTTGATGCAACGATTGTCATGCCTGAGCAAGCACCTATTTCAAAAATTGAAGCCACAGAACGATATGGAGGTAATACCGTGCTTCAGGGAACAGATTACAATGAAGCACAGGCGTATGCACACCAATTAGCCGAGGAGTCTGGGCGAACGTACGTGCATGCATTCGATGATGACGCTATCATGGCTGGACAGGGAACAATCGGACTTGAAATTATTGAGGACTGCCCTGATGTTGAGACGGTTGTGGTTCCGATTGGTGGTGGTGGATTAATTGCTGGGATTGCAACGGCTGTGACTGCACACGACTCAGATATCCGCGTAATTGGTGTGCAAGCAGAGGGTGCGGCATCCGCTCCGAAGTCCCTCGCAACCGGTTCGATTCATAAACTTGAAACAGTGAATACAATCGCGGATGGAATCGCAACGCGTCGAATTGGTGACCGTCCGTTCTCAGTAATCAAAGATCGCGTTGACAATGTTGTGACAGTAACTGATGATGAGATTGCTGTTGCGGTGACATATATACTTGAACGGTCAAAAACACTCGTTGAGGGGGCTGGTGCCGTTGCGATGGCTGCGGTTCTTGCTGATGCATTTGAATACAGCGATGATGAGACAATTGTCCCAGCATTATGTGGTGGTAATATTGATATGAATCGCTTAACGACTGTTCTCATCCGCGGTCTGGTTGAGACTGGACGATATCTCCGCATCCGGACGGTGCTTGAGGACTACCCGGGAGCACTTGAGGAACTTGTTGCGATCCTTGCTGATTATCAGGCGAATATATATGCCATTCAACACGACAGAACATCTCGAACCGTTGAAATGAACGAAGCGGATGTCGAGATAGATCTTGAGACGCGTGGACACGACCATATCGATACGATACTGTCCGCTCTTCAGGACTCTGGGTACACGGTTGAGGTGCTTGTATAGTATCCTTACCGACCCTCGTTGTTTATATCCGACCGCTCAAAGCACTATCATGGTAGTTAGATAGATCCGCACAAGTACTGTATAGGTATACATGTAGATGAATCATATTTTCTATATTCTATACAATTTTCAGTCGTTACGAGTAGTGGGGCTTCTTGCTGGTTCAACTATGAAACGAATCATATCCGCACTTCTTTGGGGTCTCCTCGGTATCCTCTCATTTGGCGTATTGATCCAAGGATATCATTTGCTTATTAGACCAATCAATATCGGGCTTGGTAGACTTGGAATTATTGCAATAGTAATCGGCGCTGTGGTAGCGAGTATTGCATACACAATTGAAGTTCGATTATTATCGAACAGAAGGGTTTAATCAGTGTGATATTATATATTCGCCTACAGCCGGAATGGCCGAGTGGTTTAAGGCGCACGCCTGGAAAGCGTGTTCCCTCTGGGATCCAGGGTTCAAATCCCTGTTCCGGCGTCTTTTTGTCTTTGATTGGCTGGATATCATAAATCAATTCTAACCATCACTATTTCCTGCCAGATGATGTGTTAACAACACATTCGAGTATTACGAGTTTAAATGTGATAGCATAGCTCAGCTAAATGATGTCACTAAAACAGCTCATGAGCTTTGATACCGATATATATGCGATTGCATCGACATTTCTAGTAATACCCATTATTCTAATCGCATCTATTGGATTTATTGGCTCGGCGACTGCTGTGACAGGAATTGAACTTACACAGACAAACGTCGAAATTGAGAGCGTTAATGAAAATCAAAGCGCACAAACAGTCACAGCTGGGTCTGAGTTCACCGTTGGTGGCGTAACAAATCGAGACCCCGATAATACTGTCATCATTGTTGAGCTTCGTCGTGATAATGGCGAAATTGTCAGTGTTGCAACCGATGAGCAGTGGAATGAATCCGGTGAATGGCGTGTGAATATTCAGATAGGTGATGTCGAACCCGGTTCATACACGATTGAAGCATCGACAGGAGATAATATAGACGTCAGAGACATAACCGTCATTGCGGCAACACCTACTCCAACGACTACTCCAGATATGACGCCGACACACACCAACACCAGCATCAACATCGACAGCAACTTTGACCCCAACGCCAACTCCGGTGGTGACGCCGACCACCACGACGACATCGTCGCCGACACAGACGGCAGAGACACCTGGATTTAATCTTCTCACTGCAATCGTAGCAGTAGGAATTATTATCATTGCCACTGGCTTTCGGCTGTATAATCAATGATGTAGGGGACTACTCAAAGAAGTATGACTGCTCGTCCATTTCTGTACTTTTGACGTCAAATAAACCCAACAACTTCATCAGCGTAATCATAATGAAAATTACTCTGCAGCTATCGCGAAGCAGATATCAATAGGATATGATATCGTCTCAACCCAATATAATGATGATGTCATGAGCTATAATGCAGAGTATGGTATTTTGTATCCACAGAACATCATAATTTGATATGTCATTTATTATTGTTGGATATGGGCGCGTTGGCGCACGGACC
The DNA here is from genome assembly GCF_000415985.1 of Haloquadratum walsbyi J07HQW2. Classification (GTDB taxonomy): domain Archaea; phylum Halobacteriota; class Halobacteria; order Halobacteriales; family Haloferacaceae; genus Haloquadratum; species Haloquadratum walsbyi_B. Next base: position 2,526,859 of record NZ_KE356561.1, read on the forward strand.
GCACGGATCCTTGACACAGAAGGATACGATGTTGTTGTCGTTGATACTAATTCAGATAAGATCAAACGTGCTGATACTGCCGGCTTTGAGGTTATCAAAGGAAACGGAAGTGATAATTCAGTGCTAGAACAAGCGGGTGTTGATGACGCTGTTGCACTTGGCGGGCTCACCGGCGACCCAAGTATCAATTTCGCCGCTTGTCTGACCGGTAAGCAGCACGGCTGTCGCGTTGCAATGCGTATCAGTGAAGATTCCAATCCGAATGTGTATGAACGATATGAATCTGATGTTGATGAGGTAATTGATCCGGAGCGGCTTGGAGCTGTGGGCGCTAAAACTGCACTTCTCGGTGGCAATTTCAATGTGCTTGATGAACTTACAGAGGGTCTCAGTTTAACCAGTCTTTCAGTTCCAAACACTGCTCCGATTGTCGGTCAGACAGTAAATGAGATTGAGCTAGGTGATCACGGGCGAATATATGCACATGGACGGGCGAACGAGCCAATGACGATTCCATTACCGGCTACTACAGTCAAACGCGGTGATCGACTTGCACTTGTCGTTGAACATGATAATCTTATGAAAGTCCGACAAACGCTGGTAGGGAACAGCTGAATCCGACGATTCCCACATATCATAAGTGATCTAACCATTCCTGTTGTCTGTCTTAGCGAGTTGCTAAT
>NZ_KE356561.1:2527561-2530108 GCF_000415985.1 Haloquadratum walsbyi J07HQW2
ATGATGATGTCATGAGCTATATGCAGAGTATGGTATTTGTATCCACAGAACATCATAATTTGATATGTCATTTATTATTGTTGGATATGGGCGCGTTGGCGCACGGACCGCACGGATCCTTGACACAGAAGGATACGATGTTGTTGTCGTTGATACTAATTCAGATAAGATCAAACGTGCTGATACTGCCGGCTTTGAGGTTATCAAAGGAAACGGAAGTGATGATTCAGTGCTAGAACAAGCGGGTGTTGATGACGCTGTTGCACTTGGCGGGCTCACCGGCGACCCAAGTATCAATTTCGCCGCTTGTCTGACCGGTAAGCAGCACGGCTGTCGCGTTGCAATGCGTATCAGTGAAGATTCCAATCCGAATGTGTATGAACGATATGAATCTGATGTTGATGAGGTAATTGATCCGGAGCGGCTTGGAGCTGTGGGCGCTAAAACTGCACTTCTCGGTGGCAATTTCAATGTGCTTGATGAACTTACAGAGGGTCTCAGTTTAACCAGTCTTTCAGTTCCAAACACTGCTCCGATTGTCGGTCAGACAGTAAATGAGATTGAGCTAGGTGATCACGGGCGAATATATGCACATGGACGGGCGAACGAGCCAATGACGATTCCATTACCGGCTACTACAGTCAAACGCGGTGATCGACTTGCACTTGTCGTTGAACATGATAATCTTATGAAAGTCCGACAAACGCTGGTAGGGAACAGCTGAATCCGACGATTCCCACATATCATAAGTGATCTAACCATTCCTGTTGTCTGTCTTAGCGAGTTGCTAATTTGTAGATGTCATCATCTTCATCAAGCAGGAAATCCCGCCGTTCACGCCGGGCAGGAATGCGACATGAGACGGCTGCAATCACCCTTCACCCTTCCCCGGCTCCTCGAATCCCAACAGTAATTGTTAGTTATCGGGGTCTGCTACTTCCCAAAAGTGAACCTTTCCGATATCACGGCTTGTCACTTTCCCAGCCGCTCGGAGGGATTTCAGTCGGTCGTATGCTGTTGTATATGGACACTCAAGAGCTTCAGCTACCTCGGTCGTCCCACCACCATCTAACTCCTGTAGTGCGGCAAGAAAGTCCTCGTCACTGTATTTTTCATCAAATTCGCCCGATTCAGTCCGGGTATCGTTCGGCATATCTGCATATATGATCACACCGACACCTAAATGTTCGTGCTATGCTACGATGGGTTTTTACTGTCATAGAATAATACATTGATACGGGCGACATGGCGACCGAAACGGTTACACGGACGTTGCAGGCGACGCTTACCCCCGACCAGTCACAAGGAAACCAGCCTGCAACATACGCTGAACACCTATCGCCACGCCCTACAGGATGCCTTTCAGGTCGAGTGTGACACCAAGACGGCCGTCAATGACGTTGTCACACCCTACGACTACGACCTGAGTAGTTACGCCAAAGACGCCCTAAAAAACTATGTTCCAAAATTGGTCGATGAGGCCGATGAGCTGGACGATGCTCACCCCGTCAGATACACCGAACGTGGGTTGACACTTAACCACGATCACGACTCTGCCCGTGAACATAGTTTCTGCTGGCGGGTTCCAAAAGCCCAATCAGCAGACGGTTCGCCGTTTTGGATTCCACTCCGAATCAATCCAGCACAACAATCGCTCTGGAAAGGGCTGCTCGACGGTGAGATCGAACCGAATCAGTTTCAGCTACAGCGCGACGGTGAAACGTGGTCGTTGCACGTCGGCGTTGATATTGACGTGTCTGAACCAGCGTATGAGAGTGACGATGAAGATGCCACAGCAGTAGGGTTCGATATCGGGGAAGCCCATTTGTCAGCAGGCTGTGCCTGTACGAATGGTTCTCCGACCGACCCACTGCTGATTACCGGCGGTCGTGCCCGCCAACTCCGTAAGGAGATGTTCACCACGCTCACTCGATTGCAGGAACGTGACGCCGCTCAGTGGCGGATCGACGAACGATTCGATCACTGTCAGAACGCGCTGACCGATATCGTCGAGAAAGCGTCTTGGCAGGCTATTGACTATGCCCAACAGTTCGCCAAGCCGGTGATCGTGTTGGAACAACTCGACAGTATCCGAGAGGGGTTAGACTACGGCAAATGGATGAACCGGCGGTTGCACAACTGGGCGTTCAGACGGCTTCAGGATGCTATTGATCGGAAAGCGATCGAAGCCGGAATCCCGATCGAATACGTCCACCCACACCATACAAGCCAAACCTGTCACGCCTGCAACCACATCGGGTACCGGGATAGCGACGAGTTCCGGTGTACGAACGATGCGTGCTGGGTAACAGAGTACCATGCGGATATCAACGCAGCGGTAAACGTAGCCAATCGGCTCGATCCGTGGGGTGAGAGCCTGCCAGTGAAAGCGGCAGGCGATGACATGACATGTCACGGAATGGGCGCACTTGTGACAGTGCCACGACTCCAACCAAGCAGAGCCAATCAGAGCAACAGCAAATGACGCTCGGGAGCTACGTAGAGTCAGAACCCACTGCTAGCGATTAAGCTGGTATTCCCCATGCG
>NZ_KE356561.1:2530128-2634540 GCF_000415985.1 Haloquadratum walsbyi J07HQW2
TTCAGATAAGATCAAACGTGCTGATACTGCCGGCTTTGAGGTTATCAAAGGAAACGGAAGTGATGATTCAGTGCTAGAACAAGCGGGTGTTGATGACGCTGTTGCACTTGGCGGGCTCACCGGCGACCCAAGTATCAATTTCGCCGCTTGTCTGACCGGTAAGCAGCACGGCTGTCGCGTTGCAATGCGTATCAGTGAAGATTCCAATCCGAATGTGTATGAACGATATGAATCTGACGTTGATGAGGTAATTGATCCGGAGCGGCTTGGAGCTGTGGGCGCTAAAACTGCACTTCTCGGTGGCAATTTCAATGTGCTTGATGAACTTACAGAGGGTCTCAGTTTAACCAGTCTTTCAGTTCCAAACACTGCTCCGATTGTCGGTCAGACAGTAAATGAGATTGAGCTAGGTGATCACGGGCGAATATATGCACATGGACGGGCGAACGAGCCAATGACGATTCCATTACCGGCTACTACAGTCAAACGCGGTGATCGACTTGCACTTGTCGTTGAACATGATAATCTTATGAAAGTCCGACAAACGCTGGTAGGGAACAGCTGAATCCGACGATTCCCACATATCATAAGTGATCTAACCATTCCTGTTGTCTGTCTTAGCGAGTTGCTAATTTGTAGATGTTATCATACCCAATAGATACTCATACACTTTCTACTAAATTTCAGTATCAACACTGGGTGTGGTCGTTATTTTTCTATTCATGTAGGGTCTATTCAGCAGTATGAACACGGACTCCTGGAGTGCACTTCTGTCACAAGCAGGTGACGTCGTAAGTAACTGTGATGACATTGATCGCAGACGAATCAAACAGTTGCTTGATGACACCCGAACAGATAGATTAGCGGACGCTCAATCCGATACTCATCAGCCAGAGTCTGAGCCAAAGATCACTGAGCCAGCCACTGAGCCAGTCCCAACATCTGTTGTCGTTGATGCAGACGTTCTTGTCGCTGATTTCCTCTGTGGAAGCGATACTGACGCTCGACAAGCACTCGAAAGTCTTTGGACACATTCATGGATGACACTATTTGGAAGCGATCCACTACTGACCGACGCGGAAGCACTCATTGCAGCACTAACCACAGATCAGCTCGCTCGTGAGTGGCGAGTGCACATGACAGAGTGGTGTTCAATTGTAACACATCCCCCCGGCGACCATCCAGCACTGGCAACAGCATACCGAGGCGGTGCTATGCACATCTTATCATTCAATGACCAACTACAGTCAACACAGGTAGGTGCCTCACTTCGCGGACAGCTTCCGGTCAGCGTTCGCGAGCCAGCGGCCTATACAGCGGTATTTTCACCTGAGCAGTTGTATGATGCTACGTTTGATGACGAGGGCACATACCCTGGTCCCGACCGTGCCTCGCGAATAGAATAATCCTCTGTGTCGACTCACTTAGCGAAACAGACACACTGCAATAGATATTATTGATAATAGTTGGGCGGCAAGCACTGGTGTTGAAAATAAAACCGTTATTGACTCCTGTGAAAACAGGAATCTCAATAGGTGACCTGCCTCGGGGTCAAGCCCTGTAGCGTTCGCCGTGTCCGCTTGTAAATATTATCTCCAAAAAAGACTTGATTTTCAGACATGCATATTGATAAATCAGCGTGTCTGGAACCACTCAGCAAACGATTTTAATGCGCGACCACGATGTGAGATATCATTTTTATCAGCGGCATCACGCTCAGCTAATGTCATCCCATTGTGTTCGAAAATTGGATCATATCCAAAGCCACCGTCACCTCGAGGAGAAACAATTTGACCGCTTACTTCCCCAGTAAACAACTTCACGGGAGGTGCATCACTCCCGATGATTGTATCGGTGTACTCATTAGTTGATGACTCAATCGCCTCCCCATCACAGTATCCAAGAACGCATCGAAAGGAAGCTGATCTTGGCGCATCAAGTTCGGTTTCAGCAACGCGTTGAATAGTCTCTATACCGAGTGTATTCTCAGCAAACGCGGAGTACGGACCAGGAAATCCATCAAATCCATCGATAAACAATCCTGCATCATCAACAAGTACCGGCGAACCGGCATATTGATACGCCTCGTGAGCCCCAGTCGTTGCAATCGGACGGAGTGATGTCGCTTGAATCTCCGTATAATCATATGACAATGATTCGACCACGTCCGAGTCGAGATATGACTGAGCTTCATGCACTTTCCCACTATTTGTCGTAACGTACCGAAGAGTGTCGCCACTCACAGATCCTGCCACCATACGTTAGCTCTCAACTGCATTGATCTCACGCGATGCATCGTTGTATCCCCCAACTCCTCAACGACTGAATCGATAAGCACCGAGACACACGATTAATCAACGATGACCTCAACAGGGCTGTCGTCCTCAGGTTCATCATTACCTTGTTGTTCCTGAAAGAGTAACCCCCCGACAACGAGAAGCGCAATCCACGACCGCCAGTTTGCGAGATTAAGTGTGTATCCAATTCCAAACGGTTTTTCGACGATCATGCTTGCACCAGGCTGCCAGCGAGCGGCTATTAACCGCCCAAGCGATGGTCGTTCAAAATTATACGGGACGCCGAATATATCTCCCCGTTTCGTTTCATCGTCCATACATGCATCTACGATGGTCGGTCATAAATCGTTTTTCTATCAGCCAGTCGGGACGCAAGCCAACATATGAATGTCATTATGATCGTATCTATGTGTAATCGCCACCATCGATACCAATGAGTGAATCATTGATATCGCCCACGGGATTCAATTTCGCCAAGTCTCGATTGGACGGTCGACATTCCCGTCTCGGCGTATCCGGACTCAAACGCAGTAATGAGTGGGTTAGGATCTGAGGCAGTTCCAGTTATACTCTGGATAAACACATGGAGATCCATGGCGTGGTCTTCAATATGATCGGTATGGTAACCTAGACCAAAGTCGATCATATAAGTCTGTGCTGGGTCAACACGTATATTCCGCGTTGTCGGGTCACCGTGGACGAAGCCTGCATCATGTATCTTCCCGAGATGCTGTCCTACCGCTCGACACCGACTCTCGGTGAGTTCTGCTGCGAGGTCAGCATCACCGACATAATCGAATATCAACGTCCCCGTCATGGGGTCGACATCATAAATAACAGGTGTCGGCACACCAAGACGTCGTGCAGCACTAGTCAATCGCGCCTCTGCCCGTGTACGTTCAGCACGGAGCTGTCTATCAAGTTTAGGATGCCGGTATGATTTTTCAACACGCCGTTTTATGACACGATCATCCACACGTCTAACCGTTGCTTCTGCTCCTCGTATTGGTGATTCACTGAGTGTTGTAGGGGTGTGAGTCACTGACGTTTGATTATCTCGCCATTTGACAGTAACTGCATCCGGGCGGAAGTTTGGGTCAACAGCAGAATTCTCGACTGAGATTGTCTGTCCAGCCTCATGCATTGCTGCACCCAATACAGCAATCATACCCGCATTGTCTCGTAGGAATCGTGGCTCAGGTGCATGAAATGAGGCACCACGAGCAGCACACATCATTGAGAGCATTTCGCGAAGGCGGTCATTCTGCCCGACTCCTCCGCCGAGCACAAGTTCAGATGTCCCAGTCAGTGAGAGCGCCCGCTCTGTGACTTCAGTCAGCATTGCAAAGATTGTCTCCTGCAACCCTGTACAAACATCCTCGACGGGAGCCCCATCATCAACAGCATCTTTTGCAGCCGACATGATGCCTGAAAATGAGAAATCCATTCCCTTAACAACATATGGAAGATCACAGTAGTCCCCATCGGTCGCTGCTGCTTCGACTTTCGGTCCACCAGGGTGATCCCATTCAAGATGACGAGTGAATTTATCGATAGCATTCCCAACGCCAGTATCCATCGTCTCACCAAGCACCTGATACTGACTACGATGATACCCAAGGAGGTGTGCATTTGCTCCTGAGGCATTCAGACAGACTGGCGTTTCGAACCCAGATTGATAACGACCAATCTCAAGATGTGCAATCATATGATTTACGCCGACAAGTGGGACAGACAGCGCCTGCGTGAGTGTTCGAGCGGCGGTTCCAACAACTCGAAGACACGGACCAAGTCCAGGACCACGCGAAAATGCCACAGCATCGATTCCAATTGTATTGGTTTCCCCAGAAGTTGCTGCACGATCAAGAATGATTGAGATAACTTCAGGGAGTGCCGTGCTCATATGCTCGGCTGCTTCTCGTGGGTGTAGACCACCGCTATCAGGTTGATATGGATTCGACTCGATTACTATTGTTTCATCACGAGTATCATATATTGCGGCACTTGCCGCCCATGCTGTTCCTTCGATTCCAAGAATACGCATAGTGAATGTAATATAATATATGTCGTTGTAGTGGATATCTTAAGCAATATATCCTAAAAAGGCAGTCATATCTCGACTACTGTCGAAAGATCATCTGTAATTATTGATAGAGCGGACACGTGACATCTAGTATCTGTGAGTACCGATTATGATCGACTATTGGGCGTTATTGCCCGAATTAACCTCTATCAGGCGCCTTCTGCTGCACTGTCTTCATTCTCTGGTTCAATCTCAATTTTGTTTCGTTCAAGCATATAATCCTGCTCAACCTGGCGAGCAGACTGCGGTGATTCATACACTTTTGCATATCCGATTGTTTTCCGCATCCCAAATTTAGTATCAAGTTTGTGCACAACTACCTCATCAGAATCTTTATTAATTTTTGCTGCCAGACTGTCACGAACAGATAGCCGAGATGGCGTGGCATCGTCATGCACGATCTCAAATTGAACGTCAGTCCGGTGTAACATCGAGTTTTCATCTTCAGAGAGAATATCGATTTCCATTGTTAAGTTATCCTATATTCGATTTGAAACGGCTAAAAAGATTTCGAAGCAATACATCGAGTTGTCGATATCTAACTGTTATTACCAACTACGCCCACAATAGCATCAAACGAGAGTGACACGAGCAAATCGAAGCGAGATTAACTATCGACAGTATATGACACAATCTTATTCATTTATTATATTCGATATACTTCAAAGATATCTGTTGACTGTTATGATAATTAAAATCCAGTGTCTCATCAACGCATTAAAATTACTCCTCATCGATATTTCGATCGACTGCGAGTCGATCAAATACAGCAGTAGCGTCTCCATCCATACGATTTAGCAGTCTCTCCATTTTTATTTTTGTCTCAGCAGTCACAGGAATCCGCACCATCCCTTGACCGGGCTGTCCATACACCACCGTTCCCCCGAGTTGTGATATCAGAACAGCTGGAAGCGTTGCGAGGTCTTCTTCACCTTCTACGACGATTGTCACCGGCTCAGATCTCGATACGGCTGTGTGTAATGCCTCCAATAATGCCGCAGATATCATACCTGGTGGGTTCTCAATATCAATCCGCTGATTATGTTCTGACAGCACCGTACTGATCGTTTTATCGACAGTTTCACGTTTTGTCTGCCCGTCAATGATAGCTACTGCTGAAGTGTAATCGACCATCCGGAGGTGATAGGTTACAATATCGCCAACAGCAATAATCGGTTGATCAGCATCGATGAGGAATTCATTAACATCCGTATACACCGGTCCAAACGGTGACTTGAATTCTTGTCGAAGTGATGATGGAAGTCTAAGAGGCAACTCAGCCATTACTACTAACGTCAACGCACCTTCAGCGCGTAACCGCCAGGTTCTGTGACATTCATCTCCTCAGCAATTGCTGAATCGGTTGGATTCGTGACAACGACGTATCCCGCCCAGTCCTCAGTCAGACTACTTGACCCACAGTTCTCACAGGTCTGTGAATCGGCGTGGTTTATATAATGACACTCGCGACATGAAAGGCGGGTTTGTGCCATTTACTTGCCCTCCGCCCCGGCCTCCGTCGTGGCAGCGTTCGCCTGTCGGTCCGCCTGTAACCAGCCATGCTTACCAAGACCGGGCTGTTTCGCTGTAAGACCAATCTTCGAATCGCGAGGATTTCGCTCATCAATACTCTTTGTCACAACCCGAACACGCACAGAGTCACCAACTCCGAGCGTCCGATTTGATTCTGTGGACGCCAGTTGCTGATTCTCACCATCGTATGCAAGGTACTCATCAGAAATTTGTGAGACATGCAATAGTCCATCGACAGGACCAATTCCAACAAATGCTCCAAACTCAACAACTTCGACGACTTCTCCATCAACGACCTCCTGCATTGCTGGATCGAATGTGATAGCATCGAATTCAGCTTCATAGTATACGCCAGCGCGCCCTGGAAGAACCGTTCCCTCACCAATATCAAGCACGCTGATGACGCTTACAACGCTTCCAATGTCTTCATCCATTCGTCCCTCTAATTTATCTTGCAAAAGCCGCTTTACTCGCTGTGGTGTGACATCTGCAAGGTGCCGCGGAGGCACTTCGACTGTATCTGTAAGTTGTACCCGTTTATACATACATTATGGTTCTGTTATCTCCAATGTGTTTCGCCCCCTTATACCGATTACGCGAATGTTACGTTTATGTAATCGATCACGGAGCGGTCTATCTTCCGTAACGACATACTGTTTTGTCGTCGTGTATCCACTTTCAGCCGCCTTTGTAGTCGCCTTCGCTGCTGATTCTGATTCGGAAAGGTCGATTACGCCTGTGTTGCTATTATCGACTTGAGCGTCGGCTTCCACATCAATTTGCCTGTCTGCATCTATATTATTATGAACATTCGTATGTGTACCGATATCTTTGTCATCATGCTGCTGCTTCACGGTGCTGTCAACTGTGGCAGTGACATCCCATTCGTTACTTTGAGCTAATATATCATCAATAGCCGCTAATTCAACAATAGCATCATCGGCGAAATCAGCCTCCGTATTAACGATGGAACACCGGGTAAGCAAGTCGCTCCCAACGCTCGCGGCCGTTGCTTCAACTCCAGCACCGTCACTGAGACGGTGAAGTTCAACAGCAACGGGACGCGGCACGACTGATATATATCTTTCCGGAAGAATCCGATCAAGCTCTTCGAAAAGTCGGACATCCCGCTCAACAGGAAGCATTAACGCGTTCGTATCGAGGATTACAGCAATCATATTATCGGTAATCTCATATTTTATTCATCTTGACGGGTTATACCACGTCCGTACTACATCCGCTCCTGCTGTCGACATACCTGGTTATGTTATGCTATACTGTATTACGTTCGAGATTTGCGAACTGAATTTAATGACAGTTTCAGATATGATAGCAACAATGAATGGGTATATCACTTATTCAAGCGTCCCAATCCCAATAAGTCGCCATCGAGCACCAACGCGACGATTGATTGCAATCTTTGACCCCCTTTCGGCGCAAACCGGTCGTTTAAGAGAAACCTCAGCTTCACCGCTGCGTGCACTCGTGACCGCTCCGACGGTCGTTGCTGTGCCAACGGTCAACATCAGCGGTTCACCCGTTGAGATTGTCTCGACCTCACCAGCCTCATCACCAACAACCCGATCAAGCAACTCAACCGTCATTGTGAATGACTCACGCGTCGGTGGCAGTGTCCCTGGCTCACCAACAATCTGTCCAGCGAGGGAATCTCCCTTTGTTAAACTTGGATCTAGACCGGTGCCAACCCCACACAATCCTCCAGGGGTTACCTCAGAAACGTTTTCGCCGCCTGCCTGTAATGAGCGAATATCTGTTGTAATCGGTTGCCACTCACTTTGTCCTCCCTCGTCAACTTCGCGCCCCGGGCGTAATTCAATTTCTGTTCCAGTCTCGAGTCGCCCTTGTGACACAGAACCGCCAATAACACCACCAGAAAGATTCTCATAGGTTGTCCCTGGACGATTGATATCGAATGAACGGGCAGCATAAAGCCGGGCTGAGGCATCTGCATCGCGATCAGGCGTTGGGATCTCACGTTCAACAGCGTCAATGAGGAGGTCGATATTGACCGCTTGTTGAGCGCTGACAGGAACGATCGGAGCATCCTCAGCGACTGTTCCCTCGACAAATGACTCGATCTGGTCATATGACTCAATTGCACGCTCACGATCAACAAGATCGACTTTATTCTGTGCAATGACGACGTTTTCAATCCCAATAATATCAAGCGCCATCAGATGTTCTTCGGTCTGGGCTTGTGGCACATCTTCTGTTGCTGAAACGACAAGAACAGCACCATCCATAATTGCTGCTCCAGAGAGCATTGTCGCCATCAGCGTCTCATGACCTGGTGCATCGACGAATGAAACCGTTCGAAGTGTCTCAGTCGCTTCATCATCAGGACCGGTTTCCTCGACGGTATATCCCTCTGGTGGGTCGACGTCAGGAACCGAACGGAACGTTGCGTCGGCATAACCAAGTCGGATTGAAATGCCTCGCTTCATTTCTTCTGAGTGCTGATCTGTCCATGAGCCGGACAATGCTTGAACGAGCGTTGTTTTTCCATGGTCAACATGGCCGACGAGTCCGATGTTCACCTCCGGTTGTTGTATTTGTTGTGTCACTATTGACCTCCTGAAAGTAATCTTGGAATCAATTCACCTTGAGCGACAGATAAAGTTGCTGTTCTCACATCGAAATGCGGCAACACCGGTCTGTGAGCATGCTATTCTGTAATCGCTGAGCGCTGAGCAAACAAATTTCGGTTTTACAAACAAGGTGGAGTTCCCATCGGCTCTTCGCCTTGTCGTAGACGGTCCTGATCTGTTGGAGGTTCTCGACGGTGACACCGGGACGAGTCCCGTACTCACAGAGGGTACACTCTACGTTTTCAGGTACTCCTTCTGATTCGTGCCTCTTGAGAGGTGGACATATTTAATCCTTAGTATGGTGTTTGAGGCTGCCGTAGTCAGGAACTTCGCCCATTTTATGCCAGATTTTCTGGAGTGGTAGTTGACGGGGTCATGAGACTACATCTTACGAGTCTTCAAGCGCTGTCTGAGAACATTCCAGAGTTTGTTCGCCGGTCACCGTGGCGGTCCAGCGGTTCCATGACCTGATTGTGATCGAGGACTCCCGTCTGATGATGCGATGAACTTCTAGCATGCAAAATAATTGTAGAGCCACTAATACTCACCTCTATCATAAATAATCAGCTTAAAAACGTGGAATATCGGCTTGTGGTACTGACGATTGACTGTAGAGGAGTTGTCGGATTGATCCTGACGCTAACGTGTCGGGTGTTCTCTTTGATTTTGTATAATCTGTGACAGCACAGCGTATGAGTGTTAATATCTCTTATAATCGCTGTTTTTATTCTCCTATTCAATGAATCAATATGACGCAAACTTCCATGGTCCAATAGTTGGCGGCGACGAGCCTGTGAAACCATGTATGTGGTATTGATCTGAGACAGATTGATGCCAAAACAAGCGTGACGACATTAGTGCTTCTGTGGTATCATAAATGATACTTCTTATGCTGAACAGTCCAGAGGTAATGCCGAAGTAACTGATATCATCTGGACTTACGTCGATATCGCCAGGACGCTTATGCAGCTCTTCGTTCTTTTGATTTCGGACGGAGGTTACTGTATCCGCATTTCCGACATTCACTTGCGCGCTGTGGATTACGCGCATTACAGCGCATACAAATTTGCTTTTCGAGCGTTCGTTTTATTGCAGCTTCATTCCTTGCCATATTGATTTTATTTTATACGTGTGTAAAACAGTTGCGAGGCGCTGACACGGGCTTTTCTGATCACCGAAAATGAAAATTGACACAGAAGCTAGAATGTAAAAAACCGACTACTCTCAGAGTGCTTGCTGGATCGCCGCCTCAATGTCCTCACGTTGAGTGACTCCAATAAATCGATCAACAACACCATCGTCGTTTTCTACTACGACTGTTGGAAGTGACCGAACCTCATATTGATTGGCGATATCTTGTTCGTCATCAACATTTATTTTCTCAAATGCGACTTCCGTGTAATCAGCTTCGAGTTCATCGAGAATTGGATCCTGCGTTTTACATGGACCACACCAGTCAGCATAGAAATCAAGTAACTTGATACTCATCGTATTCAGACAGCAGTAATCATGTATGTCAAATAAACGTTTCCACAGTATCAGTGTTCGAGAGTTCATCAGTTATTATTGACATTTAGCTAACGACTCGCATATATCACCAGAACTTCACAAGTGTATCCACTCGCCATCAGGGCCATCATAGATGGTCGACAGTAAATACCAATCAGGGGTGATTGACATAATCGAAAATCTCTCTACCAAGCGTGAGCGTGTACTTTCCATACATTTTAGACCCGTTAGACGGTGCTGTATTTGCTAGACTACATCGCACTATGTGAGTCCACTGTGTATCTTGCATAGACCTGAAGTCACCAGACCTACTGTATATATTACATGGGTAAAGACACGATGCGAGACCGCGTATGGAGAACAGTGCATCAATTCAAAAATGGTGATATTAAGCGCGTTGTTGAACCGGTGCGTGAGCAGACTATTGATGGATTCACCAAGCGTGAGGTGGATAACGCCGTTGATGCTTCAACCCGGACAGTACATGACGTGTTGAAGACAATGGTCCAATACGGTATTCTCACTGAGACAAATCAACGTGTGAGAGTACCCAAAAGCGATGGCAGTACTGCTATCCATGGGACAGTAATTTACAGCGTTGAGTCACCCAAACAACCTAATTCAGCGGATAAAACCACTAGTATCGAGACACAGACAGATGACACGGGTGATACCGCTGAATACAATTCGAATGACATTGAAAGCACATACACCTGTAACGTGTGTGGTGATGGATTTGAGGATAAACACGCACTGACGGAGCATGTGAAAAATAGTGATAATCACCCTCGGGTGAGCCAGATGGACTCATGCCCGAAGTGTGGAAATGAACAGATACTCGAAGTAAAACGAATAGATGATAACAGCCCCAATAATAATGAAACGGTCCTCATGGTTGATCATAAGACCGAAATGACAGAAATGGCTGGTGTGAAAACATTAGATATAACGAATTATTGTCTCGTGAGAGGCGATTATGAGGCATAAAATATAGCATGGACTGAACGACTGGATCCATACTACACCTACCGATAATTAAAATAAGTATTTCTACCAATTTGGGCTATCTAACGGTATTTGATTAGAACATCACCCGATAACACACCATATCGTTTCTTTATTTGAAATGGTTATTACACATGAAGAATGGCACTTACTGAATAATATCATCCCTAAATTCATTATTCTCAACCCATTTGATAATACGTGGCAGTTTCAGTGCTTGATTCATACGTAGAGTCGACAGAGCGAATTCAACCGGACCAGGCAAACAACGATGGAAACGTCCACGGTGGGGAGACAGTACGATTGATGGATGAATTGGCAGCAACTGCGGCGATGACTGTTGCGGGGACCACCTGTGTCACAGCACACATCGGAAGCGTGGATTTCCAGAATCCAATCCCCGTTGGTTATGTCGCGAAACTTTCAGCATACGTATACGAAACCGGTACAAGAAGTATTGGGGTTCGAGTCACTGTCGAAAGTCGTAATCCACGCGATTCAGAAGTTATCCCAGCGACGTCAGCATGTTTCACGATGGTTGCTGTCAACGAGGATGAAGATGAAAGCGATTCCGTTGCACTCCCATCAGTTGTTCCACAGACTGACCGCGGTGAGCAACTTGTCAAAACCGTTCCCTGTTAAATAGTCAGTTATGTATACGGTATTGACAATGTATTGATGCTGGTAATAGCAATTACTTCCACATATTGCATATCAATATGACGATCACAGTATCTTAGAATTCTCAATAGATCTCTTTCGAAAACACGAACATGGGATCATTCCGAAGCCTCTCTTTATTAAGCATGAGCTTCACCTTACTAATCTCATTAATATCTCTACTGACTCAATTCGCTATCATCGATAATTTAGTTCACAATGATAGACAGAATATGGACTAGCACTGATAATTTTTGAACGTTATTTTATTAATGTATTAATCTTATGAGTTGTCCTGTGTGATGCTGAGGCTTCGTAATGAACGCTTATCATCTTTAGAACAAACACGCTTTTACTACCCTGAGTCTGACAACAAATACTAGCATTGTATATGAAACATGAGTAAGCAACGAAATTCAGCACGTATCTGTCATCTGGAGGCTTAGAGATTGACAAGAGCGTTACTCTGAAATCGTGAAACCAAACATCATTGCAAAACAATACTAAGAACAAAATCAAGAATTTGTCATTGAAATCCGGGAGATATAGTAAGTCGAAACATTTAGACACTGAAACAGCGTATCATTACATATGAGCAGTGGCCAGAATTCTGGAGGATTGATGTCCAGTGCGGGTCTTGTACGATATTTTGACGCTGAAGATCGAAATTCAATACGGATTGATCCAAAGACAGTCGTTGCATTTGGTGTGCTCTTTGGTGTGGGCGTTCTCGTGCTGAATGCGCTTGCAATCTAAAGATCTACACAGTATATCTGAATGCCACAGCAAATATTAGATTCGTACAACTACATTCTGAGTGCCACTACGACCCGTGGTTACGAAATTGCCGCTGAAATTCTCTAGTTAGTACAACGCTGATGAGAACATTTCTTACTCAGTTATAGAATACAAGGAGAAAACCCGCGTCTTCAGGCGCCGGCTGAATCCGACCACTCTACTCTGACACACCCGACTCTCAGTCTCAGTAGCAGGCTTGGATATTCTATCACTCTCACTCTCGGTCCCAATCACACACGGTTAGCTATGCTACAACTCTAACACGTTATAGAGCGTTCCATGATGCACATCCACCGCACCCATCAAGCGACAATCCTCAGCCACGGTCACGTAGAAGAGTTGCTTGACTGGCATGGGTGGTCAGCCAGCAAGAGCAAACTCCGGACCGTTCTCAGACGAGACTATACTCCGTCTGAAAGCCCGTGAGACGTCGTCTGACGTGGTGATGTCGCTAACTACTATTCCCGCAAAGTATGGATGACACGGGTGAAATACCCAATCACGGAGAACTGAAAACTAAGTTGAAGACTCATCAAACACACAAGGCAACCGACTGCACAGTCAGTCCAGTCAGCGCGTTCTGGAGGAACTCGCTGAAGTCTTCAACTCGTTGTATGGTTCCAACGACCAGCGAGACAATCCACTCAGCTACCGCAAGAAAAACTACTCCGACCACCAGGACAGGGTCGTCGGGTTCACGAAGAACACCCACGGAGCACCGTGACGCGGAAGCAGAATGGCGTCCGCCACGATAAAAAAACCAATCGGGTTCGCCTCTCACGAGGTCGCAGTCACAAGGAGTCCCCCCGAGCGAGAGAGTACGTTCTCGTTGAGTACGAAACCACGCCCGGCGTCACCATCGAAAATTTCGAACAGGTTCGCGCCGTCTACGACACCTCCAACTCAAAACGGCAGTGGGAGCTCCACTTCGTTTGTAAAGACGACATTGAGACTCCTGACGCTCCTGGCACCGAGACGACAGGTATCGTATCGACCCCGGTATCTGTCACTTCGCGGCAGTTTTGTACAGTACCGAGGATGCCAACTCGACCTCTATCCCGGCAACCAGCTGACACAAGACGAGCACTGCTACTACTTCCCATCAGAAATCGCTATCTGTGACGACAGCAGTAGCGAAGAAGCTACTATCCTTCACAACAAGTGGTCGGAGCGCCGCAGTCATTTCTTCCACAGTCTCGCGACACACATCGTTGAGACGTGTATCGAGCGGGGTGTTGGTCGCATTCACATCGGTGAGTTGGAGGGTGAGGGTGTCCGTGAGGACGAGAACGGCACAACGGTGAGTCAAAGAATTAGGACACACACGGCAATCTTGACCTACACGGACACGAGTGGGCGTTCGACCGCTTCACCTCGATTCTCGGATACAACATAAGGCGAAAGTCGAAGATATTCAGCTCGGAGAAGTGTCCGAGCGCAACACAAGCAAGACATGACGTGTTGCGTGCGTGGGAGAGAAGACGAAAGTCAACGTATTGAACGCGGTCTGTATGTCTGCGAGGAGTGTGATGCGGCGTTCAACGCTGACGTGAACGTGAAGGTGAATAGGGCGGAGAACATCCGCCTCGACATCACCGAGCAAAATAACTCCGAGTCTGTCCCCGATTCGGGTGGAGAGAGGAGTCCCGGCTCGGCTGGTTGGCACAGCCAGGAGTCTACTTGTACGAGTTGTCCAGGAGATTCCAACTGCAGGATCAAGTGGTAGACTGCAAATCGGAATCTCCCGATCCAGCGGGGCGCAGCGGTGCCGTGTGATTCCGGCGCCTGCAGGTGCGAGAGGATGTCAGATATCATCGCATTGTATTTATTCATTATCTGAGTCCTGTCCGATACCATCGTTAACATTTATATGATAACTATAGTGAAAATATCACTACCTGCAGAGCGATACTCGGTTGAACGGACATCTTTTGTCATTGTGCATCTATCGTATATGTATGATTCAAGCTGGTGTTGTTGCAGTACAGGGTGATGTCTCTGAGCATGCTGCGGGTATCCGTCGTGCTGGGGAGTCTCATAATGTATCTGTTGAGATTGTTGAGATCAGACAATCTGGTGTTGTTCCTGACTGCGATGTCCTCTTGCTTCCTGGTGGTGAGTCAACGGCTATTTCACGATTATTAGATCGAGAGGGAATTGATACTGAAATTCAGTCTCATGTTGAAGCTGGAAAGCCGGTTCTTGCGACATGTGCTGGATTAATCGTTGCTGCCCGCGACGCGAAGGATGACCGTGTTGATACGCTTGATATCATTGATGTCACGGTTGATAGAAATGCATTCGGTCGACAGATCGATAGCTTTGAAGCACCACTTAATATCGAAGGTCTTGATGAGCCATTCCCAGCTGTGTTTATTCGTGCGCCGGTTGTCGATGCTGTTGGTGAGGATACGACGGTGCTTGCACGCTGGGATAATCATCCTGTTGCCGTCCAAGATGGTTCGGTCATTGCAACCGCATTTCACCCAGAATTGACACCAGACAGTCGCATCCATGATCTTGCATTTTTTGCGAATAAAAACAGTAAAATCAACCAAGCGACATCACCCGATTAATCAATTACATATCTGTAACTGAGCAGTATGTCTGTCTCTTCCAACGTCCTCTGAGCGAATATATCCAGATATGACCGTAATATACTAATTAAAATGCTCAAGTTGAGATAGCCGCTAACCAGTAGCTATTGAATATTCATGAGTTGCATAACATATCGGATGACTCTTTTCACCTGATACGGACAATAAGCTATGACTGATGATGAACTACCAGACGCGGTGTTTAATGACCTTTTTTCGACCATTGAGTCTCGACGAGAAACGTTGCCAGATGATTCATACACGACATCGCTTTTGACTCATGATAAGGGAGAGAACGCCGCACTTGAAAAATTAGGTGAGGAGGCGACTGAAACAATCCTTGCAGCGAAGGACGGTGACTCAGCAGCGATCCAGGCTGAAAGTGCAGATCTTATCTATCATCTTTTTGTTGTACTTGCCATGGAGGAGATAACGCTTGATGATCTCCGTGAGGAACTTTTAGATCGGTCTTAATATTATGTAATACTATCATTTCAACATTATTTAACGCCATCTCCGTTTTTGAGAACCGGTCTATAGTGACGACAGATGATCAACATAGGCACCTTTGGGTTACAATAGTGTTAATCGAACGTTACACCAAGGTCATGAAGACCTTCATTCTGCTGTGCGACCGTGATCAAAAGTGGGGTCAATGACTCGACCTCAGCAGCATTTGCAACACCTCCAGCATCAAGCGCCCGAAGACCATTGATATCTTCAGCGAGGTCAGCGACTGTTTCCTTTGCTGCTGTATCATCGCCTAATAGTAATGTATCAATACCAAGATCCGCATCAAGATTCGCAAGCCGCCCTGCTGCAAGATTGTGGAACGCGCCAACAATAGGGACTGAATCAGGTGCGGAATCGGCGACAAGTGCCGTGACGCTTCCTGCACTTGGTGGATGATAATGAAAACCATCCTCATCGCGTTTTACTCCTGCTGCTGGAGTAACAATGATATCATCTGATGACAGTCCGTCTTCGGCGACAGCAATCGTATCTGCGACGTGATACGGGGGAACACACAAGAAAACAATCTTTCCGCGATCAGCTGCCATTCCATTCTCAAACCCCGTGATCTTTGTATCAACACCCCGTGAGTCTAGCTCGTCAGTATATCTCTCTGCCGCATCATGTGCCTTGTCAGGATCACGAGAGCCAATTACAACATCATGATTCGTATGAAACCCAAAACGAAGTGCAAGACCTTCACCAATGTCGCCAGTTCCGCCAAGTAATGCGAGACGCATACATATACTGCGGTCGGAACTCTAAAAACCATTGTGTGACCGGGGAGGACTGCCGCCGTTACAGTTTCTCTGCGTTAGCGAGGCAATCAGATTGATTTTGGAAGAACTACCACTTGCGACTGCCTGTTATCTATTCTTATCTAGATCATCGTTTTCCGAGCGCTTTTTCGAACGTCTGTTGCGCACGCTCGTATCCCTCATTTCTTCCAACAATTGGGTCGGGATAGTCTGGAGCAAATTGTGCACGGTCACCGGGTGACAGTGTTGGCCACTCAATGATTTTCTCCGTCGGTGCATCACTCAATTCGGGAACATACTCGCGAACAAAGTTTGCTCCATCATCGTATTTTGATAGCTGACTTACAGGATCAAAGATTCGGACATCAACGGAATCGGTACCAGTTGATGCAATCCACTGCCAACTCCCATGATTTGAAGCATAATCATGATCGATGAGTTGCTTGGTAAAGTATCGTGCACCGCGACGCCAGTCAACAAGAAGATGCTTTGTTAAGAAACTCGCCACCACTTGTCGGGGACGGTTGTGAATGTAGCCCTCACGATTGAGTTGTCGCATACCAGCATCAACAAGGGGGTAGCCGGTCCTTCCCATAGCCCATGATTTAAACGCTTCATCATCATCGCGCCATTGTATTTCGTTTGGAATCGACTTATAATTTGAGACCGCGAGACTCGGATTATGATATAGCAGATGGTAATTCTGTTCGCGCCAAGAGAGTTCATATCTATACTTATCGACATTACGTCGCTCATTCCCATGTACAGCCTCATACACTGAAGTTGCAGCATCCCACACTTCACGAATACCAATCATTCCCCCAGAGAGATATGGTGACATTCGTGAGACTGCTGTTGTTGGTTCCTCAGCAGCCTCTGCAAGATCATCGCGTGTATCATTATAATCATAAATACCTCTATCACAGAACCGATCAAGGCGTTCTCGCGCACCCTCGTACCCAGCAGGTGGAAGATCAATCTCGACTGTTGGAACAGGGACCGTCTTTTTATCACTGATCTTAACCAGCGTTTCAGCTCCTGGTGGGTCATATGCTGACCGTTTTGGCACATCCTCCCAATCATTGTGGAACTGACTATGATTTGGATATGATGTATCAAGTCGGCCAGGGTCGACAAGCACATGATCTGTTCGCAGATCAAATTCAATCCCGGATTCATCGAGCTTACTCGCGACGCGCTCACGCCGAGACTGTCGCCCCGGTCGGTAGTGTTCATTACAGTGTACACCATCAACGTCGTACTCTTCAGCTAACGTCGGAATGATATCGCCTGGGTCGCCAGCACGAACTATAAGATCACTTCCACGCTCACGATATGCCTCCTTGAGCTGACGGACTGCACGCATCCAGAATGTCTGCTGTCGCGTCCCAATCGCGCCAAATAAATCTGAGTCATATACATACACCGGTAAAACTGATCCAGCGTCGGCTCGTGCTGCGGCGGCTAATCCAGCGTTATCTCGGAGCCGAGGATCACGTCGATGCCAAAATAAACGCATATTGTATCTATGTGCTGGAACGAATAGTAGCCTTCGGCTGCCGATTCAGATGGACTATCTGAGATATTTCAATTATTCAAATATACACTCACTATCCGTAATGAGTTAGTTTATGGACTCACTATTTTTAATGATTTCCTGAGAAAATAGCCTTCCCGCCTGCAATCAGCTAACTTTTGCACCATCGCACATATTCTCAGATAGGATGCCATTCACATCAGATGCACGAAGTGCTGAGCAGCGGGATGCACCATTCTTACTCACTAGTGCCATTATTGGAGTTATTGGGTGTTTACTCGCTGGTGTGACCCCACTGATTGGTGGTTCATCGACGGCATTTACTGGGAGTATAGTCTCAAGTAGCCTTCTCGGACTTGTGTTTGCAGTCCAAAGTCTCCGATTACTTCGTAGAGATGGTGTTGTTGCTCTTGCCCCAGCAGTACTGACGACAATCTTTGGTGGATGGTTCATGGCTGCACCGCTACTATACGATGTTGGGTTCATCGCAACAGCTGGTACACAATTTGCTGGACTACTCCTTGCTGCGTTCGGATTGTACCTAACACTGGCACGAATTGCCCCAAGTCGCTGACCATACTAGTAGCGAGGCGAACTCCGGCGGAATCAACAATCATGCAAGAGTTGATTTCGAATATACATGATTAGTAGTCACCAAGCACACCGAGCCGTCTTGCTCGCCGTGTTGCGTAGTGGAAAACGACGTACCCACCAGTTAGATACACTCCTGCAATAGCGAATAATACACCGAGTTCAACGATATCAAACTCCCAGAGACGTGTTCCATCAACCATCACTCGCTGGAGAAGTGCACTCCCATGTGCCAACGGAAGTGCTCGAAGCCATGGAATTGAGAATACAGGTGCCGACACCAGGATGACAAATCCAAACTGGAGAAGCCCAAGCCATGTTCCGACTCGCTTGTACAGTACAGTGATTCCACCAGCAGCAAACCCAAGTCCTAGCACTGACGCAACACTCGCTGATGCAACTACAACGACTGTTACCGGAGGAAACGCAAGTTCGGTTCCTGTCACCAGTAACATCCCGATTAGAATCACTACTGATGTGAGAAATGTCCGAACAAGTTTTGCAATGCCTTTGAGCAATGCCACAGGAGCAAAGCCGAATGGTGTGGTAACATGTCTCTCTAATGTTCCCCACTGAACTTCACTTCCGATATCATTAGATATCGATGAGTACGCACCTGATGAAAGTGTCCACAAGAAGTACCCAACAACGATGCCCTCAATTGAATCACTTAATGCTCGTCCAGCTAGCAACTGTCCCCCATAAAATAATACGATGAAGAAGAACAGTGCAACTACAACTCCGCCAATCGCGTTTGCTGGATACCGAACAAATAACAGAAATTCACGAATAAGGACCGCTTTCGCCAGATGATAATATGTGGCTGGTTGTGGATCTGACCGATCTGCGTCGTCGTGTTGTGTTGTAGAGAACAGTTGATAATCAGTCATAATTCATGTTCCTGTGATCTGACTACATCGGTCTCAGCACGGTTGCTACGCTGGCTATTGTCGGTGTGGATCTCACCGTCCGCTGATTGCGCCTCCTTTCGTTCTCTATCAACAGCCTCTGACTGTCTCTGAGTATTGGCTTGCGATTGGGCACTTGTCAACGCAATCAAAGCCTCCTCAAGTCCTACTTCAACTGTCTGAATATCTTCAATTTCTACCCCCGATCCCTCCAATATATTAAATAACTCATACAATGAGACCTTTGAGAGTTCAACCTCAATGCGGGGGTCACTATCTATGGTTGCTGTAAGTGCTGTTTCTTCGATACGTTCACGAAGTTTTGACACAATACTATGTGTCAAATCATTGCTTTTAATTTGGAGTCGTTCGCCTCCAACTGTTTCCACGAGCGTCTCAACATCACTGTCAGCAACGATACGCCCATCTGCCATCACAATAACTCGATCACAGACATCTTCGATAACTGCCATATTGTGACTACTGAGGACAACTGTCAGTCCATCCTCAATCGCAAGTCGTCGTAACTCAGTCCGAAGCGTACGGGACCCCTCAACATCCAATCCAAGTGTCGGTTCATCAAGAAATAGAAGTTCGGCTCCCCCAGCGAGCACACTTGCGAGAGATACCTTCTGTTTCATACCACGTGATAGCTCTCGAACCGGTGTATCTGCCCATGTGGTGAGATCTAATCGTTCAAGTAACTGTGCATGCCGAGTAGCGACCGAATCTGGATTAATACCGCTAACTGTTGCGAAGTACCGAAGATTCTCTCGTACTGTGAGCCGCCAGTAGTCATTTCGAGCCCCCTCAAGCATTGCATCAACATTAGCATATGCTGTTCGTCGGTTATTCTTGACATTAGTGCCGAGCACTCGAATCGCCCCTGTATCTGGAAGAACCGTTCCGAGAATAGATTTGATCAAGGTCGTCTTTCCCGCTCCATTTGGTCCAAGTAGCCCGACGATTGAACCCCGTTCAATATTCAAGCTTATATCATTAACCGCAGTGACAGCATCGTCTCCACTGCCAAATTGCTTGCTCACGCCGTCGACGACAAGTGCTGGTGAGTCATCATTATCCTGACTTTCTTCAGTCGTCGTTTCTTGAGGTGTAACCGCACTGCGTCCCATTGCAACCACTAAATTCGTCGTACAGATAAACAGCGCGTTACCGCTAGTAGGCAGGTGCCGTTCTGCCGATGTGGGGGTAGGGGTATTTTCTGCGTTGCATACAGACAATGCATATGGATCTTGATCGGTTTGCTGCGGATACGCCATCTGATGACGCCCCCGGAGATGGGAGTGTCTGTGTTGTGGCGACACAACCGGATACATTCAAACGCTGTCGTGATGGACTCTATCCATCACCAAAATCATATGATAGAACGCGTCGGTCATTCGAGTATCTTGCATTCTACCGGACCGCACCAGTCTCTGCAATCACACATTATGCACGTATTGTAGACCGAGTCGAACAGCGTCGCGGGACTGATGGTCCAATGACTACTGACGATTGGAAGACACTCATCGACCCATTTTCAACAGAGCGCGTTGTTATTGTATTTACCTGGGATGAGCTTGTTCCGCTTGAGTCTCCTGTCGAGAATGATGGACACGGTGTCCGAGGTGCATGGTACTGCTCACTCCATGACGTTCGGGAAGCACCGACATTATCAGCATTGTCTGATCGGTCGGAAACATAACCAACTCGACGAAATCGAAACCAATTAACTGTCACATCGAGTAATACTACCCAAGCCGAGGTAGCCTAGCCTGGTCAAGGCGGCAGATTCGAAATCTGCTGTCCGCTCGGACACGTGAGTTCAAATCTCACCCTCGGCGTTACACGTGCTCTCTTTATATGATGCTAGCTGTATTAAATCTGCATCGCATGCAAGTTACTAATTAGACGTGTACTCTAAGCAACATATAATTAAATATTCAATCACTCAGATTGTTTCATCGAGAGTGTATACTGCTCAGTCTCATCATTATTATCATAATCATCGCTCGTAGATATAATTCTCACTTTTGACTCGGGAGTCACCCTCGATTGTGTTTGTCCTCGTGATGATAATGGCGATGGTGTGTATCGTCCAAGTAGGTATGCATCAATATCGGAGCTATCTGATGGATTTGCTCTTCGAATCCAAACTGTTGCACTACCACGGGTTGCAAGCTCCGCAGCCCACTCTTCTGCATCTTCCCGACTGTCGAACTGGTGACGACTTCCCTGATCACGAATGATTTCTCCAACAGAGCCATTCGTTCGCCGTGCAGATGATTTGATATCAACGAGGAACTTGCTCACGATATACAGATAAATATACACAGATGAGTGACTAGTCGCTTATGATGACCATTGATATGACATGGGATCCCCAAAGTCTCCTTATTGACACGAATTAAAATAATTGATATTATAAACAACAAGGAGAATCCCTTGACCCTTCACCGTCATCGTCAGGGTCAGATGAATCCGACCCTACCCTACCTACCCCACCCACCAGTCGATTGCACGACTGGCTTTGTACCGCCTCAATCCGAGCAGTTAGTCTAGAAGATTACATAACTCATTATACAAGCGGTCCATGACATGATGCACATCCACCGAACCGAACCCACCGAGCGACAATCCTCACCCACTCACAAGTGGCTGAGATGCTCGACCAACACGGGCACGGGCACGGCACAGGTGAATGCCAGCCAGTAACAACAGCAAACTCTACTCTAGAACGGTCTCAGACCAGACTACACTCCGTCTAAGAGCCCGTGAGACGTCGTCTCACGTGGCGACGTCGCAAACTAACGCTCCCATGTTGTCAAGTATGGGGTGAACCCGTCGAGATCCCCGACGACTCGGAGTTGAACACTCATCCAGCGCACAAGGGACTGCACAGTCAGTCCAGTCAGCACGTTCTGGAGAAACTCGCTGAAGTCTTCAATCCGTGGGACGGCTCCAGCGAAGACAGAGACAATCCACCCGGCTACCGCAAGAAAAACTACTCCGATCACCAGGGTCGTCGCGTCCACGAAGAACATCTACGGAACACCGTGACGTGGAAGCAGAAAGGTATCCGCCACGGCATCAAGAACGGACGAGTCGCGCCTCTCAAAACACCGCAATCACAAACAGTCTCCCCGAGTGAGAGAGTAAATCCTCGTCGAGTACGAAACCGCGCCCGGCGTCACCATCGAGAACCTCCAACAGGCTCGCGCTGTCTACGACAAGGCTAAAGCACGGTAGGAACTATTGTGTGCAAGCACGAATTGGAAACTCCCGACGCTCCCGGTGCTGAGACAGCGGATATCGACCTTGGAATCTGTCACTTCGCTGCCGTTGTGTACAGCACCGAGGACGCCGACCTCTACTCCGGCAATCGTCTGAAACAGCATAGGTACGGCTACTACTTCCCGAGAGAGATCGCCACCTGCGACGACTCAGGGGGCGACTCCATCACAAATGGGCGGAGCGTCGAACCCATTTGACTTCTTCCACAGCCTCTGCAAGCATACTGCTCGACGGTGTATTGAGAAGAGTGGGTCGTATTCACGTCGGTGAGTTGGAGAGTGTCCGAGAGATCAAAACGAAGATGCTGAGTCGAAGAATTGGGGCAAACACGGCAACCTCGACCTGCATGTGTGTGGGCGTTCGACCGCTTCACGGACATCCTCGAATACAAGGCGAAGATCGAGGGGATTGAGCTCGTGGGAAGTGAACGAGAGCGACACGAACAAGACGACAGTCAGCGCGTCGAACGTGGATTGTATGTGTGTGAGTCGTGTGACGCGGCGTTCAACGTAAGCGTGGACGGGGCGAGGAACATCCGTCTCACTATCACCGAGGAAAGTAACTCCGAGTCTGTCCCCGATTCGGGTGGAGAGAGGAGTCCCGGCTCGGCTGGTTGGCACAGCCAGGAGTCTACTTATACGAGTTGTCCATGTGATTCCAACCGCAGGACCAAGTGGTAGCCTGCAAATCATAATATCCCAACTCAGCGGTGCGACGCCGTGAGATTCCGGAGCCTGTAGGCGTAGAAGGATGTTAATCAATCATCAGCAAGACTCACGTCATCAGCGTCAGCACTCCGTTCAACATCCGACGATGCCTCATTATTATCGACTGAGAGAAGTCGATCAAGCGCCTCAATCATCGCCTCAACACTACAGCGTGTGATATCAGAGTCAGATGCTGCAACAGAAACAGTCCGATCGCCACGCGACATTTCAACTTCAACTGTCACCACAGCGTCTGTCCCACCAGTAATTGCATCAACATGATAGGAATCCAACTGTGCATCTGCATCTGTACCAAGCGCTGCTCGAACTGCCTCAACAGCAGCATCAACTGGACCACTGCCAGTCCCAGATGCAACACGCTCATTTTCGCCAACACGAAGTCGAACTGATGCTGTTGGCGTTCCTCCGCCTGAGGCTGCCGTTAGATCCAGGAGTTTAACATGCCGGTCCCGCTCACGCCCTTGAACTTCCTCAGCAATTGTAAGAAGGTCCGCATCAGTCACACGCTTATCACGGTCTCCAAGCTCCTTGACGCGATCAACGATGGCTGTGATTTCACTTTCAGAAACATCAACACAATGTTCATCCAGTGCTGCTTGAACACCCGCGTGACCAGCATGTTTCCCAAGGACGAGGCGCCGCTCACGACCAACAGATGCTGGTGAATACGGCTCATACATGGTTTTATCCTTCAGGGTTCCATCCGTGTGGATCCCACTTTCATGTGTGAACGCATTTTCACCGATAACCGCCTTATTTGGCGGAAGGGGTATATCGGTCGCTTGTGAGACGGTTTGTGCGAGAGAGTATAACTGCTCAAGCGTTGCTGTTTCAATGTCGTAACCATGCGCAAGCGCAATTGCGACCTCCTCAAGTGCAACATTTCCAGCTCGTTCACCAATTCCATTGACAGTGCCATGAACGAGGTCAGCCCCAGCAGCAAGACTTACCCATACATTTGTCATCGCAAATCCAAGGTCATCGTGTGTATGTGTTGATACAGGTCCAAGCGCTGCAAGTCGAGATACATACTCATATGTCGTTTCAGGAGTAGCATGCCCAACTGTGTCAGCATAACAGGATCGATTGGCACCAGCATCAAGTGCTTCTTTCATTAGCCTCTCCAGAAACTCGATTTCAGCTCGCGAGCCATCTTCGCCGATGACTTCGACCCAGAGGTCATGATCTTTTGCATACTCGACCAACTCAGCAGTCGTCGTGATTACTTCTGATCGCGTTGATCCGATCTTTTTTTTAATATGCCGGTCGCTTGCAGGGACAACAATCGTTACTCCATCAACGCCACAATCAAGTGCAAGTTCGATATCGGATTTGACACCACGAGCAAAGCTCGTAACGGTTGCATCGAGATCAAGCGCTGTCACCTGTCGGATTGTTTCTCGTTCACCTTCACCGGTGCAGGCGCTACCAGCTTCAATAAACTCGACGCCCGCTTGATCAAGTTCATGTGCAACCTCGGCCTTCTGCTCAGGAGTAAGTGAAACCCCAGGTGCTTGCTCACCGTCTCGAAGCGTTGTATCAAGAAGCTGTACTGTATCGTCGGAATCCAAAGCGGATGCAAGGGGTATGTCGGGGCTACCCCCGAATAAATCGACCACGAGTCATATACTCACCTGTGGTATATCTCTTGAACATACTTAAAATATCTGTTTTTTAAATACTCAAGCCGACATACCCACAATCATGCGAGACATTACGGTAGTGACCACCTCTTGACAGATCATATTTCTCAGTGTAAAAAGGTAATTTTCGTGTCGGTTTCGGAATAAATACATATTATCAACCAATCCAGTGCTTTCCCGTTAGAACCAATAGTGAATTACCCCTCCCTACTCACTCACGGCTTTTTGCCGTTCGTTCCTTGAGGAAGGGGATTTAGGCTTGTACCTGTTAAATACCGATCGAGAAGTAAATAATATCAAATATATTTAACCATCAAATGAAAATACAATCAACGGAAATTACGAACATATTGTCATTAGCAAGCAGTGATAATCTATTGAATCTGTTATTAATTGATAGAATGATGCCGTATTTTGCGATGGTCTCAATATAATGTATACAACCCCAGATGGAACACCTGTCGGCGTTGATGATCCATACGAGCATGCCGACACTTGCGATCATCTGACGGACGACGGTCGATGTCGACTTGCCCTTTCGCAGAATATCGATAATCCTGAGTTCATCGCAGAACGGCGGGACGATGATTATGCGTGCCTTGCTCATTCATACGACGGCGGAAACAGAACTACTCCCGCAGAATCTGACAGCGTATCATCGTCTATGGAATCATCAATCCCTGTCAGTGCTTTTCGTGAGTGTACACAGTATCAATCAACGACCGATAACCGCGCCTGTGTTCGCTGTGGTCTCGAAAATGTTCGCATCGCACACGATACAGATACACAATCGCTTCTTGAAGAACATCACCTCTCATATGGAAGCGACACTGCTGACAACTCGGTTATCTCAGATATCGATGAAACTAGTAATGAGAGCATAGAAAAGAGCGCACAAAACGACACAGAAGCAAAGATAGCTTGTAATCATGAAATTACAGTTGCAGTATGTCGATGGTGTCATTCCAAAATTCATCAATCATTCGCTCGATTAGATGATGATGCATCACCCGATCCTGAGGCGTTCGCTGCCCGAGAGCAACGCCGTGCACGTGAGAAACAGGAACTTGGGTTTTCGCCTGCTAATGAAATAGACGACTATTGACATCCTCCCGCGCCTGAAGACGCGGGAATCCCACGCCACGGGACCGCACCGTTGAGTTGAGTTGAGTTGAGTTGGAAATTGTAGGTTCACAGACTGCCAAACTCACACACTATTCGAATCGGTGTACAGCCGGGCAAGGCAAGGGACAGTGTGTTGAGAGTGGGAGTGCCAAGCCCAAACCCTCGCCCCGGGACTCTTATCCTCACCCGAGAACGCGTTCCTGTGTTCTGTGTGCCACAGGAGCGGTGGTCGGTGGTCGGGTTCACCGGACTCACACTCGGAGTTGGAGTCACTTACGGTGATGATTGCTCGTTGTTTGTTAGTTGATTCCCCGAAGGACAGATCCTGTTTCCAGTCTAGGTGGACACTCACACCCACACCCACACCCACACTCACACTCGAACCCCCAATTGTCGGGTATGCGGCTGCAGTGGCGTCGTAACCAACGTGCAAACACACTAGCATACGATATCGGAGCAGAACACAGCTCGGAATTTCCCGCTCCCGTCCCCGTCTGACGGCGCGTATCCACACCACGCCACACCGGCAACATCGTGGGATTGCGCCTGTTCAAGTTATAATATATTGTATCAATTTATCATCATTACTCTGCAGATATTACATCTAAACAATTGATACTCCGCTGAGATATCGTGCTGTGTCACTCAGCACGGATTCAAGAAAATACCTAAGTTACTGTTGCGGCTTGCTATCGTCTCATATCATATTTGACATGTTACCAGCGTATTTGTATAATTTCAAGACCGGGCGCTTTTTGCCCTTCTTTGTTGTATCCATGAGTATCAAATGACTCATATCGCTGTTATCGATAATCACGGTCAGTTTACGCATCTCGAACAGCGAGCACTTCGTGATCTTGGGGTTGATGTCGACCTTATCGATAACACGACATCGCCTGAGCAACTAATCAAGACCGCAGATGGGCTTGTTCTCTCTGGTGGTCCTGATATCGATCGTGTCGGTAAGTGTCCGGAATATCTTGATCTTGACCTTCCAATATTGGGTATCTGTCTTGGCATGCAACTGCTCGCAAGCGAACTTGGTGGATCAGTCGCTGCTGGTGACTACGGTGGTTATGCCGATGTCGATGTCGAGATCGTTGATGACACCGACCCGCTTATCGGATCACTTGCTCCAGAAACCCGCGTCTGGGCAAGCCACGCAGATGAAGTTAAATCCGTTCCCGAAGGATTCGAACGAACAGCGAAGTCAGACGTATGCCGTATTGAAGCAATGAGTAATCCTGATCAGGAACGATATGGCGTCCAGTGGCACCCCGAGGTTGCACATACTGAACGCGGTGAAGAGGTCTTCAAAAATTTCATCGCTCGATGTCAATAGCGCATAGTCATATTGGGTATATTTTTCTATGACTACAACACAAAGCGAACTTGCGGATCTTTCGCGGTTCATATTTCGTGCTCCACGGTGGTATATCAGTCTTACATTCGCGATTGTCATCGCAGCTACCGTTGGTGTTGCCGCCTTTGATTCTGGTGCGTATGCAACGACATGGCGTGGACTCTTTATTTTTGGTCGGGATGCGTGGGAAGGTATATTTTTTATTGGAATTCCAACGGTTGTCGCTGCGTTTGCAACAACTGGTGTTGATCGGTTTGTCGGAGGTAAGCTCACGGCAAATCGATCGTCGCTTCTTGCGTTAATTTCTGAGTTAATTGTCGTGACTATCGTTGTGACTGCTGCGGTAATCTCAGTCGTCACAGGACTTGGTCAACGATTCGTATTTGATGCTCTCATCGTCGCGCTCGCATCTGTATTCGCTTTCCGTCTACTCGTTGTGGTGGCTGTTTCACGTTCGTCATTAGCGATTGCAGCACTCCCAGCAAGTATCCAAACACTCGTTGCGGCTGTTCTTCTGTTCATATATAGTGGTACCTTACGATATATCTCATTTGGTGGACCGCTACTTGATGCATATATGATGCCGTATCTGGCACGTCCCGAGAGAGGTCCGGCGGAGCTATCTGCCATATCCATGGAACACTTTGTCCTTCTCGGAATTACATCTGCACTCTACGCACTCGCTGTATATGGATTTATCATGATTGTTGATCGCCCGTGGCGCCGTAATCTTGATGTCTCAATGCTTGATTTTCTCGGTGGATTCATTGGTCATATTGCAGAAGGCTCACGCGAGCTTGAGGAGTTCTTTCAACAACTCGGTGAGGAAGCATTAGTTCCTGTTTCAGTGCTTTCGTTCAAAACATCAGATGATACTGAGAAAGCCCGATTTGTCCTTCCAATGATACACCCTGGACCAATGGGTGAAATCGGTGGTGGAAACCTTCCAAAACGAGTAGCTACGGCAGCTAATGGGCTTGCGTTCCCTCCACATGCAACCGCTGGTCACGATTTTAATCTTGTGACTGAGCGCGAAGTTGATACAATCATTGAGGCCGTTGAGACTGCAGCTGACCACATTGAATATACAGCTGAAGCAACCCGGAGTGTCCGAACACATTCCGGAGAAGCCTCGATGCTTGGACAGTGTATCGGAGATGATGGATTATTAATCTCAACGTATGCACCAGGATTCGCCGATGATGTTGCATATGGCGTCGGTCTGTCAGCATCAGCCGAAGCCCGAACAACTGGATTAGATAATGTGATGCTTGTCGACGCACACAATTCTAATAATGGTCTCAATGGTCCTACCCTTGGTCATGTCACCCCTGGTTCAGCTCGTGCATTTGATATGATTAATGCGGCTCAACAATGTGGGGATCGTCTTTCCACAGCTGAACAGTATCCGATGGAACTTGGCACTGCATGGACAGAGACGCCATGGAATCCAACAGACGGTATCGGACCATTAGGCGTCCGCGTTGCTGTACTGAAAGTTGCTGATAATGAGACCGCATATGTACTTGTTGATGGTAACAACATGGAGCCTGGTCTTCGTGGTCAGATAGTCGAGACACTTGTCGATGAAGGACCAGTCGACGCTGCGGAGATAATGACAACAGATACGCACATCGTCAATACAATTGAGGCAGACAATCAGGTCGGCTCGGCGATTGATGATGAGGTATTTATCCAGACACTCTCTGATCTCACTACGGAAGCACGTCGTGATTATGAGACCGTGACAGGTGGGATGGCTGTTGAACGCGTATCTGTCACTGTGTTCGGTAATGATCGAACAGAGACACTCGCAAGTCATGCGAATGTTGTTGTTTCAATTGGGGGAGCATTTGCCGTGACAGTCGCTCTTGCTGCTATTGCTGTTAGCGTAGTTATCTTTCTCTTCGCCTAAACTGTAGTATCAATATCTCAGATTGTGGTCAGCGGGTTTGTATCAATCCACGAGAAATGACTATTTACTATCTGATATATACTGTGCCTATAGTCGGGTCACTCCCGATTACGTCTCATCAAAGAGTTCATCAACAGCGGTCCGTGCGGTTCGCGCAGCCTTATCAGCCACTTTGTCGGCTGGTGGTGAAACGTCATCAGGCACGTTGAGGTAGACATCAACTTCAAGAACACCAGATTCAAAACTAACGGTAATATCAACATCAGTTACTGTTGATTGTCGATATTCAGCAAAAATAATCCCTTCTGCAGCGTCCGCAGCCGTGTTCACAACAGTATTGTCGCTTGGTGTCGAGTTTGACATGACTGTAGCTTCGCGCTTATGCACCAGCGCCGCCAGGACCCATTGGACCACCGCCGCCAGCGCCGCCCTGGAGCATCTGTTGAAGTTCTTCTTGAAGACTCTCAAATTGGTCACGAACTCGCTCTTCTTGCTTTGTGAGTTGCTCAACACGGATCTCAAGACTATCAACTTTGTCTGAGAGTTCGTCGTGAGCGGTATCATACTCTGTTTCGACAAGCAATTCGCCAACCTCTCGATACATCATCGTCTCCTCATTAACATCTTCAAGCGCATCAAGTGCCGCTTCAGACTCATTCAATGTTGATTCGGCTTGATCTTTCTGGGCTGCCACCTTCTGTGCTGTTTCTTGAAGGTCCTGCAGCTCTTCGAGTTTCTCTTGTGCTTCTGGTGGCAAATTGCCCTGCATAAATTCTATTGGGAGATGCGGACTGAAAAAGACCCGTATTCTCTCCAGACGAACCATACTAATTGCCGCATGGGCTGTGTCTGAACCTCGCACCCAGAGCTATCGAACACCGTCATATGATCTTCAGTTGGATCAGGTTGAATATCTCAGAAGCTACCCTCAGATTGGTTATACAGAATATCTAGTAGTTGCTGACCGCATGAATCTATCACAATATAGTCTTGAATCTAATAGGAATATGGGCGTTGGAGGGCACACAGTATTAATGACGACCTGGCAGTGATCATTCACTTCCTACAGAACAATGTGTATGCTTGAGAGTCGAGCAACTGCACAACTCGAACACCCCTGTCTGATTTAAAACCGAGCAGATGTCACCGGTCAGTATCATGTATCGAACTATCAACACTACCGAGTACCTCTTCTGCAGTTGCAACAAATCGCGTCCACGTATTTACGCCTGCCCGAAGTGCAATCAAATCTGCCGCGGCGATCCTCACTGTGACCGTTGTGTCATCTTTTTTAACCCGCGCACGAGAGCGCGTATCATCGATTTCACCAACTTCTTGATCAACAGCTGAACTCACGATCTGTGCGCGCTGCACGTCAGCGTAACGCCATGTCAGTTCCAGTGTATGACGCTGTTGAGTAACACGGTCATCTGTTTTGTCTGCTATGAGCGATGACTTAATACTGTTGCATGAATCGGCAGACGTTCCATTATGACCACGACCATCAGCAGCATTACTTTTTATATTATCCTCATCCATTCGGATCAATGCCTACGATTATTAATCAGTCTTAGTGATTCAGTTCACTCTATTATGTCTATTTTTAATCGATAACTAACAGGCGAGGGTCACTCCCTCAAGTTGACTTAAATCATCTGTTTTTTAATTGAATTACTCTATACGATTACTCGACAGGAACTTCTTTGATCTCT
This sequence comes from Haloquadratum walsbyi J07HQW2, assembly GCF_000415985.1. Taxonomy (GTDB): domain Archaea; phylum Halobacteriota; class Halobacteria; order Halobacteriales; family Haloferacaceae; genus Haloquadratum; species Haloquadratum walsbyi_B. Next base: position 2,561,307 of record NZ_KE356561.1, read on the forward strand.
GGTGCACGCTCTTTTAGCAAGACACGATGCCCACAGAATGGGCATCGAACACCGCCGTACTCTTCAAGTTCGACATCACGCTTACACCGAGAACATTTATAACTCATAATAAATCGGTTATCTAATTATCCTCTTCATCGCCATCGCCTGAAAGTGCAGCACGGATTGAACGCTGCACCTGCTTGCCACCAGGTGTTTCTGGATTGTACGTTCCACCAGTAAAGAGTTCACCTGTTTCTTCATTCCGCCAGATTCCTGTCCCAACACGAGTGACATCATCGCCATCAACGCTTGCATTACGCATCTCAGATTCAATCTCTTTGACTCGACGTCGTGCAACACGTCCATAGCGTGCCCCGAACCGACCAGCACTCCCACTCGTTCGTGCATTGTCTTCAGCCATAGTACCATAATGTACTTCAGCTGTTAGTATAAAGCCTGCGAGACGCGGTCTGGAACCCATTTCTGTGAACTATCCCACACCCTACTCACCTGCTGGCGCAGGTTCCTTGAGGGTGGGGCTTCCTGTTTCGATGACGCGCTTTTCACTCACAACATCGGAAACACCTGATGAAGTGAACAGAGGGAGTGCAGTCTCCACAGGCGTTACAGATTCGGATTGTCCCAATCCTAGTCCTAGCGTTTCAAAACCACGAGAAAGTATATTAACTGCAACGTTCGTGTCTCTGTCCGTCTCGAATCCACACGCTGGCATGAGTGTTCTCGCACCCACAACGGCTTATCAGATGCAACACCACACGAAGCACATTCTGCTATCGTGCCAGCAGGTTCAGGTTCGACTTCGACAAAGTGCGTTCCCTCACGCTTGCACTTGTATTCGAGACTCCTTGAGGACGGGGGCTTAGCGCCTGAGATCAGCTAAATCTTAGAATAGAGAGCAATAGATGATTTTTATTACCTGTGAGTCACTCAGATTTATTATCCCTGAATTAATAAAGATTTGTGCGTCATACCGATTTGTGTATAGATCTGATCAACTGAACAACAAACAGCTGTGTTTTAGAGTCACTCACGCAATTCTGCGGTTGTAAGTGCATCATTGAGGTCGTCACGAACGTATTCACCCGTTTCAACATCCATTGCTGTCGTTACTATACGATTTTCCTGGACGCTCGAACCATCCCGGAGTAATAGTCGAACATTTCCATTATTATCGGCTCGAGTGACCTTCGCGCGGAGACCACTTTGGGATCCTGTTCCACCCGCATCGATTGGTCCTGGAATTATCTTTTTCACATGTGGGTGGTCAGCGACGACACTGATTGCCTTGCGCCCAGGTCGACCACCGATAAGCGTCGAATGTGTCCCCCCAATCTTCTCACGTGGTGGTGTTTCAACAACTTCAAGCGACCGCTCACCACGCTTATCGAGAACACGCTCAACCGGACGCTCGCCGGCAACACGATAAAATTCATAATGAATCTGTGCACGCGTCTCACGAAGAACATCACGATTTCCGGTTGCAAAGACCGTCTCAGGTCGTTTTCGTCGTATTTCATCTGCAACTTTCCCGGCGAAATTTCGTAACTCGACAACATGCGCCTCTGAACTTTCCTCAGGGACTGTCGTCACAGTCGTTGTTGCAATTACTGTTTCCTCACCAAGCATTGTCACATCTGCTCGGTCACGTTCGAACTCAATGACGACCGTATCGCAGTTGGCGGTGTTACAAACTAAGCAATAATCGCCTGGTCGTTCTAAGGGCGTTCCACACCGCCGGCAGTCCATATATGTCTAAGCTGATGCGTAAATAAAAGTACGGTCGTTCATCATCAAACATACTATCCTTGATGGAGTGACACACCCGTAATTATAATTTTGCTGGATTTACCTTTAGATACTCCCGAAGAACAGCAGTTGCGTATGCACCAGGCGGAAGTTTAAACTCTAACAGATAGTTTTCGATATCGTCATAATCTTCACCGGCACGATCAACTCCAATCTTCGTAGATATGTCCGTCTGGAGAGCCATAGCGCGACGTGTTCCTGTTGAATTGAAAGCTCCTGGACGATCAAAATCGGCTGGAGTGATATCATATTCTGCCAGGACATTTTCTTCGATCTCTCCTGGTGTGTTACTCGCCAGATCGGTTTTCGTTCCAATTAACGGTGCCGTGACGAATGCCCGTCCACGCTCGCAATGCTGTCGCATAATATCAACACGACGTTCTGTCGCGAGTTGTGTTCGTGTTGGGTCAGCTCGTTTCACTCCTGTCGGTGAATTCTGATCTTGAAAACAGACAATATCACCGACAACGGGCCGATGAATCGGGATATCCTGTCGTATTCGTTCGCTAATGATTCGATTAAATAGATCTGATTGTGCTGCATTAATGAAGAGTTGTTGAAGATTCTCTGGGACTGCCATGAGTGCATGACGCCATGTTTCGGCATCGCTCTCTATGCTGGCATCGGCTGCATTTAATCGGTGCAGCATTGACCGCTCAAATCGAAGTGCCCCCGGCATTCGCTCAATCGCTTCCTCCCAATCTGGGTTGGCACTTCCAGCTTGCTCATCAACAAATTCACGAGCTCGCTGTGTTGCTTTAGGCTCACTCTCAAAAGAGTTAGCAACGTATTGTAATACCGCCTCTCGCCATGCACCACGAACGACCGCTCGACCAACCCGATGTGTGATTGACCGATGACTACCAAATCGCTGATGACCAAAATAATTCGGGACTGTGATGCTCACTTCATCAGCTCCCCTGGACAACGGGTCTCGATTCTCCTCACCCTGGCTGTGATTACTGTCCATAGCATGCGTGTGCAACTCAGCAGTTATCGCATCAACAACAGTGGTGTCTGTCGCATTCCGGACGTGGATCTCAAACCCGTTTCCCCCAAGATCTCCAAACTGAAGTGACCGTCCAATCCGCCCAATGACCTCTACGTCGGCATTTGGGATTGAGAAAAGTGCGTTATTTTCCGGATCTATTCGAGCGACCGAAAACAACTGTGTCGTGATTGCGTGCTTATCCTTTGTGCCTGCCCACGAAATCCGCTCCCGACTAATTTCAAGATCATTTGATAATCGTTGTGCGAAATCATTCGTATCCCACTCAGAAAGTGTTACCCGAAGTAATACATGTGGATAATCGCCAGTGGGACTATCAACTGACTCTGGATCAACCGTTTCAAGCTCTTGTACTTGAAAATCTGCTGGGCGAACACGAAGTTGTCCATCTGTCCCATCAGTGTCACTATAATAATACTCAATTCCGACTGTCTGTTCGCGAGAGGGAGCAGTGCGCATCGCAAGTAGAACATGATTATGACTCAATCAGCAAGGTCGCTCCGATTGATGCTGGTCATATAGAGTGCTTCCTGTCTCAATACCGAGACTAAGTGAGACTGAGACTAGGACTGACGACATGAAACAGCTGAAACATAGCATTCGTCGATACATTCGGAAATTCTCGTGTCATGTTCTGCTGTGATCAGATATAAAATCAATCACCTGATCAAATAGAACCATATTCATGATCATCATCCATCTGTTCTAGTGATCATGTATTTTACTGACGACTATCAGCTCAACTACATGCTGTTGTTATAGATACATCATGATAATCGGTTCTGTGTCAATACTTGCATGTAATTAATATAAACTGAGATCGCCTGTTATGCGATCGATGTTTTCCTCACTGCCTGGTCCAACTGCAAGACACGTCACTGTGCCCGGTTCGAGTTGTGTATGTCCTGCGTCACGAATCACGGCGTTTGAAATTCCATCACGCTCAGCCTCATCTGCTAATCGAAACAATTGCTTTTCACTATTGGCTTTGAGTACAATCTTCTTTTGACCGCCACCTTTCCACTGCTTTTTTGATTTTGAGCTAGTGTCCTCAACAGCAGACAGGGATGCGTGTGCGACCTGTGCAGCAAGCTTTCCCTTTCCCATTCCCAGATCAGCACGGGCAACAATGGCTTGTTTCATACATACGCGTCAACCCCACGTGCACATATCGGTTGCTGCTCGAATCAGATCCCATAAGCCAGTTATCAATTTGACCGATCGGTATACCCAATCAAAAATTAACTCAAGTCTTCAGACTATCCTGACGCTTGAACAATATGGATAAAAACCAGTATCCAACGGTGCCTAGACAAAGGATTAAATCAGGACCTACTGAACAAAGAGATATGATATTACAACTTGAGTTTAGCGAAGCGATCGAACACACTAATACTCAGATGTGCTATCGTCAAAAGCACATGAGACAACACAAAATGGTATCTAAACCTGAGTTGATGTCAGTATACTCTGTCATTGACTGTAGAATATCTCCGTCATGTATCTCAGATGTGCAGGATTATTTGAATCTTTCTGAAGATAATCTCGATAACTTCCTCTCGGTGGCTCTGATATGATTCTATCTGATGATGATATCCTCGCTCGTCTTGAGACGGGAGAACTCGTTGTGGAACCGATTGATGATCTTGACATGCAGGTCCAACCCGCAAGTATCGACCTTCGTCTTGGTGAGGAATTTCTTGAATTTCAGCGAACAAACATTTCATGTATTCACCCAAACCGCCAAGAAGAAGTCTCTGAGTATGTCTCTGAGACAATCATCCCAGAAGGTGACGAGTTTATTCTCCATCCAGGCGACTTTGTCCTTGGGACGACAAAGGAGCGAGTCGACATTCCTCCAGATCTTCTTGCGACTGTAGAAGGTCGGTCATCTCTTGGTCGACTTGCAGTCGTAATCCACGCAACAGCCGGTGTCGTTGACCCAGGATACTGTGGGCAGATTACACTTGAACTATCGAACCTTGGAACAGCACCTGTTGCACTCACACCTGGTATGCGTGTTTCACAACTTGTGTTCACAGAACTTACACAGTCATCTGCTCGTCCATATGGCGCTGCACGTGATTCAAAGTATCAAAACCAAACCGGACCACAAGCATCACGAATCGGTGAGGATCCAGAGTTCGACCAAACAGATGATACAGCACACCAACATAATCAAAATACAACCTGAGGAATCAATATAACATGAAATTCATCGAGGAAATAGTCGTTGAGGAATTCCTTCCGACGTTTCGTTCAATGCTGGCAGAAGATCTTCGCAATCGTGGGTTTACCCAACATGAGGTTGCTGAAGCACTTGGTATCAGCCAAAGCGCGGTCTCAAAGTATGCTCACGGCGATATCAGTCGTCGTGATGTCGTTGTAACCGACGAGGATGTCAAAGCGCTTGTCAACCAGATTGGGACAGGACTCACAGCAGGAGATATGTCACGTGTTCAAGCCCTCATCGAATCTGAAGTGCTAATTCGACGACTCGAGGCTGGCGGAGTTATCACTCGACTACATGAGGAGTCCATGCCTGAAGTTGCGGAGCACGATGGATACTCCAGGATCCATGATCCGGAGGGTGGTCTTCGGACGAGCGAACAAATTCGCTCATCGCTTCGGCGTGCACTTCGTCGGCTGACGAATACCACCGGATTTGCTGAGTTCATTCCGAATGTAGGCTCAAACCTTGTTGCATGTCTTCCAGATGCAACCACTGTCGATGATGTTGCAGGTGTGCCTGGGCGAATATTTGATGTCAAAGGTAACACGACCGTCCCAGGAGATCCAGAGTTTGGCGTCAGCGAACATGTTGCATCTGTACTACTCACCGCTCGAGCGAATGGATTTGAATTTAATAGTGCAATCAATATCTACTATGATGTAGATATAATTGAACAGCTCTCTAATGCAGGGTATGATACAGTTGAATTTGATCCCGATGCCGCCGGTGATCCAATCCAAACCGCATTTTCATCGATGGCAAGTAATAATATCACTATCAGTGAGACTGAAGCTGAGGCACAGCCCGTTGCTTGCTATCAAACAGGCGGATACGGGATTGAGCCGGTTATATATATTCTAGCGTCAGATACTGACACGATTATCGAGATTGTCCAAGAACTTCTTGTACCAAAGACGCGCGGATAAAGACGCCCCTCACGAATTCTTTTCATATCATAGCCAAACTCTGACTTTAGATATTCGCCTATTTGACATATCGAAACTATAACTGAAAACAGTTTCAAAACTCACGTGCTTATGAACCGACTAACGGGTCAGTATAAATATGGACGACCGTCCCTGGTTCAATTGAAATCAGGGTATGACCGATTAGTTAGTCGTCTGCAGGTGCTGCAGGGGTGAAATCAACCGGCGTTGTGTCGCGACCAAGCTCATCAAGACATGCTTGGGCACCGCGCTTTCCTGAGAGTAACATCGCACCGAATGTTGGTCCCATTCGTGGCAGTCCTTCAACAGTTGCAACAGCCATTCCGGTAGCAACGACGCCGGGATGAACAACACCAGTGTGTTCGACAACTTGATCCTCAGATCGACTTACCCACATTGAGTCATGACCTGGTGAGTCATGTCCAGGGGCACCGTATTCATCCTCGGCAGTATTGTCCATTCCAGTATTATGCTCATTTGCATGTTCAATTCCTGGTGCATTCAATACACCACGCTCTGAGAGTTTTGAAATCACAACAGCATCGTGACCGGTCGAATCAACAACAAGGTCAGATTCAACAGCAACGGGGTCAACACAGGTAAGCTCACGCGGCAGAGCATGCACAGGTGTCCAGTTGAGGACAATCCCACCGACGCGATGATTCTCACGCGTGACTACATCTGTGAACTCGGTCATATTCTGCACCTTCGCGCCGGCATCGCAGGCTGCTTTAATGAGTGCTGAGCAGGCATGTGGACCATCAGCAACGTACAATCCAGACGCCTCATCTGACTTCTCGTATGGAACATCAAGTTCATCAAGTACTGACTGTGCAGGGTCTCGAACAGTAACTTTGTTCATCAAGAATCCGCCGAGCCAGAACCCACCACCGAGATAATTATTCTTCTCAACGATTGTTACATCAACACCGCGCTCGGCGAGTTCCTTAGCCGTGACAAGCCCTGATGGTCCTCCCCCAACGATAATTACCTCTGTGTCAACGCGATCAATAAATTCACTACCCCAGTCTTTGGCGATCGCTCGTGTGACTTGTGCTTCACTGACGTCTGCGAATTCATCAAACGACATATCACCTAGTGATATTACTAACTACTAAAATCATTCGAAACTACACTCTATATGTGCTCTCAAAAAAGAATATCCGTCGTATAGATACCAAGACGAACGATTTAGGTCCATCCAGGTCAAATAGTATATAATGACACATTCAGCATCCATTGGTGATTATCTATGAATATGATCGTTGACGGTGAATGGCGGACCGATGCGTATCAAACGACGAATGATGATGGCGAATTCGATAGACAAGAGACATCATTCCGCGATGAGATAAGCTCTGACTCAGACGCTAAATTCCCTGCTGAGTCAGGACGATATCATGTATATATATCTCGGGCATGTCCGTGGGCTCATCGTGTCGCAATGACACGTCAACTATGTGATCTTGAAGATGATATTTCTCTTTCAGTCGTTGAACCCGAGCGATATGAAGACGGGTGGGAGTTCTCTACAGCGTATCCAGATCCACTGTATGATGCGGAGTATCTTCGCGATATCTATACTCGTGCAGACCCTGAATTCACAGGTCGTGTTACTGTCCCTGTGCTGTGGGATCGTCAAACACAAACCATTGTGAATAACGAGTCTCGTGAGATCATGCGGATGCTCAATACAGCGTTTGATGGATCGAATGACGTTGCGTTGTGGCCAGAAGGCTACCGCGAGGAAGTAGATCGGGTTATTGATGAGATATATGACCCAATTAATAACGGCGTTTATCGCGCTGGATTCGCGGATACACAAGAAGCATATAATGCTGCTGTTGAAGACGTATTTGACGCGCTTGATCACTGGGAAGAAGTGCTTGAAGACCAGCGGTTCCTTGCCGGCAACATGCTTACCGAAGCCGATCTTGCGATGTTTGTGACGCTAATTAGATTTGATCATGTCTATCATACCCACTTCAAATGTAATCGTCGTGCAATCCATGAATATCCAAATCTATGGAATTATACCAAAGAGATATATCAACTTCCTGGGATTGAATCAACAGTAAATATTGATCACATAATGCGGCATTATTATGTCAGTCACGATGATGTGAATCCAAAACGACTTGTCCCGACGGGTCCTGACATTGACTTTAGTACCCCACATAACCGCGACCGTCTGCCAGCGAATCTACCAGACGCGCTGCAGGGTAATACGACTGCCGCCGTTGCTGACGACTGAGTCCGCATTAGAGAACAATAGTCATTAGACAGGAAATCACTCGATGAGTATATCTAAGATGGGATTCTTGCTTTATCATTGCATGTTATCCGCCTGATATAGATCATTATCTCAGAAATAATCGATTACAGTTACTCTAGTTCACCACGCCGTATTTCTTTTTCTGCACGCTCACGCGCCTCGTCCGGGTCAAATCTATCAACAACCGCTGTGAGAGCAATATTATTAGCCTGTTTTAGTTCTACTGCGTGTGCAGTGATATTTGGGACTGCTCGAAGCACATTGTCGATAATCGGGACTGTTGCAGCAACTGCTGACCGTGAGAGTGGATTAAGATCAATGACAATCTCGTGCTTTCCGACCGCGTCAAGTGCAGCGGCTCGATCACCATCTTCAAGCGGCACTAACACAACATCTGCAGCACCAATTCCATCCGAATCAACAGTCGCACGCTCATGATCAAGACCCGGAATTTGACCATCAGCTTTCAATCCCCTGACCGTTTCTGCGCCGTGGTCGTGGAGATGATCGGCAATCGCTTTCATGCGCTCCTCTGTCCGATTAAATAAATTCACCTCGATATCTGCGTTAACCATCTTAGCAAGCTCGACAATTGCTTCCGGAACAAGCGCAGCAACATTCCCATTCACTGAAATAACAGGATGTTCCGCATCAAGAAGTAACGCCGCCGCCGCTCGTGCAGCCTCATCTGCGGACGCGATCGTCCTTTCACCGAGTAAATAGTCAAATGCCTCACCGCGACCCTCTGCAATGAGACCCTGTGTGCTCGTAATTCCAGCGTTAACACCTTCTTCGATTCGATGCCGGGTTATGAGTGATTGATATCGCGGATGACTCTGTGGCATATCGGTATCACCTTGTTTCCCCGGACTTTCCGTCGATGAAGAATCATTCATAACTACCGTATCATCACCTGAGTGATACTAGCGGTCATACGATATTGCCGATTCACTCTCACGCCAGTTATCATATAGCGCCTGTAATTGACCCGAAGTAAAAATAGGTTGGTTTAGATTATCTCTTACAATTCAATATGAGTAAATCTCGGAGGGATGAGAAGGTCAAATTCACCAATCTCGTCAAATAACCAGTCAGTGCGAGTCCAACTGGATTAGTTCTAAGCTGTGATATGTGAGACTTGTCACATCTTCAGCTGGTGTAAACACCTTTGTGAAAATTGATGTTCAGTGGCGTAATTTCTGTGTCTTCAGTCGCGTCGCGATTAAGAGTGTTCGACTGACTGTGGATTGCACTGATCATCGGTCCGATTGCGTTCCTGTTGTTGTATACTTACCCCGCCGCTGTGAGTCTGACAAACTACTGGATCATAGCCTGCAGTAGAGAGATCATCATCAAAAGCAAAAACAGTGTTTCCAAGCATAGCCATTGCCGCATCACCACCTGCTGTTTGGACATCTGAAATCACTGCTTGCACTTCAGGCGTCAACAACTCCGCATCGACACTAAATTGATGTGCGAGTGTCATGAACTGACTTGCCGTTGGCGTTGATTGAAGCGTGTCCAGCGCCTGCTCGCCTGCGGTCGTTAGTGCATCTGTATCGCCATTTAGAACAGATTCTGTTGAGACCGTTCCGAACGAACAGTATTCCACCCGTGGTGTAGCCGTAATCCCATCGAGCTGCCCGACATGTGGTGCTCCCGGCTCCACCCGGATTGGAAATCCTCCTCGAGCCTGCGCAACAACATCTCCAAGTCCGGTTCCTGCACGCACCTCTGCGCAGTGAGCAGCTGTAACGAGTTCGCTCTCTACTCGCGTGTTCATTTCATTTGCGATAATATTGCCTCCAAACGCAACACCAAGTGTCATTGCACCTGAGACACCGAATCCAGCACCGAGTGGTAATGCTGTCTGTGCATTAACGCAGATGTCATCTAAATCAAGCATTTCGATTATCGTATCAACAGCTTCGATAGATATCGACTCACCATTGAGTCTAACCCCTGGATTAACTGTTTGTCCACGACATACCTGTAGTTCGACGCCAGTTGATATGGTGAGACCAGCTCCTCGCGACCCAGTCGTGACAGGGTCATCTGTGTGATGTGCGGTAAAGAACCCAGTAATATGCCCTGGGACGAACACTGTCGCTTCGCGAGTAGCTGTCATCTACGGGCTCAGTCGTTGTCGGTCTCTTGGGAAGATAACCGCCTCACGGATGTTTTCAAGCCCAAGCATCGTCATTACAAGCCGCTCACCACCGAGCCCCCATCCTGCATGCGGTGGCATTCCGTATTTGAACATCTTGGTGTAATAGTTGAACTGCTCAGGATCAAGACCTTGCTGTTCAAACCCCTTAACAAGGTGTTCATATCGGTGTTCACGCTGTCCACCGGAGACAAGCTCCATTTGTGGATGCATCATATCAAATCCTGTTGAGAGTGTTTCATCATCATCATGATCTTTGATATAAAATGGCTTAATTTCAGATGGCCAGTCAGTGATGAAATAATGTGTGCCGACGTCTGCGCCGAGCGCTCGTTCACCATCAGTTGGAAGATCATCACCCCAGAGTAATTGCTCATCAAGCTTACCCGTCGCATTAATTCGTTCAATCGCTTCTTGATATGTAATTCGCGGGAATGCCTCATCAGGAGCATCAAATTCATCGATGAGTCCAAGCGTCTCTAATTCGCTTACACAGTTTTCAGCAACTCCTTCATAAGCGGCTGTGACAACATACTCACACGCATCCATTGCTTCCGTATGATTAATGAACGCTGACTCGAAGTCAATTGATGTTGCCTCATTGAGATGTCGAGGTGTATTGTGTTCCTCGGCACGAAAAATTGGTCCAACCTCAAAGACACGTTCAAGCCCTGATCCAATCATTAGCTGCTTGAACAACTGCGGTGACTGATTCATGAATGCTTCTTCGCCGAAGTATGTAATTGGGAATAGCTCAGTTCCACCTTCAGTCCCAGTTGCAACAATCTTCGGCGTATTGATTTCCGTGCATCCAAGATCACGGAACGCACCGCGAATCGCACGAAGCACTTCAGAGCGAATCTGGAATATGGCTTTTACCTCCTCTTTTCGCAAGTCAAGAGTCCGATTATCAAGTCGAGTTGAAATATCAGCATCAACCTTTCCTGATGGGTCAAGCGGTAGTTCGGTATCAGCAGAAGCGAGAACCTCAAGTGCCGTTGGCACAATCTCAACATCAGTTGGTGCCCGCGGTTCTTCATCGGCTATACCAGTGATGCTGATTACACTTTCTCGAGGGACGTCAAGCCCTGTCTGGACAATCTTGTCATCCATCTCATCTTTTTCAAACTTAACTTGAATCTTCCCGCTTCGATCACGGAGAATCAAGAAGGCAATCCCCCCCAGATCGCGGATTTCATGAACCCACCCGGCAATCGTGACCTCGTCATCGGGGGTAACCTCAGCTGTAAGCGTTCTATCCTGCATACATTGTCGTTCTAGGTCCTATTCTTAAAAATAGTCGATTCTTGACTTCCTCCCCGCCCTGAAGGACAGGGCTTTCTCCTCTATCCTCCGTAACTGCTCGTACTACTACGATTACCAGTATGAAGTCCCCCCAGGGTCACGTGCTGAGATCCCTCATGTACTGACAGAGTTTACGGATTACGAGGCGAGTGGTTCGGGGCTTGTCACCGACGATATTGAATTTCGATTTTGATGTAGTTTATAGAGTACAAGGAGAATGCCCCGGGGCTTGACCCCGGGTTGAATCCGACAACCCATACTGCAAACCATTACATCAACATATCTCTGATTAATAGACAGCGATGTAGTAGTCACCGTTACCCTGCATACCCGACACAAGAGCTAGTGGCTGAACTGGACTCTCATATCGACGTTCATCGCCAAGCGTACAACTACACCCTGTACGAGTACGACAACGACAACGACAACGACAACGTGGACGCCGCCGACATCGGCTCTACGTACAACCACCACCACTCCCGACTTTCCGACTGGAAAGACGGCTATCCCGTTCCTGTTCCTGTCTTCTCAGAGGCAGGGGTCCACTCGAAAGCTCTGAACCGGACCATCACACGGTTCTACCAGAATCTCACTGGACTCTGACTCTCCGAGCAGAAGCAAACCCGACGCAAGCTCAACTGGAAGTCGAAGTCACTGCGGGAGTTCCAGAGTCTGACGTATTCGCAGTCTGGCTTCGAACTCAAACACACAACTCCGAGTGGCCGACACGCGACACTACACTCTGGCTCTCGACAATCGGAGATATCCCGATCCGCCACCATCGCGAGATCCCCGACGAAGCAGCTCCCAAGGAACTCACCGTAAAGAAGAAACCGACCGGCGAGTGGTTCGTCTCGCTCGCTCTCGAAACCGACGACGCCGACCTGACCGAGGAACCCCACGTCCACGTGGACTTACTGGACACGGGCAATAGCGTCGGTATTGACCTCGGTATCTTGAATTACAGTCACACATCGGATGGCAAGACCGTGGACTGGCTTGATCTTGAAGACGAGTCCGAACGACTCCAGCACGAGCACCGCAAGCTCTCACGGAAACAGAAGGGTCGAACAACTACGAGAAACAACGTCGGGAGGTGGCAACGGTCAAGCGTCACATCAAGCGAAAAGTGTTGGACTACCAACACAAGACTACGACGTGGCTCGTCCGCAAGTCCGACGCTGTGTTCGTGAAGGGGATGGGATGTTAGAGCAGTCGCATAACGCTCGGAACAAGCAGACTGCGGCATGGCGTCAGTTCAGTTCATCACACTCCTCGAGTTGAACATAAAGGTGATCTGTACGACTGTCACGTCGTTCAAATTGAACCACGCGGGACAACCAAAGAGTGTGCATCGTGCGGTGTCGAGACGGCGAAACCCATCTGGGTCAGGGAACATTCGTGTCCGAGCTGTGGGTTTGAGTGTGATTGTGAGTTGAACGCGGCGATGAATGTCCTACAACGCGGCTTTGTTGAGTGAGGGCTGGGATGACCCGAAGATACGCCCGTGGAGACTGCGCTCCCTGCGGACACCACTTGTGTGTCCGCAAACGCGTCGTAGAAACAGGAAGCCTCGGAGTCGGGGCTTGACCCCGAGGCGATTCAGGTCTCAGTATCTTTGTGTACATCTTTGACACCAGCAACAGTTTCGCTGACAGCATCAACCCCCTCGTCATGGAGTAAATCCCCGACAACTATTGTATCAGCATGGGCACCCATCTCATATGCAGCGTCATAACTACCAATTCCGCCGCCATAAAATAATGTTGACTCATCAACTGCTGCGGCTGCTGCTGCGACTTTTTCGGGGTCGCCAAATGTTCCGGAATACTCAATATAGATAATCTCCTGACCAAATAACCGCTCAGCGACGGTTGCAAACGCGGCAACATCGTCTGCCGTCTGGTCAGTATTTGCTTTAGTTACTTCAGCAACAGACGCCTCAGGGTTCAAGACAATATATGCTTCTGTTGCTGTTCGCTCCCAATCGAGTGGACCGTCAATTCGAACCCACTCTTTGTGCGCTCCGGCTACCCAGAACGCCGACTCGGCGTTAAATACTGTTGGCACAAGGTACCCATCGAGTGCATCTGATTCGACGACGACCGCTGGATTTGACGGCTCTTGATACAGCGGCATATCATATCGCGAGCATGCGTTGACTACTTCTTGCATTTTTTCTGTTGTGATGTCGAGCGTGCCGCCAATTTCAATCGCATCAGTTCCTGTCTGACACACATCTTCGAATGTTTCACCCTCGACGAGCGGTTTATCTGGGTCCACTTTAAGTATATGATCCCATTCTGTCCAAGGCCCATTCATTGCAGATACCTCTCCCGGGGCATAGATAAAAATGACGCGGAAAACGGTAGTGAACTGTCTTTATTCAACCCTATTCGCATGTCATTTCCTAAACCGTAAGCAATAGATGACTAGCAAAATGTTCAGTAAAAAATCAAGAGACTCGTTATTCAGGAATTCAATGTCTATCTTAGGCGGTTTGACGGGAGATCATCCATATTATTGATTTCTCGAATTATTAACCCGCTGGCTCGTTATTTGAGTATCGACACTGTACGCTGATGTTGATTTGATATTAATACATATGAGGTGTATATACCTCCATGGTATCACGACCCTCGGAAGTATTATTAGGCGTATCACCGTACATACGTTTACAATGGCAGAAGGTAAGGTTGATTTTTTCAACGATACAGGCGGTTACGGTTTCATTTCGACTGAGGATGCGGACGATGATGTTTTCTTTCACATGGAAGATGTCGGCGGTCCAGACCTCGAGGAAGGACAGGAAGTTGAGTTTGAGATTGAGCAGTCCGACAAGGGACCACGCGCAGCAAATCTCATTCGCGACTAATCGGTCACGCACGACCTAATCTAAAATAACCTACTATAGCTGTCTTCATCTATAGTTGGTCTAATACACTGATATATTAGTATTAGTGTCTTTTTTGAAGCGTTCACACCGCTAGCAGTGCATATCTGATAATAGATTCCAACCGCATTCAATCGTATATGCACATTCGTTTTTGACTACCAATCTCAGTTACTAACCTCAATATCTATTCACATCAAGACTCATCACCCAGCCACCGAGTGCCGGTCAGTCTGCGGCTGATTGCCATTTTCGTAGTCGATCCACACTCACACCATCGACGCGGTTGGCAAGCGTATCTGGCTCTGCTGATTTGAGTGCATCAACAGTATCAACGCCAGCATCTTTCAGCTTTTCAGCTGTCTTTTCACCGATCCCGTGAACGCTCTCAAGCGTTGAACTGTCGGCTTGATTAGATTGATACTCCCGATAATTACAGATTGGACAGCCAAGTTCCCAAGCACCATCCTCAGTATCTTCCTCCGTATCGCTCTGTGTTGTGTCGTTTTCTTCAATAATCTGTAATGCAGGTAACTCGTGTTCATCACATATTTCATCTGCGACGTGAATCTCCCCCTGCCGTGGAAGAGGTAATGAATACTCACAGTCTGGATATCGGGTGCACCCGACAAGTCGTGACCCAGACCGCAGCTGTTTGATAGCGAGCTCACCATCAGCATGTACGCCGCACTCTGGGCATGCGCCAATCACACGATCAGCTTGCTCATCTGCTGCTTCAGCCTCACATAGTGGACAGCCATGAACAAAACTACGTTTCCCAGCGAGCATCTTTATCTCGTTGAGTTTGTGCTCGTCACAGGTCGTTTCAAGAATATGTGGCTTTCCAGTCGATGGTAACGGCAGTGTATACTCACAATCAGGATAACTATCACATCCGATGAAGTGTGACCCTCCCTGACTTTTCCGGGTAAGAAGATCGCCTCCACAATCAGGACATGGTCCAAGCGTCTTATCTGCCTTCATCGATTTCCGGAGGTGATCACCAATGTCGGCATTTGTGTCGATTAACCCCTCAAAGACGTCTGTGAGCATCGCACGTGATTCAGAAGTCACTGACTCAAGTGTCTCTTCACCCTCTGCGATTGCCTGCATATCTGTCTCTAACTGAGCTGTCATTTCCTCACTAACAATTAACCCTGCAAACTCTTCAGCAGCCTCAACAACAGCATGTGCGAGTTGTGTCGGTCGTGGTGGGTCGCTTTCGATATATTCCCGATTATATAGCTTTTCGATGACGTTGTGTCGACTTGATTTTGTTCCAATACCCATTGATTCCATTGTCTCGATGAGTCGAGACTGACCATACCGTCGCGGCGGTTGAGTTTGCTTTGCCTCCATTCTTTCATCAGTTAACTGAAGTGTTTCACCCTCTTCTACATCTGGCACAAGTGACTCAGTTGCGCTTGAGTATGGATACACTGCGTGATACCCTGGATCCAGTAACCGTCGTCCATTTGATTTCAGTGAATGACTGTCACCTGCGGTCACAACAACACGCAGGTGTTCCCATGTTGCTGAGTTGGATACAGTTGCAAGGAAATGTCTGACGACGAGCTCATACACTTCCCACTCATCATCACCCAGCTCTGACGGACGAGGCAGTTCGTCGGTCGGATGGATTGGTGGATGATCAGTTGTCTCCTCATCACCGGTTGTTGGCGACAAGACTTCTTGTTCAAGAACATGATCCGCGTCCGCTCCGAATTGAGCTCCATTTGTGAGCGCCGCTACCAGCTCTTCAGGATCAAGATCATCCGGATAAACAGTGTTGTCTGTTCGCGGATATGTGATATATCCTGCTGTATACAATTCCTCTGCAATATCCATCGCCCGCTGTGCAGCATATCCGATCGACCCCGCTGCACTAATAAACTGCGTTGTATTAAACGGCGCTGGCGGGTCATCGACTCGTGTCCGCCGTTTCACCGACTCAACGTCGACAACAGAAACTGATTCTAGTGTTTCGAACACTTCCGCCGCGGTTGATTCTTCAGTAATTCGTTCGGCTTCAGTCCCATCATCTGCGTGGTAGAAATACTGCGCCTCAAACCCTGTTATCGCATCATCTGTGTCTGTCTCAACCGGCTGGTCCGCTGATGTGAGATTAACAAATAATTCCCAATAGTCGTCAGGATCAAATGCCTGAATGTCGCGTTCACGATCAACAATCAATTTCAGCGTTGGTCCTTGAACCCGACCGACAGAAATGAAGTCATTGCCAAGCTGCCCCGCTGAGAGGGATAGATACCGTGTTAATGCGGCTCCCCACATGAGATCAATTATCTGTCGAGCCTCACCTGCTGCTGCAAGGTTGAAATCTAGCTCGTCTGGGTCTTCGAAGGCTTTCGTGACTGATTCTTCGGTGATTGATGAAAACCGGACACGATCGATTGGAGTCGACTCATTCACTCCACGAGCAAGCTCATATGCTTCTTTTCCAATCAATTCACCCTCTCGATCGTAGTCAGTCGCAATGATGACACGACGTGCCCGTCGAGCGAGTGTTTTCAACATGCTAACGATATTCTGCTTTGTTGGATTTTTTTCAATCGGTGCATCAATGAGCTCAACGGGTTCAACATCCCGCCAATCGCTATATTCTTGTGGGAAATCAACAGCAACGACATGTCCGGACAGACCGATGCAACGCTTTCCACCCCACTGATAAACATTAACGCCTTGTTTACGATCTGCTGTTGCTGACCCCCCACTTAGAATATCAGCAATCCGCCGTGCAGCGTTATCCTTCTCGGTGATAATGAGTTCTGGCCCCTGGCTCATCGTAATACAAAAAAGTACGATAAACGATAGCCTAAACCTTTCGTGAATTCACCCTGAGGCAGTCGGCTTGATACTCTGTACGGAAAAGGCGGCTAAATCGACGGACGACAACCCTATTCTCAAAACTACAGGATTGTATGACTTTCAATAACTGTTGACAATATCACTCTTCAAGCCGCTCACGAAGTAATGTATTCACATCACTTGGATCAGCACTGCCACCTGTTTTTTGCATTACTTGTCCGACAAGGAAATTAACCGCACCATTCTCGCCAGCATGATAGTCCTCAATGGCGTCAGGATTTTCATCAAGCGCATCAGTGACCGCTGTGACGACCGCATCTTCGTCTACTCTACCAAGTCCCTCAGACTCGATTACTGCCTCAGGTGTGAGTTCCTCATCAAGCATCCGCCGAAGAACGACCTCTTCTGCATTTTTTGTGGTAATATCTCCGGTATCGACTAATTCGATTAGATACGTAAACTCTTCAAACCGATCGTCGATATCCGAAACCGACATGTCACGATAATTGAGTTCACCAAGGAGATTATCAGCCACCCATGTTGCTGCTAATGCGGGATCAAATTGCTCGGCGACATTCTCAAAGAAATCTGCAACGGCTTTCGTTGATGTGAGCTTTGCGGCAGATTCAGTGTCTAACGCATATTCCTCACGAAACCGCTCGCGACGGGCATCAGGGAGTTCTGGGATTGAGACTGTATCTTTCCAATCAGCAACTGCCAATGGCGGAAGGTCAGACTCTGGGAAGTATCGGTAGTCTTTCTCTGCCTCTTTGGAACGCATTGAGACAGTGATTCCACGACTTTCATCCCAATGCCGTGTCTCTTGCTCAATTGCTCGCCCTCGTTCGACAGCATTTCGCTGCCGCGTTACTTCATATGCGAGTGCTTTTTCAGCGCCTTTATGACTTGAAATATTCTTTACTTCTGTTCGATTTGCCGACTCAAGTGCTGATGGGGTAATTGATCCATCATCGACCTCTTCAGTGGGAATCAATGAAATGTTTGCATCGACCCGAAGGGATCCATCTTCTGTTGGGTCAAAAATCCCCAAATACTCTAAGACTTCTTCAAGTTTACTAAGAAATGCTCGTGTTTCTGCTGGACTTCGAAAGTCTGGTTCGGTGACAATTTCCATCAGTGGTGTTCCTGCTCGATTGTAATCGACGAGTGTGTATTCAGCGGTATCAATATTCCCGCCTTGATGAGTAAGACTACCCGGATCTTCCTCAAGATGTGCTCGCCGGATAGCAACCTCTCGGCGGTCACCTTCGACTGTTATTGAGAGTTGTCCATCAGCGCAAATCGGAGCATCATATTGTGAAATCTGGAAATTTTTCGTAAGATCAGGATAATAGTAGTTCTTTCGATGAAACTGTGTTTCTTCTGCAATATCTGCATTGAGAGCTTTCCCGACCTTCACTGCTGATTTAACGGCAGCCTCGTTTAATACTGGCAATGCACCTGGTAATCCAAGACAGACAGGACATGTTCGCGTGTTCGGCTCGGTAGTATTACTCCGGGTCGAACAACCACAGAAAATCTTCGTATCAGTCTCAAGTTGAACATGAACTTCTAATCCAATAACAGCAGTAAAATCGCGCTGAACGAGCGCTTTCGCAGTCATTATACTTTATTCAACACAGTATGGCTAAAGACTAACGGGACGAATTATCTATAGATTGCGAGACAAGTAGCCTGGAAATTATTTCTGAGGTGATTGACGCCAACTCAACCTGAGCAATGTTATTATTGCAGTTATTATATGTGCATAAAACCGAAGCTATTCACACTAATACTGTAGAACAGCATAATTGAGTTATGATATTTTAAAGGCAATTAATGCAGGTGCAGTGCCCAATTCAACTCAGTATCCTTGTCGACATGGTCGATAATAATATGAACCTCGTTTTGATGGAACTCCCCCGACCTGTGTCGTCATTATATATTTATTACACATAATGCGATTAGTTAATATTAGAGTATCACACGCATTGGCCTAGTTACTCTCAAATGCTAATCATACTGCACGTGAATATATCAAAGTACGTTGAAATGTCTGACATACGTTTATATATCCCGACACGAGTGATAGTAGCATGAGTAATCGGCTAGAAGAACTAGAGTCACAAGTTACGGAGCTACAGGCGGCTGTAAATGGATTGACTGAAGAGCTTGTTGAGACGAAAGAACGGCTACGTCTGATTGAAAATAACACCGAGATTGATCTTTCAGCCGGGAGCCGTTCGATTGGTCATGAATCAGAATCCGATGCTGGAGCGGACGAATCTGTGCAACCACAACAGGCTGAAACTAGGACCACAGCAGATGCATCATCTCAGGAAACGTCCCAAAATGAAGCAAAGAGCAACACAGCGGCTGATACTGACGGAAATGACGGTGAGTCTGCGGGTGATTCGGATATCATTATTGCATAGTAATATTCCCAGAACGGCAATCAGACACGCGATATTATATAACTGTGCCCGGTGTCGAATTATGAAATGGATATGAAATATTCATCGCTACGATGCTTCTCGTAATTATATACTCATTTTTCTCATTATATGCATATTAAAAAACTCGTTCTTGATAATTTCAAGAGCTTTGGTCGTACAACAGAGATTCCATTCTATGAGGATTTCACCGTCGTTACTGGACCGAATGGGTCTGGAAAATCAAATATTATTGATGCTGTCCTCTTTGCGCTTGGCCTCGCTCGGACTCGTGGTATTCGCGCCGAGAAGCTGACTGATCTTATATACAATCCCGGACACGCTGACACAGACACAGGCGGACCCAACTCATCAGGTAGTCCACTTGAGGCAACAGTCACAGTTGTTCTTGATAATAGTGCAGGGACGATTAATCGCACACAGATCGTCAATGCTGCTGGCAGCGAATCGATAGGAGATGTTGATGAGATCCGTGTTAAGCGTCGTATTAAGCAGACTGAAACGAACTACTATTCATACTACTACCTCAACGGTCGATCATGTAATCTATCTGATATTCAGGATCTCATTGCACAGGCTGGTATTACTCCCGAGGGATATAATGTGGTCATGCAAGGCGATGTTACTGAAATTATCAATATGACGCCACAGCAGCGCCGAAGTATTATTGATGAGATAGCTGGGGTTGCTGAATTTGATGCAAAACGCGATGATGCATTTGAGGAGCTTGCTGCTGTTGAAGATCGAATTGAGGAAGCAGATCTCCGTATTGAGGAAAAACAGACGCGGCTTACACAACTTGAGGATGAACGTGAGACCGCGCTCAAATACCAATCACTTCGTGATGAGCGCGACGAGTATGAAAATTATCTCAAAGCAGCAGAACTTGAATCAAAACGCACAGATCGGAGTGAAACGGCTGAGAAAGCTGATGAAGTCAGTGCTGATCTAACAGAGGCAGAGGAGACGCTCTCCCAGCGCAATCAACATGTCTCTCGGCTCACTGCTGAGCTCGATGCACTTACAGCAGAAATTGAACGCAAAGGTGAAGATGAACAACTTGCTCTCAAATCTGAGATTGAAGAAATAAAAGGTGCGATTGGACGACGTCAAAACGACATTGAGATAGCAGAAGAACGAATTACAGACGCAGAAAGTACCCGGCGAGACGCTTTCGTCCAACTTGATAGAAAGCAAGAACAAATTGAGGAGCTTAATACAGAAATACGCTCAATAAAAGTTGAAAAAGCATCAATTACCACAGAAATCGAATCGCTTGAAAATGATCTTGCCGGTGTTGAAACCAAAATTGAAAATGTTGATGCTGCATACGATGAGCAAAAACGCGAACTTGAAGAAGCAACCGATCGACTCAACGAACTGAAGACGAAACAAAGCGATGCTCAGCGTCGGAAAGACCGACTACTCGATGAAACACGACGACGAGCAAGTGACATTGCTGATGCGAAAGAACAACTAACGACACTCCGTGAAGAACTTCCGACATTGCAAGCAACGCAGTCTGATCTTTACTCGGAAGTTGATATCGCCGAAAAGAATGAATCAACCATTAAGGATGCCGTTTCAGAGCTTCAAAATAAACGATCAAAGCTGAAAGGCGAACTTGATACAATTCGGTCGAACATTCAATCGAAGCAATCCGAATATGCAACCCTTGAGGGACATGCAAGCGAAGATAATGATACATCATGGCCCCGCGCGGTTACAACGATTCTAAATGCTGACCGTACCGGCGTTCACGGTACTGTTGGACAACTTGGCTCTGTTGAGAAACAGTATGCGACTGCATGTGAAACAGCCGCAGGCGGACGGCTTGCACATGTTGTCGTTGATACAGATACGATTGGCTCTGACTGTATTGATTATCTAAAATCTCGAAACGCTGGTCGTGCTACATTTCTCCCGATTACAAAAATGGATGACCGTGGGCTTCCACAACAGCCAGATCGTCAAGGCGTGATTGATTTTGCACAGAATCTGGTCAGTTACGATGACACATATACGCCAATTTTTTCATACGTTCTCGGGTCGACGCTCATTGTCGAGACAATGGAGACAGCCCGCGGACTCATGGGTGAATATCGAATGGTTACGCTTGATGGCGATCTTGTCGAGCGTTCCGGGGCGATGACAGGTGGGTCCGGTGGTGGATCACGATATTCATTTTCAACCTCTGGTGGTGGTCGATTAGAGCGACTGGCAGAGGAGATCGAAGTACTCGAAGACCAGCGTCAGGAGTATCAATCAAAGATTCGCACTGTCGACGAAGATATATCAGACGCTCGCGAGCGGGCAGCGAGTGCCCGCGAGCGTGTTCGCGAACTTAAATCTAGAATTGACACTACTGAAACAGAGATTGAGGAAACGAAAACAGAGATTGAACAGGCTGAAAGTCGCGTTGCCAGTCTTCGCGAGGAGCGTGCAGAAACTGATGAGACAATGCAGTCAGTCGATGATGAAATCAATCGTCTCAGCGATGAAATTACAACAACAGAAGAGGAAATAAAAACGATTGAGAAGGAACTTGAGGAATCACCAGTTCCTGAACTTACTGCTGAGGCGGATGAGCTACGGACAGCAATTGATGATGCAGAATCTCAGATTAATGATCTTGACGCCCGTCAGAACGAACTTGAGTTAGAACGACAGTACGCAAACGAAGCAGTTGATGAACTTAACGAGCAAATAGAGATAGCACAGACAAAGAAAGCGGATGCACAGGATGCGATTACAACTGCTCAGGAAGATATTGAGACACACAACACAACACTTGAAGAGAAGCGTGCAGCTGTTGATGAACTTGAAGATGAACTTGTCTCGTTGAAATCTGATCGTTCTGATCTCCAGGCAGCAGTCGATGCCGCGAAAATCCGGCGTGAGTCGGCGCGTGATACTGTTGATAACTTGTCGGCGAAACTATCATCACTTCGCAATGCAATCGACCGGCTTGAGTGGGAAATAGACGAACTTGAGGGTGAAGTCGGAGCATACGATTCTGCGGAGATCCCAGATTATGATACAGTTGAGAATAACATTGATCGTCTCAGTGAGAAGATGGATTCACTTGAACCCGTGAATATGCTCGCGATTGATGAGTACGATGATGTTGAATCAGAAGTTGATGAGTTAATCTCACGGCGTGATATCCTTGTTGAGGAACGCGAGGCAATTGAGGAACGAATTAATCGATTTGAGTCAGAAAAACGCGAGACATTCATGAATTCATTCACCGCAATCAATCAGAACTTCACTGAGATTTTTGAGCGGCTTTCGGATGGCACCGGTGAACTCCATCTTGAGAATCAAGATGATCCCTTTGATGATGGATTAACTATGAAAGCTCAACCAGGAGATAAGCCAATTCAGCGGCTAAACGCCATGTCTGGTGGTGAAAAGTCACTCACAGCACTTGCATTTATATTCGCAATTCAACGACATAATCCAGCACCATTTTATGCACTCGATGAGATTGATGCTTTCCTTGATGCTGCAAACGCTGAGCGTGTTGGAGAGATGGTTGATGATCTTGCCGCAGATGCACAGTTCGTCGTTGTTTCACATCGTTCAGCCTTGCTTGAACGCTCTGAGCGTGCCATTGGTGTAACGATGCAAGGAAATAATATTAGTGCTGTAACCGGGATTCAGTTAGAAGGCGACGATGGGTCACCGGAGGCGCCCGCGGATGACTAATATGAAATCGGACTCTCATTCTGAGAAATCAAAACATACAGGTACAGATCATACGCAGTCTCACCCTGATCAGGAAGCTCCTAAGGACCCAGACACAACTGAGCCTGTTGAAGTTCTCGTTCAATTGGCTGAGGAAGGCGAAATTGACCCTTGGGAGATTGATGTTGTTGATGCAACCGACGCGTTTCTTGACCGACTTGATAAAACGGATCTTCGTACGTCCGGGCGAGCGTTATTTTATGCAGCGGTTCTCCTCCGTATGAAGAGTGAAGCACTTATTGAATCCGATGACTCGACGGATGATCCACCTGAGCCTGAACCGTGGGAAGTTGCACTTGAGACAGGGACCAGACCGATGGATGAACTTCAAAGTGCAGATATAGCTCCCATGACAGGTGACTCGGAATCAAATTCGGACTCTGATTCGAGCCCTGCTGTTGATCCGGTAAACGCCCTTGAGGCTGAAATGGACCGACGATTAGAGCGGAAAAAGGCCCGTGGATCGCCAGAAACACTTGATGAACTTGTTCGGGAACTTCGTGAGGCTGAGCGAGAATCATGGTGGAAACGATGTCGAGAATATGATACCTCAGACTCCCCGTCAGGATATCAACGCGGAACACAAACACTTGATTACCATACAGCGGATAACTTTCGTGCTGCAGCAGAACCTACAGCTGCCGATGTCACCGATACTGCACATGGTGAAGATATTGAAACAGAGATCGAAACGGTGTATTCAGCGCTAACAGAGCAGTACGAAAAGGGCCGTATTGAGGTGTTATACGCTGAGGTTGCTGATATTGCGTCAACACCTGTGACAACGTATCTTGCGTTGTTGTTTCTCTCACATCGTGACAAGGTTGTTCTTGAACAAACTGACCTATTTGATGATCTCTGGATACAGACACCGAATGTGAACGCCGAATCGTCCCTAACAGCTGTTGCAGACGACGATTGATTTTGTTTTATATAAGTATTTTTTGATCCATTTTATAATAACCTTTTACCTACTAATCTGTGGGAATAAGAAGCCTCGGGGCTTGCCCCCGAGGTTGTTCACCACTTTCGTATAGTCATGACGACTGTGCAATGCGGCAATTCAGTAAAGAGCCAACAGAATCAATTATCGGAACTAGTCAAATATGAATTAATCTGTTTTTTCGGCATTAGTAGTATCTTCACTCATATACTCACCAATAAGTGGATCGAGATCCTCAAGCGTTGATTCAGGAATAGCTGCTTTTGATGTATTGATTGTTCCTGCGAGCGAGCTATGACAGGCACATGTGTGTTTAGCTGGAATCGCATCAATAGTTGCTGTGAGAACTGATTTGATTGCTTTTTGATTTCGTTCAGCATTCGATAACACTTCCTCAAGTGTGACTTCAGTATCTTCTTTCCAGACATCGTAGTCGGTCACGCCAGCAATTGTCGCATACGCAAGTTCAGCTTCACGAGCCAGTTTCGCTTCCGGAATTGTTGTCATTCCAATGATATCCCATCCTTGTGATCGATAAAATGCGCTCTCTGCACGTGTTGAAAATTGTGGTCCCTCAATACAGACATACGTTCCATCGTTGACAATATCGACATCCTCAGCAGTGCTTTTCATTCCTGCATCAGCGATAATTGACCGAAGCTCTGTGCAATATGGAGTGGCGAACTGTTGATGTGCCACAATTCCATCAGTGAAAAACGTCGCTGTGCGATGTTTTGTTCGATCATAGATTTGATCAGGAATGACAAGCATCCGGGGTGAGATTTCCTCTCGAAGGCTTCCCACAGCATTTGAGGCAATTACATGGGTCACACCTGCTTGTTTCAGTGCAAATATATTTGCGCGGTATGGAACCGTCGTCGGTGAGTATTCATGCGACGTTCCATGTCGTGGAAGAAACACAATCTCACGACCTGTTTCATCGACTTCACCGACAGTCAGTGGTGCTGCTGGCTCGCCGAATGGTGTTTCGACGTCTACTGTGCGTGTATTTTTTAATCCGAGCGATTGATAGATCCCGCTTCCACCTATGAATCCAATCATGGTCATATACGCCCATTACTCCGCTATCAGCAAGCCATTATTGGTATTTATAGTAGTATTGATATAAACTCCACAGTGATATATATTGAATAACTCACGTTGACAATGATGAGTGGAGCTAGCCCATCTGAACACGTAGGTCTGTTCTTGATATCTCAAGACATTGGATCCTATATCAAAGGACAACTCCAGATTTCAGAATTGCAATAACAACTGTCAATATCGGTATAGAAACAACTGTTGAGACGAAAACTGCGGCCGAGACAAACTCTGCTACTGGAACTCCAGCGACATCGCCAGAGCCAAACTCAGCAACAAGAATTATTGGCGTAATTGCTGATGGCATCGCAGATTCAAGAACAAATGTCTTTGCAACAACCGGGTCATTGAACCCGATCATAACCGCAACACCAAATCCAATAATCGGAGCAATGACCATCTTCAATCCAACGCCAAGTCCAACGGCTGACAGCGTTGATCCGATATCTGTCTGTGCTAATCGAATTCCAACAACTAATAACATCAACGGAATCGACGCATCACCGACCAACTTTATTGTTACCATCACAGTCGTGTCTGCTGCAGGCACAACTTGTAGTCCTCGCGCGAGCAGCGCAACAACGACTGCATACACAAGTGGAACAGTAAACACGCGTTTAATCCCTGCAAGACGATTACTTCTCCCACCACGCGATGCAATGTATACACCGAGTGTGTAGAGAAGAACGCCCTGCACGGAGAGATATATAGCCGCTGTTGCTCGTCCTGTCGAACCGAAGGCAAAGTTTGAGACAGGAATTCCATAATTTCCGGAATTTGGAAACGCAGCTATTAGCATGAGTGCTGCAACTGCTGTTTCGCTCTTATTGAGTGTCCGTCCGATTCCGGCAGCGACACCTATTACAAGAAGGTGGTAGACAATAACCGCAACACCTGTTCGAAGAAGTGTTGATTGAGCTAGCGTTGTTGTTGCAAGGCTGTAGAAAACAAGTGCAGGTGCAAGAATGTAAACAATAACAGTATTAAGTGCGGCTGTATCGATTGATCGCCACCGTCCAAGCAAGTATCCAACACCCCCAACACTGACGATTGGTAAAATTGCCGTTGCGAAGACAGAAATAAGTGAAACCACGTTAGCTGCTGGTCATACTCCAACCTCATCGGTTTCAAGCATTCGCCAAGTCGGCTGTGACAGCGCAGTATTCTCGTCTATTGATCCGTCTGCGCTAGTTTTAGTTTTCCCAACTGCTTCGACATATCCACGACGTTGCATCTCGTCAAGGACTTCCCTCATTCGATCAGGCTGTGCAATCTCCATTCCGATTCGCTCGACCGAATGATACTCTTTGAGTCCTTCCCGAAGGTCTGGGATTGTGAATGTCTCTGCATCGGTCTTTTTCATGACGCCAGCAAGGAGATCAGTCATATCTTCGATAAAGTTCCACGGATATACAATCCACGTCCACGTATCAAGTTGCTCGCCAATAAAATCCGGCTCAAATGAACTTGTCTGGAGTAGCTGTAATGTGGCTGTTCGCACATTGTCGGGGTCTCGATTGTTAACGTACTCATGTGCCCGCTCAATCGACCCACCCGTATCAGCGATGTCATCAATAATAAGTACATCTTTCCCTGCAACACTTCCTTCAGGCATTGGATATCTAATCTCTGGTTTGTCTGTCGTCTGTGCAGTTCCAACATAATGTTCCATTTTCAAACTCGTCAAATCATCAAGCCCAAGAAAATCACAGAGACATCGTCCAGCAAACCACCCTCCGCGAGCAAGTGCAACAACGACATCAGGGTCAAATGCATCAGCCCGGATTTGGTCACTCACGTCACGACATAGATCATAGATGTACCCCCAATTTGTAATTGTGCAGTTGAATTGATCTGGCAGGTTGCTCATATCGGCACGTGGACGGTCTCGTGTATATTGATAACGGATTTCTCGACAAATTTGATCCGATGTAATGCTTACAGGCTGGGTCTTCGTCCTCAAGCAGCGAATGGAACACAGTGAAGTGAGCGAGTAGGTCTGGGTAGTTCAATTGACTATCTCGAACACTGCGTTTTTTGACCATTCAATTTGACTACTAATTAGAATGGATTCATGTCGTGCGCTTCTTGTTGATGCATTTAGCACCGACTCACATGCGGGCAATCCTGCTGGGGTCATTCCAGATGCCGACGGGCTGAGTGATACTCAACAGCAGGCAATTGCGGCTGAGCTTAGTGCCAGTGAGACTGCATTTATCACCGAATCAGCAGTTGCTGAGAGGCAGCTTCGATATTTCTCACCCACATCAGAAGTAGACCTCTGTGGTCATGCCACAATCGCTGCACATGCATATCTCGATTCGACCGACGAAATTGCTGCTGGCACACACACTATTGAGACAAATGTCGGCGTGATCGAAATTACAATTGATGATGATGGGACCGTTTGGATGGTACAGCAATCACCAACTGTTAATCCGATTCCTCTTGGGTACAATGATGCTGCTGATGCACTTGGCATTGATGACGCCGCGCTCCGTGATATCGGCGATGATCTTCCAATCGCTGTTGCTTCGACCGGTCTCCCATTTATTATGATTCCGGTCAATTTCCTCGAGCATATTAGTAATGTGAACCCGGACGCTGCGGCTATTGATACACTTGCAAGGTCGTATGACGCTGCTGGCGTATACATATTCAGTTTCGATACACTTGAATCAGGATCAACACTCCATGCTCGTGCGTTTGTTCCAACGCTTGGTATTACCGAGGATCCTGTCACTGGGACCGCTGCCGGTGCGTGTACAGCATATCTTGATACATTCAATGCATTTGATGCATTTCCGTCAACCATACGGTGTGAGCAGGGACACTTCTGTGACCGTCCAGGATATATCCGCACACAGTTACTTCAATCCGAACAGCAAGAAGATGGGTCCGATACCCCGCCGACTCAACGCCGTGTCCGTGTCGGTGGTCATGCTGTTATCACACTTGATGGAACAATCACAATTCCGGAGATAGAGGATACTGATATTCTTGAACCGTAACTACTCGTTTAGCTCTCTCTCGATATGAGTACATGGGAGTCTCGAACACCGGAATGTCATGATCGATATGTCATCTCATGGGGTGCTCGCGGCTGGCATCCACAGACCTGCTGTTGAACTACAAGACGGCGCAGCGTAATCAACTCCTACTGCGATGTTAGCAATTCTCCGGTGTGTCCGTGTGCTTACGGCTATAAAGAAGCCCCGCCGATTGGATCTATTTGAATAATCACTCAGTTACTCGCATTGCCCGAATCGAAAGTTCACCACACACATAACTAACGTGATCACTATCTGTATCGCTTACCAGCAACACTTCATCAATCGTCCAATCCCAATCTGCGGAAAGCAACTCACGATAGGCAAGCAGTTCACCAACAGTCCCGATAGATGATGTTCCTGATTCAAAGCCAACAATCATGACTGTCTCCTCGGCAAAATGGTCGCGCTCGCGCAATGCATCGAACATATCGGATTTATTAACACCAACACGCTCATCATCTCGATTAAATGCGTATGCTGTTCCAGTGTGATCTGGGTATACTTCTGGTAGCTCCTGTGACCGTGAGGTGAGACAGACGGCATCAGCAGTTGCATATGTATCATCATCGCCAACTGAGAGTCCTACTGGGATATCAATCCACCACTTACCTGACGGTGACGCATCTGAGCGGATAAACGCCTCTCGAAGCTGATTTGACTCCATCTTCACACGAGTTCATGGTATCAGAGCAAATATACTGCCCGCTAGTCTTCTGTCCGTAGCAATAAAGTATAGTATATATCAGTTCGTGACGCGACAATATTAATTATTACTGGCAAATCGTCACGAATCGACAGTCGGGTTCAGGAAACTGACTATCCAATGTAGCGAAGGTCATCATCAGCCGGCATTCCCTGTTGCTGTCCTTGCATTTGTTGTATCTTTTCGACGACCTCTTTCATCTCCTCCGCGCGCTCTTCAAGAGACTCATATCCAACTTCAAATCCAACAACGGTTTCGAGTACCTCCAAGACAGCTTGTGCGCTTGTTGGGTCAACTAAGTACCCACTTGTCTCGCCCATCAAGCATGCTGCTGATAGTCCACGTCGCTCACCTAACCCGAGTAATAACCCGCTAACACCAATAATACCGCCTGCTGGTTCACCCTCACGAAACTCAACACCAGCGTCATCCAACGGGTCAATTCCAGCGTCAGTGGCAACCGCTCCGAGCACGTCCGGCTCTTCAACGAGTTCACCCGTCGGGACACCTCCAAGTGCATATACCGACTTAACACCCATATCTTCAGCAATATCTAAGAAGGTATCAGTAAGATGATAATGACCACCATGCGATTGCGCTTGATGATCTCCCGTCAGAATAAGAAGGTCCTGTCCATCGGCGGACACAGCATAGAACGATGCATGAGCTAATTCTGTGATACCATTATCATCAACGGTTACCTGCGGTGGAAATTCATCAGCGTACACTCGGGTGAGTTCCTCTGAGTCAAACTCTTCAATCAGATGTTCAACAGCGAGTTTCCCAACATGACCCACGCCTGGTAACCCCTCGACAAGCACTGGGTCGCGAAGCATTGCGTCCCCGACTGTCTCAATCTCAATATCCTCCATGTCCTCACTGGCGGACGCGCTGTTTAAGAGCGCGTCGGTACTCACCATGTGCGTCTGTTGGGTCAAATGGCGCTGGTGCAGTATTTTCTGTTGATGCGTCACATCTCGGACAGTTATCAGCGAGCGTATACACCGGTTGTTCGTGATTTTCTTTCCAACGTGTGCATACGTTAATATCAGATTTCATCTATTATACTCTCCTTATGATACTGAATAATCAGTATGTATGTTACCTATGGTCATTGGATGCAGTTTAAAAAATATATATCCAGGGTACTTCAGCTAGGTATCCCTTACGGCTAGGGTACGTTATCTACTCCTCATCAGAGCGTCGTTCACGATGATATTCTGTAGTTCCACCATCGGTAAGTGCAGTCTGTGCGCGACCAGCAGCCTCCTCAAGCGCACCCTCCGCTGTCTTATAATCCGGAGCTTCAACGCGAATTCGGTATTCTGGCGCCCCAACATAAGTAACGTCTAGGTCAATCTCATCGCCAACGGTCTGTGAGTCACCCTCTGCAGCTTGAAGTGCAGATTGCACCTCATCAACTCCATTACCAACTGGACATTCAAGATCAACGTAGCCAGTGACTGTCACGTACGGAACAGAGACATTTTGACGTGCAGTCTCAACAATTGCAGCAATCTCCTCATTATCGAGTTCAACGCCGTCTAATGCTTCAGTTCCGTGGATCGCTGCCTGCTCGAAGCTTGTATATAGACTTTCAAATTCAGCAAGCAACGCGTTTGCAACAGCAGTGTATCGTTCATCATCGATATCCTCACCGAACGCAATTTCCATCCAGTTATCGGCTTTTTGCTCGTTTTTCCACTCCTGGATTGTTTCTTTACGCTGATGATCATTGACATCTTTTACAGAGAGATCAATCTGTTGTGCACTCTCATCAACCTCAAGTACTTTTGCAACGACCGTCTGCCCTTCACGTACATGATCACGGACATTTTTGATCCATCCGCTTGCGACTTCGCTAATATGACAGAGCCCACGTTTGTCCGCATACTCTTCAAGATCAACAAAGACACCGAAATCTGCAATCTCATCGACTTCCCCGACGACAAGTTCCCCAGACTCAGGCCATCCAGTATACTT
Source organism: Haloquadratum walsbyi J07HQW2 (assembly GCF_000415985.1). GTDB lineage: Archaea > Halobacteriota > Halobacteria > Halobacteriales > Haloferacaceae > Haloquadratum > Haloquadratum walsbyi_B. The sequence goes on from NZ_KE356561.1 coordinate 2,592,757, forward strand.
CATATCTAAATATAGATGTCTAGGCGTTTATTTGTATTCGTTTTCGTGTCTATCTTCCGTTACAACCGTTTACTTGATTGGATACGGTTTAAGAAAAATTATGAATCTGCGTCAGCGGCGCCATCATCTACACGCGCAATTGCGTTTTCAGCCGAGCGCCGTTCAACGGTCTCAATCACTTCGCCATTGAATTCGGCGTCACCACCTGTCGGTGTTGCGAGCGTTGTCCCACACACGGCACAGTTGACAACGGTTGATGCCTTTCCAAAGATAACTTGCTCATTGTTGCAGTCTGGACACTGCAGTTGATAGAAATTTCCTGCCATTGCTTACTCCTGAAATCGTAGACGACCAGCACGCCATCCTTCTCTCATATGCGCTTTTCCACAGTCTGAGCAGATATATTTCAAATGTGTCTTTTTTGTTGGTTTATCGCCACCAGGAACCTTTGAGAACTTTCCGGCATTTCCAATTGTTGATTTTCCACGACGCGTCTGTCGTGCATTCCATTTCATACCAGTCGAACGACCTGTTCGAACCTTCTCAACTTCATGTTCATGATGAGTATCACAATGTGGACAATATGTGTTGAATCGGCGTGGCATTTCCATAAGTATCTACCTTATCTTTAGAATGCTATCACCAGTTAAAACCCGTTTGGTTCGCTCTGAGCCGGTGCGATTGGATTATCTCCGAAGCCGTTAAGCCCTGAGTTTGCTAACGAGAGAATATGAAGAAACTCATTATTCGGGGAAATCTGGGTATTCACCGCGGGGCAGAACTCAAAGTTGACGGTGAGGAAGTTGTTTGTTTTGCGATTGATAAACAAGGGGATTATCATGGACCTAGTAGACCACAACTGTGGTGCACTGTCGGCACTGAGGACGAACGCGAGACGTTTGAGAAGCGACAATACGTCCCACACTTTCTTGATGTCGTTGCTGTTGATGCAGAAGCGATTACTGTACTTTCTGAACCAGACACATGACACGTCAAGACGAAATCTCTGATTGGTCAACAGCATAAATAGTGACATTCCCCGAGCGATGTGCGACAGACACACAATTCATTGTGAACGATATATCATCATACCGGGCGTGTTCGCTCGGTCCGACCCAAATATAGGTAATATTGTATTTATTGAATAGTGCAATCCGAGTGGATGCGTTTGCGGTATACATTGAGTCGACATCGGCGACACGATCGCGGTAAACAGCCCGTCCACGGTATCCAACTTCATGACTCCACCCGGCGACAGTTGGTACACCCGTGAGGCTTGCAGCTGGGTTGGCATTCCAACTATATGTTGCTCGTGATCGCGAGTCATCATGATATCGCGTTGTTCCAGGCGCTTCCAGTAATATTGGCTGTCCGCGACGGGTATCAACCCAATTAATTGCCTCTGCTTCACTTGGATGTGCCCGATCAACGAATTCAGTTGCATCAAGCGTTGGTCCACCTGGCGGTGGACCCGCAGCGATGTGCCCCCCGACTGCAAGCATCCCATACATACTTGTGCTGATAATAAGACACGCAATTACGATGCTAATTATAATCCGATTTAATGATCTTAGTGAATTGATCGAACGTGATATCGGCGAATCTGTCTGTGTTGTCGCTGCCGATATGTCTGATTTGGCTGATGATTGCTCTACCGTTGACGTTGATGAGTTTGACAATACTGTATTTCGCTGACGCAACCCTGGGATTGCAACGCCCATCGCTGTTGCCCACAGTACCCACACCTGTGCATATGTTTTAAATACTGTGTTCATACGACCCGGACCGGCTTGCTCGTTAAGATAGATGATCTCAACCAGCGTGATCAACCCTGCACCACCAATTATCAACACTGCTTCGTATCCAACTGTCCGCGTTACCCGCGCACCAATCCACGCCGCAATGAGCACCGGCAGTGTAATAATTACCACTGGCAACTCTAGTAACCAAATAAGCCCAGTGAACACTACCACTGCCAGAATCACACCAGCGAATACACGTGTTCTACTCCGAGAATCAGTAGCTACCTCATCGACTATTCGTGTATAGAGATATCCACCGATTCCGACGACAAATGCACCGTGGACAAGAAACAGTCCTGCGATGCTGCTTCGCATCGCCGGTTCAAGAAGCTCAATAGAACGCTGTCCACTCCCGGCTGCTGTATCAAAAAGAAACGGTGCTGCAAACCCTGCTGCGATACCACCACTAACGATCGTAATTCCAATAGTCCACCCAATTCGAGTGCTCTCCTGGTATATTTGACCGACGTAAGAATTAACCGCTGTATCCGTTATTTCGACTATGCCTCTCCGTAGTTTTTGATACCAAGGGAATAGTGTTACTGGCTGAGCGGGTGTGATAAGAATAGCGAGACCACCAACTGCAATGACACTCGGAAAACTCCATGTATTCTGGACTGCCTGCCATGCGGCAGTGAGTGGTATAGCTCCGAACACGAGTGCTTGTCTCCGCCGTCGTTGAGACTCCGGTGTTCGATAATACGCGTATCCAAGCCCAACCGCAAGTAAGAGTGTTTGTGTACTCAGCATATGGGCATGTAAATCGCCGTTTAGCCATGCAAAAAGTGGAAATTCATTTATTGTTCCATCAATAATGCGAGAGGCATCCCAATAGCTGAACGACTGTAATGCAGTATCAATATTCTGTATTGAATCATCTGTCTGTTGTGCGATGACCCCTACAACCTGCTGTTCTAATGACTGTGGCAGTGCAGCAACCACAACTCGAGCGGGCGTCAGCAAGTTTCCGGCAATTCCAACGAAAAAAGCCCCTGCCGTCCCGGCGACTCGACGTGCATGCCCGTTTGTTTCCGCGATTGTGCCACTAATTTCGAAGGCGGCTGTCACAACTGTTGCGTAGTATCCTGCAAGTGCAATGTTATATGCGAACCGAGGCGGTGTCTCAGTTAGCCATGCAAGAAGTGTCGTCGTCAAATGACCACCATAATAATATTTCACTGGTTCCCCAGCGAACCAGAAGTCACTCGGCGGAAGCGATGATGACCGTGATAGCGTCTTCAATAATCCAAAATCAAGGAACTTCTCGCCACCAACTGGAATTACAGCTGGATCAAACGCTCGAATGAGGATGATAAATGCAAATGAGAGTATGAAAACGAGTACAGTATCATAGACAGCCCACCGATTCGGATGTAGTGTTTGAATAAATTGTATCTGCATCTGTGCCCGTCGTTTGCGAAATTCGGTTAGGTCAATTGCAGCAAGTCCGGCAAGTATGCTAAGCAGTACAATGCCAGCAACCAGTGCTGGGAGTCCCCATCCGCCAGGGAGCTGACCAATCCAGTATGCTGGAAGACTTATCAGTAACAATGCTATCGGAATTGCGAGTCCAGCGCCGCGACTCCTCGTCGCTGGGAACAATCGAGCAGCAATCGGGAGTCCCAAAACGAATAATACCGCATAGACGATGAGCCATCGTGCAATGATGAAATACTCCATCAGCTGTGGGATGGATAGTGTGGTTGCATATCAGTGATTGATGTTATCTTGAATATCATTTGTCCTAATCAACACCTTCGCCTAACGTATACTCAATCAGTCGTCAGATGTCAAACAGTATTGCATTTTTGTGTTTCTATCTATCTTTGGCATTCATATTTCATCTGATACGGGGAGACCAACACATCCTAACTCATTGACGATCGCCTTTCCAGCTAAAATCTCTCCTGTCCACACTCATAATTTCGATTACTATATTTAATTTTGATAGCCAGTTTGAGTGATTATTGTCTTTTATTCTGCTTTCGTTTGGAGAACGGGTTCTTTTTTACATCACCGGGGATATTGCACATGATGACTCGCTCTATCGGGATTGTCATCCCGGCTTATCAGCCTGATCCCGAACGTCTCACCTCATATCTTCAACAGCTCGATTCACAGGTGACACCATCACCAGCCGTCCTCCGGATTGAGCTTGATGATCCATCTTCATCATTACTCAATCAACTTTATTCACGACTTTCGAATGTGATATTTACTGCATCTGTTGAAATTGCAATTGCTGACACCCGTCGAGGCAAAGGGGCAGCAATTACTGCTGGATTCGAACGGCTATGTGCGTGCACAAATACAACGGCGAGTTCAACAACAACCACAATTACGAACAGTAGCGATATGAGCGAGAGGATGGATATTGACTCGGGGTCCGGTGAAAGCACAAATGTGACAATCAATATGACAACATCGCCTCCCGCCTCAACTATTGACGTACTCGCATTTGTGGATGCAGATGGCAGCACACCGGCGTCATCTTTTGAGACTGTTTTAGGAGCTATTATTAACGATGACGCCGATGTTGCGGCGGGCTCACGGCGGCATCCATCGGCTGACGTTGCCGCACATCAGACACTTGGTCGAAGATATCTTGGCGATGGTTTCGCATGGCTTGCCCGTCGGTTTCTTGATGAGCAACTATACGATTATCAATGCGGTGCAAAGGCGATAACGACAGATGCATGGCAGGCAGTTCGTTCGCACATATATGCCACTGGATTTGCTTGGGACATCGAGTTGCTTGCAATCAGCAGCGGGCTTGGTTATCATATTGCTGAGGTTCCCGTCTGCTGGAAAGATCAGCCTGGATCCACTGTTTCACCCTTGCGGACAGCACTTCGACTTGGTCGTGCGCTTGTTACAGCCCGACATCGTACACGAGTCCTCGCTCATAATCCAGTTCACCAACTTCTTGCATCAATCGAAACATCATCGCAACCGGTCATTGACTCAGTTGCCACATCTGAGCCAACCAGATTGAGTGAAACAGCAACTGCTGTGAAAATAAATCCTGAGGTGGATGTGAATGTTAATATCGACACAAATGATCAAAATTCGATTGAGGCAGGGTAAGAATGGACTGGAGTCGCGGTATCGTCGATGCGCTTTTTTCTCGCATTCGGTTCGGCAAATTTGTTTCTGTCGGTGCCCTTGGGGCGGTCTTCGATATCATGACGACCACAGCGCTCATCGTCATCTTTGATTTACTTGATGAGTATGCCAAACTTGTCGGAGCAGAGATTGCGATCATCGTCATGTTTGCGGTAAATGAACGATGGACCTTCGCAGATATTGGTTCCCCGGGAGTTCTTCCAACAATCAGTCGGTTTATCCGCTCAAATCTTGTTAGAAGTGGTGGCTTAGCCGTTCAATTTGTTATTGTTCGTGCGCTTCGACAGCTTGAAATTACGATAATCATCGCTGGATTTGACATTTGGCAACTCATTCCGATTCCAATCGCGATTGCAAGTTCACTCGGATTAAATTATATTGCAGAAAGTCTGCTTACATGGCGTGTTATACAATCATAGATCGAGGGCAAACTACCACACAACAGCCGAAACACAATCCTTAACAGGATAGCTGAACTTTTTTTAATTAGCGGGATGGGATAGCCAGGAGATTCCGCCGGGCTCATAACCCGGAGATCGGTAGTTCAAATCTACCTCCCGCTATTTTTTTCAACATTCTATATCCATTCTGTCCGCATCTGTGATTGATACATGGATGTTACACAGAGGATGTCTTTCCGTCAATTGAGTATCAGAACCCAATCTGACTTCCTGAAGAGAGGTCACGGTCCCCGGAAAGCCCCTGCTCAGCCTCGTCCCATGCATCATCCGTGAGATAAACGTCTCCATCGGTGACTGTTATTTCAAAGGTATCTAACACAGCTCCCTCACACGGTCCAAAATCACAGTGTCCGCTCGATTTCTCAAATGTTGCTCCGTGTTTCTGACAGACAACTGTTTCATCACGAATCAGTGCCCCTGATCCTGAATCAAGCCGGACATCACGCCAATGTGGACAGTAGTTCGTGTACGCAACAATTGTATCATCGGAAAGACGTGTCAGAATTCCCTCTGTCGTGTCAAATCCTGCCGAAGCAGTAAACACGAGTGTCTCATCTTCCGATATATTATCACTCGCAGCAATTCGACATGAATTATCCATCTATCGCCTATAAGATATGATTGAATTCAAACTTGGCGGTACCAATCACGTGAGTTTTAGCTAATAGGTTTTCAATTCTTGTTTGCCATTTCGTCAGCCGTACTGTAGTACTGTTCCTCGACGCGTTTTTGAAAAGATTGCTGGAGTAATGAAGTGAGTGGTCCGCTACCGATATCAATCCCATCAACGGTGTCAACTGGTCGAATTTCCCACGTTGTGTTTGTGACAAACGCTTCCTCAGCCTCTCGTAAATCATCAATATCAAACGTACCCTCATTGACTGGGATTTCTTCCTCAGCAGCAATCTCAAGGACAGTTGATCGAGTAATCCCTGGAAGCACTGACCCATCAAGAGCCGGTGTGCAAAGCCCGTTTCCGTCGATAAAAAAGATATTACCAGTTGCACCCTCTGCAAGTTGTCCATCTGTATCAAGCATCACCGCCTCGTCGGCGTCACTCACACGTAATTCTGCTCGTGCAAGGATTCCGTTGAGATAATTGTGCGTCTTTGCATGTGAAGGAAGCGCACGGTCTGAAATCCGCCGTGTCTTTACTGTTTGTAACGTTGCCGGACCGTCCCATACTGGGTCGCTGTTAACACCTCCACGAGACAATGGACTGGTTTGGACGACAACTGTCGGGTCAGTGACTGGGTCGGGATTTAATTTGCCCGGCTGTGCTCCTCGTGTGATTGAGAGCTTGACATACGCCTCATCAAGACCGTTTGCAGCGAGCGTTTCATCGATTCGGTTCTTGAGTGTTGTTCGTGAGAGTCCATGATCAAGTTTAATTGCTGTTGCGGAGTCTGCGAGTCGGTCAGCGTGTGCGTCCCACCGGAATATCTCACCACCATACGCTCGAAGTGTCTCGAAGACACCATCGCCATACATAAACCCCCGATCACGGATGCTTACTGTGGCATCTGCCATTGGAACGAGCTCATCGTTGACGTGTGCGTATGTTGGAGAATCAGACCCAGAGCTATCGCGACTCACTCCGTTTCTCCGTCCGTGTTTACTTGATCGATCCATCGTGTAATGCGAGTCTCAGCGATATCAGCTGTCTCAGCGAGTGTCGTAGGTTCCGAGGCAACAAGATCTGCAACTGAGTCAACACCAGCTTGTGAGAGTCTTTCTGCATACGTCGAACCGATCCCGGTTATACTCTGCACTGATTGCTGGACATTACTGCCAGCATCCGCAGCTTCACTATCGTTCTCCTGTTCAGTCGCTTCGGCTGATACAACCGCTTCTGCGGGCTCTTTCCCGGTTGCTTCATTAATGAGTGATGCTGTTGATGCCGATGCGTCGGTTTCGGTTCCAACCGTATCAGCCGGCGTTTCCTGATCTACTTCGGTGTCTGAGTGGTTTATATTTTCATCACCATTGGCTGTCTCCACTGCCTCTGCAGGCTCTTTCCCAGTCGCATCTTCAATGAGTGACCCTGTCGATGCTGATGCATCGGTATCCGTTGATACAGGATTTTCATCGGTATCCCCAGTGTCATCGGTAGTCTGTGACTTACCATCGAGTTCAGCCCCTTTGATTGTTGCCTCAGTCGATGGATCTGGGTTCAGGTCTGATTCAGATTCTGACTCTGAGTCAGTGTCATATTGAGGCTCTGGAATGATTTCATCACCAGATGCGGACGTCGATACAGACTCCTCGTGTGAGTCTATCCCGGAGTCAGACCCAGAGTTGAGAGTCGAATCTGCCTCTTCATCCGCTGGATCATATTCGACTGAGACTGTTCCACGTGATGACGGTTCTGCTGTTGACTGCTTGTCGGGATCACTGTCGCCAGTTACTGATCGAATTGCGGATAGGATTGATCCAAATATACTCATATGTAGAATATATGTTTGGTATCTATTTAAATAAAATCTAAAATAATTGAAAATTATAATTGCCGTAAAATCCGGTGTACGCTCTTGAGATTAAGTAGTCCCCTCCTCACTCAGCCGTTGATATACCTCTGCTGATGGGAATTCCGTATTTTTAGGTCGGATTCCTTCTTATGGGGTTTGCAAGTATTGATTTTATCAGGCTTTAATTTGGGGTTTGAATCATAACATCTACTCTCAGTGAATGCAACTGTGGTATGAATCCAGTCAGAATCATGAATCCTCTACTGGAACTTTCACCGCACTGAGAAATATAGCAAAGAGTGAGGCGGAATAATTCATATTCACATATCTTCAAGTTCTGCTCTGAGTGCAGTGTTCATCTTCTGAACTGGTGCATCCCGTCCTGTCCAGATCTCGAATGCAACAACACCCTGATACAGAAGCATCCATGCCCCATCAATTGTTGTTGCGCCTGCTGCGACCGCTTCACGAAGTAATCGGGTTTCAATCGGTGTATACACTGCATCAAGCACGACCAATTCTTCATGTAAATACGACTGTGGGACCGGAGTCTTGTTACTTTCTGGTTCCATCCCGACACTCGTTGCATTGAGCAGTATATCTGCATCAGAAATCATATCACGTGTATCAAGCCCGCCAGCAGTTGCTTGCGCACCAATATCTGCAGCAACCGTCTCAGCACGCTCGACAGTTCGATTTGCGATATGGACGTCTGCACCAGCATCAGCGAGCGCAAACGCAGCAGCCCGCCCAGCGCCTCCAGCTCCAACGACGACAGCATCACACCCAGCTATCGTAATATCATGATGCTGAAATGCCCGTTTGACACCTGCGACATCAGTGTTGTGTCCGCGTGGTGTTTCATCGCGATTAAACTCGATTGTATTCACGGCACCAACTTCGCGTGCAATATCACCAGGATTGACGTAACTAACTACATCCTGTTTGAATGGAATCGTGATATTAAGACCGGTGATATCAAGCGCAGTAGCACCGTTGATCGCGGTTTTAAGAGTATCTTCTGTCGGCTCAAACGTTACGTATCGCGCGTCAATCCCTAGTGCATCATATGCCGCCTCATGCATTGGTGGTGACAGTGAGTGTTCGACTGGATTCCCGATTAATCCGTATACATCCATTCTTAACTCTTTTTTCGCTGGTAGTATGAATACAATTTCTGTATCGATATTTCAGCTCACCTCCAAGCTAGTCCGCTCCAATCTTGACCCTAACATAATTCCGAGTGGGTCTCAACACACAATGGGTGATTCAGCGAATCAACGTTGGTCTAAATTGATAACTCGCTCATCGATTTAGTTTGCTTTCATTCGACGAACTTTACTCCATTGTTGTCGAATATATACTGTGATTGGTCTTGTGGTGAGCCGTGCTGATGTCGCCTCTATTACAATCAGTAACCAACTTCATGAACTCGTTGAGTGGGAAACCCACTGTGATACGAATGGTAATGAGTATAAACAATATGATGAATTTGAGATGCGGACCGTTGACGAGTGGCACCTTGATCTTGAGGATGCATCCAGTCTATTCTCAACAACACCACAAGTCATTGCATTTCTCTCACGACACAGTGGCGACACAGGACCTCTCTTAACCACTCACTTTACCGGTAACTTTGGTCCGGCAGAGTATGGTGGAGAACCTGGTTCGTTCGCACAAACTTGTCCAATGATACAGTGGACGTTGACCGAAGCATTTGATCAGCATGCGCCACCTAGATATAATGTTGGGATTGAATGTACACATCACGGACCGACTAGTGTAGGTGCACCGTCACTTTTTGTTGAGCTTGGAAGTAATAAATCGGAATGGAATGATCCCGATGGTGCACGTGCGGTTGCACAAGCTATTCTTGAACTCTCCGATATCCAGGAGTCAACTGATATCAATTCCAACCGGACTGTGATTGGATTTGGTGGTGGACACTACGCACCACGATTTGAGCGTATTATTCGGGAAACAGACTGGGTTGTCGGTCATATCGGTGCTGATTGGGCACTTGATTCAATGGGTACACCAGCAGCTAACCGTGATATCATCGACCATGCGGTAACCGCAACAGATGCAGATGTTGCACTCGTCGCCGATGACCGCCCAGAGCTTACGAGTGTGCTTAAAAAAACCGGTATCCGCGTTGTTGAAGAAACATGGCTTCGTGAGACTACCGGTGTTTCTCCCCCACTGGTCGACGCAGTAGAGAGTGCGCTCGTCCCGATAGCCTCAGGACTTCGTCTCGGTGCCTCTGCAACGGAGTATGACCCTTCGACATCTGATGAATTTGTCATTACTCAGATAGATACGGATATAGACACGGACACAAACACAGATGAAACGAGCCGAGTGCAAGGGTCAGCTAATACTGAGACCGGTGGTAATACCGCTACGGAGGGTGCCGGAAATCAGGATAATAATACGCTAGATACAGTAAATTGGGCTGATATAGACGCAGCAGTACTCTCATTTCCGACAGCACTCATTGAGGCGACCGCTGGGATCGATGCTGAGACAACAACGCAGATTCTCTCTGAGCACACGCTCGCATTTGAAACGACAGAGAGTGGCACAAGACCAACTGGACGTGTTATTATTACTGATCGGCTCTCGGTTGAATCGATTATTCATGAACTGATAGATATTCTTAACTCAAAATATGATCATGTTGAGCGCACCGATGGAACACTCCGCGGGACACGTCAAGTCTTTGACCCCGCAAAGGCAGCAACATTAGATATCCCTGAGGGTCCAGCATTCGGTCGTCTTGCCGCTGGCGAATCGGTGACAGTCGCAGGACGAACTATCAATCCCGAAGCAGTCCATACGACAGAGATCGTCACATTTCCGATCTTTTCCGCTCTATCATAGTTGTCAATCGTCTACTTAAAATATATCCCTTGGAGTTCATGACCTCCGTTGGGCATAATAATAATTCCATATCATATCTTTCCGATATATATTCCGACCTACCATTGAACATATTTATTTGTGATAGACACCCTCTAGCTCAGATTAACATATCCAATCGATTAAACTATTACTAATTTGACTATTAGTGTCAGCCGTCTGTCTGACGCTAAGGGGAAAGATAATTAACCTGTGTTCGGTATGAATGGGTATATTATGGACTCTATCGTCGACGACGCAATAGATGAAGCAGAAAAAACAGGGGGTGGGGATGCCGTCGACGGAGCTGCGGTCATGGACGAGCCCGAATCTGAATCGACTACTAACGCGGGTACAACCGATGACGAGCTCTCACAGAGCGGGACGATGACTGATGAGGAATTACAAGACGTTCTTGAAGATCTCCAGACCGATATCACCGTTGTTGGTTGTGGGGGGGCCGGAGGAAACACCGTTGACCGGATGCAGCAAGAGGGAATCGAAGGAGCAACCCTTGTCGCTGCGAATACTGATGTTCAACATCTTGTTGAGATTGAATCGGATACAAAGATCCTCATGGGTGAACAGAAAACCCAAGGTCGTGGTGCAGGATCACTTCCACAGGTCGGTGAAGAAGCAGCAATTGAATCTCAAGAGGAAATTTACAATTCGATTGAGGGATCAGATATGGTCTTTGTTACTGCTGGTCTTGGAGGCGGCACCGGCACTGGTTCAGCGCCGGTCGTTGCAAAAGCGGCTCGTGAGTCAAATGCTCTCACGATTGCCATTGTAACAACACCATTCACTGCTGAGGGTGAGGTGCGACGGACAAATGCCGAGGCAGGTCTTGAGCGACTTCGTGACGTTGCTGATACTGTGATCGTTGTTCCGAATGACCGGCTCTTGGATGCTGTCGGAAAACTTCCTGTACGACAGGCGTTCAAAGTCTCTGATGAGGTTCTAATGCGTTCTGTGAAAGGAATTACAGAGCTCATTACAAAGCCAGGACTTGTCAATCTCGACTTCGCAGATGTGAAAACAGTCATGCAACGCGGTGGTGTTGCGATGATTGGACTTGGCGAATCCGATGCCGATCTAAAAGCACAGGAATCAGTCAAAAGCGCTCTCCGTTCACCGCTGCTTGATGTTGATATTTCAAGCGCGAACTCAGCACTCGTGAATGTCACCGGTGGGTCAGATATGAGCATTGAAGAGGCTGAAGGCGTTGTCGAAGAGATTCATGATAGGATCCACCCCGATGCGCGAATCATTTGGGGGACATCTGTTGATGAAGAACTTGATGGAGAAATGCGGACAATGATTGTTGTCACCGGTGTTGAATCACCACAGATATATGGTGCGTCTGACACTGCTAAACAACCGAATGCACAATCTGGTGCTGAGGGGGTACGTATTGATACTGACGGTAATGGTCGTGTGAACACGCCTGAAAATGTCGATGCCAATGCAGATGCAGATTCAAATCCAGACACAAATGCAGATAATCCCGACACAACTGCCCAGACTGACGTTCCATTTCCAGATGAGGACGTTAATTTCATCGACTAAGTACCCACATATAAGCGAGTAGAGTTCAGCGTCGACTCTGTTTATGTTTGCCTAATCTGATACAGTGGTTTCATTAGCTGATTCTAGTATACGCCGAGAATATACTCCATAGAACGGTTATAATGAGTGATTGTATTCAGTGACGTTTGTAGAAAGATAGAAAACCCTCGGTCAGATATTTGTTTAGTAAGAATGGACGTCAAAGTTGAGATGAGCAGTTATGTACGGGTACTAAAACTCGCTAGCACCCCTTCATGGAATGAATTCTCTCAGATTGGACTCATTGCTGGTGCGGGAATTGTATTCGTTGGATTTCTTGGATTCCTCATTTTTGCAGTGATGACGCTACTACCTGGAGGTGTTTAAGATGTCAATTTTCGCTGTAAAGACGACTGCAAGTCAAGAACGGACGGTTGCTGATATGATTGCAACCCGCGAAGACCCAGACATACACGCCGTGTTAGCGCCGGATTCGTTGACAAGTTATGTGATGGTCGAATCAGATTCAAATGCAGCCATCTCACGAGTCCTTGAAGAAATCCCACATGCACGAGGATTGGTAAAAAGTGGTGGTCAAGCCGGGAAGTCAACAATAGCAGAAGTTGAGCATTTCCTCTCACCGACACCGGATGTCGAAGGAATTGCTGAGGGTGATATTGTTGAGTTGATTGCTGGACCATTCAAAGGCGAGAAAGCACAAGTCCAACGAATTGATGAGACGAAAGATCAGGTGACCGTTGAACTGTATGAGGCAACTGTCCCAATTCCTGTAACTGTCCGTGGAGACCAGATTCGCGTTCTTGACAGCGACGAGCGATAACGGTACTGCTGGCTTTGACGTCGGTTAGTATCCATAATCACAAGATTATTTAATTAAAATACTATCAGTAGTATTTCTGCAACTGATCGTAACCTCTTTGGAATGAATCGTCTCGGCATAAGATACAACACGCAGCTCAATAGCAGTAGCTTACGTGGATTTCAATTTTATTGTTGTCAGTATCGCTACTGTCAATCAAAATGCCATATGAGACTGAGCGACGACAGATATCCACATAATAAAGACATACAGTTATGACCATGTTGTATATCAGATTCCATACTGAATATACTATATTTGATATTAATCATCCTGAATGATAACTGCTAAGCTCACACCACACGGAGAAAGCCACGTGACTGAGACGGACGCATCGACACGGATCGACCTTCATGTCAAAGTGTTGTCTCATAAGGTCGTCGCCCGTGCAAAGGCACGTGATATTGATATTCTCGTGTACGCACCACACTTTACACGATTCGATGATATCCGCTCACGCGCAGCTCAGTTTTCAGATGAAGAACTCCTCGTCATTCCTGCTCGAGAGATTTTCACCGGGAGTTGGCACACTCGCCGTCACATACTCGGGGTTGGTCTTAATGAGCCTATCCCTGATTTTATTTCACTTACCGGTGCGCTGGATGCTCTTGAGCGACAAGATGCAGCTACACTTATTCCACATCCAGAATTCATGAATGTTAGTCTTAGCGAGTCAGATATTCAAACACATACTGATGCAATCGATGCAATTGAAGTGTACAATTTCAAATCACCGGGGTGGGCAAACACCCGTGGTATATCACTTATTGATGAGACCGATCATCAACCGTTTGGATCTTCATATGCACATCTCCCACGAAGCGTTGGTCGTGTCTGGACGACGTTCGATTGTGTGATTGACTCTGAGGCTGATCTCGTAGAGGCACTCAAATCAGGGGTGTCACGCCGAGTATATCATGAACACGGATTAATGTATACTGCTCATGAACTTATTGAGTTTGCTCATCTTATATATGAAAACTCATGGAAGAAGTTGGATCGACTATTGTTATCAGGAATGGAACCAACACATCCAGGACATATCGCTTATGATGGGCAGTATGATGATGTTGCCGAATACTGAATCGACACGATGATACTACTGTCAGAAACATACATACTGCTCAGCTGAAGGTGACCGGGCAATAGCGCACACATGCAGTTAGGATGATAGAGCTGTATTTCGTACCAATCTGTGTTCGTGTAATACTTTATCGATCCTCACGGGTGTGAGAGGAACTGAGAGAGTCAACTATGTATTGTCTTCTTGAGAATATCAGTATATTGTATATCGCTATCCGAGTTACAGGATATTCAGACATAGCAACAGCACTTGAGACAATGATGTATCGATAAGGGTCTCGTTGATTACAGTCGGCGCAGAGTCGAGGGCGATAATATAGGTATGGATAATAAATAATACAATGAGTTCACCAATAGTCACAGCGAGCGTTACGCCCGTGGTCCAGCGACTGCTCGTCGCAACGCCTGTTGGTATATCATATTCAGTCGCCGAGAGCGGGTAAAAAAGTGCAATTCCACGTTTTGACCCGACAACATCAAGCAAATAATGTGTTGCAACACCAATCCATACAAACTGAAGATTTCCAAATACCGGTGGAAATGACATAAACAGCATCAGAACGGGGAGATTATGTAGCGTTTTTCGGTGACGCCCGAATGCTGTATCGACGTCTGGAAACAACGCTCCAAGAATGATTGGGACTGAGAATGTAAGGACTGATTTGCCGAATTGAACAGCAAAATCAATATGTGTCTGAATTTCTTCACCACCAGCCGATGTCTCAGCAGTGACGCCCGAAATAACGAGCCGTTCGACACCAACTGCGACATCAACTGTTAGAACAACGCCAAGACCAATAGCAAGAAGTGCCGCATTCAGCACATGTCCGTCTTTATTCATCAATCATCTATCTGCGGGCTACTGGTACAAATATTCCGTCTATCATTCAAAGCAGTGTTGTAATCATGCACTAATCGGTACAAGTGTGCGAAGTACCTTGGGGACAAGTCCCAAGCCGAGGCTTCCCTGTGTAGACCGCCCTACACCAGTAAGGGAATTTCATTCCTCCCGAGCTTTTCCTTTTCGGTGAGGAATCGGCTGGAAGTAAACCCGAACACACCGCAGCGTCCGTGTGGGCGTGTGGGAGTGTGGGAGTCGGAGTCGGTCACTGTCTCTCCACCATGACCATGATGACCCGTTGGAACCCCCTCGCACCGCCAGTGGCGGATGTTGAGAGGGGCCACAGTTCCGGACTACCGCAGCCAGCAGTAGATGAAGGTCGGGAATCCGTCTGTGAGATTTCTGACTGTACGTTTATACATCATGTAGCGTCATACCTGTTCATATCGGCTTCACCTCGGGGTCAGATCAAAGCCCCGACCCCAAGGCACTCACCTTGTTTATCTGTCGAAACCCTGTATTATTGATTGTTGGATAGGGCATCCGATTGCGACTGCGATCATCGATTTTTTTAATCGGGATATACAAATCACGTCTCATTGATTTTCGCCGTGTAATAGATGTATCTGATGGGTTTTGTGATTAAGCTGAGTGTTCTGACGCTCAGGCGTTCAGATTTGTTCGTGGATGGATTCAAGTAGCAATTCAAGTGCTCGTCGGGCAATCTGCTCTTTGATTGCTGTCCTCTGCCCATCAAAGACGGTCCGTTCGACGCTTCGATATGACTCGTTGCTACCCCATTCACCTTGATATGCAATACCAACATACGCAGCACCGACCGGTTCAGTATCCGTTTCTCCTGTCGGTCCAGCAATCCCAGTTGTTGCGACACCCCAATCAACACCAGCGGTATCACGAATACCAGCAGCCATTTCACTGGCAACGGACTCCGACACTGCACCATGCTCATCAAGAGCTTCTCGCGAGACACCAAGTGCAGTCAGTTTTGAGTCATACGAGTAAGTGACAACAGAACGATCAAAGTACCCAGACGCGCCTGGAATATCTGTGAGCAATGATCCAATCAATCCACCAGTGCAAGATTCTGCGATAGCAACGGTCGCTTCCGATTCTTCAAGTGCTTCACCGACACGAACCTCAACCGGTGGATCAGTAGCAAAGTCGCGCATCATATTCAGATACGCGGAGGATACCCAAAACGCCCATGATGAATTATCCAGGGAGACAAACAAAAACGTGAAACTCCTCTCTTAGAAATAGGCAGACAGCGTGGAGTCGTTCAGTCTGAGTGTGTGAGAAAATATATTTCTCAAGATACACAGCGATATGAGGACAGCAATTAATTTAGATTCCGTAATAAATTCAGATATAAAAGTAAATATGACTAATACAGATCAAGATATGAATACGCATGATGAACCACTTTTTTTCCAGGTAATGCAGTATGCAAGCGGTGCGAACCGCGATGTTGTTGATATGGTTTCGGGTAATCCTGATTGGGAGCCGCCAGACGCACTTCGTGAGGGACTTCATGAGTATGCCGATTCAGACGCGGCTGATTTCCAGTATGCGCCAAGTGAGGGACTTACTGACCTTCGAGAACGAATCGGTGCTCGCCGTAACATCGATCCTGACAATATCATTATCACCCACGGAGCTGGTGAGGCAAATTATCTTGCAATGGCTCGAGCAGTAGAACGCTCAGATGCTACTGCACCTGAGTTTCTGTTAACGGATCCGGTTTATCCATATTATCCAGGGAGAGCAACGATGCTTGATGCGACAGCAACACATGTTCCTGTTCATGAGGATGGTCATCTTAATATCGATGCAATCCGAGATGCTGCATCACCCGATACTGCAGCAATTGTATTGAACACGCCAAATAACCCAACTGGTGCTGTTTATGATCTGACAACGCTCAGTGATGTGGCAGCTATCGCTGCTGACATTGATGCACTTGTCATTGTTGATGAGGTATATGATCATTTTGATTTCACCGGTGACTTTGAGAGTGCGCTCACGCTCTCATCGCATACCGACCAAATCATCGTTACCTCTGCGTTTTCAAAATCAATGGCAATCACGGGCTTTCGAGTCGGATATGCAGTCTTTCCCACAACGCTTGTTGATGCCGCACAGACCCGGCATATGCTTGTCACCGTCTCCGGAAGCCGTCCGGCTCAGCGAGCTGTTGCTGATGCACTTGAAAAAACGCCTCCATCGTATTACGCGTCTGTCCGCGATACTATCCGCAAACGTATTGATGCATTCACCGATGCGCTTGAAACAGTTGGGGCTGCATACACAGAACCCGAAGGTGCATTCTATGTCATGGCACGATTTGAAGACTTCCCTGGCACGTTAAAGAACGTTGAGCACCTAATTGATAAAGCAGGTGTTGCGGGTATGCCCGGTGAGGCATTCGGCGATGCATATGATGATTGGATTCGATTTTCATTGTGCACTGATCGGATTCCAACCGCTGGGGATCGACTCATTACATTCTTTCAGGATAATTGAATGAGCAGTGTCTATACTCGATAGTTGACACCCTGTTACGTCGACCGAGAAGTACACAAACATGGGTCTCGTCGCGTCTTATATGTCGAGTATCGACGTTGACGCAGTTGATGTAGTCGACGACGACGACAGGACCGAGGCTGATAGCGATAGCGATACAGGTGGGTCGGATCATGACCACACAGTCGATGTTGAGACTGTTGATGATGCAACAACACTTCCGGACAGTGTCGACGACCCTGAGTATGTTCTCTATGGGGGCAAGGGTGGTGTCGGCAAAACAACGATGGCTGCAGCAACTGCAGTAGCCTCTGCAACCGCTGGAACCGATACGCTTGTTGTCTCAACGGACCCGGCACACTCATTATCTGATACATTTGACACCGACGTCCCACCCGAACCTGCTCGGATTCGAGATGACATCCCACTGTATGCGGCTGAAATCGACCCAGATGCGGTCGCTGCTGGTCCATTCGCCGGTGACGTCGGTACCGATGTATCTGGCACTGGCAATATCGGTGGTGGTGGAAGCGCTTCACCAGAATCCGGATTTGATACTGGTCTTGGTGATGATATGGGCGCTGCGGCTGGAGCGCCGTTTGGTGATCTTGATGATATGGATGATATACTAGGTGGACTTATGGGTCCGGGTAGCGGTGCAGGGGCAATGCCTGGTGCAGATGAAGCCGCAGCGATGCAGCAGTTACTTGCATATCTCGATGACCCTCGCTTTGATCGAGTTATTGTCGATACCGCACCAACTGGACACACACTTCGATTACTTGAACTCCCGGAATTGATGGATACAATGCTCGGTCGCATTGCGTCGCTTCGACAGCAATTTTCAGGGATGATGGGGAGCGTCAAAGGGATGTTTGGATTTGGTGATGAACCTGATGCGCAAACAGAAATGGATTTAGATGAACTCCGTGAGCGTATTGAGCGACTTCGATCAGTCCTGCGAGACCCAACACGCACTGACTTTCGTGTTGTAATGATTCCCGAAGAAATGAGCGTTGTTGAGTCCGAACGACTTATTGGTCGATTGGAGGGGTATGAGATTCCTGTTCAAACCCTTATTATCAATCGAGTGATGGAAGACCTCGTTGATGTCACTGAGGTGAATGCAGATGTTGACTCAGAGTGGGTTGTCTCACCGAATCCAACAGACTGCGCGTTCTGTCAACGACGGTGGGATGTTCAACAGACAGCAATTCAACGCGCGACTGATCTGTTTCGTGGACGGGATGTAAAACGGGTCCCATTACTTACCGAGGAAGTTCGTGGATGGAATGCCCTCCGTGTTGTCGCTGCTTGTCTCAATTAATTTTTTATGATGACTTTGACGTTGCTCTATCGATCATACAAATAAAAATTCAAATGTACTCCAAATTGTCCCACGGTCTGTGTTTTTTAGATTGGGATTGAGCGTGAGTCTCATGCTCACTATAATGGGCAGTGATACGATACGAATCGATTGTATATCATAGATGTGCACTCATAGCGAGCGAAGCTTCTGGTACAGTGCATCCCGCCATGCTGACGGGACAAATCGTGCAAGCACACCAATTCGGGCTGTAGTTCCTGGTTGATAGCGTGCCTGCGGACTGGTTGATGATGCAGCATCAAGAATATCTTCAGCAACACGTTCGGCTGATACAGCACCGACTCCTCCACCGCCAACAATCTTAGTATCGGTAAGTAATTCATATAATGACTCATATGCGCCAGATCGATTGATTCCTGCAGTATCATCATCTGTCGCGTCTTCTGCTGTTTCATTTTGAATCTCACGAGCGGCTCGATCAGCGAATTCCGTTTCAACCGGTCCAGGTTCAATAATTACAACATCAATATCATACGGTGCAATCTCATTCCGAAGCGCATCGCTCATCGCCTCTAAGGCGGCTTTTGATCCAGCATAAACACCACCGGTTGGGAATGAAATCTGTCCAGCAACACTGGAGACATTAACAATAGTGCCTGATTCACTTTCACGCATTTGTGGGAGTACTGCCCTCATGAGTCGATGTGGTCCATACACGTTGACATCAAATTGCCGATGTACCTGTGATGTAGGAATATCTTCGATCGGACCAAACTGTCCAAATCCAGCGTTATTCACGAGACATGAGATAGACCCAGCCTCTTCTTCAATTCGATCAACCACACGGTCGATATCATCATCATCAGTGACATCAAGCGTTGCAATCTGACAGCCACGGTCGCCGAGTGTCTCAATATCAGTAGGATTCCGAGCTGTTGCATAGACACGCCAGTCCGCTTCAAGAAACATATTCGCTGCGGCTCGTCCGATTCCAGACGAACACCCAGTAATAAGAACTGTCTGCTGCATGTAGTTATATAACTATTCTAGGCAGTGTTAATTGTACGCGATTTGCCTGCAGATACCCCAACGATATTCTGCTTCTATGTCTCAGTGAACTCAGCGTAATCACGCTTAATTTCATCAGCGTATGCATCCGCTCGACGCGTTGGTTCAGGGAGTTTATATCCATCACAGAGTGCTTCAGTAATCTTGGCTGCTGTCGCAGCTGAAACACGGTGACCAGGACTAACATAAACTGGATTGATTATTTTTCGCGAGTCATATTGTCGTGTTTGAATTGCATGTCCGATTACAGTCTCTGTATCGGCATCTTCAACGCTTTCATCAGCATAGATAGGTGTCTGCCATCCTGCAGACCGTTGTTCTGTATCTGATGCTGGTGTGCCACAAAGGAGGCTTTTAGCAACGCCAATGCTCGGCATATCAAGCATTACTCCAATATGTGTTGCAAGTCCTGCCTGTCGGTAATGCATTCGACCGCTTCCATCAAACATGGCAATATCAGGCTTTTTTGATAGTTCTTCAAATGCAGCAAGAATTGGTCCTCCTTCACGAAAGGATAGCAATCCAGGAATGTATGGAATTGAGAGATCGGTTACCGCTGCAACGCGGTCAACAACCGTTGCTCCTCGAGTAAGAACGATCGCACTGATGACTTCTGAATGGTCTGTGCGAAGTGCCTGATCAATCCCAGCGACAAGTGGTAATGTCTCATCTGTTTGTTGAGTGGATACCTCATCAGCTGGTGATTCGGATTCGGTAGTTTTCTGTGTTGTATCTTCTGAGATCTCCGGTGATTCCCACCGGATCATCTTGGTATCGATAGACAATGCATCCTGCCAACATGCGATGTCAGCAATTCGTCGCTGCAGCTCTTTCATCTCGTCATTACCCATTTGTGGGTCGGGAATGAGTGTTGAATCTGTTGGCCTCATACTAAATCACAGTAATTACACGATCAGAATCGCCGACCAGGACCGCCACCACGACCGCCGCGACCGCCAAGTTGTAATGAATTTGGAACACCAACGCGGTCACGAATATGAACCCCATATGCCAGTCCAATCAGGAGCCCAGCAAGGTGTGCCAGGTGAGCAACATTTCCACCAACAATCCCGCCACCTGCAGCACCGAATCCAGCCACAATACTGAACGCTGCAAACCCGAAGGTTAGAACCCACAGTGGCATTGGAATGATGAAATACAAATATACCTTTAGTTTCGGATTTAATACTGTCAACACTCCGAGAACGCCCATAATCGCTCCTGAGGCACCAACCACACCGGCACCTGTTGGACCTATCGTGAGAAGTGTTGACCCAATCTGTGCAAGTCCTGCGATAATCCCAGCACCAATAAACAGTGCAGTGAATCGTTTCGTATCAATATATCGCTCAACAACTGGACCGAAGAAGTATAATGCAATACTGTTGAACACGATATGTCCAAACCCGCCATGGGCGAAGATTGAGGTGAACCATGTCCAAACGTATCCAACATGGTCCGGGGAGAGCACAAAGATAGCCTCCCACAGTGAACTACCAGGGGCAATATTTCCGCCAACAACTGCTCCCAGTAATGGAAAAATGAAGAACTGAAGTCCAAATGTGATCCACATCAATCCAAGGAACACATAGCTCATATTCTTACGGAAGTACCCGAGCGGACCACCAATATCATCGAGTTTGCTGAGTACTTTGTTTGAGGCTGATTGTCCACCGGGATTGTTTACTGAATCATCGAATCCGCTATCGAAGACGCCAGCAGGATCATCCCAGCCGCCGAGCCCTGGACAGTCATGATTTTCAGGTAGCCGATGTTCCGCACAAAACGTGCTCCCGCATCGTTGGCACTGATACGGGAGGTTCTCGTGCTTCCCGCAATCATCGCAGGTAGCCATTATCAATACTACTTGCGGCGGAATTAAAAGCAGTTCCCTTGGATCTATTGCGACCAGATATTAGACGGGTATCTCATGATCTGACGGCTATGCTCAGGTGCACATTCGTCGTGTCACTGCATCAAATAATACCTGATCCACTCAAGCGACTATGTGATTGATCTGATTGAGTAATACAATTATTGAGTTGACGTTTCTAACCCAGATGTATGATTATCTGTATCTTTGCTGGCATCTGAATCAGTATCTATTAGCTTTGAATTTTGGTAGTCTCCAGGAATAACGGTGGGATGCGCAACGCCGAATTCGGGCTTCTCAACATTCATTATCATACATTACTTACTCAGTAGTCAAAAGATTACCCATGCGCATATTGCATATTGACTCCACCACATATTACTCACATGTCTATCCGACGTTGTGTACGTATCTGTCGCCTATTATCAATTAAATGACTTGCTCCTCATACAGCTCCATTGCGTGTTCAATCGCATTCTTCGCTGCATCAGCATCTTCCCACCCAAGTGTCTCAGTCTGCTTATTCGATTCAAGATTCTTATATGTCTCAAAGAATTCAGCAATTTCAGCCGTTGTCTGATCGGTAAGGTCGTCAAGATCCTCAACATGATCATATCGAGGATCCTCAGTTGGGACTGCAATGACTTTATCATCCTTCTCACCATCGTCATCCATCCGCATCAGCGCCACTGGGCGTGCTTCAATAACACATCCAGGGAATGTTTGATCCTCAACGAGCACCATAATGTCGAAGGGATCATTATCATCATAGTATGTTTGTGGAAGGAACCCATAGTCCGAGGGGTAGTGCACATTTGAATGTAATACACGATCGAGCACAACGCCTGGGACATCTTTATCATATTCGTACTTATTTCGTTCACCTTTCAAACATTCAACAACAGCATGAACAACGTTGGGAGCATCCGGTCCTGTTTCCAGATCTGTCCAAAGATTCGACATACAAGTGACCTTATTGATTAGACAAAAAATCCTTTCGCATCCGCTCTGAAGACTGTTTTGACATACTCCGCAATTAATGGATATGTTTTCTGATAGTACGAATGTATAAAAGATTAAATACTTACACTACTTCATCTATTTGTATGTCAGAGGCACAATCAATCACAGATATCTCTTCATCTGTACGTGAGCTTACGGCTTTTCAACAAAACATCTTGGTTATTCTTTCAGAAGAACCAATGTATGGGCTTGCAATAAAACGAGATCTTGAGTCATATTATGGGACTGAAGTAAATCATGGACGACTATATCCTAATCTTGATGATCTTGTTGAGTCTGGTCTCGTCACAAAGAGCGAACTTGACAAACGGACAAATCAGTATGAACTCACAGATGACGGATATGACGCTGTTCTTGACCGTCTTGGATGGATCTTCTCGAAGTTCGTTACGGATGAATCTCGGGCAAATCGACTTCTCGATCTCGTCGAAGAAGAACTGTAAGTCTGTACAACAGGCTAAAATAATCACTGGTAGGCTTCGGGCACCTACCCCTCAATAGTGTCGAGCAGTTTGATACTTTTAGACACAATTGCTTCTTCTTGTTCTGAGGGCCACGCATTTCGGGTGTAGTACTCGTTGATAAACTCTTTGCGTTCATCCTTGGTTGCCTCAGTGACAGTCTTCAGATAGTAATTTCCCATGAAATCAGCAAATGCTCTGATATTCTTTGCATGTGCTTCCCCGTGTTCTTGCCGAATCGTATCGATGATTGTTTTATTAGTCGTTTCTACGTCCTCCCAATCTGCTTCGACAGCTGGTCCTGATAGTGATACCTCAACCGCTCGATTGGTGTCATCAATTTGATTAAATTGTGCAATGCCATCTGTGAGCCAGGACTGCGGGTATAATACCAGTGTATCATCCGCATCGCGGATTCGCGCGGTGTATCCGTATTCATCAAGCAGCGACTGTCGCTGATCACGATATACGGTTATCTCAGCATCGACTGTTGCATTAACACAGAGGCGTGTGAGCCTTTCGGCCTCGTCAATAACGGACTGTGGGAGTGATTTTTCGGCTCCATCGCTCATACCTTCATCTACAGTTTCTACATCGTCTTTCTGCTTAGTTTCACTCTTATGCTCGTGATTATCCATGGTCAAACGCCTCATTTGCGAGTTTATCAGCACGACTGTTCACGTCTCGCGGAACGTGTTCGATACTCCAGCGGTCGAATGTTTGTAATAATTCACGAACACGCACGCGGCACTCGCGTAGCGTCGGCTCGTTTGTGTCGTATTCACCAGTCACCTGACGAATGATTAACTGCGAATCTCCGCGGATATCAATTTCGTCGAGTCCATACTCACGAGCCATCTCAACTGCATGTTCTAGTGCAGCATACTCCGCTTGGTTGTTGGTCGCTTCATCAATCTGCTCATTCCCGTCAGCAATAATACCTTCACTCGTCACAAGAACCCACCCAATTGCTGCAGGTCCTGGATTCCCCCGACATGCTCCATCAAAATAAACATGTGCTCGACCACCACTGTCAGCTCGAAGCAACCCAAGTAGATCATCAGGACGCGATCCCTGCACGACAACCGTTTCATCGTAGGCAACAGCTGTCGCCGCACCACGCTCAGCGCGCCAGCGTTCATATTCAGTATTCCCAGCCGTGATTGTGATGTCTGCCTCGATAAGTCGTTCACGAGCTACATCCGGATCACAGTCCACACTCGGCATAACTATATTATTTTGACCGCAGAAAAGAACCGTTCGGTCTAAGCATCTCATAATCATCATACAGCTGTGAGTATCTGATGCATCAACTATCTCTACGTGCCCTTGTTCATCCTCTCAGTGTTGAGTGTAAGTCGATTGATACACATCAGCATATATGCATGCGTCCGTTCCTGCCGAGGATTTAAGTAATTCAAGATAGCGAATATAAAAATGCGATGACACGGTCCACCCGCCAGCGGGAACGAGATAGTGAACGAACGCGATGGCAGGGCGAACAAAAAGAGGATACTGAGACGGACGCAGCCGTTGACGATATTGATCTTGATGACGTTGATGATAAAGATCTCGTCCGTACAGGGGATGGGGAAATTATACATGAACCAACGGGTATTGTAGTTGAAGAAGAACAGATTGATCGGGGTCCCGAGTGGCGGGCATTCAATCACTCTGAACGACAGTCAAAGTCTCGCGTCGGTGCACCGACGACAAAGACAATGCATGATAAGGGATTGACAACAACAATCGACTGGAAAGATAAAGACGCATATGGTCGATCACTCTCATCTGAAAAGCGCTCACAGATGCACCGATTACGTAAGTGGCAAGAACGTATTCGGACAAAAGATGCGGGTGAACGTAATCTTCAGTTTGCCCTTTCGGAGGTCGACCGAATGGCATCTGCACTTGGTGTTCCACGGTCGGTTCGTGAGGTTGCATCTGTGATTTATCGGCGAGCACTCAGTGAGGATTTAATCCGAGGACGTTCAATCGAGGGCGTTTCCACCTCCGCGCTGTATGCTGCTTGTCGAAAAGAAGGGATTCCGCGATCACTTGAAGAAATCTCAGAGGTATCGCGTGTTGAGCGCAAAGAAATTGGACGGACATACCGGTATATTTCTCAAGAGCTTGGTCTTGAGATGAGACCAGTTGATCCAAAAAAGTATGTTCCGCGATTCTGCTCGGAACTCGACCTCTCAAAGGAGGTTCAATCGAAGGCAGATGAAATCATTGAAACAACAGCCGAGCAGGGTCTTCTTTCAGGCAAGTCACCAACAGGCTATGCCGCAGCGGCTATTTATTCGGCTTCGTTACTCTGCAATGAGAAAAAAACACAGCGAGAAGTTGCTGACGTTGCTCAGGTAACTGAAGTAACAATTCGTAATCGATATCAAGAGCAGATCGAAGCAATGGGAATTCCAACCTAACATTCGTACTTCAGCAGCTATTTATACTGTATTTTATTTCAAGGAACGAACGACAACGAGCCGTGAGTGAGTAGGTCAGGATAGTTCACTTCGATAAGTCAGCATTTCAGTGATCTCATACTCCGATTTGTAGTCAGATCTAAGATCGTAGCCGGACCGTTCATATTGTCTGCTGTCTATTATAGTTTAAATACTGATGCGACTGGACGAGTACATGAACATTGAGGAAAGTAAGCGAGCAGAGCGACGCCGACTCGCGAAAAATAAATCATATGATATTGTTGAACACCTCGATGACTTTCAGGAACGATTTGAGTCGACCGTCCAAGGCGATTCACTGTATGGTGGGGTTTCTCCATCTATTTTCGTTGGAACATCGAATTATCCGCATGTCTCAACAGGGGTGCTTTCGCCAGTTGGTCATGATACCGATGTAAACCAGTTCATTACATCAGAAGCATGGTATAGCGAGGATATCTCAATTTCAGATGTCTTCGAACGGCGGGCATCACTATTAAATTCAACAACCACCCGTTCGGTTACGAACGTTTCAGACACGTGGGATGGAGACGGATTTCTTGGGACGCAACGTGAAATCGCAATCGCTGATCATCCTGTCAATGTCGAGATTGGGCTTACCGATCGTCCAGATATTGATTTTAATGTGAACCCGGCAGACGTTTCCACGCCTGTTGGACCGAGAGCGCGAGCGGAGTCCGCGACGCTTGCTGAGAATCCCCACGTTCCGCGGGCGGTCGAAAAAACATTATCTGATGATGACTGGAACGCAGAAGGAGCAATTACGTATCTTTACCGTCGAGATTTTGATATTTATGATATCAATACCATCCTCTCAGCTGGAGCACTTGGACAGACTGACCAGCGTCGACTTGTCCCGACCCGGTGGTCAATTACTGCTGTTGATGATGTCGTCGGACGCTATCTACGCGGTCAGATCCAAACGAATCAAAGTATCAACAGCGTTGAAATACACCGTGAGTCATTTCTTGGTAATGCATTCTGGATTGTCCTCGCACCTGGTGAGTGGGAGTATGAACTCGTTGAAATGAAAGCTCCTGGTAGCATCTGGAATCCAAAACCAGAGGCGGGGACCGCAATAACGGCTGACTGGGAGGGTCGTGATGGACGGACAACGTATGTTTCAGAGACCGCAGGTGCATATCATGCTGCTCGTCTTGGTGTGCTCGAACATCTCGCCACGCGAGGACGTCAGGCAAAAGCACTCATTCTTCGACACATCTCAGCAGATTATTGGGCGCCAGTCGGCGTCTGGCAAGTCCGTGAAACTGTTCGTGATACATTTGATGACACCCCAGCAGTATCAGAGACGATGCATAAAGCAATCGACGGTATCTGTGAACACTTACCGATATCATCAACGCGTCTCCATCGCGCGTCGACAATTGCTGCTGGACGACAAGCAACGTTTGATAAATTTAACTGAGATGTGTTCTCGCTGCTACTGCATGCGACAGATATGACAAAATAGCCTGAAAGTAACAAAAGTGTAAATCGCAATCCTCCCCCTGAGTTTATCAATATCTAACCAGGAAAACGAAAATACGCACATGTAACTGAAATAGTGTACAGTTCCCATTCGACTCTATATCCTATCTCAGCGATTATGCTGCTACAATCTTGCTCTCTCAAATCATTTACTTCGAGATTAACTCAAGATAGTATATAATATACCCAGAAAACACGTTCCGGCGGTGTTCAACGTGTGGGTTCACCCACACCCACCCGGACAACCGTGAGAATGAAGCCTTCAACTGTGAAAAGTGCGGCTACCAGAATCACGCTGACTCCAACGCCGCCAAGAACATCAGATTACGGTATCTTCGTCGCAACCAACCCGGGGGGTGACGAAGGCGAACCCTTGGGCGTTCGCTTACACAGCGGGACGCTGAGCGTGAGTGGTGAGTATGACTTGACTCA
The DNA here is from genome assembly GCF_000415985.1 of Haloquadratum walsbyi J07HQW2. Classification (GTDB taxonomy): domain Archaea; phylum Halobacteriota; class Halobacteria; order Halobacteriales; family Haloferacaceae; genus Haloquadratum; species Haloquadratum walsbyi_B. Next base: position 2,620,554 of record NZ_KE356561.1, read on the forward strand.
CCTGCCGAGGTCTCGGTCAGAACGGGAGTCCACGCTGAATCTCACCCGATCACGGCTGGGTAGCTCAATCTGATGTGACGTGGGCTATTGTGACAACCAGTGTATGTATATCCATCTGTTTTCTCCACAGCAGTCACAGCGGTACGGGAATCCATCGAAGCGATTTCATTACTAACTCGGGCGGAAATACCGGTTCATGCAATACAAGCCAATCGAGTAGTACTAGCCCAAGTCCGTGAGCAACGATTGAGGGAAGTAGCGACTGTGCATGATAATCAACAGCGCCAAAAAGAACGTCAGTTGGTCCGGATAGCAGTAGCTCAATCGGTGGTTTCCCGACGTGATGAAACGCATAAATAATAGGACTAATAAAAATACTTATCCGACCAATTTCATCACTGATACCAACACAGAGTAGTCCGCGGTAATATGTCTCTGCGGCAATAACGATAATAAGTTGCTGGATTGCGTGTGGCAGAAACGCCCCGAATGCGAGTGTGGTCGACCACATTGGGTAATATTCTCGAATACTGGGGAGTGATGACCCAACGAGATAAAATGGAAGGACAAACGCTGCGAGCACGATTGTATCGCGAATCGCCGTGCGATCAATACGATATCCAAGTTTCCGACCATGGGTAATCGCAAGCGCGACTGGAATACATATGAATAACAGAGCGTCCCGAAACACGCGCTGTGTCAGCGCTGTTGATGGCACGGTCCATACTGTCCACAGTATAGAACAGGCTGCTCCGATGAGAAGTGTTCGCTGAAGCCAACTAGCTTGATCGATGATGTCGAAGAATTGAGTGCGAACCGACACAGCGCGCTCAGTACATACTCTTACGCGGTTGATTTAGTCTAGTTTGCACATAAATCATAGATGCCATGATGCGGTATAACATGATACGATACAATACGATATCGACAGTACATTTGAATCAAGATTAATTCAATATATCGTCTTATTCAGATTCAACAATACAGAGTATGTTTTTATAGGACGCTATTCCAATATCACGAGTTTAACAGTTTCACATCATCAAACAGCTTCAGCTTCCGGATCTGCATCGCCATCGGTGTCGGCGTCGGTTGTGCTTTCGCCGTCATGATTATCGTTTGCATCATGACTTTCAGTCTCGACAGGACCGTTGCCAATAACATCCTCAACGGCAGAGACAAACGTCTGTCGTGAGTCAATATATGTATCATCAACGTCCATAAGGACTGACTCAAGTTGTCGTGGACCCGTTGGAGTTCGAATCATACTTTCGCCCTCTTGATCAATAATCCGACTTACTTCATGTGGCCACGTAAGTCGGGCAGCAACACGCGCAAGCGGTTGCCCTGCGACTGGTGTTTTCTCTCCCAACTCGACGATGGGTTCGTCATCACCGTTGCCTTCCGCTTCGTCTGCCATATACGCCGGTTTGCTATCCGATGCAATAATCTCTTCGACACATCATCAACAGAACACGCTCGATAATGTTAGACTAGTAATGTATCTATCCATCGTGAATCTAATTTAATTGGTATTTATGATGATAAAGAGTTGATTATAGATTCGCCTGTCAGACAGCTGTCTGACATAGGGTTTTGTGTTCGTTGTTCCAATGTCACATATGACCAGTCTCGCGGAGGCCTACAATAGCGGTACGGGGGGTCCGAGTCTCCGGCGACTGACATTCGGCCTTACATTATTTCTTATGGGGTCGATGCTCATCGTCTCTGGAATTGGCGTCACGACAACGCAACTTCTGTATGGGACCGACCCAGCAGCGCTCACAGCAAAGCGGCAACTCGGCGGCGTGCTTGCAGGCGTTGGTGTTCCGGCTGTATTAATCGGTATTTTTTCTATTTTGCCCTCTGCACGACTTACAAAAGCTGCTGCTGCTGTTGGGACAGGAATTTCACTTATGGGTGTTTTCTTATTTGATCATGCATATCCGTGTCAATGGTCCGGTGCTGTTTGTGGAGCCGGCAAGCCGGATTTGACACTTCTTACTGTTGTCACCTTTTCATTCGGTGTGATGGTTACCTTTTGGTGTCTCTTCATTGGTGTGACGAATCTCCGTGCAGCAGACGCTGAATCAGACCCATTTGGAGGCACCTCTGGTCCGCCCGCTGGAAATCACCCTGACGCGGCTTCGGGTGGGTTTGGATTATTTAATAATTCTCGTGATGAGACAGACGCAACTCCAACCTCTGATGGGGGAACTGAGGCTGAATCGATTACGTCACCGTTTGATCCGACAACTGCAAGCGCATCATCACCCTCTCCACAGTCCCCGGACACAGAGCGTAAATCAGAGTCATCACCTCCTCGGACAAAGCGTCCATCACCAACACCACGAAATTCATCGACACGAACACACCCAGAAAATGAAAAGAATACATGGCAATCAACGGATGTCGATGCAAGTCTTGGTGATCAATATTGTGGAAACTGTGCCCATTTTGAATATGTCAAGACTGATTCTGGCATCGAGCCATACTGTGCTGCCCATGATGAATTGATGGACGATATGGTACCCTGCGAGGAATGGGTCTCTCGCATCGATTAATAGATTGCTCTTTATTCTTATTCTGTCCGCACGTGCTCAAGCGTCGCTGCGACATCCTCCCAGTGGCTTCCCTTCCAGAATATCTGTTCACATCTCAGACACTGCCAGCAGTCTCTTTTGTCCGGGTCGGGTGCATACTCGGGGACTACTGCATCTGATGAGACAGCCTCGACACGTCCATTACATGCACCACAGCGACCGGATCGTGACCTGAGAGTCAAATCCAAATCATACCCACTAGCAGCAAATTCACCTAGTTGATCTTCGACATCTCGAGTAGTTAATAAAATGGCGTCATCTGCTCGCTTCGCAAGTTCAGTATCACGAGTAATAATAGTACGCTCCTCATCAGTCGCCCGTGCGAGAATTTCATCATCGGTTGGATGAGCTGAATTACTACTCGTATCTAGATCCGATTCGTCTGAGTCATTTTGTTCATTTTGTTCATCACGGACATATGCAGCGTCATATCCACACATTCGAAGATATGTGGACAGAGAACCAAGCATTGCGTCGAGAAGGAATCGATCGATCGTAACTGATGAGTCAGTATCTGTCATTAATCGATTATAGATCTTTTTGACTTCTAACAGTTTTTACAACCTGTCATATTCCGTGTACCAACTCAATGGATAGTGGAGGCGAGTGTATCAGGAACTCGGCTTAGTGATAGTTTCTATCATTATCTTCAATGTAAGAATGAACGAAGCTCCGTGAGGTCAACGCTATTCAGTACATCTGTCGGTGTACACCATCCACGCCGGGCAGTGTGCACACCATAGCGAGCGTATGCCAGTGACTCCGGTGCATGCGCATCAGTATTAACCACAATCGTCGCACCTGCATCACGAGCCGCCTGTATGAACGTTCCATGGAGGTCAAGCCGTGTCGGATTTGCATTGACCTCTAATGCGGTCTCAGCCGCAGCAGCAGCCGTTGCAACCTGCTCAATATCGATATCTAATCCAGGACGCTCATTGATGCGTCGACCAGTTGGGTGTCCAAGCACATCGACGCTTTGATGATTCACTGCTCGGATGAGACGTTCTGTTGCCGTTTCACGTTCTTGTCCAAGTGCGGTGTGTGGGGATGCAACAACCACATCGAGTTCTGCAAGAATATCATCTCCTGTTGATAGGTCGCCTTCTGAATCAATATTCGTCTCAACCCCTGCAAGAACCTCAATCTCATTTCCACGTGTCTCATTTGCAGTCTCAACCGTTCCTAGTTGCTCGCGTAGATCATCATCGCTAAGTCCAATTCCACCAACCATCCCGGGACCGCTTGCATGATCTGTGACAGCATAGTAATCATATTCCTGACCAACGGCGGCATCGACCATCTGCTCACGGCTTGCACGACCGTCAGAACGGGTTGTATGTGTATGAAGGTCGCCACGCATGTCTTCGACTGTAAATAGCTTCGAGAGTGTTCCCTCGGCTGCTGCTTCGATCTCACCGCGGTTTTCTCGTAGCTCTGGGGGAATCCATGGTAATCCAAGCGCCTCATACATCGATTCCTCTGTTTCGCCGGCGACACGATCGCCGATTCGTTGACTATTCGTTTCGTTTGCATCGGCATCGGTATCAACATCGCTCACGTCAAATACTCCATACTCGTTCATTTTCAGATCGCGTTCGATTGCCCGATTTCGTAACGCGACATTGTGGTCTTGACTTCCGGTGAAATATTGTAATGCAGCACCGAACTCCCCTGGGTCAACAACCCGAAGATCAATCCGAACACCCTCAGCACGGAGACTTGCTTTATTCTCGCCGGCTTCAATCACGTCTGTTGCCGCCGACCAGTCAGTGAATGTTTCAATAACTCGCTCACTCTCGGTTGATGCAGCGAGCACATCGACATCCCCAATCGTATCACGCCATCGTCGAATTGACCCAGCGACCTCGGTGTTATCTACCGTTTCCCGGCGACGAAGAAAGGTCAAAACCTCATCAGCAAGTGGACGCACATCTCCAAGTCGTTCACGCTCGCCAGCCTGTCGGGCAAACGCAACATTTTCGCGAATATTCGTCTCTGTTTTCGCACCAAATCCGCTAACATCACGAATCTCCTCAGCCTTAGCTGCCGCAGCAAGTTCATCAAGTGTTGTAATCCCTAGCTCTTCATACAGGGTTCCAACAGTTTTTGGACCAACTCCATCGACACGAGTAAGTGCATCAATTTCGACCGGAAGGCGATCACGAAGTTCATCAAGTTCGTCAATCGATCCCGTTTCAACGTATTCGATTATTTTCGATGCGATTGCATCGCCGACACGATTGATTGATTCAACTGCATCTTGCCCTTCCGCTGCAAGTTCCTCAATCGGGTCAGAGCACTCGCGAATGTTTTCCGCTGCACGACGGTACACGCTTGGTTTATACTCAACCCCATCAGCCTCAAGTCGGTCTGCGAACTCTTCGAATCGACGTGCAATTTCATCATTTCGACGCATTATGATCTCCCTCCATATGTCCCACTACTACTTCCTCGACCGCGACCACGACCCGCTCCGACGCCACTATCCTCGTGTCCGAGTGCCTGTTGAAGGAAATTCATCCACCGTTTCCGATCAGCGGCAGTCTGTTTTGCTGTCTCTGATTCAAGATCAACTGTACGAAGTTGTTCAAGTGCATTCAATGCTCGATCAATGCCAACAATACTATCTGCAAGCTCTTCACCCCGCTCGTATGAAACCTCACCCTGCTCGATTTTATCAAGCCGTTCACGGCGCTCACGACGAAGATTCTTTTTTGCACGGTTGACGCGGTCGCGTTCACCGGATGGGATTGTATCTCGTCGATTAATTTCAAAGACGAAATCACGGAGTTCGACCTCCTCGCCTTGTACCTCGACGGCATCAGGAATATCGACGCCGACGGTCGCTGCCTCGCGGTTGACCCGCTCCAATAACCGCTTTCGTTCGAACTCCCTCACGTTATTTAATATACTGTTGAGGGACTACTTCGCTCCTTCGCCTGCAAAAATAACGACAAAAGTAATTTTATCACTGACCGATATGTGACCACCAACACCTCGTATGTGTGGTGATGACAGTATCTGATGTTTGCATGATTATTTTCGTGTGCATGCCACGGATCCCCCCGCAGACGTAATATCATTTCTCCGGCAGTCGGTCAATAATTAGTATTTTGATCCAACGTCTATGTATTGAGTTCATCTGATAGTTCGTTCGCATCTGTATCTGCATCTGAGTGTCTCTCTACAGATGAAAACTCCATACCACTGATCTGACTGACGCGTTGTTTAAATTCATCATCATCAATTTCACCGGAGGCATATCGCCTACGAAGCGTCATCAGGGGGTCATCATCTGATTGCGTTTCATCTGCGTTTACATCAGTAGCGAATGTCATCGTCTGATATATCATCATCAAAGAGGCGACAACAACAGTGCCAATAAGCCCTGATATAGCAAGTAACAAACTGCTATGCGGTCCCCGATGAGCCGCCGCTCTGTGTGGACCAGCGTTTGCTGGTGCATCTGCCTCTGGTGGTGGTCCAGCACCGACAGGAGAACCTCCGGTTTGAAATAACTCTACTAGTGGCTCAATAAATAATGTGGCCGTCATGAACAGTAGCGTTCCACTGACGATTCCCCCAACGACTGTCAGGGCAATCGTCTGCTGACCTGATAGGGAGCCAAGCCGTTGGATGACTGAGCTGTTCATAGTAGATTTATCTGATGGATACTTCTAAAATGTCAGGATATGATAGATAATCAATGTTTATACTACGGGTGGTTCATGAATTCATTATCAGCATTCACGTGCACGTGACATCCTCGCCCGCCGTAAACGGCGGGGCTTCCCGCACTGCGGGAACCCCAACCCGTTGTCGTGAGGTGAGGTTTCAGGGCACTGCACTGCACTGCGCTCAGAGTCTCGGACGACAGGTTCCCTGCCTTGACCCTGAGTGCCCTGTGGTGCTGTCACCGGCACTCCCATCCGCCAGCATGTCATTGCCGTCCGGTTTCAGCGGTCGGCTCTCACCCCGGCGATCGTCCGGCGGGGAGCCGGACGAGCATGGTTCGCTAACGCAGGCACAGCCCACGTTACTAGTTAACACAGACTGAAACAGTAAAAATACCACGGTCAGGGGGTTCGTGTCAGCTCAGCTATCGCAGGCGGTTATATAAGTCGCATGTCGCATTCCTCCCGCCGTGAACGGCGGGATTTCCTGCTTGGTGAAAGATGATGAGTCCTTTCATACCGCGAGTGGATCGCTATTCGATGGATAATAGCGTGGCATGTCTCAAACACAGACAAATACGACTCTCTGATATCGATCTGAATGATTCAATATGTGTGTCAAGAGTATCCCGGTTTCGACAGTATTAGGATTCGATATCTTGACCGTGCTATCACAATAATGATACGATGACTTGTCTGAGACAACGGCGGTATCACCCCCGAAGATAAAAGCTCTTATGCGCCAGTCTGGAAATATAAAGTATAATGGGCTTGTTCGACCGATTACGAGGCGAAGATCATCCTCGTGTTGCGTTCGTCGGGATCGACGGCGTGCCATTTAGTCTACTCGCTGATAATCCAGAGGAGTTTCCAACTTTCGCTGCACTCACTGAAGAGGGAGCTGGTGGTGCAATCGATAGTATCGTTCCCCCAGAATCCTCGGCATGTTGGCCGTCATTGACCACTGGCGTCAATCCTGGTGAAACAGGAGTCTATGGCTTTCAAGACCGTGAGATTGGATCTGACGACACGTATGTACCAATGGGACGAGATGTACAGGCGACTCGTCTCTGGGACCGCGTAACCGACGCTGACCGGATGGCGACCGTCATGAACGTCCCCGTCACGTTCCCACCACAACGAAATATCCAACGAATGGTTTCTGGGTTCCTCTCACCAAGTGTTGAGAAAGCAAGCCATCCTGAGTCCTTCGCCGATGATCTTGCTGCAGCGGATTATCGGATTGATGTTGACGCCAAACTTGGTCATGACGAGGACAAGACTGCGTTTATTGAGAACGCTCACGAGACAATTGATCGTCGATTTGAATCATTTACTGACATTATCGATCAAGATGACTGGGATCTCTTCTTTGGCGTCTTTATGACGACTGACCGAGTTAATCACTTCTTATTCAAAGATTACGAAGAGGAGCGTGAGGATCGCGAACTGTTCATGGAGTTTTATCGCGCTGTTGATGATTACGTTGGTCAGATCCGTGAGCAACTTCCGGATGACGTGACACTTGTTGTTGCCTCTGATCATGGATTCACATCACTTGAGTATGAACTCCATTGTAATGCGTTCCTGGAAGAGCAAGGGTGGCTCTCATATGATGGTGATGATCATAGTGAACTCGGGGATATTTCCTCTGAGTCACGTGCATATTCACTTATTCCCGGTCGATTCTATATCAACCTCGAAGAGAGAGAGGCACATGGTAGTGTTCCGGAAGCTGAATATGAGGATACCCGTGATGAACTAAAGACAATGCTAGAATCGCTTGAGGGACCTGACGGTAATCCTGTTGCTGACCGCGTTGTCGAACGTGAGGAAGCATTCCGCGGGAATCACGACGATATTGCACCTGATCTTGTTGTTGTCCCCAATCACGGATTTGACCTGAAATCTGGGTTCTCAGGTCATGACTCTGTCTTTGATACTGGCCCACGGAATGGGATGCATAGCTTCGACAATGCAACACTATTGGTTGATGACCCTGCGGTTGAGATTCAGGATGCGGATATCTATGATATCGCCCCAACGATTCTCGAGTTGATGGATATCGAATACTCACGTACTGAATTTGACGGCGCAAGTCTCCTTCGACAATAATTATATTGCAAGTCTAACTGAGTTGACTGCGGATATCTTATTTGCTCGATTCAGACAATCAGTCAGTGATGTCTGATCTCCGATGTGACCTGATCTGGTTCGATGCTTAATAGTATTAAAAACACAAGCGTAGACGAAAATACAGACGTTAGCGTGGACGTAAGTACAAATACTGACTTTCTATTAATTAGAAAACAAGGCAGGATAGACCGCTTTATCGAACGATTGTAACCGGAATTGAAACGCCGCGCATCACGTTTTCGGCAACACTACCCACGATAATTCGCTGAAGACCTGCCCGCCCGTGACTTCCGATTACAATCTGATCCACGCCATATGTGTCCGCCGCTTCCTGAATTGTCTCAACTGGCTGTCCAAATTCAGTAATCGTCCTCACTGTTTGTGTGTTTGATTCTGAGTCCTCATCAGTCAGTATCAGATATTTTGCTCGTGTCGTCTTGAAGCATCGTCTTCTTTGTATCCAACAGTGATTCTGCTGCTTGTTTTGCTTGCGTCTTCCAACTGCCTTCGGTAGTTCCATCATATGCCGCGAACCCATTGACAGGGTCGATGACAGTCAAAAGAGTCACATCAGTTGTTGGAAAGATGCTCGTGACATATTCGACAGCATTCTCTGATTGCGGTGACCCATCGACTGGAACGAGTATGTGCTCAACTGAAAGGGCAGCGTCAGATTCAGTCATCAGCCTTCACCTCATCTGGGTCACCCTGAATAGCAATCCCACGACGATTTGCAACGGTATTTTCGACGAAGTCAGACACTCGACCCAGAAGGATGAGTGTCGGTGGAAGCGTCAAGATTGCTGCGACGAGTGTTAGGAATATCACGCCGACAGTGAGGTATCCGAAGTCTCCGAGAATCGGGAATGGTGACAATGTAAGCGCTGAGAAGCCAAAGACGGTCGTTAATCCAGACACAGTGATTGCCTTTCCAACGCGCGCTCCAGCCGTTTCAATAGCATCAAGACGTGACACACCTGACTGTCCAAGTTCCTCGAAGTACCGCTCCATGACAATGATAGTGTATTCCGCGCCGATTCCAACACTCATCGCACCAAGCGATGCACCAAGCGGAGACACTGGGATTGACAGTGCCGACATGTAGAGATTCTGCCATCCGATGACGAATAACATTGGCACTAATGGCGCAATTGCACGGATTAGATTCCGGTAGTACAACAGCAGGGCTCCAAAGACAAACAGAACACCAAGACCTGTTGTAACATTCCGGGTTTCAATCTGGGTAACGATCGATGGTGTTGACACTGCTGCTTGTCCAGTGAGTTCAGCAGTCAATCCAGCCGGTGGTCGAGTCAACTCTGATGAGGATTCTGCAATCGCAAGGAAGTCAAGTAACTCATCGGTGTTCATATTCCGTTCACCGAAGATGGTGATATGAGCATATCCATCACTATAGAAATTCGCTCGTTCAGATGCTGGAACATCATCTAATACTCGTTTAACACCCGCTTCCGTTGCAGGTATCTCACCACCATTGTGTTGTTTGATCAGCGTTGCCGGCGTTTGCATGCCATCTATGAGCGGTTTATCACTGGCAACTTGCCGATATCGTTCCATCCATTGCAACGTCGCTGGATCACGGATATCACTCCCAGTAACAAGCATGTCATACTGCACTGCACTTCCACCATCAGTTACTGTCCGGAACTGCTGTAGATCGACATATGCGGGTAAGTCCTGTGGAATAAACTCTTCAGAGTCTGCAAGCGTTTCCAGATCGTCACCAACGGCTAACCCACCCCCAAGGAGCACAACAGCAATTAATAAGACTGCAATCGGGTGTGAGGCTACAAAGCGAGTTGTCTGTCCTAATGTGCGCCCCAACCTCCCAACGTCACCGAGATCTACATCAGTGTTTGACTCTGCTGATGTCGTGATGTCTACACCTTCGGTAGTATCTGTATCTATCTCTGCCTCCGTCTCTACATCTGCATCTGTCTTCGTCTTCATCTGATGTCTCCCCGTCACCACGCCAGCGGGCATACAGCGTTAAGATTGGAAGCAAGACGATGATGCCCGATAGGAATGTTAGCCCAATTCCGAACATCGACGTCTGTGCAAACCAGACAAACGCAGGAGTTCCGACCGAGGAGATCCACGTCGCTCCAAATCCGAGCGTTGCTGCAATCGCAGCGATCGATACTGGTGGTCCAATACCACCGAGTGCAAGTGGGAGTGCCTCCTTTGGAGAATGCGTTTCTAATTCTTCCTCATATCGCTCATGGAACTGCACTGAGTAATCAATCCCAAGTCCAATCAGAATTGGGAATACAGCACTCGTCAGCGTCGAATTCGGAACTCCTGCGTACCCGATTGCTCCAAACGTATAGATCACACCGACAAATACAGCAACAATCGGCAGTAATCGAAGTCGAACACCACGGAAGAGGAAGAACAACGCGACGGTCATCAGACCAACTGCAAGTCCGAGCAATTGTTGTGTGCTTTGTTGGATGAGTGCTGATAACTGCGTTGAAAATGCAGCGGATCCGGTTACAGTCACAGACGCACCAGCAGGGAACTGCACGAACTGCTTGCGGTCAACTGCCTTTGTATAGATTGGTCGTGACTGTTGTTGAGTCATTCCTGCATCAGTAACAATCCCGATTACAGCAGTATCAGGGCTCCCGACAACTCGCTCAATTTTTGCCTGTGAGTCAGGGATCCGCCCATACTCTTCACGTACCCGATCAGCAGGACTATTGACTGTTTGGACATCTTCGACCGAACTCATCCGTTGATCATACCGGTCGATTGCCCGCATCGTCGCTGGATCTGTCACCTCCCCGCGGACAAGTGTCGCAACGCTTCCATAATCAAACTCGTCGTCGTACGTATCAAGCGTTGGATTCGATCCGACAAATGCGCGGTCACCAGTAACACTCTCAATTTGACCCGCTCCAACGAACGCAACACCAATGAGTGCAACTGCAAGTAGTAGTGTAATAACCGGATGTGCCTGTACAAACTGTCCAATCCGAGAGAAGAAACGACGTGATTGTTTCATCTGTTTATACTCGTCTATATAATACGACACCGCCACCAAGCACAGCGAGCACTGCAACGGCACCAATCGGCATCAATGGAAGCCCACCGGAGTCACCCGCGGAGACTGACACGCCAATCGGGAGTGATCCTGTAAAGCGTGTGTCACCATCGGCTTCGTCGTATCGAACTTCGACACTTGATGCGTACTCTTTCGCAATAGCATCACTTGATGAACTCACTCGAAATGTCGCCGTTGTTGTTGTCCCTGGCTCGACGGTTCCAAGAAACGCCCCATCATCGGCTGATGAGAGCGGATCATTAGTGAACAACTTTGCGTTCGCATCTGAGACTGTTTCACTACCCGTGTATCGTAACGTGACATCGAGCGTTGCACTGCCACCTGGCGTAACACCGGTTTCGGTTCCAACGACCTCAAATCGATCTTGTTCTGATTGAATTGTCACTGACTGTCGAATTGGTGTCGATGTCTGCAATACATCGCCATCCTCATTTTCATACTCAACAGCAAATGGAAGTGAGATTGACCCAGGCTCTGCTTCACCTGGAATGTTCAGGGTAAATGAAACTGGAGCGGTGTCACCGACACCCAGATCGCCAACCGCGGATTCAGCACTTGTGACAGCAATTGTTTCTGTCCCACTGACTGAAACAACAACATTCTCTGCGGCTGTTGGTCCACGATTGACAATCGTTGCCTCGATTTGGGCTTCTGGCTCATCAACACGGAAATCACTCAACTCGACATCTTCAAGATCGAATGTTCGCTCTTCACGTACTGTAATACCAGCTTGCAGTGGATCTGATTGTTTTGTAATCCCGTTTTCATCCTCAAATTCTACAATCGCGGTTACGGTGTATGTCCCGGCAGCGACATCAGGACCAGCACCCATCTGCACGGTTATCTGCTCATTTGCATCTGGTTCAATCGCGGAGACAAATACTGACGTATCGACTGACTGACTTGCTTGCTTACCGAAAAAGACACCCGGTGTTTGTGTCTGCAGTCGGACCGTCGCATCACCTGCGGTTTCCGTTCCAATATTCTGCAGATTAAATCCGATTTGACCGTTGTCACCGGCGGTGATAGCGTTCGTCTCATCCGCACTCATATCGAATTCCGGACGATCCTCAATTCGGATTGTAATTTCTTCTGTGATGGTCCGTTCGCGATTCTGTCTGTCGGTATCCTCAAACTGACCAAAGGCAATTGCACGGGTATGGCTATATGTAACTTCAACAGGAATCTGATATGTTCCTGGTGTTGCCCGCCCAATGTCTAATGCGAAATCAACCGTTTCGCTCTGTCCATCATTGAGACTGCCGAGTGTCTGTGTCCCTGTATTAATCTCAATCGGTGCAGTAATTTGATCCTCAGCAATGTCAATGCGGACACTTTGTGCAGTCTGTACCTCATTTTCGAATTCAACCCGACCACCGTCGGTCAGTTGTCCGTCATTATTCACTGTCACGCTCAGTGTGGCTGATTCACTCGCTCGAAATTGCACATCAGCAGAACTGACGGTTATATTCGGCGACCCAACAACAAGCTCTTCTGCAGCGGCGACTGGTCCAGCAAACCCAGCGGTAATCATAAACAGTACAAGAATCGATGTCAGTATCTTCTGTCGCATTCGTTTTTACAAATATAATGAGTGTCGCGTTGTGGTAGACATCCACCCATGTCTACTAGTTTATTCTGTGAATTCAGATTATTTATTAACTCTGCGAGTATGAAGGTTCCTATCGAACGGTCGTTATATAGGATTTTATTCATAAATTGTTCTGATACACCACAATCCCGAGTTCCCGTTCTAAGATGTTTGCGAGTGCATCGGTATTGATCTCGCTGGTCGTTGCCCCCCGGAAAATAGCCCCCTCAATCAGTGTCAATAATAATTCTGTGGTATCGCTTATATTGTCGATATCGAACGTCCCAGCTGCGACACCGGCGTCAATGCATGCATGCAATTCTTTGCGGAATCGTATCTCATTTGCCTTGATTGTCTCTCGAAATACCTGATCATGAGTAGCCTGTGCCCGCAGTTCGACGTATGCCTGACTGTGTGCTCCAACACAATGTTTGAATCCTTTCTCAGCAGTGCTCAAGGGATCTGATTTTGTACGTTCGTCCGCACTTGCACTGTTCTCTACATCTGTATCGATGTTTTTGTTCTCTATTTCGCGGTGAGTCTCAGTATGCCCGCCAGTGGTAGTATTGTTGATATCGGTTCTACTAGGGTCGATATCTCCACCGGCGACTGTGAAGACAAACCCAAAGAATTTCTCAAGTCGACGGGCGGGGTCATCGTCAGAATCATGAAAGTACTCTGAAATTAATTCGACGAGCACTTGATCAAGTAGTGTTTGGACAACATCATCCTTGTCCTCATAGTGATAGTAGACGACTGATTTGGCGACATCTGTCCGAGAAGCAATCCGTGAGATTGTCACACCGGTGTACCCACGCTCACAAAGAACGCTAAAAGCAGCCCGAAGGATTTCAGTACGTGTATCATCGGGCGCGTTCGGCAGAATTGTGAT
>NZ_KE356561.1:2634590-2636349 GCF_000415985.1 Haloquadratum walsbyi J07HQW2
TCTTGTTGTCTTGTGGTGGAGCTGTGTTCGTATTTTTCTGTTGTGCGTTTGGATTTGTGTCGGCATTGTTGGGCGGCTACTGCGAGTCCTTCTTGTTCTGCTACGTAGGTTGCGGTGCTGTGTCTGATGCTGTATGGTGTTAGGTCTCGGTTTTCAAGATCGAGGTTTGCTTCTTTAGCTATTTTTCGGAAGACGTCTCTGAATGAGTCTTTGTTGTACCTGTTTTGATGTGTTGTCAGCCAGAGTGCGTCTCTTTCGTCGTATCTCTCTCTTGTGTTGCGTTCGTCGAGCCAGCGTTCTAAGATTCGACTTGTTTCTTCTTTTACTGCGACCATCCAGTTTTCCCGGTTTTTACTGGATTCTTCCCGGGGGATCCGCAGTACGTTGTTTTGTGTATCGATCCAGTGAGTGTTTGCTCTCTTTATTTCGATAGGACGTAGACCCGCATCTAATGCGGTGTGGATCATTGAGGTGTATTTGAAAGAGTTTGCTTTTTCCCAGTCTTTCATTGTGATTTTGTCTTTAGGTTTCTGCAGCTTCTGTGAGAGGTATGTTTTCCATCTGCTGCGTTCTTCAGGTGTCACGGAGTTGTAGTGGGGTACACTTCCGTAGCTCATGGCGGCTTCCCGCATTTTCCGGCGGTCATCCTTGGTGAGGTAATCCCGTGGAGTGTATGTTGTACTGGGGTCGCTGTACTGGATTTCTGGATCCCATTTTACATCTTTGTTGCGGGCTTCGCGTTTCCATTTGAACAGGGTTTTTGCAGATTTCTGGTAGTGGTTTTTCGTAGACTCTTTCATATCCTGGCGTGCAAGATGCCGCATCCAGTTGTCAGCGTCTTCTGTATCAAGTGATTGTACGTATCTTCCTTTTCTGTCCCAAGCGAATCTGTAGAAGAGGTCTATACGGTTCATCCGGTTTTTAACGGTTGAATGGCTGTACCCCTCTGCTTTTTCCGGGTTTTTACCAAGTCCGAGCATCCATTCTGCTAGGTCGCGTCGGTGCTGGCGGTAGGTAACTTCTTGTCTAGGGTTTAGATGTTTTTTTGAGTCTTCTGTGACGAGTACGATCCCGTCAACTTTGTTTTCAGAGCTGTGCGTCATGTGTAATACCTCTGTCTAAAAACTAGGCCGTTTGCGCACCAAGTTTTAAGTATATAATGTAATATGCTTGTCTTTTCTTCGAAACCGCTGTAAGGCGTCGGGGTGCCGTATTTGACACCGTGTACTCGTTCTTGCGTAGTGTACATTGTTTCACCGACAAAGAGCCCGATAACTACAGGACAGAGAAGGAAAAGAGAGCCTGAGGCGGGATTTGAACCCGCGCTCTCGTCCTTACCAAGGACGCGCTTTACCGCTAAGCTACCCAGGCACACGCGTAGTTAGCGCAGATTTGGTTTTACACGTTTCGATTCGTCGTCTCCTCATTTGAGTCTACTCTCAGGGTGACACGCTGTCGGCAGTCAAAACAGATTATCAAATACCAATGTTATCGATTTACAGTCAATCTAAGGGTTCAGATCGGATATCTCAGAATTATTACTCGATAAATGATACATCTCCCCGGTAAACAGAAAAATCAAACCAACTAAAAACCGCAACGAAAATCCCGGTAACGTAACTTACGGAGCTTCGCCAGTCTCGATAGTAAAGTCGTCTATCGGGTATGCAACACAGGTCAGTGTGTATCCTTCATCTAGTTCTCATCATCTAGCATTTGCTGATTATCATGTTCGACGTAATCCTCGGAGTTTCCATCA
>NZ_KE356561.1:2636399-2637440 GCF_000415985.1 Haloquadratum walsbyi J07HQW2
ACAGTATGTCACAGACACGTCGCAGACAGCAAACGGGAACACGAACGTCTCGATTGACATTGCTAACCCAGGTGTCAATGCAAATGCGATTACCGAATTTCGGGAATTACTCGTTATTACTCACACTGATAATACGAACGCTGGATCTGTCAGTGTCATCGTTGAGCAGCAAGACCCACAACTCACTGTCGGGCGAAATCTCACATTTCTTGAAGCCGATACCGGCGTCGGAGCCGCTGGGAGCAACCTAACACTCTCGCCCGGGGAGTCTGAAACGCTCGGTATTGAGATTGATACAACCGATGTGAATGTTGGAGAAACGCTCACGACAACGATTACAATCAAAACACAGGTGGGACCGATTTCGCGTCCGTCTGATCCGATCCCGCCCACACTGAGCGATGCAACAGCACCACCGACAGCAGAGGCAACGGTTGATGTTGGAGTTGTCACCGGAATAAATGCAAGTCTCGGAGAGGGTGAAGTCCTTGTGAGCGAGCCTGTCGATCTGACAGCAACCGGCTCGACGGTGACGAGTCTGAGCTCGCTTGTCGAAGGACAGGCTGAGACTCCTGTGAAGAATCAAGCTGTGATTGATGGACCATTCAATCTCTCGGCAGATGATCCCGCAGTCACTTCCTCCGGAGCAGTCCAATTTACACTCGAGAGACAAGCGGTTGAAACCCCGCCTGAGGATATTCGAATCGTGCACAGCCCCGCTGGAAACGAATGGACATTCCTTGAGACAGATGTGACCGTCCAAGCAGGAGACTTGACTCTGGAAGCGACTCCAGAAGCAGACCGCTTCGGAACAGCTGCTGTCGTTGATGACTCAAATGTGCAATTTAGATGGAGTGGTGACCTTCCTGAGAGTGCTACCGGTTCTAGCAGTAGCGAGAGTGTGAGCACGCTCACGTTTGAGATGCAGTCGGTGGTGACCGCATCCAGACCCAGACGAGAGCGGCAATCCCGACGGCGTCAATGTTCATTTCCTCAGGGAATTCCGGGGTTGTTGATCGTCTCAAGGCGACTGCCGGCATC
>NZ_KE356561.1:2637490-2639935 GCF_000415985.1 Haloquadratum walsbyi J07HQW2
ATCAAGCAGTTCAACGGTGATGACGTTCTCGTCAGGACGTTGATTTGTCTGTCCCTGAATCTCGATGGTTCCATTGTTTGCGACCGGACTGTTGATTGTATCAATCGTTGTTAGTCCATCAGCAAGTCGGAACGTTTCAGTCGTGATTAGATCATCACTTGCTGTATCATCAACAGAGTTAGCGATGATGAGTTCACGAACTTGATCGCCTGTGTTTGCATTGCCACTGAAGTCAGTCCCATCAGTGCCTGTACGTCCAGTTGCAATGATGTTCGCAAAGTCGCTCTCACTGCTTGAGAACCCATCTCCGAAGGTTCCGTCACGTCCTGCGGAGATGATGTGTGCGGAAACTGTTCCTTCACTTAGCGTGCCTGCTGCATTGCGGAAGGCGAGCGTGAAGTCTTCCTCACTAAATGTGTCATCATCATCAACACTAATGGTCTGAGCGATTGCTTGCCCACGTGGACCGACGAAAGCAACAACTACATCGCTCTTTCCGGGAGCAGAACCACTAAATGTAATCTGTGCATCGTCGGATGCAATCTGTCCATTATATGTGACGAATGATGATTCTAGCCCGGTATCAAGCACACGAAGTGATTGCTGTGAGCTCAGTCCACGGTTGAATTCAGATGTCGTCAAGACACTATCAGGGACATCGTCGCCATCGCTATCTGCATCTTGTGCACTGATAACACCAATTCGATATGTACCAGGAAGTGAAAGAATATTATTACCGAGGCTGTCACCGCTCAGAATAACATCTGTCTCTTCAAAGCTATCGTCGCCCTCTGTCTGGACAACATTATCACCATCAATTGTGACTAGCTCGTAATCTTGGTTATCTCGTGCATAGATTGCAACTTCATCAATTCCTTCGTTAGCGGTTCCATTCAGATCAACCTCAGAACCGGTAACGTAGGAGTTGGATGGGCTTGAAATGGAAATGTCGCCTTCGATGACGTCAAGATCTTCCTCATCATCAGTCTCGAAGCCATCGTCTGTCGTCAAGACAACACCGGCAGGATGCGATTCAATTGAAGTGACGCCGTCTGATGGGTACAGCTCAACCGTTGCTGAGCTGTCATCAAGGAACTGTGTTTCAACAGAGCCGACTCCGTTCCCACCGTCGATTTCAACGATAGCGTATGCGTACTCAACGCTACTAATATCGCTTGCGCCAGGTCCACTGCTGTCGGCAACACCAGTTTCGACTGTGTCGCCGACGTTGCGGAAGACGCCCTCCGCCTGATCGAGTGAGACTCCGTCTCGGAATTCACTTTCATCAATCACGACTGGGTGGAATTCTCCCTCTGGACTGTTTTCGATGGTAAATGTCGTATCTGAACCCTGCACAGCCTCGTCCTCACTCAGACTAAGTGATGCCGTTTGATCGGCACTAATTGTCGTTGTGACAGACTGCGTTGCATCGTCAGAGTCAAAATCTTCAACTCCTGCAACGCTGAATGTATAGTCGCCTTCGTCCAGATTACCTGGAGCTAGTTCGAATCGCACTATTCCGTCATCTGTTGATCCGTCTGCTGGCGGGCTGTCCGCATTCTTATTATCGTCTTCGCCTGGATCAAGCGCTTCGCCAGTTACATCGATCCCGTCTTCATCCTCAACGGTAAGTTCGATGTTTTCAGCTTCCTCATAGTTGTATTCAACGAGGACAGTTGCGTCATCTTGATCAGACTCTAAGATTCCGCCACTGACGTCATTTTCTCCATTATTTTGAACCTCAAGTGTCGTTACTCGTGGTTCCTGAACTGTGACACTGAATGTTCCGTCAGAATAGCTACCTTCTGCCTGGTCGTCTGGAATTGGGAACGAAAGCGTTACACCTTCGTTATCTCCGGCAGTCCGTTCGAGTGTAGCCGGACTAACTTCGTTGAAATCAGCATCTCTGAATGTAATATCTTCCTCACCCTGGAAGATTGTAGCCCCATTTCCGACGTCACCATCGACATCATCAGCCGTGGTGTAGCTTGCTGCGTCTTCACCTGGGAAAGCAAACTGTCCACGGTTTTCACTTGGACTTGGGTTATCTGACGTGATAGGCGTCACGTCACCGGCGTTAGCTGGCTGGTCTGGGTTGCCGTCGTCGCCGCCGTCGTCAGCTGCTGTCACGGTGTAAGACCGATCAGGTAGCTCCGTTGAAACACCCTCGTTTGCCACTGAGCCGGTGATTTCCACCGATTTTCCAACCGTTTCGTTAGTGGTAATTGTGTATTCAACAGTTATTTGTTCATTTGCATTAACATTATCCGATACAAGATTAACTGAGACTCCAGGGTCTCTACCTTCATTGCCATCGTTAGCAACGTCTACTGCTGGGTTGTCAATAGTTGATCCTCCTGATTCAACCGTGCGATCAGACACACTTCCAACTGATTGATTAAAGCTGTGTGATAAGCTGAATCCTGTACTTCCATTATCGGGTAC
>NZ_KE356561.1:2639985-2641151 GCF_000415985.1 Haloquadratum walsbyi J07HQW2
ACTGAGGCAGGTTGGGACCTCATTAATCACAATATGACCTAGATCAACGCAATCGAGTGACCACAGATTACCACTTTGTGACAAATAGTGAGCGACCGTGTAACACTGCTTAATTTCTACCACTTATGATGATATAAACTACATGATTGTTTCAGACCAGCGCGATAATCGTAATCATCCTGATGTCAGCTATCAAATCCAAGCCTAGTTGAGACCATCACTAACTTCTTAATGTCAACATAGTGTCTATTATGATAATCAACACCTAGTCAGAGTGCTTCTGACCCAACTATTTTTTTTACAGCCTGTTCTGAAATGCATATGGAAATCGTAATTATTCTTTTTGACGGTGTCGACGAAATTGACGCAATCGGTCCATTCGAGGTGTTTGAAAACGCAGCAAGCGCGGGCGCTGACCTCGAGGTTACACTATGCACACTCAGTGGCAATGAACGAGTCACAGCCAGCCACGATCTTGAGATCGGGACAGCAGTTCCACTCAGTGACCGCATGCCCGATCTGGTCGTTGTTCCTGGCGGGCAGTGGAACACTCGCGGTGAGACTGGCGCTTGGACTGAGGCCAAGTGCGGCGACCTTCCTGACGCTATCGCACGGCTCCACGATGATGGCAGTGTCATTGCAGGTGTCTGTACCGGTGGAATGTTGATGCAGCGAGCCGGTGTGCTTGAGGGTCGACCTGCAGTCACACATTATGAGGCTGTCGGGGAACTCCAAGAAGCCGGTATTGAAGTAGTCGACGCCCGTATTGTTGATGACAATGACATACTCACTGCTGGCGGCATAACATCTGGGTTCGACTTGGCACTGCATATCGTCGAACGGGAGTTCGGTTCGAAGACTGCCGATATGGTAACACAACAGATGGAGTATAAACGACGCGGTTCGGTTCATCGTAGCAGTTGATTCGGTGCATGCATATGAGTCATGTTATACTCCACCGAAACTCATCAACTTTTTATTGTTCATGAATAACGAAGGATTTGGATATAATATCTCGCATTGATAAAATATTAATTGTTATTCTGGCATACCGAACAATACGAATATAGTACAAATCTATCAATCGTCTTATGTTCATAATAACTGAATGAATAACCTGATATAGCTCATAACAATAATCACCTACTAAATATTATACATAATTA
>NZ_KE356561.1:2641201-2642450 GCF_000415985.1 Haloquadratum walsbyi J07HQW2
GAGTGGTTCCGGGTCCGTCACGTCGAGGGCTGCACCGTGTATGATGTTTGATTGGAGTGCCTCAACTAGTGCCGGTGTGTCGACGACGCCGCCCCGTGCAACGTTGATGATAATAGCATCCGTCGGCAGTGTAGCGAGTTCCCCATCGCCGATCAGGCTTTGCGTCATATCAGTCAGTGGACAGGCGAGAATCAGCACGTCTGTTCTGGCTAATGTGTCCAGCAGATCGTCATAGCCGACTACTTTATCGGTTGGACCGTTCTTCAACGGGGAGTGACGAACGCCTATCGTCTGTACGTTGAACCCGCTGAGCCGCTGTACAATAGCTTCCCCAATGGAGCCGAGTCCAACGACGGTCACGGTGCTACCAGCGAGTTCGGTAAAAGACTGAAACCTCCGCCACTCACGACGGGCCTGCCGCCGGCGCCCCTCATCAAGTCGGCGGGCAAACATGAGCGTCCAACCGAGGACGTGTTCAGCGATATTTGGACCATGAACGCCCGACGCGTTCGTCACTGCAATACCACGCTCGGCGAGCGTCTCGAGCGGAAGATGATCGACCCCTGCAGTATTAGCTGCGAATAGACGGAGGTTCTCAGCGGCTTCAAACTCGTCTGTATCGAGATGGCGCCCGGCGAGGACGTCGGCGTCAGCGAGAAGTCGGCGCTTATCACCAGGCGCCTCGGCGAGCATGACATTGTGATCCGGCAGTCGGCTTCGGAGCGTCTCCACATAGTCGGAGGCAGGGATACCGTGTGCGTCGTGATCAAGGACGACGATATTTGGTCTATTTGTTTGCATGTAGTCGTTATATCTTACATGAAAGTATAAAATGCTCTTCGGCAAAATCCTGTCACTTCATTCGGTCTGGTCGTGACCTGCTCACTAGGACTAGACAGTCGATACCGGCAACACAGGGTCGCTGCTCCGATAGTAACCAACCGCATGGATAAGATGAGAACAACTCCAGATCTAGGAGAGCAATAGCAATACTCATTGCGATGGGAGTCATCACCATTGCAGCGTGACCACTACCTCTGCTGGGGCTTACATCTTCTCCACGAATCGGCGGCGGCGCAAGCGTGGTTATGATGCTGGTGCACTGAGAGAGCGGGTCCAAATACAACACCGATAATTATCATTAAATCAATCTCAGGGATACAGGAGATGATCAAACTGGCGCATATCGAAGTATCAGACATAATAAGGGGAGACTGATGCGTACAGCCTGCGTTGCTGCTATGGTATA
>NZ_KE356561.1:2642500-2644233 GCF_000415985.1 Haloquadratum walsbyi J07HQW2
ATCTCTGGATCTGTCACAAGCAACTCACGCATAATAACCGGGTCATCACTCGCTGTATCAAGATCAGTCTCGCTCCGAAGGATTGCTCGTAACTGTGTGCCGGTTGACCCCCTATCTGCGGCTGCATCTAAATGTTGTGTAAGCTTATCAAGTGGTGCTGATGACTGTGTGGTAATTCGGTCTTCATTGAGTGTGCCATCACCAACTTGTCCATCTCGACCCGCTGAGAGAGCATAAATTGTGACGATTCCACTCGCAAAGTTATTAATCGGCATGTCCACGTCTGAGAAATTTGGCCCCTTGACTCGTGTTGTCTCAATTGCCCCCCGACCTCCAATCGCGACAATCAATGCAACTTCTTGCCCCTCCGCCGTCCCATCAAGAGTCACAGCCGATTCTGTTGTTGCAATTGTCCCGTCAAGACCAGGACGGTCAAGTGTAATAGCAGTGTCTTCAACAACAAGCATCTGAGTTGATACATTTCCTGACAACATTGCTGGTTTTGAGACAATCGTTGGGACATCTCCACTACGGTCAGAGAGTAAGGATGCCTTTGATCGAATGACCACCTGATACGTCCCTGGAAGCGAAACAACCTCATTTCCGGGTCCATCGCCTCGTGATAACGTCACCTCATGTGAGAATGACTCCCCAGAGACACTTGTTCCTGTTATTTCTCCGTTTGATTGATCATCAAGATCAATCTGCTCAAATCCCGCATCCGTTTCAACATACATTACCACTGCATCAACACCCGTAGTAATATCTCCGGTAATGGTCGTTTCGGACTGCGATGTATATCTGTCTGGAGCTGTCAGTGTAGTTGCTGCATCAACAACAGAGATATCAACAGTATCAATTGACCGACTCGCCGGGTCATCATTATCCAATAACTCAATAGTCGTTTCATCGGCTAACAATCCTGTTCGTAATTGCGTCTCCCCGATTCCATCATCGGAGTCAATCTCAAGTTGGGCAAACACTGCGACTGGGTCAGCATTCTTAGCAACTGTCCCTGTTATTTGCTCACCTGATTGCGTAATCACACCAGTTGTTTGTGTTGTCCCGACATTTCGAAATACCTGATCATACTCAGTCGCGTCCATCGTTGACCGGAGGTCACTCACAGGTACGATCACCGCACGTGTAGCGCCATATGCACTATTCGTCACTGACAATCCCAGTGTCTGTCCCCGGGCTGGTCTTGCGGTGTCCGCCTGCAACGATGCGGATGCATAGCTCGCACTCACACTTGTGCTTGCAGTGGATTCCTGATCTGTAAAATCATCAGAACCGCTGACTGAGATCGAGAGCGAGTCCGTTTCGGTTTTACGTAAATCCAACTCCCATGATACTTTTCCATTGCTCGTTACCTCGGTGTTCCCGCCCGACCCAACAATCAGTGCAGTTTCGTCATACGTTGTTTGTGTCGGTCCACTGGTGACCGACCCATCGATGCGGTATGTTGCATCAGACTGTCCAACCTGAATCGTGTATGTGATGGTAATTGTCTCTCCCGGAGTGGCTTCAAGAAGTGTCACTGCAAGCCCTCCACTCGTTGCTTCTTTGATAACTGTGGAGAATGACCCAGCAGACGATGTGACACTCTCAATCTCGACATTCGCGTCTGCACCCGTGATTGCCGGAGAAAATTCCTCTTCAAATGAAATTCTACCGTTATTACTGACAACTCCCGTCAGCGTCACCTCAACACTCCCTCCTGTGTCGACCTG
>NZ_KE356561.1:2644283-2646546 GCF_000415985.1 Haloquadratum walsbyi J07HQW2
ACGATGGTATCAAGCCCAGTTGTCGGTTCGTCGGCAATTATTAGCTTCGGGTTAAGGGCGAGTGCCATTGCGATGACGACTCGCTGACGCATCCCGCCCGAGAGTCGATGCGGGTACTCATCGGTCCATTCTGGGTCTAACCCGACAGTTTCGAGCAGCTCACGTGACCGTCGGCGGGCGCTTCGTTCCGAGACCTCGCGGTGAGTTTTGATAGCCTGGCAAATCTGTGCACCGACGGTCATGACAGGATCAAGGGCATCGATTGCAGTCTGTGGAATAAAAGCGATCTCCTCCCAAAGGATATCCCGGTGCTCAACTGGAGTCATTGATCGTAGGTCTCTGCCCTCAAACTCGATATCACCAGACTCAATCACTGCGTGGTCAGGTAGTAAATCAAGAACAGCCTTCGCAGTCGTCGACTTTCCTGAGGCTGATTCACCAGATAGCGCGTAGTTGACGCCATGTTCAATAGAAAACGAGACATTGTTAACACTGTGCAGGGGTTCCCCTTGCGTGTCGTATCGCACCACCAAGTCGTCGACATTGAGAAGTGTCACTGTTTTATTACCTCTCTGGAGAAGAGTAATATGAGTAATAATGATTTTGGGCGACAGACAGCATCTCTCAGTTCTCCTTTCGAGCCGCAATTAGTCTGAATCATTCTATTTATAATTAATTATTTTTATAGTTATGAATCTCCGGTTATCGGCTCAACGGCTGATTGTTATGATCGCCGCCTGCGTCTGAGTGTTCGCTTATTACAGAATTGAAAACCTGATTATGACCACGGTCAGTTGTACGATATGCCGGACTACCATGTTCTTACAGTCACCTGAGCGACTCACGGCTCCGACCTCGCTGTTTTAATTTTCGATAATGCAGTTAAACGGACGACCACCCTC
Source organism: Haloquadratum walsbyi J07HQW2 (assembly GCF_000415985.1). Classification (GTDB taxonomy): domain Archaea; phylum Halobacteriota; class Halobacteria; order Halobacteriales; family Haloferacaceae; genus Haloquadratum; species Haloquadratum walsbyi_B. Next base: position 2,645,186 of record NZ_KE356561.1, read on the forward strand.
CGACGGTATGCATGCGATGTTGCCAGGAGAGGACTCCCGAAAATAAGAGATAAAATCATCTGGGCAACCGTATCGAGCCCTTGTGTATCCAACAGGAACACTTTGAGTGTCGTCGCGCCGAACGCAAGCACACTAGTAAGACGGAGCAGACGCGTCTCAGCCTGGAGTCCGCCCATAAATAGTGCTGCGCCGAACATCGCCCACACGACTGATAGCGACAGGGACCACTTCAACCGACAGTCACAGGATCCACTGCCGAGCGGTCCACTCTAGCAGCGTCGCGGCGAATACAGCGTTAATTGCAGTGAGCGTCTGTGCTACCCTATATGATTCAATACGTCACTTCGAGTTCAGGTGTTCTGTCTGAGCACGATGCTTCCGGCAATATAAATGATCAAAACGACGACGGTGACACCGGCAGGCTATCCAGTCAGGATTTAAATCACTCAATCATGCGATGATGCGATGATCAGTCCGTTCGTCAGTGGGACGCTAGCGGTCATATACCGACTCCACGAACGGACCGTGGCGGTGAGGACCGACTCAAGGGTGAATAAGAATGCGTGCACGAGTGTCATAACGAAGCTTTCGAAATCGAGTCCGAGATAGGCGGTGGTATACCTCAGCAGGAACGCTTCACCAGCCACCACCGAATTCCCGTTGAGTACGGACACGACAGCGGTTCAACGCCAGGAGGACGCTTCACAGCGGCGTGTCAATTGCAGTGCGATAGGACTCGAACCTGTAAGCCGTGTAGATGTTGAAGAACGCACCCGCGAGCCCGATGCCGGCGGTGAGCCGTCCCTACCGTTTGTGTCCTTGGCGGCGTGCGATGCGCTGTCCGCCGGCGAGTAGTGTAGTTCGACCGGTGGTACCTGCAGCGATTCGACCGGGCGGATCGAGGATTCCAGCTTCGGTTGCCACGGAAAAAAAGACAATACCGAGGACGAACGCGACGCTGCCGACGCGTCCTAACCATTTGGCTCCGATATCCCGATCCCAGTTCCGACGGTCGTCCATCTTGTATTCATCACCTACGTCAAAACTGTCTTTTGTGAAGGTGTGATCACTACTTTGCTCCTCTGAAGGGGCTGTCGGCATCAACGTCCAAGTCAGACCAGGATCGCTACCCGGTTGATATTCAGTGTGAGTTCGTTCAAAGCTTGTTTCGCTGTTTAATACCTCAATTCGAGTTACCCGACACGGTGTTGGAGGGAACCGATTGTCGAACGGGGTTCCTGGGTCTCCGCTTTGAGATCGTCATCGTCGGTCATACGACAGCTATCGAGCCTAAGCAAACACAGGTGTCAAGTCGGTATGAGTAATGATTGAAATAGACTATGGAATGAGATATCGCTGCA
>NZ_KE356561.1:2646596-2647616 GCF_000415985.1 Haloquadratum walsbyi J07HQW2
CCCGTTGTTCTCGGGCGTGTCCGTGCTCATACACTGTGGTACGCTGGTGGTACTAATAGAATTGTCGCTCAGCCGTCGTCGCAGGCCATCTCCTGAAGCTTCTTGAGGAGTTCGGGGTGATTCTCTTCCAGTAGCCGAATGTCTTCAGTCAGTTCCTCGTTAATTTTCCGCCTGATTCAGGTGCGGTCATCAAAGACAAGAGCGTGACTGACGACGGGACGTACTCGGTCACGGACTGTGGCTCTGTTCCTAGGGGCCTCAACAACTTCCACGCCACCGCCAAAATGAACCACGGGCCGCTCGAAGTTGAAGGCGTCCACGAGGAGAATGGCTGGAGCGGCGTCGGGCTCCGGTGGACTTCTGGCCCCATCGAAGTCGGCACTGACCTCGATCCCGACGACGCCCGCGATCTGGTCGCTGAATGTGACGATCTCGGAGTTAGCCGCTCCGAGATCGTCGAAGCCATCCTCACAGCATTCGTTCAATCCGAGACAAATCACGTTGAACGGGTTCGAGAAATCATAATTCGGAAACGAAAAGACACTCTCTGACTATTTGTAAACGCCGTGCACTTAGTGCACGCATCTCTAAATCAGTAATACGTTATAATAGTAATCAAACTGACTGTAGTATGTGAAGAGTTCTATGACAGGCTCGTGTACGGGTTGCCAAGCCAGCCTCGCTCACCGACTGCGCTGCGTCTCGTTCATGTCTCGGTTACTGGGACCGCGACCGACGTACACGTCCGTTGAGTCCATCTTACAGTGGCCGACGCGTGTCCGGCGATCGTCTCCCGAGTACAGAAAAACGTTGGTCATCGATTCTGAGGGGCCTCCTGCCTGTGTTCCCAGCAGGTTCCGCGGGGATGCGTCGTGATCTCTAACTCATCAAGCCAAGCCCCACACACACTCTGTATTTCATCGCGATCCACTTTCCGTTTCGAGAGAGTTCACGACCCCACCTCCCACGACTCTGGTAGTTCGGCGAGTTGGCAGAACGGCAGAGTCGATCGTAGCCGAC
>NZ_KE356561.1:2647666-2647869 GCF_000415985.1 Haloquadratum walsbyi J07HQW2
AAAGTAGCTGTCATTCTTGTCGATTAGCGCAAACCGGCGGTAGTTGAAGTAGGCGAGATCGAACAACATGAGGCGGTTCTCAAGCCACGGAGCTGTTTTGAACAAGGTGCTGTCGTGCGTTTTCTCGTTAGCAGTGCCGAGCCGTTCAATCGTCTGCTCTGTGGCATTGTGGAGCAGGTGGAGCTTCGCTCCAGCCTACTCCT
>NZ_KE356561.1:2647919-2649060 GCF_000415985.1 Haloquadratum walsbyi J07HQW2
GAACGCGGGCATAGAGGACAACACGGTCTATGGGTCGAGCATCACCGGAGAGACGTAGCAATTCCCGGCGAGGAATCCGTCGAGAACCACCCGGCGTTCGTGTGTAGTCGATTTCGTCCTCTCGACACCACCGTTCACGGTTTGACGATGAACACCAAGCTCGTCAGCAAATTCGCCTACGGAATATGATCGTGGCATTGTAACTTTCACTCCTGCACTGGTGGTTCATCATGAACAGCGACCACATCATCTGCGATTTCGTGGATAGACAATCCCAGAGGTGCTTCTTCTGTCGGTGGGATTGGCTCGTACTGCCCAATCAAAAGATTATGCGAGACATGAACTTCTGTAATCCGACAGTAGACAGAATCTTCCTGACCGTTCGGTCGTAGTTCGATTATATCTCCAATCTCAAACTCAACTGACGTGTCAACGTGTGATTCAATATGTCCACGGATATACTCTGTCTCTCCAAGTTTTCCGTCAACATTCGGGAGTGAGATATCAATACTTTCAACGAGCATCCATCAATTATCAATGATCCGCCGCTGTCTGACTGATTCTTGATGCCCATCATTGAGGAGAACATCATACACCGGACGTTGGAGGACGGGAGAACGATCTCGAAGGGGAGATAGGTACGCATGATAGCGGTCTACGGTTTCACACTGGCTCTTGCGAGTCTGGAATGTATCTCCAATCTCTAATCCAAGATCTTCCTTACCATTATGCTCACATAAATGTCTGTCAGGAACTCGATCACCTTCTTCGAGCGAACCGGAAAGGTATGATCATCCGACAAATGTAGCACCGTAATTATCGTCTGTGAACGGTGACTCAATATGGTAGTTAGGCGATTCAAATGTTTCAGTGAGTCGTTCTAATGCTTCTCGCTCTCGCATATCGGCGGGGCGATTATTTGGATCGGCGTCAAATGAATCCAACTCTGTGGTAGATACGGGCGCATCTCGTGGTGGATCATCCCATTCCAAAGTAGGTGTGTGAAAAGAAAACTCGCCTACGTACACGCAGTAGTACGTGCGTCGGTTAATCTCGTGCTTTCGTATATTGTCAACACAGTCATTTTCGATAAGTTCACCCGATATAATACGTTTGAGCCGTATAGTGCCTTTTTCTGCTG
>NZ_KE356561.1:2649110-2650372 GCF_000415985.1 Haloquadratum walsbyi J07HQW2
CCGTTTTACTCGACACGGACGACTGGGTCATCGGCAGCAACGCGGCCGCGCGCGCCCTGTTCGGTGTCGAATCGGACCGACGAGAAGTGGCCGCCGAGACGTTCTTCGGACCGTTTGCCGAGCAAGTTACGTGGTCGCACGGGACGAACGTCGCCGACACATCACTGCTCGTCGAGCCAGACGACGACCGTCGCTTCGAACTCGCCACCGCGCCCGTCCGCGCGTCAGCGGACACGATCGGCGGACGGCTGATCGTCTTTCGCGACGTCACGGACCATGCCAAGGACACACAGGCGATCCGACAACAGAACGAACGCCTCGAAGAGTTCGCCGACGTCGTGGCGGACGACCTTCGAAACGGCTGACCGAGCGGTCGGCTCCCCCTGACTCCGTCATCCGGTGGTGCCACGGGGGTTCAAGCGCGTTGAGCGCGGACCGAACCGGAAGCCACCGACGAGCGATCGAATATCGCCTGCGGCGGCCGCCGAGCGGTCAACGCACACGCCACTACCCTTCTCACCGGACGAGACCGATCCGTTAGGTGTGACCGCGCTCGAAGAGCGCCTCTGCGGTGTCGCTCACGGCTCGTCCGCGACGTCCTCGTCGATCTTATCATCAGGGGCAGGTTGCTCGCCGAGCTTGATGGCTTCCAGCTCCGATTCATCGACCTGGGGCGCCTCAGTCTGGTCCGCCGGGACCGCGGACGGTTCGAAGACGTAGGTCACGTCGTCAACGATGACGACGTACCGCGGCGGGGTCTCGTCGACCTCGATGACCCGGCGATTGCTGTCGATTGCGACACCAACCGCTCCCTCGAGACTGTCGAGTTCGACCCGGCGGTCGGGTTCTGTCGGCGGGATGCCCCGAGAGATCCACTCTGCGTTGTCGGCTCGTTCGGTCTCGAACGCGAGCCGCCGACGCTCGGCTGGCGTCAGGTCGAGCGCGCCAGTGTATCGGAGTCCGACGGCGACGAGCATGCCGAGAAGCCCGAGCATCAAGAACGCGGGACCGCCGGCCTCTGCTATCGGCGACGATTCGACCGGAACCTCGGCACTCCGGGTCGTCTCGTAGGTCACTGGGCCGGCGACCGAGGCGGTCGGCCGGTAGACGCCGCTGATCACTTGGGTGCCGTTCTGTTGTTCGGCGATCGAGGTGGATAACGATAACTGGAGCCGGTCCTTGCGCTCGTCATCGTGGCGCTCGCCTTCGATTGTGGCCTCCACGACGGTATCCGCGACGACCAATACCTCGGTCTGTCCGGG
>NZ_KE356561.1:2650422-2651698 GCF_000415985.1 Haloquadratum walsbyi J07HQW2
CTCCTGCCAGTACACGGTCGTCTCCTCGTTGCCGGTCTCGACGGACCGGATAACGAGTCGCAACTCGGTGGTCGCGGTCGCCGTCTCGGCGTCGCCCTCGTGGCTGACGACGTGTGTGCCCTCGAGCGTCGGCGTTAGTCGACTGAAGTACAGCGGTCGGTTCTCCATCCGCTGGCCCGCGTTGAACATTGCTGTGTCGTCTCGGACCGTGCCGCCGTGTTCGAAGCCGGTGTCGACCTCCCAACTCCCGACGACAGCCGTCTCGGTCGTCGTCTCGCCGTAGCCCGTGTACGTAAGATACCCGCCGGCAGCGGTAACGAGCAGACACGCGACGACGAGCGCCGTGAACGAGCGCAGCAGCCGCGACCGAGTCTTCGGCGCGAGCCGAGATATCTTGTGAGGGCGGTCTCCGTCGGTCGAAAGGCGACGATCGTCACCTGACCCGTCATCAGCCGCGGTAGCATCGTTGGGGTTCACCGATCCCGACCCCACTCGCCGCAGATCGTTCTCCCCTCGGACCCACCGCGTCGCGGCCAATGGACCGATATGGAGCGGGTCTGACCCCGACACGGGGTGGCGTCGCACGGGTCCTCGCGCCCATCACGAGACACGCCGTTTCGCTCGCGTCGTCTCCGCCGGTGGACTCTGCATACTTCGCCCGAGTCCCTGTCATCACAACCCGCGGGGGTTGAAATGAGACGGACCCCGCGAGACGAGTTCGTCGGTCGGACCGCTCCCCGCTCGGTAGCACCAGTTTGTGTCACATCTCAGTATCCGGGATCCAGCCATCTTACCGTTCAGCACGAAGTGTCCGGTCGCGATCGCACGGACCGGACATATCTGGTTCGGACCGACGCAACGCCGCGCGGGTCTTCATAGACGACGACATGTGGGTATTGGGTATACGGCGACAGACAGGCGTTCCAGTGTTTGCTTTCGCATGTCCAACGAGTCCACGACGGCTTCAACGACGCGGCAGACCGACTCACAGACAGCCGGGTCCACAAAATCGGTCAATTAGGAGCCAGAGCCAGCAGGCGACGACGACACAGATCCTTCGGAGCCGCCAACATCAGAGGAGAAACCGGAACCGTCATCGGCTACGGTGAAACGTCCACAGCGCCTCTCAAGAAGACCCAGACGACGCAATCAAAAACCTGTACATCAATTCCTACCACGAAGAAAACGATGGGAACGTCGATACGCCGGAACAGACACGTCACCCCTACATCTCCACCAAGGCAGAGCCCACCTACCGGTACTTCGTCGTTCATGA
>NZ_KE356561.1:2651748-2653039 GCF_000415985.1 Haloquadratum walsbyi J07HQW2
AATTGAGGTCACTGTAAATTCAAAAACGCTGTCTGGAATGGAGCGTAACACTCCCGAATCAAGTCTTATCGCACCGGCTGATGTCCCAGAAACATTCACTATTGCGGCATATGAGAGATCAGTGAACCGTATTGCCCCATACAGTAGCCGTGGACCAACTGATGTCGGACTGCAAGGAATCGATGTGACCGGATACACAAATATTGATGTTGAGAACGGTCTCTACGGTATAACGCCATTCAGATTTACTGGTACTTCCGCGTCAGCACCATATGTCGGTGGTGTTGCTGCTCTTGTTGAGGGTGCTGATACTGGTGATCCCTCACCGGAATCACTTGCAACGACACTTCGTTCCACGAGTGATGATATTCGAGGTCCAGGTGATGATACCATCTCAGGATCAGGTGTTGTGAACGCTGTTGATGCAGTCGAGTCCGTCTCATCGATTACAATAACACCAACACCTACCCCAACCCAAATTCCAAGTCCAACTCCAATACCCACTACGGCACCGACTCCAATGCCTACATCGACATCAACACCGAAACCAACACAAACAGTGACTCCGATTCCAGCCCCGAGTGACGATATCACGATTACACGGTCATCCAGTGCTACTGAGGTTATACCAGGGGCGAAAGTCACTGTCACCACACGAGTAACGAATGCCAGCGGATCCGTTTCAATAAACGCGAATTATACACCGCCAGTGCACTCGGCTCAGGTCACCGAAGTAACGGTAAATGGGAACACTGCTTCCCCGATTATCTCAGAAGCAACGATAGATGGTGGCGTAGTTGTATCAGATAATCTTGATACGGGTGCAACTGTCTCCATTACTGAGGAACTCACAGTTTCAGAGACAGCAGAGACAACGCACACAATTACAGGAAATGTCACGACTGACAACACCACGGCTTCTGCCGACGCTCTCAACATATCGGTCATAATACCTGACACCCCAGCTGAACGATATGATTCCAATGGCGACGGTAATATCGATATTATTGAACTCGAACAGGCGGGAAACGACTTCGCCAGTGGTGAATTAACGATTGCTGAACTTGGGCAGGTCGGACGGGCGTTTGCCTCCTAATTTTTATTTTTAATCTTCACACCTCGTCTGTGGTAGCTAGCCGATACCTATCTCTTTGATGACAGAAAAAAGAAAATATACTGCTAAATCGGCGTCAGATCATACCTCCGCTTTTTCGATACTCAACTCAAGATCAAATATTGGTCCAACTATCTGATGTTTGCGATTGTGCCGAATGCTGATTGGCTATATTTG
>NZ_KE356561.1:2653089-2655808 GCF_000415985.1 Haloquadratum walsbyi J07HQW2
GTGGCTTGTACCGAATCAAGTATAATATGAACCTCATCCGTTGTCCTCAGTCGCTCTGATGTCATAAGTAGTACTTGTCCAGTTTCTGACCCATCTTGCAAGAGACGAAACGCATCTGTGGCATTCCGTTCATTGACCGAAACAACAAGGTCAGTACCAAGCATGATTGATTCAGCATGACGGGTACTCACAATTGGCGCGTTCACCGGTAGTTCGATTACAGTCTCGATGTCGCTGTCACTCGGAGCCTGACTGATATCATTTGCATAGATTCCGATCGTTACTCCAGTATCAAGGCGCGCACTTGGTGCTTGTGGTGTCTTCGGATTTGCCGTTGCTGAACTCCCACCACTCGAACGACGTGTCGAGCCGCCGTTTATATCAGTGTTATCACTGTCTCCGCTTTCACTGGTCGATGCTGTCGAAGCTGATGTGGGCGTCGGTGTTGACGTGCTGGTTGGTTCTGGTGTCGGGGTGGACGTTGATGTTGGTGTGACCGTAGTAGTTGATGTCGGCAATGCGGTGGGTATCGGAGTAGGCGTAGCGGTTGGTGTCGACGTTGTTGTAGGTGTTACTGTTACAGTGGGTGTTTGCGCAGGGGTCGCAATGGGTGTTGATGTGGGCGTCGGCGTTGCAGTAGGTGTTACCGTTGTAGTGGGTGTTCGTGTAGGGGTCGTAGTGAGTGTTGGTGTTGATGTTACTGTTGCGGTGGGTGTTTGCATAGGGGTCGTAGTGGGTGTCGGCGTTACAGTAGGTGTTACTGTTGCAGTGTGTGTTTGTGCAGGGGTCGCAATGGGTGTTGGCGTTGGAGAGTTTTGTGCACTGAATGAGGCGGTGTCCTCTCGGAACTCTCTTGCCTTCATATCGTAGTATCGAACAGTGATGATTTCACCATCCACAGCGTTGAGTGTTCCTAGTGCGTCTGCCTGGCTAATGTTGATTGTTCCAGTGAATGTTGAATCACCGGTGTGTGAAAGAGTGACTGTCTCTGCATTAAAAATCCTCACAATTCCCTTGCTGTTGGCAGGTTCATCAAAAAACCATGTTACAGTATTATTATTATCATTATATTCTGCTCTATTTACTATATTATCAGAATCCCCAGTATCAGGAGTGTAGCCAAATTCGCCGTCACGTTTACTAATCTGAGTGGTATTTTTTCTTTCCCCGACAACATTTTTGCTGGTATAACTCGCCACTTCAGCAGGGACATCTTCCACAATGAGTTGCTGGTCTTCTGTGTCAGTGAATACGCTGACAAAGTGGTCGGTATCCGTCGACAAATTAGCATCACCAAGCGTGATATGAATCTTATCACTTTCATAATACACATCTCTATCAAGTGTGATACTGCTTTGATCTGATACTGAGGCAGAACTACTGCCGATTACATACCAATTTCCTGCGGCGAGACAGAGGATAATAAACAATACAATCGTACGTCCGTGGTCGTGATTTGACATATATCAGTTCAGTTGTAATTGGATTCCAGCTTCAATGCATGTTCTCGATACATCCGATGCGCCGGTGTAGGTACCGCCGCTGTCTGCGTATCTCGATAGAGCGTAGAATCCTAATCAACAATATATACCTTCCGTTCTAGATCACATATTGAAAAATATGAAATCCCAATTAATGCCAATATAACCCTTGAAACTAACATTATATGTCGATACAGATGTTGGAAAATTAATATACTGTCATACCGGGATCCTGGAATTATCAAAATTGAGTATCTTACCTTGCAACTCGTAATCCAAATCGGGCGACGAAGTGGGGTAAGATGTCCTTTCTCATCTTCACGCGGATAGACTCATAGTCATAGTTCTCAGTTGATGCTGTGAATCCAGACACGATTCTAACACAGGTTCAAACTCAGATCCGGAGATACATATTTGAAAACGGTAGCACTGCCGCGTATGGACTCTGCAGATGATGCACTTGCTGCTTGTTTTGCTGCTGTTGAGCGTGCGGTCAGTGAATCAACAGTAACTGATCCAATCGATCTAGACGGGGTATCACCGAATTATGCTGATAGCGCTGCACATTTCCCATCAGTTTCAGATCCTGACGGTATCAACACTCCTGAGAATACTGAAAATGATGGTGCAAGTTCGGATTTAATTGTTACTGGGGCATCATGCTCCCCCGATACAAATAATGACATATCATTTTCATTATCAGATGAACAGATATTATCATCGACCACGAGTACAAATACAGATGTAGAGATTGTGCACCGAGTCGAGAAGATCGAATCATGCCCCGATTCGATCACTGGCGAGTTAGCAGCTATTCGTGGTCTCATCGAAAGTGTGGGTGCAATCGATGAAGTTGTCGAGCAACGAGCGAATATTGCGCTTGCAAAAGTTGAGGCGATTGAGTTAGGATTTACCGAAGACTCAAAACAAACTCCGACAACAGAATCGGAGACTCCGAAGAGAGAAAACCAACATGTGAATGAGGAGATGCCAAGCAAAGTGGAATCAGCAGTTACATCGAATCAAACGACAACACACGATACGACATAACAGCATTCAAAACCGAAGTCATCCACGTAGGAGAATCAAAAAACTGCTACAAGTGGATCACAGTCTCATCGAAGCCACGATGTGACAACACAACACGCCAGAAAATCATACCGATGACTCAGTGCAACATCATTAGCCGCTCGCCTTCGTGCAGCATCTGAGTGATCCGACTAGTCATTGCAGTCATG
>NZ_KE356561.1:2655858-2657559 GCF_000415985.1 Haloquadratum walsbyi J07HQW2
ACTCACGGTATTACATTCTCACTCATCCGTGAACAGTCACGCACGGTAATCGTCATCACGCATAGGTAGTTTTTCGATATACTGGCTATGTGAGCATATATACCACTGAACTCACACAATTCACAACGAGTATTCTGAATGATCTGAAATTGGAATAAGACTACTATGTTGATCACACCTGCTCGAGGGAGGTGATGAATTCTATGCTTGCGCACACGCGGGTACAAAAAAATCGACCTCTGATGTACCTAATGCTCAAGTAACATCCCATCACTACGCAGTCTATGTCGATTCCAGCCACTTCTCTCGACGCACACCTCAGACGAGTCCTGCCATCGTCGATGTATGAATATTTGTCATCTGCTATTTCAATATCGACAACTGAGATGGGTTCACTGTCCGATATCTCAACATCGAGTTTAAACATTTAGTGTCACTGTATCGTTACAGCTAAGACGCCAACCGGAACTGGGGTCCCTGACTGACGTGAACTCGTTGTTGATGCAATGACTGCCCGGGAAATGGTCACTTGATGTCCACTCCTGCCTGTCGGGGGACTATCATCAATGCGCTTGTCGATACTGATGTAATGATTACTCGAACAATTGCCAATGGACGTGAGCAAACATACGCAGATGATGCAGCAGAAACTGGCTTCGATTCGCTTGTTGAAATGACACTTGAAACAGCACTCAATACGTTTGTCGCTTCGACACTTTCACAATCACAGCCTGAACGCTCTCTGCCGTCAGGTGCAACACTACTTGACGTTACCGACTTCTCGACTGACGCAACAGCCCATACATACGCTGCTGACATATATGTAAATAGCAACAATGAGAGAGAACAGCATTATTATTTTGAGCCAGCATTTCACGATCTCAATTCAGATGCCATTGATACACTAGCGGTGGCGTATGAATGCCTTGCAACCGGGTCAATCGATTATGGCAGTTCCCGGGCACCAGGTCGTGCCGTTGTGTTGCCACTGATTTAGATCCTGTTGAGACACTTACTGCGATTCTCACACGTCATACCCAAGGAGTTGGTGTAATTGAACATCTCTTTGTAGATGATCACATTTTAGATGTGATTGCTTTATTATCTGTAACTGAAACACCACTTCGAACTATCCGTGGTGGCGAGCGAATGGGACAAATATTCGCATACGACCATCCGGTGCAGCAACACTTGCCTCACGATTTCGACTCGAAAGTGGTCATGCATTCTCTCGAAGTACACCCACATTTGATGCGACTGTCACCGCCGAGACAGGTCGTCACATTCGTATTGCAGGTATTACAGCGCCAGCAATGATGGACTTGGAGTTGCATTTCGTGCCCGTGATACAACCCCCCTGGACACTCACTCGACTCCTTACTGTCGGGTCACTTATTCCTGCTGCAGTCGCATTTTTTCTGTAGTTGTAATTGCTTGTGGAGCAGTAACAATCGTTGCAGGAACCTGTGGTGCTGGTAAAACAACACTATTGAGTGCCCTTCTCCGAGAACTCTCATATACAACCCGTCTTGTTAGCGTTGAGGATACACCTGAGCTTCCTGCTGAAGCATTACGTGATCATGGTCGAGACACACGATCACTATACACCGATATGGACACAACTGAAATTACAGCAGCGTCATTTACCCCGGCGGCTGCAATTCGGACAGCACTTCGACTCGGGAATAGAGCACTTGCAGT
>NZ_KE356561.1:2657609-2670600 GCF_000415985.1 Haloquadratum walsbyi J07HQW2
AACATCGGAGTCAATAACGGTCGGGTCGGATCCTGATCTTACAGTCTCCGTATCCACAAATGGCTCAGAAAAACTCACTACTGTGTGCGTTACAGTCGATAACAAGACTAAACGAACATACAATAATTCCGCATCTAATCAAACGCTAACTCGTGAGCTAGGCATTACTCTACAGAATGGTGCCCACACAATCGAGGTCGAGACGACCACTCAAACAAATCCAGACACAACTGAGAGAACACCCAGAAACAACACAAGCACAAAACTGCTAATATAACCTCGATAATCGATTCTGTTGGTCAGACTACTACCACATCAACATCATCTACAGATCATTCTAACGAGACAACTACCGTCTCAACAAAAACAAACACTTACACGGACAGATTCACCGTTGTAGTCGACACCGCCGCTCCATTTGTAAAATATACATCACCGTTTGAAACGGGTGCAGCCGCCCCACCACCAGACCGTCCAGCAGTCACCAACTCAACGGTGACACTTGCAGGAACATTTCAGGATCGCTCAGACGTCACGGCTGTCCAAATCACTCACGTCTATGAGTATGATTTCGCCGGACGTTCACAGTCAACACGCTCAACATACCGACTCTCACCAACAGATAATAGCTTCACTCGTCAATTAGTATTAGGCGTCGGTGAGAATGAGATCACTGCTGAATACACCGATGAATTTGGGAACCTTCGTGAGCATGAAATAACGATTCGATTAATCGATTTGTCTGCCCCACAGTTATCCTCGATAGACCGATTCCATCCCAAGTTGGATATGAGACGCTTCAAATTAGTGGGACTGTGACCGATACGGTGAAACTCAACAAGATTGATCTTCTGACCCCGTCGGGTGGAACAAAGCGTTTACTCATTCAGCAGGGACCGGAGCCAACTCAAGAATACAATGCAATTTCAATTTCCGAGACAGTCCAACTCAGCCCTGGTCGAAATTATATTCAGATTGATGCTACTGATGTGAGCGGTAATAACAGAGAACGTGAGGCGACGGTGTTCTATAATGAGTCAATCGCTCCACAGATTACGATTGAATCTGTCGCTGTCAGCGCCTCCACGTCTCAGTCACCGACTATTCGCGCTACTGGACATATCACACGTGAAGACATTGTTGATGCACGGATTGAAATCCGCGAACTGGGGACAGAAAACGCTGAGTCACCGCTTTTTGAGCGCTCGCTTGTTACTACAGCAGGAACTGACACTCAATCCACGACAAACACCCCACAACGTCGAGTTCAGTTTGATGAACGACTACCATTGCAGAATATTACAAATCCAATTTTACTTCGAGTTATTGCGACTGATACTGAGAATGATACTGAAGTAGTGACGCGTCAGCTCTCATCAATTACTCCTCAATCTGACGGCGACAGCGAGGATATTGATTCATCTGCATCGACGACGCGAACCACAACAGCAGTCGCAACCACGCCTACTGCCACGGTCACGATTTCATCATCAGATGCGCTCTCGAATGAGTCTACTACATCACTATCATCGTCATCAACAGGCACGCCACTCGGGATTACGCCGCTACTCGGTGCGATCTGTATACTCACAGTTGTAACAATTGTCGTTATCCGAGTCAATCAATAATATCAATAGAAGAAATCCGAGTCGCATGGAAGAGTTAGTCATACAATCATCTATTTGGATATGTATTAATCGAGTAAATCAACTCGCATACCGATCATGGCTTTCTAATATCTGATATCTAAATTATATGATATTACCGACAGACGGACAACATGATAACGATGAAACTAATTTATCTAGGATATCCCGCCAGTACAGCATTATTGTATAAAATTCAGATACGCGATATAAACCACAAAACACTTACTCTCGCTGCATAGCAAAGACAAACGCCAAATGATGGGTACTGTCTCTGTGTGCAGTTGGCAGTATCCGGTATAGAATACTGCCACCTCATGACTGAGGCATTCGCCTCCAATCGTGGCGAGTGTTATAGGACAGTAATTGCTACACCCACGAGAGGGCAGCTTCATTGGTGATTTGACTTCCAACTCCAATCGTGGTGCAGTAGCGTAACCTAATACGGATACGCCTCTCGCACGGTGTAGCGTGTACATGGTGCATATCGAGCGTAAAATCTGTTACGCTGAGATTGAGGTTCTGAGTGGGTTATTTAATAGAAATTGGTTTTATTCATCTATTAGCAAAAATCACTGGGTGATACTGATGACAATGTACCCATATGGAGAATCGAGGAGAAAGCCTCGCGCTTTACTACGGGGGAGGATGTCAACGACGGCGATACAACAACAGTGACACAACCGACAACAGAATCATGAACCCCACAGCAACAGGTTGCATCAGCCGTGTCAACGGTGATGATTGAACGGTATTCTCAACGACTTGTCCTAATTCAGTATCGGCGAATGACCCAACAATAGTCCCGTCATGTGACTCTCTTTCGCCTGCCGTAGCTTCATCCTGAAGTGTATCGGTTTCTGATATATCTGTGGTCTCTGTTCCGACGTTCACTTTTGAATCACTGCCGTCAAACAATCCTGTGATGATCCCGGCGATTCCATTGCCGCTGCCACCTCCACCAGCCGCACCTGTCTTTTCGCCTGCAACTGCTATCTCATCCGCCGCGGGGGAGCCCCCGACATGACCGTGCATACGATTTTGTGTCATCGAAACATTTGCTGGTGAAACCATTGAATGAATCATGAATGGCTCTCCAGTGTCAAACACCGAGAAGTCAAAAACACTGCTCCATGTCTGATTGATACCGACAGTCGCGTGAACCGTTTCATTGATCGGTTGATTTATTTCCGTCTGCTTTTCCGATATATTCGCACGCAGAACAGTCCTGATGACACTTCCGGGTGCAACGGTTGTTGTCCCAGTGATATGCTGATCGCTGAGAGCTGCAACAGGAATCAGATTAGTATCAAACTCAACCTGTCGTGGGACGAGCCCTGTTCGAACCGTCCACCCATCATCTGTTCCGATTTGTGCTTTCCCTACAGATGAGACAACTGAGGTGTTTGTCCGATCATTATCGATAGTAGTGAAGTTAGAGAGATAGCTGTCATCGCCACGTGTTCCTGGTAACAGCGTTGCTGTGAGATGTGTACCCGCAGATTGATTTGGTATATCCTCAGTAGCGGTGTCGATGAGAGTCCCGGCTGTGGCACCAATGTAATAGCTATGATTTGAGGTATCACTCACAACCCATGCATTATTTAATTGATCTGACCCCGGTGTCGTTGCCGTTTCAGTATATGTAATTGATACTGACGGTGTCTGATACCTACTGGCGTGTTCAGCTAATGTCCGATCAAACGTTTGTAGTGTCAGTTTCTCACTTTGCTCAATTCGTCCTGCAAATCCCTCGGCAGTGACTGCGTAGATAATAATATCTCCCATAGCGACGACTTCTGTTGGCGTTATTTGCTCATCTTCAACGGCATCTGTGATTTCTTCTACCGTTGTGAATGTCGCCCCCATAGGTGCAGTGTATACCTGCAATGTCTCGATTGTGGGTGGCTTAATCCGAATCATTGCAGTGTCACTCGGGAACGAGGTGTTTGCGGTACCCTCAATGCTTATTCGATACTGCCCCTCTGATAGTGGGACTGCATCCTCAGCCATCGACACAGTTAGATTCGCTACAAGGAGTGTATCATGACTATTCGCGCTCAATCGTTCATACATACTGTCGTTTTTGACAGCAAATACACTATCCTCACTCTCATTACTCCCACTGAGCGCATGCGTAATCATTGCATCAGTGTTGAACCGTAGCGTAACTGTCCCATCTTCTGTTCGATCCTGCACTGTGACAATCGCCTGTATGTCACTACTATTATTTCCGATCGTGACTGTCGCAGTGCGCCCTTGCCCAATCTTCAGTGGTATCTCAACGATGTCACCTCGCGCATCAGTGTATATTGCTCGTGTGAACCCCTCCCCAGCTGATGATGAGAGAACTCGAATCGGGTTACTTGCTGTTTGGATATCTGTTTGCGTATCTGTCACGAGGAGTGTATATGTCCCTGCATCAATATCGCTGATTGCAGTGGTATTGATTCTAAATCTCCCTGTCCCGTTTGTGGTAATTGTCGTCGTGGTCTCGGACATCTGCACATTACTCTCATTGACCAGTGTCACTGTGACCACTCGCGGTGTCTTAACCGTAGCAGCAACATGACCACGGAGAGTCCCACCAATAGTGGCTGTCTGTCTGTCCGTTGTTATTTTAAGTCCAAGATCATGCACCACTACCGTTGTTTCTGCTCCATTCTCCGGTATAATAGTATATACTCCAGTTGCATATTCACTCATGTCGACAATAGCAATCTGACTTCCCACGCCGGTCTGTACTGTCTCAATGACACCACCATCGGTATCGAGAATTCGGAATGACTGCTCATCTATTAGATCGATATTTTTTAAATGAGTATTTTCGATCCAGAGGGCAACTAACTCAGGCGTATCAACGGCATGTCGATCTGCTGTTGTATTAATTGTGTGATTATATACACGCACAGACTGTGTAATCGAAGAGAGAGTTCCACCGGTCTGCGTTCCTTGCACGGCATCAATTTCAATGTGAACGTCTGTTTCAGATCCAAATCGTCTGTGTGTTCCGAACAACACCTGTCCTGTCGTTGATCCATCCTGAAGCAGTTCGAATGCACTATTCTGTAGTCGGTCATCGATATAGACATTCACGTTCCGTCCAATCGTGAGTGACTCCTCATCTGCTACACTCACCACCGGCTCGGTGAATGGGAATTGTAAAACCGTTTGTACTCCCTCGTAGTCGTCTGGGATCGAAGTAATTCCGGCAACTGGACCGATCACAGGTCCCTCTGACGGCATTGGTACCGGTGTCGTGGGTATTTGTGGCGCTTCTGGTGTCTGCTCGTGTGTCTTGT
Source organism: Haloquadratum walsbyi J07HQW2 (assembly GCF_000415985.1). Taxonomy (GTDB): domain Archaea; phylum Halobacteriota; class Halobacteria; order Halobacteriales; family Haloferacaceae; genus Haloquadratum; species Haloquadratum walsbyi_B. Next base: position 2,662,558 of record NZ_KE356561.1, read on the forward strand.
CTTTTGAATCAGAGTTAGAATTGGATCCTGACCCGGAGTTAGACCGAGAGCTGCTGCCCGATCCACCGGATGACCCTGACACTGAGTCATTATTACTCGTAGATTCGGTCGCTACCGGTGTTGCCGTCTCAATCAATGTTGGCTTCGGTGTTGGTGCTGCGGTCGGTCGGTGTCGGTGTTGGTGTTGGCGTTCGGTATCACGGTCGGAGCGGGCTTCGGTGTCGACGTAGGAGTGGGGGCGGGCGTTGCAGTAGATGTTGGTGCCGGCGTTGGGGTAGCCGTGGCAGTTGTTGGGATCGGAGTTGGGGTAGGCGTTGGCGTTGTAGTCGGAGTCAGGATTGGCGTTGGTCTCAGTGTTGGAACCGGTGTCGGTGTTGAGGTAGGGGTAGGCGTAGGCGTTGGCGTTGGTATTACAGCTGGAGCCGGTTTTGGTGTCGATGTAGGAGTGGGGGCAGGTGTTGTAGTAGGTGTAGGTGTTGGTGTCGGCGTTGGAGTAGCCGTGGTAGTTGTTGGGATTGTAGTCGGAGTCGGAAGTGGTGTTGTGGTGGGCGTGGGTGTTGGTATCGGAGTAGCCGTAGCGGTCGCTGTTGATGTTGACGTTGAGGTAGCCGTAATAGTAGGTGTAAGTGTTGGTGTCGGGGTAGCTGTAGCGGTAGGCGCTGGAGTAGCTGTAGCAGTGGCTGTGGATGTAGGCGTTGGTGTTGTGGTAGGCATAGACGTTGAGATTGAGGTAGGGGTAGGGGTGTGCATTGGTGTCGCCGTTGAAGAGATTTGTGCGCTAAATGACGCGGTATCCTCTCGGAATTCCTGTACATTCATGTCATAATATCGAACGGTGATTGTTTCGCCATCCTCTGCGTTGAGTGTTCCTAGCGCGTCTACCTGACTAATGGCGATTGCTCCGGTGAATGTCGAGCCACCACTGTGTACGAGAGTGACTGTTTCTGCAGAATAATATCTCACTGAGCCCGAACTGTTGGAAGTCTCATTGAAATATAGTGTTATAGTATTGTTATCGTTATACTCTGTTTTGTTCACCACATCGTCTTCACTCCCGATGTCAGGAGTGTAATCAAACTCACCATCACCGATTTGAGTAGTATTTATTCTCTCTCCAACAACATCTTTCGTAGTATAACTAGCTACCTCAGCGGGAACATCTCTGTTGAAGAATCGTGGACTTTCTGTTTCAGTGAATATGCTAATAAAATGGTCTGTATCCGTTGACAAATTAGCGTCATCAAGCGTAACACGAATATTATCATTTTCATAATACAGACTTCTATCAAGCGTGATACTGCTTTGATCTGATATTGAAGCAGAACCACTGCCAATTACATACCAATTTCCTGCGGCGAGACAAGGAATAATAAACAATACAATCGTACGTCCGTGTTGATGATCTGACATTATCTGTTTAGTTGTGACTATTTGTCAACTTCAATGTGCATTCCCGATGCATCCGGCATACCAGTACAAAATACCGTCGCCGTCTGCGTATCTCAGTGAAGCATAGACTCCTGATGAGTGATATATACCTTTCGTTCTGAATTATATGCTATAAGTGATGTATTTGCAACTACTGCGGATATAATTCCCAAAACTGGAATTATTATGCGATATACATCATAAAAATCAATATACTGCTATACTGGTATCTCTGGAATTCTCAGATTTGAGTATCTAACCCTGTTATTCGTAACTCAGATCGAGCGATAGAGTGGATTAAATACCGTTTTTACCTTCACGCGGGCAGACGCATAGCTGTCATCTGATTGTGCATCCAACCGTATTTCCAATTCAAAGCCGGATCCAGAGATACATGTTCGAAAAAGATAGCACTGTCACGAATGGACTCTGCAGATGATGCACTTGCTGCCCGAATTGATGCTGTTGAACGCGCCGTCAGTGAATCGACAGTGACCGATCCACTCAATTTAGACGGGATTTCACCGGACCAATCTGATGGGACCGCACATCTCTCATCAGTTCCAGATCTCCACACGATCGATATGCCTGAAGTCATCGAAGGTAACAGCTCGAATTCGAACTCAACTATTCCTGAGGATACATCGTCTCCTCCTGACACAGCCAATAACATATCATCTTCATCACTAGGCGAGCAAACGTCGACAGTGACAACAGACAACGACCTCACAGATACGGATGTAGATACAGAAACTGTCCACATGAGTAAATTATCACACTATCATACTGATACTACGATTTCATCATCTTGATTCATCGCTAACAACAATGGCTTAGTACGATTTCATACCGTATCATATTCATCAACTTGTCATAGTATAGCTGGAGAGCTAGCATCGATATGTCAACAACTGTTTTATCGTCGCGGTATTGACAGGCGATATGCTCTATGATGCAGCAGATAATCCTGGTTCATTGACACCTGATACGCTTTGTGCAGCGTATGAACAACAACTACATGATGTCATAACGAATGTAGGTATTGATACCGTCACTGAAGAGACAGACGTGGATACAACGACAGTTGAGACACTCGCAAATATTGATACTGACACCGACACTCCAGTGACCCCAGATTTCCGAACCGAGGATGCTGCAGCAATTCTTGCGGTTGATCAAAGTTATCCTGATGCCGAGGCGGTCATTTTCGAACTTCGTGATCATCTGTTGATGTCGATGACGACAACTGTCGTTGATGTTGATATTATTGCTTCAAACGTTGATCTTAATCTCTCTGGTCAGGAGGTTCAGCAATCACTCGAAGGACGGGCACCAATGACACTTGCCCAACTCGCAGCAATCCAGCAGTTCCTTGCTGCACGTAATGATCAGTAATGGCTCATGCTGTTATTGTCGGGTGTGGATACGTCGGCATTGAGCTTGGCACACAACTTCAAGCTGCCGGACACACAGTAACTGGTGTTCGACGCTCAGAGCGTGGTCTTCATTCGATTGAGACAGCAGGATTTGACGCGCAGCAAGCTGATGCGACTAACCCGGAGACACTTGAAACGCTCCCGGATGCTGAATGGGTTATTTTCGCCGCCAGCTCTGGTGGTCGAGGCGCTGAGTCAGCCCGACGGATCTACGTTGACGGACTTCGGAATACAATCGCCACATACGCTGAGCGTGAATCAACAGACCGGCTCATATACACATCCTCAACCGGAGTCTATGGCGATCATGATGGCACGTTCGTTGATGAATCAACATCAGTTGAACCAACAACTGACAAAACACAGGTTCTTGCAACAGCAGAATCAATTGCACTTGAGAAGGCGAATAGTGCAGGAATTGATGGAACTGTTGTACGTTTCGCCGGGTTGTACGGTCCGAACCGATATCGATTAACGCGGTATCTTGAAGGACCAGTAACTGAGGGATATCTAAATATGATCCATCGAGATGATGCAGCCGGTGTAATCAAATATATACTCACTGCAGATATTGCCCGAAATGACTGCGTCCTTACTGTCGATGATGAGCCGGCTAACAAATGGACATTCGCTGACTGGCTCGCGGCTGCATGCGATCGTCCTACCCCGTCTAAACAGACTGTTGAACAGCGATTAGAGGAGTCAAGCCTGTCTGAAACGGCACAACGGCGTGTCCAAACCAGTAAACGATGTTCGAATGAGTATCTACATGAGCTCGGCTATTCATTTTCATATCCCACATATCGCGAGGGATACGCCGAACCAACCGCGGCTGTCGCCAATGGAGCCAATCCAGAAACGCTCTAATTGAATATTAAGAATCAAAAAATAGCCCCTTGATATCTGTTATCGAGTGTTTTTGCTATTGTCGTGCTCAGTACAAATCCACATAATATGACCTGTACTAGCGTTTTAGCACCGGTGAGCGTTTATTTGTGTGGTTGCTAATTGAAACATGGCGACAAAGCGGGGTACGTGGGATTATCGAGATCAATTTGGAGAGAAGTTTGCTCGGACATATTTTCGCCGCTTTGACTCAGGTGTCACCTCTAGCATCGGGATCGGAACTTACCTTGGAGAACCGACAGACGATGCAGATGACCAATACTATCGCGCATTGATTGATGCAATCGAATCGGGTGTCAATCATCTTGATACGGCAATTAATTACCGATGTCAGCGAAGCGAACGCGTTGTTGGGGATGCAATCGCTGATTCAGTCGTTGACCGTGACGCGATTGTCCTTGCAACGAAAGGTGGCTTTCTCCCCTTTGATGAAAATAAACCAGCTGATCCGGGTGCATACATCACTGAGAAATTCATCCAAGATGGGACCTTAGATTCTGATGCCCTTGCTCGCGGATGTCATGCGTTAACCCCGAAATTCATTAATTCGATGCTTGATCAGTCTCAAAGCAATCTTGCCGTTGATTATATCGACTGCTATTATTTACATAATCCCGAAACACAACTTACTGTTCGTTCCCGCAAAGCTGTGTATGAGCAGCTGACCGCAGTCTTCAAACAACTTGAGCGCCGCCGCGCAAGTGGAGATATCGGGGGATACGGCGTTGCTAGTTGGAATGCCTTCCGCGTCGCTCCAAGCCACGATTCATACTTATCACTTCCACGAGTTGCCGAATGCGCTGAAATAGCTGCTGAGACGGTTGGAGCCGATGATTGTGGATTCATGGCAGTTCAACTCCCATTCAATATACAGATGGCAGATGCATTCACCACAACAGCACATCACAACTCAGATCATGAGAGTGATGACACTGTACAAGAAGGTACCCCTAATATTGATAGAAGTACGTCTGATGATAATTCGGATGCTGAGCCAGCTGCACAAATCAGCGCCCTCCGGTATGCTCAACAGCGTGGAATCAATATTATCGCGAGTGCAACACTCGCGCAGGGTGATCTCACAAATACGGATACAATCCCACCGGCTGTTGAGGATAAATTATCAGGCGAGACTCCAGCACAGCGAGCAATTAATTTTACCCGTAGTGCCCCAGGAGTTACCACTGCACTCGTCGGTACTGGGTCCCCAGAACATGTCTCTGAAAATGTTACCGCTGGAACATTTGAGCCACTCGGTGCTCAAGCGTTTGATGCTATATTTGAATAAGATGGCGATATTACTGAACTCCTTGACTTCGTCATTGAAATGCTGTCATCATCTATAGAGATATCAGGCAGAGTGTCTTGAGGATTGACCCCGAGGTAGTTCAGTTGAATATAGTATCAAAACCTAATATTCGTATACTCATATTTCGTCGACAATCCAGATACTTTTGACCCATCCCAAAGAGAGATAACTAAATGGAGTATGTGCAATCATCGATCGCGACACTCCACGAACTCGATGACCCTCGACCATCCGCACCAATCGAGCGTGCAGCGGTAGTCGTTCCGATGACTGAGCGAGAATATGCCGGACTTGCAGCTGACCGTGTACTCACCACACTTGAACGTCTCAGTCCAGCTAAAGTTATCATTCCGCTTCGAGCACCACCAGCCCGAGTTCCATCGTTTCGACAGTGGCTCGCAACGTATGATCTCACACTTGAGGTGCTTTGGTGTGATGGTCCTCGTGTTTCCGAACTGTTAGATGCTGCTGGGCTTGCGGGACGAAGTGGCAAGGGTCGTGACGTCTGGCTTGCACTCGGTCGTGCAGCCGAAGAGGAATTTGTTGTCGTACACGATGCGGACACGGTAAGTTATGATAGTTCATTTCTCACGCGATTGCTATTCCCGCTGGAACATGGATTCAAATTCACAAAAGGATACTATGCGCGTGTCGAAGATCGGCAACTGTATGGTCGATTATTCAGATTGTTTTATGTTCCACTCATTCGCACGCTTCGTGCTGCGCATCCGACGCCATATCTTCGCTATCTGGATTCATTTCGATATGCACTTGCAGGCGAATTTGCCGCGACTGCTGATATGATTACACAAATTCGGGCACCCCGTTCGTGGGGACTTGAGGTTGGAACGCTCGCTGACGCGTTTGATACTGCTGGATTTGCAAATACAGCACAAGTTGACCTTGGTCGATATGAGCACGATCATAGGGCTGTCTCTGGACCGACTGGACTCTCAGAGATGAGCCGTTCAGTCGGTGCAACACTTCTGCGGACAATCACACAACATAATATTTCGATTGATTTCGAAACACTTCCACATCGATATCGAAACACAGCACAACAACTTCTTGATCAGTATGCAATCGACGCCACGTTCAATGGGTTCGATTATCCTCGCTCTCGTGAGCGCGAACAGATTGAAACATATGCAAAAAATATCAAGCTACCTGAAAGTCCAGACTACCTCCCAGCGTGGGCTGATGTCGATATAACGCCATCTGCTGTTGTTGATGCTGCAGTCGCAGATGCCAATGCCGTCAACGCTGATGTCAGTGATGCTGATAATCAACTAGACGATTCATAATATGAATAATCATTCTCTTTTCGGATCTAAATTTTAGAGATGATGATAGTATTTAATGATCGTATAGCTCGCTATCCCCCTCAGCCCTGCAAGAAGAATTCAGGATCGTGTTCTATAGATTGGTATGAGACGAGTTCTTCGGATCTCGACCCTGAGAGGATTTACACACAATCAAACGTAGAGGTAAACTAATACATCCGCGCTGTGAGCACTCACACAATGACTGAGAGGTTTATTTCACTCGACGAGATAGCCGGTATTGTCAATCTCTTTGGAACATTGACTCACAACACACTCGATAATGCAATTGTTGAATTGGCATTTCGACGTGGAATCGAAACTGAGCCTGAAATGCGACAGAGTATGATTGCAACCGCAATCGATCAATACCGAGTCGTCGCGTATCCATCTATTGGTGATGAGAACAACGCTACCACAAACAGTGATCTAAACGCGGCAGGAAGTGCGAATGAGATCAATGAAGTAGCGATGAATCGGCTTGCCCCCGGTCCAACTGCATTTCCGACACTTCCAGCGCATGCTGAGGACCTCCCACGAATTCTTGAAACAGATGGTCAAGAAATCGACTATGAGGCAGCTACCCGTGCGGTCGTAAACCGGCTCCGCGATGACGCTACACGGGCAATCGCAAATAACGATACTGAATTGATAACATACCTCCTTGATATCACATATGATATTGAAACGTGGGCTGGGACAACACCGGATAATACTAATTCTGTTGCTGATTTGCGTCACCGACTCGATTCGGCACTAACTGAGCAATATGAATAATTGATTCTCTTCTCAATTCGAATGCCGATACCGATCCCAACACCAGTGTTCGCATGCGTGTCCGAAATTTACCCGAATATCGCTAGTTACTCTCAGCAGTTTTACACGATAGCTCCGAAGTATCCCTCTTAGATTCATCTTGGTGGATGCCTAAGTCTACATTTCTACAGTTTTTATCCCTTAAATACATACTTAGGACTCCTCCGACCGGACGAAAGAATGGATATTAAATGCAACCATCATGGCTATACGGATCCCATGACTAAATTATAATGTTGCACATGAATCTCTCGGCGGTGAACACTCATACACCGACACCAGTCGCAGATGCTGGTCGACGCGCAGCTGTCATTGCACCAATTGTGAGGATTGATGCTACCCGACATGTGCTATTTACGAAACGTGCAGACCATCTCGGTGAACATCCCGGTCAGATGAGCTTTCCTGGTGGATCATATGAACCGAGCGACACAGATCTTCAAGAGACTGCTCTCCGTGAAGCAAATGAGGAGATCGGGCTCAACGATACAGAGACACAATTCCATGGACGACTTGACGATATTCTCACAATCACCGATTATGCTGTTCGACCGTTTGTTGTCCGTATTCCGCATCGTGAGTATAATCCTGACGAGCGTGAAGTAGCTGAGATTGTCCCACTCCCCGTGTCTGCTCTTACCAATCTAGATAATTATGAATTGACCCGGCGTGAACACCCGACTCATGGTGCTATTCGGCTTCATTTTTTCTACGTCAATGGGTACACCGTTTGGGGAGCAACCGGTCGAATGCTGGTTCAGCTACTTGAATTAACGACTAACTGGACTGCTCCAGAAGAAGTTGACCGCGTGATCGATCCTGATTC
>NZ_KE356561.1:2670650-2671719 GCF_000415985.1 Haloquadratum walsbyi J07HQW2
CCCGGGACGGACAAGTAATATCAAATCACGGTGTTCGACTCGGGTGGGACAGGCATCGAAACAACTGCGGCCGCATATATGCTGTACGAGCGGGCTCAAGCGGCTGGCAGGGGCAGTGAAATCAACTTCGCTCCCGCGAGTGATGCATTGACCGGCTAAATTATTACGGTCTCACAGAAACGCTCGAAACGAACAGGACGCTGCGTGGCGTATGTTCATCGAGATGCTAGAGTATAATAGCGACCTGTCCGGTGCGCACATCATCTAAGTTAATCCGCGTAGAACGGCGAAAAGGTGTATTAATTGTGGTGTCGAAACTGATAGTCCATGTGAGTCAAGAGTGATCATGGTCCAAAGTGAAAAATAGAGAATCGATCAGACGTACGACAGTGGGATCATCATTGCAATTCCAGCGAAGATACAAATAACGAGTGTTCGATAGCCGCCGCACGGAAGATCAATACCAGTCTCAAGCATTTCAGGAATAAACTCGGTGACAACTAAGTAATACTAGAGGTAACCTAAATAACTAATCTACCGATTGAGGTGAATAGTGCAACACTGTTGACCACAAACCCACAGATAGAGTTTCTGAAGACATAGAGCGTGGTCTGGGGCAAGGCCGGAAAACGGTCGAAAGTAATGCTGTTGTTGACAAACTCTTTCATGACCGCGAAGCAGCACAGGAAGGTGACGTGTTAGTCATGTTCTCCTCGCTACTACGAAGACGATGAGTTTGAGAACTGTGAGCACCTAAATATAATCGACCAGATCATCTTCGACACTTGGATATTCGATATAGAAGGACCGGGAAGTGAGTTTGTGTGTTAAACTGGAACCGGATGATGACACATTCGTTTTATCGCCGCACAAACAACTCTCAGGTCTCTGGAATAACAATGTGAGTATGCAACTTCACAGCGAGGAACTGATATATTGATTCTGACTGGCATGAGCGCGAATCTTCATCTCGAGTCTCAACTAAATGATGCTGTCGAAGACGGGCTTGAGGTAGCTACAGTGACGGATGAGACGATCGTCGCTGGAGAGGGCGGATTTGAGGTCACCC
>NZ_KE356561.1:2671739-2776386 GCF_000415985.1 Haloquadratum walsbyi J07HQW2
GGTACTCCTATCCTCTGTCATATTCGGACTCCCAGAGTTGGGTCTGCCTTAGGGCGTCCAGCAGACCTCAACGGACTCGGAGTTCCTGCGAGTTGTGCTTCCAGCAGTTAACTCTAGAGTCCAGTCGTATTCCGTGAGAATACGCTGGTTATCGACTGGTTGCGATTATTGCTTGGTTGCTTGGGGCGGGGCGGGCAGGCCGCCATCGGAGGATTCAGCAGAATCACTCTGTTCTGGCTCAATTCCTACTCTTTCAGAATGATTGCTTGCCAGTTGAAACGATGGATTGTGAAATCTCGGGCTGGCTCTCACACCGTGGACTGTTACTCGGGTGTCGGATTCATCCTGCGGCTCAAGGCGCAGGTATTCTCCTTGATTCTGTATAATCAATTATTATATTCGCTATCTTCAATTAGCATCGACTTTGTCGGGTATAATAACCCATTTTAATCAATTCCCTCACGAAATCTGTGTTATGATCGTATCTCACATACTCGTATAAGCAGTTATGCAATCCATACGAGAAGATAGTACAAACCCCAGTGGTGCTGTCTTATGACGCATACCCAGCACTATACATCATTATCATTACTGCTATCGGTTACATCTGCCTCTCCGGTATCTGCTGAATCCTTACCGGCATCATCTGTATCAACTTCCTCATCTTCCTCACTCACCGTAACCGTTTGCTGACGTCCATCCTTTGGAAGTCGAATTTTCAATATCCCATTCCGTCCGAGTGTTGCATTTGCATGCTCAGGATCAACGGTGGCGTCATCAGGAAGTGAAACCGACCCATCAAGTGCAAGTCCACGACCAGGAAATCGCATCTCAAAGTCTTCATAGAAATCACGGAACCGGTCAAAGCGGACCTCAACCTTACCATCAAGAAACTGCACCTGCACATCAGTCTGCTCAATGCCAGGCGCATCGAAAATAATTAGATATGCCTCATCACTTTCAAGCAGATCATATGGGAGTGGTGTTCGTTCTTGTACTTCCGAGACTCCTCGTCCGACCCGGTCAAGAATAGTTTGTGCCGCTGACTCCCCAATTTCACTAAGCCTACTCATAGCTCGATTGCTTCAAGTGTCTCAGCTTCACCACAATATGGACACACAAAGTCGGCTACACCAACATCATCGGGCATATCATACGTGTAATGTAACTCAAACATATCTAATGTACAGTTTCCATCAGTGCATTCGACTTCAAGCGTTGCTGGCATAAATGATGATTCACCAGCCATCATCATAAATATCGCGGGCGCGCTTGCCTACACTCTCTAAATGATAATAACCAATCTAGTATAATCGATAAGAGATGAGCCTACTCCTGTGGGAACTTAGATATATGTATAAATATCATATTTACTATATGAGTTCACATTGAATCTATGAACTCTCAGTAGTATGTCTCTATTTTGATCCCGTGTTGGATCATGATATCGAAGCGTGTATGTCATCTGCAGAATAGTACTATACTGTGCTCGCACACACCATCTACGGTGTTGATTTCTCTGGAGCCACCCGCGCTGGTGACAGTATATTCCTAGCACGTGGTCATGTCTTAGACACATCTGATGAGGAAATACTTCATATTGAGTCCTGCACTCCTGCACCGACACTATTAAACACAACTGCCGATCGTGATGCTGTCTTATCCGGTCTAGTTAATTTCATTGCTACTCATCCGATATCAGACACCGAACCAGTTGCATTTGGATGTGATTTTCCATTCAGCCTCCCAATGATGCATATTAAGGCTGCTGATGGGGTTACTGACTGGCGATCATTTCTCCAGTGGTTTCCAGGTGATACGATGGATCCATCGACATTTGCGTCATGGGCAGGAGATGTTGCTGCTTCCGCAGATACGACAGAACGGACATACATACAACGATCAACAGACAGCCGTGTTGATGCCCTTTCCCCGTATCATTTTTTCATACAATCACAGACGTTCTACGGAATCCGGGATGTGCTCGCACCACTTGTGACAAACAATAGTGTCCGTGTCCGACCAATGCAATCGGCAACAACAGATGTTCCCTGGGTCGTCGAAGCGTACCCTGCAGCAACACTTGAGCGACTTGAGCTTCCAGGTGAGGGATACAAATCAGAGACCAGCGATGCACGTAGTCGCCGTCAAACAATTATCGAAGCGATTGCCACCCGTGATGACGTTACCATCACAACAGATGCAAAAACAAATGCACTCAGGGATCATGATGGTGATGCACTCGACGCTATCGTTGCTGCCGTGGCGACGTTTCATGCTGCCCGAGATGGTATTACTATTCCGTCATCTGCTGATGATACATGGCAATATGAGGGTTGGATTGTGTCTTAATAGAGTCATAAGTCGGTCTGTATGACTCCAACCTGCAGACTAACTCGGATGATCATGCTGTGAGCTTTCAAATCGCCCGATTCATGTAATATATCTCTCCTGCATTCTGACAGAATAGATATAGTTACTTTAGCTCTTAGCTGGATATAGGCGCTAAGCCCCCACCCTACCCTCAACGGATCGACCGAAGGGAGCGAAGTATGGTGGGGGGATACAGCGCTGTTATCATCTGTTCAGACAGCGATACGGCTGCAGATCCACGTAGTCGTAACGGTTGTTCATTGGGGTACCGGACAACAGCACGAACCCAGATTAAGTCATTCGCAGGGTTATCAGCGGGTTCACGGACAACTACGGCGTCGAACTGACGACCCTCGACGGAGAGGACGACCACGTTCACATCCTGTTCCGAACGAAACCAACCACGGACCTCGTGATCATGAAGTTCATCAACACGGTCAAGCGCGCGACCGCCCGCCATATCCGTAACAAGCACGGAGATGAATTGAAAACTGAACTGTGGGACAACTCGTTCTGGACGACTCGTACTGCCTCATCTCGATGGGGTAGGTGTCGCTGGATGTGCTGAAGCAGTCCGTCAAGGACCAGCGCGAGTAGAGAGCCATGCACTACGCCTACAAACACCGCCTCAAGCCCTCTGACGTCCAGCGTGAGGAGTTAGACCGCCACCGCGACATTTGTCGACAACTCTACAACCACACGCTTTATCGCCTCAACAAGTACCAAGACGAACACGGCGAACTGCCGTCCATGACCACGCTTCAGTCGGAACTCCCTGAGCTTAAAAAGTGGTGGGACGGTCTCTTGGACGTGTACTCGAAGGTTTTCCAAACCGTCGTTGAACGGTTGTTCGACAACCTCAGGAGACTCTCCAAACTCAAAGAGAACGGTTACGACGTCGGTCAGCTCAAATAGAAGCCGCCACGGGAGTTCCGCAGTTTCACCTACAGTCAGTCTGGCTCCAAGCTCAACAAGAAGGGCGGTCAGGCTGTGCTGTCACTCTCGACACTCGCGGACATACCGATCTTCACCGCGCCATCCTCGACGACGCGAATCTCAAACAGGTCACGGTCAAGAAGGAAGCGACGGCGAGTGGTTCGCCACGTTCGGCGTCGAAATGGACCGTGAACCACCCCCCATCCGAGCCGTCTGAGAATACCGAGCGGTACATCGGCATTGAGATGTGGATTCTCAAGTACGCCCACGACACCGACTGGACGGCAACGGCAGTCGGGTCGCCCGATCTCTCTGCCGAACGGGAGCGTCTGGAACGCGAACAGCGGTCCCTCTCACGGAAGGAACACGGGTCAAACAACTACGAGAAGCACCGGCGGCGAGTCGCAGAGTATCACGCCGATCTCCGACGGAAGCGCCGCGACTTCCTACACAAGCTCTCGAACTACTACGCTCGGGAGTACGAGCTTGTGGCGGTCGAAGACCTGATCGTGAAAGGGGGATGTTTGAATCACCGTCGAACAGCCGCAACACAGCGCCTGCTGCGTGGCGAAGGTTCCTTTTGTTACTTGAATACAACTGCGAGCGTAAAGGAACTCGCTTCGTCGCGGTGAACCCGAGCCCGAGAGGGACGACCAAGGAGTGTGCGGCGTGCGGTGCTTCGACCGACAAGCCATTGTGGGTCCGTGAACACTCCGAATCAGCGCTTGTGGAGACTGCGCTCGCTGTGGATACGGTTGTATCTGCAAAGCGCGTCATGCAAGCAGGAAGCCCTCCACTCAAACAGCGACCGGCGTCAGCCGTGAGCGAGTAGGGTAAGGGTAGTGCACGTGACGAGATGATATTCACTCTTGAGCACGATTCGATTACATCGCTCGCGTTTTCGATTTCCAAGCACAATAGACTCATAATTCTACGCTGAATATACCTCACGCGAGCAACTCAACCGGAATACACACACCACACCGAACTATACTGTATTACACTATATTACCTATGACACAAATTCATCCATCTGATCTCTCAGTAACGCTTGTCGATGGGTACGTTGATGAACCCGCACATTTTGGTGTTCCGCCGTATATCTCGACGTATCCACGGTTTACCGCTGGTGCCCTTGTTGATGCCGGCGTTCCTCATGAACAAATAACCTACCATACTATTGATTCTCTTCGAGATGACCGCGGACGGTGGCGCGATGTTGCAGATGCAGACCTGTTGATATATCTTGGCGGCATGACGGTTCCGGGGAAGTATGTCGGTGGAACCCCTGCTGAACCTGATGAAGTCCGCGAAATAGCCTGGACGGCTGATGGCGTCTCAATGATGGGTGGACCTGTTCGGTTTGGTGTTGGTGATGAAAACGCCGGTGCTCAAGAGATGCAGCGGCAGAATCTTGACTATGACTATCTTGCGATGGCTGATGTTGAAGCAGCGGCATACGACCTCATTGAAAATGGGCTTGAGGGTTTCAACGACCGATATCGGAGTACTGATGAACTTGACCGCTGGGCATCAAAAGGCGCCTTTGTCGTTACACAGCATCCAAACTATCCTGAGTATCTCATTTGTGAGATTGAAACATCTCGTGGTTGTGCCTATCGCTGTTCATTCTGTACGGAGCCGATGTACGGTGACCCGTCATTTCGGACCGCCGACTCAGTTATTCGCGAAGTTGGATCGCTCGCTGATCGTGGAATAGCACACTTCCGAATTGGTCGACAGGCAGATATCCTTGCGTTCGGTGGGGACGGTGAAGCACCTAATCCGGACGCGCTTCGACGATTATACAGTGGGATTCGTGATGTTGCACCTGATATTCAGACGCTACATCTTGATAACATGAACCCGATCACTATCGTCAATTGGCCCGAAGCCTCTCGAGAATGCCTTGATATCATCTCTACATACAATACGCCAGGTGACACAGCTGCGTTTGGACTTGAGTCTGCTGACCCCGTGGTCCAAGATCAAAATCAGCTGAACGTCACTGCAGATGAATGCTTTGAAGCTGTTCGTATCGTGAATGAAGTCGCTGGGTGGCGACCGGGTGAGGATCCTGCTAATGCCCCAAGCTACGGTGTCGAGGCACCGGATAGACTCCCAAAGTTACTTCCGGGCATTAATCTCCTCCATGGACTTACTGGTGAGCGCGAAGACACGTTTACTCATAACAAGCGTTTTCTCCACCGTGTTTTCGATGCTGGACTCCTTTTGCGTCGAATTAATATTCGACAAGTAATGGCTTTTGAGGGAACCGAAATGGCAGAGACTGGTGCAGACGTCGCCATCGAACATAAAAAACAATTTAAACAATACAAACAGGAGGTTCGTGAAGAAATCGACCAACCGATGCTCCAACGGCTTGTCCCCGCTGGAACTATTCTTCCGGATGTGCATCTTGAATATCACCGTGATGGGCGGACATTCGGCCGACAGGTTGGAACATATCCACTGTTAGTCGGTATCCCCGGTGAACGACCACTTGGAAAGACCACTGATGTCGCAGTCGTTGACCATGGATATCGGTCAATTACTGCTGTTCCATATCCACTTGATCCAAATGCAGCCTCTATGGATGAGTTGACAGCAATCCCTGGAATTGGTTCGCGAACTGCCGGCGATATCGTAATAAATCGACCATATGACGGTCTTGCTGACGTTCCTGCCTCTAACGTTGATTTATCACTATTTACTCATGCAAGTGGGTATGATGAATCGCGCGCAGATTGATACTCGTGAACACTACATCGCATACTAGATTTACAGAACTACACGGCGAACGTCATGGGGCTCGAGAGGCAGTTCACACAGTGTGAGTCGAATCACAGTGTAACTGACCCAATTCAATGCAGTGTAATGCAGCTCAATTCCGTATCAACCAATGGCAAATTCTGCTAATCGTTCAGATATCATGAACTCAAAAAAGATAGTATGATGTGGTGTCTGGATTTTGATTCGCGGCTATGACTCGTACATGCCGAATGATATCAAGGAATTTAATCCATCTTAGATTTCTTCTTCAATTACTTCACCGACGGCAAAGTTAGATTTGACTTCGCTCACCTCTATTTTAACGCGGTCTCCGACTTCTGCATCAGGAACAATAATCACATATCCTCGTTCAACACGGGCAATCCCATCACCTTGTTTACCAATATCTTCAATCTCGACATATCGAAGTTCTTCCGGCTCAACCGGTGGTTGCGGTTCTGATGATGGCTGTTCGTGCTCAATCGATTCATCTTCTGAGGCTGCTGACCGCGAGATAAGCGCAACACGATACGTCTCGTCTGGGTCGACAGATCCAGTTTCGATCTCACGTTTCGGCACTTCGACGATATACTGATCATCTTCCGTCTGAATATCAGCGTTGAACAGACACAGTAGTTTATCTGAGATTTCCACAATATAGACCTCCGGTAAAAAATCACAGCGTATCGGTAAAGTAGTACCGCCGAACGAGTGCTATCACACTCTGCTGTGTCTCATCCGCCAACACTGATTGTTTCATCGAGACAACACAAGCAATTCTCACAAATAAATATTCAATGTAGTAATGTACGAATTTCTTGACCGAATATAATCGAACGGGTACCCGACTCTATCACACTCTGATGGTATCAATTGTCAATCGCTGTTCCATCAGGTCGCTTTGCACCTTCGGAGTCATGTACGACGATTCCGTCGGTATCGCCTGTTGGTTCATACGCATCTCGAAGCGAGATCGCTTCGTTGAGCTCGCGGATCGCCCGGGTTCGAAGCGTCGCTGCCAACTCTTCGGCTGCCTCACGACTTATATCGCGACCAAGACCCTCACATTCGTGTGCACGTACCATACCAGCCTTATCAACAGCTTCACCCATCGGCTGACTGGTCCCGCCAAGAGCAACGCTGAATGGATATGTTGCACAGATTAGTGGTCTATCATCGTGTGCTTGACATGAACCAATTCCATCTGTCTCGTCATAAAACACACAATCCCCGCATGCGTTAGTCTGTAGCGCCCATTCAAATGTTGTCCCGGTTTCGTTCTCATCATCAAGTCCATATGGCATTGGACGGGCAACATCACGCCACTCAGTCGATGCCTGTCCATCACCATCACCAGTGGCGACTGGATCATCCCCTATATCATCGGTTGCCGTTTGCAATTCTCTAATTTCATCGGGAAAGACGGTTGCCGTATGTGGCTCTGTCGACGCTGATTGTGTGGTCATATCATGATGTTCTTTTTGCCCTTCATTATCGACAGTCTGCGTTTGATCCGCTATTTGACTACTATGATCAACATGACCACTATCTACAGTGCTAACAGAATTATCAGTCTTTAGATTATCATCCCTTGATGTGTCACTCCCTGCAGCATTGACCGAATCTGGTTCATCATTGTATTCGGATTTTTGCTCATCATCCCCTTCATGATGAGCTGTACAGCAGGCACCACATCGTGTACATTCAAATCCAATTGATTCAATCGCATCGGCAAGTGATTCAACTGAAAGTGATTTTGCGCGTGCTAATTCTGCTTCGAGACTTGGTGTCTCTTCTTGTTCAGTACCGTTCAGATCCGTCGTATCAGTGTCATTCATATTTTTTTCACTACCTTCTCTTCTCGATTAAACTCAATACGCCCTTCAGCGTCTAATTTCTCAAGATGTGCGACAACGGTCGATTGTGCAAGATCACGTACGCCAGCAATATCCTTATCATATGCCTTATTAAGAATGGATTTAACGGATGTCATGTCACCATTGATTGCGTCAAGCACCCGCCCTTCGCGCTTTTGACGATGGCTTAAAAGGCGCATACAAGCTTCCCTCGGATTAGAGATAACCTCCCCATGTCCAGGATACAGACGCTGCGGCTGTCGGGCGTGTAGACGCCGAAGTGCAACGAAGTATGCACGCATCGCACCATCAGGTGCTGTAATCGCAACACTTCCTGCTTCGCGGGCAATATCACCACATAATATCCCGACCTCAGTCTCAATCCCAATATGATCTGGGGCATGTCCTGGGAGATCAAGCAATCGAATACTCTCACCAACGGGAAGCATCGTACCCTCTCGGAATGTCTGATCAGGATCTACTCCTGTCATAGTATAAAACCGTTGCACCCGACCACGCCGACACCACACTGTTGCATTGGTAATATTAGCGTATGATTTGACACCCCCAATGTGGTCTGGGTGCGTGTGTGTAACAAGAATATGACTTACATTGACCGTATCAACTACTGTGTCGATTTCAGAAGCCCGTGCCGGAGGATCAACGAGGATCGCCTCTGGACGGGGTTCTGTATGCTCCTTAGATTTGCTATCAGTTAATGCAATAACATATGCGTTTGTTCTTCCTGTCGGGACCTGTGAATCAGCAGCAACTGGAATACGGCGAACGTGTGTCATGGACTGACCGATGCTATGTATTTAAAATTTCTGTCATCAATATACTCATTTTCATCGCTGTGATGTGAACTTACACACAGTCATTGAGAAAGTACACCCGCTTACGAGCATCTTTGAGACTATATCGAGAGCCGATAAGATCACTATCCTCTAATCGATTTAATGCATACCGCACAGTCCGATCTGGTAATAGTGACTCTTCTGCGAGCTGCCCCTGTGAGAGAGGAGAATCGATCTCAAGTATCTTGGCGACAAGTTTAGCACTTGGTGGTAGTTCTCGTAAACGACTACGGAACTCCGATTCTGAAAGCTGAACCGCATTCTCTGGGTCGACTGTGCTGGTGCTCATGTACGTGCTAATAATACTACATTGTGTAAAAGTTGCCTCAAAGCCTCTCAGTATAATACAAACACCTTATATATCATAAAAAATCAGTTTAATTTACTGTTTATATCATGTATAACAATCAGACGTAGATACGGACACAACCTCAGGATGTATCCAATACGGTTTTACTATCTGAGTGAGCACATATGTGTAGTGTGAAAGGAAAAGAGTGGTATCAAGCTGATGACGTTGCGCAAGAATACGAGTCAAAGCGATTCTCGCGTGGTGGTCAGCTTATTGATCGCCGAGAAAAGCGTGCTGTTCTTGACTCCCTTGGTCCCGTGGCTGACGCTGATATCCTTGAGATTGCCTGCGGGACGGGTCGGTTTACTTCGATGCTTGCAGGAAAAGGAGCAAATATTGTCGGGATTGACATTTCTGATGCAATGCTTGCACAGGGTCGGCGAAAGGCACGCGACAGTGGTGTGAGTGATAATCTTGAATTACTTCGTGGTGATGCTGCTCGACTCCCATTCCCTGACGATCACTTTGATGCGGTCTTTGCAGTCCGATTTTTCCATCTCGCGGAAACGCCGGCAACATTTCTCACAGAAATGGCACGGGTCTCAAACGATATTATCTTCTTCGACACGTTTAATCACCGTAGTACACGTATCATTTACAATTGGCTTCTCCCAATGGGGTCACATTTATATTCCCGTTCACGGGTCGAAGAACTCCTTTCAGACGCCGACCTTGCAATGGTAGATGACACTCATGACTTTTTGTTCCCGTACGGATTCTACCGTAAGATACCAAACGATCTTGCTCGTGGGTTTCGTGATATTGATAAATCACTTGGAGATGGTGATTTTGGTGACGCGCTTGCATCAGTCTCATACTGGACTGCAACCGTGACCACTGATTCGACGACAACAGGTAGGACCGATCTCGAAACACCGCATAACGTACCTGATGAAGCGGTCACAGCAGACGACTAATACACTAACTGATGCCTCCATCACCGCTTGATACGCCTAATATTGACCTTTCTGTTGTCATCCCTACGTTAAATGCTCGTGAGCAACTCACAAATAATCTTGATGCTCTCGCCGAGCACGCTCCTACAGCAGAAGTTATTGTGGTCAATGGTCCCTCTGCCGATGGCACGAGTGGGATGGTTCAAAATCGCACAGATGTTGATGTATTAATTGAGGTTTCAGAACGAACACTGAACGTTGCTCGAAATGCTGGTATCATTGAGGCGACCGGAGAAGCAATTGCTATTTTGCATCATGACCTTACAGTCGAGCCAACATGGGTTGATGCAATTAAATCTGGACTCTCCCGTGCCACAGTCGTCACCGGACCTGTTCACCAGATGCTATCTGCTGGAATGACAACAACTGCCCGTGAGCAGACCGATATCGGCGGACGAACGGTGACGTACTTCAACGGTGGAAATGTTGCATTTACTGCAGCAACGATTGAGGATATTGATGGGTTTGATGAATATCTCGAGACTGGCGGGGCTCGTGATGTTGCTCATCGGTTGGCTGCAACAAATGAGCACGTTGCATGGGAACCAAAGATGTGTGTTCGCACTGAGTATGAAACCGATGGTGGAACGGAGGGCAGAGATATCGGCTGGAAATATCGCTCGTTAGCTTATCGATTAATAAAAAATTATGGCATTCGTCCCACCGTGGTACGCCGAACGCTCGCTCATATTGGTTGTGATGCGATTGATACTATCGAAGATCTTCTCGCTGACGATCGCACTCTTTCAGCATCTCTAAGCGTTGAGCGAGATGCTGTTATCGGTGCTGTTTCCGGTCTCATAACTGGGTTACAAGCACGATTTGCTGACCGGTCAGTGACACGAAATCCCAACGGCTGCTCTGCACGCGCTGATCGCGCTGTCACTCGATACGACTGGCGATAGTATCCCGTGCATCTGTATTATCTAAATTCAAGCGCAAGATCCCTTCCTCAAGGAGCGACCGAAGTGAGCGAGTAGCGAGTATGGAGGGAGGGAAGCCCGGAAAACACACACGATAACGAATAGTCTAACATGTGATACATACGCTCCACAGAGCATAGGGAAGCCCAATTCAGTTCTGAGTTGTTCGACTCGGAGGAGGGTATCGAGTCGAGTAGAGCGGGCTGCGGGTGCCACACCACGCACTACAACGAAGAAACCTCTCTGAGCCTGAGCGTGCATCTGCATCTGGGCAGACATTGACGGAAACGTCGGTTTCGCTGGAAGCCCCGTCCCCGTCCTCAGGACCGACCGGCGACGAGCCGTGAGTGAGTAGGTCGGGGGAGTTCATCGAGACACTCCAAATCGGTCATATCACTGTATTTTAGAGATCATCGATTCGAATCTTGCGGCGTCGAATAGCGATCAAATGCCTTGTTGGTAATACCGAATCTGCTTTTTGAACTATCTGATCTAGCTATTGATCTTACACATAATCTGTGTCGATATCCTTCTGCTGATGCTGATAATATAATGCAGTTATCATGATATCAATCGTTAATCTGAATTTAATATGAGATTGTCACCATGCAAAGCCCGTGTTGAGTAGATGACATATGTTTTTGATCATTGGATATAAATCCTGCCGTAGTATTGCGATTATTTGGTATGTTTATGATTCCCAAATCGTTTTCTATTCGTAATTTATTTATAGAAGTGCTTGTATATTTTAAATGAGGTTTCATAACAATGTCGACACGAATGCAGCCGCTTGCGGTACTGACAGAGGAGAGTGAGCGTACTCGTGGTGAGGATGCACAGAACGCAAACGTTGAAGCTGGAAAAGCCGTTGCGAGTTCTGTTCGAACAACGCTTGGTCCGCGTGGAATGGACAAAATGCTCGTTGACTCCGGCGGTGACGTCGTAATCACGAATGATGGTGCGACAATCCTCGGTGAAATGGATATTGAGCATCCTGCTGCACAGATGATTGTCGAAGTCGCAGAGTCACAAGAAGAATCCGTTGGCGATGGAACAACAACGGCAGCAGTATTGACGGGTGAACTTCTTTCTGAAGCCGAATCACTATTTGATGATGGGCTACACCCAACTGTCGTCGCCGAAGGATATAGTAGGGCTGCAGAGCTAGCGCACGATGCTATCGATGCTCAGGTCGACAATGTTGAGATCGATGATGAGCTCCTCCAGTCTGTTGCTGAGTCATCTATGACCGGAAAAGGAACCGGTGATGTGGCTGCTGATCGCTTAGCTAGTCTTGTTGTTGATGCCGTACAACGAGTCCGAGAGGCCAACGATGAGTTTGATGCCGATGATATCAAGACACACACTCAAACAGGTGCGTCGTCTTCTGCATCAGATCTACTTGAGGGCGTTGTGATTGACACTGAGCGCGTCGCTGATGGAATGCCTACGACGGCGACTGATGCATCCATTGCGGTATTAGATGTTGAGCTCGGTCTTCGTGAAGGTGAAGTCGATGCGGAGTATGCGATTTCATCCGTTGATCAACTTGAGGCAGCCGTTACCGCTGAAGATGATGAACTTCGTGAGTATGCATCAACACTTTCGGATGCCGGTGCTGATGTTGTCTTTTCAACGGACTCGATTAGTGACCGTGTTGCATCATATCTCGCCCGTGAGGAGATCATTGCTTTCGAAGACATTGATGATGATGATGCCCGCACTGTTGCTCGTGCGACAGGGTCATCTCGTCTTGGTCGACTTGAGGAACTCGAACCTAGTGACCTCGGCACCGTTGACAGTGTTTCAACCGAAACATACGGCGAAGATGAACTAACTGTTGTTGAGGGTGGTGCTGAGAGCACAGCGGCAACACTCTTAGTCCGTGGTAGCACAGAACATGTTCTTGATGAGCTCTCCCGCGCCATTGATGATGCAGTAAACGCCACCGTTGTTGCACTTGAAAGTGGTGTGGTCCCTGGTGCTGGTGGCACTGAGATTGCTATTTCAGATTCGATTCGCTCTGAAGCAGCCAGTATTGAAGGTCGACAGCAACTCGCTGTTGAGTCATTTGCAGATGCCGTTGATGCTGTACCCCGAACATTGGCACAAAATACGGGTATGGATCCAATCGATGCCGTTGTTGACCTTCGTTCAACATTTGAGACTGAGGACTGTGCTGGTCTTGTGGCGACTGAACAAACTGGTGAGGTCGCGGACCCACTTACAGCAGGAATTGTCGACCCTGCAGCGGTCAAACATGAAGCAATTACCGCTGCGACAGAGGCAACGACAATGATCGTCAGAATTGACGATGTGATTTCCTCTGAGTAAGGTCCTCAAAAAATGAGTCTTCGGTAGTTTATATCTCCAAATATACGCCGGGTTGCATTCATTGTGGTTGGTTATCCGCAGTTCAATTTTCTATACCAGAACGAGTACGCTGGTGAACGTTTCACGATTACGGAAAGTCGAGGAGAGAGCCCCGTGCTTTCGCGCGGGGATGAAATCCGACAACCTACTACAGAACCCACAGCCGACAGCCGTTCGAGTTTGGATTCTTAGAAGTTATGGGGGGTTCGACCGTGCTCTATAATAATGGTCTTCTTCACGCATGGCACGACGGTTTCACCGTCTACTGGTCTTCGACCAGCGACCGTGGAGGGAAGCGGTATTGCCGTTGAAGCGTCCAGCACGTTTGGATGGGAAGACCCTGTTGACAGGGCTATATCCGTTGTAATGCACGTCCTCGGTCACAATTGGACGGCTCCCGTTGAAGAGTCACCTGAAAGCGTCTTTGAACCCCAAGAAAACACGGAACCTCACACTCCGCTTCGTGGAATCCTCGCTGACGGGCGGGGAGGATGTCAAACTTGCATACTCAGGGAATCTCTCTCCAGAGAGACTTTGATCAAAACGTGATCTGAACAGTATCCTCGGTGGTAAGTTCGAACGCTTCTGTTCCTCGACCGTGATTTACATCACACTCAACAAAGCCATGACTCCCAATAGTGAGCAATGGCTCACCAGTATCAACACCAGTGAATGTCGATGTTACCCTTGCAGTTGTTGTCCCAACTGTGCCCATCTCACCAGTTCGACCGGTAAGAAATGATCCCGGAATATTCGTGATCACATTGCCAAAGTCATCAGTGACGAGCACTTCACCCTCTGCAGTTGCACTGTCAGCGTTGATCGTTGCTGATGGAAACTCACACTGCACTGTTGCTGTGGCAGAAATAGATGTCACTGCATCCAGTGTCTCCAATGAGGCAATCCCATGATCATGGATGACAGCCGCTGCCGGGGCAAACACATCACGCCCATGAAATGTTGCTGACTGTGGCTCTGTGTAATCATATCGAAAGTACTCAAGACGGTCATCCTGTCTCGGTAACCCATCTGATGCGTGTTCACTAAGTCGACGGGCAACTGGTCTGAGAACGCCATTATCTGGACCAATCAATACATGATTGTCAACTCGAATCACAATTGCATCACGGTCGGTCCCAACCCCGGGGTCAACGACAACAAGATGGACTGCCGGTGGAAAATATGGGATCGTTTCTCGACACCAAAATGCCGCTGCTCGGACGTCCTGTCGGGGTAGGTCATGTGTCACATCAACGAGTCGGGTATCAGCTTCCTGTAATATAACACCCTTCATCGCAGCAGGGTATGGCGAGCCAAAATCAGATGCAAGAGTGATCATTATTCAGTTGTGCCTGGATTCGGGTTTGGGCTTGGATCTGAGTTCTCCTCTATATCCTTATTATGATTCTTAACATCATCACTGAGTTCATTTTCAGTTGTGCTGCTTATCCTCTCGTGATTTGTTGAGGTATCGGTTGCACCAAGTCGACGCATCCGCTCAATGCCGTCAATCTCTTCGATTACATCGATAACCTGACTTGGAACCAGCGATTTCCAGTCATCATCATGTATCATGCGCTCTCGAAGTGTTGATCCTTTGAGAATCTCTCTATTAAACATCGGTGATTGTCGTACCTCGACATCGGCTTCGCTGAATAACTGAATCACAAGAGGATTGTTCGAGTATGCAACGTCGAATGTCGGAGACATACTTTGAACATGACTAACCCACACAGAGTTTCGATCGAGGTCCTCAATCGGCACCGCATATGTTGTGACATCAAAATCAGCAACGGACTTTGTCACCATCATAACCCGTTCACCGGCGGTAAATGGATTCTGTTGTGTGTGTGAGTGCCCGGCTGACCCGATTCCAAGCACTAATTCATCAACCTCAGCAGTGATTGCTTTAACCATCTTGTGATGCCCGTTGTGATATGGCTGAAATCGGCCGATATAGAACCCCCGCATATCTCCCTTGTTGGGACCATCACAAATAAATAATCCGAGTCTATCGGTTTTTCTGATTTGGGTAATATCAGCGCTCTCACCCGTGATTATTGCTGTTTTGTCCCGGTCAAATGGGGAGAAAGTATATCAGTGCTCCAGCCTTGTTTTTTGATAGCGACGCATTCTATGAGTAACGATACGGACTCAGACGAGAACCCTCCGGCAGAGGGCAGCGGCTTTACTGATGAGACGCCCGACTCGCCACAGCACGATGGCGATGGGCACTCTGAGGAATATGCCAACGTCGAAGCCGGTACTGATACTGATACTGGCGCCAACGCAGGTGCCAACGGCCGTGGCGATGATCTCGGCCGCGAAGACCACGATGATCGCGGTGACGGCGACCGCGACCGTGGCCATGATAGTTATGATGACTCTACTGACACGGTTGATCCAAGTGACACCACAGATGGCAAGAATGGATCAATCGAGGAACTCGGCAGCGATGTTGAAGTTGACGCTGAGGTTAAAGATGATGTTGGCGAAGAAGACCTTCTTGGTGGACTAAAAATCGATTCAACAGCTGAGATCGATGTTCCAGATCGTCTTGTTGACCAAGTCATTGGACAAGAACATGCACGAGACGTCGTCATGAAGGCGGCAAAACAGCGACGCCACGTGATGATGATTGGCTCCCCTGGAACAGGGAAGTCGATGCTTGCAAAAGCAATGTCAGAACTCCTTCCAAAAGAAGAACTGCAAGACGTTCTTGTCTATCATAACCCAGACGACGGCAACAATCCAAAAGTTCGAACAGTTCCGGCTGGTAAAGGTGACCAGATTGTTGATGCCCACAAGGAAGAGGCACGCAAGCGGAATCAGATGCGTTCATTCCTCATGTGGATCATCATTGCAATTGTTCTTGGATATTCACTTATTATTGCTGGACAGATTTTACTTGGGATCCTTGCTGCCGGTGTCATCTACCTCGCGTTCCGCTATGGATCACGCGGCGGAGATGCGATGATTCCAAATCACATCGTTAACAATGCTGACACGACGACGGCACCATTCGAAGACGCAACAGGCGCTCACGCTGGCGCACTTCTTGGAGATGTCCGTCATGACCCATTCCAATCAGGTGGGATGGAAACACCAAGCCACGATCGTGTTGAGCCTGGGTCAATTCATAAAGCGAATAAAGGTGTTCTATACGTCGATGAGATCAATACGCTTGATATTCGCAGCCAACAGCATCTGATGACCGCTATTCAGGAAGGCGAGTTTTCAATTACTGGGCAGTCTGAGCGATCCTCAGGTGCAATGGTTCAGACGGAACCGGTCCCGACAGATTTCATCATGATTGCTGCGGGGAATCTTGATGCAATGGAGAACATGCATCCTGCACTTCGTTCACGAATCAAGGGATACGGATACGAAGTGTATATGGATGATACAATCGAGGATACTCCGGACATGCGGCGGAAGTATACTCGATTTATTGCTCAGGAAGTCAACAAAGACGGTCGACTTCCAGATTACGATGCTGAAGCAATTGAAGAAATCATTCTTGAGGCTCGTCGCCGCGCCGGTCGAAAGGGACACCTCACGCTTGAACTGAGAAATCTCGGGGGTCTTGTTCGAGTTGCTGGTGACATTGCACGTGCCTCAAATGCTGATTACGTCAGACGAGATCATGTGCTGCAGGCGAAGGGACGTAGTCGCTCGATCGAGCAGCAGCTTGCTGATGATTACATCGAGCGTCGTAAAGACTACGAACTGCAGGTATCTGATGGATATCAGGCTGGTCGCGTGAATGGTCTTGCCGTGATGGGTGAAGACTCCGGTATTATGCTTCCTGTGATGGCAGAAGTGACGCCGTCACAAGGTCCAGGTAAGGTCATCGCGACTGGAAAGCTCAAAGAGATGGCACAGGAGGCTGTTGATAATGTCTCTGCGATTATTAAGAAATTCTCCGATGAGAACATCTCTGAAAAGGACATGCACATCCAATTTGTCCAGACAGGACAACAGGGTGTCGATGGTGATTCCGCGTCGATCACTGTTGCAACAGCGGTCATTTCAGCGCTTGAAGATGTCGGCGTCGATCAGTCACTTGCAATGACAGGCAGTCTCTCCGTTCGTGGTGATGTCCTTCCAGTTGGTGGTGTCACTCACAAGATTGAGGCAGCTGCAAAATCCGGGTGTGAGCGAATCATCATCCCAGCAGCAAACTCACAGGATGTAATGATTGAAGAAGAATACGAAGAAATGGTTGAAATCATTCCTGTTTCGCATATCAGCGAGGTGCTTGATATTGCACTTGAGGGTGAAGCTGAGAAGGACTCACTCGTTGCTCGACTGAAGAGTATCACTGGGTCAGCGCTTTCACAGGGCAAGAACGAAACAGTCTCTGGACCATCAAACCCGAATCCACAGTAACGACACGCTGATTTATCCGAATTTATATTTGTATTCATATTCATATCGCTTTGACGTTCATTTCACTACTTCTCAATATCTCTTGTATACAGACCACGCAAACTAATTTGTAATCAACATTGAATTAATATCAATGCCACAATGGGCAACCTTCGCTGGATTCACTTTTCTCATTACTGCTGGATTGTTGATTCTTTCACATGCTTCACGCGGAGCAATTGATACTGGCTCAGATGCTTCCACAGCAGCTACTGAGACGGGTTCGGACCCAGATCACCCGCCTCAAGAGCTTTCTGAGCCTGTAATCACATCCGACTCGAGACTAAATCGACATCACGATCATAATACCGCATCATCAACTAGTAATCGAAGCAACGCGACCACTGCCGGTGTCAGCTCTGACTCGGGGCAAGCATGTGATGATGATCTCTTGAGTACCGCCGAGTCTGCACACCCGTTTGATATGGGTGATCATACTGTAAGTGCAGACGATACCACCACTGCAGAGTCAAATCATACCAGTAATCCACACGAGACTTATCAGGAATCAGAAAGCGAGATACACGCGAAATTATCACAACCAGATCTCTCAACAACAGCGTTACTTGCTAATGTCACCGTGTCACAGGGATTATTTGCGATGTTGCTGATAATTGGTGCATGGATTGCGCGCATCCCTATCTCAGCGTTTGGCATTGGAACAGGTCCGACAGGAATCCTCGTGCTTGCTTTGGGTACCGGTACAGGCATTATCCTTTATATTGGCAATGAGTTTGGTTCAACACTTGGTGCACATTTTGGACTTGGTGAAGGTGAAGCGCTCCGGTCTGCACTTGCTCCTGAGACGTCAGTCGAATGGGTTGTACTTCTTGTTGTCGTATTACCGATTATCGCAGGCTTTGAGGAATTATTATTCCGTGGCGCGCTCATCGGCGTTATTGCCGTTGGATATAACATCTCACCGTGGACCTTAGCAATTGTATCGTCTATTGCATTTGCGCTTGGACACGGTGCACAAGGACGGATCGGAGTTATTGTGACGGGAGTGTTTGGATTCATTCTTGCGGCTGTGTTTATTATAACTGAAAGTCTTCTTATTGTTATTATCGCACATTACTTTGTTAATGCGCTTGAGTTTGTTATTCATGAGGGGTTTAATATTGAGTTTTATTCAGTGTCAGACGCGTGATTCTTTACAGTAGGGAACCTCAATTTCAATTAATTCATGACGCGAACTGATGTCACAGCAACAACACAGATTGATGCCTCTGTTGAAGTGGTCTTCGAATACTTGGACGATCCACGAAATCAACCAGAGTTCACCCCGAGTTTAACACGCTCCGAGCCGGTTGAAGAACTTTCAAACGGAGGAAAACGTGTAGCATACACATACTCAATGGCTGGAATTGATCTCACCGGTGAAATTACTGCAACAACATATGAGCCTGAATCAGCCATTCATTGGGAGATGGACGGCGATATTACCGGCGAGATACAGTGGAATTTTGAGGCTGATGAAGGAACAACAGTATTTTCATACACTGCCCGGTATGACATTCCTGTTCCAGTTCTTGATTCAGTAGTAAAGCCATTTGCTGAGCGATATAATGAACGTGAACTTAATACCGCGCTGGAGAACCTTCGTACTCGTATCGAAGCTGATTCTATAAACTGAGTTCTCTTTACTCACATCTCTCATCGGGTCTGACCCAGTATTCGATTTAAGAATCCGTGATGGACGTAGGAGCATTTGATGATATCATTCATATAAATTTAGATATATCAGACCGTTTCAATCTGCTCTATGTTCCGAAGTTCTGTGATGACATCTGGTGGGGCTCCGCTTGGTGCATCTCGAATCCGATGGTCAGGGATTATTAGTGGAATAGGATTTTCACCAAGCGCACGCTGAGCGGTTGATCGGTCATCTGTATCATCTTCGTCAAGCCCTGCCATTCGAAGAACGCGATCGAGAGTTACTGCTTCACCATATGGAATATTTCGCGTCGCTTCAAGCACGCGTCGTTGGTCTGTCGGGACAGTAAGTG
Source organism: Haloquadratum walsbyi J07HQW2 (assembly GCF_000415985.1). Taxonomy (GTDB): domain Archaea; phylum Halobacteriota; class Halobacteria; order Halobacteriales; family Haloferacaceae; genus Haloquadratum; species Haloquadratum walsbyi_B. Next base: position 2,691,578 of record NZ_KE356561.1, read on the forward strand.
CAATATCAACGTCTGAAAGGTGATCTGTGTCACCGTTAAGATACGCATCGATACGGCAAGTAATGTATGGTCATCATCAGCATCACTCGGAACTGTCGATTGGAAATCAACACTCATGATCCGTCCACTCGCGACGCCGATTGTAATAACTCGGTTGATTTGTGTAAACTGTCGAGCGAAAACGCCAACCTCTGTACTCATGTCTATTGATTCGTGCTACCCCCGTTTGAACGTTAGCCGGAGAAAACACGCAAGCCTTATGTGCAATTCAGTTCATTAATGAACATAGATGGACGCTAGTGACGAATCTCTTGCACCTGCGGTGCAATCAATTCTCGCGGCTGCAAAACAGCGTACTGGTGGTACATCCCGATGCACTGTTGATGCAGCATCATTTCAGTCAGCTGTTTCGACGACAGAGGCAGCCAATCAGATTCCGATTATTGCGGAAATTAAACCGACCAGTCCAACAACCGATGGAACGCGAAATGATGATCCTGTTGCGCTTGCATCAGCAATGGTTGAGGGTGGCGCAACTGCATTATCAGTATTAACAGAACCGGAACACTTCGGCGGGTCAGTTGATACCCTCACTCAAGTACGCAAGGCGGTTGAAGTCCCAGTTCTTCGAAAAGACTTCATTATCCGTGAGTCTCAACTTGATACAATTGCAGCTGATATGGTCCTTCTCATCGCACGATTTCTTGATACTCCAGAGACAGATTCACTAGCGAGCGTATATGAAGCAGCGAAAACCCGCGGATTCCAGCCACTCGTTGAGGTTCACACGCGTGATGAACTCGAGCGCGCAATCGATATTGGTGCCAGTATTATTGGGATCAATAACCGTGACCTTGGTCGTCTTGCGGTTACTCTCCAAACCTTCGAACAGTTGGCACCAGATGTCCCTGATGATGTAACGCTCATCGCTGAGAGTGGTATCAAAACCACTGAAGATATCAAACGAATGCGTGCGGCTGGAGCTGATGCACTTCTTATCGGGACGGCTATTATGAACGGGGACGTACAAACAAACACAACACGGTTCACAACCGCAACGGACGCAACAACGGAGACACATAGATCATGACACAACGATACGCAGACGGGAAATTTGGTGAATATGGCGGACAATACGTTCCAGAAGCATTGATGCCTGCCATCGAGGAGTTAGCTGACGCGTATGAACGCTACGTGTTAGAGAATGAAGATGGATTCATGGATGAGTTCCGAGCACGACTTCGGGACTTTGGTGGTCGACCAACACCGACGCAGTACGCAGAACGTCTTTCAGAACGACATGGCTGTGATGTTTATTTAAAACGTGAGGATCTTCTTCATGGTGGTGCACACAAGCTTAATAATGCCCTTGGACAGGCATTATTAGCAAAGTACATGGGTAAAGAGCGAATCATCGCCGAGACTGGTGCCGGTCAACATGGCACAGCGACTGCGATGGCAGCTGCACATCTTGATATGCCCTGTGAGGTCTATATGGGTGAACGTGATATTAATCGTCAACGACCGAACGTATTTCGGATGCGACTCAATGGATCGGAAGTAACACCTGTCACAATCGGTCGTGGAACACTCAAGGAAGCTATCTCCGAGACGATGCGTGACTGGGCAACCAACGTTGAGGATACACATTACATCATTGGTTCAATTGTCGGTCCACATCCATTCCCGTCGATGGTTCGTGACTTCCACTCTGTTATTTCTGAGGAAGCACGTCGGCAGGTACGTGAACAAACCGGCGGACTTCCTGATGCTGTGTTGGCGTGTGCTGGTGGAGGATCGAACACAATGGGGACATTTGCACACTTCATTGACGACACCGATGTTGATCTTTATGCTGTTGAAGCAGGTGGCTCAAGTCTTGAGGTTGATGAAGACGCCGGTGTTGCACCAAATTCAGCCTCATTATCAACCGGTGATGAGGGCGTCCTTCACGGTGCCCGGACAAAGTTACTTCAAGATAGTGACGGTCAAATTATGGAAAGTCATAGCGTTTCTTCAGGACTTGATTATGCTGGCGTTGGTCCGGAGCTTGCACATCTTGTCGATACGGACCGCGTCACTCCGGTGAATGTCGATGATGAAGCGACACTTACTGCATTCCATCGCGCCTCACAGCTAGAGGGTATTATTCCAGCACTTGAGACTGCACATGCTTTCGGATATCTTGAAGAACATGGTAATGCGCTCGGTGATAGTATTTTAATCAATGTTTCTGGTCGGGGTGATAAAGACCTAGAAATAGCGATTGAGGAGACCGCCGAACAGGATATTGACATTGCACCTGATATGTCTGAATTCGCTGGAGGACTCTGAATGTCTGGGGGCAATACACGGGAGCAAGGGCTTGCTTCCGCATTTAGTGGTGGTCCGGCATTTGTTCCATATCTTGCAGCGGGTGACCCGGATTATGAATCTGCGCTTGAGTATGTAGAAGCACTCGCACGCGGTGGTGCTGATGTCATTGAACTTGGGCTACCCTTCTCAGAGCCGATTGCCGAAGGACCGACAATTCAGAGTGCTGTTGTCCGATCGCTTGAGGCGGGGATGACTCCCGAGCGGTTTTTTGACTTTGTCGACGATCTCGACGTTGACCCAGATGATACTCCGCTCGTATGCATGACATATTATAATCTCATTTATCAGTATGGTGATGAAGAGGGTCCGCGACCATTCGTCAAACGCGCAGCAGATATTGGGCTTTCGGGATTTGTTGTCCCAGATCTGCCTGCTGAAGAATCAGACCCACTCCGGGCGGCTTGTAATGAATTTGATCTTGATCTTGTATTTATTGTCGCTCCAACAACCAAAGGTGAGCGACTTGAGACAATCATGTCACAAGTATCAGGTTATGTCTATGTACAGGCCCGACTTGGTGTGACCGGTGCCCGTGAAGATGTCTCTACACAAACTGAATCAAGCCTCTCTCGACTTGATGCATATGATGTTCCAAAGGCAGTCGGCTTTGGAATTAAGACCGGAGAGCATGCTGAACGAATTGTCGCCGGTGGTGCTGATGGTATCATCGTTGGCAGTGCATTGGTTGATATCGTTGCTTCGGGTACTGATGCCGGCGACTCAGTAGCAACAGTTGCTGACCGACTTGAAACAAAGGCTCGTGAGCTTACAGATGGAGCTCAACGAGGATATGAAAAACGTATCCCTAAACCAGACACATAAGATAATTATCTATACATGTGAGCAGGGGTGGGGCACGTCCTATTATCAATTCTCAGTACACAGTAGTTGAACACTCATAGCGTGACATACAACCACACCTAACGTCACCTCAGTGGTGTACGCTGATATGGATACGATGGAGTATTATCACCTCGAAATGACTATAACCGCCGATTGATACAGGTTAACATATAATGAACACAGGAACCGGAGTTAGAGCTGGACTCACCGCACGACTCACTCGCATTTCGACAGATGGACGCTATCTTATTGTCCCAATGGATCATGGTATTACACTTGGTCCAGTAAAGGGTCTTGTCAATCTTGAATCAACTGTTGATGCCATCACTGATAATGGCGCAGACGCTGTTCTTACACAGCGTGGTGTTGCTTCTCGAGTCCATCCAAATAAAAACACAAAAGGGTATATTATCCATCTGAATGGCTCGACTGTAATCGGTCCTGATACGACGGATAAACGACCGACTGGAAGTGTTGAGGGGGCTCTTCGCGCCGGTGCTGATGTTGTTTCATTCCATATGAATGTTGGCAGTGATCATGAACCTGATCAGCTGACGCAACTGAGTAATATTATCGAAGAGGCGCATCGCTATGGTATCCCTGTGCTCGCAATGAACTACGCCCGTGGACCAGGTATCGATGAACATGACCCAGAAAGTCTTGCTCATGCTGTTCGGATTGCAGAAGAGCTTGGTGCAGATGTCGTCAAGACTGCTTACTCTGGAGAGCCTGACTCATTTGAACAAGTTTGTGCAGCCACTCGACTCCCGGTCGTCATCGCTGGGGGAAGCCGTGGCACTGATCGCCAGACTGTCGAGATGGTTCGTGGTGCAATAGACGCTGGTGCAGCAGGCGTTTCGATGGGACGTTCAATTTTTCAACATGATAATCCTGGATCAATTACTCGAGCAGTCAGCGCTGTGATTCATGATGATGCAAGTGTTGATACTGCACTTGATACTGCCGGACTTGAAATTGAGATCTGAGAAATACTTGTCACACCGGCTATACCAACTGGCTTATATTTTATTTATATAAAATATACTCATTTTCATGCTGATAATCATCTAATTGCTATACTCACTCGATACAACGAGGAGTCGCCACGTTCAAGCGCGCTGACCGAGTCGACCCGACAATGACAGAATCACGCTCACGTCGTGTGTGGATAAAAGCCGATAGTGATGTTGGTGACTGGGAAACCCGAAAACGTCGTATCACGGCGGGACTTGAGGCTGGCGTCGACTGTGTGGTTGTCGACCCGGAGGATATCTCACGCGTTCAAGCACTTGGTGATGTCTCAGTGGCAGCATTCACCCCGACAACGGCTGGTGGCACCGGCGCTGGCGCTACCATCAAAACAGAGACGGAAGAGATTGAAAACGCCGATACTGCTCTTATCGGAAAAAATAGCGAAGGCGATGGGACAAGCGATTTCCCAGAAACACTCTCTGAATCAACCGACCTGAGTGCCATTGAAAATCACGCTAGTAGTGGTAATACTGAAGGGAATACCAATACCGGTGCATATGTACGAATTGCCTCAGAAGAGTATGAGACGTTGGCAGAGACCGCCGCAGCTGATGCATCATATACTATTGTTATTGGTGAGGACTGGACGATTATTCCGCTTGAAAACCTCATTGCACGCATTGGCTCAGAGACGACTCTTATTGCCGGTGTCACATCAGCTGAAGAGGCTCAAACTGCCTTTGAGACGCTTGAAATCGGTGCTGATGGTGTATTGCTTGATAGCGATGACCCAGATGAGATACGTGAAACGGTCGCTGTCCGTGACGCCACTGAGCAAGAAACACTTGAACTGGAGTGGGCGACTGTTATCGATATTGAGCGCGCTGGAATGGCTGATCGCGTTTGTGTTGACACGGCAAATCTCATGAAACACAATGAAGGAATGCTTATTGGAAGTATGAGCCGTGGGCTTGTGTTTGTCCATGCTGAGACAGCCGAGTCACCGTATGTTGCCTCACGTCCGTTTCGCGTGAACGCTGGTGCCGTTCATGCATATCTTCGAACGCCTGATGGTGGCACAGCGTACCTTTCAGAACTACAAAGCGGTGATACAGTTCAGGTTGTCAATACTGATGGACAAACACGTGAGGCAATCGTGGGTCGTGTAAAAATCGAAAAGCGACCGATGTTTCGCATTGAGCTTGAATATGATGATGACCGCGTTGAAACACTGCTACAAAACGCTGAGACAATTAAACTCAACACACAATCAGGACGAACCGCGGTTACAGATATTAAATCTGGGGATGAGATTCGATTATTCTACGAGGAGACTGCCCGTCACTTTGGTGAAGCGGTTGAAGAAAGTATTATTGAGAAGTAAACTTCCATATCTCTTGGTAATAAGAAGAATTCGTCAAACTCGTATATATAATATTATATCACGAGATAATGGTTACTATGCTAGTGAGCAAATTGAAGCGTTTTTATGACTGACCGATAATAAGGTACTATGGGCTGGTAGCTTAGGCTGGTTTAAAGCGTCTGGCTCTTAACCAGAAGATCGAGGATTCAAATTCCTCCCGGCCCGCTATTACGATTGTTCTTATAGAACTGTTGGTATCTCAGTCCCTACAATCGGTTCAAATTATATGATGAATCCTCCGTAGTAGCGGCTCAAGATATGCTAATTAGTTCTAAATTATTCATAAGTGAGATTATCAATCATTTTTGAAAACGTTTTGATATCGTACTGTCCTGGGGCAGTCGCATCTGCAGGATTGACAGGCGCATATCCGATTCGCGACCCGTACACAGGAGCAACTACCCGAGTGTGGCGACCAGGTGTACCCATTGCCATTGTAGCAACGATGTCACCCCATCTAGATGCCTGCTCAGTCGCAGCAAGCACACGGAGGGCATCACGATGTGTTTGTGCTGTAACAGCAAGCTTTCCAACATCACCAAGCTGTGCAGCTGCATGAAGACGCCGGTCAAGAACAGACCGTGGAGGGGTTGAGGTGAAATTATGTGTTGATGCAATTATGCTCACATCATTATTTCGAATATCGCGAGCGGCTTTCTTTCCTTGTCGTGTTCTCAGTGTCTTCAACTCAATATCAGCGGCAACGACAGCATCATGTGTCGCTGCAGTGCGTAACATTTTGAGTCGATCCGTCGTGTCACCACCGTATTTCCCACCTTCCCATTCTGGGCGATTGGTCACCAATAACGGAAGAGAATCGCGTTGATCATATGCTGTTATTGCGGTAAGCGGATCTGGAAGTGACGCGTCTGCATGTGCAAGATCAAGTCGAAACTCGACGATGTCGGCGTACTCTCGAGCAGCAGGTTCGTCACTAAGATCTGCCGTCGCGGCGGCGAGTTGGAACGTATCAAATGATATTGTTCGTGCAGACGTCATTGGTGCCTACTGCATATGTATACTATATTCATATGATGAGCGCGTTGATTATACAAGTAATGTATACAACGAGAACGAGAATATATCTGGCATTCTAGACAGCCACCAAATCATAACACGACGATCGTGTAATCTGATACTCGTGTCTATAGTCAGTTACCCACGGCTAAAGCCATGAGCTTCTGCGCTGTTCCCGCTGTGAATTATGTGGCTCCAACTGCATCTTTTGCCTCAAGAAGTTCGTGGTAACGGTTTCGGATCGTTACTTCAGAGATGTCGGCTACTTCACTCACTGCTGCTTGCGTTGTTTTTTCATTTGTCAATAACGCCGCAGCATACACTGCTGCAGCAGCAAGTCCAACTGGAGATTTGCCTGAGTGTACACCCTTTTCTTTTGCATTCTGTAGTAGTTGACGCGCACGAAGTGTTGATTCATCCGAAAGTCCAAGTTCAGAAGCAAACCGTGGAACATACTGCTCTGGGTCTGCGGGTTTTACTTCTAGTGAGAGTTCTCGGGCGATATATCGATATGTCCGTGCAACCTCACTTTTTGGAACACGTGACACTTCCGCGATCTCATCGAGTGACCGAGGCACACCAGCCATTCGTGCAGCCGCATAAACACACGATGTAGAAACGCCTTCGATTGACCTTCCAGGTAGTAGATCCTCATCAAGCGCACGACGATAAATCACAGATGCTGTTTCACGAACATTCTCAGGAAGTCCAAGTGCAGAAGCCATCCGGTCAACCTCACCAAGTGCCTGCTTGAGATTCCGTTCTTTTGAGTCTCGAGTGCGGAACCGCTCATTCCACTTTCGAAGTCGCTGCATCTTTTGTCGTTGATTTGATGATAGTGAATTGCCATAGGCGTCACGATCACGCCAGTCAATATTCGTCGAAAGTCCCTTATCATGCATTGTATTTGTCGTTGGGGCTCCGACCCGAGACTTCTGGTCTTTTTCTTTCGCATCGAAAGCACGCCATTCGGGACCGCGGTCGACGGAATCTTCAGTGATCACAAGACCACAGTCATCACAAATTGTTTCTCCATGTTCATCATCAACGACAACATTACCGCTACATTCTGGACAAACAAGGTCTTCACTTGCTGTTTTCTCTTCTTCTGACTCGGATACGGATTCTTCTTCAGATTCTTCGGTTCCCGGGCGGACCCATCGTTGTCCAACAGTCCCGCCGTCAGTTCGAATGCGGTCGTTTGTATTATCGGTAACTACGTTTGACTCGTGATTCGATTCAACTCTCGTTCTCGCGTTCTCGCGAGTGTATGTGGTTTTCTCGCTCATCGGTATAGAGACGAATGCTTTGAGTCCGTAACATGATACATGTATTCTGATGTCTGAATCCAGTTACACGGCTTGAAATCGACAGGTACCCGGACGATATACTATCGCGCGAATGACTGAGTGAACGACCGCAGACACCCTAAATGATGAGAGACCCAAAGCGGTTCGTACCCAAGTAACTGAGTCAACTGATAAAAATAGTTCGGAATAAGATTCTATACGACTCATATACAACGATATACTTCATATATGAAAGCTGCCGACACCATTGCCGGGGTTACCGCACATTGTTTCATTGACCGTCCCGTCATCCGGATGACTCAATCCTGATTATGACCGAGTTGAGACATTTGAGCCTGATATTATCTGCACTGCCGATGCAGTTCAAATATCGATTCGTGATAGACTCCGTGATTGTGGCTGCACCGTCTGTCATCTTGCGCCAGATACCCTTGATTTAGTTACTAATCCCTTTTTACACTTGCTGAGAAAACTGATCGACCGACGGCTTGGTCAACACTTGTATCGCATGCACCTGAACGACTGAGGGCTGTCCGTCGTCGCGTTACGAGTAACGACAGTGACCGTCTATGCCGAGGAATGGTTAGATTCGCCGATGGCAGCCGGCAATTGTGTCCGGAGATGATTGCTGCTGTAGATGGACATCACTCATTCTGGTGAACGCTCTTGTGAAGTCACACGGACGGAAGTTGAAACGGCTACTCCCGACCATGTCGTACTTCATCACTGCGGTCATGGAACGCATGCAGACGCAGGCATATTCCGCGACAGAGGGTGGGATGTTGATACATCGATTCACATTCTTGATGATGATTTTCATAATCAACCAAGTCCCCATCTATCCGCCTGCCGACACGGACTTGTCATGCATCGTCAATGACTACTAACAAGCGACTAATTTGCTCTACGCCTTTAACAGTATCAAATTATTTGATGTTTATTCTTTCTATGAGCGTATTCAATATCGCACGCTCTGATATCAAAGCAAATCATAATCACCGACTCCGTGTTTGTGTTTGTGTCTGTGCCTGTGTATGAGTGACCTCTTCATCAGATATATCGGCATCATGATTGCGGGCACTGCGTGTCTCCTCGACGGCAGTCATTAATGAGACGTTCAATCCAAACATCGATGCATATCCACCAACGATTGTTACAAGATTCTTTACCGCATGATCGACAACTGCAGCCCCAATAGCAACGCTTGTTGTAATTGGTGTGAGTCCAACAACAAGCAGTGTAAATGCACCTTCATACAGTCCAACACCACCAGGTGATAATGGAAGAATCTTAGCAAGATTTCCAACGCTAACAGCAAAGAAACTCACCGCGAGTAACTGTACAGCACCTAAGTTAGGTGAAAACGCTGTCAAGACAATTAATGCAGTTACTACATCAATCGACCAGATAATGATACTCGTCGCCCCCACCCGAACAAATCCACGACGTGTCCCAGCGACGGTCTGTAAATCTTCAATGAATTGATCTATTACACTAACGACCATCTGAGCATAACTATCAGTACTTATTCGATAGACAACAGTCGATGGAATGTTAACCTCACTCCGTGCACTTAATATAATCCCAACGACAGTCGCGACAGCAATCACACCGACACTCATTGAGACGATGACAGCCACGCGACCAGCACCGTCAGCGCCAATAATTGTTCGAGCAAGAGTCGCTGTCTGACCACTTGCAGTGTATCCCAGCAAGACGACTCCAGCTAATGATGCAATCGTCAATAAATCAAATACACGCTCCGCTGCAAGCGACGCGAACCCCGATGGGTAGGCAATCCCTCGTCGTGCTTTAATAACATACGCACGGACAAGATCACCTGCTCGTGCAGGGAAGACAAGATTACCTGTCTGACTGATAAATACTGCTCCAGTAAGGAAACGGACGCGCTCATAGTATCCAAGTTCAGATAATATGTCGCGATATCGCAGTCCGCGAATCGGCCATGATATAATATACACAGCCGTCGCAGCGGCAACTAGCCATGGGTCAGCAGTACGAACTTCAGTAATAACGGTATTGAAATCAATGTACTGCGTCATTAACGCTAATGCAACAATAGCCAATACAGCGCCTGCCCCGAGACTCACCCGTGGCGATAATCGCGGTTGTACCGATATCTGCCACCATGTCCGCAAGATCTGACTTCCCATGCCAAAGACATCACGGACAAGATCAACCTTTGTATCGCCTTTTGCGGTCCACTCAACAGGAAATTCAACAACGGTTAAATCTGCCCGTTGCGCCCGAACAAGCATTTCGGTGTCCCAAAACCAGTGACTATCCTCAACGATAGGTCTGAGTGATTCAAATGCTTCCTGAGTGAACGCTTTGAATCCACATTGATGATCTTGAAGGTCTGAGCGAAGAAAAAGACGAACAAGCGTATTATAGATCCGACTTGGAATGCCGCGTTTTGCTGGTCGATCGGCGATATTCTCAGGCAACCACCGTGACCCGGTCGCAACATCAGCCTCACCTGTTTGTACCCGGGTGATGAGTTCCTCGAGATGACGTATATCTGTCGCGAGATCCGTATCGAAATATGCGAGTACATTGCCATTCGCGAGCTCAAACGCCTGCTCAAGTGCCCCTCCTCGTCCTAATCGCGTATCGCTGTGCATGTGTCGAATGCGACTATCCGTAGCAGCAAGCTGATCTGCAATCTCTGGTGTATTGTCTGTGCATCCATCCTCAGCAATTATTATTTCAATTGACGTCGGCTCACAGAATGATTCGAGTGCGTTGATTGTCTTCTCAACTGTTGACTTTAGTGTTGATTCCTCATTGTACGCTGGCAGAACAACAGTTACACTGACGTTATTTCCGGCTGCTGGCGGTTCATTACTACTGGATGTTTGTCTGCCTGTGGCTGTAGTATCATCGTCATCATCATCATTATCATCACTCCCAGTTGCATTTGATTTCGCTGACCCAGCAGACGGGGATTCCATTGCCATTGTGTGGCGGTGCACGATGTATGAACTTTCTGACTTCAGATGCAGCACAGATCATCGTGCCGCTAAATTACATATATTCTTATCTCTATGATAAAAAAGATGAGCCGCTTTCGGTTGGATAGTAATTCATATTCTCATACGGTGACGTACAGATGTGGTGAAATACCACATTACCCCGTTGAGGGTGGGGTTTCCGTGCTCTCGCATTGGACTTTCTACTTCTGTGATAGTATTTACAAGCGGTACGTCCGCATGATGCGTACCCACAGTGATACCAGTCTCGACAAACGTTCCGATTCGGACTGTCCCAGCCCTACTCAATAATGGCGACGATAACTCAGGCTGACCGTGATTATTATTCCATTCTAAGTCAGTCTGATGAAGACTGCTCGTCACAATTTAGCGTTAGAAAGCATGCTAGTCATGTCTTGCCAAGATAATGCACGGCTGTATCCCCTTCCCTACTTGTTCGTTTCACTCATTCCGTGAGGAAGGGGACTTAGCCTCGTAATTATTAAACGATCGTACCGCGGGTCACTCTGTAGCTGTGAAAAACCCGTTTGCTTGAGTTCGTCCTCTCACTAAATTACTAGACAGCGGCGGGTTAACTGTCTGTACCAAATCGCTCATACGATGAATTATGTATTATTATATATGAGTGCCACAACAGATGCGGAGTCAGAGTCAAAAACAGAAACAAACGTGGACGTGCACGCGACCGAGAACCAACCTGAGTCAACTTTGAGTGAAAAACAGCAACGGATCTTGCAATATCTCATACAACGGGTTGATCAGCAAACCTATTTTAAATCTCGGCTTATCGCCGATGAGCTTGGTCTGTCGGCAAAAGAAGTGGGCGCGAATATGCCTGCAATTATTGACGACAATAACACTACAATTACTATTGAAAAGTGGGGATACTCTTCGGGTACAACGTGGAAAGTTAATCTCAAATCAACTAATCGCTAAGATCACTTCAATGATATATCGGTAGATACATTCATTCACGATTTGTGTTTAGTATTTTTTATTTGATAATTGTAGCATCTGATGTCCGATTAGTTCCAAAGTTATGGACTATACTCGAACAATGTGGCTGCTTCATCGGCGACTGCAACCGCATTTGGTCCAAGTGAATCGGCATATCTGAGTATCAGTGTGAGGATTACTTCAGGCTGATTGACGCTATAACCATCAACACGAGATATGAGCCCAGCAGTGTCAAGTTTTGAAATATACGTACTTACCGTTGCTTGGGATACATCGAGAACTGCGGCGAGGTCGGCACCAGTCGCTGTTGGATCTCTCAGAAGCTCAATCAGTATACCCTGTGGAGTCCTTCGACGGAGAAACCCAAGGGCTACCTGTTCAAACCCGCTAAACCGACCGGGTAAGAAGAATCGTTTATAATCACCATCACGATGAACAGTAAGTCTATCAGCATCGACAAGCCGGCGGAGATGATGTTGTGTCTCACCGGTCCCAAGCTTAAGATCATCACGGACCTTCGAAAAGTGCGCTCCAGGCGTTGATCCAACATACCCAACAATTGCCTCACGGACCTCACTATGCTCATTTGAATTATTATGAGTCTCCGTTTGGTTTTGACTCTGTGTACGTTCTGCGTCTGAGTCCGCCCTTACTTTCCCTCCACCAAGTGCTGCGAGTGGTGATGCGGCACCGATTGTAGCGAACCGTCGCAGTGTCGCCCGCTTATCCTCGTCGATATTGCGATTTCCCATCTATATGTATGTCAATTAACTGACTTTGATTACCAAATTTAATCACAATCTAATCTATGCTGAAAGGTAGAATATAATACGGGGTAACGAAAGTCATTGTACTCTTAGGTCGAGTCCTGAGTTAGTTATTCACGCTCGGTTTCAACGGCACGCTCGGCTTCGCCGTCTTGCATCTCATCAGTTTTCTCAGCAGCAATCTGGTCTGCATTTTTAATATCGCCTGGTTCGCCTGCTTTGATTGCTTCGGCTTCTTGTTCAAGCTCTTCGAGGTCCATCTCTGCAGCCTCGTCAATCTGTCCAAGAATATTCTCAATATTATCAAGTCCAAGAAGCTCACGTGTTTCATTATCGAAATCAAGGCTTTCAAGACCAGCTTCTTCCTGCACATCTGAGTTGGTCAGTTGCCGACCATACCGACCAAGTAGACTGGTTAATTCCTGTGGAAGAACGAACGTTGTTGATTCACCTTCACCAATCGATTCGAGCGTCTCCATTCCACGCTCAATGACAGCACGTTCACCCATTGATTCTGAGGATTTCGCTCGTAAGACCGTCGATATGGCATCTCCCTGCGCTTCAAGGATCTGGCTTTGCTTTTCACCTTGTGCACGAACAATATTCGATTGCTTTTCACCCTCTGCTTGCTCAACTGCTGATCGGCGTTCTCCTTGTGCTTCCAGAATCATTGCACGACGCCGGCGCTCTGCAGAGGTCTGTTGCTCCATTGCCTGTTGAACTTCTTTTGAAGGATTAACCTCTCTCACTTCAACAGATTCAACACGGATTCCCCACTCATCAGTCGGTTCATCGAGTTCTTCACGGATCTTTGAATTTATTTCCTGTCGCTTATTCAGCGTATCATCAAGTTCCATATCGCCGAGTACCGCTCGAAGGGTCGTCTGTGCAAGATTCGAAACAGCCTTTTTGTAGTCATCAACTTCAAGAAATGCTTTCTTTGCGTCCATGACTTTAATATACACAACAGCGTCAGCAGTGACTGGTGAGTTGTCTCGCGTGATTGCTTCTTGTCGCGGAACATCTAGTGTCTGTGTTCGCATGTCAAATGCGTATGTTCGCGATACAAACGGTGGAATGAAGCTAATTCCTGGCTCAAGTAGGTGACGGAACTCACCAAAGACAGTCAATGCTTCCTTTTCATATGCATCGACAATCTCGACCATCTGATAGACAGTGACAATTGCAAGGAACAGTGCTAGCAACCCGACAAGGGACGGACCCAACCCGAACCCAGCCTGAATCGGGATTTGTGTTCCTTGACCCGCCACAATAGTGATATCCATACATAACAATAGGGCGGAGTTCGGATAAGCTTGGCTCTCAGTTTATAACTATACCCACCATATTGAGAGGACTAATTCCTGAGTTGAGATAATATTTGAATTATTATGACTATCGAGACTCATCTGATTCGAACTGTTTACTATATCATGTGCTGAATATACATGTATGACAGCGGCACTCGTCGCCGAAAATGTATCTAAGTCATATGGCGACGTAACAGCAGTTGATGATGTTTCAGTTTCAGTCGATACTGGAGAGATGTTTGGATTGGTCGGACCAAACGGCGCTGGTAAAACGACACTTGTTCGCGCACTGACCGGAACAACAGCTGTGAAAGGACAGCTGTCCGTCCTTGGAGTCCATCCAACAGAGCTTGATAAATCACAAGTCGGCGTACTACCGCAATCGTTCACACCGCCAGGTCGACTGACTGCATATGAGCTTATTGAGTATTACGCAGGACTGTATGACGATGCCCGTGATCCTGCGAGTGTGCTTACCGATGTTGGTCTCAGTGATAGTTCGGCGACACAGTGGTATGAAACGCTCTCGGGTGGGCAAAAACGCCGTGTTTGCGTTGCAATCACGTTAATCAATGACCCGGCAGTTCTGTTTTTAGACGAACCAACAACCGGTATTGACCCTGCAGGTCGTCGTTCGTTATGGAAACTTCTTGAGACGCTAGCCGCTGGCGGGACGACTGTTTTCCTCACAAGCCATTCGATGACGGAAGTCGAGCGACTTGCCGACCGTGTCGGATTCCTGAATAATGGTAAGTTGTTGACTGTCGGTGACCCACAGTCACTCATCGATACTTACGCTGGGGGGAGCCAACTTATTATCGAAACTAAGACTGCGCTTAATTCAACAGTATTTTCATCGCTTCCATTCGATACTCAGACTACCGCATCAGGCACTCGCACAGTCATTGAAGCTGTCGGTCCGCGTGATATTGGTGACGTTATCAATGCCGTTGATATGACCACCGTGACTGTTGAATCACTTACGTGGAAACAACCTAATCTTGAAGATGTTTATCTTGAACTGGCTGGCGAACCCCTCAGTGCTGCCGGAACGGTCGATAAATTAACTACAAACAATGATATTGAGACTGCTGTGAACAGTACTGATAACAACATATCACAAACTACTGTCACGACAGCTACAAAGGAACCTGACCGATGACCCGTCGTAGCCGTATTTATGCCGAATTCACTGCTGCATGGCATGCGTTTATCCGTCGACGAACAGCAGTATTTTTCACTTTCTTTTTCCCAGCGATAATCGTGATTATATTCGGTGCATTGGTGCAAACCCAACCGACAGGTGGTGGTCTTTTTGCTGAACCCCGGGCGTACTATATTGCCGGGTATCTCTCCGTTGTAGTGTTATTTACACCGCTGTCACGTGTTGGCAGTACCGTTGCCCGATATCGTAGTGGCAGTCGATTTGAGAAACTTGCAACAACACCGTTATCTCGTGGTGAATGGCTTCTTGCACAATCACTTGTCAATGTGGTTGTCATCGGGATCGCCGCTGGGCTATTACTGATCTTATCAGTGTTTGTGACCAACACTACACTTCCACTAGGGTTGACAACAGTATTCATTCTCCCCTTTGTCGCTCTCGGCGTTATATTATTCTGTGGAGTCGGTGCCATTATTGGTCGCATCGCAGATTCTCAAGATGGGGTTATTGCTGCATCGAACGCTATTGCACTCCCATTGTTATTTCTTTCAGAGACGTTTGTGACCCCATCGCTGCTCCCGGTTTGGTTTCGTCCTGCATTAAACCTATCACCGCTCACATACGTTGCCCGGGGAATTCGATCGGTGACATACGTCGACGCAACAACAACCCCGCTGATCAACCTTGGTATTGTAGTGGTTGTTTCGATTATTGTATTTTTTGCTGGCACAAGAGCTGTTCCTCAGACCGAATAATATCAAGTTATTGTAATCATATAGAAGTCAATACATTACACATGGAGGGGCAACATTCAGTATATCTCCGGTATCAATATTGATTGAGTGAAATGACATCTGACATATCAAGCCTGTTTGATCAATTGACGGACAGTGGTGTCGTTGCTGTGATGCGGGGTGCGGATGCGGATACGATCATTGACGTCGTAACAGCGCTTCACGATGGCGGTGTGACTGCATATGAAATAACTGCTGACAACCCTAATGCAGCTACCCTAATCAGTGAGGTCCGTGCATCATTTACTGACTCAGAAGCCATTGTTGGGGCTGGCACCGTAGTTGATGTGCCGACAGCCCAGGAGATGATAACAAGCGGCGCTGAATTCGTCGTTGGACCGACGTTTGATCCTGACATTGTTACGTTGTGTAATCGACATGGAACACTCGTTGCGCCAGGTATCCTCTCTCCAACAGAAGCACTCAATGCATACGAAGCCGGTGCAGATCTTCTGAAAGTATTCCCAGCCGCGACAGTTGGACCAACACATCTTTCGAGTATTGCTGGACCACTTCCGCATCTTCCGTTGATGCCGACTGGAGGAATCGATACCGCGAATGTTGCGAACTATATTGAGGCTGGTGCAGCAGTCGTTGGCGCTGGTAGTGCACTTATTGATGCTGACGCGATTGCTGCCGGTGATTTTGAGTCGATTACTGAAACAGCAGAAACGTTCACACGGGAAATTAAAGCCGCTCGCACGTGCCACACATCACCCTCATCATAGAGACAAAACCCTGAGTATGGCGTAATATTCTCCAAATATCATCTCGACGTATAATTTGAAACCCCTCAGATTACCCCTGAGTTATCAAAGTTAGTTTATATCAATCAGAATATCCTATTTTTCAATGACGGTAGAGAACATAGTCACTTTTATGATCTGCTAGTGGACTAATCTCGCTTGAGTTTGATAATCGAAGATCATCGAACTATTCGATTTAATTTGTATAAAAGATTTATTCGTCTCTGTCAACAGATGCATTCTCGGAACTAGTTGTATCGTCTTTTGCATTATCACTTTCCTGTGCTTTTTTATTGCTACTGTCATCACTATTATCATCGCCGCTGTGATTGTGACTATCTATTGAGTGATCATCATCACTCGTAGTTGTACTGCCTATCTGACCCATCGAATCATCGGTATCACTTTCAGCTGTGATCGGTTTACTCTCATCGCTCGGAGTCGTGTCTGACTCTGGCAATGAGACATCTGCTGCGGATGTTGTCTCTGTTTGACTTTGCTCCTGTCGGTCATGAATTGCTTGCTGGAGACGTGTTTCAAGTTCTGTCCGAAGTGTCGTTGCACGTTGAGCGCTGATGTCGACTGCTCGTGCATCACTCCCACCAAGCGACCGTGACCCAGCGGTATCAGCCGTAATTGTAGCTAATCCAAGTCGTCGTTGAAACACAGTCCGTGTATCAATAACAGTTTGTATCCGGTACAATGGCACAATTCGCGTCTCTCGAGTAAAGACACCATTTCGGGTGACAAAATAGTCCTCACCAATCCAATGTCCCCGGTGACGCCACAGTGCAATAGCGATAATTCCGCCAACTGGAAGTAATCCAACCGCAACCCACCATGGGAATGCAATTGACGTAACGACACTAATCGCAAACAATCCAACACTAACCACGCCAACAATGAGTCCGGCACGAACGAGATATCGCCGTCGCGCGCGCTTTGGTGGGCGCTGTAATTCAATTGTGTCAACCGGTTCGATTCGTTTGA
This sequence comes from Haloquadratum walsbyi J07HQW2, assembly GCF_000415985.1. Taxonomy (GTDB): domain Archaea; phylum Halobacteriota; class Halobacteria; order Halobacteriales; family Haloferacaceae; genus Haloquadratum; species Haloquadratum walsbyi_B. Next base: position 2,709,265 of record NZ_KE356561.1, read on the forward strand.
TTAATTCATTTATCCGATTACGTTGTGCAAGCGGGACTGCGACCTCAGACCCTCGTCCCCCACTGCCACCCTGTCCGGGCGCATATCCTGCTGTTTCCACATATAATGTTGCATATCCAAAGTATCGCTTGAGTGGGTCATCCTCAATCGTCAGTGTCTGGATTTTTTCAAATGGAATCGAGCCGTCGTATCGCTGAAAAAGCCCCCGTTCATACCGCAACTCTCCTCTCGTTTCAGTCAGTTGGAATCCATAATATGATGAGACAGCCGAGGCTGCACCAACTAGCCATGAAAGCACAACAACTCCAATAAAGACCGGTAAAAGTGCCAATAGAGCCGTGAATCCCCCAGTTAAGACTGATGGACCACCAATGAACATAAGTAATGATCTGAGTGGACTTGCAGTCGGAACGATACTCGTCAGAATAGGTCCAAATGTTGAAATCCCCGCAACAAGCAATCCAGGGACTCGAAGATCAATCGAAAAGAATCCAACAAGTGCTAACTCATTATCACCGAGGGTGAATAGCTCACTTGCTGTGTGACCTGCTGAGCTACCACTAGTGTTGCTCTCGCCGCCAACTGAGTCATGTTCTGTTGAATCTACCTTCTGTGATTTGCGTCTATCGCCATCAGCATGCTTTCGACGTCCGAGCTCACGTTGCAGCCGCTTTGCCTCTTGCGCTGAAACGTATCGTAACGTCGCTTCCGTAGATTCACCACCTGCTGTCTCAAATGAGACAATAGCAATGTTGAGACCGCGCTGGATAATATTCCGAGAAATATCGACATTCTGGATCCGACGAAGCGGTATCTCACGATTCCGTCGAGAAAGGACCCCTGAATCGATATCAAGACTATCAGCGGTCAGCTTATATTGAAATCGCCTAACATACGCAGTCTCATAGCCGACGAGAGCAAGTACAATAACGATTGCAATGGCGCCGATGAGGCTTGAATCAACAACACCAATCACAGGAAGTTCAGGGAGATCGCCTCCCTGGCCCGTTAGTATGAATATAAGTGCAAACGCTATACTTCCACTACGCTGGAGGACACGATATGGAATTGATATTGCTGAAAGTGTCCGCACCTGGGTCATCACTACACTGCGTCCTCACTTTCTGATTGAATCGCCAACTCTCGAAGGCGCTCGCGAAGATCATTTGCGTTCATCCGACTGAGACCTGGAACGGCAACATCAGCCCCCCGCGACCCAGCAGTGTATACCACAGTGCTTGCTAATCCACTAAACCGTTCAATCGGTGAGCGCGCAGTGTCGACATGTTGAATTCGAACAAATGGGACAACCGTTCGAACACGTGTGAGGACCCCTCGCTCGAGATATAGCGAATCTGCTCTGATTTCATATCGCCAAATTCGATACCGGGCAATCGCAAGTATGATACCAAGACCGCCGACGACAACGAATGTCACTCCTGGTGCCCAGACGGGTAATACAGAAAGATCAAATAACCACTGTGCACCAGCGGTGATCCCACTGAGTAGTGCTGCAATCGCCAGGGCACGACCAATCCACAGAAACCGAATCCGAGGGTCAAGTCGATTCATTGTAATGAAACAGTTTTGATATCAATCAGGGGTCGATACACACGCATAATCGTTTTTATTATTAAGATATGACGGCATAAATATCGTCTCGTCTGAGTCGCTAATTTGAGTTTACAGAAAATCGAGGCGAATACCACGGGGCTTGATCCCGAGGTAGTTCACGTCACCACTGTACAAACAACATAGAAATTAGAGCACTACACCCACGACGGATGGGATTGTCACTTTCCCAGGGAAGGAATCTACGACTTTGATTGGTAGTAAAGTTCATCACTCGGTTGTGCGCTCGTATATGATAATTGAGAGTCATCAGACAATCATATTCGTTGCGAGCAATCCAATATCAATAATTAACAGTATACTCGCCACTGTTGCCAGCTGAAAACTCCGAGTGGATGCGGCAGCTGGTGCGCGAACACGTTTTGCCTGCAGTCCACCCACAAGCTTTCGACGACCAATTTCAACAGAGACAACAAGTATGAACCATATTAATACTGCTGTAATCACGAGGTTACCATCGATAGTGCTAAGCAATGTCTTAGTTGTATACGTTGTTGCAGCTAAGTAACCGCCCGTAAGCATCGTCAGAACAGCCCCACTACGAGAAAGCGTGATTAACCGCCCGACAATCCGCTCCAGGGGAGTCGCATCAATCTCGCCTGTCGCAGCAATGGGAAGGACGGCTATAGTCATAAATGCGATACTGCCAGTCCATATCGTACCTGCCACAATATGAACGGCTGTCATCATCAGGTCAACTACCATGATAACAACTTACATGAAACGAATAGCACTTTTTTCATCGATACGACCTTGAGATGAAACTTCGAGTGTAATCAATCGTTGCGTATTGACATCCATCGATACTTATAGAACATAAAATGATATATCAACACACCGATAAGTAAGGCACGAATCTCAAAAATTGTTCTTGAGTATCTTACCGTCATTAATCAATAAACGACGATCTGGCGCGATGGGAGGTCTACACCTGAATATTAATTCTCCAATCGTTATGAATCACCGACCGACTGAATCCACCCGGCTGTTACATCAGTCCCCGGTGCATAATGAACAACCGGTCCTTCAGTTGGATGCTCAAACCCATTTGCGGTAAATAATGTGTTCTCTTCGATTGTGAGATGTCCTTCTGCCACCTTCCAGGGTGAGTGACGGATTGTTCCTTGATACAATCTCCGTCCATCCGTATAGAACTGATAGTTTTCTGTAAGAAATGCAGTCAATGACCCTGGGGTCGGTTCTATGTAACTTGCTTTATTGACGGGTCCATACGTTGCCTCAAACCGTGCTGGGGTCGCATTATCCTGCGTCCGTTGACTTGCAATGTGGATCTTCTTATCTTCGCTCTTGTCGGTAGTGTCGTATGATAACTCCATATCAGCATGATAGTACGGTAATTTGAATCCTCGTCGTGCAATTTCAACACCGAGCGTATCATCAGCATCAAGATTAAAAAAGTACACACCGTGCGTCTTCGACCCTAGCTGGCGGACGTATGTTCGCAAATTCAATTCAGGGAATGACCGACCGATAGGCGATCCACGGGGTCTGATATCGGCCATCTTGAATGGGACAATTCCAAGAAAACCGTTACCGTTGTATGTTGCAACGGTAACTCCTGATGGCAGTTGCTTTTCGACGACCTCAGGATTGACACGCCAGTGTGCGAATAAAACATCGCGCCACTGCATCGTTAGCAGATCAGTCGCACCGTCGAATCCTCGACCGACAGCCGACATACGGTCACGGACGCGGTCTGCAAGAGACATATCTATAATACTATCTGAACATACTTGGTGGCACTGAATACGGTTGATACATACCAAATGAATTATTTCAGTATACTTACCAGTTTGAATTGACTCACGTAGGGCCTCACTGCTTTTGTGACTTTGATCGGTATTCGCTTGTTACTAAAGAGAAACTAATATATGATATATAATCCAGCGTTTTCAGTGCATTTGAGCGCACACAAGATATATATTTGTCATCATGCTTCCTTCTGACGGGCGGAATACGCCAGCTGAGCCCTGTCCGTCGCCATACCCCCGAGGACAGGGACCCGCCCAGCTCTTATCAGTGAAATTGATATCAGTATGCCCATATATATTCATCAATAATATAGGATAATTTATTATTGTCTGACGAGAACTTATTAGGGCACGCATAGAATCGACCGTATATGAAATCAAATCATAGTGCTGCATCATCCGATGAAGACGAATACACAGACCACGATCAAATAAATAATATCGTTGATACAAGCGGATCGACGGCAGAACCATTATCAATTCGACTCCCAGACGGTAGCGAGAGTGTCTCCGAGGCTATCCTTTCTCATCGGCAGATGCTCACAAACCCTGGTGAGTATGATCTTGCTTCAGCAGAAACCGTTGCTGATATGCGCGAAACTATTGCTCGGCTAACAGAAGATGTTCCGCCGGGACTCCGATCAGATCTCAAAACGCTTGAATCGTCAGTCGAAGAAGTCATTTCACAGTTAGAGCAGCAACAACAACAGATAGAGGAACTGAGACAAGCAACAACGTCTCTCGCTGAAATTCTTGGTGCATCTGTTGAGTTTTCGACCGACCTCAGTGCTACTGATGATGTTACCAACGCTACTTCTAGCTCAGAGTCTAAATCCCGAGCAAATATGGACATTGACTCCGATGCCGACACCGACAGTAATCATACTCGCGAACTTGATGCAAATCGTTGATATCGACTGTCCAGATACACTACATATCTCGTATTTTCAATCGTCTTCCGCTGACATAATAATACACTGCTAATCTAGCCCTCCACGTTTTCTCCGATTGACATCCTCTTGCGCCTGGAGATGCAGATATCCCAAGCGTGGGAATTTCAGGTTTGCAACCATGCCTCTACCAGTTGATGGGAACCCGTTTAACTCAGTCATCTTGAGCAGGGGCTGAGTGACGGTGCGTATCCGCGGTCAAACGACGTAATGTTGCGTCTACTCTGCGTACAGGAGTCTATTCTTATTGATTCTGATTCAGATTCAGATAAATTAATCCTAATTAGAAACAGCATAGTGATTTCACTGAATTCGAATTATAATTATGACATTCGGGTTGAAATTCCTGTAAACCTCATCCGAGACAGCGGTGCACCATGATACATACCGATGAACTACCTCACGAAAACCGTGAAAATCAAAAATATGTTATTTGATATTGACTTCTGAGCCAGTTCAGGCCGAATGATATAAATACATGAATGCTAATTTGAAATCAACTAATGCGCGTCCCAGGCGACGCTCCGAGTCGATGCCCAATCTGTGATGACGCATATGATTCCGTCTCAGCACATGATGCCGGACTCATGGTGAATCTTATTGAAAACGATCGGTACCAACGTGTCTGTTTTGATCCGGTACAGGCTGATACGGGAGATGCTCTCGTGTATTTTTATCATCACACCCATCATGAAACGAATACAATCGCTAAAACAAATACCCATAGCGGCACGGCTGATGCGGAATGTGATTAGATATCAATAATACACAGATCCGGTATCTTCCTGAGCGCAAATAATACACGTATTTCGTAGTCTTAGAGAGTTTCAACAAGAAAGTCTACAGATAGCAAGGCGAGTGCATCGGGGTCGTGGCTTGACCAAAGAGTAAAACCGACATACACTGCTACGACGCCGTCTACCAGATAGACACAGACGAATTCCCACTCTTCAGCCAACGCTGGCTGCGAGAGCTTGTGCTTGGAAGTGCGGCTCCCCTCATAATCGACCACTGGCGGTAGGGCGTATCAAAATTGTCAGCTTGATCTATCATTGCTGAGTTGCGTCCGTCGGACAGCCACAGGACATACAATAATAAATTAGTATATCTCACGTTCTAATATCATCTGAGTATAATAATCATTCAACTGGATGATCAATATACGGGAGTGAAGATTGATATCGCTACATCATTTGTCGTCATTAATTGACATCCGTCAGTCGACAGTATATTATATCCACACTGTAGTCCTTCGTCTATGGCTGTTGAGAACGTTATCTGGCCACGCTATCTTGACGCGTCAATCACTCGATCTGATGGTCGCCGCGTCTCGCTCCAAGATGCCATTGACGATCCAGAGGTCGATGAAATTGCAGAGGCTGTTCAACAGATTGGGTATGATGCTGTTATTGAACACGATGTTGCACATCCTCGCGAATGGGGAACAAACGGGCGCGTCGTCGTCAAAGGCGCTGATGATTCAAGTAAAAATGACCTTGTTCAGGCAGTCGCTGCCTACACTCATATTCTTCGAGAGTAATACACTAATGCAACGTCTTGGCAAAGTAACACAGCACGTCCAACATCTCTTGATTGCGAGATGCGATGCTGATATGCAAACGTCCCCTTCAATCGGCGCGCAAGCGGTTGATGAATCACTTTCAACGGTCGGTCGGGTGGTTGATGTATTTGGTCCAACTCACCGACCATATGTGGCGATCACCCCAGTTGAAAGCTGCTCTCCAGCGGCTGTAATCGGAGAAAAGATATACGCCAGATAATACAATGATAAAGACAATTGTGTCAGACTAGACCGCGAAACGCAACTAGCATACATTGTGACCGAAAAATAACCGCATGCACAGACGCGTCGCTTTCGGCGTCGGCTTTGCCGCAGTGCTTTTTTTTCTTGTCCAACTCGGTGCACTCGCGCTTGTCCCGACATTTTATGAACAGGGATATCAGACTGTTGAGGATCCAACAAATCCAACAAATAGTCTTGTATACATCGGGGCAATCCTCGTTGCAACGGTGGTGATGCTTGCTGCGTTCAAATATAATTTTCAATGGCTTGTGAAGGGGTTTGTAACCCTCGCAGCTGGGTCGCTCGCATGGTATGTTTTTTCCGTTTTTGTTTCACCGTGGTTAGCACTCATCTTCGCTGCTGGGATTGCAGTACTTCTAGTCGTTTATCCTGAATGGTATGTTATTGATGCTGCGGGCGTACTGATGGGCGCGGGTGCAGCAGGATTATTCGGGATCAGCTTTGGACTCTTTCCAGCACTTGTTTTGTTGAGCATTCTCGCAGTCTATGACGCAATTAGCGTTTATGGGACTGAACATATGCTTGAGTTGGCTTCCGGGGTGATGGATTTGAATCTCCCTGTTGTTCTTGTTATCCCAACATCGCTTTCATACTCTCTTCGTGAGGATACCACATCAGTTACAACAGATGATCATGCCAGCGACGATTCTGCTGACAATCATAAAACAGGTACCCACCGTGACCCAGTCGAAGCTGAAGACAATGCCAATATGGGTGGTAACACAGATGAGAGTCCCACTGAAGCAGACAACGTTCGGGATGCATTCTTTATTGGGCTTGGTGATGCAGTCATGCCAACGGTTCTAGTCGCAAGCGCGGCATTCTTTCTTCCGACTGAGCTGACTCCCTCGCTTGGCGTTTTCGGTATCCCTGCGATGACTCTTCCAGCACTCACGGCAATGATTGGGACGTTTATTGGATTGTTTATTCTCATGTGGCTCGTGCTGAAAGGTCGAGCACATGCTGGGTTGCCACTGTTAAACGGCGGTGCAATTGGTGGATACCTCGTTGGTGCCTTGCTAAGCGGCGTCCCACTCATTCAAGCACTCGGTATTTAAATTATCTATATGATCTACTCCTAAATTGAAGCGAGTGTCTCGGGATTGACTCTGAAGCGATTCCCACCGGTTAGTTATAGCTGATTCAGTGATCATAATCATAATTATAAAAGAAATGTTTCCTGACGTGCTGAAAGGTCAATAAAGGTATCAGTAGCATCGATCAACTCATCAGCGGTTGATTCACGAAACGACATCACCTCAACGCGGACTCCTTCATGTCTTAGATGTGAACAAAGCCGAGAAAAATCACCATCACCGGTGCAAAGAACAACAGTATCGACGTGATTGGCAAGGGTCACCGCATCGAGACTCATTCCAACGTCCCAATCAGCCTTCTTTGAACCGTCACCGAACGTTTTAATTTCTTTAATTTTCGGCTCAAACCCAATATCAACGAGTGCTTCGAAAAATGTCTCCTCTTCAGGTGCATCTGCTTGAATAACATATGCAATTGCACGTGTAAGCTCTCGCCCCGAAACGCCTTTTTTGAGCAAAGAGCCGTAGTCAATCTTCTGTGAGTACAAACTCTGTGCGGTATGATAGAGGTTCTGTGCGTCTGCTAGCACCGCGACCCGCTGTCCGGGATGAATCTCGGTCATACATATTTTGTATACGGCTCATAGATTAATCTACGGTCGTATCCGTATCGATATTCATATACGATATTATATAAAAATTCGATCATTTCGACTCATCTCATAGTCATTATCGTTTCATTACGGTGCTCTCATACACATATGACGAAATGGATTTAATCGTGTGTAATCAGCGAATTAATTATGATAGATATCACGGCATCATCGCTGACGACTCATCGTCAACGAGTGATCCGTGCCAGTATATTCAACTCATTATACAGACTCAAGCAGAATCCCTGCGGCTTCAGCCGCAGGACAGGACAGGATGAATCCGACAATTCGAATTCGGAGTCGGAGTCAATCTCCGCTACGAGAGCCACTTTGAGAGTTCACAATCCGTCAGTTAAACTGACAGACAGTTCCGCGTATGGATAGGAATCAGGCTGGGAACCGAGCGACTCCGGTCAGTCCTATGATGGCGGTCTGTCCGCCCCAAGCAATGAAACAATAATCGGACCCACTCAGGTGACCGGTCGGGTCGGGTCGGTTCCGAGACTGAATCGATGCAGTGCCCGACTGCCTGAACACAGCACAGACAGTAACTTCGAGTCCACCGAAGTCTGCCGGACTCCCAACGGCACAACCAACTGTGAGAGTCCGAACACGATGGAGGATAGGAGTACCGGGAGCTTGGCACTCCCACTCTATCCGCGACGGTCCGTGAACCCCACATGGGTTCTCACTGTGCCGGGGTTTGGTGGAACTGCAACCCTGCAATCTCCACTGCTCCTGCTCACGCTCAGGATTCCCCCGCTTTTACGCGGAGGAGGATGTCAAACTGGCGTGTTCACCAGGGTATCCTCAATCTGTGTGGAGTATTTCCGCTCTGTGTGAGATCCACGTCGGGCGCGTGTATGCACTACGCCTGGGTTAAGTGCGAGCACGAACAGAATAATAGATATAAATATAGCCGCGAGCGCATGCATACAATTTTTCCAGTCTTGGGCAAGCCTAGCACTCTTGTCCTTGGCGGAATCATCAATATAGTGTCTCTTCGATGTGTCTCAAATCTGAGCCGCTGACACGACACCGTGCGTCAATGTTGGCGTCACCAACCACAGTCATTATACTGAGTTCACGTCATACAATATAGTATCGTCTCGTAAGAACAATCGACATACATACTCACATACATCACATGACAAATATTGATCTTACTGGCGTGTTCCCTGCGATGACAACGCCATTCACACCAGACGGACGCATTGATCACGATATACTCGCCACGAATGCACGACGACTTGAAACGGCAGGTGTATCCGGGCTTGTTCCAGCAGGGTCAACGGGCGAAAGTGCAACGTTGACCCATGATGAGCATATTGAAGTTATTGAAACGGTCATCGACGCCGTCGATGATGTGCCTGTCATTGCTGGGTCAGGGTCGAATTCAACCCGTGAAGCGCTCAATCTCTCAGAGCGTGCCGCTGATGCCGGCGCTGATGCACTGTTATTAATCTCGCCGTATTACAACATTCCAGAGCAAACTGGGCTTAGGAATCATTACCAAACCATCGCCGATGCGATTGATACTCCACAAATCGTATATAATGTCCCTGGACGAACAGGGACGAATATTGAACCCGAGACCGTTGCTGCGCTTGCTTCACATGAAAATATCATCGGCTACAAAGCCGCAAGCGGGGATGTTGGTCAAATATCATCCGTGATCGAGCAGACCCGATCTGAGTCTTTCTCTGTGCTTTCCGGTGATGATATCCTCACGCTCCCACTCTGTGGACTTGGCGGTAATGGAGTTATTTCCGTCGGAGCGAATATCGAACCTGCTCAAACAACTGCAATGGTTGGTGCAGCGGTCAGTGGCGATTATGAGCGTGCACGAACTCTTCATTATAATTTGGCTCCACTTTTTGACCACCTCTTCATCGAAACCAACCCTATTCCAGTGAAAGCTGCAATGCAGTACCGTGAATACGGTCCTGGGACACTTCGTTCTCCATTAACTGAGCTAGCCGATGAACACCGCATGAAACTTGAATCAATTCTTGATGAGCTTGACGCTGATCGTGAGATGACACTCGCTGGACAGTCGGAGGTCATCTGATCACATCAATGTCCGAAACACAAGCAAACACAGATCAAAGTACCGACAAGACCTCTACAGATACTACTGATGTTGACCCACCCACACAGTCCAAGACTCGAGTTGCCATTACCGGTGCAAGCGGTCGAATGGGTACTGAACTTCGGTCACTGGCGAATGAGCGATCTGATATCGGATTCACGCTTGCGATAACGCGAACTCCTGATGCGATACCTGACCCAAGCACTGAATCGGTTGATGCACCAGATGCAACCGTTCAGATAACTGGCGAAATATCTGAGACAGCACTCAAAAATGCGTTTGAGACACACAGTATAGATGTATTAATTGATTTCACTGCTCCGGACGCAAGTATTAGATATCTTGATGCTGTCGACATGGCAGACAGGGATATCGCAGCCGTTATTGGGACAACCGGGTACGATGATGCTCAACATTCGATGATATCCTCACTTAGCGATACGACCGCTATCCTCAAGGCTTCAAATTTCTCACGTGGTATCGCAGCACTTCGTCGAGCCGTCACTGAAGCTGTCTCAACCCTTCCGTCATATGATATCGAAGTAACTGAAACCCATCATAATGGAAAGCGCGATGCACCATCAGGGACGGCAGTAACACTACTTGATGACATTGACACTGCACGAGATGAAACGGAGTCCGCCACGCGCGTTCACGGTCGTGTGGGCGACACACCGCGTAGCGAATCAGAAATAGGTGTTCATGCACGTCGTGCTGGTGATATCGCTGGTGAACATGAGGTGCTCATGGCTGGCGGTGATGAGGTAATTGAACTCACACACCGAGCTGGGTCACGAGGTATTTTCGCAGCTGGCGCATTGGATGCAGCGACGTGGATTGCTGGACGCCCTCCCAGTCAGTATGACTTCGATGCTGTCTTAGATGCTGGTGCTAATAGTGATGAATATACCGAGGATTCATCATGAGCATTGAATCTGATATCCATACTCTCTGGCAGCAGTACAACAACGACGAACTCACCGCAGAAACAACTGACACAGCCGTATATGAAACGCTTGATACATTTCTGGCAGCGATTGAATCTGGTGATATCCGAGCAGCCGAACCAACAGGTAATACCACTGGTCCCGAGGGATGGAATGTAAATGAATGGGTTAAACAGGGAATCTTATTGAATTTTAGCTTGCGAGAAACCCGACCGCGGGAGTATGGGGATGTTACTTATCATGATGTTCTTCCGTTACGTGAAAGTCATGACCTCGGCGATCGTGGGACGCGAAATACACCTGATGGGACTGTGATCCGCCGAGGCGCACATCTCGGCGCAGACTGTATTATGATGTCGCCGTCCTTCGTCAATATCGGTGCGTATGTTGGCGATGGAACATTAGTCGACTCCTGTGATACTGTTGGGTCATGTGCACAGATTGGCTCGAACGTCAAGCTTGGAGCAAATACTCTTATTGGAGGAGTTCTAGAACCAGTTGAAGATACTCCAGTGATTATTGAATCGGATGCTGCGCTTGGTGCTGGATGTCGTGTAACGTCTGGATTCCATATTGGTGAGAATACCATTATTGGCGAGAACACATTATTGTCGCCTCGAATTCCCGTATATGATCTTGTCGATGAGACAGTCTATTACGGAAAACTCCCTGCAAACCGACGTGCTTTCACTCGATATGTTGAATCCTCACTTGGTGATCATGACCTCTTTGAATCAGGGGCGTACAAACCAGCTGTTGTTGCAGTCGATATTGAAGCCGAAACAGTTGATCAGACGCGTCGTGAAGAGGCTTTACGCGAATGAACACCACTAATACTGAACAAACTGGTGTCCCTATCAGGCGGCTTGCTGCATGGGATGCGGGTGCCCTCTGTAACCTTGCTGCAGAATTTGAAACCCCATTGTATGTGATGGACATGAATAGAGTTCGAGAAAATTGTGCTCGGCTTCTTGACGCGTTTCCAGCGGCAACAGTCCGATACGCAATCAAAGCACACAGTGGACAGGCAGTTCTCGAAGTAATTCGTGATGTTGGGATCGATGTTGAATGCGCCTCCGCTGGCGAAGTCAAAGCGGCACTTACCGCCGGATTCGATGGCGCTCGGATTCAGTATACTGCGGTCAATCCACCAGCCCGTGATCTCGATGCAATCGTTGAATGGTGGCGTGACAATAGGGAGATGACAATTACTGTTGGTGCAGCCGATACGGTTGAACGACTCAGAGAACGTGGTTTCGATGGTCGCCTCTGCATTCGTGTGAATCCAAATGTTGGCGCTGGTCATCATGAGAAAGTAACCACTGGTGCCAACGCGAAATTTGGTATTCCACATGAACGTGTAGCTGAACTAGCCGCTGAATGGGCAGCAGAATTTAATTTTGTTGGGCTCCACGCGCATGCCGGTAGTGGGATCAGTGGCGAGGATCTCTCCTCACATGAGGAGCTTGTTCGTCGGATGGGAACTCTCGCACGAACAGTCGCTGAGCGCGCGGGATCGATTGAGTTTGTTGATGTCGGTGGCGGGTTCGGCGTCCCGTATCGCCCGAGTGATCCACCGCTTGATCTTTATGATGTGGCTGAGCGAACGCGAGATGCACTTGGAACAGTCAATGCCACACTGGCAATCGAACCAGGTCGGTATGTCGTTGCTGATGCAGGTATCCTCTTGACACGGGCGAATACGATTAAGAATGCACGCGAAGCAACCGTTGTTGGTGTTGATGCCGGGATGACAACGCTGCTCCGTCCAGCGATGTATGATGCTTACCACGAGATTCAGAACATCTCAGCGTCATCAACAACAGATTCGAAACCAGTGACCGTTGCTGGTCCGATATGTGAATCATCTGATATATTTGCCGAAAACCGATCAATCGCAACACCAACGCGTGGCGATATCTTAGCAATTGGGACCACAGGAGCGTATGGATACGAGATGGCAAGTACATACAACGCTCGACCTCGACCCGCAGAGGTCATTTATGATGATAATACTGTCAAGCTCGCACGTCGTCGCGAGACGCTTGATGAGTTAGATGTAATTGAAACAGCGTCAGATGAGGACTCAATAGAACTGTCATCAATAGTATCTCATTCGAGCTCCTCGGTAACATCCGATTCGACTGTACCCGTATCTTCAACAACACATGCACCCCCTGGCGGTGGACCACAGTGAGCACTGAGACCGCGTTGGTCAGCGTCGTGAAATACCATGGTACTGGTAATGATTTTATCATCGTCAACGACACAGAAAGAATTCCTGATCGTGAGGCGTTTGCAAGAGCTCACTGCGATCGCGACACGGGCATCTCACATGATACGACCGACCGACGTGGTGCTGACGGTGTATTGTTCCTCTCGATTGAACAACAGCATACACCGATACAGGTAATTATGACACTTATTCAGCCGGACGGTTCAACCGCAGCAATGTGTGGCAATGGTGCCCGAGTTGCGGCTGCATGGGCGGCTGAGCGAACAGGAGCGACAGATCTGATGATTGAAACTCCTGCTGGCACCCAGCATGCGACACTTTCGGGCGACACTGTAACAATTGAAATGGGAACGCCGACATTTGATCCAAGCCGTGTCCCACTCGTCGCTGACCGCGATACTGCGTTTATTGATGAGCAGGTTGACTCACTTTCCGTCACTGCAGTAAACACGGGAGTCCCGCATGCTGTTGCAATCGTTGATGATATTGATTCCATCAGATTAAGTGATATTGCGCCTCCAATTAGGCATGCAAATATATTTCCAGTCGGTGCTAATGTTACACTCGGGGAATTAACCGGTGCTGCTCAATTCCAACAACGAACATATGAACGCGGTGTTGAAGATGAAACACAGTCTTGCGGAACAGGGGCAGTAGCTGTCGGTGCCGTTGCTCGCCGGCTCGGAATCGTTGATTCAGACATTCCAATGACGGTCAGACCACCAGGCGGTGAACTTCGTGTCACTGTCACCCCTGGTCAGTCAGCGACACTCACTGGTCCGGTAGAACGTGCGTTCCAAACAGAACTCGAAGTTATCACTGAATCATTGACTCGATCAACACCGTACTCTGACTCATCATCAGTCTCAGATTCTGCTTTGGAATCTGAGAATACCATAGAGTCATCACCGAACACACCTCCAGACGATGTCACTCAATAATAATCATCCATTTGATCCGATTGATTTTCTTGAGCGAGCAGTCGCTTGCCCGTCGAATGATGATGTCGAGAAGATGCGTCAACTACTCGTTACAACGCTTGAGCGTCATGATATTGATGTGCATGTCGATGCGGCTGGGAATACAATTGCGACGCGAGGAACACAGCGTGATACGGCTACAAATTCACATGCTGACTCACAAGACTCAGAATCTACTCCTGAGACACATATCGTGTTCAATACACATATTGACACGGTCTCACCACATATTCCACTCAAGCGACCTCAAGATGTGGCGACAATTCCGGACGATATCATACCAGACACAGACGCAAGCTCAGATGATTCCATGTCAACTCAGTCATCCTTATCCGCTAAAAACACGGATCCCACTGATCGAATCCGCGGTCGGGGTGCATGCGATGCCAAAGGTCCACTAGCAGCGATGCTTACTGCATTTTTGAGTGTGGATTTAACACCGAAAACAACGCTTACATTGGCTGTGACACCGGATGAAGAAGTTCTCTCTACTGGCGCTGCGGCGCTTGATCTTGACGCTGATATGTATATTGTTGGTGAGCCAACTGGACTTGATGTGTGCACAGCAGCAAAGGGAAGATTTCAGGGAACATTGACGCTTACTGGCACTGCTGCACATGCTGCAGCGCCAACAACCGGAGTAAATGCTATTACAGCACTTGAGGATGCGCTCAAAACAATTCGGACGTACGATACAGATCGACTCAACGCCACACATCCACAGCTGGGAAAACCAACATTGACCCCGACGACAGTCGACGGTGGGACGGCAACCAATCAAGTGCCAGCATCCTGTCGCGTTATTCTTGACCGTCGAAGCGTCCCCCCTGAAACCGCTGACACATTTCGAGACGAACTCACAACCGCGATTGATACAGCGGTTTCTACGGATATTGGAGTTGAATTTTCACTAACAGACCGTCCAACCCCGTTTTTAGAGGCGTTTTCGACTGATCCAGGTCATGAACTGGTCACAATTCTCACAGATTCCGTAAGACAGGTTGAACCATCAGCTCAACAGCGATATTTCACTGCAGCGACAGAGGCATCGTACTTTGCCCCTACACCTGTTGTTGTGTTCGGTCCTGGCGTTCTTGCTGATGATACTGGTGCAGTCGCACATGCTGATCGCGAGTACGTTACTGTCAGTTCGGTTATGAAGGCATCACGTACACTCACGAATGCAGCCCAACGACTCATCGATTAACGAACATATCTGAGTATTACTGAGAATATTGTGTAGTAACTAGTGAACGACTACCATCTTCAACAACACTAGTATACTACTTAATCGTAATTTGACAACGATAGTCGAGAAACGTAATTTCCATGTCCATGTAGTCTGTCTTGATATCTATGTATGAAGCGGTCTATGTGTATCCTGATAGCAAAAGTACGGTCACCCGGTGTGCACATACCGCTATCGAGTACGGCTATAATGGGATTGTTGTCCGTGCTATTGATGCTGACCCAGATTTTGATCAGATTCGAACAGCGTTAACTGACACATCTAGCAGTGGCTTAGACAAGCATACAACCTCGAGCACTAATCCAGAATCCGAATCTGAATCTGAATCTGAATCTGAGCCAGATGGGCAATCGCACATAGATGCAGATATTCCGGCGTTGCAATCCACTACGCCACAATCAGAGCCACCAGAGCCTGATATTGTCAATGGTGTCGAGATTATCAGCACCGATCCGCAGCATGCAAGCGGCGCTCTCGGTAATGAGCGTCCTCAGCGAACGGTTGTATCCGTTCGCGGTGGGACAAATAAATTAAACCGATTTGCCGTTGAGCAACCACGCGTTGACGTACTCACTCAGCCATTTATTGGGTCAAATAACTCTCGTATGGGAGACATCAATCATGTATTAATTAACGCTGCTGTACGCAACGAAGTTGCGGTTGAATTAAATCTTGGACCTGCCATCCGTGCCGACGGTGGGCGTCGGATTAAACATCTCAAGCGACTCAACAAGCTGAGACGTCTTATTGATCATTACGACGCGCCATATGTTGTCAGTGCTACCCCAAACTCACATCTTGAATTCCGAACGCCACGAGAGCTTGCCGCAGTCGGTGCCGAGATCGGTCTTGGCGAGACATGTATCTACGATGGGCTCACGGGATGGAATGAGATTATCGCACGGAACCGACACCGACGCTCCGAGTCGTTCATAGCCCCTGGGGTTGAATATGGTCGATATGAAGAAGACAATCGATGAACATGCTGAACGATTCTCTGAGGCAGCATCGACATATGATGACGAACAAGATTCAGAAGCATATCATGCATGTGCACGACATGTTGTCGACCATGCTGCACCAACAGCACGCGAAACTGTGCTAGATCTCGGTACTGGAACAGGAGCGATTGCATTTGAACTCACATCAACAGCAGATTGTGTCATTGGTCGCGACATCAGCACGGGGATGCTTGATGAGGCACGTATGAAAGCAAGTGCGGAGAACATTGAGAATATTAAGTTTGCTGAAGGACGATTCCGTGAACCAAATCTCGACTCTGACACTGATGTTGATATTGTCACCTCAAATTTTGCAATGCATCATCTCTCGGATGATGAAAAACGCGAAGCAATCACAGTTATTTCAGCACTCGAACCCGATCGATTTGTCCTTGGTGATGTGATGTTCTTTGGATCGCCTGATCCAGAAGAACCATTCTACAGTCCATCGGTTGATGACCCAGCAACTGTTGGTATCCTTACCGATGCACTGACTGATGTTGGGATGGCGGTCACTGAAGTCGAATTTATCCACGAACAGGTCGGTGTCATTGTTGCTGAGCAACAATAATTTATTATTAACTTTGTTCTACTAAGCGCGATTTATTTGCCCGAATCATGCTAATACTCATATGAAACACCTTCCGAAACATCTCCGTCCACGATGGCGATATCTTGCTGTCGTGATTGAGTCGTGGCCAGATGCGAGTATTGACCGGGCAACATTCCAGCGTGAGTTGTGGTATGCAGCGCAGGATCTCTACGGTGACACACAGAGTGCAGAGACCGATCTGGCAGTGTTCTATTTTGAATTCACAAATGGTCGTGGAGAGACAATCATCCGAACACGTCGCGATACAGAGTCGCACGCACGCACCGCAGTTGCATGCATCAACGAAATTGATGATTATGCTGTCGGAATCCGTGTGTTGGGCATCTCGGGGACTGTTCGGGCCTGTGAGGAAAGGTATTTGAACGGGCGGACCGGATGTTATAAGGAGAGCAACGTCGTGTTCAAGAACGAATCACGACCTGCTGTCATTCGCGGGTTATGTGTCGATGTTGCAACAGGCAGTATAGACGACACCAGTAACACTGATACCGGCGCTGACAGTGGTTGTGATACAGATACGTTCACGGGGGCGACGAGACTCGACTTCGAGTGATACTATGCAGGGACAAGCCCAACAGCAGGCATACGACCGTGGAACCACAATTTTCTCACCTGATGGTCGTCTCTACCAAGTCGAATACGCGCGTGAGGCGGTTAAACGTGGAACAGCAAGTGTTGGTATTCGAACACCTGACGGCATTGTACTCGCCGCAGATAAACGATCGCGCTCACCACTTATGGAGCCGACAAGTGTCGAGAAAATACACAAAACCGATGATCATGTAGGAATCGCGTCTGCCGGTCACGTTGCTGACGCTCGCCAACTGATTGACTTCGCCCGTCGACAGGCACAAGTCAATCGTCTTCGGTTCGGTGAACCAGTTGGTGTTGAGACGCTCACTAAAAACGTGGCAGACAATATTCAGCAGTACACACAAGTCGGTGGTGCGCGTCCATTTGGAGTTGCACTCCTCATCGGTGGTATTGAGGATGGCTCACCACGGCTTTATGAAACAGATCCATCTGGAACCCCATATGAGTGGGAGGCTGTCTCAATTGGTGCTGACCGGAGTAATCTTCAAGAACATCTTGAGGAGAACTATACTAACGAACTGAGCCTGAATGAAGGTATTGGTCTTGCACTTCGTACAGTTGCGATCTCAAATGATGATGAACTCACTGCTGCTGGCGTTGATGTTGCAACGGTTGCGACTGATACTGAGGAATTCATTGAATTGACGAACGATGAAATCTCGACGTATATCACTGATAATGATCTTGAGGCGACTGAAGATCCAGATAACGAGTAAAAACGTAGCTATCAGTACTTATACACATATCTTCGACACATCGAATTAGTATACGTTGATTCTATGTCCTGGTGATAATCGTCAATACATTATCCGCACACGTCACTAGAGATATACACGAGTGGTGGTCGATGCTAATTATTTTGAGTCTGATCCAATAGCAAAATGATGGGACTCACTATACTGATACTGGATAATGTCCACAGATTACAGTAGTCCAAGGATTGTTGTCAAGACAGTTCACTCATCATACGCTAGGTTCATCAACCACTGCGAGAAGGCATCACTGGTCGGATTAACCTCTTCTTCTCCGATGAATGGTGAAAGCATATCGCCTGCCATCAGCATTGAGAAATCAAGTTCGCGAGCGGCTGGTTCGAGATGATATGTATTATGTCCATTATAAACGGTCTCTTCTCGTTCAATAAACCCTAGCGTGGCAAGTCGATCTGCAATTCGGCTTCCTTTACGTGACGAAATATCAAGCTCTTTCCAGAAATCACTTTGATGAATACCACTCGTCTCTCGAATAAGTTCGAGTCCTTTGAGTTCATCCTCTGAAAGATCCGCCTCAGCGGGCTCAACACTCATATTTTATTTACTCGCTGCAGGTCTGTTAAATCTGGCGAGCGCGCGCAGTGTTGACATTACATAAGGCAAATGACACGCGTCAACCGAAGCCCTCACATTGGCTGCGTGCGAATCGTGTGCTATGAGCGATATCATCAGATGCCAATCCTGCGATAGTACAGTCGAATACGACTCAGATACCTACTGGGTAAGTTGTTCGGAATGTGGATGGCGAACACCGATTCATGCCGGCGCTTGCTGATTTTAGCAGTTCACAGACGGTAAGCCCCTGCCTCCGTTCTTAAGTAGCGAGGCGAAGCCGACCGAGTGCGGCGGAGGGCAGGAATGTGGATACACTGCCGTCATCATCTCAGTTACAATGCTCTCTCGCCATCCCACACCACAAGCCCGCGAATCTACCCATTTATATTTCAACAGTGTATATACTACGACAGTGGATAGACACGAACTCGAAGGTCACGAAGTTATCGACGGTGAGGTGACAGCCACAGGGAACGGAGCTCATGTCCTCGTTCCCAAACGATGGCGTGGTGCAGACGTGAAAATCGTCCGAACCACAGAATCAAACGAGTAACGATTGATAGAGACGCGAACGTAGCGATTAATATGTTATCTCGTGGTTTTAAAAGCTAGGACTGGGGCAGTCCAAAGGCGTAACACCCATCGAGACTGCGCTCGCTGTGTTCACGTCGTCAGGAAGTTGTGGCGTCGTGGATGGAAAGCGTGTTGTCGAAACAGAACAGGGCAGGAAACCCCAGCCCCACCCTCACCGGAGCCGCGCTAGCGGCTGAGTAGGGTGGGGTGGTTTACGGATTTAATATCAGACATCATATTCGTAATTACAGATATTACGGTGAGCTGTTCTCAAAATATAACTTGACCTGAAATAGTATTGACCGAGAATACTATTGATCATATACTCTTGTAGCTCTCATTTGAAGTGAGTGTAAATTACCCAGACTACCCTTGCATCTTATTATCAGTTCCATGTATTACGATGTAGTAGGATCGTTTTCGCTGTTGAGGGTCGTCTCAACATGTTCAAACGCCGTCGTGCATGGTGAACCATTGGCGTACTGATAATTACCGCTTCCGTCAGCACCCAGTGTAATAACCGATCCAGAGACAGTTCCAAACGACTGTGATTCATTATGTACACAGACTCCATATTCGTGATTACCGAGAATATCTGTAGCTCGATTACGCCATTTGCCGGCAGTAGCTGTCGTCTGAACACCCTCGCTCAATTCATTGCGGATCCGTAATGCATTTTCTGCCTGTGCTGTCACGATAGTTGAATCGCGCTTTGTGTCTTCAGGGTCAATGTGTGTATCGTCCATTCCGACATTGACGATAACATGGGCTCCAGGGTTAATTTGAGTTGTATGTAATGCTCCGTCCCATTCAAACATGACCGCCGTTGGATCACGGTCGGTGCTCCATCCAACATCAGCAATGAGGAGATTGAATCCATTGTATGTATGCTCAGTGACTGCAGTCCTAACAGCTGCTTTCGGATCGATTGGTCCACGCTCAGTGAGCAAATCAGTGACTAGTTGCCCTCTGGAGCGGCGCTCATCACTGGTCGTTTCATCATTAGCATCAGCGTCTGATGTTACTGACACCCATCGGTTTGTAAGCCCGACAAAACGACCAGCAGCATTATACCCCATCCACGTTCCACCAGCACGGCAGTCTCGGGGTGCTAATACTGCTGGATGATAGGTGTCGTTCATAATTGATGGCGGCTCTGATGGTCGGTTATATGATTCATCACGATTCGCAGCAACAATTAACGGTACGTCTGTGAATAAGCGCCATGCGAACGTCAGCGTGCACACAATTAATTATATGATACTCGTCATCATAATGATCGCGTTATGTTTATTTAATAACAAGCGCGCTGTATCGCTAGTATAATGAGCCGTAGCGATATATGCCCATGCTACGTTCAGCCGCACAAATAATTTTACAGATTTGACAGTTATTCACAGTGTAATCATAAGGTTGCTGTTTCTTGTCGGGGAGAAACCCACACATTTAAAATATACACCGTGTATATGGGGTATATTGCTCATATAGACACCTGGAGGACAACACTTAAATCTCATCCAGACGAGTTAACAGGTGACATGATAGATAGACTTGAAAAAGAAGTAGATATGCTGGAACGCCATTTGCAGGTTCTCAGAATGGTCATTGACAGTGAGCCTATCGGTATCGTCAAGATGTCGAATGAAACTGGCTATCCACATCATAAGGTTCGATATTCTCTCCGTGTTCTTGAAGAAGAAAACCTCATAGAACCGTCTAGTCAAGGTGCAATCACGACTGAACAAACCCATGAGTTCGTTGATGAACTTGATGAGAAACTTAACGATATTGTTGGCAAGCTCGATGAAATGAAAATCGAGGAGGCGGCTGAGGTCGAAGGATAATATTTTCTCAAAATATACTTTAATCCTGGTCAGATGAACTAGCGTCAGCCACCGGTTCTTATACAACACAAAATAACTTCACGCCTACACTTTGTGGATTAATTTCAACTAATATATAAATACAATAATTCAGTATTTAACTTCTGCCCCTGTTACATCATATATCTGATCCATTATCTCATCACGTGTGGACTTCCAGCCATCAAGTGCCTCTGGACGATTTGGATATCGCTCATACTGCCCCATGAGATCATCTGCAAGATTCTTCGTTCGATAGAAATTCAAAATCTGTCTCCAATGCCCATATGAGTTTTTGATCGTTTTGAGGATCAATAGAGGGCTGAACGACGTTGTTCCTGAATATAGAGCTTCAGCTAATTTCTCACCAGGAAGTGATGCAATAAGCCCCATAAGCTCATCAACGTCAATTGCGGTCGAAAGCACATTATATACATCTAATCCAGCAAATCGGGTCCCGAAGTCCCCCATAACACGTTCGTTGTACTCCCATAACGATGCTTCGCTTACATCGCCCTCAGAAATAGCGGTAACCGCCTGCTCTCCAGCGTACATTCCAGCAAATGCTGCCCCAGCAATTCCACCACCTGTGGTCGGATTTACGTGTCCGGCGGCGTCGCCAGCAGCAAGGAATCCAGGAGCAACCGCGGAATCATATGGTCGTCGCGTTGGGAGAGATGCCCCGAGTTTATCTTTGACAGTCGCGTTCTTAAATTCCGATCGTTGTCTAAGATCCCGTGCAAGGTCATCAACAAGATTCATTGGTTCCTCACTCATTTGGAATCCAAGTCCAGCGTTAATCGTTGTCTTCGTTCGCGGGAAATACCATAGATAACCAGCCGCTCGTTCAGTCGGTTTAAATACTAATGCATCATCCCACTCGACGGGCTCATCAACTTCAATAATCTCTCTATATGCTGATGAGAACTGGGAGTAAGAAACATTTGTATCGAATGTTGCGTTGCTGAAATCAGCCTTATCCTGTAGAATTGACAGTGCACCTGCTCCATCAATCACAATATCAGCATTGTACTCAGTTACACCATTCCCGTTTGTTGCTTTCACGCCGGTTACAGTCCCACTGTCATTCTGAATCACATCCTGTACAACGGTATCATACTGGAAGGTTGTCCCTGCTGTTTCTGCGGCTTCGATTAATCGATCACCATACTCAAGACGATCAATGACAGCAAGTTCACCCGGAACAGGGATTTCAACTACGGTGTCCTCTTGGGGGATTTCGAATCGCCCGTGATCAACACCTGTGTTGGTGAACGCTGAATCAAGTTGTGATTTTGGAATTGCTTCAGGAAACTTATTTGCCCCTTTCAATGCGTCACCACAGGCGATATGACCTGCCTCTGAGGCGGTCTTTCGCTCAAGAATAATCACATCAAGTCCGGCATCGGCAGCCGTTGCTGCAGCATAGCATCCGACCGTCCCTGCTCCAACGATGACAATGTCATGTTCGTGGGAAGTGCTCATGGCTATTTGTCTCATGCCCGCAGTCAAAACTCTTTGTT
Organism: Haloquadratum walsbyi J07HQW2; assembly: GCF_000415985.1. Lineage (GTDB taxonomy): Archaea > Halobacteriota > Halobacteria > Halobacteriales > Haloferacaceae > Haloquadratum > Haloquadratum walsbyi_B. The sequence goes on from NZ_KE356561.1 coordinate 2,732,132, forward strand.
GTTGCCATCAGATGCCCGATATAGAATTAACTACTAACATCAACTATGATATCTTTTCAGTCAATTCCTTAATCATCTGACTATCATCTTGATCAACTGGATCCTCGACATCACTATTGACATCCTCCCGCGCCTGCAGACGCGGGTATCCTCCTTGTATTGGATAACTGTTATTAAAAATACCATTACGTTTTTATCGACCGTCTATTGATATTCATTGTATCAATTACTATTGTTTATCACTTATACTGATAGAGAGCACGAAGAAATGTTCATAAAATAATAATAACATTGATATTATAAACCCGACCACACCGTGCCTCATCGGTTTTATCCAGTTATTTATCCTAATCGTCAACAGCATCAATCGCAGTTGATACAGTTGTTATTGCATCTTCAATGAGAGAGTCAATTGTTTCTGATGTTGCCTCAGCGTACACTCGAATATATGGCTCTGTTCCTGATGGCCGAATGAGAGCCCATGCGTTGTCTGGAAACGTTGCGCGGACACCATGTTCTGTCTTGATCTCTGCATCAGGGAATGTATCGGCTGCTGTCTGTCTAATATGCTCTATCGCCGCTGTTTTTTGTTCATCAGGACATTCGACGCTTTCTTTCCGATATGGACGTTCGCGAATCGGATTTCGAAGTGCTGGAAGTCCTTCCTCAGAAATAAGCCGTGTCAACACCGCTGCGGAAGCGATAGCGTCTATCCACCCACCAAGTGCCGGGTGTGAGTGCTTCCATGGTTCGCCTGCGAAAACAACATCTCCACCTGCTGTTTCGGCAGTCATGATACCTTCGTGCAATGACCCCAATTGAACGCGTTCAACCCGTCCACCTGCTGCGTGAACGAGTTCATCAATCCGAGATGAAGCATTTGGCGTTGTTATGATCACTGGATCAACCACATCACTTACATCGACAAAATGTGCTGCGAGAATGGCGAGGATAGTATCTTCGTGTACCACTGCCCCTTCGTGGTCGACTATGACAAGACGATCAGCATCACCGTCATGTCCGATTCCAAAATCATACTGTCCATTTTTTACACTCGCCCGTAGGTCTGTCAATGATGCTGCCGTTGGTTTCGATTCTCGTCCCGGAAAGTGTCCATCGATATTACCATTGAGTGTCACTACTTCTGCCCCCATTCGGTCAAGAATCGATGGTGTTGCGAGTGCTCCAACACCGTTCCCACAGTCTATAGCCACAGTAAGTTCTGATGGTATTGTTCCATATTTACTTGCGTATGTTTGCACTGCATCCCGGTATGCCGGTATAATATCTTTGTGGGTGGTTGTTCCCCATCCCTGCCAGGAAACTGGGGAACTCTCAGCAGTTATCCGCGATTCGATTACCTCCTCACGCTCTTGAGTGTACTCAGTCCCTCCCACAAAGAGTTTTATTCCATTATCAGTTGGTGGATTGTGTGATGCGGTGAGCATTGCCCCGTATTGCCCTTCTGAGGCGTATGCCAACGCTGGTGTTGGGACAACGCCCACACGGGTAACATCAGCACCAGCTGCGAGCACTCCGGACTCAACGGCAGCAGCAAGACCCGGTCCACTCGTCCGTCCATCACGTCCAATAACAACATCAGCGTCGTCTGCTACCGCATCGGCTCCAAGTGCACGCCCAATTGCCAGTGCCAGCGATGGTGTAACCGTTGTTGTTACATCACCACGAATCCCAGCGGTTCCGAATAGACCCATATTATTTACTCATTAGCCTATCAGTTATTCAACCCACGCTTCCGATGATGAGTGTCTTGCTCATATATCCATCTCGACAGGTAATAGTCCAATTGAGCGACAGAATAATCTGACTGCTAGTGGTGTATCAATATAATGAGTGAAACTCGAACACGAGCGCATGTGTTTATTTCTGGAACCGTTCAAGGGGTCTACTACCGTGCATCAACCCGTGATGCAGCTCGCGAGCGTGGTGTCAAAGGATGGGTACGGAATCTCGATGATGGCCGTGTAGAAGCAGTTTTTGAGGGGGCTGAATCTGCGGTTGATTCGCTCATTGAATGGTGTCATACTGGAAGCCCTAATGCGAACGTTTCTGACGTCTCTGTATCATATACAGACCCTGAAGGAATTGATGACTTCCGAATCCGCTAGTAAGATAGCATACGTGATCAGGCGCGATTCAACTACTGTTTGATTTGGCTCATCTCTCGTCTCAGCGAGCAGTGCCTCGAAATACTCTCGAATACTAAATGAAGCACGAGCAACGTTGTACTGACCAATCGGGTTCGTGTTTATTTCAGTGACAAGTTCACCGACCAGTTTCCAATCACCCGCACAGAAATGCACTGATACGGCTCCAACGATATCACGCCAGGCAACGGACCCAGAATCTTTGATCAGTAGAATCGAACGTAGCGGGATGTCAATCCGCGCGGTCGTATCGGGGTCATCACACAAACAGCATGCTTGTGCCGTCTGACCGATGTACACGCAATATATCTGTAATCGAGTCGTACTTGCTTCTGTTCATTGGTATCGGGATATTTAACCTCGCGTCTCTCCGCCCTGTTGGTATGAAAGCAACTGCACGTGCCCACCCAATACAGGGACTGATTAAATATCATGGAATGCGAGATAATAATAACCGTTATCCATATCATGACAGCATCAGTGTTTGTACAGCACCAAGTGCAACAACAACGACCGTTGAATTCCAATCTGATGCTTCTACGGACGTGTATATAGTCGATAATGAACGCGTTGAGGGGCGAGCAGTAGAACGGATTGATGCCGTTGTAGATCATGTTCGTGAGCGAACTGGAATCCGTGACCCTGTTCGGTTAGTCTCCGAGAATTCGTTTCCCTCAAATATTGGGTTCGGATCTTCTTCATCTGGATTTGCAGCGGCGGCGATGGCACTTGTGACCGCTGCTGGAGAGGAACTCACCCGTCCAGAAATCTCAGCAATCGCTCGACGAGGGTCATCATCCGCTGCTCGTGCTGTGACCGGTGCATTCTCACAGTTATACTCTGGTATGAATGATACCGATTGTCATGCTGAACGTATTGAAACTAACCTTGATTCAACAGTTCGAACAGTCGCAGCACACGTTCCAGCGTATAAAGAGACTGAGGAAGCACATCGTGAAGCTGCACAGAGTCATATGTTCGATGCGCGTTTGGCACATGTTCATCATCAAATCGACGCGATGCGTGATGCACTGTATGATGGTGATTTTGATCGGATATTTGAGTTGGCTGAACACGACTCACTCTCACTTACAGCAACGACAATGACCGGTCCTGCTGGATGGGTCTATTGGCAGCCACAAACAATTGCAGTGTTCAACACTGTTCGTGAACTTCGTGAGCGCGACTCAATCCCAGTTTACTTTTCAACTGACACTGGTGCAAGTGTCTATGTGAACACAACCGCTACACACGCAGATACTGTTGAATCTGCAATTGCCGATATCGGTGTTGAAACCGACGTTTGGAGTGTTGGTGGACCAGCGGAAGTCCTCCCTGCGAAGGATTCATTATTCTAATTACTTTGGTCAGTGTAGTCTCACGTGGTCAATCGGTTCGCGACCAGATGGGTATGAATCCCAGCAATACAAAAATTGGATTTCTACACAGTCTGACTGAGATCTAAATCATCGGTCGGTCTATGACACTTGAACCCGTTATGTCAATATGAACGTCACTGTCTTTGGTGCTGGATATGCTGGCGTGACACTCGCTCAACAGCTTGAATCATCACTTAGTTCAGATATTGAATTAGTTGTCATCGATAATTCCGAAACACATCTCCTCAAACATGAGGTTCATCGTGTCATCCGCCGACCTCATGTCGCAGATATTATTGAAGTTCCACTTATCGATCTCTTTGACCGTGCGACTGTCCAGACAGCTCATGTCCAAGATATCGATATTGATACACAAACAGCACATCTCCACACCGGTATGAGATACGAGTATGATTGTGCTGCAGTTTGTCTTGGGTCTGTCACTGCTGACTATGCTATTCCTGGCGTTGCAGAGCATGGACTCCCACTGAGCACAATTACAGACGCACTAACAATTCGTAAAGCATTGTTTGACGCTGCAGGTGTCACGACCGAGGCTTCACTGAGAGACGTACCAGACTCTCAGCAACAATCGAGCTCTGATACCCATTCAGCTCAATCCAATATAGCAGATGAAGACAGCTCTAGCCCTGTCGATATTGTTGTTGGTGGGGCAGGATTATCAGGTGTACAGGTTGCTGGTGAAATCGCGGCACTAACACGTGAAACTGGTATTCAAGCGGATATTACACTTATCGAACAACAACCAACTATCGCATCCAACTTTCCAGAGAATTTTCAGCATGCTGTCAGTGACGCACTCACCGACAATAATGTGAACATTTCAACGAAAACGACAGTTGAGCGTGCGCGTGAAGATGTCGTCGAAACCGACATTGGTGCGTTCGCAGCTGATGTATTTGTCTGGACCGGTGGCATTCGTGGAACTGATGCAATGGATAAGGATCGTCCACCGGTCAAAAGCGATCTTCGCGCTGGGTCGCGAACGTTTATTATTGGTGATGCTGGTCGTGGAGTCGACGCTGACGGTGAACCAATACCAGCTTCAGCCGCGGCAGCTCTCCGAGAGGCTCGCACTGCTGCGGATAATATTTCTCGACTCGTTGAGTATGACACCAGCGGTGGAAATGGATTTGAACCGCGTCTAGATCCATATCGGTTTGAGGTGCCGGGATGGATCGTAACCGTTGGTGATGATACTATTGCACAACTCGGTCCCGAAGTCCTTACCGGCTCTGCAGCAAAAGCGATGAAAGCATCCGTCGGCGCAGGTCATCTCACTTCCGTTGGTGCTCTCAATCAGGCTGCAGAGCTTGTTGATGCTGAAATTCGTTCTTCATCATAAATCACCTTTCCTCTTTGCTGCTCATCTGCGGCTAGACCGGGACTTAACGCCGAAAACCACCGGCTTAGTAATAGGTTAAAATAAAGCAACATATCTTTTCTACTCAGTGGCTTTGTTCATACTCTCAATATATTTGTGCACGGAAAAATATGAATTAGCGTGTTTAGTTTTGACTTTCTGGTAGATACTATTACTTTGAGCTGCTAACATTCTTAATATTACAGAGTACATTATGAGTATGCGTCTTGCATTAATTGCTCATGATGAAAAGAAACCTGACATTATCGAGTTTGCTCGCGACCGTCGAGATGATCTTGAGCAGTTTGAGCTGATGGCAACTGGGACAACTGGGAAACGAATCAAAGAAGCCACTGGGCTTGCAATCGAGCGAAAACAGTCAGGTCCGATTGGTGGTGATATGCAGATTGGATCTGAAATTGCAAGCGGTACCTGCAGTGGCGTCATCTTCCTTAGAGATCCATTGACTGCACAGCCTCATGAACCAGATATCACTGCCCTCCTTCGATTATGTGATGTCCATGATGTCCCGCTTGCGACAAATCTTGCGAGTGCAGACGCTGTTCTTGATGAACTCTGTGCTGTCCTCACTGGCGCAACCGAACTTGAGCAGACAGATGAGGCTAGCTTTGATATTGAATCTGAGGCTGATGATACTGTCTGATTTAACCATCCAGACAGTCTACGAAGCGTCTGTACCCACACATATGAAGTGGTCTAAATATTTCAGCGAGAGTTCCACGGGTCACCCGACCCGTGGTCGTTTACAGATAATAGAGTAATCTAAAATCTCTTTTAATCCTGTTTGTGTATATGCCAGTTGGTAGTGCTGTGACGCCTCCGATATTCAACTGCTGTTGATATTATGAGTTCCCGCCGCCAGTTCTATCATGGTTAAGATTATGCTGTGGAGTCATCACATTGTCATGTCTTTGTTCACTTCTCAGCTATCAAATTTATATTGGATTCACACCGGAGATCTTCATTATACTCACCGTCGTAGTTCAATTGATTCGAATCACAGCAGTCTATCAAGTGAACTACCCTGACCTACTTAGCCGTCTGCGACGGCTTCCTTGAGGACAGGGCTTGGCTTCTCTTCTCTGCTCTCGCATTCGACTTTCTGCTTCTACGGCAGGGCAGTATCTGAAAGCAGTCCATCACGGTGATGACTACCCTCAGGGATACCAGCCTCCACAGACATTGTATTACCACTGTACTCGGACTGTCCCAGCCCTAACTCTTCTTCGGTAACTGTGTTATTCATATCTTCTAACATATACACTGAGTAACACTCGATTTGCAGAGTCCCCGCGTTGGAAAGCGTACCCTCAAACATGAACCGGTGAAGAGTGTCAGTGTTCCGTATAAATATCTAAAAAAGTTGAGAGGGTGTAAGGTCTGGATATCAGGTTTGGCTTTCACTTCGTGATTATGAGAATCAACTAATCTGCTTGGACGGTGACTGATAGTCGTAATGTGAGATCAGCACCCGTAGTCAGTGCATCAATCATATTTCGATCAATATCTGCAGCAGCGAGATCGCCCCCAATGAGTACCGTTCGATCATCAGTATATGTGCTTGTACGGGCGACGTGGCTCCGCTCATTATCGAACGTTAACCCTGGACTTCCGGATCCAATTATTCTCTCAGTGTATGTTCCAGTTGTCTCAGACTCAACTGTAATTGTTGCTGTTATTTTCGCATCCGGACTCTGACAAGCTCGAATGAATTCAGTGTCGAAATCAGTCGGAACCCGATCTGCCTCAACGCCGAGAATGCAGTCACCGGCGGGCGTGAGCCAATCATCACTTGTTATCTCAAGTGTGCTTGCGTGCTCCGCAGAAACGTTTGCATGACCTTGTGCGTGAATAACCTCTGAGAGTTCCTTTGTCTCAGTTGAGTGAACTATTTCTGATTCTGATTCTGATTCGGTTGGCATTGAACAAATTGTATGACTCGGTATATTTAGCTCACATGACTGAATTTTAGGGTACTTTTGTTTATATGTGTCACACTATTCCGTGTTAGATTGTACCACGCTTTTGAAGCCCTGAGACGGACGTATTCGCAAGCCTACGTTACCAAAGCAATTAAATATCAATGGATTATATCATGAATTACCAGAACGTCTCCGGCGTTCCGGCGGCACAGTACGCAGAATGATCGGAAATTCTTACAGTAGTGTTTGCAGACCGACAGAAGGTCGACCATTTTTTATTACTCAATTAGGGCTGCACAGTTCAGTAATTACACTCTCAGTACTGACAGTCATATTCAATACTCGGTCGCCACGGTCCGGAGCGGTGATGGTATCGAGGTTTAATTACGCATGGTAACGAAAGACGGCGTTCTTGAAACACACGATGTAGAGCCACTAAGAGAATCAGATAACATCTCTCTCACTGATAGCAAGCTGGATAATGGATCAAAAGGGCAACTCATAAAGGTCGCTGGGCAACTCCGCGACCGACGAAATGATCTTAATCAAATGGCTTCAGAACGAGCTTCACTGCGCGATGAGCTAAATGCGAAAACGCGTGAAAAAGTTGATGAAGCCCAAGAACATCGCGAACAGCGCGATGAACTGAACGAACAAGTTCAAGAACATAAGGACAAGCGAAACGAGTTCAACGCAGAGGCGAATGAGCTATTCGATCAAGTTGAGGAGATGAAATCTGATCTTGAACTTGATGATGGTAAAAACATCGAGGAGCTTGAAGGCGAAATTGAGGATCTTGAGTTCCGCCAACAGACTGAGGTGCTCTCTTCAGAGGATGAACGTGAACTCATCGAAAAGATTGAAGATAAGCGTGAACAACTTCAACAGAAAAAAGAAAAAGTCGAGGATAGCGGTGAACTTGACGAACTAAAAGAACAGGCTGAGGAAGTCCGTTCAGAAGCCTCTCAGCATCACCAGAAGGTGACTGAACTCGCTGATAAAGCACAAGAACATCATAATCAAATGATTGAGGCGTATCGCGAGGCTGACGACATTCGTGATGAAGCTGATGCTATGCATGAGCTTTTTGTCGAGGCACAGGAGACAGCCGATGAACATCATGAGGAATTCGTTCGCGTACAGAAACGCCTTCGTGAACTTGATAAGCAAGAAGAGCAAGAACGCGAGGATGAGCGTACTGAAGAGCGCGAAGCCGCGAAAGAAGAAGCCGAAGAAATCTATCAGAAATTCAAAGAAGGCGAAACTCTCGACACTGAGGATCTGATGAAATTACAGAAGACGGGTCTACTCTAAACGTTATTATATTCAGTAGGGATACGTTTTTAAACCACAATTTAGAGATAACACATCTTGATATGCGAATGAGATGTAGCACTGAGTAATGCTGATAACACATCACAGCGAGCACAAATAACTGGGCTCGGTACTCTACCGCTCTCATCATAAACTACCTTTTTATTTCACTGCATAAGTAATACCATTCATTCTTCATTTGTGTGGACTTGCTGTTTATGTGTGCTCGAATACTCAGATTAAATATACATAGCTGATCATCTAATGTGTAACATACGAGATATCTGTTGAACCCACTTGATATTTATAAACAAAAATACCAATAAAATCCATTAATCTGCAATCATCAAAAAATCATTATTACTGAGTATAACTGAGGATATAGTCATGTTTCGAGGAAAGATAGATACCATTCTATACCAATAACGAATATGTGAGCACGCTGGTTCTCTGTGTCGACCGGTCAGATGACGTCGGTCGTGTTGCAGATCTTGAGACTCCTATTGTTGGATGGGAGGCTGTTCAGTCGTTAGTAACAGAACTAGGGCTCGTTGACCCGGAGGATTCAAGTGTTAATTGCATTCTTGAGGCACTCCGCGTGACTCAGGGTCTCCAGGGTAGCAATACAGACTCAACAGTAGCGGTTGTCTCTGGAGGGAGCGGTTCTCTCGTCGGTGCTGATCGTTCGCTTGCGGCGCAGTTAGATACCCTTGTTGATAGATATAGTGCAGACTCAGCAATTGTGGTCATTGACTCTGCGAACGATGAACAAGTTATACCAGTAATTGAGAGTCGAATCCGTGTTGATTCAGTTGATCGTGTCGTAGTCAGACAGGCTCATGATATCCAATCAACATATTATCTGCTCAAACAGTTCCTCGCTGATGAAGAACTCCGCACAACAGTGCTTGTTCCGCTTGGTACAACACTACTATTTCTACCTATTCTTCTGACACAGTTTCCCCCAGCAATTGCATTTGCCGGATTGACTGCACTTCTTGGTGCTGTATTATTATATAAGGGGCTTGCAATCGACCAGTATCTTGAGGAAGCGCCAGAACAGGTCCAAACAGCGCTTTACTCCGGTCGTGTCTCAGTTGTGACGTATGCGGTTGGCGTTGGACTTGCACTTGTGGGCATTTTTCTTGGTGCGCTTGCCATTCCAACCACAGTCAATGCTGATTCTGTCATTGTCCAATCGGTGCAGTTTGTCTACAGTGCGATTCCGTGGCTTGCCCTTGCGGCGCTCACTGTCAGTGCCGGTCGCTTGCTTGATGAATTTATTGAGAGTGATCGTATTACCACGCCGTATTTGAATCTTCCATTTGGAGTTGTTGCGCTCGGATTCGTCGTTCGTGGGTTTGCTGGATGGTTTCTTCAACGCGAAGCTATTCTTGCCACTCCGAAGATATTTGATTATATCATAACGCCACAGCAACGGCTGGCGACATTCATTATTGTTGGCATCATTATCAGTATTATCGGTGTGCGCATCGCAGCGAGTGTTAATAATCAGACGGATGATGACCTCACACAACACTAACGCTCAAGTGTAGCCATATATGTAGTCACCGACTTACTTAATCAGGAGGATCCATCTTGAATATCGATAGATGGTGAGTCGTTTCAAAGTGAGATCAGTCTCAACTTATGAAAACGTATCACCGAGTGGGAGATTCCATTTGAGAACGAGCCTGAAGTCGCACTGTATGAAACTTTACTCAGACGTGTTGTTGACATTTGACCGACGGGGGAATCTCACCGTTCGCTATCGAGTGAACTACCCCACCCTAGTCACTCACCGAGACAGCTGTCTCGGTTCCTGACTTGAGGATGGGGCTTCCCTTGTTCTCACACGGGCTTCCTGTTTCAACGACGGTCTTTGCAGGTACTGATTCACTGCGAATCTTCCCCACAGGGAGACCAGTCTCCATCAGGCGTTCTACTTCGGACTGTCCCAGCCCTAACCTATCGCCAAGCAACTCCAAACCACGCTCTAACACATTAATAGAAGCATTCCAATCCCTATCCAATTCAAAACCACACGCTGGGCAGGAATGCTCCCTAACCCAGACAGGCTTGTCGGACTCTGCACCACACTCAGAACACACCTTCGATGTGCCTTCGGGTTTGACCTTCTCGATATAACACCCATTTAAATCAGCCTTGTATTCGAGTAGGTCGATAAACTGACTCCACGCAGCATCCTGCTTATTCCGAGCATTATGCGACTGTTCCATCATAGGTTTCACGTCCAAGTCCTCGACAAACACAGCCTCGTACTCTGTCGTTAGCCAAGAGGTGATCTTGTGCTGGAAATCCAGTACCTTACGTCGGATATGACGCTTAATCTTGGCAACTCGCTTTCGCTGTTTCTCCCAGTTGTTCGAACCGTTCTGCTTTCGGGAGAGTTTCTGTTGTTCTCTTTCAAGCCGCTCGTACTGGTCTTCTGAGTCGAGTCCATCCACGGAAACTCCGTCACTCGTGTGGATATAGTTGAGAACTCCAAGGTCTATTCCGATGCAATCATCGGATTCAAGCTCCTTAGCAGGTGTTTTGTTCGGAACTCGCTCGTCTTCCACTTCAACAGAAAGCGAGACATACCATTCATCTGTTGTCTCTTTTTTCAGGGTTACTTCTTTGATGGTAGCGTGGTCTGGAACAGGTCGATGATAGCGGATTGGAATATCGCCTATCTTGGAGAGCCAGAGTGTTGCAGTATTCGTTTTTTGACCACTCGTGTTTTTGAGTTCGAAGCCAGACTGCGAATACGTGATACTCTGATAATCTCTTGGCGACTTCCATTTCAACTCACCAACCTTGTAGTCTTTATCCTTTCTTTTGCTGAGATTAGAAAGGTTGTCATAGAATCGTTCGACGGTTTTCTGAAGGGCTTTGGAGTGAACCTTGCTAAATACTGAGAACTCTCTTTTCCAGTCAGTGAGTCGTTTTTGATGTTTGTATGCACTCCCGATGTTGGATTGATTCTGTTTGTTGTTATATTCGTATCGGGTGTGATTATAGGCTTGGCGATGGATGTCGAGATGCTGTTCGATCTCCGAGGTGACTCCTGTTCGATCAGGATAAGCTTGGAAGCGATATGCATATTCCATCGTTATATGCTGAATTTAGGACTACTATTTTATGACGGTTGTCGTGTTTGTTTTCCGTGTTTTTGGTTTATATTTTGGTTTATGTTAGTGGGATTCATCCCCTCCCTACTGCGTTACTCACTCTGTTGCGTTACTCCATAGAGGAAGGGGCATTCTCCCACATATTCTGGTAATCATCTCATCTGGTGGCTGTTCGATATTCACCGTGTTTCACACCGATTACCAGACAAAGAAGCCCAAACACGAGCATCGAAGGAGTCACCATCATCAATATAATCTGTGCCGGCATCATCTCAGTTAGAATTAATGCTGCTGTCCCAAGTCCAACAATTCCAATCAAAGCACCACCTGTTATACCACGGTTAAATTTCATATATTAACATCGCACCTGAGACAACAAATCGGTTTCTGATTATCACATTCAAAAAAACAGGACAATATATTATCTCACATTTCTTTACTATGTTATTAGACAAGCTCTATTACCATGGTGCAAAGCGTGGGTCAACACGTCGGTCGGTTCGTTCGATTGAATCAATTTGTTCGATTTCTGATGTCGTAAGTTTCAGATCAAGTGATGCCCAGTTATCATGAATATGATCGTGTCCAACGGCTTTTGGAATCGCTGTGATTCCCTTTTCACGAAGCCACGCTAGCGCAATCTGTGCCTCACTCACATCGTGAGTACCGGCGACCGCAGTAATCTCTGGGACATCGAATACCGCACCGCGAGCTAACGGTGAGTATGCGACAAGTTCAATATCGCGCTCTCTGCAGTGATCTCGTAACTCTTCTTGTGGTAAAAGGGGATGAATTTCAATCTGATTTGCAAATATTGATGTGTTCGCCTGCTCGATCGCCGTATCGACCTGATCCGGTTCAAAATTACTAATCCCGACACGGTCGACTTTCTGATCTGCGACAAGTTGATCAAGCGCCCGAAACGTTTCTACCGGATCATATGTATCACTTGGCCAGTGTACATACAGCAAATCAACAGTATCAATTCCAAGTTTTTCAAGACTTCTTTGCGTTGACTTCAGGACATCGTCGTATCCAAGTTTGTTAATCCAAACTTTCGTTGCAATAAATATCTCCTCTCGAGAAACGTCAGCAGCAGCGATCCCTCGACCAACATCTGCCTCGTTACCGTATGCCTGTGCAGTATCTATATGTCGATATCCCATCTCAAGTGCTGTCTTGACAGCATCCGCACATTCTGATGGATTATCATTTTCCCATGTCCCAAGCCCGAGAAGGGGCATTTCATCGGCTGTCGGAGCAAGTGAGCTTGTCGGTGACTGCTGTGCCATCGTATCGAACCAGTGGGAGGTGTATGCAAAAGCTATTGTGATATCTGAAGGACCTGTTATATTAGCTCTCTCGCTATTCTACAGATAAACAAGGCGAGTGACTCGGGGTCGGGGTCGGGGCTTTGATACTGTACTGATATGACCCCGAGACCGAGAGGGTGAAGCCGATATACACAGTGATGACGCTACATAACTCACGAAAGCACAGTCAAAAAAACTCACAGACGGATTACCGACATCTACTGCTGCGGTAGTCCGGAACTGTGGCCCCTCTCACCATCCGCCACTGGCGGTGCGACGGGGACGGGGGTTTCGACGGGCCATGGCGGAGTGACAGTAACTGACTCCCACTCCCACACGGACGCTTCGCGGTGCAGTGCGGTGTGTTCGGGTGTAACTTCCAGCCGATTCCTTACAGAGAAAGGAGAGGTCGGGAGGAATTGACTGACATTCCCTTGTTGGGGTAGTGGGCTCGACACAGCGAAGTTTCGGCTTGGGGCTTGCCCCCGAGGTACTTCAGGTGGGTTGCTGGTTATCTCACATTCTCTATGAGTTGATCGATGAAATTGATTAGCGTAAAAAATCAAATGTGTCTCATGTCAGGCGACCACTGCAGAGACTGATTGTAGGTCTTCTATGAGTCAATATTTTTGCGTTGCGCCAGTGAAATCATAGAATTCTTCCATTAGTTCATCACGGTTGGTCTGCCAGTGTTTGAATTCTGATGGTGATTCCGGATATTCATTATAAACTTGGGTGATCTCTGTTGCACGGCGACTTACTTTATATAGTTCATACAGTGCATCCCAATGACCGAATGTATCGACAAGGGTCTTTAATTTCAGTTTCAGACTCATACTTGATGTTCCTTTACTGAGTGCATCAGCGAGTTGTTGACCAGGGACAGCAGAAACAATCTCAACAATCTCATCAACATTACGCGCGGTTCCCCAGAGATTATACAAATCAACCGCTGCAAACCGTTTTCCAAAGCTTGTCATCACGTCAGTATTGTACTCCCACAACTGTGATTCAGAAACATCTCCCTCACTGATTGCATCGACAGCATGTGACGCCGCACAGTGCGCAGATTTCGCAGCACCCGGAATCCCGCCACCGGTTGTTGGGTTCACATGTCCAGCAGCATCACCGACTGCAAGAAACCCATCGGCAACTGCAGAGTCATACGGGCGTCGAGTTGGGAGTGAGGCGCCAAGTTTGCTTTTGACAGTTGCATTTTTAAACTCTGGTCGTGTCATGATATCTCGTTTAAGCGTTTCAACAAGTTGCATAGGGTCTTCTGTCATCTGAAACCCTAATCCAACGTTATTTCTGTTGCTGTTCGAGGGAAGTACCAAAGATACCCAAGTTCGTCTGTGGGTTTGAATACAATTGCGTCATCATATTCCACTGGATCCGGGACCTCAAGCACCTCTCTATATGCTGAACAAAACTGCGAGTATGAGACATTTGTGTCAAAGTATGTTCCGGTAAAATCAGTTTTATCCTGAAGAATAGATAACGCACCGGCGGCGTCGATGGTGATATCCGCTTTATATGTATATGTTGTTCCGTTCCGTGTCGCATGGACCCCCGTAACGGTTCCATCATCAGCCTGAGAAATGTCTTGTACAACAGTGTTATACTGAATATCTGCACCGCTTCGTTCAGCCTCTTCGATAAGCACTTCTCCGTATCGTTTTCGATCAAGAACAGCCCCGTTATCGGCGAAGTCGATATCAACACTCCCTCCACGGGGGTTCTCAAATACAGCTCGCTGGATACGTTGGTTGGTAAATGACTCTGATTTGAGATAGTTTCGATCAATAACATCTGGGAATGTGCTGGTCCCCTTAATCGCATCTCCACACGCGATATGACCCGCTTCGTCGGCAGATTTTCGTTCAAGTATGATGACGTCAAGCCCTTCCGACGCTGCCGTCGCCGCAGCGAATGTCCCTGCGGTTCCCCCACCGACGACGACAATATCGTAGGCTTCAGTTGGCATACAGAAAAATGTGCTTCCTGGATGTTAAAAGCAATCGGAAACAGTAGCTGTGATTATGCGATTCTCAATAGAACTCGCGAACAAGATCCATTGCACCGTCAGGTGCACCCGAATCAACCGTTGACATATCCTGGTTTACATTATGTTTCTTATCGTATGCAACCGCTGACTCGTTCTGCCAGAGCACGCCTTGATATTCTTTTTCGGCATCCAAGATCTTGCTTTTTGCAGCATCATAATCGGTCGGGTCATGCCCTGATTCTGCAACGTCGACGAGACTGTCGCGGAAGTAATCATACGTATCAACATCATTGAACGTAACACATGGGCTAAACACATTGACAAACCCGAATCCATCATGTTCAATTGCTTTTTGAACAATTTCTGCATGCCGCTGAGCATCCGTTGAGAAGGACTGAGCGATGAATGTTCCCCCTGAGGCAAGCGCGAGAGCAAGCGGATTGACCGGCGGTTGTTGTGGACCTTCTGGTGTTGTTGATGTTTCAAAATCTTCACGTGATGTAGGCGATGCTTGACCCTTTGTCAGTCCATAGATTCGATTATCCATGACAATGTAGGACATATCGACGTTTCGTCGAACAGCATGGACAAAATGACCAGCACCAATTGAGTATCCATCACCATCACCACCGGCGACCATCACTTCTAACTCAGGGTTTGCGAGTTTGACACCTGTTCCGACAGGAAGTGCTCGACCATGAACACCATGAAGGGCGTATGAATGCATGTACGTCCCAATCTTTCCTGAACATCCAATCCCAGCCACGATAAAGGTGTTATCTGGGTTATTACCGGTGTTCGCTAATGCTTTCATCATCCCGTTCATAGTCCCAAAGTCACCGCAGCCAGGACACCATGTCGGTTGTTTATCCGATTTAAAATCAGTGAAACGAACGTCTGAGCTCATTGAGTTATCTCCGTTGTCTCTGTTTCTTCGGTTGCTTCTGCTCTGCTCGCGGTATCAATCGTCTGTTCAATCTTATTTGCAAGTTCGTCTGCCTTGAATCGCACGCCATCGTATTTATTGACACGATTGACGCGTGAGAGTGTATCGTGTTCAATCACATTAGCGAACTGTCCGGTTGCATTGCACTCTACTGCCATAACAATCTCAGCTGTCTCAATAGCTTCTGTGAGATCATACCGTGGGAACAGATATGGCACCGACAGGAAGTGAATATCAATATCCCGATCATCAAGGATATCTATTGCTTCAATCATTGCTCCCTCATTTGACCCCCATGATATCACAAGATTTGCAGCATCTTCATCACCGAACGATCGAGGTGCCAGATCCTCTTCGCGACGTGCTGTTTGAACTTTCCGCGTCCGTTTGTCCACCTGCTCAACCCGCATATTTGTGTCCTCAGTTCGACGACCGAGTTCATCATGTTCAAGCCCTGTTGACATGTGCGCGCCGCCGGTTGTTCCAGGGAACGCTCGTGGTGAAATTCCATCATCGGTGAGTGCATGTGGTTGGAACTGTGATTTTTCATTCTGCCACTGGTCAACTGTAGATTCATCAACGACTTTCCCACGTTCGATCTCAACAGCATCCATATCGAAGGCTTCTGGTGGGAATGTCCGCTCTGTCACTGCCATTGCGAGGTCAGCCGCGAGATATACTGGCGTTTGATACTTTTCAGCAAGATTGAATGCTTCAACTGTTTTCCAGAAGCATTCAGCAATTGTGGTCGGTGCAAGGACAAATCGAGGGATCTCACCATGTCCCCCATACAATAGCATGTTCAGATCGCCTTGTTCTTGCTTAGTTGGCATCCCAGTTGATGGACCTGACCGCATCACATCGGCGATGACAAGCGGGGTTTCAGAGGTTCCGATAAGTCCAAATGTTTCTGTCATCAGATCAATTCCGGGACCTGATGTGGCTGTCATTGCTCGTGCACCAGCACGTGCAGCACCTAATGCAATATTGATAGCTGAAAGTTCATCTTCTGCCTGAAGAACGTGTCCACCAAATTGTTCAATTCGACCTGTTAGATATTCCATCACATGCGTTGCCGGCGTGATTGGATATCCAGCGTAAAATTTACACCCTGCAGCGATGGCTCCCATTCCGATGGCTTCATCGCCATTTAGTAGGATATAATCGGCATCTGTTGTTTCAAGATTATAATTAAACGCTTTATTATACTCTGTGCCGACGTAGTCGCGCCCGCTTCGTGCAGCTTCTTTATTATTCTCAACGAGTGACTGCCCTTTTGATCCAAAGCGTTTCTCAAGTGCGCTATCAAGATTTTCAATCGGGAAGTCTGCAACTTCACACGCAGCACCCAACGCAACAACATTACGCATAATCGCACCGCCGGCTTCCTCAGCTAACCGTTTTAACGGGACGTCGAGACCAACCATTCCATCCGGAATCTCAACGTTTTCCATTGTTGTTCGCTCACCATCATAGATAATGACGGACCCTTCATGGAGTTCATCCTGATTTTCATCGATTGTGCGTGGCGTCAATGCAATCAATACATCAAGTCTATCTACAACACTCTGCACTGAATCGACAGCAGTCCGTACCTTGTAGGCTGTATAGCCCCCACGGATGCGGGAGGCGAAGTCCTTCGAGGTGAACACGTGTCGCCCCGCACGCGAGAGTGCCTGAGCGAAGATCTTCCCCGTCGAGTCGATGCCATCACCGGCTTCGCCGCCAATGGCCCAGTTAAAGTCCGCGGGCATATATATGTAATATAGTTTAGACCGAGAGAAAAACCTTCTGAAAAACCCATGAATAATTCAATAAACATCGGTTATCAAATCACGTATCCCTAAAATTATTTCAAACAGTAGTTCAATATTATCTTACCAAAAGAAATTATTCTTGAGAAAATATTAGGATTATTAATTAATAGTATATCTTAAACGATATCTCACTGACTAGCAATGTCGCCAATCGAGAAAGTAAGACCCTTTCTCTTAGGGACCGATAAGCTATCATGGAAGAAACAGTCATTGTTGAAGAGACTCAGTCTGTTGGTCCACAGACAGTTGCAATCACTATGCAGTCGCCATCGGCGCTCACTGCGGAACCGGGACAATTTCTTCGGGTTACAGCAACCATTGATGACGAAGAGTACTCACGATTTTACACTATCTCATCACCTGATGTTGACGATACTATCGAAATTACTGTTGGTATCGACCCATCAGATTCAGGACCATTTAGTCAGTATCTCGGTGATATTGAATCTGGGTCGGAGCTATCCATTGCTGGACCATTTGGACAGCATTATTATGAAAATTCAAATCGTGCTGTTGTGCTTGCTGGTGGACCTGGAATTGGTCCCGCGGTTGGGATTGGTGATGCAGCGGATGCAGCTGGACAGGAGGTTGCGATTATTTATGTCTCTGAGACAGCCACCCCAGCACATCGAACGCGATTAAATGCACTTGCGGATTCAGGGAATGATATCACGATCTTTACTACCGCATCTGACAGCCAATCAGGTGTTGTCCCACCTGAATTCAACGACGCGGTTGCTGATATCATCACTGGAAAACCAGCAGAACAACCGTTTGTTTATGGGTTTGAAGACTTCATCACGGCAGCAACTGATGCGCTTGAGACCGCTGATGTCAATCCTGACGAAGCAAAAATTGAAAACTTCGGATGATATAACGTCTGCAGGTGAAGCTCGCGTTGGTTACACGATCAAATAACCATTAGTTATACAATATAATAATAGACAGTTTTGTAGTATTATCTATACTTTGACGAGCATGATTACTAGATGAAGCATTGATCTACATATTGTAATGTATTAATACAGATTAAATAATCAGAATAATTCCTTCAGATTTATACCTGATGGATAAAATTGTTAGAATAGATTATGACAGACGATGAAATTGAACTCGAGGCACGCCTTGCTGAACAAGAAAGTTTTGAGCCGCCGGCGTCGTTTGTCGAGCAGGCAAACATCACAGATGAGGCTATCTATGATGAATTCGCTGAGAACTGGCCTGACTGTTGGACCCGTGCAGCTGATCTTCTGTCATGGGATACAGAATATTCAACCGTTCTTGATGACTCAAATGAGCCCTTCTACGAGTGGTTTGCTGATGGTGAATTAAACGCTGCGTACAATTGTGTGGACCGTCACGTCGAAGACGGAAATAAAAATACAGTTGCTATCAAGTGGGAAGGTGAAAAAGGCAATACTCGCACATACACCTATCAAGATCTGTATCGTGAGGTGAATGAATTCGCCGCTACATTGCAGGAACTTGGAGTGAAAGAAGACGATGTCGTCACGATGTATATGCCCATGATTCCTGAACTTCCTATTGCCATGCTTGCGTGTGCACGTATCGGTGCTCCGCACTCAGTTGTGTTTGCAGGATTTTCTGCAGATGCCCTCGCAACACGTATGAATTCTGCTGACTCTGAATATCTTATTACTGCTGATGGGTATTATCGACGCGGTGATGCGCTGGATCATTTCCAGAAAGCGCAAGAAGGACTTCAGGGTGTGGAACACGATGTCGCTGCAAGCGTCGTTGTCGATCGGCTTGGCAATGATGGATTTGGTCATGAACTGAGTGAAACACAGCACGACTGGGACTCACTCATGGATGCACATCGTGGCGACCGGGTCGCACCTGTCGAGCGTAGCGCTGAAGATATGCTGTTTTTGATGTACACTTCTGGCACGACTGGCGAGCCAAAAGGTGTCAAACACACAACCGGCGGTTATCTTGCGTATACGGCTTGGACATCGAAATCGGTGCTAGATATTGAACCCGGTGACACCTACTGGTGTTCGGCTGACCTTGGTTGGATTACTGGTCACTCATATATTGTCTATGGTCCACTTGCATTAGGTACAACAACGGTCATGTATGAGGGAACCCCGGATTACCCCGAGCGAGACCGATTCTGGGACCTTATCGAAAAATATGCTGTTGATGTATTTTATACAGCCCCAACGGCAATTCGGGCATTCATGAAGTGGGGTACAGAGTATCCAGACTCACATGATCTATCGAGTCTTCGGTTGCTTGCAACTGTTGGTGAACCAATTAATCCACGTGCATGGAAGTGGTATTACACTCATATCGGCGATGAATCCTGCCCGATTGTCGATACGTGGTGGCAGACAGAAACAGGCGGTATGATGGTTACGACTTTACCAGGTATCGGGGAGATGAAACCAGGATCTGCCGGTCCGCCCTTCCCAGGAATTGATGCAACAATCGTTGATACCGCTGGCGAGGATGTTAGTGCAGGTCGTGCAGGATATCTGACAATAAATAAACCGTGGCCAGGTATGCTCCGAACACTGTATCAGAACGATGAACGATTCATTGATGAGTACTGGGCGGAATACTCTGACCCAGACACAGATGAATGGGTATACTTCCCGGAAGATGGTGCAAAAATCGATGATGACGGCTATATAACGGTACTGGGACGAGTTGATGACGTACTCAATGTATCAGGACATCGACTTGGGACGATGGAGATTGAATCATCAATCGTAGGTGTCAATGGCGTTGCAGAAGCAGCAGTCGTTGGCGGGAATCATGAAATAAAAGGCGAAGCTGTCTATGCATACGTTATCACCGAAGATGGATATGCCGAGGATGAGGCACTGAAAGATTCAATTGTTGAGGGTGTTGAAGATGGAATCGGTCCGATTGCCCGACCAGAACAGGTTATATTCACCGAAGAATTACCGAAGACACGATCAGGCAAAATTATGCGACGCCTACTTGAAGAGATTGCAAACGGTGAGGAGTTAGGCGACACAACAACGCTTCGTAATCCAGAAATTGTCGACGAAATTGAGGCAAAAGTCAGCGGCGATTAAGCACTACGTTACTCATCTAACACAACATTAGCTGGTTTTATTAATAATACATCCGCTCGCGAATGGATACCATTTACCTGTTTTCTCCTGACACGCACTAATACAACGCAGAGCCCTTATTCACTGTCGTCACTGTATTATTTCCCAATCATTGATAATTAATCGCTGATACTTGGTTCATCTGTTGACGATGTGTCAGTATCTGTATGCTGCCCCATATTTGTATCAATTTGATGAGTTGAGCTTGGCGGCGATCCAAGGATTGGTGCCACGGTCAACACCGCAGGAAGGATTGTAAACGCTGTCAGAAGGGCGAATGAAATCGCAAGGACTGTTGTTCGTCCAAAGTTTGCAAGGACCGGAAACCGTGAAAGCATCAACACACCGAATCCAAATATCGTTGTAAAGCTCGACCCAATAATTGGACGTGATAACTTTGCAACAGCAGTTGCGGCGGCGCCACGTTGGGTTTGACCCTGCGTTTCAACTTCATACTCAAACCGCTCGAAGAGATGAATTCCATAATCAACACCGATACCCAGTGTTAACGATGACATTGTTATTGTTAATGGATTCCACGGAATCCCGAAAACGTACATTGCACCGGTGACGAGCACAGCAGCGCTTGCAGCAACGCTCAACACAAGCACAAGAGCGATTCGAATTGAAAGAAATGCAAGTGTCAAGAATGATAGTCCAAGTCCAAATGAGAGGAGCGTCATCGGTGTTAATCCAGCGGTTACATTTTCGATGACGTTTCGGTTTAATACCGGTTTGCCTGTAATCCTAACATCTTCAGCGGTTGTTAATGATAATGCTGCATTACTCTCAAAAGTACTGATAAGTGATCGGACAGTTTCACCCTCAATATCATCAATATAAAATGAGAGTACAATTGTTGACGGCGTTTCATCTGGATCCCGAACGGTGGCTATCCCATCAGTAGTATGCAAATCTTCAATTGTTTGTGTTAATTTTGCTTGTGTCGACGGGATCGTTCCGTCTGTTGCCATTTGCACGCTTGTCACAGGCGATTGGACCGAATTTACCTGATCATCCGCAATCATCAGTCGTTGATACGTGGCAACATCACGGAACGTTTCTGGGGTGTATGCTCGGTCTGTCTCTATCATGACATACACCACCTTTGGACTTTCAACGGTATCGGAGAGTTCTTCCATATCATTTTTTTCAGCAAGGTCTTGCGGCCAGAAGTCCATCATCTCCTGTTTTGGTTCGACTTGTGGATATGCGTAAACACCACCAGAGACGAGTAATACCGCAATTCCAAGCGTAATGAGTGGATGCCCACCGGTAATGGTTGATGTAAATTGATGCAGGGCTGTTTGAAGCCAGTCATTATTTGAGTTACTGGTCGTGGATGTCTCGGTCAGTTCATGTTCATTACGATCAAATCGGACAAGTAATGCTGGAAGCATTGTAACCGCGAGAATCATTGCTGCAAATACAGCCACAGCACTTGTTACACCAAATTGCCGAACTGGTGGGACTGCTGAGACGAGAAGCGACCCCAGCCCAACTACGGTTGTCCCCATTGCAATCAGTAATGCTCGACCAGTCGTCCGTGTCGCAGTCCCAACCGCGTCAAGTGGGCTATTATTTGCTCGTCGTTCCTCAACATATCGCGAATGAATCTGGAGACTGTAATCAATCCCCAATCCAAGTGCAATCGGCATCACACCGAGCATGATCGCGTTAAACTGATATCCTAATATGCCCATTGCCCCCATCATATACAGTAGCGCAGTCACCGCCGTCCCAAGCGGAAGAATGACATGCCATCCTTTTTCAATTGTCTCACGCATCACGAGATATACAACAATGAATATAAGCGTGAATGCACCTGCAAAGAGCGCAATCATCTCTGGGAGCATCAATCCAAACGCAGCATTCTCAAAGACAGGTTGCCCTGTAATCGTTGTTGACATACCTGGTGGGGTCGCTGCAAATGTTGTCTCCGATTTGACTGATGAGTATACGACGTCAGCACCACGTTCCGGTAAAAACGCTCCACGGTCGTATCGGTCGACGTCACCGTAACTCGCAAGAATAACTGTTGTTCCTGACTCCGGGATAACTCGACTGACTACGTCATCGGCTGTTGGTCCGCGCTGTTCAACTCGCTCAATAGCAGCACGAACACCCGCTTCTGTTTCAGGTATTTCACCCTCAGCGCCTTGTTTGACAATATCTGCGAGCGAAGTAACGCTCTGAATCGAGTCTACATTTGATTCATATCGCCGATCAAGTCTATCGATTGCCCTGATTGTCTCAGGATCATATAGCTGATCTGAGTTGACAATCACGAAGATATTGTTTCCTGTATTGTACCTATCTTTCAGTGACTCCCAGTTATCTGCCGTCTGAGAGTCATCATTAATATACAGGGTCATCCCCATGCTCATCTGCACGGCACTGAGTCCAACGCCAAGTGATAGTATTGCAGTAACAGCAACAATAGCAAACACTTGTCGCTGATTTCTGGCGGCATACCGTCCTGTCGTTTCGAGTCCATCGCGGACCCGTTCACCAAAGCCTATTTTCATCGGGATTATCGGAACCGTGATAATGGTTTAGTTTGGTACACTATGCCAGCAACAAGCGCAATCGGGATAACGACGCCTGCAATGATTGCGCCCGGAACTGGAAGCCCTCCATCACCCGCAGCAATCGTGATTGGTGCAGACTGGATATCACTTACAACCGTATCGCCGAACGTATTATCATATTTAATACTAGCATCAAGCGAGTACGTCTTGACTGCGGCAGACCCATCAGCACTGATCGTGTACATGACGGTTGTTGTTTCACCAGATTCGAGTGTTCCGACATATGCCGTGTCATCATCGGTCTCAAATGGTGAATTAGCATTAAGACGAATAACAGCATCCTGGAACTGTCCGTCACCAGTATTTTTAATTGTGAATTGTACCGTTTCTGTTTGTCCTGCTGTCACTGCTGCGGTGTTCATGACTGTGAAAGATTTCTCGGGACTAACAGGCACATCAACTGAAAGTGGATCACTCCGCACATCGTTTCCATACGAGTCATCATGGACGACCGTAAGCGTCAATGGATAGTCCTGTGGAATCGCACGATCTGAGACCTCAAGTTTGAATTCTGCAGTTGCTGACTCACCGGGGGCAAGTGTCCCAAGACTCGCACTGGTCGACACAAGAGTGAACGGTTCGATTGGACTTAACTCGGCTCGTGCGTTTGGCGCTGTTCGTTCACCGGTATTTGTTACTGTCACAGCTACAGAGCCGATTGAATCGACATACATCGCCGTTGCCTCAGTTGAAAGTTCATATTGTGGTCCATTTGAGATCGCCACACTGCCGGTTCGGATAAGCGACTGTTCGGGATTCCCATTTTCATTCTCGTATGCTAACTGGAATCCTACGCTGTATGTCCCAGCAGCATCAATATTTTCTACACCAATTTGGAATTCTGCTGTCGTGGTTTCATCGGGCTCCAATTGACCAACAGATATGGCGTTACTTTTTGCACTAAAATACTCTGATTGCACAATGGAGAGTTTAGCATTTTGAGCCACCTCACTCCCTGTGTTCTGTACGCTGACGGTCATTGTCCCATCAGCATCTTTGTATAAATCTGCCCCAGTTACATCACGCACATCAAGACGAACGGACTTCTCAATACGGACAGTGATGTGTTTTCTAACTGTCTGTGTATTCCGATTGATAAAATAATCATTTTTATCAACATTAATACTATTTATATAACCATAACTGATATCGACTGGTATTTGATACACCCCAGGTTGTGCATCCTGATCTACTTCAACTGTTAACCCCATTTCTCGAGTGTCACCGGCAGCAATCGTTCCGAGACTTTGCTGTGCTGTTCGAATGTCAAGCGGTGCATCACCGGCATCAACACTTGCTGTGATCGCTGTTGCAGACCCGACTTGAATCCGGTGTGTTTGAACAACCTGTGCAATATCGCCAATCTGGCGGTCCATGCTAGTGATGCCAGTATGTCGGTTTTGTATCGTTAAATCGAAGGTCTTCATTTCACCTGCAGCAACGACATTCTGCTGCTGAATTGTTGGTGTGAGCTCTGGTTCGGAGAAATCATTGTACTGCTCGGCGGCGACACCGCCTGAACCAGCAACAAATGCTGACACAATAATAACCAGCATGAGAAAACCCGTCCGCCATATATTCGATGATGAATCTTGCATAATATACACATTATTATCGACTTTACAATTAATAGCTATCGCTGTTGTTCACAGTTGATGCACAAACATAAAAGAAGGATCGACGTGGTTGTTCTGCCGTCTTATATGGCGTTACTCTTTAGATTGCGAGTGTGTACAATCGCTTTCGGGCGTCGGTGAATGAGATCCGTGCTTCAACGACATCTGCATCCTCAAGCCGCGATAATGCATAGCGAACCGTCCGCGGTGGCAGTAGTGTCTCTTCGGCTAGCTGACTTTGTGTCAGCCGCTCGTTATAATCAAGCACCTTTGCAACCAACTTTGCACTCGGGGGCATCTCACGAACGGGATCCCAGCGATCACCTGATGTCTCCTCACCCGCGAGCGCCTCTGTTGTACTCATCGTATATTCGATTAAAGATGTAGCGTAATAATATTTACTGTATCAATATATTACTAGCAAAAATTATTTCAGAGACAATATTATTCGTCAATCCTAGTCGAGCGACGCATATCACGCCATTCAACGAGTGAGTCATCGACTCCCTAATTGTCCACGCTCAATATGTCAAACTAATCGATCTCACCATGGCATTTCTTTAATAATGCAACGACAAGCTGAGTCAAATATCAGCTTCAACATATTTGAGGTGGAGTCCCCTTCCCCAAGGAACGAGCGAAGCGAGTGAGTAGGGAGGGGAGGAAACCGACAACTCAATAAAAACCACAATTTAACGAGCAACAATAGTATTATGAAATTACGATGGCACCAGGTGACGAGTACTACCGTCGGACTGTTATCACACGGCTCGACGGGCTTTCCACGCAAGATCATGAGCTACTCCAAGCGACTGTCGAAGAGTGGCTCGACGGGTGCAACATTGCATCCAACCTTGCGTGGGAGAATGAGCATACTCAGTCTGGTGTCAGAAACATAGCCAAAGACGGGACGGGGTAGAAGCAGGAACAAAATTGGGGAGTCAGCACTCGATTCTCGCTTGCCACGAAGTTGCAGGCAGCATCCAATCCTGTATCAAGAAGCGACAGAAGGGCAAGAAAGCAACACAACCAAACTTCACCTCGAAGTCCATCACATACGACAGGCGCACACTGAGCGTGTTCCCAAACAAAGAGCAGGTGTCGCTCACCGTGCTTGGCGACCACTCAAGGGTGCGAGCAGACCTCGCACTGCCAAGTGATGAAGACGGATACCAATACCAGTACTTGAACGACAAAGAGTGGGAATACACGGAAAGCACACTGCACTACCGAGACGGCGAGTGGTACTTGCATCTTGGGTATCGCAAGGAGAAGTCCGACGAAGAGGCAACGACGCAGAACGGAACGGTTCTGTGTGTTGACCTCGGCGTCAACCAGATTGCTGTCACCAGCACGGCACGCTTTGTCAGTGCAGGCAAGCTCAACTCAACCACGCTCGAAGAGAGTTTGAGAACACTCGTGGCGACCTCCAAGAACGTGGAACGCAATCAGCTCATCGAACACTCCACCAGGTACAGGTCGGTGGTCGAGAAGATGAGTACGTGAAGCACGTGTTACACTCGGTGGCAAGCGGGATTGTCGAAGAAGCCGTTGCATATGAATGCGACGGCATTGTGTTCGAAGACCTCGACGGGATTCGAGACCGACTCCAGTACGCTGACTGGCACTCAAAATGGGCGTTTCGCAAACTCAAGCAGTGTGTCGAATACAAGACCGAAGAGAGAGACGTGTTCGTGAATACTGTAAACCCGAAGAATACTTCGAAGCGGTGTAACAACTGTGGAAGTGTTCGAGACGCTAATCGTCACCATGATGAGTTTGAGTGCCAACGATGCGGGAACCAGAATCATGCCGATTACAACGCAGCGAAGAATATCGCAGAAGTGTATCTCTTACGGGGCCATCAGCCGTCTCGTAGGAGGAGCATCAGTCAATATGCTCTGAAGTCAGACTCGAGGTCAAAGACACCGAGCTAGAGCATACAGCTCTCACCTGTCTCAGGTTAGAGGCAGGGGGAGAGACCACTGACAAGCCCCACCCCAGCCTCACCGAGCGAACCCGTTCACGGGTGAGCGAAGTGGGGTGGGGTAGTTGACTTTAGACTCTACCTGAGCGCATCTTCTCCAGTATGAATACTAAATGCAATATTTTGATTTCGCATCAAACTCCCACGTCCGTTCACAACGAGTGATCAGAGCCATACACCAAATTGGACCTATCCGAATCAATCACTACCCACGGATATCCCTCGTCAGTATTCATTATCGGTCAACTCAATGCACGTGCTCTGCAACCATATGCAGGCGATGGCATATATTCATTGACCATCGGTAATAGGGTTGAGACGTCTGAAAACCGGGGTATAGATAACAGGTGCATCAGCATCGACCCGAAGCCTCTTATGAGGTCCCACCGTATATAATACAATGAGTGACACTGTGAACGACGTCGACCTCCCATATGATGAGGAGACGGCGTCGCAGCAGGAAAAGATCCAGGCGCTCCGTGAGCGCCTCGACATCCTCGAGTCGCAAAATGAGGAGATGCGGGATAAACTGCTGGACGCAAATGCAGAGAATAATAAATATCAACAGAAGCTGGAACGGTTGACCCACGAAAATAAGAAACTCAAGCAATCACCATTGTTTGTTGCAACAGTGCAAGAGATCACCAGCAATGGTGTTGTAATCAAACAACACGGCAATAATCAAGAGGCTCTTACCGAAGTTACCGATGAGATGCGAACGGAATTAGAACCGGATACCCGTGTTGCGGTGAACAACTCCCTTTCGGTTGTGAAACGGCTTGATGACGAAACCGATGTTCGTGCACGTGTAATGCAGGTTCAACATAGCCCATCTGTCAGATATGATGACATTGGTGGACTAGAAACGCAAATGCAAGAAGTTCGTGAAACTGTCGAGATGCCGCTCAAATCACCAGAAATGTTTGAGACGGTTGGCATTCAGCCACCATCCGGAGTCCTCTTGCACGGACCACCAGGAACCGGAAAGACAATGCTCGCAAAGGCTGTTGCGAACCAGACAGATGCTAGTTTCATCAAGATGGCTGGTTCGGAGTTAGTTCATAAATTCATTGGTGAAGGGGCGAAACTCGTCCGTGACCTCTTTGAAGTGGCTCGTGAAAGTGAGCCAGCAGTCATCTTTATCGATGAAATTGACGCTATTGCATCAAAGCGAACGGACTCAAAAACCTCCGGAGACGCCGAAGTTCAGCGGACAATGATGCAGTTACTCTCGGAAATGGACGGATTTGACGAACGAGGTGATGTTCGTATTATTGCGGCGACGAATCGATTTGATATGCTTGATGAGGCGATTCTCCGTCCAGGTCGATTTGATCGACTTATTGAAGTTCCAAAGCCTGGTACCGAGGGTCGGAAACTTATTTTCCAGATCCACACCCGCGATATGAGCGTTGCCGAAGATGTTGAGTTCGAACAATTAGCAGAAATGGCTGATAATGCTTCTGGAGCGGACATCAAGGCAATCTGCACGGAAGCCGGAATGTTTGCAATCCGCGAGGATCGAACAGAGATTGCAATGGGTGACTTCATTCAGGCGTGGGAGAAAATCCAGTCTGAATCAAATGCTGATGGCGACACTGCACGCGCCTTTGCATAATAACCGGATTATCAATGGGAACTCCGCGTACTGATCGCACGAAACAGACAGATATTGTCCTTCACCGACTTGAAGAGAGATATCCTGATTCAACCATCTCACTTCAGTTTTCAAATCGATTGGAACTTCTTGTTGCCGTTGTTCTTTCAGCGCAATGTACTGACGAGCGCGTTAATAGTATTACCTCTGATCTTTTTGAAAAATACGAAACAGCCGCTGACTATGCTGCTGCTGACACTGATGAGCTTGCTGAGGATATCTATGGCATTACATTTCATAATAACAAAGCAGGTTATCTCAAGTCGCTTGGTGAGACGCTTGCCGCCGAGCATGATGGTGATGTTCCTGATACCATGGACGAACTTACCGAGTTATCAGGTGTCGGACGGAAGACAGCAAATGTAGTCTTACAGCATGGGCATGATGTTGTCGAAGGGATTGTTGTTGACACACACGTCCAGCGGATCACTCGTCGACTCGGACTCACTGAGGAACAAACGCCTAAACAGATTGAAACCGACCTCATGGAATACGTTCCGGAGTCTGAATGGCAGCAATTTACACATCTATTTATTAGCCATGGACGAGAAACCTGTACAGCGCAGAACCCTACCTGTACAGATTGCACTCTTGAAGATATCTGCCCATCATCAAAACGCGATCACGATATTGATCTCGCCTCAAATACACCATGGGAGTGAGCTTAGATATCTCATTTAGAAAAAACGCAATCCAGTAGACTCACGATATCATAATTAACCACATCACTTAGGAGTAAACGACCACGGGTCGGGTGACCCGTGGAACTCTCGCTGAAATCTTCAGAGTACATATTTTGTCAAATAGAGATAAACACCAAGCGACCATGCGATAAACCATAATCCGACGTAGCCGAATACTCCAACTCGGAGGCGTCCACGCCAGGCACTCATATTTGGATGGAGTTCATTCAGCCCAACTTCTTGATCAGGGTCGTCGTAGAATCCAACCTCTCGTTTGACTTGGAGAATACGGACAATCCCGGTAAGTGCAAAGGCTAATAATGCATATGCTTGCAGTCCCAACACTGCATGAAGTGCCACAGCACCCCCGAGCTGTTGCAGCAAACGTGGAATCATCCACGTCACAACAGGGATTGTGTTGAGTGTAAGACCTGGAATAATAAATTTCAGATGATATGTGAGAACACTCCAGGTAACGGTCTCAGCATCGATCATAATCCATGCCCCATACAAATAAAAGGGAAGACTTGCAGTGACCATCGATGCAGCAATGAGTGCGATGGTCGACTCTGATAGCATTGTATGCACTATTCAATGAGCGCAGAGTGCCTAAAATAACCGACTTTGCTCGTATCCATGGTATATGCTATCGACGACTGATGATACATTGAGAATTTGTTCGTAATATCACATCGTAGATTGTATGTGAATCGTCACGCTAACCACGGGGGCTATTCTACAACGAAATAATGACGGAGTCCTCGAACGATGAAACAGTAACCGGTGATGATACCGATATATCGGCTGATTCGAGCGTTGATACGGTAACTACAGGGGACGAGGACACTGGTGCTGATGCTGATAATAGCCATCCTGATCGGACAGACGTTGCTAATCAAAAAACGACTAAAAACAATAGCGATAGCGACGATGGTGACGGTGATGACGATGACGAAGCGCTTGCAGAACTCCGTGCACAGGTTGAGGAGACATATGATTTTGAGAATTTTGGTCCGGAAGATATGGCTGAAATGTCACTTGACGAATGGGAAGCAGCATTTGACCCAGGCACATGGATTGTTGGTGAGGAACTACTAGATAGGGTTGAGACCGAACTTAAAGCTCGTGTTGCGATCCGAGAAATATTTGGAATCATTGAGCGGACTGACGAGGGTGGACAAGATCGTGTTGTTGCATATTCTGATCAGGGATACGCAACGGTGTACGCTGATGGGTCTGTCGAGGGAGACGGAACAATTCGTCGTGACGTTGAACCGACAGTCGCCCTCTGTTCAATGGATAGTTATGAAACAATGAATCCACCAGCAGATGCATCATTACCGGAACCTCGAGAGGTAGTCAAGGGAAGCGGTGAGTTCGGTAATTTAATGTTACAGATTGTTGCAGCTGCACAGATGCTTGTTGGCATCGGGTTGCTTGGCGCGTGGATTTTTGTTTCGACATTAGAAACAATTGCAGCACCAGTCACAGCGGTTATCTTTGTGCTGATTGGCTTTTTTTTGTTTATCGTTGTCGCGAATGCCCGACTTTCGGATCGATTCCGCGTGGAGGAATATCGCAATCGGCTGCAAGCACTTGAGACAACACCTGAGCCTGAAATGCCATCAGATGAGACTACAGCAGTAGATGCGAATTATGCTGAATCTAATATGGAGATGGGTAATGAGGATACAGATGCATCAACGAGTTCCGATACGACCGACGCTACTGACGCCACTATTGGGATAAACTCAAGTAATGGCGATGAACGCACGGACTCAACATGAGTGCGTGAACTATAATGAATAACCGCTGGAAACCGTCGATTCGGTGGTTTTAAGCGGACCCCTCCCCGACCCCCGGAATGTATGAAGAGGCGGGATTTTATGCGAGCAGCGAGTGTCCCTGCTGCTGCGACAGCCTCCGCAACTGCTGGAGTTGGGTCAGCCCAAGAAACGGGCACAACGACCGAGACACCGAGCGGCACAGGCACAGGCACAGGCACTGCTAGTACGTCAGGGACTGGAACAGATATGGGAACGGGAACGGGAACGGGAACTGAGGAACTGAGAATACAGATGAAAGCGCCGCAGAAGGTGGTCCAACAAAGACAGTAACCGTTGGTCCAGGCGGTTCATTCGTCTATGAACCGGGGACGAATAGTGCATTGAAGATTGCACCCGGTACGACTGTTGAGTTTGTCTGGGACTCTAATAATCATAATATTATCCCTGAGAGCCAACCTGACGGTGCAAACTGGGAAGGGCATGAGACTCTCGAAAATGCCGGATTTACCTACAGCCATACATTCGAGACTCTTGGCGAATATGAGTACTTTTGTCAACCTCACCAGACGACGGGAATGGTTGCCAGTATCGAAGTCGTCGAAAATCCAAATGCTGGCGGTGGTGGCGGTGGCGGTGGCGGTGGCGAAAAAGAGCTTCACTCACTTGGTGTTCCAATCCAAGCACACTGGGTCGGTGCAGCAACGATCTTAGGAATTGTCGTAACAGTCATCTTTACATTCTATGTATTGAAGTATGGTGAGTCCGCACATACGGGCACTGGGAGGAATTAACAATGTCATCAAGTGGGAGTACATACGGTGATATCCACCGATATGAGCCAGCGCGTGAGAGTACCGCATCAGCAATCGCAATTGTTCTGTTAACTGTTGTTGAAGTTATTTTCGTATTCTTATTTACATATGGTCTCGTCTCTGGATGGGGATTAACAGATACCGGAAATATGTTCCTTGGTACGGTTCTTGCTGTCATATTTATTGATCTTGCATTCATCCTTGC
The DNA here is from genome assembly GCF_000415985.1 of Haloquadratum walsbyi J07HQW2. GTDB lineage: Archaea > Halobacteriota > Halobacteria > Halobacteriales > Haloferacaceae > Haloquadratum > Haloquadratum walsbyi_B. The sequence continues at coordinate 2,763,986 of NZ_KE356561.1, forward strand.
ATTATATCGAAAAGAATTCCTTCCGGACGTTGTCATTGTAAAAAAGCGACGTCGAAAATGGGAAGACCTCTATATTCGTGAAGACGATGTCGATGGAACAGCCTTCGCCGACGGTGCGTGGGACCAAGTCAAACGCGCTATTTACCCATATTATAAGCGATAACCAATGAGTTTAGAAAAAAAAGACGAATACGACCACAAAAGCTGGATGAAAAAGAAGGATCTGACTCCAATTGAGTCAGTCTTTCTGATGAGTCTCATCTGGCTTGACAAACGACTTCGCATCGTCGATTATCTTGAGCTGATGGAGACACTCTATTACCGGGTTAATCTCCAGATGCCAAAGAGCCATACTGAGCAGTATAATCTTGATAACAAATTCTGGTATTGGTACCCACTGTATACGTTAGGATTCTTTTCAACACTTGCATATGTTGTTGCTGCCATCTCGGGTGCATTATTGGGGTTCTACTATAGCCCATCTGCGGCTGCTGGTGGTGAGGCAGCCGGAACTGTTGCGTATCAGAGTGTCGCAATAATCATGCAGGATCTTCAGTTCGGGTTCATGCTCCGATCGATACATCGCTGGTCTGCGCAGGTTATGGTTGCGGCTGTATTTCTCCACATGCTGCGGGTATATTTCACTGGTGCATACAAAGAGCCCCGTGAACTAAATTGGCTCATTGGAATTGTGCTAATCAGTCTCACAATGGTGTTTGGATACACTGGGTATCTACTTCCGTGGGATCAACTTGCATACTGGGCAGGACAAATTGGCGTTGAAATGTCATTGTCAATCCCATTAGCGGGCGAGTGGATCGCACAGTTACTATTCGGTGGATTTTCGCTAGGTCAAGCGACCCTCCAGCGGATGTATATTATCCACGTATTCTTACTCCCATTCGTGGTAACCACGTTGATAGCTATTCATATTGGTATTGTCTGGGTGCAAGGCATCGCGGAACCACACTAAAATAATGAGTGATAACACTACCACATCAGACACGAATACAAGCACAGACACAGACACAGACACAAATACAAGTGCAACGCAGAAAGATATTCGAACGGATGGAACCGGCATTGTTGCGCCGGATGATGAAACACCAACATGGAGTGAGCGAAAAAAGCGTAGCACAGGATTATCTCGACTCACTTACGAATACTTTGAACGCGCTCGCCGCGAGGATCAAGACCTACGCCAGGAATCCGACTATGTCGAACGTGATGTACTCGCATTTCCAACGTGGCCCCATGAGATTATTCGTAACCTTGCCATAGCAAGTTTCTTTACTGGGATGATCCTATTCCTGTCGGCGACTCTCCCACCTCACATTGGATCTCCAGCAAATCCATCGAGTACCCCAGCAATTATTCTCCCTGACTGGTACCTTTATTGGTCATTTGGATTACTTAAGCTCGGACCACTGAATCCTGATCTTGCAATTCTAGGTGGGGAAAAGCTGATGAGCGACCGAACATACGGCGTATTAGCTAATGTCGTTGTCGTTGGTGTTGTTGCAATTGTTCCCTTCTTGAATAAGGGAAGTGCTCGCCGTCCTGTTGAACAGCCGTTCTGGGCTGCTGTTGGGGTTGGTGGCGTTATTTTTGCATTCACTATCAGCGTTTATTCTGCAAAGAATCTTATTCCGATGAATGTTCATCTACTGTTTGACCTCACGTTCCTTCTTCCGGTTGTGGCTGGATTCGTGACATGGGCTGTATTGAAGACGATGCGCGAAGGCTACTCATATGACCTCAATCGACGCTACTACCGCCTTCGTCCGCCGAAATAATTTATCTCACTACCCAATCAATTAGGTGATGATAGATGACCCGCGGTGGGAAAAGAAACAATATCACAACATAAATTCAATGCGACACGTTGACAATTGCACAGATAGTCACGGAATCCCTCGCAGGATAACCACTCTGGATAGTATAGGTATGCTGAAGTTATGCTGTCTGCGACAGGATCAAGCGTCTTTTTGATGAAAATGATGAGGATACAATGACAGACAGTGACCCTGGGACAGCACGCACAGAACCTGATAACTCCGATAACACTACCACAGAATCAGCCACCGGAGGGCGTGATATCGTTGTTCCAATGCGACTATATAAGACCGTGACAGTGTTTTCGACACTGCTTGCAGTGGTGAGCGTTGTTATTGGATTTTTATTCTTGGACGCGGCAACATTGAACGTCAGTCTTGTTGGTGACATCGTCCGATTAGTGCTTGCTGGGCTCAATTTATCTGTCCCGGAGTCCCTGCTCAGTAGTCTTTTTGCAGTAATTGGGCTATCGAGTATTGGATTGGGCGCAGGCGTATATGTAATTGGAACTCGATTTCGCGCTCAGGGAATGGGAAAGTCTCAAGAGGACGCCAGCGAATTTTCGGATACAAATGGCTGATGAGTTCATCAAAGGGCTTGGAATATTCACTGCGGGTGGACTCGGCTGGATGGTACTCGCAGGATGGTACCGAACTGAGAGCTTTGAGAGTAGCCAACAACTTGTTGCACCTGTATCACTTAGCGATTCAGCGACAATGTTTGATACGATGGGCGTGCTGTTGATGGATACACTTTTTTGGTTTACAATTATCGGTGCATTGGCTTTCTGGGTGATTATCCCGGTCATCAGACAAACACGTGAGGTGATTGAAGATGGAAGGTAATGTTCTCAAAAACATGGAAATAGCATCGTTTGAACAAAAAGTCTAGTATTATTATTTGTATACTCGTGGCAATCAACGCTGTTTGATTTGGGATATATCCTCTCAGATTGACCCTGGATTTATCTTAATCAAATTCTCACCGTGTGCTTTTGCTAGCTTTTGACTTCATGACGAGTAGAGATGACGAGACTACGAAAGTCGCATTTGATGTATGAGTGCTTAATGATGGCGTGACTGTGTCAATTAGAAAAACTCTAAATCCCCCTCCACATACGCTCTCAATATGCATCTGCTCCAGTTCGCCGTCCCTCTTGATGCGTTAGCAGCGGTGGCCCCGGTTCTTACATATATTATACTGGGGCTTGCTGTTATTAATCTCTTGACACGAATTGTCCAGCACAGATTTCATCTCAAACAAGCAAAAGTAAGTGATGACGATGAAGGACTTGACCGATGGCTCCCACATACAGCAACGACACTCGGACTTGTTCTTGTGTCATTCTTATACATGATTCCACATCCTCACGCTGGAATGGTAATGTCGGTGCTTGCACTCGGGGTTCTCTTCACAGATTTCTTTGAGTATGAATCTCGACTTGTCGAAGCCCGGTCAAAGAGTAAACAGCTCGGTCGCCCGATTGCGGCTGTTGGCGCATCCGCGTTTATGTTTCTTTATGCAGCATATCAGAGCGTTTTCTTTGTCATTGAACCCGTATGGAATTCAATTGTATAGTCACGCTGTAGTAACATCAGCGATTTCCATCCGGATAACGCGTATAAAATACCACAGTTGAGTCATTCCGCCCGATTGATACTGTGTCATTGTTTATTTCTGTCGTATATTAATGATAAAGAACAGACGGATGATCGATCCCTAGTTCAGTTTACCTTCGATTGACGGCTGACTGAATCGTCTTAATGCACTGATCCGGGAATTCGACATGTGGTAGCAGCTTGGCATCATCAACGACAACTAACCGACAGCCCGCATTCTTTGCAAGCTTGCGCCCTCGCTGTAGTGGTGTTATATCAGCTTCACGTCCCCACAATAATGTCACTGGAACATCAATGTCTGAAAGGGTTGTCTCCAATTCTTCTGACTTATTGAGAAAGCCGCTGATGAATGATGCTGGAGCGTATCGAGCGTTCGGTTGATGAGCGGTCTGCCATTCATACTCCATCCACGTTTCGGAGATATTCTCAATATTGTAGTATCCATGATCAGCATTGAAATAACGGATTGATGGTTTCGAAGTGAGCAGATTGAATAGCGCTGTTCCAATAACTGGTGCTCGAAGTAACTCTCGAAGTGCGACGATACGGTTTGGACCACCGCGCTCAGTCGGGCAAATAAACACCATGCTCTCGATATCAGTCGTCATATCATCAGCCACACTGGCGAGATATGCTCCTGTAAGTGAGGACGCGATGACTGATACCGACTCAAAACGGTCCTCAGTGAGAAACGCCTGTATAAATTCTTCATAAAATGCGGCTGAGTATCGGAGTGAAGGACGATCTGATGTCCCAAATCCCGGGAGGTCCGGGGCAACAACATGATATGAATCTGAAAGTTCCGTGAATATCTTTCGAAATTCACCACTTGACCCCGCAGCATTGATCCCATGAAGTAATACAAGCGTGTGGTCTGTCGGGTCACCTGCTTCAGTGTATGAAACTTCAATTTCATTCCAAGTCATGCTGTCGTGATCACCACTCAAGGCTGGATCAATTTGATCAACGCGTCGATTGAGGACAGCATTTATTCCAGAGAGTCCTCCGACACCTGCAGCAAGTGCACTCAGTGCTGATCGAACTCGCATGTATGACTATTCGTCACCAGCGATATTTAACCGTGTGACTCCCGATTCCTAGCTCAGTCAGAAATCGTATGTGTATAGAAAATCGGAGGAGATAAGAACATATTCAGATATGAACCGCATGTTATTTATATCATTTCTTCAGTTTTGAGTCCCTCAATAATATCATCAACGAGTGAATCGACGTTCGTGTACGGAAAGTCCTGATGTGTGCCAAGTTTAGCTGCCATCTCAATTGCGGTGAGCGTTACCTCACCAGCATGGAACTTCGTTCTTGGTCCATCCGGGAGCGCCGGGACAAGGTCCATTTGACTGTCGACAGGAAACTCAGCATCACTGAATGCATCATGAAACTGCTGTCGAAGTTCACTCTCAGTCTCTGTCATAGCCAGAAGTATGAGACAATCGAAAAAAGGGTTCCGAAATGATGAACGGATGAGTTTGAACAAGACGAATCAAAGTATTCACTACACCCGATTGCCAAGAGGGCAGTATGAGTGAAGAGAGTACGGAACTATCCCGACGGACGCTGCTCACAACAGCGGTTGGTAGCGCGACTGCTGGAGGGGCAATTGGGACTGCAACTGCTCAGGAGGGTGGGAACAGCACAACGGTGACCGTCGGTCCAGGTGGTTCATTCGTGTTTGAACCAGGAACGAATGAGGCATTAGAGATTACCCCGGGGACAACCGTTGAGTTTGTGTGGGATTCTGATAATCACAATATTGTCGTTGAGAGCCAGCCTGATGGAGAAAACTGGGAAGGACATGACACGCTCGAAAACGCCGGATTCAGTTACACACATACATTTGAAACGCTTGGCACCTACGAATACTTCTGTCAACCGCACAAAACCGCAGGGATGGGCGCAAGCATTGATGTTGTTGAGAGTATCTCAACACCTGTATCGTCAAATGTTCCAACCGTTCCAGATTCGGCAAAAACACTTGGTGTTGCTACCACTTTTGCAATGGTTGCAACTCTTGGACTTGGATTTTTCTTTCTCAAATACGGCGGCGATTACGATATCGAAGAGTAATAAACCACCAATAGCGGATCGTCATCGATAGCTCTCCATCATCTACAGAGCGTTTACTAACATTGCAGCTCCTGATTCGATGTATTCCCATCCGAATGCGTGATTAAGAAGCACATATGCAACGACACCGAGTGTTAGCGAAAGCGCCCATGCACTGGCGGCGATACGCCCAACACGACGATGTGGTGTCTGTTCACGGAGTTCTTGTGGTGTATGTGTGATACCAAGCACAATTGCATAAAGCACAACGGGCACAGAAATGATGGAGAGTGTGATATGAATCGCCAACATTCCAAGGTACGGATAATATACCATTGCCGGTCCGACAAATTCTTTCGTACCACCACCACCGATTTTTGTGAGATATAGGACTAAAAAAACAAGAATCAATCCAAACGATGTGAGCATCGCTGCTGCATGCTTTCTAACCTCATTACGACGAATCCACCGCCAGCCTGCGAGAATCACGAGCACATTCACTGCATTCACAACTGCAATCGCATCAGAAATGAGATTCACCTCTGGCAGTGAGAGATCAGGATAAATCTGTGCAGGGACGATTCCAATAAATGTACCAATAACGACTGCATATCCAACAACTGAGAGGATAATAGTGGCCGCAAGCGGGTGGCGCTTCAGTGATATATCAGCGCTCGCAGTAGCCATATCAATTATTACATTGGGGGGATATTCCCTCTTCGGATTCGCGGTTAACTAATGTGGGCACTATTCGCTATTGTCATTAATTATTAACTACAGTGATGATAGATTTCCATTTCAACAGTTCTCGACAGGATATCTCGTGTATCATGTCAGTTAGTAAAAATAATCAAGCGTGGTGTTTCATCCATGTCGTAATTAACACACCCCAGTAAATATTGCTGCTTCGTGAGCGGCTGCTTCACTGATTCCGTTTCCAAGGATCGTATGTCGGTCTCGAATAGCGTGTGCGCTTGTTACTGCCTGAATAAATACGTCTGCAGCAATATCAAGTTCTGCTGCTGTTGTTGGTGCACCGACATCCGCGAGCGCATCGCGGATATCTTTCCACTCACCGTCTTCACCAGTGTGAAGATATGCTGTAATGATGGATGCGACTCCGACTTGATGACCATGTAATGCTGCATCAGGGACAAGCCGATCAAGTTGATGTGAAATAAGATGCTCAGCGCCGGATGCCGGCCGTGAGGATCCGGCAATTGACATAGCAACGCCAGAGGAAACAAGCGCCTTCGCAACGAGCCATGCAGATCTTCAAAGCCTTGTTTTATAGCATCCGAGTTATCAACGAGCATCTCTGCTGTCATCTGTGACAACGCACCAGCATACTCACTATATTCAACATCTTGAAGTCGATGTGCAAGTTGCCAGTCTTGAACGGCGGTATAATTTGAGATGATATCAGCACACCCAGCTGTTGTGAGTTCCCATGGTGCCTCGACGAGAACGGCGGTATCAGCAATGACTGCTAGTGGTGGATCTGCGGCGACAGAATGGCGAGTATCTCCCTCTGGAATTGATGACCGTCCAGAGACAATTCCATCGTGACTTGCCGCTGTCGGTACAGAGACAAATGCACACCCAAGTCTATCTGAAGCCATTTTGGCGATGTCAATCGGCTTACCCCCGCCAAGTCCAATAAGATATCCGACATCTGCAGCCTCAGCAGTCTCAATAACATCCTCAACGGCGTCAAAACTCGCATGATCGACTAATATTGTCTGTGGATCTGCAAACTGTGCGCGAACACGATCACCAATGAGTTGGTTTGGAGTCGGGCTTGTGATAATAAGCGGGCGCCCATCAAGATACAACTCCTCAGTTGCTGCGGCAAGGTCACTAATTACATCATGACCGACGAGGACATTTCGAGGAAGTTTAATCCACGTCGTCTTCTTGAACATATTTATTCCTGTAGGGGGCACCTCAAAGACTTTCCCGATTACTTACCGAAAAATACGCAGTAAGTGTGGATTGTGGATCATATACAACCGAAGTTGGAGACACAAACTGATGATAGAACCCTCCGTAACTGAGTCGATAATAATTGACGAACGAGATACATGATTGTAATTAATCGAATTGAATGGGCTCAGCATGGTCTCTTAGCTTGAGTGACAGATCATAATATAATGAACGCCTTTCGCGCGCCTCTCAGAATAAAGACGACCCCAAAGCCTGCGAGGACAATTGCACTCCCAACAGCAACGACAGGAACCAACGTATTGATTCGTTGTCCTATCTTGATAAGCGTGGCTGGGAATCCGGTGATCCACACTGTAATCCCAATAAAGAATCCGATAATAAGTGCCGGAGATCCCGTTTCGATAATAACTAAGCCGGTAAGCAATGACCCAATGTATGGTGTCTGTGCAAGAATATCGAGTGTGCCTGACTGTAGAAGTCCAACCCCAATCGTGAGCCAGAATAAGATTTGATACGGATTCGTGAGTGCGAGAATGAACGCCTTGCGGAATCCAGTTCCAACAGATGTATTTGCAGCTCCAGTTTTAGTTCCATGTTTTGCTTTGTTTTTGTTTTTGTTTTCATCTTCATCCTTATGTTCATTCTCGCTTTTGGGTTCATCACTATCTCCTTGTACATGAGCAGCTATATCCGTATCATCAACACCGAACATTGAATGGGTCTCTGCGGCTGCCCCATACGCGAAATATAGCATCAAGACGCCGCCAAGAGTAGTCATTCCGGCACGTAGAAGCGGTGCACGCTCAACGATACTGATGACACCGAATGCTGCAAGCACGAGAAAAATAATATCAGCTGTCATTGCCCCCAATCCAGCAAGAAATCCTGCGGTCCATCCACGAACAACACTTTCCTCGGCAATGATCGCATTCATGGGTCCCGGTGGTGCCGCAAGCGCAAGTCCAAACACAACACCAGCCAGCGCTGTTATTCCAACTGCAACCATTATCATATTATTAGAGTGGAAATGCGAAAAACTAATCCTCAGATAACAGATCAGTACATCAACTATTGGATGAGTACATAACCTCAATTCAAAGACTGAACAAGAACCCACATACTCAATATCTGATTTAGTTTATTGGATACGATTAATCTTAATTATAATACAGTAGTGTCCAGTGTATGAGTCATATATATATAAAATGCTCAGAACGCCGATTAACGCTAGATGGCTGCAGTGACAATTGTTGTTATCTCACCGATTATTATCTCCCAAACAGAGAAATCAAACAGAATCGCCATCATAGAGTCAATTCCAAAGAAGGCAAATAGCAGTGCTGATCCAAGATAGGCTGTTCGCATATTGAGACGTCCCGAGAATGAATGAAACAAATACGCGTTCGCAAGACTAATTGGAATGATCGCGAGCATCTCACCAATCCAAATTGCAGATGTCGCCCCGTATTGAACCGCTAACCCAATTGTCACCAGTTGTGTCTTATCCCCAAATTCACCAGTTACCATCAAAATAAATATTGGAAAAAACCCTCCGAATGAGCCACTCACACGATCAAGCGGTCCAGGCAGGCTAACCATCTCAAGTGCCGCAAGTCCCCCGTCTGTCTCGGCTGTCGCTGCGTTCGGGGTATCTTTACTACTTTCACCTGATGGGGCTGATCGATACAGCAATATCGCAAATATCAAGAATAATGACGCGGTGACGGCATTCAGCGCAATCGGCGGAAGAACCGCCTGCAATGCCCGTCCAAAAAGGATCTCAAGCGCTGTCCATCCCGCGAATGCCGACCCAGCAGCGGCAACAACAACAATCGGGTCGTATCTGGTAGATAACCCAGCGATGATGAACTGTACCTTCTCACCGGGAAGCACAGCAAGCTGTGCAATGAGGGCAACGACAAGAATCTCAAGATACGTGCTCATGCGTCACTCACCTCATCAGCGTCAATATTATCTCCTTGATCATGCGTCTCTGTCTGTGGGTGCATCGTGGTGGTCTCCGCTGTACTGTCAAGAGGACGAATACGAACTGACTCGGCGACATCATCTGGGAGACTCTGTGTCGATGATTCTGTCGTATTGTTTGCTCTGTAATCTGACTGAGAAACAACAGTTGATGTCAACGAATCAGCGTCACCATCCGATGCTGTGTGTTGGTCTGTGGACGATGTTTCAGTGCCTGCTGAGTGAGTAGCCGTAGACACATTGGACTCTGATACGACTTGTACTGACGGGTTTCCACGGTCTATTTCATCTGATCCCACATTATCTCCGCCAATTGCGACAGTTATCATCCCAAATGGAGCCACATCTACAACTGTGAGTTCGGTTCCAGGTCTGATGCCAGCGCGATCCAGATACTCTAATTCTGCAGGATCACGGTCTCGGACGCGAACGACGACAACATTCGCACCCTCTTCGCAGGCAGATAATGGACCACTTGCCGTATCACTGAGCGGTGTCAGATCAGCGGTCGGAATCGGATCACCATGTGGGTCAACCTGTGGGTCATCAAGTGCCTCTGCGACACGGCGTTCGAATATCTCACTAATATGATGCTCTAACGCATCTGCCTCTCCATGTACCTCACTCCACTCATAACCAAGTTGATCAGCAAGATATGATTCTAGTAATCGATGTCGTCGGATAACCGCTAATGCTACAGTTTCGCCTTCTGTCGTCAATTCTACCCCCTTATATTTCTCATAAACCAATAGCCCACGATCTGTGAGCGTTTCAAACATACTCGTCACAGTTGCTGGTGTTTTTTCAAGAGTGGTTGCAACTGCTGATGTCGACACTGGTGTGCCACTCTGAGCCTGAAGCCGATAGATACTCTTCAGGTAATCTTCCATCGCATCACTCAACATAAGTGATTTAGACAGATCAAAAATAAAACTGTGACGGCAAAAATCAATAGTTGTGACTGACATAAATTAAATAATATTGATATACTGATATATACATTTTATATACCTTTACCCGTCGGATGACTTCGCAACACATCGGCAGTTCTTGTCCCCGATTCAGTGTTGACAGCAATAATGGTATCCGATGGGTCAAATACATCGCGAGCAGCAAGTTTATTGACGGCAACGACAGCAGCCTCCAACAGCTCCGACCTCGAGCCCAGCGCGCTGAGCGGCGACAACTGCTACTTCTAAAATTGCATCATCAACAATAATAACTTCTCCATTACACGCATCGATAGCTTCAACCGCTGTGGCTCCACTGTTTGGGTTCGGGATTTCTAATTCACCAACGATCGTATCTGGATTATCCCATGGCCCAACTGCTTCAGTGCCCTTGGCTGCAGCATTAGCAATTGGTGCACATCCAGACGACTGTGCAGCGTGCAATTTCGGCATTGCACTGAGTATACCTGCATCGGTAAGTTCACCAAATCCCTTTGGGATGCCCACAACAATTTCTCCAGTCCCAGCCGGGACAACAACGGCATCAGGTATATCCCATCCATGCGCTTCTGCGAGTTCAAATGCAACCGCTTTGATGCCGTCATGTCGATATGGGTTGTCGAACTCTTGTAGCGTATCCCAATCTGATTGAACCTGCTCAGCAAGTGCATTCTCCGTATCTGGATATCGTCCGCCAGCAACTAGCAACTCGCATCTCACTTCGATGGACATTCACCGTCGCTTTATTTGAAAACGGGTTCGCGAGGGAGCAAAGACATACGACCGAATTCTAGCTATTCCGGCATATGCAGCCGCCAACTGTCCAGCATTTCCGGGTGTTATAAGCGCGAGCAACTCAGCCTCCGTCTCATGGGCAGCGGTTACAGTCGATGAGAGTCCGCGGTCAAGTATCGTTCTAGTTGGATTTCGGCTCTCATCTTTAATTGCGAGTGTTTCAACACCTACTTGTGCGGCAATTTATGATGCTGCGACGAGTCACGCATCGGCTTCACCGGCGGTGACTGGATTCCTAAATGGAAGGAACTCATTATATCGCCACATTGAGGATGTCGTGATATTGAGTTCAGTAGAATCACATGTTTGACCAAGAGCCTCGGTATTCATTTTCCACTTGACGCTGTCTGTATCATACGTTGGCTCCAATCGACCACCGACATCGGTTGGACCTGTTGTTGTCAGGTCATCTTTCACCAAGCAGGAAATCCCGCCGTTCACGGCGGGCAGGAATGTGACATGCGACTTATCTAACCGCCTGCGATAGCTGAGCTGACACGAACCCCCTGACCGTGGTATTTTTTCTGTTTCAGGCCGTACTGACTAGTAACGTGGGCTGTGCCTGCGTTAGCGAACTATGCTCGTCCGGCTCGGCTCCCCGCCGGACGACCGCCGGGGTGAGAGCCGACCGCTGAAACCGGACCGGACGGCAATGACATGCTGGTGGATGGGAGTGCCGGTGATAGCACCACAACCACAGGGCACTGCGCTCAGGGTCAAGGCAGGGAACCTGCCGTCCGAGACTCTGAGCGCTGCAGTGCAGTGCAGTGCCCTGAAACCTCACCTCACCTGACAACGGGTTCGGGTTCGGGTTGGGGTTCCCGCAGTGCGGGAAGCCACGCCGTTTACGGCGGGCGAGGATGTCACGTCGGTCGTCACTCGCAGTGTTATATAATCTGCGAAATGACTCACAGGTGTTCATAGCAGACTACATTATTCTAATTAACAAATCAATATCGTATTATATCGCATATTTTGGACCATCTGATGTACCCAGATTCAATGTTTGAAAATCGATCTTTTCCCCAGGGAGCGATATCATAAAACACGCAGCATTAGAGACGCTTACCGGCTTACCCCCCTGAGGAAAGCCAGTCTCGACACTCTCTTTATGTATCCATCCACGAGTCACAAATATGAGCACAGACTCCGTCGTAGTCGTCGGTGCTGGACTTGCTGGTCTTGTCGCCGCGCGACATCTCGC
>NZ_KE356561.1:2776406-2800268 GCF_000415985.1 Haloquadratum walsbyi J07HQW2
ATTCCGGCATATGCAGCCGCCAACTGGCCAGCATTTCCGGGTGTTATAAGGGCGAGCAACTCAGCCTCCGTCTCACGGGCAGCGGTTACAGTCGATGAGAGTCCGCGGTCAAGTATCATTCTAGTTGGATTTCGGCTCTCATCTTTAATTGCGAGTGTTTCAACACCTACTTGTGCGGCAATTTATGATGCTGCGACGAGTCACGCATCGGCTTCACCGGCGGTGACTGGATTCCTAAATGGAAGGAACTCATTATATCGCCACATTGAGGATGTCGTGATATTGAGTTCAGTAGAATCACATGTTTGACCAAGAGCCTCGGTATTCATTTTTCACTTGACGCTGTCTGTATCATACGTTGGCTCCAATCGACCACCGACATCGGTTGGACCTGTTGTTGTCAGGTCATCTTTCACCAAGCAGGAAATCCCGCCGTTCACGGCGGGCAGGAATGTGACATGCGACTTATCTAACCGCCTGCGATAGCTGAGCTGACACGAACCCCCTGACCGTGGTATTTTTTCTGTTTCAGGCCGTACTGACTAGTAACGTGGGCTGTGCCTGCGTTAGCGAACTATGCTCGTCCGGCTCGGCTCGGCTCCCCGCCGGACGACCGCCGGGGTCGGGGTGAGAGCCGACCGCTGAAACCGGACCGGACCGGACGGCAATGACATGCTGGCGGATGGGAGTGCCGGTGACAGCACCACAGGGCACTCAGGGTCAAGGCAGGGGCAGGGAACCTGCCGTCCGAGACTCTGAGTGCAGTGCAGTGCCCTGAAACCACCTCACCTGACAACGGGTTCGGGTACGGGTTCGGGTTCCCGCAGTGCGGGAAGCCACGCCGTTTACGGCGGGCGAGGATGTCACGTCGGTCGTCACTCGCAGTGTAATATAATCTGCGAAATGACTCACAGGTGTTCATAGCAGACTACATTATTCTAATTAACAAATCAATATCGTATTATATCGCATATTTTGGACCATCTAATGTACCCAGATTCAATGTTTGAAAATCGATCTTTTCCCCAGGGAGCGATATCATAAAACACGCAGCAATTAGAGACGCTTACCGGCTTACCCCCCTGAGGAAAGCCAGTCTCGACACTCTCTTTATGTATCCATCCACGAGTCACAAATATGAGCACAGACTCCGTCGTAGTCGTCGGTGCTGGACTTGCTGGTCTTGTCGCCGCGCGACATCTCGCACAGGCTGGCGCGGATGTCACCGTCTATGAGCAACGATCGGAAGTTGGTGGGCGTGTGCGAACTCGCCATCAAGATGGATTTATTATCGACCGTGGGTTTCAAGTGCTTTTTACTTCATACCCCGCTGTCAAACGCGAACTTGATGCTGATGCGCTCTCACTTCGCCGATTTACCCCTGGCGCTGTCATTGCCCGCCCTGGGTCACGATCTGTCCTTTCTGACCCTCTTCGTGATCCACGTGCAGCAATATCGTCGCTACGGACTGATGAGGTGACTCAGACGGATAAAATTCGGACACTGCTACTTCGACAACATGTGGGGACGCGAACCGAGCAAGAAATATTCAATAGCCCTGATCAATCAATCCGCTCATATCTTCAAGAATGGGGGTTTTCAGATGATTATCTTGATCACTTTATTGCCCCTTTCTATGGTGGTATTACACTTGATCGCTCGTTATCAACATCGAAACGCGTCTTTGAGTATACGTTTAAATCACTCTCAACCGGTGAAATTGCCCTTCCAGCCGATGGTATACAGGCTGTTCCACAGCAACTTTCAGCACATGCTCGCGACGCTGGTGCGACTGTGGTGTGTGAGGAGGGAGTAAATGACATCATAGATTATAGCGATGGTGTCACCGTCGAAACCGAGACGACAACAGTTGATGCCGACGCTGTAGTCATTGCAACCGATCCTGCAGATGCTCAACAACTCACCGGTGTTGACTCAATTCCAACGAACACGCGTGGCTGTGTGACTCAATATTATGAACTTCCAGCCACAGATGCTCCTGAAACCCGTCAGAAGATCATCCTGAATGCTGCTGATCCAACGCCGAACACGGTCGTTCCACTTTCTAATATCGCCTCTGAGTACGCTCCTGATGGAAAAGCACTATTAAATGCAACATTCCTCTCGACTGCAGCCTTTGACCATGACGCTGACAGCCTTGCTGAACAAACTCGGTCAGCACTCTCATCATGGTACCCAGACCGTGATTTTGATTCTCTGAAGCCGATTACAACCGATCGAATTGAGTTCGCACAATTTGATCAACCGCCAGGTGTACATGACAATCTCCCGCAAGCGCGTGCCCCTGGCGGTCGGACCTACCTTGCTGGTGATTATACAGCGTGGTCAGGTATCCAAGGTGCGATGCGAAGTGGCCGTGAGGCTGCTGTTGCAGTTACCGATGATCGATAGATACAGAACTCATACTTGTTATCTTTCATCTTAGTATCATCATGTTTTCTCTCATATATCAAAACATCTTATTATTGTGACATCACACACGATGTGATTTTACCAGCGGACACGGCGAATGCCACAGGGCTTGACCCCGAGACAGTTCACCCTTATAGATTCACAAGTAGTCCCTGCTGTGCTCACAGCATTGTCCGGAATGACTGAAGGGGAGGAAATGAAAGTGATTCAGCAGCTTGATTATCGTAGATGGTTGGTCGTGCATGTTCAAGTTGCGTAATAAGTGGCGATTGGAGGTCACTCCCGCTTGCAGCATTGATGCTAACACCGGCAGCAAGTCGAGAGAATGCTGGAAGCATGATTATATCTGCGTTTTGATAGCTGTTAGGAACTGATAGAAAACATGGATGTCGTTTCCCTTCGATAGTAATCGCTGGGTGGTCATGACCGATAATATACCGCTCAGCAGTCGTTGTTGGTTCAGTATGCCCATGACAAATGACTGTTTGTGGACTATTTGTGGTCAGCCCTTCGAGTGTATATGAATCAACGACGGTGGTGTTATGCGTCGACTCAAGTCCTGTATCGTGATTACCACGAACAAAGATACATTCTGCACCGGTGTCTACACATGTATCAATCAACGCTGCAAGTGTTTTTCGACTACTTGATGTAACTGTATCAAACCGATGAAAAATATCACCTGCAACAACAACGGTCTCAGGAGTTACTTCTTTCAGATGAGTCTGCACTCGCTGAAGTAAATCATCACGCTCGCCAAGTGGGAGTTGTACATTTGAGGCTTCATCACGACCAATATGAAGATCAGAAATCACAAGGGTTGCTGCATCGGGCACCCAGAGTGCACGTGAGCGATATATGAGATCAGTGTCGGTCACATACATAATACAACGGGTGTCTAAAAGTGCATGACGGAATTGAATGCTTCATTTAGCTATTTGAAGCGGTCATACATGGATCCTAGTCATGTGACCGCCATACAATTTCCTCCGGCGCGTTCCGGTGATATTCAGGTTGTCTCAATTGGTGAGTTAGCGACAATCTGTGCTGGCGGTAATATTGTTGTTGCGACGGGAGTCAAAGCAGTCGTTACACTTCGATGAGCGGATATCACGCTAACAACAGCATTCGTAGCAGGCTCTGCCGCAGCTGATGGAATATCGACGCGCATACAGCGGATAGAGCTGGCAACTAACGCAGAATCAAACAGGGCACCATAGATAATATATCAATTTTAATTACTTCGAGGAACCGTTTCGTGACTAGTATCTTCAGCGTGATTGCGGGCAGTCGTGTATGCCTCTTGTAGTTGAGTGAATTCTATTTGCGTTCCGCCATGGTCGGGGTGAGCTGTTTTCACTTGCTCGCGGTATGCATCTCTCACTGCTTTTGTATCCGCCGTTGTTGGAAGCCCTAACTTATCATATGCTGCTATTACTGAGCTATTCTGTGAGGTATCGCCTGTTTCTGATGGAGGGTCAAGATCTGGTATTTCAAATGGAAGCCGCCGTCCAAGCGCACGGACCGGCATTTCATATTCACAAAGAACAGTATCGATGCCAGTGCGGTCAAGAACAAAATACACCTGCGCATCAAAAGTGATACCAACATCGTGATCGCTGAGATAGAATTCAACTGTCTCTCCAGCAACTTCATAATCCTCAATAAATGGTTCTTCGATCACTCTAAAATACGATCGGAACTCACCCCGTCGTCGATTGAATTTACCTCTAGTTGCCCCTGTCCCAGATCCGCTTTCATCATCCGGAAATAGCCGTCCGCCAATCATAAAAACACCAGCGATAATTACCGTTGCACACCCGCCGGCGAAAACACCAACCACCAACCATGACGGGAATGATGAAATCCACTCCGGGAACACAATCCCGATAAGGACATGCCAGCTAAAGAACCTCTCGCAATGTCTATATCATTCGATATTTGGATTGAATACTCATTTTTGAGTATATTTTTTTCACCCACAATAGGTCCGGAAAGTACTTTAGTCTCATCTGAGGACAATACACATACTGATGGCAGTATCTTGGTTGGATGAGGTACGATCCACCGACGTGGGGACGGTCGGTGGTAAGGCAGCTTCGCTCGGCGAACTAACCGATGCGGGGCTTCCGGTTCCGTCTGGATTCGTTGTAACTGCAGCGACTTACCGCGAATTCATCGAGACTGCAGGTATTGATGAAGAATTGTTCAGCGTTGTTGATGTTGATCATGAGGACTCAACGGCACTTCGAGAAGCACATGAGCGGGCACATGAGCTGATCGTTGAGACCCCGATGCCGGATGAGGTTGAACAGGATATTCTTGATTCGTATTATTCACTTGATACAACTGGATCAAGAACCGATGGAGACACCAGTGATGATCCCGACTCTGACCCGTTTGTTGCTGTTCGATCATCTGCAACAGCTGAGGACCTTCCAGATGCATCCTTTGCCGGTCAACAAGAGACCTTCCTGAATGTGCGCTCAGAAGAGCTTGTGGACCGCGTGAAAGAATGTTGGGCTTCACTGTTTTCACAGCGCGCAATCTATTACCGAAACCGACAGGGATTTTCTCATTCCGATGTCGATATCGCGGTTGTCGTCCAGCAGATGGTTGATGCAAAAAAATCAGGTGTCATGTTTACCTCGCATCCATCAAGCGGCAACCCAGAGATAATCATCGAAGCAGCTTGGGGACTTGGTGAAGCGGTCGTCTCCGGTGCTGTTTCACCGGACAATTATACCGTCAAAAGAGAAACCGCAGAGACCACAGCGGTCTCAGTGGCTGAAAAGAAAGTGATGATGGTCAAAAATGAAACCACAGGTAAAACCGTTGAACGAGATGTTCCAAGTGATAAGCGCGATGCCCGAGTGCTCTCGGATGATGAAATCGCCGAGTTGGTTGAACTTGGACAGACGGTAGAATCACATTACGGCGAACCACAGGACGTTGAATGGGCTATCTATAACGATTCAGTATATATGCTGCAATCGCGTCCGATCACCACAATAAACGATGACGCTCGCTCTGGACCAGAGAATGAGACTGACATCGATTCCGAGACCAACTCTGAGACCGATACTGAGACTGACTCTGAACCCGATGTAATGAGTAACTCAGAGAGTGATGCAGAGGTTCTCGTCCGCGGGCTTGGGGCGAGTCCTGGAGTTACTGGTGGTGAAGCACGCGTCGTGACGAAACTTGATCATCTTGACCAGGTGAATGATGGCGATATCATCGTCACTGAGATGACAATGCCAGATATGGTTCCGGCAATGAAGCGTGCTTCAGGCATTATCACCGATGAAGGTGGAATGACATCTCATGCATCAATTGTTTCTCGGGAACTCGGTGTTCCAGCAGTTGTTGGGGCAGGCTCAGCAACAACAAAACTTGACGATGGTCAACCAGTCACAATTGATGGTGATAAAGGGACAGTCCGCAAGGGTGAAGCCATTGAGGAAGAGCCACACGAGCCAATCGAAGAGGCACGACCAACAACACCTGTCAAGCCAATGACAGCAACTGAGGTGAAAGTAAATGTCTCAATTCCAGAAGCAGCCGACCGGGCAGCAGCAACGGGTGCTGATGGCGTTGGACTCTTGCGCATGGAGCATATGGTACTTTCACTCGGAAAGACCCCAGAACAATACATTGCTGATCATGGTGAGCGAGCGTATGTCGATGAACTAGTCGATGACATTCGGACAGCTGCTGAGGAGTTCTACCCGCGTCCAGTTCGTGTCCGCACGCTTGATGCACCGACAGATGAATTTCGGCAACTCGAGGGTGGTGAAGATGAACCACATGAACACAACCCGATGCTTGGATACCGTGGTATCCGGCGATCACTCGATGCGCCAGAAATCTTCAAACATGAACTCGACGCATTCCGTCGTATCTACGATATGGGGTATGACAATGTTGAGTTGATGTTACCACTCGTTAATGATGCCGAGGAAGTCATTCAAGCCCGAGAGCTGATGGAGAGTGCTGGCATTGACCCATCAACACGAGAATGGGGGATTATGATTGAAACACCAGCAGCAGCCCTTGGAATCGAAGAGATAGCTGATGCCGGTGTTGATTTTGTCTCATTCGGGACGAACGATCTCACACAATATACCCTCGCTGTCGACCGCAATAATGAAAATGTCGCTGATCAGTTTGATGAACTTCACCCGGCTGTGCTTTCACTCATTGGCGACACGATCGAAACCTGTCGCGACCTTGGAGTAAAGACAAGTATCTGCGGACAAGCAGGTTCAAAACCGAAGATGGTGCAGTTTCTGGTCGAAGCAGGTATCTCATCAATCTCTGCGAACATCGATGCTGTCAGAGATGTCCAACATGAGGTGAAACGGGTCGAACAGGGTCTCATTCTTGATTCTGTTCGCTCATCGTGAACTATCCCTAATTTTGGCGGATTCGAGCAGAATAAACCCGCTCTAATAAGTTTTACACATAATGGTATGATACTAACAATGTGACTCAAGCCCTGCTGTCAATCCCGCTTTTCAACATATCTGAACCATCCCTATCCTCAATTTTATCATCATTTTCTGCTTCGATGTCGGTCATCGCAATTTATTCAATATACAGCACACTCAATATAATTGGTGAAATATCTATCATTTCGACTATACTGAGTGTTGTCACATCACCGCATATACTGGATGCAATTATGACTGCGATCTTACCGGAAGGCTTCTTATCGATGCCTCTCTCTATTTTTGATGATATTTTCCCGGAGTTTGGATGGCTCTCGAGTGCCGTTGAGCGCGCCACTGGCTGGGGTGGGCTCATCATCATTTTCATTTATTCATTTTTGATTGCATTTGCACTCCCTGGGGTGAGTGAGATTGTGCTTTTGGCGCCACTCGAACTTGGGTTTTCCCGAGCTGGTCACCTTGCCATTATCATACTGGTGAGCGGCGTTGGAAAGGCAGTTGGCAGCGTTTTTGCATTTCACTTAGGACAAGAAGTCAAACAATCAGGTCCAGTACTTCGGCTTTTTCGGAACTCATGGTTTGATGTCGTGAGTTGGTCTGAGCGTCGAACAGTTTCACTTGCACAGCAGTGGGGGTATGCCGGACTTGCAGCGGCACTTTGTGTCCCTGGATTCCCGGATACGATCTCAATTTATGCGTTTTCAGTGCTCGAGGAGGATTACTTGAAATTCGCACTCGCAACGCTCATTGGAAGTATCGGTCGACTTGTTGTAACGGTCATCGGTGTGGGTGCTGTCTCTGCTGTCATCTGACCCATATAGGTATTTTCTCAATTAGTCTTAATGCAGATTATATGTTTCAGCCAAATCAGCGGGATTTTGACCTTCCCCTTATGAATATGAAACAGCACATATGAGTAAGATGGATATAGATACACAGACACGTGAGTCATTTCCGACTGACGACCCAGCGGTGGTAACCTGTGGACTTCCGTATGCGAACGGTGATCTCCACATTGGACATCTGCGGACGTATGTCGGCGGCGATATTTTCAGTCGGGCGCTCAAGCGTCTTGGTCAGGACACAGCGTTTGTGTCAGGGTCTGATATGCACGGTACACCAGTCGCCGTGAATGCGGCTGAAGAGGGGGTCACTCCGGAATCGTTCGCACTTCGACATCACGAACAGTATGAGACGACGTTCCCTCAGTTTGGGATTGAGTTCGACAATTACGGACACACCCATGATGAGACGAACGTCAAAATGACGCGTGAGATTGTCGATGAGCTGATTCAAGCTGGATACGTCTATGAGCGAGAAATTCCGATCGCATATGACCCAGCAGCCGATCAGTGGCTTCCAGATCGCTTCGTTAATGGAACCTGTCCATACTGCGGTGCCCAGGCACGAGGTGATGAGTGTGATGAAGGCTGTGGACGACATCTCGAACCTGGTGAGATTGAAACACCTGTCTCAACAATCACCGGAAATGATGCGGAATATCGAAGCCGCGAACACCAATTCTTTGCAGTCTCAGATCTTCAATCATATCTATCATCATTTCTTGACAGACTTGAGGGCACGACGAACGCACAGAATCAGCCACGAGAGTGGGTTGAGGGTGAATTGCAGGATTGGTGTATCACCCGAGATATGGACTGGGGTGTTGATTATCCAGATGATAATGATCTCGTGTTGTATGTATGGGTTGATGCCCCGATTGAGTATATCTCTTCAACAAAACAATACGCCGAAGCGGTTGGTACTGATACCTTTGACTGGGAAGCTGCATGGCGTGGCTCGGAGGAAAGTCTCTCTTCGACACCTTCCATCGGAGACACCGATGAGAATACCCTCACACCCGATATCGATACTGGTGGAGAAATTATCCATATTATCGGTCGAGATATTATCCAACATCATACAGTCTTTTGGCCAGCGATGTTGCGTACAGCCGGATATACAGAACCACGGGCTGTAATGGCTTCAGGATTCATCACGCTCGAAGGGAAAGGATTCTCAACTTCGCGTAATCGTGCCGTGTGGGCTGATGAGTATCTTGATGAAGGATTCCATCCAGACCTGCTTCGATATTATCTTGCGACGAATGGAGGATTCCAGCAGGACGTTGACTTCTCTTGGAGTCGCTTCCGAGAGCGAGTGAATAACGAACTTGTTGGGACCGTTGGGAACTTCATATATCGATCACTTCTCTTTGCGGCGCGTGAATTTGACGGAACGCCTGATGTCGAGCTCTCTGACTCCGTTGAGGAGCGAATCGAAACAGCAATCGATGCATTTACTGCCGGTATCAATGACTACTCTGTTCGAGATATCGGTGATTCAGCGGTCAAGCTTTCTCAGTTCGGTAATGAGTACATTCAACGACACGAACCATGGAAGTTGGACAACGATGATCCAAAGAAACAACAGGTCATGCGTGATTGCATTCAAATTGCGAAGGCTGTCGCCGTTTTATTCGAGCCAGTAACCCCTGCTGCTGCCGAGCGGGTGTGGGCTGATCTTGGCGAATCAGGGGATGTTCACACAGTCGGTGTTGAATCTGCGCTTGCCGCACCGCCGCAGACGTTTGGGGAGCCCACTGAGCTCTTTGAGAAAATCCCTGAAGAACGCGTTGACGAACTCACTGCAAAGCTTGATGACCGTGTCACTGAAGCAACCGATGATAGTAATGATGATGCACAGTCAGCTGGTAATGCAGAGACTGAATCTGAATCTGAATCTGAAACAGCTAAAAATACGAATGAATCACGCTCTGAATCCGATATGACTGACATTGACCCAATCGCTGATGATCGAATCGACTTTGAAGATTTCGAAGAACTCGACCTTCGTGTAGCAAAGATTGTTGAAACAGAGCCAATCGAGGATGCGGATAAACTCGCCCGCGTCGTTGTTGATGTTGGTGTTGAGCAACGACAACTTGTTGCCGGGATTCGCCAACTACACGATCTTGATGATCTCATCGGTGAAACAGTCGTTATTGTTGCAAATCTTGAGAAAGCGGAGATATTCGGTGTTGAATCAAACGGAATGTTACTTGCAGCCGGAGCAGACGCAGATCTTCTTACCACGCGTGAAGATGCTGACCCTGGCACATCAATTCAATAATACCGTAGTGTAAGGGTAAAGATTCTATCGGCGGTCTTTTTATTCGGTCCCGAGTACATGTTTGCATGCGAAATGCCAAAATCGTCTGTACGCTTGGACCGGCGTCTGACGAACAGTCGACAATCCGGGCTCTCGTTGATGCAGGAATGAGCGTCGCTCGACTCAATGCCAGTCACGGCACACCTGATCATCGACGATCAGTCATCAATCGAATTAGAAATGTTGATCAGATGACTGATAAGCCCGTAGCCGCGATGGTCGATCTGCAGGGACCAGAAGTGCGGACAGCCCCATTATCGGATTCAATATTTATTGAGTCAGATAGTGAGGTTCGATTCAGTGCTGGTGATGAAGCAACGTCTGAGAAGATTGGTCTCTCATACTCAATTGACGCCGTTGACCCTGGCGATACCGTGTTGCTTGATGATGGTCGAATTGAAACAACGGTCCAACGTGTCGATTCTGATGGTGTCGTCGCATATGTCGACTCTGGTGGCGAACTCAGTGGGAGAAAGGGAGTCAATGTTCCGGGTGTCAATCTCGATATTGACCTTCTTACCGAAAGCGATCGAGAAGATCTCCGTGTCGCTGCTGAGACGAATGCTGACTTCGTCGCCGCATCATTCGTACGTTCAGCGGCTGATGTGTACATGATTAGCGATGCGCTTGAGGCTCTTGGTGGTGACATCCCCGTTGTTGCTAAAATAGAACGTGCTGGTGCTGTTGAGAATCTTGATGAAATCATCGATGCAGCGTATGGGGTCATGGTCGCACGTGGTGACCTTGGCGTTGAAATGCCACTTGAGGAAGTTCCAGTTATTCAAAAGCGCATCATCACCCGATGTCATGACACTGGGACTCCAGTTATCACCGCGACTGAGATGCTTGACTCAATGGTTCACGCGCGTCGACCGACGCGCGCGGAGGCTTCAGATGTTGCCAACGCAGTCCTCGATGGAACCGATGCGGTAATGCTTTCTGGTGAGACAGCAATTGGTGATAATCCTGTTCGTGTCGTCGAGACAATGGACCGGATCGTCCGACAGATCGAGTCAAGTGCCGAATACAATGCCACTGAGCGAACGAGTGTGCCAACTGCTGCAGAGGATTCACGCACAGAAGCACTTGCACGGTCAGCGCGGTATCTTGCTCGTGATGTTGGTGCAAGTGCTATTGTTGCAGCATCTGAATCCGGGTATACAGCTCGTAAAACAGCCAAATTTCGCCCGGGTGTGCCAGTCGTTGCAATAACGCCGAATGATCGCGTTCGTCGACAACTGACGCTTTCATGGGGAGTCTCCTCAACATACTCCGGTTCGCATGGAAATATTGAGGGAATGATGGAAGATGCGGTCGATGCAGCGCTTGACTCAAATGTCGCCAGCTCAGGGGATACGATCGTTGTACTTTCAGGGATGATGACAGAGCTTGAGGGGGCGAATACAACAAATATGCTTAAAGTACACGTTGCGGCTGAAACTGTTGCAACTGGACGGAAAGTGGTTGGTGGTCGCGCCGCTGGGCCTCTGGTCACAACAACCGATAGGAGACTTGATGAGGTTCCAGATGGGGCAATTGTCGCGCTCCCTGCTAATTTTGACGATGAATTCGAGTATGATGCAGCGACGATTAGTGGAATTATTGATGCACGACCGGGGATGACCGGCTATCCAGCGATTGTTGCTCGTGAACTCGATATTCCGATGATCTCAGGTGCACCGCTACCCCCTCATCTCTCGGATGGAACTAATCTCACCATTCATGCCGAACGAGGCATTGTATATGAGGGTGATCTCACCCGCTCACATGATCAAGACCGGGATTCATAGAATTTCAATAAGAGCTTCTACGACGTGAACTGAACTGTAAGCATCAGAAGCACTCAACAGGAATGATTACCGGCAGTTTTGCTTATATATCCACATGTCAGCATATCGTTGGGAAGTTCTTAGACCCAACTGCGTGCTTATGACTACCCTACCCGGTAGATGTTTCTATCATGAATGACTATTCATCAGTGATGACAGATGCGAATCAGCCTGATAGCACTCCTCAATCTGATTCAGAGTCAGTGAGCGCGTACATGTCAGAAGATGATACCGACCATAGTGGTGACACTGCGTTTGAACCCACGCCAATCGAACCCGAACGCCCGGTTCCCGAACATGTACTCTTCGTCGCACTTGGTGTGCTTGGAACCCTCGGGCTTCTTCTCTCAACACTCGTGCCGAATCTTATCTGATTTATCAATAATTCCCCATCTCATCTCATCCTCTACATACTCTCATACATCTCGGCGTGAGCTCACATTTATGAGCTATCATCTACCATCTATCATCTATCTGATTATTTGATCAGTCGATTGTCTGCGAGAGGTATCATCCATCTTCTGTCCTGTATTTTGAGCGTGAGATAATTCAATATATCCGCCCCTGTGCGCAACCGTTTAACACTCGCATAACTAACGATTGGTATGCTAATTCAGGCGATCTCCGTTATCGCACAACTGTCGTTACCGGCGGAGACGCTGTCATTACTGCTTATTACGGCAGGTCTTGGATTTAGCATTCTTGAGGCATTTGCTCCTGGTGCGAACTTTGTTGTCCTTGGAGTATCACTGTTAGGAGCTGGACTAGCTGGGTTCTTTCTCGGGACGGCTTCGCCATTTATACTCGGGGGACTGATTATGTTGTTCGGTGCAATTGCTCTTTTTGGTTATCGAGAACTCGATGTTTATGGCACAACTGGATCCGAGCGGACGAGCGACTCAAACAGTCTTCGAGGAACATATGGTCGTGTCACCGAACGCGTCACACCAACGCAAGGTCAGGTGAAACTCGATGCTGGTGGATTCGACCCATCGTATAGCGCCCGATCAGTCGACGGTGAGATTCCTGCGGGGACCAAAATAGTCGTTGTTGATCCCGGCGGAGGCAATGTCCTCACTGTAGAGTCTCTTGTCGGTGGTGTTGATGAGATTGACCGTGCGCTTGCTGCAGAGCGAACGAAAAAAGATACCACAGGCGAGGAGATGGATGATATAGACACCATTCATGATGACGATATACATTCTGATGAGCAGCGTGAGTCTGAACCTGAACCTGAATCTGAACCCGAGCCCGAATCGGAACTTAATCCCGAACGTGAGCCTGATATGTCCTAAGTTGCGGTAAGAGCAAGAGAACCGACCAGCCAGTTCGCTCTATCTTTTATATATTATAATTATAGAATATAAGGAGAATATCCCCGTTTTCAGGCGCGGGAGGATGTCAAAATTATCAGACTGCTCATATATCATGTATATAATATCATACACCAGTAGGTATGATAACGAAATTAGGTAGCCAGTAATACCGACATAGCTGCATCATCGACAGTAAGTTTCAATTTCCAATCCGACCGACCAGTGGTCGCCAGTACAACAGGGCAATTGTCAGTACAAAAGTGGCAGTCGACACGTCATATGAGAAATCAAGTGCAACCGCAGCAGCAGCCGACCCGCCACCAAGAACACCAGAAAGCACTGAAGCAATAATCGGCCATGAACAAGACACACATGAGAGCAATCCAACAATGCCTGAAACGGCTGCCCTCGCAGTGTCGATAACCGTCGCATACACAAGATATGCCAATGCAAAATATCCAATAATACGCGCCGGCATCAATACCACCGCTCCCAATGGAGTCGTGACAATCGGTGCAGGACCCCATCCTGGAAGTAACGTCGCCACACGAATACCAAATGATTGGGTGAGCGCACTCGCCGCATTCCCACCGGTTGTGATAATTACGCCGCCAACAGCAGCAAGAACACCCAAATACACTATTGCAATGACACTCGCTCGTCGGCGCGTCCGTGCATCGGTTGGTGCTGGATTTGTTTTCCATATGACAATCGTGCCAATAAATATCCAAAGAAGCCCATACACCGTATATCGTGGCTGTGTTAGCGTAATATCGCCAATAAGTATATATCCCAACGCAAGAGTAATTAATGAATTTCCAAGCAACGTTACGTAAATGAGATCTCGTGTTCGCTGTGTGGTTCCGAATACTCGCTTAACGGACACGTTAGATCACCAGCGTATCGAATACAATTGCAATCAGGACTGATCCCAAATACGCGTTTGAGGCATGAAACGTGTGGAATGCAGCAGTTTCTGTTTGCTCATAGTGAAGCTTAATAGCGAAATACAGAAACACTGTACCAAAGATAACACTTGCAAGTGCATATACAATACCAAGGGCTTCCATTGTTGCAAGCCCAGCAGCAGCAACAAGTGTCAGTGCAAGCCACCAAATCACGTGTTTGCGTGTCTCTGTCTCGCCACGGACGACCGGCATCATTGGGAACCCTCCGCGTTCATAATCCTCTTTATATGCTAATGCAAGATTGTAAAAGTGCGCAGGAGTCCACATGAAAATGACGATTGCGAGTGCAAGACCGCCAAATCCAATATTTCCGGTAACAGCTGTCCATCCAATGAGCGCGGGGAGTGCTCCTGCAGCACCACCAATGACGGTATTTTGAACGGTATTCGGTTTGAGTAAAAGTGTATAAACGACACTATAGAAAACGATTGCAATTCCGCCAAGAATAGCTGCAAGCGTATTTATCCATGCAAACAGCGCAATTGAGGCAACTGTGAGCGTTATGCCAAATGCAATTGCATTCCAAACTGGAACCAAATCAGTCGCCAATGGTCTATCACTCGTTCGTTGCATCCGACGGTCGACATCACGTTCAAGAACGTGATTAAATGTCCCAGAAGCTCCAATCGAGAGCACGCCACCTCCAAGTGTTGCAAGGATAATCGTTGGTGTTAATCTAGCTGATGTGGTTGCTCCAAGAGTCATACCAGCAGAAGCAACCAGACAAAGTAACCACATCAACCGTGGTTTTGTTAATCGAATGTATGCGCGCACAGTCGCAATAAGTCGCTTTCGGGGATCTGTTGGAAGGTCTGGATCGTGTTCGGACGCAGGTGGAAGGTCTGGGTCCGGCTCTGGTTTTGTTGTTGTCGCCTGCGTTTCTGTTGGGTCACCGGTTTCGGTCTCAAGTGACCATGCAAGTGCAATCGACAGCGTCAGAAAAATAGATAATCCACCAACGAGATGAATAATCGACAGCGTCAGCTCTGGACCCTGAATCGCAACAACTGCTCCGACAGCCGCTTGGATTGGATACAGAATACTCCCGACTGCAACTGCTGTGAGAACACGTCGTTCTACCTGTTCATAAACACCAACACCGAGTGTCACAACGGCAAGAAGTCCAATAATAACTGCAGCCACCCGATGTCCAACCGCAAGCCACCCAATAGTTGATTCCGGCGTTGCCCACCCATTTCCACAAACTGGCCATGCAGCACATGCGGCTGCGGCGTCGGTCACAGCCGTCGTCACACCAACCAACACAAGCAGGTACACACCCATCGCTGTCCCTGCGAGTAATCCATGAAATCGCCTTGTATGTATAGCAGACGTCGTGGTCGCCGTATTTTCAGCCACCAATGTCACTAGTGCGGACTTGATTTTGACGATACTTATCATCCCCGTTTCGATAAGCGACTCTCGAAAGACAGCAACTATTTATGGGTCTCACAATAAGTTCTCTGCGATGAGATATACGCGTTTGGCACTCATTTCCGTACTCTCGACGCTGGCACTTGGGACGGTCGCCATGCCGGTCGCTGCGCAGTCATCAGCCAGTGCCGAGTTGATCAACGGATTGAACGGAAAGCTACTGTACGTTGGAATCCCGATCACGATCCTTGTTGAGGCAATCCTCATCTACACCGTTATTAAGTTCCGAAATAATGACGATGCAACACCAACTCAAGAGAACCGTCGTCTTGAGATCACATGGACCGTTGCGACGGCACTTATTCTATTGTTTGTCGGTGTTGCCTCATATGGTGTCCTCGCGAATGAGAACATCACATACCAACCAGAGGCCGAAAACGCTGCAGGTGAGGCTGTTAACGGTCAAGAACAACAACCAGAGCCGGTCGTTGTCTATGCAGAGGCATATCAATGGGGCTGGGAAATGTCATACCCCGAGGCTGGGAACTTCACTAACGGAAATACAATGGTCATCCCTGCGGATCGACCGGTTGTCATCCAGACCAGTTCGCGTGACGTAATCCATGGATTCCATGTGCCAAAGATGGCACTAAAAACAGATTCGATGCCCGGACAGATTAATACAATTAAGACTGTGCCCTACGAGACTGGTAGCTATCAGGGATATTGCACACAGTTCTGTGGAGTTGCACACTCACAGATGTATTTCACCGTTGATGTCGTCCCACAAGATGAATATCAACAGTGGCTCACTAATCAGCAAAATAGCGCTGAGAGCTAACGACTGACTGGTAATATCAATTCTAATTTAGATATATTGAAGCGCCGTAGATTGAGTAATATCATCAATAGGTTTGTGTCGAAACGAGTCTAACCTAATTCAATCTGTTTGGGTTCGTGTGTCCGCATCCGTATTTACATCTGAGTCCAATTCTGATCCTGTTTGCGTTCGCTGTGTTTTTATGTCCGACTCTGACCCGCGCTGTGTGAGGATCTGATCAACGATTGTCCCAGTGGAAAGAATTTCCTCCTCATATCGTGGATCGCGTGCGCTTGCCCTGACAACATCACATTCAATCCCCCGACTAGTGAGTGCATCGCGAACAGCATCGATATCATGATGTTGATCATGTCCGAGAACGATAACATCCGGTTGTAACTGTTCAATTGGAATGAAAATATCCTCAGAATGACCAAGATGTGCAGCTGTCACTATGTCCAGAGCATCAACAACATCGCGTCGTTGGCGATCTGGTAAAACCGGCTTTGGCTTATGAGTCACGTTTGCGCGACGGGCAATAATGACATGAAGTTCAGTGCCAAATGTCGCTGCCTCGGTCAAATAATGAATATGACCAGGATGTAGAATATCAAACGTTCCTTGCGCAACAATACACTCAGCCTTCTCTGTCATCGCCATCCCTGGTCATTATCGGTATCCGTGTGTATATCTGCATCAGTATTTTCATCCGCTTGCTGATTTAATGACGTGTCAGTGCCCATTTCAATATCCCAGCGGCTATCGTCATCAGCTGATTTTTGAGTATTATCGATATCAAGATCTGTCTCATCAAAATCAAAGAAATCCTCAGGGTCAGGGAGATCAACGTCTAAGATTTCAAGTGAACGTCGGCTACCTTGTTGATCGAATGCAGCCCAGTCATTCACTCCATATGGATGGCCCATGATGATGTGGACGCGTCCCTTCCCGAACGTGTTCCGGTCGGTATCGCTTGGTTTGAGGACACCATTTGGATGTGAATGAATCGAACCAACTGCATGGCGGTCATTTGGGATCATATTTGAATCAACTGTTGCACTGGTAGGTGTCGATTGTGTCCCGGGTACAATGAGTACCTCTGTGATTACAGTTCCAGAGCGATCAAGCCCGACACGACGTGCGTCCTCGCCGCGAAGTAAGCCCATGTACTCATCGGGGTGCGTCTCTTCTGAGGCCTTACGTGCGAACTCCAGTGCGTCGGACGCGATTCCCAACACTGCACTCGACCGGAAAAGTCGCATGTTGGATAAAAAGGTAGCCCCTTCTATACACCTTTCGAGGGAATTCTAATATTCACTCAACTTCGCAGACGAGTGATAGTAAATATGATACTATAGTAACGACTGTCACCCGATAACACAGGAATATCTCAGTACAACCCTCACAAAGACACTGTTCAAGATCGCTGTACAGTGCCGTTTTTTACAGAGAGAATCCAACGTAGCACAAACTAAAGTCTTAACCACAACGCACTACTCAAATAAGGTATGACTACTGACAGCGCCGGGGGTTCCGGCGGCGACTCGCGTCCGAATTCGGGCGCCGATTCACGACCTATTGTTTATGATCTTGCCCCTAACTGCACACGTGAGGATATTGAAAGTAATGCGAATTATCACGCAGTGGTAAACGGTGCCGTTGAATACGGCATTTTCATTGATATTGCGGACGATATTTCAGGACTTGTCCATGATTCGAATCTTGATCGATCATATGAAGTCGGTGATCGACTGACGGTCACGCTTGAATCCATCCGCGATGATGGTGACCTTGCGTTCGATGTATTTACTGAGTCAAATTATCAGACCGTTGTTGTTGAACATGATCCTGAACTCACTGCAATCGAGGATCTCGAACCTGGAACGGAGAGCTACGTTGCTGGCAAAGTAACAAAAATCAAACAGACAGGTGGTCCAACGATATTCCAAATTGCCGATTCAACCGGAGTCGTTGCCACGGCAGCGTTTCAAGAAGCTGGTGTTCGCGCGTTCCCGACTGTCGAGCTTGATGATATTGTTCGTGTTGGAGGGACGGTTGAACCGCATGAAGGCTCACTTCAGATTGAGGTTGAATCACTGACACGGCTTGATGATGCTGACGCTGAGGAGACACGAACACGCCTTGATACTGCCTTTAGCGAGCGCGCGGCTCCTGCAGACGTCTCACCACTCATTGAGTGGGATGCACTTGAGCCGTTAGTTGATGATCTTCGCGATGTTGCACAATTGCTTCGTCGGACGGTACTTGAGGGGCGACCGATCCGAATTCGACATCATGCTGATGGTGATGGCATGTGTGCATCAGTCCCTGTCCAACTCGCACTTGAACGATACATTGAGGATGTCTACGACGATGAGGATGCATCACGGCATCTGGTAAAACGACTTCCATCAAAGGCACCATTCTACGAGATGGAAGACGTCACCCGAGATCTCAATTTCGCACTTGAGGGGCGCTCTCGACACGGACAGCGACTTCCACTTCTACTGATGCTCGATAATGGCTCAACAGAAGAGGACGTGCCTGCATACGAAAATCTCGCACATTATGATGTGCCAACTGCAGTTATTGATCATCATCATCCTGACCCTTCAGCCGTTGATCCGTTATTAGATGCTCATGTGAACCCGTATCTTCACGGTGAAGACTATCGGATCACAACTGGCATGTTGTGTGTTGAACTCGCACGGATGATCGATCCGTCGATAACTGATGATATTAAGCATGTACCAGCCGTTGCCGGACTCGCAGACCGCTCGAAAGCAGATGCAATGACGTCGTACATTGAGTTGGCAACGACTGTCGGTTATGACCGTGACCGGTTACTTGAGCTTGGTGAGGCGCTTGATTATGCTGCTCACTGGCTTCGATACAGCGACGGACAATCAATCGTCAACGATGTCCTGAATGTTGGATGCAGCAATGAATCACGACACACTGAGCTTGTTGATTTCCTTTCAACTCGTGCTGAACGCGATGTCGAACGACAACTCGATGCAACCGTTCCACATCTTACTCATGACCGGCTTGACTCCGGTGCCCATCTTTATCAGATTGATCTTGACGAGTGGGCTCACCGATTCACCTATCCAGCACCCGGAAAAACAACTGGAAAGCTTCATGACCGGCAGGTCGAAGCACATGGTGAACCAGTAATCACCATCGGGTATGGACCTGACTTTGCGGTGTTGCGGTCAGACGGCGTTCGACTTGACATTCCACGAATGGTCACTGAACTCAATGAGGAAGTTGTCGGTGGTGGCGTCTCTGGTGGTGGTCATCTTGTTGTTGGGTCAATCAAATATGTCGAAGGAATGCGTGATGCAGTTCTTGACAGTCTCGTCACAAAGATGGGTGATGCAGAGCTTGATGCAACCCTCTCATCACATGCTGTTGCAGATGGTGCATCCCAAGCCGACGACTGAGACACACTATATTAATCACTCCGTTTGAGCGATCCTGGTTTTATTTTTAGTCCATCTTGACTATCTAATATACATACAACGTTACGACATGCTGACGTAGTTAGTGTCATACTCGGTTCTAACGGATCGAATCGGTGATTATATTGTGCGTATTAGTATGTTGCAGTGACGCTCGTATTCATCAGGGCGCTTATGATCGAGAGTATTGGAGTATCTGGTACATGACGTTTCAGAGTGTATGACTATCTAGTAAATGAAAATCCAAATGTCACGACGACATATAAAAAATTGATACTCGTTTTCAGCTATCCAGTCAGTGAACAGTTACGCGATACAATTCTGAAGATTCAGTTAGTCGTCAAATCCGCCTTGGTAGAGTATTTCATCAATCGGTTTTCGCTCGTTCGGGAATTCACGCTCTTGTAACTCATCAGGAAGTGTCTCTGCAGGGGCACGTTCACCGATTGCGACCATACATTCAACACTGAATCCATCTGGAACATCGAGTTGTTCTGCTGCAGCCTCGTAATCAAGCCCTTGCATCGCGTGTGTGACGAGATTGCGACGAGTAGCCTCTAATGCAAGATTCTGCCATGCGGCACCTGTATCGAAAGAGTGGGTTTGGGCAGGCTCACCATTGTGATCAAAAGTCTCCTTCGAGACGAGAGTGACGAGCACACCAGCATCCTCAGCCCACCCTCGATTGTTCTCGGTGAGCAGATCAGCAAACATCTCGAATTCTTCGTCCTCTTGTGTGGCGTACAGGAAGCGCCAGTGTTGATTATTATACGAAGATGGCGCCCACCGTGCTGCCTCAAAGAGCGGCATATACTGCTCTTCATCGAGCGATTCACCTGTCATCGCTCTAGGGGACCATCGATTGACTAGAAGCGGTTCGATATCTTCTTGAGGGGATCTATGTTCCGCAACCTCTTCTCGGAGTTCTTCCATGCAATTGTTATGTTGCAGGTACATGCATATACCTACCACGAAATTGTTCCGTGAGGGCGATATTATTAATCGAGACTACAGAATTATATTAGAAAAATGATTTAATATAAACCAGTTGATTAATATCGATGGTCCATTATTATCGAAATTCTCTCCGATATTATCACGTTACCTGTTGTTTGACACTCTGAGTCGATACTTTTGGATCGCGGAAAGTACTGAATGTGTCAACGACAATCCACCGTTATATTGTGTGTGTGATCTAATGTGCATGGCGCAGTACAATTTAGATGTCGTGAGGGATACTAACAGTGCCAATGTCAGTGTTAGTGTTTGTCCTATGGTGTACGTCGATGTCCATCGTCCCTGACGACTTGTCCAGTCATGCATCGTCTTCGACTTGTTGTTTGAGTCAGGACCAGAATCGAAAGCTCACATCATAGCCTCCTTCGACACACCCATAACCGGGCAAACTGCGAAACACAAGGCCATATGGACAAACACATGCCCGCGTTACGGGTATTTTCTCGGATAATCTAATATGAGACTTAATCAGAATTAGATCAAATAATCAACGGTGCGACTGGTATGCCGTTTTACTGCTAGATATACACTATCGTCTGATCCTAATAGCCTGAGTTGGTATCAGATTAGCGTATCACCTGATCTTGTCACACATTGACTAATATTTCAAATATATACCCACAATAGCATAATTTGACATTGTCAGCCATCAACAATACTGAGAGGTAACGACGGATGAGATTATCGACAGATATCGTCGGGTCTTCCGAGCTAGACATGACCAGCCAAACAGTCTCAACTAAATAGATTTGACAAATTGAACAATCAAAAGACACTGAGCGGAGGGTTCAAGAAATTGACCTCGCAGCTATACTTGGACGGATCTATACATTACACATTGCGGTAAGAAAACAATCAGCTGGAATTCCGAGTTATAGGATATGGTCACTGACCACTGTATAAATATTAACACAAAAGCTCCTGACTGCCAGTGCTTGTTCGTCCAGCTAACTCATCCGTTGTGAAGATAATTAGTACCCTAGTTATGCCGACTGTTAAAAATTAATCCCGGTAATAACAACCTGTCGACATCATGGGGAACAGAAATGATTTGTGTGTTGACAGTTCTATTTATTCACTAGGTTCGCCATCCCTGTCTGCAAATGTGCTCCAACGAATACCATCATTGATATATCATGTTCTAAGTTAAAAAGTATGCACGTCCGTGCAGATGGCGTGAGTCGTAGTATCACTCCAAGTAAGCATCCGTCTGATGCTGAAGTGGCTGATAGCATCATTGGTGGTCATAAAACGTGATTCACCGAAACCTATGCTGACGACGTGAGTCCAGTCTCGTCAGAGCCACTCACAGGCTGTCCGCTGGCGTTTACGACCAGCTTGAGTTCATTTGCACCACCGACGTCGTCCACATAGTTGATGTTACCACTACTTTGACCCAAAAAGACGATTTCTTCTATACCATCGCGGTCGACATCAGCCGTGGTAATCGGGGATTTAGCTGCCGGTCCATTTTGCGTGAGCGTAATGGCGCTTCCGCCATCGTCGGCAATTGCTTTGATATTGTTCGAATTGACGAATACCACCTCCTCTGCTGAATCTCCATCCACATTTATTGGCTGTCCGACGCCAATTCCAACACCGTTGTTTGAATCTGCCGACACACCAAGCGACTTGACCGTTCCCCCAGGTCCAGGTTCGAGATACTTCAGGTTCTGACTTGAATCTGCAAACACGAGCTCATTACTGCTGTCTCCGTCAATATCGCCAATCGCAGAGAGAGCGTCTGCTCCGGTTTCCACGACTTTCGTTATGTTTCCTGACGAATTCACACGGAAGATAGCATCTGAATCTGAGTTCGTAAAGAATATCGACTGGTTGCCTCCATCGAATTGACCCGTGACCATCGCTGATTTGCTGGTGCTTGGGGTAATATCTGAACTGAGAGGGACCAGCGTCGTTTCGTTTTGCTTCTGAACGGTCGTTCCATTGACAACCGCTTCGACTGTCTTAATCGCACCTGATGCGTTTGTGAATGGTTGTTCGCCCTGACTATCACCATCGATATCCGCGGCGGTACCGAGCACGGCTACTTCAGACTTACTTATCGACTCAAGATTGTCTGTGTCGGTTCCATTCTCGTTAATTAACTTGAGTCCGTCTGTCACGACCGTCTGCGATCCGGACGCAAATGGGTCGGTGGCGCCGGAATCTCCGCCGGTGCCACCATCGTCATTATTATTATTTCCGTTGTTCCCATCACCATTGGTTAGCTGATCATCTGGCTGGATTTTGACACGGCTGTCTGTCGGAGCGAATTCGAATATCGCTGTTAGTGGCGCTGTCGGCGTCGTGTCGTAACTGAGCGTCACGTTAATCGCTCGTGACTCATTTCCGGCTGTCGGCGGTAATTCAATGAGTGCATCCGTATCGCTGATTACCGTATGATTCACCGTCTGAGCGAATGTTGAGTTATTTGCAAACGACTCAGAGATGGTTTCTGTATCAATTGTGAATGGCGTTGTTGAGGAATCGACTGAAAGCCGAGCTGTTCTTCTATTTGTTCCGACGTTTTCGACTGGGACCGTAACTGTGAGCGAATCGGATGATATATTCTCTTCAATAATCCGAAGGGTGGTACCGTCTTGTGTCCGAAAGGTGCTCTGACGACCTGGCGATGATGTCCGGATATCACTTTGATTGATACTGTCAAACTGTGGAATAACGAATTGACGCTCGATTTGGACGTTGACGTCTGAGGAAACCGAACTCTGGTTGAACGTCGCTGTGACGGCAAGACCCCCACCGATGATACTCAGAATGAGTGTTCCGACTATCAACATCTCAATTGCCCCATGTGAACTCATCAGGATAGCCACTCCAGTCTGTTTCGTCGTCGTTTTTCGCGGACCCCATGCCTCGGTGGGCGTCCTCGTTGTGGTTTCACCCGGCACTGCGTCGGCAGCGTGACTCGCGGATAGGTAATACTGTGGTTACTTATTCCGGATAAACTCTGTCGAGAACATGCCTGCGCATAGCTCATGAGAATTCCGTGCCG
>NZ_KE356561.1:2800318-2801451 GCF_000415985.1 Haloquadratum walsbyi J07HQW2
TCATGAGTAATTTGGGTAGGTGCAGCCATTGATCTACTGTGTTCAATTAAAGTTTTTCACTATAATAGACTCTATTTAATTTATGCCGCCGTATACTCGTATAGTGAATAAAAACCGCCGTCAGGACGACGACGGACCGTCTTGATTTGTGGTAGACTTTAACAGACGGTATTTGTAAATCGATACTACTGTTAAAAAATGTCTTTGTTTCAGTAGTGAAACTACTTTGTTACGCTGACGTTACAAAAATTTTACATGAATAAGAAAATACTATCTTAGCAAGCATGGTAGACTTTACGAGACGGTCAATCATACTTGGAACAGCAGGAGTAGCCGCCGCAGGTGCAGGAGTCACAGCTGCTGCAGGAGGACTTCAAGGCAGTGTTGAAGGGCAAGCTGACGTCCAAGCTGAACAGGCATTGACTGTGACTGATGTGAGTGCTAATAATGGTGACGAAGACGCGTCGTTTACTCGCATAAGCGACGATAATACGGAATTTCAGGCAGCGGTTGAATTGAATAATGGTGACAGTGTTGGGTTACAAGCCACTATCGAAAACAGCGCAGTTGACACACTAGATGTTCAGGTGATCGTAGATTCTCCCAATCCAATCGACATCGACGTAAGAAATGATGGGAGTAGTGACAATGATGGGGGTAGTGATCTCGACCCTGACGATGATGGAGAGACCAGTAGTGCTGTTCAGACTGGTGAAGACACATTTGTTGCTAGCGTTGATGGTAGCGATGGCGATGGCACTGAAACCCTGGGTATCGTTGCTGAACTTGATGATACCGCTGACCCTGGGTCATATGACATCGGCGTTGCAATCAACCCACTAAGTACTGACAACTAATTTATACCCGATTGATCATCGGCTTAGCGGCTGACGCCACAACCTGAATATAGAAAGTTCAAATCCTATTTTGATTTCCCCGAACACGATCAGTGATGTCCGGTTACGGTTCTGCCACTGAATATCTGCTGTAGGTCTGCAGTGCTCACACAAGCAGCCCGAGTCAGCTGTGTGAGTGCAATCCTCGTGGAGGAGCAGAGCCATACTCGATGTGGATGCACAGATTGCATGTAACATTATCTCCCTGAGAGACATAGCTACATTCAAGACATATCT
>NZ_KE356561.1:2801501-2805927 GCF_000415985.1 Haloquadratum walsbyi J07HQW2
CGGTTGATCTGCACCTACCATTACCCTTGCAGCCACCCGGGTACATAGTTCAATTCGATGAATATTCAAAATTAAAACGATAGCTTGGTCACCCCAAGAATAACCACAAGCTAACAGGAGTACTATTACTAAAGTGATGCACCCACTTCTGTTGGTCGGTTTTAGATAATGATATGATGAAAATTAATGTGTATGTCATCGTTAAATGTAATCGAACACAGTGGATTTCAGCAAACGGTCACTCATACTTGGGATAGTGGGAATTACTGCAACAGGCGTTGGAGTCGTAACTGCTGCAGCGGGACTGCAAGAAGGTGCTGAAGGACGAGTCAACTTACAGCGAGGAGTAAGAATAACACAAATCACTGTTGATGATAGCGGAGATCAGGACGCTAATTTTGAACGTGTCAATCATGACAATACTGGCTTCCAGGCTGCAGTTGAATTAAACAAAGAAAATAAGATCCGGTTTACTGCAGTAATTCAAAATAACGCTACCAATAATGTAGATGTCCGGGTGCAAGTAGATTCCCCAAGTGCAATCAACACTACCGTCAGTACTGAGAGTAATCCGGCTGTAGATACGACCACCGGTGCTAACACCGGTATTAACAGCACTGACAAAACCAGTGATACTACGAGACAAGTTCACAAGAGCACGTATACCGCTACGCTTGAGAGTAATCTTGACACTGACACTGATGGCGAGGCAATTTACATTGACGTCGGACTCAGTGACACAGCAACCCCTGGAGCGTATATTATTGACATCGTAATCGATCCACCGAATAGCACTCGCTTACCACTCCCTTGGGAAGCATTACTCAGTATCGATAGACGTTCTTTGGCATCAATTATCGGTCACGTAATCATTTCTTGATCATTCTGTGTGTATGATACGCCCGCTGCTGGCGTTATAAAGTAATCATCCGTGCCAGGGGTAATCTACAGAGTTATCTGCTTCAGAAGCGGTTGGTTCAGGAAGTGAAGCTCGCCGTAGAGGTGATAGGTCGTCTAATTTTGTCTGTCGAGTTCAGAAGCCGGAATATGTATGATACATATTCACAATGAAGAATATCCAACCTTCAACGATGAAACTGTCCTGTTTCGATTATGTTACAAAAATATGATATGTATCTCTATATTGGATTTAATTGGGTATGGCGGAGTTCAGCAGACGGTCAGTGATACTTGCGACGGCAGCAGCCACTGCGACAGGTGCAGGGGTCACAACCGCTGTGTCAGGACTCCAAGGTAGTATTGAAGGACAAGCTGACGTGCAAGCTGAGCAGGCGTTGACAGTAACTGAAATAAGTGTTAGTGGTGATCAAGATGCGTCGTTTACGCGAACAAGTGACGATAATACGGAGTTTCAGGCAGCCGTTGAACTGAATAATGGCGACTCATTTCGGTTCGTAGCCACCGTTGAAAACAGCGCAGCAGACGCGTTAAACGTCCGTATTGTAATTAAAGCACCTGATCTAATCGATATTGAAGTTCAGAGTGAAGGAGAGAGTGATCTTGAAGATGGAAGCAGTGATCTCGACCCTGATGATAATGGAGACACCGGTGATGCTGTCCAGACTGGCGAAGGAACATTCGTGACAAAGATCTCTGGCAGTAGTAGCGGCAAAACGCAAGAAAAGATTGGCATTTTTGCCGAGGTAAATGATACAGCAAACCCCGGTTCATTCGATATCAGTGCGGCAATCAACCCATTGAGCACTGATAATTAAACACGTCGTCCAAACTCCACTGATGTGACTAGCTATGCTCTCTTCTGCAATATTCATGACTGTACTGTAATATTACTTCAGATCAGAGGTGCAAATGATCTACGTTCCGTTAGGCAGTATGGAGTGAACATCTGTATGTAGAGATTGAGATTATAATTCTAGTAAGACTGGTCCCAGCATAACTGAGTGACCACCCTGCTGGAAAAATGATAGTTTATGTGCTTCTATTGGTCAATTCGGATTTAGCACATGTTATATATCGAATATAATCAACTGTAAGTAATCATATTTCAGTAATGAAAGCCGTTTGTTCCGATTATGTTACAAAAATCTGATACGAATATCGATATGATGCATACTTAGATATGGTAGACTTCAGCAGACGATCGATCATACTCGGAACAGCAGGAGTAGCCGCCGCAGGCGCAGGAGTCACAGCTGCCGCATCAGGACTCCAAGGTAGTGTCGAGGGACAAGCCGACGTCCAAGCTGAGCAGGCACTGACAGTGACTACTGTCGATGTTATCGGAGGTAGTGATCAGGACGCTAGTTTCACACGGACAAGCGATGATAATACCGAGTTTCAGGCGGCTGTTGAACTGAACAATGGTGACAGCGTTGGGTTTGACGCGACTATTGAAAACAGTGCGACAGACACTCTAGACGTTAAAATTACTGTTGATGCGCCTGGTCCGATTAACATTGATGTGCAACGTGAGAACGGTGGAGGAACCCCATTCAATGGTAGCGCAGGATCAAGAGTAGGTGATGTTGACCTTGATCCTGATGACAACGGTAAGCGGGGTGAGGCTGTCCAGACCGGTGAAGGAACGTTTATCACGCCAATCAATGGCGGCGACGGCGACAGTGTCGGGGTCTTCGTTGAACTTGATGACACCGCAGATCCAGGATCATACAATATCGGTGTTGCAATCAGCCCACTAAGTACTAACAACTGATTGATACTTAGCTCGGCGACTAACGCCACAGCTTGAATATTTAATTTTGCCTCCTTTTGTATCCTAAACAGAGTGAGCGATGTTTGTGTCTGTCCACAGTCACAGTCCTGCTGGTTATCTACTGTACGTAATACACCCCACACAAACATCTAGAGTTAGTTGTGCAACTACAATTGAGAGCGGATAGAGTCTCTTGAGCACGGACCATCGTGCTTGTGTAGCAGGACTTTACTGACGACAATCATATATTATATCACATCACCGGCGAAAGATAGCTTACTTTCAGTAGTGAATCCGAGCTGTTTCACTCATGATAAAAATTATTGATATTACGTTCGACACAAGAAACCAGCAAAAATGATCGAGTTCAGTAGATGACCAATCATCTTTGAGGACAGCAGGAACCACCGCCGCAAGTGCGAGTCACAACTGCCCCACCGGGAATGCGAGGTAGTGTCGAAGAACAAGTTGACGTGCAGGCATCCAAAGCACTCCAAGTAACTGATCTCAGTGTGAGCTCGACAAAACCTCATAACAGACGAATGATTCGAGTCGATGATAGCCGGCTCCGAGTCGCAACTGTTGTTAATCAAGATGACACGGTGCAAATTAACATCATATTGGTTAATCAAGCAGGTGGACCAGCAGTTGCACAAGCCGAGATACAGTCGACAAAATGTAGTTGTCCCTAATTTGAGTGTTGATGATAGAGACTTTGACACCGCCAACAGAGTTAGTCTCACTATTCAATTACGAGCAACAGATCTCATCTCACCAAGATCTTATACGGTAGAGATCACTATTTCATCAATTGAAATCGAATCCGATAGCCAGGATGTCCAACGTGAAGATAATGCAGATGTCTATTTTCTGCTTGATAACTCAATCAGTGCAAGAAATGATCTCAATGCGATCAGAGACGGAATAAATGTGTTCTTTGATGCCGTTGAGAAAACATCTAACCCAGATAGAATTAATCTGGCTGCGTCTGTCTCAGAGTTTGGAGGAAAAAAAGTAAGATTGTAGACGATGACCCGGAAACCCGAGTAGTGCAACAGCTCACAACAAGAAGTAACGAAGTTGAAAACGCGATAAGAGAGGAGAAATTAGGCGAGCAGGCTAGAAATGACGACGACATATAACGAGACATCATAAAAAGTCTTAGACGGAGCTGCGAGTGTGCGATCTGCGGCAAGTCAGATTCTAATCTTATTTTCCGATGAAATTGGATCGAGTTTTCTGAATACGAAGGTTAAGATCGAGAGTATTTACCATCGGGTAAAGCAGGAAGCTGCTGAATTTATTGGTATCGGTAATAGAGATTTCGTTTCGGCTGATGGGGCACTGCCTCCCGAGTTAACATCGTCCGCATTTACTGATAATGTTACTAACGACATAGATGGGAGCCTTTCTTTAAGAGTTCGAATCTTACGACTGACCTGCTCGCAGGTGAAATCGCAGACACTGTCCGACTCGCAACGAAACCGAACGCGACGGGGTGTCGATAATGACAGTTTCATATTCGAGTTCCGAGACTGGTTCCCTGAGTTCACTTTCTGACGCGACAGGCTAACATTCGATTCGTGTTGGAGGAATCTGGATATATTGAGCGACGCTGCGCCTGTCCGAGTCATAGTCCTGCCGTCATTGTCCATTGTACACAGTATAATCCCCATACAAACATCATGAGTAATTTGGGTAGTGCAGCACTGACCTACTGTGTTCGATTAA
>NZ_KE356561.1:2805947-2806909 GCF_000415985.1 Haloquadratum walsbyi J07HQW2
ATCATAAATAATATTTCAGTGAACACGACAACCCAATAAAGACAACGGAGGACCAGATACACTTCATCGTCACCCTAAGCATTGATGAGAAACAAGTCTATAGACGGCGGTCATGCGCCTAACGTACCTGAAGTTACGTATCGTGGTGTTTCAGTGAAGTGCGAACCAGGAGAAACACTTCGAGCAGTCTTGCTCAATGATGCGATGCCACCGCATAGTAGGGTGACAGGAGCACTTAATTGCAGAGGCAACTCGACATTCGGAGCCTGCACTGCCCGTGTCGTGGGCGGACCAATTGGGCAGCGAGCAACAAAGGAGCAAACTCGACTCGCTGTCTCAATACAGGATGATGCCGATAATATCCAGCTTGCATGCCGGTATCGAGTGACCGATGATGTGGTCATCGAGAGAGCTTGAGATACTCCAATTTCATTTGATGTTGCCTACAAACCATATGATTGTGTTTCGTCATGATCACAGTATACTCACTCTCTCGTTATTTATTTCAAATACCTAAGTCCCCAAAATTGATAAAATTCTAATCTACCGATATTCAACAGAGATAGATCATGAGATGTCCTCCGAGTGGCTCAATTCTCAGTTTAGTCATATACTTATCAGTATCTTAGCGACGATCCAAGCGAACGGCTGAGTACAGTGCATATCCTGCGATAATGACCGCTGCAAGGGCACCCAGTGCAAGTGTCAGTGGTACATACTCTGGTTCTTCTCCAGTATTGACTCCCCTTCGGGATTTCGTATCAGTTTATTTATATTTTACCAATCGGCTGCGAAGACACAATTATAGTATGTCGTTGGGTCATCTCCGATTAGTTCGAGTACGATCTCTTGGTTTTCGGTTCCTGCATGCTCATTCCAATTAAGACTCCCAACAAGAGCGACGTGATCGTCGATAATTGCACCCTTTGCATATATTTCCCCAAAGTGATCACCGAGTCAAC
>NZ_KE356561.1:2806929-2845949 GCF_000415985.1 Haloquadratum walsbyi J07HQW2
CGACAGCGTCAGCATCTTTGCTGAGCTTGACGACACTGCTGACCCAGAGTTGTCCGATATCAGCGCTGCAGTCAATCCACCAAGTACTGATATCTAATCATAATTCGATTTAACTTGACTATTCGATTTACCGATTGATGTTATATGCCTGAAATCCGTTCAAATCTCCTGTCAGCACCTCTGAATGCCAATAATGGGTTAATAAAAATATCATGTTTGGCGACACGGACACGCTGAATCAATAATCACCGGAGCAATACCCCTATTCCAACAATCACTGTTATCAACAACAGTGCGTTCAATCCTAACCGTATGGGATTCGTCTCACCCGATGGCGTCGACGCCGAGGTAGGTGTGGATGTCTGCGACTCCCCTATCATCGTCGTTGCTGCTGGCGTGGCGGTCAGAGTTGTTGTTGTCGGGGACGTATCTGTAGATGTAGACGCAGTAGGTGTGGTACTCGGGGTCGGTGTGGTTACACTTGTAGTCTTGTTGATCGGCACCGTCACCGTGCGGGTATTGTCCGCCCGGTCCTCAAGGGTGATTGTCAGATTTTTTTGAGTGCGTGGGATTGTCAGCGTGCGCTCAAACTCGGCGGATGTGCGACGGATATTAAACCCGCCCAGCGTTTGGCGACCGTTATCTAATCTCCGAACATTGAGTATTTCTTGTCCAGGTGACGCTTGAAATCGGACGAAATGCGGTTGGGTTGCATCATACACGACTCCCTCAACAGCAATCGTCGTATTATCAATTCGCGTCGTATCGAACTCTCTGAGCGTAGGCGCTGTTGCGTCGTTTACTATTAATTCAAATTCAGTAACATCAATCCCTCTGGACTTCCCAAACGCCCGAACTCGTACTTGTGTGACATTTTTTGTGCCTGCATGTATCGTTTGATTTTTGAGATTTTCCACCCGGAATATGTCACGATCATCGGTCTGTTGATCTTTATACTCCCGCTCAATCTCAACGTAGTCAACGGACCCACGAATCGTTGCATTGAGTCGTACCGTACCATTTGACACCTCCACTGTCTCTCCGTCGAGATTGGACTCCGGCGCCTGCCACTCAACCCAAAATGGCGCTCCCGATGTTGAGGTCACAATGAGGAGTAGCACACACAATACAATGAGTATCCGGCTACTCATGAGTTCGTATCACCGCGACAACCAGAAGTTGTCACTTATACATACTCAGTTTTATTCTTTGAGACTCTCTGTCAGAACGACTCACACTGATACCGATAGCTCACTGTCTTGATCATAGATACTCACCAGTTCAGATATCAAAGAGCCGTATTATACTTAGATATGTAGTATAGTCGTCTACTTATTAATAATTAGTATGCTGCACAATACAGAGTAAACTGATTCATCTGAATATTGAGTATATGCGATCGTCACGATGTATCATTTTTATTATTCGATACATGATACTCTTCTTAATTTTGTGATGCCATTATTTCGATTAAACTAGCGACTATCTTTTATTCGCATATTGTACATATTGTCTTAATCACGCTTGAGTTATCCATGCACCTACTTATAAATAGTCTAGCAACGATCCGAGAGAACAGCTGAGTACAATGCGTATCCCGCGATAATGACCGTTGCAAAGGCACATAGTGCGAGTATCAGCGGTACATACTCCGGCTCTTCTCAAGTATTGACTCCTCTGCGAGATATCGTATCAGTTTGCTCATACCCTTGCCAGTCGGCTGCGAAAACACGACTGTATTATGTTGCTGGGT
Source organism: Haloquadratum walsbyi J07HQW2 (assembly GCF_000415985.1). Classification (GTDB taxonomy): domain Archaea; phylum Halobacteriota; class Halobacteria; order Halobacteriales; family Haloferacaceae; genus Haloquadratum; species Haloquadratum walsbyi_B. Next base: position 2,808,683 of record NZ_KE356561.1, read on the forward strand.
CATCCACAATGAGTTTGAGCACGACTTCGCGGTTTTCAGTTTCTGCATGCTCATTTCAATTAAGACTTCCAACAAGAGAGACGTGATCGTCGGTAATTGCACCTTTTGCATGGATCTTCCCGAAGTGATCACCGGAGTCAACAATCTGTGCACGAATTGGAAGTCCAGTTGCATTCAACTCAGACGTGCGACTCACGACAGCGCGATCTTTATCAGTATCATGCCATCCCCATGAGAGCAACAATCGTACATGGATTCTACGTTTCGTCGCATCAACAAGTACATAAAAATAGGGTCCTGGCATGTTCACTCGCGGGCTAACAACGTCAATATCCTTTCCAGTGGGGTATCAATACGATTTCGAACAGCCTCACCCGCACCTGGCGCAGTGAGGACACGAACTTCATCGACAGTAATCATCTCTGCATCGAACTATGTTGGATACTGTCCGGTCGTCGGAAGTACCTCATCGAATACAATATCTGTCCGCGCTTGAGATCATAGGACTACATCATAGCCTGTACTGTCGTGTTCAAAATAGATATTAGCTCGGTTGCAGTACCACCTGAATCAACATGCACTCCCCATCCACAGCTATTGTGACCACCGGTCCCGGCTAGTTTCTAGTTTTCCGAAAGCACAATAACAGTGTTATCGATAACGGCGTACTTCGGGGGATGATGTGCAAACCGTGCCGGCGTGCCAGTGAGTAATTGAACCACTATCCCATCATGACTTAGTCGATTAAGCTGGGTCTGTTGTGCGGTTGAGAGTCCACCAACTGGTAACCCTTCAACAAGATCTGGACGCGTACCCCGGGATCTGTAGCCGCGAGAAGCGCGTCAGTTACATCTGGTGACGCATACGTGTATCCCGCTAACAGAATCCGCCCATTTGCTGATTAAATCGCACTCAATGGTGCATCCGGTGCATCTGGAAGAACGAGTGCTGTTACTTCAGCGGATTCCTGTCAGAGTGACTGATCGAAGCTCAACACCACGCGGTAGCTATTCCGTGCTCGTCGTGTTGAGTCGCTCACCCTCCGCCGCATTCGAACATGTTACCTCATGAACACGCTCAGGATTTCTCCGCGTTTGCGCGGAGGAGGATGTTAAGAGGTAATGATGAGGTAGTAGCATTCGTCGATAGCTTGGCGGTATGTAGATACGTGCTGGTCTCATTTCCGCAAATGGACACGAGGTTTTACATATTATCTGTATGAGTGAGGGCAAGACTGAGATTCAACCATGAGACCTATGATAGTAGTTCTCAAATAGATATCCAGATCATTCTTAAAGTAACTCAGCAGTAATGACTCCGTGGGCACACTGCTCATATCTGTCGAGTGATGGTACATTTTATATCGATGAGATCATATATTCGCCCGATGCCGTGGAGACCTGATTGGCGGCTCAGTTGGCACTCAGCCAGAGGCGGTATCGAGTGCATCTGCGGCCCGTTTAGCTTCATGTTGAATAAGATATGATCGCTCATCGATGTGCTCTGCAGCTGTTTGAAGCGCACGTTGTGTTCCAATCTGTCGGAGCGCCCACGCAGCAGCAGCACGGACATCATCGCTTTCGTCGGTGTGAAGAGCTTTCCCAAGTGGCTGGATAGCTCGCGTATCTCCAATGAGTCCGAGTGCACGTGCAGCGTATGGTCTAACATTTTCATTTTCCATCATGAGCTTGTTCGCGAGCGGCTGTGTTGCCTCCGGTGAGCCGATCTCACCAAGCGCCTGGAACGTTACCTTTTGTAGTCCTGGGTCAGAGTCTTCATCAATATACTCTCTTAGCGTCTCAACAGCATCTGTTGCTCCAGACCCCATTCGACCAAGTGCTTTGACAGCTGCTTCCTCACGCCGCTGTGCGAGTTCATGCATTTCATCGAATGCGGCAGGATCAGCCATTCGAGTAAGCGCGTCCATACAATGATTCTGCATGAACTCCGACTGAAGATTGTCTTTGGCGAGAAGAATCATATCTACGCGCCCTCTGCTTTCCCACTCTTTGAGTGCAGACCACTCCGGTGGAAAGTCCTTGTAATGTCCGAGCACGTCATAATATCCCTCAGCCATTAGCTTCTCATTTACGTCGAGATCATCCCATTCTTCAGCATTTTCAAGATTCTCACTGATCGTCTCGGCGGTCTCAATCAATGCTTCAATCGTCGCTGCATCCTCATCAGCATCAAGACCCTCATCAGCAATCGCACTCGCGCAACCGTTGAGCTGCGCAATGAGTTCCACCTCTCCATCACTGCTATGCTCATCTTCATCGACACTCGTGTCTGTGTTCTCCGATGGTGTCTCGACACTGATTGAACCTGAGATTGTCTCAGCAATATCCTCACGTGTTTCATCAACAGCGTCAGTGACCGTGCTCAAGCCAGTTGCAGTCCAGCGTGTTTCCTCAATTGTTTTCATGACTTCCTCAAGCTGTTCGAGTATATCACTTGCGTATGGACCGCGCTGGGTATCGAGTGCTGACTCAAGATCTTCGATCCGACTCTCAAGCTCATCAGTCGGATCCTCTTCATCATTATCAGGCTTCGGGAGCGTCGACGCCTCAAGATCATCTGTGACTGCGGTGAGTGTTGTCTCAATTTCATCAAGTGCTGATTCGGTCTCAGCAGCCTCAAGTGTGGACTCGACATCATCAAGACGACTCATCACACTCTCAGGTGTCACAGATATCGACCCATTGGAGTCGGGAGTATCATCAGTAACTGTTTCGTCATCCTCATCACTCATATATCGAGTTATCTATTTGTACTCAAAAAGAGCGTTTCCCTTCTGTCCGCAGTCTTTACACATCATCCAGTGACTTCGCAATCGAGAGATTAGGTATATCAAACGCTGTTGGACGACATACTCCAACAATAACTTCGAGTGTGTCAACGAATCGCAAACCCGGGTAGTTGACATATCCGTTGTCATCAATGGCGGCAGCAACAGCCCCATGCACAGCAGTTGAATCAATAGCACATGCTTCACATGTGTCCTGAGTGATGATCAAATCCGGACTGAATGTCGCAAGTGTGTCGATATCGAGATCATACGCACTTCCCTCAATTGACTGCATCTGTGAATCAATCTCGCTAGCAGACTGATCGGGACCACGCTCAAATGGTGTGCTCGTGAGCGATGGTAACTCATGCACTGATGGTAGATGATCATAATTACGTGAAATATCAACAGGCTCGACACTGAGCGAAGTGAGCATCTCCGTTGCCGACAGAGGAAGTGAAATAATGCACACACATCATTGGGATACATCTGTCGGAAAATATGCACTGAATAGTGATATAAAATTGATACTTGTTTCGATAACAGAAAATGATTTTATCGATGCCAAAAACATTAAGTTGGTCGCAGTCCAATATATATATACAATGAGCACGCAACAGACGGTTCGACTACAAGCTGACGAGGTTGAGGGTAGTGAGGCACTTCGAATTGATTCAGAACGTGCATCACAATTAGTTGATGCGCTGAATACGGATCTTGCGGCAACGCAAATGCTGTATCATCAGCTCAAAAAGCATCACTGGAACGTCGAGGGTGCAGAATTCCGTGATCTGCATTTATTCCTTGGCGAAGCTGCTGATGAGGCTGAGGAGTTCGCTGATGAACTTGCAGAACGTGCGCAAGCACTCGGTGGTGCACCGGTCTCAAGTCCATCAGCTATTTCAGAGCAATCACCAGTCGAAGCTGAGGATGAGAATGTCTACGACATTCGGACATCGCTCGCAAACGATATGCAGATGTACGGTGACATGATTGAGATGCTTCGGGATCATGTTGCACTCGCAGAACGGCTTAATGATCCAACGACAGCACACATGCTGAGAGAAAATCTTATCGAAGTCGAAGACGCTGCCCACCACATCGAACACTATCTCGAAGATGATACACTTGTTGTCGAATCAGCGATGCAGTAAGCTGCATTCATTTCGATACTTCTGTAAACCTCTTCAGCGACCGTTGGAGTGACCGTATACTACACTTATTCTCTTGTTTTATTATCTGGGTAGTGACGAGTATACGCTGAAGAAACCAATTAAGAAATCAATCAAAAGATCAATTATTTACTGTCACAATCGACTACCGCTCGAGTGATTCGGTGAGTGTCGCATCGCACGCGATCCATGCATCAGCATACCCATCTTCGGCAAACACGAATCGATCAGGTGACGTTTGGTGTGCTGACACACGGTTAGTTGCTGATTCAATATTCTCATCCTCGTTTCGTTCTCTACTACTGTCCGGTGACTCCGACTGACTCATGTACCATCTTATGATATTCGGGGCGATTAAACGCTTTTGGTCAGCCTAAAAAATATGTCTCGATAAGCCCCACGACGTGATTGATATACTACTGCTATCACTTCCAATGGAGTGAATAATCAATTTCTGATGACATTGGTGGCTAAACGATGTACTATCGACGATGTCCCACAACCTCACGATACCTGAGTGGTCGAATATATTCCATTGTATCAGACGGCGCAAGTTTTTGTCGCTTCGGACGCTAATACAGGTATATGTCGGATCGCAAGCCTAGGAATAAAGATGACACAGATGACCTCGCTGTGCTTCTTGATGATCTCAATGCAACCCTTTCAGCACTTGAAGAGGCGGTAGATGATGAGGAATCATCAACTCGCTCGTCACAGGCAGGTCAGAATCGAAACAACACCTCTCGTGACTCTCAGGTCCGAAGAACGGACACCCCGCAGACAGACAGTACCCGCGGTGATGATGATGGACAGTCATCAATTGGCAATGTCTTTCGATTTACAGAGGAATACACGCTCCCGGCGCTGATTTCGGTGCTTGAAACAACAATTGAATCACTTGAGTTACTTCGTGGTGTGCTTCGATTCGTTGATCCTGAACAATCGGCGTTTAGTCAGCAAAACCGAAGACAAAATAGACAGAGGCGAGGGCAATCTCCTCGTCGCGACCCAGTTTCGGCAGTCGGTCGTGAAGCACTCTCTGGGCTTGATCGCGCGCTTTCAGAAATAGAGGAGACACTCGCGGCTGACAATGACCAATCACTCTCAAGTGATCGCGTCCCGCGTGATCTGCTTGCTGACGCACGTGATCTCTCCGCAGAGGTTGCTGACCGGCTTGGCGATGCTCAAAATGGATCTGAACGCCGACGTGAGAGAACAAATCGTGGGACTTCTCGTAATCGTCCGGATGCTACAACAAGACAGGAGCCTCAGCAGAGCAGAGACACGACAACGACTACTGACGATGGAACTCAACGTAACGATACTGCTGTAACAATCAATGTCGACAGTCCTCGTGAGGATGATGGTAACAAAAACACCGACCCTTCTAGCACCACTCATCCGGATTCAACAACAATGGATGAGAACTCTTCATCTGACTCTGAGTCTGGTTCAGTTGACGTTGATGTTGAGTCAGAACTAGCATCAATCAAGGATACTGTTGACCCGGATGAGCGGTTTATTGACACCGATGCCGACAGTGACGCCGCGAGTGATAATGACGATGACGACAGCAGCGATAATATATAACCTAAATGAATGCTGAAGGCTGAGTGATCCAAAGTCTACTTGTGAGCGATTGTCTCTATACAGACTATTTGCTGATATACCGGATATATCTGTTTACTTTCTCAGAACTCTGGGTCTGATGTAGATCACCATATACAAGATTTCACGATTCAGAGGAGTATCAGTTAGTCTAGATAGTATAATATATTCCACTCACTGTGTATATCTTAGTTATCACCACTCAGGTTGGCTTGAATCGATACCCACCACATGTCCGTGAGTATGGTTCACGGATCCCAGCAGTCGCGTCACGTAATTCTGAAACGTAGACTGGCTCCACGCGATCGCCAGTCGTTATTTCGGCTGTCGTCACCTGCCCGATTGCCCGTACTGACTCATCATCACTCTCAAATTCGACAATCGTGAGAGCGTTTGGCTCGCGAGCACCAGGTGGTGTTGCCGTTGCTTTCGTCCATGTAACTACCTCTGCAGTACACTCGAGTAAATTAACCGTATCTACCGGCTCATTACCCAGCCCCAACGTGTGTTCAGGGTACTACAGACTCCCATCAGCGTGTTTGACAGCTGTCAACTCTGATTGATCTCTCTCAGCGCTGATCGCATCCATGTCTACATCTGAATCAGCGTCGTTCTCACCACTCACTGTGCATCCTCTAAGCTTGTTGTTGTCACACAGTTCCCGAATCCACCACCATTAGATGCAAGTCCAGTTTCAGTCTTAAGTTGTCGAGCTCCAGCATCGCCGGTTACCTGTTGATAAATCTCATATACCTGTGCAACCCCGGAGGCACCGAGTGGATGTCCTTTTAATTTCAATCCGCTAGACGTGTTGATTGGCAATGCACCACCATGTGTGGTCACTCCATCACCAACCGCTTTCCAGCCAGTCCCTTTCTCAAAGAATCCGAGATCCTCTAGTTGGAGAAAATCAAGAATAGTGAACATATCATGTAACTCGGCGACATCAACGTCCTCAGACGTAATCTCAACCATTTCATACGCGTCGTTTGATGAGTCAACAACACCACCCATCGTTGTCGGGTCATCGCGTTCATGTACAACATGGGTATCAGTATCAGTTGCACCTCCGATCCCACTTACGACAACGTATGTGTCGGTGTGCTCCTCGGCGACCGACCCTGGGCAGGATAATAACCCAGCAGATCCCTCGGTAATTGGACAAAAGTCGTACAGACGGAGGGGGTCGGCAACAATCGACGATTCAAAAACTGTCTCAAGATGAACCTTTTCACGAAACTACGCGTGTGGATTATCGACACCGTTGCGATAGTTTTTGACTGCCACCTTGCCAAGTGAGTCTCGAGGTGCGTCATACATTTCAAGATACAACCAAGCCGTTAGACCAGCGAATGATGGAAGTGTTACTCCATGTTTCTATTCAACAGGATGTTAGTGGTGCAATCACATCTGTTGCCTCAGCAGTTGTGCGATGTGTCATCTTCTCACCACCAACAAGCAATGTTAATGCTGGTGCATCGGAAGCAATGGACTGCCATACAACATAACTGCCACACGTTCCATGCTACAACCGGAACCGGCGGTCATACATTCGTTGTCCTCTGTGTGACGTTTCTTACCCAATCTCACTACTATCATTTCGAGCGTTGGCTGGTTCTCTCATCATTATGTCGTGGTTTGGAGCATACTCCTGTTAATTTATTTTATCCTACTCACGTTGTGGGTGAATCTCTCCTCAACTCGATTTATTATGATGACTTTTTGTATTATCTCGAAGCGTTTACACATATGTCGGTCACACAGCCGATATGCGTCTTAAATCCACTATGCCGACCATCGGCGCATTTAGCTGTCTTATTCTTGCCGGGGCAGTCTTTACTCCGGCAGTGATCATCACTACTCCAGGGGGGAGTGTTGGAGATTACTATGCCGCTGGTCCATTCGGCATCTCTGTCGTTGGCTTTCTAGCACTACTCAATGTTGTTGTATTTCTAGCCGGTAAGCAAGGTCGGACTGACCCAGTGACTGTTGCTGGTATAACATTGGTATCTGGGATTACGATGGTCGGATTTGGCATTCTTTGGGCGGTTTCGATCACATCGACATTGTTGTATGGGTTTCCGAGTGAGTATGCGTGGATTGTGAATCATCGCTGGGTCATTATTGGACTTGCGAGCACAACAGCACTCGCTGGAAGTGGCTATGCGACTGCTGTTCTTCGCTAATCATCTATATAATGTCCATCTCAATATCAATATGATCAGAAAGACACGCTGAACTCATCCGTGCATGCCTGACATTTAGAATATCCTCAGCACTGTCATGAGTGAGGTCCTGATGCGGATCCTATGTATTCGAAACAAGCTTAGTATTACCAATGTCGCCGCCGTCGGTCGATATTTGAGTCGAAAGTTCCTTATATCCACCTCGTATACGATTTTATGGACTAGGTTGGGCAGTTAGGCCCTGCTCTTTTACCCACGATTTAGGTCTTAAGTGGGGACCAAACCCGGGTGCGTTCGGTAGACTAATGCAGGCCTCAGGAGCCAACTAAGAAACCTCGTCCTTCGGGGACGGCGGTCCGTTGACGCTAACCGCAGGGTCAGTCCGATGCGGTTCGTCGCCGGCATCCCGTCAGGCGCGGAAGCGAGCAGCGAACCGGTGAACGTTCGTCGCTCGAAGGGCCGCGGGGTGGAGAAGGCAACTGAGACTCCCTGTATTGGAACGCTGAGCAACCCTGTCGTCCGCTATTCACACTACATTCATCACTCATTATTCATGCGTATCGCCTGATGTCTTCATATAGAGCATATGCCGTTCACTCTAGATCATCCATCCAGCGATCTTAGTGATATCATATCGAGGATGATTCTAATCCATATCTGTGATGGCAATTATCCCGAATCCAGTGAAAAGATATGATGTATGCGCCGGCCGGGATTTGAACCCGGGTCATGAGCTTGGAAGGCTCAGGTCATACCACTAGACCACCAGCGCATGTTGTCGTGTCACGCCACGTGTATGACGTTACAGTAGAATGAATTGGTGCCTGGAATAAGGATGTTTCTTTTTATCGCTCTTATTTCGACACAGTGTATCGAATTCATTCGGGTTGAGAACTCAATCTTGGATTTTATTGGTTATATTACAATCACTACAGGTTGCGATATCAGTAAATAAAATACAGAAACGCTAGCGATAACTAGAAAAGACGCTCAGTTAGTCGTCGCTCGGTGGCTCGATAGCTTCGGCATCAGCGGTAGCCTCTGGTGTTGGTGCCTCAATCGGCGGTGCTTGTGCTTCTTCAAATGATGCGGCTGCATCTCGAACACGATCACTCACGCCTGGGACCTCTGTCTCTGTGACCGGACCCTCAGCACGGATCTCATCAAGATCACGTGGGAACTCACGGAGTTGATAGTGAATATCGATTCCTGCTTGTGCGCCTTTGCCCATTGCAACAGGAATCTGATTGTGACCATCGGTAATATCGCCGACTGCATACACACCGTCAACGGTCGTTTCCATGCTCTCATCGACAATGACCGTTCCATCATCATCAAGTTCACAACCGACTGTTTCGAATAATGCCGTATTGTAATCGGAGCCATACATCGCGAATCCACCGCGATACTGACGAATACTCCCGTCTTCGAACTCGAATGATTCCAACCACCCGTTATCGCTTTTATTCATTCCATCAATATCAGAGTCAACAATATCGATCGGGTGTGCTCGTAGTTGTTCGTCGGTTTCATCGCTCCATTCCGGTTCATCACCACGAAGTAACACATCTACATCATCAGTGAAATTGAGCATGATCATCGCAACGTGTGCAGTTGCTTCACCGGTACCCATCACATAGACAGGTCGATCGACGAACATGTATGCATCGCAATGAAGACAGTAGTGTAGACCTTTGCCTGTGCGTGGCACCGGTGGCTCAGGGTGTTTGTCACTAAATCCGACGCCAAGGACAACTCGGTCAGCACGGAATGCATTCGAGTTCCCTTCAAGATAGAATCGACCGTCATCAGTCTGTTCAATATCAGTGATGAGATCACGAACCACATCCCCACCATATGACTCGACTTGTTCAGTCCCAGTCGCAAGGAATTCATTACCGGAGGTGTCTTCGGTCACACCAATAACATTGTGAGTATCAAGCATCATTGCCGCACGACCACCACCACGGTCAACAAGTGCGGTATCATGACCTAATCGCGTCGTATACAGCGCTGATTGGAGACCCGCCGGTCCGCCTCCTACGACAACGACTTCATAATCGGATACGTCATCACTGGTACTCATTCATATTATTGTATGGACTGGATGAACTTAAACTCAGAGCACATGTGTGCTATTCATACAATGACGGACAACATTGTAGATTAAAATGCTTCTACGTCACCCTGATATGTTCTCGGCAGTACCGTCTTCGGCATCCTCATTTTCTCCTGTTGTATCATCCTTGTCAGCTCTTGTTTGTCCCTCATTGGCTGGTGGTTCGTCCTCGTCGTTGTTTTCTGCGCTGTCTGTAAGCTTAGGGCTAACATCTGTGAAATCCTGGCTATGCTGTGATGTTTCAGCAGATGATGATAATATATCCTTGGATGCATCTCTGTCGGTGTCAGCATTTACAGTAGTATCACTCTGATCATGCGTCTCGCCATCACCTTCTTCATGATCACCGCCACGCGACCCACTCAATCGCGATCGGACTAAGCTGAGTATTCCATTTTCAGCTTTATTTTCATTCTCCTCTCCCGTTGTGTCTACCGTATCAGTACTGCTATCATCAGCTATATGAGCCGATGAATCGTTACTTTGTTGTTCACCAGTCTTCGACTGAGAGGTCTGAGGCGGCTCTTCATCAGGAGTTTCTTCATCGGCGACCGTTGCGTCATCGTATGCATGTATTGGCGGCCAACAGACGTAGTTATACTGCTCGCCCGGTGTTGTGTAGCAGTCTTGAGTTGGATCAGATAATACACGTCCACCGGTATCTGCAGCGACGTCGACAAGATCAATTAATGTTTGTAGTTCAACGATGTCAGTACCATCCGGCTTAATCGAGTCCGTGAGCGTTCCTTCCGAGAGCCACCCACCATACATATCTTTGGAACTGTATCAAGTTCGTTGTCTGTTGGTTCGATTAATTGCCGGTATCGCGCGAATCCAAATGATAGAGCAAAAATAACGCCACCACCAGTGAGTGCTAGTCCACCAATTCGTCTGAATGTTGAATATTCTCGCTGTGCCTGAATTGTCTGTGTCCGGGTTGTGCTGTTTGTCAGTTCACCTGGATCACGAACTCGAAACGCATTACGATCAGGGATGAGTCGAAGATAATCAGTGTATTGTCTATCAATTACACAACCGTTCACGTCACTCATGATCTGTGTATTTGCACGGATAATAATAACTAGCTCACCCGGTACGTCACCAAACGTTTCTTCGACCTGTTCAATTTGAAGACGCGTTTGATTGATGTTGAATTGATACTCGACAGTTGTCGTTGAGCCTGGAGTAACGTCGGTGACAGTAGTTTCACTGAGTGCGCTCGAAGATCCCCAAAGAACTGTCTGATCACTTTGACCCTGCACGAGTAATTGGAGTTCAGTTCGTACTTCTGTTGATCCCTCAGAACTGGCATCATAACTCACGTCATACTCTCCTGAGACGACACGCTGGATTCGTGGGAAGTATGCACGCTGCTCAGATAACCGTCTTCCAAGGTCATAAACCGGGTTTTCACCTGTAACTGTCGCTCCATGTGCGAATGTCGCCGTGCGTGACCAAGTTGAAACCGTTTGTTGCTCTTCTGTCACACCTGGTTCAACATGCGTAGTGTATGTGAGATATCCGCCGACAGCGGTGATTGCCAAGAGTAAGAGAATAACGACCGCTGCACTTTCAGCAAGCGCATGACCGAATTCTAATCATTGGGATAGAATCCTCTTGTTCGCTGTCGTCGTCTGACGATTGCTTACTCACCGTTGCCCCCAAGTTGCTCAAATGTTTCAGGCTGTGCGTGACTGAAACAGTTGTTGAACGACGACGTCCGATACTTAAATTCTCGAAAAATTCGCTCGATGGCGTTCCGATTTCTATTTCGTTCAGTTTGAAATGTCACAAAGCTTCTTTCTGCATCTGAGATACTGAGCAGTTCTGTTCCAACTTGGACATATGTAATACCTATCAATCCAAGTAGATCAAAGATGATGGTAGTCGGACCGCCAAGACGCCAGAGTGGTACATATGTTTGTTGTCTAGTAATCTGTCTCGTTGTTGAATCTGAGAGGGCTGACCCCTGCATACTGGCGGGTTCGAACACTGCCTCATCAACCTCAATCGGTAGACGGTACTGTGCTGCTTCCGTAACTGGTTGATTATCGATCGCTCCGTCTGTTTTAACCGTTGATACTACAAGTAACCGTGTCGAATCAGGTGAATCATTAAGCCGCTCCGAGATGTTCTCTACACGGAGATATTGTTCACTGACGTTCCACTCAAATAATGTTGTCATGGTCTCGCGGACTAATTTCACGCACACGCTGTTGACCTATTGTACTGGTCGTCCGCCAGTACTCGATTGTCTCTTCTCCGTCCTCACCGACTGATCGAAGCACCAATGTCTGTTCGGCGGTCATCGTTACTGACCCATCATCAGTTGCGTCATATCTAAATTGAAATTCTCCATCAATAATTGAACTTGCTGTTATGAAGTACGCTGGACCGCCTTGCAGTGTCGTTCTAACGGAATACAATAGATTCGGTTCGGTAACTCGCGCAGCTGTGGTATACGTTCCACTAGCTTCCCATGAAGACACCTGCTCGATTTTAATCGTCGTTCCAGGATTCTCATACGCGGTGTATGTCATATACCACCAACCGCAGCGAGGGAAGCATGAGGAAGAAAACAGCAACTATCTATTCGCTCAGCACTGGTCGGAGACGGATGTGGAATGCAGAATCCATTATGTGGCTGTGTAATAATATCTGATTTGGTGTGGTGTGTAATCGTGTAGCTGAGCGACTGATTAAGAAATAATCATTGTCAAATTAACTATATTTATTGGGGATACGCTGGAACGTAGAAATCCCATCCCGTGAACGCGAACGCGGTCTTCCATCATCAGATAGTATCCTGCCGAATATGTAGAATGGAATACAAACAGCTAAATCAATCATAATAATCGGGATCCATGGATGTAGTTGATACGCGGAATCGATGACAGGTATTGGAAGTAACGCGAGGTATCGGTATTCTCTAATAAAACGATAATAAACGCCAGTTTCTGGCGCGCAGATAACCTTACTGTTATGACTTCTACTGACTACCCGCTTACATAGAGCTGTTTTGATTGCACTCCAATAGCATCACTTCCTAGTTACATATATGTTACTACCGGCACCATACCACTATTCGGCAATTTATATTCCAGCGATCCGGTCGTTCCTTTCTCGATGACTGTTGGATGTCCAGAATCGAAATCTGCACTGACGACACAAACCACCTGAATTATTGATAAATGGAGAAATACGAGATTTCAGACCTACTATTACTCATAATGAGTGTTCATCGAGTGAAGATAATAGAAATGTTTAATGACTGATATTATTCTCTCAATATGATATTTGTGAACTATTGAGTAACAGCCAGCGATGATATATCATCGATTATCTTCAACCACTGCATAACAGTTCCCACTCGATATTTCTGTCTCAATGACTGACAACGCACTTGTATTGAGATCAGAACGAAACTCATCTGGGTCGTAGATATGATAGTATCGAGGGACAGACGTACCATCACGAAGTGTCCACTCGACGGTTGTATCGAATCCTCTGTCGCGATCAAATCGATCATGTTCGGTTGACCATGCACTAATTAATGCCTGCCCGTTGGATTCAAGCACTCGAGCTACCTCAGAAAGACTCGCTACCCGCTGATCACGTGGTTGAAGATGATGCAGTGTTGCAACGTATACCGCAATCGAGACGGTATTTGACTGCAGTGGGATTGACCCAGCATCACCGTGAATAAGTTCAAGATTATCTATGAATCCTCGATTTGTCGCCCGCGTCCGTGCTGTCTGAAGTAATCCTTGACTGAGATCAATCCCAACTATACTATCGAGTGACATCTTCTCAGAGAGTGTCTCGACATGCCGTCCGTTTCCGCAGCCAAGATCAAGTCCAATCTCCTTGCTATCGGTGGAGCTCTGCTGTTGTGAAGCACAGAATGACTCCACTTCCGGCCATGCGTACTCACGTGTCGCCGCAAAGTGTTTGGCGATAGTATCGTATGTCGCCTCGACTGAGTCCTGAGGTGTCTCTGTCATGTCTCTTTGTTCAACTTACTCAATATCTGCCGTTAGTACTGCTGGTTTTGCTTTTGTTATTACTCATCTGAGTCCACATTCACAATCGCAAATACCACCGTTGGCACTATTCTCGTCGCGAGATCGATTGTTGTTAGTCAATACACTGGTGTATAGTACGTCTGTTTCTAAATATGCAATCTTCAACATATCCCTTTATACATCACTCAATAATTCATTGATATCAATGGATGAGCGTCGTTGTCCAGACTGTGATGTTCAAATGGAAAAGACACGAGTATCCGCAGAAGGAATCAGTAACCTGTATGTTGAAACGGACAGAGATGATGGTATGCTCAGTCGTCTCGGGATTGGATCGCAAAATCCACTTCATGCCTTCCTCTGTCCGGAGTGTGGCGTTACCAAACTCTATGCCGACGTTTCCTCAGATAGCTAAAAATAAAATAAGGAATGATACGACTATCACATGATCATGAGATACTCAGATTCTCATAGCACCAATCCAAGAGTATAGGCTACATAGAACCGGGTCCATTTTATCCATCTGTACCGACTGTCGGCGTATGAGTGATGACGACCCAACTGTTCCAATCGTCTGTGAGGACTGTGGCACAGACACTCGCGTTCCAATTTCAGACCTCCGTGAGACACTTGACCGTCACAATGAAAATCAACACGACGGTGACGATGTCGCTCAGGTAGCCCCACGTATTGCAAATGAACTCGCGAACGTTGTTGCCGAGGATATGAACCTCGATCTTGGCTCAACTGACGATGAGTAACAATTCACTCATGAGCGACTGAACTACAACAGAAGGATTTCATATAGTATGCTCACATTCATTGGTCTTGGATTATACGACGAACGCTCTATCAGTATTGCTGGACGTGATGCATTGCAAGCCGCTGACTATGTTGCGGCTGAGTTCTACACAAGCTATCTTGTTGATGCAACTATCTCAGAACTTGAGACAACTCATAATATCACCATTGACATACGCGATCGTGAGGGTGTTGAACAGCACCCAGAAGACATTCTCACGAAGGCTCAATCTGAAGATGTGGCGTTTTTGACAGCGGGTGATACGATGATCTCAACGACACATACGGACCTTCGATTGCGGGCGATTGACCGTGGTATTGACACTCGCATTATTCATGGTGTGACCGCCCAAACAGCAGCAAGTGGACTCACAGGACTCCAGAACTATCGCTTCGGCAAGTCTGTCACACTCCCATTCCCATACGCACATGGGGCAGACGGCGTCCCAACGAGTGTGACTGATTCAATCGTAGCGAACCGCAAACGTGGACTCCATACCATCGTATATCTCGATATCAAAGCCGAGCGTGAAGAATACTTACGTGCAAGCGATGCCGCTGCGATGTTGGCTTCGGATTTCCAGGATGTGCTTGCTGTCGTTGTTGCTCGCGCCGGGAGCCCAGACCCGACTGTCCGTGCCAATCGACTCTCCGAACTTGCTGAGAACGACTTCGGTGACCCGCTCCATTTGCTCGTGATCCCCGGTGAGTTACACCATCTTGAGATAGAAGCACTTGATGCATTGGCTGATGCACCAGCAGATCTACTTGACACGACTGAACCTCGATGATCGTTTTCACTACGAGTACCCAGTGACGCTAGTCCCACTCTCTACCATATCACCCCTCAGAATTCACTCACAACTTTGCCTCAAATTACTGTGTGATATATTAGAAAGTATCAGGTGAACTACCCCACCCTACTCGCCAGCAGTAGCTGGCTCCTTGAGGGTGGGGCTTCCTGTTTCGATGACGCGCTTTCCATCCCATCCACAACATCAGAACAACCCGATGAGGTGAACATAGGAAGCGCGGTCTCCACAGGCGTTGTATCTTCGGACTGCCCCAGTCCTAGTCCTAGACTTTCAAATCCGCGAGACAGAATATTGAGCGCCGCATTCGCGTCTCTATCCATCTCGAACCCACATGCTGGACACGAGTGTTTACGAACCCACAACGGCTTATCCGGCTCAACACCACACGAAGCACACTCTTTAGTAGTGCCCGCTGGCTCTACTTCTACAAAATGCGTCCCTTCGCGCTTGCACTTGTATTCAAGCAGTGTGGTGAACGTATTCCACGCTGCTGATGCTGTGTTCTGTTCTGGCTATTGCCAGACGACTCCAGCATCGACTTCACGTTCAAATCCTCAACAGCTACCAAGTCATATTCGGTGGCGTAGTAGTTCGAGAGCTTGTGCAGGAAGTCTCGCCGCTTCCGTCTGAGTTGCTGGTGATACTCGGCTACTCTCAGCCGGTGTTTCTCCCAGTTGTTCGAACCCTGCTGTTTTCGTGAGAGCGACCGTTGCTCACGCTTGAGGCGCTCTCGCCCATTTTCGAGGTCAAGAGAACCAACAGCACGCCCGTCCGTGTCGTGAGCGTACTTGAGAATCCCAACGTCAATGCCAATACAACGGTCTGGGTTCTCAGGCTTTGGTGTTTCTTGTTTGCCCTCAACAGCGAAAGAAGCGTACCATTCACCTGTCCGCTCTTTCTTAATACAAACCTCTTTGACGGACACATCATCGGGAATTTCACGGTGAATGGTGATTGGAATATCAGCGAGTTTCGAAAATGAGAGTGAAAGAACAGTCTGACCGTTCTTGTTGTCGAACTCGAAGCCAGACTGTACGTAAATGAAGCTCCTGAACTCGCTTGGCACTTTCTAATTGAGACTTCCAACGTTTACCCGTTCCGTTTGAGTTCACTGAGGGATTTCACACTGTCCTCGATGCGCATCACAGCAGCCTGTGCAACAGTCGAGTACAACTCGGAGTCGGTGAGTTCAGCCCACCAGTCTTTGAGGTCTGGAAGCTGGTCACGGACCTGTCTGACTCGCTGGTTGAGCGTTCCTGCTGATGCTGAGTTGTGTATCTGCTCGAACTCGTTGAGCGCGTGATTGTACAGTTGCCGACAGGTATCTCTGCAATAGTTCAGCCTCTCCCGCTGGCTGTCGGTCGGGTGCAGTGGAGTCGGTACCTGTAGGCGTAGTGCATGTCAAACACTCTCACGCTGAAGTCCAAGTTCTTGAGCAAGATTGTATTCATCCCCAGTGAGCATATACAATACATCCTCAATCACTGTCAGTAGCTCAGGCAGCTCACGAACAACAAGATAGGTAATTCCAACAAGAACAGCAACCGCAAGTAGTTGGCTAATGATCCGATCAGAGATAAAGAATGAAACCATGTACGGGTCGGACGAGCCGAATAAAAATAGTATTTCTTGAACAAACCACTGCATGTGCTGCTTGCCGAAGGCAATCGTGATGAACGTCGTTCGAAGTATATTCAATGCATAGATAATCGGCACAGCAACAGTCATCGCTTTCATTTTCCGCCGAAGTGGTGCCTCAACTGCAGCTATCAATCCACCGAAAATCGCGATACTCCCTAATCCAGTGCAGGCGAGAACAACCGAGACAGTCAACTCATGCTCCCCATCGAAGAACTGGAACGTATTCAAATAGCCTTGTTCACCAACAATCATCGCTGGTTCATACCCGAATGCACTCACCAACATTCCAGTCTGGGCGGCGACTATCTCCATCAGCATGCCGCGGGGTGCAGGAAATGAAACCCCAAACGCCATAATTGCAGGAATCGTCTCGAATGGGAGATAGATCAACCCCATCGCAGCAACCGCTCGTGAAAGAATAAAAAGCGAATCGCGTCCTCGCCAAAGGAGTAATCCAGTATATAATGATGCCGGCACAGCCGCAACTGAGAGAATCCCTTCGACATAGCTCTTATGAGTAAACGCAAAATGTGGGACGAGTTGCATCCAAAAGACTGCAAATCCGACCCAGGCAGTAACAGTCAATGTTCTACCAACACGGTCGTTGCGTCCTCTAGATAGCGTCCCGGCGGCGAACGTTATAATGACGACCCACGCGAGCACGTCAGAGAACACGCCAGGCATAAGCGGATAAATGTGGGTAGTAAATAAATCCCTTATTATTGGGCGTGGATAGCCGACGTCTATTGATTCAATTTAGCTTGCTTCAAGAATCTCGATCTCGTGACCGTCCTGATCTGTGGTGAACGCATATCGGTGATTACACGATTCAGGATCACGATAATTCTCAGCATCGCGCTGCATGAGTGTCGCCCAGTCTGTTTGAAGATCATCAGCACGGACACAGAGATGTCCCCATGAGTCACCAAGGTCATAGCTCCGGCCGTCATAATTATACGTCAGTTCGACAGCCATCGCAGCGTCGGATGCCCCCTCGGGCTTCATAAAGTAATTTGCGAACGTATCAGACTCCCAACGTCCGGTGTGTTCATATTCGAACTTCCGTGTCCAGAATCCAAGTGCCTCATCAGCGTCTTCAACCCGGATCATCGTATGATCAATGCCCCACATCGGTCCCTCATCAGGGTCACGCTTGACAATCTCAATTTCATGCCCATCTGGATCCTTGACAAACGCATACCGGCCATTGCAGGACTCTGGATCGCGGTAATCCTCGACACCTTCGTCCATTAATTGCTGATATGCAGCCTCAAGTTCGCCATTCGGGACGCGAACAGCAATATGACCCCAGCCGTCACCCATCTCATAGCTTCGGTCATCGTGATTATAGGTGATCTCAAGCATCGCTTCGTCGTCATGCATTTCTGCGGGTCCAAGATAGACATTCGTGAATGTATCTGCCTCCCAGCGATCCTTCTCCTCGTAATTAAGATGCGTCTGATACCATTCAAGTGAGGCTTCAAGGTCTTCGACACGAATCATTACATGGTCAATTACGTCAGCCATATCTGATTTGTTGACCGGAGTGTCGAAAAGAGTACCGACCGTAACTCATAGTAGGTATCATTCGTCGAATATGTGCAGTTAGCCGCGCCATTGGTCGCATAGATAATGTCTAGTCAAGTCCTCGTTCTCTGCTGGATATATCCCCACAGGTGTGCAGGTATATACTCTCAGGCCGAAATCAGATTATCTACTATCCTCTGTTGAGGATCAATACATATGTTAATATATACACTTGATCAGAACACCAATTGGCTACTCAGCAGAATCATCGAGTGAATATCCACGTTCTCGTGTGCGTACACGCGGCCAGTAAAACCACCATGCAATGAGTAGACAACATGCGCTTGCGATTGGCCATGCTGTCCGATACGGCTGAAATGAGAATCCCCATGCCAGTCGAAGTTGCGCGACTGCCATAATCAATAATAATCCACCGGTAACACGCGGATCCTCTCGATCGAAAATCACACCACTAACTGCACTGGTGAGCGTGCCAGCGTATGCAAGTACCGAAAGTGGCCATGCTAGGATATATTTGGGCAATCCCTGTGTATAAACTAATAAGAAATCTGGTAGTGGTGTTACCATCGGCGGATTTGTGT
This sequence comes from Haloquadratum walsbyi J07HQW2, assembly GCF_000415985.1. GTDB lineage: Archaea > Halobacteriota > Halobacteria > Halobacteriales > Haloferacaceae > Haloquadratum > Haloquadratum walsbyi_B. The sequence goes on from NZ_KE356561.1 coordinate 2,827,967, forward strand.
TCACAAGTCCCCACGCAAACAGGAAGGTTGCATCACGAGCATCGAATATCTGAATCGACCATGGAAGCGCCACCAGCGCGAGTATGACTAGTGGTGCAACCCAGTGTCGGTCACGCGCGGTCTTGATTGCTGAAGTATCAAACATAAAACTGGGATTTCAGAATAACTTCATGCCATCTTTCCATTATTTTCGTGCCACAACTCGCAGTACATCCTCATCCGCGAGTTCATGATCACGCCCGACCTGTTGTTCGTCATGCTTGGCACTCACTCCTGTGACCCGCGCGAACCGAAAGCGCTCATTGAGTGTTCCACCAAGTCTGTTGAGTGCATCTTCAACGGTATTTTCACCCTGACGTAACACGAGCGGTTCCTCATAATCGATGCCACGACCAGGCTTGTCCATATAGACACGAATCAACTCCAGCGCATCCCACATTTTCGACTTGAGTGCATCAAGCCCTTTATTGGCTTCAGCGCTGATGAATATCGCCTCTTCAGGATCAACACCGACATCACGAAGGTCTGACTTCACCGTTGGCAGATATTCACGATCGATCAGATCTGCTTTATTCACGGTGACGATTGAGGGGAGATACACCCGATTATCCATGATTGCATCGATGAGTTCGTCAATTGAAACATCTCCACGAACAGTCACGGTTGCATTGGCATACCCATGTTCACGAAGAACAGATGAAATAGTATCCTCATCGATCGAGACATCATCTGCCCTGGTTACCTGGATCCCACCCTTTCCACGCCGCCCGATTGAGACGCTTGGAGGTGTCGTGTCAAGTCGGATCTTATTATTGTACAACTCCTGGCTTAAGCGCTCATATCGTTCAATTTCGAACACTGAAAGCATAAACACAACAAGATCTGCCGTACGTACAACTGATAGCACCTCTTTTCCACCTCCTCGTCCACCGGCAGCGCCCTCAATAAGCCCTGGAACATCGAGCATCTGAATGTTTGCCCCATTATACTGCAACATCCCTGGGTTGACATCGAGTGTTGTGAACTCATATGCCCCAACTTCACTATCAGCATTCGTCATTGAGTTTATGAGCGTTGACTTTCCGACACTCGGGAATCCAACAAGTGCAACGGTTACATCGCCCGTTTTCTCAACTGCATACCCATAACCGCCGCCACTTGAGGACTGTTGTTCGAGTTTCTCCTTCTTTTCCGCAAGCTTCGCTTTTAATCGACCAATGTGCTCTTCGGTCGACTTATTGTACGGCGTGTTAGCGATCTCCTCACGGAGGTCCTCAATCTCGTCCTCCAGTCCCATCAACGCTATTTCGATTGTCGGTATCGAAAAATGTGTGCTTTCTAGACTCAACCCTCCGTCTGATATAATTCCGATAAGATTATATTCCACACATCTAATTATGATATATAGGATTTGAGGATGAGTACGCCAGCTACCTACCGAGACAGCACCCAGCTATGTCTTCCGTGTGAAACCGTTGCCGAATTCCGAGAGTCACTAAATGAGCAGTTCGTCATTACTGTCGTGACAGGTGATGATGACTGTTGTATTATTGGAAGTCCGGTTGAGATTGAGTCTGTAACTCGATTTCTGGTCCGTCGTGGCGTACTTACACAGTGACATCCTCACCATCTTGCCGTCTGTAGAATATGAATGTCAGAAGGTGATGATGTACACATCACGAGTCACGGTGATCCCCAGCTGATCACCTGATAGAGCTAATAATTATCACTAATGTCGAGTGTGTCAAAAGCGTATGAGTATCAACTATTTTAAGAAGATCGTGTAAAGACTGATATATCAGTTCGAAGGGAAGCACTTTGTACTCTGCCGTATCTACGTAGCAGCATGGAAGATACACCGGGACTCTCCGAACAGTACCGGAAAGCAAGCCCATGGCCATTATTTGTTGCTCTGGGTATTCCTCTCTCTGAACTTGGGATTTTATTTGGATTATTTCCCGTCGCTGTCGGAGGACTATTATTATTCGGTGGCAGTGCAGCTGGAATGGCAGCCGAATCAGGCTATGCACAGACGGCATGGCGTGGTATGGCTGGAGTCGCAGCTATACTCGTTGTGCTTGGTCTCAGTTTTGTATTCACCACGCTTGATCTCCCAGACCGTGGAACAGCCATTCTTGCTGCCGCAACCATCCTTGTTGCTGCCGCTATCGCTGGAGAACTTTTTGCCCGCGATGTCGAACCAACATACTGAGTATCGGAGTGCGATCCGTATCGATTATGACAGCGAGGGTAATTTTTCGATCCATTTAGCAAGTAAAAAACAGAGACACTACTAGCTAATAACTAATAGCTACTAGCTATACTTCGACATCTGATCCTAATACCAGAATTTATCTTGATAATTATACTCAGCCCAGAAATCTGCCGATGAGAAACCGATAAACTATTTGATTCTCTCACCATATCAATTAGATATGGTCGCGAAGCTATTTGATCAAGATACATTACTGGACCTCACGGTTAATATCATCCCTCTGGTGATCATCGCGTTCTTTGTCGTTGCTTATGTCTTCATGAGCCCATTTGAGACCGACCCACTGACTACCGCCGTTCAGTTTGGATTATTGATTATTCCATTTGTCTTACTTGCAGTATTGACCTACATCGCTGGACGGGCGATCGTTAATAGTGAAGAGAACGTTGATCAATACCTCCCCGGACAAGCTAGTATGGCTGACGCCGAGCCAGTTGAAAGGGCTCCAGAAAACTCAAAAGAGGTTAATGCAGATGCCGAACTTGAATCCGCGAGCTCACCATCGGAGCAAGCACCTGATGCAGTCGCCGAAGCGGAATTGGATCCAAGCACAGCTCAAGATACATCGTAACGCCGGGCTCATTCCTTAGATATATTCTGTCACGGCTGTGATTCAGTTTACTCTGTCCGACGCTACTCATATCTGATCGGTTCATCTAAGAGATATATACACACGTTTAGCTTCGATTCTATAACATCACTTCCGGCTATCCCGAATCTTTCATAATGCCTGGCTTCCTGGGTCACCCTATGGAGGTCACTGGACAACTGGTGTTGACGGCTCTAATGGGGATTTTCCTCATTGGCGTTACCGCGTGGCTTGCGCGGATCGAAAACTGGCGTTCATATACGCCCATTGCAGGTGGTGGCGGTGGCTACGGACAAAATGATAATTATATTTCAGAAGAAAAGCCATCTGGAATCATCCGATGGCTGACAACTGTTGATCACAAAGATATTGGACTTCTTTACGGTGCCTTTGGATTAACGGCATTTGCTGTTGGCGGGTTGATGGTCGTCTTGATGCGAATCGAACTCGCAGACCCTGGGATGACCCTCATCTCAAACACATTTTATAATTCACTACTAACCAGCCACGGAATTACGATGTTGTTCCTTTTCGGAACCCCAATTATCGCAGCGTTCTCTAATTATCTTATTCCGCTGCTTATTGGTGCCGACGACATGGCGTTTCCACGGATTAACGCGATTGCATTCTGGCTGCTACCGCCTGCCGCATTATTGATCTGGGCAGGATTCTTCCCGATTCCTGAAGTCATTCCAGCGCAGACAGGATGGACCATGTATGCGCCGCTATCAGTCGGTGAGGGAATGGGTAATCAAGCCAACGCTGGTGTTGATCTGATGTTGCTCGGATTGCATCTTTCAGGTGTTTCCGCAACAATGGGAGCGATTAATTTCATTGCAACAATCTTCACCGAACGTGGCGAGAATGTCTCATGGGCAAATCTCGATATTTTCTCATGGACAATCCTCACGCAATCAGGATTGATTCTGTTTGCATTCCCGCTTCTTGGCAGTGCAATTATGATGTTGCTTTTTGATCGAAACTTCGGGACTGCGTTCTTTGCCGGTGAAGGTGGTGCTATTCTCTGGCAGCATCTATTCTGGTTCTTTGGACACCCTGAGGTGTACATCCTCGTGCTTCCACCGATGGGGATCATTAGCCTCATTCTTCCGCGATTCTCAGGTCGACGCCTGTTTGGATTCAAATTTGTTGTGTACTCAACACTAGCAATTGGAGTACTCTCATTTGGTGTATGGGCACACCACATGTTCGCTACAGGTCTTGACCCTCGCCTTCGCGCATCATTTATGGCTGTCTCACTCGCAATTGCCGTTCCAAGTGCGGTGAAGACGTTCAATTGGATCACCACGATGTGGAATGGAAGTATCAGATTGACAACGCCGATGTTATTCTCAGTCGGGTTTGTTTCAAACTTCATTCTCGGTGGCGTGACTGGTGTATTCCTTGCCTCAATCCCAGTTGACCTTGTCCTACACGCGACATACTATGTGGTCGGGCATTTCCACTATATCGTCATGGGTGCAATCGCATTTGCTGGCTTCGCCGGCATTTATTATTGGTTCCCATTGTACACTGGTCGAATGTATCAGCGGACACTTGGAAAGATGCATTTCTGGTTATCAATGATTGGAACGAATATTACGTTCTTCGCGATGATTCTGCTCGGATACGGCGGAATGCCACGTCGATATGCAACGTATCTGCCACAGTTTGCAACCTTACATCAAGTCGCTACTCTCGGCGCGCTCATTCTCTTGGCTGGACAGATAGTCTTTGTCTGGAATTTCGTCCAATCATGGCTTGAAGGTCCGAAGGTCGAAGATGGAGACCCATGGGATCTTGATGATGATGGGCTTTACACCGCTGAGTGGGACTGGTACGACCAGAAACTCACGACTGCCATTGCTGATGGTGGTGACGAGGAAACAGAAGAGAAAGTACTGACAGATGGCGGCGATGTCGACGACGATACTATAAACACCAATTCAGAAACATAACACGTCTATTGGGTTTTTACATCCGATAATAATTCGATTTCATTTATAATCTGTTGACGGTTAAATACCAATATTTTAACAGTATTTTGATACCGAATAAGAGATATAGCAATTCAGACTCACACCTGCAGTACTTGCAACCGCTAAGGTAACTATGCGTTGTGAGAACTAATATAAATCTAACAATAATATAAATGATCTAAGATTTTATACAGCAAGATGTGGACTCAAAGAACGCTAAATTGCAAGCATAAGTCCCGTTGCAAACATCAACATCGCAATAGCCCCAAGCACGATACCCAGGAGATCTCCGTCACTCATAGCCACTGATATATTATCTGTCCTCAAAGATGCATCGGGTCTCTCCGTCTCTCGTCTTCCATGAATCGTTTCTCGCCTTCAGTCGACAGAATCAGGATGGTGCCAATTAAATCGTCTCTGTGAGTGAATCAGACGCCCCAGAGACCACATCAGGACATAATAACTCACAGAGCGGTGAGAAGAGCACAAAAGATGAATCAGGGTCACTCGATAATGTCGACCGTCCGGATCAGGATGACGTTCAGGATTATGTGGATACTCAAAACCAGCCAAAAAATGATGAACAACCTCAGACACGCGGACGAAGCGGTCGACAGTTTGTAATTATACTTTATTTTGCACTCGCTGGTGCTGCAAGTGCCGCAGGATATCTTACTGGGTATTTTGTTGACGGGCTTTCCGCGCCTGCATTTTTATTTATTATCCCGTTTCCCCCAACACCATTCGGGTTTGCTGCATACGGTGGATTGACGATTGCAATTGTTATTGGGATTCCACTAGCTCTTGTTATCTACGTCTCAGAATACACAGATTCAATTGAACCCTAATTCGACATGAGTGAACTCAGAAATCAGAACACAAAGACTACAATACCTCTGAAAACGACGACCTAGAGCGACAGACTGGCGATACGAATTCTCTGCGTAGCTACCGTGGATGCTGTCTACATTGGTATTGAAGGGATTCATTCCACAGACATCATCTGAACAAAATTGAGACGAATCTTAGTACCATGCTGATGAGCTATATATGATTAATTTTACACACTAAGTTCGTATCTGTTGAGAAATGTCTGAAAAATATTAAGCCGTGGGGCTGCGCAGTTGTGAGTATGTACCATATTGTGGCTGGTATTGATGATGATGAATCGCATGCAACGCGATGTGCGGAAGCAGCAGCTGATCTCCCTGGTGGATCTACGGAAAAACGAGTGACACTTATTCACAGTTTTGATGATAATCCAAGCGGAGCCTCAGCATCACAACTGCAGTCGGTTCGAGCAGCAGTAGAGATTCTTGAAGAACACGATGTCGATACAGATATTCAAGAATCGAGTGGCGATCCCGCGGACGCAATCATTGATACCGCAGTCCGCAGTGAGGCTGATCTTATTCTTATCGGTGGTCGCAAGCGATCACCCGCTGGAAAAGCACTATTTGGAAGCGTGACACAGTCCGTAATACTTGGATCAAGTCGACCTGTAATGGTCACCGGCGTCGATGAGACATAAATACGAATACTAATTTTTACTAGACAAATAGCGCGAATGGGGTGTTCAATATTTACAGAACCACGCGGCGAATGCCACGAGGCAGTTCACTCCTATTGCATTCACAGAAGAGTAATAGACCCGAGCCCGAGCGGAGTCGTTACGTATCGGTGAACATTTCAGCAATCGCATCAGGCGACTGTCGACCGGTTTTGACAGCGGATTGTTCGCCGTTTTTATACTGAATAAACGCTGGTGCTGTCGTTATCTCGGCTTCGCGGCGAAATGAAGCTGCATTCTCACCGTCAATTCCAGCAACAACAACATCTGATGGGACACCTGCAAGAATATCATCAAGATCGGCCTTGACGGACCGGCATGGGTCGCAGTGCCGTTTCCAGACGGTCACCAACGCGTCCGGGTGTTCTGTGATGAATGAATCATATGACTCATCTGTGAGTTCAGTGACTACGTTTGGAACTGGTGATTCAGGATCGATTTTGTTCAAGATCTCAACCATCATCGCATGTAATGCCGGGTCAAGTGATGCATCAACATAAGAGTCGATCGCAAGATACGTGATAAGATCTGTCCGTGATACAACACCCTCCTCAAGTTGGGTTATTGCATTTGACCTCTCAATATCGAATACATCCGTCATTGTCGTGATGATCTGCTCATGAGAAGCCTCAATATAGGTATCATGATATATTCGACGAACATCTTCATACTCAATCGTCGTCGCAAGTGTGCCATCATCATCCTCGACGACAGCATCAAATTGAATAAGTTGATTCAGTGCCGTCTCAGGGTCCGCTCGCTCAATAGTCTGTGTTGTTTCTGTGTGATCCTGATTTGTGGTATTCGCATTGTCTGTCTCTTGGGTCATTGTATATCGCCACTCATCCGATGTTCACTATGTGTATGTGTACTCATATTTGATTGTTTCACGGGCTTCACACTCCGAGATACCGCTCACGTGTTTCTTCATCTGCCCGAAGCTCTGCTGCAGTTCCATTGAACACTATCTGCCCATGGTCAATGACGTATGCACGGTCAGCAAGGTTGATAGCCGCAGCTGCATTTTGCTCGACGAGCAGAATCGTTGTTCCCGCATCATTGATCCGCTCGATGGCATCCTCGACATCTTCGATGATCTGTGGTGCGAGCCCCTCATATGGCTCATCTAACAACATCAAATCAGTATTTTGTTTCAGTGCCCGTGCAATGGCGAGCATTTGCTGTTCACCACCGGAAAGCGTTCCCGCCTGTTGATTCCGCCGTTCATCGAGTCGTGGGAACTGATTGTACACCTCATCAGTCGTCATTCCCTCACCACCAGCCTCCACGTCCCGACCCCATGTGTTCGATGCGTTATTCACAACCTCAGCCAGATGCAGATTTTCTGCGACTGAGAGATTTGGGAAGATACGTCGTTCTTCAGGGACAAGTGAGATGCCACGAATCGAGACATCTTCGGCGGTGACTCCCGTCACGTCAGTCTGATTAAATTCAATTGATCCTGAGCGAACAGCTGGTGGTGTTGCGCCGGCGATTGATCGAAGTGTGGTCGTTTTTCCAGCCCCATTCCGACCGAGGAGAGTACAGATTTCACCTTCTTTTACGATCATTGAGAGATTTCGGAGGATATGACTCTCACCATAGTAGGCATCGACATCATTCAACTGAAGAAGTTCACGACCACTATCATCGCTACGAGTAGTAGCGCTTGACTCGCCTACCGTCTCGTCATCTTCAATCGTACTCATAGATCAGCACCACCCAAGTACGCCTCTTGAACGGCAGGATTCCCCCGAATCTCCTCTGGCGCTCCCTCCGCGATTACTCGTCCGCGATTTAATACGATAATCCGATCTGAGATACTAAAGACAATCTCCATATCATGCTCGACAAGCATGAACGTAAGATCAAGTGCTTGTTTTACTTCTTCAATTAATTCGACTGTTGCATTTGTTTCCTCAGGTGACATTCCAGCCGTTGGCTCATCCATTAACAACAGGTCTGGCTCCGCAGCCAATGCAATCCCGATCTCAAGACGCCGCTTATCGCCATATGGGAGGTCAGCCGCTGTCTCATCAGCACTGTCAAGCAATCCAACTGCCTCAAGTGTATCTCGTGCACGTTGATGGACGTCAGTGAGACTGTCGCGATGTGTAAGGAGCTGAAAATCAAACGCACCGTTTTCAGCAGCAAGTCCAGCGATTTCCGCGTTCTCACGAACAGTTAAATCTGGAAATATTGAGGCTGTCTGGAAAGATTTTGAAACACCGCGCTGAACGACTTCATATGGATCTAATCCAACGATTGAGTTATTTTTGAACCGAATATCACCTGACGTTGGCTCAAGACGCCGGGTAATCAGGTTGATTAATGTTGATTTTCCGGCTCCATTTGGTCCAATAAGTGAAACCTGTTCGCCACGATTAATCTGAATATTAACATCATCGGTGGCGACGAGCCCGCCGAATTCCTTGCTAAGACCTTTTGTTTCAAGCAACGCATCGCCGTCTTGGACTGCTGATGTGCGTGTATTCGATACATCTCTGGATTCAATATCTGTGTCTGTGTCTGTGTCTGTATTTGAGTCAGTATCTATACTCATCGGTTCTCACCTCGAAGTCGGGATTCAATTGCCACACGGAGATCTGAAAGTCCGCCCCACAGTCCACGCGGGGCTGTCCAGATAACAACAACAAAAATCACTCCTAACAGAAGATGCCAGTATGTTCCAAAATCATTAATCAGAACGATATCAGTAAGCGGTAATTGTAACTGTTGAATCCCACTCACGATATTTTCAATATAAAGATACAATCCAGCTCCGAGTATTGGACCAAATAATGAGGCGGTTCCACCAAGAACCACCATGATAACAATCTCACCGGATTCTGTCCAAAACAGCGACTGTAGTGGAACGTATGACCCATGGATTGTGAATAGGCTGCCAGCAACGCCTGCAAATCCTGCAGAGACGATGAACGCCATGAGCTTATATCGCCAGACATTCAGCCCAATAAATTTCGCTCGTTGCTCATTCTCACGGATTGCTCGAAACACCATCCCGTATGGTGAATTCAGAATACGGTAGGCAATCCCAACAGCAGCAATGGTGATCACGCCAACAAATGCGTACATCCACGTTCCGAGCAGTTCTCCGGCGAGCATCGGTAGTTCCGAATCAAGATGGAAACTCCCGAATAAGGGGCTTACATCGATGCCGGTGAGACCGTTCTCACCACCCGTTAACGACGCTAGCGGGGCAGCTGACATGTAATATAACATCTGTGCGAACGCAAGTGTGAGGACACTGAAATAGATCCCACCACGGCGAAGTGAGAGATATCCGAGCACCCATGCGAACAGCACCGCGAATATCGTTCCTGCAGCGACCATCACAATCGGGTCACTTGATACACGGAGCGACACAATGCCAGCTACATACGCGCCGCCACCCCAAAATGCGGCATGTCCAAATGAGAGTAATCCGGTGTATCCCAATAGGAGATCAAATCCAATTGCAAAGATTGCCCAAATGAGCATCAAAGCAGCGAGATTCTGATATCCAAGTAGAATGTCACTGATTATGGGTGCTCGTGCGAATATCCATGGAAAGAGTGCAACTGCAATTGTAGTCAACCCGATTACCGTTGCCTCTCGCTCGCGAAACTGCTGTAGACGTTCAACCAGTGATGGAGCCTGTGGATCATCAACGACTGTCGCCCCCTCTCCGCCTGTCGCATCAGAGTCACTCACGGCGCCACCTCCTCACTACCAAGGATTCCCTGCGGACGTAACAGTAGCACAATTGCTGCAATCGCATACAATCCAACCTGTGACCACGGAGAGAAATTGAGTGTAAATGTGCCAAGCGTCACTGATGGAAGACCGATAAGTGTCGCCTGAACGAGTCCAATAAGCAGCCCCCCGGCGACAGCCCCAGTGATGCTTCCAACGCCGCCAATAACAACGGTAAGAATCGCTGGAACAAGAATATTCGTTCCCACTGTTGGATTAACAACACTGAGTGGTCCGCCAACCACACCGGCAACGCCTGCAAGAGCAGCTCCAATCCCGAATACAATCAAATATGGTCGATCAATTTTCACACCAAGGAGTCTGACCATCTCAGCATCTCGGGTTCCAGCTCGAACGATAAGTCCAAAGTCAGTGTACTCAACAAGCGCGTAGACAATACCGACAAGCACAGCAGTGATGGCAATAACCCACAGTCGCCATCGAGGGAAGTTACCGACTATCGGAAGTGCGATCGGACCTGAGACAGGAACTCCTCCGAATCCACCGATTGCAAGCACATTTTTTGGCTGATTAAACGGTAGACTGTTGCTGCCGAACAGAACGCGAAACAGCTCTTGAACGACAATTGCAATCCCGAATGTCACAAGAATCTGGTCGGTATCAGGGCGGTCATAAAACGACTGCGCAAGGAACCGCTCCATTGCAATTCCAATGACGAATACAACGACTGGCACAAACACCAATGCAGCAAAAAACCCAAGATCTAATCCAAGTGTGTCAAATCCCCAGTCGCGAAGCTTTCCAGAGGTAAGTGAGACTTCAAGAGCAATGAACAATCCAGCATAAGTCCCAATAACGTACAACGCACCATGAGCGAAATTGACGAATTTTAACGTTCCAAGAATAATCGACAGACCAACTGCAAGAAGAACATATATCGCTCCCTGCTGAAGGCCATTGAGCAGTATGGTCATTACGTCTGCAAGAAGACTCACGACCTCCCCCCATGGTACCACCTAATAATGCCATTGGTACATGTTATTCTTTGTCTAATCATATCTGTACTAATTGTTGATTATTACTTAAAGACTATGATGAAATATATACGTGTTACAGGGATCGATTATTCGTAGCTACCGAGGTCACACTCCGCTGAGGGACCAGCATCGCATGCATACCCAACATCATCTCGACTGGTGACGGTGACGACCTCGTAGTAGGTTCCTTCCGACTGATCACTCTCAGGCAGACCACGGACAACAGGTACATCTCGTTGTGCTTGATGATCGCACGCACGCATCAACTCCTTACCCATGCCAATATTGTTATATTCGTATCCTTCGAGTTGTTTGATTACTTCGACTGGATAGAACGTGCCAGCACGTTCAACCGCAGCAGCATATTGTAGTGTCTGCGCGTATGCCAACTGTGCAGCTCCTGATGGGATACGGTCGTATTCATTTTGAAAAGTTCTGGTGAATTCATTTGACGGTGCATTATCAATCTGTGCTGTCCATACGACTGTTCCAAAGACATCCTCAATAGCCCCGCCCGCAGCCTGTGCCATTGGGCGGTTATATAGTGGAATCATAATTTCCATGTCCTCATCGAGACCGGCATCAACAGCTTGCTGGATTGAATTTGCACCATCAAGCCCGTAATGATTCAAAATAAGCACATCAGGGTTTTCGCTTGCGGCTCCTGAGAGATAATTTGAGAAGTCAGTTGTTCCCAGCGGTGTCGCCACGCTATCAATCTGTGACCATCCAGCGACATCTGTCATGAACCGCTCCATGGATGATTGTTGGGTTTGTCCCCAACTGTAATCGGCATATAACTGATAGAAATCGAGATCTGTTCCGTATTCGTCTCTGACAACCGGTGCAAGCGCCTGCCCAGTCATGTACGCGTTGAATTGTTCTTTAAACCCGTATCGAACACAATCTTTTCCCGTTGTGTCATTCGAGTGCGCGAGACATGCCATGAACATTACATTCTCATTCTGACACAGTCCCTGAACAGCAATAGCTGCCGCAGAAGATGATCCACCACTCACCATCATAGCACCGTCGCGCTGGATCATTCGCGAAGCCGACTGTCGGGCCGTATCGGCGTCTGTTGCAGTGTCTCCATCAACATAATCAATCGTGAAGTCAAGTACCCCGTCACCAGAGAGATCATCGAACTGTGAGTCAACCCAACCGCCGCCGTTATTTAGATGCTTGACAGCAAGTTCATATGCCCGAAGCTCATCCTGCCCCTCTGAGGCATACGGTCCTGATTGTGGGACATTAAATCCGAACGTTGCGGTGTCACCATCAATTGGGAAATTTCCGAGTGGGGGATACTCTTCGGTATCACTGCCAGTTGAGGCGTCATCAGATCCTGATTCACCACCACCATCACCACTGCCACCGGAGCATCCAGCAAGTCCAGCAATCCCGACAGTACCCGCACCCGCTACTTTCAATACATCACGCCGACGGAGAGAATCATCATCTCGCAGCATGATATTTATGCGATGATATATCTTTGATAACTGCTTCGAATTACATATAATATTTAAAAACAATTATAAATATATCGCATTACGAGAACTAGTTATTCGTAGCTACCGAGATCACACTCTGCTGACGGACCAGCATCACACGCGTATCCAATATCTTCCCGACTTGTGATTGTAGCGATTTCATAGTAATTTCCTTCTGATTGGTCGCTCTCGGGCAGACCGCGGACAACAGGTACATCTCGTTGTGCCTGGTGATCGCACGCACGCATCAATTCCTCACCCATCCCAATATTATCATACTCGTACCCTTCGAGCTGATTGATCACTTCGACTGGGTAGAACGTGCCGGCACGTTCAACCGCAGCAGCATACTGCAGTGTTTGTGCATATGCTAATTGGGCAACGCCTGATGGAATACGGTCATATTCGTTTTGGAAGGCTTGCGTGAATTCATTTGACGGTCCATTATCGATCTGTGCTGTCCATGCGACCGTTCCGAAGACATCCTCGATAGCACCGCCTGCAGCTTGTGCCATCGGACGATTATACACTGGTAACATAATTTCCATATCCTCATCGAGTCCAGCGTCAACGGCTTGCTGGACTGAATTTGCGCCATCGAGCCCGTAATGATTCAGAATAAGCACATCAGGGTTCTCGCTTGCGGCTCCTGAGAGATAATTCGAAAAGTCAGTCGTTCCCAGCGGTGTCGCCACACTGTCAATCTGTGACCATCCAGCGACATCTGTCATGAACTGCTCCATCGATGACTGCTGAGTTTGTCCCCAGCTGTAATCGGCATACAGCTGATAAAAATCAAGATCTGTTCCGTATTCTTCTCTGACAACCGGCGCAAGCGCCTGTCCAGTCATGTACGCGTTGAACACTTCACGGAAACCATATCGAGCACAGTCCTTTCCAGTCGTGTCGTTTGAGTGTGTGAGACATGCCATAAACATTACATTCTCATTTTGACACAGTCCTTGAACGGCAATAGCCACCGCAGAGGATGACCCACCGCTCACCATCACAGCACCGTCACGCTGGATCATTCGCGAAGCCGACTGTCGAGCCGTATCGGCGTCGGTTGCAGTATCCCCGTCAACATAATCAATCGTGAAGTCAAGGACCCCATCACCAGAGAGATCATCAAATCGTGAATCAACCCAGCCACCGCCGTTGTTTAAATGTTTGACAGCAAGTTCATATGCTCGCAGTTCGTCTTGTCCCTCTGAAGCATATGGTCCTGACTGTGGGACATTGAACCCGAATGTTGCGGTGTCACCATCAATTGGGAAATTTCCAAGTGAGGGATACTCCTCAGTATCGCTGCCACTTGAGGCGTCATCGGATCCTGATCCACCCCCACCGTCACCACCACCATCACTACCGCCACCGGAACACCCAGCGAGTCCGGCAATTCCAACAGTACCTGCACCTGCTACTTTCAATACATCACGCCGATGGAGAGAATCATTATCTCGCACCATGATACTTATGCGAGGTTGTATCTTTAATAATTGTTTTGTCTAAATATGATGCGCACGTGTTAATATTTGTTAAAATAATTATAACGTATGGTTGTGTAATGATACCATTTTAGGTTGCCACTTTTTCTGGTAATACTATCTTGTATATGCCCAGTTTGAAAATGTGAAGTGCATAAATAATCAGAGTTTTTTGTCCACTGGACTGAAGTACCGGTCTATCGAACAGTCTTGTATGGACATTCGTAATGCAGCTATTGAAGATATTGAGGCGATTCGCAGCGTGGCGCGTGAATCACTTGCCGCCTCATACGGACATGTAATTGATGATGAAACGATTGATGCTGCAATCGAAGAGTGGTACAGCGAGGATGCGCTTGAAGAGACGCTCGTCGATGATGAATCGACTTTTGTCCTAGCTGTCGATGATGGTGGACCGATTGGGTTTGCGCAAAGTGACTTGATTACCGGTCGTGAGGCAATCGGATACATCGATTGGCTTCATGTTGGACCGGATCATCGTGGTGTGGGTATCGGTTCACAACTTCTCTCTCGACTTCGACAGGCACTCATGAACGCCGGTGCAGATCGACTTGAGGGTCGTGTTCTAACCGAAAACGAAACTGGGCTTGGTTTCTATGAGGATCAGGGATTCAGCGTTGCTGGTAAGCGAACAGTCAGTATCAACGATGAAATATTCACCGAGCGCATATATTCATTATTCGTTGATTCAGCAGAAGAACCTGCAGCGAACAGACAGGAAACTGAAGCGGGTGACACAGTGTATATTGCATATGATGAGACTGTTCGTGGGTCAGAAGCCCCGTTTTTCGCCGCTTATCTTGATGAAGATCATGAAGAACGCTATGGGTGGTTCTGTGGTGCTGATGAAAGTCTTGATGTTGCAATGGATACAATGGAACGTATCGAATGTACCGCCTGTGGAAATCAACGTCGACCAGTCCGTTGGGACGCTGCATATCTATAATCTATAATTCATCAATCTCACGTAACTATCGACAGAGAATACTAGTCTACATATAACATCCGAAATTCGTCTATTTTCCTTATTTCTCACTCTCACGATATTTGTATGATTAGCAACCTTGCACTCGAATACACACCAGACGGTAGAAGGGTTACGGTAACCCGCGAAATACCAGTACGAAGAGATGCTGCATGGAATCTTCTGAAAAATACTCGGCGATGGTCTGAGTGGGGTCCTTCTGTACGTGCCGTTGAGTGCGATCAACAATTTATCGATGCAGGCACAACTGGTCGTGTTCAGACAGTTGGTGGTCTCTGGGTACCATTTGAGATAACCACCTGTATGTCATATCGTTGGAGTTGGCGTGTCATGGGAGTTCCTGCCACCGGTCATCGTGTTGATTGTCCGTCAACTGGATCGCCCGATGATGGCTGTCAAGCACTGTTTGAGCTACCAATATTTGCAGCATGGTACACGTCAGTGTGTTCTCGGGCACTTGACCGAATTGAGTCAATATTAGTGCGATAATCAGAGTAATATTGTGAGTATCTTCATAGTAAAAAATAATCCAACTAGAAGCTGCTTGAGATCCTCTCCACCCGTCGGCGAAGCTTTCAATTACTAATCTATAGTCAGGACTACTGTTAATCGTATTTGCCGGGTTATAGTGTACGGTCGTATCCTATCCCCTACTTACTCGTTCCCTGCGGTCACTCCTTGAGAAAGGGGACTTAGCCTGTAAAAGTTAAATTAGCCCAAGTCCACTGGCGGAGCAGAATAAAATCTGTTACTCTCAGCGGACTCTTAGCGCTTTTTAAATTTTCGCACTTCATGTAGTAACTTTACACATGAGAACAACAGATATCATAATGTAGATGTTTGATGATATATGGATAGACGAGTATTCCTTGCGAGCACCGGTGCGACGATGGTCTCACTCACTGGGTGCATCGGTGGAAATAATGAAACAGGCTCACCTGACGGTCCCACGGACTCAAGTAGTGGTCAATCAATCGATTCACATCCAGGAGCGACTAATCTCGCTGCACAGCCACGGTTAGGAAATCTTGATGAATCTCAACATACGATTATTGCATTCAAAGATCCATCCTGCCCGCGATGTCGGGCATTCAAAGAATCAACCGTTCCAGAGATCCAACGCCAACTCATCAATCCGAATATAGGGGCATACGTGCTTCGTAATTATCCTGTCGTTTATCCATGGGGAAAGCCCGCAACACAGGCGTTGGAAGCAACGCTTGATCGGTCAGAAACTGCTCATTGGAAGTTACAGAATTACTATTATGATATGCAAGACGACTTCTCAACTGAGAATGTGCAGATGAAAACACGAACATTTCTTGAATCAAACACCGAAGTCACTGCAGATGCTGTAATTAATGATGTTGACTCAGATGCATACAGCAATGCTGTCACAGCAGATATTAATGCCGCTGAAGAAGCTGGTCTCGGCGGGACAACACCATCAATTCTACTTTTTAACGATGGACAGTATGTGACGAAAGCAACCGGAAGCATCAGTTATGACGTCATTGCAACAGCGCTTGGAGAAAAATAACAATGAGTGTCAAAGGGTTTCAATCTATTCAGACACGCCTTCCAACGACTCGAGAAGACTGGCATCTCATGGGACGAACAATTCGACTTGTGCTTACAATCCCACTGTACACGATTGCTGCTATTATCGCAGCAGTCACAGCACTTACCGTATTTGTCATGTCACTCAATGTGCAATTAGTCAGTGATCTTATTATCGGTGGGGCACTCCCCCCAACTGACCGACTGACGGTCCTTGTTGAGCTATATCCATTTATTGGAACATCTTTCGGACCGTTGAGTGGAGTTTTATTACTCATTGTCTCAATACTGACAGGCGTCAACGTCGCAATGGCAGGATACCACGTTCGTGAACATGAGCTAACAGTCGCCGGTGGAGGTGCGAGTATGCTTGGTGTCGTGTTCGGAACACTTGGCGCTGGATGTGCTGCATGTGGATCTGCAGTGTTACTCAGCGTGCTTGGATTATTCGGTATTTCAACGTCATTATTATTCTTACCCCTTGATGGATTGGAGTTCGCACTACTCGCACTCGTCGTAATCACTCTATCGATCCATTGGCTTGCAGATGGAATGCGTGGTGGAATGGTCAATGGATGCCCAGTCGACATTTAATCTAATCTGTCGAATCTAGATTAAATCACAGTAAGGTATGACCGCCCAGACTTGACACTACAATAGATATCTAGGACAACATATTTCAATAATTACCTCATACGCGTGTGGAACCTGATATAATTATTAATATTATGAGACAAAATACATGTTAGAGACCGGAAGAGGTCAATCATAAGACTGTGGAAAAAGCGGCGAGAAGATACACCGCTTTGTGATGGTAGCGTAGTAGTGGTAGTTCCCCTATGACCAGGGGGAAAGGTCGAGCGGGAATCGAACCCACACACCGACACTTACTCATCAGTGGTACCCATGATATCGACCCACACGAAACACTAAATGATAAGATCGTCTCAGTAATTAATATTATGCCAGACTGCACTGAATTTGATTTGTTTCAGTATATTACACATTTATCTGGGTATGAGATGCAGCACACGACATAGGTCGGGGTCAGGATAGCTATCTCTGACGATGAGTTTAGCTAGCCGATTTCCTATGATTCATCCACTGAATCGAGCACCTCGACATTACCCGAATTCGAGAATCGATATTGACGACCAGTCCATTCAAACGTCTCGACAAACAGGGCAATATAGCTCATAATGGGTAGCAGTAGCAGCCCTGGATAGGTATATATGAAATTCCTGCGTCCAAGATCTAGATAAACATAGAT
>NZ_KE356561.1:2845999-2847038 GCF_000415985.1 Haloquadratum walsbyi J07HQW2
CCCGCGAGAGTTGGTAGAGGAGTGAATTATATTCTGGTTCCGAGTATGGGCCGTCGAGCATGTCGACCTCGTCTAAGGCGAAAATTACGCCGTCATAGTGTTCGCGCATGATTTCCCACAGGCGCTCGAGTTTCTGGTCTGTCGAGACCCCACTCTCGGGAACTCCCGGTTCTTCATCGATATTTGCCGTCGCTTCTTGAATGAGACGATAGACTGCACGACTGGTCGTACCTGGGCCCTCGCAGTTTATTGAAAACACACCGAACCGCATTCCCTGAGCCTCACTCAGCTCGACGATTTTCTTACAGACAGCATGGATAATTAGGGATTTCCCCGTTCCAGACGGCCCAGTCAGCAACATCTCCGGAATGCCGTGGTTCTGGAGAGCGGGTTTGAGATTTGTGATAACGGTCTTCAACTGCTCATCGCGACCAACGATCCGATCTTCGTCGATTATTGTATCCGGACGAACCAAATCCTTGTTTTCGAAGACAGTCTCAACAGATCCAGATTGGAGCTCGTCCATAATCGAGATACCGCTACCAGAATCGTCGAGCGTAGTTTGACTGCTGGTAGACTCCTCGGAGTTACTCTCTCCGTGCTCTCCGGGAACCTCCGTTGTGACATCCTCCTCGCCGTAAAACGGCGAGGCTTCCCACACGGTGGGAATACCAGTTAGTCGTCGCTCGTCGCTGGCAGAGGGTTTCAACTCTTCGTACGCCGTGAGCGTCATCTGCGAGGGGTTCTCGTTCGATTCACGGTGAGTCGTGGTGCTGTCACAAGCACTCCCATCCCGTGGGATGTCATCGCCTGCCGATTTCAGCGGTAGGCTCTCACCCCACGGGTCGTGGCGGTCAGCGATATTGACCGCCGTCGCAAGATCGCGTCGCGATCTTGCTGCCCGCCAGACGTAGTCTGGCGACCGCGTTGATGTCTGCGTGATACTCCGATACCCAACACTCATCGGTTGGACAGCGGAACTCGTCGCCGTTCCGCTGACCGATGTGGCCGCACTCGTGGCATGTCTGGCTCGTGTACT
>NZ_KE356561.1:2847088-2971730 GCF_000415985.1 Haloquadratum walsbyi J07HQW2
GCGTTCTGTGAGCAAGTAATCATCACTCAAAACTTCTCTAAGTTCCTTAACAAACTGCGACACTGGAACTGTCAGCTCTGATCGCGTGAACACCACGCCTCCGCCCCAAGCGATGTCATCGGCATTGCCCAACTGTAGGTAGAACATGAGTGTGAATAGGGCTCCATACCAGGGTTCGAACAATCGCCACCACCCACGACCGGTGAAGAATGGAATTGCCGTTGCCGGTCCGTGTGTTTCGCCAGCAGCGACCAGTCGGTCAAGCCAATCCATACTCCGCTCAAAGTCGTCATCAGTCCAGACGAATCGATTGTGGCTGGCTTCAGTCATTCCATGTGCAAGCGCATTCGCTTTTCCCGAACACCCCTCTGGCTCCCCAGCAATCAGAATTTGCACTCCGTCCGGTGGCTCATGACTAGCGACTGGGTCTTGTTTGGTGTCACAAATAATGAATAATTCGTCATCCGGCGCTAACTGCGCAGCCATCTGGTCACAGGCTGTGTTCCACTCGACTGTCGGCAGCAGCACACTCACTGGGTCACGATCAGTCATCAAATTATACTATTTGCCTCACTGGCGCTACTTCAATGGTAACTACATCGAACGGAAGCGGTCGGGTTATCTACACTATACAGAGCCGGCTCGCCGGTCTGATAAATGAGATTTATCGACCAGTCGATTAGTGCGCTAGCTTAACAGATAGCTATTCGAATATACTCTTAAGAGTGATCCAATCGTTCTCGGAAGTTACCTCTTATACTGGCTATGACAATGTTGACGATGCTCAATGCGTTTTGAAAGATCTTAGAACCCGAGATGTATACTCACTGTAACTAGAGACATGTGTATATATTTGTGTGGTTTTTATTTCCTGGACACAGAGATTAGTTATGTTAACAGAGGGAGATTCTGCCCCGGAGTTCACTCTACCGATCGCTCACGATGATAGTAAAGTCGGGTCGTTCACGCTTTCGAACCATCTTGAAGAGCCACCTCTCGTGCTTGCGTTCTTTCCGGGTGTGTTCACAACCACCTGTTCCCACGAGATGAAGACGTTCCAGGCGCGACTATCAGCCTTCAAGAATGCTGGAGCGACTATCTTCGGTATCAGTGTCGACTCCCCCTTTGCACAGAACGCCTTCCGTGAACGATTAGGTTTGGAGTATGGTCTCCTCAGCGATGCCAACCGTGAGATCATTGAGAAGTATGGTGTCTCGATGAATTGGGAGAAATACGGAATAAACGCGGTCGCCAAGCGTGCTGTTTTTATCATAGATGGCGATGGCAAAGTCAGTTATTCGTGGGTTGTCGACGACACGAAAACGAAACCTGACTACGACGAAATCGTGGCGACGGTCGAAGCCATTACAGCCTAACTGCCTTCCACGACATTTCTGCCGGATTCATCCCCGCCTCAAGGACGGAGGCTGGGGCCTTGTCCTTTATTTCAGTAACTATCTGGTTTGGTTTCTTGATCTTTTGGAGTCAATGTAGTGTAATCGAGTAAGCACTCGCCACACTGCGAGGCAAGGTAATGAGTCTCTTCGCTATCGGTTAGCATATATGTGCATGCTCAAGGACATCACCAGTATCTTGGCTAAACGTCTCACGCTAAAATACGCCATTGAGTATCATTTGAGTGGTGAAATAGAAAGATAAAATAAAACGTTCGGTAAGCCGGTGGAGGGATTTGAACCCTCGGCCTATTCCTTACGAAGGAATCGCTCTCCCAGCTGAGCTACACCGGCATTGCTCATGTATGTATATTCCAGTAATGTTCAAAACATTTCCGAATCAGCGTCTCTGTAATCGCACATCAAGACAGATGTTGTACTCATGAGGTGCATATGACCGGACTTCATGCCGTGTCTCAACGGACACGGTGTACGTTTGCTCTGCAGCCGATCGAATTGCATTAATCCCAGGCTCAAATAGTGTATCCTCGTGTTGAATATCATAATAATGAATCACACAGTCATCACCAGCGAGTCTCACAGCCGTCTGTAAAAATTCATCAGCACTGTGAGGAAGATTCATTATTAATCGATCAGCCCAGTCTGTGTAGGAATCAGATAATGCTTTGACGTCCCCAGAAGCGACAGTAAGATTATCTACGACGTCATTTTGTTCGGCATTTATTAACAAATACTCAACAGCAGATTCATTCAATTCAGCAGCAACAACATCTGCACCATGAGCAGCCATTGGAACTGCAAATGGTCCGACTCCGGCGAACATATCAATTACACGTTCATTAGAATCACTCTGTGTAACCACACGATGACGCTCAGTCGCAAGTCGTGGTGAAAAATACATCGAGTCGACATCCAATTTGAACGTGTGTCCATACTCTCGATGACATGCTTCTGTTTGCTCTCCAACGAGGACGTCCCAATCACGGGTTCGATATGGTCCATGTACCTTTGAGGCTCGATTTAGGACAGTCTTAACAGGAATGTCAGATTCGACATCGCATCAGCAACCGCACGTGCTTTCTGATCGTCAGCTTCATCAATGATAATAATCTCACCGAGCCGTTGATATGAGGGATCAAATCCAAGTTTATCAGCAGGGGTTGTTGGTGTATCACGAGTCGTTACCCCGTGTGTCACAACATTGAATTGATCAGATACAGCCGATGGATCGGTAACAGGTATATACAGATAATTGTCTGTTGTATCAATCTCATGAATGGTGTCGATAAGCCCTCGTTCAGCAAGTGTTGTCCGCGTTTGCTCACCTGCGGTCGTCGGGACACGAACACAAGGGATGTCATCAGACATTGAAGTG
This sequence comes from Haloquadratum walsbyi J07HQW2, assembly GCF_000415985.1. Lineage (GTDB taxonomy): Archaea > Halobacteriota > Halobacteria > Halobacteriales > Haloferacaceae > Haloquadratum > Haloquadratum walsbyi_B. Next base: position 2,849,879 of record NZ_KE356561.1, read on the forward strand.
ACTATCTATCTCAGTTTGATTTAGGTATTCCGAGATTAGCTGACACGTGCCACCAGATAGGGGTAATCCATCAGCAATCACATCAGCAAGTAATTTACCCACAATCACAGGGTAAGTGTGGACCTGTATGATAGAGCGATAACATACAAGATCATTTCACGACCGCAGAAAAGCGTATATTAGATAGAGAAGTTATGCACTTGCTGCGTCAGCGCCGGATTTGTTGGATCGGTTATCCCATGCTTCGAGCAGTTCTTGATATCGGTTTCGAATGGTGACTTCTGAGATATCCGTTACTTCACTCACATCAGCCTGTGTGAGTTCATCATTCGTCAACTGTGCAGAAGCATACAAAGCTGCTGCAGCGAGTCCAACTGGGGATTTCCCTGAGTGCACATTTTGACGTTTGGCGCTTTCCAGTAGTTCTCGGGCTGTCCGTTCGGTCTCTTTCGGAACCTCAAGATCAGAGGCAAACCGAGGGACGTATTCAGCCGGGTCAGCCGGTTGAATCTCTAATGAGAGTTCACGGACAATGTATCGATATGCTCGCTCAAACTCATCCTCATCAACTCGAGAGACGCGAGCGACTTCATCGATACTCCGCGGCACTTGTGCCATCCGTGCTGCAGCGTGTAATGCAGCTGTGGAAATTCCTTCGATAGAACGACCAGGCAGGAGATCCTCATCAAGCGCTCGACGGTAAATCACAGATGCGGTCTCACGAACGCTCTCTGGAAGACCAAGTGCAGATGCCATCCGGTCAATCTCGCCAAGTGCTTGTTTGAGGTTCCGCTCTTTTGAGTCACGAGTCCGGAACCGTTCATTCCATGTTCGAAGTCGTTGCATCTTCTGCCGCTGTGTTGACGACAGAGAGTTCCCATATGCGTCTTTATCTTGCCAGCCGATATTTGTCGAAAGCCCCTTATCATGCATCAACTTCGTCGTTGGGGCACCGACACGAGATTTCTGGTCTCGTTCGGCACTATCGAACGCACGCCACTCTGGTCCACGATCGATTGAGTCTTCATCAACAACGAGTCCACAATCTGCACAGACTGTCTCACCACGCTCATCATCGGTAATGAGATCTGTCGACTCACACTCTGGACAGTGAACTGTTTCTTCAACCTCTGAAGACTCATCGGCAGTTTCTTTTCTTGTCGATTCCTCTGATTCAGCAGTTTTCGAGTTATTCCGCGTACCTCGGCGTTCAGATGTCGTACTATGATCTCGCCAGGTACGACCATCGCTTTGCTCATCTTCCTCAGTCTCGCGCGTGCGCGCGTGAAGGGAGTCACTCATGTTAGTTATTGAAGAGTGCGACGAGAACGTCCGTCGCCTCGTTCTATCATATAGTAAATTGGTATAAGACAAAAAAGTGTCGGCTGTGTGCAAAAGTCATACAAAAGTGGGGGCTCTAAAGTAGAAATTTACCATCGACGGTTAGTCACTATCAACCCTTCTGTCCATTCTTACAGATTTACGGTTTTATGAGTATAGACGCACGTTATCCTCATATTAGCAGTTATTAATTATCTGAAGAAGACTCTAGCATCTCCTCAATTACAGATATGAGCGACGCACAGCCGGTTCTTTTACCGATAACAGTATCTTGTGAAGAGAGTGATTTATTCATAGGTCTCTCTGTCATAGGATCATAATTTGTTTATTATTTTTGTTATTTTTGTGTTAGCACGACAATATTTCAACATATTCTATTATTGCCTCGACTGAGTCTGCGCTCTCTGTGGCTGCTGTCTTATATATAGCTGTTCGCGTCGATATACTAACAAGAAGACACTTACCAGCATGCTATCGAGGCTTATTCAATGGTTGGCCTTCAATCACAACACTTCTCTTCGCGAGCCATTGTTGGAATCGGGTCATTTTTGCTTACACTCATCGCACTACAGATTACCCGTCAGACATCTGGATACCCAGCACGTACTCCTGTTCGTTTGTGGCCACGTCTTCTGATCACTCAGCTCAGACGTGATATCAATGAGAATAATACACTTCGATATGGCTGGGCAATTACTGCATTATGCTCGATTAGTGTTTCAGGGTTGCACTTTGGCGGGCTTTACTTTGATATCTACACTGCTGTGTCATGGTGGGATATTCTCACGCACTCATTGAGTGGATTTGGTGTCGCAGCAGTTCTAGGACTTACATTTCAATCATCAATCAGATCAACCACATATTGGGTTATTCCTGCCGTATTCGCATTTGGAACCGGATTTGAGGTATATGAATTCTTATTTAAGACGTTCTGGTATAATTGGACTCTTCGATTTTATCTACTTGATACTGTCATTGATCTTATCGTTAACACTACCGGCGCGATAGCATTCGTAGTTGGTGTTCATATTCTGAGAGAAGTCAATATTCTACCAGACTCAGCGGATGATAATCCAATGACCGCTAAGTTATCCTCACGCCGCAATCGCTGATATCCTCTGAATTGAATTATTTGTTCCGTCACAATTGCATATGCCCTTTCGCGAATATATCGATATTAACACCGAGTGTCTCCGTGAGTGCATCGGCAGCCCCAAGCAGCCATCGCGCTCGCTCGACGTGTGACTCAACATCCCCAGGACCGACGCGGTATGTCTCAACAATTTCATCAATTGTCACTCCATTGCTCCATGCAGTAAGTATCCGTGCGAGCTTAATTGTACAGAGCCATGATTCAAAATCATCAATTTCGCCCATGTCCCTCACAAATGAGTCCATGTTGCTCGTTGCAAATCGATATAGATCAGCTCGTTCACTATTCCCAAGATATGTATCATGCATATCAGGCGTCCCACATACGATTTCAAGCGCAGTTAACACCGCAGTACGCTCTACCGGCAGCGTCGCAATCGATTGAATCCCATCAACGAGTTCTGCGCCTGTCGTTGGTCGAATGTACTGCTGTGAGACAGTCTGACCAACTGATGTCGCAGCAAGTGCTGTGTCGGATGTATCTGCCGTGAGCAGTCCCATGTCAATCAGTTCAGTCACAACATCATCAACGACAGCGGTGAGATCTGCTGTGGATGATTGATGTGCGAAAAACGTCGAATCTAATACATCAAGGATTTGATCATTTGAGTCAGCGAATCCAGCAACGATCAATGCAAGAACATGTGTTCTGAGTGCGTCACGAGCTGTAAGCTGTGATTCAATGGATTCAGGACCCGCATCAATATATTGACGCCATCTTGATCCTGTTCGGATATCTCTGTCATCATTTACAGATACTTGTGTACTACTTGAATCAGTGTTATTGACTATATCACCAATCAGGACTGCCTCTCCATACGGGTCAAGATGCGGTCGACCAGCCCGACCACACATCTGATGTACCTCAAGAGCAGGTAGCCGTGCCATCTTCTCTCCTGTATATCGTTTTAAATCTCGAACGACAACACGCCGCGCTGGAACATTCACGCCCGCAGCAAGCGTTGGTGTTGCACAGATCACGCGAAGGTCGCGGTTACGAAACGCCGACTCGATACGGATTCGATGATCACTTCGAAGTCCAGCATGGTGAAATGCAACGCCGGCAATCACCGTGTCTGCGAGCTGTCGCCCAGTCGGTGTAGTTCCAATATCGCGTATGTCCTCAGCAAGCTCGGTATTTGATCCAAATCCTACAGCAGCTAACTGCTCGGCGAGTGACGCTGCTTCCCGACGTGACCGAACGAACGCAAGACACTGTCCACCCGATTCAACCGCATCGGATACAAGCGCAATCGTAGCCTCTGTGTCTGTGTCTGTGTCTGTGTCTGTGATCAGTATCAGTATCAGTTCCATCATCCACCGTTTCAATTTCAGGGGTAGCAGTACGATTACTATCGGCTGCTATCGACAACCGGTTTCCATCATCAAAGACAACCCTCTCGTCAACTGCATCATAAACACCTGTTCGGAGCGAGACTGGTCGCCAAGTTGAAGAAACAAGCTCTGCATCCAACCATGACGCGACTTCCTCTGGATTATCAATTGTTGCTGAAAGTGCAACAACTTGCACACCAGGTGCTCGTCGCTGGATTGTCGCAAGCGTTATCTCAAGCGTTGGACCTCGATTTGCACTTCCGAGTAAGTGTACTTCATCAACAACAACGCAAGCTAATTTATCGACCCATGAGGCGCCGTTTCGAATTGCAGAATCAACCTTTTCAGCTGTCGCAACAACGACATCAGCAGTCTCTAAATCGTCTTCAGCCGTGTCGAAATCTCCTGTCGAAATGGCGGCTTCGATACCAGGAAGTGCGGTGAATGCCTCATATTTCTCCCTCGCAAGGGCTCTAAGCGGAACAATATATAATGCAGGTCCATCGGCTGTCAACATCGCTAGTTGCGCAATAAGCGTTTTTCCAGCGGCAGTTGGAATAGCGACAATGACGTTTTCACCATCAACAACGCCGGCTTCCACCGCTGCTTCCTGTGGAGGATACAACTGTGTGATACCCGCATCGTAATAATGTTCGCGAATAGCTGCGGACACCGGCAATTCCTTGATGTCCAATGACACACCATTATTCAGACCTACGTGCACAAAAGCACGAGGCGTATCTATTTCAGGTCAGTCCGACTGTCTGCGGTCATCCTGGATCAAAGACTCGAATATCCTTCTACAATAATAAAACTCACAAATAAAGTTGTGTCTATTATATGTTACAACCCAGATTCTTATTATGAGATTAGATTAGATTAGATTGAATTAGATATATTCATATTCTGCAAGCCGGCTGACAGCTTCACGAAGTCGGGTCTCACTTGCAGCATATGAAATACGTGCATGCCCTGGAGAACCGAATGCCGACCCGGGAACAGTCGCGACATGTGCATCTTCAATCGCACCACTGCACCAGGCTTGATCATCATTATCAACAGGCAACATCATGTAGAATGCGCCATCACCGATTGGTACATCAACACCGTGTGAACTGAATAGCTCTGCGAGCATATCACGTCGTTCGTGGAATGCATCACACATCTCACCAACAGCATCATCAGTATTTTCAATTGCTTCAACACCAGCCCGCTGGACGAAATTCACCGCACACGACACAGAGTGAGAATGCAACTTGGCAGCCTGATCAATCAATGCGCTGGGTGCATGAACATATCCAAGTCGCCATCCAGTCATTGAGTACGCCTTTGAAAATCCATTAATCGTTATTGTCCGGTCACCCATTCCTGAAATCGATGCAAGACTTGTCTGTTCGACTCCATATGTTATTTTATCATATATCTCATCAGAAACAACGGTAATATCATACTCAACCGCTAGATCACGGACACCTTCAAGCGCAGCATCGGTGTACACTGCACCTGTTGGATTTGACGGCGAATTAATTACGAGCAACTCAGTCTCTTTTGAGACGGCTGCTTCAAGATCATCAAGTCCTGGCTCAAGTTGGAAAGAGTACGGTGCGAGATCAACCCGTGTCAATGATCCTCCAGCGAGTCGTGACATCGCTTCATATGAAACCCAAGCGGGATCAAGTAGCACAACCTCATCACCATCATCAATTAGTGTCTGGAATGCTTCATATAATGCTTGCTTGCCACCAGGCGTTACGATGATTTCCTCATCGATAGCATCGATTCCATCTTTCCGCAGTCGTGCAGCAATCGCCTCTCGAAGCTCGGGAACTCCATTTGATGGGGTGTATCCTGTGTGACCGGCATCCATTGCATCCTTTCCGGCTTCGACAATGTTCTGTGGCGTTGGGAAATCGGGTTCACCAACAGAGAGGTCAACAACATCAACGCCATTTGCCTCTAGCTCGCTTGCTTTGTTACTAATTGCCAACGTTGCACTCGGCTCAACCCGTTCAACACGGGATGCGAAGTCGAAATTCATGCCAACACCTCTATCATATCGATGGCTGCGTTTACCGCTTCCGCACCTTTCCCGACACGCTCGCGTGCTTCCGCACCGCTCTGTCCCGGACCGGAGACACCAAATGTGACCGGAGTATCCCGCTCAAGGCTGATATCGGTCAATTTCTGTGCGACTGCATCACCAATAACTTGATCATGATTAGTATCGCCGGTAACGATAGCGCCGAGAACAACAACAGCATCGATATCTTCACGACGGGCTAATCGATCTGCAGCAAGTGGCGTATCATAAACGCCTGGGACCGGGAGCGTTATACTGACTATTGCATCTCTGTCAGCCGCAGTCTCCTGTGCTGCTGTCTCCATTTCCGTCGTAACTGAGCGGTTGAAATCGGCAACAATGAGTCCTAGATTGACCGTCTCTGTTATTTGACTCTCGATATCTGACTCAGCACGTAATTTCTCTCTGGAGTCATTTTCATTTTTATCCATAGTCTGTTCTTGTTGCTTCTCTTTTGACGAATTCACATCCTCGTGGGTAGCGGTATCTGTCTCCATATCGGTCGAGGTGTGTTCATTCATTGTTATATTGGTTAATATCATACCAGTTCAAATTAGCTATCGGTCTTTTCTGTTGAATTCAAACACAAGAATGTTAATCTCGTGGCTACGATAGCCGCTCAATGAATTCAGATGAGGTCCCAGAGGGGGCTGAATCGCTTCCAGCCGGTGAAGAGTCACAACGACGCACGACCATTGGGTCTCGAGTGTCCACCCTCCCGGTTATTGATGCGATACGTGCACAGCGCACACTTGTGGGTGTTGTTACCGCTACTGTGTTTGCGCTTGTGTTACGTCTTAATGCGCTCGGTGGTCGTGTCTTCCACTGGGATGAAGGTCGCGTCGGTTACTGGATCCTTCGATATCACGAGACTGGAATCCATACGTATCGACCGATAGTCCATGGTCCATTTATTCCGATTGTTGATCGCTGGTTGTTCGAAATTGCCCCAATTACTGATGCGACTGCCCGTCTTCCGATCGCTGTTATCGGGGGACTGTTACCGCTTGCAGCACTGTTATTTCGTGAGCATCTTCGAGATATTGAAATCATATCACTCGCGACTTTGCTGGCAATTAATCCGCTGGTTGTCTATTACTCTCGGTTCATGCGCAATGATGTTCTGGTTGCCACATTCGCATTTATCGCGCTTGGAGCTGTCATTCGCGGACTTGACACAGGTCACCTTCGATATAGCTTTGCCGCAGCCGTGGCGCTGGCTCTTGCGTTCACAACAAAGGAGAATGCACTTCTCTATCCAGTGTGCTACATTGGTGCTGCTGTTGTTGTGGTTGACTGGCGTCTCACACGGGCAGTAGCACGTGAAGAATCACACACACACATTCTTTCAGAATGGAAAACCCGGATTTATGTAGCGCTCACCGGACATGGAACAACACCGGGAATGTCACTTGCCCGCATTGGTTGCACATTTATTGGGTCACTCGTGCTGTTTATCGCTATCTTTACATTTTTCTATGCTCCACGTCCAGACCTTTGGCAAGCAATTGCTAACCCAACTCAACTACCAGACACAATAACAGCAGGAACTATCGGCGCAGCAGAGAAATTCATTGATCTGTGGGCAACAGGGGGGCGACAAGATCATGCGTATTTACCATACTTCCATGATCTTGTTGAGACTCTTGTATACGGTGCCCCAGCGCTTCTCTCATTTGGTCTCCTTGGTATCATCACAAATCGATATGGTGTAATCACCGACCGTCGTCGACCACTGATCACATTTGCCACATACTGGGCAGTTGCATCCCTTCTTGGATATCCACTTGCGACTGATATTCAGGCACCATGGGTTACTATCCATATTATTGTCCCACTTGCAATTCCTGCGGCTGTCGGTCTCTCATTTGTCATTGAATCGGCTCACGATGCACTAATGAGGATTAATACTGACACTGTAACCGCTGGATTGGCGATTCTTATAATTCTTGCAGCTGCTGGCGGCGTTGCAGGTGCAAATGCAACGTATTTCAACAGTGCATCCGCGGATGATAAACAGGTACTTCAGTGGGCTCAGCCGGAGAATGATCTTAAATCATCGATGTTGACTACCGGAGCTATCGCAGCGAGTAATGCGGGAACTGATGTCCTCTTCGTCGGGACGACTCCACCAAGTGCAAGTAATACTGATTTCTATGTCGATAATGAATCCTCAGTTGCAACGGCACCACCCGGTGGTCCTGCATGGCACAGTCGACTGCCACTCCCCTGGTATCTCGAACGCACTAATGCGACAATTACGAGTACCGATCCTGACACTGAATTGGAAACGGCACTTTCAGACCCCCCGCCAGTCGTCATCAGCAAAGGTCATGACCGAGATGCGGTCTCAGCTACACTACAAGGGTACACAGCCTCTGAGCACAACTTCCGACTTTGGGGCGAGACCGTTGTGATATTTATTCATGATGAAACACGTGCATCAGTTATTGAATCGCCTCAAAAGTCATCATCTTCAGTCTCATCCCCGTCAGAATCGCCTGTCTCATCAACGCACAACTACCCGGTATCGATCGATACCGAGACATAGATGTGATCTATTTGGACTTTCGCTGAAACTCAAGTTTTATTCGGACTGATTGGGTACCGACGGTCGTGTCAGTCACTCTTCCTGGACCAACGCTTGGTGTTGTCGGCGGAGGGCAACTTGGTCGAATGCTCGCTGAGGCTGCTGCTCCGCTTGGTGTCGAAGTAATTGTCCTTGATCCAACACCAGATTGCCCTGCTGCTCCTGTTGTTCGCGATCAGATTGTTGGTGAATTTGATGATCCAGACGCTGTCTCTGAACTTGCTGGTCGTGTTGATGCAATTACATTTGAGATTGAACTTGCAGATGCTGATCTTCTTTCAGACGTTACATCGACATTCGATGTGACGGTCAATCCAGCACCCTCAACATTAGCGATGATCGAGGACAAACTCATTCAAAAACGAACTCTCGATAACGCTGGTATTCCCGTTCCATCGTTTCGAGCGGTCGATACGGTTTCTGAGCTCAAAACAGCACTTGACATATTTGATGCTGTAATGCTAAAGGCTCGAACCGGGGGTTATGATGGTCGGGGGAATGTGCCAGTTACCGACCCCGCGAATGCTGCAGATGCACTTGCGTCAGTCGGTGGTTCAGCTATGGCTGAGAGGTTGATTGATTTCACGCGAGAACTCTCTGTAATTGCTGTCAAAGGAACCGAAACCACACGGACATTTCCACCAGGAGAGAACATACATGAAGCAGAGATTCTTCGTGAAACTATTATTCCCGCTCGTACCAGCGAAGATGCACGTGACCGCGCAGATGCAGTCGCCCGTGATGTTCTCGAGACATTAGATGGTCGCGGAGTCTTCGGTATCGAGATGTTCGAGACCGCTGATGGGAATATTCTCGTCAATGAGATTGCCCCTCGACCACACAACTCTGGACACTGGACAATCGAAGGTGCTCACAGTTCACAGTTTGAACAACATGTCCGTGCCGTGTTGGGCTGGCCGCTCGGGTCAACAACACGCCGATCACCGACTGTTATGACAAATATTCTCGGGACAGTCGACACCCCATGTCCGGCAATGCTTACTGGTATTGAATCAGTTCTTGCAGATGAACATACCTCGATGCACTGGTATGGAAAGGATGAGGTTCGCCCACTTCGTAAGATGGGGCACCTGACGCTTACTGATGATACGGCTGAGGCACACGATTCATCAGCAGAACCAGACCCATCATCGATTCAATCATTAATTGAGAGAGCACGTCGCTGTCGAGAAGCAGTAGCGTTTATTGAAACACCGCTTGAGTAATTACAATACGATGCCGGCACATACTCCAGAGACTCCGACGGTACAGGCACTTCTTGACCGACTTCACAGCCAAGCTGATGCTGATATTACTTCAACAGAAACACCTGACATCGGGATTATTATGGGATCTGATTCGGATCTAGACATCATGTCGGGTGCCCATGAGGCGCTTGAACAACTTGGGTTTGATGAACAGACTGAGTTCATGACTTCCCCGGACGCCCGATTCACGTATGAAACGTATGTTGTCTCTGCACACCGGACACCACAAGTACTGTATGCCTACGGCGAAACAGCAGCTGACCGTGGAATTGATGTAATTATCGCCGGTGCCGGTGGAAAGTCTGCTGACCTTCCGAATATGACCGCCTCGATCGCATATCCAATTCCCGTTATCGGTGTTCCTGTTCAGGAGAAATCGGTTGACTCGGTCATTGGAATGCCAACAGGTGCACCAATCGTTGCTGTTGATGCTGGAAAATCACATAATGCGGCGCTTTCGGCTGTGCAGATTCTCTCTCGTGAGCAGGACGCGCTCAAAACACGACTTGAGAATTACCATACAGAGCTCATTACCGATGTTGCAGCAGATTCATTTCGAGTACATGATATCGGAGTCACATCACGCGCTGACAGTGATGAATCGAGTGCATCACACGAGTGAATTCATAACTATTGGTATTTGTCTGGTGAGTATATGTATTCTCACGAGCCATATGAACCTCACATGAACTAACACAGTATAGTAGAGCAACCCAGTGAACTGCTCGGGGTCAAGCCCCGTGGCATTCGCCGTGTCAACTCGTAAATCTGTAATTATCTTGCTTGTTACTGCATACTGTCAGTGTGGAATAGTCACTCACGTCTCCTAAACAGAGAATGAAAGAATGAAATCTATTTCTCCAGATTCATCATATAAGCGGTATTTTTGTCTCAAATAGATCATTTGCGCCTACGCTTCACATATGAGTGTTCTGGGGTAGATGCATCAACAGTATGGAGATAATCCACCCGTGACGACATCAAGCGGTAATAAATCAATGCTTATACAGGGGCGTCGCTAATGAGAGACTGTTAGGAGAATACGGAATGAGTGAATGGATCGCAGTCGGTGCACTCGGACTTGTCGCTGTTGGTATCCCGCTAGGGATGATGGCTGTATCAGCGATTCTTCGTCCGACTGTTCCCGAACAAGGAAAAAGCGCCACGTATGAGAGCGGCGAGATTCCGACTGGGTCAGCACGTGTCCAGTTTAATATCCAATACTACATGACCGCGTTGCTGTTTCTTGTATTCGATGTTGAAACCGTACTCATACTTCCATGGACCGTTATTTATCGGCCCGCATTAGAAGCCGGCGCAGATCTTACCACGGTGTTGCTACCGATGCTTGTGTTCATTAGTATCCTCATCGTCGGATTGGTCTGGGCATGGCGAAACGGCGCTGTTAAATGGATCAAAAGTCCGCTCGCAACCCGTCAAAAAACAGAACGAGATACATGAGCAGCGAACAAAATAACGCATTCGTCACAAACGACACCCAAGTACAGACCGATACTCGAGACGCCCGAATATCAGGCACTGATGAACGATTCAATTCGAAACTTCGCGAGGCATTCGGCTCTTCGCCGTTTATTCTCACGAAGTTTGACCAGTTTATGAACTGGGTCCGTGGGTCATCGATGTTCATGCTTCAGTTCGGTATTGCATGCTGTAGTATCGAGATGATGCATACTTATGCGGTCAAACACGATCTTGATCGCTTCGGCGCTGGTGTTCCACGGGCATCACCACGTCAAGCTGATGTCATCATTGTCCCCGGCACAATCGTCTCCAAGTTTGCCCCTCGTATGAAACGCGTGTATGACCAGATGCCTGAACCAAAATTCGTTGTTGGTATGGGCTCATGCACAGTCTCGGGTGGTCCGTTCCAAGAGGGATACAACGTTATCAAGGGCGCTGAAGAAGTCATCCCTGTTGATATCCACATTCCTGGATGTCCTCCTCGTCCGGAAGCACTTGTCTATGGAATCGCAAAGCTCCAAGAACGGATTGCTAACGGCGAATCTGCACCGGTGACAGTCAAGCCGTATGAACTTCAGCAGTTTGATGACCTCTCACAGGACGAGATTGTCTCACAACTGGCTGATGATATCGATGAAGACGATCTTGTGATGCGATATGACTGGGCTGATTCTTCATGAGTCTTGAAGAACCCGAACCAACCCAGAGCGTTGAGAAAGCGGCTGAACAACTACCAACAACAGGTGATGAGATTGAATCACTCCTCAGCGATGTTGTTATCGGCCGAGATGACCATCTGAACGCACCAGGGATGGTTATTCGTCCGGATGATGTTCAAAAAACACTACGCCGACTCCGGAATAAGGCTGGATTTGATCATCTCTCCTGTGTGACTGCTGAGGAGCGTGTTGACCGATATGAATCGATTTATCATCTCACAAGTTATGATGAACGCACTCGTGAGGTGAGCGTCGTTGTTCCAACCACAAAAGACGACCCCGTCAGTGAATCAGCTGCGCCCGTTTTCCGAACCGCAGACTGGCATGAGCGCGAGGCATATGACCTCGTTGGAATCAATTATGACGATCATCCAGATCTTCGTCGAATTCTCCTTCCACAAACGTGGCAAGGGCATCCACTTTCGAACAACTATGACCAGGATCGACCACAGATAGTCACCCTGAATGAATGGGAGAATCCTCTTGCAGAGGACCACCGAGAAGAGGAAGGTGACACAATGTATGTCAACATCGGTCCACATCATCCAGCCACACACGGAGTTCTTCACGTCAAAACCGTGCTTGATGGCGAACAGATAGCAGATATTGATCCTGATATTGGCTATCTTCATCGATGCGAAGAGCAGGTTTGTGAGGCGAAAACATATCGCCATCAGATCATGCCGTATCCGGATCGCTGGGATTACGCCTCATCTGGGCTGCTTAATGAGTGGGCATACGCACGCGCTGCCGAGGATCTCAATGATCTTGAGGTACCAGAGTACGCACAAGTTATCCGGACAATGGGCTCTGAGATCTGTCGTATCGCCTCACATATGCTCGCAGTCGGGACCTTTGCACTAGACGTGTATGGGGACTTCACTGCAATTTTCATGTATGCTATGCGTGATCGAGAGAAAGCGCAAAATATCCTTGAAGACCTCACCGGTCAGCGGATGATGTTCAACTACTTCCGACTTGGTGGCGTTGTTTGGGATCTACCAGAGCCTCGTGATGAGTTCTTCGAGACGATTCGTGACTTTCTTGAGGATCTTCCAACAGCGCTTGAGGAGTATCATGATCTGATCTCCTCAAATGAAATCCTTCAGGTGCGGACAATTGACACTGGTGTGCTTCCACCTGAGGAGGCAAAATCCTACGGTGCAACAGGACCAGTGGCCCGTGGGTCTGGGATCGATTATGACATTCGTCGCGATGATCCATATGGGTACTACGACCAACTCGATTGGGACGTCGTAACTGAGGATGGTTGTGATAACTTCAGCCGACTTCTTGTCCGACTTCGTGAGGTCGAGGAATCTGCAAAAATTATCGAACAGTGTGTTGATATCCTCGAGGGATGGCCTGAGGACGAGCGCACGATACAGTCAAACGTTCCACGAACACTCCGCCCTGATGATGATGCTGAAATCTATCGTGCTGTTGAAGGCGCAAAAGGTGAACTCGGTATCTACATCCGTGGCGATGGCACTGAGGAACCAGGGAGATTCAAAATTCGGAGTCCGTGCTTTTCAAATCTACAGACACTTCCAGAGATGTCCAACGGTGAATACATCCCAGATATGATTGCTTCTCTTGGAAGTCTCGATATTGTTCTTGGTGAGGTGGACCGCTGATGTCGGTGATACTGCAGTCGAAAACGCTGCTTCCTGAGACGATTGCAGATCTACTCGGTCTCTCAGGAACTATCGGGGCGATTGTTGGTGGAATGATTGGTGCATTTGTGATTGCCAACCTGCTGTTAGTTCAAACAGCTGTCGCAGGACCATGGGCTAAGCGAAAGATCACAGCCGCATTCACCAATCGTATTGCAGTCAATCGTATCGGTCCATTTGGCTTACTTGTCATTGTTGCCGATGCTGTCCGATTATTATCAAAGGAACTTGTCGTTCCGGAGGGTGTTGACCGTCCAGCATGGGACCTTGGACCACTTATCATCCCGTTTTCGGCGCTGCTTGGGTTTGCGGTAATCCCGATGGGAAATGGTATCCAGTTGGCTGATCCCGAGACTGGAATTGTGTTTGCATTTGCAGCGGCTTCGATTGCATCACTCGGACTTATTATGATGGGATATAGTTCGAATAATAAATTTTCACTACTCGGTGGACTCCGTGCAATCGCATCGAATATTGCCTATGAGATCCCCCTTGTGATTACAGGGGCATCGGTCATTTTATTCACTGGGACGCTCCAAACGAGTGCAATTGTTGCACAACAGAGTGAACCGCTCATTTCAATTGCTGGTGTGATAATACCACAGTGGTTTGCATTCGTCAACCCGTTTGCGTTTGTACTGTTTGTGATTGCAAATCTTGCAGAAGTGGGTCGAAACCCATTCGATATTCCTGAGGCACCAACAGAAATTGTTGCCGGATATCAAACTGAATACTCATCGGTATACTTTGTACTGATTTATCTTGGTGAGTTTATTCATATCTTCCTTGGTGGCGCCATCGTAGCAACGCTGTTCCTCGGTGGTCCTGCCGGTCCAATTCTTCCGGGATTCATTTGGTTTATTATCAAGATCTGGTCATTTTATCTCTTCACACAGTGGGTTCGGTCAGCGATCCCCCGACTCCGTGTTGATCAGTTTCTTGATGTCGGTTGGAAGGGGATGCTTGTCCTCTCGTTCGCAAATCTGGCACTCACGGCCATTATCGTGGGAGTGATAGCATGATTGGATTGCTCAAATCAATGGCGACAACGATGAAGCATGCATTGGACGGACAGACATTCACAGTCGAATATCCTGACGTCGCTCCAGAAGTCAGTCCTCGTTTCCGCGGGGTACATAAATTCAGCCAAGAGCGCTGTATCTGGTGTCGACAATGTGAGAAGGTCTGTCCGAATGACACAATTCAGATTGTTCAAGATGACAAACGAAATGGTGAGCAGTATAATCTTCACATCGGACAATGTATTTATTGTCGATTATGTGAGGAGGTTTGTCCTGTTGATGCAATTTTGTTAACGCAGAATTTTGAATTTACTGCTGATACGAAAGATGAGTTTGTCTATAACATGGAACAACTGAAGAATGTGCCGTGGTACAAAGATATTGATCCGCTCAATTCCCGCGAACCAGACCGCGGTGGATGGATCGACGAAGGAGCCGGTGAAGTTGATTATCAATAATCGGTATCTCTGATCTATTGTAGCTGTCTATGTCTTATTCCTGCTCGTTTAATTTTCTCTCCGCATAAGCTATGACGCTTCTTTTCAAACTGTGAGTTGAACTGAACGTATAGATACGGTCAAGTCCACGTTTTAGCCATTCTCACCGGTAAGCAGTAACGTTTGAGTGAATCTTATCTACGATTTTATTACTCTAGGGTATACACATGTGCATAAGAGATACCCTTATTGCGATTACTTTCGGGAACTTCTCGAAATATTCAAAAGGATACCTCAAGGAGACACGTATAATGGTTTATGAGACAATCGCATTTGTGCTGTTTGCGGTTATTACAGTCGGATGCAGTTTAGGCGTCGTTCTCATGCAGGACATATGGCATTCTGCACTCTTGCTTGGAGGGGCGTTATTGAGCGTTGCAGTGCATTACATCATGTTACAGGCAGAGTTCCTCGCCGCAATGCAGATTCTTGTCTATGTTGGCGGGATATTGATTCTTGTCACATTTGCTGTGATGCTGACGCGGACGCAACCGGAGGGAAGTAATATATGACAACACGACCAGAACTCAAGCTTGGATCGCATCTTCTGCCAGGACTTGCTGCTATCGGATTGTTCATTGTGATGACCGTAGCATTCCTGTCTGCATCATTCCCACAACCACAGGGATTCCCTGCAAATGCAAATATTACGGCAAGTATCGGCTATGCGATGTTCAATCTCGATGTTGGCGATGTCGCCGGTGAGAGCTTTCTTGCTGCGTTCATCGTTATTGCACTCACCCTAGATGTTGCACTTGATGGGTCGATTCACCTTGCACGTCGTGAGCGCTCTGAAGAGGACTCTTCAGTTCTTACTGACGGCGGACGAAAACTCAAAAAACAAATATTCAACGAAGGTGACGAGTAATGCTTACACCACAGTATTATCTCATTCTCTCAGCAGCAATATTCTGCACCGGATTATTCGGTGTTTTGACACGGCGGAATGCATTGCTGTTTTTGATGTCTGTTGAATTGATGTTGAATGCTGCAAATATCAATCTCATCGCGTTTTCATATCTGTGGGGTAATATCACTGGACAGACGTTCGGATTATTTGTTATGGCTCTCGCCGCAGCAGAGGTCGCCATCGGTATTGGGATTATTCTGGTATTATATCGCAACTTCGACGGCGTCGACGTCACCGACGCTACAACAATGAAGTGGTAATATGGTCGGAATATTTGACTTCACACCAGCAATCGTTCTGTTACCGTTTGTCTCATTCCTCATAGCACTCGCTTTCGGCAACCGACTTCCAAAGGGCGGCGCACTTGCCGGAATTACAGCAACCGGCGGGTCGTTATTGATTGCAATTGTGACCGCAGTCGTTGTTGCTAGAGGAAACGTGTATGATGCAACCGTCTATACGTGGGCTAGTGGTCTTGATGTAGTTGATCTAACTTTTGGTGTGCTCATTGACCCACTGTCAGCGATGATGTTGATCATCGTTTCACTTGTTTCATTCCTTGTTCATATATTCAGTCTTGGGTACATGAACGCCGAAGGCGAAGTCGGACTTCCGCGATATTATGCTGGACTCGGACTTTTTTCTGCATCAATGCTTGGCTTCGTCGTTGCAGATAATCTATTGATGGCATTCATGTTCTTTGAGCTGGTCGGGCTCTGTTCGTACCTGCTCATTGGGTTTTGGTTCCGCGAGCCAGGTCCGCCAAGCGCAGCAAAAAAGGCATTTCTCGTCACGCGATTTGGAGATTACTTTTTCCTTATTGGTGTTGTTGCCGTCTTTGCAACATTTGGAACAGCCGCGTTTTCCGGGAGTGAGTCATTCCCAGTGCTTGCAGAGGCAGCGTTGCAGGGAGGAGCTGCTGAATCTATCCGAACGTTCGGATTTGAACCACAGCTGTGGTTTACGATTATTGGATTGTTGATCCTTGGTGGTGTCGTTGGAAAATCAGCGCAATTCCCACTTCATACATGGCTTCCAGATGCGATGGAAGGTCCAACACCTGTTTCGGCTCTCATTCATGCCGCGACGATGGTCGCTGCTGGCGTTTATCTCATTGCGCGAATGTATGGTTTCTATGCGCTGTCACCGACAGCACTGGCGATCATTGCATTCTTTGGTGGGTTTACAGCGCTTGTTGCTGCGACAATGGGTGTTGTCAAACGCGAAATAAAACAGGTGCTCGCGTACTCAACCATCTCACAGTATGGATATATTATGCTTGGTCTCGGTGGTGGTGGCTACGTCGCTGCAACATTCCATCTCATGACACATGCATTCTTCAAGGCGCTATTATTCCTTGGCGCAGGATCAGTCATCATCGCGATGCATCATACTGAAGATATGTGGGAAATGGGCGGATTGAAAGAAAAGCTCCCAGTCACATATTATACATTTATTACCGGGTCACTCGCACTTGCGGGCATTATCCCCTTTGCTGGATTTTGGTCGAAAGATGAAGTCCTCTACGAGACGTTACTACATGGACTCGATGGAAATATAATCCTCTTAGCCGCGTATGCAATGGGACTTATCGCCGTATTTTTCACCGGCTTCTATACTTTCCGGATGGTCTTTTTAACATTCCACGGAAATCCCCGATCAGAAACAGCTCGTGACCCAGATGCAGTTGGAATGAATGTTAAAATTCCACTCGTCGTTCTTGGGACACTCGCCGCGACGACTGGCTTTCTCAATATGACGCCCGTTGCGAAGTTGACCGGCTTACATATCGAATTCCTACATAAGTGGCTTGAGCATGGCTTTGCCAGCCTGACTGTCGAACACTATGGCGAGCTTCTACATGATGTTGCTGGCTACGGTGCGGCTGGCATCGAATTAAGTCCAATTCTTCCTGGTGCCGTATCGCTTGGATTGGCACTCGCTGGGTTCTTATTAGCATATCAACTGTACAATGTCCCTGAGCCAGTTGCTCACACTGACCGTCTCGGCAGTTTCAAAACAATGTTATACAATAATTATTATCAGGACGAATATCAGGTCTGGATTGCAACACGTTTCACACAGCCGCTTGCCCGTGTTGCGAACAAACTTGATCAAGGCGTCGTTGACGGAGTGGTAAACGGTGTTTCCGGTATAAGCTTATTTGCTGGCAGCCGAATCAAACGAATTCAAACAGGCGTTATTAGCAATTATGCAGCACTGCTAACGCTTGGACTTACGGCACTGTTAGTCGGACTTGGACTCATGGGAGGGTGGTTTGCATGATTATTGAATTACTTATTGCATTCACGTTCATTGCTGCACTGATCATTTTTGTCGTTCCAGACAAAACTGCAGGTCGACTTGCTGCAATAGCGAGTGTTATTCCGATCCTTGGGAGCCTCTGGATGTGGGCACAGTATGACGCGACTGGGAATGCTCTCCTTGGTGGATCTATCGCATATAAGACAGATATCATCTGGCTGACGCTTGGTGGGCTTGATCTTCACTGGTTCGTTGGTGTTGATGGGATCAGCCTCCCGCTTGTTGTTCTGACGACTATCCTGACGATGCTTGCGATTGTCAGTGCATGGACACCGATTGATGAACGACAGTCTCAGTTTTATGGATTGATGTTATTTATGGAGGCAAATCTCCTCGGTGTCTTTACGACACTTGATTTCTTTGTCTGGTTTATTTTTTGGGAGGGGGTCTTGGTTCCGATGTACTTCCTCATCGGAGTTTGGGGAGGTCCTAATCGCCGATATGCAGCAATCAAATTTTTCGTATATACAAACATCGCTTCACTTGCGATGTTCATTGGATTCATTGCATTGGTATTTGGACTTGGCTCATCGGTATCATCAATGCGACTTCCTGAGATCACACAAGCTCTTCGTGCAGGAAGCCTCACCGCATTCGGTGGCATTGATGCTGCAACGCTGAAACTCGTTGCTTTCATTGCGATGTTCGTTGGGTTCGCCGTCAAAGTACCAGTCGCGCCATTACATACGTGGTTGCCGGATGCTCATGTTGAAGCCCCGACCCCAGTATCTGTGATGCTCGCCGGGGTTCTGCTTAAGATGGGCACATATGCACTACTTCGATATAATTTTACGATGATGCCTGATGTGGCGACAAATCTTGTTATTCCGATTGCGAGTATTGCTGTTATCAGCGTTATTTATGGGGCATTGCTCGCACTTGCACAACAAGATCTCAAGCGTATCGTTGCATATTCGTCAGTATCATCGATGGGATATGTGATTCTTGGACTTATTGCATATACGACATATGGTGTTGGTGGTGCAACATTTCAGATGGTTGCCCATGGGCTCATCTCTGGATTGATGTTCATGTCTGTCGGGGTAATTTACAATGTAACTCATACACGCATGGTCGGTGATATGTCCGGTATTGCAGATCGTATGCCGATCACTGCTGGGATTTTCATCGCGAGTGCATTTGGATATATGGGATTACCGCTAATGGCTGGCTTCGCCGGCGAATTCTTCATTTTTAAGGGTGCATTCGCCTCGACAGTTCATACGGCAATGCCATTGTTCACAGCGGCGGCGATGTTTGGGATCGTGATTGTCGCAGGATATCTTCTTTTTGCGATGCAACGAACACTGTTCGGACCGTTCTCATTTGATGGTGAATATGAGATTACAACCGCTGCAATGCATGATATTGCGCCTCTTGCGGTCTTATTGGCTCTTGTTATTGCATTAGGTGTTGCTCCTGACATATTCTTCGGGATGATTCAAGAAGCAGTTACACCAATTCTTTCGGGAGGTGGGGTGTAATGACTAGTTCGACACTAGTATTACCTGATATGATTACCCTACAGTCAGGGTTGCCGTCTGGAATTTTGGCGCTTGCTCCGGTCATTCTGCTTGCAGGCACTGGGCTTGTGTTGTTGCTCATCGATATCATATTTACTGAGACAGTAAATGATCTGTTGTTAACCGGGGTCTCTGCGGTAGGATCATTGCTTGCATTCGGTATTACTGGGTGGTTCCTCATCAGTGGGCTTGGACAGGCACAGACGGGTGGTGCTATCACACTGTACGGTGATGCGCTCATCATTGATGGATTAAGTCTGTTCTTTACACTAATATTCACTATTGTGACCACGATGGTCGCGGTCGCGTCATATGATTATCTTAGCCCTCAGCAGTACAAGGCTGAGTTTTACTCACTCATATTATTCGCAGCAACAGGTATGGCACTGATGTCGATGTCAAACTCACTTGCAACGGCATTTGTGAGTCTTGAGCTTGCATCACTGCCATCATATGCACTTGTTTCATTTCTTAAAGAAGACCGAGGGAGTATTGAGGCTGGATTAAAATATCTCCTCATTGGGGCGCTGTCATCGGCTGTCTTTGTCTTTGGAGTCAGTCTTATCTATGCAGCCACTGGATCACTGCTTCTCAGTGATATTGCTGAGTCGGTCGCAGAGACAGAACTCGTCGGTGTGCTTGGAATTGGTATATTGATGATTGCAGGTGGATTCGCATTCAAGACTGCATCCGTACCATTTCATTTCTGGGCACCAGAAGCATATGAAGGGGCTCCGGCACCGGTATCAGCGTTTCTGTCATCTGCATCAAAGGCTGCTGGATTTGCTGTTGCATTTCGTGTGTTCACTGAGGCATTCCCACTCAGCTCACTTCCAGTCGGAATTGACTGGGTGCTTGCATTTCAGCTATTGGCTGTTGCAACAATGACACTTGGTAACTTCGCGGCTGCGACTCAAGAAACAGTGAAACGAATGCTTGCATACTCATCAATCGGGCATGCAGGCTATGCGCTTATTGGTCTAGCAGCACTTTCAGCCGGTGGTCCGAACGGTGATGTGCTCGGAGCATCGATGGCACATCTATTCGTATACGGCTTCATGAACACAGGCGCGTTCTTATTCATTGCCCTTGTCGAACATTGGGGTATCGGTCGAACCTTTGAAGATTACAATGGATTGGTAACACGGGCCCCGATTGCTGTTGTTGCGATGACGGTCTTTCTGTTTAGTCTTGCTGGACTGCCACCGTTTGGTGGCTTTATTTCAAAATATGCGTTATTTTACTCGGCAATTGAATCTGGATTCTGGTGGCTTGCGGCTGTCGGTGCTGTCAACAGCGCATTGTCACTGTTCTACTATAGTCGTGTTATAAGAGCAATGTGGATTGAGTCACCGACACAAGATCTCTCTGCGCTTGAATCGCGTCCTGTTGGGCTCTATGCTGCGGTCTTGTTTGCTGGAGTTGGAACACTTGTTTTGCTCCCTGCATTTGGTCCTGTCGTTGAGACTGCACAAACTGTCGCAGCAGCACTGTTTTAGATTTCATAGTTCCGACGTTTGAGTTTTATTTCTCATACCACAGCTTCGATTTCCTGATGCATGTAGGTGAAATATCATACATGATAACGCATTTGATATATAAGGAGGCTAATATTTATTCTCGGATACGGACGATAATAATATTATGACGGCAGTGTTTTAGCGCCTGCATTCGAACTATCGTGTATGAATCGGCGGTTGCTACTTGGGTGTGGCTCTGCCGTCCATGATGCGGTTGAACGCTTTATTAACCGGTCTGGACCTCTTACGATTGTCACGCGGCATGAGACTGCTCTTGAATCACTCGATGGTGACGATACCCATCACATACAGGCTAATCCTGATGACTCGACGGTATATCCTTCAACCGCCGATATGATCTTTATCGCCGGTGACGAAGCTGAACAAAATGCAATTACGGCTGAGACTGCTCGAGCGGAGTTTCCACATGCACATGTCACCAGTCATATCCCTTCGAGCGCCTCTCAGAAGACACGACAGCGAATCAATGGTGCAAGTGATCGAATAGTTGACGCCCGTCGAGCGCTGGTGAATCGCTTTAGCGATATATTGACACACTCAGGTACTAATCAGCTACATCAACTGTTCGCAACATTGCGTGCTATTGACGATACCCTTGCAATTGTGATGCATGACGCTCCCGATCCAGATGCAATCGCAAGTGCCCTTAGTTTAGTAGAACTCGCTGACAGTGTTGATGTTGATGCTGATCCATGTTATTATGGATCGATCTCACATCAAGAAAATCGTGCCCTCGTTAATCTGCTTGATCTTGATTTGATTGAACTTGAATCAAATACCGATGTCGAGACATATGATAGCGTTGCACTTGTTGATCACTCACGACCAGGAGTCAATGATGGACTTGACCCTGCTACGACCGTTGATATTGTTGTTGACCATCACCCACCACGGGCACATGTTGAGGCGTCCTTTGTTGATCTCCGTCGTAATGTCGGTGCAACAAGCACTATCTTTGCAGATTATCTTCGCAGAATAAATGCAACACCCAGTGAGTCTGTTGCCACAGCACTATTATTCGGAATTCGGACCGATACAAATGACTTTGCCAGAGAAGTTTCTACGGCAGACTTTGAGGCGGTCGCATGGTTACTCACTCACGCAGATCTTTCGATTCTTGAAGATGTTGAATCTCCGCAGATGACTTCAACTGTTCTTGAGACACTCTCAAATGCGATTCAGAATCGTGATGTTCGTAGTAACGCGCTCACCTCGAATGTTGGTGAGATTATCGATCGTGAATCACTTGCTCAAGCAGCAGATCATGTGTTGAATCTTGAGGGAATTAATATTGTTATTATATATGGGTGGATTGACGATACCGTCTATCTCTCTGGACGAGCACGTGGTGTTGATATTGACCTTGGTGAAACACTTCGGAATGCTCTTGGAAATATTGGGAGTGCTGGCGGACATGCTGACTTGGCTGGTGCACAGATTCCACTCAACGCAGTTAATTCAGCTCAGGAGGAATCGTCAGACGACCTCTATGCAACTGTCTCAGACGCGATTTCAACACGGGTGTTTGGAGCCTTAGATGATGAAACGACAGTACTTGAGCCTGAGGAAGACAAATCATCTCTTGAGTCATTTCAGTTCCCTCAAAAGAGCAATTAACAGTTGTCTGCGGTCATACCACGATGATGGGTACGTTTTTTAATACTGATTGACCATTAACATATAATGAGCGAGAAGGTGACCGTCGATGAGTACATGACACGTGATGTTCAGACTGTCTCTCCGACTGACACCGTCGCTAACGTCGCCCAACAGATCAAAAATAGCGCTGGTCATACCGGATTTCCTGTTTCGGAAGGGCGGACTGTTGAGGGGGTCGTGACCGCTTGTGATCTTCTCCTGGTTGATGATGAGGCACCTATCTTTACCGTGATGACTGAGGATATCATCGTAGCACATCCGGATATGGCAGTTGTTGATGCTGGACGAGTTATTCTTCGGTCGGGTATTCAAAAACTCCCTGTTGTTGATGATGCAGGTAACCTCGTTGGAATTATTTCTAATACAGACGTTGTCCGCTCACAAATAGAGCGTGCAACACCGGAGAAGGTTGGAAAATTAATGCGGACACTTGAGCAAATTCATGGCATTTGTGTTGATCAGGAACGTCGCTCAATCACGCTTGATAATCTCGTTCCGACACAAAGCCGTGTATATGGCGACGAACTTGAGGGACGACAATATGAACTCGAACGTGGACTTGCGGAACCGCTTGTCGCAATCGATACTGCTGGTGCATTACTTCTTGCTGACGGTCACCATCGTGTTATGGCTGCTGCGGAAATTGGGATTGACGAGATGGAAGCATATGTTATCATCGTCAGTGATCCCGTAGAATTAGGAATGCAGCGGACAGCAGAAAAAGAAGGGCTTCACTCAATTGGTGATATTGAGGTTGTTGAGTATGGACGACATCCCCTTGTTGAAACGACACGCCGACTGCAATAACACAGTAGTCTTCTGATAGTAAACTTTCGACTTTCGCTTTCTCCGCGCTTAGTGGTTATGTCCCATTGCTTCGCTCAATGAGACACCGAATCGGTCCTCAAATAACGACTCCATCTCATCATTGAGTTCTTCAAGATCTGCCGGTGTTTCGCCCTCACCGTGATGAACAACAGCATGTGACTGTTGTGCAAATGATTGAATGACTAAATCACAGACAACTGCAATTGAATCTTCTCCCTGCTCAGTAAACATATCCGGAAGACCAGCAGGAAGTTCAACATCTTCGGTATTTCCGTTAGGATCTTCAATAGTGTACGTTTCTGTCGAAGCCATACTCAATTACAACAGCCAGTACATAAGGGTCTGTGGGACAGCGACCAGCTACCTGTATTCTACGAATTTTAATCTAACTAACGACTACTGTCTCAGCTCAGTCGTCACTTTCAACAGCTGTTACATCAGCTCCAGCTGCTGCTGTCTGAGTACGCTCAAGATCTTCAAGATATTCATCAACATCAAGAGCAGCCTTTACACCCATACCACCAGCGGTTGCTGCTTGTTGATAGTGATAATCAACAACATCTCCTGCAGCAAAGATGCCAGGAACGTCTGTCTTAGTCTGCCCACCACCATCGCCACCTGCGGCATCAAGATATCCGCGGTCATCAAGTGCAACACCAGTGTCGTTGAGGTACTCGGTATTCGGCGTGTGTCCAATTGCGTAAAAAACCGCCCCAACATCAAATTCAAACGTCTCGGTATCCGAATGATCCATTTTTTCTGTTGGGTAGCCTTCAGGATGTTGAGCAAGTACCGTATGGTCGACACCGTCTTCACGTGTACCGTGTAACTCGGTCAATTCTGTGTTTCGCATGATTTCGACATCACCATCTTCGACATGTTCCATTATCCGGTCAACCCAGTAATCCTCAGCTCGGAACTCTTCACGACGATGAACGATGTGGACTGTTGAAGCAAATTTCGTAAGGAAACTCGCTTCCTCCATCGCAGCATCGCCACCGCCGACAACCATGATCTCCTCTCCACGGAAGAAAGCTCCATCACAAGTTGCACACGTTGAAAGCCCATATCCCATCAGTTCATCCTCACCGGGAACACCGAGCGTCCGCGCGGATGCACCTGATGCGACAATCAATGCATCTGTTGTATACGTATCACCGTTAGACACATTAAGAATAAGTGGTTGCTCATCATCGTTGACTGTTTCAACAACGCCATGACGAATCTCCGCTCCGAAACGCTTTGCTTGTGACTTCATGTTCTGAATAAGCTCTGGACCAGAAATCCCCTCGGGGAATCCAGGATAATTCTCAACCTCGGTGGTCAATGTAAGCTGCCCTCCAGGCTCATCACCCTCAAGCACCAGTGGATCATTATTAGCTCGCCCAGCGTAGATTGCCGCTGAGAGACCAGCAATCCCTGACCCGGCAATGACTAATCGCCGGTGCTCAGCAGATTCATCGGTCTGTGTTGTCATATACAATGATATTTGACAGACTCACCCTTTTAATCTTCGCTGTTGTGTACAATCCACGTCCAATAGAAATGTATTATTTACACAATACATTAACTCGAAGGAATCTGATATTAACAAGTCGATTCTGTTTTTCTGTATTCTAATCGATGAGTAGTATGCTGTCCTGTGTTCGTGCGATGGTCCTTTGTCTTCAACCGTTGACGACTGAATATGCCCGCTGAGTTGATTGCCAAAACAGATCAGTATGAGCGAATGCTTACAGACGCACTTGAAGTGGCAGAAATCGCAGTTCCACCGACAACGCCACTCGGTCGCGCGGCTCGTGAAACACGTGAGATGGCTCGTTCATATCTTGAGGATGGTCGGCATTTTAGAGCCGATGATGATCCGGTGAATGCACTCGCAGCGTTTTCTTATGGATATGGCTGGCTTGATGCTGGTGTGCGAATGGGATTATTCACGATTCCTGAAGATTCAGATCTATTTACTACGATATAAATGACTCATATTTGTAGTTTATGTGTAACTATGAAATCAAATACGGATTAGAACACTTTGAATTATTATTACATCGAAATCAACGTTCCTAGGCGTTAATATCGGAGTCACCGACCTCAAGCAAAGAGAGAGCGGTGACCGCATACCACCGACCGATAATGATAGTGATTAGCTTAGATTGACCTCCTCGCACGGCTAAAGTCGTTGGATTTCGCCTCGAATTTCTATAATAGATCGGATAAATGATATTTCAATGAGGTGTCCGATGAACTAATGCTTACTATAAGTCTCTTAGTATCAACCAGGATCGAGATGTCTGTAGTTCATCCATGTTCATTTATTAATCGTTCAATCGATACGTTGTTGCCTCATCAGTATCTTGCACTTCAATCCCAATATCGTCGAGACCGGCTCGAAGCGCATCCGCCCGGTCATAATTCCCTATTTCCCGTTCCGTCTCACGTACGTCCAATACGAGTTCAATAAGTTCTTCAGCAATCTCAATCGTTCCATCACCAGTAGAGCGATCGTCAAATTTGAGTCCGCATACATCCCCGCCAAGAGCTTCGAACGTCTCAATCGCCATATACAGTCCATGATAATCATACCGTTCCCGTGAGTCGATATGCCGATTCACAGCTGTCGCAAGTTCGAGGAGGGCAGCCGTCGCCTCTCGAACATTGAAATCATTGTTCATCGCAATAGTAAATGATGACTTTGTTTCTGAAATACTCGAACGAAGGGACTCATCCTCAACTGTTGCATAAGCATCGGTGCTATCAGACGCCTGAACAGCCGCCTCATACGCACGATTAAGTCGGTCCCATCGCTCGGTTGCCTCTGTCAGTTCGGATTCACCCAGTGTTTGCTCACTTTGGTATGCTGTTGCGAGATAAAACATCCTAAGAATATTGACACCATACTCATCAAGTGCCTCATCAACAGTGAGGATATTACCAATACTTGAGGACATTTTATCACCTGCTGATTGGAGTAACCCGACATGGAGCCAGTATCGTGCGAACTGTTGATCGGTCGCTGCTTCACTTTGTGCAACTTCATTCTCATGATGTGGAAAAACAAGATCGCGTCCACCGACATGGATATCTAGTGTCTCGTCTAAATGTTCCATCGACATTGCTGAACATTCAATATGCCATCCTGGTCGCCCCTCTCCCCACGGTGCACTCCACGTTTGCCCACGAGCGGTCTCAACCGAATCAAGCTCAATTGACCGATGTTCTGCTACATCATCCGGGTCAACAGCACCATCCTTCCATAATGCGAAATCAGCCGGATGTTGCTTTTCAGCACGCTCATCTGCAGGACCCTGCATCTCCATTTCATCAAGTTGTTGATTCGAGAGATCCCCATACCCGTCAAACGCAGTAACATCAAAATATACAGACCCGTTTGATTCATACGCATACCCATCTTGGAGTAGAGTTTCGACAAGATCGATAATTGTCGGAATATGCTCAGAAACACGCGGATAAACCGTTGCTCGTTTGAGATTTAACCCACGCATATCCCGGATCACACTATTCGTAAAGTAGTCTGCGACAGTCGTCTCACTCTCACCTAGATCATCTTCACCGACTCGAGCAACAATCTTCTCATTAACATCGGTGAAGTTCTCCACATGTCGGACATCGTACCCCTGATGCTCAAGCCAACGATGCATCATATCTGCATGTACCCACAATCTAGCATGCCCCAAATGTGCGTGATCCGAGACAGTCAGCCCACAGACGTATAACAACACTTCATCACCACGCGGTTCAAACTCTTCGCGTTCGCCCGTTAGGGTATTTGTCACGGACAATGTCATATCGTGCGGTACTCACGTCGATGGTTTCAATTCGTCGGAATGACCGTTAATGCGGCTTCGATACTGCGGAGTGCGTCTGCACCCTCCCGACGTGGAACGACGATAATGAACATATCACCCACACCCACACTTCCCATTGCTTTGATATTGATATCGTCCGTTTGGATGTGCTCAATTGCTGTTGTGAACCCCGATATGGTTACCTCGGAGATATTGTCAACAATAATAGCGGATAACTGTCCATCAGTCGTAATAATAATGTCTCAACATCCGATTCATTTTGATCTTGAACTACATCATGATCCTCGCTCACAATATCAACGCCATGATGCATTCGAACTGTCACATCGGATGCTTCTACGGTAGTGAACTCATCAAGAGTATCAGCAAATCGACGAAGCGCTCGTGCAACTGAGTCAATATCTCCATCGATATCAAGAAACGATGCGGCGGCGCGATAATTGATGATATCAGCGCGTAACGCGATTACAAGCCAAGCCAAGGATGAGCACGAGCAGCAGCACGTGTCTCAGCAGCGAGTGACATACTTTCGATATGTGTAGCGGTTGCATACATGTAGCGTCCTCTAACCTATCCCTACGCTGTTATCAACACACAATCGAGGGGACAGTCTGAGAAATCATTTATAAAATGATACGTACTCATATTATGGATTGATTCATATTTTTGGGTTATATTTGTTGAGGATAACGTATGGCTGTATCCTCACTGCATTCATTAGATAGGTTGGCTTTTTACCGGGATAGCTATCCTCTAAGTGTTGAAGAGATCACTGAGCAAACCCGAAGTAAATAAGAGGACGCCGGTTGATTCAGTAATATATGCAAGCCCTCGTCATCGTAGCACACGGGTCACATCTTAATCCAGATTCGTCGACCCCGACACATCAACATGCAGACACTATCCGCGCGAGCGGTGCTTTTGATGAGGTTAGAACCGGATTTTGGAAAGAAGAGCCGTCACTTCGAGAGATCCTTCGAACTGTTGAAGCTGATGAAATCTATCTTGTTCCACTATTCATCAGTGAAGGGTACTTTACAGAACAGGTAATTCCTCGTGAACTCCGATTGGACGGCTGGGATGTTTCTGAATGGAATTCTGATGGGCTGAGTGCTGACACAGCAACCCTTTCAGCTACCGATACCGACCAGACCGTTCACTACTGTGGTCCCGTTGGTACTCATGAGGCAATGACCGATGTACTTGTTCGACGTGCTGAAACCGTCACAGACGACCCATCGGTTGGTGATGGATTCGGGTTTGCGGTTGTTGGTCATGGAACCGAGCGAAATGAGAACTCTGCAAAAGCAATTGAGTATCACGCTGACCGCGTCAGTGAGCTTGACCGATTCGATGAAGTCCAAGCACTCTATATGGACGAAGACCCCGAAGTGGACGACGTCACTAACTTCTTCAATACCGA
This sequence comes from Haloquadratum walsbyi J07HQW2, assembly GCF_000415985.1. Classification (GTDB taxonomy): domain Archaea; phylum Halobacteriota; class Halobacteria; order Halobacteriales; family Haloferacaceae; genus Haloquadratum; species Haloquadratum walsbyi_B. The sequence goes on from NZ_KE356561.1 coordinate 2,879,077, forward strand.
CGATATTGTTGTCGTCCCATTGTTTGTCGCGGATGGATTCCACACCCAAGAAGATATTCCGGAAGATATGGGTCTTACAGATGATTATCGAACAGGATACGATGTACCCGCGACTGTAGACGATCATCGAGTCTGGTATGCAGGTGCTGTCGGGACCGAAGGGCTCACAGCAGATGTGATTCTTGAACGTACCGCTGATGCTGGTGCGGACATCTCAACAGCGATTGAAACGGTTCGTGAACAGACTCGAGAAACAACTGTCGCGGATGATTGAGGTATCAGGCAAAGTCAGCGAAGCGTTAATCACCTATCTCACCGACTCAGAACGTGAAATCGATTTTGATGGGCTTCATATTAGCTCCACAGACAAGGGCTACCAGGTTGACACTCCATCAACTGACGCGTCTGAGTTCACCCATACAGCGCTTCTCGACTATATTACAACTGCAGAGGTTGCCCCATATGTCACAAATTGGTATTATTGGGAATCGACGCTTTCAGAACTTGGTCGTCATCGCCGGGCGTTCCTCCGACATGCAGAGGGTGCACATACCCATGATGTCCCAACGCGATATACAGCTCTCCGTTCAGATGATGGCTGTCTCACCGAGTGGGGAGAGATACAACTAACAACAACACTCGACACTCGAGGTCGTCGCCACTACGATATTCGTCATCAAGCTGATGAAGAGGCTACACCTGAGAGAATTGAAACATATACCGATCCGCTTGATGCCCGTGAAATTTCGACATATGATGACCGTGGTCGTTATCGACCATTACAGACAGCACCATCGCTCCAGACAGGATGGATATTTCCCGATCTTAATGGACGCGATGCAGTCGAGACGATTAATTTCCTCTACCCAGCCTCAATTGCTAACTGGAATCTTGAACGCAACGACGAACTTGATGTCACACACTGGCGTGAGACGGTTGATCGCCAAACCGGGATTTATGATATTGTCGAGGAACTTCCCCGGTCCGCTGTTGAATGGGTAGCAGAAGCCTGTTGTGTAGACTCACAGTGTCTCAAGCGTCGCGAGTGGCAGTATACCGAGGATGACCAACTAGAGGCTGATGGCGGAACGGGAACGTTCCCTTGTCGAGAGCCCTGTTCGCTTGTTATCGCAGCATCTCGTCGATGGACAAAGCTTGAAGAGGAGGATGAACGAACCTATGAGTTTGATCTCACACCATCCGAAAAAGAGCAAATTGAAGATATCATCAACGCTGTTGCTGACGGTCGTGTTGATGAGATTCGAGAAGCTGACGTGTATAAAGGAGCAAACCAGTATCGGACACGATTCCTTCGTGCAAAACGAGTCGATGATGAAGGCCGTCTCTCAGGTACGCCAACAGAAAATAGCCAACATACTGCCGTAGACGACACCGATGATGACGCAGAATCTGAAAATGAAGATGAATCACATGATCACGATGGTGATCGTCACGACAATCAGATGAGTGAAAAGCAAACTGAGGATAACGAAGAACTCACTGGAGATGAATGAGGTGTCCGATATAACTCGCTTTGATACTTTTAATAGAAGTGTGAATGATATTTTTTATTAGGTGTTTGGTGAGTAGCTGAACTTCATGATATATTTATTTGAGACGTATATTCATTAGAAGTCACCTAACGCATCACCTATGTGTTCAGTCGAATCCGAGTAACAACCCGAGTGCAACCGCAACCACCACACCCAGAGTGGTTCCAACTAATAGCACTGTGACTGAATTTGGGACGATCATCGCAATAATAACTGCAATCCCGACTGCAATAACCCCAAGTCCGCCCACAGCAGCGATCCCTCCAACCCCGGTCTCAGTGACATTGTGCATTTGAATCCACTCCCGCCCACGGGTGAGCACTGAGCCGCTATCAGTCTCTGATGACCCGTCATCTTCTGCAGCTTTTTTTGTCTTATCGGAGTCTGATTCTGGTGCTGCAATCGTTATGGAGACACATTCAGTTTCAGACCCATATCCTGATGCGACAGTCAATTCGCCTTTAATCGGATACTGATGATCTGATACACGAACGCCAACTTGTCGATTATCATCTGCTTCGACGTAATGATTAACCTCAGGTAGCTGTGCCCTTTGCGAAAGTTCCTCATCAAAGCGGAGGTGAACATGCACAGACTCGCCCATATTCTGCAGTTCGATGTTAAAATCCTCACGAGCGGTAAATGCGTCGGGTGCATCAACTGAATATAGCTTCCCAACGTTCAGCCGGACCGTGAGTGGTTCTATCACGAACTGGGTGACGGCGCCCGCTAGTAAAAACGTTTAGATTGAACTGTAATCTATCACATACAGCTATTGACTCTCAGCGCCAACTCACAGTTAATCAGGGCATCAATATGTGAGCTATACGATTTATCTGCTCACTCCTCACGCATATCTGGAGGAAGCAAGTTTGGAATCCCGTCTTCGATTGGATACACCTCACCAGTCTCAGTTCCAATGAGTTGTCCTTCGATGATCTCCTCACCATCACGCTCGTCCACCTCAAGTTCGAGTTCACTCTTATCTAGAGGATCACAGAGGATATCCATCAATGACTCTTTCATCGATAACAGCGAAGATTGCGTCGGTAAAAAGACTACGGGTTTTTGAATTCGTTACTAATCAGTAGTAGTAAATGGGTTGATCAATTCAACCGTCTCAGCGCGATCCGGTCCAACACCAATCGCATAAATTGGGGTATCGAGTTCGTCTGTGAGATATTCAAGATACTGTTGTGCATTTGCTGGAATCGCCTCATATCCCTCACTTGCAACGTCGCTCCATGCAACACTATCCCATGGGTCAAATGATCGAAGATTCGGCTCACACTCTGCCCATTTTTCCGTCGTAGTTGGGATAGTAGATTGCTCTTCGCCGTTGAGATCATATGAGTGCCCAACACAGACCTCATCAAGTCCAGCGAGCACATCGATATGATTTATTACAAGCCCGGTGAACCCATTCGATCGCGTTGCATGTCGGAGCATCGGAATATCAAGCCACCCAATTCGTCGGGGACGCCCGGTCACTGTTCCAAATTCGCCACCTTTCTCTCGGATGTGATCTGCAAGCGGCTCATCAGTACCTGTGAGTTCTGTTGGAAGCGGTCCAGTTCCGACCCGCGATAGATATGCTTTGATTATCCCAACAACCTCACCGCGACCGATAACTGTCGGGCTGATTCCTGTTCCAGTTGCTGCTCCACCTGCTGTTGGATTTGATGATGTAACATATGGGTAAATTCCGTGGTCGATATCAATCGATGTCCCTTGTGCGCCTTCGAATAAAATTGCTGAATCATTATCAAGACGCTCGCTGAGAAACTCGCCTGCATTAATTGTCATGTCTTCCTCGACTAGTCGCTCCCCAAGTTGACGATACTTGTTGAAGAGGAATTCAATATTAAACGCTTCGTCTGTTTCTACCTCAAATATACTCTCGGCGAGTGCACGCTTTTGTGGAACGACATATTCAAGTCGATCTCGAAGGACAGCCGGATCGAGTAAGTCTCCAATCCGAACTCCCCGTCGACCTACTTTATCCTCATACGTTGGTCCAATCCCACGACCGGTTGTCCCAGCCTCAAGATTGGAGTCTGATTTAGCGTCTTCTTCAATCCCATCAAGAACCCGATGATATGGCATAATGACGTGTGCACGACGAGCGACGCGGACATCAGGTGTAAGTCCGCGGTCACGGAGGTCATCAATCTCACTGAATAATGTCTTAAGATTGATTACGCAGCCGTTGCCTAACACGCCGATTTTGTCTCGGACTGCACCACTTGGCACCAACGACAATTTATACTCATCACCGTCTTCAACAACGGTGTGACCTGCGTTGTCGCCGCCCTGATATCGTACGACGACATCGGCGCCGCCTCCCCATAGATCAACGAGCGCGCCTTTGCCCTCGTCTCCTAACTGAGAGCCGACGATTGTGACGGTCATATAGGATATTTCTGCATGCCAATTGAAACCCATTACGACTTTATTTATTGATAAATCCAAAGAGGATTCCACTCGATGACCGTCTCAGGTTATACTCTCTCTATCCTGCGGTCTATTCGCCTGTGCGCATGATAATCTAGTATCATTAATCGTGTTTGAAGCAGCGCCGACCGGTAAAGACCATCGGTATACCCTGTTCTTCACAGGCAGCAATCACCTGATCATCGTTTACAGACCCGCCAGGCTGAATCACAGCCTCAATATCAGCCTCAGCAGCGGTTTCAACACCGTCGGGGAATGGGAAAAATGCATCAGAAGCCATGACGCTGCCTGCTGGTCCACCATTCTCCGCATGCTCAGTGGCTTTCATCACTGCCAATCGAACAGCATCAACACGCGATACCTGTCCCATTCCAATACCCCTGGTCTCAGTTCCATCCGCCAACACAATTCCATTTGATTTGACATGTTTTAATACACGCCATGCAAATTCCATCGTGATTAATTGTTCTTCTGTTGGCTCAACACTCGTTACGACTTCAAGATCATCTCGTGACGGCGCCCATGTATCCTGCTCTTGCACCAACCGTCCTCCAATAAGCGGCTTAGATATCGTTGAGCGTTGTTGATGAGTCTCCTGAGAGTCACTCATAGAGTCGATTTCAAGAACCCGAAGGTCTTCACGCTCTTTGAGAAACTCAATTGCGCTGTCAGTATACCCTGGAGCAACAACTACCTCTTTGAATGAGTCAATAATTGCTTTAGCAGTTGTATCATCACACTCTCGATTCAACGCAACAATGCCACCAAATGCACTCATCGGGTCAGTGGCAAGTGCATCCGCGTATGCATCCGCGAGTGTCTCAGCAGTCGCGCATCCTGCAGGATTTGTATGTTTGATTACTGCTGCAGTTGGCTCTTCGAACTCCTGTACGAGTCGTAATGCAGCATCAGCATCATTATAATTATTATATGAGAGCGCTTTTGCCCCCTTATTTAGCTGCGGTGCTCTCACAACACTTGGTTCAGCACTACCCATATCGCCGTATACAGCAGCTGCTTGGTGTGGGTTCTCCCCATACCGCAGTGTATCTATACGATTACTTGAGACATGCCTCTCCTCAGGGAGCTGGTCATTATCATCACCGTCGACAGAAACTGATGGTGGCGTTTCAGAACCATCGATCGCGATGTTATCATTACTAAACAACCGAATCGTACGCGGATATGCAACGAACTCCGCTTTCGTACGCACCCGCTTTTTTAACGTGGAAACATCATCATCGGTTCGAACTGGGACGGACTCCTGGGTAATGATCGGACCCTCATCGACGGCTTCCGTGACAAGATGCACAGTACATCCTGTGATCCGAACATCTGCCTCCAGCACTCGTTCGTGTGTATGTAATCCTGGAAATGCTGGAAGTAGTGACGGATGGACGTTCAACACTGGTGGTGTTGATTCAATAAACGTCTCAGTGAGGACCCGCATATATCCATCAAGACAAATAATATCGATATCGTGCTGTGCAAGCGTATCAAGAATACGCCGTTCATGGTTTTCTCTGGATTGTTCATCTGGACGTTCGATAACGGCGGTCGGGATGCCACGTGCGGAAGCCGCATCAAGCACGGGCGCGTCTGCATCATTTGTCACAATCACTCCGATTGTCGCGTCTCCAGGCGATTGATCCGCGATGTGTAGTAGATTTCGACCGTGGTTACTCGCTAAACCGGCAATCGTGGGCATAATCGTCGGAGTTCACGCAGGTTGTAAGTCAGTTCCGGTCTCGTCATGACGTATATAAAAAGCCACATCAATCGACTATCTATCTTTCTTCAAAGAGAGAATCCCGGCGTTTACGCCGGGCGTGAATCCGACAACTCTGCTACAAACTACAGTCTGACGACGATACGAATATGTAACTCGCATCGGTCCATAACATGCCATACACCGAGGCGGTTCCACCGCCCACCCAATTGCACAATATCGGGATTCCGAGATCCAGAATGTTCGAGACACCCTCTCGAACCGCTGTGGTGTCTCGGTGAAGATAACTATAACTCCGAGTCCCCTGCCGGGATAGGAGTAACGGCGGTGTGGCTCGGCTCCGCCATCGGCTCGTCATGCCGACGAGTCGTCACCCAGCAAATATCCCACCCCACCCCAGCGGAGCGGTGCGGTGCGGTACGGTACCGTGGGAAGCCCCATCGTTTACCACGGGGAGGAGGTCACGAGTGATCAGCATTCTTCGGCGCTTGCAAACGCGGGTATTCTCCTTGTATTCTATAATGACTGTTGGTGTTAATTGTCAGTGACATGTTTAGGATGTCTCTCATAGCTACGATGTTAATCTGATATCAAGGAGTCTACAGATATCAAGGCGAGTGCCTCGGAGTCCGGAGTCGGGAGTCGGGGCTTTGATACTGTACTGATGTGACCCCGAGACCGAGAGGGTGAAGCCGACATACACACTGATGACGCTACATAGGTCATAAAAGAACACAGCCAGAAAATCTCACAGACGGATTACCGATCTTCATTTTCATCTACTGCTGGCTGCGACAGTTTGGAAATGTAACCCCTGTCACCATCCGTCACTGGCGGTGCGACGGGGACGGGGGCGGGTGGGGGTTTCACCGGGTCAGGGTCAGGTCATGGTCATGGTGGAGTGACCGGCTCCCACTCCCACGGACACATCGCGTGTGCGGGTGTGACTTCCAGCCGATTCCTCACGGAAAATGTCGGGATGACTGAAATTCCCTTGCCGGGGCAGTGCAGCCTCACTAGGGAAGCCTCGGAGTCGGAGTCGGGGCTTGTCCCCGAGGGACTTCACGATATGCTATATTAGCAGCATCGACATCCTTTTTGAGATACCACCGGCATCTCAGCATATGGACGATCTCTCTCGTGATAACCCACTTGCAGCGGTCTCACCGCTTGATGGGCGATATTCAGCGCGGACTGCGCCGCTTGTCTCACATACAAGTGAGGCAGCACTGATGCATGCTAGACTCCGTGTTGAGATTGAATATCTGTACGCGCTTGATGCGCTTGATGGAGTCTCATTCTCGTTAAATAACTCTGACCGTGATACTCTCGAGACAACTCTTGACTCGTTTGACGGCGATGATGCTGCGATGATCAAACAACTTGAGGTTAATGGCGCAGCCGGATACAGCGCGACTAACCACGATGTCAAAGCGATTGAATACTTTCTCCGGATACAGACACCATCGTATATCCACCCATGGATCCACTTCGGGCTCACCTCAGAGGATATTAACAACCTGTCTCATCGGCTTTTGATACGTTCAGGCGTGTCAGACGTGCTTGTGCCAGCATTACAATCACTTCGTGATGAACTGACATCGCTTGCACAGGAATATCGAGATACACCAATGTTAGCTCAGACACACGGACAACCAGCAACCCCGACTACATTCGGCAAGGAGATGGCGGTTTATGCAACGCGTGTTGGAACAGCTATTGGTCGGATTACAAATGCCAACAGTGAACTCACAGGCAAACTTGCTGGAGCCTCAGGGACATATGCTGCTCATACGGCTGCTTACCCTGATATTAATTGGCAAGCGTTTGCACAATCATTTGTTACCGATTTTGGTTTTGAACACATAGAATTAACGACACAAATTAACCCTTGTGATGACCTTGCAACATTATTTGATGCGCTTTGTGGAGTAAATGATATCATCGTTGATCTTGACCGTGATGCATGGTTGTATATTTCTGATCGATATCTTGGTCAGGAAGCAACGACTGGAGAAACGGGGTCATCAACGATGCCACATAAAGTCAACCCAATTGATTTTGAGAATGCAGAAGGGAATCTCTCAAAAGCTACCTCTGATCTCCGGTTCCTCGCTGATTACATCACCAATTCGCGACTTCAACGCGACCTTTCAGACTCAACTGTTAAGCGTAATATTGGCGCTGGCTTTGCACATGCATTAATCGGATATAAAAAGACGACTGATGGTCTACAGAAAGTAGTCCCGAATCAAACAGTAATGCAGTCAGAGCTTGAATCCTATCCAGAGTTGATTGGAGAGGCAATTCAAACTATTCTTCGACGTGAGGGCGATGTAGATGCGTATGAACGTATTAAGGAACTTACACGAGGAGAAGACGTCACACTCGAAGACTTCCAGGAGCTTTTTGAGTCACTCTCAGTTTCAAAATCTGTTCGTGAAGAACTCCAGGCACTCTCACCATTGAGATACACTGGACGTGCGAACGAACTTGTTGATGAAATCGATGAACAGTCATAATACCATCACCGCGACTGAATCCGAACTACCGAATTGACACTGTGACATGTCGCTTCTGGATCTATGAGTGAGTAGATATATGCAATATCAATTTTTACTCAGAATAAAAGAAATCTTTTGTACACTGGCTGTCTCATGCACATATGCAAGCTATTGCAGTCTCACGCGATTCTGAGGGACCAATCTGTATTGAAAAGCCTCGACCTGAGCCAGAACCAGGTGAGGCATTGGTCCGAACACTCCGCGTTGGTATTGATGGCACTGATCATGAGATACTTGCTGGATCCTATGGTGAGTATCCCGATGGTGAGGATCATCTTATTCTCGGACATGAGGCGGTCGGCGTAGTCGAAGACCCGGGAACAACCGATTTTGAGCGTGGCGAGGTTGTAGCGCCAATAGTCCGGCGCCCACCAGATGGAGGCTCTGTGTACTTCGACCGTGGCGAACCGGACATGGCACCCGAGGAATCATATTATGAACGTGGTATTATTGGGTCTCATGGTTATTTCTCTGAGTTCTTCACTTCACAGGCACAATATCTCGTTTCAGTTCCTCCGTCATTGGCTCGCGTTGGATTTCTCATTGAACCACTCTCAGTCGTGAATAAAGCCATTGAGTTGGCAATGACTTCGCGGTCATCATTCAATTGGGAACCAACATCGGCACTTGTCTTGGGTAATGGTAGTCTTGGACTACTGATGCTCGCTCACCTTACATCAACAGATACCTATGAGCGATGCTACTGTCTTGGACGTCGTGACCGACCGGATCCGACGATTGATATCATCGAACGGCTGGGTGCGACGTATATTGACTCTCGGAAAACACCTGTCGACACGATTCCGTCTGCATATGAATCGATGGACTTCGTCTGTGAAGCAACCGGACATGCACCACATGCCTTCAAAACGATTGATGCACTCGCACCGAATGGTGTCGGTGCGCTGCTTGGTGTTCCTGAGTCATCAACCTTCGAAATTGACGGCGGCGCACTCCACAATGAACTTGTTTTACATAATAAAGCGCTCATCGGTAGTGTAAATTCAAATGCTGATCATTTTGAGACAGCGACCGATGATCTCCGCACGTTTCCAGAGTGGTTTATTGATGCATTAATCACCGATGTATATCCACTCTCAAACTTTATCGATGCATTTGATGATGACGACACCACTATAAAAACAGCCGTGCAACTCAGCGCATATGAAGAACGTTGATGATCTTATCGAGAATGCAGCCGAACTTGCCGAGCGAGGACTCTCCAAAGGTGAGATTGCCGATGAATTAAATGTCTCTCGAGAAACGGCTAGCTGGCTTGTCGAGCGAAGTGACCCAGGCGATGATAATCAATCACCATCATCAAACAAGCCAACAGAAGCACACGATATCCATGTCGACTGGAGTGCTATTGGACGTGATTCAAAACGGCTCACACACATTGGACGAGCAATGGCTGATCTATTAATGAAAGAAGGTGAGGCGGTCGATTTGACGATTGGAATTGAAAAAGCGGGTGCATCACTCTCGACGGTTGTTGCTCAGGAACTTGATACAGACCTTGGATCGTATGCGCCTGCAAAACACCAGTGGAACGAAGGTGACATTGATGAACTTGGTGGGTCGTTCTCACGGAATTTTGCACAGATCCGTGACCGTGACTGCTACGTCGTTGATGATACAATCACCTCCGGTACAACGATGCGAGAAACAATCGAAGCGATTCGTGATGCCGGTGGTCGACCTGTCGCATGTGTCGTTGTTGTTGATAAACAGGGCGTTGATTCGATCGCCGATGTCCCTATTTATTCACTGATTGACGTTGTTCGTGTCGATAGTGACAGTAATGCTGATCATGATATATCTGATAGGTCGAAGTCGACGCGACCTAACAGGTGAGCGAGTTCGATGAGAGAAGCGCCGTACGCAGTTTCAGTTGATATCAATTACTATTGGATTCTCTTTTGTTGACATCTTCCCGCGCCTGAAGACGCGGGTATTCTCCTTATCTTGTATAAACTGCGGTAGTTGAGTAAATCTGAATTAATTTCGACACAACCTCTTTGTTATCCGACTTCATATAATATAGTATGACGTTTCAGCCTGATTCCGAATTAAGCGATGATGAGGTCACGACTCGTGTCAATGAGACAATCGCAAACAACGATGTTGCCCTGTTCATGAAAGGCAATCGATTGATGCCACAGTGTGGGTACTCACAACGAGCAGTCAATCTCATTTCACAACACGTTGAGGAGTTCGAAACTATCGATGTGCTTCCTGCACTTGATCAATATCGCAGTGCACTTGACGATCATAGCGGTTGGGAAACGATTCCCCAGACGTATGTCGATGGTGAGTTCATCGGTGGTAGTGATATTCTCGCTGAACTTGATGAGCGGGGGGATCTTGCAGATACACTTGACCTTGACGACTGAGTCCAATTACGACAACAATTGGTCTATTACGGCTCTATCACCGAGAATATAAATAATGTGTGATAATCCATCTTATTCCCAATAAGAACTACTTTTTATTTTTATATTATCAGTGACTTAGCAAAATGACCGTTCAGTAATTATTATGCGCAGAAATATACCCAAGAATTCTTCAATCTATTGGCACAATCAGACATGATAAAGTAGATATGACCGCATCTCTCTCGGACATTATATAAGTCCGGGACTCATATATTTATATAGGTACCGACGTCGCGTTTTCTCCATCTCGCACGGGTACCCGAAACGCAATTATGTCAGGCCGTGTATACCGACTCCACTCGACACTAGAACTGCCACTCGAAGACGTCGAAGCGTTTCTAAACGGTGACCCGGACCTGCCCACCGAGATTGAGTCAATTGAATTAACACGTCGAAACAACACACTCATTTTGAAAGCTGTTGCTGCTGATGATAATCTCAGTAAATATACACCAACTGCACAACTGAAAGCAAGTGTTACAGAAAATCGCGTGTATGAAGAGGAACCACCACGTGGTGGCAACCCGCGATGGACTGATGAGGAAGAAGAGGAAATACCATCAGAACTCGTTGAGTTCGCTTGTTTCAAAGGTGACCGAGAGACGGTTCTTCAAAACACTGCACTCCAGCATCCGATGTTTCGCGTCTTCCGTCAGATTGCGCTTCTTGCGGAAAAAGGGACGCTCACTGCAATTACTGAGGTAGATGAGGACCTTTCGGCTCATCGAATTGTCGAAGGCGAAGAGCGACCAGCGACAATTGAGGTCGTTGAAAACCCATCACAGGATGAGAGTGGATCTGGCGGCGTAGACTGGCGCGATAATAAATTCATCAGTGATTAATTGATTATTGCAGGTCCTGCAAACCCGTCGCTTCGTTTTGAATCCTTCATTAGCCGCTGTAAGAGTTACTGTATTCAATTAAACTACCTCATACTGAACTGTGCATAGTGATAGTATGGAGGTGAATTCCTGATATCTTCAGCAATAAGTATGCTCTACTCATTCTGTCTCACCAGCCGGTGAGTATTTTCCACTTGTCTACACAAGATGATGTATGTTCGAACAGCGTGGTCAAGATGGAGCAGACGCAATTCAAATTCCATCTGGGACACCCGTATCAGCTACACCAAAAGAATGTGCTATGGCTGCTGTCACTGCTGGTGTCAATGCAGCACATCCTAAGCAGGTTCTCTCCGAAATGATAACACGAGAGGGCGATACACTCTCGATTGCTAATAATCAATACGACCTATCGGAGTATCAAGAAGTGGTTATCCTAGGTGGTGGTAATGCTGCCGGTGGCATTGCACGATATCTCACCACAATAATTGATGATTACCTCACTGGAGGAGTCATTATTACAGATAACCCTGTAGATGCCGACCCAATCACCGTTATTACCGGGACTCATCCGCTTCCAACCAATTCAAACATCAGTGGTGCCAAACAGATTCGTTCTTGTGCCCGTAACTGCGATGATAATACCCTTGCTCTCGTCGTGATTACTGGTGGAGGAAGCGCGCTTTTATCAGCACCAATTGCAGGTATCGATGAGCCTGCACTACGGAAAGTAACTCAGGAGCTAATTCAGTGTGGTGCACCGATTGATCGGATTAACGCCGTTCGAAAGCATATCTCGACGATCAAGGGAGGACAATTGTCACGTGCACTTACTCCAGCTCAGACGGTTGGTCTCATCTTTAGTGACGTTACATCAGGTGACCCTAGCGTTGTCGCTAGCGGACCACTATCGCCAGATTCGACAACATATGCAGACGCACTCACGACACTCGGTGAATTCGCTATTGACACGCCCGAGTCAGTTCGTATGCATCTTCAACGTGGTGCCGACGGTAAGATCGATGAAACTCCATCTAAGCAGTCCTCATCAGCATTTGACTCGACGACAACGATTATCCTTGCAGACGGAATGACCGCACTTGATGCCGCAGCAAACCGATGTTCAGACCTGGGTTATGAGCCATTAATTCTATCTTCATCCATTCGTGGAGAAGCACGTGAAGCAGCAAAAACACATGTCGCTATTGCAGAGGAAATTCAGCGAAACAAAATTCCAATTGACTCTCCAGCAGCTGTCTTAGCTGGTGGTGAAACAACTGTGACGGTGACAGGCGATGGAGCCGGTGGTCCAAATCAGGAGTTTGCACTCGCAGCAGCAATTGAACTTCCCCCGAATACAGCAGTTTGTGCGGTTGATACTGACGGATTTGATGGTCCAACGGATGCCGCTGGGGCAACTGTAACAGCTGCGAGTATCAACGAGCCATCAGCAGCTCGCGCAGCACTCGACGCAAATAATGCGTACTCATTCCTTGATAACCATGCCACGTTGATGATGTCAACTGATGGGGCGACTGGTACTAATGTTAATGATCTTCGTGTTCTCACCGTTCTAACGGAAGATACTTAATAGCTGTAATAATATGTAATTATACATATGCCGGAAAGTTTCCCTGAATATCTCGATGTCGACTATACCGATGGCAGCGAGGAGACAGCAACCGACTATCCGACGATTGAATCAAAAATTGAGAAAGCAGTTGCGGTAACCAAACGCGGTCTTGAGGAATATGACAATCCAGTTGTCATGTGGACCGGTGGAAAAGACTCGACACTGACACTGTATTTCATTGAGGAAGTGGCTCGTCAGCACGGTCTTGAGACACCACCAACAGTATTTATTGATCATTTCCAGCACTTTGATGAAATACATGACTTTGTTGACCGATGGGCAGATGCCTGGGATCTTGATGTGATGTATGCTCGTAACAATGACATCGGTGAGTACGTTGATGAGCATGATCTTGAACCGGGCGATGATATTCCTGTTTCAGATCTTTCAGAACACAATCAACATCATGTACGCGACTTGCTTGAGTATGAAGAGGATACCTTCCCATTCTTACTCGACACATATGTTGGCAACCATCTTCTGAAGACAGTAGCACTCAATGACACACTTGAGAGCGAAGGTGTCGACGGAGTCATCTCCGGTGTTCGCTGGGATGAACAAGAAGCCCGTGCTGAGGAGACGTTCTTCTCATCGCGACATGACCCAGACATTTATCCACCACATGACCGCATTCAGCCAATCCTCCAGTTTGACGAACGCGCCGTTTGGCAAACATTTTGGAACTTCGTCGTCCCAGATACCGTTTCAGCATATCCTGATGAAGGATACGTGCCAACCGGTGCCGATGATCTCCCAAATGGTGTGACAGTTGATGACGTTCCGGTTTCGCCTAAATACTTCGCTGGATTCCGCTCACTTGGCAGCGAGGTCTCGACAGAAAAGACAACTGAGGAACCAGCATGGCTACAGGACGTCGAGAACACCACAGAACGAGCTGGTCGTGCACAGGATAAAGAAGATCTGATGGAACGTCTTCGCGATCTTGGATATATGTAATATTCTCCTTAGATAAATAGCGCTGATACTCTCATTGACCTCCCCCCGCGCCTGCAGACGCGGGAATCCCACCACGGGATTTCAGGCCGAGCGTGGCCCTATGGTTTCAAGACGCATACGTCCCAAGCGTCTCTTGCTGGGTAGCATCGGCTTGGGTGTCTTGTGGGGCGGAGGCGGTCAAACGCCCCCCATCCTCAGCCGAGTCATCGCCATCCGTGTCCGTGTGTTCTCTTGCATGGCTCTCTCCGCTGAGGTAGCGGTCTGCGATGTTTATCGCGCCGTTCACGTCCGCTTGGTACTCCCCCATCCAGCATGCGTCGTTCGTACACTTGAACGTCGCCTGTCGTGGGCGATATCCTACCTCACCTCACCGCAAGCGTGGCACTCTTTCGACGTGTTGCGCGGGTTCACCGTCTCAACGGGGATACCCTTCTCGACGGCCTTGTAGCGTATCTGCGCGTGGAGTTTGGCGAACCCCCATCCGTGGAGACGGCGGTTCATGTACTCGCCGTAATCCATCGACTCGCGTATGTACGTGAGGTCTTCTAGAACGAGAACGGGGTTCTCGACGGATTCGGCGTACTCTACGACCTCGCTGGTGACGGTATGGAACACGTCGTCGATCTGGTTCCATATATCGTCCCCGAACGAGTCAGCGATACGCTCACTGCCACGCTGCTGAAGCCGTCGCGTGGCAGTGAAGTGGGTTTTGCGGAGCCGACGAACGGTCTTGCCCTCGTCGGCCCACAGTTCGGGCGAGGTCGGAGAGCCGTGGTCGTCGCGGTGACACACCGTGACGAGTGACGCTTCCCCGATGTCTACTCCGATGGGAGTCCGTTCTTCGGCGGACACCTCGGAGCGTTCCTCTACGTCGCGGGTGGCCGTAACGTGGAGATACCATGTTCCGTCCCGCTCGAACAGCCGACTCTCGCCCATCTCCGCGTCACCAGCGTTCAACGCTTCCAGCCAGTCTCGCTGTTCGGGGTTCGGCT
Source organism: Haloquadratum walsbyi J07HQW2 (assembly GCF_000415985.1). GTDB lineage: Archaea > Halobacteriota > Halobacteria > Halobacteriales > Haloferacaceae > Haloquadratum > Haloquadratum walsbyi_B. Next base: position 2,894,239 of record NZ_KE356561.1, read on the forward strand.
GTGCTGGCATCCAGAGGTGGTAGTCCTCGTGGTGTGGGATTTTGACGTACCACTCGATTGCATTCTCGGGCTTGTGGTCGAGTCGTAGTCCCTCGTTGGTGAAGCGGACAGGGTGGTCGTCGTGAAGTTCGCCCGCGTTGTACGTCGTCTTCAACTGCGGGACGTACTTCTTGAGCGCGTTCTTGGCGTACCCGCTCAGGTCGGAGTCAACCACAACGTCGTTCGCTCCGGCTTGCGTGGCGTGGTACATCCGGCGTCGAAAGCGTCTTGGAGGGCGTTCTGGTACGCCTCTCGCGTCTCTCGGAGTTTCCTCCGCTTGTGGGCGTTCGGCTCTACCAGTTTGAGTTCGAGCGTCTTCGTGAGTTCGGTCACGAGTCGCCCTCCTTGTGCTGTTGGATGTAGTTGTCGACTGTCTCACTCGATACGTGCCCTGCTGTTCCTGCGTAGTATCCTCTCGCCCATCCGATTTTCTCGCCGTCGTGGTCGGCGTAGCGGTGGTTGTACTTGCGCGAGGAGATGCCCTTGAACCAGTTGGCGAGCAGAGCCGGTTCGTTCTTGGGCGGGCTACTGACGAACAGGTGAACGTGGACGTGGTCGGGGTCGGGCTGTACGGTGAGGTCGAGTATTTCGACGCCTTTGTCGTCGGCTATTTCGTGGAGGATGGATCTGACACGACTGGCGACCTCGTTGACGAGTACCGAGTGGCGGTACTTCGGCAGCCACACTATGTGGTAGTTGAGGTTGTAGGTCGCGTGTCGTGTGGTCTTCATCCTTCTTACACACTATGGGGTCACAGAATGTTACTACTGACGGTAAATCGGTGGGAAATCCAGCCGTGGCGTCGTCGGCGGACGTGTACGCTATTGTCCGCTTGACCCCCGGCTAAAGACGGGGGTATGCGCTCGTAACTTTATCATAGATACATATCTTACTTTCCGATACTGGTATTATGCCTGTAGTCTTTTAGCGCATACGCCCTTCTCGCCGGTTGTGACCGCCAACACATCATAGTGGTGAGAAAGTGCATTGTGATTGGAATGGAATACAATACTGATGAGTACCTGATCGCTGCACTGTCTCCGGATAGCGAATTCAAACAAAATAAAACATTATACGTTCATCTAACTAACAATACAGTAATAAAATTGAATATGAACCACTATAATCAAAACTCTACATCATGAAACTGTCCGATAATAAACAATCTGATCACTGGGTAAGTCTTTTTTCCGGTGGTAAGGACTCCTCATGGGCGCTATATCGCGCGCTTGGGGATGACCGTGATGTCACACATCTGCTCACCGTACATCCAAGTGAGGACTCATACATGTATCATGTTCCTGAAACGGGACTCGCTCAGCTTGCGGCTGAGAGCGCTGGAATTGAATTAATTGAGATTGATCCAGATGATTTCGACGCATCCAGTGCGGTCAACGCAAGTACACAGGGTGACCGTGAGTTAGAGCCGCTTGAGAATGCACTTGCGGAACTTGATGAGACGCTCACAGGAGGTATCACCGGCGTTACTGCTGGGGCGGTCGAGAGTGAATTTCAGACGAGTCGAATACGAGGAATGTGTGATCGACTCGATATTGAACTCTTTGCACCACTTTGGCAGCGCGATCCGATGACACTTGGTAAAAATATGATTGCTGCAGGATTCGAGATTATCATTGTTCAGGTCGCAGCGCGTGGTCTTGATTCCTCATGGCTTGGACGCACTCTTGATACTAAGACATTGTCAGAACTCGCTACACTCAATGATCGCTATGGAGTCCATGTGCTTGGTGAGGGTGGTGAGTTTGAAACGTTCGTGACCGATGGTCCACATCTCTCTCGACCAATCGAAATTGAGTATACAACTACGTGGAAAGGAACACACGGTTACATCGATGTGACAAATGCAACGCTTGGGTCAAAATGAGAAACACCGATTAATATTGTTTAGTAAAACTCGTACGCAACGTGGGATAGAAAAATTGTGATTGAATGACTTCTGTGGGCGTTTCCCCATCCTCGCATCTTTGATATCCGCTGGAGCATATGAGTACGGATGGATTGCTTATTTTCTTACTGACAGCTAAATGTGAATCAAAAGTAGTGGAATAAAGACACCACTTTCAGTGACGGATTTGTGAGTACGACCCGATGAGTGTGTCAGCGAGATCAACCGCTTCAACGCTACTTTCTTGATCAATAACGCTATCACTGATCGTCGCAGCATTAATGTCGGTGTTTTTGAACACGACTGTTCGTTCAAGCTCAGAATCAACAACAGACGCTCCAGACATAATGTGGACATTATCACCTAGTGTTGAGTCTTCGACAGTTGCTGTACTATCGATGAATGTTTCTCCGTCAAGATACCACGATACAGCATCAAGATAACTCTCTGGCGTTCCAATATCAAACCACGCACCATCGAATGTGAACGCATGTACAGATCCTCGATTCTGTAGCCATTGCATCAACCAGCCAGGCTCATCAGGATTATTCCCATCTGCAAGATATGTTTCAAAGTTTGGAAGCGTCTCTGCTGGGAATGCATAACATGCAATCGAGACTAACGTGCTTTCTGGATTGTCTGGTTTCTCTTGAAAATCGATAACCCGATCATCAGCAAGCTGCACCAGTCCATATGACGATGCACGATCTTTCGATCCAACATCATACGCAGCCAGACAAGGGGTTCCTTTCGATTCAAAGAAATCGACGAACTCACCCAGATCGAATGAAAGTAAGTTATCACCAGCGACAACGACGAGATCATCCGAAACGTTCTCGCGGTCAATTAGCTGTTCAAGCGCACCAACAACTCCGAACTTTTCATTTTCTTCACTTGTGTCCTCAACAGATAATGTTGGTTTCTCATACGATGATGACTCAATATAAGACTCAAAATCATCGGCAAACCGTTCATTTGTGCTAACAAACACCTCATCAACCCGGCTGTCTTCCTCAAGATCCTCAAAGATAATATCAATAACAGTGCCATCACCAACTGGCAGAAACATCTTTGGTCGGTCTTTTGTGATTGGCCACATCCGTGTTGCGTACCCACCTGCAAGAACGACTGCTTTCATAGCCTAGGACTCTTTCTGGAGTGACAAGTATGTTTCCAAACAGTATGAAAATACAGTGAATCGTCCTGAAATATATATTCCCCCGGAGCTGCTATTGATATAAATGGATAAAAATAATCTATCACCTGACACAGAAGAGACCCACTCTCAAGCAGACTCAGCGCATCAGCCAGGGTCTAAGACGACCACAGAATCAGAATCATCGACTGACGACACGGTAGAATATACTAAACCCACAGCACAATCAGACGCACAAACAACGCGAGAGCATATCAGAGCCGAAATCCGGACAACACCACAAACAGCCTCAGAATTAGGATCGCTCGTCAATATCCCTCGCAGCGTTGTCTTTGGGCATGTCGATCATATTGCACGAAGTGTTGATTCAGCTTCTGATGAACAATTTTTGGTCGCCCCTCCGACATGTAAAAACTGTGGCTTTGATCGGTTTGATGACCCAATCAATAATCCATCACGTTGTCCCGATTGTCGGTCTGAGCGGATATCAGAGCCGGAGTTTGTCATTGAACCGCTGTGATAAGAGCTAATCGTCCCCACTAGAATCTACAATGTCAACTGTTCCATCCGTCACACGAACATTAATGAGACTTTTAACATTATGACTACTATTATCTAGTTCGTTTGGACCGGCTTTCTTGATCACAGCGACGGTATCAACGACTTCTGCACCAATTTCACCGAGTGCATCGAGTACTGCCCGCATTGTTCCACCCGTAGAGAGAACATCATCAAGAACAAGAACTCGCTCGCCATCACGAACATCATTAATATACATCTCGTTCTCAGCATAGCCCGTCTGCTGACTGAGTGAGACTTCACCTTCTAGCCCGTACTGACGCTTTCGAATAACAACGAGTGGAATATCAGTCATCAACGACACGGCTGTTGAGATATGAATCCCCATTGCCGCCGGTGTTACAATCTTATCAACATTGTCAACCTCGACTTTGCGAATGATCTTGATAACGATTTCACGAAGTAACTCTGGTCGTAACACTGGGACACCATCGCTGACAGGGTGCACGAAATACTCATAATCACCTTTCTCAATAATTGGCGCCTCAAGTAGCGATTGCTGCAGCTTATCCATGTCGATGGTATTCTATGTCATATATAAAAGCTGACGATTCATCTTGTTATTGAGTGTGTTGTTAATTTAATTTTTATATCTACTGTTTACTCTTGATCATCAAAGCCCTGATTAATTTTGAGTAACCTCAGCACAAATGGCTGAATAAGATGGAATACAGGAGAAGCTTGGCGGACGGGTGCTATTGACGTTGCAAGTGTCATTCCTCGTCTGTTATTCGCCGATCTCCAAATGATCCGGATTATTTGCCCATTCCATTCAGCTATTATTATCGTATATCGTGCTGTTTCACCGGCAACAGCGCTGAGAGATGACTGAGGCGTGAACTCAGTGTCACCTACAAGAGCAAGTTGCTTCAGGCCAATTGCATCATCATTTGAATGTCTGATATCACCTTCATATGTCAGTTAGCTACAATGGAACGGAAGACGTATTTGGGTGCTTCAACAATTGTCAATAACATATGAGCCGAGAGCCCGATGACGCACAACCGCTGGTCATCCACGCCGGAGGTGAGTAATAATGGCGGGCAGCACTGCTGATGCACATTCTCGTCTGCTCGTACCTGTCAGAGAGTCCACGACGATTCGAAATACCGTTGCGTACGCAGTTCGCGCTGCTGAGTCAGCAGCAACAGCGAGTGAGGATCCGGCTGTCCACTTCGTTTATCTCTCACGACAACGAGCGGTTGATGACGGCGCTGCTGGTAATATTTCTTCGGGTGATGAACTTTTAGAACGCGTGACTGTGTGGGCAGATGAGGATAGGAATACTGCTGCTGGAATCGGAATCGGAATCGGAAGCGGAAGCGAAAGCGGAAACGAAAGGTTCTGTAAATGCTGATACTGCCGATGAGAATGTGATCGAGATCGAAACGGCACTTCTTGGCACGGATCGATATCTATTCAGTCCTGCTGACTTTGCTGAGATCACCACTGACTACGCTGAAGAACATGATCTTAATCGGATTATTATCGATCCCGAATACCAACCTGGTGGAGGAGCACCGATGCTTCGGTCATTTGAGACAGCCCTCGCACAGACGGACTGTACCGTTGAGGAAGCTCCGGTTGACCGCCAAACCAGTCGATCGCGAATATCAACCCCTTCAACGCTGACGAAAGGTATTGCAACATTTCTTGTTTGCAATGTATTTTATCTCCTCATCGCCGGATCGATAACCCCATTTAATCTCTTGACTGGTTCGGTAACTGCACTTGCTGCCTCAATCGCGTTTTCGAATATTACATTCACTACTTCGCCAGGGTTCATTCAAACTGGTATTCGTGTGCTCCGAATGGGTGTATTTGTTCCATATCTCTTGTGGGAGATTGCAAAAGCGAATCTTGCAATTACGTATATCATTCTTCATCCATCGCTTCCAATCGACCCGGAGATGCAGCAGTTTCGCGCTGGCGTTCGAGGGGCCCTCCCAGTGATGACGCTTGCAAACAGCATCACACTTACTCCTGGAACGTTAACAGTCGATGTTGATGATGGGCTCTACATCCACACATTGACTGAAAGCGCACGTGCTGATCTTAGCGCCGGTGGTCTAGAGCGAGCAGTCCGATTCGTTTTTTACGGACGGGCAGGCGCCCGACTTCCGGCACCGACAGAGCGCAATAGTATCGTTTCGATTACAACTGATCCTGACTCCGAGTCTGATCTCAATACCGATATCATTACTGAGTCATCTTCATCGCAGACACCACAGGAGGCTGACTAATGTCTATATCGCTAACAGCCATTATACAGAGTAATATTGATCTTGGTCTTAACGACCCAATCGAAGCTGTGTTTATTGGGGCTGCTGTTATTCTTATTTTGTCAGCAGTCATACTCTCATATCGAATCGTTTCTGGACCAACGATGCAGGATCGAGTTATCGCAGTGAATAGCGTTGGGACAACAACAGTCGTTGTTCTAGCACTCCTTGCGGCAGCACTCGATCGTCCTGGTTTTCTTGATATTGCTCTTGTGTATGCAATGTTGAATTTCCTGATGAGTATCGCTATTTCGAAATTTACTGTCGAACGCGGAGACGTGCTCTAAAATGTCTCCTCTCGACATTATTGCCACTGTACTTGTTCTTCTCGGGACATTTTTTGGACTTGTTGCCACCATTGGTGTTATTCGACTTCCCGATTTGTACACTCGTGCGCACGCTACCTCAAAAAATGATACTCTTGGTATTGTGCTTGCACTAACGGGTGTTGCACTGGTATTTGGGAGTGGTGTGACAACGGCGAAAACAGTTTTACTAGCAGTATTTGTTTTCATTACAAATCCGACGGCTGCACATGCTATCACGCGTGCAGCGTATGATCAAAACATCGTCCCATGGACGGCAGAGGCGGAAGCAGAAGTGAATGTGAACGCGAGTGCAAATGCGGAGGGTGAGGACCGATGACTCCACTTCAGTGGGGGATCCTTGCTTCTGTCCTCTCGCTTGCTGTGGTTGTCGCTGCTGCGGCAGTCCTGCTTCAGGATGTACTTAATGCAATTATTGCATTCGCCACGTTCAGTTTTGGTGTTGCGATCACATGGATTCTCTTTGCAGCACCAGATGTTGCGCTCACGGAGGCTGCAGTTGGAGCTGGTATCACAACAACACTGCTTCTTGTGACAATTGCACGAACAGTTCGTCAGAGTGGTGACCGACTTCTTGAAAAAGTTGACCCCCGTGCGGCTATAACAGCCATATTATTCGCTGGACTCCTTGCGACAACGGTTGATGATCTCCCCGCAGTCGGAAGTCCACAGTCACCCATTGCAACGTCATCAGTAACATCATATTATATTGAGAACGCGTATCCAGAGACAGGAGTTGAAAATGCTGTTACCGCAGTGCTAGCCGCATATCGTGGTTTTGATACCCTTGGTGAGGCGACCGTTGTCATTGCTGCTGGGCTTGCCGTTCTCGTTGTTCTTCAACAGGAGTCATATGCATGAGTAACAAATCATCCACACCCACATCGACGTCCGCTGATACTCACGACCGTACAGAAAGTATTGCTAACCCTACATACGTTGAAAGCACAGTTATTATGACGACTGTTAGGCTGGTAGTCCCATTTATTTTCACCTTTGGGCTGTTCGTGATGTTCCATGGTGCTGACTCCGCTGGTGGTGGCTTCCAAGGTGGCGTCATCGTTGCCTCAACGGTTCTGCTCCTTGCATTCGCGTTCGGCATCGATGCGACACGAAGATGGATCGAAGGACCGCTCATCCGAACTGCAATTGCGACTGGTAGCGGATTATTCATTATCATCGGACTTGGTTCGATATTGGTCAATGGTCAATTTCTCGAATACGCTGCATATGATATTGGAACTACTGGTATAAAATACGGAATTGAACTGGTTGAACTCGGAATTGGTTCGATTGTCTCAGGTGTCCTCATTGGGCTATTTTATACACTTGCCCGCGGAGACATGCTTACGCAGGGAGATATTACTCAGCCTTCACCACAGAAACAACAGGAAAATGATGGCTCATGACTCCAATTGAACTACTTACCTCACGATTCAGTTATATTATCTACGTCGCATTAGTTGGTATTGGGTTGTATGGAGTTATCAACAGCTCAAATCTTGTCAAGAAGGTAATTGCACTAAATATATTTCAGGTTGGCATCTTCTTGTTTTTCATTGCTGGTGGGTATGTCAACAACGCCGCCCCTCCGCTTGTTGAAAAGGGGACTGAGGCTGTGTATGCGAGTCCACTCCCACACGTGCTTATCTTGACCGCTATTGTCGTTGGAGTGAGCCTCACTGCTGTTGCACTTGCACTCATTATTCGTGTGTATAATGCGTATGGTAGTCTTGATGAAGATGTGATTCGAGAGGTGCAATTAAATGACTGATGCGCTTCCATTACTCGTAGTCATTCCATTATTTGCAGCCCTCTTCCCAGTCGCTCTTGGATATCTCTGGAACGATGCTGGATGGGTTACAGCGGCTATCACTGCAGTTGTGCATCTCGGGCTTGCAGGTATCGTTGCACAACAGGTACTAAATAGCGGTCAATTTAATTATGCTGTTGGCGGATTTCAACCACCGATAGGCATTGAACTTGTTGCTGATAGTGTTACTGCGGTGCTTGTCGTTCTCGTTTCGATTATAACGATTCTTACTGTCGCGTATGCTCGTCGTGCTGGACCACATCAAAATGCGTTCTACAGTGAACTGTTGTTGCTTACTGCTGGCGTATCTGGTGTCATCATTACCGGCGACTTATTCAATCTATATGTCTTTCTCGAGATTACCGGTCTCGCAACATATGCACTTGTAGCCGCCAACCGATCACCTGCAGCAGCACTCGCGAGTGTCAAATATCTTCTTGTTGGAACAATTGGCGCATCGTTGTACCTCCTTGGTGTCGGATATCTCTATATCGCTACGGGGACATTAAATATGGCTGATCTTGCGAGTCAATTACCGGCAGTTGGATATGACACACCACTTGTCGTGACCGGGTTTACATTGTTGATGACCGGACTTGCGATTAAAACAGCCCTGTTCCCAGTTCATACATGGCAGCCAAATGCATATGCTGAATCACCACACAGCGTCACCGTATACATTGCTGCATTGGTATCTACTGCTGCCGCATATGCGATATTCCGGATCACATACACAGTGTTCAGCACTTCATTTGCATCGGCTGTTCCGCTTGCACTTGATGCGCTTGCATGGGCTGCGGCAGTGAGTGTCATTGTCGGATCCGTCCTGGCTGTCGTTCAATCAGATCTCAAACGAATGCTTGCATATTCTTCGGTCGCACAATTTGGTCTTATTATTGCTGGAATCGCAGTAATGAATGAAATAGCGCTCACAGGGAGTTTAGTCCATCTTGTTGGTCATGCTGTTATGAAAGCGGGTCTATTCGTCGCCCTTGGAGGGCTTGCAAGCATTGCTGGAGGGCGGACGATTGATGATATGATCGGTCTTGGTCGACGTGCACCGATTGTGAGTCTTGGATTTGCAACGCTTGCGTTTGCGCTTGTTGGTGTCCCACCAGCCATTGGATTCGCCGGAAAATGGCAGATTGTACTTGGTGCAGTGTCAGCCGGTCATTGGGCTGTTGCAACGGTTGCTGTTGTCAGCACCATGCTTACACTCGCGTACTTCTTACGTATTGTTGAACGCCTATATTTCCGATCACCGTCTTCGGTCCCAGTTGATGAACAAACATCAGACATGAGTACAAACATGACAACAGATGGCGGCAATGCTACGTTACCATCATCAATTAGTACAACAACTCGTGTAATCGTCACACTCTCTGCAATCAGTGCAATCGGACTTGGACTTGCTGCATCAGATCTTATTGTCGTCTTGGAACCAGCATTGGAGGTATACTTCTAATGGCTGAGATTACATCATTAAGACCACTATTAGCGGTCATCCTCCCGGCTATCGGTATCGCCGGAATTGTTCTCTCACGCCGATACCCGAATATTCGAGAGGGAGCGACAATTCTCACTGCTGTTTCGACGGCTGGTGTCATTGCAAGCCTCCTCCCCGCTGTCCTTAGTGGTAGTGCGTATGTTACCAATCTCGGGACGTTTGTCCCTGGTGTCGCTTTTAGTCTTCGCGCAGATGCGCTTGGAACACTCTTTGCACTTCTTGCAAGCTTCTTGTGGATTATTACGAGCTTCTATAGCATTGGTTACATGCGCGGACTGGATGAGCATGCACAAACGCGATACTTTGCTGCTTTCGCAGGAAGTGTTAGCGCAGCAATCGGGGTTGCCTTTGCATCAAATCTCATTATTCTATATATTTTTTATGAACTGCTCACTGTTGCAACGTATCCGCTTGTCACACACGATGAAAGCGATGTAGCACGGGCAGCAGGTCGAAAATATCTTGCATACACCTTTGGTGGTGGTGTTGCCGTTCTTGCCGGTATTGTGCTTGTTTTCTGGTCAACCGGTACTGTTGCATTTACCCCTGGGGGAATTGCTGAACTCGCCTCCATCGACCCACTTCTCGCTCGTGGCGCCTTTGCCCTTCTTGCTGGTGGATTTGGTGTAAAAGCAGCACTCATTCCCGTCCATTCATGGCTCCCAGACGCGATGGTCGCCCCAACTCCAGTCTCGGGACTGTTACATGCTGTTGCGGTTGTCAAAAGTGGTGTCTTTGGGATTTCTCGTCTCGTTCTCGACGTTTACGGTCCAGAAACAGTTGCACAACTGGGAGTTGGGGTGCCACTAGCTGCTGTTGCTGCGGTGACGATTGTCATTGCGAGTGTGATCGCGTTGAGACAAGATAATCTCAAACGACGACTTGCATATTCAACGATTAGTCAACTTTCATATATCGTCCTTGGGCTTGGCTTATTTTCCCCGGCAGCACTCATCGGTGGGTTACTTCACATCCCTGCACATGCGTTTATGAAATTAACACTATTCTTCTGTGCAGGCACTATTCATGTTGAGACTCATACCGATAACATTAGCCAGATGGCTGGAATTGGTCGGCGAATGCCACTGACAATGAGTGCGTTTGCTGTTGCAAGTGTTGGAATGGCTGGATTGCCACTTGTCGCAGGATTTGTGAGTAAGTGGTACCTGCTTATTGGATCCGTTGACGCCGGTTATCCAATCTTCGCAGTTGTGTTGCTTGGCTCGGGGATACTAAATATCGCATATTTCTGGCCGATTGTATATCAGGCATTTTTCCAAACTGCAGCCGAAACAGATGCGAAACCAGTCATCGAATTTTCACTCGGTGGTCGATGGAACTCAACTCGAACCGATGGTCGTGGACATGAATATGATGATGACCACGACGAAGCCCCCGACACTGACGATAGCGATGACAGTACCGATGTAGTTGATACCATTATCAATGAACGGTCTGGCGATGCTGACGATGCATCGGCGCAACAAAAACCACAACAAATGGCAAATAATCCTGGCGATCCAGACGCAGAAACGACATACGCTGTTGATATTTATCCAAGCGACCACGATACCTCTAGCAAAACAGACTCTGGAGAAATGAAAGCCACTGCTGATGCGTCTTCACCAGCGCCTGATAATGAAACCGCAACACCAGATATGAATAGAACACAAGACAGCCGTGACATGGAAATTAGTTCATCACCAGACCCATCAACCGAATCTACTCATACATCAGATGCCCCGCCTGCCGATGTGTCTGAGAGTGAGATGGAAGCAAATACAAATACAAATACAAGTACTGGTGCCGGTACCAGTGCCAGCAACAGTCATACAGATACTCAGACACCGACGCCGAACAATCGTCCTGACTTTGATCTCTCAAGTGATAATGATACACTTGAAGCCGAAGAACACGATTCGCATATGTCAGATCCTATGTGGGAACAGCGCACTATTTGGACAGAGAGCACGTGGTTTATGATTGCACCAATTGTAGTTGCTGTTACTGGGGCAATTGCGCTTGGGATTATCCCACAACAGATTGCGTTTCTCTCGCTGATTGAGCAAATTGTCTCTGCAGTAATGGGGGTAATAATATGAGTGGGCTCTCTGCATTGATTTCTGCCATCATGTACGTGTTTACACTTACCGGGACGTTTTCACGGTCAATCACCACTGCTTTCTCTGATATCACGTATGCACTACTCCCGGCTGCTGCGGCACCGTCATTACCGACCATCGAGTTCGTGCTTCCATTTCCACCTGCATTTGCAATTCTCAGTATCGCGCTCATTGCGCCATTTCTCTCACGGCGAGTTGGTCATGGATTAGGGGCGATTGTGACCGCTGGTGTTGCAATTATTTCACTTATTTCGCCTACTGGCGCACACTTACCGGTTACATTCCTTGGATTCGATGCTGTGTTATTCAATGTAGATGCATTCTCCCGGGTAATGGGCGTTATCTTTGGGACAATTGGTGCAGCGGCAGTCCTTTATTCATACTCATCACAGGCATCGAACCGACAGACAGCCTTTGCACTTGGCTACGTCGGGACAAGTGTTGGATCAGTGTTTGCCGGTGATTGGTTAACCCTCGTTTTCTTTTGGGAGTTGATGGCTATTACCAGCACGGCACTAGTCTGGGACTACGGTGGTGAAGCCGTTCGTGCTGGATTCAGATATGCCATCTACCACGGCATCGGTGGAAGCTTACTGATTGCAGCCATAATCTGGCATTATGTTGATGTCGGATCATTCCTATTTACCGCAGCGACTGGATTGACGCCAGGTGTCCCTGCTGCACTTGCTGCTGTTGGCATCGGTGTTAACGTTGGGTTTGTAGGATTACATGTGTGGCTTCCAGACACATATCCCCGACCACATATCGCTGCGAGCGTTTTCCTCTGTGTGTATACAACAAAGACTGGTGTCTACGGTCTTGCCCGTGCTTTCCCTGACGGAAACATTCTCATTGCATACATGGGCGCAGCAATGGCGTTGGTCGGCGTTGTATACGCACTCTTACAAAATGATATGCGCCGGCTACTATCATATCACATTCAATCACAGGTTGGATATATGGTTGCCGGGATCGGGATTGGAACCGCTCTGGCGACAGCAGGCGCGTTTGCACACGTATTCAATCATATTCTGTATAAAGCACTGCTGTTCATGACTGCTGGTGTCGTTGTCTCTCGTGTTGGTGAAGAAAATCTAAAATATCTCGGTGGACTTCGCCAGTATCTCCCACTCACTGGATTGGCGTTCGCCATCGCAGCGCTATCGATTAGCGGATTTCCTGGATTTAATGGCTTTGTCAGCAAGGGCATGATCACCGCAGCAGCTGATAAAAAGAATCTTGATGGAATCTTCTATATATTACTTGCGGCTGGCGTCGGAACATTCATGTCATTTATTAAATTCGGGTATTATGCATTCATCCGCTCAGCTCCTGATTCGGGAGCAATCGGTGATAATGCCGATACTGACATTATTCCATCAGCGACTGGTCAGCGTATTGCGATGCTCGGCGTCGCAGTGTTATGTGTCGTGTTTGGGTTATTCCCAGATGCACTCTTTGCACTTCTTCCGGGAAGCACTGCTGATGCACATCCATTCACTCTGGGGCACCTCGCTGAAGGTGTCATTCTTGCTGTGCTTGGCATCATTGGATTCGCACTTGTCAAACGACCAATATCCAATCTTGGAAGGATTCCCGATGTTGATGCCGTGATCAATCCTGGATCGTTTTATATCACTCGTGGACTCGTTCGCGGAACAACAGAACTATTCGCGACCGTTGATACTATGATTCAGACTATAGCAGCGCGCTCACTCACGATTACTGCTGATCCGTATAGCGCGGTCCGACGACCAGCCGCGATACTTCTCCAACGAGACCCGGACACGCTGACTGATGGAAGCCTACAGGCAACGATCGGAACAAGTGTCCTTCTTGTTGTCGTCGTACTTGTGATTGCCTTTGTCGGAACAATGTCCATGTGATTATTGGTCACGTTCCGCTCTCACAGTCAAGCTGAGTTGATGTTGACCGATTTATTTCCTTTCTCGAAAAGATGAATCGACAATAAGACGAGCAAATACAGAATACAGATACCACAAAGATAGGAGTCAGTTACCCACGACTGAAGTCGTGGGCTTGTCAGTGGACGGAGGCGGTGTAATCGCCGTTCAGGTTCAGCGTCCCTGACGGTAGCGCACACTGACAGGGTGCGCCTCCGCTCGAAGACTTCTGCCCCGAGCGGAGACGTTTCAACAATTTCCGAGCGATGTTCTTGCTCGCGTTATAATCCGCGTTCAACTCGTCCTCACACTTCTGGCACACGAACTGGTGTTTCGACCGCCGATTCGAGTCATCTGTCAAGCCACATGACGAACACCGTTGACTCGTGTACGCAGGATTCACCTGCGTCACCTCGGGACCGAACATCTCGGCTTTGTACTCGACGTACTGGTACAGGCGGCGGAACGCCCATGCGTGGAATCGCTTTGCACCAGCCATCCGGTCACGAATCCCAGTCAAGTTCTCGAATGCGACGTGTGTACAGCCGTGGTCGCGGGCCTCTTCGAGAATATGGTTCGAGGCACGGTGGAGCTCATCCTGCATCCAGCTGTGTTCGTGGTCTTGCATCGACTGAATTGATAACTGTGCCGACCGTGTGCCTGTCTGTTGCATCGACCCGCGAGTCTTCTCGAACTCTCGGCGTCGGTGGTTCATCTCGTCGGCGTTCCCGATGAACGTGCCTGTGGAAGTTACAGCGAGCGAGCCGTCCACGTTCAGGTCAACACCAAGGACTGTTCTGTGCTTGGTATCGGAAGAAGGAGTCGTGGAGTGCTCGTGCTCGTGCCCTTGCTCGTGCTCTTGCTCCCGTGGTTCGGCGCATCCGTGCGTGGAGGTAGAACGACTCTGTGGGGCGATCGTACTGCACCGTGGACATACGGAACTCGTAGTCCTCGTTCAGCAGGTACTCACCAATCGGCGCTCCCTCTGAGTCGGTGGGAATCACGTAGTCACACTCGACCCGACCCGACCCGACGGTTCACTGTCGAAAGGGAAACGTGGTCACGGTGGAACGTCGCTGAACGCTTGTCGTAGACAACGCTCCACGCATCGAAGTGCGGTTAACTCGTGTTGTCGCCTTTCTTGAGTCGGGCGATACCGCTTTTGATGGTCTCGATAGCACGCCGAATCCCTTTCTGGACGAGGTTTGCAGTCAACTCTGTCTCGTTTCGGAGTTGGTCGTAGAGGGTGTTCTCGGCCTTCTGTTTCGAGGTCACGCAGTAGTCGTTCGGGTGTCTCCAAGCCCACTCGCACAGTGGAGAACTGATTTTTAGTCTGATGGAGGTCGTCACACCGCTCGTCGGGCACGTTGAGTTTGACTTTGACGGTGCGAATCACGTCCTCCATCCGTGTTTCACATGTACATCCTGAATTGGCTCTTTATAGATCATACGATTGGCGTGGGGGAGGGGAGTCAGACTGCTATCGCTCGTGGGTTGTTTCGGGGGTTGTCGGATTCCTCCCACGAGTAAAGTCGTGGGCTTCCTCCTTGCATCTGTGTGAGATTTTATCATAGAAAAATAAATAATACTGTTTTTGCTTGTGAAGAGACAACAATGTGAATCTGAAGTCATTCATTCCGTGGTTTCTTTCTGATCACTACTGAATTTCTCAACGAGTTTATCTGCGATGGTCGCACCAAGAGCTTGTTTTGAATCATCAACCACTGTTGTCGAATCATCAATGACAATTGCACGCGTCTCAGCAGCACCCATCACCGAGGCATCGTTTGCGACGACGAAAGAAAGGGTAACTCGATCACGAAGGCTCTCTGCGATAGCAATCATTGATTCCTCATCACCCGATGTCTCAGCTTTAAATCCGACCATCGGGAGATCCGGGTACGCATCCCGTACCGCGTCGAGAAGTTTTTCTGTTGGTTCTAACTCAAGTGTTCGTGGCTTGCCCGATCGAAGCTTTTCTGAGGCAGTATCAACAGTATAATCACTGATCGCAGCTGCGGAAATAAACATATCAGCTCCGGTATCAAGTGTTTTAAATACCGCAGATCGCATCTCTGCGATTGACTCAACTGACCGTGTTTGTGCATAATGAACATCATTTCCAGTATGAATAAGTGTGACCTCAGCTCCACGTATGTGACATTCGCGTGCAACAGCTCGACCTGTCCGTCCTGAAGACCTATTTGTAAGTACTCGAATAGGATCGATTGACTCTGCGGTTGCACCTGCGGTCACCACAATATGCTGCCCACCGAGTGGTTGTGACCCCGCAGCGCTTGCTACTGCGGTAACAATGGCATCTTCTGTTGCAATCTTTGCTTTTTGCTCCTCAATACGTGGAGAAACAAACGTTACACCCCACGATTCAACAGTCTCAATCGCATCAAGCACTCCTGGGTGATCATACATCGGCTCATGCATCGCAGGAGCAATGATGACTGGAACGTCCGCACCAAGTGCTGTTGTCGCACATGTCGTTACTGGAGTGTCATCGACTGCCGTAGCGATCTTTCCAACCGTGTTTGCTGTTGCTGGGGCAAGTAATAAGACATCAGCCCATCCAGACCGACCGCACATCTCAACATGTTCGACTTGACCGGTTATTTCCGTCACGACTGGATTTTCAGTTGCGAACTCGACAGCCCACGGATGGATGATGCCCTGTGCGCTTTCTGTCATCACTCCACGAACAGTCGCACCCTGTCGACGTAACTCATGGGCGAGTTCAACCACCTTGACAGCGGCTATGCTACCCGAAACACCCAATGCGACGTTAACACCGTTCAGCATTATTATAACATTTGACAGGCGTCGGCTAAAGCCCACGGTGTCAACCCACACAGGATCAGAGGAATATGTCTTACTTTAATTACAAGATGATACTATAGTTAATTCGAGGTTCCCCTATCGTTGCTTACTTTCATACCATACTATCCAGCATAACACTCATTTTGTTTCGGTAAAAGCCATGAACTACTGTGGATGAACTCACTGTTAGCACTATTGTGTATCGCCCTCCGAATGAAATATATGATTTTCTTATCAAATTCCAACGATATGCTGCATACTCAGATCACCTTCGAGAGGTCACTGAACGGTCAAAGTCTGCGAGAGCTCATAGTTCCAAGACAGAAAATACACAATATGGACTAAAATTCGCATGGTGGAAACTAACGTACACCGTCGAATCAGAGGTGACGAATACCGATAGGCCGCACAGCATTGAGTGGCGTATCATTGAAAATCTCAGTGCTCATGGTAGATGGCGACTTAGAGAGATAGAAGGCGATTCACTCCCCGTCACTGCCCCAGAAACGGCTGATAAAGCCACCCGCGTCATATTTGAAGCAACATATGATCCTGATTCAGCAAATAAAGGCAGTATCAGTCTTCCACGATTTATTCCATTTGGACGGGTAATTGATCGACTTGAGCCTGCAATACAGAGGGAAGCAGAGGATACGGTTGAGCGTGTTGTGGCAGATATTGAGGGTCGCAAAAGACCGGTTGAACTCACGGTTGAACACCACTCAACATGAATATTCGCTGTACGCACAATATTAGTGTCTCAAGTATGTATATTATATACAGTAGCTATAACTCCACATTTGGCTATTCTACATGACAGCTTATGATATATGATCAGTAATACTGATCTCAATGAACAACAGTATCACGGGGTAAATGATATAATAATGAGACAGTCTACAGCTATCTGGATATTACTTTTTGAAGCGTACCTCTAGTTATACTTCGATATGTTATGCAATATAGATAATGCGAAAGAAAAAAACCGCCAGGTCGGACATACTGTGAGAGAGCATAATGAGAATCCAAACCCGACATAATCATCAGATTGAGAGCGTTTTATGGATGTAATTATCGTCGGTGCAGGGCAAGTTGGATCGAGCATTGCTGCTGATCTCGCACCATCACACGATGTTATTGTTGTCGATAGCGATGCCAGCCGCGTCGAGGATCTAAATTATTCACTGGATGTGCTTGGAACAGTCGGCGATGGGACCTCTATGAACACACTTGAAGACGCAGGCATTGAGGAAGCAGATATGGTTATCGCCTCGACTGATAACGATGAGACAAACATCGTTATTTGCTCGACGGTAAGAGCGGTCGCAGATGCGTTCACAATCGCTCGGGTCAAAGATACTGAGTACCTCCGGACATGGCAACGTTCCGATCGTGCGTTCGGTGTTGATTTTATGGTCTGTACGAACCTTCTCACCGCAGAATCAATCGCTCGTATGATTGGACTTCCTGCTGCTCGTGATGTTGATCCATTCGCGAACGGTGAGGTACAGATGGCAGAATTCGAACTTAGCGAGACAAGCCCAATCGCTGGACAAACAATTGCATCAGCTGACCGGTTTGAATCACTGACATTTGCATCAATTTTGCGTGATGGCACTGTGGAGATGCCGCGTGGTGAAACAACACTTCATCCAACAGACCGCGTCGTTGTCATTGGCTCACCTGATAGTGTACAAGAGTTCGCTGACACTGTTGATCCTGAGGAGACAGAAGCGGATCCCGAGGAGGCTGTTGTTATTGGTGGATCAAGGATAGGATACCACGTTGCTCGATTACTTGAGTCACAGGGCATCACTCCCCGAGTCATCGAACAAGGAGATGATCGTGCCCGTGAACTTGCAGAGAAACTCCCTGCGTCTATTGTGATGCAGTCTGACCCAACCGATATCGAGTTTCTTGAACGCGAGCGACTTGGTGATGCAGATGTCGTCGTGACCGTACTTGATTCTGATGAACGAAACCTACTTGTCTCACTGTTAGCTTCGTTGATGGGCGTTGAGCGAACGATTGCGGTGATCAATACAACTGAGTATGTTGATCTTTTTGAGACAGTTGGTGTTGACGTTGGGATCAGTCCACGTGAGGTGGTCGCCGAAGAAATCACACAGTTTACCCGTGAAGGCGATGCTGAGAATGTTGCACTCATTGAATCTGATAAAGCTGAAGTGCTTGAAATTGAGATTGATGCAGACAGCATACTTGTTGATCGCCCAATTCGTGATGCGATTAATGACCTTCCTGATGGGGTTGTTATCGGTGCAATAACTCGTGATGACGAATTCATTACTCCGCGTGGTGATACCGTGATTACAGTTGATGACCACGTCGTCATCTTTGTTGATACTGATGTGGTTGATGAAGCAGCACCAAAGCTCTAAGACGATACATTTAATGACAGACATACACCAGTAAAATTAGATATTCATATTTGCTGTTACTATCTTTATTCCGTTGTCATCGGTTATGTATTATAGGTCAATCTGTTGGATCAGATGTCTAATTATTGGGTACAATAATCGTGTACTGCCAGATTTTATATCTCCTGATTATTTCGAAAGCACTACACGAGGTGCGTGAGAAGTACATACGCTCTTGATGACAATCCGTGTCGATTATAATGCCAGTATCAGCCTTGTTGGGTCTGTATTAAAATACCTTACCGTCCCACTAATCATTCCACTGGTAGTTGCACTTTGGTACGGAGAGTCGGTTATCCCGTTTGTCGCTACGATGATACTCACAGGGACTGTTGGATTTATCCTTGATAGAAGAGAGTCCGATCCAGATATTCGACCACGTGAAGGGCTTCTGATGGTCGCATTAACATGGCTTGCAGTAACGATTGTTGGTGCAGTTCCATATCTTATCGAGGCACATGGAATCCCCTTTATTGCCCCTGCAATCCACCCAGGCTCAACACTTGCAAACCCACTGAATGCACTGTTTGAAAGCATGAGTGGATTCACCACGACTGGGGCGACCGTGCTTGGTGATATCTCATTTTCTTCACACACCCGTTCGATTATGCTGTGGCGACAACTCACTCAGTGGCTTGGTGGAATGGGAATCGTTGTACTCGCAGTTGCAATCCTTCCGGAGTTATCAGTCGGGGGTGCGCAACTGATGGAAACAGAAGCGCCTGGTCCTGGTATTGAAAAACTAACCCCGCGAATCGCTGAAACAGCACGCGCACTTTGGGTTGCATATTTAGGATTAACTGTTATTCAGGCAGGTCTTCTTTACGGACTTTTCTTAACCGGTCTTGATCCACAGATGACATTTTATAATGCCGTTTCACATGCACTGACGACGATGCCGACCGGTGGATTCTCACCTGAGGCACGGAGTATTGAGGCATTCAGTGCAGCCGCACAATGGATTATCATTCCATTTATGATTGCTGCAGGAACTAACTTTGCGCTCTTCTGGCGCGCTATCACCGGTGACCCACGCCGACTACTCAGTGATTCAGAGTTTAAATTCTATATCGGTGTTCTTGCAACACTCACTGCAGTATTAACCGGAATTTTGTTTTCGGCGCAAAGTATACTCATAACCTCACCTGCTGGTGGGACAGTTGATGCAGCATATCTTGAGATGTTACGCTCGACGGTCCCCGGACAATTTGAGCCTGCACTTCGGGATGGACTATTTCAGATCGCCTCTATTACTACAACAACTGGATACGCAAATGTTGATTTCAACGCATGGCGAACACCTGCACAGTATCTTTTATTATTTGCGATGTTTATTGGTGGCTCCGCAGGGTCAACAGGTGGTGGAATTAAAATTGTTCGGTGGTACATTATCCTAAAAACAGTTCGTCGGGAACTCTTCACCACTGCACATCCTGAGGCTATCCGACCGGTTCGACTCGGCGGAAAGCCACTTGACGAACGAGCAGTTCGAGGCATCTACGCATTCACATTATTATATATTATTACCTTCTTTATTGGAGCTGGATTGCTGGCATTTGACGCATTTCGAGTAGGTGCGGATGTGACTACATTAGAACTCCTCTCAGCAACCGCAGCGACGCTTGGCAATGTTGGTCCAGGATTCGGTTTTGTCGGACCAATGGGTAGTTATCTGTCGTTTTCACCTGCAAGCAAATCACTGATGATTATATTGATGTGGATCGGTCGTTTGGAGATACTTCCGGTTATCGTACTTTTAACGCCTGAGTATTGGCAACAATAACGACAACGGTGACGACACTATTTTTTGTAATATTTAGTCGCTAAAATCAACGTATCAACCTCCAATAACATATGATATGTGTTATATCATTCAACAGCCGCAGCCGCTTGGATGATTAACTCTTCACCAAATGCGGGACCAATCACCTGAAGTCCTACTGGAAGTCCATCAACCTCTCCTGCTGGCACTGAGACCGCGGGAAGATTGGCAAGGTTAACCGGGACAGTGTTCGCATCCATTAAATATAATTTAAGCGGGTCATCAATGCTCTCACCAATCGCAGGTGGAAGCACCGGCATCGTGGGCGTCGCCAAGACATCAGCCGTCTCAAAGGCTGACTCAAAGTCCTGTTTTACCCACTCGCGTGCATCCTGCGCCTTTTCATAATATTTCTCATGATATCCAGCTGATAGCGCATATGTTCCTAAAAGGATTCGACGCTTGACTTCCTCACCAAAGCCAACATCTCGGACTGCGGCAAAGGCATCATTCCAGTTTCCGTCGTTCACGTCGACATCTGTGACTATCTTATCGATATTCTCCTGACCAGACTCTCCATCTCCATCTCCATCTCCACCACCTGGTCCGTATCGAACTCCATCGAATCGTGCAAGATTTGACGATGCTTCTGACATCGCAATAACATAATACGCCTGCACTGCATGTTCAAGCGAATCAAGTGAGACTTCAACAATCTCAAGACCTTGTGATTCAAGCTCAGCAATCGCTTCGCGGAACGTCTCAACAACACGATCATCAGCATCATCAAGTAAGTCAGTTACAACACCAACTGTCATGCCGGAGACGTCTTGATCAACAGCTGCTGCATACGTTCTTGTTGTAGCTGGGTGTGATGCTTCTGATTCTGATTCTGATTCTGATTCTGACTGCAACGTATCGACACCACTGATCGATATCTCACCACTGTCAAATCGTGTTGTTGCATCATGTGGGTCAGGACCTGCAATAACGTCGAGCAGCTCAGCCGCTTCCCGAACCGTTGGTGCGATTGGTCCAATCTGTTCAAGTGAGTTCGCATATGCGATGAGTCCGTATCGTGAGACGAGCCCATACGTTGGTTTGATTCCAACGACGCCACAGAATGCTGCCGGATTACGCACTGACCCGCCTGTATCAGAGCCAAGTGCAATATCTGCAGCACCACTAGCGACAGCAGCCGCAGATCCACCCGAAGACCCACCAGGAACGTGACCGGTATCAACTGGATTTTTTGTTGGTCCATATGCAGATGTTTCAGTTGTTCCACCCATTCCAAATTCATCCATATTTGTTTTTCCAACGATCGTCGCCCCAGCTTGTTTCAGTCGTTCAACAACGGTTGCATCATATGGGGGAACATAGCTCGATAGCATTGCTGACCCACAGGTCGTCCGCACACCAGCAGTACTGATATTGTCTTTTACCGCGACTGTCACGTCACCCAACGCGGGTTTGGCTTCCGTCTCAGATTCAACTTCTGGGTCGATTTCCTCGGCAGTGATGAACGCATTTAGATCCATTATTATGATACTCGTGGACCTTTGAATTGCCCATCTTCAGTCTCGGGAGCATTCTGAAGTGCTTCTGATTGATCCAGACTTTCCGTAACCTCATCACTGCGCATCACATTAACAAGGTCCGGTTCATGCTCGACTGCCGGGACTTCATCAAGTGCATCAAAATATGCGAGTATATCTGCAAACTGTGTGCTGAAAGCGTCGATTTCCTCTTCAGTAAGGTCAACCCGTGCTAACTCTGCAACGTGTTCAACCTCATCTGTGTCGACGGCTGAGTCGCTCATATATCTGGGGTGCCGTGGATTAGGAGTAAGGGTTTCGATGCGTGCAAGAGTCAATATCGTCGTGTGTCGTCCATTGTAATCGAGCAGCATCCGCTTTCGCAATAAAAATATGTTAATGACTCACCTTGACAGGAACCGCCAAACTCGGAGAGCTGCACAGCTTAGTGTGTGCACTACCGGCTTCTTATTTGATGCCTACTCCTCAAGTGAACTACCCTGACCTACTCAGCCGTCTGCGACGGCTTCCTTGAGGACAGGGCTTTTTTTCTATGCTCTCGCATTCGACTGTCTGCTTCTACGCAGGGCAGTATCTGAAAGCAGTGCATCATGGTGATACTCGCCCTCAGAGATACCAGTCTCATAGACATTCGTTCGGACTGTCCCAGCCCAGCCCTAACTCTTCTTCGGTAAACTCCACCCCCAATTCCTCTAATCCAAGTTGCTGAACTCCCAGAGCTGCATTATAATCCCTGTCCGCTGTCAATCCACAGCTCGGACAGGAATGCTCTCGAACCCACAATGGCTTATCAGACTCAACGCCACACTACACTTTGCACACCGTTTTGTCGTCCCTTCTGGTGGGACTTTCACGAGATGGCACCCATTCTTCTTTCCATGTCGCTCGAATGCTTGGATTGTCGCATACCACGACATTGCAGCGATATTCCGAGCATTTCTATCCTGCTCAGTCATCGCAGCCACATCCGAATCTTCGAGAAACACGGCATCGTATTCTTGGGTGTCCCAGTGAGCAAGCTTGTCACGATCACGATAATCCTCTTGCTCTCTTCGATTTGTCAATCGCTTATCTGCACGTGCTAACGACTGTCGAGATTTGTTCCAGTTTTCGGATTCGTACTGCTCTGCTTGCGAGAAAGTGAGCGGTGTCGTTTCTCAACTCGCTCACGGTCTCTCACCTCACCTCCTCTAGTCGAACAAAAACCCGATTATCTGAATCGTGAATGAACGTGGTAACACCGAGGTCAATTCCAACGGTATCCTCTACACAAATACTGTCGGCGGCAGGTTTGTCTGGATAGTCAGCGTTGTATTCGACAACAATACTTACCGTCCAGTCGCCAGTCGCCAGTCGCCAGTCGCCTGTCGCCTGTTGTCTGTTGTCTGTTGTCTGTTGTCTGTTGTCTGCTTTGTGAGGATAACTTCGGTGATGTCAGCGGTATCTGGGAGCTGTCGATGGTAGTCCAAGTTGAAATTACCAATCTGTGAGAAGTGTCCAATAGCGTGACCAGACTGACCCGTGTTAGTATCCACGTCAAAGCCAGACTGGTTATACTTGATGCTATGCTACGATACTCTCGTGGTGCTTTCCAGTTGAGACTTGAGACGACCAACATCGAATCTACGTTCTTTGAGCGAGTCGAGAACACTGTCGCTATGTTTGATACGACGAACTGCCATTTGAAGGCATTTCGAGTACACTCCTTTCTACTCTGATCATTTGTGCTTCCATTTGGGAAGCATATTTTGCATCGTGTTGTACGATGGCTTGTTATACTCAGGTGCGGGTCTATACTCTTGTGTGAGTGCGTGGTTGTATACTTCACGGCAGGTTTGAATGGCTTGCCACGCACTCTCGGCAGTAGTGGTGTCCTCTGGCACTGCTCGGTATTGGAACGCTTCTTCAACCACCAACTCGATTCAAAGACTACTGTTAGTTGTATTTTTGGGACAATCAGTAGACGGCTGTATCCCATCACCTCCCTACTCGTCAGCGGAGCTGACTCCCTGAGGAAGGGGAGTTAGCCTCGTTGTTGTTAAATTCCCTTATTCCCTCAAAAGTAGCTATTAATTTCGAATAAAGAACTGAACCGGCCGCCAGATATATATTGCATTCGAGCAATTTTGTTCTTAGAGAAACGAGCTGTTTATTCCGTTCTCTCAACTGTTATGACTGACAATAGTCACCATTCCCCAGCCGCAACGCGCGCACGCGCGAAGACATCAGACGAACGCACGGAGGCTGATCAACAAGATGTAGATACGACTGTGTCTGATGAGACGACACAGTCTACAGAATCTACAGAAACACTTCGCTGTCCAGAGTGTGATTCGAATCGGATTATTACAGATGATGAACATGGTGAAACCGTCTGCTCAGACTGTGGGCTTGTTGTTGATGAAGATTCAATTGACCGTGGTCCTGAATGGCGTGCTTTTGACAGCGCTGAGCGCGATCAGAAATCTCGTGTTGGCGCTCCGACAACGAATTTGATGCATGATAAAGGTCTGTCAACAAATATTGGGTGGCAGGACAAAGACGCATACGGAAACTCCTTATCATCAACTCAACGCCAGAAGATGCAGCGACTTCGGACATGGAATGAGCGGTTTCGTACTCGCGATTCAAAAGAGCGAAATCTCAAACAAGCACTTGGTGAAATTGATCGAATGGCATCAGCACTTGGACTCCCTGAGAATGTCCGCGAGACTGCTTCCGTTATCTATCGTCGGGCGCTTGATGAAGAACTGCTTCCTGGTCGGTCAATCGAAGGCGTCGCTACCGCTTCACTGTATGCTGCTGCTCGGCAGGCTGGAACGCCGCGGTCACTCGATGAAATCACAAACGTCTCACGCGTAGGTCGTGATGAAATTGCGCGTACGTATCGGTATGTTGTACGTGAGCTCAAACTCCAGATCAAACCAGCTGATCCTGAACAGTATGTCCCTCGATTTGCCTCTGACCTTGATCTCTCAGATGAAGCTGAGCGACGTGCTCGCCAACTTCTCCGCAGTGCGAAAGAACAAGGCGTCCATTCGGGGAAGTCTCCGGTTGGGCTTGCAGCAGCAGCTGTATACGCCGCATCACTACTCATCAATGAGAAAGTAACTCAAAAAGAAGTCAGTAGCGTAGCAAATATCTCCGAAGTGACAATTCGTAACCGATATCACGAGTTGCTTGAAGCTGAAGAACAACTTTCTACCGCATAGGTGCCGATACACTATTTTATTTAGGACGGCTCAGTGAGACTGCGACCGGCACAAAACACGCGGTCATAACAATTGAATATATGCATATTTGCGTTGAGTCGTGAACTACCTCGGGTCAAGCCGCATGGAATTAGCCGTGATCGCCGGTAAGAACCTGGGAAAGCATAGCATCGCATCCGGCTATTATATCATTAATTTAAGCTATTGAAAACACCTGAGTCAAGTATCTCACAACAAAGTTCATAACATGGAGACGACGCGACATTTCACGACAACCGTGTATATTGTTGAAGATGATGCAACAGCGTTACATCGTCATGAGGGGCTTGGAATTCGTATTCCACCTGGAGGTCATATCGATCGCGACGAGCTTCCGCATGAAGCAGGACTCCGCGAAGTGTATGAAGAGACCGGGCTTAATGCAGAACTCATTCACACATCGGCAGCGGTTGATGCGCCTGCTGGAAAGGCACTTCCTCACCCTCGATATCAGATGCTCTATGACGTCACCTCTCACGAGGATGGAACAGCCAGTCACCAACACATTGATCATGTATATTATGCACGGGTTGATAGCCGCTCTATTTCTCCGAGTGAACCTGATGAAGCTCCATCATCAGCGTGGGAATGGTATGACAAAACTGATCTTACGGCGAGCGATCTTGACCCCGACACTATTCAATTAGGACATGAAGCTATCGATGCTGCACAAACGCACGATTAGGCTATGCTGAAAGTGGTTTCTTGTGTGATGGAATGTGATGTAATATGGCGTACGCGCTTCCTCCCACGGCTAAAGCCACTGCTACCGCTGTGATATTGAAAGATACCGCACTGAGCTATCTCCATGATCGGCAAACACTTTTCGGCGAGTCAAATAGCGTGCGTACAGTCGACCAGTAAGATGAATATGAATGATACTATTTGTCATATATTCGTCCCAGAGACAACAGGAATTTGTAATATGGGTATTACTCAATTAACGAGTGGACGTATTTCTGTACATGATTATCCATCCGGCGCTTGAATCCATTTTGGCGAGCGAGTCGGTCAAGCTCGCGTGAAACATATGTTCCATATTGAACGGCTTTTTTTGATGCTGTACGCACAGACTCAGGGACAATCCCATCAGCAGCCATTCTAAGTGCAACTTTTCGTTGGTCACCACGCACAAGGAGTGATTCTGGAAGCGTAAGTGCCGGCTCAACAATATCATCGTGGAGAAACGGTATCACAGGTTCGACACCACTGGCTCGGATAGCAAGAATATCCCGTTCAGCTTGTTTTGGAATTGTTTCAAGTAACTCCCGTCGGGCATCACGAACTGTTGTTGCATTCACGCGTGGGTCGGTTGGTGCCTTCTGTACCTTTGCGTATCCGCCGAACAGTTCATCAGCGCCCTGCCCAAGTGCGAGTTGATCAAAGCCGTCCGCTGCGACGCGTTGTGCAACAAGAAATAGTGGAATCGTAATCGCGAGATCCATTGGATTTGTCCGTCCAATTGTGGAGACAAGCCGCGGAATTGACTCAATGATATCCGTATGTGAAATCTCGACAACACGGAGGTCTGCACTACTGTCCATAGCAGCGATTGCCTCTTTTGCTGCGGTAATATCATGACATCCGTTAAATCCAGCAACATAACAGGGTGATTCTGGGCGTCCGGCAGCAACCATCGCCGAGTCAACCCCACCCGAGAATGCTACTGCTGTCGATGTACCTGAATCATCTTTTTGAGTCTGTGTGATAATTGCTTTCTGAACACGCCTACGTACTACATCATCGTTAGTTTCTACTGGTGGGTCAGGAAGGGACCAATGCTGGTCAATATCAAGATATCCAAATCTGAATCTACTTTTTTCTCCATCTATACTTCCTTGCTCAGCAATATCGGTATTAGTACTAGAACTAGTGTCAGAATCAGTATCAACCGTATTTTCACTTCCACCGATAATATCGGTACCGGATATAACCATTTGTGACGGATCATATACCGCCCCAGCTGGCAACGCCGCAGGTGCTTCAAGAGAAAGTGGATCGAATGCCCAATCAGGCATTACATCCTGCGTGAACTGTCCAGCTGTTTCGAGAAATATTGGCTGACGACCAAGCACATCACGAACGAGCATTCCATTGATGTATCCTGCGAATCCCCCTGTTCCAGACAATGCGACATCTCCGTCAATAGCGTCGTGAACCGTCTTTGCTGGTGCTCCACGAAGTTCAGAATTATCCGTCATTGAGTCGGGTACTTGCTTCCGCTCCGATTCATCTGCCGTTGGATCTGAAACCATCGCTTACACCAACTCAGAGAGTGTTCGCACAATCCGCCGTTTGACACCGCCGCCGAATTGCTTGAATGACACTCGCCACGGGGTTTTTGTCCCAACAACACTCGTTTCGCCAGCAACGATTGCATTGAGAATTGCATCAACAGACTGATGTTCAGTCGCGACTTCGGTGATTGCTTGCCCGACCATCTCACTGATATGTGCATCACTTCCAGCAGTCATCGCGATACTGTGATCCTGTGCAAATTCCTTTGCCTTTCGATTTGCTCGACCAGTTAGAAGTCGGGAATTATACACCTCGATTGCGTCAGCTGAACTCAATTGTGTTGTGGTAATCTCAGCTGCGACACCATGGCGTGCTGATTGAAATGGATGAGGTACAACAGCAATCCCCCCCTGTGATCGAACTCGGCTCACTGTCTCCTCATATGAGAGTTCTGCGGGGACACGCTCTGTGATACCAAACCCAAGCACATGCCCAGCTGCTGATGAAATCTCCATTGCAGGAATCCCAATAAGGCCGTACTCGGGCGCAAGCTCGGCTGCACGCCGACTCGCATCAATCTCGTCGTGGTCTGTCACGGCAAGTGCGTCGAGACCAATTGCTGCCGCTTGCTCCAACAGTAGCTCAATTGAATCGCGACCATCATACGACAGTGACGAGTGTGCGTGGAGCTCGACCGATAACACATGCTGTCGTTACCAACGAGATATAAAAAACGCCCCGGTCCATCCAGAGCACGATAACGACCGAATCAATTAATTCGATACATGATTCCACATATCAAAAACTATTATCTGTAGCTCCCAAAACAACAGCATCAATGGTACTGTCGGACTCAGACCGTGACATCATTACGACTGAACTTGGTCGTGAACTGACGCCTGCAGAAGCTGTATTATTTGAAAATCTATGGAGTGAACACTGTGCATATCGGTCCTCACGCCCTCTTCTTCAGTCGTTCACTACAGGTGATGATAGCTCTGATGATGAGATAGCTGACAATGTGGTAATCGGTCCCGGTGATGACGCAGCGGTAGTCCGTCTTCCAAGTGTTGATGAAGCGTCTGAGACGCCGACTTACATCACAATGGGAATCGAAAGCCACAATCATCCCTCATATGTCGACCCATATGATGGGGCTGCGACCGGCGTTGGCGGGATTGTGCGTGATACATTGTCGATGGGTGCGTATCCGATAGCACTCGCAGATAGTCTTTATTTTGGTTCATTCGATGATGAACGAACGCAATATCTCCTCGATGGAGTTGTCGAAGGTATTGCCGATTACGGGAACGCCATCGGTGTGCCAACTGTTGCTGGAAGTGCTGAATTTCATGACGATTATACAGGAAATCCATTAGTTAATGTTGCCTGTATTGGGTTAGTTACTGATGAACGACTTGTCACCGCTGAGGCACAGTCACCAGATAACAAACTTGTTTTAGTTGGGAATGCGACCGGTCGAGACGGTCTTGGTGGCGCTTCATTTGCCAGTGAAGACCTCTCTGAGGACGCTGAAACGGAAGACAGACCAGCAGTGCAGGTAGGCGATCCTTACACTGAAAAAAGACTTATTGAAGCAAATGAAGAGTTTATTACAGCAGATCTTATTCAATCAGCACGTGATCTCGGTGCTGCTGGACTTGGTGGTGCTTCTTCAGAACTCGTTGCAAAAGGTGGTCTTGGTGCTCGTATTGATCTCGAACGCGTCCATCAGCGCGAACCAGAAATGAACGCAATGGAGATTCTACTTGCGGAGTCACAAGAACGGATGTGTTATGAAGTTCACCCAGACGATGTCGATGCAGTTGGCGACATTGCAACGAAATATGACCTTGGACATGCTGTAATTGGTGAAATACATGACGGAAACTATGTCTGCACATTTGATGATGAGATTGTTGTTGATGTTCCAGCGACACTTCTTGCAGATGGGGCACCAATGAATGATCTCTCTGTGACGACACCATCCATACCAGAGCGATCAGATCCTCCTGAGATTGACCCAGAAACTGCGTTCAATACGGTTGTGAGCGCCCCTAATACGGCATCAAAACACTGGATATATCGGCAATATGATCACGAGGTTGGTCTCCGAACAGCGATGCGTCCTGGTGACGATGCCGCCATCATTGACGTCAGAGAGGCTGGTGTTGGTTTGGCGCTCTCATCTGGGGCAGTCCCAGCATGGACGGCATGTGACCCATATCAGGGTGCTCGAGCTGTAGCACTCGAGAATGCAACAAATATCGCAGTAAAAGGGGCGACTCCGCTTGCTGCGGTTGATTGTCTTAACGGCGGAAATCCGGAGAAAACAGACGTATACGGTGGGTTCAAAGATATCGTTGAAGGTCTCGCAGACATGTGTCACACACTTTCAGTTCCGGTCGTTGGCGGAAACGTATCACTATATAATGACTCCGTATCTGGACCGATCCCTCCGACACCGACGTTGGCGTTGGTAGGGACAACACCAACACTCAATGCCCCACCAGCAGCACTCACTGGGGATGAAACACTTCTATTGGTTGGGCATCAAAGTAATAATCTCGGTGGGTCAGAGCTTCTTGCACAGACTGATGAAACAGACCCGTTTCCGGTACTCCCATCAAATCCAGCAACAGTTATTGATGCACTCACACGTGTGGCAAATCATCAATCGACGCTTGCGACCCATGATGTGAGCACCGGTGGTCTTGCGGTAACACTCGCTGAGTTAATCACTCCAGATGCCGGGGCGAGAGTTACAGTCCCCAATAAGGCATCGCTCTTCACTGAGACACCAGGTCGTGCAGTTATCGAAACGACCGACCCAGATGCTGTTCGAGAAATATTCGAAGATGTTGCACCGGTTATCTCGCTTGGTGATACAACGACAGATGGAATCCTCACAATCGACATTGACCAGGAAAGCACTGTCAGTGAGTCTCCGGCAGTAACTACCGATGCAGCAACAGTCGTTGAACAACGACGTACCCTTCAGAACACACTGGAGTGATCACAGAAATACCGTTATTATATTAGACTATCATACTTTCACCTACACTACGCGCTCATGACTACCGCCAGTTCGTAGTCAAATAATTATCCATGATTTCTATCTTGGCTATTTGCGTCCTTACTTTCATGTGGATACGCTCCTGTGCACAGAATTGACATGGATCATGCTAATGTCGCGTCTTTTATTTACAGATCGTAGCTTAGTTACTCTCAGTTAGGATCGTTCACGACAGAATAAATGGAATCCCAAAAATAATGCCAAGTCCAATAATAGTAATTATGATGCCCGTTGTGACAGCACTCATATTGAATGGCTGCATTGGTGATGTAACGCGTATTGAATCATTACTATCACTTTGATAATCGCCAGTAGTCGTATGTTCATCCATTAGCTTTCAATTTAGAGCCGATTGTAAATATATTCTTGGCTGTATATTAAGATCAAGATAATGTTGAATCTCATAAATGTATATGCAGATATATTGGATGATAGTCGAAACGGTCAAACAAATCATCGATGAATAAATATACATCAGATGTTAACAAAGCGAATTATTCCATGTATTGATGTTGACCTCGATGAAGATGGAAATCCAGCGGTCTATACCGGAATAAACTTTGAAAATCTCGAATATACTGGCGACCCGGTGGAAATGGCAAAACAGTATAACATGGCTGGTGCTGATGAATTTGTCTTTCTTGATATTACTGCTTCCGCTGCAGGTCGTGAAACGATGCTTGAGACAGTGTCTCGTGTTGCCGATGAGATATTCATTCCATTGACCGTCGGCGGGGGTATTCGGACCCGTGAAGATATTAAAGATACACTCCGTGCGGGAGCCGATAAGGTGTCAATTAATACCGCGGCACTAGAGACACCAGAGTTAATCAACAATGGCGCACGTGCATTTGGATCGCAGTGTATTGTGATTTCCGTTGATGCGCGCCGACGATTTGATGAGCAAGGTGAGAATTATTTCTCTGTCGATGGGGAGTCTTGCTGGTTTGAATGCACAGTCAAAGGCGGTCGTGAGGGAACCGGTATCGATGTTCTTGAATGGGTAATGGAGGCTGAAAACCGAGGGGCAGGTGAATTATTTATCAATTCCATCGATGCTGATGGGACAAAAGATGGGTATGATATTCCGCTGACGAGTGCGGTATGTGATACTGTTTCAACACCAGTCATTGCGTCATCAGGGTGTGGAGGACCAGAGGATATGCATGAGGTATTCACTGAGGCCGGTGCAGATGCAGGACTTGCGGCTTCAATTTTCCACTTTGGCGAATATAGTATTGAGGCGACAAAGGAGTATCTCGATGAGCGTGATGTACCCATCCGGACTTGAGATGTCGATATTGCCGCTGTATTTTCAATTTATTGTATAATCATAATTGATATGACATACAATGGTGAAATGTTCTGCGGTCACATCAAAATCTAAACGTTTCTGTTTCAATGACAATATCAGGTATCGTCGATATACGGCGTGTATTCAGGCTATCCCAACAAAGAAAAATCCTCCTCGCAACCTGTTCGAATCGCGATTATAGTTGAATCCCCTCGATCAAAGTCGAGTTCACCTTTTAGACCAGACTGGGACTGGCTGAGGCGCACTCTTAGGCGTGCGCTTGAACAGCGGGACGTTGAAGAACGGAGAGTATGAACCTCCTGCTCAGAGCACTGCTAGTGGCTAGAACAGGAGTCCACACTGGATCCTACCCGTTCACGGGTAGGTAGCTCAAAATAGAGTATACGGAATTGATATATTGCTTCATATCAGGGTGAGTTCAGTCATCGATTAAAATCTCTAGATATCTTCCTGTATCTCCGTGAATACTGAAAGAGCGTTGATAGAAATCTCAGAGTGCTGCGCTAAATGCACTCGTAAAGTCATCTACCGTTGTCTGCACTTGCCGTGATGCGTCACCAAGCGCATCAAGCGGGCCAATATCTGCGTCAGATTCGATTTGAATTGAGAGGACTGGCTCAGTTTGTCCTCCTGATTGCTCGGGATTAACGTCATATGTTGCGGCTGCAACCTCATCAGTCTGAAGCAGTGCTCCTTTGATTACATTCATGAATGTATGGTCTTCACCGGCAACTTCAATTCGAAGTTCAGTGTCTGTTCGTTCGATAACCCGTAATTCCATACATTTATTTTCTGATGGCGGTGTTTCAGTATTTCGTCTCAACAAACAACGTCTCAATATCATCGGTATCCACTGCTACAGGATCAACAAGCTGATACTGCTGACCATGTTCTGCATCTGTGGCTTCAGTTTTGCTGTTTTTATCGACACGCTCTGCGACTCCAGCTTCGACAAGATACATCAGATGAGCAAACGCCTCTCCAGGTCCGTGTAAAATATGAATTGTATCAACTTCGCCAAACAATGCAGCGCTGATACGCCATACGTCTGTGGTGCCCTGCTCAGTGAGAACATCGTACAATCGCTGTGTCCGTTCAATATGATGTGTCCGAATTGTATCAACTCGATCTGCTGGGTCAACAATACGCGCTCTGTGACCAGACCACAAATAATCAAACTCTGCTTTTGACAATTGATCAAGACTGTCGAGATATGTTTTAATCGGAGACTCAACTCGAAGGTCTGCCCCGCCAATGTTCGGTGTATACTCTGGAAGAATCACATCGCCAACAAACGCGAAATGGCTGTTCTTATTCTCACATTGATATCCAACATGACCTGCTGTATGCCCCGGTAAGTGCATGACCGTCAACTCAACATCTCCAACAGAGATGGTCTCTCCATGACTCACTGTGTCGACATCGACTGGCTCACCACCGATTCCGTTGAACCGATCAAGAAAAGATAATAACTCATCTTGTTTTGCCGCTGGAACACCCCACTCTTCAAGTCGCCGTTGTCGTATTTTGCGTCGCTTTGTTGAGTCACTTCCAGCCGCAATGATTCCTGCATCATCTGTATGTGCACGGACAGTCGCTCCTGAGAGATCTTGAATCTCTCCTGCAAGACCCGTATGGTCAGCATGCCAGTGAGTTAAAAGGATTTGATCGATTGATGATAGTGTTATCCCAACCTCATCAAGCCCAGCTTCAAGCTCTGCTCGCGTTTCTGTTGTTGCAATACCGACATCAATGAGCGTGGTGATATCACCGTCCAATAAATATACGTTATTTTCCCCCTCAAATACTCTATTTTCAAGTTGGATTCGGTGGACATCGACTGGCATGCACATGTTACAGACTCCTTCGACATCAGTACTACGTACACTCCGTATCGTCGAAATCGTGACCTACACAGACCGCAGTGCTACAAAAATCATCGGTCTTGGGCATCATCGTCACATCCAGGCTGGCGGTAACCGGAGTATGGTCTTAGTTACGCAAATGAACTACCGCTCCCTACTCACTCGCTTCGCTCGTTCCTTGAGGAAGGGGACTTAGCCTGCAATAGTGAATGTGAATGTGAATGTGAATATGAATATGAACATGAACATGACAGGAACAGAGTGCATTCTCATAGTATTAATCTGGTTGAAATGGGAGTCCACGTTGAATCCTACCAATTTAGCTGAATACGGGTGCTAATCCCCATCCCCTGTCCCCGTGCTTAAGCAACGAGCGAAGCGAGTGAGTACGGCGGGGGCGGCGGGGGGATACAGCACCGTCATCAGTTATGTAGAGAGTTCAATCGATACAGGTACTATCCGGATCCTGCTTGTCGGACTGAATAGTCCGATACTTCCCATGCTTCTGATGATGTTCAAGCGCAACACAAAGCGCGCACTGTTGATTGTGGGCGAGTATCCCACAGCACAGGTATGAGTGGGTCACTCCGAACCGCCCGTGAAGGGAAATCGCCTGCGGAGTCTGGAATCCCTGTGCCCACGGTGGGTATCAATTTTGACACAGAAACAGGAAGCCCTGTCCTCGACAAGCGAGGGGCGAGCAGCCCGAGCGCAGCGGGGCACGGTAGTTCATCCGTGGATATCTCAACACTCTGGAAGCGACACGTGGTGTAACTACAGTCAGTATAGTTATATGATCAAGACGGAGGCCCATGATGGGACTCCGGTCGTGATCACTTGACTGCAGAGAGCACCAGTCTTGCAGTCCGTCAATGACGCTCTTATCGAATAAACTTCGAGCGTCATAACAAAATGTGATGCTTTTACTGAAAAAGATGCTGATAGGATCAAATAACGATTCAAAAAGTAAGAAACATGGATGATTATTCAAAAGATGCGATAATAATAGTTAAAAACAAATAGACGGTTTCATAGGTAAGCTCACGGTGTATGTTTATAGGATATCTGTCTTGGTCGTCATACCAAGATTGGTATCCAATAAAGGGGAATCAGTATTCCTCTGGGTTTGATTGTGGTCACGTCCGCGGTCATGTGATACCTCTAAAATACAAGAAAATTGCATTTCACGCATAAACACCCTTACAGATTTGATGAATGCATGGTCATACCAATAAACTACAGAATCTTACGGTTTTAGCAGTATGAGAAAGAGCAGATTAACCGATGTCCACCAGTCGATTACAACTCAACCCCAGAAGGAATTAGACTATGTGAGCGGAGAAGCTTCCCATCAGCATCGTATACCAGAAATGTTTCTTTGTGATAGACAACAGCCTCGTTTCCCTCAATATATAACTCAACACGATACCTACCGCCTTCAGTATCAACGCCTGCATCGTGACCATATTCTCGAGCAGCTCGAATAAAGGATAAGACGCTATCAGCTGACTCATTGAGTTCAAGAATAAAGTCACCGGTAATCCGGTTTGTTACACTCACTACGCCAGTTGTATCCGGATCCTCGACTGAGCCTTGCAATCGAAATGCAACGTCCGTCTCATCGGCGTCAAGATACTCCCCATTGGGGTCTGTCAACTGTGATTCAAGTACGTCAGCTGGACCATCAAAATCAATCCTAACTTGTGGTTCACGGGGATCTGTATCGTTATCTACCCAAGCAACATCGGTCACGTCCAGTTCGAAGTAATCCCGCCTCATTCCGTATTGATTGATTTGAGACGGGTGAGTATGAACGTAACGTTCACTCAACGTGATAATGCGATGTATTTACCCAATATGTGAACTACCCTACCCTACTCACTCACTGAGACGGCTGTATCAGTTCGTTCCTTGAGGGTAGGGCTTCCGTGCTCTCGCATTAGAAACACTGTCGCTATGTTTGATACGACGAACTGCCATTTGAAGACATTTCGAGTACACTCTTTTCCACTCTGACCATTCTTGCTTCCAATCAGGAAGCATATTCTGCATCGTGTTGTACGATGGCTTGTTATACTCAGGTGCGGGTCTGGACTCTTGTGTGAGTACGTGGTTATATACCTCTCGACAGGTTTGAATGGCATTCCAAGCACTCTCAGCAGTAGTGGTGTCCTCTGCACTGCTCGATATTGGAACGCTTCTTTGACCACTAGTCTGGTGTAAGGACTACTGTTAGTTGAAGTTTTGTAGAAATTAGTAGACGGCTGTATCCCATCACCTCCCTACTCGTCAGCGAAGCTGACTCCTTGAGGAAGGGGACTTAGTCTTTAATAAATTAAATATAATGAATAAATCGGCATCGCTGGCGACTGAGAGTTCAACGGCGCGCTCAGTTGTTACACTCGTGAACGCGCCGGCGCTGATGACCGCCGAGATGCCTGTCGCCGCTGTGTCAAGCGTGGCGAGGCGTTTTGATTGACTCATATGTTATCTTGCTCCCGAAGACCTACCGACGGAATTGAGCCGCTGTACGCCAGCGTGGGGTGGCGTCTTCGTTTTTAAATCGGCGGGTCAGTCCGGTCGTACCCGAACCCGCTCGTTTCCTGTCCGGCGAAGAACTCTGCGATCCCCGAGAGATCGTCTTCCGGTGACGCGTCGGGTCCGGTCGTGTCGACCGTGATCACCATATAGTACTCTTCACCGACGTTGAACCGGAACCCACCGCTGTTTGAGCCGGAATTGCTACCAGTCGGCATCCCAAACCGGGAAGTCTTTATTATAGCCGTTCTGCGTTGAATAGTTTTTTTGAGTTCTTCCCAGTTTGACCGCCACTAGTGTCGTACAGCGTGAAGTTGATGAACGACTGTCCTGCGCCGCCTTCCAGCCAGCTCGGGTCCGTGAAGTAGTAGCTCATCTTGAGCATCACGCTCTGTATTCCCTGATTGACGATTTTGAACGCGTGATCGTCTTCGGGATTCTCGGGGCTTCCAATCTGCGTGACGGCATTGAAGTTGACGCCTGATGCGGCGGTTCCAGTCCCGTCGAGATTGACTTGGAGCGTACCGTTGTCTTCTTCGACGAGTCCAGTATCACCCGGAACGAGCCCGAGGAGTGCGCTGCTGTCGTAAGCAGTTCGCACGCTGACGCTCCGGTCCGCGCTCACGCTGGTGAACGCACCGGTGCCTACCGCCGCTGAGGTGTCTGTCGCCGCAGCGCCGATTGTGGCGAGGAATTTTCGTCGATTCATATTTGTTCTCTGTCGAAACCCACCGGCGGAATCGAACCCCCGCACCACGGCGTGGTGGCGACCAGCGTGAGTAATTTCCCGGGTTTAGTTTTGTCTCGGCATACTTGCTGTATCGCGCAGCGCCGTGACCTCGCTGTCCAAGAACGCGCGGTCGTAGATCCGCACATCGTCGACGGCACCCCCGAGCGGGCGGACTTGTGAGGGCGATTGCCCGATCCACGTCGCCCCAGAACCCGTGTACAGGGGACGGTCTATCGGCTCTGTCGTCTGCTTGCTTCCATCAACGTAGAGGGTGAGCTCTCCGTCTGCCACGGCGGTGACGCTAATATGATGCCACTCGCCGTCAAGATACGAGCCACTCGTTGTGACTGTCCGAAGGTCACGGTCGGCTTCGGCCGCCTGCGCAGTATCACTCCCACGCCGAAGAATCTGCTGTCGTCGTCGAACCAGAGGACGAACGTCCGTTTCTCGTAGGACCTCCCTGTCGGGTCCTGTCTGGCGAGAATCGTTCGGAGCCGGCTGGCGTCTTCGTCTTCGGTCCTCGCCCACGCCGAGACGGTGAACTCCGACAGCCCGAAGATCTCACCGGTGCCGACCTCAATGTAGCCGCCGTCAAACGCAGCCGCGTCATCGACCTTCTCCATGACCGTCGACACGCTGCCGTTTACTGTTCCATCGTTCCGGCCGAGATAGTCTGTGGCGGTGCAGTTTTCGAGATCGTTGAGTGGTCAGTAACTCACCAGCCCTGCGGTGGGGATATCATTGCCACCTCCGCTGACCTGCCCGGTGTCACTGCCGTAGAGACCCGAATTCAGTCCTTCGAGCGCGTTGTTCAGTCGGCGTCTCCGTTCAGCGGGGATGTCACCTCGCTTCACGTTCGGCGAGTGGGCGACGAAATCCGAGAGGTCGACCATTCAGTTCACCTCCGTCGACGAGACGCTACTGTTGAGGCTTAATTCGTCCGCCCGGGAGGGTTCGATACGTGGCATCATTGGGTTTCCTATCGTTTGTTCACGCTGGCGCTGATACTGCCGTCAGATTCCAAGACATTTTCATACGCGTTGGCGGCACTCCGGGTCTCAAAGAAAAACTGGAAGTCCCCGTCTCTGTAGTCCTCTGACGTTATCTTGTACTGATAGCTCGGCACCAACGACGACAGGTTGTAGTTGTCCGTCTCTGGATCGAGGTAGATTGGAGCGATCGACTCGCCGTTGGCTGCCGTATGGTTGCTGATGGTTATATTGGTCAACTCAACGCTGCTGAATTCCTCGTGCGTGAACAAGCCGATCCCACCCCAGTCGTTGTCTCTCGTCTCAACGTTGTCGAGACTCACCTCCTTACAGTTAGACAATGCGAGCCCGACACCGCTCGTGTTCTGACCGGCCAGAGTGACGTTACTGATTGTGCCACCCTCGACGCCACTGAGATCCAGTTCCGTCTTGTACGAGCGCTTCACTGTAATTGAGTCGACGGTTGTCGGGTTGCCGGGAAGACCGTCGTCCGGACCGAACGGCTGGATCTTGATGCCGTAGCTTCCCTCGCTCGACTCGTCGTTGAGCAGGCGGCAGATATCCTCGAACACGTCTCAACGGATGAACTCGTCACGCGTATCGGAGAGATGCGTGACCAGCTCAACGAATATCGCTCTGAATACGGCGTTGACTCTCCTGAAAAACTGACTGTCGAGCAGACGAACCAGACGCTCACTGAAACAGCATCAGAACAGCCAGAGGTCGGTGCAGAGACGATTCAAGACTGTAAGTTCCTGCGCCGTAATCTGGCATTCGCAAGCGCCGCTCTCTCTCGATTGCAAACGCAAAACGGTTCGTCGACGAGGATATGCGCTCGATTGGCGCTAGCGTTTCTCCTTAGCTCAGTGATGGATACCGTCGGATTCCTCCCACAACTGAGGTCGTGGGCTTCCCCCTTGTATCTCTGTGAATCCAGGCGACAGGAGAGTTCACTCGGCTAGCTCTTTGAGCTTCTTCTGCACCTGTGCGTAGATTTTCGGATGTAGGTTCATCCCCTCGTCCACGAGATCATACAGGACGTCGGTCGCCTCATCAGCAGTCAGGTCTCCGTGCTTGGCACAACTGAGCAGCAGCGTCGTCACCCACCAGCACTCCACGCCGTGCGTTCGAACAACTTCGATGAGGCCCTTGTCGTTGGCAATGAGGATCTCCTCGTCAGCCTCTGCGAGCAGAATCACTGACGCATCCGTAACGGCAATCCCCTCCATTGAGGCGACTTCCCCGGCTGACGCTGGAGTTTCTGGATGTCGACGTCCTCAAGAAACGTGTCGAGCGCCGCTGTGCCTCGCTTTCCTTCAGTGAGAACTTCTGTCCGTACGTCTACTGTCGTTCGGATATCATCGAAGACAGTCGAGATGAGATCGAGCCGACCGACCCACGCAAGCGGAATCAGTGCGGAAGAATCAACAACGACCATCAGATTCGGTTTAGGTCCCGGTCTAGGTCGTCAGCCGTATATCCGACGTCGATTCCCTCCTCGGCGGCGAGGGTGAGCATCTCGACATACGAGATGTCCGCGAGTTCGGCTGCCTTTCGGAGCGTGATGCTTTGCTGGCGGAGCTGTTCCAGTGCCCGTTCTTTGCGCCAATCAGTAAGCCCCTGTCGGATGAGCCGTCGAAGCACCTCCGACCGGTCAGCACTCATCTCTGCTTCGAGTTCGGTGAGTGCCTCCTCATCATCTTCCGGGATCCGCGTGGTGACTGGCTTCATCGTTACGATCAATTTCGTTACGATACAGATTAGATGTAACGGTCAGCCAAATCTGGCATTCTTGTACACTACGGTTAAGTCGTCTTCAAGCATACTCTCGATTGAGTCTTGAGCGGCTCAACATAGCAAGTTAGGAAAGGCGATCCTCGTCTTTCCATTTTACACTTCCCGAGTAGCGTCATCTTCCAGTGTGACAAGAGCAGAGTGAATTGCTGTAGGTCGGAACAACTTCGCAGGTTGCTCTGTTAGAGAAGGGCAGTATTTGTGGGGGCTACAATAAAGAATCGCATTACAGCGTGGTGATGAGCGTAGTACAGTTATATTCAGTTCAATCGTCTATGCGAGTGGAAAGCATGGTCGCTTTCTAACTTGCTATGAGTGAAAACACCGACAGTGTCCACCTCTCCGAGGCTGGTCACAAGAAGAACGGAAAATCTAAAATCGAAGATGAGAACCCGACCCACATCGCCCGTCGCTACGATGGGTGGTTCACCGAACTCCGCTCCCTCAATCATGAGGAACGTCGTCGCCTGGACGGTAACGTGGAGTCGCAACACTCACTCTCTGAATTCCCGTCTGACTCCGAACACGAGTTCGAGACTGATGAGCGAGAGAGCGAGAGTACCATTGATTGCTACGGCTGGAGCAACGACCAACCGATGGTCCCCTCCCGTAGTGACGAGCGAAGGGCTGAGATGAACGCAAGAGGCCGTCCGGCTGATGCGATCTCTGAACATGACGCTCTCTCGACTGGCAAGTACATCTACACGGGCCACGACCGCCTGACCGACCCAACTGGCGATCAGTTGACGGGCACTGCGTCTGGCCTCGAAGAGTACATCCCCACGAGTTCGTCTACTGTCCCCGAACAGCTGGGACGGAAGCTCGAACCTGTTGAGACCCTCGACCCGGACACCCAACGGCTGCGTGAGCTGAAGATCATCCCCGAGGATGAGCAGACGCCTCGCGAATCGGAAGGTGTCACGACGCCCGATCTGGAAGTCTTGCTTCCCTACGGCGAAGTTGCCTTCCTTCGGAACGTCGTCCCGAATCCCGAGGACTACTCTCGATCGTCGATAGCCGGAATCGAATTCCGCCTCGCGTTGGACGAAGAGCTGACTCGGAGTTCTCGTAGTATCGATGAAAACGGTCACATGACGGATGTGGTCGCTCTCTTGGACCGACACACAGACCTCCTTGCTCGCTTTCGCACGGAACACGATCAGACGATTCCCGAGCGACGGAATCTGAACGTGAAACAGCAGGTCTACAGTCGTGCTGCGCCGTTGCGAAAACTGGGTGCAGGAGATTCCGAGCCTCGTGAGGATGTTCTTGCCGAGACACGCAGACTGCTCGACGGAGATTCACCACACGAAATTCGGAAATCGCCGGTCACTGTTGCTTCCAACCTTGCACACCGTGTGCTGGATGGAACTGACATTACGACCGCGTTCCTCTCCCTTGTCGATG
The DNA here is from genome assembly GCF_000415985.1 of Haloquadratum walsbyi J07HQW2. GTDB lineage: Archaea > Halobacteriota > Halobacteria > Halobacteriales > Haloferacaceae > Haloquadratum > Haloquadratum walsbyi_B. Next base: position 2,935,665 of record NZ_KE356561.1, read on the forward strand.
AGGAACAGACCGACCCGAGAAACGTCATCAGAATCAGCGCGATTTTGAAGGCAAATCTCGCGTCCTCGAAAGGCTACGTCATGACACAAGGTGTCGTGAAGAAGATCTACTACCCACCGGTTCCTAGTATGAAGTTTGCTATGATCCTGAAGGATGGTAACCGCCGTGAGGACGAGGTCCGTGTTTCTGTTTGGGAGTCCAGCGAATACGAAGAGACTGCGTCAACGGCTGACCCCGGTGATGTCGATGGCGAAGTCCTGATCTCGAAGAAGAGCTTCATCGAACCGAACGAAGGCAACGTTGTGCGACTGGTGGATTTCAAGCTTCCACGCGAGAGATCCAAGCAGACGTATCAGGGTCAACCGAAGCTTGACTCTCGATGGGCATCTGAAATCGAGATCATCGAACACGCTCCGACGACGTCATCTACCCAGACATCGACGATTGCCAGACCACAACGTGTTGGTCGTTCGTTGAGTCCATCAGATGGTGATGAACCAGTTCTGCGGAGTTCAGCTGCGAATTTCGACGGTGAAGTTTGTATCTCCTGGCCCGAGCCAGTGATGACTGCTGACTGTATCGCCGATGAGCTCACCCGCATTGCCCGGACTGGTGATGCTGCATGAGTACACGCGTCCGTACTCCGTGGTGCGGATTCGATGACGAAATACCGTCTCCGTACTGTCACCCCGAAATGTAACGAACCCTAACAACAACCCGAGTTCCCCGACGAACTCAGAACGCTAAATCTTCCTTTTCACAAACCACAGAGCGAGAGGTCTTGCTACTGGTCGCAACCTCTTAATCATCCATATTCGGGATTCAGTAGCGACATCGAAAGATGTGGAATGTAGAGGATGTGACGGATGTGACGCTACAGTGAATGTGAACGGCAAATCAATTGATTGAGTGTCTGGGTCAATCACTCCACCACAATTGCCTTTGTTTAGATCAAAACAGCTGAGTGCTGCAAAAAATCATTTGCGTGGGTTCCTCATTTATGATACGCACATCGACCTCCATCGGCTCTCATAACTGCTTCGCATTCATCATAATATCGGCGTGCCCGGTCAAGAAAATCCGTGACAAGTAGTGGTTTCTGTATTACTAGATATATCTTATACCGCCGATAAGCGCTAATATGATTCGATTGTAAACTAAACGCATTCGCGGAACGGTTTTAGGCATAACCATCCAATATACTATTAAATGACGCGGGTGATTCATACCGGCGACACCCATATTGGATACCAACAGTACCACTCGCAAACACGGCGCGAGGACTTTCTTAATGCTTTCAGACAGGTCATCGCTGATGCATGCGATGCTAATGTCGATGCAGTTGTCCATGCAGGTGATCTCTTTCATGACCGTCGCCCATCATTGCCAGATCTTCTTGGCACAATCGATATTCTTCGAGATCTGCGTGAGGCTAGCATTCCATTTCTTGCCGTTGTCGGTAACCACGAATCGACTCGTCGTGGACAATGGCTTGATATTTTCGAGCGAATTGGGCTTGCTGAGCGGCTTGATGAATCGCCGCGGTATATCGACGACGATCTTGCACTTTATGGACTCGATCACGTTCCACCATCTCGACGAGAAGATCTCGAATATCAATTTAATCCGCACGAAGCCACTCATGCTGCCCTTGTTAGTCATGGACTATTCACTCCGTTTGCACATGCAGACTGGGAAACAGAAACGGTGCTCACAGAGGCATCAGTCGAATTTGATGCACTGCTACTTGGGGATAATCATGTTCCTGGTATCGAGACGGTCAAAGACGCTTGGGTAACGTACTGTGGCTCCACGGAACGGACAAGCACCACTGAAGAGTCTGCTCGGGGATATAATCTTGTCAATTTCGACACCGATATAGATATTCGTCGTCGAAGTCTAGAAACACGTCCGTTTGTGTTTATATCGGTTGATCTTTCCGCAGATGAGGGATCGGAACGGGTCTGCGACCGCCTCCGTGAACACGATCTTGATGATGCCGTTGTCGTGACTGAAATTACCGGTGACGGTAACTCTGTCCCACCAGCTACAATCGAGACCTTCGCAACTGACCACGGCGCACTCATTGCTCGTGTAACTGATCGTCGTGATCATCCTGAGGAAGGAGATACTGGCGATGATATCTCATTTGCTAACCCAGACACTGCCGTTGACCAACGGATCCGAGAGCTTGAGCTTTCGACAGCGGCGCACGATATTGATACCACCATTCGCTCAGCTAGTGTCTCTGATTCGAATATCCGCAATACTGTCACTGAGGATGTCTCAGATCTATTAACTGATGAGTCACTCAACGCGTTCGACCCCACTTCTGCGACTGAGACAGACACATCCACTCAAACAAATACAGCGACAACAGAGAACGTACAATCACAATCAGACAAGGCAACATCGAATCACACACAATCTACACAGCAATCACATTCGACGACACCAAATGAGAAGTCAGATGTTGAGACTGATGAGAACACGGATATCATTACAGATGCCCAGGATATTGCAGACACAAACAAAAAAGCCGATATGGATACCGGTTCAGATGAGCTGGAAGATGTCTCTGAGTTAAATATAGAGTCAGAGTCGGAATTACAATTAGAGTCGGAGACTGAATCAGAATCTCACACACAGGTCGAGCCGAATTCGAATACAAATATGAATACGGATAAAATCGATAGCACAGAGCCATCTGTTGATGAATCAGATGGGTCTGAGGATGATCAACCAGATTCGGATTCAAATCAATTTACAATGGGTGACTTTTAAATGCGCTTTGATCATATTACTCTTGAGCATTTTAAGCCGTACGCAGACGCAAGTTTGGACCTTCGAGATGGAGTGACAGTTATTCACGGGCTAAATGGTAGCGGAAAATCATCATTGCTTGAGGCTTGTTTTTTTGCACTGTATGGCGCACGAGCACTCGATGAGACACTTGATGACATTGTCACGACTGATGAAGATGATGCGACGATCGAACTCAGCTTTTCACATGCTGGATCACAGTATCACATCAAACGACGGCTTCGACGGAGCGGTGACCGGATACAGACAGTTCAATGTACACTTGATGGTCCAGACACAGAGATTGATGGGGCGACTGATGTCAGAGCATTTATAACCGACATTCTCCGGATGGACGCTGAAGCCTTTGTTAACTGTGCGTATGTCCGCCAAGGAGAGGTGAATAAACTCATTAATGCAACTCCGACCCAACGGCAGGCGATTATTGATGATCTACTTCAGCTTGGTCAGCTCGAAATGTATCGTGAGCGTGCTTCTGATGCCCGACTTGGCGTTGAGGATATTCTCTCTGAGCAACGGGGTGCACAAACTGAACTTGAGACACAAATCGAACGGAAAGAAGATGCTGGTCTTCATGAGCAACTTAATAAATACGAAGCTGCCAAAGCCGACCTTGATTCGGAAATTGAGCGATTTGAGGAAAATAAAGCACGCGCTGAGGAAACCAGAGATAATGCGAAAGAAATCCTGACATCATATAAGAATACACAAGAGGAATTAAGCAAATTAGACTCTGAAATTGAGGATCTCCAGACAACTATCGAAGAAGATGAGTCAACCCGTTCAGACCTTCGTAATAATGTTAAAACAAAGACTGAACGGGTCGAGACGCTCTCATCGGCGCTCACTGATGCATTATCATCTGCTGAGGTTACATCAGCTGACGAAGAGTCACTCAGGACACGCCGATCTGCTCTTGAAAAAAAAGAATCCTCAGTCCGTGACTCACTACGGACAACACGACAGCAGCGAACAATGTTTGAAAACCAAGCTGAAAAGCTTACTGAGCGAGTCGATGATCTTGAATCACGTGCTGATGAGCTTCGAGAACGGGTCTCAGAAGCAGAAACCACAATCACAGAGGCAAAAGAGCGAATTACAGCCCAACGAGACACTCACTCAACAATTACAGAGCAAATAACGGCAGTACGTGAACGGTTTCGCAATTCGCCGGCTGATCTGGGTGATGCGATGGGATATCTTGAGACGCTTCAAAAAGATCGTGATGACATTCGTGACAACCTTGCATCCGCTCGGGCGTCCCTCTCAACTGTTCAAGACCGTCGTGATGAAGCACAGACACTACAAGAGGCTGGCAAGTGCCCGACATGTGAGCAGTTGGTCGAAGGGTCACCGCACGTTGAGGCAATTGATGAATATGATACACAGATCGAGACACTCACTGACCGTATCACCGAACTTGAGGAAAGACAAGCTAAAGTGAATGATAAAGTTGAGACTGCTGAGTCCCTTGTCGAGGCTGAGCGGCAGTTTGAAACTCTCAAAGAGCGGAAATCTCTCGCAAGCGAGCGGATCGAAGACGCTCGTGAAACAGTTGATGAACAGACTGAAATAGTAACGTCACTCCGCGAAGATGCAGAAGAACTTGATACAGAAGCGGAACAAAAGCGGGAGGCAGCGGCGACACAGATGACGAACGCTGAGACGAAAGCTGAGGAGATATCTGCGTTTGAATCCAAGCTGGAAAAGATCGGTAGTGCTCGTGACCGTCTAGACGATCTTGAGGAGATTCAATCAAAAATTGAGAACACGAAAACGGAAATCGAGCGCCTACGTGAGCGTCGTGAAGAAATCGCAAATCGAAATGATGAACGTCGTGAGTATCTGCAGGCAAAACGCGATCGTCGTGCAGAACTCGCTGCAGATGTTGATGAATCACGGATTAAGAAAGCACGAGATAATCGCGAACAGGCGACTTCATATCTTGAAGATGTCTCAAAAAAACTTGATGAATTGCGCGAAGAGCGTGATACTATCCAGAGTCAGATTGGAAGTGTCCGTGGAGAACTCGAAAACTTAGCTGAACTTCGAGAGAAGTATACAGCAATTAATGAGCGTGTCAACGCGCTTGAGCAACTCCATGAGCAAGTTGAGACCCTCTCATCAACATATCGGGAACTGAGAGCTGATCTTCGTAAACAAAATGTCGAAACGCTTGAGCGGATGCTTAATGAGGTATTCAATCTTGTATATGACAACGATGCTTACTCTCGGATTCAACTTGACGATGCGTATAAGTTGACTATTTTTCAAAAAGATGAAACCGCTCTCAATCCAGAGCAACTCTCAGGTGGCGAGCGAGCATTATTTAATCTATCATTACGCTGTGCAATATATCGGCTGTTAGCGGAGGGAATCGATGGAACAGCCCCAATGCCACCGCTTATTCTAGATGAGCCAACTGTATTTCTTGATGCTGGACACGTTGGTCGACTTGTTGATCTTATCGAGGATATGCAACGCCGTGGTGTCGCACAGATTCTAATCGTGAGTCATGATAAAGAACTCATTGCAGCAGCAGATCATCTTGTAACGGTTGACAAAGACCCAACGAGTAATCGATCTTCAATCAAACGCATCGATGACCCACAGCGAACAGCACTTAGCGGTGCGAGCCCAAATAAAACGCCACAGTAACGATGAATCTCTGTCGCATATACAGATATAATTGAGCAGCTATCTCAAGCTTCCTAACTCTCTAACCATCACTAACTATTGACTACTGATTGTTGTGGAAGTGACCGAAGAGATTCAATTGCAGATTTGGTCATTTCTGTCGGTTCATATCCACGTTCACCATATATCTCCGCTTCAGTAATAAGTCCAGCAGCACGAAATTCAGCAAGTTGCCCGTTTAGATCTGATTCACAGTAATCGTATGCGTCAATCATAGCCACGACGCTGAGCCCTTCTCGATCGGTAAGCTCAACCAACAGTCCGAGTGCCTCCTCATTATGACTTGCAGTAAGTACAGTTCGAACCGGGTTTGAGACTCCACTTGCGGCAGCAATAAGTGATGAGTCATCTGCATCAGCGATTGTTAATTTTTCATTCGGGACATATCGCTCCTCACCTGAGCGTGGGTCGCGAATAAGACTTGACTCACTCGACTCTTTGCATAGTAAATATTGAGTGCCATCAGTATGATATACAGTCCGCATTCATTATAGATACTTAGTGAGACAGTATAAACCCATTTCATAGGGGTCATAAGTTTGATATCGAACATCAGGGCTTGCTGGCAGAGTCACAGCATTCCTTCTACATATTGACTTGATACGGCTTAGCTACTAGCTTTTATACAATAGCGGGACAAACCCTTTAGATCCAGGCGGAAGAGAATGTCAAGAACTGACATTGTCATCATTATCCTCATCACCGACTCTGAGTGCATCCTCACCTGCCGTTGAAACAGACTGAGAGGTAGTGGCATTTGGTTCATGACTATCATCGTTTGGACCGCTGATATGCTGATAATATTGCGTTGTCAATCTATACGTTCGATACAACGCAATACTACCGAGAGCAATACTACCACCACCCCAGTTCCACTGACCGCGAAAGCCAATCAGAAGGATTCCAATTCCAATCCCACCTACCGCGATATTTCCAAAGACAATTGCGAGCATAAAAAATCGTGCTTGTTTACCACTAATTGTCCCCTCAAATGCTTTTAGTCCGGATTCCTCACCCACATCTTTCGTGGTGGGGATGTCAACTGACGGAATCGATACGAGGTCACGTTCTGGGTCGCCCCACCGTGATTCAGGATCATACTCTGTTGGTTCATCAGGCCAGTTATTATCATCAAACGGCATATTTATGCGACTATCCGAGGAAGCAAAAGCAGTTCCTTCGATATCAATCCCTCAGCTATATGCTTTCAGTTCAGTATATTCCATCCACTCATCAAAAGATAACAACAGAAAATTTTGTATCGTATACGATTATTGATTCACTGATCCAATATGACACTACTTGTTCTGGGTGGGTAACTTTGGGTCGTAGCTAGCAATATTCACTGAGTATGATTGTCTCTGACGTCTCGACCCATGCAAGAGGGTTCTGTGGATCATAAAACACGATGCCATCATCGACCTCATACGACTCAACATCGCTAAGTCCTCTTGCTTCACCCACCCGTGCCGGTACAGGCGGCGACTCATCCGTTTGCTCGGAGTCCGCATGGTCGGACATCGTGTTGAATGGTACAATGTGGCATGACTTATATCAATCGGTGCTATCAGGATATTTTTTGAATTACCTATCAGACAGATATGTGACTACTGAATCCATATTATCATCATCTATGATCGAGTCCCAAATTATTATCAAAATCGGCTGACGACGTCATTAGTTAATATGTCGAGTCCACAAATGCCGAAGTTTTTAGCCAACAATATCAAATAAATCGATATGAAACAGGCAGGGCTCACAGACAACTGGAGTGATGCCGTTGATAGCGGTGCCGGCACATCCAACGCCCGGCCCGATGCAGAGGCTCTTGCGGTGGCTGGTAATGATACACAGCATGTCTCTGCGGTTGTTGACGCTGATGAGGTTCGATTTCCTGATGCAGAAGGGACAGTTGATCTACTTGTCACGCAGGTTAATTATAGCGTTGAGCGTGCCGGACACGACGAATATCCCGTTATCCACATTTTTGGACGGACAGCTGATGATGTTTCCCATCATGTGCGAGTTCTTGGGTTTGAACCCTATTTTTATGCCCCAACGGAGACGCTTGATGATGATTTACTCGACAACGATGCCATTACACGGACTGAACCAGGATATGAGAGTATCCGTGGTCAGGAGCTAACGAAGATCTGCACGCGAACACCGCGAGATGTTGGACAGATCAGAGACGATTTTGATCATTATGAAGCAGATATTCTCTTTCCTAACCGACTATTGATCGATAAGGATATCAAAAGTGGAATTCGAGTTCCAGCGCGACGACTTGCAAATAAACCACAGACGATTCAGATTCCTCATAACGAAATTCAACCGGTTGATGTTGAGGCAAACCTTCGTGTGAACACGTTTGATATTGAGGTTGACGATCGATCCGGATTCCCCGAGGATGGTGAAGAGCCGATTGTTTGTCTTACGAGTCACGATTCTGAACGTGATGAATATATTGCATGGCTTTATGAAGCACCAGACGCAGCAGAAGATGTTGAGTCTCCTGATTTAATCAATCATGATGATCCGATTCGCTCAGGCACAACTGCTGATGTTCGGATATTTGATCACGAAGATGCAATGCTCGATGCATTTGTCTCCTATATTGAGCAAACCGACCCTGACATCTTAACAGGCTGGAACTGTCTCCCATCAGATTCCCGTATTCAGATGGCCGATGGAACCGAAACAGAGATTCATGATATTGAAATTGGAGATACGGTTATCGGTGCCAGAAACCAGCACTTGGTCACGACAGAGGTGACGAATAAGTGGGAAAGTGAAACAGAGATTTATGAGTTCTCTCTCGCAGATGGCACGTCCCTTCGATCCTCTGGCGATCATCGGATTATGATTGATGATGCCAATACGGTTGACTGGAAAAATGGTAGTGATGTCGAAGCGGGAGAGTCTGTACTCAAACCACGACAGTTGCCAGTCGAGGATCCGACCGTGCCATCAGCTCATGAGCTGCTTTCATCCGAGTTCAATAAAATCCAAATCCAAATCCAAATAATCCATACGGTGATGCCGTGGGTGCACTCGAAGAATCAATAAATACAGTTTCATTGAATCTTCGACAGTCATCGATTCAAACAGATACGCCCTCAATAGCAGATGGAGGATATCAACAGCACGTTACTGAGAGTGATGAACCTGATTTAAGATATACCGTCACTGAACAGGAACTATACTCTCTGGGGTGTGCACTACATGATCAAACCATATTAGAACGAGATACCGTCGCACCCCCCACAGATACTACATCACCAAATGAAGCAACTCTAAATGAGGACAGCCTCAGGGATATTCAGGATCAATCTGAGTCGACTCTCATTGATGCAGCTAATGATATAGGGGATTCAGTTGGGGTCGATGCACATATCATTGACTTTTCAACAATATATGAGATGCCACAATCACACATCGCAAGGTTCCTTGCAGGTACACTCGACGGTTACGAGAGTATTCCATCTCATCTAACATTTGCCACAGAATCTCCAGCCACTGCTAGGTGGTATACACGATTATATCGACGCCTTGGCGTCTACGCACAACAACAAGCAAACACTGTTCAGATAGCTAATAACACATGTGATCTTCAGCGATTATCTAACGCTATCTTGCCACATCTGCACTGTTCAGAGACTATTAAGCGGATTGAGTCTCATGTCAGTGCCGTTTGCGATCAATTCTCAGAACGCTCACAGACATCTACATCTATTGTTGATTCGGATGCTGATGAAGGCGAGACACGACAGTTTACTAATAACAGAAATCGAGAAACGTCTGATTCAATCCATCCAGACACCAGTGAATATGATGATAACTGGGATCCGTACGTTTCCATCGAAATTGAAGAAATAACTGTCACTGGAACTGAAATAACCTACGACATCGAAACAACGACGCACAGTTTTGTTGCTGATGATTGTTTGGTACATAATTGCGATGACTTTGATGTACCATACTTCCTGGACCGAATGGAAGTCATCAATCCACAATCTGAGTATGATTTGACACCCGAACGGTTCTCACGGATTGATGAGGTATGGCGAAGTGGATGGGGGGGTCCAAATATCAAAGGTCGAGTGGTTTTCGATCTGCTTTATGCGTATAAACGGACACAATTCACTGAATTGGAGTCATATCGATTAGATGCAGTCGGAGAACTCGAACTCGATGTTGGAAAAGAGCGCTATCCTGGTGATATCGGCGATCTTTGGGAGCAAAATCCGAAGCGACTTCTTGAATATAACCTTCGTGATGTTGAACTCTGCGTTGAAATTGATCGTAAACAGGATATTATCGCTTTCTGGGATGAGGTGCGATCCTTTGTCGGTTGTAAACTTGAGGATGCAACGACACCGGGCGATACTGTTGATATTTATATTCTTCATGAAGCACACAACCGCTTTGCTCTTCCATCGAAGGGACGAGCTGACGCCGAAGATTATGAGGGTGGTGCAGTTTTTGACCCCGCAACTGGCGTCAAGGAGATGGTCGGCGTTCTTGACCTGAAGAGTCTCTATCCAATGGCGATGACCACAATCAACGCCTCACCGGAAACGAAAGTAGACCCACAAAGCTATGATGGTGATACCTTCCGTGCACCGAATGGAACCCATTTCCGGCGGTCTCCAGATGGTATTATTCGTGAGATGATTGATGACCTCCTCGCAGAGCGCGAGGAAAAGAAATCACTTCGTAATGAACATGACCCCGGTGAGTCAGTGTATGAGCAGTATGATCGACAACAAACTGCTGTAAAGGTCATCATGAACTGTTTCACACCAGATACAGACGTTCTTACGCCGAATGGTGTTCGAAATATCCGCGAACTTGCTGTTGGTGATGATGTCTACTCACTCAACCCTGAAACAATGCAAATTGAAATAAAACCGGTCAAGCAAACGCATGCATATCCGGACTATCAGGGCGATCTCGTCGATATACAGACAAATGAAATAGATTTCAGTATAACACCAAATCACCGAATGCTTGTTGAGGCGACCACAGCAGACACTGAGTCTATGAATGATTATGAGTTTATTGAGGCTGGTAATCTTGATGCAGCCTCACAGTATGAGCTGCCACACGACTGGTCTATTAATCATGATGACTCACTTGGTGAGTATATCGATATAATATCTCTTCTGCAAGAACAAAAACAAACGCCATCATGCGCACACAGCGTCCTTTCTGATGGTGGAACGACTATGACCACTACAACGACTGTGGGGGACAATCACGGCGATGTGACACGTTGTATTGACACTGATACATTTATGTCAGTTATCGGCTGGTATATCGCCACCGGGAAGATATCGCGCACTGAAGATGGAGCCGATTGCGTTCATCTACAACTTTCACAGATAGACACCAACTCACGAACGCAACTCACGACGCTGCTTGATAAACTGGGTGTTGATTGGCAGATTGATAACAATCAGATCTACTTTGTCAACCCTATCTGGACTGAACTGCTTGATACCATCTGTGGGCGAAAGGATGCAGACAAGCATGTTCCTGAGGTTATCTTCGACGCTTCTGGAGATCAGAAACGAGCATTTTTCGATGCAATCATAGAGGGATCAGAATCACAACATAACGACTCATACCAGTATTATACATCAAGCAAAGATCTCCGTGATGACATCCTTCGATTGTGCATCCATATCGGAATTCACGCGCAGTATAGCGACACTGGTTCTGAGTCTTGGCAGATTGACTACACTGAGACATCGACGCCCAGTTTCAATATGACTCAAAACGGCGGGCGAAGCACTGCCGAGCAGGGAGTTTACTGTGTTACTGTTGCGGACAATCATACGCTCTTAGCTGGACGAAATGGAATGTTACAGTGGACCGGGAATTCGCTGTATGGTGTTCTTGGCTGGGATCGATTCCGACTGTATGATAAAGAAATGGGAGCAGCAGTCACGGCAACTGGGAGAGATGTCATTGAACATACCGCTGATGCAGCGAGTGACCTCGACAAAAGTGTTATTTATGGAGACAGCGTCACTGGTGATCGCCCAGTTGTTGTTCGGGACCCAACAGGTCGTATCCAGATTGTTCCCATTGAAACGTTGTTCGAGTTAGCGACTGCACCAAAGCGAAACACGCGTATCACCGCGGATGGCGCACCAACTGGAAGCTCTGGACTTCCAAAAGAACGCCGTCATCTTGACCAGTGGGAAGCGCTGTCACTGAGTGATACCGGTGAGACAGAATGGCAATCAATTAAACAAATAATCCGTCATCAAACTGATAAAGAAATCCTCACCCTCCAGCATGAGGACGGTGAGTCAACGACGACTCGTGATCATTCATACATCACTGCTGATGATGGCGAATATGTCGAGACATCTCCAAAAAATGTTGATGAACCACTTTCTATTCCAGAGATAGCTCCGGTCAAAACAATCGAAACAATTGATATATATCAGATACTGACAGCAAATACACAGACGCATGCAGGAAGTAACATCGACCCCGGTGAATGGCTTCCATCCACAGATTGTATTCACGCTAACGACGAGTGTGTCTGGATTAATCCGACAGGTGAAGAGCGAGAAGACTCAACACCCACAATTCAACGACATATTGATTTGACGAGCGATGCGGGACATGCACTTATTCGCTTCCTTGCTGTGTGTCTATCCAGTCGAAGTAAATCGACAGTTAGGACAATTGAGTCCAAACAGTATTTACAGATCATAGGACCACATAAATCAGAAATAAAGACCTGCAAGGTAGCCATAGATCAACTATTCACAAATGTAACCACTCGCATCGCAGGAGATGCTGAAAACAACACGAATACTGGTGATTCCACGTTTAGATGCCATATATCGACGACACTCGCTGCGACAGTTATGACCGCGTTCGTGGGTCATCCTGCAGAGAATAACCAGCTTCCTTCGGTTGTGTATCATCTTCCGGACGCTGAGCAGTCGTATTTTATTCAACAACTAATCCGACCAAAATCAAATGAGTTGCTCAGCTGTCCTCAGAATATTGATGATTCGATATCTATAGAAAGTGACTTTACCACCAGTAGTCGTGAACTCGCCGCTGGTGTGTCTATGTTGCTTACACAGTGTGGGCAGTCATACTCAATATTACAGCGAGGCAGTGAGGATGTATACACGATACAAGTTGGTGATCCCCCATCCTCTGAGTGTGAGCCAATGCTCATTGAGACAGCTGACTCGGGATATGTATATGATCTCAGTGTCGAAGCGAATCAGAACTTCGTTGATGGACTCGGTGGGCTGGTACTACATAATACCGATTCAGTGATGCTGGAGCTTGGCGGTGGCATGACCAAGCAAGAAGCGATTGAACAGTCATTCGAGGTTGAAGAGTACATCAATGATTCTTATGATAAATTTGCCCGCGAAGAACTCGGTGCAGCACGACATCGATTCGAAATTGAGTTTGAAAAACTCTACCGGCGATTTTTCCAGGCTGGCAAGAAAAAACGCTATGCGGGTCATATTATCTGGAAGGAGAATAAAGATGTCGACGATATCGATATTACTGGATTTGAATACAAACGGTCAGATATTGCACCGATTACGAAAGAAGTACAGCGGCGTGTCATTGAAATGATTGTTCATGGTGAAGGAACAGATACTATCAGTGAGTATCTAACCGATATCATCAATGATTTTGAGTCCGGTAACGTACCGCTTGAGGATATCGGCATTCCAGGTGGAATCGGCAAGCGATTAGAATCATATGACACAGCAACTGCCCAGGTACGCGGGTCGAAGTATGCGAATGAATTCTTGGGCACGAACTTTGGTCGAGGTTCAAAGCCAAAACGCGTGTATCTCCGAAAAGTGCATCCATCGTGGTTTCGTGAGCTGGAGTCTGAAGACAGATTCGACCCACAACGCCATGGCCTATATCGTGAATTTAAGCGTGACCCTGATGTCATTTGCTTCGAATATGAAGACCAGATTCCTGATGAATTTGCAATTGACTGGGATCTCATGCTGGAAAAGACGCTGAAAGGTCCAATTGAGAGAATTATCGAGGCTCTTGGTATGTCATGGAAGGAAGTGAAATCTGGACAAGAACAGACTGGCCTTGGTAGCTTTACGTAACTGACAGCTACAATTGACATTTCATTGTTTAGGGTCTACAATCTTTATTTGGTAAATAACCAAATGTTACATGTAATACGTCGCGTTATATACAGCATAGTTCAGTATTGAATAGGACACTCACAGTATACTGTACAAAAACATGATTATTCAGTTTGCAAATTAGCACTTTTTCCTGTTAGGAGAACCTGTACATGCCGTTTTGATCATGAGAGTGTATCTTGATGATCTTCTTTTTAATCCTCAATTTTTTGCTGTTGAACAAATAATTTTTCTCTCAAAGAAATTGTGAAATGGTAAATCCGTAACCATTATGAGTGAGACTTGCCATTGTAAATATACGAGGTAACGATATCAAAATGGCAACACTGGAAATTAATAATCTACAAGCTCGCGTTGCAGAAGAAGATGGTGAACAGATTCTTCAAGGCGTTGATCTTCAAGTCAATTCTGGCGAAATACATGCATTAATGGGGCCAAATGGCTCCGGAAAATCAACAACGGCGAAAGTTATCGCCGGTCATCCCTCGTATGAGGTAACTGGCGGTGAAGTATTATTACAGCTTGAAGAAAACGAGTTTGGCGACGACATCGAAATCAGCGATGAAGACCGAACATGGAGTCTTCTCGAACTTGAGCCAAACGAACGAGCTGCACTTGGCATCTTCCTTGGTTTCCAGTACCCAGCGGAGATTGAAGGGGTCACGATGACGAATTTCCTCCGAACGGCGTTGAACGCTAAACTCGACGAGCGCGAAGAGCTCTTTGAGGAAGAAGAAGCCGACGACGATGAAGAAGCAGAAGAGCTTGATGCCGATGATGCAGCAGGATATGAGAGCTCACCAATGGAGGGTCCAACCGATGATGGCGAAATTGGTGTTGCTGAATTCCAACAGCTCCTGAATGAAAAGATGGAACTGCTTGATATGGATGAGAAGTTCATGCAGCGATATCTTAATGCTGGCTTCTCAGGTGGCGAGAAAAAACAGAATGAAGTCCTCCAAGCAGCCATTCTCGAACCTGCTGTTGCAGTGCTTGACGAAATTGATTCTGGACTCGATATCGACCGACTTCAGGATGTCTCCTCAGGGATCAATGCCCTCTGTGATGAACAAAACACTGGAGTCCTCCAGATCACACACTATCAGCGGATCCTCGATTACGTTGAACCCGACCATGTTCATATCATGCTCGACGGAAAAATTGCAAAAAGCGGTGATGCGTCACTCGCACAGCAACTTGAGGATGACGGATATGATTGGGTACGCGAAGAGGTCTATGGAACAGCATAATACCGATCAGACGATGCGCATGAAGAATAGTATTAAGACTAATACCGATACAACACTTGAAATATAATAATGAGTTCTGAACAAGATCACCTACAAGACACTGACACTGAAGCACGATTTGAGTTCAAAAAGCAGGAAGCCTCCGCATTCAAAACTGAAAAAGGGCTTACCGAAGAAACGATTCGACTAATCTCTGAAGATAAGAATGAGCCAGAATGGATGCTTCAGCGCCGACTTCGTGCGCTTGAACAATTCAAGGCAATGCCGATGCCGACAAGCTGGCCAGAAGCACCTGACCTGAGCGAAGTTGATGTCGAAGAAATCGTCCCATACATCCGACCAGACGTCGATGTACGCGCTGGTGTTGATGACTGGACAGAACTTCCTGACGATATTAAGGATACATTCGACAAGCTCGGAATCCCAGAAGCAGAAAAGAATGCGCTCTCAGGCGTTGGAGCACAGTATGAGTCTGAGGTCGTCTACCAGAATATGCAAGAACGGTGGGAAGAGAAGGGTGTTGTCTTCTGTGGCATGGATGAAGCAGTCCAGGAACACTCCGAAATTCTCAAAGAGCACTTCATGACCAAGGCTGTCCCACCAAGCGATAATAAGTTCGCTGCCCTCCACGGCGCTGTTTGGTCTGGTGGGTCATTCGTTTACGTTCCTGAGGACGTTACCGTTGAGATGCCTGTGCAGGCATACTTCCGTATGAACTCTGAGGGTATGGGTCAGTTTGAGCATACACTGATCATTGCTGAGGATGGTGCCGAAGTCCACTACATCGAAGGCTGCTCAGCACCAAAGTACTCTGCATTTAATCTTCACGCCGGTGGTGTCGAGGTCTTTGTCGGTGAAGACGCCCATGTTCAATACTCCACTGTACAGAACTGGTCAAAGAACACATACAACCTCAATACGAAACGAGCAATCGTTGAGTCCGAAGGTCGGATGGAATGGATTTCCGGGTCAATGGGCTCGAAGGCAACAATGCTGTACCCGTCTTCTGTGCTGAAGGGACGTGGTGCATCTGATAACCACATTACAATCGCGTTCGCCGGTGACGGTCAGGATATTGACACTGGCGCTAAGGTTTATCATAACGCTCCTGAGACGAAGTCGACTATCGAGTCAAAGTCGATTTCAAAAGACGGTGGTCGAACAAACTACCGTGGACTCGTTCACATCGCAGACGGCGCCGAGAATTCCTCAACCGCAGTTGAGTGTGATGCGCTGATGTTTGATAATGAGTCAACATCTGATACGATGCCGTACATGGAGATCAACGAGTCATCTGTTGATGTTGCACACGAAGCGACTGTTGGTAAGATTGGAGATGAGGATGTCTTCTATCTTCAATCTCGAGGTCTTGATGACGATGATGCAAAACAAATGATTGTCTCAGGCTTCATTGAGCCGATTACTGAAGAGCTCCCAATTGAGTACGCAGTTGAGCTGAATCGACTCGTTGAACTTGAGATGGAAGGTAGTCTCGGGTAATAATGAGCACACAACTCCCTGCGGATCTCTCTACGGATACGGTTCGCGAAATTTCATCACAGCGTGATGAACCAGAGTGGCTCCTTCAGACGCGACTTGATGCGCTCAAGTCACTTGAGAGTCTTGACCTCCCCGATGTAATTAAAACACCAGGACGTCGATGGACTGATCTTGAATCTCTTGACTTTGAAAAGCTGGTTGACCCGCTCAACCAGAGCGACAAAACCGCTCGCGTTACCGCTGAGGGAGTCAAAGTACTGCCATTTGCAGATGCAGTCGACATGCATCCGGATGTCGTTGAGTCTGCATTTGGATCAACAGTAGCACTCGATGAGAATTACCTGACTGCACTCTCGGCAGCACTTTTCACCACTGGAACTGTCGTCTACGTTCCAGAGGGTGTTGATGCTGAAGATGTGAAGGTGCGTGCAGAGATGAACTCCCGATCATTATTCAGTCATACGCTTGTCATCAGTGAGCCCTCTTCATCAGTGACAATTCTTGAAAGCATTGAACCCGGGTCAGAATCCGTCGATGCTGATTCCCGGTATTTCTCAAATCTGGTTGAAATAGCTGCTGGAGAAAACTCATACGTACAGTATGGATCACTGCAGACGCTCGATGACAACACGTACAGTTACAGTCTCAAGCGAGCAGACGTTAGCACATACGGGACAGTCAATTGGATCGAAGGCAATCTTGGGTCTCGGTTGACGCGAAGCGATGTTGAATCCGAACTCAACGGAGACTCGTCTGAATCGCAGATTGTTGGTGCATTCTTCGGTCACGAGGACCAGCATTTCGACGTGAATGCTCGGGTCTGGCACAAGGCTGAACACACGACCGCAGACTTGGTGACCCGCGGTGTCCTTGATGATGAGGCTCGATCAGTGTATGAGGGTGTTCAAGACGTCGGTCGTGACGCATGGAGCACAAGCTCATATCAGCGTGAAAACACGCTGATGCTCTCAGATGAGAGTGAAGCTGATGCATCACCAAAGCTGATCATCCATAACCACGATACCGAGGCATCGCATTCGGCGACTGTCGGACAAGTCGATCAAGAAGACTTGTTCTATATGATCTCTCGAGCAATCCAACCAGGTATGGCTCGGGATATGCTCGTTAAGGGATTCTTCGTTCCTGTGCTCGAAGAAATTGCAGTCGATGAATTCCGTGACGATCTTGAAGAATTGATCGCAGCACGTCTTAAGTAGAGCAGATTAATTCGCTCTAAGTTTAATTTTTATTCTTATTTAAATTATTGCTGTTAATTTAATCATATGAGATAATACCAATTAAGCGATAACATGACACATCTCAGCGGGTGATACGGTCAATCTAGTCATAACGTGTTTGTTACTGCATTATTGTATTACACGCGTCCTAATAGCCCTACTACAGGGTTGTTGTGTATGTGAATAACTGTTAAGGGACCAACTCCCTACCAGCAAGATATGATTCAACGTAGAATCGACACCGCAAGCGAAATGCCATGGAGAGACCCGTGAGTGTTGGTCAGCGCGTTGACTCCGACCGACAGCTTGTGCGATTACTACAGATTGGTATCGTTCTTGAAGAAGTTGTTGAGGCTCGAGCCACCAGACACTACCAATCGATTGATGATAGCTTAGATACTACTGAATCACATCATGATGGTAACTCTATACAACACACAGAATATCACTCAGATGATGATGCTGATACTGACACAACAGCATATACCGATGATACACTGGAAGCGTTACTTTCCGATGCTGTCAAGGAATCTGCACGCCATCGAGACCAACTTGAGGAATTAATCAACGTGCTTGATGCTGAGAGCATTGCATTTGATAAGATCCAAACACTCGTTGAGGGGCAGTATGGACGAACAGAACTGGAGGATTTTGACGACGTGATTTATGATCAACTCTGTAATGAGGAAACGGCGTACAAGTTTTATGATGACCTGGTAACGGCGATCCAGGCTTCCGATGTTTCATTCGGCATTGATCGCAAACGGCTTCTAGACGTACTTAAACGGCTTAAAGCTGAAGAAGCAGAGGGTGTCGAAGCTGTCATAAACCTCATGGAGCAACGTAAATGAATACCGCAGACCAATATGTAGAGGCAATATATCTTGAACAGCAAATTGAAAACGGACCAGTCTCGACTGGAACGCTCGCAGATCGACTAGATATTAGCCCAGCAAGTGCAAACGATATGATTGGGAAACTCGAATCACGTAATCTCGTCGATCATGAAAAATACACTGGGGTGACACTCACAGATGAAGGAATTGCACGTGCACGCGAGGCCCTGCAAACGTATTGTATTATTGAACGGTTCCTGATGAATGTCCTTGCTGTCGAGTCATTCCGTACGGAAGCAGATGAGCTTGAACCCGTGATTGATGAACTCGTTGCTGAACGACTCGACACAATTATTGACCGTCATCCAGACTGTCCCGATTGTTTTGATCCTGAGACAAATGCATGCTGTTATCTCGACCTTGTAACTGAGTCAACAAAAACAAACGAACAGCGTGCAGATTAACAGTACATCTCATAGGATTGAATGAGCTGAGCACACTCCAGTTCTCAGTTAGTATATAGATTCAGGTTGAGATTCGAATTCGAATTCACCCCATCGTTTCACATCTCATTATTCGGCGTTTTGAAGATACCACAGGGATGTTTCGATAATTATCATTTAACTGATATTCAACTAGTTGTGGATAGCGATTTGATAATATACATCAATTATACTCAACACCAGATGAGTAATCGAGATTGCATAGAGTCTGATTTCGATGTATGAATTGATCTACTTGCGAATGAACTCGATGGTTTTTCATATGACCGCACATGTGTATCAATTGTAGTCCCGTGGTGTAGTGGCCAATCATAACGGCCTTTGGAGCCGTTGACGGCGGTTCGAATCCGCCCGGGACTATGCGTTTATGTCGGCGAATCCTGTTTTCATTCATTAGCTGATTATCTAAGCGAAACCCACGATGAAGAACACGAAGACTCTGTGAGTTGAATACTCGTGAGAACGTACCGTCTGTTGTAATCTACAGATATCAAGACGAGTGTCTTGGGGCTTGTCTCCGGGGTAGCTCACTTGTTTCGGTGATGAAACATACAATAGATTACCTTCGAACACACACGAGGAGGTCCTCGGTATCGGGACCGTCATATTGGGCTTCTCTAATCTCGTAGATACGAATTTGAAACCATACTAATATCGTCGAATATAATGGCTAATTAATTAACCGTCGTCGTCAGCTATCTCAGATTTTATGCTTCGGATACGGACGGCAAACATCAAAAACAACGTAATAAGTGTCAAACAAATCGCAGCTACGGCGGCGATATCATGTGCACGGACGCTGTGGTCACCGGCGCTGGCAAGCCTTGGTCCAAAATGAGTGTGATGATAATCTCCAATGAGTGGCATAAGATAGTCGACAATGTCATTAAATCCAAACCAACTCACAGCAACACCAACAGCAGGAATAGTAAATTCTGCATATCGATAGATCACGAATGCTTGTAACCCCATTCCAAGGTGACTAATGAGCAAAAACCATTGATATAGACTTTGAGTAATGAATATATCGTTGATGAAAATCTGAACAGCCACCACCCAAAATCCATATTTTAGATTTCCAACAAACGCCAGCGCATGTATCCAGTTTCGACTCTGTCCGAATCGCCATGACAGAAGGCTTAGTACCATCAGCGTTGTTGCGAGTGGACTGTCAGGCACAACAGGCCACATTACTACCGATGTATTCAATAACTGGAATCGGTAATACCAGAATCCAAATATGCTACCGACGATATTGATCAAGATGATTGCCCAAGAAAGCTGAAGTGCAAACGTCTCGATCTGAGTCGGTAACGGTGAGAGATACACCGGAAGATCATCCGGAGCGGGTATTGAATTCATTATCCCTAATTATGATACTGATATGATAATGAGAATTGCAATGTGCCCGCGTGCATTGTGCGTTGATCGCTATTATGACTGAACATCATGATATGGTCGAAGATATCTAATAGCCAGCCCATATCAGGTATAAAACTGCTGGAATGACCTATTTGCAATAGTGGTTGGCGACAGGATGGGGCTAATGAACTATGATTACTAGTTACTCCAAGATAATATAATCATGATAACTTGGAGTACTTGCGATACAGACACTGAGCATGTGCGACTCAGTTTGTGCACTGTAGTGTGCGTAGTACCGATACAACCGATCATATACATCTTATTTATATTATCTCGTCGTAACGCCTAAGAACCGAAGAGCCATTCGTTGGAGTAATGAATCTATTCGTGACTCTATTGCCGGCTGGACTGCCGGAAATAACTTATCCGAGGTGGTATTGTGGGCGTTGAAATTAAGGATTCTGCTGTTTCTGACGCAGAGTTCGAGCGGATGCAGCAGTTTGTTTATGATTATCTTGCTGCTAGCGTTGAGGCTGAGGATGATGGTGGTCGAATGCGGTGGTATCCATGGCATAGTGCGGAATATCGATTCAATCATATTCAGAATGTCATTGAGATCGCAACGACAATCGCTGACCGCGAGGGAGCAGCAGTTGATGTTGTCCGTGTTTCTTCGCTATTTCATGATATCTCCAAACTTGAGGCGGACCAGGATGTCCATGCCGAGGAAGGTGCCCGGGTTACTCGCGAGTATCTTCAGACCCGCGGTAACCTCCCACAGTCGTTCATTGATGAGGTGTGTCAGTCTGTTACCGACCATTCATATCAAGGTCAACTGACAGATGTCCCCCTTGAGACACAGAGCCTCATCGAAGCAGATATTCTTGATAAAATTGGGGCGAACGGTACTGCATTGATCCTCCTACGGATGGGATATGAGTCTCGCACACATACCGATGCTGCAGAAATGGTTGATCGCGTTCTTGAACGTGGACGTAATGCGAAAGAACGGATTGTCTCTGATACCGCCGAAAGTATTGCACATCAGCGTCTCAAACGCGTGAAGTGGTTTCGGGAATGGCTTGAATCTGAAGTCCCAGCGATGTCTGCCACTGAGGAAATCGAATTCACGCCCGATTCCTCGACGGTAAATAATCGGACGATGCCCAACGATACTGATTCTAACGTTGGCGTCACCACTGACCCCAATACAGACATAGACACAGACACAGACGCTAGTACTGACACCGGCACCGATAATAGCGATCCCGTCGACACTCACGTCACTGATGGATAGATAAGATAAATAACACAGTTTGACGAAGTGATGCTGTATCCCTCACAGCGAAGACAACCATCGAATCATGAGTGCCATCTGCGTAAGAATATAATTGCTGTATACACAGTTTGATCTCTCAAGAGACTTACTCGTGAGTTATCAATATTTGTATGATTGATTAAAATCTTCACATCACCTTTTCATTGAGTCATCACTGCTGGCTTTTGTGAGTGAGATGTATGACAAAAACTCGACAAAACTGAAACGATGAAAACTAAATACTACGCATACGATCAGTCGTCGCTTGTTTGTGCAATGGCATCATTATCAGTGATGCTTGCTGAGGCAGCTGCAGCTGGTGGAAGTTCATTCCTTACGTCGTCCCGTGCTCGCTCTTCGATGACTTCTGCATATGCATCAGGCATTACCTTCACGAAGTCACCAACAACATCTGTCCATTGTTCAAGCATCCACTCAGCTTGATCACTACTGGTATATTCTTCGTGATTTTCAATAAGCCGGCGGAGCATCTCCTCATCGCTATCTTCAAGTTGAGACGCAAGCGATACCATTTCTGTGTTTGCTGACTCTGAGAATGTATCGTCTGGGTCGTACACGTATGCAATCCCACCTGACATACCCGCAGCAAAGTTTCGACCTGTCTCTCCAAGGACAGCAACAACACCACCGGTCATATATTCACAGCCGTGATCGCCAACTCCTTCGACAACAGCCTTAGTTCCGGAGTTACGGACCGCAAATCGTTCACCAGCAACGCCGTTGACATACAATTCACCCTGCGTCGCGCCATAAAGTGCAACGTTTCCGATAAGGACATTCTCACTCGCTTCGTAATTGGCTGTCTCTGGAGTGTCAATAATTACTTTTCCGCCAGAGAGCCCTTTACCAACGTAGTCATTGGCTGCACCGGTAAGATGCATCGTGACACCGCTTGCAAGGAACGCACCAAATGACTGTCCTGCAACACCATCGAATGAGCAATGGATTGTGTCGTCTGGTAACCCAGTGCCACCATACTCACTCGAAATTCGGTTTGATAACATCGCACCAACCGCTCGATCAACATTCGAGATTGATTCCGTGATCGCAACTGGTTCTCCATCAGTAATTGCCCCTTCAGCTGACTCAATAAGTTCATGATCGAGTTGCGTCTCGATAGCGGAATGAGTCTGCCCTTCAGTTCGGTGTCTCGTATCACCTGCAGGCTCTGCAATAACATCTGAGAGATCAAGATGACGAGCCTTCTCATGATCGGTCTCACGTTGTGTCAAGAGTGATGGTCGCCCAATCATCTCATCTAATGACTCGAATCCAAGTTCAGCCATTATTTCTCTGAGTTCCTGTGCAATGAACGTCATGTAGTTGATAACATGATCCGGCTGTCCGGGGAATCGATTCCGGAGTTTCTCCCGTTGTGTCGCAACACCGACTGGACAGGTGTTTTCTTGACATTGCCGAGCCATCACGCACCCAGAGGTAACGAGTGAAGCAGTTCCAAAGACGTACTCTTCGCCACCTAACAGCGCCGCAATAGCAACGTCACGACCAGTTTTCATTCCGCCATCGACAGCAACACGAATGCGTGATCGAAGGTTTGTTGCCCGAAGCATCTGGTTTGTCTCTGCTAGACCAAGCTCCCACGGCAGACCCGCATTCTTAATTGATGTCTTCGGTGACGCACCAGTTCCACCGTCATGTCCTGAGATATGCACAACGTCAGAGTTTGCCTTTGCGACACCTGCAGCAATCGTTCCGATACCCGCCTCTGAGACGAGTTTGACATTAATATCTGCTTCAGGGTTTGCCGCCTTTAGATCATGAATAAGCTGTTTGAGGTCCTCAATTGAATAAATATCATGTAATGGTGGTGGCGAAATAAGCCCAACACCTGGTGTTGAGAACCGAACATGGGCAATCATCTCATTAACCTTCTTTCCAGGAAGATGCCCACCTTCACCAGGCTTTGCTCCCTGTGCCATCTTTATTTGAATCTCATCAGCGCTTGTGAGGTACTCTGATGTGACACCAAACCGTCCTGATGCAACCTGTTTGACTGCACATTCTTTTTCAGTTCCAAATCGCTCTGGTGGCTCGCCGCCTTCGCCAGTGTTCGATTTCGCACCAAGACGATTCATAGCGATTGAATTATTCTCATGCGCCTCTGGAGAGAGACTCCCAAGCGACATCGCCGCTGTCGAAAACCGCGTCACAATATCTTCGACAGGTTCAACAGACTCAACCGGAATGGACTCACGATCACCATCGAATGAGAGAAGTCCTCGCAGAGTTTGCAGTTCTTCAGACTGATCATTAATTAGCTCAGCGAACTCACCGTATTTTTCATAATCACCTGATCGAACTGCCTGTTGAAGTGTTCCAACTGTTTCCGGGTTCCATTGATGATGAATTCCATCAGATCGATGCTCGAATTCACCCTGTCGTTCCAACTCTGGGTCGGTTCCGTAAGCGACCGTATGTCGGGTTAATGCGTCTTCCTCAATGACATCAATGCCGATTCCCTCAGTTCTGATCTCTGTTCCTTCAAAGTATTCTGCAATGAAATCTGAATCAAGACCGACTGCCTCGAAAATTTGCGCTCCTTGATATGACTCGACCGTTGAAATCCCCATCTTCGCCATTGTCTTGAGTAGCCCATCTTCAAGCGCTCCGATGTATGAGGCAATCGCCTCGGACTCTTCAGCACCGTCAGGTCCAGCAACAACATCGGCAATCGTCTGGTATGCAAGATATGGATTGATACCATCAGCACCGTATCCGACAAGTGTTGCAATATGATGGACCTCACGTGGGTCACCAGACTCAATAATAAGTCCAGCACGGCTTCGAAGCCCAGAGCGAACAAGACTATGATGTACAGCACCTGTTGCAAGAAGGCTTGGAATCGCTACACGGTCGGAATTAAGTTTTTTATCTGAAAGTACAACGACGTCAGCACCATTTCTGATCGCAGTTGCCGCGTCCTCACGGATTTGTTCGATTGCTGTGTCAAGTGCTTTCTCGCGATCATATGTGATGTCAACAACTGCTGTCGACATTGCATCTTCTTCAGTATTACCCAGTGATTTGATTCCTGATGTCTGTTCATCAGACAACACAGGTGAATCTAAGACGAGCTGACGGGCGTGGGCTTGAGTCTCATCAAGGAGATTCCGTTGTGCCCCGACACGCGATTCGAGCGAAGTGACTAATTCTTCGCGAATGTAATCAAGCGGTGGGTTTGTGACTTGTGCGAATAGTTGTTTGAAGTATGTAAACAGCGGTCGATTAAAATCTGACAGAACTGATAATGGAGTATCATCACCCATCGACCCGACTGGGTCTTTACCTTTTTCTGCCATCGGCTCAATCAGGTGATTAATCTGATCATGCGTGTACCCGAATGCTGCTTGTGCTGCACGGAGATGATCAACGTCTGCCTGCGATTCGTATCCAGAATCACCAGTCAGTTCTGAGAGGTGTCGTTGTTCTGATTCAATCCACTCACCGTACTTCTCATCGGTAAGCGAATCAAATACCTCAGAGTCTGGAATAACACGTCCCTCTTCTGGGTCTGCAACAAATAACTGCCCAGGCTGAAGACGTCCACGTTCACTAATATTACTCGGCTCAGTATCGAGCGCACCAGACTCACTTGCCATAATGAGCGTGTTATCTGTTGTAATATCATATCGACACGGTCGGAGTCCATTTCGATCAAGGACTGCAGCAATTCGATCGCCATCTGTTGCTGCAACCAGTGCTGGTCCGTCCCATGGTTCAACGAGTGAGGCGTGGTAATCGTACCATTCGCGACGATCCTTGTCCATCTGCTCATCACCACGATATGCTTCAGGAATGAGCATTCGAAGGACATGTGGTAGTTCACGACCTCCTTGTAGAAGCAACTCAACAGCATTGTCAACAGATGCTGTGTCTGACTGATCTGGGTCGTTAATTACTGGTTTTATCGTGTCGAGGTCGTCGTCAAATTCTGGGTGTGAGAGGTCTGTTTCACGGCTTCGCATCCAATTGATATTGCCTTGAATCGTATTGATCTCGCCGTTATGAATGATATGTCGGTATGGGTGTGCGAGATGCCATGCACCAAGTGTATTTGTTGAAAACCGGGCATGAACGAGTGTCAGCGTTGTTTTGAACCGTTCGTCCGCAAGATCTTGATAATAATCAGCGAGCTGCGTTCCTTTCAGCAATCCTTTATATACGATCGTTTGCCTGGATAATGAACAAATGTAGAATCGCGCAGCACCGGTTGAGTCAAGTTCATTTACTTCTGTCTCAACTGCTCGCCGAGCAATGTACAAAGACCGGTCAAACTGCTTTTCATCGACTGCACCTGTCTCAGTTTTATGCGTAGATCCAGGGACGATGAATGCCTGCCAAACATCAGGCTCAGATGCAAGCGCTGTTTCACCAAGGTCACTGTTATCTGTTGGAACGTCTCGCCATTCGACGACAGATAGGTCGTGCTCAGCAAGCACCCGCTCGAAGATCGACATAAGACCTTCTCGAGCGGCATCGTCTTGCGGCATAAAAATCGAACCAACGGCATACTCTTCTGGGAGGTCATGCCCGACAACAGCATCAAAGAATGAATCAGGTTGTTGGATAACGATTCCAGCACCGTCACCTGTGTCAGGCTCGGCACCGGTCGTTCCTCGGTGCTCAAGATTTTCAAGGAGTTCAATCCCATCAGATACGGTTTGGTGTGATTGTCCACCGTCAAGATTGACGACAGCACCAACACCGCAGTTCGACTGACTATCTGATGGATCAGCTAATCCATCCGAATTTCCAGTCGTATGGCTACTTGGCTTGGTCATATGATGTTTACAGCACGGTTACTAAAGGAACTTGTCCTCAAATGATATGGTGACACTAACCACATATAAGGCTCCAGAGGAATATATAATATATTGACGATATTCTCGACATCTGACGAATGTAATTATCGACAAATATAATTTTCGATATTACTAATTTCGTTAATAAGACTTGGCGAAATATGCAGTTTCGAGAGCTGGATTATCACAGACCACACATGTTGAGTCTGTCAGATCGAGTGACCCCCCATCGAGCCCCACTGTCGTATCATCACTCCCTGCAGTTGTGTGAGCATCGATACTATCCTGCTCATCGGTCACATCATTGGATAACGGAACCATGACAATCTCGGCTGCGATTTCATCTTTAATTGCTGTTTCACAGCTTTCATTACCACACCATGGAGTTTTGACATATCCACCGTGTTGTCCAATCGTTCCTAACAGTTCAGAGCGGGTTTCGGCTGTCCGAATATTTGACTTGAGTGTTTCTTCTGCGTTTGTATACAACTTCGCGTATATCGAATCAAACTGTTCTTGAACTGCTTCGACAATTCTTGACTGTTCAACTGTAATTGACTCCCCATCAGGTCGATGTACCAGTGTGACTGTTCCCTCCGCGGCTTCATTTGGTCCAATTTCAGCCCGCAATGGTACACCCTTTAGCTCCCATTCATTGAATTTAAATCCAGGATTCTGTTCATCACGGTCGTCAATTTCGACACGAATGTCAGCATCATCAAGCTCGTCTGCAATATCTTCAGCATACTCAATCACGGTCTCTTTTGTCTCTGTCTGCCAAATTGGGACGATAACAACCTGTTCTGGAGCAATCGTCGGTGGGAGTACCAATCCCTGATCATCCGAATGCGTCATAATTAATGCACCAAGTGCTCGCCACGAAAGCCCCCATGATGTTGTGTGTGCGACTTGTGATGTTTCGTTTGTGTCAGTGTATGTAATATCGAATGCATCCGCGAATCCAGTGCCGAGATAGTGTGATGTTGCGCCCTGGACCGATTTCCCATCTGGCATCAGTGCCTCAACAGTCGTTGTTGTATCCGCTCCTGGGAATTTATCATGTTCTGGTTTCGCACCTCGGAGTACAGGAATCGCAAGCAGATCTTCATACGTTGACTCATACTGATCCAGGCGACACATCGTTTCTGTCCATGCGTCCGCCCGCGTCTCATGCGCAGTATGACCTTCCTGCCAGAGGAACTCTTTTGTTCTGAAAAACGGCTTTGTTTCCGTTGCCTCCCATCGAACGACTGAGGTCCATTGATTCACTCGCATTGGCAAGTCTCGGTAGCTCCGGATCCATTGTGAGAGATATGGAGCGATGATTGATTCTGATGTCGGACGGACCGCAAGTCGTTCTTCAAGTTCATTTCGACCAGCCTGCTCAACCCATGCTACCTCAGGATCAAATCCTTCAACAATCTCTTTCTCACGTTCAAGATACCCTTCAGGAATAAAGAGTGGAAAGTATGCATTCTGAACACCCGTTTGTTTGAATCGAGTGTCAAGATAACTCTGTACACGTTCCCAGAGTTCATATGCTCGTGGACGTGTGATAATGAATCCACTCATCCCATCTGGCCCGTAGTTAGCTAACTCAGCCTTCTGAACAACCTCAGCATACCACTCACCAGTATTATGTGTCTTTGATTGAGTAATCCCGAGATCTTGATCCTCACTCATTAGTTAAAAAGAACTTTAGCCGCGTATTAAATCCCCTGAACAAAACGATCCCTCGTCTGAGCCAGTTCGCTGCACTCTGAATGATATTGCTGACCCCTAGTGACTGAGTTTGAAATCCTACAGCGAGTGTTGTATCAAGATCACCAGACGGTGATTCCCGGTGTCTGTTTCAAACTCGATACTACGTACGAGAGATGTCCAGCGTGTGGATTTGAGATAGATAGAGACGCGAACGCAGCGATTAATATGTTATCTCGTGATTTTGAAAAGCTAGGACTGGGGCAGTCCGAAGGCGTAAGTCCTGTGGAGACTGCGCTCGCTCTGTTCACATCGTCAGGAAGTTGTGGCGTCGTGGATGGAAAGCGCGTCGTTGAGACAGAACAGAACAGGGAGCCCCAGCCCCACCCTCACCGGAGCCGCGCCAGCGGCTGAGTAGGGTGGAATAGTTCACACGCTATGATACATTACAAAACGTCAAGTTCCAATCCAACAGTACGATATCGTTGGATTCAGCCGTGTTAACCTGGGGTGGATGTCAAGTATATGATTCTGGCTTGAGAAGATTTTTATACGCAGGCGGAGCTACGTCTGGATAAGCGGGTTTTGCCTGTTTCCTACATGACCAGGACCGCCAGAGATAGCGATTTCATTTGGTCATTCAATATGCTCTCTCATCCATTATGACGCTTTACCATCTCCGGCTTAAACTGTTCGTCCGATATTATGATAGGAGTGACCCGACATATCGTCTGCTCACAACATTGTGGGCAGGACGTTCTTACTTATGAGCTCAGTAGATACGCAACTTGAGGAACTGAAATCAGAGATAGTGGCCGAACTGCCGTCTGATATCTCTGTCTCAGATGTAACGTACGAGGGACCAGAACTTGTTGTCTATACCCGTGATCCAAAGCGATTCGCAAACAACGGTGATCTCGTTCGCGACCTTGCAGGAAAGCTTCGCAAGCGCATCACCATTCGACCGGATCCAGAAGCACTTGCGTCACCAGCGCGAGCGCAGGATCAAATTCATGGAGTAATTCCCGATGAAGCGGGGGTAACCGATCTTGATTTTCATCATGATACCGGTGAGGTTGTGATTGAGGCAGAAAAGCCTGGGATGGTGATTGGGCGTGGTGGTGCAACACTTCGAGAGATTACACAGGAAGTTGGATGGACGCCTGAAGTTGTTCGCACGCCACCGATTGAATCATCAACAGTGTCAAATGTTCGCAATTTCCTGAAGCAAGAACGCGATGAGCGCCGAGATATTCTCGAACGTGTTGGTCGACAAATACATCGTGAGGAACTCTCAGATGATGAGTGGGTTCGTATCAGCACACTTGGGTGCTGTCGTGAGGTAGGTCGCGCCTCATTCGTTCTCTCAACGCCGGAAACACGCATTCTTATTGACTGTGGAGACAAGCCGGGGTCTGAAGATGTCCCGTTTCTGCAAGCTCCAGAGGCGCTTGGGTCCGGTGCAAGTTCGCTTGATGCGGTCGTGCTCACACATGCCCATCTTGACCACTCGGCACTTCTTCCCCTACTATTTAAATATGGATATGACGGACCGATCTATACAACAGAGCCAACTCGTGATCTGATGGGACTACTCCAATTGGATTATCTTGATGTGGCAGCAAAAGAGGGGCGTACACCACCATATGACTCTTCGATGGTTCGTGAGACAATCAAACACACCATTCCGTTAGAGTATGGTGATGTAACCGACATTGCCCCGGATGTCAAGTTGACGTTCCACAATGCAGGTCATATCCTTGGGTCAGCAGTGACGCATTTCCACATTGGCGACGGACTATACAATGTTGCATTCTCAGGCGATATTCATTATGAAGACACTCGATTGTTCAATGGCGCAGTCAATGACTTCCCGCGTGTTGAAACACTTGTTTTAGAGTCGACATATGGTGGTCGCGATGATTACCAGACGGATCAAGAAGACTCAGAGCGTGAACTCATCGAAGTCATAAATGAAACATATGATCGTGGTGGAAAAGTCGTCATTCCTGCGTTTGCTGTCGGACGGTCACAAGAGATTATGCTCGTTTTAGAAGAAGCAATGCGAGCCGGCGATATTCCACGCATGCCAGTCCATCTTGATGGGATGATCTGGGAGGCAACCGCGATTCATACAACATATCCCGAATATCTCCGTGATAATCTTCGTGATCGGATCTTTCATGACGACGAAAACCCCTTTCTCGCCGAGGAGTTCAATCATATTGATGCTGGTGAAGAGGAACGACAGACTGTCTCCGATGGCGATCAATGCATTGTGCTTTCGACGTCAGGAATGGTCACCGGTGGACCAATTATGTCTTGGCTCCAACATATCGGCACCGACCCAGATTCACGCCTGATCTTTGTTGGATATCAAGCACAGGGAACACTCGGTCGACGTATTCAAGATGGATGGGACGAAATCCCGATTAATGGCGATCAACTCGGTCGATCAGAAACACTAACTCTTGAGATGGATGTCACAACTGTCAGTGGCTTCTCTGGACATGCTGACCGTCAAGGACTTGAAAACTTTGTTAAAACTATGAATCCTCGCCCTGAAAAAATTCTCTGTGTTCATGGCGATGAGCAGTCGGTTCAAGACCTTTCATCTGGACTGTATCATGATTATAACCTTCGGACATTTGCCCCGAAAAATCTTGAAACATTCCGATTTTTATGATCACCTAAGTCAAATATACTAATCGTTGCTTCAGGTGACTCATCTTACGAAGGATAGAGGAGAAAGCCCCGTCCTTCAGGCGGATAGAGGATGTCAAGCAGGCGAAAGACACCAGATATCCGAAAATTAGTATGGACACTCTCCAGCCCTGTTATATAAGAATTTAAAATATTCAGTGATACTCTCACGCCTCGCCAGAACGTATATATCGTATGCGGTTGTGATTATGACTATGTCTGAAATGGACGTGCCTGAAGAGCGAATCCAAGAAACAACGAGTTGGCCGGACCTGGCAATTGGTCTTTATGACCGGTTGACCGGTCGTGGTGCCGAAATT
Source organism: Haloquadratum walsbyi J07HQW2 (assembly GCF_000415985.1). Lineage (GTDB taxonomy): Archaea > Halobacteriota > Halobacteria > Halobacteriales > Haloferacaceae > Haloquadratum > Haloquadratum walsbyi_B. The sequence goes on from NZ_KE356561.1 coordinate 2,966,937, forward strand.
ATATATGACTTTGAGGATATGGAAGTGGAGGTCCCAAGCGGTACCGGAGAAGATGCAGAACACGCACAATGGCGTGTTGATGGCACTGTCCGCGTGACAACTCGCGAACGTGAGTGACACACCTACTGAGCCGTCACAGATCCCACTGAATGTCAATGCCGACCTTACAGTATCTGTTGACGGCGGAGAAGCAGAAGTATCGTCGACTGGCGATCGACTCTTCGTCACGTTTCCATCGGTTCTACCAGCGGTGAGTGCGCTTCGTGACTTACCGAATGATCCTGATAGTACCGATGCGGTTGCGACTGCACTGTCACGGACGGACCTGACGACTGAAGTCCGTATTCATGACCGAACAGTTGCGGTTATCGGTTCTCAAGCTAAACCAGGAGTGCTTTCAGAAGCGCTCTCCGCCGATCCAATTGAAGTTCGAGCTGGCGGTGCTCTCGGTGCGCTTACCCGCGAGATATCAGATGCGGTAAAACGTGTCCGGCAGTTCTTCAAATAAAAAACAACTACGGTCAAACAACACTCAGCACCAGTAGCTCTGAGTTGATGTTGTTACACACTACTGTTTTTTATAATCGAATAGGTTAATATTGCTTTCAAGTCTTGGCTTTAATATACCTCAGAGGGTTCATTTACATGCACATGAGTGTTGAACGAAACTACGATCGTGAGTTTGTTCGGACATTCTTTACATCCCCAACGGCTGTCGAGGGTGAAGACGACTCCGCAAAGATGATCCACAGCGCAGCACAGCTCCGAGGTTTGAAAGCACCCGACGTTTGGGTCCCAGATAATGAAGATGCAACTGCTCCTTCAATGCGTGATGAGGGAGTTGAAAATATTATTTCAGTCATTTCTGAGCACGGCGCAGAGTTCCCTGGTGAAATCCACCCCCGGATGGTGTGGCATCGTGAAAGTCCGACAGCTCGATATCAAGGATTCCAGCATATGCTTCAGATTGCCGATCCTGACAAGGGGGCAATCCAACATATTGATGGATTCGTGATTCCGGAAGTCGGCGATATCGATGATTGGAAAAAAGCTGATGAGTTTTTCACGATTATCGAGAATGAGTATGGATTAGAAGAAGGTAGTCTTTCAATGTCAGTGATTGTTGAAAGTGGGGAAGCCGAATTAGCACTTCGTAATCTCCGAACAGAAATGGGCAAACCATCGAACAATCTTGAACGGCTTTTTCTGTTAGTTGACGGTGAGGTTGATTACAGCAAGGACATGCGCGGGATGACACCAACTGGTGAACTTCCATCATGGCCGGAACTGCGACATAATACTTCTCGTGGAGCAAGCGCTGCTGGGCTTGTCGCTGTTGACGGTCCATTTGATGATATTCGCGATATTGAGGGGTATCGCGAGCGGATGATAGATAACCGTGCGAAGGGAATGATTGGTATTTGGTCACTTACCCCGAGTCAGGTTGTTGAGGCAAATACTGAGCCGCTTCCACCACAAACCGGCTCGTGGCTCCTCACTGCTGATGATAATGACATTGAACTCGAACAGACCGATGGGAAACATGTGTATGATGGCGATGCCGTCAGTCTCTCTATTGAAGATGATGATACCTATGATCTCGTGGTTGGAAATGATGAGCACACGCTCAACCGTGATGAACTCCGATCGGAACTCCTGAATATGACGGCATATGTTCCGAGTATGGACGATATTGTTGATTCAATGGAAGAGTTTGAAGCTGCCAAGGAGGCTGGCAAGGGAGCGATTGCAATGACACAGTCTGCGACACTTCTTATTGACGGTGTTGAAATCGATATCCAGACTGATCGAATGTGGGATGAAGCGACGTATCAAGCGGCAATGACGCCGATTTCACTTTTCCAAGATGTGTATGAACACCGTCCCGACCAACATGAAGAACTTGAGGACCGATACAGCACCGATGTTGTTAATCGAGCAACACAGGTTGGCAATTAATCTCGTTGAGCGTTCGGTATAAAAACGAAATTATCATAAAAAAGTTGAGCCAAAACGACGTATCCGACTACTCTGACACTGGTTCAATCAGTTCGACAAGGTGACCATCGGGGTCTTTGATAAATGCGGTGTATGCACCTGCTGCGGGTTGCGGTCCGGGTTCGGAAGCGATCCCGTAATGATCGATTCGTTGGATTGTTTCATCAACATCATCAACGCCGAGTGCTAGATGATCCCAGCCAGTTCCCATTTCAAACATTGTTTCACCTGTTGTTTCTGAAAGTTGTAATTCAACCCCGTTTTGATCGACAACATAGTAGTTCGTCGTTTCCCCATCTTCACTCGTAAACTGCCAAGACTTTTCGAATCCAAATTGCTCATAGAATGCAATTGAGTCTGTTGCATCGGCGACGTTCAGACAGGTGTGTAAAATTGTTGCATCGGACATCGTTTCTCATATCTATCATCTACTGGAGTCACTTGAACAATCCGGTGTGTGATGACGGTATCATCTCCACTCAAGATTGATTATTTTAGCCACGCCTGATACTGCTTTTGCGCTCATACTTGTGATGTCTATCTATGATTTGGATAATATCAACAATAATTTGTATTTGAGAGTAAAATCGCAGTTGCTATCCAATTATTATGAAACACGCTCGTTTACAGACCCCGACTGGTATTGTCAGTGGTCGCTATCACGATGGTACTGTGAATACTACTGATGGGATATACACTGTCGGTCGTGATGGTCAATTAACAGTTCCATGTATCCCATCGGCACTGTACTGCGTTGGTCGAAATTTTACTGAGACACTTGATCAAATGGATTATGATCGCCCTTCAGTTCCAGACTTTTTTATCAAACCACCTGCCTCGCTTATTGGTCCAACACAACCAATTCGATACCCAAAGTGGTGTAATAAACTGACCTATGCTGGTGAACTTGCGGCTGTTATTGATACCCGATGTCGTCGTGTTGATCAATCGTCTGTTCCAGATGTTATTCGTGGATATACTATCTTGAATGACGTTGATGCGATTGACCAGGAAGGACGCACAGCCCGGAAGGCATTCGATACATCTGCTCCACTTGGACCCTGGATTGAAGCTGACATTGAGCCACATGATATCACAATGAAGACAACAATCAATGGCGAAACAAGACAATCAGCCACAACCAAGCAGATGATATTTGACCCATATGAGATTGTCTCATTTCTCTCCCAACGATTTACACTGCAACCAGGAGACATCATTTCCTTTGGAAGTCCAGCCAATCCAGGGACGATTGAACCAGGTGATGATATTACAATTCGATACGATGGTGTTGGGACGCTGAAAAATAATGTCATTGAGACAATAGACAACGATTGATATCCTCCAGCGCCTGCAGACGTAGGTATTCTCTTCGTATTGTATAAAATATAGTATACACTGCGGAATGTACGTTCACAAAATAATGGCTGAGCCCAGTGACCACAGTTCGTTATTTAATTATATTTTCTCCTTCGCCAGGTCGGATACGCACAAGTGGTTCCGGATATATAGATAACTATGAACGATACTTACGATGGTCCGTTGACATGGACAGATGTTATCGACGCTACCATTGATGAAGAAGTGGCGCGCGATGAGGCAATTCGATTGACTGTCGAAGATCTTGCCGTTGATATTCCAATGTGCTTTGATTCAGATACCAATGCAGATGCGGATCGGATGCGGATGCGGATGCGGATGTAGATGTTGACGCAGCCTCTGAGACAACGCCTCCTGAGCACGACCAAGCACGGTGGCGATTTGATGGCACCGTGAACGTGACTGTTGAGGGCGTCCGTGAGCCTCTAGCTGAGTGGCTCCGACTGTGGACGCGTAAATAAGATCTGTTATTCCACCAAGACAGACTGTGTAAAGGCAGTATAGCTATATTATCACTATCGACGGATGCTCATAGAACTGATATCAAAATAGAATACGAGTAGTAGATTCAAATTCCTATGAAGCAATCTCTGTAGATAGTATTTGTCTGTTTGATGTTGTATTACAGAAAATCACGGAGAAAGCCCACGAGTTTGCTCGTGGGATGAATCCGACAACTCACTCTCACTCCACAATCCACCGTCGATAGCAGACCTGACTCTCCCATACTATCCAATCCATACCATACGGTTATAAACAAATACTTCGTCGCCTCTGATAATGACCCGAGCCAACCAATTCACCGTTCGCCCACGCTCCGTCACAGAGCGTGAGGTGTTTGTTCAGTGGTTGGACGCTTCTGGGACTGTGACTGGGAGTCTCTGGAACGAGACAAACTACGCTCGACGCCACATCAACACTTCCTTGAAAATAAAAACGTCTGGGACGCCGACACAGGTAGTCTCGAAGGCAACTCCAAAGCCGTTCTCAGCAGTAGAGTAGTGTCGCCCAGCAAATCATTCGCAAGAACTCGAAAGCGTGGCGGTCTTTTTTCGCCAGTAATACAAAGTATCACGCTGGAAAACTCCCAGACAAACCATCACCGCCGGGATACTGGACCGGGGCACCGAAGACGACGGACGAATGCAGTGCTTCACACGTATGTCCGTACCGACCAGTACACCATTGAGTACGGGAATCGATCCCGTCTTGAAGTTCCGATTGGACCCGAACTCAAAAACGAACTCGGGTTGAATCGGAATCAGCGCCTTCGTGTTGACATATCGGGATACCCGAAGTGGCGCGGCGAGCAGAGCCAGCGCGAGATGGACACGACAAAACCGCAGACATGTTCAGCTACCCAACCAGTCACTATCCGACGCAATCACGATCGCCAAGACTCGCCTTGTTCGTGAC
>NZ_KE356561.1:2971780-2973142 GCF_000415985.1 Haloquadratum walsbyi J07HQW2
TCCCCACGACCGATCTCATACTCACTGGATCGCACGGAAATCAATGTCATACTCCGGACCATCATCTCAGACATTATATCACATATTGAGCGCTAGCGGCGTTAATACTACGCTTATTTCGACTTATTTGATTTCCCCGTACATAATAATAGACATCATTTTCCAATTTGGTTTCTTATTGTTGTATAACCTCTAATATATCATGTCTCTTGATACAATAATTATCACCAACACCGCTGCGGAGAAGTCCAAGCGATATCTAAGTAGCTCTCAACTCAAGAAAGTACTCAGAGAGGAGACTGGCTATATTTGTCGACAGGCGTCTCCAAATCACGATGGACTATACGCTGATAATAAGTTCATCATGCGTGGCGATTTCTTTGGACAATCGCTTGATATCATCTTTGCCGTTGAGGATGATCACATTGTTGTGATAACACAAATGTCACAACACTCAGATAGCCTTCGTGGACGATTCTATGAATTTATTGGATCCTCGGTGACAGCCGCAATCGAATACGCGAACTAACTGTTTATGTTTATCTTTGATCCGTGTATCCACAGGAAGCTGACGCTAGTGTATACGAGACTCAAGTATCTGCCTCAGAATTTAAAATGAAGTAGGGTAGTGCGAGTATTCCCTTACATATATGAGAGGGAAATCACGAACAGTATGAAACGGTATATCCAGATTTAATAACTCAGCATACCATTGTTATTGAAGTATATCATAAAATACGCTCTAAATAGCAGTCGATTTAATAAGTCTATGGCAACTACCTCACGGTAACGACTATGCATGATTCGGAATCCACCGATAGTACTGATATACCGCCGGATGATGCTTCTACAACCCCTCAACACAAAGTAGAAGACACAGACCAACTCTCCCAGTCAGTTAATAACCCAGATGTGACTCAGTTTTCAATTCCAGCGATGGATTGTCCATCCTGTGCACAGAAGGTTATCAACAGCGTCAGAAAATTAGATGCAATCCAGAATATCGACTCACAAGTAGCAACCGGAGTGCTCACAGTATCATATGAGAGTGGGGAGGTCACTCCCGATGCGATAATTAGTCGGATTCAACAGGCAGGATACGGTGTGGAAAATACGAGTGAGACGACATCAGAGTTCACAGTCCCGGAAATGGACTGTCCATCGTGCGCTAATAAAGTTGAAAATGCGCTTGATGACACCCATGAGATCATTGCGCACGAAACACGACCAACGACTGGAACTGTCATAGTTCGATATAATTCGGTTAACTCAGTGATGCTGATATCATCGACGTAATTGCGGCTGCTGGATATGAGATCACAGATAGTCAGATGCTGCGTCATAGTCACAAACAACTGATGA
>NZ_KE356561.1:2973192-3209578 GCF_000415985.1 Haloquadratum walsbyi J07HQW2
GACTCTCCCATACTATCCAATCCATACCATACGGTTATAAACAAATACTTCGTCGCCTCTGATAATGACCCGAGCCAACCAATTCACCGTTCGCCCACGCTCCGTCACAGAGCGTGAGGTGTTTGTTCAGTGGTTGGACGCTTCTGGGACTGTGACTGGGAGTCTCTGGAACGAGACAAACTACGCTCGACGCCACATCAACACTTCCTTGAAAATAAAAACGTCTGGGACGCCGACACAGGTAGTCTCGAAGGCAACTCCAAAGCCGTTCTCAGCAGTAGAGTAGTGTCGCCCAGCAAATCATTCGCAAGAACTCGAAAGCGTGGCGGTCTTTTTTCGCCAGTAATACAAAGTATCACGCTGGAAAACTCCAAGACAAACCATCACCGCCGGGATACTGGACTGGGGCACCGAAGACGACGGACGAATGCAGTGCTTCGCACGTATGTCCGTACCGACCAGTACACCATTGAGTACGGGAATCGATCCCGTCTTGAAGTTCCGATTGGACCCGAACTCAAAAACGAACTCGGGTTGAATCGGAATCAGCGCCTTCGTGTTGACATATCGGGATACCCGAAGTGGCGCGGCGAGCAGAGCCAGCGCGAGATTGGACACGACAAAACCGCAGACATGTTCAGGGCTTTCCAACCAGTCACCAGTCACCAGTCACCATCGCCGATTCTCGACTGGACTCACCGCTGGCACTGGCTTCTGAAGAAGCCGCTCTGGACGGTGGTGCGAACAACCTCATCGCTTGCACCATCTCAACCGGCACTCAATACCTCTACTCTCCGAAGGACGCACCCTGTTCGAGAAATTCCGTGAAACCACCGAACGCACCGCATACTACCAGTCACTCTTCGAAAACCAGCGCGAGTCCAGCGAGCGCATCGACTGCTTGTACCGCAAACGCACTATCCGACGCAATCACGCCCAAGACTGCCTTGTTCGTGACCTCGTGGAACGACTCTACGACACGACGAGGGAGTTGCGACAATATACGGTGGTGACATCAAGTCTGTTCTCTCGACGCACTGGTCGCCCGTTGTGACCGAGAAAACACACGACTTCTGGGCGTTTCGTCGGTTCATCGACCGTCTCGAAGACGTATACGAAGAATACGGTATCACGGTCGAGAAAGAACCCGAAGCGTGGACGAGTCAAATGTGTCCCGACTGTGACTGTGACACACACGAAGAGACGATTCGTCACGAGGACTCGCTGGCGTTGGGTGCCCGTGCGGGTTTGAGGTGAGGGACATGCTGACTTGGGAGCGTCAGAGTCGTTCCTGAGACAGCAGAACACCACGGTTGGGTCGATGGCACGGTCCATGCCGTGTACCTCAACTGGGACAAACATAATTGGCGGGAAAACCATAGCCCGCCCTCGCTTATAGAGACAACGACCAACGAGGAATACACAACCCAGAATAGAGTCACGCTTCGAGCGGGAACGGGAATGTCGCTCTCGGAGTATCTCGGACCGACTGAGACTCCAACGAGAGGAATCCCACGAGTTCAGTCGTGGGTGGATGTCAATGCTCAGCGGTAACTTCTGTTTCGGCGTTTGGATCAGAGCCAGACTCAGATCCCTGATTCGGATCGGAATCGAATTCAGAGCCAGGTCCAGAATCCGGGGTCGATTGACTGCTCTTTGCTTCTGCATACTTTTCTTCAAATTCACGAATCAATTGCCCCATCTGCGCATACCAGTCATTCAGCAACCGCTGCATTCCATTTGCGATTTCATCTGGGCTAGTTGCTGAATAAACGTGATAATATCCACCTTGGTCATAATTGATCTGTTCTTTTTTAATGAAACCAGCTTGGAGAAGTCGCTGGATTGACCGATAGGCAGTAGACCGCTCTCGGTTTACGATTTCAGCAATTTCATCCACAGTTAATGGCTCTTCAGCTTGAGTCAATATCCGAAAGCACTGCTTATCGAGCCGTTTGAGTCCGTGAAAACACTCCAACAGACTCTCACATTGCATATCCTGACGAAGTTGTTCCGACATCGGAGCGGGCATTCGTTATTTTTAATGTATCATTTGTGCTAATAAAAGACTTGTGCGAATGGCGCACAAACCGACCGTTATCGGGCAGTATCAGTCGCTTAGGCGTTATTTGTGGCAACGACACAACTGTGTAATTACGACTATGTATGCTATACTCTATTCCAAGATCAATCAGACAAACCCAACTGACTCGGAGAATTCGCTTGCGATAAATACATAAACAACTTGAGAAATGATAGTTATCATCACAGCGGACGACTTTTCCCCATGCCTATCAAAAATATATTATGAGTGAAGAATCAGGGCGTCGAAATCTCCGGATGCCGAGCGATGATGAGATGTTTGCGGTTGTCGTCGAACACAATGGCGGTAATCATGTCCGTGTTCGTTGTCAAGACGGCGAAAACCGTATGGGTCGGATCCCTGGACGAATGAAATACCGAACATGGATCAATGAGGGTGATGTCGTCCTTGTTGAACCATGGGCATGGCAGGATGAAAAAGCAAATATTGAATGGCGTTACTCAGAACAGGATGCTGAACAGCTCCGGACTGAAGGTCATATCAACTAAGTCGAATTATCTGTGAATTGGATTAAATTGTCATGTGACATGATACAATAATATCAGATTAAACCTGAATCACGTATTTACCACTAACCGTATTACTTAATTACATCAAGTTCACTTATCTGAGAAAATAAATAGTGCACCAGTCACCGTGATATCATCTGCTCAACATGAGAGACGATGCTTTCATCAAATCGGTCGCGATTAAACCGGTCTCGTGGCAGCTGCGGACGCTCATCCGTCGTAATTGCTGTATCAATTTTATATACAGCATCTTCAAATGATTCAAATAACCGATTACTCTGTCCATCAAGCACATCGACTTGACCCCCACTAGCTGGGGCAAATGCAACCATTCCTGCAGCGACGTACTCAGCAACAGAGAGACCAAAGTGCTCTCGTGGCTTCAGATTTAGTCCGTATTTATGTGTGCAAAGAAGTGTCTCTAATCGGCTTCGTGGAACATCTTCTTCAACGCTCACATACGATCGATTCGCTGCTTCCGTGGTAATCGTCCTTGCATAATCACGATATGCATCAGGTGCAGTACCAACAATATGAAGATGTAAATCACGTCCATGAGCTCGGATCGCATCAACGATTGAAATCGCGTCTAACGGGCGTTTGTCCGGTGCTAATCGACCAACAACAACGACGCCATTCTCCCGTTCACCCCAAGAAGAGTCATTGTATATCGGATCCACCGGTGGATGACAAACGACTGGGTTTATATTGTACCTGTTTGTAACGACGGAAGCCGTCCAGGTTGAATTTGTAAGAAAGGTCGTCGAAGCAGACTCTGTGGAATCCGAGACAGTTGCCTTATCATCAGGGGCAGCCAGTCGTGTCCATATCTGATTTAGATAGCCAGTATTACCAGCGTCGTCACTGTTGGGATTATCATATTCTATATCCTCGACGCAGTTATCCCGAATAACGTCTCCTTGTTCTCTCGTCTCGGTAAGTTGCGTTTGAGTCGTGTTCGCGATCTGATCTGCATTCTTTACTCTCAGCCCTGGAGATTCAGAGTGAGTGGATGATGATGCGATATCAACATGCTGTTGAGATTGTGAGTCAGACTCTGTTTGAATATAATCATCAACTACGGTTTTCGCATCCATGTTGGCACGAAATTGCGGATAGTGAATATACTGCACAGAGGGAAGTGGTAATGAAAATTCGTTTGCTGTGCTTACTGCAACATCATACTGATCTGCAATCTGAAGAAAAAACTGTCTCAGTACGGCACTTCTGAACGGTAGTTGTGACCCAACAACTGGGGCAGCCCCTGCAAGTGCGCGAGCAAACAGTGTCCCTCCTGGCGGCGTCACAATATCCAACGCATCAGTGTCAAGATCAATATCGAATCGATCTGCAAGCGTTGCTGGACTCGTTACGGAGCATGTGATCAACGAAACCGCATGAGATTCCTGTAACGCATCACAAACTGCTAGACAAACTGCATCTGCGCCGCCATGAAAGTCAAGCGTATTGTGGAGGACGGCAATCTCCGCCATACTCATATTTTATCCAGGATATGTATATCACTTGGTGATGCCGGATAAAAATGCATATCGCTATTTGAAGATTCACTCTCTCAATTATGTTTTTATGTAATGATCAGATTGATACAAGAGTATAATCACAGCTCATATAATAGATAACAGATGCTTCAATTGTATTCATGAGATCAAGAAAGATATCCTATCAAAAGCACTCTCAGGCGGCTCATACTACACAAAACATCACTATATCAGCGATTATTGATAACACAGTTCTTCACATTTATGAAGATATGTCATAAATACATCTACAATTAAGAACAAATAACGTCCGCGCTCCTTTTTACCACCTCCGTCTAAATTATATTAAATGCAGTGTGCGTTTATCGGTGCTGGTGCCGTCGTTGAGCACTATCTCGATACCCTTGATTCGACTTCTCTCGAGCTAACAGCAGTCTGTGATCACGACAGTGCCCGCGCAAGACACCTTGCAGAAGTAACTGATACGACCGCATACACTGATGTTGAATCATTGTTGGCAGCCGAGTCAGCGCCGCTTATTGTGAATCTCACAAGTCATCAAGCACACGCAAGTATCACGCGTCAATGTCTGAACGCTAATCGACATGTATTTACTGAGAAACCACTCGCACTAGACGCTGACACTGCAGCAGCCCTTGTCGATTTAGCTAAACAACGCGGAGTTGGGCTTGATTGTGCCCCCGTCAATCATCACGGTCGTGCACAACGACATGTTGAATCACTCCTTTCTGATGATCAATTGAATCCAATCCGCGTTGTGTACGCTCATGCCCACGTAGGTCGTGTTACAGAATGGCATGATGATCCAGGATCGTTTCTCGCCGTCGGTCCATTATATGACGGTGCTGTATATCCACTCACATTGCTTACCGCGTGGTTTGGTCCTATTGAGTCAGTTCGAGTTGCGGACACGGTCGATATCTATCCGTCACACGCCGAATCGGCACCTGAACGCCCTGCTCATATTGAGGCAACGTTGACACTTGCTGCTGGTCCAGTCATTAGACTCACAGCAAGTTTCTACACCCCACATCGGAGCCGTGAATTTAATTCGCTTGAATTGCACGGCGATGGTGGTTCAGTGTATCTCAGCGATTCCGGTGCACTGACAGCCACTCCACAAAGCGTCAGCGTCGGTGGTCACGGTCGATCATATGTTGCCTCACCACCGGTCACATCATCACAGAATCATTCACATATTGCCGGACCAGCACGTTTTGCACAGGCAATCAAGCACGGAAATCGACCAGTGACAGGTGGTCAGCGTGGGGCACATATTGTTCGCGTTTGTAACGCAATCGAATACGCCGCTGCGAATGATGTATCTGTATCACTTTCCGTGCCAGAAACGAGACTTACCGACTCCGAGCATGATCATATCCGATCGTCACGAACACTTCAACAGGACACATACAGACCACATACTGGATCAAAACCCGCTAAACTAACCCCACAGCGACATCATAGTCACCGACTACCATCGGTTGGCTTTGGGTGCTCACGATACCGTGATGGAAATTATATCAACCGTATCGATTCTATTGCAACAGCACTTGATGCGGGTTATCGGTTATTTGATATGGCAGAACTGTACGGTAATGAGCATCGCATTGGATCACTACTCGAGACGCCAGGGACACCCTCTCGTGAGCAACTCGTATTAATGAGTAAGGTCTGGAATACAAACCATGCACATATCGCAGAGGCTTGTGAAGGAACACTTTCAGAACTTGGTATTGACACGCTTGATTCATATCTTCTTCACTGGCCGGATGCTTGGGAGTATCAGGGACCGATATCAAAGCTCGCAACTCTACCACCAGAACAGCAAGAGCAAATAACGTTCCCGACTGACGCATCTGGTGACCGCGCTCATGCTGATGTCTCAATTAAATCTGCATGGCAGCGGCTTGAAAAAGTCTGCAGCCGTGGACTCACACGCACAATTGGCATTTGTAATGTCTCCGCCGCACAGCTTCAGGAGATTCTTGATATTGCATCGATTCCCCCAGCAATTGTCCAAATTGAATCCCATCCTTATCGACCGCAAGCTGAACTTATTAACAAATGCCATGACCATGGTATTCGGGTGATTGCTCACTCACCGCTATCCGCTCCCGGACTGCTCGCAGAACCGGTATTAGAAACTATTGGAGATGCGCATGATGTCTCACCGGCGGCTATTGCAATATCATATCATGTCGATAGGGGTGTTATTCCGATTCCTGCAAGCACAACACCAGAACATATTACAGCAAATCTCGCAGCGGCGAATGTCCAACTCACCGATGAGGACCGAAATATGCTTCAGACACTTGCAGACACAGAGTTTGAGCGATGAGAGATACGAATTTCCCTATCACTACGTCGGTTCTTTATTTAAGAAAGCCACGGGTTACCGCAACTGCTGTCGTAATTATCTCTGTTGGCGTCACGGCATGTTTTGTTGCTAGTGAACTGCAAGTCAATCAGGTTCCAGACTCATTCGCAGCTGTATCATTAAGCTTAGATTTCGTTCGATGGATACTGCTTGCTGGAATCGTAGCTATAACTGAGCTATGGTACTGTTATCGGCATCTTGAGTCGAACCATCCGCCTACCAGTACCGGCGATAATACTCGCAACCCAGAGGCTACACATACAACAAATACTGAACATAATAACGGTGATAAGACGAGTGAAATCGAATCATATGAATTCCTTGGTCTGCCTAACGCGGTGACGGTCGCTCGGGGGGCACTTTTTGCTACATTAGCTGGGTTTGCTGGAGTTACACCTGCATACAGTATCGCGTGGCTTCCATCACTTCTGTACGGTGCAGGCAGTGCACTTGATTTTGTTGATGGATCACTTGCACGCACGGCAGACAGGCAGACGGTTCTTGGCGCGAAACTTGACCTTGCATTCGATTCACTTGGATTTTTAATTGCGCCGGTTGTCGCCATTCTCTGGGGGCAACTCCCCGGATGGTATTTATTACTACCAGTGACGCAGTATTTGTTTAAACTTGGTCAGAGCCATCGCCATCGTCGTGGACTCGATGTCCGACCACTTCCACCGAGTTCGGTCCGGCGGCCACTTGCCGGACTTCAAATGGCGTTCATTACGCTTGCGCTTTCCCCAGTTGTCAGTGCTCATCTCATTGAACTGCTCGCTGTTGCTGTGTTAGCACCCTCACTTATTATATTCATCCGAGATTATCTCGCTATTGCTGATTATATCTAGCTAACGATTAAAATAATCAACGTGTTATAATAAATCTATTTTTTGGGTCACTGAATTGCTTTATTTGAATATATCACCGCACGAACTACTAATATAGTTTTTTACAACGAGGGGTTAGTCTGTATTGATAGAACTTATGACATACGTCGGAAATATATTGTATTCACAATCAGAAATTAGAAGAATGATAAAAAGATTGAACTAGAATAAATAATTGGAATTGCTTAGTTACTCTCGCCTGCGCAAATCGTATAATCGCTGAAACACATATGACGGAAACTGTGGCACAACGCGACTTGGCGGACGTCCCTTTTGTCGTTCGCCTTTTGTCTGGACGCGCTTTATGACGCCTGCTTCAGCCATCTCATAGAGAAATCGCTTGATTGTTGATTTAGATAAATCAAGTGTTGATAGCGCAGTTGTTGCCATATCCACTGACTCACGTTCATCCGGACTGAGATTGACAAGATGTCGAAGCACCTGCTGTCGATTTGCTGGCAGTGAGAGCACAGCAGACAATGAGACGCAGGGTTCAGGTACTGACTCGATTGCTGAGTCGATATCAGACTTACTGAGTCGGTCTTTTCCGGCAGCTGCAGCGCTGTCGACAGCAGAAAACAAAACTGCAAGCCCATTGTGTGCATTTCCATCAGCCCAGCTCGCGACCTGTCTCGCAAGATCATGATTAAGACCTTGTCGCGCAAGCCCCACTGATGCCCGTTTCATCAAAATGTCAACAAGTACCTGTCGCCGGTACCGACTGACACCAATTTCTGCTCCTGTGTATGCTGTCAACTGACTTTGATCAGGCGATTCTCGTCCAACAGCGAGCCAACTGACATTACTCGGAAGGCTCGCTAAGAGGTCAATAAGAGTCAATTCATCAAGACTTCGTGACTCAGCGACATGGTCAATACAAATCGTAGCGCCAGGGGTTCCTTGCACCTGAGTGTGAACCTGATCGCGGAGACTATCTGTTCCAACGCCGTGCTTGGGCACTGACTGATCAATCAGACTGTTCAACACACTTCGATAAAACTCAAACGCGCTGGTCGCAGATCGAGCATCAACATAAACAAACGTTGGTGATGATGGCGTTTGCACGCGGGTACTCGTATGAATGATCTCTCGTGTTTCTGCTGGTAATTGTCTAAGATGAGATAGTAGCGCAGTAATGACAGCAGATTTTCCCGAGCCAACCGGTCCATGCAGATATCCATTCGGTGGAAGTCCGCCATCAAAGACCGGATCAAAATAATCAAGCAGTTGCTCCAATAGTTGTCCCCGACCGACCGGTTCATCAAGATGTGCGGCAGGCGAGAGTGCTTCATAACGCTGAATGAATTGTGGTTGTGCGTCATCATCTCGTCGTCGCCGAATTCTCGCTTTGATATCCATTGTATATTTAAGAAAGTACCACACCGACACAAGCTCAATCCGCAAATAAGAATGAAAGAAGTGGTCTTACTACATTCCGAGCATCGGAACCCAACTTGAACTGTCGAAGATACCAATAATTGCAAGAATTACAACTGTCAGTGTAGCAACGACAATCGCAGCAGCTGGTGGATCAAAGTGTGTATCCGAGTGAGCGTAAAACACACGTTGGACGACCTCTCCGATCAGAGCGCCGTATACTCCGAAGAGACCACCGATAAGCAGTGCAATGATCTTGGTTGTCCCTGTTGGATCGGGGAACACCGCAAGCGCAGCAGTACTCGCCGGTAGTGTCATGTGATGAGTTACCGGAATCTTCTCAACACCTAGATTAAGGAATGTTAAACTAGCCGCTGAGATACCGAAACCAAGGAACGGGCTTCCTGTTTCAAGTGCTATGAATCCACCCAACAATCCCGCAACAAGACCAATCATTCCAACGTTCGCCCACTTGTATTGATGCGGAAGCCACGGTTCAACAGCGAGTCGCTTGTACCCGCCGTCGGTTGCAACCTCTCCACCATCAGTGGCCGTGCGCATCTCTTCGTTCTCGAATGGAGACATATCAAGAAGACTACGATCGTCACCACCAATCAATGGATATCCAAATGCGATTCGGTGGAGCGCTGCTGATACAACAACCATGATTGCGATTGGATCCCACGGGAGTGCGAGTCCAGCCGATATGAGGGTTCCGACGGCACCAATAATACCAAATATCCCTCCAACAGCAAGGACATCTGGTCGCGTGCCAAGTGCATATGCGATATCTTTCGCCGGATGATAATCGCCATCACCCGGATCTGGCATTGCTCCGTCTTTCTTTGCTGCATATGCGGCTGCTGCCGCACCAGCAGCGAATGAAATGTGCGGACCGAAGACCGCACCAAACCCAACAGTCCCTGTCACTGATGCGTTGGTGATAGCAACGCTTGCCCCAGCACCCTCAACACCGACAAGATTCGCTGCTTCTCCCGCGATGACTGCGAATCCAGTGAAACAGAATGCTGGCAGTGCACCAAGTGCCGCACCGAAGGCACCTCCTGCGAATGCTGCAATAAGCAAGAAAATGAGCCCCGGTGTGTCTACCCCGATAATTGGTAATTGAAGGAGTGCTTCGTACATATGCGTTATTCCTCCTGTGCCCAATCAAGGGACCGTTCAACCGCATCATCCCAGCGGTCATACATTTCGTCTGCATCAGCGCTATCCATTTCGGCTTCGAACTCGCGGTCGACTTGCCAGTTATCACGAAGTTGGTCGACGCTATCCCAATAACCAACAGCCAATCCAGCAGCGTATGCGGATCCAAGTGCTGTTGTTTCATCAACGACTGGTCGGGCAATATCAGTCTGGATAATGTCCGACTGAAGTTGGCAGAGGAAATTATTCTTCACTGCACCACCATCGACCCGAAGTGATGTTGTTTCAATTCCTGAGTCTGCTTCCATCGCCTCAGCAACATCTCGGGTCTGATACCCAATTGATTCAAGTGTTGCTCGGACAATATGTTCTTTTTCAGTTCCCCGGGTCATACCAACGAGCGTTCCGCGGGCACGCCCGTCCCAATGTGGGGCACCAAGACCCGTGAACGCAGGTACCATGTAAACACCGTCTGTTGAATCAACTGAACTCGCGAGTTCAGCCGTCTGTGCGGCATTATTAATCAAATCAACGTCCTCAAGGAACTCGATCGCTGCTCCAGTGACGAAAATCGATCCCTCGAGCGCGTACTGAACCGGCTCTCCAGACATCTGGAATCCAATGGTCGTCAAGAGTCCGTGATCGGATTTGACAGCATCAGTTCCTGTATTCATCAGGTAGAATGATCCAGTACCGTACGTGTTCTTGGCATCTCCCTCATCAAAGCACGTCTGTCCAAACATCGCTGCCTGCTGGTCACCAAGTGCGCCAGCAACAGGTACCTCAGCACCAAGGAATCCATCCGGGTCAGTGTATCCATAGTATTCGTCGTCTGAGGATGGACGAACTTCTGGTAACATTGACCGTGGAACCCTGAACTCCTCAAGCAGTTCATCATCCCATTCAAGATCACGAATGTTATACAACATAGTCCGGGATGCATTCGTGACATCTGTAATGTGATTGCCGGTGAGATTTTCAATAAGCCATGAGTCAATCGTTCCCATGAGTAACTCACCATCCTCAGCGCGGTCACGGACATCGCCACCGCGTGATGCCTGCATCTTCAGCGGCTCAGCGTTGTCGAGAATCCACTCGGTCTTTGTCGCCGAGAAGTACGCATCACACTCTAATCCAGTCTTTTCACGGATCATCTCAACCTTACCAGCCTCTTGAATCTCTTCGACGCGATCTGTTGTTCGGCGATCCTGCCAGACAAGTGCATTATTAACCGGTTTACCTGACGCTTCATCCCAAACGACCGTTGTCTCGCGCTGATTCGTTACCCCAAGTGCTTCGAGTTGTTCGGCGTCAAGACCAGCTTCTTCAAGTCCGCGGGTAACAACTTCTTTTGTGTTTTCCCATATCTCGATTGGGTCGTGCTCAACCCATCCTGGATTTGGGTAAATCTGTTCGTGCTTCTCATATGCGTTTGCGACCACCTGTCCGCTGTGGTCGAATACCATAAACCGCGTTCCTGTCGTCCCTTGGTCGATTGAACCAACGTATGTGTCAGCCATAGTAATCTATGATCTCCTTCTGTGAGGCACGGGCAGATTATTTTATTTTCTACCCCGCCTTGCGAGTAAACAATATGGTGAATCATTATAAACTTTACTACCTTATCGATAGTTATCTCCAAAAAAGAGGGATCAATCAAATCACTTCTGAGAGTCTCACATCTATGTTGACCCGGACAAACATCGTAAAATAATACATAAATCTGTACTTTCGTCTTCATTATCACCTTCATGTCAGTAAGATGCTCGATCAACTATGATGAGGTGAACGATTGTTGTGACAGATTTTCAAGCACATTTTGTGATTTAAAATACCGGGAATACATTCTAATTCCTGAGTAGGGAGTCTATTAATAAAACGCATATAACAAAAACAATAGTTTACTGACGACCTCGGAACGCCAGTGAAATAAAGTAGTTGCAAAATGAGCGTGAATATTATCGAATGGCATCGAAACCATACATCGTCATTACAGAATAACAAGGAGAATGCCTGACCGTTTAACCGTCAGGATGAATCCGACACCCATAATTGATCAGACAAACACCAACGATAGCACGGCGGAGAGAGTGGCAACACGGCTCTCGTCTCTACCGTGACACCACACAATTCTGTATCGACGGATGGGAAAACGGCGACTTCGACAAATCCGTGACCGTGACCGCGACCGTGACCACATCCAGGATTGAGAATGCGCTTTACTCGGCTCTTCAGACCCACGCTATCTGAGAAGCGAAATCTGACCACAGCGAAGATGGGGAAGGTGAATACCGAGAGAGCCAGCCGTTCGCAGTCAATAACCAGAATTGGGGAATCGACACTACCGACAACGGAACAGTCGTCGTCGTCGGCTTCCCATGCGTCTCCCAGTGGTGGTATACACCAATTGAACTGTACGACGACATCACTGCTCCTGGAGACCGACTGCTTGAAGACGATGCTGACAAGACTCGTCTCCAGCTCTACCGCCGTGGAGACGACTGGTTCTGCACGGTCAATATCGAGTACGATACCGAAGCATCAGGTGAGACACCTATCGGTGTTGATATTGGCGAACGGCACATCCTCGGTGTGACTGCCTATGATGAAGGTGAGTCGATGCTGGTGTCCGGTGAGGTGGTGAGGCGAAATACGTTCGACGCAAATATCGGTCCTTACGCGATTCGCTTTCGAAAGCGGGTGCACTTCATGCACGCAACCGCGTGGGTAATAAAGAGACCCGTCGGATTCAGGACTTGAACCACACACTCTCTCGTCGTCTTATCACGTTCGCGGAACAGTTCGAGGATCCTGTGATGAAAGTTGAAGACCTCGAAGATATCCGGGAGAATAGCTCATGGTCAGGTGTTCATTCGTGGCAGTTTGTCCAACTCCAACAGTTCATCATGTACAAAGCCGAACGTGCTGGTATTCGTGTCGAGAAAATTGATCCGTTCAATACCAGCCAACAGTGTTCAGCATGTGGTTCGATGGGAACCCGTGATGGAGATCAGTTTTCATGTTCGGAGTGTGGGCGAGAACGCCATTCTGATTTGAATGCTTCAGAGAACATTGCACAACGAGAGGGAGAACCATGCACGGGCTAACGCTTCGGGCGAGTCGAACCGTGTACCTCGCTGGTTGAACAACCAGCCGTTTTTGACGCCCGCTGTATGTGGGGTGGAAGGCTCCTGTGACAGAGCTACACGCGATGGAACGCACGTCCTTGGTCACAACTGGACGGTGACTGTTGAGGGGTCACGCGAAAGCGTATCTGAACCCCAAGCCCGAGGAAACGCGCAACCTGAATATCCACTTCGTGGATTCCCGCGTCTTTAGGCGCGGGAGGATGTCAATGACGGCGGTATTCGGTCTGCAACCGACGGTAGAGCATATTGGAGTTGTCGGCTTCACGTCCGGCAAAGGGCGGGACCCTTGTTTAAAAAAGATAGAATTTCCCTCAGCTACGCTCGTTCGATAGTCGCAGAGCTACTGAATTTATTTCATTATCTTTGAATCATAAGAATTCCAATGATCGACAATGAGATGGGCGACTCAAATTAGTGTATCAATGATGAATCATTGTTTATCATCCATAGTGTACGCGCACTGATATTCACTGCATGGTCAGCAATCCGCTCAATATCTCTAATAGTCAATAACAATCGCGTCACATCATCAAGGATTTGTTCGATATTCCATACATCAGTTTCACCGTCATTCTCTTCTTCTTTGTGCGCGTGCTCAACCAAGCTACGTGTCAACGCTTCACTAGCACGTAAACACAGCGTATCGATGTTGTCATCCTCAGCCACCACGGCTTGACACTTTTCTGCATCATCGTGTTCATACGCACGGAGACTTTCATTTAACATCATTATCGCATCATGCCCGATTGATACCACGGTAATCTCTAAGTCGAATGACCGCCGGGCAGCAAGGCTGTATTCCGCTAAGTTCACTGCCAAATCACCAATTCGTTCTAAATCACTAGCGATCTTAAATGAAGCCGCAATCAAACGCAGATCTCCCGCTAGTGGTTGCTGTAGTGCGAACAGATCAATACAATCTTGTTCAATCTCAAGACATCGATTATTAACTTTATCATCAGCATCAATAACCGTTTGAGCTACCGTCTTATCACCTGTCTTAAGACAATCAAGGACTTTGGTGAGTTGATCGATAACCAACTCAGCCGTGTCTAAGACCGACGTACGGAGTTCTTCAATCGATTCGCGAAATGATTTACGAGTCATATATTTATTTCCCCTATTTGAATACTGTCATTAGCCGAACGTCTCTATAGTATACTTCTTGATGTATTGACTTTCTGTGTTTTCGCTCCAGAGCATTTATTTTAATGTCAGAGTTAGTGGAAACACTGTAGAATTCTAGTCATATTAATTTCGGTTGCGAGAGTCTCAGATGCCGTGGCTGACCTCTCAACATCTGTTAATTTTTCATCATTGATTCTGGGCTATCAAATCCACCAGCCTCATCACCGGAACCGCCCGGCGAGTGATTCGGTTCTTATTTTATTCGATTCTGTAATAGCATTCTAACACTCAATAAATACATATGAATCTCGGCTAACATACATTATCACATAATAAATATCAGAATTGTAGTAAATCAATTTATATTATAAGTATACTCAGCTATTGCTTGCAAGTTCCAATATAATATACTATATATATTTATGAGACGTATATATGTAAATATGGTATAGTTGAGTAGAATTATATTCTGTTATTACACTCTACGTCAATGATTTCAATATTGATGGCGTCACCAACAATCTGTTTTGATCGATCATTCACTGAGGTGTTTGATGACATTATTGAGACACTTCTGAATGAGCGTGCCCGGACAGAGGCAGAGTATGACGCGTTTGTTGCGTTCGGTGAGCGTATATCAAATCAACGATCGGTAAGCTCATCACATCCACAAACAGGTACCCCGGGTGGTGTAATGAAAACACCTCAGGAGTATGCACAATCACAGACGACCACACGTCTGAATCTGATTCGGTCTGCATATGAAGATACGGTCATGAATCTCTCATTCTATACGGACGAATATGGCGATAGTTATATTGAAAGCATTTGTGAGGAGTTTGGCTCTGAGATTGCTACGGCACTCACAACGCCTGAATGCCTTGGACCAACTGTTATGAAGGCACTACATGACCGCATTGAGACTGCCAAATCGGAACGGCAAAGCCATATTGAATCATGTGATCGTGAACGTGATTCAATTGAAACTGCAGCCAATCAGTTAATCCCGATTGATGAAGAGGTATCTGCACTCACGAACGTCAGTTTTGATTCACAATCCTTTGGTGCGCTTGATGCGCATCATAATCGCCTCTCAATTCTCGGTAATCACTGTGAATCAACGGCACAGACACGTCAGGAGACGATTCACCAACAGCGAGAGTTTTACAACGTATCGCAGGCAGAGACAGATGTTACTGCATACTTTTATCGAGAGTACGATATCACATATCCGATACTTGCGATGTGTAGTGATCTCACCGCCCGCATGACACAGTTTCGTGAACGTATTGAAGACGTTATAACCGATGTTGAATAAAATTGAATACACTGAGATGTCAGGTTCCAGCGTCAACGACGGACTATAAACTGCTCTGGGGTCAAATCCTAAGCCACTCGCTTTATGATCTGTAGAACCGCCCTACAATATTTAGAGGTCATTTGCAAACTGCATGTTTACAGGGATTATATGATAAATACCGAACTAATCTCACGACACAATATCAATGATACACCAGCATATAGGTTGCATATCCTGTCGATGAAATGACTTTTATTCTCAGGAATATAGCCTCAAACATTCATGGAACCGAGCTTTCAGTCGTTGCGTCTTGCGACTGTTGCAGATGAACACATTATAACCGCTCTACAGAATTCGATTGATACAACTGGACACCCAATCGAAATAATCCCATTTCCAGTTAACCTACGGGAATACGGTATCAAATCTGGTGGTCATTCAGCCAACACAACCGAGGACAGCCCTAGCGATGACACAAAAGCAACCGTCGACATAGACACAGATGCATCTGCATCTTCATCATCGACAGAAACGTCATTTCAGGTTTCATCTTCAGATCTGAATTCAGATACGTTGGATAGTGATGCAATAACATATAATGATTCAACAACTACGGTTGATTGTTTGCTTATCGAGCGCGGATCACTCTGTACTGCGGATTATGATGCAGTTATTCAACTCCAGCGAGAGCGATATCCTGATCTCCCGATTGTTGCTCTTGCGGATGATTCGTCAACTGAGACGATGACGACAGCTCTTGATGCAGGTGCAACGACATTCTTCCCTCGAGAATTATGCCTCAATCGTCCGGAACTTGTCATCACGCGCATCTTAAACATAACCACTGACACTTCGACTCATATTGCACCACATACAGCTCCTGAGTCATCAAGTGCAGTTGAAATGACGGATACATCAGTTACATCTTCATCACAGACCACTCAGGATTCTGTCTTTGAGGACTCACATTCAATATCAGCCTCTCATGCACGATCTACAGAAATATCAGCTATTGGGTTTCAGCATCTTTGTACGCCCGCTGCCATCATTGACGTAACGACCGGTACTATCGCTACACTCAATCATGCGTTTGCTGAGCTACTTACGCATAATGATGATAGACAGGACACGGCTGGTTCCGAAAATAATTCAATCGACATCTCACAGTGTTCTGGTCGTGCTCTTCAGTCGGTGTGGGACACATCAGCTACTGATGATTTTAATTCGCTCGCGGAGACACTCACGACAGTCGCCGAGTCAAAAACGCAGCAAACTGGCGATCTCGCATTAACTCCGATTAGTGAAGATAATAGCACGCGATGGATTTCTGCGACCCTTTGCCCGATTCAACCCTCTGATCAGTTTATTATACTCACCGGCGAAGAAATAACTGACAGAAGACAGCAATACCCTGAGTCCGGACATGTCGTTGAAATATTCGACCAGCCAACCACCACACACGATCCAGAGACAGGTGCTGTTCGGAAGGTCAATGACGCTTTTGTTGATATACTTGGGTATCACTCTGAAACGAATGATAATGAATCACTCATATCAAAACTCGCGGTATCATCATCAACCACAGAGACTGATGTCAACGGTAATACCAACTTAGACAATATCAGCGGTGATAATTATACCCACACCAAGACACAAGAATCTCACTCTGATATCCAGTCTGCTATCATTCAGGCTGGTAACGAATGGAATCCAAGTTATCATGAATGGCAAGTCGAGACTGCAAACGGAACAACACGATGGCTCTCAACAAACATCTGGCCTGGTAAAGATAATGATGGTCGGTGTGTATATACGGTATCACGAGACATCACCGCCCGAAAACGTCAGGAAATGGAGCTTGATAGAATAAAGCGACGATTCCAATTAGTGACTGAGAATGTTGATGAGATTATCTATGTGGTAGATGCAGACTTTTCAGAGATTAAATATGTAAGTGATGCATATGAAGAGATCTGGGGTCGTAGTATTGAGTCCCTGTATGATGATACGACCGCGTTTATCGATGGAATCGATCCTCGCGATCGCGAAACGTTTCGAGAGGACTTTGAGGAAATGCGTCAAGAAATCCGTGCGGGAAATCCTGCAGATAATTATGAGTTTGAATTTCGTATTCGTCGTCCAGACGGTGACATCAGATGGATTCTGGCGACCGGGTATCCGGTTGTAACTGATGTTGGTCCAGATCGGTATGTTGGTTTTGCCGAGGACATAACTGAACGCCGACAACTCAAAAACTCGTATCAGACGCTATTTGAAAGTATCTCAGACGGACTTGTCTTGCATGAACCACAAAAAGGCGACATTCTTCAGGTCAATCAGCAATTTTGTTCAATGTACGGCTATGATCGAGAGGAACTTGAGGACAAACCATTTGATACTGTCCTTCCGGATGACCCTGAATTTGGCTATGATCAGGCATTAAACCGTATCAAAGAGGTTGATATCGGCGAGTCCAACCTATTTGAGTGGCGCGGACAACGATCAAATGGTGAAATATTCCCCGTTGAAGTCCATCTTAGAGCGATTGAAATCAGAGGATGTCGACGGATTCTTGCAAGCGTCCGTGACATCACTGACCGAAAAGAACGTAAAGAGCAGATTCGTGAGAGTGAGCAGACATACCGTGAAATATTCGATAAAGTAAGTGCAGGAATTAGTATTCATGACCCCGAGACGAAGGATATAGTTGAGGTCAATGATACGATATGTTCAACGCTGGGATACGATCGCGAAACGCTCCTCAATACTGCTGAATGGATAACCTCTGATGATGACTCATACTCGATTAAGCGAGGGGCTGAAATCATTGACCAGGTCATGGATTCTGGAACGTCAAGAAAGTATGAGTGGGTAGTAGAGGATGCTGACGGCAACGAACGTGTGATGCTCATTAAAGGGTCTCCAGCGACAATCGATGGGGAGACCCGCTATCTTGCGACCTCACAGGAGATAACAGGACGTAAACGCCGGGAAACATTGGTTAAGAATCTTCAATGTGCTATCGATGATATTCAAGATGCGGAATCAAAAGCTGCGATCCATGAGATTGTTGTCAAGACAGTTCGTGACGCTCTGAATCTTCCATTGACTACATGCTGGATTCATCCAACTTCTGAACGAGACTCAATAGTAGACAACACGGTTGGTGATGACCTGCCGATTGCTGAGGATATTTTACTATATGCGAGTGGTGATGCCCCTAAATACACTGTCGGTATCGAGAGTGAGGATAATCGTAATTTCACCGCTAAAGAGACAATCAAATCCAACAGCGACACGGCATGTGAAATAGCAGACATATCCGGATTACAGATACTCCACACGGAATCAGATGAATACAGCATATTCAGCGAGGGTGAGACAACAGCATACTCACCACCAAACCACCGCTCAGGCAATCCACTCACCGCCGCTATTGCCATCCCAATCGGGAGTCATGGACTATTGATTGCAGGTGATCATGAACGTGATACATATGAATCATATCTTATCGATGCTGCACAGGTATTAGCTGGACATGCAGCAACCGCACTTGACCGCGTTGAGCGAGCTGCGCAGGTTCATGAGCACGAGCGTCGATTGCAAGCTATCATTGATCGAATTGATGAGGCAATTTTCTTATCGACGCCAAGGAATCTGTTAACTGATGACTCAGAACGTGCAATAATTAGTTCGGGGTATGCTGATATCTGGGGACGAACACTTTCAGAACTGCATGAAGTTCATGAAGAGGGTTTTTTCGAAACACTCCATCCAGATGACCGTACATCACATCGTCGCTGGGAAGAACAAATCGTCGATGAGATGGAAGCTGGTGACTATGCTGATCGATACAGCCGCGAGTATCGTATCATTCGTCCTGATGGGTCAGTTCGCTGGATACACTCAGATTATTATCCAACAGAGTGGGACGATGATAGATTACGTCTTGTCGTCGTCGGTCGTGACATTACCGCCCAACGGCAGCGGCAGAAACGAATCGAGTCGTTCCATGATGCAACAGCAGAGTTGACCACTGCCGACACTGTTGATGATGCCGGTGAGATTGCCGTTGAGGCTGCTGCATCAGTGCTTGATCTGCCTGCAACGGCTGTTTATCATTATAATGATGATACAGGAACACTTGATCCAATTGCCACTGGTCCTGCTACTTCTGTCCCGGCGGCTGATTCTCTACAGTCACTCACAGCCGCTGAATCGCCCGTATGGAAAACATTTGTCGATGAAACTGTCCAGCGTGTCGATCTTGAGACAACCCCATGTCTTGATATAGGCACATTCGAGACGGCTGCAGTCCTTCCTCTCGGGCGTAATGGCGTTCTAGTTGTGTGGCAGTCAGCAGATATCGATCTTGATATTGCAAGTATTCTTGCGGCGACACTTGAAGCAGCACTCAACAGACTTCGGGGTGAACAGCGACTTGAATCACAGCGGGCAGCACTGGATAAACAGACAGAACGAGCCCGCCGACTTGAGTCAATTACTAAACTGACACAGCGAGTTGAGGCGGCAATTACCACACAGTCATCGCGAACAGGTACATATGAGGCAGTGTGTAGCGAACTTGTCGATGTTGACCCGTTCAGTGGTGCTTGGGTCTCGACAGCACCGGTCGGAACCGACCAACTTAGTGTCCAGACGGCAGCGGGGATTGAGACTGACACAGTCGAGCGATACTTACATGTTGAAGAGGAGCTGTCAGACTCTGAAAGTGACAACAGTACTCAAAATAATATAATGACTGAGAATCACCCGACGATTGAAGCATGGCAGACAAACTCAGATGTAGCGGTCAGTGGACTCGTCGAGACCGGTCGACAGCAATCCTGGCGACGGGTCCTCCTTCGACAAGGTATCGGTGCAGTCTGTGCGGTTCCAATCTCATATGAGGGGATAACGTATGGCGTCCTCACAATTGTGGCTACCGGTGCTGATGCCTTCGATGACCGAACAGTCAATATTCTTTCACAACTCGGTACCTCAGCTGGGTATGCGATCACCGCACTTGAACGCCAGCGTGCGCTTGAATCTGATGAAACAATTGAATTAGAGTTTCGTGGACATGAGATGAATCTCCCCTTTGCGCGCGTTGCTACACAAACTGATGGGCGCGTGCGTCACGATCGAACAGTGAGACGCCAAAATGGGTCTGTCAGTGTGTATTATACGATATTCGATGATACTCCATCAACCCTCGTTGAGACCGCGGAGAATACATTCACCGGCAATATAGAGACCGTCACAAAACGAGACAATGCAGTTGTCATCGAGCGACAAGGTTCATCATGGTTTGGATCGCTGGTATCCGAGTGCGGTGGCATTCTTCGACAGTGCCGTGCTGAAGGAGCAGAGACAACACTCATTATTGAACTTCCACAGGAAACGAACACACGAACGATTGTTGAACGCATATTAGAAGCATTCCCCGGACTTGAACTCACAGCACAACGCCAGCATCATGAAACAGGCTCAACACCAGAGGAAATTCGAAGCCAACTTGAACAACGACTCACAGACAGACAACTTGAAGCAATCGAGACTGCCCACACAATGGGATACTTCGACTGGCCTCGTGAGAGCAGTGGTGAAGAAGTCGCCGCGACACTTGGGATCACTCAGCCAACAGTAAATAAGCATATTCGCCTTGGTGAACACGGGATCTTCGAGTTGTTGTTCAAGAATCAGTCATGATTACGACGTTTTAACAATAACGAGGCTAAGTCTCCTTCCTCAAGGAACGAACCGCGAAAGCGGTAAGTGAGTAGGGAGGGGATGGGATACAGCCGTCTACTGATTGTCCCAAAAATACAACTAACAGCAGTCCTTACGTCAAATCAGTGGTCGAAGAAGCGTTCAAATATCGAGCAGTGCCAGAGGACACCACTACTGCTGAGAGTGCTTGGAATGCTATTCAAACCTGCCGAGAGGTATATAACCATAACCACGCACTCACACAAGAGTATAGGCCCGCACCTGAGTATAACAAGCCATCGTACAACACGATGCAGAATATGCTTCCCAAATGGAAGCACAAATGGTCTGAGTGGAAAGGAGTGTGCTCGAAATGCCTTCAAATGGCAGTTCGTCGTATCAAACATAGCGACAGTGTTCTCGACTCGCTCGAAGAACGTAGATTCGATGTTGGTCGTCTCAAGTCTCAACTGGAAAGCACCACGAGAGTATCGTAGCATAGCATCAACTATAACCAGTCTGGCTTTGACGTGGATACTAACACGGGTCAGTCTGGTCACGCTATTGGACACTTCTCACAGATTGGTGATTTCGACTTGGACTACCATCGACAGCTCCCAGATAACGCTGACATCACCGAAGTTATCCTCACAAAGCAGACAACAGGCGACAGGCGACTGGACGGTAAGTATTGTTGTCGAATACGACGCTGACTATCCAGACAAACCTGCCGCCGACAGTATTTGTGTAGAGGATACCGTTGGAATTGACCTCGGTGTTACCACGTTCATTCACGATTCAGATAATCGGGTTTTTGCTCGACTAGACGAGGTGAGGTGAGAGACCGTGAGCGAGTTGAGAAACGACACCGCTCACTTTCTCGCAAGCAGAGCAGTACGAATCCGAAAACTGGAACAAATCTCGACAGTCGCTAGCACGAGCAGATAAGCGATTGACAAATCGAAGAGACGAAGAGGATTATCGTGATCGTGACAAGCTTGCTCACTGGGACACCCAAGAATACGATGCCGTGTTTCTCGAAGATTTGGATGTGGCTGCGATGACTGAGCAGGATAGAAATGCTCGGAATATCGCTGCAATGTCGTGGTATGCGACAATCCAAGCATTCGAGCGACACGGCAAAAAGAATGGGTGCCATCTCGTGAAAGTCCTACCAGAAGGGACGACAAAGCGGTGTGCGAAGTGTGGTGTCGAGTCGGACAAGCCATTGTGGGTTCGAGAACATTCCTGTCCAAGCTGTGGACTTACAGTAGACAGGGAGTATAATGCGTCTTTGGAAGTTCAGCGACTCGGATTAGAGCGTTTGGGAGTGGAGTTTGAAGAGAAAGAGTGAGGACTGGGCTGGGACAGTCCGAACGAATGTCTGTGGAGACTGGTATCTCTGAGGGCGAGTATCACCGTGATGCACTGCTTTCAGATACTGCCGTAGAAGCAGACAGTCGAATGCGAGAGCACGGAAGCCCTACCCTCAAGGAACGAACTGATACAACCGTCTCAGTGAGTGAGTAGGGTAGGGTAGTTCACTTAATTGGCGGAACTCAATGCTACTTGATATACTAATAATGGAAACCAGCGGTAACTATCGGGATCCTACAGCGATCTACGTTATCCTCCACAAATCATGTGTATATCTGAAGAAAACATAGAGTATTGACTGAAGATGAACGTGACTCATCATACGGTTGGAATAACGACTTGACATACTGTAGAGTTGAGATTAATTGTGAGCGTCGTGAGTGCATAAGACAAACTAGTTCAACTCAAATTGTGCTAACTGCACGTATATGATCGGTCAGTATATACTGAGTTACAGAAACTCACGGAGAAAGCCCACGAGTTTACTTGTGAGATAAATCAGACAACCCACTCCACAATCCACGTTCGATAGTAGGCCTGAGCCTCCAACGCTAATCCATACCATACGGTTAGAAACAAATACTGCGTAATCTATGATAATGAAGCGAGCCAACCAGTTCACCGTTCGCCCACGCTCCGTCACAGAGCGTGAGGTGTTCGTTCAGTGGTTGGACGCTTCTGGGACTGTGACTGGGAGTCTCTAGAACGAGACAAACTACGCTCGACGCCACACCAACACTTCCTTGAAGACAAAAGCGTCTGGGACGCCGGCACAGGCAGTCTCGAAGGCAAGATCAAAGCCGTTCTCAGCAGTAGAGTAGTGTCGCCCAGCAAATCCTCCGCAAGAACTCGAAAGAGTGGCGGTCTTTCTTGTCCGATAATAAAAAGTACTACACTGGAAAACTCCAAGACAAACCATCACCGCCGGGATACTGGACTGGGGCACCGAAGACGACGGACGAATGCAGTGCTTCGCACGTATGTCCGTAACGACCAGTACGTGTCCCGACTGTGACTGTGGCACATACGGAGAGGCGATTCATCACGAGGACTCGCTGGCGTTGGGTGCCCGTGCGGGTTTGAGGTGAGGGATATGTTGACTTGGGAGCGTCAAAGTCGGTCCTGAGACAGCAAAACACCACAGTTGGGTCGATGACACGGTCCGTGCCGTGTCCCTCAACTGGGACAACCATGACTGGCGGGAAAATCATAGCCTGCCCTCCCTTGTGGAGACAACAACCACCGAGGAATACACAACCCAGAGTACCGCATCAAGCGGGAACGGGAGCGGGAGTGTAGCTCTTGGAGTGTATCAGATCGACTGAGACTCCCACAAGAGGAATCCCACGAGTTCAGTCGTGGGTGGAAATCAAGTCTGTGGGTGTGCCCGAACAACGACTGACCCATCGTCAATTGAGACCGTTAGTCGATGCCGAATAAGTTGAAATTCCTTACATTCGTGTCCGTCTGGTCCGGTTGTCTGCGTTGTTTTTACGAATCCAGCCGATTCAAGTCTATTCAGTCGACGATAAATGGTTGGTCGAGAGGCATCACAGACAGATGCTATTTCCCGTCCTCGTTTTGCACCATCACAGAGCGTTGTGATGATCGCACGAGCGAACTCATCGTCAACAAGTCGAAGCTGTGGGGGCGCACCGGTGTCCCCAGATTCCGTCGTTACCGTTGTCGTGATAATATCTGCTGTTTCACTGCATGGCTGTTGTTGTTCCTGTATATCCACCGAATCATCTCTACCGTCATGATCGGGTTGGGATTCAGATTCAGATTTGTCATTTGTTTGTTCGTCAGGCTGAGTCAAGGATGGTGTCGTTGACATCTATCTATAATACTCTGATACACCCATGTAGTTGTGATGTCAACTGAGATTACCCTCTGACCAACCGGAGGCTATCTATATTGACTCATACAAAAATACGAGGCAAAGCTCAGCATTTTGAATCGAGATTGAAACTCGAATAAGGGATTTAGCATAATTCATTTTAGTTCACTAGAGGTCTCCTGAGATGGTCAAAATTTGTCTATCAGGATTTCATGCGGTTAAGTCTACGAATTTCCTGTTGTGAACTAATTTACAGAACCACACGGCGAATCCCACAGGGCATGATCCCGAGGTAGTTCACATCTTATCCGTGTTGGTGTGAGTGATCAAACGATACTTGATTGGACTGACGCTGGGATTGAACACTCGAATACGTTTCCAAACGCAATCGTCCGACGTCCAGCGAGTCGGCGAATAAATGTTGAGCAATCTGTTGGCAGTCGGGACGGGGATGTTGGAACTGCATTGACAAGTTCTTTCATCCGCTGTCGTCGTCGCTGCTCATATCTTGATAGTGCCTGTTCAACCGCCTCAGGACCGTATGCAAGTTCATCTGCAAGAACCCATGCGTCTTCACACCCAAGCGTTGGGCATAATCGATCTCCTGGGACGCCTGATCGGGCACCGGCTCCAACGAGTGCAACACCGTCCATAGCGATTGATACCGGATGACTATCGCTCACTCGTCCATATTGAATATCATGCTGATTAAGCTCATCAAAGGGGTCTGTAACTGTATTGAATAGCTTCCCGAATCGTGATTTAAACTTCGTCACTCCGATTGCTGCCTCCGCTGAGGTGTCATCTCGAGCCACAAGTCGGACCCACACGTCGGTCCCAGTTGGAATGATAAATGCAGCAGTCTGAGTATCCCATAGTTCAATTGGGTTCGCTGGAGCGGGTGTCGTTGCTGGCCAATTAAATGACCATGTATGTACATTGCCGTATGAGTTTTCAGCGTTTGTCTTCGTTGCAAGCACACCGGAATGTTCAGCCACAATCGCGTCGAATCGCTCGGTAATATCGTCAGTAAAACTCGCACACGCTGTGGAATCTGATGAGGTTTGACCTGCTCCATCGTCTGTTGTTCCTGTTATTGTACTCACGACTCTATCTGTTGTCTCGACACGTTCTCGGATGGACCACTCAAAGATATCCTCAAGATCTGAGCGTGAAATCGCAACCAGCGATGGCTCCGTTGAGGTTGTCTTACTGAGTTCAGTCACTTTCTCTGTTGACTTTGTCGTGTCATGATAGACGAGTTCTCTCAACCCGTGCCCATGCCGCTCAATCGGGCGCCGAAGCCCAATCCGCTCAAGTAACTGCAATCCTGGCTTCCAAAAAACGACACTCCCCGTTCGGATAGGGTCCGCACCGACGCTTGCGAGCAGTGGGTTCAGACCGGCTTGTTTGATAAATCCAGCCGTCAGCGTCGCAGTAACACCATCGCCAGCAATCAGAATTTGTCGGTCACGGTCACCACCCATTCTCGTCTCCGTCTCCGTCTCCGTCTTCGTCGGTGTCGTTGTCTCTGTTTTTTTCGCTGCATCCTTCTGTTTCTGAGATGATCCAATGTTCATGGATATGCTGAGCTATTTTACCCGATGATCGTTGATTCTCGACTCGCTTCCCTGAATGGTCGTACAGGTGTGCGATACTGCATAATTACTCTTCCACCTGCTATTCGAGTGGATAGTAGTGGAGTATGAGTATCAGCATAGATATGATTAATCTCAATATAAGATCTCCATCTGACCTGCTCAAACTGCGCGGTTGCAGGATGGCTTGTCACGCCTTCACATTATTTCTGCCTGGTCTAAATAATAATCATCTGTTTCTACCACAGAAACATTCAATCTATGTGGTCTCAATCAACATTATAGAAAACCAACGGCTTTGATCGTGGGATGAAGCCGACAATCTTAATTCAAAAAACGCCACTGTAGCACGCTGATTCCCCACCGGATAAGAACCAACCGTCATACATATAAAATATCAAACTGCAGCGCAGCGTACCTGTTGCGCTTGATGTGAATAGTACCGACGCCGCACTCTTCGAAGCCACCGTCAACACATTTCTCTGGTGCGCTCAGTACGTTATGGACCACGCGTTTGAAGATAAGTATGTTACTACCAACAAGACACAGTTGGACGACGAAACCTATGACGGTGTACGAGAAAAAACAAACAGGTTCAATGGTGGGCTGGTGCAGGCCGCGCGGAACAAGACAGTAAAAGCCTGCAAAAACGTTGTAGAACACTGGAAAGAAGTCAAGGCAAGAAAGCGTCAGCGTCCAAACCACGGTTCACAGCCCTCACGTCGTCTACTCTACGACCACCGAACCGCCACGTTCTATGACGATTACGTGAGCCTCGCCACCACAGACGGTCGCATTGAAGCCGACTATATCTTGCCCGAGAAGAATAGTGAGACACCGCAATCGGAGTATCTGTTTTCAGACGAATACGAAACCACAGGTGCGGAACTGCATTATCGAGACTGTGACTGGATGTCTCATATCCACTGCAAAACGAAAGTAGAGTCCGACAGGTTGGAACAGGCGACTACCGAGAGCGGAACGGTTCTCGAGTCGGGGTTGCCCTCGGCGTAAACAACCTCGCAGTCACCAGCACAGGCACGTTCTGGACGGGCGACGAGTTTGACCACTGGCGACGCGAATAAAAAACGGCGTGGTGAGCTTCAGCAGTGCGGCACGCGCTGGGCACACCAGAATATCCAGTCTATAGGGCGCAAAGAGGAGGGGCGGTTCAAACTGATCCTACACCACCTCAGCAACGAGTTGGTCGCGGAAGCTCGTGAGAGCAACTGCCCTGTGATTGCGTTCGAGGACTTGACCGATATTCGTGAAGGTGAGTAGCTCAGATGAATGGTAATATTACTGAACTATGACCGCAATAGTCGCTTGATGATGCTCTAATGCTATGTAACAACTGATCCGTCATTTAATATAAATATGTGACACCCCCTCAGATGACCCAATAACTTGGATAATCAATACTGATAGCTGTGACAACAGTTCACAAACAGTCAGTATTTCCATCAGCATTTGGATGGAGTATATCTATTATGTGTGTGATGACGACAAATGCATATCCAACTGGTTCGCTTGATGAATCGGGTGGTCTCCAGACCACTAATAAAAAAACATCCGTACCAAGTGGAGAATTAATCGATCTCCTTGCAGATGAGTACGTTTGTGCGCTGTTATGTGCACTTAATTCGGATCCACAGCCGGTCGATACCCTTGTCGAGGCGTGTTCAATGTCTCGACCGACCGCATACCGACGGCTTGACCGTCTCACTGACGCAGGCATCGTTGATGCTCGGATCAATCCTATGTCTGATGGTCATCACAAACGAGAATTCTGGATTGTGCATGATTCATTTGAAATTCAGATTGATACCGATGGTGTTGATGGGTCACTCACACACGATATGTGAACTACTTCACAATTGGCATATGAAGTTGGTATTTCATCTCCTAAACCTCAAAATTACGAACTATCCCTACCCAATGCCATTCAGATAAACCCAATTAATAATTAGATAGACAGACAATCTTTGTCGAATCTCATCCTCTGTTTCCAGTTGAGAGAACCATCTGGTGAATTATTAAACCTACATACAGATATAATAAATGGCGGTGCAGTACCCGCTATGAACTGTGAGTACAATTCCCGCTGTACGCCCTCACCGCTGCTCTCCGCGCCTTTGTGGGAGCAGTCACCATCCCCTCCTCGCAGCGACATGCGCTGTCAGTCTTGATCTTCGGTAGTGGTTTTTGAATTGCGCTTCCCATAAGTTGACAACACTGGTAGAGACTTATCATATTGATCACAAGCATGTTTAGATACCTCTTCGCATGTACCATACAATATATTTATTCACTTGATAAGTCATCCTGATAGCTCACTAGCGACCAATACAAGTTAGATTTCAAAGTTAATCCTCAGAATATCTAACTGGGGTGACTACCTGCCACAGAGAAATCATTGCAGTATGTACAAATATGAGTAAAAGATAAACTCACAATCAAGTAGTCGTCAGAAATTTATGCCAATATAGGCGCATTTCGATTACGAACCCAACTCATGAGCTCTATTGATATTACAGACGAGAAGTACTTTTTAAACCGGGAGTTATCAGAACTTGCATTCCAACAACGTGTGCTGTCTGAGGGATTAGACTCGCGCAATCCACTAC
Organism: Haloquadratum walsbyi J07HQW2; assembly: GCF_000415985.1. GTDB lineage: Archaea > Halobacteriota > Halobacteria > Halobacteriales > Haloferacaceae > Haloquadratum > Haloquadratum walsbyi_B. The sequence continues at coordinate 3,001,862 of NZ_KE356561.1, forward strand.
TCGAGCGTGCGCGCTTTCTCGCATTCTTTACAAAGAACACAGACGAATTTTTCATGAAACGAGTTGGTGGGTTGAAACAACAAATCGAGGCAGGGGTAACGGAGACAACACCAGATGGTCAGACCCCCCGCGAACAATGGATTGATATCCTCGATACAGCGCGACCACTGTTTCGTGAACAGGCTGCCTGCTGGGAAAATGAACTCAAACCGCAGCTTGCGGACGAAGGTATTCATATTCAAACACACGACGAACTCACTGAATCACAGCAAACACGACTTCGAGATTACTTCGAAGAATCTGTGCTACCAACATTAACTCCGCTTGCATTTGATCCTGCCCACCCTTTCCCATTTATTTCGAATCTTTCGCTATCACTCGCTGTTCTCTCACGTGAAACAAGTGATGAAGAACTCACATTCACCCGAATCAAAATCCCGCAGAATCAACCACGATTCGTTGACATTCCTGATACGGAGCATGACTATATTCTTATCGAGGACTTGATTGAGGCAAATCTTGACCTTCTCCTGCCAAATCTTGATATCGTTGATGTTTCGAAGTTCAAAGTCACTCGTAACGCGGAGGTTCGACGCGACGAGGAAGTCGCTGAGGATCTCATCAATATGATTGAGGAGGTACTTGAACAACGACGATTCGCAACAGTCGTTCGAGTTGAAGTTGCAGCTGATATGCCGAAGCAATCAGTATCCGTACTGAAAGAACAACTCGATGTGAACGATGCGGAGATATTCTATCGTCAGGGTCCGATTGATTTCCGCTCGTTATTCGAGCTCACTGAGATCAATCGTCCAGATCTCAAAACCCCATCATGGACGCCACAACCCCACCCCCGAATTATGCGTGGACCAGGCGTTGACCCTCGTGATGAACCCACAGATATCTTTACTGAAATTAAACAAGATGATATCCTTGTTCATCACCCATATCACTCATTTGATGGCACCGTCCATCATTTTCTGGAGGCTGCTGCGCATGACCCCAACGTGCTCGCAGTGAAGGCTGCTATCTATCGAACAGCAAGTGATTCAAAAATCATCCAGAGTCTAATCGACGCTGCTGATAATGGCAAGCAAGTCGCCGTCATGGTTGAACTTAAAGCCCGGTTCGATGAGCAAAATAATCTCGAATGGGTACGCCGACTCGAAGAGGAAGGGATTCACGTTGCTTATGGTACTGTTGGACTGAAAACTCATACAAAAACTGCGTTAGTCGTTCGAGAAGAAGAGGATGGTGTACAGCTATACTCACACGTTGGAACCGGAAACTACCACTCTGAGACTGCAAAGGGATACGTTGATGTTGGCGTGTTGACCTCTAATCACGATGTGGGACAGGATCTTACGAAGGTATTTAATTCTTTTACCGGTCCAACACTCAGTGATCAATTCAGGAAATTATTGATTGCCCCTGTGACAATGCGTGAACGGTTTGTCCGGTGTATTCGCCGCGAGGCAGAACATGCACGTGCTGGGCGCCCTGCCCGTATCGTGGTGAAAATAAATGGACTTGAAGATCCTGACATTGTTGCCGAACTGTATCAGGCATCAATGGCTGGTGTCGACATTGACCTGATTGTTCGAGACATCTGTCGCCTTCGACCAGGGATTGAAGATGTGAGTAATAATATTACAGTTCATTCCGTCGTTGGTCGATTTCTTGAGCACTCACGAATATTCTACTTTGAAAATGGTGGTGACCCAACATGGTATACTGGGTCTGCAGACTGGATGACACGTAATCTTGATAATCGTGTTGAGGCAGTCACTCCGGTGGATGCCCCACACATCCGCCGACAACTTCGATATATCCTTGCGGTGACACTCACCGATAATCGACGACGATGGGTGATGAACAGCGACGGCACATATGACCAGATTACACCTAGCCCAGAAGAAGCGGTCCGTGATGCACAAACTATCTTAATGAATGCAACGAAAGACGGTGTTGAATCAGGCAGTGAGCTAGGCATGTCCATTGAGGAGGACATCCTTGATCGCACTCTCTTGATTGAGCCTCAAGATAATGTATCATATCCAGAACAGACAGCGAGCGAACAGGTGAACGCTGCTGAGCAGGACTGAAACTGAAACTGGATACTAGATACTAGAGAGCAATATTTCTTATACCTGCCTACGCTCTCACTGGCTGTTGAGAGAGGCTACTTATGTTAATGCTGTCAGACCCCGCTCGACAGCTCTCAGAGATCATCTTACGGTCCAGGCTGGACCGTACAAAGAGAAAGCCCGTGCTTTAGCGCGAGGATGAATCGACAGTAGAGACTCCAACAACGGGTTTTATGATAGCTAATAGCATACCGCATCGCAAGCACGTCAGACAAAAACTGGAGTTGAGTTGGGTTAGGATCTGGTCCCCATCATCACATCAAACAGTAACCCTGCGTCGGATGGCTACTCAACCCCAGTGGCAGTGGTTGAGTCGGGTCGATGGCACGGTCTGTGAGGTGCAAGCGGATACTCAAACACATCGCGCCTCAAACGAGGTCCGACGCACGACTCACAACCCACGGTTGAGACCCCCGTGACCGTGTGGTCTTGGTCAGGGTGCCTCCAGGGTCGGGGACACACGGCGTGCTGTCCCGCGAAGGAATACTCGCGCTTCAGCGCGGGGAGGATGTCAAGAGTGTGTCCCGTATCCATAATATCACAAATTTAGACTGATCTAAATGAAAACCAAAGCTCATGACTTTAGAAATCACAATTAGAGCTCCAATATATTACAATTATGAGACGAACCTGAAGCGGTTATTCACAGAGAAACCAGACAGACTGTCTCAGTGATTGACCTCAGAGCAGTTCAGTAATGATCCATCTGAGCAAACCGATATTCTACTCATACTTGATTATTGACTGAGATGATGGGGAGAAACAAGAAGTACCATGGAATAGAAGAACCATCTATGGACTGCCCGCGTTGTGGAACAGAGCTCACAAGCATCTCCATCGACGGTGGGTCAACAGCTGTGTACTGTGACCACTGTGGATTTGCAGATATCGAGACATCGCCAGTATCAGCCGAGCCAGAGTCGGAAACGTGGGATGATGCACTTGACCGCTTCCACGATGCCGCTTCTGACACTAACCCAGAAGATACAAATGGGTCTATTGATGCCGATGATGACCCAGATGTCAATACAGACACTGAGTCTCGTTCTGATGTAGGCTCAGATACAAGTCCCGAGGATACAGACGATGACGATGAGGATGAGGATGCCGATGATCATGACGATGACGATGACGATGAGAGTGACACAACTCAATGCGCTGACTCCGAATCCGATAGTTAATCATAGAACGTATACATCAGTATTATATTTCGTCTATAAAACTAGCAGTCGCTGGACAGTCCGAGATTCTGCGAATATTAACACTGACTGAATGGCATATACGAACCTGGTATGCTATTATTATCTCAAAATAAATTTCAAATCGACCATATCAGAAATCTACATTATCTATATCAAAGTTGAGCAGAATGTCCTCATCCACATATCCTGGTGATGAGGCGGCAAGCACATACTCTGTTGAGTCAGCTAATCCCGGAATCGCATCATATCTGCGGTATTGAATTCAGACCAATGTTATTATGTTCCAATCACTCAGAAGAAGGCGATGGCTGACTGACAGTTGAACTATCAGATTCCTCTTCAGATCTAGCAGCGACAAGCGCTCCGCGAGCAACACTATATAGTGGGTCATCAGGACTTTGTACATCGCTGATAGAGAACGGAATTGAAACGTCACGGAGATGCTTGTCGAATAACTCTTCAAATCCGTCTGGATTTGAAGTCCCTCCCGTTACAACAACGGGTACGTCAAGATTCTCTTCGACATCTTCCTCATCAACTTCTTCGGCAATCCTATTGATAACATAGTTGAGCATATTCTCATAATAAATTGAGAGCGCTCCTTCAACACCACCAACATCAGTCGTGAAATCAAGCGTGAAGTCGTCTTCTTTTATTGATGTTATCTTATCAACTGGTGTCCCGGTTGCTTGTGCAGCCTGTTGGTCAACCCAGTCCCCACCGCGGGCAACGGAGAATTTCATGACGGGTACCGCATAGTATGACAAGCAAATATTCGTCATACCGGCACCAAATGAAACCCCAAGTCCCGTAAAGTTGTTATCTGCAAGTTCACTGTAAATAACAGCCATCCCTTCATTGATCGGCTCTGGATCGTATCCCATGTCCGAAATCATCGATTCGAGCGTCTTCTGATGATATAATGTTGATACATCTGAATCGATTGGATCCGCCGGTGAGGAGAAGAATAGCTTCTCGTCTGGGGCTGATGGGTTTCCGGTTACCTGTTCCGTAATCAGTTTGATCATCGGAATTGCTGATGACTCATCACTTGAGAGGATCCCAACCTCCATTGGTCTGCGTGTTTCCTTATTGAATATGTTCGCGAAATTGAGGGCGTCGTCGCCGACGACGTACACCTTATCCTCCTTACGGATATGGAGTACTTGACTTCGCGACAGCATCTGTTCTGCCATGTCGCTGTATTCGATCTCAACAAACGAGTTGCGCTGCTGAACAAATTTCGTTCCGTCGTCCTCAGGCTCAGCAGACAGAATGTTCATTGTACCGACATCTAGGCCTTTGGCCATATCACTTACTCAGAATGAATGGATAAAAACCTTCACCGTTTATTCTCATATCAAGACCCGTTAAGATAGATTCACCCAAGCAGTATTGTTATTTGGCGACGCTCAGACAAGCTCAGGATATACTGAGAGTGAAGATGATACTAAAATACAGTCACACCGTCAGTAAATGCTTATCGGATGAGTGACTGGATGAACCGTCGAATCCGCTGGATTGGACCTTGATTTGCCGGTTTGAGTGGTGATGGCTTGATTGGTCCATCATAATCTGTGTCCGACCGCGGTTCATTTTCACCGACTTTATCTGCCGACTCATCGAGGTTCGCTCTGAGATCTGACAATGCTGTTGCCTGCTCAGAGGTGTCTGATCCGCTCTCGGTCTCACGTTTATCGCCTCGAAGACCCTGTAATCCCTCAACAGCATCGTCGACACTTCCGCCGCGTGACTCTTTTACCCCTGCTTCTGTGACGTTGCGCGCATCATATTCGTCCTCGTTGGTTGTGAACTGGAGTGTTTGACCATCATCACGCTCAACGCCGCCCCAATTGAGTTCGGCGGCTGCCATCGCGTTCTCAATCTGTCGTTCGACGCGCTCATCTGAAATCTCATCTTCGTTGTTATCGGACTCACTCGTTGCTTCGCTGTCGCTCGTTTCTGATTTCTGTGTGGCTGTTGCATTTGCGACCATCTCAATGCGATACCCGGAGAGAGCCGTTCCGGCAGCTGTTAATACAATGACAGCACCGACTGCATAGACGCTTACAATAAAACTACTACTTTGATTCCACGCTGTAGCTCGTGGATATACTGCAACAAACCGCGTGGTTGCGAATAAACACGTAATAACACCTCCCGTCCCAATAATGTCGACGCGCCGCGAAACCGGCAATAACACGGCGGTCGAAAGTAAGATAACGGGGATTCCACTTGCACCAGCTGTCACGGCAATCTCTCGAAAAACGTATTTAACTGGATCAGCACTCGGGTATGTCGTGCTCCACAGGAACGCGACAATCGACACGAGGACCAATCCGACACCAATAAAGAACAGACCAAATCCGAGATATACCTCACGTCGATCCTCAATCGGACCGATAAGCTGACGATATATCTCACGGAAGATTGCGCCTGGATCCTCTCGCTGCATATCTACATCGACCGCGACAAAAGCTAAATATCTTCGCCTCGAAATGTGCCACTCTTGTGTGTGTTATCTGCCATTGTCTGACTTGCGTCTGACGTACCCTGCCATCTGACCGTTGTGAAAGCGCTCGCGCGCAGGCAGTTGCACTGCTGTATCACTCCTGATAGTCTCTGAGATGATAGATAGTGATCATTGCCTTTCTGAGTGAACGGTGTCAGTATGACTAATATAATTGTATCAACTGAAAATAACATCGCGTACAATTTTCGATATCTTGATTCAATATTTTATCATTGTGTCTATATTCAAAAATCACGACCTATCCGATCCACGTTGTTGCAAATGCATCAAAAAAGTCCTGATCTGTCGGCACAAATGCGTGCGTTATCCGCAGTCGCTGTGTCCGAGCCTCTACATCATCAATGAATGCATCAATACGATCACGATAGCGCTCAAGAAGACGTCCACCAAAATACGTCCGCTGGCTCACATCAGACTCCATCCCTTCAAAAATTGTATCACCAGCCGGGTCAGGATCAACCTCTCCTGGTGCAAGTAACTGAATGAGAATAACATTATTTTGTGAGACAGATCCGAGTCCATCTTCAAGTGCATCGAGGTCACCCAGACAGTCTGTAATGATAACGACGAGTGATCGTGAGTTGATTAATCCGACGTATGATTCCAATGCCGTGGCAAAGTCAGTCTCTCCTCTTGGAGTTGTTTCATTGATCCGATCGATTAATCCAAGCACCTCTCCGCGCGTTGATGTCCCAGCGTCAATCCGTTCAGGTCTATCTCTAAATAGTGAGAATTTAAAATCATCATGCGCTTCGGCAGTGAGATATGCATATCCTAATCCAAGTTTCGCTCCGAATTCAAATTTATGTGTATTTATATCCTTATCGCCATAATCCATCGATGCACTCGCGTCGATAAGTATATGAACCGTTAAGCTTCGTTCTTCTTCAAATTGCTTAATATAGTACTCTCCTGTTCGTCCATAAAGTCGCCAGTCGATGAGTCGTGTATCATCACCTGGCGAATATCGCCGATAATCACTAAACGTAAGTCCCTCACCAACATCCGGTGATTCCTGTTCTCCACGTTGAATCCCCGTTGCTTCCTGTTCGAGACTCGCATCAAATCGGTCAACCTCCGAGAGAAATGTTGGGTCAATCACGTATATTCTATTAGTAGATCATCAATCACATCATCACTCGACATGCCTTCACGCTCAGCACGGAAATCGAGCAAAATCCGATGTCGCAACACCGGACGTGCCATTGTCGCCACATCATCCCATGAAACATAGTTACGACCCTGAAGGAATGCCCGCGCCTTTGCAGTTTGAATAAGTCCCATGCTTGCACGTGGGCTGGCACCGAAATCAACCGCATTTGCGGTTCGTGTGGATCTGACAAGCTCGATTGCCTGATCACGAATGTCATCCGCAACAGGTACCTCCCGAACAAGTGACTGTATCGTCGAAAGTTCATCACGCGTCAGCACGCGGTCAACAGGTGGAACCGATTCACCTTCTGCATATAGTGTGACGATATCACGCTCTTCGCCTGCCGACGGATAATCTAAAACAAGTTTCAACAAAAATCGATCCGTCTGTGCCTCTGGAAGTGGATACGTCCCTTCTTGATCAACTGGGTTTTGGGTTGCAAGAACAAAAAATGGACGAGGGAGGTCATATGTCTCACCGGCTGCTGTTACCTGTTTTTCTTGCATTGCTTCAAGTAATGCTGCCTGTGTTTTCGGCGTTGCCCGATTAATTTCGTCTGCAAGAACGACGTTCGCAAAGATTGGTCCTTGTTCAAAGACAAACTCGCGTTCGCCACCTGCTTCACGGATTATCTCGGTCCCGGTGATATCTGATGGCATCAAATCCGGCGTGTTTTGTACGCGTGAAAAATCTAAGTCGGTCACGTCAGCAACTGTCCGGATCATTGTTGTCTTCCCGAGACCAGGGTTGCTCTCAAGAAGCGCATTCCCATCTGCGAGAATGCATACTAAAAGTTGCTCAACAATTGACTTTTGTCCAATAATCCGCTTACTGACTTCTTCACGAACGCGAGCAAGACGATCCTGTAATCCGTCGATGTCGACATCGACGTCGATATTAGTCTCACTCATCGGTTTGACTGTTTCAGTGTTTCTGTCACGCTTACTGATATTATCGATGTTGGTTTTAATTCTGATTCAGGCATTACAAGTGGCTATAATTCAATTCTGGCTAATATACTATCGTGGATATCTTATTATACTCAAAAACCGGGCAAATGACAATCGTAAATATATAGTATAGATATATAATCTAATCGGAGCGTAACATATCTATCATGCAAATGACCACAGTAGGGATCCCTGAACCTTCATCTAATTATCTGAAGCTCACGAACAAGTGAGTCAGTATGTCAGATTCATTACGCGTAATCGATATTGCTCATCTGAGTAGCTCAACATAATAAAATCATTTGCTCACTCAATTTCTAAAGATTTCAGCGAGAGTTCCACGGGTCACCTGACCCGTGATCGGTTAGATGATGTCGTCGTATCACCTATCAGCTCTATCATTGTTTTGCCGAATTTCGAGATTGTATTCCCTGATAAGTGCTGCATTTTGAACTGCCTCCTCGCCTTCAAAAGCAGCTTGTTGAGTCTGGACATCCTCGGCACTAAACCCACTGTTTGCGTACGCGGTAGGTGAATCACGATTTCTATCTTCTCCACCATCAGATCCACTCGTCGAGATAGTTGCATTTTGTGTCTGTTGTCCCTCGCGAACACTTGTTTCCTCACCAAGAATTGAAGACCCATTCTGCAATCCAGAATATTCAGTTCTTTCACGATCACCAGCAATAGTTACCGTTGAGTCTGCTCCAAATTCATCAAGTGATAAATCAACAACTGCTAACTGCACTGTTGCTCCGCTGAGAATCACAAGAATAACCACAGCCGTTGCAACCCGTCGCAGGTCGATTAGCCCAAGACTTGAGGCTTGATTAAGTCCAGTGAGCACATTATCATATAATCGTTTGACAATTGTTGATTGCCGATTGGCTTCAGTTGCATCACGAGCGGTCCGCAAGGACTCCTGCAGTGATGGATTCGCGGCTGCAAACTGATCGACCAAGGGACGTCGGACTCGAATTCCAACCTCAATAGGAATAATGATTAATCCGACACCAACTCCAAGTACTGCTCCAGTCGCGATACTTGGTTCTGTAACTGCGATTCCAGCGATATCTTGAAGCACTGTCACGATTCCTGATGGTATCGGAACGCGAGCTGGGATCCCTGACGGAATCCCCACAAACAGTGAAATGGCATTTACAAGAAGTGTTGCAATAGCAGCGTCGACAACTGCATAAATAACTGCGATTTTGAGCCCTTCCTTGCGAATCTCACTGAGTGCGCGCTTGATCTGTTGTTGCTGGGTCTCTATGCCATCGCCAGGACGATTGTCGGGTGCCACATCAGTGGTCTCTGTATCTAAATTGTTACTCACCCCACCAGTGAGCGCATTAGTGTCTGTATTTACAGTTTTATCGGTCCTTTCATTACCAGTCGCTTGCGCTGAGTTTTCTGTGTCGACACCATCATCAGGATTCTCATCGATTCCGAACGGATCGGAGTCGAAGTGCGCTGACTCAGGATCACCATTGTGATTCTCATTTCCATCTGTATGTTGATCCTGATCAACAGGTGGGTCGTTGTCGTCTGTCATGTAGTCAATAAATTCGTGTTAGATGGTTCGTGTAATGTAGTAGTCATACTATCTGATATCACCGACATGCAGGTGGCTTATCACCCTCAATAGCACGACAGGCATCATTAAGCCGCTCTCTGAGGAGCTGATTTTGATTCTCAAGCTCATCATTTCTACTTTCGAGACTTGAAACCTCACTTTGGAGATCTGAGACCTGCCCGTCAAGATCTGACACTTCATTTCGTAGATTTTCAGCCTCTGATTGGAGGTCATCAACCTCGCCTCGGAGGTTTTGATTAGTTGACTGGAGGTTTTGGACCCTTGATTCGAGCGAATTAGCCCGACGCTCTGCAGCTTGAAGATCTTGTTTTGCATTCGCGAGTTCAGTCTGTGTCTCTGACAGTTGCTGTTCGGTTTGTTGGAGATTTCCAGACACCTGTGACACGTCACCACGCGCTGTCTCTAATGATTCATTCAGCTCTTGTACTCTTTGTCTCGTTTCCTGTAGATCCGTTCGAGCTTCTGATAGATCACTTCGAAGTTGTTCGTTTTGTGATTGAAGCTGACTGTTCTTTGTGTCAAGCCCCTCGACTGATTCTTGATAAAACAACGTTGCTCCGGCAGTACCAGCAATAGTCAGACACAGTATCAGCACCAATCCAATATTAATTGATCGCCCAATTATACTCATGTGAGTCCACTCTCCTGTCGCGTACGACCCTGGTATATTTGAACCCGCCGAATTACAACCTCAGTGACAAATACAATGAGTCCAAGGGTCACAAATACCCATCCCCATTGCTGTTCAACATCACGAACTCGCGTTGATTGTTGACGTGCAAACTCTGCAATCTCAGCGGTATCACTCGGTTCAAATTGACGACCATCGGTTGATCTAACTGCGTCGCGCAGGGCTGGCGCCGTTCCAAACCCGGCATACTCAGCAGCATAATTTGCAGCATATGTCGCTCCACTGGCTTGTTTGAATCCCTGTGTCTCAGGGGTGACACTTGCCCGATAAACGCCATCACGAACTGCGCGGAATGAGATTGATGCATCTGCTGGCGGAGCATCCCCACGATATGTAATTGTAGCTGGTGAGCCAACGCGAGTGTCCTCAGCGCCGGTTATCCCCGTTGTCTTTCGTTCTGGATTTCCGATTGCATAATTGACGGACTTCGTAACAAGCAATGAATCTGGTTCGTTGAGAAGTCCACCAAGACCGCCGCCCGACTGATATGTTGTGATGGTCGCAACACGTCCAAGTCCGTACCGCCATGCGGCGACTGCTGGATCCCCATTTGAGCCAGCAACAAGGAATGTTCCTCCAGGGCGAACAGATACATCATTTACTTGATCAGGGGTCGCTGTCACTTCAGTACCACTCGTGATGAAATGTCCTGAATCAACGATTGTCAACCCTTCCCCGTCAAATTGCCGACCACTTCCGCCGAATAAAATCCGAAGACGGTCGGTCTCATTCGCCTGGAAGTATGTCCCGCCAGAAATATCGGCAATTTGTTGCAGTAGCGGCTCATTTACACGCTGTCCTGCGCCGACAGTAATCACGCGCACTCCTTGTCTTCCAAGTGACTCCGCAACAACCGTTGCCCGACTTTGAGCGTCAACACCATCACTGATGAGTATGACTGTCCCGCGCTGTCCATTGAGCATCTCCTCTGCACCACGGAGCCCATTCGCGATATTTGTCCCCCCACCGGCGCGAAGCTGTCGAATACGTTGACGTGTTGCATCGCGATTTTCAGTGAGCTGCTTGAGCTCAGATACCGCATATGCTTGTCGTCTGAACCCAACGACTCCAACACCTGTTGAGTCACCTAACTGATCAAGTGCGCTGAGTGCGACTGCTTTTTGAATTTGCATTCCACTTCCAGTACTTCCGGACGCATCGATTGCGAGTACAACACGTGCGCTCCCTGGCGTTCCCTCACCAACTTGGACTGGAAGTATCGTCCCAATTGATGATGAATCATATCCACCACCCTCGAAGCCATTTGGACCTCCAACCATGAGGAGACCATTTCCATCGATAACGAATCGTTGGAGTCGCTCCACATTCCCAAGATCATCTGCTGCCGTATCCTGAACGACAACCGCATAGTAAGGATCCAATGTTTCAGGGACTTCATTAGCCGTTTCAACGGTATACAACTGCTGGAGATATGATTGTAGTGGGTAGTCTTGTTGTGAAACGTACAATATTGTTGGTTTTTCAACAACACGGACTGTTGAGCGAGCGATGTTATTTTCCGAGTATGTGTCATCGCTTTCGATTGTCGCAGTAATCTCGTGTGCGCCAACCGACTCAAATGTATGCCTGACAGGAACGCGTCCAGTTCCGTTATCAAGCGTTTCCTCTGTAACCTGCTCACCATCGATACTGACTGTCACTGTCACTGGATCAGTCGCTTCGACACCACGAACTCTGGTTAGAATCTGAGTTTCAACACCAACACTCGTTTTCGATGGACCTGTGAGTGTGATATATCGCTCAGTCTCTGTTGACTCGAATGTTACGCTACTGATGGTGGCATCGACTGACCGTGCGAATTCTGCGGTCGCTGATAATGATTGCCCATCGGTTGTCTGCCCATCGGAAACAACGACCACCGACCCATTCTCCTGAAGATTAGCAGCAACCCCATCACCAATCGGTGAGCGCTCTCCACGGGCAATCGTCGAAACAGTCGCTGGTATTCCTTCATCTTCAATTCCTTCAACTAATTCTTCCGTTTGATTTGGACCAACAGCAGTGCTATTTGAACGATCGACAAGTAATGACACAGATGGATCACCCGTCGTTTCCATCGTGATCACAGTGAACGGACCAGCAGCTGCAAGTATGAGTAATGCAATAACAATGATTCGCGATACAGCAAGGAGTCGCCGACTTCGAGCTGAGGCAGTCCCAGACGCACGGTACCGAATCAGTCCAATAATAACTACAACTGCAACCGGCAGGGCAATGAGCGCAAGCGGTCGATTAAGCCCAACACCGATATCACCGAACGACGTTCGAACAGCAAGCGGGGAAATATGAGTCAGTGTGCTGGTATATATCATCATAAATCACCTCGTCGCCGAAGTAGCACAACCTCTCCAATGACGACAGTGATTCCGCCAAGAATAATCATCCACCCAAGCGGACGAGGGACCTGTGACTCCTGCTCACGCGTCTGCGCGTCGACATCAGAGGATTGCTCATCAAGTGATTCAACTGTCACTGCTGACTCGGTTGCACTGTATAGCGATGCACCACGCTGAGACCCGCCAACAGAGTAAAATCCGGTCTGTTTGAGCGGGATAACTTGTCCCTCGATAGAATCACCATCTGGCGTCTCAACCGTGGTCACGTTCTCAAACTGTAACTGCGCACCTGTATTTTGATTGATTGCTGATAACGGCTCACGCCCGGCAAGATAGAATATAGCACGTTTCCAGAAGACTGGATATTGGTAATTAAATCGAAACGGATCATTATCGACAACGCTTCCATAATACAGTACTCGCCCGTTTGCTCGCCTTTCTGTCGCAAGGATCGGTGTTCCATCTGTCGTTTTCAAAAGCGATTGCCCTCCGGTTAATGACCCAGATAAGTATGTCTCTGGTGGCGTGAATGCAATCCCTCGTGTAAGTTCACTTTGCTGTGATTGATCAAGGGTTGGATTTGATCCTGTCCCTCGTGGATCAATTAATAGAAGATCACGATATGCCGCCGGTGGCGACTGTTGTGCGATAACGCCAACACCTCCACCATCGGCGAGAACATCACGCCCTGCTTCGACATTCCCCTCAAGAAGGCGTTCTGATTCAAGATCGCTATAAAGAATCACATCATAGTTTCTTTCAACCGCTGTCGGTGGCTGTGCAACCGTTAGTGATACTTCCTCAATAACAGACAATGCCGTCGTCAAGTAGTTATTCGGATCATTACTTAACAACAATACATCCACACGCTGGTCTGATGGCGCCGCAATATACGCGACATCATCAATCGAAAAATCATCCCTTGGTGTCAGTTGAGCACGACCGCCACCAGCGGGGACTGGAAGCGTCACTCGCTGTACACCGCCAGGGGAAAATCTCATCGATGTCTGAGTTGATCCAAGTGTGATAGTACGTGTGACTTCGCTGTCAGCAAAGTTCTGCACGGTTAGTGTTACATTTGATCGGCTGAATGACCGCGCGGTGATACCGACGTTTGACCCTCCACCATCAAATTGCTGAAGTGATACTTGTACACCACGTGCTTGCGCTGACTGCACAGCCTGACGCCAACGGTCACCTGCGAAGTCACTGAATACCGCAACCCGTGCGTTCTCCCCAGCAATAGCAGTGGCCCGTGAGATTGCTGCATTGAGATTTCCAGGCGCATCAGTCGGGCGTAACTCTGCCAGTGTTGTCTGTACCTCTGATGCGCCGCCAGATCGAAGGACAACCGATGGTGTTGGTCCAGCAAAAATGACGGAATTAGTGCTGCTCGTGGTTCCTCTTGCAGCGGCTATCGCGGCTGCAAATCGCGTTCCATCGTCGGTATCAACTTGCATGCTTGCACTACCGTCGATTACAACTATTGTTTCAGACACAGTCTGTGACTCTGCAACAGAGATATATGGTCCAGCGACTGATACTGCAAGCAAGACAACGACAAGAATCTGCAGCAGCAATAACAGATTCCGCTTGAGTCGGTCAAACAGTGGTCGCGAGGCGTCTTGTTGTGTATCTTCAAATAACAGCTCAACCGTCGGCAGCTCAACACGACGTGGATCCGGCTGAATGAAATAGACAATGAGAATTGGTATGAGTGCTGCAAGCGCCAGGAGCCCTATTGGCGCAAGAAAAACATCCGGAAGTACCATATTGCGATTCATGCAATCTGACGGTATTCATCTTTCGTCACCAACATGCTATGACTGCTCTATCATATTTTGTTCTGGTGTAGTAATGCAGCTAATCGATGAATCAATGAAACTCAGTATACATATTCAGACACCGAGAGCATCACACATCTTGGTGAGGGTCTCGACTGTCAGATGCGGGTCAGGACCGAACGGCTCAGATGGTCTCTCTTTCCGGTCAACCCAAACTGCCTGTGCACCGGCATGTACAGCGCCAACAACGTCAAACCATCCTGCAGTGGCATGCACGATTGCATCAATCGGCGTGCCAGTCCGAGCTGCGCCATGTTGATACAATTCCGCAGCAGGCTTGAATGTCGATACCTCTGCAGCACTGATTGTCCCGGATATACTATCCCCAATTCCGGTGTGTTCGACCATTGTAGATAACATCTCGGGGTTCCCATTTGATAGAACATAACAGCTATACCCGGCTGCATCAAGTCGACTGATACTATCACGCACGTCATCAAAAACATCAAGCTCATGATATACAGCAAGGATTTCATCGCGCTCACTTGATGATAGCGCAACATCGTGCGCATCAAGTGCATATTGAAGTGCGTCTCGATTCACTTCATAAAATGGCTGATATGCGTCAATCTGATTTGCAACAAAGGTGTATGCAAGTGAGCGCGATCGCCATAATTGTGAGATTGGTCTTGGATTTTCAACGCGCTCTTTGAGCGCTTGCTCAGCCGCCTCAACATCGACCAGTGTGCTATACGAATCAAATGTTACCGTCTGAATACGGTCAGGATCAAACTCTGTTGACATCATCTATATACTAACAGCCATATCGAAAGAGCCTGGTGGCACTGTTTAAGCCCTGTAGGCTAAGTCCCATTCCTCAAGAAGCGATCTGAGATAGCGGTGGGCTATTGTTTAGAGATAACTACGCTAAAGATTGCACTGCCCGCAGAGGTAACTACTAATTAAATATACTATCCACAAATTACTGATAAGAGCAAGATTATCTAAATTCAAGAGTAAAATGCCTTTCTCAAGGAGCGAACGAAGTGAGCGAGTAAGTCGGGGTAGTTCACATTGATACAAGGACAGTTTCGTGGCTATTTTGTCACTATATTATTCTGATTCTAGCTAAGTCGGGTCTGTCGCCATGATTCAAGATCAGGCGTTTGATTGAACGTATAGATGTGGACACCACGGATGTTATAATACTCATCTTCGACATACGGGGAAAGTCCATCAATGAGGTCATTCGGTTTATATACTCCTCGTGAGCCGACGAGCTGTCGAACAAACTCGAAAATACCAGTTGTCTTTCGAAGGAACTTGATTGAATCGCCAACTCCGACCTTCTGTGAGATCTGGAGGAGTTTTTGATAGTTCATCACACCAGGAATACCAATCTCAATCGGGAGATCAACCCCACGTTCACGGGTAGATTCAACCCACTCGAGAATTGTCTCTGGATCATAACACAACTGTGTCACGACATATGTCGCATGTGGCGCCTTCCGATCCATCGCCGTCGCAAGTTCTTCTTCTCCGATAAAATCATGTCCTTCGGGATAACCTGTAATTCCAATCTCTTCAAATGAGTGTGGAAGCTCATCAAGTGCCTCTAATAGGTCGTATGCAGACGTGAACTCGCCAGCGGGCTCTTCCCTGTCTCCACCTGGAATAAACACGTCGCTAACGCCGGCATCGCTGAGCCGTTCTGCGATTGACGCAAGCTGTGTCTTATCTTCGACATACCGTGCAGCAATATGTGGGACGACTTCATATCCTTGAACTGCTGCCTCCTCCGCACGCTCAACGGTCTGTTCAATGCCTAACTGCTGTGATGTTGTGATCGCGATGCTCGATCCGGCTGGCAGTGATTCCAGCTCGTCACCGAAGCTATCGAATGGCATCAACTCAAACCGTGCCCCTCGCAGGAGATTGCTTACGCCATCTTGATCAACGGCGCTTTGCGCTCCAAGTGCCATGTTTGATACGTCATACATACTCATACTTCGCTTTATGTGTGAGTTTACAAACCCATTTATAAATACTAAGACGAATACCTGGCGTCGTCAGGCGCGGAATAAATCCGACAACCCACTCCACAATCCATCATCAATCATCAATAGTAGGCTTGGATATGCTACCGTTCTCAGCCAGAACGGTCATTTAAAGCACAACTATCGTTTATTAGAGCGTTCTAGATGCTGGAAGTCCACCGCACCCACCGAGCGAACATTCTCAACCACTCACAGTCGCAGGTAGAGGAGATGCTCGACCAGCACGGGCACGGGTGGAGTGCCAGCAAGCTTTGGAATGTCGCTAAATACCACTCCCGCGAAGTGTGGAATCAAGCAGGTGAAATCCCCGATCCCGATCCCGATCACGGAGACCTCAAAGACGAGTTGAAGACCCACAACGAGTACAACAGACTGCACAGTAAGTCCAGTCAGCGTGTTCTGGAGGAGCTCGCTGAAGCCTTCAACTCGTGGGACGGCTCCGACGACGATCGAGACAATCTGCCCGGCTACCGCAAACGCAATTACAGCGGTATCGAGGCGAAAGCCCACCCGGTTACGCGTGTGGATGAACCCGACAGCTGGGAATCTATCCACGCTCGTAGCCACGTCTGAGGTTAGATGTTTGTGTAACATTTAGCTGAGAGAATTCTAGATACTGACGATGCCTCGTGGATTCGACCGGGAATGTACCAACGTCCACAAACTCCAGTACCACTTCATCTGGTGTCCAAAGTACCGCAAGTCAGTACTCGGAGGCGAGGTACGCGGCCGTCTCGAAGAACTCATCGAGGAGAAACCCGACGAACTCGGATTGGAGACACTGGAGTTGGCGATTTGTCCCGACCACGTACATCTGTTCATCACGGGCGACCCGACACTTGCCCCGAACAAAATCATGCAACAGGTCAAAGCCTACTCATCACGTCAGCTTCGGGACGAGTTCGACTTTGGCTTGCCGTCGCTGTGGACGCGCTCGTACTTTGTCTCAGGTGCTGGCGATGTATCCAGCGAAGTCATTGAGGAGTCCATCGACGCTCAAGCAAAACAGGTGAATAACCATGCAACAGACAGTCCAAACCACGGTGCGAGTCAAACTCCACTCCACTCCACTCGCTCACCAACAGGAAATCTAACCTGCTCACCCGTGAATATGAGACGTTCCAGACGGCGGTCCACGGCGGAGACGGAGACGCCAACCTGTACTCGGCAACCGACCAGCAGGCGTCGAAGGTACAACAGCAGAAAGACCCCAATCCCGGTCCGGGACGGAACAACCCGTCGTCCTCCGAAACGACGTGTTCGATGTGTCTCATGACGAAGACACCGTTCTCTCGTCGTGGTGCATGAAAGTCCCGGTCTACGACCCCGACAAAGGACAGGGCAACTCCATCTGGTGTCCGGCCCACGTTCCGCGGAAGGACGAACAACTCGTCCGTAACGGGAACCTTCGAGACCGAGACAGCGAACTGGTGTGTTGTGACGGTGATTGGGACGTCCATCTCGTCGTCAAACGGTCTGTGACCGTCCAAGACGAGTCCGACGACGTACTGGCTATCGACATGGGCCACGGTGGGTCGCTACCTGCTACCTGCTACCTGCTACCTGCTACCTGCGCGTTCCTCTCCGACCGCAAAACGACGTTTTACGGCGAAGAAGTCCGTTGCATCCGCGAACACTACAAGCAACTCCGCAAATCGGAAAAGCAAAACCTCGACAGGGCCAGCAGGTGGTCGAACGTATCGGAGACGCCGAAGCACGGAAAGTAGACGACCATCTCCACAAGATTGCTCGCCACATCGTGGAAGATGCCGACGAACGGAACGCTGTTATCGTGGTGGGCGATCTCGGTGGGATTCGCAGAGACAACGACAAAGGGCGGTACGTCACCGACAAAACCCACAAGATGCCGTTCGCCTGCCTGCTTGACTACATCGAGTACAAAGCCCACAACGCAGGCATCGACGTACAGTTGGTCGAAGAATACGACACGTCGAAGACGTGCAACCGCTGTGCCTGTGAAGATGTCCGAGCAACGCAGGGACGCTTCGAGTGTCCCGAATGTGGACTGGACGACAACGCGGACAAGAACGGTGCGCTGAATATCGGGAAACGAGCTTTGGGCAAGTTCTCGAAACCGCTGTCCAAAGCGGGGGCTGGACTGGCACAGCCCGACACGCAGGTCATCGTCCCACGTGACGACGAACCTGCGAGCCTCTCGCTATTCGTGGACTCAACCCCCAGTGGGAGAACCCCACGGCTTTAGCCGTGTGGAGGATGTCAGTACAACGATCACGGCCGCCGCACGAAGAGCACCCCCGCTCCACCGTGACGTGGAAGCAAAATGGTATCAAACACGACATCATGAACAACCGTGTTCGACTCTCGAAAGGCGCGAATCACAAGGAACATTCCAAAGTGTGGGAGTACATCATTGTCGAATACGAGACACGCCCCGGCGTCACCGTCGAGAACCTACAACAAGTTCGTGCTGTCTACGACAGTACAAAACAGCGCTGGGAACTCCACCTTGTCTGTAAAGACGAGATCAAGACACCCACCGCTCCCGGAAACGAGACAACAGGCATCGACCTCGGCATCAGCAACTTCGCCGCCGTCGTCTACAGCACTGAGGATGCTGACCTTTACCCCGGGAACCGGTTGAAACAGGACCGGTGCTACTTCCCGCAAGAAATCGCCAACTGCGACGACAGCGGTGGTGACAGGGTCAGTCGTCTACATCACAAGTGGGCGGAACGCCGCACCCACTTGTCCCACTCCTTGGCGAAACACACTGTCCGACGACGTGTCGAGAAGGAAGTAGGACGCATCAATGTCGGAGACCTGGAAGGCGTCCGTGAAGATGAGAACAGCAGCTCGAAGAACTGGGGCAAGCACGAAAATCTTGATCTTCACGGGTGGGCGTTCGACCGCTTCAAGAAGAGTCTCACCTACAAGGCGAAAGTCGAAGGCATCGAGATCGTCGAAGTATCTGAGCGCGATGCGAGCAAGACGTGTTGCGTGTGTGGGAGGGAAGACAAGAGTCAACGCGTTGAGCGCGGTCTGTTCTGTACGTCTGTGATAACTGCGATGCAGCATTCAACGCCGACGTGAGTGGGGCGGGGGGCGGAGAACATCCGTCTCGACATTACTGACGAAAGTAACTCCGAGTCTGCACCTGATTTGGGTGGAGAGAGGAGTACCAGCTCGGCTCGGCTGGTTGGCACAGCCCGGAGTCTATCTTCACGACCTCTCTCGAGGATTCCAACCTCGGGCAGAGGTGGTGGACTGCAAATTTTAATATCCAATCCAGCGAAGTGCAGCGCAGCGGTGCCGTGGGATTCTCAAGTTTGTGTGTATTGTTCAATCCGTGTCGCGATTGCCTCATAGCTCACACCACAATCAGGGTCAGGTCCGCCTGATACCCGTCTAAGAACAAGGTCAAGAATATCTAACTGATCAAGTAAATCTCGTGTTTGTCTGTACTCAATCCCGAGTCGTCGTTGTACCTCATACACTGTTCGTGCACCAACGACTGCATCAATCAAATCATCAACCTCGAGTTCACTCGGTAAACCTGCCCCATCCGTTACAAGCTGCTCATCTGGGATTGATAATGTCTCTGTCCCGGTAATGTTGTCTACTGCATCTGGACGTGGTGTATGTCTTTGCTCATTATGATCAGTGCCAACACTCATCTGATCAGCTGAATCAGCGCTCACATCAGTCGACGGACTACTATCAGCATTTGTACAGTTATCTTTAATGTGCACACTGTCAGTTGATGTTGAGCCATCCGCTTCAGTCTCTTCATCGTTGGATTCCGTCTCTGGGCTTTCAGCATCACCGTCTACAGTATCATTATACCGTGTTGGTGAGTGGACATCGGCCTCAATCATATACCGTCGAACGGTCTCACCTGCAACATCAAGTTCGATCTTGTCACTCATCTCAGAAAATGTATCACATGTCTCATACAACCGTTGAAGATACGTCTCATCTTCATACGGAGGGATTGAATCGTTACGAACCTGCGATAACTCATCATCGACTGTAATACCGCTGTCATCCACCCGCCCTTCGACGGTATCAGTAGCAGTCATTAAGCCATCGGTTGCATTCTTCTTCATTTCTGAATTCGTTATCGACCCACCGAATACGCCCTCAGCTGACGGGGGGGACCACGCTGAATCTGATGATTTGTGACTCTTATATCTCATTCGTGAGTTCTCAGTGTCAGATTCATCGCCGTGATCACGATTATCTAACCGAGACTCAGCTGTAGTAGACTCATCAGATGTAGGGTTGCTATTCGCATAACGTTCACCAATGTCTACTTCAATGCGAAGGATAATTTCATCACCTGATACTTCTGCGTCGACTGACTGTATTTTTACTGAGATATCAATCTCCGGTGGTCGTAACGATGGAAGCATGTATGAGATACATACACGTCCATCTGTCATTTCAGCTGTAATTCGGGTGGAATCAACTTCAGAGTCAGAGTCGACATCCGTACTCTCATCATTAGTCCCTAGTGGCTGCAATTGTGATGACAGTGGTGTGTATATCGTTGCAGTCAACGGCTGAGCCCCTGTTTCTGATTTTGTTGTCGGTGTCGCCGCTTCAACTCGTCGCACGGCGTTACCGTCAGACTCGAACTGTTCGATCACACGTGAGAGAGCGTTGAACGATGACTGCAAGCTTATCGACATGTACAGTCTATGTCATACTGTGTGATCCCCTAACACTATGTGATAAACTATGAAGGCATTCAAGTATCTATACTTGTAGTGCTCTCTACAGGGGTTGCGACACTTGCGACACGTTCACCAGCAAAGACTGTCCCGCCGTGAGATAATGAGTAGATGACACCTGATTCAGGTGCGGTAATCGTTGCTTGTTCTTTGAATGTCGTTGGGTCATAAACCACACCAAGTCTTTGCCCATCAGTAACTTCGGATCCGACAGTACAGTTGGCTGCCGGTTCGAACAAACCGGATGCCGGCGTCACAGAGACCGGAATATCATCATTGAGCTGACGTTGTGTTGGTGGTTCTGGGAGCTGATCAGCTAACACACCCGACGCAGTGAGCATTCCACGGTGTTCTAGTACCCGACAGACGCCGATAGCTCCGCGTTCGGCGACAGAACGATCAATAGTGCGGCTATTTCCAAGTTCAACGGTAATCGTTGGAACATTAGCACGTGTCATTGCAACTCGAAATGTTTCTACAGACTGTGGATATCCACCGCTTTCTCCATTTTGTGTCGTGTGTATATTATCATCAGCGTCTGAGGTATTATCTTCATTCGCCAGCTTAGGTGACCCCTCTCCAGTGGACTCATTACTTATTGGTCCGTCGCCGATGAGCCGATAGTTCGTCCCAAAAGCGGTTGCTAATGCGGTTGCTTCATCATCATTCTCTACAACGCGAACATGTTCGAGCATCGAGGGAGTTCCTGTGTGTAGATCAATTGCAGCGTCGGCATCAACTGCTAATGGCCATAATTCAGCTACAATCCGTTGTTGAAAACTTCCATCGTCGGCTCCTGGCCACACTCGATTTACATTTGGATACTGTGAATCATATTCATCTGGTGTTGCATATGATCGAGTATCAAACGCTAATGGGTTCATGACTGGAACAACAATCACCGTCCCTGCCAGCTTCATATCGCATAATCGATCATGTAGTCGACGAAGGGCTGCAGGACCGTTGAGTTCGATTCCATGCTGTGCGGCTTGGACGTAGACTGTGGGACCATCGCCGCCGCAATAGCGATGGACTGTTACTGAGACATCCCTTGCTGGCGTTTGACCAAGTTGACGCGTCGTAACTTTGTGTCGCGCCGGTTCGACTCCCATATTAACTTCAACACCGTGGGCGACAAAAACTTCTGGACGGTCATCAGTCCGTGATCATGATATTAATATAATAATTAATCTCACTTGATATATCATAACCGCCATAGCATGCTCGCAACTTCCCAGAGTAATTAACTCCTGCATCCGCAGTATCACTATGCATATTGAGGATGAGACATGGACCGATCTTGAGACAATCGATACAAATCTTGGGTTAGTTCCAATTGGAAGCACCGAACAACATGGTCCCCATGCCCCCCTTGGAACCGATATGTTTGATGCTGAATCTATCGCAAGCAATGCCGCTGAGGAATATTCTGACTCGGTCATGGTCGCCCCATCAATCCCTGTCGGCATTGCTGAAGAGCATCGTAACTTCACCGGGACACTCTGGACAGATGAAATGACTTTTCGTCAGTATGTCCGGGACATTGTGAATAGTCTTGCCAGTCATGGGTGGAATCATGTCGTAATCGTCAATGGACATGGCGGCAATATACCTGCACTCAAAGCTGTCACCGCACAGATCATTCGTCATGACAATGCATATGCGGTCCCGTTTACTTGGTTTGAGGCTATTGGAGATCACACTTCTTCGATGGGACATGCAGGACCAATTGAGACGTCACTACTAGAGCACACTCGTCCGGAGTCTGTACATACTGACCGTCTTACGGAAGCAGCAACAGATGCAACTGATGGATGGGGTGATTGGCAGGGCAAAGTCAACCTTGCTGTTGATTCAAATGAGTTTACCGATAATGGCGTTGTTGGAGACCCCCGTGAAGCGAGTGCTGAATTAGGAGCAGAATTACTCGATAAAGCAACTGATGAGTTGTGCGCATTGCTTGATGCTGTTCGTGATCATGATGTCACTCCACGTGAGTAGGTTTCAGTGTGTCAATCGTGTGTTTAAATGAAGCATACAATATCTATAAGATACTATCTTTGAAGAATGAAGATATTAGATGCTCTGGTGAGAATAGTAATCGGCACTCACGCACCTATTGTATGAGTTGGTACTCCAATCACAGGTAGAATAATAAAATTTATTCTATTTATCATAACAGATACTTGTTATTTTGTGTAAGAGCGATATATTTGCAACATCTATTTGTGCGCTGCACCGTCACATTTCGATATATGGATCCGAGTGATAGTATTCCCGAATCAGCTGGTACAGTCATCGTTGGTGCCGGTATTGTTGGCTGCAATATTGCTTACCAACTCACAAAACTTGGTCGTGATGACGTTGTTGTAGTAGACCAAGGTCCGATGCCGACAACAGGTGGGTCCTCCACGCACGCACCAGGTATCATGTTCCAGACTGCGGAGTCAAAAGAACTCTCACAATTTGCTAATTACAGTCGGAGCCTCTACTCAGATCTTGAGGGCGCCGACGGGCAACAAGCGTACAATGAAACCGGTGGGATCGAAGTCGCACGTAGTGAAGAACGAATGGCGTTTCTTCAGCGGCGTGTCGAACACGCAAAGGCATGGGGGATTCCAGATCCACAAATCCTCTCGCCTGAGGAGGTAACAGAACGGCTACCACTTGTCGATCAAAACCAGATTCTTGGTGGTTATTACTCACCAACCGATGGGCAGGTATCTGGTGTCATTGCATGTGATGCGCTGGCTCGTGAGGCAATCGACCGCGGTGCAGAGTTTGTCCCGCACACTCGGACAGAAGATGTCGAAATCACAGACAATTCAATCACAGCAGTTGAGACCGAAAACGGTCGGATTGAGTGTGATGAGGTCGTTGTTGCGACTAATATCTGGGCTCGTCAACTTGGTGAGAAACTTGATGTTCATATTCCAGTCACACCAGTCGAACATCAATACACGATGACAGAGTCGCTCGATGAACTGTCGAATAATGATGTCGATATCACTGATCACCCGCTTTTCGATAACTATAAGAACGTTTCCGGTGAGAAAGCAAAACGTTTGTTAGTTGGTCCTGACCGACCGATTCTACGCGATCAAGATAATGCAATGTACTACCGGACGCACGGTGATTCATACGGCATTGGGTCGTATAATCATGACCCAATCGTCCCTGACCCACAGGAGTTAGGCACAAACGATCCTGACGGCGAGCAAGGGTCAATTCATGACTTTACCGAAGAGCACATGAACACTGCCACGCATCCAGACCGACCACACAAGGCTCCTCGACAGGCAAGCGATGAGCTACTGCCGGCGACCGACGGCTCAGAGTTAGAATTCAAATACAATGGTATGTTTGCCGAGTCGCCGAATGGGCTTCCTGTGATGGGCCCTGTCGAACAGTATGAAGGTCTCTGGACTGCTGCTGCAATCTGGGTGACCCACGCTGGTGGTGCTGGAAAGGCGCTTGCAGAGTGGATGGAAAACGGTGTTCCCCGGCTTGATGATGGTCCAATGGACGTCTCTCATTGTGATGTCAACCGATTCGATGAACATGAGGGTAGCTGGGACTTTGCCCGCGATATTGGTGCTGAGGAATACCGCGTTGTCTACAATGTGATGCATCCAAAATGGGTATGGACTGACATGCAGCGTGATATCCGTCGGACACCAATGTATCACTCACATAAGGAGCTTGATGCCGAACTGTGGGCTGAAGCTGGGTGGGAAGAACCACAATGGTTTGAGTCCAATGCTGATCTTGTTGACCGGTATGCGGATGAAATCCCAGAACGAAACGGCTGGGAAGGTAGATACTGGTCGCCAATTGAGGGTGCAGAGGCTCTGAATGTTCGTGAAAACGTCGGACTGCATGATATGACTTCATTCAACAAAATGGAGGTTGCAGGATCCGGTGCCGGCGCGTTCATCCAGCGACTCTGTACGAATGATATGAGTCTCGATATTGGTGAGGTGAAATACACGCTAATGTGCAACAAAGGCGGTGGTGTGCGTGCTGACATTACTGTAACTCGAACTGATAGAAATCGCTATTTAATCCTTACAACGGGTCGTGAAGTCGGAAATAACCATGTCTCGTGGGTTCGTAACCACGCTCCAGAGGGTGTCATTGTCAACGATGCAACCTCAAGCCTCGCAGCGATGGTTTGCACTGGACCAAACGCACGAAAAGTCCTTTCAGAGGTTACAGACGTGGACCTTTCAGATGATGCCTTCCCGTTCTTCACCAGTCAGCAGTTCTATGTAAAGAATGTTCCAGTGACCGCATTACGGGTATCATATGCTGGCGAACTTGGCTGGGAATTATACACCCCATCGGAGTATGGCGAACAGCTCTGGGAAATATTACTTAATGCGGGCGATCAGTACGGGATCCGCCCATATGGTAATGGTGCTCTTGATGCACTCCGTATTGAGAAAGGCTTCCGCCTGTGGGGCGAGGATCTCCACACGGAACACACACCGTATCAGTCAAATCTTGGATGGGCTGTTGATCTTGACACGGACTTTATTGGTAAGGATTCAATCAAGCCTCAACAACGACAGCAACAGAACCAGCCAGCCACTGCAGCTGATGGGGGCACGCGTGCAAAACAAGTTGCTTGTATGACTCTTGATGACTCAGATGCATCCATCCTTGATAATCGACCAGTATTCGGTGTCGATGACGATGAGACGCTTGGATATGTCCACAGTGCTGAGTACGGATACACCGTTGGTGCCTGCGTGGCTTACAGTTATCTTCCGCCAGAGTATGCCGAGCCAGGAACTGACGTTGAAATCCTATTTGAGGGCGACCGGTATGCTGCGACAGTCCGCGAAGAACCACTCGTGTGAACTGTCTCGGAGTAAGCTATCTGACGGTCGTCGTGACCGCTGGTAAACTATCTTAAATCACCTTTATCAGTTGTTTAGATCACTGCTTGAAAATTGGGAAGTAGTGCGTCTGGATATCTAACATTTGCATTGACATCCTCCTCGCCTGTTGGCGAGGATTCCCGACAGCTGGAGTATTACGATTCGCAACCACCTGTTCCCTCAGGTGGAACGACCCAGAGGCAGAGGTTTGATTGAATGGGAAGGGTACTAACCGTGCCAACCCAACCGACCGTTAGTTATATTCTCCGTCGGAGTCGGGGGCGGAGGATTCTGGGTCATCTATCTGCGAATATTCACCGCTCCTGCTCCTGCCCCATTCACGTCCGCGTCCGCGTTCATCGCCGCTCCACACAATTTGCCTTACGCTTCCGCCCACAACACGACACGAACACGTCTTTGAGGTGTCTCGCTCACTTTGCGGTCAACGAGAATGCCGTGTTCTTCAGCTTTGTATTCGAGCAATATAATAAAGCGGTCGAACTCCCACCCGTGGAGCTTCTTGTCCCTGTTCTTGTTTCCACGCTTACCCCAGTTTCGAGACTCACCGTTGCCGTTCTCGTCTTCTCGAATCTCGCTCAATCCACCGATAGCGATGTGACCGACTCATCGTCTTACCAAACTGTCACCCCGAGTTTTAATGATCATAGCTCAATCGGTAAATTCGGTATCATCGTTGTCTTTATACTTCTGACAGAATCATCGACAGACGAAATAAATGAACACGTCAGATTCAATTCTTCCTAGCCGGTCACAGACCGTTATTATCGGGGCTGGTGCTGTTGGATGTAGCGTTGCGTATCATCTGAGTGAACTTGGTGCCGAGGATGTCACTGTTGTTGACCAGGGACCATTACCGGTCACTGGTGGGTCCTCGGTGCATGCACCAGGAATTATGTTTCAGACGTCACCGTCAAAATTGCAAACAAAGACGGCACATTATACAAGTCGACTCCTTTCAGATGCTGGTGTTTATGATGAGGTCGGTGGGATCGAAGTCGCTCGTAGTGAGGACCGGATGGATTTCCTCCGTCGTCGGGTCGAGTGGGCAACATCATACGGACTCCCAGAGCCGCAGTTACTCTCACCACAAGAAGTCACTGAATATCTCCCATTAATAAATGAAGATGAGATTCTTGGCGGCTACTACTCACCGACTGATGGTCGAGTTGATGGAATCGCAGCCTTACAGTGGTACATTGAACAATCGGAAGCTGACTTCTACGGTGATACCGAAGTCATTGACCTCACTGTGACAGATGGACGGATTACAGCTGTCGAAACTGATAGAGGTCGGATTCAGTGTGACCGCTGTGTGATTGCAACAAACAACTGGGGATATCAAACCGCACAATTAGCAGACGTTGATCTCCCGATCGCTCCAGTTGAACATCAATATGTCGTTACTGAGCCAATGGCTGAACTCGCAACGACAGAGTCGAATATCGGTGCAAACACTGAGGGACTTGAGATTCCAGGAAACCGTGATATTCAGGAGCACATGAGTGAAGGTCCGAATCGTCCTGTTGGTCGCGATCAGGACAATTCACTTTATTTCCGCACCCACGGGGATGCAATTGGATTAGGATCGTATAATCACGAAACACTCTCGGTTAATCCTCAGTCTATGGGAACGAATACCGAAGACTCGCAGGCATCAGTCCGTGGCTTTACTCGCGAACACTGGGAGGAGCCAACACATCCTAACCGTGAAAAATCAGCCAAACAAGCATTTGATGAACTCCTTCCGGCAACAGCAGATGCAGAGTATGCAGCAACAGAGAACGGAATCTTTGTGTTCACTCCCGATGGAATGCCCGCAGTCGGACCAACAGCTGAGGTTGACGGTCTTTGGAGTGCACTTGCAATTTGGTGGACACACTCCGGTGGATATGGTCGTATTGTTGCTGAATGGATGGAAAACGGTGTGCCTCGACTAGATGATACTCTTGTTGACACGAGTGGTATTCATGTCCGACGATTTGCCCCACACGTCGGCGAACCCGAGTACTTCGTTGATAAAGGAGCAAAGCGCTATCAACAAGTCTATAGTATCGTTGAACCGCGATGGCAGCCAAGCGAACACCGTGGTCTCCGGACAAGCCCATTCTCACATAAGCAAGCAGAATTAGGTGCAGAATTCTATCAATCAGGCGGGTGGGAGACCTCGCAGTGGTATGACTCTAACACTGATCTCGTTGCTGAGTATGATGAGGCAATTCCAGAGCAGGACGGCTGGGAAAGCATCAATCGATCCCCGATTACAGGAGCCGAACATCTACATACCCGCAATGCAGTTTCAATGTTTGATATGACCTCCTTCAGCAGCATCATGGTAGAGGGTGTTGATGCTGAGTCATATCTCCAACGAATGTGTAGCAATGATGTTGCTGTTGACCCAGGCGATGTTCGATACTCATTATTATTGAACGAAGGTGGGGGTATCCTTGCGGATATCACCGTCGTTGGTCTTGATGATGAACAGTATATGGTAACTACCGGCGGTGGCAGTTCACCTGGTGTGCATGGAACGTGGCTTCGGGAACACGCACCTGAAACTGTTTCAGTTCACGTTGAGGAGGGTGCTAAAAGCACGATTGGTCTATGGGGTCCACAGTCTCGATTATTATTACAGCGAGTTACGGACGCGGATGTCTCAAATGACGGATTCCCGTATTTCAGCGCAAAGCAGATGTATGTCGGTGAGGTACCGGTTACAGCACTGCGTGTATCATACGTTGGTGAACTTGGCTGGGAATTATGGGCTCCTGTCGAGTATGGCGAACGACTTTGGGAAACACTGTGGGAAGCGGGACAAGATCTTGACGTTCGACCGATGGGTGCCGGGGCACTAGAGTCGATGCGTCTTGAGAAGGGCTACGCGCTGTGGGGCACTGATATTGATACCGGAGCAACGCCGGATGCAGCGGGGCTCTCATTTGCTGTAGATCTTGAAACTGATTTCATCGGTAAAGAGGGTGTTCAGGCTGACCGTCGCGAAGGAATCGATAGTATCCTAACACCAATAACTCTCGATAATTCAACGGACATCCTTTCGAGTGGTCGCCCGATTCATGGTGGTGGTGACGCGATTGGATATGTACAAGCTGCTGACTTTGGATATTCGATTGGTGAATCAATTGTATATG
The DNA here is from genome assembly GCF_000415985.1 of Haloquadratum walsbyi J07HQW2. GTDB lineage: Archaea > Halobacteriota > Halobacteria > Halobacteriales > Haloferacaceae > Haloquadratum > Haloquadratum walsbyi_B. The sequence continues at coordinate 3,031,101 of NZ_KE356561.1, forward strand.
CATACCTCCCGACAGCGTACGCCGACGCCGGCACCAATGTCCAAATACAGTGTGAAGGTGAAAGCTACGAAGCCACAGTGCGTGATGAACCACTGTTTGATCAAGAACGAGAGAAGATTATCCGATAACCAGCGATCATAATTACCCCCAAAATACACAGATGACATCGGCACCACCGGGCACAGGCGATAATCGCAGTGGCGATAGCACAGAAAAGTCGCTTCCAATCACCTATTCTGACATTGAGCAGGCACGCGAACGACTTGATGATGAAACAGTTGTTAAATCTACACCCGTTGAAGTGAGCACTTCACTGGGTGACCTTGTTGATGCGGAGGTGTATCTTAAGATGGAACATCTCCAGTGGACGGGATCATTCAAAACCCGTGGAGCATATAACAAGATTACTCAGGCTGTCAAAACAGGTGCTGATTCATTTGTTGCTGCGAGTGCCGGAAATCACGCACAGGGTGTTGCGCTCGCAGCAACAAAGTGTGGTGCAGATGCGACAATTTATATGCCAGAAAGTGCCCCGCAGGCGAAAGTGGATGCAACACGGTCCTACGGTGCAATTGTTGAACTCATCGGCACGGATTTCCAGGAGACAATGGCTCATGCAAAAGCTGCCGTTGAGGAAAGTAATGCAGAATTCGTGCACGCGTATGACGATACCGATATTATAGCCGGTCAGGGGACACTTGGAATTGAGATGTATCACGACAAACCCGACGCTGACACGGTAATTGTCCCCATTGGTGGTGGAGGACTCATTAGCGGCGTTTCAACGGCGATCAAACATCTTTCACCATCAACACGGATTATTGGTGTGCAAGCAACCGGTGCAGAAACAGTACATGAAAGCCTGGATAAGGGAATTCCAGTGACGCTTGATGAAGTCGACACTATCGCTGATGGGATTGCTACCGGCGGAATTTCAGATCGGACTCTTCAACTGATTGAAACAAACGTTGATGAAGTTGTGACCGTGTCTGATACCGAAATTGCTCGGGCAATCCTCTTGTTGATGAAGCGTGCAAAGCAGGTCGTTGAAGGCGCTGGTGCGGCTTCTGTTGCAGCAATGTTGAGTGATCATATTGATGTACGCGATGAGACTGTAGTGCCACTTCTCTGCGGCGGGAATCTAGATATGACAGGTCTCCAAACGGTCCTGGTCCATGCATTGACACAGCGTCGTCAACGGATCCGCCTTCGGGTACGGATTAATGACCATCCTGGTAAGATGGCTGATATCTCAGGTATCATTGCTGACCAGCAAGCGAATATTCATAATGTCCGTCATGATCGATCTGTTTCTGATCTTGCTGTCGGTGAGGCATATCTTGTCTTCACCGTTGAGGCAAGTGGTGCTGAGCATGCAGCCACAATCGTTGATGCGATCGAATCTGCTGGATATCCGGTGCAAGATGTCACACGCAACTGTTGAGTGACAATCTAACATGCACACTGAGTGCTCGGGAGTTTCAACGATACGATCTGAAAGGCAAATCTGATATTCGTTTTCATCGCCCCTGTGTTTGAGAGTGAACAAATTGATTTGATCAAAATTATTTATTTTCTGGGGTACCTGCGGAAGGTTATTATTGAATGCGCCATATCGGTATGATTGAATCGAAAATGTATGATACCATTTTAATTCCATATGATGGGAGTGATGAAGCTAAAAAAGGAGCGACAAACGGAATTGAACTAGCTGCCGCTGTTGATGCTCAGGTTCATGCGTTGTACGTCATTGATCTGCCTGGTGTTCCGCGTGCGCTGTCAATCCGTGATAACGAAGAGGAAGTTCGAAAAGAATACGGTGAGTATGCCGAGAAAGTACTTGAAGAAGCCTGCGAGTTAGCAGCGGCTCATGATGTTACCTGTCAAGAAGTGACACGGACTGGATCTCCAAGCGAGGAAATCACTGATTACGCCGAGATGGCAGATATCGACGTTATTGCAATGGGGTCAGCATATCGTGGAAAGGTTGGGTCACTTATTGGTGGAACCGCAGAGAAAGTTTTCCGATCATCAACGACGCCTGTGATTACTCACCGAATGAGCGCAGATAATATCTGAATAGTACTATAATCAATGTGTTGATCTTCATACTGATGTATATCTTAAAACATGAGAAGATTCAGGCATGTTTCGACTGAACTCTCATAGACCCGCTAGCTCCAGTGCTCTTATGATAGAAATGCTTGCTCGGATGCGTAATCAAAGAGTAACCAGTGATCAGCTCATATGAACTGGTTAGCCACCTGTATCATCAATCAACCGAGTTTCTCTAAAATAGATTACAATACTGGCGCTGAGAAACGTGACACCGGCTACAGCAAAATCACCACCTGATAAAGCAATTAACCCAACACCAAACAAAATAACAACAGCTCCTGCAGCAAGTGTCGCAAACAACTCTACCATGTCGATGCAGTGACTGACGTAATAATAAAAGTGTGAGGGTTGGTGAAAATGGATTATTGTCGCAGTTTTTAATCTGCTACTGTGACAATTAATGACAGATATTAACAATGATATGGAATGAACTGTATGTTGATATTGTTTTGATATAACCAATATAAACTACACCTGCACTATATGAGATATCATACTAATCATATAGTATCGAACAGCGAGAATGTCGAAATCAACTAATTCAGACGCTAAAAAGCCAAAGTTTTATCAAAGATAAACAGTTGCCTAATAGTGAGCTTGTATAACATATGGCTTGATGGCTTGGTGTGAGATGTGATCTGGTGATTGTCAGTACAATACTCTCAGCAACAATCGTTGGGAGAAGTGATGTCACACTATCATTTAGATCACACCTGTAGATGTTCCAACACACTCGAACGATGATACCAAATCAACAATACGGACGAATAATTTTGGAGGTACAGTATGGCAAGTAAAGATGACGAGATGTCCGATGGGTTGCAGGTTGAACTCTTTCATCCTGACTCCGACCGTGAGCCAGGCGACACCAATATCCAACGCCTTGGATTTGATATTCACCCAATTGTCTTTCCTATTTCACTTGTGGTGATTATTACATTTGTTGCAGCAACAATCGCGCTTGGCGATCAGGCAGCGAGCGTTTATAATAATATTTTCAATTTCGTCAATGGCAATTTCGGATGGTTCTATATCACTTCAGTGAACCTGTTCATCATCACTGTTATATATTTCGCTGCAAGTAAATACGGAAATATTCGAATCGGTGGTGTTGAGGCTGAAAAAGAGTTTAGTGACTTCTCTTGGATGGCGATGTTATTCAGTGCCGGAATGGGAATCGGACTGATGTTCTTCAGTGTTGCAGAACCAATGTGGCATTTCGGTAGCTCCGCATCGGATTTCATGGTCGTTCCACCTGCGTTTGATGTTGCTGGAGGAACGGCCGCGGCCGCAACTGCCTCAATGGCGACAACGTTCTTTCACTGGGGACTTCATCCATGGGCTATTTATGCGCTTGTCGGACTTGGTCTTGCGTTCTTCTCATTTAATCGCGGACTTCCGCTGACTTTCAGATCAATCTTCTGGCCGCTCCTTGGCGAGCGTATTTATGGATGGCCTGGTCACGTAATTGACCTTGTAACAGTTTTCGCAACGCTATTTGGTCTGTCAACGTCGCTTGGACTTGGTGTATCGCAGGTTAATACTGGTCTTTCATATGTTCTTGGCGATACACTTGGATTGGCTAGTATTCCAACTGGGACAGTTCCACAGGTATTACTTATTGCTGGAATCACACTCATTGCAACCGCTTCTGTGGCTGCAGGACTTGATGATGGGGTTCGGCGCTTAAGCACGCTGAATTTGTATCTGATGTTTGGACTTCTTGGATTCCTCATCATCGCCGGACCTACAGTGTACATCTTTGGCACATTCGCTGATGGATTTGGTGCATATCTTGGAAACATTCTTGATATGAGCTACTTCACCGGCACAATTGGCGGTGCAGCCGCATTAGGTGGATACACAGTGAAAGGCTGGATGGGTAGTTGGACCATCTTCTATTGGGGTTGGTGGATTGCATGGTCGCCATTTGTTGGCATGTTTATTGCTCGAATCTCGAAAGGACGGACTGTTCGTGAGTTCGTGATGGGTGTGCTCGTTCTTCCGTCATTGTTCTCATTCATGTGGCTTTCGACATTCGGCGGATCCGCTCTCTGGGTTGAGCTTCGAAGTGCTGGCGGTATTGCTTCTGCAGTGGCGAATCAGGGACAAACAGTTGCGATGTTTGCGATGCTCAATCAGTTCCCACTTGGCGCAGCTTCAGGATTGATCGCAACAACGCTTGTGATCACATTCTTTGTCACTTCCTCAGACTCTGGGTCACTCGTTATTGATCATCTCACGTCTGGTGGTAAACACGATGTTCCAAAGACACAACGAATCTTCTGGGCAGTTACGGAGGGGACCGTGGCGGCGACGTTGCTCGTCGGTGGAGGTCTGAGCGCACTGCAGACCGCATCAATCACAACTGGACTTCCTTTCGCGGTGATTCTGGTGCTAATGTGTTATACGGTGTATCTTGGACTTGATAATGAATATGAGATACTCTCCTCAGAGCAGTTCGCTGAGCGTGCACAAGACGCAGATGATGTTGAAGTTGTTTCTGGCGTTGATCCACAGGACGTCGGCGGAGGTGCAGACGTCGAAAGTAGCGACTGAGCAGATTGGCGACCTCACAATAGCATAGAGTTATCACAAATAATACCCTATTTTATATATCCCATCTACATTGTGCTGGATGAGTAACAATCTAATATCATATAATTTGATTTATCTAAATATTCTGTTATTTTGTCTGAAAAAAGTAAAACGAAATCTGAACTCAAATAGATCGCTCTGGAATTGACATATCAGGATCTCATAAATATTGTTTCACCGAATAGTACCAGAAGCTATCTTGCATAGTTATAGAGAATCAAGGAGAATACCTGCGTCTTGAGCCGCAGGACAGGACAGGATAGGATGAATCCGACACCCGAGTAACAGTCCACGGTGTGAGAGCCAGCCCGAGATTTCACCATCCATCGTTTCAAGCGGCAGGCAATCATCTGAAAGAGACGAATCAAGCCAGAATAGAGTGATTCTGCTGAATCCTCCGATGGCGGCCTGCCCGCCCTGCCCCGCCCCGCCCCGCCCCAAAGCCAAGCAACCAAGCAATAATCGAATCGGACCCAGTCGATAACCAGCGTATTCTCACAGAATACTCGACTGGAGTTGACTGACTGGAGTTGACTGCTGGAAGCACAACTCACAGGAACTCCGAGTCCGTGTCGGTGTCCGTGTCCGTCGTTGAGGTCTGCTGGAGTTCCCGAGGCAAACCCAACTCTGGGAGTCCGCTATGACGGAGGATAGGAGTGGAGTCCCGGGGACCGGGGCTTGGCACTCCCATCGCCAGCAGTCCTGTCCCACTACACTCTACTCGCCACAGTCCACGAGCATCCCTTCAGATTCTTCCTGTCTGGATGCTCGGTGGGACTGCAACCCTAAAATTGAAATCTCCAACACTCACACTCACGCTCAGGATTCCTCCGCCTAAAAGCTGAGGAGGATGTCAAACACTATCGTGTTTATCTACTATGAACCTAGAATATCGTACTGAACTTCCGGGACGCTATCTCATAGGTACTTGATTGCTCAAAGGCACTGATAGCTCACTGATTTGGTCCATGGATCCATACTCGGACAGAGCCACCAATTCCAACCGCTGCAGGTATCCCCCACACAGCAGCAGCAAGTAAGGCAGGAAGTATAGTCCACCCAACAGCAGCAACGCCCGTAATAACTCCGAGTGAGATCCACGGATCGGTCATTTCAATCGTCTCAGTCAACCCAGTCCCAAGCACAGCGAACCCGCCTCCAGTGAGTGTTCCAAGGCTAATAATGAGTGCGGCAATACCACCGGCTGCTAGTATATTTGTGATACTTCCAATTCCAGTGCTGAGTTGGGCGAGTTGTGTGTACGCGTACACGATAGCTAAACTGACCAAACCAAATGCAATGAATCCATATATACTCGCAATAAGTGGCTGTGTCATAGATCGGTCAAGCGCAATCTCAAGTCGCGGCCCATACTGATACTGTACAGCGCCCCCACCACCAACGCCGATGAAGAATGCACAAATAGTGCGGAGAATCCCGGGTCCTGCAAGCAGTTGCTCAAATATGGATTCTATAACCACGATCTACCCTTATTATGCATCATCTGTATTTGTGTCATTGTCTTCAGCCCGATGTGGCTGCTTTGCGGCAGCGGCTGCCCGAACTGCAGCCGCGTTCTCTCCAACATCATGCACTCGCACGACATCGGCTCCACGGTCTGCTGCGAGTGTGGTCACCGCGATTGTTGCTGAAAGCCGTTCATCATTTGGCTGATTCATTCTTGCAAGCATTGATTTTCGCGAGTGTCCGACTAACACGGGACATCTCAGCGCTTCAAACTCACCAATCCGGTCAACCAATTCAAATGACTCCGCTGGTGACTTCCCGAATCCACATCCTGGATCGACAATGATCTGCTCACGCTGAATGCCTGCTCGTTCAGCACGGACTAATTGCTCGGTAAGTTCATTCATAACATCCGAAACAACATCATCGTAGGTTGCACGTCGATCAGGGTCGACCGGTGCTGAGAGACTGTGCATAAGCACTAATTCAGCATCATGCTCGGCAACAACAAACGGCATCTCAGGGTCTTCGAACCCAGAAACATCGTTGACGATATCAGCTCCTGCAGATAGCGCAGCATCGGCAACCGCCGCCTTCCGCGTATCAATGGACACTGGTGCCGCTAAATCGGACAACGCCTCAATCACTGGTACAACTCGGTCAATTTCTTCAGAAATAGAGACAGGCTCTGCTCCAGGTCGAGTACTCTCGCCTCCAACATCAAGAATGTCGACACCAGCATCAATCATTGTACTAGCTTGGTCCATGGCTGCATCGACTGTATTGTATTCACCGCCATCGTAGAAGCTATCTGGTGTAATATTCAAGATGCCCATTACTGTGGTTCGTGTGTCACTAAGTCTAGACATAGACACAGAGGCAGATGCCGGTTCTGTGAGTTGTCGCTGTATTTGTGTCCCAAGATAACGTAATCCGTGGCCAGCATCAGCAAGCGAGTTAGAAAGTGAACGCAACTCTTTCGTTGTTCCTCCAAAAACAACCGCCGTGAGCTTCTGTGGACTCCCAGTTGTTGTTTGATGGCTAAATCCACCGATGGTATTGACATGACTGGCAAACACTTCGGCTTGTGTCGGGCGGAGAGTCGTTCGAAAGCATTGTGTGGTTATCTCCGTTGTGTCTGTCTCAAATGTTGCTTCTGCGTACGCTGGGTGTACTCGATTCCTTGTTTGATTACTGTTAGTTTTTACATCATCAACGCCAGCAGCGACATCCGATGACTGGTTGATAGGAACAACTAATCGTGTCCATCGGTCACGAGCCTCTGCAACAGCATATAATGATCCCGTTACCACTACAAGAGCACCCGACTCAGTTCCAGCTGCCTCGATTGCTTCCTCTGTCGCCTCGGGAACTGACTGGATGGTTTCGACCGTTTCTGCATTTGCGTCAAGAATAGATGCCAATGTATCTGCTTTCTCTGCGCGGTCGACAGCTGGCTCTGTTGCGTACGCAGTTGAGATTGGAGGCAGCGAGTGCACCATTGCCTCATGATCTTTGTCTTCCATCGCAGCGAAGACAACGTGTAGCTCATCATATTCATATCGTTCCAGTAATGATCCAAGTGTTGCTGTCGCCCCGGGGTTGTGCGAACCATCAAGAACGACGCGGGGATCATGCGACATCAGCTCAAATCGACCCGGCCACGTTGCCCCGCGTAATCCTGTCTCGATAGCTTCAGTCGAGACATCTTGCACCTGTCGAGCAAGCGCTGCGGCGATTCCCGCATTAGTCGCTTGATGAGCCCCGACAAGTGGAGTATGTGTTTCAACTGCCCACTCAGGACCAACGATTGAAACAGCACTCTCAATTGGAGAGGGCATCCCTGTTTCCGTCGCTACAATATCCGCCTCAGAGTTATTATCTCCATCTCCACTTCCATTCCACTTCCACCTCCAACGGTAATCACATCTGTCTCTTCACGAATCGCAGCAAGTGCATCACCCGTTGTTCCGGTGATTAGAGGCGCTTCCTTCGGGGCGACTTGTGCTTTATCACGCGCAATCACATCGACGGTCTCACCCAGTAATTCCGTATGTTCAAGACTCACACTTGTCACCGCACTTGCAATCGGGTCAACAGCACTTGTTGCGTCATATCGACCACCAATACCAACCTCTAAGATGGCAATATCAACATCCATCGCCTCGAAGTGTGCGAGCGAAACGGCAGTGAGCGCTTCGAAATGTGTTGGCTCATCATTATCAGCTCTGAGTGTCTCAAGACACGGGTTCAGCCGTTCAACATATTTACTTACATGCTGCTTTGCGATTGTTCGTCCCTCAACACGAATTTGCTCGCGAAACCCGTTCAATCCAGGTGAAGTGAACAGTCCAACTCGAAGACCGGCATCATCAAGAATCTGTTCAAGCATACGCGCAGTGCTTCCTTTGCCATTCGATCCAGCGATTTGTACGCAATCGATTGAAGCGTGAGGGTCATCAAGATGTGCAAGCATTCGTGTGGTTGTCTCGACCCCAAGTTTTGGCCGACGTTGTTGTAGTCCAGTGAGTACGTCGGCAGCCTCGTGATAGTCCATACCACGTATCGTTGATTGACCCGTGATTACATTGTCGCCTCCGTGCGTCACCTCATTGTTGATACTGCACTTGCATACTCCATTATACTCATTATCTAGGATGTATTACATGACGTGGTAGAAATAGGAGCGATAAACTCGTTTTTGTTTGTTCTGTAACTTTCGCCAACACTCTTAGGCAGTGATGATTGAATCTTGAGGTAGATGACAGACGAAGCAAGCGATACCGAGGATAGCGGATTTCCGACAGACTATGAGATTGCACAGAATGCAGATATGACTCCTATTTGGAATTTGCTTGAGCCATGGGATCTCGGGAGCGACGATCTCTCATATTATGGTGAGTACACAGCAAAACTGTCACACGATGCTGTTGATAATCTCCGTGAGGAAGCTCAAACCCGAGAAAATAATCTTGTGTTGGTAACCGGAATGACGCCAACACCAATGGGTGAAGGAAAAACTGTAACAACTGTTGGATTAGGACAAACGCTGAATCATCTCGATCAAGAAGCGATGATCGCTATTCGTGAACCGTCACTTGGACCAGTGTTTGGTGTGAAAGGAGGGGCAGCTGGCGGCGGATATTCTCAAGTGCTCCCGATGGAGGAGATCAATCTTCATTTTACCGGTGATCTACACGCGCTTACGTCTGCACACAATCTTATTGCGGCGATGCTTGATGCGAAACTATCTCAAAGTGATGAGCTCGATGTCGATGTCAATGACATTTCATGGCCTCGAGCACTTGATATGAATGATCGTGCACTCCGAGAAACGGTCGTTGGACTTGGTGGCGAGGGTGGTGGCACCCCACGCGAAGATGGATTCCTCCTAACGGCTGCTTCCGAATTAATGGCTGTCCTTTGTTTATCAAGTGGTCTTGAGGATCTCAAAGCGCGTATTAGTCGAATTATCATCGGATATGAAAATGATGGGGAACCAATCACTGTCGACGATATTGATGCAACTGGTCCGGTTACCATGCTGCTTCGCGATGCCATCGAACCAAATATCGTCCAAACCATCGAGGGAACGCCTGCGTTCGTACACGGTGGTCCGTTTGCGAATATCGCACACGGGACTAACTCACTCATTGCTGATAAAGCCGCCTTCGGTATGGGTGATTACCTCGTTACTGAGGCTGGATTCGGCTCTGATCTCGGGGCAGAGAAATTCATGAATATTGTCTGTCGACTTGGTGATATGACTCCTGATGCAGTCACCCTCGTCGCGTCTGTTCGTGCGCTCAAATACCACGGTCTCGACATGTGGCCGGCAGATATCGATACAATCAATCAAGCCGACGCTGATGCGCTGAAAGCAGGATTCGCAAATCTTGACAAACACGTCACCAATCTACAGAAGTTTGGCGTTCCGGTCGTTGTCGCGGTCAATCGCTTCCCGGATGATACTGACGCTGAGATTGAAACTGTCCTTAATCACTGTCGAGATGATCTCCACGTCGAAGCTGCAGCGTCCACGGTCTTCGCGGAGGGTAGCGAGGGCGGTGTTGAACTCGCAGAACGTGTTATGGATGCTGTTGAATCAAGTAATCCAGATGATTTCGAGTATCTGTATCCGGCTGATGCAACAATCAAGGAGAAAATTGAGACTGTTGCGACCGAAATATACGGTGCTGGAAGCGTCAATTACTCTACAGAGGCTGAGAATGATATCGAACACATGCGTGAACTCGGATTTGATACGGTTCCAGTATGTCTCTCAAAAACCTTCCACTCACTAACTGATGACGCCAGTGAAAAAGGCGCACCAACTGGATGGACTCTTACTGTTCGAAAGCTCTACCCGTCTGCTGGTGCTGGGTTTATTGTTGCACTCACCGGCGATGTGCTGACGATGCCTGGTCTTCCTGCTGATCCTGCGGCAGCAGATATGGATATCAGCGCTGATGGAGATATCACTGGACTCTTCTAGTAAAATATACCAAACTCAATTCTACAGAATCAAGGCGAGTGCCTCGGAGTCGGGAGTCGGGGCTTTGATACTGTGTACTGATGTGACCCCGTGACCGTGGGTGAAGCCGACATGAACAGTTCAGTTAAGTTATGAGGCTACATGTCTATATCTTCTCAAGAGATGCAGTCAGAAAACCTCACAGACGGGTTAAAGATCTTCATCCACTGCTGGCTGCGACAGTCTGGAAATGTGGCCTCTCTCACCATCCGCAACTGGCGGTGCGACGGGACGGGGGTTTCACCGGGGGCTGGTGGAGGAGAGGCCCCGACTCCTGCTCCCACGGACACAGCGCACTGCGTGTTCGGGTGTTACTTTCAGCCGACTCCTCAGCGAAAACGAGAAGATTGAGGTCGGGAGGAGTTGACTGAAATTCGCCTGCGGGTGCGGGTGCGGTGTTGAGCTAAAACGATGAAGCCTCGGCTTGGCGCTTGTCCCCAAGGCACTTCACCAGTATGTCCAGCTATCCGCAAATACGTGCCTCCTTGCTGATCACGCTTCAATGACATACTGTCTCAGTAATTGTTAATTAAACCGAGATGACTCAGCATTGTATTCGTATACGTTGTTTGACATAAATAATCTATATTGTAACCATCATTCAACAGCTACAATCGCTTCAATCTCGATGGCTGCGCCTTTTGGTACAGCTTCAACACCAACAGCACTTCGAGCCGGTGGATCTGAATCGAAAAATGAACTATAAGCCTCGTTAAACGCATCAAAGTCGCCAATATCGTCAAGGAAGACAGTTGTCTTAAGAATATCTGCAACTGTGAGGTCTTCTGATTCAAGAACTGCAGCAATGTTTTCAAGACACCGTGTGGTCTGCTCTGCAACGGAGGCTTCATCGAGCAATTCACCATCGGCTGTCATCGGCAATTGTCCGGCTGTGATAAGTATGTCACCATTTGTTGCTGCTTGACTGTATGCGCCGACTGCGGCAGGTGCATCATCTGTATCAATTATCTCTTTCATGCGTTTGTTGATTCATGTGATTTGTATAAAAGTACAATCGTTGAGTCCATACTTCGACACAGTCTGGCGGTTGAGTGATATGCTGTGCTCTTCAGAAAAAACGCACACTCACACTCACACTACTGTCAGTAATCGTCTCCTTATGATCAGATCGAGGAAGATGTATAGTCTTCAGTTTCGTCATTCTTACTCAGTATATGAGCTAGCACAATAATACTCGAACTATATCAACAAACGATGGGGCTGCCTGATAGATAATCCAACGCTGCATCCACACTCAGCCCTTAGATCGTATCACCAACGGGAGAAGGATGGAATTAGATATGACTCATCGATTAGGCAAAAATAATCATTAATTTAATACAATTATCTTAAGTATAAACCAGCATCTACCGTTCTGTCCGTGTCCTGTGGGCAGCATCCCACTCTTCGAATATTCCATATTCTGTCATTGTCGTCATTCCGGCGATTGCCGCTCGAAGACTAACTCCAATAAGTGGGATATCGGCGACAGTAATAATCACATCTGCCTGAATGATTGCACCCTCTCGAAGCAACACATCAATAAACTCAACAATCGCGTGTGTATCATTTTTTGTTGGTTTCATACGCTTTTAAATCAAATCGAATGGTATCAGTACGTGTAACTATCCAATATTCGGTGCAAACGTGTACGGTGACCACGGACCTGTGAAAGTTACACTGACACCGTCGCGTTCGACAAATTCGTCCAACTGGTCCCCAAGGTCATCCTCTGCATCCGCCGGTATCCGAATAGCTACTCGTTCGATTAATTCTCCGGTGGTGCCACCTGCATCTTCATGACCCGATGCAGCAGTATCACGACCACTCGATCCACCAATGTCGACATCTCTACTGCCTTGGTTAGTCATTTCTACCGCAAGTGACTCAACACCTGCCTGTAATGTCTTAATTAATTCCTCCCGGCGTTCGTTGCGCAGCGTGGCGAGTCGTTGCTCATACTGCTTGTCTAGTAAAAATGCTTTTCCTTCGCCTGCGGTCGTCTGTTGATCTTCAATTCGCTGTAACTCTTCATCAGTTTCAGCTATCACTGATTCAAACTGGTCTGCATCCCAAATAAGCCCGATCCGATATTCCCATGTTTCAGACAGCCTTGTTAGCGCTGAATATATCTGATTATAATTATCATGCACCCATGTTCGAACACTCTCATCACCACCTTCGAAGACTGTATTAAATCGAAGAGGAAGCGGTGTGCCATACACCGACCCAGCGGCATCAACGACCTGCTGATGGCTCAGTATCCGTTGCTGCACGGTGGCTAATTTCGGTGCTTCATATGTCTGCGTACATGAATGCACGACAGCACCGACACGACCAGTTGAATCAACAACGTCCCCATTTATATGGGTAGTCACCGGTGATGATCCGTCGATTCCGTCTACCTCAATTTTATCATCAGATAAAGAACCAGACGCCTGTGACGCTGAATCGACTAAGCAGTAGATGTACCGTCCGTTATCAACGTCATTCGATATTGAGTCTGCCTGTGGCTCGCCTTCCCTGCTGTTACTCTCATCGGCGGTGGAAAGTGAATCATCAGTCATTGATGCATTTTATTTAATTATGCGTGTCCTTTTGTCCGCATAGGTCTATTTGTTGTCTCTCCTGTATACTAACCTATCTTATTTGTTTGCTCAATCATATTCTGTGGTTCCACACCCAATTATCGTGACTGGGTATCATTTGAGGATGGATCCTCAACCTGTATATTGTCGAATATTGATCTAAACTCATCTGATTCCATCGTTTCTGTCATTTCATCACTCTGTTGTGTGTGCGGTTGTGTAACTGCGCTCCGAACCAGGTCATCCAGATCACGTTTGAATTCAGTCACATCATCGTCAATCTCTTCGCGTTGTTTGAGCTGCTCAACTTCTGTCTCAAGTGCCTGGAGTTGTTGTCCTAATCGCTCAATTTCAGCATCCGACAGATTCCCAGACTCCATTCGTCTTACCGCTTCTTGTTCGAGCGCCTCAATCAGTAACTCAACGACACTCACAACGAGCGCAACAATACCACCGCTGACATCGCTGTCCCCATTATCTAGTGTGAGTTCCATTTTTACTCACGTTCTGGGTCTGAGTCTGAGTCTGAGTCTGAGTCTGAGTCTGAGTCGTGTTCACCGTCACCGCCACCGCGTTCTCTTCTTGAGGACTCCATTGCATGTTCCCCTGACTCCGATACCGTCACTGAATCAGCAGCATCTGGCTTAGCTGATGAGTTGTTTGATCTGCCGGAATGCTCTGCACTCATCTTGGACTCCGCCGTTGCACCTGTGTCGATGCCGATCTCAGAGTTATCATCTACATTTGCAGCGTTCTTGACACGACTCATGTCGGTTCCTGTTGGAAATTCAAGTCCATACTCCGCAGCGGTCTCAAAGGATGCAACTGCTGCTCGAAGCTCGATACCAAGTAATTCGGTATCACCGATACTAACCGCAACATCAGCATTTACTACAACGCCTTTATCGAGCAACATCTCAAGCATCTCCGCGAGATCACCCTGAGAGCGTGTTGGCTTTGGATCACTTACCATCGTTAGGGTCAATAGATTCCTCAGCATGGTAGAACCGAAGACCAAAGAGTCGGTCACTTGGGGGAATCTGTGAATACTGCGGTGCTGTGGGGACAGTTGAGTGAGCGTTTCGAGCTGCGTTCTGCTTGTTCGTTTTTTGCTTTGGAACAGTTGAATAAACTGAGGGATTTCTATTTATTGAATCATCATTACGACCCTGTGCCTCTCTGGATTGTTGTCGATTCTTTTTTCGTCGCTGTGCCAGCTTTTGACGCTGCTGAAGCAGTTTTCGACGCGCCTTATCACGGTTTTGCTCCGCTTTTTTAATTGCTTGCTTTGCCTTTCGCTGATGCATATCTGTCATATATTATTCTCCAATTTCGATTCTCATGTTGATTTCAGTATTATTTACTTTTCTACTGTCGGTGTGGTAATCAATGTAATTACTGCTACACTCACAATCATCAATGTCGACACAGTCGAATTCCTTCATATCTGTTCCTCGTGAAGATGCACAGTGAGGACATGATTATTAAAGTGGACATTATCAATCTGAAACCCACTTGGAATCCCAACCCGGCGTGTCACTTCGCTTGCGTTGGGACTTTCATCGTGCTTTGTAGCACTGATTTCATTCGATTCATCAGTAATGATGACAATAAGCTCGTCTCGATCTGCACTGATCTGCAGATCAACCATCTCTGCATCCACCCCCGGCAAATCTGCAATGACATCCAATCCATCTTCCTGTGATCGAACATTGACATGTGGAACAGGTTGTGCGGAATCAGCCTGCAATTCGCTGTTATCAGATATATCACTAGAAACATCATTTATTTTCACTTCCGCTTTCGGCTCCGTTTGTAATTGTGAGCCAATCCCGATAGAAACGTCATAGTCGTAGCTAATCGCAACCCGCCCGCGGGTGAGTGTCCCCGCTCGATGCCGATGTCCATCCTCATGTTGCTCAATTTCTGCGAGTTCTTTGATGACTGTCTGAAGCCGACTGAGTGTCTTTGTAAGAAATATCCCCGACTGTGTATCACTATTGAAAGAGTCATTATCGACACTGCTGTCACGATTATTACTTTTATCTGGTGACATTACTTCTTCACCTCAATTTTATCTCCCATCTGTGATTTAATTTCATCGGCTAATTTGAGCTGTAACTCGAGTTCCTGTTTACGATCACGATATTCTTCTTCAGAACGTTCACCAATCTCATATAACAGTTGATTTTCTTTGAGTTCATCACGAATACCCTCAGTGTCGTACAGTTCATCAAGTGCCATCGTCTGAAGAATATCCAGTAGTGATAAGAATGGATTAATCAATAGATCATCAACGACTAACATTCACTACCGACCTCCTCTCCCCGCTTGCTGGTCCGCGCCGATATGAATATCAACGAAATTGTACGGCGCCCATGGTCCAGTATATTGAATCGTCACATCGTTCCCATAGTCCGCTTCGATTTCATCGATTGTCTCATCAAACACAGATCGATCTGCGCGTTCGACAAGATATGATCGATTCAAGATTAATCTATCACTGAATAGATCATCATCAGTTGCATTGATGCTTACTGATGACAGACGTTCACTAAGATCTGTACGGAGTGATGATTGGTCAATCGACTCATCACCTGTTGAGACGACTTTCACTCCTAACTCGACTGTCCCGTCAATATCATTTAATGCACTGCGTAGTGCCCGCCGTGCTCCCCGAAGAACTCCCTTTAGCGTTCGTCCGTTTTTAAATGCCATTCCAAAACTCATCGGGACAATCGTCCGACCATCATCATACTGAAGAATCTGTTGAAGTACATCATTGTGCTTTGTAACAGCCTCATCAGTCCGCTCTGGATCCGTGGTATCGATATCGGAGACAACAGCTGATAATGAGCGATACTCAACTGTATATATTTCATCTGCACCGCCAACCCCATCAGCAGCGAGTTCAATATTTTCCTGTTCGATGACGCCGTATGTGTATATATTATCACTCATGTGTTATTGGTAGTATGATATGACGATCGTTGCATCGCTTCACTGCTAAATTGGTTATAATATTCTACTAACATTTACGCGTTGTCGAGGCGGTATCACGGTGTTCGATCTTATGATGGTTCATTTTAATTATTGTTAGTATCTAATATGATGATCTTGTACCTACTTTGGTGACTGATGATCGAAAGCTGAGTACACAACTAACGCCTCTCTCCACGATTGCACGGATGAGAACTTCAAAGTATCTCTCCTGCTGACAAGCGTATGGGTATTCTGATGAATTAATCCCGTGGGGATTCTGTTTATATTCATACTTATCATAATGACTCAGCTAATCAGTATTTGCTAGTTTCCAATCTTATATTTCTTCTTTCATATCACCGCGTTGATACCTTTCGAGTAGCTCATACCCGGCTACGTTTCCGGTTGTAGTAAGGTTGAGTTCATATCGACCGATGATATCCTGTGTGTCTGGCACGGCACGTCGTTCAACGAGTTCAATCACCGCTCGCCATTCGTTATTATCATTTGTTTCAGCCTTAATCACAGATTTAAAATCATGATCAAATAATTCCTCAGCAGCCGTCTTCGCACATTCCTGTGCTTCTATAATCCCGATGGGTTCAACGGTTTCAGTATCAGCTACTGTCTCAGTCTCGCCCTCGTGTTTATTTTCTTCAGACATTGTTCGGTCTCTTTGCTGTTGTGACTCCTGTCAGCCGCTATTACAACTTAATGTCGGTGTCCTCAACGACAGTCTCAATCTCTGTTCGAAGCGTTTGTACCTCACTGTACTGAGCGACTTTTGATGCCAGTACGTCGACAGAAAGCTCAATCAATGTTCGTTTATCGACTGTGTTGACCGTACTTGCGCCTTCAGCTACCATAATTGCCGCTCGTGTCCCAACATTAATTTCAAGTCGGTCGCGTAACTTCCGAATCAGTTCAACGAGCTGTTTTGTTTCAATATCGATATCGCCGTTAATCTGTGAATCAACGATTTCAACCTCCGTTTCAAGATCGTAAAAGTCCATATAGACGCCAATGAGCCGATCTAATAACGCATCCTGTGGTTCATGCACGCCAGCATATTCCACAGAGTT
The DNA here is from genome assembly GCF_000415985.1 of Haloquadratum walsbyi J07HQW2. Taxonomy (GTDB): domain Archaea; phylum Halobacteriota; class Halobacteria; order Halobacteriales; family Haloferacaceae; genus Haloquadratum; species Haloquadratum walsbyi_B. The sequence continues at coordinate 3,048,470 of NZ_KE356561.1, forward strand.
TGACGTTAATATTGCTCTGAAATCTGGATGGACATCAACATACCGTGATTCGCCACGTTGTCCTGGAAGCTCTAAGACCCCTTCTTCGAAGACAGATAATAAAACATTATTTGCGACCGGTTTGGTTCGTGAGAACTCATTATATACAAGTGTGGCACCCTCTTCAACAGCGAGTGTCAGTGGATTATTTACCCACCGATCTTTGACTATTTCTTTACTTTTCAATACATTGTGTATATACTGATCACGTTCTGAGATGCGCTCTTTTTCAGCATACTCACCAACAAGATCGCTTGTCGAAAGTTCTGCGTCACCGTTGATCCACACAACCGGCTGATCACGCTCACGGGCAACGTGCATCGCAAGCGCAGTTTTTCCACATCCTGTCGGACCGATCAGATGAACTGGACGGTCAACAGTAAGCCATCGCTGCATTCGTTGGCGAACATCATTTACTGCATCAGTCTCAATGAAATCACGTGTTTTCGGAATGAATTCATCTTCAAGCCCCTCGGCGCCGGGGCTTGTGGACCTTCGTGATTGGTTTGCTGTTGATGTGGAAGTTGAGCCACCATCACTTTCGGCTCGTTTCATACGCTCAATAGATTTGTCTTCACGACGACGTTTCTTGTTTTCACGCGATGATCGAATTTGTGATCCACGTACCTTCCGCTCGTGAGAGTTTTCTGTCATTGTGTTTCGTCATCTGGTCGGAGTGGGACATCTTCACCATACTCCGCACGATAATCTTGAATCGACATTCCATGCGTCTGTAGATGCGGTTCTGTGATTGCATGGTAATGTTCACCACAGACGCGACATGTGACCATACCATCTGGAGTATCAATCGATAACTCAGTGGGGGTATCTGCCGTATCACTTGATCCCGACTCAGCATCAACGCTGATGTCAACATCAGCATCAGTGTCAGCATCTCCAGTCGCATCTCCACCAATGGTAATATCAACCTCAGTATCAGGTTCGGCTGAGGTCGAGACTGCGTCAGACCCTGCCTCAGCCCTCCTCACGTTTCCCTCATCACCCGCTGTGTTTACCTGAGTTTGTTCTGCCTGTTCTGGTTCTTCTTCTGACACATCCACATCATCATGATCCTCAGTGTCCGCTATACCATAGAACATCTTGACGTATGTGGCAAATTCTTCGGCTGTTGTCTCGAAATTGGTGCTAAACTCCTCGATGTCGTCTTCAAATGCACCGACAGAATCAATCACCGCTTGTACCTCGATGTTGTGGAATTCTGATTGATACGACTCAAATGCATCATTGACGGCTGCAAATGCTTCCTGTTCTGCAGCGACATCAGCGTTGATATCGTCGATATCTGCAGTGAATGCTTCAGCGTATGCACCGAATGCATCTTCAACATCATCAAATGCGTCCTCAACCGATGCGATGGCTGTAAGAAGGTCATTTACATCTTGGATCTGAGCAACATCAGCATCGAATGCGTCAGTATATGCGTCAATCTCCGCGCCTGTCTCGACAATTGCGGTCTGAAACTCATCGATTGCTGTAAGAAGGTCACTTACATCCTGTAACTCAGAAACATCAGTATCAAATGTGACTTGATACCTCTCAAATGCAGTACGAAGATCAGCAATATCGTCCTGATGCCGGGAGACATCCTGAAGGAATGTGGCCACCGTTGCATCGAATATATCATTATACTGCATAAACACCTCCCTTGCTTCTACAAGATCTGTCTCAAATGTTTCAAACGCAGCACGATACTCACTGACATCGCGTTTTGTCTTAACGTCCGCTGCGAATTCATCAGTATACCCGGCAAATTCGCGCTGGATCGCTGTAAACTCTTCAGAGGCTGTCTCTATTTCGTCGCGTTTTTTCATTACACTCATGATTATGATTGTGATTATAAGCTATGATTAAAAATTTGGAAATTGGTGATTGACTCACAGTTCACTTTGGACGACGTCTGATGGCTTTTCAGCTACGCCTCAGCGCCGACAGTGAGTTCTGCTTGTTCAATTTTTGCGATTTCTTCTGCGTAATGCAGGAAGGTATCAACTGAAGCAACCACGACGCGTGCTTCAACAGTTAAAATCTCTATACCTACGAGTGAAATGCGTGCAAAGGTATCAACGACGATCCCTTTGTCAAGTACGCGATCAAGAACTTCTGCTAGACTGGATGAGTCAGGCTGTGCCATAATTTATCTTGGGCGTTACCCATCTCAATCCATCTGATGGAAACATATAATCTCTTTGTCTCACCACCATTTTTGCTGATACTGCCCCTGATCTATACTCAACATTGTGTTAGTTACTATCCTGATTGCACATCTATATCTCAGGATACAAATAAAACACAGTATCGTATTCCTGTGATAGCAGTAAACCCCTGTGAACTCCCCCGATCTACCCACTCACGGCTCGTCGCCGGTCGTTCCTTACCGACGGGGATTCCAGCGAAACCGAAGCTTCCGTCAATGTCTGCCCAGATCCAGATGCAGATACGAGATGCACGCTCAGAGGGGTTTCTTCATTGTGGGGCGTGGTGTGGCGTCCACAGCCCGCTCTCCTCGACTCTACTCGACTCGACTTGACACCCTCCTCCGAGTCAGACAACTCAGAACTGAATTGAGCTTCCCTATACTCTGTCGAGTATATGTATCATATGTCAGACTATTCGTTATCGTGTGTGTTTTCGGGCGTATCCCCTCTCCTCCATACTCGCTACCCGCTCACTTCGGTCACTCCTTGAGGAAGGGGCCTTTCCCTTGAATTTAGATAACCGGTGGGATTCTGTCTTTTTGTATTGAGTTATGCCAGGTCACATATGTTGACAATGCAGCTTACTCTGATCGGAGATCTGAGACATATCTGACCACTGCTGTCTATTATAAAATACAAGGAGAATACCGCGTCTTCAGGCGCGGAAGGATGTCAAATGTTGCCAAACCCGGTGATACCGAGATTACGACATTTGTACCAGACAGACAATATGATGCGGGTATATTAATCTGCGACTGACGTACAAAAGTTTTTAACCAACTGTTTACCTGCATCGGTAAGAATACTCTCGGGATGGAATTGAACGCCATGATGTGGCTTATCAGGGTGTCTCACGCCCATGACAACACCCTGTTCGTCGTCCGTCACAGCCGTCTCCACGAGCGGTGCAGGGACATCCTGGCGCTCAACTGCTAATGAGTGATACCGCCCGACATCGAACGGATCGGATACATCATCGTACAAAGCACTTCCATCATGCCGGACTGCTGATGACTTTCCATGGACAACAGCAGGCGCATGTCCAACTGGTGCACCATGTGCTGCACAAAGTGCTTGATGACCTAAACAAACACCTAAGACTGGATAATCCAGTTCAGCAAAGACATCTATCGACACCCCAGCGTCTTGAGGCGTCCCAGGACCTGGTGAGATAACGATTCCATCGGGGTCTAATGCATAGATGTCATCCAAATCAACTGCATCATTACGCTGCACGGTGACCTCATCGAACTCTCCAACGTATTGAACTAGGTTATACGCGAATGAATCATAATTATCGATAACAAGGATCATACTGAGTCACCGCTTTCGATTCCATCACCTTCTGAATGTATTGATGCACTCTGTCTTACAGCTGATTCACCCGCTGAGTCTCCTGTTGTGCCAACAGCAAGCGACCCTTGTTCACCAAGTGCTGTATCAACAGCTCTCACAAGAGCTCGTGCTTTATCTAACGTTTCTTGATATTCTTGGTCGGGAATAGAATCATGAACGATTCCAGCACCAACACGGAGACGATATTCATCATTACGCCGCACGAGTGTTCGAATTATAATATTTAATACCGCGCGGTCGTCGAACCCAAAGATTCCAATGCTCCCAGTATATGGTCCCCGGCGTGTTGTCTCAACTTCATCGATAAGTTCCATTGTTCGTGGCTTTGGCGCACCGGTAATTGTTCCACCAGGAAAAACCGCTGCGACGGCATCAGCAATTCCTGCTTGTGACTGGCGTTGCCCTTCAATAAGTGAGACAAGATGCATTACCTCGGAATATCGGTCCACACGTCGATACTCAGAGACATTCACCGTTCCGTACTCACAGATCTTCCCAAGATCGTTTCGCTCAAGATCAACAAGCATTGCATGCTCAGCACGTTCTTTAGAATTCTCTGTAAGATCTGTTTCAAGCTCATCATCATGTGCTGATGTTTCACCCCGTGGTCGTGTTCCGGCGATTGGTTCGGTACTTACTCGATTGCCGTTGACCGATAGTAATAATTCTGGGCTTGCACTGACAAGGTCAACCCCAGGGAACTCAATTAACGCAGAGTATGGAGCAGGGTTCACCTCTTGAAGCGCATCAAAAGCGGTAACAGGGTGAATTGCAGCGGGTGCACTCAAGCGGTGTGAAACATTTGTCTGGAATGTATCCCCATCTCGGACGTACTCCTTAATTTGTCGAACGCGGTCTTCAAATGCTGCTGTTCCACATTCACTCTTGAATGTCATTTCATTATCTGGAACAGACACCGTTGGCTCATCTACCGACGCGCTACCGGTATCAATCTGAGATGCAAGGTCATGTGCACGCGTGAGTCCGCGCTGGTATATATTTCCTATATCTGCATCCGCATCAACGACAGGACACGCCGTTATATGCATTGTCACAGGTCCATCCGAACGTGGCTCTTCCCATGCAGCGACACGGTCGAAAACTCCAATCTGTACTCGTGGCAAATCACTCGGTGGTGTTGTCTGTGGAATCGACTCCAGCTCCCGAGCAATGTCATATGAGAGCCATCCAAACGCACCACAAGGATATGGGATGGCACAGGGACCACGAACAAGACTCTCACGAGACAAAATACTATCAAGCTCATCAAGAGTCGGTCCCTGAGTTTGGCTTTCTGTTGTATCTTTTTCAGCTATATCACCTTGGTTATCAGAATGCTGTGCAATTGATACTGCTGATCCGCTCACTTGAATCCGCTCAACTGGATCAATAGCAAAATATCCCCACCCAGATTGTCCGCCGGTGGTCGCTAAATATATTCCATCACCGGCGTCTGTCCTCGCTTGCCGGTATGCAGTAAACGGATCTTCAGTAGTCACTTCTATTTCGACTGGGACGCGTGCGCCTGGAGGCGCCTCTACTGCTGTTTGTCTGAATGTCGACTCATCTGTAACGACCATAACCTCATGCATGTCCGATGATAACTCCTATAATCCGGTAATGTCACCGAATATATCCAGATTTTCAGAGAGAGAATAACAAAAGGCTTCCGTGAATGCTGTATACGAACACTATTTATTGGTGTATTGAAACGACGAGTCACGATAGAAATCACGAAACGCTGTCAGGAACACGGGAAGCAGAGTATCCACCGGAAACTCGGTGACAACGAAGAGAGGTTCACCGAGTGGGTGTTACATCGTCTCTCTCGTGCTGTCGTGGAGTTCGCAGACCAGTTCTCGAACCCAGTCATCGTGTTCGAGGATATGAGCGGTATCCGCGAGGAAATGCAGTACGGGTCGTACATGAATCGCCAATTGTACAAACTGCCGTTCGATAAATTCGAGACGTTTGTGTCGTACAAGGCGACGTGGCGAGAGATTCCGACAGATACGGTGGCTGCCTACTACAACTCACAGACATGTTCGTGCTATGGTGAGCGTGGGTATCGGCAGGGTCGGCGGTGCCGGTGTCCGAACGAGGAGTGTGACGTGGTGCAAGACCACGCCGACCGGAACGCATCGGTGAATATCGTGTGGCGCGAAAAGGCGACACTCGACGGTAACGAGTCGAATTCCCGGACTTACAAAACCCACCCGCAGGTTCGGTTGGTGCGTTTGTCCGGGTGTCGGGTCGGGGCGCGTCGTGTAAGCCGCCCACCCTCATCCCGCTCGCTTGCCGAGCAGGGAGTGCGAGCGCACCGCACGGCTGAGGAAATTACAAAACCCTCGGGTCACCGCGCCCGGGGTTGTTTACAGACGCTAATATCATACTTCCGCAGTAAATATAGCTAATATGGAATATCGGTACGCTGGCGACGCCAACGAGAAATTGTTTGAGGCCTACCAGTCGGATGCTGATCCGTACCCGACAAATGTCTCTGTCTGCTTTCCGGAGCGTGAACATCGCCGTGGAGAGATTGCATATCTTCAAGAGCTGTTTTTCCCAACCTGCTGGAACGCGCCCGAACTTGTTCGTGATGAATTAGCCATACTTGATATGCTTGATGAGCTTGGCGATCTGTTTCATGCAGGCATCTGTCCATATCCAGATGTTAACGCAAATGAAGTCGTCACAAATGTTCTTGATACGCTTCCAGAGATCCGAACATTACTGAAACGTGATGCTGAAGCTGCATATAAAGGCGATCCTGCTGCAAAAAGTTACACCGAGATCATTCGTTCATATCCCGGATTTCTTGCGATTGCAATGCAGCGGGTTGCACACATTCTCTATGAAGAAGGTGCAGTTGAATATGCCCGAGAACTAACAGAATATGCGAAAACCCAAACAGGTATTGATATTCACCCTGGTGCTGAGATTGGCGAATACTTCTTTATTGACCATGGAACAGGAGTTGTTATCGGTGAAACCGTGACTGTCGGTGATTGGGTACGCCTGTATCAGGATGTTACTCTTGGGGCGCTTCATTTTGAGGAACAAGAGGGAACGCAACATGCGCTCAAGAAGGGATACGAGCGACATCCCGATATTGGTGATCATGTTGTTATCGGTGCTGGAACCAAAGTTCTTGGTTCAGTAACCGTCGGCGATCATGTTAGTATTGGCGCCAATTCATGGGTCACAGATGATATTCCTGATCACACGAAAGTATACATCACAAACCATCCAACTCAAGAACGAAAACGATACGACAAAGAAAAGGACGCTAAAATAAATTGATGTTCAAATTCATATCTCGTTTATCCACTTCAGATAACATGACAGATCAGAATAAACACACTGGCGCATATCTGCGCACTATGTGCGATTCACTGCAGATATTTGTTTTCCAGTATCATATTTTGCAGCCGTGACGGATCAGAATACCGATGATGGCGGATTTAGCGATATTCGCCAGCATGTTGACGGACACCCGATGACTAATCTACTCGCATATGCACGCCCCTACTGGATTCGACTTCTGCTCGGTGTGCTTGCCGCAATCAGTACCCGCATTGCCCGGCTTATCCCACCTATCATCATTGCCACAACAATTGATCGCATTGTTCTTGGCAGCGGCGAACCTGGATTATTGTCTGATCTCGGACTCTTCACTGCGGGACAAATCACAGGCACCACAGCGCGAATTGCTGTTCTTGAACAACTCGTAGTAATCGCCGCATTAGCATACCTCATTCGCTCTGTCAGTCGCTTTGGCTCACGCTATTTGCTTCAGTCATCAGCGCAGAAAATCCAACGTGACCTTCGAAACGACACTTATGATCATCTTCAGCATCTTTCGATGGATTTCTTCGCATCGCATCAAACTGGAGGAATGCTATCAATTCTTAATAGTGATATCAATCGTCTTGAGCAGTTCCTCAATACAGAGTTCCGACAACTCATTCGAGTTGTTGCAACTGTCAGTGGCATTGCTGTCGTTCTCTGGTATTATGCGCCAACACTCGCGCTCATCGCACTTGCACCTGTCCCGCTGATTGGTATTGCGAGTGCTGGATTTCTCCAATGGATTGAGCCACGATATAAATCAATTCGAGAAACAGTTTCTCGACTTAATACCCGACTTGAAAATAACCTTGGTGGGGTTGCTGTTGTCAAGGTATTCAATCGATATGCGTTTGAGCGTGACCGTGTTGCCGAACAGAGTCGCAGTTACCATGATGAACAAGTCGCTGCACTTCGTATCCGTCGGGCATTTTTTGCTGGGCTTCGATTGCTTACTGGTATTGTATTCATCCTCGTATTATTCATCGGTGGACGCTCAATTATCACCGCATCCGCCAGCGAACAAGCGATTATCTCAACGGGTGCATTCGCAGCGTTCTTCCTATATCTTCGCCGACTCTACTCACCGATGCGACGGATCGGGCGATCTGCAAATAAATACCAACTTGCCAAATCGAGTGCTGAACGTGTTTTCGGTCTTCTTGGGCAGACACCGACAGTCACTGAACCGACGGATCCGGTTATTCCAGATAAAATCGATGGACGAGTAACATTCGAGAACGTACACTTTAGCTACACAGATCGCGAATCAGTGCTTACAGACATATCACTCGATGTCCAACCAGGAACAACGGTCGGACTTGCTGGTGCGACTGGAGCCGGGAAATCTACACTGGTGAAACTGGTTTCTCGTCTTCATGACGTTGATTCAGGAGCGGTCCGTATTGACGGTCGGGACATTCGCGAATACGATCTTCAAGCGCTTCGTGATGAGATTGCTGTTGTTGAACAAAATCCATATTTATTCTCAGGAACGGTTGCTGAGAATATCGCATATGGTGACAGCGATGTACTTACTGCTGAGCGTCAAGATACGTCCTCGCGTCGTGATTCGGTTATTGAAGCCGCGAAAGCAGCGGCTGCACATGAATTTGTCTCTGGTCTCCCATCAGGATATGATACACAAATCGGCGAGCGTGGAATCAAACTCTCTGGTGGGCAACGACAACGCGTTGCAATTGCTCGCGCACTACTCAATGATCCATCGATCATTATCTTTGACGAAGCAACGAGCGATGTTGATACCGAAACCGAAGAAGAAATCAAACAGAGTATTGATCGGTTGATTGCAGATCGGACAGCATTTGTCATTGCTCACCGACTCTCCACGATCAGGGATGCTGATCGTGTTATTGTGTTAGATGATGGCGAAATTATCGAATCTGGTACACATGAAACGCTCATTGAAGAATTTGGAGCGTATGCAGCGCTATGGGATGCACAAGTTGAAGCCAACACAACTGACGATAGGTATCGTTCGGCTACAACAGAATCCGGATAATAGCTAGATAATATAGAGATTTCAGCGAGAGTTCCACGGGTCACCCGACCCGTGACCGTTTACAGAAATACGAAGACGACTGCTACGGGGCTTTGATATTGATATGGATATGACTATGACCATGACCCCGTGGTCGTGGATGAAGCCGACACTATTCTCCAAAATTTAACAGTTAATCATAATCAATCATCTAACTATGATATGATGGTCACCTAGTCTGGCTTACCGTTCAAAAACACGTTCGGTTCAGACCCTCGAAGGATCATATCATCTCTCACTCGGAGTGGGAGCCTCCACAGAGACGCCTGTGGGGACTCGAACCGCTGTGAGATAGAATCGGTCTTGCAAGTTCCGTCGTAGAATTAGGAAGCCTCGGCTTGTGGCTTGTCCCCGAGACACTTCACGCGATATGTAGTCCCTTTCTAGCTGACTTCGCTCTGGCTTTTTTGAAGAGAGATCGTGTCGGTATTGGACGTGTCTTCAGCAGCTATCTCTGTCTCTGTCTCTAGTTTTGAGTTTGGTGATAAAACACCAGTTGGTGGGTCAACAACAGTCTGCACGCCAAGCCAGTGCGTTATCATGCCATCACCTCTCCGAAGTGGGGTAATGGATAGACGGCTTCGAAATGGCGTTCCATCGCGACGGTAATTCCATAGTGTGACTGTCACTGGTTCCCAAATTTGTGTTGCTTCTTGCAGCGTGTCAACCGCTGAAGATTCCGTTTTCGGACCCTGTAGTATTCGAGGATTTGATTCACGAAGCTGTAATAAACTATAGCCGGTTATCTCTCGAAATGTTTGATTTGCATACCGAATTGGGTTATCTTGGTACGTCGGTCCAGTGAGTGTGAGTCCAAATTGGATAGTATCAAGAACCTGAAGACGCCATTGTAGGATCGTCTCACGTGGGTCTGCGTCCTCACTAAGATTTAATCTAGTCTCATCGATATCGTCTTGAAGAATATCCTGATTTATTTCACTAAGATGACCGTCGCTAATAAGCGCTGAGAGAGTTTGTCGAAACCCCTGTTGGTCGGCCTTAATCGCAGCGATGAGTTGATTACGAAGTGTCGGCTGCCGCATATTCATTTACTTTTCTCGGTTGGACAAATTTTTATCGTCATGATATGATTTCTCCATTCTATATTCATAGACATTTTGTCAAACACCAGTTGACTCAAACCGATTGACTTCATAATAACCTTATGACGACACAGAGCACATCACCGCTTCTCTCCGAACGGGAGCGGACAAAACGTGATCCTCGGTCTGATACTGGATTTTATGATACCCCCCGGTTCGTAACGCACGCGGATGATGGATTCTTGTCGCAACTCACCGATACTTATTCATCAGTTCTCTCAGCCGACGATCGCATCTTCGATGCAATGGGCAGTTGGGTCTCACATCTTCCAGATGACATTTCATACGGTCATGTCATTGGTCACGGACTCAACGCAGCTGAACTTGAGGAAAATGAGGCGCTTGATGAGTGGTTCTGTCAGAATTTGAATCAAAATCAAGTCCTTCCATTAGAGGACAATTCTGTTGATGCTGTCACATGTGCACTCTCAGTGCAGTATCTTCAGTATCCAGGTCGCGTGTTTGATGAGTTCGCTCGGGTGCTTGATGATGATGATGGTGTACTGGTTGTCAGTTTTACTAATCGAATGTTTCCGACGAAAGCTGTGCGTGCATGGCGGGCAGGTTCGATGGATGAACGACATGACCTCGTAGACCGGTACTGCAAAGCAGGCGGGTTCGCCTCGACACGACAGATTTCATGTCGTCCGGAAGCAGATCCATTTCGTGCGACTGTCGCGCGAAACTGAACCAAATCAAACGGAAATGATATATCCGTAGTGAATCAGAATAATATACTTTATTTAGAGCAGTGCGATAATTTAATTTTCACTTTCATCAGACATAGTGAATCAGTTTGAATTATCATCACCAATATCACCGCTTTCTGCATCTACCTCCCTGACAGGAATTTTCTGACGTTGTTGTAGAGATGTGAGATGGTTTTTTGCTTCAGACTTCAATGGAAAACACCCGTTGATATTTGCCGGTTCACGACCGTGCACAAGTCGACCAAATGGTCCGGCTGCAACCGGATATATCCCCTCGAGTGTCTCTATCAGCGGTGTTGAAACATCATATTCTTCAAGAACACGCCGTATCGTTGCAGCGCCAACATAGATTGTCTCATCTTCAATAAGCGCGAATATAAATGGGCAAGCGTCGAATTGTGCTTCTAGGATTCGCTGCACTGATTCAGATTCCCACCGTACTGGTCGGATATTAGAGAGACGACACGTTACTGTCGTCGCAGCCGCACGAAACGCCGGGTTACTTCCGTCGTACACGAGCAGTGAGTCAGCCACATATTTCACATATACGTAATACTTCTTAATGCTGCGGCTTCTGTGCTCTTGCGATACATTTTCTGCGTCGATGATGACAATGGCAGTATTTCGATACAGTGTATCCTGATTTGGATAGCATCCACATCCAATCTTCATATTTACATATCATGTCTGTCAGGTTGGGTCCGCCCGGCGTTTTGCTGGCTCTCGTTGCCTGAGACTCACTGGAAATATATGAACCAATGTGACCGTATCCTCACATCACATAGTGAACTGCTCCGGGGTCAAGCCCTGGACCTGGAGCTTCTTTCCGTGGATTGGTCGAACACACCCGACACACCATCGGTCTGGGTTCCTTCAACGGTGTGGTGGGTCACGGTCGGGCCGTCCACAGGTCCCGATGCCTGCCGTCTCACATACTTCTGGGGCGGTGGATTCTGGGAAGACTCGTACTACATTGGAACGGCTGGTGAGGTATCTAGCCAGACGATTGAGCAGTCTATCGAGCGAACGGAACACGTTTAAGCGAGCTTACGGCATTCACCCTCGGGGGCAAGCCCCGAGGCACTCTGCCTGCTTTCTCTGTAGATTGATCCACCGTATCATGATGATAATAACAACTCAATCACCTTCCCATGTGAATCGCCTCGGGGTCAAGTCCCGAGGCGCTCGACCTGCCCCGCCCGTAGACATATGTAGATATATGTGAGTCCACTGCAATAACTCAATTATGTCACTGCAAACCGATATTATCAATGGAATTGTTTCGACCGTCATTAGTGTGGTAGCAACAGTTGTGATGGCTGATAACGATGACACATGGAATCTGAATGATGTTGTCCTCGCAGTTGCCATCTCAGCATTTCTTTCTGGATTTTTTACAAGTTATTTTGCCGAGTAACTGTTAATTGAATAGCTGCTATCTCAAGGACAGTCAATTGACATCAAATTGTGTGAATATTCGTTTATTCTATGCGACAGTGTGAGTGTCCCATCCAGTCACATATACGCCGTCATCACGTATCTTTTCTATATATCCCATGGTTGAGCGATCAGGTCGCTTTCGAGTGTATCGTGTTGTTCCGTCAGTACCACATCTCAATCTACAAGCAGTCGATGAGCCAAGACTGTATACGGTTTATGAATCAGGATATGAAACGATTCAACAGTCAGTTGACACGCTCCGAACTGGTGACTTGATTGAGGCGACTGTCTCAGGCAATCCAGCAGATGATGAAGAAGCGTGGCGGTTGACAGCTATTGACCGTATTGATAGCGTGCGTATGGACTTTGTTGTTGATGCAACCCTCCCGGCGGTTGCTGATACCTGCTGGGAACCTGGACAATCCGAACCACAATGTGTACAATTACTTGACCAGGAAAACGCTCCATCTAGCTCTGATCTTGATGCTGAGTCGGGAGATCCTATTGGAGCTTGCTGTGTCCAACCTCGGGAGACACTCCCTAATGATGCGTTCATTCCAAATATTCTTACTGGCACACTTCCGCTTGAGTCGGTGTTACAATCTGTGCCTGGGACGGATGACCCAGCCGTTACTGCATTATTTATCGATCCTGCTCGCCCGGATGCAAGCAATCATGAGATACCATTCGGTGTTGCTATGTTGTTCACCGACTCAACTGCGGAGCTTCGAAAACGATTTTACCAACAGTATGACTGCCCGGTTGACCCTACTTCTGATATTGATACACGACCATCATTTGATCCATACGCGGTATAATCAACTCATTAGTGATGTTCTGGCAGGCAAATTAACTCCGTTCAATCCATACAGATAATATGAATCGAAAAGCCGTGCACCGTGCATGGGAAGATGTCGCTGAAACATATGCACAACGCCGTGATCCAAATGGTTCCGATGCAGATCTCGTTGTTGATCTCCAATCAATGGTCGATGAGGATGCGACCATCCTTGATGTTGGATGTGGTGATGGGGCACGAACGCTAGACAATCTCTCTGAGTCAAGTATTAACATTGGTCTTGATGTCGCCCGGCAGAATCTTGAGCTTGCACGTGACATTGTCCCACAAGCACGACTGCTTCAAGCGGAGATGACGGAACTACCAATCGCGAGTGATTCTGTCGATGCAATTACTGCCTATCATGCTGTCTTTCATGTTCCTCGTAGTAACCATCCTGACGTATTCGATGAATTCACACGTGTTCTCCGCCCGGGTGGGACACTTCTTATGACACTTCCAGGCGGACGATATGAGACTGTTCGTCGAGGGTGGATGGGTGGAGAAATGCTGTTTTCCACACCTGGACGAGATCAGACGCTCACATACCTCCAAGACGCTGGATTCGATAATATCCGTACGCGACAAGTCACAGATCCACTTGGCAGTAGTGCTGAGTTTGTGTTTGCTGACCTCGTGAAGTGAAACTGAAACTCGGCTCTGAGACGGAAGTCAACAAGCCGCAATAAAATATTCTAAACTGAGATAGATTGAATTATTATTCGAATTCGATCCAATTATAATTCAGTCGTCGGCTTTCGCGCCAGCTTCAGGCGATTCAACGCCCAATTCATCCAACAACGTTTGTGCTGCCTCACTGCTTGATCCAGGTCCACGCCCGGTAATTAGATCCCCATCGACTGTAACACTCGTATCAGCATCAAGTTCAGCATCCCACTTTGCGCCGGCGGCTCGGACCTCATCTTCCACCCAGTATGGAAGCTTTCGGCCGTCGGGCATGCGGTCATCATCATCAACGATTCCTTCTTCCCACGCATTTGGAAATCCAGTTACGCTGCGATCAGCAACGAGCATTGATCCATCAGAGCCGCGGGTGAACGCAAGAATCCCAACGGCATGACACACAACAAGTGCAACACCGTTTTTATTCTCAACCGCAGTTCGAAGCGCTTCTCGGGCGTGTCGATCATGAGTGATGTCAAATTCGGTCCCATGACCTCCGGGGAACACGACAGCATCGTACTCACTTGCATCAATCGATGCGAGTGTCTCAGGATCGTTCAATCGAGGATCATTCTCGTGAACATCACAAAGATGATCAGCATATTCTGAACCAACCTCATCGGGGTCAATTGATCGATCATCAATGACCGGGTGTTCGCCTGTGGGTGTTGCAACGGTTACTGAAACTCCAGCGTCATCGAGCGTTGTAAGGGGCTCAATACACTCCTCTCCCCAGTAGCCTTCTTCAGTAACGATAAATAATGCATTTGTCATGCACTGTAGCTAATGCATCCAGTGCTCAAACACTCTTTGGTTCAAAATACCCATCGTGACTGGATCGAATTCAGCGTTGACTCCTGTTTTGACTATGCATGAACGACCGTAATACTGAGGCGCCGATGATAGTTCCCAGACGACACAATATATAATTGTTAATGGATATTTCATTTGGATCGCAATCTGTTTTTTCGGAAAGTGATAATATGACGCGCACATCTGAGGAGACATCTGTAATTGTTATTGGCGGAGGATTCAGTGGTCTTTCAACGGCTTGTTATCTTGCAGACGCCGGTGTTGATGTTACAATGCTTGAACGTCAGGATACGCTTGGTGGCGTCGCTGGGCGTATCGAACGATCAGGATTTCAGTTTGATACCGGTCCATCATGGTATTTGATGCCAGACGTATTCGAGCGTTTCTTTGATGAATTTGGACATGATCCTAAAGAGTATTACTCGCTGACACGATTAGACCCTAATTATCGTGTCTTCTGGAAAGATGGTGACACGGCAACATTACCAGCTGACCGAGAAGGTCAACGCGAACTCTTTGAGCAATATGAAACTGGTGCGGGTGCAGCACTTGACACATATCTTGAGGAGGCTGCGAACGCGTATGAAATTGGCATGGAAGAGTTTGTGTACAAACACCGACCACGTCTGCGTGATTGGGTTGACCCTGGGTTGCTCCGAGCAGCACGTGGTATTACTCTTATCGGGTCAATGGACGATCACATAGCCTCATACTTTGACTCACCAAAACTTCGGCAATTACTTGAGTATACATTGGTCTTTCTCGGAGGGTCACCATATAATACTCCAGCATTATACTCATTGATGAGTCATGTTGATTTCAATATGGGTGTATACTATCCAACGGGTGGTATTGCGAGTGTTGTCGACGGTATCGAAACACTTGCTCGTGAGTTGGGTGTGAATATTGAACTGAATACTACTGTAACCGGACTCAGTACTGTCAACGATGGCGATGGTGTCCGTGTGCAAACTAATACGGATGCTCGCATCGCAGACCGGGTTGTGAGTACTATCCCACCTGCATACACTGATCGCAACTTACTCCCTGAAGGCGTGTCTGATCACGATAGTTCATATTGGGAATCACAAACATATGCACCGGGAGCTTTCCTGTTGTATCTGGGCGTTGAGGGTGAGCTTGATTCGCTTGAGCATCATACACTTATTCTCCCAACTGACTGGGAATCACACTTTGAGTCGATATTTGATGACCCAACGTGGCCAGCAGATCCGTCATATTATGTCAACGTACCCTCACAGACTGATTCAACAGTCGCCCCTGATGGTCATTCGACAGTGGTCGTTCTTGTGCCAATTGCGCCCGGACTTACTGATAGCGACGCCGTTCGTGAACAATATCGTCAAAAAGTTCTTTCAGATCTTGCTGATCACACCGGTGTTGATCTTCGAGATCGAATTGTTGTCGAAGAAACTGCCTGCACGAGCGAATTTGCGGCGATGGGTTACCCAGATGGCACAGCGTTGGGATTAGCACACACACTAACACAAACCGGTCCTTTCCGACCCGCTCACCGGTCTGACGCTATCTCTGGACTGTATCACGCGGGGTCATTCACAGATCCTGGCATTGGCATGCCGATGTGTTTAATAAATGGGAAACACGTCTCCGATGCTGTTGTTGATGACATTGCGGATAATCGTGTCAGCGATATTGATATATCATCGCCATCTACGGTCGTATCGCAGGCATTCAGCTCCAAGTAATACCATGGATGTGACTACGCGTAACTGCACATACGATTAAGCATTCATATTTACTCTTAACGCATGAGAATTCAACCAGGCTGCTGTACAGCATCGAGCACACATCTCTCCCGATATAATTGAATAATGATCCAGGAGTTCGTATTGAACCGATTTAGAATAGGACCAGTCTCAGCGGTTGATTGAGACAGAGAAATTTCTCCTACTGATTATTCACATCAACATGTAAGCACCTTCGTAAGGATTTTTTCTATTGGTCGCACCCAGAATGGTATGCACGCGATCACTAACAGCGGCTGGATCGAAGTCGTCACGGGGTCAATGTTTTCAGGCAAAACTGAGGAATTGCTCCGTCGGTTGCGACGAGCCGAAATCGCTGGTCAGTCGGTTGCTGTATTCAAACCTGCTGTTGATGATCGATACGGAGAGACGACTGTTGGGTCACATGCTGGTCGACAATGGGAGGCAGCTATTGTTCCGAATGAGGGAGATGGTATCTGGGAGATTAAGCATGAAATTCAAGCGGGAATGCAGAATCATCAGATGACCACTGAATCCACAGATACTGAAGAAGTGACTGGTAACAATAAATTGAATCCGTCTGAAGACGACCCCATCGATATTGTTGCCATAGATGAGGCGAATTTCTTCTCAACCGAGCTTGTGTCTGTTTGTGAAGAATTAGCGAATGATGGTTATCGCGTCGTTGTATCTGGTACCGATCAAACATATCGTGGCGAACCATTCAAACCGCTTCCACAGCTGATGGCGGTCGCGGAGTACGTCGATAAGTTGCAAGCAATCTGCACGCAATGTGGAGAGCCCGCAACCCGAAATCAGCGACTCGTTGATAATGCACCTGCGCACGTTGATGATCCAACAATCATTGTTGGTGCCGATGAGTCCTATGAAGCACGATGTCGTAACTGTCATAGCCTCCAGTATGAGTAGTTCAAGATGTGACGACTTGGGTTGAGACACCGACAGGTGGACGCGAACGCGGATTACGTGGTGTCATGCAAGCATGGATTGGTGTTATACTCACTCCCCGACAGTTCTTCGCCAATGCTGTTTCACCCGGCGACCAAGCACCAGGTCTTGTCTTTGGGATCATTGTTGCAACCGCATACGTCGGTGGACTATTCGCTGGCAATCCATCACAAATCCCTGGGCTGAGTGATAGCTCAACGATTTCAGCCGGTATTACAGTCATTGCGGTTATGCTCCTGATTGCGCCGGCAACATTACATCTCACTGCTGCGCTTCAGACGGTCCTATTAATCCTTGTTGTGCCAAGTCGAGCGGGCGTTAGTGAGACGGTACAGATAGTTGCATATGCAGCGGCACCATGTATTGTTGCTGGTATTCCTATTTCTGCCATCCGGGTTATTTGTACAGCGTATGCAGCTGTATTGCTCATTATTGGGATACGAGAAGTACACGCAACAAGCACAGTGCGCGCAGTCATCGCTGCAGGCATTCCTGCGACGCTGCTTTTTGGGTCTGCGCTTGGTGGTATCAGTGCTGGTATTGATGTGTTTCAGTCTCTCGGGATTTTATAATCATATTACAGTATCTTATCTCTGATATACTAAAACTCTAAAAAACACTGACTTCTGTCTTGAAGAACTTAACTCTGTCAGCGAGTAAAAGACAAGCACAGTGGACCTACCTCGGAATCAAACCCGTTCTTCTTAATTCAATGCTGTTTTCACGTCCTCGGTTTCCTACTGAGATATACACCGTGTAGGTGTCACGATGTCGATGAGTGAGATTCGACAGTCGTTTTAGTGATGGACCGCTCTAGTTAATTAATGGATTTTATTACGCATGAAGAGGATGTTTGGTTCGATTTCAGGGGAGATTCCCCACAGCAGTTGACCGCGGGACGATATTACCGTGGAACTGTCGATGGATTCGCAGACTTTGGTGTCTTTGTTGATTTGGCTTCAGGGGTTACTGGATTACTGCATCGAAGCGAACTTGATCGCCGACTTGAGACTCTCGATTGGGAGTCTGATGATACCGTTTTTGTTCAAGTCAACAACGTTCGCGATAACGGAAATATTGACCTTGGCTGGTCAATCAGACAGTCACCATCTGAGTTCCGAGGATCAAAGATTCACGATCCAACTGGGTCAAATGATGGCGAACCTGTTGAACCTGACCCCGATGACGAAGCAGACGCTGGGTTAGCTACAGAAGCTACCGCAACTCCATCTGTCTCACGCGGCGGGTCCGACGGAGATGCGGCAACAATCAAACCGACACCCGCAGCGACAGATACCAACGATACCTCAAAAACAGATGCAGATGATACTGTATCTGCCGGTGCTGAAACCGACACTAATACACATACTGAACAGGAGTCATCTGGGGAAACAGTCACTACGGATACGGGAATACAAACAGAGACTGAAACAAAATCAAACACACAAACAGAAACGGTGTCAGCTAGCACCGAAAACTCAAGCACAACAACCGACGCCACATCTGTATCATCATCCTCAAGCGAAAATGAAACCGATGTAGATGTAAATAACAATGGACTAGCAAACCAATCTCAGTCTGCTTCGGGTGCGACCGCAGAGAGTGAAGTTGAGTCTGAATCCGAACTATCAGATGATATCGAAGATCAAAAACAACGAGTCTCTATTGGCTCACTCTCTGATCGGGTTGGAAGTGACGTTCAAATTGAAGCTGAGGTTGTTGAAGCTAGACAAACCGGTGGTCCAACGGTATTTGAACTCCGAGATGAATCAGGGGCTGTTGAATGTGCCGCCTTTCTTGAGGCTGGTGTCCGTGCATACCCTGATGTTGGAGAGGGCGATGTTGTCCGATTGAATGGCGAAGTCGAGCGACGACGTGGCGAGATTCAAGTTGAAACCAATGAGCTCACGGCGCTTACCGGCGCCGAAGCAGAAATCGTCGAACAACGTCTTGTTGATGCACTTACCGCCGAGGCTCGTCCTGATACGGCAACAGTCCTTGCGACCGACGATCCGCTTTCAGCGCTAAGTTCACAGTTTGTTGATGCTGCAACAGAAATCCGCCGAGCCGTATTGGAATCACGCCCTATTGTCGTTCGACACGCTGCAACAGCTGATGGGTACGTTGCTGGGGCAGCAATCGAACGAGCCGTGCTCCCACTGGTCAAGAGAGAACATGACCGTGCAGACGCACAATATCATTTCTTCACTCGAAGACCGCTTGATGACCCTGTTTACGGAATGGACACGGCAACAAATGACGTAACGCAGATGCTTCAGGATAATGAACGACACAATGAGAAACTGCCGCTAGTCGTTCTTGTCGGTGTAGGCGGAACTACTGATTCACTTGACGGCATTGAGTTACTTGGTGTCTATGACGCCCCACGCATTGTTGTCGATGCCGGTGATCTTGATGAGGCAATCCTCACAGAAGTAGATAATATCGTGTCGCCACTCACAGCAACTGATGACGCTCTAGGTGAACTCTCTATCTCAACTGGAGCAGTTGGTTCAAACCTAGCTGCAACTATCAACAGTGAAGTTGCGTCTGAACTTGAACATCTCCCCGCTGTAAGTTATTGGGATCAAACAGAAGCTCCATCGGCATATGTTGACCGCGCTGCTGCGGCTGGATACGATTCCACGCAGACACGTGAACTGCGTGAAGCCGTTGCGTTGGAGGCATATTACCAATCATATCAAGATAAGCGTGAGTTAATCACTGACCTCATGTTTGAAGATGACGGCGGACTTGCTGGACATGTTTCTGAACAGTTCAGACTCAAGCTTGACGCTGAAGTTGAAACAGCGGAAGCAAATCTTGATACACATCGTATTGGTAATACTGAGATTATTAGACTTGATGCGGATGCATACAGCCATCGCTTTGATTTCCCACCAACAGCACTTCTCTCAGAAACACTACATCGACAAACACGGAGTGAGTCATCAGTGACAGTTGTGTACTCAACTGATGAACTGTTCGTGCATGCAACGACTGATCTTGATGTTCGGGCGGTTGCTTCAGCCGCAGCGGATGCAGTTCCCGAAGGTGGAGTAACAGCTGTTGGAGTCCGACAAAATCGAATTGAATTCCTCGCTGGAGCACGCGAATCCGTTGTTGATGCTGTTGTTGATGCTGCTGTTGCTCAGATTAATGACTAAATTATCGGGTCAACTGTAAGCATACCCGGTCTCTGCTCATCAACAACGATATTCTGTCGATATGTGAACGTGCGATGTCGAGATGAAATAATCTATTTGAACTGACACGATTTGACGCCTGTCCTAAGAAGTAGATATCATCATTGACTCACAGTGTCTTTCCGATAATCGAATGCACATCGAACGACACGCTTAACCTCAAAACAGCGCGAATATCAATATGAGTAATTGCTTGATACGTCCACGAATGACTACCTGCCAGTATAGTGGTGAGTCTGGTAGCCAATATCTGATGTATCAGCATATCGATTGTAGCTCTCATTTTACTTTTTGCTGTATCAACAGGAGATACCACGCAATCACCACGGGAGATCAATAATGAGCACTGAAACAGATTCAGAACCCGACCCAACGGAAACAGACGCATTCCGTCGTACCTGTGAACACCTTATCGAGCAGATTATTGCAGGTAATATCGATCGTGATAATCTTGAGTCGGCAAAATTAGATGCCTGTTCGCAGTATGGATCACCGAAGGTGCCAAAAAATACAGAGATTCTTGCACATTCCTCTGCGGCGAATCGCGATGATGTTAAATCGGTTGTGCGACGGAAGCCTGTCCGAACTGCATCGGGTGTCTCACCTGTTGCAATAATGACATCCCCACATATGTGCCCGCACGGAAAATGCCTGTACTGTCCAGGCGGTCCTGCAAGTGAGTTTGATTCGTCACAAAGCTACACTGGACATGAACCCGCTGCAGCACGTGGTCAGCAAAATGAGTATGACCCATACGGTCAAGTGACACTTCGGCTTGAGCAACTTCGACATATTGGACACCCTGTTGATAAGGTCGAACTGATCATAATGGGAGGCACGATGACCGCGCGGAGTCATGACTATCAGGAGTGGTTTGTTAAACGTGCTCTTGAAGCAATGAATGATTATGATGTTGATTCGATGCCGGATCCGGCATCTGATGAGTCATTTAAACCTGACCCGGAGGACGTCGAGTTCCGATATCTTGAGGATGTTATTGCGGAAAATGAGACTGCAGACATTCGAAACATTGGGACAACCTTTGAGACGAAACCAGATTGGTGCGACCCAGAGCAAATTGACCGGATGCTTGATCTCGGCGCAACAAAAGTTGAGGTTGGTGTGCAGACGACATATGAACGAATCAACCGCGAGATGCACCGAGGACACGGTGTACAGGCGTCAATCGATGCAAACCAGCGACTCCGCGATGCGGGATTCAAAGTTGGGTTCCATATGATGCCCGGACAGCCAGGGATGACGACAGAAATGATCCTCGAGGACTTCCGACAACTCTTCGAACGCACCGAATATCGACCCGATTACCTGAAGATTTATCCAACACTCGTCGTACGCGGAACCCGTGTGTATGACCAGTGGCGACGTGATGACTTTGAGCCACTTGATAATGAAACAGCAGCAGAGGTAATTGCAGACGTAATGGGGATGATCCCAGAGTATACGCGTCTTCAGCGTGTCCAACGTGACATCCCTGCAGACTTCATTGATGCCGGTGTATGGAAGTCAAACCTGCGACAACTAGCAAGTCAGCGTGCTGATGAGAAAGGAATCGAAATTCGTGATATCAGGGCACGTGAAGCAGGATTGAATGAAACTGACCCTGACCCTGGGCATATCGAATTACATGAAACGACATATGACGTGGCTGGTGGAACTGAGCATTTCCTCACGTTTGAGGACTCAGATGCAGACCTACTCATTGGATTCTGTCGACTTCGGTTCCCAGGAGCAACAGTCCGTCGTGAACTTGAAAATGCTGCTGTAGTTCGAGAACTACATGTATACGGATCTGAGGCGGGAATTAGGGCAGCATCGGATGACTCTGAATCTAGCGATGACACCGCTTGGCAACACAAAGGCTATGGAAAGCGACTTATTGGTCATGCTGAGGAACTTGCCCGTGAAGCTGGATATGATTCGCTTGCAATTATCTCTGGAATCGGTGCTCGACAGTATTACCGACAGAAACTTGGGTATCATCAGGATGGACCATACGTCGCAAAGCAACTGTGATGTAAATACAGTGATCACATCCAAAAGTTCTCATATACTTACCTGCGGACTTTAAAAAGAGCACGAGGGAGTGATAGCCACTCTTTATATTGGACGGCACGAATCGGTCAATTATAATCTTTTTTCCATCGAGACATGTGGAATACCAGCTTCCTCAAATACATCACTGATTGTCTCATATCCTTGGTCATGATAGAATGACTCGACACGTGTCTGTCCATGAAGCCGAAGCATTGAGAGTCCACATTGGTGTGCATGTGTTTCAACAGCCTGCATGAGACGTGTTCCCCACCCTTGATTTCGGTAATCAGCAAGGACAGCCACTCGCTCAACTTTTCCGATCGTGGTAGTCTCTGTAATTGTCTCCTCAAAAGCACAACCGGACTCCTCAGTGGCATGTATACCAATATCAGCATCGGTAGAGTTTGAATCGACATCACTTGTGTCAGTTTCATTTAATGCTCTTAGCCGGGCGGTACCGACTGGCTGTGACTCGGTGTAAACGATAAAATGAGCAGTAGGGGCTGTGGGATCATCATATTCATCCCACTCAACTGCTTCATCAACACCCTGTTCATCGACAAATACACGATAACGTATGTTGAACGCATCTTCTCGCTGCTTACTTGTTGTTGCTAATTCAACTGACATTGTTCAATGTTACATTGATGAATGAATCCAAGTGGAAAAGTACAGAGTGGCTACCTATATTGCTATTTGCTGCAAGATCATGTTGCTTCATCTGTCTGTCTCGCGTTATCAGTCCATTGTGGCTCAGAAACTGTTGTCTCCCCAAGTCGACTGTAGTTTGTGCTAAACCTGATCTGAAGTGTTCGGCTGTCAGTTCTAAAACGACCATCGAGTCGTAGCTCCCTGACAACACCGTTTTCATCGATTACAAGTGTTGAGTTAGCGTTTTGAACCGTAGCGGTTGATGATTGTGTGAGATTCTCTGCGTCAGTAACTGACTGTAATTCATATCGAACAACTGCTGTACCATTGCGCTGTGTCTGTTCAGTGCGATTATATTCGATTGTATTGATTAACCGCTCGATGAGTGATTGTTGTGCGGTTGTATTGACAGTCGCCTGTTGTCCCTGTTGAACCGCGTACTGTGACTGATTCGACTGTGTTTGATTAACGTATATTGTCCCATTATCGTTGTAAAACTGATCAGTGCTTTGAACTGAACGACTCTGTGGCTGAATCTGAGATTGCTGTGACTCTGATCTGCACTTCCTGTCGCTGTGTTGTCGTTGCGATAAGCGACTCCCGGTTTGTACTAAGATCAACGCGACGAGTGCTTTCGACCTGCTGTGTAACGCTCACGTTCGTGGTCTCTGTTACGGTTTGTTGTTGTGTCTGAATAACATATGACTCAGCTGTTGTTAGACCGTCAATATGTGCATCAGTAATATCGGTTGCATTGAGATCAGACTGAGGGAGTGACTCAAATGCGCTATTGTCTGGTCCTGGGGCAGTTAGTGCAGAACACCCGGAAATAAGTAGAATACATACAACACTGGCAACTACGATTAAACTGCGAGCCATCTATTTTGCTGATAGAGGAGCCGATGAAATAGACTTACGTTTTGATTTATACTAGAACGTGCGCCTGTGCGTGTACCAAAACCTATAGATGCACTATTCACTCCCCCAGAAGTCGTTGATTCGGAGCGTTTCTCTTTGTGTGAATAATAAAAACAAACAGAACGGTCGGTTTTTGAATGTGCTAGGATGATATTGCATATGGACCCGAAGCAGGAACTAACGAGCGTTGATATCGCTGCTCTCGTTACCGAATTAGGTCAATATACGGGTGCAAAAGTCGATAAGACATACCGATATGGTGAGGACCTGCTTCGATTTCGGATGCGTGATTTTGATCGCGGGCGGCTTGAGTTATTGATTGAGGTCGGTGAACAGAAGCGCATACACACAGCCGATCCTGATCATGTACCAGATGCTCCCGAGCGACCGCCAAACTTTGCGATGATGCTTCGAAACCGACTTTCAGGGGCAGATCTCGTTGATGTTGAACAGTTTGAATTTGACCGCATTATGATCCTCAGCTTTGAACGCGGTGAGGAAATGACGCGCATTATCGTTGAGCTATTTGGTGAGGGAAACGTCGCTGTTGTTGATTCGGTCGGTGAGGTTATCCAAAGTCTTGAGACGGTTCGGTTGAAATCACGAACAGTTGCTCCTGGAACACAATATGAGTTCCCGGATTCCCGTGTAAATCCACTTCAGATAACGTATGATCGATTTACCCGTCTGATGGATGAATCTGACAGCGATATCGTTCGAACACTCGCAACACAATTGAATCTCGGTGGACTCTACGCTGAGGAAGTGTGCGCACGAGCTGGCGTTGAAAAAGCAATGCAGATTACGAATGCTTCAGACGACGCCTATCGCGCAGTTCATGATGCGCTTGAATCACTAGGGACGCAACTTCGAAGTGGAGATTTTGAACCACGAGTATACACTAATGACGATGATGCCGTCATTGATGTAACCCCATTCCCACTTGAGGAGCGTAAACGACAGAATCTCGACGCTACAGCACGTAAGACGTTCAATGGCGCACTCGATGTATACTTTCGAGAAGTTGATCGAAATCCAGCCGCAGAGGAATCCGGAAAGACGCGCCCTGACTTTGAGTCAGAGATCGAAAAGAAACAACGAATCATCGAACAACAGAAAGGAGCAATCGATGATTTTGAACAGCGTGCTGAGGCAGAACGAGCGCGCGCAGAACTACTGTATGGGAATTATGAACTCATAGATAACAT
Organism: Haloquadratum walsbyi J07HQW2; assembly: GCF_000415985.1. Classification (GTDB taxonomy): domain Archaea; phylum Halobacteriota; class Halobacteria; order Halobacteriales; family Haloferacaceae; genus Haloquadratum; species Haloquadratum walsbyi_B. The sequence goes on from NZ_KE356561.1 coordinate 3,073,834, forward strand.
AATTGAAACGATTCAGGCAGCACGAGCTGAAGATACTTCATGGGAGGAGATCCGCGAAACATTCGCAGCAGGAGCTGAACGTGGAATTGATGCTGCTGCGGCTGTTGTCAATGTTGACGGTGCTGAGGCAATGGTCACCGTTGAAATTGATGATATGCGCATCCCAGTTGACGTTGATGTTGGTGTTGAAAAAAACGCTGATCAGCGCTATACAGAAGCCAAGCGAATCGAAAATAAAAAAGAAGGTGCACTTACTGCCATTGAGAACACACGTGAAGAACTTGAGTCGGTAAAACAACGTCGCGATGCATGGGATCGTGCCGATGAGGACCCTGATAATGAACCTGGTGGCGATAACACAGACACTACCCAGGGTGAACGTACCAATGCGGACGATCCGAGTCGAATGGCTCCGACAGATGATGCATGGCTCTCAATGACATCGATCCCACTACGGACAAGTGATGACTGGTATGAACAGTTTCGATGGTTTCACACATCGACAGGATACCTTGTCGTAGGAGGGCGCAATGCCGATCAGAATGAGACACTCGTCAAAAAATACCTGAGTAAACATGATCGGTTCTTCCACACGGAAGCACGCGGTGGACCTATTACGATTCTTAAAGCAAGTGGTCCATCAGAGCCGGCTGAGCCAATTGAGCTTACAGCAGAAACGCGGCGTGAAGCAGCACAGTTCGCTATTTCATACTCGTCAATCTGGAAGGAGGGACGATATGCGGATGATGCATATGTCGTCACGCCAGATCAGGTTTCGAAAACTCCAGAATCAGGAGAGTATATTGAGAAGGGGTCTTTTGTAATCCGAGGCGATAGAACGTATCTCCGTGATGTTGCTGCGGAAGTGGCGATTGGACTGCAGTGTGCGGATGAAACACAAGTAATCGGCGGTCCGCCATCGGCTATTGAGGATCGAGTCCCAACGACAATCAGAGTTCGACCGGGTCGTTATGCGCAGAATGATGCCGGGAAATTAGTGTATCGAGAGTTTCGCGATCGATTTAATGATGAATCATTTGTGCGTAAAATTGCAAGTCCAGACAAAATACAAGAATTCCTGCCACCTGGAGGAAGTGATCTTGTGGATGAATAGTAGCACCTTTGTCTGGCAGTATTAAATCACTAATATGCGCATTCCGAGTCGCGGACGCGGCGAGGAGGGAAAGCAGCAGTGGACGCTTGTCCCCGAGAACGTTGATGACCTATGGCACCTTTCACACGTGCTAGAGCCAGGTGATCATGTTGGCGGTGACACAACTCGCCGAATCCAGCGCAATGATGAAAATCTTCGAGATACCGGCGGACAGCGTGAGCATCTCGTCGTCACAATCCAAGTAGAGGATGTTGAGTTTGCTCGATTCGCAAATCGACTGCGAGTGGGGGGTGAAATTGTTAGTTGTTCTCGTGAGGATGAACTTGGACATTATCACACGCTCAATGTCGAGTCTCATGATGAGATCGTCGTGACAAAGAGATTCGCCCCCGATCAGCAAAAACGGATTGAGGCTGCTGAAGAAGCGGCTGAAAACGCTGATGTCGCTGTTGCGACCGTTGAGGAGGGTGAGGCACATATCCACACCGTTGCTCAGTATGGAACCGAGGAGCGATTCTCGCGAACTGCTACGACAGGAAAAGGTGAGTACGCACAGCCACGAACAGAATTGTTCGCAGAGTTAGCGTCTGCTCTTGCCCGAATGGACGTTGATGCAATTATTCTGGCTGGACCAGGATTCACTAAACAAGACGCTGAAGACTACATTGAATCGAATTACCCAGAAGTTACAGATCGATTGACAACTGTCGACACCGCAGCTGTTGGTGATCGTGGCGTTCATGAAGTACTGAAACGCGGAGCTGTTGATGAGGTGCAAACGCAGACGCGTATTTCTGCTGAGGCTGAGTTAATCGATGAACTGATGGAGGGAATCGCAACTGGTGAAAAGGTTTCATACGGAATCGATGAAGTAGCCGAAGCAGCTGAGTTCGGTGCTGTTGATGATCTGCTTGTTGTCGATGACCGACTTAGAGAGGAACGACGCGGCACCGGTGATTGGTCAACAGATGTCGACTCTGTTCTTGAGAACGTTGAGCAACAAGGCGGATCAGTGACGGTTCTCTCAGGAGAATTTGACCCTGGACAACGACTTCGAAATCTTGGCGGTATCGCGGCACTGCTTCGATATCGACTCCAATAATAACATCTGCTCCCACGTATACCTATCATTACACCTATTCGCGGGTGGACAGTGGCATGCATTCGCATAATCTAACTGGATCACACGCGAGCGTTTCTACTAGATGCTGATTTGACATCTTCCCCGCCCTAAAGTAAACGGCGAGGATTCCCGACAGTTTGGGATATTACGATTCGTATCGCAACTTACCTATTCCCTCAGGTGAAACTACCCAGAGGCAGAGCCAGAGGTTTGATTGAATAGGGAGGCTACTGACCGTGCCAACCCAACCGACCGTTAGTTATATTCTCCGTCGGAGTCGGGGGCGGAGGATTCTGAGTTATCTGTCTGCGAATATTCACTGCTCTCTGCTCCTGCTCCATTCACGTCTGCGTTCATTTTCATCGTCGCTCCACACGATTCGCCTCACGCTTCCGCCCACAACACGACACGAACACGTCTTTGAGGTATCTCGCTTAGATACCCGGTCAACGAGGATGCCGTATTCTTCGGCCTTGTACTCTAACAGCGTCGTGAAACGGTCGAACTCCTACCCGTGGAGCTTCTTGTTCCTGTTCTTGCTTCCACGCTTACCCCAGTTTTGAGACTCGCCGTTGCCGTTCTCATCGTCTTGAATCTCACTCAATTCACCGATGGCGATGCGACCGACCTCGTGGGCGACGCATGCACAATGATGTATCGCGAGCGTGTGAAGGAAGTGGCCTTTCCGACGGGACAACTTCTGACGGGCACAGAGCGCACGGCGTGACGGGCCGTTCTCGCCCTCGGTGTCACTCATCACGGGTGAAGTAGTGTTTGTCCTGCTTCAGCACGTTCCCCGGATACAACTCCGCATCACCATTGTCGTAGACGATGGCGAGGTAGTTGGTGATGTGATGCTGGGGTCGATACCCACCGTGTTGTCTCCGGGTGCGCCCTCTGTGGGTCTCTCGACCTTGTAGACAAAGTGGAGTTCCCAGCGGTCGCCGTTCCAGACGGTGCTGACCTGCTGGATGCTCTCGATAGTCACGTCTGGTCGTGTTTCGTACTCACAGAGGATGAAATCCGAACCGACGGTGACGACTCGACTTGTGAGTGAACCCTTTGCTCAGACTGGGCTTGTTGTGCTTGGAATCGTGCTTGATACCTCTCTGTTTCCACGTGACGGGACGGTGGATTGGCGTTCTCGTCTGCGCGTTGGCGTGTGTTATACCAACTCAACTGGTGACCGACTCAGCAAGCTCTTCAAGAACTTGCTGAGTTGACTGAGAATGGAGGTCACTGTATCGTTCGTGTTTCTTGAGTCCAGATTTGAGTTCGCTGTCGTTGGGGATTTCGCCGTCTTCGTCCCACCAGTCTTGGGTGTAGTATCGGGCGACGCTCCACAGTTTGGACGCCGACGCAGAGAACCCACACTGGTCGAGGTCGTGGTCATCGCTCACTTGGGAGTGGTTGAGGATTGTTGCTCGATAGGCGCGGGTTGTCTCCAGCATCGGCATTGAGCCGTGTTCATACCCTGTTATGAGAGGTTGTATATTCACAGTACGACCGGACTGGGTGTGGAATAGAATATCCAGTAGTGGCGTCGATCGTGGTTAGTGGAGGTGGAGGTGTTGTTGGTCTGTATCCCCGCAGGGGCGGGGTTCAAAATCTTGTATCTTCTATAACCGTTGTACAATCCGCATCTTCTACGTATTCGAAAAATAACGTGTTGCGAGCGAGTTCAGTCAGCGTTCATCGGCATATTATCGTTTCCACGACTTGAGGTCGCTGATTGTGATGGAGAGCGGTCAGTGTCAGATCGTGTATTAAGGGTGGCAGACACAGGTCCATTGATGAAGAGTGCATGCCCGACGATACCAGCAGCGACTCCCGCTGCAAGCGGCACTGCTTGTGGGAGCGTCAGTCCAAATTCTATTAGCCCGCCCGAAAGTCCAAACAGTGCAAGTGGGATCAGGCCAAGGACGTAGTCATAATATTCGGTCATAATATATTAGTATCTAGGGTAGCCCATGGTATAAATTTTTCGTGTATAAAATGTGTACCCATCATATTGCCACTATCAATTATCTCTATAACTTATGGGAGGATAGTGCTCCAGATCACCCGAAGAGCAGCCTGATAATAGAGACTGATGTGATATCTATCGACAGTAATAATATTCATTATATAATCTGAGAATATCGGATAGCATCAGATTGACAGTCAGTATCGAATCTTCAGACCGAAAACTGAATCCCGATGGTCTGTGTTATACAATATATGCGCGTCGCCGAGCAGACATGGCCTGATTTGGATTCATATGTTAATGAAGAATCACTCGCAGTTGTTCCGCTTGGTTCAACAGAACAGCATGGTCCACATCTCCCATTGGCGACAGACCACCTCATCGCAGAAGCGTTTGCACATGAGGCTACCGACCGAACAGACTATCTTTGCACCCCGACGATTAATATTGGAGTCAGCCCACACCATAGGCAGTTTCATGGGACGATGTGGGTCGAGGCCCCAGTCTTTCGTGATTACGTCGAATCTTTCACGCGGAATTTAGCGTATCATGGTATTGATCGGATTGTGTACGTCAATGCACACGGAGGAAATGTTGAACACCTCCGTGAGGTCGGGCGTCGTCTCCGTGATGATAAAACACTGTATGCAATTGAATGGATGTGGAATGAGAGCATTCCAAAACTTGTTGATGACCTGTTCGAGCAGAACGGTCCCCACGGTGGACCAAAAGAAACAGCCATGATTCAGTATCTTCAACCTGAGTTGGTCAATAATGATCGCCTTGCAGATGCAAGAGATAATGGGCTTACAGAGTTCACTGATGACAATACACGGAAGTTCGGAGCGCGAACCTACTACGATGCTGCCGATAACACAGAGAACGGTGTTCTTGGAGACCAAACTGATGCGACGGCTAAAAAGGGCGAAGAGATGTTTGAATCTGCAACAGAACAACTCGTGAAGCTCTGTCAGTGGCTTGATGAGCAGGCGTTATCTGATCTAATGCCTGAAAATCACGTTTAAGAGTACGATATAACGATACATAAAATAACTTCAGGGAATATAGAAAAGCCGAATGAACTATGATTGTCGAATAATACCGAATCAAAATCATACATATGAGTGAACACAGCCAGGAAGACAGACCAAGGTATGATCATGAACATACCCGTCGGTCGCTACTAAAACGTGCTGTCGCTGCCGGTGGTGTTGGAGCCCTTGCAGCATGTCTTGATCGTGCTGAAGAGCCGGTACCGCGTGGTCCGACAAAAGATAAATTGTCATCACTTCCTACCCGACAGCACGCATGGAACGACAGAATTCGAACTGACGATAGTGGTAATCACGTCCTCCCCAAACATCAGCTACTATTATATCTCACACTTCCGCGGTCTGGTCCACCGAATACCAACGCAAGAAAAATCATTGAATCGACATTTCAGACGCTGGATCAAGCGTATGAACGAAGCCATGCAGGACTTATATATTCAATTGGCTATTCTCCACGATACTTTTCACGTTTTGATTCATCACTTCCGGGGTCAATAACCCTTCCCGAGCCCCGTGCACTTTCATCATTTGAGACACCGACATTTGATCGACAGGATGCGCTTTTACACTTAGTGTCTGACCGAGCAGATGTTATTCTCGCTGCTGAGGAGGCACTCCGCGGAAACCGACCGCGCATCAACACTATTGATTTTGAATCAGCATTGACGGATGTATTTCGCATCAGTGACCGTCGAAGCGGATTTATTGGACCCGGGCTACCAGCGAAAAAACAGGATAGTCTCAAGGGGATTCCAGATTCAAATCCGGTTCCAGAAAATTCACCGTTATTTATGGGGTTTAAAGTCGGCTTTCGGCAAAACCAAGCCACAGAATCACACGTGACTATCAGGACGGGACCATTTGCCGGCGGAACGACTAAACATGTCTCAAATCTCCGTATGCGGCTTGATGATTGGTACACCGAGCTGGACAACAGCGATCGGATTGCAAAAATATTCTCACCGACACACGCGGCTGAGGACCGTGTTGATGGAGTTGGTGTGAATCTTGGAGCAAGTAACGGTGTTAGTGAAGATATTATTGAAAATATTGAAACAGCGGCTCGCGAGGATGCGATTATCGGGCATGCACAGAAGGCTGCACGAGCGAATAGAAAAGAGGATGGAACAGTCAAAACACTGCGGCGACACTTTGAGTCAACCGATGATGGCGAAGCAAGCCTTCACTTCCCATCACTTCAACGAGAGATATCTACGTTCGAAAACGTCCGAGAGGCGATGAACGGTACTGACCTCACCGAGATACCGACAATCAGACAACGGGTTCATAATGGAATTTTAGAGTATATATTCGTGAAGCGTCGTGGAAATTTCCTTATACCACCACGGTCACTCCGCGCGTTGCCAACTCCCCGTGGATCAACTCCTGGGCTCAACTGATGTTGTGTGCAACCAGTGAACTGCCTCGGGGTCAAGCCCTGTGGCATCCGCCGTGTCCGCTGGTAAAATTCGAATATAGTTGTGCCCAATCAAGTTATACAGATTCGAGGAGAATACCTGCGTCTTTAGACGCAGGAGGATGTCAATCCAAAGACAGTAGCTGATTAGGATCGATGCAGTGTCATCACAATTCAGCTTCGATGGCAGACTCAACGGTTAACCAATCGGTTCCCGAAACAACATTTCCATTGACGAAAAGAGTCGGTGTGCTATCAACACCACGATCAATTCCTTGCTGGCGATCATTCTCAATAACAGGTCGATATGGCTCTTGTTTCGCAGAAGCGGCAACAAAACAATCGTCAACCTCGGTTGTGGATGCGGTATCATGGAGAATTTGATACCCATTGTTTTCCAGTTCAGATTGTTGTTCATAAATTTGCGTCATAAAATCAAAAAACGTCGCATCGTTCGTCTCATCACCTATCTGTGAATAAACTGCACGGGCTGCGGATGCGGCGCGCCAAGACCACTGTGATACTGGGATAGGAAAGTCAAAATACTGATATTGAACCTCTCCTCGGTCAACGTAATTTGACACAATCTTCGGTGTGACCTCTAGGGTGAATGTCTGACAGTGAGGACATGCGAAGTCCTCAAACACAGCAACAGTCACTGGGGCATCGCTTGGACCGCGGGCTGGCGTTGGGAGCGATGAAACACGCTCGATAGCACCAACATCGCAACTGAGTGGTCCCGTAATCTCATTACTCGTGCTGCTACCACTGTTGTTCCCACCGAGACATCCCGTTATCGCCCCACCACCAACAGCACTGACCACAGCAAGGTATTTACGCCGAGTTGACTGCATGATTGGTCTTTGCTACCCTGGTCATTTAGCGGTTATTGAATGATGATGGTACCGCTTCGAGTATCTGTGAGTCCGCTTAGCAAGTGCTAAACAATGTTATTACGCATCTGCAAAATGCACTAGATAAGGAGACAACAGAACCAGTCGATTTTTTACCGACGCATGTCCTGAATACAATATGGAATTTGACGAAGACGATAGCGTGGTGTTACACGACAAACACAGTGAATTCGACGGCAAGACTGGAACAATCACACAGGTTGTTGAAACGATGTTTGGGGATGCAACATATACTGTTAGTTTTGACGATGGTCAAGAAGTTGGCATTTCTGCAGATCAACTTGACCCTGCTGAAGCTGAAGTAAGCACGGATGAGAGTAGCGCTGCGTCCGAGTAGGCGAGTTTTTTCAACGGTGAGGCTAAAATGGTGATATGCCTCAGATACCGTTTCACTATATTGATTTACGCACATTCTCATATGAGACTGAGGATGAAAAGCGCGTCAATTCTGCACTCCAAACATTTCTCCCTGAGGACTTCCCTCTCACTCGGACGGAAAGTAGTGGTCATCATGGTGATCGGATTATTGTGTTTTCTACTCGTGTGGAATCAGCTGATGCGATACGACATGTTCTCGTGCAACTTGCACGATTACCCTCATTTGAAACACTTCAATCAGAGCTTGATGAACGCGTTACAGAAAACACCGAATTATTCCTCCGATTGGATAAACAGGCTGCATTCGGTGGAATGATACGTCGTGGAGAGGGGATTACGCTTCGTGCGAAGGTCGAAGCATACCCAGCAAAGAAGTCCGCTGCAGTGGAGAACGCAGATGAGGCGCTTACACAGGCTGCATCCTTGCTTGCAGCAGATAATTCTGATTAAAAATTAATATGTGTTCTAAACTGTCTCATCACACTCGCTTCATGTTGGGTCATACTTATCGATTATACTATTGAATGTGTCACTGAGCTATCCTGTCTATTTCACATATAGAATTCGTGTTTATTGTGATTAAATAATGCACCTATGATCCATACCCAGTTGACATCCTCCCCGCGCGAAAGCACGGGGCTTTCTCCTCAATTCCCGGTAACCATCCGGTATTAGATATCACACTATTTTAATGAACATCCCTGTGACGGTGTTTCCGTCAATGGAATTGGTTCATCATTAAGCACAGCTTCAACAGCTGTCCGCATCTCATAAGCACTCACAGTCTCGCCGGGTGACATTGCATCATCAATTCGTGAGTGAAAAACGAGCTCAAATCGATCTTCATCATCAGAGTTAGTCCGATTGAATAAAAACGGATCTGGCGTACATACCGCTCCATACTCATCAGCAACTGTTTGTGATTCATCGCGAAGGTACGCTGTATATCTAATCTCATCAGCGGCAACCCGTTCATGCATTCGATCGAGACTATCTTCAGGATATGCTTCGGCGTCATTTGGATTAATACCGACAACAGCGAGCGATGGGTATGTCTCCGTTAAGTGATTCAGTTCATCAACTTTCGCTTCAGCATACGGACAGTGATTGCACGTAAATACGACGAGAAGCGCATCATAACTAATCAAATCATCCAATGCAACCGTGTCGCCAGCAGCCGATGGTAACTCAAAAAATGGTGCAGGATCACCGTGTGACAATTCAGAATCGGATTCAACTAAGACCATTGTATCATATTAGAGATGAACTGAGGGTTAAAACGATGTGTATTCTGTCCGTTAGAACCTCTCATTGGTGGATTTGCGTTTATTATCCTCATAATTAATATGATCCGTATTCCTGTTGTAATCACTGTGGGATTCAATTGTAGGTGATATGATCAATAGGGTGGTCATCCGAAGCTACATCTAATCAACTAATAATCCTCCATAATCGTTATGAGCAAACCATTTCAAGACGGCACTCCTCAAACCTGTATGACGTCGAAGCAGGAACTAATTGACCTGTTGCTGAATGACGCTCGACAGAGCGTAGATGATATTGCACGTCAGCTTGGTGTTGAGGCAGCAACGGTCGATTCGCTTATTGATGAGTTAGAATCTGAGGGTGCTGTCCGTGGTTACCAAGCGGTTGTTGACTGGGACTGCCTCGACACGGATCATGTTCGTGCAAAAGTTGAGTTAAACGTAGAACTTGATCGTGAGACAGGATATCAGAAGGTCGCACGCCGTATTGCCAAATTTTCTGAGGTTAGTTCACTTCGACTCGTCTCAGGAAGTTATGACCTCGCTGTAGATGTTGAAGGGGAGTCAATGCATGATGTCTCTACATTTGTCTCCGAGCAGATTGCACCGATTCCGGAAATAACACAAACTGTAACTCATTTTGTAATGACAACATACAAAGAACGTGGTATTTACTTCGAAAATAATGATGAAGATGATAGACTTGCTGTGTCACCATGACTGACCAACAAGGTCATCCAGCATCATCGGTCGAATCGGAGCAGGTAAACGGTGAAGTAAACAGCACCAACAACATGCATCGTCTGTCACAACGAGCAAAACAGACGCCGCCATCTGGGATTCGCCGATTCTTTGAATTAGCAGATGAGATGGATGATATAATATCATTAGGTGTTGGTGAACCAGATTTCTCCGCACCATGGGCGGCTCGTTCCGCAGCGATCGATGCACTTGAGCGCGGAGAGACATCATACACCGCGAATCGAGGGCGGAGTGATCTTCGGGCAAATATCGCCGGTCATGTCGAACAGTATGGGCTTGAATATGACCCCGATGAGGAAATTCTCGTCACGGCTGGTGCTAGTGAGGCGATTGATCTCGCGATGCGAGCGCTTGTGGATCCAGGCGAGACTGTTGCTGTGCCTAAACCATCGTACATTTCATACGCACCGTCGGTGACGTTTGCTGGTGGTGAGGTTCGATCGGTGCCAACACGTGCAGAAACTGATTTTACACTCACATACGACGACCTTGTCGCTGCCAATGCATCAGAGGCATCAGCGCTTGTTCTCTGCTATCCAAATAACCCTACTGGCGCGGTAATGACTCGGGACGAACTTGCTGATGTTGCCACCTTTGTTCGTGAACATGATTTATTTGTCCTCTCGGATGAGATCTACTCTGCACTTCGATATGATGATGAACACGTCTCGATTGCAACACTCCCAGGGATGCGCGAGCGAACCCTCGTATTCAGTGGATTTTCGAAAGCGTATGCAATGACAGGAATGCGGTTAGGGTATGCACTCGGTCCACAGGATGTTATTGATGCAATGAATCGGATCCATCAGTACACGATGCTTTCAGCACCAACGACCGCGCAAGCAGCGGCGATGGAGGCGATTAATTCATGTGAGCCGGCTGTCGAAAAAATGCGTCAGGCGTTTGATCGTCGCCGACGATTTGTTATTTCACGATTTAACGAACTTGACATGGACTGTTTTGAGGCAAAAGGCGCATTTTATGTCTTTCCAAAATGCCCACCAGGATGGGAAAACGACGAAGAATTTGCAGAGGCACTTATTCATGAAGAACGGGTTGCACTTGTTCCCGGACGTGTCTTTGGAGACGGTGGTGAGGGTCATCTACGAGTCTCATATGCATCCGGAATGGATGATTTAAAAGCCGCACTCACTCGAATCGAGTCATTTCTCGAATCTCATCCGACCTCAGCGTCACTCGATGCAGTTGACATGGTCTGATGAATCCTAGGTCAGAAGCCTGAGTCTGGCAATGTGAACTACCCCACCCTACTCAGCCGCTGACGCGGCTCCGGTGAGGGTGAGGGTGGGGCTTCCGCTTCCGCTTCCGCTTCCTGTTTCAACGACGCACTGTACATCCACAACGTCAGAACTGTCTGAGGAGGTGAACAGAGCGAGCGCTGTTCTCGCGTGAGTCGCTCTCGTTCGTTTTGGAGGTCGAGGTCGAGGTCAAGGGAGCCGACAGCACGCCCATCCGTGTCGTGGGCGTACTTGAGAATCCCAACATCGATTCCAACACAACGGTCAGGGTTTTCAAGCTTGGCTGGTTCTCCTTTGCCCTCAGCGGCGAACGAAGCGTACCATTCACCTGTTCGTTCTTTCTTGATACTGACCTCTTTGACGGTTACGCCGTCGGGAACTTCACGGTGGATGGTGATGTGATTGGAATGTCTACGAGTTTCGAAACTGAGAGTGAAAGGACGGTCTGACCGTTTTTGTTGTTCGAACTCGAACTTGAACTCGAAGCCAGACTGCACATATGTAAAACTCCTGAACTCGCTCGGCGACTGCCAGTTGAGACTCCCGACGTTGTAGCCGTTCTGTGTGAGCTCAGCCAGGACAGGGCAGGGCAGGGCAGGGATTTAATGTTGTCTTCGATCCGCATCGCATCGCATCGCATCACGTCACAGCGGCTTGCGACACCGTCGAGTACAGGTCGGTCAGCTCGTCCCACCAGTTTTTGAGGTCTGGAAGCTGGTCGCGGAGTTGCCTGACTCGGTTGGTGAGTGTTCCTGCTGATGCTGAGTTGGGTATCTGCTCGAATTCGGTGAGCGCGTGGTTGTACAGTTGCCGTTGCCGACAGGTATCTCTGTAAGAGTCCAGCTTTTCGCGCTGGGCTTCGGTTGGGTGTAGTGGAGTCGATACCTGTAAGCGTAGTGCATGGATTAGATTACTCGTCTGATTCTGTGGTTCGGACGATTTTCACGTCTGCGCCACGCCATCGCTTGGGAACGAGAACGTGAGCTCCATTCCCAGTGGCTGTCACTTCTCCGTCGATGACTTCGTGGCCTTCGATTTCGTGTCTACTCATCCAATCAGTATATACATTGTTGAAACTTAAAGTTATGAGTTTGTGGGTTGGTAGTAAGGTAGTGTAAGATAGATGATGGCGGCGCTGTATCCCCGCCCCCGCCCGTACTCTACTCGCTCGCCTGCGGCTCGCTCCTTGAGAACGGGGGCTTAGCGCCTACAAACTGCTAAAATCTTAGATAGATCCTACAGTGTGTCACTCAACGCCGTGAGAACTGCCTGATCACTCAGTGCAAACAGTTCAAATTCTAAAACAACACGGATGTTGCTATCCGTGCAACTCTTCGAATTGAATATAAATATTCAGTGTATTCATTTATTTGAATAGTGTTATTGTTGATACCCAAGTTAGACCGATTATAATAATGAGTGAGCATAAAATACTCGATAGCACCGAGCGAGTACATATCGATAGTGCTGTCACGACAACACAGCTAATCATTTTTTCACCTCCAACCTATACATGATTTATAACATCATAAGATACCAACAATTAGATAATACTATAATTAGATCTGAACGATTATGTGTATCGCGAGGTGTTATATGACTCGCTGGCAGGCGCGCAATCTATTATTCTTGACGTTAGCAATTGTTATCATAACTACGGGAGTCACGCCGCTTGTGACTGCTCAACAATCGAATGTGACGATTGGGTCGATCAATGTGACACCAACGGACCCCTCCCCGGGTGATGTTGTCATGATCAATGCAGAACTCAGGAACTCCGAAACAAGTGCTGGTAGCGTGAAGATATCTCAGGTAACGATTGACGGTCCATCAATTGATGAGAACGTCGATGATATTGGAAGACTTGGAGCAGGGACATCGGTCACAGTGCCATTTTCTGTCACATTCGATGAGCCAGGGCAAAAGAGATTCATGATTACAATGTATGGTCAGGAAGACACCGGCAGCGTGTTTTCTATTCAAAAACCAGTATATGTCTCTGTCGAGCGTGATAGCACGCTTTTATCATCAGAAACTGAAACGGTCGCTGCCGGAGGTCTTACACCAATCAATGTTACCGTGTCAAACGGTGATGATGAAGCAATAACCGGCGTTCAACTTACCGTTGATGACGCTCGAATCGAAGAACCACAGCGAACACGTGGGTCAATTGCATCCGGCAGCGAGCAGACATTCCAGTATGATGCATATTTCGAATCGCCTGGACGTCATTCATTGATCGGCACGGTAATCTATCAAACTAGTGATGGAGTCACACACCGAACGGCTGAGACAATCCCAATCACTGTTGAACGTCCGCGCGTCAATGTTGATCTCTCTGTGAGCACTGACGCAAATCAATCAGGTGCAACGACTGTTGAACTCACCAACTTTGGGAATACCTACTTGAGTGATATTACAGTTGAGGCAGCAGCAGATGGAGATATCGTTGCTCAGAAACTGCTCTCAGATTTAAAAGCCGAAACAAGCCGGTCTATTGCATTTGAACCTGAAAGTGATGTTAATGGACCACTGGAATTCACAGCAAGATATGAGACCGCTGGTGAGACACGTTCAGTGTCTGCAGCAACCGATCAGGCGCTTGGAGAAATCCGACTGACAAGTGTTGAAACAACACAAACTAGCACAACAGTAACCGTCACTGGAGATGCTGCAAATCTTGGTCGTACAAACGCTGATGGAGTCTTACTTAGCGTTGCCGATACTGATTCAACAACTCCCGTGTCACCATCGGGCGAATATTTTGTTGGTGAGGTAGAGTCGAGTGAATTCGCAACGTTTGAGCTCACTGCATCTGTGCAGCCAGGTGTTGAGGCAGTTCCTGTTAATGTCGGCTATGTTGTCGAGGGAGACCGCGTTCAGCAAACTCAGCAGATTCCGTTATCTTCAGGGCGTATAAATACATCAGTTGAAGCACAGGACGCAGCGGCAGTAGCTCAATCATCCAGTGATGAACGCGATAATCGCACAAATAGTGGTGGATTGCTCAGTAGTCTTCCACTCCTTCCAATAGGTGCTGTCGTTGTGATGCTAGTTACTGCATTAGGTGCGTATCGATGGCGTAGTGTAAGACAATGAGTGTCATTGAGCTTCACGACGTTCTTAAACGGTATCAAAGTGGTGAGCAAACCGTTGAAGCGCTCAAAGGAATTGATTTCCATGCTGATCGTGGACAGATGGTAACCGTTATCGGACCATCTGGTTCTGGCAAAAGCACGATGCTGAATATGATTGGTCTTCTCGACACACCAACAGATGGGACCGTTTTTCTCGATGAGAATAATGTAACAGATTACACAGAAGACGAACTAACAGAAGAGCGGCGGTCAGGAATTGGATTTGTATTTCAGAGCTTCTATCTCTTGCCGATGCTCACCGCGATAGAAAACGTTGAATTACCCTCAATGTGGAATATATCTGTTGACCGTCGTGACCGTGCTATTGATTTACTTGAGCGAGTTGGACTCGGCGATCGACTTGAGCACACACCAGATCAGCTTTCAGGCGGGCAACGACAGCGTGTTGCAATCGCCCGTGCATTAATCAACAGCCCTGAAATCCTACTTGCAGATGAGCCGACAGGAAACCTTGATCAAGATACCGGTCAAACGATTCTTGAAGAAATAACGCGGCTCAAAAATGAAGAAGAGATTGCTATTGTCGCTGTAACTCATGATGAACAACTTGTTGAGTATGCCGACCGGGTTGTTCGACTCGTCGATGGGAATGTGAAATGATTGATCTTGGTGATATTTTCCGTCGCTTCCCCAGTGTCAAAATGGCGTGGCGGAATCTCGGTCGAAATCGAGTTCGAACAGGATTAGCAACGCTCGGTATTGTTATTGGTGTCATCGCAATTGCCTCACTTGGTATGGCTGGTGCCGCACTTCAACAGCAAGCACAGTCGAATCTTGGCAGTCTGACGAATGAGGTTGCGGTAAGTTCTGGACAAGATAGCACAGAAGATGGTGTTACGACTGACCAGGTTGAACAGATGCGAGATATTATCGCTGACGCTGAAGTCGTCCCACAGAAAACAAATCAAACAACAGTCACTTCACGAGATGGACAGGAGGTATTCGTAACCGTCGTCGGAGTGAGTAAAGCAAGTGCACTCTATGAAACGACAGCCGGTAGTGCGCCTACTCGGCTTCAAAATGGTGCATTGCTCAGCGTTGAAACAGCTCGTGAGTTAGGACTCGAAATTGGTGATCCCGTCGCATACGACGGATCATTGTATCGACTTCGTGGATTTCTCGAGGCTGAGGATGGTTTCGGTGGTGGTGGGAGCGAGCTGGTCCTCCCGTTATCTGCACTTTCTGAGCAGGAACACTATGATTCCGTAACCGTTGTTGCTGGAAGCGGTGAGGCCGCGACAGCTGTTGCAAACACGCTTGAGGTAGAATTTAACGAACAAGGACGTGACAGTGAGGAAATCTTAGGTGTCAGGAGCTTTGCGAGTACACAAGAAAGTATTAATTCATTCTTAGGTACACTTAATCTCGCACTTCTTGGCATTGGATCCATTTCATTGATTGTTGCCAGTGTTGCAATTCTTAATGTAATGTTGATGAGCACAATCGAACGCCGTGGGGAAATTGGCGTGTTGAGAGCTGTCGGTATCCGCCGCGGAGAAGTCCTTCGGATGATTCTCGCAGAGGCAATGTTTCTTGGTCTTATCGGTGGTATTGTCGGTGCGACGGCGTCACTTGGCGCTGGATATGCAATGTTTCAGATTCTTGCTAGTGATGGAATGTTAGTATTCACGTGGGCAGGACTCCAGCATCTATTCTCTGGATTTGCCTTCGCAGTCGTTGCAAGCGTATTAAGCGGTGTATACCCTGCTTGGAAAGCTGCAAATGACTCACCTGTCGCAGCGCTCAGAGGATAGTGAGTATTCATATCATAGTACAAACAAACGCTCATATTTGAAGTGCACTGATAAATACATACAATATAATTCATATGAAACGTCGATCATATCTGCGTCAATGTATCCCTCCCATTATTTCGGTCAGTGCTGGTGCTGCGTTCGCCGGATGCACTACGACTGAGAATGACAGATCAGAACCTACACCATCTGAGAAAGTAGCCTCGCCCACGACATCTACGTCTGCACGATCAGATACCTCGACAACATCGCAAATACGCATCGAAACTGTCCTCACCGGACTTACTCGCCCATGGGGACTCACACACCTACCTGATGCTCAAACTCAAACATCGCTACTTACTGAGCGAGTAGGTCGACTATTGCTTGTAGACCGGTCTGCGGGCACATATGACCGTGTCAGCGGGACACCGGATGTATTTGCCCGTGGTCAGGGTGGTCTACTTGACGTTTGCCTGCACCCATCATTTCCAGACCCATCATGGGTATATTTGACATATGCAGTTACTCGTGATGATGACAGAACAACGACGGCATTAGGGCGTGGACAACTTGACCGAGAAGATCCTCAACTTACTGATTTTGAAGTACTCTACCGTGCTCGTCCGTATGTTGACTCAACAGGTCACTTCGGATCACGCGTCATCGTTGGTCCGGATGATCGATTATATATCACTATTGGCGATCGACAGTTCAAAAACTTCGGACCAGATCATGTTGCCCAAGATCGAGGAAATGATCTTGGAGCTACACTTCGAATAAATCTTGATGGGAGCATCCCTGATGCAAATCCATTCGTTGATAACTCAGCTGCAAAAGATGCAATATTCAGCTACGGTCATCGAAATGCGCAGGGGCTGGCTATTCATCCCGAGACAAATGCAATCTGGCAGACAGAATTTGGTGAGCGAGATGGTGATGAAATTAATATACTGACTGCTGGTAGTAATTATGGATGGCCAATTGCAGATGAAAGCTGCCAATACGGAAGTGATGAGCCGATTGGTGTCTCTCACAATGACCGAGAAGATATAATCGCACCAGCGTATTCATGGCCATGTGGGAGTGGTGGATTCCCCCCGAGCGGTATGTCGTTTTATCCTGCTCAAGCAGCAGATAATCCCAATGGAATCGCAGAATGGCACGGAGATCTCTTTGTTGGCGGATTAGCTTCACAGTCGCTAGCACGATTCCGCGTTGACAATCAACAGATCGAATTAGTCGACAATCTCCTCGCAGATCGTGGATGGCGTATTCGTGCTGTTGCTACCGCCCCAGATACCGGAGAAATGTATATCACGACCGACTCGGATAATGCAGAACTAATTCGGATCGGTTCTGAGTAACCATCACGTGTATCCAGTCAACAGGTATTATAGAATACAAGGAGAATACGCGCGTTTTCAGGCGCGGGAGGATGTCAATCACTATGAGGCACTTCACATGGGCAGCCACCCTGTTCGAGTAATTCTGTAACAGAATGCTGATCACCACAAGTCTGACACAGGACTTGGACATCTAGCAACACTTCAAACTCATCGAGTGAAATTCGGTCGGTTTCACGGAGTTTCTCAATACGCTCCTCAGTTACAGATGTTGTTCGACTCATCAACCGTTGAATGCTTTCAAGATCTTTCTTAATTTTTGCCTCATCTGAGATTGTCTGGTACTCCGCGCCACGCCAGTCTTTGAGATACGAGCGAATCGCCTGATAGGTGACAAAATCAGACTCAAGTACATCAACATTGACACCACGTTGCTCAAGCCGAGAGCGGGTATCCGTTCGAACGCCAGAACTCACAGCATCGCTTGTCAATCGAGTATAAATTGTCTCAACAGTATTATCAACGGCTCCAGTGCTATTATCAGCAGTCATTAGTGCCTGACGTAGCAGCTGTTGATTGAAAAATGTCGCAAGATCGCGGAGACTCATCCGCTCACTACCGTCACCTGTCCATCGTGTCTCAAGATCTGCACCAAGACCCTCTAATTCATATTTCTCAATTAATCGAGCAACCTTACTCGCAGGTTTATTATCATTCTCGCTCATAATTATATCTATCTCGTCATTTTTTGTAGCTAATACGTCTCGTATAATTCCATATTCGCATCATACATGTTCGCATGGTATCATAGGAAGCCGATTTAACCGTATATAAGACCAATAAACCATAATAATCCATTATTTGCTTATGACTTAGACCATCTATATATCGATATTGCGAAACATATGTACGATTGAGTATCGAAGGTCATAAATCGAAGATAATGACTTAGATATCTGTAATCCGTGCATACTCATCATCAATTGACTGTGCGTCCTCAGGAAGAAGTGCAACGACAAGATATTCAACATACTCAGAAAAGTACGAAATAAGTGCACCGATTCGACTAGAATCAATTGCTTCCAGTGAGTCTAATAACATAAACGGCACAGTCTCGAATAGATCGTGCACAAGATACCCTGCGAGGGCAAAGATGAGTCCAGTGACCTCTCGCTCACTCTCACTAAGATGCTCGACAGTATCTTCATATGCGGTCCCGCTTGCGGTTGTTCGAATTACATGAAGCTCGAAGACTGTCTGTTCGACTTTTTGTCGCCCTGATCGAACTGTGCGTTGAGCACGCTCAATCCAAACGCGGTCAAGATTCTCATATTCAAGAATATCGAGAATTGATTCCATATGCGTATTAAACTGCTCGACAGCCTCGTTCTCGATCTGGTCAATCCTTGTTCGCTCGTCTTCAAGTTGAGCAACAATATCCTCACGGTCGGACTCAAGTGCATCTATATTGTCAATTGCTGCTTCGACTGATTCAATCTCATCTGTGACCGACTGATAATCAGACTCAAGACGGTCAATTTCAAATTCAAGTTCATTAGCCTCACGATGAAGTGAGAGTATGTCTTCGAAACTTTCTGACTCAAGCTCACTGACCTCTGTCTCAAGCGTTTCAACCGTTGCTGTTAGCTCTTTTCGTTGCTCTTTGAGTGTCTCTACCTGCTCTTCTCGCCGATTTATCTCTTGTTTTACTCGATCAATCGTGTTTTTGAGATCTGATCGACGTGTCCGTTCTGACTCAATTTCACGCTTTTCGCCTTTCAACGACTTGAGATCTGATTTGATATCATTTAGTGATTGAACACGATCACTTCGGACTGACTTCAATTGGTCAACTGTTGATTCAATTTGTCCACGATCGACTGCTGATCCACATGTCCAACATGTAACTGTTTCAGCCGTTGTGTCCTTGTCGGCAAGTAATTGATCTGTGACTGAATCTGCTTTACTGGAACCTTCTGTATCGGTTGCTGACGGAGTAACATCGTTGCCAATACGGGCAATCACATCATATCCTCCATTCTCGAGTTGATCCTCATTATACTGGATGAGATTCTGGAGTTGTGAAATCTCAGCATTGAGTGTTTGTCGGTCATTCCGAAGTGCGTCGATTTGCTCTTCAAGACGGGTTAGTTCTGCCGTCGGCGTGCTTGATAGTTCTGAGAGCGCTGTCTTATTCTCTTGATGTTCAGTCTGTAGTGAATCAATGCTTTCTCTTTGTGTCTCAATCTGCTGGCGGACGGAGTCTAATTCCGATCGAGTCGATCGCAGTTCATCTAACCTTGATTCGAGTTTAGCTTCCTTCTTCTGACTATCTGCTATGTTACGACTATTTTCATCTATTTCTGTCTCTTTTTCAGCCAGCTGCTGTCTTTTCTCAGATATGTTGGATTCAATAGCCTCCTTTCGTTTTTCTAGCTCAGGTAGTCTCTTTTTCTTTGACTCGATGTCTGCTATTTTCTCATCTATCTCTGATCGCTGTGACTCAAGTGATGATATTTTACGTTTGATCTCTTCAACATCAACTGGCTCCATGATTATCTCCCGAAGGTTATCACTACGAGAGACAGCACGACGTGCGTCGTTATTCTCAAGTAAAAATGCAAATCGTTGAGCAATATCTGGGTCATCGAGATATGTGCTACCATCAAAGATGATATTGTCACCAGTCTGTGACACAGTGCGTTGATACTCTGTCTCACCAAGTGTTAACTCGACAATACCTTCATCAGCATCTGCTTTGAGGGTCGCTGCATCGCTTCCCATTACTGCCATCACCGCCTGGAGGAATGATGTTCGATTCGTTGCGTTCTCACCGGTCAGCACGGTTACACCAGGTTCAATAACAACTGATGCCTCATCAATGCCACCAATATTTTTTACATGGAACTGTGCAGCATCAGTTATTGCCTGCGGCGTAGTCATTGATGTATGTATAACAGTCAACTGGAAAAATATTCCCTTTATGATTTAATGATAAATAATAAATTATCTATACTAACGAAAATCACGACAGAAGACGAGTGCATCTATAATCAAATATAGCTCCTGATCACTATTCATCTCATCCACTTAGTATGAATAAAATCTTATAACATACGTACTGTCGTTATTCCACTATATGGTACCGAGACCGCTGATGCTAGCTAAAATAAATCAAACATCCGGTTGAAAATGATACAATCATCTGATATAAATTGAAATATAAAAGTGAATAATGAATCAAATGTAAATATCAGCTATGAGTATTGAATTAATTGATAGCGTTGAATAAAGAGCATTGTCTCTTCGGCATCAATTTAGAATAACGTATCTCCTTGTGAGTGGTCATAAGAGTATACCCACCTCCTCTGCCAGAAGTGAATCTGATATTAGATGTCAGTACCTGTTAGATCTGTATCATACTTATTATTTCTAGTATATAATTAAAAGAATCGTCGATTCTCATCAAAACTACTTTTCACCGCATTATATGAAATTAGAATAATATATTATTTATCACACGTTTAAATTGCAGTTTTATCACTCTGGTATCAGAGATATAATCAAAGTGTGAATATCTAGACCCAATACAGCGAATATGAGATAATTAGGATTGATGCAAAACTAGTTATTTATATTTATTCGAAAATAACTGATGTATATTTCTAATTGATGAGTCAACTGGAAAAACGATATTCCTCTATCGAAATATCTAATTAAAATAATATAATATGTTTTTATATACGCTAGAAAAAGAAGATTTAGGTTCATGTAGAAAGATTCAATTATGGATACGTCCATAATCACCAATTATTTATTTGATATTAAACGCAGGATAAATCGAGCAGAATCAGACTCCCAACAACTGATAATCCGTTCCAGTACCAAGATACGTATATGAGTTCTACACCAGAACAACTTGCGGGAGTTGCAGATATTGATTGTACTGGAATGCAAGCGCTTGTCACTGGGTCAACAAGCGGGATTGGTCGGGCAACCGCAATTGCGCTTGGTCGTCTTGGTGCTGACGTTATTGTGCATGGGCGTGATGCGGCTGCTGGTGCTGATGTCGTTGACACGGTGACTGCATATGGTGCGGACGCACAGTTCATTGCTGCTGATTTCGCTGATGTCAATGCAGTCCGTGAACTCGCGACAACTGTTCGATCGGCAACAGACGGAATTGATTTATTATTTAATAATGCCGGCGGTGTTTTCCGCGACGGACGACTTACCGATTGCAACATTGAGTATACGTTTCATATTAATCATATTGCACCATATCTACTCACTATAGAGCTCCTTGATCATCTCAAAACTGACGCTCGGATCGTAACGACCGCATCAGCAGCACACCAAGGGGCATCTTTAGATATTGGTCGAACTCGAAGCGTTGATGATCACAGTGCGTTCTGGGCGTATAATCACTCAAAATTGGCAAATATACTGTTCACGACAGAGTTAGCTAAGCGACTTGACGCAAGCGAACACACAGCCACTACAGTGTGTGTTCACCCTGGCGCGATTCCTGGGAGCGGATTCACACGATTCCTTCCCGGACCATTGCCACGAATTGTACAGTCACTTGAGGCACTTCCAGGGGTAACAAGTGTCAACGACGGTGCTGCTGAGTTATTATTCGCGGGAATATCGCCACAAGCGACTGATTACTCAGGACAGTATTTCGCAAGTCAACAACTGAAAGAACCATCCTCGGACGCGCAAGATGATGCAGCTGCACGACGACTATGGAAAGAAAGTGCGGATATACTTGATATCGCCCAGCCACTCGATAATCTAAGTGATAATCAAGAATACAGCCCAGGAGTCGATATTAATGTCACCGAATAAGATGAGATAATCTAACCCTGACCTATTGGTACCGAGATAGAAGTCAATACATTGTAAAAAAGAATGTGACTCGGCAAGAGAGAGTTACAGCTATGTAGTGGCTACATCTGTATCGAACATGAACGTCAAACGACTCCAATTAGTAGTGGTGGTTATTCTGATTATCCTCGCTGCTGTTCCTCCTGCGGTAGCACAGGAGAATAATCTCACAACAATCACAGTAGAGACTGTTGATGAGGAAGGTGAGTCAATCCAAGGTGTCACCGTTACAGCAGAATGGGGAGCGGATTCAGTCTCAGCGGACACAGCGAGCAATGGAGTTGTTTTACTTGACGTTCCAAGAGGCGAAGAAATTGAGATTACTATTGCACATCCTGATTATGTCCGGAACTTCCCATATGTAATTGATAGTGCAGATGAACAACGCATTGAGTTAGATATGTCTGAACGGTCTTCTTTGAGCGTTGGTGTCGACACAAACAGTGGTCCCATTGCAGATGCTCGGGTTAGCTTAACAATGGGAGATCGAACTGTCGCAAGCGGGAACACATCACAGGAAGGGGCATTTTCAGTAGAAACGCTTGAAGCCGGTGAGTACAGGTTAACAGTTGAAAAACGCACATATTATACTATCAATCGAACCATCGATGTCGATGGTGAGACGAATATTAATATCAATCTCAACACTGGCGGTGTGACGACTGAATTTGTTATCGTTGATCCACACTTCTCACCCCCGGAGCCAGTTACCGATGCAAAAATAAGTATCTCCGGCGTCGGTGATGTGCAGACACTTGGTGATGGACGTGCTGTAGCGCGTATTCCAATTAACACTGAGGTACCAGTAACGGCGACAAAATCAGCGTACAGAGGTATTAATCGAACACTGATCGTCAATGAAAGTGGGCAGACGAGGACGTATGAGCTTACACGTCGTCAACGCTTGAATATTACAACTGCGAGCGATCGAATTATTGCTGGCGAATCAGTTTCAATTGATGTCACAAACGCGTATGAGGAACCGGTCGCAGGTGTCACCATCACACGCAATACCGAAGCTGTCGGTCAGACTGATGCGGATGGTGAATTGACAGTTCCTATCCCGGATGCAGAGTCATACAGGCTAACTGCGAGAAAAGAATCGGTTGAGTCAAGACCAGTTTCAGTTCAGGGTGTGAATGTTGTCGGATCAACTGCGGAGTCAACAACAACCTCTACGCCAACATCATCAGCTCCATCGCTTATCCCTAATATTACGAATACAAGTGCTCTTTTGATAATTGGTGTTATCGCGACAATTTCAACCATTATTGCACTGATTGTTGCCGGCATATTCACTTTCCGTCGTTGATCGCTTTTGACAACGTTTGTTTCGTAGCGGCGTAGTCAGCTTGAGTCAACTACCCCACACCATAGTCGCTCGTTGCACTCACTTTGTTGAGGGTGGGGTGGGGCTGGAGCTTGTCAGTGAACCAACCTGGATAGAACATACAGCATCTTGTTTTGAGTCCAGTGTTCCTGACTTGGGGGCAGCATTGACTGACACTGACACCCCTCCACTCCGACACATCTGGTCAGTGTGGAGTCGTACGTACTTCACGGCAACCGATACTGCAGCATCGTAGTCACGATGCACAGACCGACCACAGGAACCACAGCACAGGCGTTTCTCGATCAGGTTGCTACGGCTATGCTAGTATACCCACACCGAGAACATTCTTGACTGGTATACTCAGACGGAACATTATCAACAAAAATGCCATATTCTGTTGGCTTGTACGAAACTATCTCTACGATGAGTCCAAAAGCCCATTGCTGGATCTTTGTATCGTTGCTCATTGCATTGCATCACGAATCCCACCGAGGTTCTCGAACATGATGTTATCAACGCCTCGCTCAACAGCATGATGTACGAGTTCGGTTGCACGCTTGTACAACCAGTGTTCGCTCCTCTTTGTGATCAACCCGCTGACAGATTGGAGTGTTCGATGAGCTGATCGTGTGCCACACTCTTGCAATCCATCCCGTGTTCTCTCATACTCGTTTTTCCAGTAGCTCAATCGGTCGGCACTACCAATGATGCCTGTGCTGGTGGCGATGAATGGTCCTGTTACGTTGAGGTCTACATCAAGAACCATTCCGCTCTCGGTCTTCAACTGTTCATCCGTAATCCGCTTTTGACACGTAACATTAAGATAGCATTCACCACTGTCTCGTGTTAGCGTGGCGGGTTTCTACTCCCACCCGTCGCTTTCGAGGTACCCATCCTGCGGGTTGTCGTCGTCGTTATGTAGTTCCAAGCTGGGATACACTCAACCTTTGACCGTAGCCGGAGAAGCAACTCTGTTCATTCTTTTCGATAAAGGAGAAAAGTTCGACTCCCGTAATTAACCACTGGAGACTAATATTCTGGCTTGGATGGATTCGGTTCTTCTGGATTGTAGAACTGTTCTATCGTAGAGTCCACGGTTTGGACAGCTTGGTCTCTCGCTAACTGTATATGACCTGTCTGTAATTCTGTCTTTGTCTTTGTCTTCTCACATAGGTCATCGTAGACGAGGTCTTCTCAGGTCGCCTTTGTGATTATCTTGTCCTTTGGTTCACTCCCGTGATTCCAAGCTGTGTCGAGTGCGTACTGTTTCGCTTCACGGTATTGCGGACCGGTTTCTCACAGGGCTCGCTTTTGCTCTTCTGTCGTGTCAACCTTGAGCCGTGTAGTCCGCTGCAATTTCATCTCTATATTTGAGTGGTAGTACAACTCTAGTTATTACTTTCCCTGTTATGTCTTGCGATTATACGGGCATTGCGCTGGGTTGTTGAACGGGTGTATCCTCTCCCTGCTCGCTTCTTGTGGTTGCTCCCTGAGGAAAGAATCTTACCCTCATTATGAATAAAAATCAGTATTCGGTTATCTGAGCCTCCTGGTATTGTACCCGCTATGACTCCTCTCTCAGTTCAGTATACGTTGTTCGCTTGTTTCAAAACAGATGAATAATACAATAATATTGGTATGCCTACAGTTACTCTAGAACCGGTTCAATCTCAAATACACCGACTGTTCCACTGAGTTCGAATCCGACACATAACAGTGGTGTATCAGTCGGGCTGTCCTCAACTGGGACGAAATCGAGTCCTTCCGGTGCGAAGTCCCCTGCTTCAGCCGGGGTATCGGTATCTGGATTTGCCTCAGCAGCAGCCTCAAGATCATCTTCAGTTACCGCATAATCTCGATTGGCAACCATTTGGATATACTCTGATCCTCCGGGTGAGCTAACATCGTATACTGCAATTCCACTTCCCACTTCTTGTCCAACAAACGCAAATGTTTGATTACCAATCTCTCCTAATGTGACACTTTCAGTTTCTGGACCGCTTTCGACTGTATTTTGATGTCCTTCTGGATATTTCCGGGCGAACACCTGCTCAAATTTACTTCCGCTGTCGAATACTCGCTCAAGCCCACTGTCAGTGTGATGCCACACTGAGAATGAACGACCACCGATAGCATAAATGTCACTGTATGCACCATCTCCATTTGCATCAGCGAACTCACGCATCGCTGCCTCGTTGACCTCCATGTTTCCGAGATGTGTCGACTGTTTGAGTTCTTCAATGGTGTCGACGTATGCGTTCTCTGAAAGGTCAAAGCCAGCTGGATCTAATGAGAGATTTTTCAGGATGCCAACTTCAAAGTCCTTCGCATCACCCTCATTCGCAGTAACGACAAATGTTTCACCACCAACTTGGTATGTGTCAATCGCGTCTGGCTGATACATTCCCTTGATTGGCCATGACTGTAAACTAATACCATCAGCATCACTCGTGTCAAGCTCGTTCCCGGGTAATGAGAAGTCTTTGAATCCAAGCCCATCGACGCTCGTGATTTCCCCAGACTCAAGATCAATTGTCGCAATAGCGTTGTTTTCTTGAAGCGAAACGAACGCAGTCGTTGAGTCGGGAGTAACAGTTGTATATTCAGGCTCGAATACTGTCGATGCTGACGCAGGTGAATCCCCTGCGGACACGATATGTACACCTTCTGTGCGAAGTTGTGCTTCCTGCCCATCATACTGTTCAAATGTGCTTGTGGTCACGCTAGCATTTTCGACACCGTCAGCAAGGTTGACAACGCTGATAGACCCTGCAGGATCTACTTCGCCAGGCTCACCCTCGTTGGCGACAACGGCGTAGTTACCATCGGGGCTGAATGTTACCTTATCGGGGAGTGGACCAACTTCAACTGCGGTAACGAGTTCAAGTGAGGCAGGATCATAAAATGCGATCGCACCATTGTCTGTTGCTGGGTCGGCTTCGATAGCTGCAGCGACTAGACTATCACTGACATCAACACTGTTTGTCCCGCCAACCGTGTCGACTGCAAGGTCCGTTGACGCGAGCGCATCACTTGCCTCAAGAACAGCATCTTGATTTGGTGCTGTAGGGTCAGAAAGATTTAATACTTCAACCTGACCAGCGCCTGCGTTGACAGCAAATAATCGAGCTTCTGGTGGATGAAATGCAACGATTTCAGCGCCACCAAGAGCTTCTCCGGTCGCGTATCGACCGATTTGTTGCATATGCACTGATTGCATATCTCTCGCATTCTGATCCGAAAGCTGTGTGAGAATGCCTGAAGGAACCGCGGCTGCTGCGAGAAGTCCCAAACCATTTCGACGGGTTAATTCAAATTCATCAAATCCCATAGCTAGATATTACTGAACAAATATATGATAACTTATATTATCTATATATATCACTCTGTATAACTACGGACAATATGCGGGCACTTAGATTATAACATAATTTTTCAAACATCTTATGATTTCAAGAAAAACATACGATTTCAAAGATAGCATTGATCCTTGCACATTCTGGACGACTCTGATAGTGTGATCAGATACTCTATCATTCCGGCTAGTATGATAGATTTATACACTGGTCATCGTATTTTCTTACATTGATAGCACGGTGGACTGTTTTCGGTAGAATCGTGCCTTTGTAGAGCCATCCTCATGACAAAAATTGATATCAGATGCGTGAGTTGGTGGATTATCTTGAAGTGGCACACATAGGAAATCGTGGCTGGTCATGACTTCATACGAGGACGATGCGGAACGGGAACGCGCGGAGAGCCTGCTCGATCCCTGGG
Organism: Haloquadratum walsbyi J07HQW2; assembly: GCF_000415985.1. Taxonomy (GTDB): domain Archaea; phylum Halobacteriota; class Halobacteria; order Halobacteriales; family Haloferacaceae; genus Haloquadratum; species Haloquadratum walsbyi_B. Next base: position 3,101,321 of record NZ_KE356561.1, read on the forward strand.
GAGGCGGGGATCTGTACAAGCCAGAAGCAATCGTACGTGTTGCGGAGGGAGTCGATAACGAGGACCTGCTCGTCAAATTCCGCCCCAACAGATCGATGCGTGTGCGCTCTTGTCGGCCGAGGCTCCACGTACGCCCAAGCAACGCTCCATCGAGCAATCGATCGCTGCAGACCCGGAGACGGTTCGTCCGATGCTTCAGTACCTGATCTCAAGGAAGAAAAGGCAAGAAACGGGCGGCAGCGCGTACGAGATGTACACGAACAAGGAGCGTGCAGACGCGGAGGTGTCGCTCTCAACGGAAGGTGAGGAGATAGCGGTTGTCGTCCAGGTCAAGGGACACCCACCCGTCATCGATCAGCTAATGACCTATCTGGAAGCGGAACTTGACGAGCTCGAGGCGAGTCGCTGATGCTCTCACAGGTCTTGGCTGTCGTGATTACGGATATATCTCGGACTTTGAGAGCGACTGGTCACAAATGAAGGAGCTCGCAGTCTCGTCTACGAATCGACTCGGATCGGACACAACCGCGGCACGCCTATAATAAATAGATTTGCAATCTCTCAATCACGGAAATTCGCGAAATGTACCGACAGGCCACTAAGAGGTTCCTGAACGAAGTCGTGGAGACGGAGCAACTCTTTCGAGTTGACATCAACATTGCCGAGACTGATCCCTTCATCGGCGACAGAACCGGCGAAGATGAAATTATTGGCACGAAAGAGCAGACCGACGAGTGCGCTTATCAGTGGGTCACCGCCCAATTAGTCGGCAATGTAGTACCGATTGTGCCGGACGAACGGCCAGTTCGGAAGGATGAGTCCCGCGTATAAATCGCCGAGGACTTGTTGGATTCGGCTGAGGAACTCGTCCACGTCAATAACGTCCTGATGGACCGCGAACTTGATAGTCAGTACTTTCTGGAGATGGTTAGCCAGTGTGGGCTTCCATACGTTGTGCTCAAGCAGATGGAGACCAGCAAGCAAGCGCAGGTCAAACGGTTACTCCAGCGCGGTCAGGATCGCACGAGACTGATCGGAAACTCCACCTCGCGAAAAGCGAATAGTGCGAGACAACGCTGATCTACTGTCGGAACGAGGACTCCGGGCACGACGATCGCCAGCAGCACCCGGAGCGGATTTCTCACTGAGTACGGGTATCGGTGGGAGATCGGGAGTGACTATCGCTCGATCAAGCGGTTCATGACTGCGACAACGTCGAAGCACTTCGGGCTGCGGTTCTTCTACTTCGCGTTCGTCTGTCTGCTGTACTCGATTTGGCGAGCAGTTGATTTACTTGTCTAGGTCAAGGTGACCGGAGAGCACGAGCACACGCCAGTCGTAACAGCCAACAACACGCTAACGCTGCCGAAGAAGGAGACTGGACTTGGATAGTGAAGAGATTCCCTCCGTGATAGCGTGTCGCCTGAGTGGCTACGCTGTCGAAAGTCACTGAATTCGCGCATATGTCTGGGAATCCAATAGGATTGGTCGTTGGAGAGTAATCTGAGTCGATCTCTGATCACTGGATTAGTCAAAACCACGCATCACAGCCTGCTTATACCCTCTGTGGTCTCAACTTCCAAAATAAGGAATTCTATATAGCGTTATTTGATTTATACTATAATTTTAGCTGTGATCTCACTTGCGTAGCTGTATATGCTATGTCTGATCAAGACGTGGTACACTGACTATGTGACCTCTGAGAGATACCCCCAGATCTCGGTTCTGAATTGGATTAATGAGTCGCTAAAGGTCGTCACATCAGCATCTGTTCTCTCTAAAGAGAATTATGTCAGTGTCGCCACCATCATCAAAGCCGTTGAGAGGGTAAGCCAGAGAATAGTTATCATCTGAACATCAACCTCATCGAAGAATCGTTCAATCAGACGCACATTTGTGCGATGAATCGCCCATAGTAGTGATAATGAAAGAGAGTGAATGGAAATGACTGTCCCAAGAACCCCACCATTCGCACTAACATCTGAAGGTGTCCATGAAACAGCAGATGCATGTTGGGACTGATTAGATACACCTGTATTGACCGGCATATTATCCTCAGTGATTGTGGATGAACTCACCGTATCCGTATCCGATACTTGATATTGGTCTTTAGTACTATCAGGACTGTGCGACTCCTCTTGAGCATTCAGCTGATCTTGTTCAAACTCATCGAATAATGAGTCAGCACAGTGTGAACAAAGAGAATCATCACTTAGACTTGTCGATACTGTAACTAATTGATGAGGTGCAAACTCCTGTTCACAAAGTGCACAGTGATATGTTCTCTCTGTTGGTGATGATTGAGTGTGTGCTTGCTTTCGTGACTCTGTGTCTTCTTCGAGAGTTGATTCTAGATTCATATGTTGATTACTCATTAGATTGGGTGCGTGTGCTGTGTGAATGAAATATGTGTTCAAAGTATGGTAGTAAGCGATTGCTGGAGATCACCACTATAGAAGCGTATCCGTGTGGTCTCGTAAACCGTCAGCTCACGACGGATATCTATCAATGACCGCATCCTCAACAAATGATACTTTGACCCTATATCATTGAATACTCACCCGCAATATTACGGAAATATACTCATGAAAGCACATACCGACATATTCGGTGCATACATCGTTTTGTAATGATGTCTTAGAAGAGGCTACGTGTAGAACCGTTATGCCCGGTAATAGGACTTGATCTGAACGGCTTCAATGTTTTAGAGATGAGATTGGTTCTTGACGTCCTCCCCATCGTGAAGGGCGCGGTGTTGTACTCTTGCATTTTTGATAATCAGTTCGTTGTGTCTGATGGGAATGTCTTAGATAAACCGTATATCGCGATATAGATTTCTTCCTATCAGTAGTTGAGACTACTCTTCTCGATCCATACGCCACTCTGGTGCAGTTCATACATAGTATGAAAACGTAGTTGGATAGACAAATGGCTCGAATCACTGGCTCCTATCCGGATGACCTCAATCTACTCATCGAGGCTGGCGTGTTCGGAGGCAAGAGCAATGCGTTGCACGAGTTCGTCCGTGAATACTTCGCGGACCACGAAAATGAGCGCATTGCGGCTGCAGTTGCGCTCTACGAACGCGAACGAATCACACTCGGTGATGCTGCGCGAGTTGCCGATGTCGATCGCTGGACGATGCGTGATCTCCTCCGTGAGCACGGCGTCGAACTCCGGTTCGGACTCGTTGATGAAGATGACGCAGCCTCCGAGGTAGAGGCAGCGAGCGGACTCGAATTTGAGGATGAGAACTCGGAGACTGAGGAATCGCCTGCAAAATGACAGACGATGACATTCCAGCGAATCCGAGTGTCCTGAACACGATTGTCCTCTCGAATTTTGCGTACATCGACCGATTGTGGGTTGGTTGCAGGACTGTCCGGAACCTGTACAGTGCCGGTCGTTCGCGAGGAACTCGAACACGGCGTTGCTGATCATTCGTATCTCCAGACAGCACTCGATACACTCAACGATGAGATTCCAGTCGCGACGATTTCGGACACAGTCGCAAACAGAAAGACTGTTGTCAGTAACCATCTCGATCCCGGTGAAGCACGGGCGTTCGCCCTCGCAGACGCACAGTCGATCGCTGACCGATGATGGGGATGCCCGGTCATTTGCGAGAGAACAGGGCGTGACCGTTGCCGGGTCGGTCGGCGTGCTCCTCGCGGCGATCAATGCTGGGAAGATTACTAACCAGACCGCTGACGGATGGCTCTCAACGGGGATTGATGAGATCGGCTACTACATGCCTATCGAGATATCGCAGCGTATCGATGATTGATTGACTGCGTAGACTCACCTATGACGAGTATTGAGAATCGATAATCTCACGCTTTTTGCCACGGGAATGGAGAGGCAAGGATGACCGCGTACCGCTTCCGGATCAAATTCACCCTCGATCCGACATCGCTGTGACGGGACATTGTTGTCGGTGCTGACAGAACGATTGCTGAATTCCAGTCCCGCGATCAACCCTGCAGTCGGTCTCAACCAGAGTCATCTCTGGTTCATCGGGGACGACGAGGATTACTTGGATAGCGAGGTCAAGTATCAGTGCCCACAGGAATACGAGCAACTGAGTGGTGGTCCGGAACTTCGAGCTGAGCGACTGGAGAATGCTGGCGAGGTGACGCTTGGTGAGATGGCTCAACAGTGAGCCTCCAACAGTACGACCGCATCCTTACCTCTACGACTACGGTGACAAGTGGCGCTTCTGCGCTCTCTTGAAGAATGTTCTCGACGACGAACCAAGCGATACGGAATCAGCAGTTGTGAATACCGAGGGAGAATCGATCGATCAGTATGGCTCATCGAGAGAGCGGCGTCTGAGTGGCTACACTACCCGAAATCTCGGAAACGCTCCGAATTTGTTGACAACAGAACAAGAATACCCGTTTGGAGAGCAATCTGAAGCAGGTTCCGCTCGTCGATTCGGTCGAAACCACGTATCGCGCCCGCGAAACCCCTTGTAGTCTCAACTTCCACTTCCTATCGCGATATACAGATAACACCACTGCACTATGTCACGATAATAACAGCGAGACTCCACCAATCAATGGCACAAGCACCCCAAGATATCCCCCTGCGGCAAGTGCCCAATCACGACGAATTGTATTCACACGTGATGCTGAGACACGCGATTGTGGCAGAACAACAATGATAAAGAATCCAATCATGAGGGTATATAGAACAATCGCGGAAACAGCAACCGATAATGCTGTATCACTGAGAAGTGCTTCAATAGTAAAAATAAGCCATACGAATAGTGGACCGGTTAGTATAGCAGCAAGATAATGCACAGTTGTTGCGAGTCGACTGGGAGCATCCTCAGGTCGTAACATCGTCAACACACCAGCGGCGACCTGCGGTGGTGTGTTCCCCTCAGGAAGCTCTGTCATGATATAATTCATTACAATCGTTGCAACAGCGGCTGCAACAATACCGAGAACAAATCGGAGCGAAACAGCGAGTTCAGTTATCAGTGGAATATTATTCATATCAAGATTCTCACACTGACTGGTGATACCTTTTCGTGCTGTCAGTGATAAAAATACTATCAGGCTGATATAATGACTGTCGAAGTTCTATTGAGACACAATATGATCTTCTTGATAATTATCGAGGTTCAAGACGACCTTCATACCAGTGAATCCCGTCAATCGTGTTAGTGTAGCTGTATGCTGTTGGTGGGTCAATTCCCCAAGATCTAAGTCGTGAATCGATTGCATCAACAATCGTTGTTACAAATGACCCGCGATCACGAAGTATCGACGGTGTGTGAGTATGTACAGTCTCATATCGGCAGTGTACTGTGTCAGTATTTGATCCATGATTCGAGTTAGTATGTCTGTGACGGTCACTATCACTCGCATCTCTAGACACCTCCGTAATTGGCACCGACACGTCTCTCATCGGTCTGATTTTAATTGAAAGGTCTTCTCGAAGCTTCTCATCAACCTGTTTTGGATTTCCGAAGAGACGTGACCTCCCAAATGTATCAATTGCTTCGACAGCAGTGTCAGGGACGTGATTCATGAAGATGAAATTGTACCCCTATTCAAAAGTACTATTATGACCGCTTAATTCAATTCAGCTACTGTTCCGGAGTCAGGGTGATCTGTTGATATCGTCTCAGAGTGACTGGCTGAGTCTTCGGTAATCAAATCTGACACACGACGTAGTTCAGCTGTCACACCATCTACGGCAGCATCAACTGACTCATAGTATCGCGTTTCACCACTGCTGCACCCACGCTTCGGATCAACGCGAACTGCATCGGAGCCAAGTAAATCAGGGCGGATACTCAGTTTTGCAACTGCACAGACACCGTCATCTCCTGCATATCGATACTCAATAATCCCGCCAGTCGCATCACTTCGCTGCCATCCAGTTGGCGCATCTGGAAGCTCATCACTCAGTGTTGATGGGTCAGCGGCGGCGTTGTTTGGACGCATATATATAGAACATATAATCGGTGCATCTACAAGGGTCTTTGGCGCCCGTGGCGCTCTGCTGAAGTACCTCGGGGACAAGCCCTCGACTCCCGACTCCCGACCCCCGACCCCGAGGCACTCGCCTTGATATCTGTAGAACAAGCATAATCCTTGAGTATCGCTACGGCAATCTATGGTAAAATTGAGCTATTAATAATGCAATAATATTCATACATGTAGTGTGAATATATGCATAGATGACAACATCACTCACACAACCAGTCACAGAATTGATGTCAACACCAGTCCAGTCGGTTAGTGGTGATACATCTATTGTTAATGCTGCAGAGGTGCTGTTGGATGAAGATATCGGCTCCGTTCTTATCGAAGAGCCTGCTGGGATTGTCACAAAGACAGACATTGTTAGTGGCATTCGCACAATACAGAGTCCTGAGGAGACGACAGTTACTGAGGTGATGACACAACCAGTTATTTCTGTTACGTATGATGCGACCGTACAGCAAGCAGTCGATACTATGGAAACTCACGGTGTCAAGAGAGTTGTTGTTGAGCAACATGACGATGGTTCAAAGCGATTTGCTGGTATCATATCCGTGACTGATCTTACTGGTGCACTCTCGGAATCACATGAAACAGTCGTCGGTATGTACGTTGGACTTGCATCAGCGGAGTCACCATATCTGTATGAATGCGTTGAGTGTGGTAATCGTATAACCGCTGATCATCAACCAGAGGCATGTCCGGAATGTGGGGGTCCGACACGAAATCTCAGTGTATCTAGAGACTAATCATCGTATCAATGTTGCTGATATGTGATTTTGCGCGATACCCTCTCGAAGTCACCCTCTCACTGAGGATATCAAATGCACCACTTCCCGGGTGACGATGACAGTGCGCAACAAGTGTTTGATACTCAACTACACCATCATGTGTCCCATTGGTTCCATCACCTCGTCCAATAGTCAATGCAAATCGCGCATCTGAATCAATTCCCTGCTTTCGGATAGCATGAAAGTTATGCCCTCTAGAGACTACCCCTACATCTGCAGTGAGGGTCAAGTGGTCTGCTTGTAACTTGACACGGTTTACTGCTAGTATCTGTCTTCCATCTGCACCTGCAACCGAAGAGCGCCTACCACGATCGGTAAGTATCGCTCATCAACCGCCCGATTGGCGAGCGAATCCAATGACTCTCAGCGGTTACTCTCCGTGTGTCGAGAGGCGGGATGACGGTTTTATAGATATTCGAGGAGAATCCCTGCGGCTTGAGCCGCAGGACGGGACAGGACAAAATGAATCCGACAACCGGGCGACTCTCCAACTCCAACTCCAACTCCAACTCCAACTTCGATGACCACTCTGAGAGTTCTCATCAGTCGTAGTCGTGTTAATTCGTGGGCGACCCTCAAACTACGTAGGAAACAGGCGAGACCAGAATGATTGTGCCGTAGTCCGATGATGGCGGTCAGCCCGCCCCAAGCCAAGCAACCAAGCAGTAATCGAACCCACTCTGGTGAACAGTCGGTTCCGATACTGACCCGATGCAGTGCAGTGCCCTGCCCTGCCCGACTGCTGGCAAGTACAAGCAAGTAACTCCAAGTCTGTCGAAGTCTGCTGGAGTTCCCGAGGCAAACCCAACCAAACCCACCTCTGGAAGCCCATATCTGACCGAAGAGAAGAGAGGAGTACCGGGAGCTTGGCACTCCCAGCGCCAACAGTCCTGTCCCACTACACTACACTCTCCCCGCCACAGTCCGCGAACCCTACATGTACATGCACATGCACACGGATTCTCGCCATGTCAGGGTTCGGTGGGGTGGGGTGGGGTGGGATTGCAACCCTGTAATCTCCAACGCTCACGCTCAGGATTCCTCCGAGTGAACTCGGAGGAGGATGTCAAGACTGATGAACCAAGCGTCGGGGGTGATGATGATGGTGTTCGTGGGTTTGCACAGTTACTGAAAAACTCGCTGCTGATGGCATCAAGGTCACCGTCTCGACACATTATCCAGATTTGGCGGCAACTGTTGGCGAACATTTTCGTGTCCTCAAGGGTGATCATATTGTGCATTCATCAGATTAGCTAAAATCACTCCCACTACGTGAACATGGGATCCGGATTCTGGGAGCTATACTAGGCACATTAGCGCCAAACGAATAGCGTATTATAGAATCGCAGCTCCTGATATCAAAAATCGTCTGGGCATCTGTAATATGTGATTGAATAATGAAAAGTAGAATTGAACTCACTACCCTATCACTCAAGTATCGGGAGAACAATATAACTTGCAATGCCAACTGTTGAAGTGACGCTGCCGGACGAATTATTGACTGAGTTTGAACAGCTAGTCGCAGAAGAATTTGTGACCGAAGAACAAGCAGTTGAGGACCTTCTCACGATGGGGATTGATGCATATAATGTGAATATTGTTGATGATTCACAACCTGGCGATGATATTATTGAAGGTGCGGAGAATAACCTCTTTGACACGGCGACCGATCCCGGTGGAATCGAGGACGACCGACTGTAAGCCTCCCGCTTTCTGAGAGCATCATTTTCGTTGCTAAGCAGTTATACGACAGTTATAGTAACATATGGTTGCACTGTCTGTTCTTCATCAGAAGATAATGCTAGTTACACATTGAAATAATAATATAACGCATCCAAAAATAAAAATTAAATGTAGTAGTATGCTCACTTCGCGTTATCCTATCAATATGATGATACCCAAAATACAATATTTATCAGTTAGTACAAACTAATACTACACTGACTGATTTATATCACTGTTTTTATACAATAAACTGACCACGCAACCATTTTATTGACTCCCTGGTAGGATGGATATAGGTCAATGGATCTTGAACTCACCGATAATGTTGCGCTCGTGACTGCCTCAAGTAGTGGGCTTGGAAAGGCTTCTGGACGCGTTCTTGCATCTGAGGGCGCCAATGTCGTTTTGAACGGACGCGATCAGGATCGACTTGATTCGGCTGTTGAGGAGGTAAGTGAGGCTGCAGCCGATACCGCAAGCGTCGTGGGCCATGCAGGCGACCTCACTGATCCCGATGATGTCGCTGCTCTCGTTGAACGCCCGATTGCAGAATTTGGCGGGCTTGATCATCTTGTGTTATCTGCTGGAGGTCCCCCTTCGAAACCATTTCTCCAAACAACGGATGAGGAGTGGTATGATGCGTTTGATCTGCTTGTCATGAGTGTTGTCCGAGCTGTTCGCGCCGCAGAAGAATATCTCACAGAGAGTGATCATGGAACGATTGTAAACATCACTTCCGCAAGCGTCAAAGAGGCAATTGATGGACTCGTTCTCTCGAATGCAGTTCGAATGAGCGTTATTGGACTTGAAAAAACTCTTTCAAAAGAACTCGCCCCAGATATTCGTGCGAATGCTGTTTTACCAGGCACGCATGAAACACCACGGATTGAGGAATTAGTCGAGCAGGGCGTCGAACGTGGTGATCATGATAGTTATGAAGCTGGGCTCAAAGAGTGGGCAGATGGAATCCCAATTGGTCGAGTTGGTGACCCAATGGAGTTAGGTCGTACCGTTGCATTCCTCTCTTCACCTGTATCGACATATCTTGATGGTGTTGCAATCCCAATTGACGGTGGATCTGGTCAATCAAATCTCTAGTCTGTCGATCCAATTTGCCAAATCATATTATCGAATCAACATGTATATGATGATCATTTTGAACGGAATCATTGATTCAATGATCAACGACACGTGAGTGCGGATGTTCATGACCAGTATGCGACACGCATGCTTGCAACGGTATCGCTTGGATGGGCTGTGTTGCAATTCGGTCGAATGCTACTTTCGCCCTTACTACCGGCTATTATTACAGATTTAGCGATTACAGAGGCGACGGCTGGTATCGTCCTTGCGGCGTTTCAGGTAGTATATGCGGTAACACAGTATCCGAGTGGAGAATTCTCAGATCAATGGACGCGTGCAACACTCATTGTGCCTGCTTTCACTGTACTCGTTGTTGGATTCAGTTTATTTGACGTCGTTGGCGGGCTCGGAATGTTTGTCCTCGCTGCAGTTGTCACTGGAGTCGGCAAGGGACTGTTTTCAATCCCCTCACGAGCACTTCTTTCTGATTTATTTACTACGAACCGTGGTCGTGCACTTGGAATCTATGCGGCTGGAACAGATATCGGCGGCATCGCAGCTGCTGGTGTCGCAACAGTAACTGTAACATATGCATCATGGCGAACACCGTTTCTCCCGGTCGCGATTGTGCTAGGAGTATTGACGATATGCTATATGATTATGAATCGTGAAAGCTACACAATCGAACGGACGACGCTTGATATTGGAGGGACGGTTGGTAGGCTCGTGCAACATCCTCGACAGCGAGAGACGCTCACTGCATTTGCGTTATTTTATTTCATGGTTGGCGGTGTGATTAATTTCTATCCGATATATTTGACACGGACAAAAGATTTCTCAGCAGAGCTTGCAAGTCTCACATTCGCACTCATTTTCATTGTTGGACTTGTGATTAAACCCAGCGCTGGAACGCTTGGCGACCGATTTTCTCGAATCGGAATCGCGATCAGTGGACTACTGATTGCAGCCGTTGCACTCACTGCGGTGACATTTGTTTCTACCCCGATATATATCTGGATTGTCACTTCAGTTCTCGCGATCGGATATAAAACCGGCTTCCCGCTCGCAGATGCAATTATTCTTGACGGGGCTCCAAATGACGACATGGGTGCGGATCTCGGCGCCGCACGCGCCCTTTTTCTTGGTGCAAATGCAGTCGGACCCGCATACGTCGGTATCGTTGCAACGTACGGTAGCTATGAGATTGCATTTGGGGGACTTGCAGTGTGTTTACTCCTCGCCGCAGGGTTGCTCGCTCGACAGCGAATCAAACCACCAACTAAGACTCAATTCGATTGATTATTTTTAATCTGGATTCTATTATGACAACTTATATATCTAATTTCAATCTCCTCGCAGTTTTGAGATGGATTCGCGAGTGTTTTCATACCGCATGCGTGATTGATGATGAGGAAAATGGAATTCACTTCTGTTGCTGCGCTTGCGGATAACCATGTGATTGGTCATCATGGCGATCTTCCATGGGAGAGCCTTCCTGCAGACAAACAGCAGTATCGCGACCGAGTTTCTGGGTCCCCAGTCGTCATAGGTAGACGGACATATGAATCGATGCGAGTGAACCTTCCTGGTTGCCAACAGATTGTTTTATCAAGACAGAAGGAAAATTTTAGTCCTAAAACCGTTACTCATGCGCCAGATATTGACAGCGCCATTGCAATCAGTAGACAAACTGGTGCAGAAACTGTCTATATCCTCGGTGGGGCTGCGATATACAGTTTATTCCAGCCGCATATCGACCGAATGGTGCTTACTCGAGTCCCAGGGGTGTATGAGGGTGATAGCTATTATCCAGAGTGGGATGAGGACGCGTGGACGCTCATATCGACACGAGAATATCCTGGCTTTACCCTTCAAAAATGGACACGTAAAAAAACATAGTCAGTTACCTTCCGGCTAGTTACTTATCAATGAACCCCATATTGTGTTCGCGTCAACTACATTGCTCTCTAGACCTAATTATTGTGTATGAGTGAAACAGCAACTGTTGGCGGTGGCTGCTTTTGGTGCACTGAGGCTGCAATGAAAGAACTTGACAGCGTCAAGACAGTCACCTCAGGCTATGCTGGTGGCGATGTCGCGAATCCAACATACAAACAAGTTTGTTCAGGAACGACAGACCATGCCGAAGTCGTGCAGATTGAGTATGATCCGACAAAAATTGAATACAGTGAATTATTGGAGGTTTTCTTTGCAACGCATGATCCAACGCAACTGAACCGACAGGGTCCAGACGTTGGTACGCAGTATCGATCAATCATCCTCACACACGATGCTGAACAACGAGCAACGGCTGAGGCATATATCGAAGCACTCGGTGATCATTATGATGATGCAGTTGTCACTGAGATCGAATCGCTTGAAAAATTCTGGTCGGCTGAAGAGTATCATCAAGATTATTTCGAGAAGAATCCAGCAGATGCATACTGTCGAATGCATGCACAGCCGAAAGTTGAGAAAGTTCGCGAAACGTTCAGTGAAAAGCTAACGCAATAATACTCGAACTCGAAGACGAAGTCGAAGACGAACACGAAGACGAAGACGAAGACGAAGACGAAGACGAAGACGAAGACGAAGACGAAGACGAAGACGAAGACGAAGACGAAGACGAAGACGAAGACGAAGACGAAGACGAAGACGAAGACGAAGACGAAGACGAAGACGAAGACGAAGACGAAGACGAAGACGAAGACGAAGACGAAGACGAAGACGAAGACGAAGACGAAGACGAAGACGAAGACGAAGACGAAGACGAAGACGAAGACGAAGACGAAGACGAAGACGAAGACGAAGACGAAGACGAAGACGAAGACGAAGACGAAGACGAAGACGAAGACGAAGACGAAGACGAAGACGAAGACGAAGTCGAAGACGAAGTCGAAGACGAAGTCGAAGTTATAGTAATTTCCAGGCAATACATCTCTAACTGCGGAAGATCTGCTTTTTGTTAGTTTAATACCTGGTGATGAGACGGTCTATGTATCATTTGTTGGTGACCATGTCCCATTGAATTCGGTATGATCGAACGACTTCGCGTCCGAACCGGTGTATGCTGCGACTTGTTGACCGTCCCCTTCGAGATGGTATTTATATGTGGTCAATCCGTCGAGTCCAACTGGTCCGCGGGCATGAATCTTCCCGGTACTGATTCCAACCTCTGCACCAAGCCCGAATCGGAATCCATCAGCAAAACGCGTCGAGGCATTGTGAAACACACTTGCAGCATCAACCGCACGCATGAACTGCCCAGCCCGGCTATCATCCTTCGTGATGATTGATTCGGTGTGCTTTGATCCATACATATTGACATGATCAATCGCGTCAGTGAGTGAGTCGACAACTGCGATTGAGAGAATGAGATCACCATACTCTGTTGTCCAATCATCTTCTGTCGCAGCAATAATCTCTGTATCGGTATCTAATTCAGTGGCGACAATTGATTGAGTGCGCTCATCACCACGGAGTTCAACTCCAGCGTCTTGATATTGTTCAATCATTTGAGACAGGAACGATGTCGCAACCGATTCATGAATAACAAGCGTCTCGACGGCGTTACATACGGCAGGATACTGGACTTTCGCATCATATGCAACTGCCGTTGCCATCTCAAGATCAGCCTTAGAGTCAACATATACATGACATACCCCCTCAGTATGACCTAGCACCGGAATACTCGTGTTATCTTGAACGTATTGAACGAACGAGGAACTTCCACGGGGCATAATTAAATCAACGGCATCGTCCATTTCAAGAAGTGTTTGGACATCCTCACGCGCCTCAATCAGTTGTGCCCATCCTGACGGCACTGCCGGCGTTGCTTCGAGAATACACTCATATAATACTTGATTCGACCGTGCGGCTTCGCTTCCACCCTTCAGTATCACGGCATTCCCAGATTTTATACTGAGTGCTGAAATTTGAACCAACGCGTCAGGACGAGATTCAAACACGGTCCCGATGACACCAATAGGGACGGTCACTTTATATAGATCTAAATCGGCATCAAGCTTCCTTGCTGTAAGTGTCTCACCAAGTGGGTCATCTTGCTCGGCAACACTGCGAACCATTTCAGCAATACTTTCAATTTTTGATTCCGACAGCATTAATCGATCAACAAACGCCTGTGTGTACTCTCCGGCTTCAACTTGCTTTTCAGCATCAGCAACATCAGCCGCGTTAGCTTCAAGAATCCGATCTGTATTTGCTTCAATTGTATCTGCGATTGCTGTGAGTGCTTCATTACGACGCGCTGTTGAGAGATTTGAGAGCGCAAGAGCTGCTGCCTGCGCATCGGCTACCTTTTCCTCTGCAGTTTTATCATTATACCGCTGATTGCGTTTCTGTGCTGCCTGAGAGTCTGTCTTACTGGAGTTAGTCATGTATTTGATCGTCTCTGTTAGTATGTTTGATTCTGCGTTGGTTTATGTTATGTATCTATTATTTGTAATATCTATTCAGTTATACTAGATATCGCGTATTAATCTATCTCAGTATTGTTTTGATCATCGACTGGAATGAAAATAGTTCCAACTGAGGTCTCTGTTACAATTTGTTGAAGTACATCAGACTCTGTTGAACGAGCAATGATTGCTGGAATACCATGTTCGCTCACTGCACGAGCACCTCGTACTTTGGTTTGAATACCACCGAATTTACTCTCAGAGCTGGTCTCAATAATTGATTCGACCTCATCGTAATTGGTACCAACAGCATTGATTCGTGTCACATTATCATTCTGTTTTGGATTTCCAGTGTAGACACCGCCAACATCAGTCAGTGTCACAAGAAGATCACTCTCGGTCCCAATTGCAAGCGAGGATGAAAGCATATCATTATCCCCAATGCGAATCTCCTCTGTGGCGACTGCATCATTCTCATTGATGATTGGGATAACATTCCATGAGAGAAGTGTCTCAATCGTATTTTTGAAATTCGTGAATCGTTCCATGTCTTCTAGATCATGATCGGTGATGAGGATTTGTGCGACCGTCAACCCATATCGCTCAAAACTCTCAGTGTATCGCCGCATGAGGTGGCTCTGTCCAATCGTTGACAGTGCCTGTGATTCTTCGACTGTATCATCTGCGGCGTACCCCACTCGTCCTTTCCCGGCACCAATTGCTCCTGAGGAAACAAGGATAACCTCTTTATTACGTTCGACGAGGTCAGCGATATCATCAACGAGTTTGTCTAGCTTTTCGTCGTCAAGATTAGAGGTTGCATCTGTCAGGGAATTTGTCCCGGCTTTGATAATAACACGATCCGCTGTCGCAGCGGCATGACGTGCGTCATCAACTATTGTTTGTGGAACAGACATTTGCGTGGATTTGGAAGTCTGCGATGCAGTCTGCTCCGCTGTCTCAGTGATAGGATGGTCTGATTCCTCGCCAGTGCCTTCTCGCTCACTCATGATCAACCTCAGCTGCAAGTTCAGCCGATCGGTCGGTTGCCGCGGTCAGTGCATCACCGATTTCAGTGTCGACATCGCTGTCAAATAATACATTCATTCCTTCAATTGTTGTGCCATTCGGTGAACAGACAGCATCAATGAGAGATTCAATTGACTCATCAGCAGCTCGGACCATCTTAGCCGCTCCAATAAATGTCTGAATTGCGAGTGTCTGTGCGTCTGATCTATCTAACCCTTCGTTGACCGCTCGCGTCTGCATCGCTTGGATGAGATAATACACGAACGCTGGTCCACTTCCATTGAGCGCTGTTGCGACATTCATTTGTGCTTCGTTGATCACCACATACGATCCAAGATCAGCAAGCATTGTCTCAACATTGGGGTCGGGCTCATCCCAAGCAACAGCAGCAGCCATCTCAGAAAGACTTGCTGCAAGATTTGGCATAAGTCGAACGACCGTCGCGTCAGTTCGATTGCTGACAAATGATCGCTCAACGCCCGCGGCTGCTGTAACAAGCGTTTGCTCGGCGCGAAGGTCAATCTCAGCGAGCACTGTGGGGACAATCTCCGGCTTGACTGTTAATACGGCAATATCGGAATCCACTATTGCATCAGTGTCAGTCGTCGTTTGATTGCAATATGATTCGACACCCGCAAGTACTGTTGGATTAACATCATAGCCAATTGTTCGGTATTCTCCACCCGTGGCAAGACCCTCTAATAGTGCTTTTCCCATATGCCCACACCCAATAACGCTCACTGAAATCATCTTTTCGTGATATGACTCAGCCGCTGATATACGAACTTCGGTTTCGATGCTTCGAAGGATCACTTACAAACAAACTTCGGAGTGACAGCCGACGGCTATAATCCTAAATGAAGCCGATAGCCTTCGTTGTAGTGTCCATGTGATGCCATCCGATTGATCTTTTATTGCCGATAGAATCTTGTCAGTAGCTGTGCTATAAGATATCGATGTCCGAGCAGATACATGATATTTTGGAAGTAGATGCATTCACTCCTGGATTAGTTGGTCCCGACCGTGAGTGGGCTGGAACGGTTGCTGATGGTGGGACAATTAAGACACACACACCGGCAGGATGCTGGGGTCCAATGATAACTCCATCATTCCGCGGTGGTCACGAGGTAACACGCCCGATTGGTGTTGAAAATGCTGAGCCAGGTGATGCACTTGTTGTTCATATCAATGATGTTGACGTAACAAGTGTCGCCACAAGTACCGGAAGTATGGCTGAACGTGATGATGCTTTCGGCGATGATCCATTTGTTGACCATCGTTGTCCAGAATGCGGGGCTGAGTGGCCTGAAACGACTATTGATGGGACAGGTGAGGATGCGATTCGATGTGTAGAGTGTGGCGCGAATGCATCTTCATTTGGATTTGAATATGGATACACTGTTGCCTTTGATGATGATCATAGTGTTGGTATCACAGTAGGTGAAGAGGGTGCTCATGATCTTGCAACACGTGCTGAAGAAGCAATGGCACTCCCAGAGAACTCTCAACAGCATCCAATTCTTCTATACGAGCCTGATGAGATGCCAGGAGCACTCGGTCGATTAGCGCCATTTATTGGCAATATCGGAACAACACCACACGTCGAACTTCCGGATTCACACAATGCTGGTGACTTTGGACAGTTCCTCATTGGTGCAGAGCACGATTGGGGCCTCGATGATGAAACAGCACTCGAAGCACGGACAGATGGTCATCTTGACTCGAATGATGTTCGACCAGGTGCAACGCTTATTTGTCCGGTTCAGGTAGAGGGTGCAGGATTGTACGTTGGCGATTTACATGCGAACCAAGGTGACGGCGAACTTTCATTACACACAACGGATGTAAGCGGACGGACAGAACTCGAAGTTGAAGTCATCAAAGATCTTGCTCTTGATGGACCGATTCTGTTGCCGAATGAAGCAGACCTGCCCCACATCGCGAAGCCATACACTGATGATGAGCGTGATGCGGGAGCAAATCTTGCTGAGGAATATCACGTGGACCTCACGGATGCGGCACCAATACAGCTTATCGGGTCGGGTGCTACGATCAATGATGCAACAGAGAATGCTTTTGATCGTGCGAGTAATCTGTTTGGAATCGACGAAGGAGAGATCCGTGCTCGATGTACGTTTAGCGGTGGTGTTGAGATCGCACGCCTACCTGGTGTTGTCCAATTATCGATGCTTACACCAATTGATCTACTTGAATCAGTTGGACTCGCTGAGACAGTCCTTGACAAATACGACTGAAGTTTTCACCACGACCTCGACCTCGACCTCAATCAGCATCTCCTTGGCCTGTAATTGATATACTTACTGGGAAATCATGAGTCGTATTTTGTGACCGTACAGCCACTTCCACCACGCATCGCCGGAAACAATTGTATGTCCGCCGATGAATCAAGCTGGGACTCAAATGATGCTTTATCACCATCAACAACGACACGGACACTTGGTCGAATCTTCTCCTCACAGTCAAGCAGATGTGATCTTGTCTGTGGATATGCATCAGCGATCATCGTAATCAACTCGCTCACTGTTTCTGGAGGATTTTTTGAGGCTGTCGACGTATCAGTGGCTCCATGATCAGATGTTACGGATACAGTATTCGTGTTATCACACGAGATATGTTCGTCGCTATCATTCGTGCTAGATTCTGTGGGGAGTGTGAGCACTTTATTATCGGCAGCAGTCCGAAGTGGACCATACACCATTATTTTCATTACTCAAACTATGCGGTAACAAATGTATAACCGTGGTGTTGAATTTTGATCAGACCGCTCCATGTCTAAAAAGCGGGGCACTCTTTCTACTCCAGCATGTAGTATGAGCAATGCGAACAGCATCGTCTGGTGATATTCCTCGACAGATTGAGACAACACCGCCTGTCAACGTCGAAACATTTGCTTCACATGTGACACTAACATGGACAAGTCCTGGTCTCTCTCAGTTTGTTGATATTGCAGATCGAATTGACGCCGTACCAGTAGATAGTACACCGATTGTCGATGCAACGAACGCTGCTGGTCGTCAACGGCTCCCGATAACAGAGATCGACACAACGACAGCAGCAACAAAATACGTGCGGTTTGAACCTGACCGTCCATGGACTCTTGCATGGGAACGCCGAACAACGCCTGTCGTGTCACTGTGTGGGTCGCCGTCGCCAACAGTCTGCCAGCAGACACACATTGTTACCACCGTAGAAAATCTTGATACGCGTGATGGGTGGAATACGGTTGAGACCGCTGCTGGGTGGACTCGCGATACATATGAAACGCTTGTTTCAGTTCTTGGAGCGTGACCGACGTGGATGACGACGACCGAGAACAAACTGGAGACGAACCCAGAAAGGATGACGCACGCCTAACGGACGACTCATCTGATCCTGATGTAGTGGTCGATAATAAAGTATCAACGAACACAGACAAATCAACGACGAAATCCGGAGATACTGATGATTCATCAATCGGGTCAACAGAGAACACTTCGACCAACAGCCACTGGATTGTAAGCACACTCACCCCTATCGGTATATTCCTTGCAACACTGCTCGACCGAGCAGGTGTCATTGATCAAACCCGACTTCGAGCGACCGTTGACCTTGCATGGCCACGCATCATCACCGGATTTGCGATTATGTCAAAACGAACCGTTGATCTTGCCATTGTCGGGATTGCTGTTGGCACGGATGCAGTCGCTGGATTAACCATTGCAAATGCATTCTGGATGGTGGCAAAATTCATATTCATTGGTCTTGCAGGCGGGACACTCTCATTAGTATCACAGAATTATGGTGGGGACCGAACAGATCGCGCGACGACCGTCGTGTATATTAGTTTCATTCTCTCAATTGGAATCGGTATCATCGTCGTCCCAGCGTTTGTATTAGCTGCTACGGACCTCGTTGCGCTCGTCGAGGAAAATCCGGCTGTGGTTTCACTTGGAGCGGCGTATCTTGCCGTCGTTGCCCCCGGTCTCTTTTTTGAGGGCATCAATATGATCGGGTCTCGAACGTATGCTGGAGTCGGTGATACAGTAACGCCAATGTTATTTCGCGCAACCGGTGCTGTATTGAATATTATTCTGAGTATTGTGTTGGTTTTCGGGACCGGACTCGGTGTCGTTGGAGCAGCACTTGGAACAACAATTGCAACCGCCGTTGTCGCAATTGCCTTCGGATGGGGATTAACAGGACGAAACGACAATAGTTGGACTGCATGTCCAATTTCGATTGATCACACGGCGACACTAGAGTTGGATCTCACCCGTGAGGTTATCGAAGTGTCAGCACCACTCATTGCTCGCCGAGTTGCACAGGGGATTGTCGTCTTTCCACTGCTTGCGATTGCGTCCACATTCGGTCCCGTGACAGTGGCGGCAGTCGGCGTTGCTCGCCAGATTCGAGAGCTTTTGAATAGTTTTACTTGGGGATTCTCGATAGCCTCCTCTACCCTTGTTGGGCAGGCACTTGGTGGTGGGAATGAGTCGCTTGCAACGGATTATGGTCGAGAAATTACGCTATTATCATTTATTATCTATCTCGGAGCGACGAGCATCGTCGTTGCATTCGCTCGCCCAATCGCAAGTGTGTTCGTTGGTGTAGATGCTGTTGCACTGACAGCGACATTTGTTAGTGTCGCCGCTTTGAGTGCAATCGCAACCGGCATTGACGGATCCGTAACAGGCGTTCTTCGCGGTGCCGGCGACACACGCGTTCCATTTCTAACGACGCTTACCGGACTCTATGTCGTTGCACTACCAATCGCATGGGCTGGAACTGTCACATCATTTGGATCAACAGCACTTCTTGGCGCCCTCCTTGCTGAGAAGGTCGTCCCCATGATACTCAACGGCGCTCGATTCAACACTGGAACATGGAAACGGGTGAGTCGTTCATACCGACCTGGTCCGGACCCGAGTGATTAAGATAGTAATCGAGCTATCACAACATACTCGTTCAGTGTTGAGGCGATTTTGGATGTGAAACAGCGACAGGGGTTGCGTCTATATTCACAGCAGTAGCAGCGTGGAAGCCAACGGCTTTAGCCGTGTAGCCTGACTAAATGGCTCCTAATACATCATTCAGAATAATTTCGCCCGTTGCTCTATCTAATGGATCATTATTGTTCCCACAATCTTCGCTCATAATACACATTGGGCATCCCCGACGTCGGTCACATCGACACTGAGCGATGTGGTCACGCGTTCGTTCAGTGAGTGTCTCAAAATGATCATAGATAGCCCGAGTGAATCCAACCCCACCATCGATGCCATCATGAATAAACCACACAGGACCTGAAACCGTCTCATGCGGATGATTCAGCGTCGACAGTCCACCGATATCATTATTATCAACCAATAACTCAAGTGGTGCCAGTTGAATTAGCCCATGCTCGGCAGCGTGGATTCCCCCGCCATAGGTATACTGCGCTGCTTCATCAGGAACCCGGGTATCGCTGCTCGAACGAGCAGTTGGTGATAGTAGTGGGACATCAAGTCGCTCGATTGTCGAGGCGACATGATCAGACGGCAGTGATACCCACATCAACTCAGTGTTAAGCTCCATTGGTGGCGACTGAGTCGGAAGCGGACCGCGAACGACCTCACCGGTGCTAATCTGTCGAACGAGATATTGATCGTATGTTATTTTGACTGTTCCCTGACCAAAGTATCGGTCATATCCTCCCGCAAGCGAGTGATGTTCCTGCATGCGGAGTTCTGTGATTTGCTTCGTTGAGAGCGTCTGCGTGTATCGCCCCGTGTTTGTTTGCTTAACAAGGACTCGAGGTTGTGAGCTTTCAGCATCAACGTCAACAACCTCATACTGCTGTCCTGCATGCAAAAATAGTGCTCCCTCATGATAATCTCGATATGCGCGCTCAGCAGCAACAGGGTCATGATCAATCTCGGCGTTATTATCGACACAGATCACAGCGAACTCACGTCCACTGGTATTATACAACGAGAGTCGCCCCTGTGGACGAGGGTCACCTGCGTATCCAACACCGGTGCCATCGAGCCGACCAGTCTGTTCAAGTACACCTGCGTCCTGCCACATCTGCACAGTCTCACGAAGCCGAGTATCTGAGCCAAGAAGACCTATATCTGCATCTGATAATGGGCGTTCGTCGGCGGCTGCGAGTAAGTGGTCTGCATACACTGGTTCATTATCAACTGAAACCACAGCATCTTCGACGGTCTCATCGAAAAGATATGAGGGATGATCAAAGATGTATGCATCAATCGCATCATCACCGCTGACAAGCACAGAGAGAGCATCCGTTGTTCCCCGACCTGCTCGACCAATCTGTTGCCAAAAACTCTGTTTCGTGCCAGGGTATCCCGCTGTGACTGTCGCATCAACAGAGCCAATATCGATACCAAGTTCAAGCGCATTGGTGGTTGCCACTGCGTCAAGTTGACCACCTTTCAAACCGTTCTCAACCCGGCGACGAAGTCGCTTTCCGAGTCCAGCATGGTATGGTTCGACAGTCAAATTATTATTTGAGCGCGCTGCATCGACTGTTTGCTTCGCTGCGATTTCAGTCCCTTGTCGAGCCGAGCAAAACTGCAGTGTCTGGGTATCATGACTTGCAAGGTGTGCAGTTACTTGCGCAGCCTCAGAGCCGGTTGACTGGCGGGCACGTTCGAATTCTGCTGCAGGGTCAGAATCATCACTGCTAGGTGTTGGTGACCGAGACTGATCTGTTGTCTCTGTCTCTGTCTCCGTCTGCTCATCAACAATATCATCATCACTTACTTGATCCCAATCGATTGGTGGTTCCCAAAGAATGATATCTCGGCTTCCTCGGGGGGACCCATCTTCGTCGATAACAGTGAATGATTCACCAGTCAAGCGTTGGGCATGATCAGCTGGATTACCGATTGTTGCTGTTGTCAATACAAATTGTGGGTTAGCATCATATGTTCGGACAATCCGACGGAGTCGCCGCAGAATCCAAGCAACATGTGTTCCAGTGACACCGGCGTATTCGTGTGCTTCATCAACAACAATAAGATCAAGATTAGCGTAAAATCGACGCCATCCAGCATCACGGTTATGTCGCGGAAGATAGACATTCAATCCTGCAGGATTGGTGAGAATAACATCTGCGTTTTCTCGGATCTCTCGCTTGCGGTCTGTCGGTGTATCACCATCATACACACCAATCTTTATATCGAGTCCCCAATCATCGCGGAGTTTGTCATTGAGCTCTCTTTCTTGATCTCGTGTGAGAGCCTTCATTGGATAGAGACATAATGCGGTTGTATCAGGATTGTATAGATGCATACGAGCAATCTGAAGCGCATATACCCACGTTTTTCCGGATGATGTCGATGTTGTAACGACGACATTTTCATTATCTGCAAGCGCAGCGAGGGCTGCTGCTTGGTGTTCAAACAGATCATGTGAAATCTGTGCTGTCAGTGACTCTGGTAAAACTGCTTCTGCTGGCGTGGTTTGTGCTGGCTTCTGCATAAGCCGGTGTGTCTCAACAATCTGCCCATCATAATTTGGGAATGATTCTGCAAGTGTCTCTTCAGAGAGAACAGAAGAAGAGTGCTCCTGTGATTTGAGTGTCGTATCGTCAGATCGGTTTGATTCTGTGTTATTTGACATTGAATGTTGAAATATTATAATATAGCTCTGATTGGTGATCGATCAATAGACACCAGGTGTTTAGTACAACTGACTGGTTGCGAGGCTCTCTATCATCACCGATAATACTGTTCACATCTCCTATCATGAGCTAAAATCCGATAATGACCCCTGTGAGGTTGACGCCGATGATCGTGATCGTCGATCCCGATCCCGATTCCGATCCGATCCCGATTGTAGCGACGCATCATTTGTCCGTGCTTGGTCTGCATCACTCAAGGCCTCATAAATACGTGCAAGTCCGCGAACATCATCCTCACAATACGCCTCTAAACGATCCCACGGCGGCGGTGATACAGTCTCTGGATTATCGGCAGTGGTCATGCGTTCACGCCAGTCAACATAGAGCTCAGCAACGCGCCGTCCATTGATTCCCTGCGTTTTCGGTTCCCATCCAAGCGCCGTCGCAACGTGTTCAAGTTTATTTGTTCGTCCAGGAAATTCAGCATTTCCCTGTGTTCTTCCCCAATACAGTGGATCAAAGGTATATCGATTTTCCCAGTCGTCGAGATACGATGGACAGTGCTTCTGTAATTGCTCATGGATAACATCAAAATCGAAACCGTATCCATTCCAAGCAACAACCGGTCTCCCACGAGCACTCCCTGTTAACCATGTCATAAATGCTTCAAGATGTGCACTCGGGGTATTGAGACCTGGTTGTCGAAATGCAAGATAGTTCCCTGACGATGCTGACCCATCAAGAACGCCGATAAGCCATGCTGTTGACGCTGCAAGACCATCCGTTTCGATATCAATGAACACCGGATCGCCCGTCGGCAGTGACCTATCACCAGTAGACACAACCATTTCATCAGTGACAGCCGTAGCTGATGCGTGGATTTGTTCTGCGGTACTATTACCGATACTAGGAACGGTAGTGAGTTTGTGTGGTGATGCTGTAGCAACAGCTGATCGAGTCTCAAATCCTTCTGTTCGGAGGTGATTAGCACGTGTCTCACTAACACCAGTTATTCCTCGAAGTCCAAACCGATCTGGTGATATTGTTTCTGTAGTGATTGCTCCATTCGGGAACACCGAGACGACCGTCAGTGGTTGTGTCGAATCATCGAGTCCAACGCCAAGGCGTGCACGCGAGGTACCAATCCCGGCAATAGACATGTGATGATCATCTGAGGTTGATACAACACGATTATATGATGCTCGAAGCCCGGTCGAAAGATATGATAAACCGACACTCGCCTCCTCTTTCTCTGATGAATGATCGGCGATCCATGCTGAATCGATAGTATCAATGTACGCTTCTAATCCATCGAGGCGTGTTTGCCGATCATGTGGATCGATACGTAATGAGAGAGCATCAGTTACAACGTATCCATGCTCCGTTTCGATGAGTGATGTCGGATCGTCTGGTAGTGAATCAACCGACGGAGAAACAACAACCGTCACATTCTCATTTGCTGCTTCGACTGTCTGCGGGAGCATCCCACGACCAGGCTGATATACAGGAACATCAATACTGCCGGTCAGTGCTGGGATAACAACACCACTGTCGGGATCTACCGGAATAATTACATCTGGGTTGACCGCAGCAACTGCATCAGAGACGACATCAACCGGATCAAACTCCCGAATTACACTCCCAGGGACTGTCAGCAGCGTGCCGGCGGCAGCATCAGAATCTGGAAGAAGTGTCGACGGGGTTGAACTCACGGTCACAATCAATTATTAGTGGGGCGTCCGTCGTCTTGAACGTTCGTCTGTCATGTTTCATATATGCCTGCTATACGATGATTTTTATAGCCGGAGCAGGCGCAATACCACGTCACGTCGTTTACGGCGTGGATACGCGCCGTCAACTGCTGACACAATCAACCGTTGTTCGGCATTGCAGGATATTCCACGCGACCCGAAATCGACACTAGTAGGTAATTAGAATATTACGGATTATGTATGGCGAAACAGGTCGTCAAACGCACCATCAAAGGTTCAATCCAGAACCACTCACAAGTGCAAGACGACCTAGACTCGCTTGGATTTGCCGCCAGTAAACTCTGGAACGTCGCCCGCTGGACAAGTGGGCGAGTCTGGAACGAAACAGGCCACATCCCCAACGACGGCGAATTAAAATCGTCCCTCAAAACACACGAGCGCTATGATGACCTACACTCGCAGTCAAGTCAACTCAGCGAGTTCTCGAAGAACTCTCTGAAGCGTTCAACGGCTGGTACGGGAAACGCCAGAATGGGGACATGAAAGCGAATCCACCAGCATACCATACCGCAAACACAACGACGAGCATCCACGCTCAACGGTAACGTTCAAAGGCGCTGGCTTCAAACTCGATAACAAGAACGGTCAAGTCCGACTCTCCAAAGGTGGTAACCTGAAAGAGTACTGGTCAGACTTCAGTCTCTGCGACATCCAAACACGGTCTGATGTTGACCTTTCTGCGATTGAGAGCGTTCAGCAGGTCCGAGCCGTCTGGAACAAGCAACGAGATGGAGATGAGTGGGAACTCCACATCGTCTGCAATGTCGAAATGACTGTCTCAGAGAACAACACGGAGAAAACTGTCTGTATCGACCTTGGAATCTGTCACTTCGCTGCCCTCGCGTTTGAAGACCAGAAGTCCGAGCTGTACCCGTTGAACTGTCTCAAACAGGATGATTACTATTACAGCAAGCATATCGCTCGCTGCGATGATTCTACATCCGAGGAGACAGTCCGATTGAATGCCAAGAAATCCAATCGTCGGACGCACTCTTTCCACACGCTCTCAAAACACATCGTTGAACGATGTGTAGACGAGAATGTTGGTGTGATTGCAATCGGTGACCTCAGTGGCATCCGCGAGGATGAAGATGGAGCGACGAAGAACTGGGGCAAGGGCAAACACGGGAACTTGGACTTGGACTTGCACGGGAACTTGGACTTGGAACTTGCACTCGTGGGCGTTCGACCGCTTTACCGACATGCTCGAATACAAAGCCAAAGAAGCTGGTGTTTCGGTCGAACGTGTGTCTGAGGAGAACACGTCCAAAACGTGTTCAGTATGTAGTTGCGAACGTGACGCGAACCGAGTTGAGCGTGGACTGTACGTGTGTGACGAGTGCGAGTTGGTTGCGAATGCTGATGTGAACGGTGCTGAGAACATTCGACAACAAGTATCTCCGAGTCTCGCCACGGATGGCGGTGAGAGTGAGAGGAGTAACGGCTGGTTGGCACAGCCATCGACGTACCTGTTTGAGAAGCAAACTGGCTGGCTGTTTCAAGCCTCAAGAACAGGCAGTGTCGTGAATCTTCATATCCCAATCCAGCGGTAGTGGTGCCGTGGGATTCCCGCGTCTTCAGGCGCGCGGGAGAATGTCAAGATTACAGTATGGTCGAACGCTGAATGTCTCTGACCATTCCCATATTCTGTGTTTGCAGTGTTGATTTTATTTTAGATATCTAATTTAACAGATCAGTATATCGATATTTGACAGAAAGGCAATTATCAGACCAACAGTGAGTAGGTACATGCAGGAGCCTACGCCGGCTACTGAGTGGTCCGATAGTCCGTGGTCAATCACAGCCGCCGAAGAATTGCTGCAGGACGTCATCAACACAATCGCGGTTTGTGTGATGAACCATGAGGAGTCAGTTCGCCGCATTACAATTCCCAACGCTTCATCGGACGCAGTCATTGATATTGTGATCGAAACCACCACTGGATTCGATATGCGCAATTATTATCGACGGTTAGTAGATGAATTATGACACTCAGCGAGAAGGCAGTGAATCCGCACCCCCGATGGTTGGAACGCTCGCTAGCTATTGTATCCGTACTGGAAACTCTGAGCTTGATATTGCAGATGATAGCGACGAACAGTAGTAAGATGAAGAAAAAACAAAAAACAAAAAACAGAATTCACCGTCCAGAATCGAATATTCAGACGAGTAACCGTATGATGTGTAATGTGTGATTACTTATACGTTTGAACGTCTTGTCAATGCGGTAGTAGAGTCAAACACGCGTATCCAGATAGTATCAGCAACGGGACATAATCGATACGGTATTGATCCGGAGACCATCGACCAGCTGCAAGAAACTTGGATTGTAGAGGATACGCCAATGGAGCAACAGCTTGTGGTTGATGGAATATTGCATCCAGGACAGATCGTTGATCTTAGTGATGCTATACCATCAATTACCGTTCAGGATCGTCGTGATATCGTTCTGCGACGGCTATCCGATGGGAATAATCCGCTTGCAACAATATGCCTTGAACTCCGACAGTGTCGAATTGACCACCGCCAGGCAATGCAACAACAGCGACACGCAGCCACAGACGGTCCGGATGATAGTGGTCGGGTGAATGAACTCAACCATCGCAAACAAACACTTCAAGATAGTATCGAGAGTGCAATAGCGGATCAACAACAATTGATAAAGAATGCATATAGCGATGTTGATGCACGCATCGGTGTCATAAATCCGATTGGCACTGAATCTGCAGCCAATCGTATGTGCTCAGCACTGACATCTGATGCTGACTCTCAAATAACGGGAATCTTACGACCGGTAACGCCAGTAACGACTACAACGACGATTGGTCCTCATGAGGTAGCAGTGACGCGTATGACACCACTCGTTAATCAGATTCCAACTTGGTATGAACGCGTTATTGCAGGAACTCTTGAAATATTTGATGAAGCCGACGTAGTTGTCACTGTGAACTCTATCGATTACACTCAGATCAATAATGAGTCAGCGGACGATATAAAGAAGCCATCGGTGAGCATTAGTACTGTTGTCGAGCAGTACTGCAGAGATGACACTGAAATACTCTCACGGACAGGTGACTCGGATGATGAAGTTAATTCAATCCGAGCGGATGTTGCAGCAGAACTACCAGACACACAGTTGAGTATCTCACTACCATATACAGACAGCGCACAGGCAACTGTTTCACAACTGTATGATGACACGACGGTTGAATCAATCTCATATGATGAACGAATCACACTCACTGTGCGCGTTGCAGTAACCCAAACTGACGCCATTCGGCGAGCGGTGACGACTGCCGGTGGTAGCATACAAGATGACGAACAGTAACAGTAGCCGGAACAGCAGGTGAAGTACCTTGGGGACAAGCCCCGACTCCGAGGCACTCGCCTTGATATCTGTAGATCTCTTTAATCATGACTGCGCTTTGCCGAATTACTGGACGAATCTGACACAACAGTATCGTGACTGCTCTGCCGCGAGAAGAACTATCAGTGGCGCACACATACAGTTTATACAGGAATGACCGACTCGAAGTTAGGGAGGCGGCGGCTGCTCACACTCACCGGAGCAGCATTGCTCGGGGGACTTGCAGGCTGTAATACCCAAACTCAAACCCAATCTGATACACAGGCGACTTCTACATCAATGTCAAGTGATCTCTCAGCAGATACTAATCTGAGAGACCAGGATACGGCGGATACGGCGACCAATCCGTATGGTGAAGTCTATAATGAGACAATTGATTCAGTTGTATTAGTCCGACCAGAAGGTCCCCGCACACGTGGTCAGGGAACCGGATTTCTATACAATGATAACCATGTGATAACGAACGCACACGTTGTTGGAGAGGCAACCACAGCAGATGTCCGGTTTTCGCAGGGAGAGTGGCGAA
The DNA here is from genome assembly GCF_000415985.1 of Haloquadratum walsbyi J07HQW2. Taxonomy (GTDB): domain Archaea; phylum Halobacteriota; class Halobacteria; order Halobacteriales; family Haloferacaceae; genus Haloquadratum; species Haloquadratum walsbyi_B. The sequence continues at coordinate 3,129,661 of NZ_KE356561.1, forward strand.
CTGGGTCTGTTGTCGGGTCTGATCCACACAGTGATCTCGCAGCAATCGCTGTTGATTCACCTCCTGAATCGGTGTCTCCAATCCCATTTATTGATACTCCAGCAACAATTGGGCAGGAAGTTGTCGCAATTGGAAATCCCTTCGATCTCAGCGGGACAGTAACCTCAGGAATCGTAAGTGGTGTAAATCGGTCAATCCCAGCACCGACAGGATTTACAATTCCTGATGCAATCCAAACCGACGCCGCAGTCAATCCTGGAAATAGTGGCGGACCACTCATGTCACTTGATGGGCAAGTCGTTGCAGTCATCAACTCTGGTGGCGGCGATAATATCGCATTCGGTATCTCAGCAGCCCTCACACAACGAGTTATTCCTCGATTAATCGAAGTCGGTGATTTTGATCATTCATATATTGGCGTTCGATTTGAGTCGGTCACCCCAGAGATCGCCCGTGCAAACGGGCTCGAAACCCCACGTGGACTCCATATTGTCGATGTCATCGACGGAGCGCCAGCAGATGGTACATTGCAACCAAGCGATGGACAACAAATGGTTGATGGAACCCAAGTTCGAGTCGGTGGTGATATTATAATCGGAATCGGAGGACAACGAATACTCACGACAGAGGATCTTAGCAGCTATCTTTCCTTAGAAACGGATCCCGGCGACCAAGTCCCGATTACCATCCTTCGAAATGGTCGAAGACGGACACTGACAATCCAGCTTGGCAAGCGTCCAGAACAGTGATCAAATTTCTCTCATGAGCGCTATCTTGTGGTAACTTAAAACAGTCTTAACAGATATTGTAAATCAGAAATAATAACGCGTTTATTCTGATATCGTTCTGTTTATTTACTACAGGGCATCGTAAAACAATACAAAATCTCACATCTTGATCGCGGGAGGACGTTATCCAGTAGTGTCGTTTTTAATCGTCGTTTGCTTCAGCCTGTTGTCTAGCACCGAGTTTTGCCTGCTCGCGGGCGCTCGGATTAGCCGACTCTTTGAACGGCACTTCTGCGACTGTTGCATATGCAGGACCACCTGATTCAGCGTACTTTTCAGGCAGATGAACCTGGAATTCAAGATCAAGATCGTTTTCATAGATCTCATCATTGAGTAGTGCATCTGTCTCGCTCTCAAGTTTATCTGCAGGAACAAACCCAAGCCCAATGTTTGTCTCAAGATCTGGATTCCACCACGGCGAGGTCATATATCCACATTCTTCACCCGTGTCTGGGTCTGATACTAACCAGAAATCCGGGGCGTAATCCCGGATTGGCTCGCCAGACATTTTCAGTCCAACGAGCTTGAGGTTGAATGGATACTCACCATCGTTGATTAATTCTTGTTGACGCTCCAGCTCTTCTTTACCAATATAATCTGCTTGTTTATCATCTGGCACTTGATATCCAAGGTTAACCTGGAACGGTGATGTCTCATGATCCATATCTTGCCCCCATGAGAGAATACCAGCTGCAATTCGACGATGATGTCCTGGCGCAATCTGCATACCGCCGTGATCTTTGACCGAATCAAGAACAGGATCCCAGACACGTTCGGCATTCTCCATCGCATCACGGACATAAATCTCGAATCCTTTCTCACCTGAGAATCCCGTCTGACTGACCAAGACCTCAGCACCACCAATTTCTGCATCCATCAGCCCATAGTAAGGGATGTCTGAGACATCGTCACCAACGACATCAATCATGACATCCTCAGAACGTGGTCCCTGAATCTGCATCGGTGCAACATCAATTTCGTCAACTTCGGCATCAAAGTCCATACCCACGTTGACGCCTTGTATCCACTGCATCAGCGTTGAATCTGAAATAGAGAACCAGAATTCATCTTCAGCAACCCGAAGGAGGATTGGATCATTTAAGATCCCACCATCCTCATTACACAAAATGACATACTTTCCGTGCATTGGGTCGATCTCAGTCGCATCACGCGTAATCACGTGATTCGCTAGCGCTTCTGCGTCCGGACCTTTCACGCGAATTTGGCGCTCAACAGCGACATCCCAAAGGGTGACAGTTTCTGTAAGTGCGTCATATTCTGCCATCGCGCCGCCATCTTCAGGCTCAACGAGACCACGCGGGTGATAGATCCGATTATACACACTACAGCGCCAGGCACCCTCTTCATTGAATGATTTATCAAAGAATGGTGATTTACGAACCCGTGTCGAGACGAGCATCTCGATGCCAGGGTCTCCGGTCTGGCGAAGATTTCGTGGCAACGTTCGGTCAGACTGATCAATACTTGGATAGTTAGGATGATCTCCACTATTTGCCATACTAATCTAATTTTGTTAGATACTACAATAAATGATGGTGTTCATCACCCCGTGGATTTAAATTGCAATCGACATATAGCTACTCCGTAACACTGTGGGATCGGATATTGTATCAAACAGATACAATTATGATTTATTCATGCTAATATAACGGATGGTGATAGGATATGGACATCACAACAGTGTGTACTCATATCGTATTATGATTCCAAAAATTGATACTAGAATATTTTGAGTATAATATCTCTCATCCACTACTCAGAGGGGGTCTGTGTATGCTCAGCAATTGTTGCTGCGACAAGGTTTCGCATTCCACGTCGGAGTCGTCCACTTACAGCAGTTGAAGACAGATTCAGTTTATTTGCAACATCACTGAGCGATACGTCTCGTGGTTCATTGAAGTACCCTTCTCGAAACGCAATCTGAAGTGCCTCCCGCTGTTCATCAGTCAATCCGAATGATGACTCCCCACCAGCGTCCTCATTGCTATAGATTTCAATAATATCAAGCGTAATATCATTGTCAGTGCTATATTCCCAAATAGCGTTCAATGCTGATCGGTCAGGTAATAATAACCGCACCAACCATCCACCCCCCTTTGTCTCAGTGTGGATTAAAAATCCATTTACTTTCGTGACAACTGTACTTATTAATCGTGTCTCTGGGGTGTGCTCAATATAATAAATCGCTGCCTCTTCAGTTTCATCAACGAGTTCATATGAATCAATGGTCGCGTCAACATCAAGCGCTTTCTCGAGTTCATCGCGGTCATGATACTCAATCAAGAATGGGAAAGTGGTCGAACCAGGATCAGTTGTCCCCTGCGTTATAACGCGAATATGTATATTATCAAGCCGATTTAATGTCGGAACAAGTGCCAGGCGTTCATGTTCGATATGTACTTTCGCGGTAATGGACATTTGATAATCCTCTTAATCGGATTGTTGACCGACTACAAACGAATTTTGCCAGATTAGCAATATGCCTGTCGGTCAGATTCTCAAAATCAGTCTTTCTAAGATAGTTTAACTAATAAAGAATATGTGACTACTCCGCATCTTCTGTCACAATACATACTATTACTCACGTATTCTGTATGATGATGAAATGCGAATTTCATCAAGAATCAAGGCGGATACCTCGGGGCTTGACCCCGAGGCAGTTGACAACCACGAAATATACGTGTCGGCAGCGCACAATACTGTATAATGACAGAACCTGCTGAAATCCGCACGGCTGTGCCAGCCTTTGACGACGTGCGTTATATGAATACAGGCGCAAGTGGTCCGAGTCCACAGTCAGTCGTCCAGGCAGCACAAAATGCGATTGAAATGCATGAATGGGACGCTGCCGGTGACCCAGGTCCATATCCACATGCGTTCGATCATTATGATGATGTTCGTACAACAGTTGCTGATTTTCTTAGCGCATCTCCTGAAGAAATTGCACTAACACAGAGCACAAGTGACGGCATTAATCGGGTCGCTGGAGCACTTTCATGGGAGCCTGGAGACGTGATTGTCCGAACAGATCTTGAACATCCTGCAGGTGTTCTGCCGTGGGAACGACTAGAGCGTCGTGGCTGTGAGGTTCGGGTTGTTCCAACACATGATGGTCGCATTGATCGAGAAGCATACCGAGATGCTGTTTCTGATGCCTCATTTGTCTGTCTCAGCGCATTGACATGGAACTACGGAACAATACTTCCAGTAGAGGAGCTTGTCGCAGAAGCACATGATGCTGGTGCTTTTGTTCTCGTTGACGCTGTCCAAATTCCTGGACAGCGTCCATTTGATGTGACCGAGTGGGGCGCAGACGCCGTTGCGATGGCAAGTCACAAATGGATGCTCGGATTATGGGGTGCCGGATTTCTATACATCAACGATTCTGTTGTTTCCGATCTTGATCCAACGGCAATTGGGTATAGAAGTGTTGTTGCTCCTGGAGATGAAGAATCACAGTACGAATTGAAATCCGGTGCAGCACGGTTTGAAGTAGGAACGACAAATACAGCACCATACACCGCCTTGGAAAGTGCGATTGAGGTCATTGAAGATATTGGAACTGACACAATCGAATCTCATATTAATGTGCTCGCAACACAGTTGTCTGCGAATATACCATCTGATCGACTTGTGAGCCCATCAGATCCCGAATCTGGACTAGTGACACTCCGCGTTGACGATCCAGAGACAGTCGTCGAACAACTGAAGACAAAGCATGATATTGTTGTTCGAACACTCCCTGATCCTGATGATACAATTCGTGCTTCGTTGCATGTGTACAACACTCGTGAGGATGTTAATGCACTTCTTGCTGGGTTGCAATCAACAGTTGATGGGTGGTAATATCAAATGAATGAGAATTTGAGAGCTGAAGAGGCACGACACGGAATATATGTTTAAGAGTAGCATTAGGATCGAATCAATCTTAAAAATTAATTATTTGTCATTAAATAGCGACTCACTCATTGACTCATCGTGAGGTAATCAATAAGAGCGGCTTATGATGCATTTATTTCGGTCACTCTTTCGAATCTGCACGGGGCAGATTTGTCACTCAATTGACGATGAGCTATTAACACGTGTTTTATACTATTCATATATGATTCTAAATATAATTTCATATGACGCATGAAGCCCTTGTCGTCGGTGAGACCCTGATCGATTTTATTCCAGATCGCCCGGGACAGCTCGCAGACGTGGAGTCGTTTTCCCGACGGGCAGGTGGGGCGCCAGCCAATGTGGCAGTCGGTCTAACGCGGCTTAATCGAACACCATGGTTTTGTACCACGCTTTCCGACGACCCGTTTGGCTCATATCTTGCGGAGGTGCTTACGCGTGAAGGCATTCCAGACAAGCTTATTACAAAGACCCCTCACAGCCAGACGGCACTAGCATTTGTCTCACACAGCAGTGATGATGATCGTGAGTTCACATTTTATCGCTCAAATACAGCAGATAGACAGCTTGATACAAGCGTTATCGACGGTGATATTCTTGAGTCAATCGAGATTGTCGTTGTGGGGGGCGTCACCCTAACCGTTGAACCAGCTCGATCTGCGACGTTCGACCTCGTTGAGCGAGCCAATGATCAGAATTGCTCTGTCTTTTTCGACCCGAACGTCCGCGCTGAGTTGTGGGAGACCTCACCGGCACCCAAGATTGAACGGATGCTCTCTAAGACGGACGTTCTCAAAGCCACTCACGAAGATCTCGAAGCTGCTGCTCTCTCAACTGCGCCCTCAGATATCCTCGCGACCGGACCGAACACGGTTTTTTTGACTGAGGGTAGCTCTGGCGCTCATCTGTTCACAGATAACAACTCCCGGTGGACTGCTGGTGAGTGGTTCCATCCCGGGTACGAAATCGAGGATGCCGTTGATGTGACCGGTGCTGGTGATGCCTTTTCAGCTGGGGCGATTGCAGGGCTTATCGATGACGATGATCCAAATACTGTCCTTGCGTTCGCCAATGCGGTTGCCGCTGCATCGATAAAGCGTCGTGGGGCAATGACTGCACTTCCCGACCGACAGCTCGTCGAAACGATACGTGATCAAAAATGATCCAATCTGAGAGGGGACTCCGAACAGGTTAATATCCGCAATCGCTCAACGAGTTCCGCCCTAACTATACTGCTGGATAGCGAGTAATTATTGATACGTATATCGATGATTGATGATGACTGAGTCGCTTCGACATCTTCCAGATCGGTGAAACACCGCTTTCTGATCTATATTGGGAGCAGGAGATATCACTGACTTCGCAATCAAGCGACTGCTGCCGCTGATGAATCATAGATTGCGCCTGCGCACTATTCGCCGGTCGAAAACTGGATTGAGGACTGAGCCTGTAATAAAATTAAACGCGCTGTGAAAGCAGCTCTGATAGCAGTTTCCGCTGTGCAACAGCAAGATGTTCTGTGAATGTTGAGAGACCAATGTTGAGTTCATCAGCAACAGTTGTTGCATTGGAGTCGCGGGGATATTGAAAATATCCCATACTGTAGGCAGTCTGTAGGACTTCTTGTTGTCTGTCGGTCAACGCACCGCGGTCAACAAGTGCTCGATCAGGTTCATCTGAGCCACCGCTCGCGTCCGCATGAACAAGATATCGAAGCTCGACTCGCTCTGCTGCATCATCAAGCCTATCGACAATTGTTCGAAGTTTATCTACGCTTTCAAGATGAAGTGTAAAATGAAGGGTGCCAGAGCGAGCGCGAACATCAGCAACAGGAGCGCCTACTGATTCGACAACTTCGCAGGCACATGCTTCCTCATGATTGCGTTTGAATCGGTATACACGTTCATCGCCGACATCAACTACCGGTTCAGCACACTCAAAGTCTGATTCGACGGCAGAACTGACATCCTGGGAGACACGAAACTCCTCGGTAACACCCTCATCTGTGCCCTGTCCTGCCCAGTTTATATCTGTCACAGACTCTCCCTCCGCTTCTGAAATCGTTGACACCGGACAGCTCGTGGGCTCATGAACGGCTAATTCAGTTCGGATACCGTCTGGCATAATTTAATCATACAAATCAAAAAAGAAAAATGTATCTTATATACTGACGCACGACGTTGCTGGTATCGCACGCTGGTCATTCGGGGTGTATAGTGTATATAACTCAGTGAATGATGAGACTGGATGCATAAACACTATTGTATATCTGCCTTTAGAAGCTGTCACGGCGGATGCCACGGGGCTTGACCCCGAGGCGGTTCACCCCAGATTGCTTTGGTTCGAATGAGGCTAATATGATTTTACTGTATATCTACATCTGAAATAAAAACCCGGCAAATATGTTTTTTTGAGTCTGTGATAATTAAAACACCCTCAAAATTCGGGCTGACGCATCAATCGATCCAGTAATATAATACTACATGATGAGTTCCATCCGGAGCCAGTTGGCGGTGAGTGCTGAGCCGACAATAATGATGATTTCGCGAGCCGCACTGATTGGGCTAATCATACTCTTCACTGGTGTCCGCCTTGCTGGTATCACAGTCACGCTCCAAACACAAGCAGCAATTTATTTGCTTGGAATGGTTGCATTGAATCTTCCACACGGTGGTTATGAACATTTTGCAAATCTCCGACGTCGAGCCATGCGATTTCGAGGAAAGTATATCGCCGGCTATATTCTCATGGCAGTGATGTATATCGGTGCTTTCATTCTTGCGCCTATTGTTGGACTTGCGATTGCAATCGCGATTGCTGTTGCGAAGGGTGGCGGTGGTGATCTATATGCCTTACAGATAACATCAGGGACAGACCATATCCAATCACGAGCACATCAATTACTTGCGGTTGCTGCTCGTGGTGGTGCGGTGATGGCTGTTCCAATTGTCGCTTTCCCTGAAACATTCCATACATTCAGTTCACTAATGATTGGAATGGTTGATCCTGGTGGACTCACCGGTATTGCCCGTTATTTTGACGTTACTCGTATACTCATCGGAGTTGGCTATGCTATGGTGGTCATTGGGCATCTTGGAGTTGGGTATATGCATCGCCCAGCCGATGGAATTGGGTGGATAGTTGATGCTGCTGAGACGATATTACTTATCGGGTATTTCGTGGCTGTCCCCGTTGTTGTTGCTGTTGGGCTGTACTTTCCACTATGGTACTCAATACGACAGGTTGCACGTGAAATCAATGTTGAAACCGCTACATCACGGGGCTCAGACCTTCTTGGTGGAACTGATGCATCGACAGGGACAGTTGCACTCCGTGCATGGGGTATTTTGATCGCTGGTGCACTAGCAACCGCGATTGTTGCTGTCGGATTCTGGCTGGCTGTCCCAAACCCAGTCCCGAGTGAATCAACCTACTTTGGATTGGTTGCCTTTTGGAGTGTGTTCATTAGCGTCATTGCACTACCACACGTGCTTATCGGCAATGTGTTAGATCGTCAACGCGGTATCTGGCACGTGCCATAGGTACTCTCTCAGTGGTAACAATGTTGACCGGCGATTACAAAATTAGCATTATCTGAAAGTAATATGGCAATCCATAGTGAGCGATGTGGTCATGAGGCGGTTCACTCGGGGTATCATTCTGGTCAACAATACGCGGTTCTCCAATATATCATTCCCAACCCCATGGTGCTTAGAAAACTCAGCGGTTAATCATCTTTAGTTGTTGACTCATCAACCCGGCCATCAGCATGTACTGACTCTGTCGTGTCTATATTATCACCGTTATTATTCATTTCCGTAATTGGCTCTTGCTGACGCTGTCGAGCAGTTATATCACCGTTTGCATTATTTTCTGTGTTAGCTATTCCGGCTCGTCCAAGATAAAGCAACACTAAATAGCCGATAACACCCGCAAAAAAGAAACCAACTGGGATAATAAATGGACCTCCGATCTCAAGTATCATCTGCCAGATATCAATAAGCGATTGTACAACCATACAGACTTCTCACACTCGATGGTGTTAATTATCAGCCGTCAGATTACATTTATTACATATTACTCTGATGTAACGACGCAACTATTATATATTATCTTCGCATTAAATTATGTGCAATGGCGAAAGGCACGGTCGCGTTCTTTAATGACACAGGCGGATACGGTTTCATCGAAAGTGAAGACTCTGAGGAAGACGTTTTCTTCCATATGGAAGATGTCGGCGGTCCAGATCTCGAGGAGGATCAAGAAGTCGAGTTCGATATCGAACAGGCTGATAAAGGTCCCCGTGCGACGAATCTCCAGCGACTGTAAGAACGCATTTCAATAGTTACGTTAGCCGTATTGCGGTCGACATCCTGTCGATTCTCATTATGATCTCCGTATTTCTGATCAAACTGAGCATACATGCTCACAGTTAACAGTTCAATCTCAACTGATTCTGGATACGTTATCCAAATTGGAGGGTAATATCCCTTCCTCAAGGAGTGACCACAGAGAACGAGTAGGGAGCGGATACGCCCGACACCACAAACGACAAATTACAAAATAGCAGGTAACACATTGTTCAATGTAGAAATAATTCAACCCACTAAACTAGACGGCAACAACGCCCGTTCTTGTTGTTTCGTCACTGTTTAGACAGGGAAGCTCAGCCTCTCGAACAAGATGTTTGAGAAAGAGAGTCTAGAGCGGGGTCGTGGACACCCCATGGTGAATAAGTCTCTCTAAGGTATAGTCGGAATTTGAAGGAATCTTTGTTGGAAGCTCTTGTCCTCAACGAAGCCATCTCTGACGAGTGAGTAGGTCGGAGTTGTTCAGTGAAATCCCATCGCTTCAATCTGCTCTTGATATCGGTTCCGAATGGTCACCTCGGTCACCTGGGCAACATCGGCGACTTCGCGTTGTGTCTTCTTTTCATTACATAATAACGAGGCAGCATAGATAGCAGCCGCAGCAAATCCGGTCGGGGATTTTCCTGAGAGCAGCCCTTGCTCAGCAGAGACATCGATAATCTCAGTTGCTTTAGATTGCACTTCTTCAGATAGGTGAAGTGAGGAAGAGAATCGAGGGACAAATTCTTTCGGGTCAACAGGCCGTAGTTCGAGTCCAAGTTCTTGAGAAATGTATCGATATGTCCGTCCAATCTCTTTCTGTGGGACTCGAGAGACTTCCGCGACCTCATCAAGTGAACGCGGGATTCCCTCCCGTCGACATGCAGCATACAGTGCAGAGGTGGCAACACCTTCAATTGACCGTCCTCGAATTAGATCTTCACTCAATGCACGACGATATATAACGGATGCAACCTCACGGATTGATCGGGGGACACCAATCGCAGACGCCATACGATCAACCTCTGAAAGTGCAAACTGAAGATTGCGCTCACCAGCATCTTTTGTTCGAATTCGTTCCTGCCACTTACGTAATCGGTGCATCTGTGAACGCTTTTCTGAGGATAGCGATCGCCCGTATGCATCCTTATCCTTCCAGTCAATGGTCGTTGTTAATCCACGGTCGTGCATCGTCTCGGTGATTGGTGCACCAACGCGGGACTTTGACTGCCGCTCAGAATGATTGAACGCTCGCCACTCGGGACCTCTGTCGATCTGTCGTTCGTCCAAGACCAACCCACAATCATTACATACTAACTCACCTTGGTCAGCATCAGTAACGACATCTCCTGATTCACATTCAGGACATGTGAGCCGTTCATCCGACGTCTGCTCTGTTTCTTCCTCGCGCTGACGTTGGCGACTCGGACGCTCCATATAAACGTTGTGGTGAAGGGGTGATTTAAATCTTCGCGATATAGTCACAACGTGCTATATCCCGCGGCATACATGGGAACAAAATATGAATGGCACAGTCGGTATGACAGCACCTTGCTGGCAAATGGTTTTGTTGTCTGCTGTGAACTATTGTATATGCATTCACATCGACTAAATTATTATCTTAAAGAGCGGATGTAAATGTCAACAAAGGCTAGTCTCGAAACGGAGTTAGCAGTCGTTGCGGGATTTGAATCTCCACAAGTTGAGCTCGAACAGTACCCGACACCACCAGAGATTGCTGCGCATGTTATCCATATTGCTGACCTCCATGACGACATCATTGATCGGACTGTGATCGATCTCGGCACTGGAACCGGAATGTTGGCTCTCGGTGCAGCATTCCGAGGTCCTGACCAGATTATCGGCATTGACCTGGATCGATCAGCACTTCAGATAGCAAAAATGAATCAATCCCGCGTTGGCACAACAGCCACCATTGAGTGGATTTTGGCGGATGCAACACAACCACCTCTGTGTCCACATCCACAGACAACTCACGACAGTGAATCAATAACTGTTGTAATGAACCCACCATTTGGTGCTCAGCACGGACAGAAACACACTGATCGAGCGTTTCTCACAACAGCGGCACAGGTTGCAGATGTGTCATATTCAATTCACAACAGTGGGTCGCAGTCGTTTATTGAATCATTTGTCGCCGATGGTGGTGGGGATATAACACATGCATTTGAGGCATCATTTAGTCTTGATCGCCAATTTGAGTTCCATGACACTGAGTCGACTCATATTGACACGGAAGTGTATCGCATCGTCTGGAATAATAATATGCATGAGTGATCATCTACTGATCGCATTTGCAGTATATTGATCTACACTCGATCGAAATTAATTATATGTTTCTGCTTCGAACACTGCAATCCGAGTCTGATCATACGAGACATAGATTGTCTCTGATACCCGTTCGAACTGCAACCCGCTAATATTAACTGAGTTATTTGCTGTTGGGAGTGGTGCCGTCTGTGTTTGATTTGACCCATTCACTCGCAGTTCATATGTGGATTTTTGTGGCACAATCGTGACGGTTTTATTCGCAAGTCGTGGTGTTGCAGTAACTGGGTCTGAAAGGTATAGAACGGTCTGATTTTCCAGTTTATTGGTATCAGTATTACTATTACTAGTAACATCATCACTCGCGGTTGGGCTCCCGATTGATGCATTGACTCGATATGCAGTCCCATTTCCACCTGCTGTCCAGCCGTTTCGACTGATATGCACTGGTGTTCGCCAGCCTAGTCCACCAATTGAGACAGTTGACTGTCCAGTGAATGCTAATCGCCCGGCTGACACTGCTGTTGTCCAGATATCACGATCAGCACTTTGCACAATCACTCCTGAGGTGGTGACTGTCGTCGTCTCACCGAAAGCCGTCAAATCAAACGCAGAGACAAGCCCATTTTCAACTCCCTCAGCGTATGTCAATTCATAATCCTCAACGACCACTGCATCCCCCGGTAGTGACTCATTATTAGTTGTATACAGATTGTATGGAATCGCCGGTCCGGCAATCGCAGCGGTTGTAATTAAAAGAATTCCAGCAGCCACTTGCCATCTTCCGTTGCGGCTATTGTCTTTATTATCCTGAGAAAGTGAGATCCGGCTCTCTGCACCTACACCTGTGCTTCCGTCTGTATTTTTATTTGCGTCTACATCTGTGTTTGTCGTTATACTCGTAATGACAGCGACTGTGACAACAACTGCAAGTATGACCACAAGCGCCACACCAACTGCTCGATAGAGGACGTACGTATCCCCGCCTCGATACCAATATACCGCCCACAGCGACTGTTGGATCCCAACAAGCACAACACCAACCCAGAGTCGGAGTGCGCCTGGACCCGACTGTTCAACTGGTTGTCGAGAACGAACAAGTGCAAGCGCAAGCAGCACACCCATGAGTAACCCAAGTGCGTGTCCTTGAATGGCGATATCAGCCCACCACGGTGAGAGATATGCTGATCGACCACCAGCAGTAAGCGTTGGTGATTGCACGGCAGTGACGAATACTCGCAGTGCATCAGCACCTATCAATGCCAGTGCTGTCCCAAGTGGATATATAATTACTGCAAACCCGACGAACGCAAATACAACCCCTGAAAATCCAATAACCGGACCAAGTCCAAAGAATGTTCCAACGATTCCAACGATCGCAGCAGTGCCCGGCACGGCGAGCATGCGGGCGTATGGATTCGTCCTTAGCGAGGTTGATGATGACTGTGCTTCGCGCATATTTGGGAAGTGACCCCATGCGTACTCGGCAAGTGGCGCAACAGCAAGCGTCCCAAAGAGATTTCCAAGTAAATGTCCGGGTCCGTTATGTGTGAACGCTGCTGTCAGCATTCCAAGTGGATAAAAATACGACCACGCACGAAATGGAATCGTAATCGGACGACGCCAATGTGTTAATCCATCCTGAAGGAACAGATAGACAAAAATGACGAAAATAACTGTAAGGACTGTTCCCCATGGGATCCCCATCATAAATCGATCTTGGAGATCGATGCCATCATGATCGTAATCTGCCTGCGCTCGTCCCAGCCAAACAATAGTGAGTATGGCTACGGCTGCAACAGCAATAACAACGACACGTTGCAGCGTCGAGGGCGATAAGAAGGCTATTTCATACACCACGACTACATTTTTTAGCTGTCAAACGGTTGTAATTCAGAGTTTTCCTTCTGCATCCTCTGCTAACTCCTTCATCCGTTTTCCAACACGACCAGCGTTGGAGAACTCATCCTCGCTCATGACTGTTGCGAGGGCATTCCCAAGAACAAACACCGCATGTTTATGTTCGCTTTTTGACTTATGTACATGTGATGGATTGACATCGAGATTATCATATGGCTCGAAAAGATTGTCATCAACACTTTCACGCGCTGCGAAATTTTGCTTAATCGTCACCATCTGTTCATGTAACTCTAGCAGTTCATCCTTGTGCATACTTCAAGATACAACAGAGCGAAGGTTAAGCGTTGTTGGTGGTCTGTGACACACTTATCAGAAAACGTACTCGTCTTCGTGACCCATCATACCGTCATCTTCAAATCGATCCTCATCATCCATCGGTCCACTCGTTTTAAACGCTCGAATACCAGTCGAAAGGAGTTCCTCAATTGCTTCTTCGCGGTCGACAAACTCGCCTTTATCAACAAGTTGTGCGATCTGTGTTTCGAGGTGTTCGGGGACGTTAATATCTACATTTGGCATCTTAGTATCCGGGTGTTTGAATCGTTTTTATTTAAACCCTACGCCAGTGATTTCTGATTTAGAAACTTTTCGTTTGCAATAAAAAATATATAAATCTATATTCTAGTATAATAATTAGTGAAACCAATAGTGAACCGTGGAGACGTAAGAAGTTACTCAGTGAGGACTCGTCCAGTAATATGAGTTATTTTCATCCAGTGTAATAATTCCTCTGTCGATCCTATCTCATTATCTGATTAAAGAGCAGAGAATGTATTAATATTATATTTCGGACAGATAACGATAGTAGATAGTAACGTGTTGTATGGTTACGATAGTCAAATAAAAGAGGATGAAAGCCCCATTACATATGATGGAATCACTCCAGACCGGACTCGACGATGTCACTCTCGTCAGTCGGTCAGCTCGCATTCCCTCATTTACTCCCGCAGTTCGGGATGTATTTGATATTGCAACCTCACCTCGAGTCGTCTGGAGTGCGCCGGAGGAGACGACAGTAATTGGAAGTGGTGCTGCAGCAACAATTGTCGCAGCAGGTTCTGACCGATTTGAGTATGTTCGGAATGCTGCTGAATCACTATTCAGTACTTGCGATGTTCACACAGAAACCGAAGCTGCCCGTCCTCGTCTGTTTGGTGGGTTTGCTTTTCATGCTGAGAGCGCTGGTGGGGAGCCATGGGAGCAGTTCCCCAACGCACAGTTTGTTTTCCCGCGGGTACAGATAACATGGGAAGACACGGATACTGCTGCTGACAGCACTGATGCATGGATAACAGTCAATGCAGTTGACCCCGAGGCTACACCCGATATTGTTGAAGACCGACTTAACCGGGAAGTTGAACGATTGAAAACACTGGAAATCAATACCGCTTCGGAATCCCCACCAGGCGTTGTTCGTCATCAACGACACACATCTCGGGATGCATGGAATCGTGGCGTCACCGAAGCCGTTAATCGAATCTCTGCCGATAATCTTCAAAAAGTCGTTCTTGCACAAGCACTTGAGGTTGAAGTTCAAGATTCACTAACACTTGGCAATATCATTACTCAACTTGGTGACCGATATCCCTCGTGTTATCGATTCATTATCGAACCGGTAACCACCACATCAACTGGGAAAGAGATTGATGCGGATATAAATACACTGGCAGCGACACAGTCTGGGTACACCGCTAATACATCTCAGCGCCCCGCTTTCTTTGGTGCAACACCAGAACGACTCGTCTCTGTCCGTGGTCGCACCGTCAAGACCGGTGCGCTTGCCGGGACGACAGGTCGTGGAGAAACACCCGCTGAGGACGAATGGCTTGCCACAGAGCTGGCACGCGATAAAAAAAATGTTCACGAACATGAACTGGTTGCTGATACAATTCGTGATCAACTCTCTCCATATGCGACTGCTATCACGAGTGATTCTCGACGTGTACGCAAACTTGCGACCGTTCAACACCTTTGGACTCCGATCACTGCAGATCTCGAAGAGAATAAACATGCACTTTCACTTGTTGAAGCATTGCATCCAACCCCCGCAGTAGGGGGACTGCCACCGGCAACGGCTGCTGATACAATTCGTGAAACAGAGCCATTTGATCGAGGCTGGTATGCTGCTCCTGTTGGGTGGATTGACGCTGCCGGGTATGGTACGTTTGCAGTCGCACTTCGGTCAGCAGTCGCTCATGATGATGTAGCCACGCTCTTCGCTGGTGTTGGAATCGTCGCAGACTCAGATCCCGATAGTGAGTGGGATGAGGTTCAATTAAAATATCGACCCATTCTCGATGAACTTGAGGATAACACCACAGACAACACTGATACGATGAACGACCAGATGGAATCCAATATGTCCGCTGAGACACAGCGTGATGTCGATGATGCAGTGCATGGATCAATTTCAACATCAACATCAACATCCACATCCACAACAGAGACAGCAGAGACAGAAGTGGCTTCAAAATCAAACTCACAGTCAAACACAGCAATGGGACCAAGTTCAGAGACAGATGCCGAAGTGGATGAAACGTAGTGATGAGTGCGCCAAATCGTAATACATTATGGGCACGCACATTTGTGTCAGAACTCGCCGCTGGCGGTGTTGATGCTGTCTGTATCTCGCCGGGCAGCCGGTCAACACCACTTACGATTGCTTTTGACCGCCATGATGATATTGAGACCTTTTCACATCTAGACGAACGTTCTGCTGCATATTTTGCACTTGGGCGTGCACGAAGAACCGGATCGGTTACACCTGTGGTCTGTACATCAGGCACAGCAGCGGCAAATTACCATCCTGCAGTTATCGAAGCGTCACAATCACGCGTTCCACTTTTGTTATTGACTGCTGATCGCCCCCCAGAGTTACATGATTCTGGTGCGAACCAAACTGTTGATCAGACAAAACTCTATGGCGACTCTGTCCGGTGGTTTCATGAGATCGGGGAGCCAGAGCCAACGGAAAGAAAACTTCGATCACTCCGGACAACAGCAGCACGTTCGATTATTACGGCGACAGATACACCGGCTGGACCGGTTCATCTGAATTTCTCGTTTCGGAAACCACTCGAACCAACGCCAGTTCCGGGAGACATTCCTGAGGATTTTTCTGAAGAGTCGATCACAGGTCGTGAGGATGCATTCGTTGAATCGACAGTAGGTAATCGAATGCTTGATCAAAATGGTATTCAGACAGTAGCAGATTCACTTTCAGCGCCTCGGGGACTCGTCGTTATCGGTCCACTGACGACACCTGGAGTCGACCCCGAGGCGGTAGCAGCGTTTGCGCATGCAAGTGGGTTCCCCGTTCTTGCTGATCCACTTTCAGGTATTCGTTACGGTGGAGTGACTCGAACGACACCAGTTATTGGCGGATACGATAGTTTCCTCACCGATGAGCTATGGGACCAATGGCCGGATCCAGATGTTGTCCTTCGGTTTGGCGCTTCACCAACATCGAAGCCGCTTAGACAGTATCTTGAGGCTACCACGCCGACGCAATATCTTGTTGACCCCGCTGGAGAATGGCGCGAGGCGACATTCAGTGCGACAGATCTCATTATTGCTGATCCAACACAACTTCTGTGGCAATTATCAAGAGTTCTGAATAATCCCGGGTCGTCAACGTGGCGACAGCGCTGGCTTGATGCTGATGATGCGCATGCAAATGTACTTGCAGAGACTAATTCATCCACAGATCAGTCTACACAACCACTGACACTGACACTGACACAGACACAGACACAGACACAGACACAGATTCAAATGACGGCGGTATAGCCGGAGGTGATGCTGATTTAGATAACACCGGAGATGACACATGGTTTTGTGAGGGTCGGATTCTTTCCGACGTGATGACGTTAGCACCGGATCCGGCGACAATTTTTGTCTCGAATTCAATGCCAGTTCGCGATCTTGACCGCTTTGGGGGTCCCACAACGCAGAACCGAACAGTCCTCGGAAACCGTGGGGCATCAGGCATCGATGGGATTCTTTCGACAGCACTCGGTGCTGGCTCGGCTATCACCACCACTGAGCATCTTATTGCGATAACGGGTGATCTTGCGTATTATCACGACATGAATGGACTTGCAGCGCTTGAACGCTGTGATGTCACAGCAACCATTGTGTTAATTAACAACGATGGAGGTGGCATCTTTCATAAACTCCCAATCGAATCGTATGATCCACCATTCACCAGCCAATTTGTAACACCTCATGGGCTTGATTTCGAACCGACTGAGGAGATATATGATCTCTCGTTCGCACGAGTTCGTGGGACAAATCGTGATGGATTTCACACAGCATTCACAGAGGCAACGACAACCGCTGGGTCACACGTTATCGAAGTTGTGACAGATTCTGAGTCAAGTCACCGGGTTCGGGAACGATTACATGATCGTGTGGTTGATCGGATTCTTGATTCCTGATTCCTGAGCACCGACGCTGCACGGTGAGGCTCATGATTTCAAATAGTATAGTATAGTATAGTATAGTATAGTATAGTATATCATTCGACCAACCAACTGAGCGTGGAGTATGAGTGAGGAGCCGAATCCTTTTCGCGCATCCGCGCTGGCATGTTATTATGGTTTTTGTCTCAGAGCTTTTTGATGCCGAACAGTGGGATAGCATCGACGGAACCGAGACGTTTGATGACATTACATATCATCGTGGGCACAATGCTCCAGTTGTCCGAATCGCGTTTGATCGCCCAGAACAGCGAAATGCATTCCGACCAGGGACTGTCGATGAGTTGTACGCTGCTCTTGATCACGCACGCAAACAGGCAGATATCGGATGCGTTCTTCTCACCGGTAATGGACCATCAGAAGATGATGGCGGATGGGCATTCTCTGCTGGTGGTGATCAGTCTGTCCGCGGTGAGTCTGGGTATGAGTATCGTGATGATGATGAAGCATCAGATGATGAGGATACGCTGGTTCGTGAAGCAAAGGCAGGACGACTTCATATCTTAGAGGTTCAGCGATTGATCAGATTCATGCCGAAACCGGTGATTGCTGTTGTTCCAGGGTGGGCTGTTGGTGGTGGTCACTCACTACATGTTATTTGTGATCTTACTCTCGCATCAAAAGAAAACGCCAAATTCCTTCAGACAGACCCAGATGTTGCCTCATTCGATGGCGGATTTGGATCGGCATATCTCGCTAAGCAGGTTGGGCAAAAAAAGGCGCGAGAGATATTCTTCCGTGGAAAGACGTATTCCGCTGATGAGGCGGTTGATATGGGGATGGCAAATGAGGCAATTCCGCACGCAGAATTGGAGGACGTGGCGATTGAGTGGGCAGCTGAAATGTCGAATAAGTCACCCACAGCAATTCGGATGTTGAAGTACGCATTTAATCTTGCTGATGATGGGCTTGTCGGTCAGCAGGTGTTCTCGGGTGAAGCAACCCGACTTGCTTATATGACTGATGAGGCACGCGAGGGTCGTAATGCGTTCTTAGAAGGACGTGACCCCGATTTCTCCTCATATCCATGGCATTACTAACCAGGTATGCACTCACCATACCTCCATCACCAGCATGATCGGATATCATAGCAATATCTCACAAGTACATAATTCCACACGAGCAGAGATCTGAGACATGAACCGAAGTTTCAGGCACTCCCAGTGAATGAATATAGCCAATGAGCGCACAGACACAGTCCATTAGCCGTCAGGAGGCATGGGTGATGGCGGCACGCCCACAGACGCTTCCAGCCGCAGCAGCGCCTGTTTTCGTTGGCACTGGGGTTGCGATTCATGATGGCGTTTTTGCGCCACTGCCAGCGCTTGCTGCATTGATTGGTGCTGCCCTCATTCAGATTGGAACGAATTTCGCGAATGACTACTATGATGCGATTAAGGGTGCAGATACCGCTGATCGTGAAGGATTCACCCGTGTCACCGCAGATGGTCTCATTGACCCCGCTAAAGTCAAACGAGCGATGTATCTCACCTTTGCAATTGCAGTTCTTGTTGGTACAACTCTTGTGTGGATTGGTGGAATTCCAATTTTGATTGTCGGAATTCTCTCTGTTGCTTCAGGAATTGCATACACCGGTGGACCGTATCCACTTGGATATCATGGTCTCGGTGATGTGTTTGTGTTCGTCTTTTTTGGTTTAATCGCCGTAACTGGGACGTATTATGTTCAAGCAGCAACATTCACCGCTGGTGTCTTCCCGCTTGGAATCCCCGCTGGGACAGTTTCACTGACAGCCATCGTTGCATCAGTGCCAATTGCCGCACTATCGACAAATATTCTCGTTGTAAATAATGTTCGCGACCGTGATGAAGACGTAACGACCGGAAAGCAAACGCTCGCGGTTCGATACGGCTATACTTTCGCACGTGCCGAGTTTGTCACATTGTTGGTGATTGCATACGCTGTCCCAATCTGGTTTCTTTTTCAGCCAGCGTACACGCTTACTGCAGGGCTACCGCTCGTGACGTTGCCAGTCGCTCTCTCGACTGCTCGCAGTATATGCACCGAAACTGCCGGTAATGTACTCAATCCAACCCTTGAGCGAGTCGGGAAACTACTGGCTGGATATGCACTCTTATTCAGTATTGGACTTGCTATCGATACGCTTCCAGTGATATAATGGACGAATTAACATCTCTTGAGCCAGCCTATATGAAGGCTGACCCATTCACACTTGGACTATCACGCTCGCTTTCCACAGCTAACGGTGAAATTGAACAACGCCGTGGGCATGTTATCTGTATAAAGATTAATGAAGTCGTCGGCGTCGGTGAGGCAACACCGCTTCCAGACTGGACAGAGACTCACAGCAGTTGTCAGGATGCGCTTCGCTCGGTCTCAATGGAAACGGACACCAACACGGACACAGACATCGAATCAATATCGGGAATATCGCCAGAGACGACGTCAGCTGCACACCATGGAGTTGAGCTGGCGTGCGTTGATGCTATGGCTCGTGATACTAACAATTCAGTTGCAGAGTTTCTCTCGACAGATACACCAGCCACGTCAGTGCCAGTTAATGCAACGATTGGTGACTGTAATCTTGAGCAAACACGCCAGAGGGCACAATCAGCTGTTGCGGATGGATATACGACAATCAAATTAAAAGTCGGCGCTCAAGATATTGAATCCGATTGTGACCGCGTTATCGCTGCTCGGTCAGCGGTCGGAGATGACGTGACACTTCGCGTCGATGCCAACGGTGCTTGGGACAGAGCTACTGCTGAGCGGTTTCTTGAAACAGCTCGGACGGTGGATCTTGAGTACATTGAGCAGCCACTTCCGGCATCAGATCTTGATGGACATGCTCTGCTTCGTGGTCATGGTGTTGATATCGCAGTTGATGAGTCAATGAGCGTGACTACCCCAGAACAGATCTTCACCGCCGGTGCAGCTGATATTATTGTTTGCAAACCAATGGCACTCGGTGGTCCACGACAGACAGTTGCGGTCGCCCGTGAGGCAGAGGCAGTCGATATCGATACTGTCGTCACAACAACTATTGATGGTGTCATTGCGCGTACTGGGGCACTTCACGTTGCCGCCGCACTTCCCGGCTCAAATATACGCGCATGTGGACTTGCTACAGCTTCAATGCTTGAGGATGATCTTACAATGGACCCAATCTCTATTATTGATGGTGAAATGCCCGTTCCAACGGGACCCGGATTAGCCGGTGAATCTCTCGAATCGTGTTGTAATTTCTGAGATGACTTATTGTAACTGTGATCATCAGTTGACTAATATTTCAATCACAGAACAGAAGATAGAGGCGATATAGTCATCACCTGACGTTCAACATGTTCGAGGTGAAGTCCCCTTCCTCAAGAAGCAACGCAGCGGAGGAACCCGACAAGCACAACAGGACCATAGAAAACAATCCATTTGAGCATACACCAGTATTTCTACGAAAGCACGATAGCATTGAATGACGAGCACTACCGTCGAACTGCTATCACGCGGCTTGAGGGGCTTTCCACGAAAGACCACGTGCTACCCCAAGCTACCGTGGACAAGTAGCTTGATGGGTGTCATATTTCAGCCAATCATGCGTGAGAGAATGTGCATACGCAGTCTGGTGTCAGAGGCAGAACCAAGCCAAAGACGACGTAGAGGCAGACACAAAACTGGGGAGTCAACACTCGATTTTCGATTCTTGATTCTCGCCTGCCACGAAGTCGCCAGCAACATCCAATCCTGCATTGAGCAACGGACAAATGAAAAATCGACACAACCACAGTTCACGTCCAACTCCATCACGTATGATAAGCGAACACTCACCGTGTTCCCACAAACAGAGCAACTCTCACTCACAGTACTGTGAGATCACTCACGTATGAGGGCGAACCTCGCACTGCCAAACGCAAACGAGGATGATGGATACCAATACCAGTACTTGGACAGTGAGAGTGGAATGCGAATACACGGAAAGCACGCTACATCACCGAGATAGAGACGGAGAATGGTGCTTGCACATCGGGTATCGAAACGAAAAGCCTGAGCAAGATTCACCGACGCAGAACCGAACGGAATAGAACGGTTCTGGGTGTCGATCTCGATCCTTGGTGTGAATCAGATTGGATTGCCGTCACAAGCATAGCTCGCTTTGTCAGTGCAGGCAAGCTCAGCTCAACCACGCCCGCAGAGAGTTCAAAAAGACTCGTGGCGACCTCCAAGAGTGTGGCACGCAATCAGCTCATCGAACGCTTCAGAAACTGGGTGGTCGGGAAGATGAGTATCTGAAGTACGTGCCATACTGCATACTGTTGCGAACGGGATTGTCGCAGAAGCCGTGACACACGAGTGCGACGGAATAATATTCGAGGAACCTGCTGGGATTGTGATTCGAGACCGACTCCCATACTGACTGGCAGTCGAAATGGGCATTCCGCAAGCTCAAACAGTGTGTCGAATACAAAGCTGAACTACATGGACATGGGGTGTTCGTGGAGACGGTGAATTCTAAGAACACTTCGAAATGGTATACCGACTGTGGAAGTGTTCGAGATGAGAATCGTCATCATGATGAGTGTGAGTGCCAGCGACAACGATACGGGAAACAGAATCACGCCGATTATCACGCAGCGAAGAACATTGCATTGCGGAACTGTCTCTCCTTCGAGGTCATCAGCCACCTCGTGGGAGGAGCATCAGTCAATATGCTCTGAAGTCAGGGTCGAGGTCGAAGACGCCGAGTTAACTTAAAGTGTACAGCCCTAACCGACAATAGCCGTCACGGGTTAGAGGCAGGGGGAGAGACCACTGACAAGCCCCACCCCAGCCTCACCGAGCGAGGGTTCACCGAGCGAAGTAGGGTGGGGTAGTTGACTTCAGTGATATCAGTTCATGTGAGTGGTTTTTAGATATTGTTATTATATTCGCTGGTAATAGAGAGAATAATGGCTGATCCGACCCCGGCACAACGGCGTCTTCTCGTTGGATTATTTATGTTTGCGATATTCATCTTCATCGGCGGATTACTCGTGATTGCATATCTTGCTGGGAGCCTCTGAGTTAGTTTCAATATTATCGCTTAATCTTCGATTAGTCAGGTCGGTGAGTTCCTCCATCGCGGCTATCGGCACCCGTGCGTCGTAACGCTGCAGCTGCACTTGAGGCATCATATTTAAACTATACGTGTGTGCTGTATGCTTTTGCTACTTTTGGAGCGTGTATAAGATCATAAACATCGACATCAACTGCACACAATTCAATAGAAACGCCCCTATCAGATTCAATCGCATCGATCCGACTCTGGAAGCATTTTATCATTGTTTCTAGCCAATATGTCATCTCATAGTGCATATCATACAATGGAATAACATATTCAGCGATTCGCTCGCCATTGATCCCACTGCGGTCGAAGAGATGTCCTGGGTATGGGTCAGGATAGAGTGTAAAATGCGTTCGCCTTGGAATTAATTCCGTTGCTATTTCTACAAATTCCGTAATAATGTCATCACGCCACGATTGTCATATATCTGCGGTGCTCTCATTGAATAACTCTTGACATCGGTCGCGTCTGTAGCATCCCTCTCGTGGAAATCCAACATCATCAACTCGAACGGCATCATTCACTGTAGCGCTATGTTCAATCATCTCGAATAATTAATGCGCTCTCTGTACGAGCGAATTTTTGAGATACTCTGTCCGTCGACACAGTCAAGAAAAATAGTATATCCGTCAGAGATTGCTCAGAACCGCGGTGTGAAATATAATTAAGTTGAATCTTGTTCAGTGTCACCACTGTTTGAACGGCTGGCAATAAGCGTGTATGTTAATGCAACAACAGCAACAACGGCTATGATTTTTGCTCGTTTTGACATATTAATAGTATTGCTCTGATAACTCTTAATCATTTATGAATGGCGTAATCTAAATTGCATACATCAGGACAGATGGATTGTGTTAGAATTGTCGGCTATGCAACATCAAGATAAGTTGGCACTTCATCTTCGTGGACAATTGATCCACAGTAATTACACTGAAGCCCTTCATCGAGGACCATGAAACGAGTATTAACCGGCTCATTAGCGTTTGTAATGCAGTTTCGGTTGGGACATGACAGAACACCGGTGACCGCTGTCGGACGCTCAATTCGCTTTTTATCTATCACTGTGTAGTCTCGAATGATATTGATCGTTGCTTCAGGAGCAATCACCGCGAGGACATCAACTTCAGATTGACTTAGCTCACGATCCTCAACTTTGACAATATCTTTTGTTCCCAGCCGGTCAGAGACGACATTCATCCCAATGGAGACCCCCTCACCGTTTGACCCATCGATTCCAAGAATAGCAAGCACATCCAATGCTTCTCCAGCGGTGAGATGATCGATTACAGTCCCATCGCGGATTTTCGAGACACGCAATTGTTGATCATCGATCTTTCTCGCTGTCGATACAATATCTTCAGCCTCACCCTGGTTTTGATCTTCCTCGTAATCGTGATCGTTCATTTTGCTCCCTGTATCAACGCGTCAAGCAGTGCCATTCGAACAGGAACCCCATTATGTGCTTGCTCAAAATACGCCGCATGTTCGGTATCATCAACTTCTGGTGCAATTTCATCGACCCGAGGAAGCGGATGCATCACGGTCAGATTATCATCTGCATGTGATAAAACATCAGTATCGACACGATACTGCCCAGCAACTCGTTGATACTCGTTCTCATCAGGGAAACGCTCACGTTGAATCCGTGTTACATACAAAATATCGAGTTCAGGAAGTACTGGTTTGATATCTGTATGTTCGCGCACTTCTGCACCAGATTCATGCAGATCATATCGAATATTTCGAGGGAGTTGAAGACTTTCAGGGCTGATGAAGTGTTGTCGAACGTCGAAGTTAGTCAATGCTGCTGCGAGTGAATGAACTGTTCGACCATATTTTAAATCGCCAGCGATCCCGATGGTAGTCTCATCAAGTCCACCATTCTCTCGCATTGTATACAAATCCAGCAGTGTCTGTGTTGGGTGTTGTCCAGCACCGTCACCGGCGTTAATTATGGGCACGTCAACAAATTCAGCAGCTAACTTTGCTGCGCCTTCAGATGGATGTCTAAGCACGATGACGTCGGCGTATCCGGCAATAACGCGGACTGTATCAGCGAGTGTTTCGCCTTTTGATATTGATGAGTTGTCGACACTGCCCATATCAATTGTGCGTCCACCAAGTCGCTTCATCGCAGCATCGAAACTCATCCGAGTTCGAGTGCTTGGTTCAAAAAAGCATAATCCAAGCACCATTCCACTGTATTGGGCCTCCCACCCATCCAGGTTTGTCTCAATCGCTGCTGCTCGGTCGAGAATTGTTTCAATATCCTCTCGCGATAGCTGTGTTGCGGAGAGTAAGTGGTCCTGATGCATCATCTATGCCAGCGTGTGGAACTAACTTCAATGACTCGGGATGGATTATCTTCTTCATCTTACCCTGCCAGATACTGTCGTGATTACTGAAATCAAGGAGAAAGCTCAACCCCCAGCGCCCGTCCTTGAGGGCGGGAATGAATCCGACGGAAATTTTTTGATTTCTCTGAGAGCATAATCTATTGGAGTTCCCTCGATAGCGACTGTCGTCTGCGACTGCGACTGACGGTTCTCAGGAGGATGAATACCATATCGTGGAGGGACGAATTGTATTCGTCTTCGTATTCGTCTCAGTGACCCGCTCGGCATGTCTGAGTGAGAAGGCTCCGATGACAGAGCTCCATGCGCTGGACGGCACACTCGGTCATAAGTGGGTGGCTTCCTTCGACGGTCCACGCGACAGCGTCAGCGTCTGTGAGAACTGAGGACCCGTGCAAGCTTGAATTCCTCTGCGAGGAATCTTCGCCGACGGGCGGAAAGGATATCAATTCTGAAATTTCTGGACGAGTGATTGTCTGAATTGAACCTAACTCTGTATGATGCATTTTGAATTAATAAGCTGAGATTTCCCACTCTACAATATTCCATTCTGGATCATCAAAGCCATTCCATTGGACACATAAAAAACAGAAATACTGTATCTAAGTCCGAATTAACGTATTTCAGATAGTTTATAAATAATTCACTGCACGAATATAGAACATCTGATGATTAAGAGTAACCACAGTGCGTTTCAGATCGATTAAGGCCACGTGCCCTGTCGATCATACGCTTTGATAACCCGCTCAATTGCAACAGCGTATGCAGCCGTTCGGAAGTTTGGAAGATCACGTGACTCATAGGTTTCGACAAGGTCATCGAATGCATTCGTGATAATCGTTTCTAGTTCCTCTTTGACTCGTGATTCTGCCCAGTAGAACTGCTGTCGATTCTGTACCCACTCAAAGTATGATACAGTCACTCCTCCAGCATTTGCGAGCACATCTGGAAATACAGCAACATCGCGATTAGTCAAGACGGCATCTGCCTCCGGTGTCAGGGGTCCATTTGCCGCCTCAACAATCACATTAGCACGCACATCGGATGCAATCGATCCATCAATAGCATTCTCCAATGCTGCTGGGATCAACACATCAACATCAAGCGTCAATAGTTCGCGATTCGACCGCACTTCGGTTTCTGCTCCCTCGTACTCGATTACTGAGCCGGTTTTACGCTTATCTGACTTCACCGCACGTGTATCTAATCCCGTTGGGTCATAGATTGCACCCGATGAGTCCGACACAGCAACAATACTTGCTCCTTGGTCTTCAAGCAACTCAGCAGCGACAGACCCAGCGTTACCATATCCCTGTATTGCGACGGTTGCATCTGCAATATCTTGTCCACGATATTCAAACGCCTCTCGGGCGGTCAGCATCGTAGACCGACCTGTTGCCCGAACACGACCCGCACTTCCGCCTGCTGAGAGTGACTTTCCTGTGACCGTTCCTGGGGCATTCGTATTCTCGAGGGTTTCGTATGTGTCTTTAATCCAGTCCATTTCTCGTTGTCCGGTGTTCACGTCTGGGGCTGGAATATCAACATTCGGACCAATAAGTGGACGAAGTTCAGTCGCAAATGAGCGTGTCAATCGTTCTAATTCTCCGGCTGAGTATTTACTCGGGTCAACAGCAATACCTCCCTTGCCACCACCGTATGGGATATCAACAAGTGCGCATTTATATACCATCCACCCCGAGAGCGCTTTTACTTCATCACGTGTGACACCTGGATGATAGCGAATCCCCCCCTTGTACGGTCCGCGATCACCATTAAACTGTGAGCGGAATGATTTGAAATGCTCGATTGTCCCATCGTCCATTTCAACGGACAAATTTGCTTCAAGAACGCGTTCAGGTCGTTTTAGTCGCTCAACGAGGTCGCTACGAACATCGAGATATGTTGCTGCATCATCGATTTGTTCTTGTAAGCTCTCGAAGGGATTCGCCTCAGATGCCATATGTCAAATTCGGGGGTCGCCTCGGTTAAAAATATCGACCAAATGTACAATCGTGACCGCTGAAAGTAATAAACTGCATTCTCGCATCTCAGATTACCGCAAATCGACTATCGATAATGACCGAAAAGCCCGCTGTTGATATGACATATGCAAATCAACACTGTGAACAATATATTCCAGTAGATCTATTCAATCAATCGGCGTTAGCCTCACCTGTTAGTGCAGTCTCAAGTTGCTCAATCAGTGATGGTGTTCCAACATAGACTGGCGTCCGATCATGAATGCCATTTGATTCGACCGCAAGCAATGACTGCGAGCCATCTGAAGAAGCTCCACCAGCACATTCAATAATATACCCGACAGGATACCCTTCAAATTGGATGCGAAGCTTCCCGGATGGAGCGTTCGTGAGCGCTGGATACCCGAAAATCCCACCATACGTGAGCACCTGATTCACATCACCGATCATCGCTCCTCCATATCGGAGTTTCATCGATGGATCAGATTCAATCTCATCAACAAAAGACTCGAAATCAGCAGGCCAATTCGGCACACGCCCACCAAAACCATACACCGTTGGTTCCGTTGGGACGTCTACTTCCTGTTCAATTGGTTCATAGCTTCCATCTTGGTGAATGACATAATCCGTGACAGAACCACCGACTGCTGCAATCATTGTTGTCGTTGCACCATAGAGAACGTATGCCGCAGCAACTAGGTCAGACCCATGTGCTGGAAGGGGTGCATCGTATACTGCTGCAATTGTCCCCATTGCAGCGTTTGGTTTGAGATTTGAGGAGCCATCAAGTGGGTCGACACAGACTGAAAACCCTGATCCAGTATCGTCGGCTGATGCACGTTCCTCGCTGGCGTACTCTCCCACTCCATCAAGCGAGCCAAGACGGTTACGGAGGAGTTCATCAGCGAACATATCTGCCTCCATTGGCGACTCTCCAGACGGATTCTCCTCATCAGTCTTGACACGCCGTCCTGGGAGTCCACTTCGAATTTCTGGAGCCGTGCGGGCAAGTATGTCGAGAATTGATGTGATTGTCTTATTATCTGTAAGCGATAGTGATTGCCCTCTAGAGCTGGGGTTAGACTCAGAATCAGGTGGTGACTCGTTCATGTATGTGATTTTATTGACGAAGCCACTCGTTTAATATCTCCGGTGAAAAGTAATTAAGATATGGCTATTACTTCGCGCTTCGGTCAGGAATCGATTAGTCTCTGTCTTCATCCAGTATATTTGAGTTACCGCCATTATTGTCATTATACTCGGGCCCTGCTCCAGCTTGCGAATTAAGAGATTTATTTTATGATTCTGTTTGTTGGCTAGATGGTATGCTATGAGTTGCGCTGGTATAGATAATGATCCGTATCCGTATCTGAACTAGTCGGAATATACAGGTAGCTTGATGAGTAGTTGTATCATATGGGATTGGGAACAACAGCGAAGAAGCTACAAAAGGTAACGGAGATGGCGGAAAACGTCTATCAGCGATTAAATGAACTGCGAGCGCAGATTTCAGAAATGCGGGAAACGACCGGTGAGACACAAGCGACTGTTGACCGACTTGAGACTGAAACTGCTGAGATTCGAGCTATTGTTGAGGCAATCGCTGATCAAGAAGATATTGATACTGAAACTGTTATTGCAGACGCACACATCACTGAGGCTGAGGCTGAGGCAGAGACAGCAGAATCAGCAGCAGAATCAGGATCTGACTCTGGACTCTGACGTCACTCCTGATAGTCCGGCATAACTGGCATTGTGGGACTGATCGTGCATTGAATGCTCTTTGCCAACTAGTGAAAATATCGCATTAAACAATTCTGTTAATGATTACTATGACGAATACCGTAGGGCACGATCCTGAGATGATTCACACATAGTAGATGGTGTCCTGTCCGTTGAGAGTACAATGTTCGTAGGCGCATACACACCATATTGTGAATCATGCCCTATGCGTACTGTGTGCAACTTTGAGACAGCGGTCTTGAACGACATCAATTCCCGCCTCGGTGGCGTTTGAGGCTGCTGTATCATCACGAATTCCACGCTGTAACCAGACAATTTCGGCATCGCCAACGCGGTCGTGTCGCTCAATTACCGACTCAATAATTTCTGGTACCTCCTCGCTTGGTCGAAAAATATTGACTATATCGATTATGTCGTCATCTGGGACAGCTGTGAGTGAATCATACGCTGTTGTATCGAAGATCTGCTCTGCAAACGGATTAATCGGCATAATATCATATCCATGCCGAATAAGATACTTAGGAACATCGTGTGCTGGCTTTCCTGGCGTCGTTGAACATCCAATAACAGCAATCGTTGTCGCTGTAAGCGCCCGCTCAATTACGCTCGGTGAATCTTCTTTGATTGTCATTACTTGAATCTTCAGTTGTGAGCCATATATACACGTATATATTGCTTATCGTGTTTTTACTCTCAGTTGTGTGCATTTCACCACTCATACGACACTCCTAGGTTATTTCATCTGTATTTGCTTATCAAAACGTGTCGTAGTGGTGAATCCGACCCGACGCGACCCGACGCGACGATACTGACCCGCGAATCTGCCTATTGTCGAAGTATAATTGAGCGCTGATGCTTCTCATGCACAATCCACTGTGAGCGACAGTATCGGCTATGTAAGCTATTTATATCCCAGCCACGGTCACAGCCCGTCCAAGAACAAATGCTGCTGCTGCGACGAACATACCGATTTTAAGTAACTGTTGTCCCTGTGCGGGCTTATGTGGTGCCTGCCAGACTCCAGCCAGCATGATCATATCCGCGGGCACGACTAACGTGAGGTACCAGATTCCAAAACTCCTTATGATGTATGGCACGACACTTGCAGTGATAGCAATCACAAGCACCCCCGTTGCAATACGGCGTGCAGGTGTGACCCCAATAACAATTGGCAATGTCTGAAGCCCTTCTTGGCGGTCACCATCAATATCTTCAATATCTTTGATAATCTCTCGAGTTGCTGTTGCGAGCGCAGCCAGTATAAACAAGACAATCACACCGGAGTCGGTGACTTGACCGACTGCTGCGGCTCCAAATAAGAATGTTGAACCGGTAAGGTATGCAACGACGATGTTCCCGACACCAGGAAGCCCTTTGAATAACTCAGTGTATGCGACTAATGCGAGCAGATTCGCTACCGCAAGTGCAATCGCAATAACTGGGAGAACCAATGTTGAGACAATCGCAGCAACAAACAGTAATCCACTGAATATAATAGCGCCTCGTTCACTGATAGCTCCGCGAGGAATTGGTCTCATTGGGCGATTGATTCGATCGATTGCGCGGTCAAAATAGTCATTAATCGCATTCCCAGCTGCAGTCGCGAATATTGTTGCCGCAATAGCACCGATTAAATGAATGGCTGTCACTGCAAGGCCACCGGCGACAAAGGCTCCAGTGAAGGTGAGCACACCCGCTGCGACCGCGTTCCCAATCCGCATCAGATCAATGATCCCACGGATTGTTCCCCGGACGTCATTATTCATCAATTTAGTTTGCTACAATCGAGGAAATAAGTGACCCGAAATCACTGTCAACAATAATCAATATCTGTGTTTGTACACACTTTTGATAAATTGAGTCATGATACTGCGAAGTCTCGACTCATGACGGGTAATGCAGTAAGCAGCACCTCATATGCGCACCACCCAAACAGTAAAATTATTATACCATCAAGAGATGCAGCATATTATCCGTGTCGCACCAGTGATATATGCATGACAATATCTACTGGAGATTCTGTGACAATTGAGTATACTGCTCGAACGGGTGATGGGACTGTTTTCGATACATCACGGCAATCAATTGCGACAGAGGTCGGGTTGAGCAAGACACAACCTGACCGCGAGTATAAACCATTTACCTTTGAAGTCGGGGGTGGGGTGGTCATCGAAGGGCTTGATAAAGCGTTGGTCGGACTTGAGGAAGGTACTCATTCGAACATTACAGTGTCACCGGAGAAAGCATACGGTGAATGGAAGCAAAGTCGCGTTCGTGAATACGATGCAGATAGTGTTGAGATAGCCGGTGGGACCATTGAGGAGGGATCACATATCAAATCCGACGATGGCACTGTTGCAGAGATCACGCATGCTGGTCCGGACATTGTCCGAGTTGATCATAACAATCCGCTTGCTGGCAATACAGTGCGATTCGAAATTGAAATCATCAGTGTACGAACAGCGTAACTCAGTATCCTCAATATTGTTTTATTTTTAATATGCGCATACACTTCTTTATAATGAGCAACATAATCTCCTGATTTTTTGACCTGAAGAGTTAACCATACCTTTGAGTATCTCTGAACGTGAGAGGAACGAATCGTAAAAATACTCAAAATAAGGGAACAGTATTTTATATTTAATCGATATGTGGCTGATTATGGCTGAGATATCATAACGTATGTTACATTAGGTATATACCGTCCAGTCGCATCTCAAATGACAATCCGAACGATCTGCGTAGTATAGTCCCTGGGGATAATTCTCACTTTTGTTGAATTATCCTTACACAAATCATATTTGCTCGTATGAGATCAATAATAAATGAATAACGGGCCGGGAGGGATTTGAACCCTCGATCCTCTGGTTAAAAGCCAGATGCTTTGGGCCAATCTAAGCTACCAGCCCACATTGAAATACGAGTAACTCAGATATAAAAGAGCTTCAATTTGTTATGTCGGATCAAGGTGTTTGTGATAACCACACAATCCTGTTACGTGTTCACGAAGCAAATGAGTGGATGGAATGAAAACAGACTTAAATCAAACCTGGTTATTCACTATTGCGAACGCGAGATGATAATTGGGCGCTTAGCTCAGTTTGGACAGAGTACTTGGCTTCGGACCAAGCTGTCGCGGGTTCAAATCCTGCAGCGCCCATTCGCTTTCCTATTCCTCAAAATCCAACAGACAGCGTAGAGGTGTATATAAACACCCTCACCAAACTGACTATTGAGTTGAACACGCAGCGTATTCCAGGGTCGTCACGTCTGCCGATTCACAAATGCCAATCATATCCACAGTGACAAAAGTATGCGTGCTCACTCGGTTTCCACGTTCATTTCAAGATCCACCAGACGACTGTGCGTGCTCCAAGTTGCTTCGACCCTATATCACTGCGCGCTGAGTATCAAGTGATCATTACTTAATTGCTTCGCAATCAACACCGTCGTTATCATCCTCCCGTCCAACCAGCGTGGACGGATCTGTGACGAGTGTGCCACATCACACTCGTCGTTCGAGTTGAAATAATGAGCCGACTGTCCCCTGCGCCAGGGTTTAATAAACGATAGACCAAACAAACCTATGACCGCTGCGACAAGCGTGGCAAGACTGACGACTCTCTTATGATATACACTACTTACTACGACGCCAATAGCCGTGGTGCGACGACTTCGTAAGTACGACCACCGGTCTACTAACCAACGATGCGGACAAGATAACCATTGAGAATATATTAGCAGGGTCAGCCGGTCAGGGTGAAAACCAGTGACTGGAGTCAGCTCAGTGATTAACCAGACATATTTTTGAAACTCCGCTCAGTGGGGCGGTGTATGATTAAATTCGACTATCTGATAATAACTCATTTCCTCGCTCTTTTTTTCTCAGCCGTCTGGACACTAGTGTTTATATCGGGAGTACGGTATAAACGAGATTATCATAGACTGAAGACTGAAAGAAACACAGAGCAGGATGAACTTCTCACCTACTGTGATATCAAGCCTCACATTCCTGATGCTATTCAATATAGGGCTCACATCGGCGCTGGAATCTGATAGTGATCCACTGCCGGGCGTCCCAATGTAACACTTCTTTAATCTGCCCGAAGACGGGGTCAGCGGTAATCAGATGGCACATATCAATCTCCTGCTCGGTGTCACCGTACTCAACACAGTCCGGTGCATCGTTAACCCCAAGTTATGTGTTCTCTGCGTTGTACCCGCTCTCTACCGGCAGCATACCACCATTTGCAATCATTGTGTTCGTTACCTCGTCTTACCACGACGCATTATCTCTGATGCTGTAACTGTGCCATCGGTGTTAATTACCATCGCCTCAGTTGCCTGTGTGTATGCTTCGCCGGTCGCACCGCCTGACACGAGCGTCACACCGGTCAACCCATTGTAGTGTCATCGTCACGTATCATCTCTACTTCATGATATTCAGTCGCCACACTGCGAGTCCACACACGATTATGACCTTTCACACCACTCCCACAACAGTAACAACAACCGACTGAACAATCCCCAACTGCACATCTTCCCTAACGCCTCTCACGTTTCGTCTCTTCTGACGTTCTCCTGAATCCACGAATGGTGTTATTCGATGCTCTCCCGTGAAAATACAGTTATTATCACGTTCATCGCGTTGGCAATGGTATTATCACTCCCACTAGCCGGACTCATCAGATTCCTGGATGGACCAACTCCTCCCAAATGGCTACCATACGTCATCCTAATTGGCGTTGGAGTCATCGCTCCAATACTGGTGAATGAACATCTCAACACAATCGAATCGCCCTGAGTATGAAGCGATGAACCGTTACATGGCTCGCTTTCTGATACAATGGCTCATGACCCCGAGCAAGAGTAACCTCATCACTGTTTTGAACTTCCGTGTTCACTTCGAAAAAGAATTCACGTTGTCGCTACTCACGCTCCCAGTGGCACCGTCTTCACGAAATCACGACTCCATTTCTGCTCGAATATCGCTCCACAGGTGCATCATATGATGACGGTTCGTCAAATGCTGGACGCTCACCGTCGAGTAGTTATCATCAGTGCCGTGATCTGCGTGAGTGTACTTATGATTGTGCTTGTGCTCGCCTCCATCCCTTCTGTTTTGCAGATTGTCTCTGGCGGAGCGTATTACTCAACAAACGAATTGCCAGTTAATCAATCAGCCGCGTTCGACCCACCTCAGACAGCGAATTTGAGTCAGTCTCAGTCTCCAGAAGACGCTCGGTTCACCGTCACTGTCGAAAATCAAACGCAGTACACAGTGAGCCGACAGGACGCCGTTGGGAACCCATCACATGTCCTCCGACCAACCGACGCACAGGTCGTTGGTACAACGCTCGTCATCCGCGAGGAATCAGTCATCACCGACTCTGACCCCGACCCCGACACACTGTCCCCCAGCGTCGTCTCAACCGGATCATACACCGAGCAATGGACTATCACAGTTCCAATCGACCGAGTTGCTGTGTATCACCCATACCAAGACCATCCATATGTGAAATCGGTCAACTCAAATTAATCATAACTACGTCGCATGAAAACTGCCATGAGTAACCAACCAACACAAATTCGTTCTGCTCACCACAGCATCGTCTGCAGATACATCATAGTCGGTTCACATCGCTCCTCAACGAATCCTGTGCAGGACTTCTCGTTCGTGAGAAACGCTGTATCGAGTCACTGAGCGTCCGCACGATACGAGACATATGATCATACCACGCCTACTACACAGCGTATATCCCTCATCTTCATTCTCACCGCCTGCAACTCATAGCTCAGCGACAATCGCAGTCATACATCACTACGTATCAGCCATACAAGTGTTATTTGACGCCAACTCACAGTCAGCTGGATCCTGGTGGATTGAAACGGCGAATCAGTTTCGGGACCCCCGGCGACGCAAGCACTGACGGTCCATCGCGACCAAAGCGCGCAGCGAGTCGCGGGACCGAAACTGACCGAGGGCTTTCAGAGTCCTCACATCACACGCCGTGGTCATAGCACAGCCACTACTCTCCCTTGCTTAGATGAACTCCCATCCTCTTGCCCCCTCACCATACACACATATCGAGTACAGTCAGAATACGTCTTCCAGAACTCGCTTTCTTACTGCCCTTTGAGCCTGTTTGCAGCACCACTGAACCGTGTGCTTTCGACGCCCACATGAACGACAACAACGCCATCTCACGGTTCCTCTCTTTAGCACCCTCAGCAGTTTTGTCGCCAAGTTGTTCCGCTCGCTCACGAATCTGTGGCACAGATAATGACGCTAATTCACTCAACCGATTCATGCTCTTTCGATAGTACGGACGTAGCCCACCAGCATCCTCATATCGGGCAGGGACGACAGTCCCTCCATCAGCCACAGCCATCGGCGGTGTATCAACCGGTGCCATCACTGCTGGTCCAGCATCATTCGAGTCAACAACATGCCATCCATCCGCGAGATGAATTGTATCAACACGAACCCACGGAGTCACATCCGCACAATTCGGAATATCAAGACAGTCCGCCCAATTATCGCGGATATCAGTTGCATCCATTAACTGACGTACTCCACCGAATATGACGTGTCTGTGTGCCCATCCATCTTGATGCGGCTCCTGTACCCACATATACGGCGGTACACACCCCGGAGTGGGCTTGTCTGCGCTTTTCAGATCATACTGTAGCTTATCCCTGAACCTCTTCCACGCCTCAGCCATCACCTCATACGAATGTACCGCTGAATCAGCCACCGCTCGCGGCAATGTCAAAGTTAGCACCACCCCCGACTCAAACCGTCGCTCTAACTCATCGGCATGATATTTATAATTCTCCACTAAATTGTTTGCCCGAGAAGCACACCCAACGCGTTGCACAGCCGGTATTGCACCTGAATCCAGTCTCTTGGAACCGCCCTCGTCATCAACCAGTGTCGACCGATGATCAGCTATAAATCCAATGCCAGCCCTAATTGGGAATCGTTCAGACCGTTCTCAGACCCTCGTCTCCAGCCAAGCCGCTCATCAAATCGCTGGACAGGGAGGGGATTCCCACCGGCATCAACAGCCTCGATTGGCTCCCACCATGGCACTTTTTCCTCGGGATTGCATGCACGTATCAAGTATACCGCTTTAGCGGTAGGACGCACCTTTGCATGACCAGATTCGGTCTTCTTTTTCCACAAGTCTGGGTGTTGATCTGCCAACCAGTTTGAACGGTTGTAGTGTTTCCTTAATCATCGCCAAACTCCGCGTCAAGGACGTTCTCGAACGGGACAAAATCAGTCGGACAATCACCCAGCATCGCAGCTGCCGTGACGAGTCGTGTCTTTTCAAATCCTGTTGGATCACTCGCCCATGGGAATGGATCATCCTCACTGCGAAGGAACTCAGTAATCTCGGTTGTGGTTTGAGACAGTGTCAGTTGAAATATCAGTTTCTTTTGACATACATATGGTAACGCACTTCATACAGTTAATACTTGTTAGTTCATTCACATGATTGTAATTGATACTATCATATCGAGATAGTAGTGAACTTATTTTAATTCGACACGCAAGTTAGGCACA
Organism: Haloquadratum walsbyi J07HQW2; assembly: GCF_000415985.1. Taxonomy (GTDB): domain Archaea; phylum Halobacteriota; class Halobacteria; order Halobacteriales; family Haloferacaceae; genus Haloquadratum; species Haloquadratum walsbyi_B. Next base: position 3,166,138 of record NZ_KE356561.1, read on the forward strand.
ATCTAATTAATACTGTGCAAACATGACGTATCATCATGCGTCAACCAGTGACCAGTGCTACTGAGTTAGAATCCGGTCAATCATATGAAATATATCGTGACGGTGAACAAGTCGATAAGGTTCATACGATGACCGTCAACCCCGAATCGGACATTGCCCACGTCGTTATCGGCGAATACGACAATCCACACGAAATCACCATCAGTGAGTGGCTCGATGAGTATACTATTGTGCCTCACAGTCGCGGCGCGAGTACGCTCGATATTATGAGTCAATCGCTCCCATAATGACTATCCTCCTAGCAGATGTCTTAACGACTATGCCAGGACCTACACGAAAGACAACCCGCGACGATGTTATCGTCGCCATGCAAGCACGCCGACAATAAGCGTGAGCCGTGGACGACAAAAGAAATAGCCGTCGCTGTCGACTGTTCACATTCAACCGCGTACAATCGACTCCGTGAACTGAAAACACAGAATCGCGTCAAACAAAATCCGTCGGCTCATCCGGACGTGTGTGGTGGCTCACAGAAACTATCGACACACACTCACAACACACAGGAAAGAACACTGATACAGCACAAGAGGTCGAATCATGACCACTGCCAGTCTCACCCAACCACTCAAAGACCATCTCATCGAAATCCGTCAAGAGTACAATTATAGCAGCCTCGATGAAACTGTGGTCAACGTTCTCATCAATGATGTCTCCCTCACTCGAACCATCGAAGACGCAAACACGCTCGATGATAAGGGTGTTATCAAAGTCAGTGACGAAACGTTAGAGCTACTCAAAATTCACAAAGAAAAAGCAGAGGCCAAAACCTACGATGATTTACTCCGTGAACGCTCTGGTGCAACGAGTCGAGATCACGGCGAAGAACCCATCGAGTGGGAACCACTCGATGCACAGCTGATGTATTAACAATCCCCACCACGGCAACTTGTACATGTACAATCGGTAACTATGACGGACCATCGAAATCAACGTCCTGTGTCTCGTCTCGTCTCGCAAATCCTCAATTTTATCTAATCGCACATTCATGCGCATATCCTCACTGTTCTGCAATTCTTCAGCAATTATCTGCAAACGCGTAACTCAATTATAAATCAGTCATCTCCATCCCAGTAACTGCTCATATAATCGAGAATCCGTCGGTAATTCCGATGTTGATACTTATGAGGTTAGTAGAGAGACAGTTACAGTCATACTCACGCAGACAGTCATCGTAATCACAGTCACGTCCATGTTACGGACTCACAATTACGAACACGGACATAGAGCCGTAGCTTGGCGCAGACGTAGATCCAGAATTAAACTGGGTGAAGATGGTGGATAAAACTGAAACAGAAACTGATGATGACATTGAGATTAGCACCGTTGTCCATGATATCGAAGATGATGATCCGGATGACGCTGTTGTCATAAATACTCCTCCAATTGAAGCACATGAGTGGACAGTAACTGATACCGACACAGTCGCAAACACAAATCCGGAGTATCCCGACGAGTCGACAGTAATCGTGGTGGCATTCTTGTCGACACTTACTCAAGCAAGTGCTTACTCTGACTGGGGTGGGACAACCCCGATTGAATTACCGGCTGATTGCCAGACGTATGCATTTCCACGCGGACGACTCTGCCGTGTCGGCACGTACTCACAGCAGCTGGATCAACATCGGCATCAAGAGAATCAAAGCAATTTTGAGACTGACGTCTCTGATCAGCAGCAGCAGCAGCAGACACAGAATGAGGATAAGGACGAAGACGAACATGAAGACAAGAGTAGTGACATTCCGCCCGTGGAACGACTCACGACAGGACAACAGGATCTTCGTGAGCGGTTGAGCGACCGCAGCGAGGTTGTGGTGGAGGGAGATCCAGACGACCAGACGAGCGCTGTGCTGGTGGTCAACAAACTCGGCGAGGAGTACCGCATTACGGCTGATGGGACCGTTTCAGAGGGACCGGTGGCTAATCGCCTTGCGGAAGTAGCTCAAGAGTATCTGTGTGGTGACGCTCAGACTGAGTCCTGAATCTCACAGACGAATCACCATGTAGCGTCGATACGAGGCGGACTAACTGAAATACTAAGATGACTGTTCTACGACTGCGACTGTGCCGACTCTCTGTTCTGCTTCTTTACGCACCACTCAAAAGCTCCTGTTGAAGTTCATCATCTGTTTCACCGAAATTACACCCCAGACGGTATCCGAGATTGTCCCACGTAAGATCCTCTGGTGGTGGTCCATCGGAGTATTTTGATGATTCATCATTGTCTTTGAGATCCTTCACGGCGGCTGTCCACCCTCGTTTGAATGCCCCTTGTCGGTCAGGTCCAGGGTTCTCCTGTCTAATATCTCCGGTAGGGATTATCGGGTTATCCATATCTGCTGTATTGAAAGCATGTTTGAAAAAATCAGGTGCCTGAGCTACCGAATATCCTCTCCAGTCTTGATATCATCTCTGTCAGGAGCCGGTATCGTCGTTTCAAGAGAAATTATCGAACCCATAACAACACATAATTTAATGACACTGACCGGCACTGAACGAGGTTAAACCGGCTTAATTCAACGTGTGAGCGAAGCGAGATACTCAACTATCTTCTCAGCAGTTCGCTAAGGGGCATGTACAAAATTTAAAACCGGGTGTCATGCACGAAATCAAAAATAATTGCTTCGTCCAGAGAGCGCGGAGCCTTGTCATAGGTCATTCATTGCACGTACCTGTTGTGCGACAAATATGAAGAAGTGAGTCTGGACACCGACCATGTTAGATGCTCGTTCAATCGAAGAATTGGCGTCGCTGTTCAGCCTTCTCGGATTCGGTCATCTCATTGTAATGTTTATCAAGCACATTGACCGATACGTTCGCACGGTCACCGATAATTTGCTTTGGAGTTTCAGCTTGGAGGTAATTGGTTATGCTTCCACGTCGAACTGCATGTGGACTCACGCTCTCAGGGCATCCTGAGGCGGCAGAGTACCCCTGTGCAGCCTCGCAGGTCTCTGGGTCTCGTCAGTCTATTGGACAGTCATCAGAATACACACAGGGACGCGTGTATGCGTAGACATGACTTTGGATAGTCTGTCCATGAATCCGACCATGTGACGTAGCCAATAACGGTTCACGCCTGTATTCATCAGTCACAGCCGGGCGTTGGTTAGCAATCCAGTCGTCTAACAGTTCGCAGAGTGATCCTCGCAAGGCGATGACCCGTTCACCACGTCCTTTATTCTTGATTGGCGTTCCTGTCTCGGGGCGATGCTTGACGGCGAGTTGTTGTCTTTGAGCATCGTAATCACCCACGTCCAGTGCGACAGCTGCCCCACGTCGAAGCGCAGTTCGCCACAAGAGTTCCACAGCGACGTGTTCGACAGACGCGTATTCGTACTTGCGGAGGTACTCAAGCACCAGTGTGCTATCCTCAGGATCAAGCATCACTTCTCTAACGTTGTCGTTGTGATCTAGATTGGGTGATTCGACTGATGTAGACAGATCCTGTGTGACGGCATTGATAGACTCACACCAGCGGATGAACACACGAAGGGTATCCATCTGCGTCTTGAGAGTCACATTGTTGATTTCCCCGTCGTCACGTCGCCAGAGTTTGTATCGCTTCAAATCACGGCTGATGATGTCGTTGAGGTTGTCAATGGCTTTTTCGTCACACCACCGAATGAAATGTCCAAGACGTGATCCGTGGCTATACAGGGTCCAGTCGGAGACTTCAGTTTCTTTTTGTGTGAGATACAGGTTGAGTGCAGTCGCCGGTTCGATTGATTCGAGATGCGTCATTGGTATGTTCTCTACGAATCGGGAGACGTGCTTGACTCGGTGTTGTTTACTGAGTGTTTGCGTCCGGTTGTTGTGTGGTATCGACCGGCCGCTTAGCCCACGTGGTTTCGCCAGGTGGCTTCGATGCTGTCGCAGGTGAGGGGTGCAGGGAGCGACCGCCGGGATGCGACTGAACCGCGAACATGGGAAGGGGGTTCTGGCACGAGCGTAGCGATGTGTCAGGTTCCCTTCCCTAGGTTCCAAATCCTGCAGCGCCCATGACTACGAGCGGCTTGACTCTATTGTCTTTATTTGGTACAATCATCGATGGCACTCTTTGTTGATATGAACTATCGATCTTGACCGACAATCCTGCTGTCATAGCGGTTCCCCCAACACAGGTGGCATTAGCCGTACAGTGTGTGAAATCAGAACAGAACTCAGTAGCAATCGGGTGTCAGCAGGCCCATATTCATTCGGAGCCACTCGCGGCGATCCTCCTAGTCTATCATAAAAATAGGGAGGACGTTCCAGAGCGCGCCAGAGTGCTCATATAATCGTCAAATAGTTGCTCTACAGGAAGCTAGCTCTATCGAATTATATTTAATTTAATCAATGGATAGATACCGATATGTCACAATACACATACACTCAGATACAAAGTGGTTGCACTCATGTAGAATCCTCAGCAATTGACTTCGGTCAGGCTGGCGTCTCATATTCCGCAGCAGTTGAGTTCTGTGTGCTCGTGATTATATATAGTCTTGCCCTCACAGTGCTTGGCGCCTGGCGGGGGGTTGTCACTTCGAACAGCTTGTCTGGTGAGGAATCGAGATCACGATCATAACATTACCCCTTCATCATGTCAGTTTTGATAATTAGGATCGTGAGAGATACAGGGACATCGTTGAATCTCAACTTAATTTCCTCTCAAACCGGATTAGCTGTGATTATCAGTAGGCTCAAGCAATCTCCAGATGACATTGTCGCAACTATCGCCACGGTGCTTCTGTTCATACGACTCGTCGGTTAATTCTTCGCTAATTTGAATCGAGGTTCGTTCCACATTATCGGTGTCATGTGCAGGTGACATAATCCTGCATCATTGATATGATAGTGTATAACATAAGATTATATTCATCATAGATGACTGCTGCAATCCAACCCCGACGCGCCAATCAGCGAGTCAGATGATTATTGGGTTACGTTTCATGCAAACCCGAAAACATGGATATGGAATTCTCAAGAAGATTGTATAGACATGATTTTGATAATCAATCCTAGTCGAGAGGACGGGAGCCTCCCGGAGCTGGAGCAACTGATGCAAATTCGCTTAATTCCGGAGAAAATTTTCATGTGAATATTATATTAAATCAGTTGTTAATGCAAGCCCCTCTGGAGTAAGGGGTTTGTCTGGAGTAAGTGAGGGCATGATCACACCGACAGAGGGGGGTTGAGGTGAGTCTACAATAGCCACACAAGTAATCTATATACTGAATCTAAAGCTCGTCTTAATCATTCACATACTCCTTCCTCCCGTAGCGTCCTCACTATTTCCCTCGGGCGACGTGGGCAGGGAAATCATGAATGACGAAATCATTCGCTACTGTATAAACATGTTATTTACACAAGCTACAGAACAGTCCGACCACGAGTCATCTATTCATTTGTATGGAACAGAGAGCCCCCGCCGACAAACGAAACAGAGATACTGAAACAATCGAGCGATTCATTATATCGTCTCTGATGGAGAATAGTGACCGGACTGATTGATGACCGTACACTCGACGACGACTCAGTGTGGCGTTGGGCGACCATCGCGACCGGATGGCTGCTACTTTTATTCGTCGGTGCATACCTAATCACGCCAGCTAGTATCCTCCCGCTGGTGATGACCGATCTCGGTATCACTGAATCCACAGCGGCTGCAGTTGTTTCGATGCCACAGATCGCTGCAACAGTAATTGGTATTCCAGTCGGCATCTATCTTGACCGCGTTGAGACCCGCGCGGCGGTTCCGGCCGCAGCAGCCGTGCTCTTTATTGGCAGCACCGGTGACTGGTTCGCTGCGAGCAGGGGCATCGTCTCGTTGTTGATCGCCTCGCGATTACTTGCCGGTGTCGGGATGTTCGTGCTGTGGGTGACCTGTATCAGCGTTGCGGCAAGTACGTTTCGACCGACTAGGCGGGCAACGGCGACATCAGTCATCATCTCCGGCTATCCGGCAGGGTATGCGCTCGGACAACTGGGTGCGCCACGCATCGCCGCTATTGTGGGCTGGCCAGGAGTATTTCCGGTCTTCGGCGTCGCGGTGCTGATGATGTCGTTCGCCTTCTACACCGCTGTCGGGCGCGTATCGCGGTTCCATGCGTCTACGGAACCGATGACAATGCTCGGTTTCAAACGGGTGATTCGGAACCGGAACGTGTGGGCGGTCCTCGTCGTCACGATCCTAGGCTACTCGTTGTATATGATATTCAATTCATGGATGCCGACATACATCACTCGCCGGTTCGGCGTCTCGCTGGCAGAGAGCGGCACATTCGTCGCGCTGTTTCCCGCGGTCGGGATTCTCGCCCGACCGACTGGAGGATGGCTCTCGGACACGGTGCTGGGTCAACGACGACGGCCTGTCTTCGCCGCCTCATTCGTCGGAGCTACCGTGCTCGTGGTTGCGATGTTTTACAGCACGACGATCGCGGTGCTAGTCGCGATACTTGTTCTTGCAGGGGTGTTCGTCCAGTTGCAGATCGGGCTCATGTACCAGTCGATTCAGGAATTCGTTAACCCCCAGGCTGCCGGGACGGCAATCTCGCTCGCGAGCGTGACCGGGATGGGTGGGTCGTTCATTGGACCCGTTGTAGCCGGAGAACTGGTCGCTACTACTGGAATCGATGTCGTGTTCGTGTTCGCGGTCGGTCTCAGTGTGATGGGAGGACTTACTGTCTGGCAGATGGCCGAGTCTGGCGAGTCTGGCGACCCTACGACGCTAGCCTGATTGCACCCTTTACCTGGCTGACCGTGTGTGCAAGATTCGTCTTTCGTCTTTCGCACTGATCTACTCGTTAATTTACACAGTCACAGTCACAGTCACAATCATCATGACAGTGGCGCTGACTATTGCTTTCTGGTGTGAGAGCACTCCCGCGGATGCGGATGTAGCACAGATCAGATGTGCCCCTATCGATTATGTGTGCCGTGTCCGCCCACGCCAGAGGTGATATTATTCGGCATCCGTCTCCCGAATCTTATCCTTTAGGTAGATCAGGTAATGGACGCCTCCAGCTTTTCATCTCATAAAAGACGTCTGTCATCTTCTGTAGAGGCGGCAAACGTCTCGATAATCCTGACAAGTGACCCCTCACAGGTGTATCTACTGTACTCACACAATTTACGATAAGAATTTATGAGAGTATAGTAGGAGCTCTCATTTGACTCCTACATAAATATGAAAAGATAATAGACATATTTGCTCTGCTATCGATGCCACGGAGAGTTATGAATCAAGTGCGGAGTGACAGAATATGAGACGCCGAGTTGGAACGAGTCTATATGCTGGAGTACTGTTCACGGTACTCGGCGTGATTGCGTGGGGGAGTGGGCAGCCGGTCATCTTTCCGAGCCTCGGTCCAACCGCTTTTGTTCTCGCGTTTGACCGACGGAGTGAACGAACACAGACGTATCGAATCATCGGTAGTCACTCTATCGGTGGAATTGTTGGTTTGACAGCGTGGACAGTGGTGGCAGCAGGGGCTTCGATTACTGAGACGCCAATACCATTCTCCATACAGGGCTTTCGCCTAGCTGCAAGTGCAACAATCTCCATCGTACTGACCAGTTGGGCAATGATAGCCGCTGATGCGATTCATCCACCCGCTTGTGCTACGACACTCATTATATCACTTGGTCTGCTTTCGACACCGTTGCGTGTCGCCATTATTATTGGAAGTGTCAGTGTTCTGGTTCTGTTTCACACTGGCGTGCTATTCATATTCAAGCGCATTGTTGGTGAATCTCACCCGCTATACAGTGAGGAGAAGTCCGGTTAACGAGCAGTGTGTTTTCGTGTGTGAACCACCCCACCCCACCCGACCCGCTCACGGCCTGCACCGTTCGCTCCTTGAGGATGTGGATTCCTGTTTCTATGACGCGCTTTCCATCCCATCCACAACCTCGGAACTACCCGACGAGCTAAATTCACCAGCTTCCAGGCAGCGATTTGTTATGCTTGATTAGTTTTATGATGAGTGACGTCACGGACGTCATCAACTACTATATTTATTGAACAAAGAACTGGTATAATGCAAGCAACGACCGATCTTGCTGTTATCGGTGCTGGTCCGGCGGGCTACACCGCGGCTATTCGTGGCGCACAGAAGGATCTTAATGTCGTCCTTATTGAGCGTGAAACCATCGGAGGCGTTAGTCTCAATCACGGCTGTATTCCGGCGAAGGCGTTGATTCACGCTGCTGGATTCCAGAAGGACATCGATCACTGGAATGCTCTTGGCATCGAGACCGATTCCGTCAACGTCGATTTTGACGCCATCCAAGACTGGAAAGACAGTGTGATCGACCAACTCGACCAACAGGTTCTCGATAGTCTTGATCACCACGGCGTCGAGTTACTCGAAGGGACCGCTCACTTTGTTGATTCAGAGACACTTCAGGTCGACAGTAGCGGCGGCACCACTGATAACGAGACGCAAACAATTGACTTCGAGACGGCGATTATCGCCACCGGTTCGAATCCGATCGAGATTCCCGGACTCGAGTACGACCAACCAGGTGTCATCACCTCACGGGATATTCTACAGGTCGACGACGTTCCCGACGAGATCGTGGTTGTCGGTGGCGGTTACATTGGGATGGAGGCTGTCACCAAATTTTCGAAGTTCGGCGCGCGCGTCAAAATCGTTGAGGCACTCGACCGCGTGCTCACCCAATTTGAGCCGGAGATCGTCAACTCGATTCAGGAGACAAGCGAGATGTACGACAACGATATATACACCTCGACACTGGCTCAGGGCGTCGAGTACGACGATGGAACGCCTGTGCTCGTTGCTGAACAGGACGGAGAGGAAATCCGACTGTCGGGCGATCATATCGTCGTCGCTGCCGGTCGAACACCAACTTCAGCGTACGATCGGTTAGCGCTCAACACCACCAATGTTGAACTCACCGACGATGGTTTCATTGAGGTTAATAATCAGTTTCAAACAGCCGACGATTCCATCCTCGCAATCGGTGATGCGGCCGGTCCGCCATATCTAGCCCATATCTCGGTCCGAGATGGAAAGACCGCTGCGGCGGTCGCTGCCGGTGAGGAACGGACTGTCGACGCTGAGTACATGCCGACAGTCATGTACACCGACCCCGAGGTCGCGACTGTCGGTCTGTCGGAAGCCGAGGCTACCGAGCAACACGACGACGTGTTGATCGGTCGCGTGCCGATGCAGAGTTCAGGTCGCGCGTTGACCACTGATAAAACATCGGGCTATCTCAAGATTATTGCCGATACCGACGAGCAACTGTTAGGCGTACGGATCGTCGGTGCTCGCGCGTCTGACACCATCGCTGAGGCGACGCTGGCGCTCAAGATGGGTGCCTCGTTGGATGACATTTCGACAACGATGCATGCCCACCCGACGTTTCCCGAGACCCTTGTTGAAGCTGCCGAAGCCGCACAAGGTGAGGCAATTCACGTTCACTAAACCATGGCTAGTCCAAACGCCGACTGTTGAGTATGACTCTCACGCAAATTGCCAGCAATTCAATAACCTCCTCGAAAGCATGTGTCCTGAAGCGAAGATTCTTTATTTAATATATTACCCTAGATCAGCATATATCCACGATACTCAATCTAACATGTTTGCTTGCATAGAAGAACTACAGTGATTGTCAGAGTCACCCACATAGCTAATTTTGCTGATGTGGGTACAGTATGAATTTTTCACTCTGAATCTCGCACGCCGTCCGGGAGGTTAGCGCCGGTGAGATCTGCACCCTCGATATCGGCGTCGGAAAGGTCGGCACCACGGAGATCGGCATCAGTGAGGATAGAACCGTTGAGTTTGGCGCCGGTGAACTTGGAACCCCTCAAGTCGGCGCCGGTGAAGTTTGTAAACGGGAATTGGTTTTTGGAAAGGTCCATGCCTATTGCACTGGTGCCGGACAGATCTGCACTCGTAAAGTTGGTGTTCATGAGGTCGGCATTCGAGAGGTCGACACCCATGAGGTCAGCACCGGTGAGATCCGCATCAGTGAGGTTCGCACCAGAGAGGTCGGCATCTGAAATCTCGGCACCGGCAAGGGCGGCGTCAGAAAGGTTAGTATCAGAAAGATTGGCACTAGGGAGGCTCGCGTTCATTAGGTTAGCGTCCGTGAGGTCGGCATCAGTGAGGTTTGCACTAGAGAGATCGGCATTGGGGAGGTCCGAATTTGTTAAGTTGGTGCCCGTGAGGTTAGCGTTTGAGAGGTCAGCATCAGTGAAATCGGCTCTGGAGAGGTCGGCGCCAGAGAGGTCAGCGGAGCGAGCGATGGTACCAGAAAGGTCGGCAGCGCTGAGATCGACGCGTAAGAGGGTGGCACGAGCGAGGTCTGCCTCCAGCAGGGAACTAAAGCGAAGAGTAGCGTCAGAGAGATCTGTATATGTGAGTTCGGCACCAGAGAGGTCCGCACTTGAGAGGGTAGCGCGAATGAGATTCGAAACGGTAAGGTCGGCATCGGAAAGATCCGCATTGGTGAGGTTTGCGCCTGAAAGGGTGGCATGGAAGAGATCTGCACCCGAGAGGTCGGCAGCGCTGAGATCGGCACCCGAAAGAATGGCGTAAGAGAGGTCCGCTTCTGGGAGATGAGCATCAGATTGAATATCTGTTTTCGTGAGCGTGTCGCTATTTGGAATTGAGAATTCATCTTGGAGCATTATTTGGTGAATGTGGGGTTGATTGGAATAATTCTGCTTTAGATATCAATCCCGGCTCGTGTCGCCGGGTTCGGGTCACTGTTCCTCGGTATGGCAACAGTCGTTTCTGACTCTGATAAATTGTCAGGTAGATGATTCCCGTGTTCACGTCTTTGTAGTAACCGATTACCGGTCACTTGGATATGAATCATATACACTAGCTCATATTTGTGGTTTATTCTACGATATTTAGCAGTTTATAGGCGCTAAGCCCCGTCCTCAAGGAGTGATGCGAATCCGAAATACAAGTGCACACGTGAGGGCACGCATTTTCTGAAAGTCGAAGCTGCACCTGCTGGCACGACCAAAGAATGTGCTTCGTGTGGTGTTGCGTCTGATAAGCCGTTGTGGGCTCGAGAGCACTCGTGACCTGCTTGTGGTTTTGACATGGATAGGGTAGGGATGCAAACGCAGCGCTGAATATACTTTCTCGTGGTTTTGAAGCGCTAGGACTAGGATTGGGACAATCCGACTCTGGAAGGTCTGTGGAGACTGCGCTCGCGCTCGCTCTGTTCACTTCGTCGGGTGTGTCCGATGTTGTGGATGTGGATGTGGATGGAAAGCGCGTCGTTGAAACAGGAAGCGGAAGCCTCACCCTCACCGGAGCGGAGCCGCGCTAGCGGCTGAGTAGGGTGGGGTAGTTCACATTAAACTGCCTCTTAACAGATCACTTCTAGCAACTATGTGGGCACGATGTAATTTTTTTGTCGATTAGTGTCGAATTATTGATCAGCTACCCGCTTTAGAATCTGTGGCGTCACGATAACCTCAACGGCTGCAAACAACAACATAATATTACTGACCAGCTCGTCTTCAATGAAGAAAACCGCCATTCCCACGATTAACCCTGCAGTCAGTATTGATTGCCCGTGTCGGAAGAGAGGGCTTTGAACTAATCCCATTATCTTAGATTGTTATAAGAAGAAATAAAAATGTAGTTTGAATCTTCTGACCGTGAAAATCGGCTGAGACGTAAGTATATATTACATATTTATTTTAATAATCACATGATATGTATGACACAATCTCTAGACCCCAAACGGTCTACGAATAGTAGATTATCACACACTCTGTGGCTTTCATAATCAACGTGAGCGGATCATGTCGAGACCCGGGTCCGGGTCGGGTCGGGGGTAATCCACAGGAGACTAATTCGACTCTGGCAGCCGTTGTGACGCCCAGAATAGAACAGCTAACCCGACTACAATTGCTATTGGTATGCGCAAAAACTCTAACCCGGCTTTGAGCATTATCAACAGAATGAGTCCAACATCATCGCCGATGGCTGGCGTTGTGGTTGGCATTACCGGGAATCGAGTAGAAAGCCCCGTGCTTTCGCGCGGGGAGGATGTCAACATACGTGGGGCTCTAGAAATAATGTGATATGAATGGACACGGTTATTAGTATAGTCATAACCACAGTTTATAGAACTCCCACTGGCAGTTGTTCACATAAAAATAGAGACTCAGCGGTCCGGATAAATCCACACGCGAAAGAAGAGAAGATGACCAACCATTGGATCAAACGAGACCAAGGAACAAATATGGCAGGCAATCATAGAACTGTGCCAAATTACTTAACGTATGAAACCGGTAGTATAGCGTGATTGCTAGGGTATATCTCCGGATTAGTCGAGAATATCACTCTGGATGAGTCAGCCTCGATTAATTCTGAGAGCCGGGATTATCACTCAATTTCCCATACCCTAGCAGTCATTCTTATTGTTATGCTATCATAAAAAATCTAGTGATTTTTCTATTCTCAGAGTAGCAACACTATTTTTTCGTTATGTCAGACTGCGTAATTATAGTGTGTTTAATTGATTGATACTGGTGAGTTGCTGATGTATTAAACATTGATTTGTGTCTATTTCGTGGATAGAAGACGCATACATCAGATACTGCTATTGAGGCCTATACGTTATGATTGATGAGAACCGCTAGCTTTGACCATATATTACCGATTGTATTCAGTCCGCGGTTACAACGTTGGTGTGGATTCTAGAACGGATTCGAGTAGGAAGGCGGCTATGATCGGGAGACCTACATTGAGAAGGATTTCAATCACAACGACTGCCCCAACCACAACTGCTGCACCCCGAATTGAGATATTCCTGACCCTCGCGACCGCGTACGTCCATATCACTCCAGCCCAGACGTACGCTCCTGTGTTCACCACGTAAGTGATGATAGCTCCTGGACTCTGAACGGCTTGTTGAATCTGTTGTGGGTCAGTAATGCTCGCTCCGGGCGTAAAAACGAATGCGATGATTCCCCCGACTATAGGAACAAGGACTCGTGGAGCGAAGCCCCATCCAATGGCTGCTAACAGGTCACGAAACTCGCCATCACCGGCGAATATAAGCGAACCGATGAAAAATAGCGCTCCAATGATCAGCCATGAGATGAATGGTCCAACTACTCCAAGCAATCCCCCGATAATCACCAGAATGAGATCAACTACACCGACATCTGCAAATGTTATTTCGGTGGTAGCGAATGATGTTAGAACTGAACCGAAAAGTCCGGCAATTCCGACGGCAGCGACCACTAACGCTGGACGAAACAGACTGGACTCAGCTGTGTCCATGTGTACATTGTTTCTGAAGAACGATGCTGGATGTATGATGGCGCGTTGAATATCCGATATCATACTCAACCTTGTATCTCTATATCTACCTCACTGTGAATCACATATAACCCATGTGACTGATTGCTCGAATTAGATTGCAAAAAGAGATGCAGTGATTAGTTTGTGACTACAACTGTGATTATGACTGGCATATTCAGACTCATACACGATGCGGTGGGTTTTAATTCAGTTATACGAATCACTGTCATGTGTGATACATAATCTTGTATGTAGCGCTCTCCAGTCAATTCCATATGTGATTGCTGCCGCTATGTTGGCTGCTATCGTGGGATATCTACGCGGAGGATCAATTGGTTCCGCACTCGTGCTTTCTTTTGCCGTTGGTCTAGGAGTGACGTTCGGTATTCTTGGGTTTGAAACGTGGAAACGATACGTCTGAGTATACTCATTTCCTGACTCTCGATAGCTTAGTCGGTCTCTCGTGACCTGAGAAAATAAGTACTTTCCCTCAAAGCGGTAATTCGAGGACTTGCAGTAGAGTTTAGACCTCGACGGCGGCAACGATCCCTCTCAATTATAATTGCGATTACGATACGTGAACCGTCTCGGGGTCAACCCCAAGATACTCGCCTTACTTATCTGTATAACTCTGGATATAATACGAAATACGAGGATGAATATTGAGATACTCACGACCACGATTCGCAAATTTCCCACCGACCGTTGTCAGAACAGATCCAGAGACTCGGACTTTGATTCAATAATTCTAAAAATCTCTCAGTTGTAATATGTGATTTCAATATCTGAGTGGTCGTGTCTCCAGCTATCTCAGGCGATATATCTGCTGTATGCCAGCGACTTGCCCGTGTCGATGAGTTCGGGAAACTGCTCTCGGATGTTGGCTCTGGTCGCAATCGGTGGGCATCATAATCAAAATCAATCTCTGAAGCTGAGACGATGGTGACCATAGCATCACGAAACAACTGTTTGATGTCTTCCAAATTTGACTCCGGGATCTCAACTGTCACCGGCTGGACCTCCCGGACCGCGTCATAGAATACCTGCTGATTATCGCTGAGGCTCCGAAACACCTCCTCATTCAGCAAGATCGCCAGTAGCACATGCATATGATCAGTCTCGATGATGTGAGTCTGTTCCTCATAGATATTCGAAGACCGGATGATATTGTATGGACTCTCCTGACCGTTCCCACGATGCTGGCTGAACGTACGTTTACCGAGAGTCGAGGAGAAAGCCCGGTCGTTTAGGATGGGGATGGGAATGAATCCGGCAGATTTAGACCAGTAAAGAAACCGCCGTGCGCTAACCGAGGCGGTCTCCCCGCCTGTCCCGTGTAATCGGACAGTATCGGTTCACGCTGCATTTCAGGCAGAAACACCCTTTGCTTTCTGTGCTGACACTCAGGCTTGTCGTTAGCACAAGCACAGATAGCTCCGAGTCCTCATGTCGAGGAGAGGAGCCCCGGCTGGTTGGCACAGCCAGTCGTGTTCCATGTCGGAAGATGGCAAACCATAATATCCCAACTCAGCGCAGCGGCATGATGTCGTGGGAATCCTCGCTGTTTAGGCGGGGAGGATGTCAAAGTATCACCATGCTGATAGTGAGTCTGAGATCGCACATCTCCGTTGTGTCGAGATTGTTTATATCATCTAGTATTCAACCCAGATCTGTTACCGATACTGTCAGCACTGATACTGCTGTTATGAGTAATGTCGCTATCCGAACTTTCCAGTAATGTAGTCTTCAACGCGTTCACTGTGTGGATCCTCAAACACCTGATCAGTGTCGCCGTACTCGACAAGTTCACCACCGGTAAGGAAGACTGCAGTTTGATCCGAGATACGTGCCGCCTGCTGCATATTGTGCGTGACAATTACGACCGTATACTCTTCGGAGAGTTTATTGATTAGGTCCTCAATTTTCGCTGTGGCAATCGGGTCAAGCGCCGATGCTGGCTCGTCCATCAGAATAATCTCTGGGTCGACAGAAAGACACCGGGCGATACAGAGTCGCTGTTGTTGTCCACCGGAAAGCCCGAGTGCATTATCATCGAGTCGATCGTTAACCTCGTCCCACAGGGCTGCATCGCGGAGACACTGTTCGACCAACCGGTCGCGCTCTTCTGCGTCACTCCGGTTCAAAAGCCGGGCAAGAATGCCTGTGTCGAGGTCACCATGTTTTTCAGGACCATACGCGATGTTCTCACGAATCGACTTTGGGAACGGGTTCGGTGATTGAAATACCATGCCAACCCGCTTACGAAGCTCAACAAGATTGACTCCATCCTGATAGATCTCTTGATCATCAAACCGGACTGAGCCATCTATTCGTGCGGAGTTGATCCGATCGTTCATTCGATTTAAACATCGAAGATACGTCGATTTTCCACACCCTGATGGTCCAATCAGTGCAGTGACGCTTTTTTCAGGAATCTCCATCGCGACGTTTTTGAGGGCGTGATCATTGCCGTAGTAGACATCGAGATCTTCAACGGTCATCTTCGCGTCGCCTTGGAACTCGTAATCTGTCCACGCGTCCTGCGTTTGTTCTTCCGTCTCACCAGTAGTCGTTGTGAGAGGCTGGTCAGTGCTCGTTGTCTCGGTGCTTATTTTCGTCTGTGGTTTTTGATTCTCGCTCATTGTGATCAGGTGTGTCTAAGCTGTCGTCGGAAGTAGTAACGCGTCGCGATGCCGATTGCATAAAATGAGAGTACAACGATCAGAAGAATAAGTGCTGTTGCCCAGCGGAACGCGTTCGGATCGGAAACGCTGCTTCCGAGCCCAACGCCTGCGGTGATAAGTGCAAAAAGCTGGTAGGGAAGCGCTGAGGTTGCCTCAAGTAATGCTGGGTTAGCGACGAACGGTGGCGCAGCAGTAAACTGAAATCCACCGATGACGTCGACTGTCTGTCCGCCGTTAATAAAGGTCCCGCCAGCCATCGTTAATAAGATTGGTGCCGTCTCGCCTGCGATGCGGCCAACGCCAAGGATGACACCAGTGACGACACCCGGGAGAGCGGCAGGCAAGACTACGCTTCGAATCGTCTGCCATTTCGACACCCCAAGCGCAGCGCTCGCATCTCGATATTCATCTGGGACCGAAAGCATCGCCTCACGAGACGTAATCACCACCAACGGTAAAAGCATGAATCCAAGCGTGATCATCCCTGAAAGCAGTGACTTCCCATTTCCGAAGCGTGGAATGAGGAAGGCAAAGCCGAATAGTCCAAATACGATACTTGGAGTACTCCACAGTCCGTTGGTGGCAACTTCAACGACTTGAGTAAATCGACCACGCTCAGCATATTCTGTGAGGAAAACAGCCGATCCAACCCCTAGTGGAACTGCCAACAGGACGGCACCAATTACGAGCCAGAAGGTACCGACTATGGCGGGGAGTACACCCTGGAACGTATTCAACAATGCCACACCATTCATCACGAATGGGATAGAGAACGGAAGTGTAACTGAGAGTCCAAGAATTGTTGTTTCCGGTCCAGTGCCGAGTCCAACTTCGAGCCCTGTCAGTATCCCTGGAACTCCTTGAATGACGACATATGCGATGAGAATAAACAGAAAAGCAACGATTGAAATTGCGTTCAGATACACAAGCACGTATGCACCCATGTGACGACCGCGGGCGCCGAAGCCGCCATACGACTTCGCCGCCGCCCATCCGCCGTACAAAGCGGTGAACAGCGTTGCCACCGGAATAAGGAACTCAGCGGTGACAGAAGCCTGTTGCTCCCAGCCAAGATTCCAGACCCACGTGGGACCGATAATGCCAGTCAGAAAGACGAGCCCCGTCACGATGAGGAGCGCCCCAAATGGAGCCGTTGATCCAACGTCTTCGCGTGTGAGCACGGTAGCTACAAAGGCAATTCCGCCGACCACGACGGCACCAATAATCCCTCCAGCCGATCCTAAGCCTAACGTCTCGCTCGCAACGCTGCCACCAATCAGCGCCCAGGGTACTGCAGCGCCTGTTCCAGCGATGAGACCAGCACTTGGGTCAGGATTAGTTCCAATATAGCCAAGTCGTGACCCGACGCCGTAGGCGGTTACTGTGCTGCCGATTATCGTTAACAGACCGCCCAATAGTTTCACAGTCGGTATGCCAACGAGCGTCCCGGTGAGACTGATCACTTCGAACATTGCCCCGACCGCGAGAGCAAATAGTATCGCCGAGACACCGATAGCTAGCGCAGCAATCGCGTCTGTCTGAGTGGTCTCCTGTTCAACTAACTGCGTGTCAGTTTCTTGAATACCAGCCATCACATCTCACCTCCGAGACGCTTGTGCATCCGCCATTCAATGTATTGTGCGCCGATCGAAATGACTAATACGGTGATAAATAAGATGACGCCAGCCACGAACAGCGCATCCATTTGGAGTCCATCAGCCTCACCATAGTTTCGGGCAATGAGCGAGGTTAGCGTCTCCTGACCATAGAAGGCGTTGGTGAGTGGCTCCGTAAGCCGAGGTACACCGCGGAGCATGACAGTCGCAGCCATCGTCTCACCAATAGCTCTTCCAACGCCAAGGAGGACCGCCGCAGATACTCCGGAGAACGCTGCTGGAAGAGTAATTGAGGTCATCGTTTGCCAGTCGGTCGTGCCCATCGCCAGCGATCCGCTCTTCATCGATTCAGGGACACTACTCAACGCGTCCTCTGCGACAGACACGACGGTTGGAAGTGCCATTAACCCGACCACGATACCAACGAATAAATACGAGCCTTGACCGGTAAGTTGGAACTGATCGGAAGCCCATGGGGAGAGGACAGTGAAACCAATGAATCCATAAACAATAGAGGGGATACCAGCAAGGATCTCGACGCCTGGTTTGACAATCTCACGAACAGTTGATGGAGCGATTTCTGAAAGGAATAATGCTGCTGAGACGCCTAGAGGTGCGGCGACAGCAGACGCAATGAGCGTCACCATCACCGTTCCATGAATCATCGGCACCATCGAGTACCGAATCGGTGGTGAAACAGCGTCCCAGTTCGGCTGGATGAACATTCGAAGTCCCGGGACCGTGACTCCGAACACAGTCGCGCTCTCGTATTGGATTACCGGAATCGACTCCCGGAAAATAAAGACGATAATCAATCCAAGAATTAGAATCGTCGAGACGGTCATCATTAACGCAATTACGTATGCGGTCTCCTCTTGATATCGATACCAACCGATTGCCGATGAGCCAAGGAAGGCAGCGAATGGGAGGATAGTCCAATTCGACACAGCAAGGAATCCAATAAGTGCACCGAGAAGTGACACCGTCATGACCGTGATGACTGCGAGCGCAGCCGGTTCAGCATCGCCGACAAAGGCTCGTATCTGTTGGATACGTTTGCTGATTGCACCTCTTATCCGTCCATCTTGTGGGGGCGTCACCTGTGCCATGGAGTTGGTATGAATAACTTCTCTTGTATGCTCATAAAATATCTTTTGTATGTGGATACAACCGGACGTGAACCGCAACCGCATTTCGAGCCGCAAGACAGTCGTATTAGGGGCTTAAACGCTTCTTAATGGCGTGTATTAGATACTCTGAGGAGCCTATGGCTGAAGTAGGTCTTCGGTCGCGACCGAGGAGACCTGCTCTTTCATCGATTCAAGATCGCTTGTTGGGAGTGGAATATAGTTATTCCCCTCAACAAAGACAGTCTGACCGTATTCGTTGAGGAACATATTGACAAATGCTGCCTCACGCTCGTCATATCCACCACCCATCGGGTTACTATCCTCAATGAGGGTGTACATGTGGAGGTCACGGTTGAGCGGGTATTCGCTGTCGAATATCGTGTTTTCCGCATCACGGCTCGTTTCATACAGCGTGTCATCAAAGTCGATTGCAATAGGCGTCACTTCTGGCCCAGTAAATGCAAGTGCCATATACGCAATAGCACCCTCATTCTGACCAACTGCTTGTGCGACCTGCTGGTTCTGCCCAAATCGAGTATTAATTCCTGGCATTGCTGCGTCGGCGCTACCGAGCATGTTTAGTCGGAATGAAGTGTCAGTTCCGGATCCCTCAGCACGACCAATTGCGTAGATCTCTTGATCGTAATCGATACCTTCGATCTGGTTCCAGTTTGTAATCTCGTCTTGGTAGATTCCGCGAATATCTTCGCCAGTCAACTGAGTTACGCCAGCGTCCGAGACGTCAGAGCTTATGACGACCGGTTGTCCATCACGACCGACAACGTTGTCGACAACTGTATTTTGTGCTTCTTCTTCACTAATACCAAGTTCTGCAGTGATTGGACCGGACGAATTACCGATATCGACGAGCCCATCAGTGACAGCTTCACAGCCGGTTCCCGAGTGGCTCAGTCCAACCGTCGTTGGGAACGGCGGCGAAGAGCGTTGTTCGGTCGGCTCGTAACCATACTTCGAAGCGAAGTAATCAGCGAGAAGCATGTCGCCCGCGCCATCAGATGAAAGTGTGTTCCAGCCAGGGACCGATCCTTCATCGTTTGCACCCCAGTACTCGCCGTCGCTTGGTGGTGCATTGGAATTCCAGTATGAACTCCCCGTGTTTGAGATAGGATATACTGTCGAGGAACCCTCGGCGTTGAGCAACGTCGTGGCTGGTCCCGAACTGTCTGCACTGCTGTCGCCCTCGCTGCTCAGCGTACTTTCTTCAGTGTTATCGCCGCCGGAACTTAATTCACTCTCGCTGCTCTGACCACCGCAGCCGGCCAGACCAGCAGTTCCGAGCGCCCCCGAAGCGATAAGAACTTTCCGCCGTGACATCCCACCGTCAGCCCAGTTTTTCTCTGACATCATGTAGGTATTCCAGACAGCATATGAAAACAGCTTATAATTTTACTATGTCTTCGTGATTAGTGATACGTATCAATAACATTGCTATATTGAGATATATATTATACATACCGCAGCGTAATGCTCTATTTGACACTATTTGATTATATTTAGACCTTTCAAAAGATATTCCACAGACTGTTACAACCTGAATGTATATGATTGAGTTCGTATCCGAATCGGTCTCTCTTGACGACTTCATTGAGCGTATCGCTGAACGGACGGACGAGGATCCGAAGTCGATTCGCACATTCCTTGACCCGTTCGTCGATGATGGAGCGGTTACCTCTGACGCTATCGAAGCGACCGTCACCGATGTCTCACAAATACTCGCCACCGCCGAGACACGGGTAGACCTCGCGACGCGAACTACTGCGGACGTACGCGAGGCTGTTGCTGCAGTCCCGGATCTGTCGATTGTTCAACTGCGAGACCGCGCTTTCGAGGAACGACTCGCCGACCTCCGAGCTGACGTTGACGAACTTGGTGAAGACCTTACTGCAGTGCGGACTGGTATGGGCTCAGCGGTAGACATCTATCAAGCAGGCGTCAGGCTACATGAGATAACGACTGACGCACAAGATATTGTCCGAGTTGCACACGATCTTGAAACCGAGTTAGAAGCATTCGAAGCGTGGCTCAACTCGGCGAATAGACGACACGATGCGCTTATTGATGAAATTGAGGCTGCCGAAACGTCCGCATCATCTATCGCCGAGACAATTGAAACGCTCCAATCTGCAGACGAACCCAACTCGGAGCACTGGTTCGACGCGACAATCCAGACACGCGTTCTTGAGACCGTCGTTGCAGACCTCCGCGTCGAGGAAGCTGACCTTCGTGAATGGGCAGAGCATGAGGAAAAATCGTTCCCGGACGATGTAGAAGCACGAATCAAGTCGCTCCAAGACGAAACAGCAGCGAGTGCCGCAGCGCTCGCAGATCACCCTGACTGGGACCCCCTATTCGACGAGCGACTCGAAGTGCTTGAAGCAGAACTTGAGGCACTTGAGCCTCCCATCGCGTGGGCGCAGGTGGATGGTCATATAGCTAAAGCACGTGAGGTGATTGATGCAGACGACAAAACTACTCATGAAGGGTGAGCTGTCAACCCAGATAGCTTGAAGCCACTGGGGTCATGAGCCGGCTATACGGCGCACATCTCACACGCTGACATCATCAGTCGCAAAAGGAGTCCTCAGCAGTTCCATAATCTAATGACCACGGACAAAATGCGTGTCTCGGAGTAGTACCGCGGCGGTCGGAGTTGCACTGCTCTTACTCGTCGCTGGGTGTGGTAGTATTGGGTCTGAAGACACCACGCCGGTGACAGATTCACCAACAGCAACAGGTGACTCAACACCCACGGCGACCAGTAATACCACAGTACCGCTCACAGATGTCGAGTTCCCTGATGGATTCTCACGGTCGGATATCGACGGTGCCACAGCACGTGAGCATTCAATCACATATCTTAGGACCGAAGAAGTCTCAGGTGTTGCTCTCGAGCGATTCCGTCCTGGAGCATACGCTGACTACCAGTATGAGGCGAGCAATACGCGGGCTCGGTTCCGACTTGATGTGCACAACGGGTATTCGGACGTCACAGAACGCGATGTGTACGTCGAATCGGCTGTTCGGCATAGTCGTAGCGGTCGCAATGGACTGGTCGATTTTGAATCAAGCAACGGCTCAATAGAGGAAACTCGCTTTCGTGCAGCTGACTCGATGTGGGCAGTGGTCTCTCGGATCCTTACTGTTGGTGAGCTTCGAGCAGTCGAAGTGACCGGACAGGGCGGGGACCGCCGCATTCGATATACCATCGTTGATGTCGCAGTTCGCAACCCGACCGATATTCGTGGATATCTGACCGTCGATACCGACGGGGTCATTCGGGATGCACACCTTCTGTACACACAAGGAGCTGAACCAAAGCGGTTCCAATATACTGTAACGTCTCGCTCGGAAAGAGCCGTTGCGCCGCCCGCGTGGCTTCCTGCCGCCAAAGTAGAGAGCCGTCAAGAGACACCTATCAATACTTCAGCGTTCGTTTTCGTCCCACCGATATCGTCTTAATCTTCTAGCTTTCCTCACCGGAATTTCCCTAACGACAGAGTTTATGACTACTGTCTTTCCAATCAAAAAGACCGATCAAGAGGGCAGCTCCGAGGGTAAAATCTATGCTAAATCACGATAAGAGCGTATCTGAAAATTGAGTAAACCACTTGAATATTTACGTTGGGAATGAATCTGATTTATGATTGAGAGGATATTATAATAATTTTCGTCAGGTTGAGATACTCCACGATCGACTCAGTGGTATCATTATAGACCGACGAGAGCCCCGGACAATGTTTCTTCTATCATCTAGACCTTACCTCCCAATAACATACATAATGACGATGAGTATTATTGAGGATATTAGCGGTAAGGTCGCAATCGTCACTGGCGCATCCTCTGGGATTGGCGAAGCGACGGCAAGGTTACTCGCAAATGAAGGAGTTCGTGTTGTGCTTGCTGCCCGTCGTGAAGACGAGCTTGAGGATCTAGCAGCCCAGATCGAGTTAGACGGCGGAGATAGTCTTGTTGTACCTACAGATGTGACCGACGATGCAGATATTCAACAGTTGGTTGATCAGACAGTCGATGCCTTTGGGCAGGTTGATATTCTCATCAACAATGCTGGTGTAATGCTTCTTGAGGAAGTCCAAGATGCTGATACCGATAATTTCCAGCAGATGGTCGATGTGAATCTGAGCGGCTTAATGAAGCTCACTCACGCGGTTCTCCCGATCATGCAAGAACACGGCAGCGGTCACATTATTAATATTTCTTCGGTGGCTGGTCGCAAGTCCTTCCCTGGATCAAGTGTATACAGTGCAACAAAGTTCGGTGTTAACGGATTCTCTGAAGGTCTTAGACAGGAAGTCACCGGTGAAGGAGATATCCGAGTGACGCTCATCGAACCAGGATTCGTCGATACGGAACTCGACGATCACATTCCTGATGAAGAACGGAAACAACAAACAAAAGAAGTGCATGAGACAATGGACTCACTCACCTCTGAAGATATTGCCCGATCAATTACATACGCTGTGGGTCAACCCGCCCGCGTCGACGTCAACGAGTTACTAATTAGACCAACGCAACAAGAATTGTAGTGTGCCCGCGTGGCATATATTCCATATAAGTAACCTTGTATCGTGTATCGAATACCGAATCTGAGGGCTCGATACAGATACAATTCTTGAGATAATCGGACGTTATATGACACATATCGACGATGGTCTCAACTTCAGGATTCTAGCTGTACTCAGCCTGTGAAGTGGTTTCATACGGCGTCAACTATTATTAATTCTAACTCATTAGCTAATTATGGGGATTCTGGTCGCGGTTAGCGATGATGGTCAATTCGAGACAGTGCTAAATGTGGCAGTACAACTAGCCGATGGTCTTGATGAAGAATTGTATGTATCTCATATAACAGAAACCGAGAGTGCATCTGGGGATGAGCGAGACTTTCGTGATGACATCCGTGAGTTCCTTGAGGAAACGACCATCCCTATTGATATTGGACTTGACCATCTCAGTCGAAGTGGACTCCGCTCAGGGACAGAAGTCGGTAAACAATTGGTTGAAATTGCAGAAAGTGACGATATTGACCATATTGTGATTGGACATCGATCAAAAGGTCGCCTAACCACAGCTCGTGAGGGACACACTGGATTCGTCGTCGCCGATGAGGCAGCAGTTCCAGTGACGATTGTCCCCGAAGCGGTCAACTAACACCTCTGTTGATAAACTCATATATGTTCATCTGACAGTATAGGTTCCCAGCATGTTATAATATTGATATGAGATTTGATCACCGGACTTCGTTGACGTTTATGAAACCCGTTTTTAATTTTGATGTATTAAATCAACTATATCAAATCATTCGTAAGATCGAGAACTCTACGGTATCTTTAGACAATGGTAAAACGAAATCCAATGGCTAGCCGCGGGAGGAACTCAAACTGGGGAATCATATGTATCAGACACGTACAATCGACAGACAATATTTATACAATGTCATCAATATCAACTCTAACTGCTAAGACATGTATATGACCATTATCCCAATATCACCCCTCATAATATCATGAAGCGACGTATGCTGATCCGAACGGTTGTCGGAACTATTGCTATCGGGAGTACAGCAGGTTGTATTCGTCTCTTCCAATCTGATCAGTCACCACCTCCGCGCAAATCAAATGTTATCGGTGATATCAGTGTCATGAGCGACGCCGAAGCACTCGAAGTGACAACCGCTCCAGCGGAGTCACAGTGGGTGATGACTCGACAAGAAATCGATACTGCGTCTTCACAGACTCAGGCTCAGGCTCAGGCTCAGATCGATAATACTGATACGCATATTGACTGGGATCAACTCTCCATTACCGAGGTTGATTCGAGTCTGGACTCAGTATCCCCAATCGGTACAGCCGAAGCAGCAAAGGGAAGAGGTGCAACTGGAAGAGGGCGCGGTGGGTTCTCATCTGCACCACGCACATCAAATGGTCGTGCGTGGTACGGTGGCGGCGCATATGCAGCTACCTGGTACAATGATCACGATGATGATGTCTCTCGTGTTCCAGTGACAATTGACACGCTCGGGATTGGATTCATTGGTGATAATGATACATTCACTGAACGATCGCCTGGACCTGGACCAATCAACTGGGAAACAACATACGATGACCCAGCGAGAGAAGTGCGAGCTGATCTCGGTCCACGCCGTGGATGGTACCGAGTTGGTGCAGAAGTCAATGCTGAACTCGCCGAGGGGGGAACCCGGTCTCTTGGGTGGGAGAGTATCGACTTCCGTGTTCAATCCGATGGCAGTGAAGAAGAAATAACGAAAACGTGGAAGGTCTCACCTCGAATATAGCCGTCTGGACAATGATAACTTACACCTGTGCTAACTCCAATATTCAACTCTGATTATACTCTGTTTCTGATAGACACTCGGTTAATATGATAACCAACTCTCTTACCCAATACAATCGTTGCAACCAGTGAAACGGCGCATAACCCCGTCGGCACAAACGACCCTCCATATCATCACCTTTCTTGTCGCATTCTGTAGCTTCACATACGAACTTGCATATTCAGAACTTCTAACCATAATGTATGGCGGGACAGTAACTCAGTATGGATTAACAATTGGTATCTTTTTTTCATCTCTTGGAGTTGGGTCATACATTGCCAAGCAGTTCGATGAGACCCGTCCTGAGAATGTATTCCGTACTGAACTTTATTTAGCAGCAACAGCTCCCATTGGTTTGTTATTTATTATCTGGGTCAATACAGCTGCAGTGCCGCAGTTGCTCCCAGAAACACTGCTTGCATTGCTAGCCCGCCTACCAGTAGTCGGGATTGGGGTCTTATCTGGCTTCGAACTCCCGCTGCTGCTTGCACTTGTCAACGACCTAGACTCACCGGCGTTATCGTCACGAGTGCGGCGAATTACGAACGGTGCTGACCGAGTGATCAACATGGCTGTCGGACCATTCTTCCATACGTCCAGCTCAAGCAGTGAGTATAATACGTACTCGACAGTTCTCGCGATGGATTATCTTGGGGGACTCATCAGTGCCCTGATCTATGTTTTTCTTCTGTATCCGAGCGTCGGGCTTATTATCTCTATTTTCGCTTTAGCGCTCATAAACGTCGTTGCAGCCCTTTTGTTTATTTGTCGATTTAGCTCCCGACCATGGGGGATCCTCGCCTTAGATGATCGTGATATCGTCACAAACGAACGAACTGTACTGGTTGTTGTCACGCTTATGCTCACAGCGACGCTTGGTGGAGCTGTTGTATCACACCAGACGGTTGATGACACACTGACAGAGTATTATCTTGAGGGAAATATTGAACAAGAGTACCCGCCTGAAACGGTCGATGCTGAGATTACGACACAGTTCACCACCCAATATCAACACGTTGTACAGTATAATCGCACTTGGACGGGAAGTAGCGCGAACCCGCTTTTTGCTGGACAAACAGAGCGATGTCTTCGTCTCGACACAGCCATTCAGGTATGTGATAGTACAGCGCGTCCATATCACAATGGATTGGTAGATGTTCCCCTCTCAATGTATTCGAACACCACAGATACCGACGTACTTCTTGTTGGTGGTGGCGATTGGATTGCACTTGATCATCTACGTCAACACGATGTCTCTGTTGATCATGTTGACATTGATACAGAATTCATGCAGCACGCAAAAACAAACACATTCCTTGCGGAATATCATGATAACGCCTACACATACAGATCTGCGGAAACGCATCAAGCTGACATCTATGATTATCTGCAGCGCACAGACGCACAGTATGACGTTATTTTGCTCGATCTACCCGGTGCAAAAACCGATGACCTTCTTTCGGTTTACTCGACACAGTTCTATCGGCTGTTGGAAGACTCACTCACCGAGAAGGGTGTTGTCGCAACGTGGGGCTATTCACGATATACATATCCATCCCATCAAAAAGCATATCTGAATACCGTTTCTCAGGCTGGATTTACACAGTATCAATCATATTACGCATATGATGATTATACTGGCGATGGGGAGACTACGCGGGGGGAGTTATTTTATCTATTTGCCCCCGATTCATCACGACCGCTAATTGCACCCGCAAACGGGACTCACTACGTCAAAAAACATCGAGATAAATATCAATCGAAACGATGGCGCTCAACACCGACGTATCGTAGTGTTAGACCGAATACACTGTTCAATCCTAATTATGAAATCCTCATAGATACCCAGCGTGAGCCAGAACCGCTCTCAAATCGACTCAATCGACTCCAAAACATGACACTATCCGATCTCACATAACCATGTCGACAAATGAACTCTATCTCATCCAGTCTGACCGTCCACGATCATTAGACGGTATTGACGTCAAAACAACTCATGAAACAGTATTGTATGCACACCCAGCAGCATTTCACGTTGTTGGTGAATCCCATGCCGTGAGTGTGCCAGCGCTTCCGTTCTATGAACTTTTTTCATGCCGACCAACACGGACAGAGCAGACACCGAATACAGCAATCACCACCGTTGAACTTTCGCTGGATATAGAGGTGAATATTACTCATACGTTCGAAAACCACCCAAAGAGTGTCCATACAACTGTGCGAACTGAGCCACTTGCATCATTTCCAGACACAGAGTCGTTCACGATTGTGTATAAATTCGATACAGACGCATATACAGCAATTAAATGCATCTCACAAAGCGAGTACCGAACTTATCATACATACCCTGAACATGATCTTACGGTTATTTCATATCATCAAGTTGGCTCCCCACTGAACACCGAGTCTTTGGATGCAATTGAACCAAATACACAATGATCGCTGACAGACACTTACTATTTATTTCAGAATACAACGGATGAGCTGTCAATATACGTTTAATCCAGAACAGAAACACTCGTCACTGACAACCACGTGGTCCTGTCCACATGACTCCCATCCAGCAAATCAACATTGTCTGTTCCACATGACTCCCGAGGAACGGAGACATAACGATATTACACCACAGGATCTTCAAGCGGCGCTTATATCTGAATTAGCGGCTGAGACAAATGATAAAAAAGAGTTCATCGGGGCACATATCCCACATCTTGATCTTGACTATATTGATATTGAGACAGATAACCAGTATCCGATTGATTTTCGACATACAACAATTGAAGATGGGATCTCGGCTGCTCACGCACGATTCGAAGAACGCGTCGACCTTCGAAATAGCACTGTTGGCGGCTTTCATTCACCAAACTGTGCGTTTGAGGACGGATTACTCGCCTCCAAGACAGTCTTCACCGATGTAGTCACACTGTCTGATACAGATTTTAACGGTGATATGATCGATTTCGCCAATGCGACCTTTGAGCAGTCTCTCACCTGTGAGGAAATAACAGCCTCCGTTGATGTGTCATTCAAGAATGCAGAATTCAACGGTTGCGTTTCATTTGATGGCGCATTGCTCACCGAACAGGCGAGCACAATCGATGATAATATTATTTTCGACGATGCGATCTTCCATGATACCGCGTCATTCAAGCATACTTCGTTCTATTATACGTCGTTCCAAGACGTCAGATTTCATGACACTGCTAGCTTTAAACACGCTACAGCAAACGGTACAATTCGATTACATGGATCAAGATTTCACGCTGATGTTGATTTTGATGAGTTACACTGTCAAGAGGACATCTCATTCAGCAATGTGATATTTGATGGAAAAGCGTCATTTAGAGGGGTATCAATTAGCGGAGGCGCAGATGTCCTTGCGGATGATCTCTCATTAACGAATGCTAGGTTCAATGATGAGGCTACGTTTGAACGTGGAACGTTTGGGTTCACGAATGCAGAAGGAGCAGAATTCAATACATGCGTAAATTTCAGACGAAGTACGTTTACTGATGATGTAGCTTTTTGTGACGTCACATTCGCCAACACCGCTGATTTTGATGAAGTCATTTTTGATGGTGATGTAGCATTCACAGACAGCACGTTCAACGGAGACGCTGTCTTCCGAGGCGCTGAATTTAATGGTGGAACAAATTATCTTGAGTCTGATGCGGTCTTTACTGACGTCATATTCAACGATGTAGCTAATTTCAGTGATACAAATATTGTCTCAATTGAATTTAGCAAAACTGAGTTTCAATCGACTGTCGACTTCACGAACGCTGAAATCACTGACACCGTTATCATTCAGACTCCAACATTCACCGACGATTCATATCTCGATTTCACCGATGCAACGATTGAGGAAGGGACAATTACCCAACCAAAACGTGGGTGGGGATATTTTGACTTTACACGGGCAACGATCGGAGACGTATCACTAACGGCGGCTGACCCGGCTGACAGACGAGAGTTACTTGATTACTTTCGGTTTTGTGATACAACGTTTGATGCGTTTGACTTCTCACAACATCTTGAGTATCTTGACCGAAACGACTGGATTCTTCATCGGTTTGTGCAACCAGAGACTGAGTTCTCACCAGCGCTTGAATTCACGCCGGCACGTATTGAGAAAACATATTTGAAAGCAAAATCCAGTGCTTCGGCACAGAGCAATCTTAAAGCTGCTGGTGAATTTCGAGTAAAACGCCAACAGTATGCAAAACGAAAGTTCGCTCAGATTGCAACCGACTCCGCAGAGCCAATCCGAACACGGATCAAAAACGGGCTTCGAACAATAGAGAATTCGTTTCTTGAACTCTCATGCGGGTATGGACTTCGGTTATATCGAATTACTGCCGTATTTATTCTATTCCCATTGGTAGCTGCGATTCTCTTTGCGTTTGGAGGACCACTATTCGAAACTGGTGCCGGACAGACTTCACTGTCTCAGCTAGTGACTGACACTGGAGGTGGCGGGACTCGTATTCTCTTGCTCAACATATATTTCTCATATATTACATTTCTTACAATCGGCTATGGTGGCATCGGTCCGCTTGGTCTTGGCGCTCGGTTCCTAGCTGCGACTCTTGTATATCTCAATGTCATTCTTGCTGGACTCTTCATTTACTCTCTAATTAAACGCAGTGAGATTTAAACTGAGTAACTCAGCAAAAGGGTAATACACACTCAAGCGGATACGGTGTTACACACAATGAGCAATACTCATGCACATGATTTCACGGGAGATATTACACTCAATGGAGGTGAGGAAACACCGATTTCAGTTGTTGATGCTGAAAATGTTCATTTCAGACGGAATTCGGTCACTGGAAATGTCAAACTCGTTAACCCTGAATACGTATTTTCCTCTCAACGACCAACCGATCAGGCCGTCCAATCAGATGATATAGAGACCACCGTCAGTGGCTCAATCGAGGATATTTACGTCCCACACAACGGTATTGAGGGGACGGTCATTATCGATGGTGCAGAGGATGTGTATATTGAGCCAAATGCAATCAGCGGTAATATCGAGATTGTTGGAGAGGAACAACTCTTCTATACTCAACTCACGGACTCTCCGTACGGACATGGTGTATACGACGCACACGGGGTCGGGTGGAAACGCTCTGTTTCTGTATCTGATCCCAAACATGGTGTCAGTGTTACCGGTGGTCGATGCACCGCAGAGATCACTGACGTGACGGCAGATATCGAAGTTATTGTATCTGGTTGGAATAACACAGTCGATATCACTGGGCGAACAGCGACCGTTACGGTGTATTTACTTGGATCTCAAAACACCGTGAGGACAAGTCCATATATTACCATTGAGACAGATACACAGGCTGGCATTGAGAATACAATCGAACAGGAACCAGTCCCTGCCAGTGATATTATTGAAACAACGAGAGAAGAAGCATATACTGGTCACCTACTTGGACGAGATACTGTTACATTTCAGGAACCGGCCACAGACAAGGATTATTGTCCTAACTGTGGTGCGAATGCGAATGCAGTCATCACCCGTCGTCAGGAGGATACATTCTTTATTACTAACACCCCTGTTTACCGATTTGATGCTGGAGGGAGTTCATATGAGTGTGAAAATTGCTCGCCTATTGCCGTTCCAGAGATACAGTTATCCGAAGAGGAGCGAAAACAAGTGTTAGGCTAATCAATTAACTTATTTCTTTACTCAAGAAGAAGAAAACTAATTCCACCAATCGCTGCACTGACAACAGTTAGTATCAGTGTTACAATGACACCCAATCCGAAAAGAGCTGGAGCGAAAGTAAGCCCAAAGACAAATCCGATTAATGCGGCAATCCCTGTTGCAGACAGTAATGACCCATTCTCGGTCTTAGCTCCGATAATTGATCCGGCTGCGATGCCTCCAATCCATGTCAGGGGTAGCGGAATTGCCCCAGTGATGAATGCCCCAATAAACATCATCCCGGCGAGAACAGCGGTACTGCGTGAATCGTCTCCTTGTCCCGTGTGTGTTTTTGAACTGAGTATATTGAACGTTCGCGTAAGCAAACCAGACCAACTACTACGGTCTGAGACTGGTCGAGGAGACACTCTAGACCCTGATCGTGAACTCGAAGTCCGCACAGTATCATCGCGATTCGTCTCTGTTGTTTTCGTTTGATCTTTTTGACTTTCCTTACTCATGTTAACGTATTCACACTCCAAACAGATGAATGTCTACTCTTCATCTTATCGTTGGTATAATAATAATATCCACAGTAATAATACTGATCTGACATCCTCCCTGTGGTAAACGGCGAGCATTCGCCTACCGCTCTCAGCGGTTAGAACGGGAGTCCACACTGAGTGCCACGCTTTTCAGGGCGTGGGAGCTTACTATTCCGGTGGTGATCCATACCTGATAAGATCTTTTTATCCACCGTGAGACGATGATTTTGATAAGGCTGATATTGACATCGACCGATCCTCAAGCGTCACTGCCCGGCATATCCGGTCTCGAGAGAACCGTCGGCGGTCGTCTTCATCAAAACGGCATCGGTCAAAAAACACGGAAGGAAGAGAAAAGTTTGCACGAAGGCGCCGTATAAAACGAGTTAATCGATTATAGAAATTCAAGGAGAACGCGTCTTTAGCCGCGGGATGAATCCGACACCGACAACGCCTCCACAACCCACCGTCGATGGCAAGGCAGGATATTCCAATTCCACCTCCACCGACTCCAGATACTAACCTTTACCGTTACCACAGAGCAATTATAAGTACTTATACAGGCGTTCAGAATGCTAGAAGTCCACCGCACCCATCGAGCGACAATCCTCAACCACGGACAACTAGAGGAAATGCTCGACTTGCACGGGTGGAGTGCCAGCAAACTCTACACTGGAACGTCGCTAACTACCACTCCCGCAACGTTTGGAAGGAGACGGGCGAGATTCCTGACTATCGCGAGCTTAAAAACGAGTTGAAGACTCACAACAAGTACAAGCGACTGCACAGTCAGTCCAGTCAGCGAGTTCTGGAGGAACTCGCTGAAGCCTTCAACTCGAACTCGTGTCGTGGGACGGAAAGAGGAAATCCGATGACTGAGCGAACCCGCCCGGCTACCGCAAACAAAACTACTACGACAACCAAGGCTGTCGCGTCCACGAAGAACACCCACGGAGCACCGTGACGTGGAAACAAAACGGCATCACACACGACACGACACGACACGACTCGAAGAACAACCGCCTTCGCCTTCGCCTCTCGAAGGGCCCACACCACAACCAACACCCGAAAGCGTGGGAATACATCCTTGTCGTTGTCGAATACGAGACACGCCCCGGCGTCACCGTCGACAACCTGCAACAAGTCCGTGCCGTCTCCGACAAGGCAAAACAACGTTGGGAACTCCACCTCGTCTGCACAGACGAAATGGAAATCGAGACACCCACGGCTCCCGGCAACGAAACGGCGGGAGTTGACCTCGGTTCGGTATCTGTAACTTTGCCGCCGTCTCATACAGCACGGAAGAATCCGACCTGTACCCCGGAAACCGTCTCAAACAAGATGGATACTACTTCCCGAAGGAAATCGCCAACTGCGACGATTCGGGCGGCGAACGAGCCACTCGGCTCCACGGGAAGTAGTCAGAGTGCCGAAACCATTTTGTCCACTCCTTAGCGACACACATCATTGACCGGTGTGTCGAGCAGGAAGTGAGCCGTCTCAACATTGGGCAACTCGCTGGTGTCCGCGAAGACGACACCGACAACGACAACGGCGAGTCGAAGAACTGGGGTCTGGGTCGGCACGGCAACCTCGACCTGCACGGGTGGGCGTGGGCGTGGGCGTTCGACCGATTCTCAAACATCCTCGAATACAAGCCGACGGCTGAGGGCATCGAAGTCGGCGAAGTGTCAGAGCGCGACACAAGCAAGACATGACGTGTTGTGTCTGCGGGACAGAAGACGACAGTCAGCGTGACGTGGTCTCTCTTCTCTGTCCGTGAGTCGTGTGATGCGGCGTTCAACGCTGATGTGAACGGGGCGGGGGCGGAGAATATCCGTCTCGACCTGATCAAAAGTAACTCCGAGTCTTCGCCCAATTTGAACGGGAATAGGAGTACCAGCTCGGCTGATTGGCACAGCCCGGAGTCTACCTTCACGACTTGTCCTGCGGATTCCAACCGCAGGGTCAAGTGGTAGACTGCAAACCCTCATATCCCAACCCAAGCGGTGCAGTGCCGTGGGATTCCTCCGCGGTTACGCGGAGGAGGATGTCAATCTACACTCACTACACCCAACACATCAATGATCATAATCGTCATCATGATTCATATCTGTAAAACGATACATAAATGCCCGTTCACCACAGATTATATGTATGCATAATAACGTGACTCGACTAATTTCTATAGCTCCTCAATTGAGTAAACGAGGCGCTGCGCTCGCATATGTACCGTCCAGACTGGCTGAAAACCAATTATAAGGAGTAGAATATATGTCATCAGACAATGACTCCATTCTTCCTGGGTCCAGTAATTTGAATTCACTGCTTAGTTCTGGTGCCGGTCCAGACCCATCTCCGTTGTCATTAGCGCTACGAATCGGAGTCGTAGTTCTCGGACTTGTGATCCTCTATCTTGCCCGACCAGTGATTCATTTCTGGGTCTATGGGATGTTATTCAGCCCGACTGGACTCATTCTCTTTGGAACCGCAACTGTTGGCATCGCCGTCGGCATATTACTGTTTTTATTCCCCGGATTTCGAAGCGCTGTCAGATTTAATGACATCAATGTGGCTGGAACTGCGATTGTGTTCGTTTTCTTTCTCTCGATTGGTGTCGGAGGGATTACCGGAATATTTGAAAGTAAGAGTCTTGCTGAGCGGACAACAGTGAATGCCGAAGAGATCGACGAACTCCCAGCAATTGCTGAAGAGAATCCACGGATTGTCCCACGTCCGGTTTCTGATGTTCAAACACGTGGGTCGGTTTCTTATCGGCAACATCGACTTGGAACAAGCGATATTGCCCGCTCCCCAGATGGGTCACTGGTCTGGAGTTATGCCATTGAGCCTGACCCATTCCGTATCCAACTTACGGGGAATCAGCGAGGCGTGCTACTGAGCGATATGACATCGATTGAGAACCGCAGTATCTCTGCGTTTGACGACCAGGACTTCAAGCACGGACAAAATATGTTTTTGTTCCGATCAGCAAGTTGGCAACTCAAGACAACTGGTGGCTACTGGAGCACATATCAGGATGATCCTGTTGAGTTTGTGCACGATGGAACGGCATACATGGCGTATCCAAAAACCGGTCATGAGTGGAAGCTGACCCCAATTCCACATACGGTCCCAGTCTGGGATGGCGTTGGGCTTGTCCATCCAGACGGCACGATTGAGCATTTATCACCTGAGGAAGCACAGGATAGTGAAGTGCTCGATGGACAGCGTCTTTACCCACTGACACTCGCTCGTGAGGAGGCTGAATCACTCCGGTTCCGAAATGGCATCATCAATCAACTTTCTGTTGTTGGGTCATTCCGTGGTGTTATCGAACCCGCATCACTCCCAGTCACGGCGAGTAATGAACAGCCGTTTGTTATTGATACAGAGACAGATGGAATGACGTACGTGATGGCGATGGAGCCATTCGGTGAGTCAACTCGTGGTCTTGACGAAGTGTGGTTGTTTGACGCCGATAGTAATGAGCGGAAGGTATTCTCAACCGGTCGAGAGACTCTGCTTGGTCCTGAACGGGCGGTTGGGATTGTTCGTTCAGAGGATAGTCGAACGAACTGGGCTGGTTCTAATGGAGATGGGCAATTCAAAGTTGTTGAGCCAATCCCAGTTATTATTGATTCTCAACTGTGGTGGCATACAAAGGTATCACCAACAGATAACACTGCTGTGACGCGAAATGTATTTGTTAACGCTGACACTGAAGAGGCGATTGAACTCGGAGAGACTAAAGACGTCGTCTCGTTCCTTGCCGGCGCGTCAGTTACTCCTGTTGCAGATCAAAATAACGATAGCGCAGAGCAGACCGGGACCGCAACGACTGCCTCAGGTAGCGATAATATTGGATATGTAATTGTTGTTCGCGACGAGAATGGAAACGTTATTGACCGGATTCAAGTTCCGGAAAATCAAACCGCGACGATTGAGAGCATCCAGCGCAACACAACAGTAACGACACCAACTGCTTCGGAATCGTCAGCAACGAATAACGCAACATCCTGATCACTATGATCTGCCGTTGCTACTAGATCAAAAATGAATACGTATTTTCGGTCATGAATGCTCACGTCAACTACCGCTCCCTACTCGTTCGCTTTGCTCACTCCTTGAGGAAGGGGACTCCACTCAAATATGTTGAACAGTGCGTGACAATTGATCTGAGCGATTTCGCACCTACTTGATAGTTGCTCTCAGACCGTTCTACCGAGCGCTGTCTGGAGGTGATCATCCTTAGAGATTGCATGCCCACTCGCGTGACCATTGAGCTTCGCAGCGGCGGGTGACTCCCGAAGCGTTTCATCATCATATCCAATCTCATCAAACACATCCGATAGTGCTGGATCCGTACGAAGACTGTGTTTTTGATGATAATCTTCTGCAAGATAGAATCGAAAGAGGGGCTCAATACGAGTCCCAATAGCGTCGGCAGTAAAACCACGTTCTCCAAGGAATGTATTGAGCGTTTCTCGCTGTTCTGATGTCGCTGGCAGAATGAGACTCTGATACTGTGTTTTTCTTATCTGCTGATTTGGTCGATGATTCTCGAAAGCCCGACTCAACAGTTGTTGATATGAAAGGACTGTTGGATCGTAGTCAACCTGAAACACCTCAGTATGGTCTCCAAGATTGTGATACGTCGGGTCAGACTTCCTCCCACCGGCGTAGCCAACTCGTGTCCGGATAGCACCATCGACTGCACCGAATTGCGCCTCTGGTCCCCAGAAACACCCCAAACCGAAGGTTGCAGTCTCCGTCTCGTCATGACCCAGCGCAGCACGATCATACTCCTCAATGAGTGTTGGTGTTAGCGTCACAAGTGTATGATAGATTAAATTTGAACAGTGTGTTATTCGTCAAAATCCAGTGCTTTGCCATTAATACAGTAGCGCTTCCCTGTTGGCTCTGGTCCATCGTCAAATACATGACCTAAATGACCTTCACAGGTACTACAGATGACTTCAGTTCGAACTCTTCCGTGACTGCGGTCGGGTCGTGTCTCAACAGCAGTTGTATCAGCAGGAGCCCAAAAGCTTGGCCACCCGGTTCCGGACTCAAATTTCTCATCTGACTGAAACAGTTCTGAGTCACAACCAGCGCATCGAAATACACCGTCTTTGCTGACTTTCAATAGATCCGATGTGCCTGCGCGCTCAGTGCCTGCTTCACGCAGGATATGATACTCTTCTTCATTCAGCACGTCACGCCATTCTTCATCGCTTTCCGGTACATCATTACTAATCCGACTTTCAGACATAGTATAAATATAGAACTCGGGACGTTTGAAGTTGGCTTCATTTGCAATACAGATGATGGCATGCAATCTCCAAAGGCGGAAACATACTTACCGATAATCTGGACCTCAATTAGAGCCTGAGAGCATGATCGTATAATTAGTAACTGATTTCGACGTACTCATGAGTTCCACCACGAGCTATCGCGTTTCAGTTTCTACCCAGTTAGCAAATGAGTCAATAACATCAATTTGATCAAACCGTTCGATGCAGGGCACATCGTTTGTGTGCCGTTCAGTAAGCTCTCTTTTCAATTCTGGATATCGCTCTGCTGTTGTTTTCGCGAATAAGATAGCCTCCTCCTCATCTTCATACATTTCATTTTCCCATCGATAAGTGGAATCACAATCAACGATATTCACGCATGCAGCTAATCGTTCCTCAACCAGAAATTTGGCTAGTTCACTCGCTGTCCCTCTCGGGGCTGTGATATATACAGTAGTCATCATTCGAATGGTGTTGTCCTTTTCACTAAAATTCGATGAAAAACAGGTCTGCGTTCATATCGTCGCTTGCTCGACATGGTCTCGCAAACTACCTCAAACGAGTACAATGTGGTCTGTCACCGTAAATAAAAAATACACTGTGGTGGCATCTCACGATTCTATCGTTTAGTGCCAATTTAAAGAAAACCGTTGGTCAACGGATCATCGCTCATATCACGCTGGATAGAAATCCAATGTGTCACACCCGAATCCTCGGTCGGTTGAAGCGCATCAATCGACCATCGGACTTTGTATGCTTCACCGCTCTTTCGATAATTTGTTGTTTCCCCAATAAAGCGTCCTTCTTCAGATAGACTTTCCGTCAGCTTATCAATCACATGTTGACTGGTTTCCTCACCCTGTAACATTTTCGGCGTCTCTCCAAGTGCTTCTTGTTTTGAGTACCCAGTCATCTGCTCGAAGTACTTGTTGACAAACAGAATTTCTTCCTCTGGCTTCTCATGTGCAGGACCAGCTGTAATCATAATACATTCTGGATAGTGATCCAGAACCCACCCAAACGTTCCATCGTCACTGATCTCTGAAACTATTTCTTCATAGTCCATTATCGCGATAACACTAACGTACCGTACTAGTATAAAATACTGGATACTCAGATTAGCAGTGCTTTCCTTGGATTATTACACAATATGATTACATTAGCCGATGTGTTGATTGCTATTTTCTCTCACAGAGAGCGCATAATACTCTGCATCTCAAAGTCGGTGCGACACGCTCGAACAACTCGCTGAGCGATAGTTTACCAGCTGAACACGGCGAATACCACAGGGCTTTGATACTGATGTGACCCCATGGCCGCGGATGAAGCCAACATGACACTGATACAAGGCATAATAAGTATACGCAGTAATGCGACTAGATATGTATACCACTGAAGTACACGTTCCGCTATCAGGCCTATCCCGACCGGGGAGGGCTCACCTCAGACCGGACGCGGAATCCTACAGTGATATTCACCGCCAAGCCTACAATTATACCCGCTACGACTACCAGACTATTGATACTGAAACGGCGAATATCGGGTCGGCGTCCCAACACCACACCACAACCGCCTCACACAGTGGACAGACGAATGTCCGGTGTTCAGCGAAGTCCACTCTAGTCCAAAGCACTGCAAGTAACAGGACGGTCAAGCGGTTCTACAGTACCCTGAGTGGGTTCTCCGAACTGAAGCAAAACGGGCAGGCGGTTGGGATCGGGATGCTTCGGTGGAAACCACCACGAGAGTTTCGGAGTCTGACGTAGTCGCAATCTGAATTCAAGCTCACACACACGAGCGGTCAGCGAGCGACACTTTGGCTCTCTGTCTCTGGGATTGGTGATATCCCAACCCGATCCGGTATGGTATCATCGAGATATTCCGCCGAACGCAATCATCAAAGAGGTCACAATCAAGCACGAATCGACCGCCACCGCACCGGTGAGTGGGTCGTCACGTTCGGGCTAGAGATGCCCGATAATGCACTCCCGTTGAGAACACCGATTGGTGAACTGAATGGTGACGATTCTGTTAGTATTGATCTCGGCATCCAGAATTACATCGACACAAGTGATACTGATAGTGTTGACTGTCTTGATCTGATTGAGGACGAAGAGCACGACCGCCTCCGCCGTGAGCAACAGTCGTTTTCACGGAAAGAACAACGCAAGGCAGTAACAGTCGGGAGCACCAACGTTAGCAGGTCGCTAAGGCAAATCGATCAATCGCCCAGAAGGTCAACAATTTCCAGTAGAAACTCACGACATGGTTAATAACCGAGTATAATGCTGTGTTCGTCGAAGACTTGGATTGGACGTGAAGCCAACGGATGTGTCCAGCCAGAACGTCAAAAATAACCAGGATGCTGCATGGCGACAGTTCATCGAGATGCTGGTGCTGGAGTACAAAGCAAAGCCAAACTACATGGGATACATGTCGTGCAGGTTGGTCCTGCGACTGGGACCGCTGCGGAGACCGATGGGGAATTGGATGGGGATCACCTCAGTTGGTGTCTGCAAGTCAAATCGTGTCGTTGAATTGCGAAGCCTCGGAGTCGGGGCTTTGATACTGATGTAACCCCGAGAAAGTTCATGTAGCTGCTCGAGATTTTTTGTTTCCGCGAGAGTTTACGCTGTTTGCGGCGAAGCCGCTCGTACTCGTCTTCGAGATCGAGCTAATCCACCGTCCCGTCTTCCCGTTCGAGGTTTGGATGTAGTGTCGCTGAGAATGCCGAGATCAATCCCAACGCTATTGATCGTATCCACCGATCTCACGCCGGGCTTCTCGGGAAGGTCAGCGTCGTTGGTTTCGAGGCCGAAAGAGACGAACCACTCACTGGTCGTCTCTTTCTTGAGCGTGACTCTTTGAGGTCCGCTTCATCTGGGATGTCTCGATGGTAACGGAGCTGAGCTTAATGTCTCCGATTTTGGAGAGCCGGAGTGTCGTGTCGCGTGTCGACCACTCGTGTTTGTGAGCCCGAAGCCAGACTGAGAAAACGTCAGACTCTGGAACTCCCGCGGCGACTTCCACTTCCAGTTGACCTTCTCGACCTTTCGCCCGGTTTGTTTCTGCTCGGAAAGGCTGTCGAGGTTCTGTTAGAATCGCGCGACGGTTCGTCGTAGAGCCTTCGAATTGACTTCTGCCTCTGAGAAGATGGGGAACTCGTCTTTCCAGTCGGGGAGTCGATAGTGGTGGTAGTGGTGGTGTATGTACGCGGAGCCGATATTGTCGGCGTCCACGTTTTCATACTCATACAGGGTGTAGTTGTATGCTTGGCGATGAGTGTCAATATGATATTCTAGGTCACCGGCTACCTCCCATGTCAGGTATGCGAGGTAGCGGTGACTGTATTCCATCGCTGTCAGTTAATCATCGGTATGTCTATGTAATGGTTTGTGTCACGGGTTGTCGGATTCAACCTCGGGGCATACTCCTTGTAATTCTGTAAAATATATTTTTCCCACGGGTTGGCTGTCAAATAGTTCCATAGTCATATATATGATATTATACAGCTTATAGTAGGCATGATATACCGATGAATAAGTTAGATGCATTTGAAATGAATACACAGATTTACTATTTAGCCATCATGCAGGCGATTTGTCGGTATTACCGATATCCGAGTATTGAATTGTTAGTTACGCTTGTGTCCGAGTAGACACTGAGATAAATATATGAATTATTATAGATACATCTCAACGTTCGCTTTTGATAGAGACCGTATCTCACCATCAGATTTATTCATCTGTTTAATTAGCAGTTAGTATTAACAAAATATGTGAGTGTGTATTCATCACATAGATTGTTCTCATAAGACATGTCTAAAGAAAACAAAAATAATAACGCTGAGACAGACGGCGGAATGGTAACGTACGGTATTGATGATAAACCACCCCTTTTACAGTCGATTTTGCTCGGGACACAACACTGGCTTACAATGGTCGGGTCTACAATTGCCATCCCACTTGTTTTAGCTGGTGCGCTCGGATTTAATGCATCGCAAACTGCACAGCTCGTTGGGACATTCTTTGTAGTCTCTGGCATTGCGACACTGGCACAAACCACGATTGGGAATAAGTATCCAATTGTTCAAGGTGGAACATTTTCTATGCTTGGTCCGGCTCTAGCGATCATCGGGGTTCTTGCTTCCAGTAATGCTGCACCAACGGTGATGATGCGAGAACTTCAGGGGGCTATTATTATTGCTGGCATATTGGAGGTTCTCATAGGCTATCTTGGTATTTTTGGTCGATTGAAACGATATATCGGACCATCTGTTATTGCAGTGGTCATTGCACTGATTGGATTGGCGCTTGTTGGCGTTCCACAGATTACGAGCGCTTCACAAAATTGGTATTTGACTGGATTGACGCTCACGCTCATTGTGCTGTTCTCACAGTATATCGATAATTACTCTTGGGTATTCAACCTCTTTCCGGTATTATTAGGACTTGGACTTGCATATTTGATCGCGGCTGCGCTCTCCATTGCAGGAATCGTAAATATTGTGAGTTTCGGCTCAATTGCTAGCGCACCACCAGTGCGTGCGATTACGCCATTCCAGTGGGGAACACCACTATTCACTACCTCATTTGCAGCAGGAATGATCGCAGGGATGCTTGCCTCAGCAATCGAGAGCTTTGGCGATTATCATTCTGTTGCCCGGATGGCTGGCGAAGGTGCACCCAACTCCCGGCGGGTTAATCATGGGCTTGGCATGGAAGGATTGGGTAATCTGTTTGCAGGAATCATGGGAACCGGTAACGGCTCTACGTCATATACTGAGAACGTTGGCGCAATCGGTATCACCGGTGTCGCCTCTCGATATGTTGTCCAGATTGGTGCTGTTGTGATGATCTTAGTTGGATATGTCGGATACTTTGGTGCGTTCGTCACCACTATTCCAAACGCTATCGTCGGTGGACTTTTCTTAGCAATGTTTGCCCAGATCGTCGGTGTTGGACTCTCACAACTTCAACACGTCGACATGAATCAGAACCGGAATATATTCGTTGTCGGATTTGGATTGTTTGCTGGTCTTTCGATTCCACGGTATATGAATGGGCTAGAGTCTGGTGCTTTAGAAGCGGGTCTCTCAAATGTGCCGGTACTGGGGACAGTGCTTGGAGTCCCAGAAGTTGCTCAAACACTTAGCATCGTCCTTGGAACCCAAATTGCAGTCGGTGGGATTGCGGCATTTATTCTTGATAATACAATTCCCGGAACAGATGAGGAGCGCGGTTTGACTGCTTGGGGAGAGATTACTGAGGATGAAGACGCCTTCCAGCCGTCATATGAACGTGTGCTCTCACGAGGTGAAACGACAGATCAAGAAATTGCCGACGATTGATGACCGGCATCATTGGTTCAAAATAAGACGTAACTGTATATATTGTGAGTGCAGCAATCATGAGTAAGGACACCCACTCGAAAAATACCAGACAAATTAAGGGTAACTTAGAGCTTGATGACACACTAATTGCGGAGATGCCCCTGCGTTCATCTGGATGGGTTGGTTATTCTGCTGAGGCTATAATTATCAACGACGATGATGACGATTATAAGAAAATATATAAAGAAGATATTGCTGAGATCGGGCTTCGAACGCTCCAGTGGGACATGGCGGTGATGAGTATCCTGCTTGCAGGTGTTGGTGGATACATTATGTTGACACAAAATCCACTCATCGGACTTTGTTTTGCTCTAGTCGGTCTGGGAAGTCTCTACCGAACCTATACTAATCGATATGCGTTGATCATTCAGAGTAAAAACCATCACAAGCCAGTGACGATCCATCCAACACACCCGAAAGAGTGTCATGAACAGTTAGCTGAAAAAGTCGAATTAAATCTTATCCGATGATATCAATCGCACAGTAATCTTAAATTAATTGGACCGAATCGGAATATGTTATATCGACTGCTGATTTGAGTATTATCAATAACAAAGTCATAACACCGACTGAGATATTCATCGGCGGAGTCGCTATTAAGAGCGGATCAATTATTTCGGGTAGTTCCCTTCCAAATTTGCGTGAAGCCGAGTAGACAATTGACCCAGACGGAAGTTATCTTATTCCCGGATCTATTGACCCACATGCTCATTCTGGATTTTCAAGATATGAATACGACTATCATAAAGGGACCAAACATGGCTTTGAAACTAAAAACAGGGGTATAGTTCACAGCGGCGTGACAACTGGAACCAACTTTTTGAATTCAACCTAATCTGTATGTGTCTGATATGGAATTTTTCATTGAAACCGGTGAATGCAGTCCAAACGACGCTCACAATAGTCGAAAATGTACGATGATAAAGAGCGATTACCTAGTCTCCGAAGTGTCGCGACTCCATCAACAGGTACTGAGGACACTGTCTTAGGTTCAGCGAGTATTGTAGGTCCAACAAGCCGAGTTAATGATCAACGGTTCTACGAACGATTTCCCACTGAACTACGTGAAGTTGCAAAAGCTGTGAACTGCTCCGGGGTCAAGCCCCGGAGCTTCTTCCCGTGGATTGGTCGGACACACCCGACACACCATCGGTCTGGTGGCCTTGAGCGGTGTGGTGGGTCACGGTCGGGCCGTCCACAGGCCCCGATGCCTGCCGTCGCAACTCCCATTTCCGCACCTGCGGGAGTGTGTTGAGAGCAGGCACATTTCGATTGTCTTGCTTTCGTAGCCACTTCTGCGCGACACTCACACCAGCGCCACGGTCGGCGTGGTCTTGGTGTTCGCACTCACGACATTTGAATCGCTTTTTGTGGCGGTTCGCCCGTTCTG
>NZ_KE356561.1:3209628-3210986 GCF_000415985.1 Haloquadratum walsbyi J07HQW2
TGTTTGGTGTCGTCATCAATTTGCTCGCCGGTGTTCCGATTGCGTATGCGGTGACCCGATATGAATTCCCTGGTCGACGATTAGTGAACACATTTGCTGTATTGCCTATCGTTCCCGGGATTATCCTCGGTATTGCCTTCCTGAAGACATATCCCGGTCTCCCAAGCGTTATTGCGCTTGTGTTGGGATATTCGCTTTTGAAGATCCCATATATGGTACTCGCTGTTCAATCTTCATTTGAGTCGATGGACCTGAGAAGCATGGAAGAGAGTGCTCGCTCACTCGGGGCTTCCTGGACGACTACCTTCTTACGAGTCATTATTCCAGGCGCCAAACAAGGGATTATCTCAGGATCAATCATTTGTTGGACACTCGCCGCTGCGGAGTTTAATTTCTCATATGTCGTATACTCTAGTGGTCCACGCCCATTCTCATTGTTCTTATTTGAGAATATTTCGAATAATCCGTTTTTACGAGCTGCAGCTGCCATCTCAATTTACTTTGTGATTGTCGCTGTGGTGACCGCGCTGTTGAATTATATTGGTGAAAGTGGCTTTTCGGTTGGAGGTGTCAGATAAATGGCTGAACGTGTTACGATTGATAATATCACGAAGCAATTCGATGAAACGGTCGCTGTAGACACTGTCTCATTAACTGTCGAACCAGGAGAGACAATTGGATTAGTAGGTCCGTCTGGGTGTGGCAAAACAACGACGCTCCGAACGGTCGCAGGATTTGAGACACCGAATTCAGGTCAAGTTTTATTCGATGGTGAAGAGATGACGCACGTTCCACCTGAACAGCGTAATGTCGGGTTGGTGTTTCAGTCATATGCGCTGTTCAATAACATGACCGTCCAGGAAAATATCGAATTC
Source organism: Haloquadratum walsbyi J07HQW2 (assembly GCF_000415985.1). GTDB lineage: Archaea > Halobacteriota > Halobacteria > Halobacteriales > Haloferacaceae > Haloquadratum > Haloquadratum walsbyi_B. Next base: position 3,210,504 of record NZ_KE356561.1, read on the forward strand.
GGCTTGAAAATGCGAGAGATACCGAAAGAACAGCGTGCTGAACGAGCGGAGGAACTACTCACACTGCTTGATATCGGTGAGATGGGCAACCGTGACCCAACAACACTCTCAGGTGGGCAACAACAGCGAGTCGGGCTTGCTCGAGCGTTGGCGATTGAGCCCCGTGTGTTGTTACTTGATGAACCGATGACTGGCTTAGATGCCAAGCTCAAGACCCGATTACAACAGGAGATTGGCTCGTTACTCGATGATATCGATGTTACCTCACTATACGTGACTCATGATCAGACTGAGGCAATGGTAATGTGTGATCGGATTGCCGTTATGAATAACGGTCACATTGAGCAGGTTGGAACACCGGATGAAATCTATGAAGCTCCAGCGAACAGTTTTGTTGCAGACTTTGTGGGCACTTCCAATCGGCTAGATGCAACAGTTCGCAATGGAACACTTAATCTGGGTCATGCAACTGTTGCAGCACCT
>NZ_KE356561.1:3211036-3216503 GCF_000415985.1 Haloquadratum walsbyi J07HQW2
CTGTGGGTTTTCAGCATGAACACAATTTAGCGCCCTTATTCATGATGTCAACATAGTTCATGTTATATTACCTGCCTCAACTGAGTCCAGGGTTCTGGGTCTACAGGGAGGACAGACCGAATTCTATCATCATTGCATATAAAATGAACATTGGTTCCTTCGGAAGGCGATTACGAGCCGTGACTGAAGTTGAGATATAAATCGAATTTCAACACCTCTTCGATACTCCGATTAATTCGGCAGACGTCGTCATACAGAGAATTCTGATCTGGTGCCGTGTATCAGCTTGATATTGCACATGATCACCTAACAGTGTATGATAATACATCTTCGTCATATCATCATCCGATGTGCTGTAGTATCCACATATGCTGTTCCAGTGAAGTCATCAACATGGAACATCGATATGGTGAACATGTCACACGTAGATACTGATGATCCCTGGAGTGCCACAGAGAAGGATCTTCGTGAGGAGATGCGAAGCCTACGCAAAGCAGGACAGCGAGCGGCTGTTGCTACCATTGTGTCTGTTGAGGGCTCAGCATATCGTCGACCGGGAGCTAAGATGCTAATCTCAGCGGATAAAGATAGTTACGGTGCCGTCACTGCCGGGTGTTTGGAAGATGCAGTCTTGGATATCGCTCATGATGTTATTGACACTCATGAACCACGCACTGAGGTCTTTGATCTTATACAGGATGATACTGAGACCTGGGGGCTTGGTCTAGGATGTAATGGAGTTATTGAACTGCTCGTTGAGCCATTAGATGCAAGTTGGGACTATCCGCTCACGGCAGTAGCTGATGGCGATCCAGTGACTGTTGCAACTGTCACTGACTCTGAAAGCTCAACCCCAAAAGGAAGTCGTACTGTTATTATGAATGATACACAACAGAATGTTAATAATCGTCACAAGATACCTAATGAATTAATCGATTCATTCAGTGACACTATTGAGCGTGTTCACTCCACAAACCAGACTCAGATAACTCAACTTGACGGAACACAAATACTAATTGATGGGCTCACACCTACTGCTAACTTGCTCATATTCGGCGGACAAAAAGATATCACACCGATGGCTAAACTAGCTAATCAGGTCGGCTTCACAACTCATGTACACTCTGGACGTGGAGCAGTTGATAGATCATCGGTCCCGGCGGACAGTATTAGTACTGGACATCCAACCGAGGTTGCCACTCATGTCGGCAATGCTGAAAATACATATGCTATTGTGATGTCACACAATTTATTAGATGATCGATTGGCTGTTGAGACGCTGCTTTCTGAGACTGAAATACCATATCTCGGGGTCATGGGTCCACGTGAGCGATTTAAAGAACTGTGTGACTCACTCTTAAAAGATAATGCACAGCTTACAACAGCAGACCTTGATCGGATTGCAGCCCCAGTTGGACTCGATCTCGGTGGTGGTGAGCCAGTCGAAATTGCACTCAGCATCGTAAGCGAGATTCTGGCAGTGAGCAATGATCGAGAAGGTGGACAGCTTTGTGAGCGAACCGGACCTATTCACTCACGTACAGGTGAAGACAGTAATTCGGAGTAAGGTTCATACAAGTAATCTCACCATTACATCGTACAAGTGGTATGTGCATTACTAACATATTATTATTAACTGAAAAGCTCAGGTGAGTATCGAATATCATCTCCCAGACAGTGTTTCAAAAGCGATGAAATCGCTTGCTGACCTCCCAGAGGTGAAACTGATGACAGGGAATCAGTCACTTGAGATTGAAATGTCAAACCAATTACTATCTCAAATCATATTATTGATACAAACGGGCTCGACGGGCTTGATTATCTTGACACCAGTGGTGATGAAATCGAAATCGGTGCAATAGTTAGACATCGTGATATGGAGAAGTCACCGGCATTGAGAGCAAAGTTCCCAACTTTGTCTATCGCTGCAGAGAAGATCGCCGGACTCGTTGTCCGCAATCGCGGCACACTTGATGGAAGTGCTGGTGAAGCTGATCCTGGTGGTAATTGTCCTTCTGTGCTCGTCGCTGTGGATGGCGAGATTGAACTGATGTCCACTGATCATATTCGGACTATTGGTGCCACCGACTACTTCAGCGCAGATATGCAGGGTAGCATCAAAGCTAATGAACTCATTCGCTGTGTTCGATTTCTGAAAAAACCGTTCCCATCTTAACAGACTGAGATGGCATTCTTCATAAAAAGAAGCCGTACAATCATGGGCAATAGTGAGCGTTACAAACGCCGTCAGGGTTGCTAATCCCCCTCGTCAGAACCCGATGATCGAGGAGGTTCTCAAATGCCTCTTTATGTAACACGAGCTTGCTATCTCATTGTTCTCTGGATTTTGGTTGTAATAAAATGTAGCATGGGCATGAGACTACATTTATTTGAACCCGTCGGGAGTGATACAAGTACGAACAATAAAGTATGGACAGACAGTTCCCCCGGAAATCTTAACCGCCGGATATCGGCAGGGAGAATCTATACGGCTATATCAGCACTCAGCAGATGCTCATTCGGTCCTGTCTCATTGGCGATTCCCATCGTAGCAGGAAGGGTTGCTCCGAGGTTTGAATATTTTCTTCGGGCGAATTCAGTTCTCAATAGTAATAACGTTGCGAAAAACGGTTCCAGACAACGATCTCTACTCTAATGTGTGTTGCGTTAACAGTTAACTTGAAGTAGTATCCGGCTAAGTGTTTTCACGAGTCGGGGATCTCGCGCCTGATGGCTTCAGTTGCCCCGGCTCATAGACAAGACACCCCTGCTCCCGTGTTGATCACGTTCCTCCTTACTCCAGAGACACTTGCATTACCGATTGAGTTTATACAACACTGTATAAACATTCCCGGGAGTGGGGGAGTCGACTCTGTGCCTCACTCCGGAGGGTCACCTGCCGTATTTGATTACTCTTTGCGAGTGACACGACGGTGATATTCTCCGTGAACACAGGGTATTCAATCTGATATGTTTGCTTACATGAATAAAATAGGGAACGCAGTCATGCGATTATTTATCACGCAAGTGACTACTGTAGTGACACAACTAACTCATTGTAATTGTGCGTATGCAATCTTTCTGAAAGAACTGAGCTATAGACTGCTAGTATGGCTTTCCTCAATCGCTCTCGACTGTGAGCATTCATCCGGTGAGCGCGAATCCTCTGACAAGTCTCGGGGAGGAACGACTCAAAGTAGCCGGGGACAAATCTGGTCGCTATCGCTATCGCTCTCACTTTCTGCCGAATCCTAACCCGATCTTCTCGACAGGCGTTATTGTGTTCCCATCTGCTCTGAGTGTCTTGATTGTATTGGAGCCTAATACATCGTCGACGTATCGTATCTTCCCTCCGTCATTACCCAAGAATAAGAGCTCGAGATCGCCGTCAGCATCAATATCGACAGGGGTGACTCCAGCCTTCCTTGCGACACCATTCTTATTCAGAATCGTTTTGTTTCCATCGACTGTAATGAGTGTTGGATTCTGACTCCCATTAATAGATGGAATTCTCGGAACGCCATTCCCGTCAAAATCTGCAGGCGGACCAATTCCAGTCCCGTTGTTACTTCCGACACCGCCTGTTTGGACTTTCTCCGTACTGCCGTCCTGATTGAGGTAGCGGATTTCTTGGGATCCATCAAAGAAAATCATCTCATCAGTTCCATCATTGTCAATATCAGCGATGCCCATCACAGCATTACAGCCGTTACCGGGCTTGGCGATCACCTCGGCGTTTCCATCTGCATCGACGCCAGCAATGTTTCCTTGATTACTCTCAGCGAGAATGAGTTTCCCTGACAGGGTTGCTGGTTGCCACTCACCAACTGCGATCCGCGTTGGCTTATTCGGATCAATTTCGGGGGTGGTGCTATTGCTCTTCGGGATTTTTGTGTCTTCGCTGTTCCCAACAGTGGTTGCGAAAATCGGATTGCTTCCTTCCTTCCTTAGTGAGGTATGGAATATCAGCCGTACTGTCGCCGACAATATCTGATGTGTCCCCGAGAGCAGATGCGGGTCTGGTCTGGGGCGGATTATTCTATATGAGCTTCATTACCGCTGATGGACGACGCTTGTCCCAGAGTGGGTGAGTGATCAATGTGAGAGACACCGGGTTCAGTTATTGTTGGACAAGGAGTCCCGACCATGGCCCCAGCGCCACCCTCGATAGCCGAATTCACGAGGACTAACAGCATACCAATAGAATTGAATATCGTGCGGATAGTCATGTCAGCTGTGCCAATAGATAGTGTCATGTAGCGCGCATGAACACATTGAATCAGTTGTAATTATTATAAACTGGATATTGTGTACTAATGTGCCTGTATTCTGCGTTGCAATATTACTCTGAGGTCCGTTGTGTTTTCAACTGTCAATAACGCAGTCGATAATTTTAGCTGTCGGTTGTTGGTTGTTTATATCCTTTCAAGAAAAGTCCTCACAGAGCCTGTGTCGACCCGAACTGAGAGGCTTCAAATCAAAAGTGCATATGACAGGCTGTTCCAGGTGAGACGACCTGTTATTTGTTGGTTGCCCCAATTCCGATTATTGAATCAACGACGCTGGTCATATTCATAACCAATAAGAAGCGCTGAGAGAACACAATTGAATTGCTCCCGTAGCAGAGGAGTGCTCAGTATGCACAGCGGTCGTCAACTGACCCCGGTATTACCGTCGGCTTTGTTCGGAGTGGAGGTCAGCTCTGTTGTATTTCCATTGAATTCGACGACATTGATACGATTGTTATTATTTCCGTTAGCGAACAATATCTCAGTGGTGTTATCATCATCAATGTCAACTGTTGCTAATCCCCCAGTTGGTTGACCCTCTGTGGTTAGTGTCCGCGTGCCTCCGGTTCGATTGACGAGGACTACCGACTCATCCGCGTTCACAGCCGGGAGTTTGACGCTCCCGCTATCGACAACTGGTGAGCCAATTTTGATTTTATTCTTTGTTGCAAACCCTGTCGTTTCGACAGTCCCAGTGTCTGTTTGGAGAATACGGACATTCTTGTTTGTATCAGTAAAGACCAATTCATCGCGTGACCCATCACTATCGAAGTCGGCTAACCCACCAATGCTGTGAGCGTCCACACCGCTAGTTGACAACACTGTGTTTACTTCATCGGTTTCGGGCTCGTATCGCCGGATCCGACCATTATTATCGGAGAAGATCACCGCAGTGCGACCGTCGCTATCTATGTCCGCAACGCCAAGGCGGACACCCTCTCGGAGATCCACTCCGCCATTTTCGGATTTGTTGAGAAGCGTCCGAACGTTCCCAGACTGATTGACAGCCGTGAGTCGCTTATTATTGCCGATAAACGGAATCTCTGCTCATGAATCGCCAAACAACTGTGTCTGTGGTCCGAGCAACTTTGTTTGTATATTCGTGCCAAACTCTTGGTTCGTATTCGGACGAACGGATCGAAGTTTGGTTCGGTTCTTCTCATTAAAGACGACTGTCT
>NZ_KE356561.1:3216523-3345325 GCF_000415985.1 Haloquadratum walsbyi J07HQW2
TTTGAGGTTAGTTTGGTTGGACTCCCGCCGTCGTTCGCGTCGATAGCGTTGATATTGTTCGAACCACCAACGAACAGTTGCTCCTGTGCTGTGTCGTCGTCCACGTCGAGGAGTCCATCCACTCCGATTCCATTGTTTGACCCGGCGCCGGTGCCGAATGTCTCGACTGACCCACTTGGCTCGAGATATTTGAGATTCGCACTGCCATCGGTGAATGCAAGCTCATCAACTCCGTCACCGTCAACATCGCCAATCTCAGAGACGGCTTTGCTTTGCTCAGCCGTAACGATTTTTGTGGATCCAGACGCGCCGACACGCACTATATCCTCGTTCGTTGAGGCGTAGAATATCGATGTCTCGCTGCCGTTGAATCGACCAGCGGTCATGATTGTCTTTGAGCTCCGTGGCGAGTTTGGGGAACTCGCAGGGACTAGTGTCGTCTCATTTCGTATCTGCACGCCTGTGCTCGTGTTTTTGGCTTCGACCGTTTTGAGCGCCCCAGACGAGTTAACAAACGGCTGTTCGAATCTCCTATCACCGTCGAGATCGATGGAACTCCCGACGGCTTCGACATCTCCTCGGGAGACCAGTATTGGGTCATCTGGATCAGTCTCGTTTGGATTGATAATTTTGAGTCCGTCGGTCACAACTGCCGACGCCGCAGGCGAGAACGGATCAGTGCTGCTGGTTCCACTACCACTGCCGCTTCCGCCGCTGTCACCACCACTGTCACCGCCGTTATTCCCTCCCCCACCATCGAATGAGTCGCCTGGCTGGATGTTGACACGGCTATCCGTCGATGTGAGTTTGAACGTTGCTGTGAGTGGTGAGGCTGGTGTTGTATCGTATGTGAGTGTCACATTGACTGCTCGTGGTTCGCTTCCAACTGTCGATGGTAACTCGACAAGCGCGTCCGTATCACTAATGACTGTGTGGTTCACCGTTCGGGCGAATGTTGAGTTATTGGCAAACGATTCGGAGATGGTTTTTGTATCGATTGTAAACGGTGTCGTCGATGAGTCAGTCGAAAGACGAGTCGTCCCTCGGTCCGTTCCATCGTTTTCGATTGGGACCGTCACTGTGAGCGAGTTGGCTTCGGTGTTTTCTTCAATCACTCGGAGCGTTGTGCCGTTTTGTGTCCGAAAGACACTCAGGCGACCTTGCGACGATGTCTGAATGTCGCTTCGATTGATATCGCCAAGTTGTGGCACAACGAACTGACGGGCAATCTGGACATTAACCTCTGAAGAGACTGAGCTGTCGCTGAGTGTTGCTGTGACGGCAAGACCACCTCCAGCTAGAATTAAAATGACCGTCCCAATCACCAATATCTCAAACGCTCCGTGAGAACTCACTATGTCTATTTATTTTATTTTTGTTATATCCCCTGTTAATCCCACGGATTTCCAACCAAATTCGTCCATATAATGAATTGCAACCGGGTTCCTCATTGATAATGGTCGTGATGTAACCACAACCGCAACCGGACAGGAGTGTCTCAGTGACAATGATAGACCACCATTCATAGTCCTAATCATAGTACAGCGATAGGTTCCCTTCTCAGCGTGCGTGCCGGGAGACAAAGGGTGGTGTATATATCCATATCCGCATTCGTACCTGTGCGTCTAAGTGTGTCAATTATTTACCCAATATTCCGAGTTATTCTCAACAGTCTTTTTCACTGAGGTAGTGGCATCTCAGGGACAATACATTGATACTGTCCAGATCCGGGTCCGGGTCCGGGTTTGCGATGCTTGCCGGAGAATACCAGCTCTGGCAGTTACGGTACGAATTGAAACCCTCCTGTCTCTACCTTTCCTACGTCAGACACTCTCTTTTGGAATTTCAGCCATGTTATGATATCGCTACGGGAGAGTCAATAGAAACCCGACCGACAGGAGTATTGATATGACGATGATAGCGCAGAGACCGATTTTGAAAGACCCAGTAGACTCGGAATGGGTAAGGGTAGTATTCCTGTCGTCTGCCATTGACGAATGAGCGGTGGTTGATCGACTCCGTGAACTGGAGGATAATATTGATCTCGCGGGTGAACCAGATGCATCCACGCCTGTGACTGTATGTAGCTTTGATCTCTCCATGTCAACCCGGGAGAGACGACTTTGTGTTTCAATCTCGTTGCTCCCGACATAATCAAATAACAACGGAACGAGCTCGTTTTCGCGAATGTGAGTGTGGAGATCGTGACAGTCAACGATCATGTTTTCATACCTGGTGGCTCACACCGCTGTCGCTGCTACGATCGTGCACTGCCTGTGGCAACTCACACTAATGGATGCCAGTCCAAGCGTGATTTCGACGCTTGTCGTCTGCCTTCTCACCGGAATGATTATTGGGATTCTTGACGAATTATATTTGCTCCCCAAATTGCTGATTATTGCTGCCGTGGGCGCCGCCGTAATTAATCATATTGATCTGTTTCCGGATATCCCAGAGATATCACCTCAGCTTGCTGATCTGGAAACGAAGTTGGTAACTGGACTTCCCGCTGCCATCCAATCCTCTGATAATCTTTTCAACCCAGTGATGATATTTCAAGAGCTCTGGATTGGTGGCTGGAGGGGTCTAGATTTGCATGACAGTGTATAATCGCTCCAGCCGACAGGTATCGAACTCATCACCGTCTCGTTGATTATAATCTCTGTGGGGATTACCTTCGCGTACATTTTGTTATTCTGGATCAATGAAATAAGCCGGTTTGCCCACTCGACGTCACGTCCCCGCCCGACTTGCTCATCTTTCCGGCAGTAGTTATAATACTGATGCTTTTGATGGAGCGGTTATACAATATAATGCCTGTACTCGCTTTCATTTGTCTCGTGGTCGCTCCTGTCAGCCTAGTTAGCATCCGTTGGAGCCTCACGAACAGACTCAGTCGTGTTCTCCCAGCACATATTCATCGCTGGGAGCATTATGATCACTGGGCTTGCAGTCACTGGTCTGTGGAATCCGTCACCTTATGATCAGGCTGGGTCGTATATTATCTTCCTCTTGCTAACGCTGATCCCCCTCTCTATGTTTCCCCACATCAAACAGACAGGGATCGATCCTGTTCCGGCGCGGCTCGCAGCCCTGGACTAGTCCTCGTGGCGAGCCTCAGCAGCGGGCTATATCTTTCCACAGTAAACGCCGCTTCTGTCTTGAGTTCCGGACTCCTCGGTGTCGCGGCAATCGGGCTCGCTGCATACCGAATAATTCGGCGAGAGGTGTAAACAGACATTCCGTGTTTGTAAATTTCTACTATGTGACTGCCCTATGACACGACTCGATAATGAAATCCGGTGCTTGTCCACCATCCAGGCGCTGACGCAACGTAGCGTTGCGGCAACAGAGAGCACGGCGATCTTGACTGAGTGCTGAGCATCTGCTGACTGTGTTTCTCTTTTTTAGTCTACTCGATCTGCGTCACGATCACGATGCCACCCATGCACGTCAAAATATTCAGCTGTCGGGGGTTTTCTTTAAACACGTAGTATATCGTATTATATTACAGCTGTATCCTGATACAACGTCTCAAGAATAGCCATCTCAGTGAATTGTACCGTCTTAGCACGTCGTGAGCAATATCACAGGAATGAGCTTGCACTGCTTGAATTGACTGGAGACTGACGCCTACTACACCTACCGAAGATAGTCAAGCAGGCAGTCTTCCAGTACTACTTTATACACTCTTAGACAGTATAAATATGCAAATAATCCGGCTTTATTACCAGTTGTATGTCCGAAACCGGTTTCTAGGACACGAAGAACACGCTGAGACCGATGAATAAGTTATTTACTCGGTCCGACTGATAGTGTGGTGTCATAGCTCACTGGCAGCTCATGCTTATCGAGAGTCACTGCGATCTCCGGTGTCGTGAAAGTTCCATTCTCTTCGGCTGCATCGAGTGCATTGCTCCGTGTGCTTGCTCATTCGTGGCTCCACAGAGTTGCTCACGGTCATCGGTTGATTTTACTCTCATTTTTTGCACAACCCTCTGAATCACTGTGTCGATGCGGTGACTCAACGGTGCAATATCCGGATTGGTTATAAATACGGGTGAGATATGGGCGGTGATTACGCCGAAAGTGGGGGTATCATCTCTAATAATTGCACACTCAAACGCACGTCCGATGTGCAATTCTAGGGTTGCGATATTCTCAGCACATAGCCCCCTGGGCACACATGGGGATGGGACCTGTCTCACTCAGTTAATGAATTGACAACCCCACGTCTCAGAGAATCGTTTACCTATAGAGACTCACCCCATATCGACACTGAGCTGTTTACCGTGTCATGAGTTACTACTGACCACTAAGACCAATAAATGTGAACGATATGACTATAATTGTAATGATGATACCGAATCTGATGATACCGAATCCTGGTGTTGATATTGGCGTCACATAATCGGGTTCTGTTTCGGTCGATACTGGAGTGTCTGTTTCGATGGTCGCCTGTGAGGATGCATCATTAGTTTCGGTATCGGTATTTGTATCTGATTGTTGCGATGGTTCTGAGGTCAGAGCCGTATCAAGAGATGATGAATCGTCTACGGCAGATGGAGAGTCGCCAATTGCACCTGTGTTCGAGTTAGCCCACACCGAGCGCTCATGCTGTATTCCCTCTGAGTCGGTCGCAAGAACACGGATTTCGGTCACTGTTTCGTTTGGAGCCAGTGTGAGCGTCTGATTGATTGTCACCGTCTCTACAACTGAATCTCCGGTATACACGCCCTTGATGTCGACAGTTTCACTACTACTTTCTGATTCAGGTCGTGTCTGAATTGACGCGCGTGTAACTTCACCCTGGAATATTCGCCCCCTCACAAAAATAGAATTATTCTCAACTCTTGTATTCGCAGCATCAATCTCAATTGTTGGTTGAATGATTGGAATATACTCAATAGGGAGTTTTTTTGATACGGTATTGCCATTCACATCTGTCGCTTCGATATCAATTTCATTTCTCCCCTCACTGAGATCGATGTTCTCTTGGACATTTACTTGTAATCGATCTGTGTTTGGTTTTGGACTACGGTCTAAGACGAGCGTTTTTGTCCCGAGATTAGGGGACGTTATTATGACTGACTTGATCTTCACATTATCTGTCACGGTCACACCGATACTTGCTGATGGCTCGGTAACTTGTGTAGGGGCACTAGTATCGATTTGTGGAGCTCTTTGATCATCGACGACCAATGAAAAGTCATGTCGACGTTGATTCCCCATCTCATCAATGTACGTCGCAGTAATTTCATTATCCCCATTTCCTAGGAGGAGTTTCTGTTGGAATGAATCACCAGGGTCAGTAATTTCGTGATTTGCTCGACTCGTCTCTCGTGAGCCCGCGTAACTGTAATTAAATCGGCGCTCAATTTCGACTGACTGAACACTGCTATCATCGAAGAGATACCCAGAAAGGTTTACTTGCGCCTGGGGAACCGTTGCTACATCCGGTGGGATGCTTTTATTTGATGTCTTAAATGGTTCTGTGTACCCAATGAACGGCGCACCTCCATCTTTGGTAATCATACCGTTGATCGTTGTTGTTTCATTCGCACCAGCTATCACCTGGATATCGTGCTCACCATTATTAATATGTAGTTGAAATTCTCTCTCAAGTGAGGTATTGGTGGGGTCGAATGTCCGTCGTGCGGCTCCATCAACGTACAACTCAACAAGATTGATTTGTGTGTCAGCGGTGACGCTGATATCGACAGTCGGGTTCGACCTGACATCGATTTCTGAGCCATCGGTGAACTGTTCATTATTTATCTCAATGTCGATCGTTGGCTCAGCAGCGCTGCTGACAAAAGATCCTCCTGCAGAAAAGACGAGACATGCGCACACGAGTATACTTATGTGAGTTGTAATCGGGTTCATATTCAATACGGTGTGTAGGTAAATGAATAAAATGTCTACTCACGAGGTTCATGCTCATATAATCATCTTATTGATTGTCTCGAGATCATCTCGCATATCGTGTCAACGGCTCTGTGGTGCTTTTAGGAGCATATACGGCATTTACAAAGATACAGACTCCTTCGTTAATTGTGCTATCTGACATGAGGTGGATTGTAGCCTCACAGATAATCTGATTAATCTGAATTGCTACAACATCACAAATAAATCACGGTGAGTGTGACATATCGTTATCTTGCAGATTGCAGATGTATGTGAACTGTTAAGATGAACTTTGGATTCATCTTGCGAGGAAAGGTGACTCATCTCCCCTCGTGCATCAACGTCCTCTGTTTTCGATCTTATCTGTTGTTCCTCTTTTTATTCCTGAATCCCCTCTGGTGCTGGCGGTTACCTTTGCATCATAAAGTTCTCTTGAAGATGGTTCATATGTTCCCGTGCCGTCTTAACTGAAACATCGAATTTCTGAGCGATGTCTGCAGGAGTCACACTAATGAAATTTACGTACTTGTCTCGAATGGCTACAGAGATGAGTTATACTCTCCATTCTCAGTACGAACACGCCCACTCCCACCTCGGAACTCTGATTCAATTGTATATCCGTCTGATGCGTCCTCTAGCCGGCTGGGCTCATACTCGTCCTCAGTTTCATTCCATTCTCCTGTAATTCTCGGCTCATCGTGCTCATGATTATGAGTTACGATACTACATCTCATACATTTGTGTATATCAACAATTGTTGAATTCAGAGGTGGTAGCATTGACTCCTCTCCATGTCGTCCCAGCGAAATATGTCTGACCTTGTGTTCTCATCTGTCGCCTTGTCATCCACAGCGGTCGCCTCAAACGGACCGATCTTCAACGGATTCTATCAACTGATACGGCAGATCAATGAGCACGAGAAAACCACGCCTCACTCTCACTCTCACTCTCGCTGTCACCGTCGTCAGAGCAAGCACTCGTATCTCCGTCTCTCTCTTTCACTGTAGTAGTACAGTAAAACGTGTAGACCGCCCTAGTCTCGCCAGTAAGAGAGGGCGTTAATGTGGTGGTTTATTGAGACTATGCTTCCACTGAGTGCTGGCTTCCGACGCTTATACCGTCGCCTCCGCTGACGACACTGACAGAGCGCCGCTCACCAACCGCTGATACGTGTCTGAGTCTTCATGGAGGACGAAATCTTGCCATGCTTGGACGAGTTAACGAACGTAAATGCGCCCTCAGACAGCGACTCCAATGCTTCGGCGGCTCGATAGTACTGGTTCCAGCAAAACGATCCATCCCGATCAGCTGAGAGGAGTTCCAACGGGCGATCCGATGACTTGACGACAATGCCCTTCGGAGTACGAGAGCCTCATTCATATGTGTAAGCAACGAGACTGCACGCCGAACACTCGGTGAATCTATCACTTCATCGAGATTCTCTGCACGAAATAATTGCTCAATTGGCGTCAAATCATGCTGCTGGATGCCGGTGTTCCCGTCATCAGAGTAGTTGAACTTGTATCGACGGAAACCTCTTTGATGGACTGTTGAACACGGTTTTATTTCTTTTTCGTCTCTGCTTGATCCCGTGCTGCTCTGTCTCGATCCTCTTCGAGCTGCTCAATGCGCTTGGATTGTTGATTGATGATTTCCTGCTGATCGGCTATGGTTTCCTTCAGCTCGTCTTGATTACTCTCAGGATCGTCAATCCGGTCGGACTGCTCGTCAATCGTTTCCTGTTGAGATTCGACTACCTGTTCCGAGCGGTTAATACGAGAAAGCAACTTTGACACTGCCCTGCAGTCCCGATGCAGTAGTTGTGACTCCTGCACCCAAGATAATTCATCGCCTACTGAACTCAACCATGTCTGTTGATTTCTCGTATTGCAACCATATCAATGATTTTTAGCATCATTGAAACAAGTCAGGCTCACCACTGAAAGTAAGCCACCTGTTCCCGCTGATGCGATCTAAATACATGATGGCCGTCGGCGAAACCCCGCCACTCAAACACGGTGACGATGGTCCGTGCTCAAGAGAGCCTCTCCACTCTCAATTGTAATTGCACAACTAACTCGCCGTAGTTGTGTGAGTGCAGTATGAACACCTACCACGCCGATCTGGAGCACGGGTTCGCCCTCCTCATATTCCCACTTTTCGAGTAAGGAGCCATGAAGGATACAGGGATGTTGAAATATACTCAATAAAACAACATTGTAATAACCCCCCGAACGAAAATACGGGAATCGCGAGGGGCATAAAAAAGCTTCTTACAAAGTCAGTTATTAGCAGATTTACTGGTTTTTACCGAACATGACATTCCGAAGTTCTCGTCGTCAATGCCTACGATATCTGAGCATCACTGTTGCCAGCATCGGACTTGTAGGATGCATCGGCGATTCAACAAAACAATCAGACACAACTGCTGAGGGTCCTCCTACTACTGTCAGCAAAACTCAAACCGAAACAGGACAATCAGGCACAATTGCGGAAGACTCTGATACCACTCAGGTTCATACCGACTATGAGACAACTGAAATTAAGATAGAGTCATCTGGTGGAAGCCTTCGAGGGACGATCACAGCAGCGATCGCCGATACAAGCGACCTGCGGTATCTTGGACTTAGTGAGACGGAAAGTTTGCCTGAGGACCGGGGAATGCTGTTTGTGTTCAACTCAAATAATCCGCGGACTTTCGTTATGCGAGAGATGGATTTCGGGATTGACATTATGTATGTCGACAGTGAGGGGATAATCACCTCAATTCATCACGCCGACGCACCAGGACCAGATGAAGACGGGAGCGACCAACGATTTTCAGGGGAGGGTCAGTACGTTTTAGAAGTCAATAAAAACTGGACGACAAGGCACGATATTGAGGAAGGAGATATTCTTGTGTCGGAAAAAATAGCAGAGCCAACTAATCAATCATAATTGCACCTGTGCAAGTAACGTCAATAATCTGGATTCGTGCAATATCATCAACGATCACAGTGAGTGTGTCGCGCCGTCACAACGACCGTGACGACCTCTCCGACGTTGACTTCGCCTGTGCTGAACTCTTGGAGCCAGAAACAGCGTGCTGAATCTAGAGCGTGAATTCATCAGCACAGCGTAGAGAGAAATTCTACATATTTATTAAGGATGCTGGTAAGAGCGCTAATGAGGTATTTGTCAATACAGGTCACAAGCATCTGCACAGCATCAGGGTCGAGGATCTCAGTTCGCGATATCAAGGAACTCTTTCAATGTCGTACCGACACGAATGACGATGGGTTCACACTCCTCGTTGGTATCGAATACAACACCGATCCTCTGTTCATCCGCGTCGTCAATAGACATCGTCTTATTTGCCTGCGAAATTCCCTCTATCTCCGTATTCGTGAGTTCAACGCTGACCGCACACTTACCGGTGGCTCCCAACACGTCACCACGTGATCCTGCTCGTGCTTTATGTCGACCGTCTGCTCAAGAGTTGTGTCTCCGGTGGGATTAACCACCTCAATTGATCTTTTGACTTGTCGGTCTGCCATGTTGAACACGTTTATTTTTCAAGAGCCACGTCACTCGTGAAATCTCTGATAGCAGCACACCCAGCTCCCGAAGCCAGAAGGGCTGTTCCGCTCATCACGTCAACCTGCCGTCGAATTGTCGACACGCCGTCCGTTTGATTTCGCAACCTCATGGGTGTTTCACCTCTTGACTTCGTGTTCGTATCCGTATCATGTAATTAACGCGCGGAGTGCCTCACAGTGAGCAACACGCCGCGTGATTCTCGGGTTAACCTGAGGGCGGTTGCGTACCGGCTACATCTAGTCGTGTTCACGAGTGGGTCCGCGAAAGTGATGCCGCTTAATATCTTTACTGTATGATCGGGTTCATCAACTCAAATCGGATGGAGTATCAATATCATATAATACACCTTGATCGTTAGTCTCGACAAGTGCCGCATCTTCTGTTTCAAACAGTATTGATCGTCCACCGGTATCTCCTTGTTGTTCAATAAGCGAATCAAAGTGTTGTCGGTCAAATAACACTGGATTGCCTCGGTGTCCCATGTATGCAGACGCCAGCGCTGATCGCGATCGCTTCTCATATGTGGCTATCAGTGCTTGCACGCTTGATACTGAGATATTTGGCATATCTCCAAGTGCAATTATAATAGCATCTGCTTTTTTTGTGCGTGCTGTGTGAGTCCCTACCTCAACTGATGCACTTTGACCGGTCTCATATTTTTCGTTCATGTGAAATTCAACCGGCAGGTCGGATAACGCACTTCGAACCCGATCTGCGTCGTGTCCAACAATAACAGTTGTTGATAAATTAGCTTCAAGTAATGTCCTCGCGGCTTGTCGAATTATCAAACCACTATCTATCGATTGAATAAGTTTATTTCTCTCACCGAATCGTGAACTCATACCAGCAGCGAGTAATACGCCTTGCACGTTCGACTCGTGTTTTCTTTCATTCGGTGGCGAGATGACCGGAAGTTCATTACTGCTCATATTGTTTGATAGCGCATACTATGCGATCTTAATACAAAAAATGGCTACAGGTGGATATATTTCCACCGACAGTCCACCTATTAGCACGTATTAAGCAAATATGATAATATATAATATTCGTGCTGGTTTCGATATAGATCTTAGGAATGACTGATGTATCTTCACGCGTATTAAATTAAGTTCTATTCCTGGTTAAAAAACCGCAGGAATTCATATAATGGATATATCTAGTACTAACCTGCTGGTATATAGATTAATACGACATACGGAAACTCAATTATGAACATGCTCAGATTAGTCTGATGCGATCACGGATCTCACATCTGGGATTTAATATGTATATGATACTCATAAGAAGACGATGATTGGATTATACTGTCATTATTGTGCGAGGGATTAATATCTAAAACATCGCTCACATATCAGGACACTGGTACTTGAGGACACGTTTGATTTGTAATCTTATATTTCAAAATGTCTAATTACAATATTGTTACCACGGGGTAATCCGTTAATCAGATCATCACATGCTGATGGTGCTGTTTTATTTATATAATCACAAATAAGCGAAAAAGATGTATTTACACCTTTTAACTGCTAATTAAAACAAATACGTGTCATGCGATCTGAATATTTGTGATTTGTGAAGAAAAATCGCACACTCAATATAGTTATACCTAAATTCTTGAATAAATATGTCCAGATAATACTTCGGTAGTGATAACCATATATTAATTATCATCAATAATAATAATATTGACAATTAAACTGCGAATCCAATCCAATTTAATATAATTAAATCTGAATGGCTTAGTATGGTCAATGATAAATAATTCTACTTGATTCATTAATTTCGTTGATGAAATCTTTCGGTTACATATAAGTAACAAATTATTTATATTTACACGAAGTAGTAATCTATCTATTCACGCTTTCAAACATCATATATAATGAAATCTATCATAGTGATTTTACGGTAGAACCAAGAGGCGTTCAATCTACAGTATTAATTACCTCTGCAGATAATAGAAGCTGAATAATTCTATATATTTGACATTGAATCCAGACTGCAATGACTAGAGTGTCTGTAGAGAAGGAACAGCACGTCTTAATTGCCGAACATAACTCAGAACTGGCAGATCTATTCGCAACGTGGCTTTCACCGACATATCATGTAGACACTGCCTGTGAGTTTGAAGAAGCAACACAGAAAGTAAATAGTTCAATAGATGTTGTGCTTCTCGACAGACAGATATCAAGATACTCAGAAGCCAAAATGCTTCAAAAAATCCGGTATGATCAGTATCGAATCCAGTCGGCGGTGATAACCGCCATTGAGCCGGATTTCAATATCGCTGAGACAGGGTTTGATGACTATATTGTCAAGCCGATATCATGTAGAACTTTAATTGAATTTACTTCAGCACTCATTACTCGTGGAGAGTACACTAAATTAACTAATAATTTGTATCAACTGTCAAAGAAAAAGGCATTACTTGAGGAGCAGAATAGTCAACGAGAACTACGAAATAGCAACGAGTATGAACAGATCGTCAATCGGTTAAAATCAATACAAGAACATGCCGATATGACAGTCGAAGAGATAAATCATAAAAAGGCATTTAGTGAACTATCATGATCATGACATGACATTTTCAATACTTATAGATTAATATTATCAAGCGGTCCGTCCGTCGCCACACTTGTTGTTATCTGATATTGATTGTTAATGTCTGATGTATTCGTATTAAATACAAACTGATAGCTATTCGTTTCAGAGCCAAGCACTGTGATTTGTCGACGTCGGGTGTAGGTGTCTCCAGCGATTACATTGCATTGAATGGTTAAAGTTCCAGACTGTGAACTGTTGGATGGATTCATAACAGCAACCAAAACTACCACAGTCTGCCCATCACGAACTTCCGATTCTGTTCCTTCTATACTTAATCCACTAGAAAGACACCCTGAGAGGGGAATTAAAATAGCGCTTACTCCACCAATCAAAATATGATGTATGTATTGACGTCGTTCATGTGCCGGCATTTAGATATTGTGTCTCGTACATGTTATTCAACTCTTCTAATATTATCGAATGATATGCATGAAGCGTTCTGAATATATCATAGAAAGAATAGATAACTGACGATTAGATGATAGAAAATATATCAAATTTGATTGTTAGATTTTAATATCATATAATAAACATTTTTAAGAACGAACCACCACAGCGGTGAACGAGTGCGTTGAACTGATTTAGTTAATCAAATATTCAGGACTTTCGAAATAATATTAGCCGTTGAATATATACTGTAATATGAATTAGTTATCTCAGTAAACACATAATTATTAAATCTAATGTCAAATAAAAATACGACCGAATTAATCAATGATCTGATATCTGCGACGGATGTATTCTCAAAGAAATGGAATGCTCCGGTATTGTATGCAGTCAGTGTGCATTCTGAAGCATCTTATACCGATATTAGTTCCGTAATACCGGATATAACCAGTAAGATGCTCTCAGGTAGTCTTACTGATCTTCAAGAACGCGATCTTATCAGATATGATGAACAGACACAACAAAGCGTATATAAACTCACTGCTGAAGGACAAAAGTTTGTTCAGATTCTTGAATTGTTAGTTGAGTGGAACATTCAATACGATAGTGATGAGACTTCAGCATTAATAATTGAAGATGAGTCGATGATTGCAGAACTATACATGAACTATCTTTCAGAGGATTATGACCCACATTATTATGAATCTGCTAAAGAGGCACTCTCATCTACAATAGATGAAGATATAATTACGATCCTTGACCGACGACTTCCGAACATTTCTGGTGATGAGGTTGCAGCGAGATTAAAAACAAAAGTCGATACCTGTCTTATTTTAGCAGTCAGTGGAGTTGAACCCGGCGAGGGTATCACTGAGTTACCAATTGATGATTACTTGCAAAAGCCAGTCAAAAAAGATGAATTACTCTCGCGTCTCAGTAATCTTGAACTTCGCTTAGGATTACCACCAGAAGAACAACAATACCTCGCAGTTCGATCAAAACAGCGAGCGCTTCGGGACGCATATGGTCGAAGTGCAAATTCGATGTCCGCGTATACGGCACTATCAAAAGAGGCAGATAGTATAGATGTCAGCAGTGATCGAAAAGATTCACTTAATGAGCTTATTGAGCGGTAGACGTCACCATTGAGTCATATACACCACTTTCAGCAGACAGCAGTATACATGAATAGTTCAGTTTGATCTTACTACGGATTCTACAAATATAAATGTCAAGAGTTTTATGATACATACAGCTATCTGTACTGAAATCTCCAGTCTATCTGACAGTCACTGAAACTTCCTTACGAACAGAGTTATGAGTTCTACAGTCTCTGGTTATGAAGTTATCTTTGAGTGGTGTACGTTGATTGCCCTAATTTCGTTAATGAAATCTTTCGGTTACGTATAAGTAACAAATTGTTTATATTTATATAAAATACAACTTGAAATAATAGTAGTGCTATCAAACTCATTTACATTCCAAATGTATACATGATGAAGTCTATCAGCATGGGCTTATTCTGGAGCCAGAATGAGTTTGATGTCGATCCCGAGTCATCACCTGCTGTAATTATAGAGATAATCATTCTTTTGCGTACAGCTAAGAATATACAAACAGATATACGATCTATAAATAGCATAGCAATATCAATAGCCATCGTATTATTTTCATCTACATTCTCAATTAATTCTAACAGTATAGTGTATAGAGTGTGCGCCGAATGACACGGCGGCAACTCCCATTTGTGACCGCTACGGTCCCAACTATGGAAGCCGGCGTCACTGCAGCACGGCGCCTGACGAGTGCCTCACTTGATAGGCAGGTTGATGTTCAATCAGAGCAAGCACTTACTGTAGCGAATGTCGAAGTTACCGGTTCAGATACACCATTCAATCAAATTGGAAATAATAACATAAGTTTTCAAATCGCTATTGAATCGAACGTTGATGATGCGTTTAAACCAATTCCATCGACACAAAACTCAATTGCGGGTCCATTTGCTGTCCAATTTAGATTTAATATTCCAACTCATATTCAACTGACAACAATACAATTCAGGGATGGAGATGGCGACAATATTGTACAGTCAGGGATTGAAACATACATTGGTAAGCTGCCAGCTAAAACCACAGAAGACGTTATTATCGAGTTCAACATTACAGATACAGCACAGCCCGGTTCAAAAAATATCTCAGTATATATTGATCCACTGAGCGTCGATGAGCAAGGATGACACGCCATGACAAATAAAAACAATGACTCAGAGAAGGAGAACAAACATGACCGTGCCAGCTCAAATAGTAGTGACACACGAGGGGATATTCCTCAGGAGGCGACTGCATCATCGCCTCAATCCGTTACGCAGTTGCTTTCCAGTGCACGCACGTATGATCATACAGTCACCGCAATATTAACTGCGGGTGTAATCGTTGTTTTTCATCTGCTCGATAAACAATCACTTGCAACTCGAGCTCAGGCGTTTATGAATCCGCCTGATACTGAGACAGATTTCAATTCGGGTCAGTCGAATACAAACGATGATTCAGTTAACTCAGGCACGAATACAACTAAAGTTGGGTCTCCACCCGGTACCACTCGCTCAGGTGACAGACGAGCTCAGGCGGCGACAAACACACCCACAAGTGATGGGGGAAATGTCGTGTCAACTCAATACGTCGGTGCTGTGCAATCAGACAGTGCTTTGGACCCTCATCAAGATAATCAAACTGTACACCCAGACAAGTCACATCGCTCAGATACATATGACCGAGGAGTAAACGACAGTAGGAGTGACCCTGCGTATACAGAGGTGGACACCGGGCGAGGACGGAACTCCCGAAACGAGGACCATTCTGGACAACATCCACAGACGCAAGCAAATGAGCCAAGGGATATCGATGAAAGGAGGACCAAACGACGCAGTTCACAGGATGAAGCACATTCGAACCGTCTCGATTCAGAGTCAAGATTAACCCGCAACAACGGTTTGGGCGCATCACAATCAGGACACAGCAGTGAATCGCAGCCACAGTCGCAATCACAGTCTGAGCTACAAGATCATTCGTCCCCGGATTTAGAGGATTCTCACCGTTCGCATAGACAGTCGAACAGTATAAATAGCAGACATAGGACGGTAGCAACAAGAACGAATAGCCGACGTGAAGCCACGTCGGGTGAACACGGTGAAGAATCTATCAATCGGTCAAAAGACGGTATCAGTGACACTGAGACCGACAGAGAGTCTCCTCAATTCGATACTCATGGCGGTCAGAGTGATTCATACGATGACGCTAAGAAATCAATCGCGAATCCTCATTGGCAAGTGTCAATTGGACTATTCACCATCGTATGGGCTTTTGCCTCAGGATTATATGGAGCGGGAGATACAGTAACGACATTTTATGCCCTCGCAGCAGGTTCTGCCGTTGAAACGAATCCGATTATCAGGACTGCATTGAACATTCATCCTGGTGTTGTCGTCATTGTGAAAGTTGCAATACTTGCGGGATTATATCTACTCTCTCAATCGGTGGCTGAAAGAGGAGAAATAAGCTATCACAGTCACGTCTCTGTTGGCATACCGGTTTTACTCGGGGGCGTTGGGACGTACGCTTCGTTTGTTAATATGCAAAACCTACCGGCTGAATTGTTCATATATGTCATCCTCTCAATCATATTTATTGGGTTTGCCGGCGGTGCCATTGTGGCTCTAGTCGAGGGAATTCCACTTACTGCAAGCGAGCTGAGCAAGTATGAATTTGGACAAGCACTCCGAGACAGCGGGATGCAAGGCAAAGACCACTCGACTCAGAATAAATCTACAGTTGATGCTGCAGCTGAGAAGGATACCCATCGAGAATCAAGACACACTGGATCGTCGAGTGTCGGGGCTCGATCCACCTCCGGAACTCGGGCTGCCGGTCCCGATCATCCTCGCAATAATGAGTACGAACAGTCAAATGACTCAGTTGCAAGAACAAGAGCAAGAACCGATCAACAATCATCTCATTCCCGACAACCACGAGAGGATACTCAGTTATCGAGAGATGATAATCTAGACGACTTAACAAAAAACTCATCCAGCAAACACAAACGTCAGAGTAGAGAAAATGGTACGTACACCGGATCAAGAAGGGAGAGATGATAATTTTAAGAGTGAATTGATAACCTATCTTAACAATTACTTCGTGAGCGAACTATCATTGGCTGTATCCACTGAACTCAATCATAGCATAGAGAACAAAATTAGACATCTTCAGACTCCGGATATGACTGTGGTCCGGAGTCTGTGATGCTTCAATATTAGTTGATACATACAATCAAATCACTCCTGAAATGTGGTCATGACATTGTATGATTCAGTAAGCCAGAGTGGATATTGCTGTTACCGTTACTATTACTCGTCAGTCGTGTCAATTCCGAGCATTTCGTTCAATCCACAAAAGCAGGTCACTGTATTGAACCCAAGTCCAAATGCTCCGGCGATAGCTAGTATTCCGGATTTATATTTTCCTTTCTGCAATGTATTTATCGCAACAAGAGTCAGTAATACGGTAAATACTCCACGCATGAGACGGTCACGACCTCCAACGTTTTCTACAGGCATATATCAATTATAATGCGCATCTGGTTTATATTTTATCTCACAATAATAGAGAGTGAATCTATCAACTAAACTCATGTACCACAGCACGCGGTTCGGTATATACTGACTACCATTATGAGCCGTAACCGAATAGTGAATGTGTGTTATAACTGATGATAACAGTGGGCAGCTACTCCGAGATAGCTGTAGTGCTGGTGTCACCGAGTTGTGTTCGGAGATGAGACCCAATCAACAGGATTGTCGCAAGTAGAATAACGGCTGCAAAAAGCAATACGCTACCTGAGAGAAGCGTAAGACCGCTATTGATTTGACTAATCACGAAATTTCCGGCAAGTATACTTGCAACAGTGAATACAGCAATCCCACCAATATTAATAGCGACTCTCGGCGGGTCACCGGTTGTTTCTGGATCATTCAATAAAACTAGCACAAGCGCAAGCGCAAACGGTGTTCCAACTGTCCCAACTGCCAACACGAGCACTAGCTGTCCTAAGAACGCGCCAGGAATGAACACGCCAGCGCCACTAAGAAGTGCTGTCCCAGCCAGCAATGCTCGATATCGTGTATCATCGACGCTTGTTTTCCAATTGAGTTTATCAGCGATGACATATACAGGCACAAGCGTATTGCCTCCAAGTGTTGATACAGCCGCTCCAAGAAGCCCAATTAGGAAGACTTGTTGAGCGACCGATCCAGCAATCGGTTCAAGAGCCTGTGCTGCGCCAATTGCCTGCAATCCCTGGGTATCAACATTGCCGAATAGTGCCCCAGCAGCGACAAGAAAAGTAGCGATACTGAATACTCCGAATGCAACGAGCATTGAGACGCTGATATCAAAGCGAGCAATATCAGCATCATTTTGTGTCCACCCACGAGCTTTCACTGTATATGTCTGCATTGTGATGATCGTAACATGAACGGCGCCTCCGACAATGCCGGCAGCGGCAATCGCACCACCAATCGGAACTGTCGGTAAGAGTCCCTTGACAGCAGCTCCTGAGTCAATCGGAACGACAAACAGTGACGTAATAAATGCAAGAACAACTCCCGTGACGACTACCTTCGCCCCAATTTCAGCAATTCGATATCCGCCACCAGCAAGTCCAATCGTGAGAAACACAGCCCATATGATACCCCAGGATTCAGCACCAAATGGTGTCAACAATCCTGAAACACTGGCAACAGTTTTCATAATAACTAGTTGTGCAAAGCCGGCAACAAGAACGACGTCTGCAACTAATAGCCATGCCCATTTTTTTCCAAGCCGACGCTCAACAGTTTTGATCAGTCCTTCATTTGTCTTCAACGCTAGCTTTGTTGCAAGATACTGCGCTAGCGCACCAAAGACAGCCGAAG
Source organism: Haloquadratum walsbyi J07HQW2 (assembly GCF_000415985.1). GTDB lineage: Archaea > Halobacteriota > Halobacteria > Halobacteriales > Haloferacaceae > Haloquadratum > Haloquadratum walsbyi_B. The sequence goes on from NZ_KE356561.1 coordinate 3,234,963, forward strand.
CAATCACCACCCATAGTAGTGTATACCCAAAGTTTGCACCACCACTCAGTAAACTCGCCATAGAAGCCGGTCCAGCCGCAATTGCTCCTGCCAACCATGTCGGTCCTAACTGTGAAATCTTCTCCCGAAGTGAATGCTGCTCCGCTATTGATTGACTCATACATATCATCCTCATCAATGTACTCATTAAAGATCTATTAATCAGTACTACCACTGTAGAAACTGCATCTGGGTAGAATCCTATCTCAAAACACGGCGTTTGTTGGGTCATCCAAACAACTACTGAAAAACACGACAATGAAAACTAGACATGGCGAAATCATCTTGAGACAATATGTCATCATAATAAGCAAATATCTATGAATTTGTTATCACAAAACAAGAGAGTAAGGATTTTGATTAAATCTTCTTTCGTCTGAGGCTTACAGAATTCTAAGGAGTATCATAACTCCACTCATTTCACTCACTTACTGAGAAACAAAATTAAGCCTGTAATAATTGCTATATATGAGCTATTCTACCCAGTGTTGACCACCAACCAGTACGTCTGATTTGATTATTATTATCAAGCACTGAGGGCACAAAAAGTATATATCGCTTGTAATTCGATGGTGAATATATATATACTATTATGCAGATTTTGTTCCAAATAAGAGAGTTGTATCAGCGATATAAGAACTGATATCGATATTGATATTAATATTCAAAAATGCCTGAAGTGACCGTCGGGACGCTTGTTGTTTTCATTATTATCTTTATTGCTCTCATCTTATTCGTCACCGAACCTGTTTCAGTCGATGTCACAGCGCTTGGCATTGTGGTGACGCTCATAATGTTAGGACCATGGACAGGTATTTCGCCGCGTGATGGCGTATCTGGGTTTGCAAATCCAGCGACAATCACGATTCTTGCGATGATGATATTAAGTGAAGGTGTCCGCCGTACAGGCATTATTCAGCGACTAGAAGAGATAGTCACATCATATACCGGCGATAACGTTCATAAACAACTTGGTGCAACAATCGGTATTGTTGGTCCCCTTTCAGGGATTATTAACAACACAGCAGCTGTTGCAATTCTGCTACCGATGGTGAGCGATCTTGCGCATGAAAACGGTACTTCTCCGTCAAAGCTGTTACTGCCGCTTTCGTATGCTTCGATGGCTGGCGGGATGCTGACGCTCATCGGAACATCGACGAACCTGCTAGCCAGCACCATAGCGAGTCAACTCTCAACAGACTACCCATCCCTGCATGCGTTCTCGATGTTTGAATTCACACAGCTTGGGTTGATTGTGTTTCTTGTCGGAGCGGTGTATCTTTTGACTATCGGGTACTGGCTTGCACCGTCACATGTGACACCACGAAGTAAGTTCGAAACAACTGATAAAGAAGAATTCCTCACTGAGGTCGTCATCGGCGGTGAATCACCATTAATCGATATGACAATTCAAGAAGCACTTCAACAGGTTGAGTTTGAAGGAAATGTTACCCAGCTTGTTCGTAAAAATAAATATTATCGTGAACCTCGACTGTCAATGACGATACAGAGCGGTGATACATTTACTATCCGCCTCACTGAAGATGCGTTGCGTACGCTGCATGATGTCAAAGGAATTGAGTTTGTTCCGGAGGTGACACCCCCAGGTGGTCTCGACGCACTTGCTCCTGGGCAGACGCTCGTTGAAATCGTCATTACTGCCGGTTCTGATCTCGTTAGTGAAACAATCGAAACGTCAAGATTTCAAGAGCAATATCAAGCAGGTGTCCTTGCAATTCGTCGTGGGGGGAAGATCGCTTATGAACGTTTGAGTGAGCATCGAATCCGACCGGGAGACATGCTTCTGATTGAATCTGATTCTGATACCATCGATCGTCTTGCAGATGATCCAAACGTGGTCGTGGCTGGTGAAGTTGAACTTCAACAGTTTCGTTCATCAAAGCTCCCACTTGCAGTTGGTATTATACTCTCGGTTATTACACTGGCAGCAGTTGGTATCATCCCAATCATGGTTTCGGCACTCGGCGGTGTCGTCATGATGTTTGTTACTAATGTTATCAAATCATCAGAAGCATATGATGCTGTACAGTGGGACGTGATTTTCCTCTTAGCGGGCGTTATCCCACTCGGCAAAGCGCTATCTGAGACAGGTGGGGCAGATCTGCTCGGGACCCTTGTTGTTTCAACGGCTGAGTTTCTGCCGACAATCGCTGTTCTTGGAGTGATATATCTGTCGACTGCTGTAGTGACAAATCTCATCAGTAATCAGGCTAGCGTCGTGTTGTTCATCCCTGTTGCTGCCGACGTCGCTGCCCAACTGAATGCGAACGTATTCGCGTTCATCCTCGCGGTCACGTTCGCCGCTAGTACAGCTTTCATGTCACCAGTTGGATATCAGACGAATCTCTTCGTCTACGGTCCAGGTGGATACGAATTTAGTGACTACGCTCGTGTCGGTGGACCGCTTCAAGTAATCTTAGCTATCGTAACGACCCTTGGAATCGCGACGTTCTGGGGGCTATGAGTTACACCCTTCGCATCCTCGGGGCTTCCTGTCATTCGGTGAGGATAGATCCAGCACTTGCCTCTCTCAGGACATGCCTTGTCAGGTTCGCGCAGTTAGCACATAGATTTAATTGCCGACAGATTTAGATTATAGACGAATAGCATACACAAAGGAAATACTTCCGTCGCTAATCGTCGATAAAAAAGAGGTATTACATTTCAATTATCATAATATCAATTCATGATCATAATCGTGACGAGTGGCTTCGAATCTTAGCATAGACCAACCGTACTGCTGATAAACTACCTAAGGAATTAATCGAAGTTTGCGGGGACTGGTTACATATATAACCGAATTGGATAAAACAAATCAATGTCAAATATAAAGCGTATAATCATCGCTGGCGGCGGTCGTATCGGACTCCGAACTGCAAAGGAACTCGCCGACCGTGGATATGAAATTGTATTAATCGAGAAGGAGGAGGCTCGCTCAGAAGAGGTAGCAGATGAATACGTTGCGATGGTGTTACAGGGAGATGCAACAGCGCCGTCAATTCTCGAACAAGCAGATCTTGAGCGGGCTGACGCCATTGCTGCACTGACCGACGAACCTGGAAGCAATCTTGCAATCTGTATGACAGCAAAGCAGATCGCCCCGAATATTCGGACACTCGCTCGAACCGGGACAGGGACTGAGGATGAGTACGACGAGATTGCTGACGCAACGATTCTACCGCAAAAGCTCAGTGCGGGCACTGCCGCTGACATCCTTTCAGGTGACGAGGTGCGAACAATTATTGGGACCCATCATGACCTCGAAATATTAGAAATTAAAGTGGCTGAAGATGCCCCAGTTGCCAGTAGTGCGCTCGAAGAAATTAGCCTTCCAAAAGGGAGTCTCATTATCTCGGATCAAAACCGAACACGAATCGCACGCGCAGATACAACATTAGAGCCTGGTGAGTACTATATTGTCGGCGTTGAACCGGATGTGCTCGATGAGGTACTGAAATTATTCCGTGGGTGATTAAGAACGCTGTTATATCCTCTCACAAGCTAATCTACAGGGATATTATCTATATGATACCTGAACCATCCCACTCAAGAAGATCTATCAGCTGATCCAATTGACATTGGAACTGTCAAGACGGGCGCATCTGAAACCCGGACGACATTCTCAGTGACGCTACCAAGGAAATACCGATCCAAACCTGTGCGACCATGTGTCCCCATGACGATAGAATCAATTTCATTTTCATCAACATAATCAAGAATGACCTGATGGGGTGTTCCTTGTGCCACTGAACCCTCGATTGTGCGTACACCGGCTGCCTCTGCTTGCTGGAGTACCTCATCGATTGCGTTCTTTCCAGTCTCTTCGAGGGCATCAAGTATTCCGGGAACCGAGGCATCAGTCGGGCCACCCCCTTCAATGACATATATTGTGTGAAGCGCGGCGTCATAGACCATCGCAAGATCAATCGCATGCTCAACGGCGCCTCGCGTTCCCTCAGTTCCATCCGTTGGAATCAGTATTTTGTCATACATATCAATCTCTTATTTACCGAGGGAGAAAGTTATACTGCCGATTGGTAATATTATAACTAGAATGGCGTTCATAGAGAAGCCCTCGATCAGTAGCAGTATTTAATATATCTCCATCCACGTCATATCCACATGAGTCCAAACCAAGCAAGCGAAGTAGCTGACCAACTCTCGGTCCCAGAGGAAATGATTCAAAAAGCATGTGATGATCCAGCGTTACCTGAACTCGGTATTATTGAACAAATATGGAGTACCAACTCAATTCCATCAGCGGAGACGGCAGAAGCCGCCGCAAAAGCTGTGGACTCACTTCCGCTTGAAACTGTTCCTGCCGGTGGTGAAATCGCCCTTGGTGTTGGGAGCCGAGGAATTGCGAATCTTGCTTCATTGGTTAGCGGTGTTGTGACACATCTACAGGATAGCGGGTATAACCCATTCATCTTTCCAGCAATGGGGAGCCATGGCGGTGCAACCGGTGATGGTCAACAGAAAAAACTCGCCGAACTCAACATTACCGAAGCGACCATTGGCTGTGAAATCCGTTCCAGTATGAACGTTGTCGAAGTCGGTCAGACGGCTGATCGTGAAATTCCGGTCGTTGCCGACGCAAACGCTGCCAGTGCGGACGCCATCATACCAATTAATCGAGTCAAACCTCATACTGATTTTGATGGCACAGTCGAAAGTGGGCTCTCAAAAATGCTTGTGATTGGGATGGGCAAGCAGCGTGGAGCTCAAATCGCACATCAATGGGCTGTTGATTGGTCACTCAGGAATATGATTCCTGAAATCACTGAACAGTTGCTCGCGAAACTTCCTGTTGTCGGTGGTATTGCTATCGTCGAAGACCAACACGATGAGACAACATTAGTTGAGGGGGTCCCCCCATCTGGTTTTCTTGATCGGGAAGCAGAATTGCTTGAAGTTGCATACGATGTGATGCCGAAGATTCCATTCAATGAAATTGATATAGTCGTTCTCGATAGACAGGGAAAGGAGATTAGTGGTCAAGGACTTGATACGAATGTCATTGGGCGGCGACCATTCGCGATCAACGAACCTGAGCCCAACCAGCCGAATATCAAGCGAATATACGTTCGCGGACTGACCGAAACAACACATGGGAACGCCATGGGGATGGGATCTGCCGATATTGTTCATAAAGATGTCCCAGCAGATCTTGAGACAACGCCGACGTTGATTAACGCCCTCACTGCGAGTACGATCCGTGGCGTGAAGCTTCCGCCAGTTGTTGAAACAGACCGTGCCGGGCTCATTGCTGCGCTCTCAACGATTGGTGTTGTTGATCTTGATACCGTCCGTATGCTCCGGGCTACCGATACGATGCATCTTCATCGATTCTATGCATCACCAGCACTGATCACTGAAGCGCGGGACCGCGCTGATCTCCGGGTGATCGAGGAGCCATCACCAATTGCATTCGACAATGGTCAGTTCACTGCTCCATCTCTCGAAGATTGATGATGAACGCTTCATTAGTAGTATGATATATTCATTAATTGCAGAATTAAATCCGATACGCCCAATTGGGAATTCAATCTTCGGATTCGTTTGAATTTGCGATGGTCATCACAGGAACTGGTGCCGAGCGAACGACCTTCTCGGCGACGCTACCAAGCAGAATACGATCTGTCCCACGTTTCCCGGTTGTACCCATTCCGACGGCATTTATATTATTTGACTCAATATACGCAAGAATTTCATTTACTGGTGCCCCATGTTTGATATGGCGCTTTGTATCCGTGACACCGTTCATTTCGGCTTCTGAAATAATAGTTTCGACGGCATCAGTAGCAGTCTGTTCGCTTTCCGTTCTGGATATTTTTGACCGAATATCCGAACTGAGTCCACCATCATCAACGACAGCTAGAACGTGTACGGTCGCATCAACTGAGGCGGCGACTGAGCAAACATGTTTGGCTGCATGTGTCGCAGCAACACTCCCATCTGTCGGTATAAGAATATCTTCATATGGGAAGTCAATAGTCTCATTAGGCTGCATTCGAGCTGTGAGAACTGGAACTGAAGAAAGCCGGACGACCTTTTCACAAACACTTCCAATAAGATGTCGTGAGATTCCCTCTCGGGCATGGGTTGGCATCATGATGAGATTCTGATCATATCGTTTGGCATACTCAGCGATTGTTACAGCCGGATTGCCTTGGACGACATCAGTATTATATGTGACACCAAGTGTGTCCAGTGTCTTTGCCGCTTTTTCTACGACGGTTTGCCCTTTCTGCTCAAGCATATCAATCGTATCACCCTCAACAACGGCGACACTATCACGAGTCGTATCGGCTACATAGAGCAATTGAATGGTTGCGTTGGTCCAGTGCGCGATTTCACTGGCGTGATGAAGTATCTCAGCCGCGCCTTCACTACCGTCGTATGGGAGGAGGATATGCTCGTACATGACCTGATGGTATCGACTTCGTTTATCAACTTATAATTATTTTTCCTAAATTTCAAATATAATATCTATCCAGAGACATTGATCCTCGATATTAATTGACACCCATTTTGCTGGGCTTCGAAATAGTATTCTTGGAGGACTTATCTTCTCATCAAGCCGATTACTTCAGTTGGAGCTATCTTCATCATCGCCAAGCGGCGACTCCTCTTCGGTTCTCTCAGTGGTGTCAGGATGGACAGCTATCCGGACTCTTCGGATACGGGTATCCTCCAGTTGTTCAGTCCGCAATGTCACATTCTCGTAATTGAACTCCTCATCCTGTTCAACAAGGCGTCCTGCGAGATTAAAGATGAAGCCTGCAATCGTTTCGAATTCTTCGCCCTCTGGGAGGTCAATATCAAGCACTTCGTTGATCTCATGAATGTTAACCTCTCCCTGGACGAGTACTTCATTATCATTAACGAACTCAATTGGATGATCCTCATCACCCATCAAGATCTCACCAACGATTTCCTCGGTGACGTCTTCCATCGTAATGAGTCCCTCTGTGGTCCCGAACTCATCAATGATAATAACCATGTGTATCCGCTCATTTCGCATCTCCGAGAGCAACTCATCGACATTTTTCGATTCTGGAACGTGTAGCGTCGGATTAAGTACATCCTCTACCACAAGATCAGAAAAGGCACTGTCGGCATCATTGAGATCGCGGAAATCAAAAACACCGATCACGTTATCGAGTGATTCCTCGTAGACCGGTAGGCGAGCGTGACCTGACTGAATACATTTCTCAATGGCTTGCTCGACGGTCAGTTGTTTGGAGATTGCCGCCATGTCGAGACGAGGAGTCATTACCTCTTTGGCAGTAGCGTCAGTGAACCGCAAGGTGCGGTTGAGTATCTGGCGTTCTTCCTCATCAAGAATACCCTCACGCTCACCCATCTTGATCATATTCCGGATATCTTCACGGCTGACGTACGATGACTCGATTGCCGAGCCGCCGGGGGTGACCTTGTTGACGGCTCTCGTCAGATGATAGAATACAGTAATAAGCGGCCACAGTAGTTTTTCGACAATCTTCAGCAGTGGGGCGACGGTCCGTGCCCATGTGTCGGTGTTATCGACGGCGTATGATTTGGGTGCGCTCTCACCAAACAGTAGGACCAATGATGTAATTCCTAGTGATGAAACAATAACGGCTGTGCCGGCATCAAAATAAAACCCGACGATAGTTGTCGAAATAGAGGACATTGTAATATTAACAAGATTGTTCCCGACAAGAATCGTCACGAGTAGGCGATGGGGGTCGTTTTTCAGAGACTTGATTGCTCGTGCCCCACGCTTCCCCTGTTCAACCATCGCATCAATCTGGTAAGGCGAGAGCGAAAACATGGCAATCTCCGACGATGAAAAAAACCCTGACCCCATGATGAGCAGCAAAATCATACTCACACCGAGTGCAGTGAATTCTAACTGTCCCAGCTCAATACCGATGACTGGAACAGTATACAGTATCACATCAATCTCTGCGACTGCCGTGAGGATGGAGATTACCATCTATATTAGCCATTATTGGGGGACAGAACTAATTCTTGTGTACTGAATCCTAATTATACCAATATATGGTATAGTCTAATTTTTGTTTTTAAAGATATAGTATCTGATATAAATCATTTTGACACTACATATATTGTCATACTATATGATAGATATAGAAGGGATTAATAGAACGGCAAATGACTACAGCGCTGAGTCAGGCGAATTAGGACAAGATCAAAGACAGCAAATCATGAACGTGACAGATGATCTTAAACACACGGTTGACTCAGTATCCACGGTCTGGTCTAGACTCGGACTATCGGATCGGGAAGCAGAAGTCGCTGCCTACAGAGAGCTTGGATTCACAAACAAATCGATTGCATATATGCTCGATATATCGACAAATACAGTTAATGAATATACACGTCGTGCGAAGCAGAAATATAACACTGCACGAGCATTGCTCGCACGTGAAGAGGATTCACAGGCGTTATCGAAAAACTGGGTCTGCCCCAAACCAAGTTGCGGACATGAGACAAAACGTGCATATACTAACTCAAAATACAACCCAGATACCAACGTCAGTACATGGCGATGCCAGGAATGTCACACTGAGTATCAACGAAAAATCCAATCACCTGATGCGTAATCGCTTTGAATGATTGTCATGAGACCATATCAGTACAGTGATTGATGTATCTGGTGAACTACCCTCCCTACTCGTTCCCTGCATTCACTCCTTGAGGAAGGGGACTTAGCCTGTAAAAATTAAATTCGCATTTCATGCAGAATATCTGCATTGAGGTATTCAAAGCTGTTACTCAGAAAAAGTCACTTGAGAATAGAAAGATCGTTTAGATCTTGTCGAGTGCATCATCAAGTGAGAACTGCTCAGTAGTTGTGTCACCTTCGGTGCGACTAGGAGACCCATCAGGTTCAAACTGTGTTATCAATTCGACCCGCTCATCATCGATTTCCTGAGTGCCATCAATAACTATGCAATCGCATTTCGGTCTATCATCAGGTCCACGAGGAAACTCGAATGGAGCTTCAATATTGATAATTTCGCTATTTTTCGCCTCAATGATTACAGCCACAATCTCTTGATAACTCCATCCATCGGGAGTCCGCCATGGAGTCCCGTCAGCTCGAGTGCGCTCAATGTGTGGCATATCGTCAGATGAAACAACCGCATCATAATCAATCCTAATTGTTGCCCGCTCAGTGTCGTCTTGTTTTGTCATGTCTTGAGATATGTCATAGTGAAATATAGCACATTCGGACTGTTCTCAGGTCAATTATACTCGTAAATTCAAATCATCTCATCACCGGTGTGGGTCTCTCTTCTATCAAACATAAACTATGAACACTGACTCTGCGGAGGAAATCCAATTCCAGATTTATTATTGTTTTGTCTGGATAAAAATACCATTCTTAGCTCGTCGGGTAGCTCCGAGGTTGTGGATTGGATGGAAAGCGCGTCATCGAATCAGGAAGCCCCACTCTCAGCTTAAGAACCGACCGGTGCAAGCCGTGAGCGAGTAAGTGGGGTAGTTCACTCAGTTCACGCGCAGTAATCTCTTTCACCGAGCTATCCGCCGCGACCATACTCATTCCGCATATCGGTCAACACTTCACGTGCATGCCCTGATGGATCCGCTACCGTCGGGTCATATACTGAGATGATCTCATTATCTGCGAGTGTGAACGTTCGCCGATCGACGTATCCTTCTGATGTGTCAAGGCCAAACCTGGAAGCAATTGCACCATCAGGATCTGCCAAGAGATTAAAAATGATGTTTTCCTCCTCAGCGAATTCCGCATGGCTGCTGACGGTATCCATCGAGACCCCATACACATCGATTCCGATCTCTCGGAATTCCGGTAATACACTCTGAAAATCGTTCGCTTCAATTGTGCATCCGCCGGTGAAATCCTTCGGATAGAAGTACACAACGGTCGGTGTATTGAACTCAACAGTTACCGATTCATCATGTTGGTTTGTTGCCGTGATTGTCGGTGCTGGGTCTCCAGATGTAAGCATACCCAGTCGTCAGTCTGAATTAATTTAGAGATTGTGATTACTTCCGAGCCTACCTTCCTGCTACCTTTGCCGATAACAATCTAGTTGGGTCAACGACTATCTTACTTACTAGAGGACAGAGACACACTAAATCATACCGAAGCAGTTCAAATTCTGAGCAAACACGTCGTTATTGAATCGTGGATAAATAAAAAGATCGGCAATCGAAGAGTGATATATTGACGAACGCATACCATCCCAACAAAGGAACTCGGCGTCAGTAGATATGATATGAACGTTCAATTGAGTTACTGAAATCAAGGAGAAAGTTCAAGCCCCAGCCCCCGTCTTTGAGGGCAGGGATGAATCCGACAGAAATGTATTCGATCCTCTTAGACGATAGTTCATCGGAGTTTCCCCGATAGCGACTCGTCTGCGACGACATCACGACTTCGACGTGTCGCGTCGTGTCTCGCTTCGTGGTGACAAATCCGCAACACGATACCAGTCCGTCAAGTCATGTCCCAGCTCACTCACCGACCGCGACTGCGACTGAGACTGACGGCACTCAGAGGGTGAATATCCTCCCGTGGAGAGATGAATCGCAGTCGTCTTGGTAGTCGTCTCAGTGACCCGCTCGGTATGTCCAGGTAAGAGGGCTAAGGCTCCGCTGACAGAGCTCCATGCGCTGGACGGCACACTCTCGGTCATAATTGAGTGGCTTCCTTCGACGGTCCACGCGACAGCGACAACGTCCGTGAGAGCCGAGGAACTGCGTAATCGTGAATCCCTCTTTGAGGAATCTTCGCCAACGGGCGGAGAGGATGTCAATTCAGGGCAGGTGTAGGAGTCTATGATCCAATCTTATAGACTGATATATTCACTATGCTTGCTGTGCAGCATGATAGAATCCGGATTCATGCAATACTTTATATCGTCAAAAAATGCCACGATTGGTTCGTTATTTTGCTTTTAGATTATGGATAACGTCAAGCCAATCGACAACTTCAGCGGTTGGCTCAATCGCATCAACGACTGCCTCAGTTGGTTTGTACGCCATTGGGGCTTCATCAAGCACAGATTCGACAACTGACTCAGAGTAAATTCCATCCATCGCATCTGCAAATGCATCGAGTGAGCCCTCTTTGTGCGCCTGTCGTCGACTCATGATTCGACCAGCACCGTGCGGTGCTGTTTGATGAAATCTCTCAGCACCCTGTCCGCGCGCTAGAATCGATCCTTCAGCCATGTTGAATGGGATAATGAGTTCTTCATCTTCACGTGCCGGGGTAGCACCTTTCCGAATCATCAGATCGTGAAAATCGATATAATTGTGAATCGATTGAAACTGACGATCTGGGTCAATCTGGAGTGTATCACAGATAGCTTCACTCATTAGTGCTCGGTTCCAACGGGCATACTGTTGAGCAAATAACATATCAATGTAATACCCATGCGCCTCACGACCCTCAAGCCAATCGAGGTCGTCTGATTGATCCCCAATTTCTGATTGTGGTTGACTAAGAGCATCGAATACCCTAGTGATTTCTTTCCCATCGAAGTCTTGTCTGATTGATTCTTTATGAAGATGTGATTCTCCCATTCCACCGGTGACCCAAGTATACAATTTCCCGTCACTGATTGTTTCGGGGTCAAATTTCAGATACTCATGATACTCCTCTGGAAGGGCATTCCTGATGACGTCGGCTTGTCGATACTGCGTGGCTTGGTGTTGCCAATACTCAGCAACGGATTTACCAAGATATCGTGACCCACTGTGAATGATCAACCAGTAATCACCAGCGTCACGTGTCTGTGCGAACTCGATGAAATGATTTCCACCGCCAAGTGTCCCCGCACTTCGAATTACATGACCCATTCCTTGCCGTTGGTTGGAAAGTACTCGCTGGCAGAGTGAATTGAAATACTCATCATCATAACTATCGAAATCAAATCCAAGCGGGTTGATACGTCGTCCAAATTTATTTTTATACGCACGCTCAAACTGTTTGAATACATCATTCGCCCGTTCGAAAGGAAATTCATCGATGAGATGACTTGCATCATCATAATCATGCACATCATGCCCCATCGGCACTACATCACGAACACATCGTTCACGTTCTGCCCCTGAGAGTGGTAATGCGGATCCAAGCTTTGTTGCCACCATCCCACAACCGACATCCACACCAACAATGTTGGGGACAACCCGGTCAGGAAGTGGCATTGTAAATCCGATTGGCGCGCCTGACCCAACGTGTGTATCGGGCATGACCCGGACGGGTTCAGTGAACGCAGGATGGTCAATCAGTTTTTGGATTTGCTCAATACAATTAGACTCAATGAGACTCTCATCATCAATCAGTATATTGGCAGTCGTGTACTCGCCTGTAAGCTTAATTGTCATAGTGAATATGCGATCTTGAAACTGATATTTACGATTAGTGACCCACATATTAATGGATGGGTTTCCGTGCTATCTCCATCATGATTCACACTGATTCATGCCTATCGCAGTTGCAGGTGGTGACACTCTCTGATGATTATCTTCATCATAGAATCTTCACTCAGAGAGAGAAAATATTCTCGCAGTTGTCCTGAATACTCGAATATCAGTCCTGTGAACAAACATGTCCATTATGGAAAGAAGCGACATGAAATTTACCGTATTATTGACTGATCTTGACCTCTAATAAGACTATTTTAATCAGTTCAGTCAATACCTCTATCGGAAATATTTAGTCATTAGACTTACATTTATAACCCGGAACCGGTGATGCGTGTTCAATAACGGCACGATATGCTAGATCACGGACATACACTCCCATTGTGATGGGATACAGAGCACACTCTACGATCATACTGACATCTGAGTGTAATGTGTTCTCTCGCTACGATCAGCAGTAACTGAAACAATTCATGTGTTAGCTCTGAATTTGTGGGAAAGTTATTTATTATATGTATCTCAATCGCTAAGATATGTTAAAACAGGTTTCTGAGCAATTTAATAGCATGATTGACACTAATAGCAAAATTACATTCATCTTTGTTATAATTGGTCTCGCGTCGTGGCTTGGTACTCGAATGATAATAGATAATCAACAGATCCAATTGATCGTGCTTTTTACAGTTGGCATTATCATTCCGACACTCATCAATGAGTGGCGAGAATGAATTGGCTCGGGATCAAGCCCTGTGGCATTCGCCTCGATTTTCTGTAAAATATCCAAAAAATCATAGATGAACTCGAAAATATATCCTGCTCAGCGTCTCAGAACTAGCTATGTTCGATACACGTTCCATATTTTCGTTCCTATCTCTCGGCTGTGATGAATTTCTATTTGTATTAGTATTGAATCCGCTATCGCTCTTGATCCGTCGGTCGAATTAACAACTCATTCACGTTCACGTGCTGTGGTTGAGTCACAGCGTAGGCGATTGCACGGGCAATATCCTCACTTTCAAGCGGTGTCATCGATTCGATCAGTCCTTCTTCGATCTGTTGTTTGATCTCTTCATCAGGGATGTGATCTTGAAGTTCGGTATCAACAGCTCCCGGTTCAATAATCGTTGTTCGAATGCCATCTGTTGTGACCTCCTGTCGGGTGGCTTCAGTAAACGCGTTCACTCCAAATTTCGTTGCATTATATCCAGAACACGCTGCGCTTGCCTGCCGACCAGCTGTTGATGAGACGTTCACGATATGACCAGCATCTTGCTTTTGCATGATTGGGAGTGTGGCATGAGTGAGATTCATCAATCCGAGCAGGTTCACCTCAATCATTTGTCTGAAGTTAGAACGATCGGCTCGCTCAACCGGTTCGAGTAACATCACACCTGCGTTGTTAACAAGAATATCAATTGAGTCGAACTCATCAACAGTGGTGTCAACGAGTGATTCAATATCATCTTCCTCTGTCACATCGGTCGGGACAACAAGTGCTTCACCCCCTGCTGATTCGATTTCTTCAGCTAGCGTTATCAGATTATCTTCACGACGAGCAGAAAGGACAACATTTGCACCCCGGGAACTAAGTGTCTTAGCCGTTGCTTCTCCAATCCCTGATGATGCACCAGTCACGATTGCGGTTTGCCCATTGAGTTCAGAATTAATTTCCGTCGACATCAACAAAATTAGTCCTTCCAATTAATATGAGAGTGTTGTTATCTTTCCCTGATTGAAAACAGTCATCTCATTATCATTTCTCCGGGCTAGTGAAACTGAAAAATTCTTCTGTCCTCGAAGTATTGCGCTCTGTCGACATAATCAGCCCCAATCAGTACTCAACAAAGCAGACACAATCTGGTTAAGCCTGATTGAGTGTTAAACCATACCAAAATAGGTCTATTTAAGAGCTTGATTGTATGAGATACTGGGTTGCTAGGACTGCTACAAAGAATATGAAGTGTACTGGTTACGTCGTGAGGATAAAATATACCCAGTATGAACTACCCCTGGTAACCCTTGAGATAGGCTGTCTACTGTCTCTGTAGCAATTATATTGAAGAGTAAGATACTCACTACTGCAGAACAGCAGGAAGATGCTTCGGCGAGGAACACTTCGTTCGTATTATCTGTATGTCTGTGCGAAATCTTTCAGAACGATTAGGGCGAAACTCTGTATTTTGGATGTATATTTCACACTGGACACAATATCGAAAATATATCCTTATTGCTGTTATCTCTGGCGCGATTGGGACGGCGCTTACACAGATCCCACAAATCGCGTTCGGGCTAGTGATTGAGGTTATCGACCCCAGCGTGACACAATCACAATTTCCGTTTGCTGATTCTTTGCTCTCTTCCAGAGCACAGGATAGGACAACTCAGGTAAGTATCGTATTTTTCATTGCAATATTTTTGATCGCAGTCTTCCGATTTATTTCAGGATATCTCTGGGACGTTTTCAAAGAGTCATTTCAAAAGAGCATCCGTGTAGATTGCTATGAGTCCATTCAGGAACTTCACCCAAGACGATTTATTCAGCATTCTTCGGGTGAATATCTCAGTGTTATTGAATCAGATGTCAAGCAAGTTGGTGACCTCCCACGAACCGTCCTTTCTGGTGTTTCAAATGATATAGTCAATATATTTACGACTGGTATTGTGTTATTCTCTCTTAATTGGCAGTTCTCAATTCTTCTGCTTGCGCCGGTCCCGCTTATTGGGTGGTATGCGTTTAGATTTAATAATGTAATTGAACCACTATATCAAGAAACAAGAAAAAGTTCAGCCTCTCTTACTGAACAACTTTCCTCTAGTATTCGAGGCATACTCACCGTACGGTCATATGTTGCGGAGGATAGAGAAATAGAACGAGTACAAGAGGTATCAGAAAACGTGCAAGACACGCGATTAGCCGTATCAAAAACATGGTTATCTTACGCACAGGTATTCGGGCTGACATCACGATTTAGCAGCTTTCTCGTCTTATCTGCCGGTGCATTTTGGGTTATCAATGGTCCACCATTGTTCTTTACCCAACCATTAACTACCGGGGAGTTGGCTGTTTTCTTCACCAATGCAACACTACTAATCCAGCCTGCAACGAGTCTTCGCTCGTACGTAGACGAGTACAAGGATGCGAAGGCTTCCGCTGATAGGGTGTATAATATTATCCAAGTACAAACAGAGGACGAGAAGCAGTTTGATGACGAATTTAATCGGATTAACGGGGAGATTCAATTTGAAGATGCGAGCTTCTCATACTCATTTGATACAACGGACCCGCTTACGCAATTAAATGAGGCAAACGATGAATCCGATACTGATGACAACCAGGATGAACCGTTCGCATTCGGTCCAGTGGATTGTCAGATCCAACCCGGAGAAACAGTGGGCGTGGTCGGTCGATCGGGGTCGGGAAAAACAACATTCATCCGATTATTATTACGTTTTATTGATGTTGATACCGGGACGATACGAGTAGATGGTAAGGATATCTCTGAGTATGATCCAAAGAGTCTTCGAGAACATATTGGATATGTCGAACAGCAACCATACATCTTTGATTCAACATTAGAAGATAATATTCGATATGGAAATATTTCGGCGAC
This sequence comes from Haloquadratum walsbyi J07HQW2, assembly GCF_000415985.1. Taxonomy (GTDB): domain Archaea; phylum Halobacteriota; class Halobacteria; order Halobacteriales; family Haloferacaceae; genus Haloquadratum; species Haloquadratum walsbyi_B. The sequence continues at coordinate 3,251,069 of NZ_KE356561.1, forward strand.
TGAAGAGGAACTTGAAAGAGCAATCGAGCGGGCTGCACTACACGGACCAATCGATACAATGGAGGATGGTCTCAACACGAATCTTGGTGAGTCCGGTAGCCGAATGTCAGGAGGTGAGAAACAACGCGTTGCTATTGCGCGAGCCATTCTCTCTGACCCGGAGGTTCTCGTCTTAGATGAGGCGACAAGCCACGTCGATAATATTACAGAAAGTAAAATACAAACGGCGATTGAGGAAGCAACAGAGGAGCGAACAACAATTATTATTGCACACAGACTTTCGACAATTCGAAATGCTGATAGAATATTTGTGCTTGATAATGGGAATATTGTCGAACAGGGCACGCATAAGAATCTACTTGAAATTGATGATGGGCTATACAATGAACTCTGGTCAAAACACGTCGGAAAAGCACACTAACAGCATCAAATGACAACATCCTCATTGATGATCCGACAACGACTTTTTGATCTGCCCGCTGGTCAGTATCTATGGATCAATAATATGAAATTAATAACAAATCTGGGGATATATGACTAATTATCACTACTTAGTGGGTTGATTACGACACCGATATTGTACGCTCCAGAGTCTGCTGTATCATCGACTTCGGCGTCAATAAGGACAGTACTGGATCCACCGCCAGGAATCTTCAGGACAAATGTCCCTTTGTCGGTCTTGACTGCTCCATCGTCTGCGTTTGCGTCATTGACATTAGCATCATTATCTGTACCTGGACCACCTGTCGGGTCGGCTTTGTGTCCAACAGCAACATCAATTATATTTGATGTATTAATCTTGATCTGTACGCTTAGTTTGTCCGCAGCATTGTTTTGAATTGTTGGGCTAAGTCGAACCTCATCACCGTTGTTGAGTTCGACTGCAGTCTGGAAACTTGTATTGTCATCATTTACTCGGGTGAAATCAGCGTCAGTGTCTCCGGATACTCCGACATCAGTCACTGTCAGCGCTTGTTCAGCCTGCACATCACTCTTCCCCTCAACACTCTCTTCAACCCCCGAATCAGCAGCAGTAACCCCGGCACCCGCTGCAGCGATGCTTGCTGCGGTGAGTATGATTGACCGCCTGCTGAGTTCCATGATGATTAATACATGTATGTTCTTCACATATTATACTAACGCCTATGAAAGTAATTACTTTCTTCAATGAAAGCTGCTGCACTGTTTGATCGATAAAAGTTCTTAGTGTCGACTGGATAGTAGCGAATCAAGACGCGGTAGTAGTGTTAACTGAGGATATCTTACCAATATTGATCGCTGTCATACGACCACTATAGTGTAAATCAATATTACTATGGATAATATACTAGTGACGATATCGATAGCAATATGCTGGATAAATTCTCAATGGTATCAAGTGGCATTATGACCATACTGAAAATGAAAAAGCGAGCCTAAACGAGAAACTGTTAGTATACTCAAACATATTAATCAACCGACTGACATACCCTCATTTAGGCACTTATTCATGCCATCATAATAACTATACTTGCGGGAACATCAGATACGATGATAGATGCAAGATTATGAACTCTCTAATGGCGTTATTTACAGGGGGGATTGTCTCGATGGGCTGAGAGAGCTCGCTGAGAACTCCATTACCCTTGGATTTACCTCACCTCCGTATTTTAATGCTGTCAACTATGAGGAACATGTCGAAAAAGTCCAGGGAAACACGGATCACTGGGAGCGTGAGGAGATGTCATATGATGATTATCAAGATTTTCTTATTGACCGTTTTGAGGAGGCATTTCGTGTCACGAAGCCCGGCGGACATACAATTATAAACATCTCACCTGTCCATTGGCAGGATGAGAGAGTACCATTACCATTTCACCTTGTTGGATGGATGGAAGATATTGGTTGGAAATTCAAAGAAGACATTATTTGGGAGAAACCTGTTGCTAAGGATAGGAGATCTGGCGTCCTGCTGCAGAATCCATATCCAGGATACTATTATCCGTCAGTAGTTGCTGAATATATTCTTGTTTTTCAAAAAGAGGCTGATAATAATGATAAAAACAATATCTATTGGGATCGGACAGAAGAAGAAAAAGAGAAAAATCAAATAGATCTTGATGATTACCAGGGTGAGAAGTCAAAAAATGTCTGGAAAATCCGTCAGGTAGCTCCTGGAGAGAATGAGCATCCCGCTCCGTTTCCGCGAGATCTTGCAAAACGGGTTATCGAACTTTACTCATATCAAGACGATACGGTCATGGATATCTTTGCGGGGAGTGGTCAAACCCTCCTTGCTGCACAGGACCTGGATCGAGAGTTTACTGGCTTTGAGACGCAGCAAGAATACGTTGAATACGCCAAAGACAGGATAATAGATGAAAACTCACAGATGACATTGGAAGACATCTAATGATTGGGTACGAATTCACTGGAAGGGCTCCTATCGAAATATCTATCAGAAAAGTTCATATATGACAATATTCAACGTGAAATTAGCCGGCAGCTCACTCATGATGAGTAAATCCGACATGTTGTTGAATAACTAAGGGTAAAAATCAATATCTTTGGGTTTTGAATCTCTTATAGAGATCTTTCTCGACAGACTCGGTATCTTCAGAAATAATAACGGTGAAATCATTTTCATTTCCTTCCTGAAGCAACGAATCGACTTCATCTCTTTTCCGATCTGAGATTGATGTTAAATTATTTTCAATACTATCAGAATTAGAGGTATAGCCTTTGAGTTCACTTCCCGTCACGCCAAGAATAGGAACGGGGTCATAGAGTTCTCCATTTATCATAGCTGTATCAAGATTCTTGAACAACATCATTCGAACCAATCCATTTTTGATATCAGCAGTGCTCGGGAACGTCCTTGTAGTATGTTTTTTCTCTATTAGGAACACCTCATCATCTTCGATCATTATTTCATCAGTAGTGAAGTAATACTCTCCACCAAGATGATCTTGGATTGTTATCCTGCCCTTATCTTCTTTGACACTCTCCTTTGGCTGAAGAGTCAACGATTCCCTATTTTGTGCTTCCTCAGCGAGCCCTCTTGATTTTTGTTTGAAATCCTCAGCTTTCTCAGTTATACTATTCATTCTCCTCTCAAAGTAGCTCCGCGAGTGCATCTCTACCTCTGTTTCAGAGGATATTTTATCATAATAATATTCCTCACTCAGCTCAGCTACTTCGTCAAGATTGGATGCCTGATGTAAGTTCCAGTGTAACGCATCCGATTGGTAATTTTGCAGCTCTTGAAATTTATCTTTGATATACTGTTGGTCAAACGTCTGATTAGTTATTTTATTATCATATGTCTCATTTTTCTCGGCGTACTTATATGGAGCTACTATGACGTATATCTGCAGAAGACTCATCAGAGAAAGTGTATCCCATTGCAGGTAATCTCTGTCTCCGTCTTTGCCTTCGTCCTTTACCAATGGGAGTATCGTGACTCTATTCGCATGATTATACGTATCATATACTCGTGCTCGCGGATAGCTTCTTGTTCTCTTTGGTGAAACCCACCAACTTACTGCATAGCTGTTTTCGTCTATATCGATATGAAATGAGCTATCATCAAACGCGTCTCCAGAATAGAAACTCTCAGCGGAGTATGTGTTTAAATCTCGACATAACATCGGAGCATAACTGACGTCTTCTATTTTTGCTTTAACATCAATCATTATACATCACCGTTATCACGTACGGACAGTTTCTCAGTTTGTATCTTAATCCTTTGGTATAGCCATCATTCACGTCTTACAGACTGCTGAGGCGACTGCCATGGGAGTTGGTCCTGAGCAATCTACGATGAATATCTTCACTTATTATATCAACAGCTGAATTCGACTCGATTGGTGACCGAGATGAATTACTATATATTATCTGATACCTATGTACGAATAATAAGATCACCGGCGTACTGTGGACGATCATTGGTTATGCTTCGATTATCGTTGTGATTCACCCGTTAGCTGGAACTGTCGCCTTCGTGAGTGTGCTCCTCGTAGCGATTCCATCACGCGGCTGATATCTCTGGCAAAGCCCTTTAATATTAATAATTATAATAATTATATGCGTATGTCAACTGATAATGAAGCGCAATCAACAGCAGAGCGTAAATCAGCAATCAATAGACGACACGAACAGGCAGCAAATGAGGTAATGCCAACTCATCGGTCACTGTATATTGGTGGAGAGTGGACTCAGAGTGCATCCGGAGAGACATTCGAAACACATGATCCAACGACAGGGCAAACATTGGCTGAAGTTCAAGCCGGTGTAGCCGCAGATATTGACCGTGCAGTCGACGCAGCACAGGAGGGCTATGATGAACGTGTTTCTGATATGTCATCAGCTGACCGACAAGCATTATTAGAGACAATGGCTGATCGAGTTGAGAACAAAAAAGAAGAATTCGCTCAACTTGAGTCACTGGACAATGGTAAGCCAATTACTGAGGCACGGATCGATATTGATCTTGTCATTGACCATTTCCGATATTTCGCCGGAATGGCTCGGTCGCATGAGGGTCGGACAGTTGATACTGATGACTCTCGACACGTCCAGACACTTCAGGAGCCGTATGGTGTCGTTGGGCAGATTATCCCGTGGAATTTCCCACTTCTGATGGCTGCATGGAAACTTGGACCAGCGCTCGCAGCAGGCAATGCAATTGTGCTCAAGCCTGCAGAGCAGACACCACTCTCAATTCTGAAGCTGATGGAAGAAGCAGGCGACGCAATTCCTGATGGAGCGGTCAATGTCGTTACCGGATTTGGAACAGACGCAGGAGAGCCATTATCCAAGCATGATGGGATTCGGAAACTAGCATTTACCGGATCAACAAAGGTCGGACGTTCTGTCATGAAGGCAGCCGCAGACACGATCACGGATGTAACACTGGAACTTGGTGGTAAGTCACCACTTGTTGTTTTCCCAGACGCAGATCTTGATCGTGCAGTCGAGACAACGATTACCGCTATCTTCTTTAATACGGGTGAATGTTGCTGTGCTGGCTCACGACTATTCGTCCACGAGGATATCAAGAGCGAATTCATGGATAAACTGGCTGAAGCTGCAGATGATATCGAAGTTGGCGACCCGCTATTGGAGTCAACAGACCTCGGACCAAAGGTAACAGCTGATCAAGTCGAGCGGACAATGGGGTATATTCAGGAGGCACGCGATGCAGGTGCAGAAGTCGTCTCAGGTGGAGACGCCCCGGATGATGAAGCGCTTGGAGACGGCTGTTTCGTCACTCCAACGCTTATTTCAGAGATTGACCATGACAACCGTGCAGTCCAGGAGGAAATATTTGGACCGGTACAAGAAGTGTTTACCTGGAATGACTATGATGAGATGATCGAGCTGGCGAATGACGTTGACTACGGACTCGCAGGCGGTGTCCTTACAGAAGATCTCACGAAAGCACATCAATGTGCTAAGGATATCGAAGCTGGAACGATTTGGGTGAACACGTACAATGACTTCCCATCAGGACAGCCGTTTGGTGGATACAAACAATCGGGTATCGGTCGGGAGATCGGTCAAGAAGCCGTTGACCACTATACCCAGACAAAAACGATCAACATTTCATTAGACTAAATCCGGATTTAGCACAAATTATTGATCACAAGCTGGATATCTTCGCTTTTTAGACGAACTGATTCTAACAGATATTGAGATTTGCTTATTAGCTATCTACCCTTTCGTCTGTAGGGGTATCTATACGTCCGCTAAGACACTCGAGTTTCAAGATATTATCATTGTAGACTTGACATCCTCCTGTGTCTAAAGACGCGGGAATACCACGCCACGGGACCGCACCGCTGAGTTGAGCTGAGTTGGGAATTGCAGGCTCACAGACTGCCAAGCTCACACGCCGTCCGAACTGGTGTGCAACCGGGCAAGGGCAAGGGGCAGCCTCTTGAGAGTACACCCCCCCTTCTCTCGTCTTCTCATCCAAGAACGCGTTCCTGCGTTGTGTTCTGTTCTGTGTGCCACAGGATCAGTGGTCGGATTCACCAGACTCAGACTCGGAGTTGGAGTTACTGACGCTGATAAATCCCTGTCGCTTGTTATTTGATTCCTCAGAGGGCACATCCTGTTTCCAGTCTAGGCGGACACAGACACCCACACTCACACTCGAACCCCTGATTGTCGGGCATGCGGTTACGCTGGGGTCGTAACCAACGTGCCAAGGTATCAATATACGATATTGGAGCAAAAAACAGCTCGGGAATTTCCCACTCCCGTCCTCGTCTGACGGCGTGTATCCACACCACGCCGCACCGGAAACAGCGTGGGATCGCGCCTGTTCAATCTATAACTGCAAGTATCTGCATTATTCTCTCTACTTAGTAACCGTGTTTGTCAATTCAGACCATATGATGAAACTATGAATATATTTGAATTATCAACAAAACGCTGAATTTATATCACTCAAATACTAGTGATTCTTCGATTTATGAATATTTTATTAAAATATTATAACAGCCGTACTTTCATTATAGCGTCGGTTAACCTATTCATACTAAAATGTAATGTACAGTGACTGAAATTAATTGATAAAAGCTATCATTGATTTACTAGGGTGAAACTATACTAAATCAATTATTTTGGAATTAAACCGTGTGATAATCGTCCCTACAATCTATGAATTCAATCTGCTTTCGCCTCGCTACTTCGTGATCATTTGAGACAGTCATTCAGACTATACTATTTGAATTGTGCTGGTCGTGCAGGGTTCTGTTGTTATAGGATACGAGGAGAATGCCCGCGTCTTCAGGCGCCGGAGGATGTCAACAGACTCAATAATCCATTCAATTATCTTGAGTGATGTTTTGTCGGTTTAATAGTCATAGTTTGTGTATTGTACAATCAACACATTATTACGATTGGCACCCGTATTACAGGTTGAAGATGAACAATAACGTTGGTTCCATGGATCGTACCGCTCGTGTATCAGTCGGCGCACTAGCAGGACTGGTATCATTAGCAACACTTGCGAGTGTCGTCTCGCTTCCGGCAGTCGTATCACCTGTACTTGGCATCATCTCTCTGGTAATGCTAGGTACTAGTATGACGGGATTTTGTCCACTGTACACGCTACTTGGAGTCGATACCTGTTCGGCTTCACCTCAGTAGAGATATACGCGTTTTTGCGGCAGGGAAGTGGGGTTAGATCACATTCATTGGAGTAAACATCCAGCGGTATACAATGACCACAATCGGTTAGCCTCGTATCCACAACCAATAGATGCAGATGAAAATGAGAACGAATGATGCATCATCAACCCCAGACCAGCCACCATTGGACAATTAAAAATATAAATAATATATTTCGGATACTAATATTAACTTGCGAGCTATCTTACTCCGGTTCAGTGAAAAATAGTGTATTAACGCTGAATAGACATCACGGATCGATTCGGGTTTGGAGTGACTCGATTAATACGCTTGAACCCAGGGCTGGCTGACGAGTAGTTCATTTCGGTGATCATTTTTGTTCATGTACATGTAATCACAGTTAAGAGCCAAACTCAGCGAACGCTTACTCATTTCATCCCACGGCTGGGTCCATCTTGTATTAGTATACATATACTGGCGTAATTAACCCCGTGTCATGCTTCGGACATGACAGAGAGGAGTATCCCGAGAATACATAGACAGACAGCACCGACCAGCGTCAATTGCCTCGGGGTCAAGCCCCGACTCCGAGGCTTGTCGGTGGACTTCCCACGTCTTACCCAAACTGCTCAGGATTACTCTATTCCGAGAATTGGGCGTTCACGATTCATCGACCACGACTTCGAGGGCTGGTTGACTGGCAGCCCGTAACTGGGAACGCTTGTGGCTCCCAGTCACTATACTTATTTTGTGGAGCAATGGTCACAAATATCATCGTGTTAGGTGGCTGTCGGCTTCCTCCCCGAGGTCAAGCCTCGGGGTATCAGCCTTGAATTTACGATGAAGAGCCTCCAGGTAGAAATAGAGAATTCATCAGAGTCAGTCTTGACCGATTCATAGACAGCGCCAATAAACATCCCGGAGCCACCTATTGTCGGAGGCAGTATTGGAAGACTCCAATCTCCGATAATAAGTGAGCGCACTGCTGGTCCTCACATTACAATCCCGATGATACCGTACGTTCCAGGATAAACATACAATCGCTCCATAGACACTGTTGCGGGGGAGTCGTCAATTTGAAAATATCGTTCTCACGTTCACATCGAGAAATAATCAAATGCCATAGGTTCAGAACCTTAGGTGACATCTGAGCTGTTCATTCTGATAGATTGAGCTTACGTTTCTACGAGTCTTAATGTCATGGATTAGGCGAGATACGGTCAATGGACTGATGATTATCCGGCGGCAATGATACTGGGACCCGCTAAGAGATCTCAATATCCGGTCGGAAATGCTCTGAGAGAAACAAATCGGATTTCTTCTGGTGTGTTGTCCGATCCTCGCAAGTATGATCTAGAAGTCTAGTTTGCACAGAGATTACCAGTCCACAGTAATCAATTCTCATCCAAGCTACCGTTAGTTAATCTTAATTGATAGATTGTTGTTCTGTAAGCGGTAGTGGGGTGGTTCAAGAGTGGTCATGATGGCGTATATTTCAACGCCGTTATGTTGCACATTCGCGAGTAAGTCCGCGAAGTCAGGGTCCACGTCTCGATGTGACATCCTCCCCGTCGTAAACGACGGGGCTTCCCACACGGTGGGAATGCCAGTCAGTCATCGCTGGCAGTGGGTTCCGACTCTTGAAACGTTGTGAGTTTCATCTGCGAGGGTGTCTCGCTCTGCTCACACTGAGTCGTGGCGGTGTCACAACCGCTCCCGTCCTGTGGCGAGTCATCGCCTACCTGTTTCACTGGTAAGCTCTCTCCCCACGGGTCTACGCGCCGTGCGATGTTCGCACTCGCGTTAATATCAGCTTGAAACGTCGATACGTGGCACTCAGGGTTCTTGCACTTGAACTCGGCTTGCCGGGGTCTATACCCGATGTGTCTGCACGAGTGACACGTCTTTGAGGTGTACTGTGGGTGGACGTATCGAACCGGAATACCGGCGTCCTTCGCCTTGTCTTCGATACGTCCCTGCAATCGAGCGAATGCCCACGAGTGCAGGCGTCGGTTCATATACTTCCCGTAGTCCAGCGACTCGCGGATGTACGCCAAGTCCTCCATCACGATAACGGGGTTCTCGAACTGACGAGCGTACTCCACGGACTCACGAGATGCCTTCTCGATGATGTCCGTGAGTCGATTCTGGTAGTACGAGAATCGCTCCTCGATACGCCACTCGGAGGCGTCTCGCTCTTGGAGTCGCTTGAGTGTCGTGAACATCTCCTTGCGGATTCGTTTGGCCTCCTTCCCGTTGATGAGAAGTGGTTTCGTGGGAGTGTCGTGTTGGAGGGCACAGCCCGTGACCAACATCGACTCGCCAATATCGAATCCAACCCGAGTCTGGTTCTCGGGAAGTTCGGAGGTGTCCTCGATTTCGTATTCAACAGTGACGTGGAGCGTCCACGTATTCCGGTGTTTCTGCAATCGAAGTTCGCCCACCTTGGTACTCGACTCGTCATCGAGAAGGTCGCCCCACAGTTCTTCTTGCTCGGGGTTCAGTCGAAGTGGAATCCAGAAGTTGGTTCCGCGACCGGGTTGCGGAACGTTCCAACAGATTTCGTACTCACGCGAGGTGTCACGGTCGAACTTTCCGGCTCGGTTCACGAAGCGGAGCGGGTGGTCGTCGTCCAATTCGTTTGCGTTGTACGTGTTGTGGAGTTTCGGGACGTAGGATTTGAGGGCGTCTTTCGCTTGGTACGGCAGGTCGTACGGCGTCACCACGTTGTTCGTGGCACTCATCGTCGTACAGTCTTGCTCGAAGGCGTGGTTGAGTGCGTCTCGGTATTCGGACAGCGTTTGCTGGAGGCGTTGCTCTTTGCACCGAGTGGGTGGTGCGAGCGTGGCTTCCAGCGTCTTATTCGTCGTCTGAGTCGTTGACATCGTAGCCTTCGGATTCGAGTCCTTTGCGGAGGAGTTCGGGGTACGCCCGTGAGTGGCGTATCCCGTGGTCGCGGGCGTACTCCTTCACGGCTTCGTGAAGTGGCCCGCCACGCTCCATATCGAAATCGGCTCTCATCCATCTAAGCGTAACTTAAAGCTAACGGTCGGCATTCGGGTTGGCTGTCAGAGCGTGGTTAGTTCAGCCGTTGTCGGATTCCCTCCCGGCCTGAAGGCCGGGATTCCCTCCTTGAAAAAGATGGCTCGCGTTTTTGAACTGTATATCCGGTAAGCGCGGGAATCGCATCATTAGCAAGCGCGCTCTCAACGAGATCATTCGCCAACGCAGTTCGAACGCTTACGCAGATATCATCGATAAGGACTGCAATGGCATCATAATCAGTTGATCGATCTGCATCATCGACAGGTGAACATAGGATCTCATGTCCCGGCTCTATAATTCCCTCAAGAGCACCAGGATCTCCTAAAAACACGCGTTCAGGCGTATTATCAAACCGCACGTGAACAACAAAACGGTTCGGACGGTCAACAATAGTGCCCGTTATCAGCGTTGCCTCAATCGTATGCAGTCGCGTCATATTGTGTGAAGGTGACTGTTATTTATGAACAACATCATGAGAGCTTGATCAACTTTTGTGACAGTACCCGTTCAAAATACATGTCTGTCACTACGCATATGAGTCATGCTGTCCATATACTACAGAGTATGGCACGATATATGCGGACAGTATTGATTAGTTAGACTGCACATTCATACAGACGACCACTATCTAATAGCGATAGGTTCGATAGTGACTGAGAGATACCGGCATTAATAATTCAGTGTGGTTTCTAACTGCGTTGCCAGCCATTTCAGCCCGTTCAGTAAAATTTGAAGAGTATTTTTCTTCAATATAGAATAAGATATAAAATACAGTCATGATACTGTGTTCGGAATGTATTTATCTATTCAATCGAATTGTCTGTATATGTATATATCGCGACGCAGGGCACTCAAAAGTGCGAGCGTCACAGCGGCAGTCGCAGTTAGTGGTTGTCTCGGAGAGAGTATATCAGGCACTGATAGTTCAAAGACCATTGCGGTTCGAGAGGTCGAAAGTAGCGTCAGCGCAGCTGTATTTCGATGGGGAATCGAAAACGGCGTATGGTCGTCGCGGAATCTTGAGTTAGATTTTCAGACCGTCCCTTACGGTCGGTACAACCGGCAACTCGTGACTGATGAATCCGACATCGGGGCACCAGCAACGGTTGCACAGATGGAATTCATGACCGATGGTGAACCATTAACATTCATTGGACCCCAACAAAATATGTTCAATCGTATGTTCGTCCGAGCTGACGACAGCTCTATCGAGGATCCAACAGACCTCGTCGATAAACGGCTAGGTGTCCCAGCTGCAGTCAGTTCAACAACAACAATTGTCCATCGGGCGCTCATCGATGAAACGCACGGGATCGACATTATCGAGGATACTGCTGAAACACGGGCTGAAGACCCGCCAGTGCTTTGGGAACTGCTTCAGGATGGGGAACTGGATGCAATCTCCGAGTTCTCAGGATACACGATTCGTGGAATTGCTGATGAATCTACGCGAACAATTTTTGACCCGCACGCGATATGGACAGAGCGCACCGGTGTTGGACTTCCAACGACGACATTTACTGTCCGCCAAGATTGGTTTGACGAAAATCGTGATATAACCGAACGGTTCTTACAGGGCTGGGGGGAATCAGTATCGTTGTTCCGCTCAGACGCAGAAACAGCTCTTAACCAGTTTGGGAGAGCGGCTGGGATTTCAGACCCTGATGAAGCCGCCGTCGTTGGTGAGTTGATGGACAATGACACTGTGTTTGGACCGCCATTTTATGAAGAGTCATTAGCTGATAGTCATTGGTCATTTTTCGAACTGCTGGCTGACCGGCAAGTGCTTGATCTCCCGGACCGTGATACAGCAATAACAACCGCCGACGCGTTTGACCAGGGCTAATCGGATGTCAACTCAACAATCAGTACTGCCAGATATTGGTTCCACACTGGTTCGTCAGATTGTTGTAACGACTGTATCGGTTGCTATGCTTGCACTCGCTTGGCAGATGATTGCTGCAGCGTTCACTCCTCGACAATTTCCTGGTATTATCGCGCTAGCAGAGAATGTTCAAACGATTGTCTCAGGTGGCGACCGGTTTGCGCCCGGAGTGACTTACGGCGCGACAATCATCCGAGTTGTGACAGGATTTGTACTCTCGATGATGTTTGCCACTTTGTGGGGCGTGATCATGGGTGTTCGAGAGAATATTACGGATTATCTTGCGGCTCCGCTCTTCGTATTATTGACAGTTCCTTCGGTCGTATGGGCATTTATTGCTGTATTATGGCTTGGATTGACTGAGTTCGCTGTTCCGGTGTTAGTGATCGTGTTGATTGTCTTTCCATATTTGACATCAATAATTTGGGAGGGTACTCGTGATCTTGATGACGAGTTAATCGAGATGGCTACCGCTTATAATGCTCGTAGAAGCCAAGTTTGGCGTCATATCTATTTGCCGCATATTAGACCAGTTTTATTTGGTGCTATGCGTATTGGGCTTGCAGTTTCATGGAAACTGGCGTTGGTCGCAGAAGTTTTTGGGACCGCGACAGGGGTTGGTGTTGCCGTCAACTACCATTTTGAGGCTTTTGACACTGGGATGATGATTGCGTGGGCAGTCCCAATTATAGGAGCGATGCTTCTTGCTGATCGCCTATTGCGGTGGAGTGAACATCGAGCAGCGCAGAAACGAGGTTACGATACTGAAATGAAAAATCTGATTGCATGACTCGACTCCGCGTGCGTGAGGCGACGAAACGCTACGGCGATAATACTGAGACAGTAGATGTATTTACTAACCTAAATCTATCTGTCGACGCCGACGAGTTTGTCACGCTGATGGGACCCTCAGGCTGTGGCAAGACCACGATCTTAAATGTTATCGCCGGATTGACGCCGCTGACCGAGGGGACTGTTGAGTTTGATGACAAATCAGTTGTTGCTGGTGAATTTCCGTTTGGATATGTGTTTCAAGAGCCTCGCTTACTAGAGTGGCGGACAGTCGGAAAGAATATTGAGTTTGTGCTCCAAGCTGTCGACGTTAATCCCAGCGAGTATGACTCACATATTGATAGCGTCTTAACCCGAGTCGGTCTCGCCGATGAACGAGACAGTTACCCTCAACGATTATCTGGTGGTCAACGCCAGCGAGTGAATCTTGCGCGAGCACTGGCAATTGAGCCAGAACTCCTCTTAATGGATGAACCGTTTTCATCACTGGACGAGGTAACCGCTCGTCACGTCCGTCAAGATCTGCTTGATGTTTGGTATAACACAGACAAAGCAGTGTTGTTTGTCACCCACGATATGAGTGAGGCGGTCGCACTTTCTGACCGGATCCTGTTCGTTGATAGAGAAGGAAATTTGTTTGATGAAGCTACCATTGATCATGAGCGTCCACGGGATTTCGATGATCCGGCACTTCGAGAGACAGAAACACGATTAACTCGTCGATTTTTCGGGTCGTTGCAGTGATTACTCGACGCAGCTATCGGTGGGTTGTAACAATAGCGACGATTTTTGTCATATGGGCTATCAGTGGGCAAATTATACCAGCAACGCTGCCAACTCCGGTCGCCGTAATCAGGCGAATACCCACATTGTTGGTGCCTAGACCAGGTGGCAATCTTACGACCCATCTTATTCGGAGTCTTATGCGGGTGCTGAGCGTAAGTATGATTACTCTGATAGTCGGGACAACTATCGGGATCACGATGGCTCAACAGCGCTCAGTCGAGTGGGCGGTCTCACCGTGGTTACCACTGGCGATGACAATCCCGACGCTCGTCGTTGTGTTAGTAACGATGGTGCTGTTTCAATTTGGTGAACTCGCAGTCATTACTGCAACTGTGTTCGTGACGACACCATACGCCACAGTTACGATATGGGAGGGTGCTCGGACAGTTGACAGTGATCTGTTAGCGGTAGCCGCAACATATGATGTCACTCGTTCCTCAATACTACGGGAGATATACCTTCCAGCGGTCGCTCCTGCTGTTCTAGGGAGTGCCCGATATCTGTTGAGCATGGTCTGGAAGGTCGTTGTGCTCGCGGAAACGTTTGGCATGTCAGTCGGGATGGGTGCACTCTTTCGATTCTGGTACGGGCAGGGTGATCTAGAAGCACTGTTAGCTGCGCTGTTTGTTTTCGTGCTCGTAATGGTCGGGCTTCAGGCTGGAATTACGCAAGCCAAAGAGCGACTACTAGTCTGGCAAGGGTAGTGGTAGTGGGCACTCATTATTCCGTATTATCGGGCAATTAACGCTGCCTGTCCACCAGCAACAAACCCGGCGTCAATATTGACAACCGTCAGATAAGTGCAAGACTGTAACATTCCCAGCAGGGCTGCCTCACCGTCACCAGCGTAGCCGGAACCGGTTCCAACGGGAAGTCCAATGACGGGGGCTGAGACCATCCCTGCAACCACTGTTGCGAGTGCTCCCTCACGACCGGCAGCAGCAATCACACAATCACAATCAGCTAATGTCTCCTGTTCTGCCAGTAGCCGGTGAACTCCCGAAACACCGACATCGTACAATCTCTCAACAGTACAGCCCATCTCCTCACTTAGTGCAACTGCCTGCTCGGCGATGGTGATATCTGATGTTCCCGCAGTCACGACACCAACAGTCCCGTTATCATCAGGTTGCTCAAAATCTGCCGTATGACCAACGAATGTCTGAGAACGCTCATAAAATTGTGCGGTCGCAGCACTGTCAGACAGTTCTTCACGGACAGTATCAGAGACTCCTGTCACGATTGCCCGACCGGTCGTTGAAAGAAGCTCATGTCCAATATCGATAGTCTGCTGATCGGTTTTGCGCTCAGCTTCGACAACTTCAGGAATCCCGGTCCGCTCACCTTGACGAGCATCTATCCGTGCGAATTCATCGATTTGATGCACCCCTTTTAGCTGGCGTTTAGCCTCTTGAAGCTCGATTTTATTCCCAGCTAACGCTTCAAGAACATCATCAACCGCGGCATTATCATCGCTCATATGATGACTTCACTTCTTAGCGCTGGTATCAAAGACCCCGCGATTCCGGAGCGTCGGAATTGCTTCACGACCCCGATCAGCGGCTGTGGTAATATCAAATGCTCTGAGTTTTTCACCATCACGTACTAACGGATTCAATAATCGCTCGCCAGGAGCAGTCTCACCGACCGCAACAACTTGATCATCATAACCATCTCGGTAGACGGTCTTCGCGCCAGGACGGACACCGCGTTTGGCTCGTGGCTCTCCCTCAACCGCTACGAGATTCAACGAGAAATCAACTGGATCGGCGTTCGCAATCGCACCACCAACACCAAAACCATCAACAACATCCCGGAGACGGTGGATATCCGCAACATCAATGCCCCCGCTTACGAGTATGGTGACATCATCTCGTCCTCGCCGCTGTAGCTCCCACCGGACATCCTCAACGATTGTCCGCATATCACCCCGACGTGAGCTTGTGGTGTCCAGACGAACTCCTTCCAGTTGATCTTCGATATGATCCGCAACGCGACCAACCTCATCAGCTTCATCGCCGAATGTATCACATAGCAACACTCTCGGCACCGACTCCTCAAGTGCCTCATCATACGCTTTCCAAGCTGCCTCAGGTGATCCTAATGCGACAACAAGGGCGTGAGGCATCGTGCCCCCGGCTTCAACGCCAATGACCTCACCACCAGCGACGTTCCCAATACCGTCCACGCCACCTATCAGCGCAGAGCGCTCAATCATCGCCCCCAACGCTGGATGCTGACGACGCGTTCCGAAACTCAACACTGTCCGGTCGCGAGCCGCTGCCCTGATCCGCCAAGCAGCGGAGGCGACACCTGAAGCATGAGCAAGAAATCCTAATAATGATGACTCATATCGTGCGAACGTGCGATATGGACCCTCAATGCGTAGTATGGGACCACCAGAACCAGAAACTGGCGTCCCCTCAGGCGGTGCATACACGTCAATAGGGAGTCCTTCTAGTAACTCAGCAGCATCATTGAGCCCTGCTAGTAAGTGCCACCCCTCAGGCGCAGAAAGTTCTGCAGTGACTGTTGGGTTTTCATCAACATGGTCTAATACGGTCTCGGTGCGCAGAAAATACGCCGCTGTTGCCTGACCATCATCAATTTCTGATTCGGTCAGCAAATCATATTTCCGGTCGTCCATTGACCGTGATTTGGATAACACAATAATAAGCGCTTGGAACACACTCATTTTGTCTCCCGATCATGGTTTAGAATTCAGAATTCAAGATATCGACTCACCACATGTGATTATTGATTATTGTTGGTAGTTTGTGATTTAATATTGCGAAACTCTGATTCCATATTCGGACGTGATGGCGTCGAAATCAATTACCCCCCATCAGGATGACGCAGATTTGTCTTGCTCACCTACAGTGATATTAAATCCAATATCACGAAGTCGTGTAGCCAGCGGTTTGCCAATGCCTGATGCAGGTGTTAATATCCCCCCAGATACTGGCGAATCAATCTCGTCTCGCAGGAGACACATTGCGCTCTCGGCGAGCATGCGTGCAGTCGAGCCATATCCGGGGTCTAACTCTGAGCTAAACTCAGTCTCAATAGTGACCGGACCGTCCGCAGTTGTGCAACGTCCAACTGCACGGACGGTAAAGTAGCCATCCTTGATTTGCTGTCTTGTCGGTCCCTCTCCAGGAGCGGGGAATACGAACTGACGAATTCCTGAACGAACCGGATCAACAGACATCGCAGCGGTAAATAACATGATTCCACCGGCAACGACACTTGCACCGACCACACCACCAATTCCAGAACCGGTTGGAATGACTTCTGCACAACGAAACTCCCGACCCCAAGGATATCCAAGAAGCGCATTGCTCCGCCGAAGGACACGCTCATTTATTGGTGCCATTGGAGACGGTGCTGTCCACACTGACTGAAATTCATCATTCTGTGGGTAGCGCTGTTCACCTGAGTCAATACCATCTCGTTCGCCTGGTGGTGCAAGTGAGTATGGATTTTGTAGGGTTTGTTGAGTCACCGTGTCATCGGAGGCAGCGTCAAATAGTTCAGCGAAACTGGCTAGTGTTCCACCACTTACTCCTCCATTACCTTCCTCAAGATACACTCGAACCATTTCACAATGCGTATCGAAGTTCTCAGTTGCGAATGACTGGACGAGTAATGTCCCGATATCCGCTGGTACGGAATCGAAACCACAACTGTGGATGATACGCGTATCAGCGTTGACTGCTGCATCGTGGAATCGATCGACCATCTCTCGCACCCAATTTATCTCACCAGTCAAATCACAGTACTCGGTTTGCGTCTCAATACATGCTTCAACCAGTGGGGTTCCGTACTTTGTATATGGACCAACTGTTGTGCAGATCACTCGTGTGTCCTGTGTAATCTCATGAAGACTTTCAGGGTCTGTTGCGTCGCCAATTACTATTGGGATATTATCCCACGTTTCAGTCTTCGCGGTAAGATCCGCTTCAACTGAATCAAGACGATCTGCACTTCGACCACCAAGAGCTAAAGAAATATTATTTGGTGTGTATTGCTCTGTGAGATACTCGGATACTAAACGTCCGGCAAAACCAGTCGCACCCCATACAACAATATCATACGGTCGATTTATATTTGACATATAAATTGCGTCTATGTTTCGATTGGGCGTCACGTGGCTAAATCATCTGGATTTTGCTCCGATAGCTCAATATCATCTCAATATAGCTGTTTTGTATCTTGTAGTCAATAGCCCATGAGTCATAAGACGAGAGTTGAGTGCCCGCCTATTCAGCGTATCCAGCTTTACCAATCAATACAGCATCCTAGCAATATCACGCTCAACAGACAGCTTATTATTCCGACCTTCCATGTTTATGTATTCAATAATACTAGATTGACAGTGACAGTGACAGTGACTGTGACTTACAATGTATGAACTCTGACAGGACTGTTCTCATCAAACAAATAAAGCTTTAGTTCGAAATTAAACGCGAGTGATGATACACCGAACCTGATGATGTATGGATCGAGTGCTATTCATGATATTCCCAAAACCGGGTAATTGCATCGCCAACCTCAGCATACTTAACTGGTGTAAACTCCTGCTGTTGCTGCGGTGATAGATACATACGCAGATTTGTGTTATCACTCGTTCCATATCGCTCATCCGCCAGTATACGAACGCCTGTTTCATCTACACCACGGATCACGCGCCCAACAGACTGTCGCACCCGACGTGTCGATGGAATCAATCGCGCTGCCTCTTGACCACCTGTCTCATCAACTGCTCGCTGGTATGCTATTTCGACAGCATCCATCTCTGAGCTTGGTGGAGCTAGTGGCACTCCAATTGAAAGACATGTATGCAGTTTTTTCCCATCAAAATCAACACCTTCGGTGATTGTACCACGTAGACTGGTACAAAGAATTCCATCCCCGGACTCGAAGAATTCCGATAATAACTTATCAGTCTCATCAGCCGTACTCGATTCATCGATGAAACAACGTTTTTCAGTCGACAGTGTCCCGAGATACTCATATACCCATGCAGCCTCGCTATAGCTTGGCATTGCAATGAGAATATTGCCATCTGTCCGTGCCACTTGTCCAATCACCTCAGCGTATTGCCTGCGAGTATCGGTCATAGCCTGCGGATCCGTTTTTTGTTCACCGCGATTTGCTTTCGTGAATTTTGGCAAGTCAATCACAATAGAGAGTCGATTTTCCGGCGAGAACCGCAGTGGGAACCGATCGAACGTCGTTGATCGAGTGTCGACACTCTCAGTCATCTCATCCGTGATTCCATTCATCCGAATTGTCATCCCATCGTCTGTAGATTGTACCTTCGTGTCTAATGCACCAGACTGTGGCACGGCATCAATACCGATTGCCTCACGGAATGTTTCTTTTGGGCGGAGTGTTGCGCTCATCAAGACTCCACTGCCAAGTTCAGAGAACACTCTCCGTAGCTCACGCTTTGGAATACAATTAAACAATCGTAACTCTGGCGTCCAGTTTTTCACCCACGCTGGGAACTGGTCTGGAAATGATTCTTTCTGTGATGGAATCACACGAGCCTCCGGATGGTACACCTCATGTGGCGCCTGCGCCCACTGTCGAAAGAACGCTCCGACTGGTTTACCCTGTGGAGTCCGATCAAGAATTCCATGTTCACGAAATGCATCAAAGACGTCTTCCAAGCGGCTCATGATTCGCTCTGCATCCTGCATCACCGATACTGAAACGGATGTATTTGTTTTAACACTCCGTGTTAGCTGATCACCCCAATTGAGATTATTCGGGTCGACTAGTGACTTTACTTCTCGGCTTTGTGGCTCTGCGTCTTCCTCTCCAAATCGATGTATCAGACCCACTGCATCAATTGTCTCGCTTGCTTCGATAAGTTTCTGCTTTGCAATATCCAATAGCTGTTCCACAGCACGCATTTCTGCATGATCAATCCCGGTCGTTCGTAGCTTTGCCCCGTCTTCGACAATTTTCTGCGCTAGCTCTGCACGTTCATTGGGGAGATCGGGGGTTGGACTATCAGCAATGCTTCCACTCGCGTACTGACGGGCAATTTTGACATCATTGCGCGCCCTCATTAGCGTGTATAAATCAACTGAAGTAGAAAGGCTATCTCGGCTTCGTTCTTCCAGCTGATGCGCCTCATCAACAATTGCAATCGTTTGTTCATTAAGTAACCCCAGTTTTTTATCGGTCAGATATCGAGTTTCGGGATCAAGAAGATGATTATAATTTCCTATGATAACATCCGCCTGCTGAGCAAGAATGCACATCAACTCGTGAGGGCAACATCCACTTGCAACCGTCGCCTCAAACAGCGTTTGTTTATCAACAACATGGGATGGAGCATCCGCAAACTCGACAATCGATTCCTGTAATCCTGAAAGCGTTGCCGCATAAAATGGGTCAAATCGACCCTGCAGATCCGATGGTAATTGATTAAAATTTGAATCAAGTCGAGTGGAATCAACAATCTCTGAAGTATGCGGAACATGTTCCGGATACGGAGTCTCGATACCATCGATATATAATTGCGTGTTATCTTCGGTATCTCTCGGTTCTAATTGTGCAACAATATCCTTGATAGCCCGCGCCCGGTTCGGATCATATGGATACTTTTCCTGTGTCTGTACGGCTTTTTCACTTGGATTAGACCAGTCGTAATTAGCTACTGAGAACGCTGGGGGGCTGAGATCATCCGGCCAGTCAAGCGGAATATCACTGTTGAAACGAATAATCTCCCGTGTGGTCGCACGAAGGTCTTGAGTTACATCCCGTGTGTCTGTTTTGGGGAGGTTTGCATTCCTGATTGCCATCATATCAGCTTGTCCTCGTAGGACGACTGTGCGTATCGGTTTTGCTTCTGCTGGAAGTGTCTTGTTGATACCGCGTAATTCGGCGATAAACTGCTGAAGCTGCTTTTTAACCGGCGTAACAGCTATTACGCGATCATACTCTGGAAATGATTCATCTGTCGGTGATCGATCGCTCAATTGCTCAGGGTTCCGGATCGCGTGTATACTCGCCGTTACCGCAGCGAGTGTCTTGCCAGTTCCACACGCACCTTCTTTCAAATAGTAGCCTTGTTGTCCAAGTGTATCTAAAAACGACTCAATTGCAGTATGTTGATCCTCATAGATTGTGTCATATCGAAAATATGGTGTCCACCCTGAGTCGATGGTCGATACATCTCGCGTGCCTGTTGTCTGGCGCGCTGTCGATTCAGTGCGTTGACCAGCGTCTGTTACTGATAACTCCTCAACTGAGCGCGGACGCGGACACTGATATGAAGATGAATCCTGTGAGGGCATGATATTGGAATACAGACGCTGACGATATTGAATACTCGCACTCTGAGGGGGTTTATCTATACCGACCAGTCGGTGATAATAAATCTTGAGGAGAATACCCGCGGGATGAATCCGACAACTCACTCCGTAATCCACCGTCGATAGCCCACCCGGATATTCCACGTCTTCGTCTTCGTCTTCGTCTTCGTTTTTAATCCGTCCACTTACACCAGATACGAGTATAAGTGGTTACATAGACGTTCAGAATGCTGGAACTCCACCGAGCGACAATCCTCACCCACTCACAACGAGAGGAGATGCTCGATCAGCACGGGCACGGCACAGGTGAAGTGCCAGCCAAAGCGAACTCTACTCTGGATCGGTCTCAGACTGGACTCTGTTTAAGAGCCCGTGAGACGTCGTCTCACGTGGCAACGTCGCCAATTACCACTCCCGGGAAGTATGGGATGACACGGGTGAAATCCCCGACCACGGCAACTTCAAAGACGAGTTGAAGGGTCATACCAACTACAAGGCGAGGGATTGCACAGTCAGTCCAGTTAGCGCGTTCTGGAGTCACGGGCAACTCACTGACCGACTCGAACTCACACTCAGAGATGTCGGCATCACCGTCAAGGAGTGAGTGAAAAAAGTTCGAGTCGCAAGCGCCCACAGTGTGAGCCTGAAAACGTTCACCGGGCCGGGGCGGTGATGCGTTCCGATCTCCGACCCGATATGATGACTGCGAGTTGGACACGCACAGTGACATTGCCGGACCGGGGCGTGGGACGTGCTGCAAAAACAAGTAGAGTAGGGTCGATGGCTATGGCTCGGCGAGATGCCCTGTCTGCTGAACGTGGCAAGGGCGCACCCGCGAGTGGGGCGTACTGGGAGTGGCACGACCACGATCGAACACCATCGGTTTGGGGACAGCCGAGGTTGAGGTCGGGGTCGGGGTCGGTTAAGCAACCTAACCCAACTCAGTGTCAGCGAACCCGTTAGTTCACAGCCGGGGGAATCGCTTGGTCAGACTACCCACGGAGCAATCCCACACGGCTTCAGCTATGGAAGAAGTCAAATGAGCTTACTCGCACATTGAGGTGACTCCGACGTTATCTCTGTCCTCATGATATCTAAAGCGTAATAGAGGGGTTGAAAGTCAGATTTCATACTAATATTATAATTAAAATTAAGTATATTGATTGCCTTATATGATATATGCAGTCTCCTGAATCACAAGAGGTCGTCCACGTCCCAGATGAGTCATTCGTTAAGTCGACAAACGTCGCCGCGTTCATGAATGCCTATGATATCACTGACCATGATGATCTCATCAGGCGAACAACCTCTGATATTGAATGGTTTTGGGATGAACTGCCTAATTATTTAGATATCGAATTTTATACAGAATATGACAGTGTCCGAGATGATGCTGAGGGTCCACAATTCACAGAATGGTATCCGGGCGGTGAATTAAACGTTGCACATAATACGGTCGATCGGCACGGGTCTATGAGTTCTGATCGAAGAAATACCGTTGCCTGCATATGGGAAGGCGAACAGGGTAATGTTCGAGAATTAACATACCACGAACTTCTTCGTCGGAGCAATCAAGTCGCCAATTATCTCGAATCAGTCAATATCGACACCGGCGATACGGTTGGATTGTATATGCCGATGATTCCGGAGGTTATCTCAATTCTGTATGGTTGCTTCAAAGTAGGTGCAATTGCTGTACCTATTTTCTCAGGATTCGGTGTTGACGCGACGGCAACCCGGATTGATGATTCAGAGTGCTCAGTGTTATTTACCGGTGATGGGTTCTATCGCCGTGGCGATGAGATTACACTGAAAAGTGCTGCTGACGAAGCGGTTGCTGAGGCTGGCTTTGTTGAACATACAGTCGTCTTTGACCGTCTTGGCGCAGATATCCCATGGAACGATAATCGAGATGAGTGGTGGGCAGATGCAATCGAAACTCAAAATGACGATTACGAGACGAAGTCACTCAGCAGTGATCAGGAGTGTATGCTGTTGTATTCCTCTGGGACGACAGGAAAGCCGAAAGGAATTGTCCACACGCACGCAGGTGCACAACTCCAACCAGCGAAAGAATTACATTTTGGCTTTGATCTCAAACCGTCGGATCGGTTTCTCTGGGTCTCCGATATTGGCTGGATGATGGGACCATGGACGCTCATTGGCACTCACACCTTCGGCGGCACGATGGTTATGTATGAGGGGGCTCCGGACCACCCGCAGCCAGATCGATTCTGGAAATTGATTGACCGCCATGGAGTCACCCAATTTGGCATCTCCCCGACAGCAATCCGTGCACTCCGCAAGCAGGGTGATGAATGGGTAGAAGGACATGACCTTTCGTCGCTTCGATTGCTAGGTTCAACTGGCGAACCATGGGATACTGAGTCGTGGCTTTGGTTGTATGATCATGTCGGGAATGGTAATACACCGATTATCAATATTTCCGGCGGGACAGAAATATTCGGCTGTTTTCTGATGCCGATGCCAACCCAGTCATTAAAACCGTGCACACTTGGTGGACCAGGGCTCGGCATGGATATTGACATCATCGACGAAACGGGAGCATCGGTTGCAGAAACGAACGAACGCGGTTACCTCGTTGCTCGTGACTCCAATCCTGCCATGACGAAGTCTCTATGGGGTGGTGATGAGCGATATCTCAATGAGTATTGGTCGGCATTCGAGAGCCCACCAATGTGGAACCACGGCGACTGGGCGCAACAAGATGAAGACGGCTTTTGGTTCTTGCATGGTCGTGCTGACGATGTTTTAAATGTTGCAGGGAGAAAGATTGGACCCGCAGAAATCGAGAGCGCGGCAATGGAGCACGACAAAATCAATCAGGCGGCAGTGGTAGGTGCCCCTGACGATACTACCGGAACGGCAGTCGTATTATATTTGATCACGGAAGACGATGCTAAAGAGACTGATATGCTTCGGGATGAGGTCCGTGAATTGGTTGGCAGAGAGCAAGGCAAACCATTCCGACCTAGTGAGGTATTGTTTGTTGATGCGTTTCCAAAAACACAGTCGGGTAAAATTATTCGTCGGGCAGTGAAGACAACCTATACAGGTGGAAATCTCGGCGACATGAGTAGTATCGAAAATCCTGAAGCGCTTACACAAATTGAAAACGCTCGGTAAACACTAGATTATGTTAATTCAACTGTCTGTGTGAGAGCATCTACTGTATCTAATTGAGATGTTTTCATTTCGCGTCACTCATTCAAGCCCAATCTAATCTGTTGAGTATCTTCTTTCAGCTTGCATTGAGTCATATTGTACGAAGCAACTCAGCTTATGAAAGCGGGTACATTGCACTCAATTCGAACGATAATACCATGACGAAATTCTATCTCTTAGGATATGTCTATCAATACGAAATAAAAGTATCACTGCCTAGGCGCAACTTGCGTGATATGTTGAATTCCTCAAGAAGTATCAAACATCACCGATGAACTACAATTTCCTTCCCACGAATCGTAAGGTCGAATCACATTCAATTAAAGCATTATTGAGATGTCGGCTAGGGTGAATTCTTACCGTCAGGTGAAATTGTTCGTGACAATCAGCTATTTATCGATGAGTCGATATGTCGGCGGTATATCGTCAGTCGCCTCAATCGTGTCCATTTCAATCTGTTCTTTACAAACATCTCTGATAGCTCCTGTCGTCATATCGCGACTTTGCGTGGCGATGTGATGTTGAATTGTTGACGCTGATAGCGGTTCGTTAGCCGATTTCAGCACCTCAAGGACTCGATTTGTTGTCTCCGTATCTGGCATATTCAATATATGTTGACGAGGAAAAATAAAATCTTCCAGTCACGATATCTGGAGTGTACTCAGCAAGATTGTTTTCATTTTGAACTCGTGAATTAAGATACCCACTGAGAGGAGACGAGACGAGACGAGTAATTGTCTATATTTACTCGTGGAAATCCCAAATCTATTCTATAAACTCGACAATAACTGAAGATGACGCGTGATGAATCAATTGTGCCGTGTTTCTCTTATTCACCCATCATAGTAAAAGTAATATGATAGGTTTTTTGTGAATAATTACTTTACTACTCTGTTTGAGTATGTGTGGTTTTCAGTCATATCACTCAATTCCGATGATTGCCTAGCTAGAGATACTCATCTCTGTGTTTCTTACTCTGAAATACATTCTGTGGCTATATACACAACAGGTGATGTATACAATCTATGCCAACGCAGAGAGCAAGAATTAATTCCGATCTTCAATTCGGTCGTGACGCGGCGGATAATGTGCAACAAAGCCAACCGACACTCGTTGTTCGGAATTACGATTCCTCCGAGACCCATTCGGTTCATATACAACTTCATGATACCGCGGGGAACTGTGCATTTGAACGAACACTGCAGGTTGATCCCTCACGGGCAATTACCACCGAGATGCGCTGTGATGCTGCGAACTATACAATCACGGCGCAAATTGAAACTGGATCAGTTGATATGACTAGATGTGATATTGAGACAGGCATGGACAAGACGGCGCTCATTGAGACCGGCAACGGCTCTGTGCGAGTCGTTGATGATTTTATTTAATATAATATCTCCCGACGCCGGGTTTATGTTGTTCACCTCATGTAACGAATAGTATGAATTCACTCATTGAAACAGTGGATGAGCTTGTGCATGAACCGACACAGACGCGTGACGATGGTGGAGTTGATATCACCGTGAGTGAGATATATACAATACAGCAGCCTGGACAACTCGATTTTGGCGGTGGTGAGATGAAGCCTGCAGACTTACAAACGCACTCAACACAGCTTCACAACGAGGGTGATAGTTACCAGTGGTGGCATCTTGATGAAGGGATATATCTGATTGAGTACAATGAGTCGCTGTCAACGGAAGCGCAGCTTCAACCACGGACAGAAATTCTTGAACAAGGAGCTAGTCATCCGTCGATACGTGTCGAGTCGCTCCCAATGATTCCACTGTCTGTCTCGGTGGGAGGGATTCAGATAAAAGAGAATGCACGAGTTTCTGTTATTTTACCAGTAGAATAATTCTATTTGATCTGCAGTCTCGACATTGACGGAGTATCTCAACCGATCTTCACTCATCAAATCATCATGATGATGTGAACCATCTCGGGGTCACATCACATCAGTATCAAACCTCTGACCCCGACTCCGAGGCACTCGCCTTGCTTATCTATAGAAAACTAACCGATATACGCATACTCAGGGGCGGAAACAATCTATTTTAAGCTATTGTCTGAGAAATTTCTGTGTAAGCAATATGGATTCATTCGATGAAAAGATCGTGCTCATTACGGGTGCAAGTTCAGGTATTGGAGCGGCGACTGCACGACATTTTGCGAGTGCTGGGGCGACAGTCGTCCTTGCTGCTCGTAGTGAGGAAGCGCTCAAAGAGGTAGCAGACGAGTGTGAGGCGATGGGCAGCACTGCGCTGGCGGTCCCTACAGATGTCACCGATCATACTGCAGTAGATGCGCTTGTTGACGCTACTATCGAGCGATTCAATCAACTCGATATTTGTATCGTGAACGCTGGAACCGGCGAATCAGTAGATACTGCGCTCTCAGAGTTACCTATCGAGCAGTTCAAACAGGTAACTGAAACGAACGTCCACGGGGCATTCTATACAACCCGTTCAGTAGTTCCTCATTTGCGAGAAAGTAACGGGTCAATAGTCTTTATTGGGAGTTTCAAGGGTAAATATCCAAGTACCTCAACACCAATATACGCTGCCTCAAAATGGTGGCTTCGGGGATTCGCGGCTAGTGTGGCTGGCCGAATCGGACCCGAGGGGGTTGCAACAACGCTCATCAATCCATCTGGGGTTACGACAAATTTCGGTTCACAATTCCGTAAACGCTCCAACAATGAGGCGCTTGATGCAGAAACGACTCTTGACGTGACTGACGTTGCCGATTCGATTTTATTCGCTGCTCAACAAGACGCGCCTGCAGCGGTAACCGAACTCGATCTCAACCGACAGGACATTTTTGATCGATTTTAATATACGCTATTCTCTGCTGTGACATACTGTGTTATTCTATCCAAAGACGGGAATCAATTAACGAATCAAAACTATCAGCATCATCGGAATCTATTATAAAATATGCGTGTGAGTATCATTGGTGGAAGTACGGTCACAGATGACGAGTATGCAACAGCAGAACGTCTTGGTGAAGTAATTGGTGAGCGGGGGCATGAACTCGTTTGTGGCGGATTAACTGGTGTGATGGAAGCGGCTTGTAAGGGCGCACAAAGCGAAGGAGCCCACACAATTGGTATCATCCCAGGTAAAGACCCACAAGAAGCAAATGAACATGTTGAAACAGCGATTGCAACAGGGATCAATGATTCGCGGAACCCAGTCATTGTCATGAATGGTGACGGTGTTGTTGCTGTCGATGGTGGTCCCGGAACACTTTCAGAGATAGGACATGCACTCACTTTTAGTAAGCCTGTGGCTGGTCTTGATACACATCGAGTTGATGGCGTTTATGGGATTGAGCATGTTGATGCACCTGCGGAGGCGATTGCGCATCTTGAGGATAGCGTCGACTCATAAATTACGTAGATAATAAAAGAGATGCTGTTACCCGTTGTTGATAGAGCAAATGTCGCCTCTCTCAGCTCCGCCTGTAGGATACGTGGTCACGGATTCTGATTCTCCGGCTGGACTGATTTGGATGAAGTAGCAATCTCGTCCTGAGTTATGATGATATCGATAGAAGCATAACTCGAGTAATCATCATAAAGTTGTATTTCTTGGTGCATACGACGATGTAAAAATTAGTATATCAGGGGTGAACTCTCAGAGGACATCCGAAATGTGACTTACGTAGGCTGACAGATACATTGCGGACGATGCGGAGTAACGTCACTCAACTATGAGAAGGAAATTAACCTGTGTGGGTCATACTGTTGCATGCATTGGTTACAATGCAATGAGGATAGAACCTCAAATGGCAAGGTCACGACAGATACCACTGTCACCCTTCTCGGGGATGCAGTAATATCCCCGATAAGCTAATTATGGAATATTTATCTGATTATCAATAATAGCAATTACACATACAAATAGCTCAAATTAAATTAGATTTTGAAGTTAATTAATGATTAATACCTCAGCTATTCAAGAGTAATCAAAAGATAATTTATCGGAGTAACAAGGGCAAGACCCCGTCCTCGAGGAATGAACGGCACCGAGCCGTGAGTGAGTAGGTCGGGGTAGTTTATTATGTGCCTCTCTGCTCGAACATATTGCCCTGATGATATCCATCGCGCTGCGCTGACCTTGCAGTAATATGACCGATATATTCTGAGGCGTTGTTAGTTACAGACTTATTGTTTTGATAACAAAACTCAATTCCGTGTGTAGATTTTGTCTGCTAGATAAACGATCAAGATATGCTAACCACGATTTTCATTTCAGTTAATTCACCACTTGTGGGTATGATATTATTGATTGCGGCGGCGGTCACTGGGTGGTATAGCCGGCGACTTCATCGCCGTCAATCAGTTATTACAGAGACAACGACTACCGATATTGGACAGCTATCTGAGGAAGGAGTTGTTGAGGTTCAAGCCGAGGTGACCGGTGGAGAGACATTTGATTCACCGATTGGAGATCAGGAATGTGTTCTTTCAGTCTGGGAAATCGATGAATATGATGATGGGTGGGAGACCCGGGTCTCAGGTATCTATGCAAAGCCGTTTAGACTCGATGATGGGACGGGTCAAACTCAAGTCGATATTGAAAATCATATCAGCACTGAGTATGATTCTGACTCCTGGGAAATCAGCTGGCGTGGATTCGATATTGATCGGATGCTGTCGGTCGGCATCTCGGTTAACGACGTATACTGCGTATTTGATGAATTCACTGTTGAGCACTCTGTGTCATCTGATTGTGAGTTACCACCACGGATTTCTGCATTTGAGACAGCTGACCCGGATATCCCGGAACGATCCGAATCAACGATTAAACTCGGTGAGACAGATATTCAAACAAAAAGTAAACGTCGGTACTTTGAGGAGACGATTACTCCGGGACAGGAGATATATCTTCTTTGTGAGGCGACCGTAACCGGCGATGTGACTCATCCGCCTAAACCAGGTGACATAACTCTGAAACAGCGACAGAATGACGAGTTGATGATTATCTCTAATCAGCGTAAAAACGATATTATTGCTGATTTTAATCAGTATCGATTGGGATATGCAGCGGCTGGCGTTATGACTTTTGTCGGGTTGGTTGCTGTAATCTGAGTGTGCTAATCTGGAACGGTCAATCCTTTCTCAGATTAATGGCAATATATTATAGCTAGTGTGGCAGAAAACCCATCCGTTTACAGATGGGGTGAATACCATCAAAAACAATAAACGAGTAAAATATTTTACTGATTCTAAGATTACAATATTCATTAGTAGCGTGTGCTTTGGTGTCGCATAACACACTTATGGCTGCACGAGAATATTATACATGGTCATTTATGATATTATCTCACGTATCAATACACTGATCTACGGAGCCTCTACTGGCGAGGCGTATTGATGCGTATTGCCGTTGCTGGTGCGACTGGTTGTGTTGGCAGTCGATTAGTTCCAAGGCTCCTCAGCGCTGGACATACGATCACAGCCCTTGTTCGCGATGCCTCAGCGCCTCGCTCTGCATCACTTGTCTCGGACCCAGACGTTCAGGTCATCGAGGGCGATTTACTTACGCCTGCAGGCGTAGATGAATGTTGTCACAACGCTGATACTGCTGTTTATCTCGTTCACTCACTCGGTTCTGGTCCAAACTATGTTGACCGAGACCGTCGAGCTGCGACAGCTTTCGCTCGTGCTGCATCGGCAGCCGATATTGATCGAGTTGTATACCTTGGCGGTCTTGGGGATGTTGATGGAAATGGGGACGATCACTTACACTCTCGGAGGGCAGTTGAATCTGTTCTCGGTGCTGATCGGTATGATTATCGGCTGACAACAGTTCGAGCGGGTGTCGTTATCGGGGCGAATAGCCTCAGTTTCCAATTGATGCGACAATGTGCCGCTCGAGCTCCAATCGCACCGGTTCCACCGGCTATAAACACACCATGCCAACCGATTGCTATAGCCGACGTCGTGCAATATCTCACCACTATCATCAACAACGGAACTACGGCTGAGGTGATTGAGGTCGGGGCACCGCACGCCCGACCGTATGCCGACTTACTCAGGGTGGTCGCTGACGCGCTCGAAACACGGTTCACTGTCCATGTCGTCCCTGGGATGCCACTCCCTGCGGCAGCACTTGGTCTTGCTGCAGTTACAGATGTTTCCTATCAGACGATATCGCCACTTGTTGAGAGTCTTTCAACACCCGCTGTTATTTCAGACCCGAAGCCAGCTACAACGCTTGATGTTGAGCCAGTTAGCTTTGAGACAGCTGTTGATGAGGTGTTGAGACCAACTGAAACCCCTATGACCTCGAAAGCGAAGCCATGACAACTGCAAATAGCATGGACTTCGGTGAGACATGGGTTTATGAAAGTATTATCAGCGCACTGCCTGGTATCGAGATCCCGAACACCCTTGCAATCGGAATCCAGCTTGTCTTTTTCGAGACAGCGGTGCTTGTCTTTGCAGCATTGGACGATAACGCGACTATTGCGATTGTCGGAAGTGCTGCAGTTTTACTTGCAACATTAGGTAGTGTCGAAATGCTTCGAATTAGTCGGCTTGTCCGGTCACGGTCGGTACCAACAATTTATAAACGATTGTTGTTCGGATCAAAGGTCGAAACTGTGCTCGGCGTATTAGTATATGTGGCGCTCGTTACTCATCTATTCGTATTTGAGCCCCGACAAAGCGCACAGTCAATATTGCACTCACTTCTCGGTCCGAATCCACCAGTTGTTGTCATGTACGTTCTTTTACTCGTCGGTTGGGATATTTCATATCGCATTGGGACGAATTGGTGGGCGAGTTTGCTTGGGCTCTGGCGAGCGGGTCGGTATCGGTTTTCTGGAGCCGGTCCACGTGAATTTAATCTTGACCCAGAAACGGCTCGATTACTCCGTCGCGCAGATTCTGAAACGGCACTCTTTGGTCTGCTTCAATTATCGATTGTCCCTGTTCTGGAATCAGGGTCGGTGCTTCAAAATGTCTTAATTGCTCATGTTATTGCTGTTGTCGCTGTCTCTGGAGCAGCGGCGATATTAATGACTCCTAACTCTCCCTGATATTACACGAAATCGAGGAGAAAGCCGACGAACTCGATCTCGACATTCTTCGACTGTCAATCCAGCCCGACCACGTACACCTGTTTATCACGGGCAACCCGACACTCGCCCTGAACAAAATCATCCAACAACTCAAGGGCTACACCTCGTGGAACCTCCGTGACGAGTTCGACTTCGGTCTCCCCTCGCTGTGGACGCGCTCGTACTTCGTCTCTTCAGCGGATGAGATATCGAGTCAGACTATCGAAGAGTACATCCAAGCACAGACCGGACGATGACGATACAGATAACGATAACGATGCAGCGAGAAGTCACCACTACAGTACGGGTCAAACTATACTCCACTCGTTCACCGAGCGGAAAGCCTACCTCGTCGAACGCGAGTATGGTGCGTTCCAAGATGCCGTTCAGGGTGACGACGACGCGAATCTCTACTCTGCCACCAAACAACAGGCGGGCAAAGTTCGGTCGAACAAGAACCCGCGAGCGGATACCGAGCAACCCGTCGTCCTCCGCAACGACTGTATGACCATCGAACACGACGAAGACGAGGACACGGTTCTCTCGTCGTGGTGGTTCAAACTCCCCGTCTACAACCCCGAAAAGGAACGTGGGGGTAGCATATGGGTACCCGTCCATGTCCCCGAGAAAGACACGAACCTGCTCACCGACGAGTACATCTGCGACTCCGAACTCGTCTGCCGGGACGGCGAGTGGTCGTTCACCTCGTCTGCAAACGGTCTGTGGTCGTCGCAGACGAGTACGACGACGTTCTCGCCGTCGATATGGGTGCGAAATGGATAGCCGTCAGCACATCCCTCTCCGACCGCGACACCAAGTTCCACGGCGGGGAAGTCCGCCGCGTCCGAGAACACTACAAGCAACTCCCCAAAGCCATCGGGAAGGCGAAGGTGCATTCGGGAGCGCAGGTCATCGAACGACTCGGTAACAAGGAATCCAGAACAGTCGAACACGAACTACACCAAGTGGCGAACGAACTCGTCGCTCGCGCGTGAGGACGCAACGCAATCATCGTCCTCGGTGATACGACAGGGTTGCGCTTCGACAACGACAAAGGTCGGTGCGTGACCGACAAGACCCACAAGATGCCGTATGCGAAGATGGCGAAATCCTCACATACAAGGCCCACCTCGACGGGCGAGAGTGAGAGTGTGTTCCAGCGAAAGAGTACGAGACGTCTCGGACGTGCTGGCGGTGTGGGTGTGGGTCGCAGAACACGAGTCGTGAGGTGCAGGGCAGGGGCGTGTCGAGTGTCACGACTGTGGACTGAACGACAACGGCGAGAAGAATAGTGCGACGAATATCGGCAAACGAGCCGTCGGGAAGAACATTGAGAGTCCGCTCTCGACGGTGGGGGTGGGGACTGTTGTGGCTCAGCCCGAAACGCAGGCCGTACTCACGGGACCTTACCGGTGAGATGGACCCTGCGAACTCCCCAGACGACATGGGCATAACCCTCAGTTCAGTGAGGGAAGCCCACGAGTTTAGTCGTGGGAGAAGTCACGATGCGTTGTTAACCTCGTATCAAATGCTGTCGTGAGTATCTGCAGGAGGGTATTGACACTCAATCGGATCGCTGGGCAACTACTGAAATGTAGCCGATGCGATTGTCTGTAACAGCGGCTTCTGCTTCGTGAATTCCATCAAGTAATCGCTGCCCTCGCTCACCAAGCAATCCGAGTATTTGTTCATAATCAACGCTATTTTGTAATTTCTCTTGCATCGTCAAAATATCATCACGATGGTCCTGAACATCTATTACATCATATCCGGTTGCTTCGATTGTCTCGATTGTTTTCTGTCGACTTTGACTGGTCTCCAAACAGAGTCCATTGGTAATTGGCGCTGGCAAATTGGGTAATTGTCCCTCGACAGTAACGTCTGAAAGCGCTAGATATCCATCTGGTTCGACAATTCGAGCTGTTTCCCTGATTGCGGTTTCACGTTGTTCGGTGAGACACATCACACATTCTGCGAGCACAACCTCAATGCTATCATCTGCAAATGGGAGGTGGCGCATATCACCTTGGACGACATCCTTCCCATCTGGCGCATGATCAATCCCTACAACATCAGCCCCCCGATCACGTGCTGCAGAGAGCGACCCACCGGCTCCACAACCAATGTCAGCGACCTGTGTTCCTGCAGTTACTGCAGCACGATCCAACAGATTCTCGGTTGCCTCACGACCACCTGGGTGAAGTGGCTCATCAAGGATACTTCGAAGTGTATCCCATGGGTTCGCAAGCGCAGTCTCAAACATTCCCTGCATCTTAGTCATTGGATGGGGTTGATTGATCAGTGGTATTTGCATTTTGCTCGAGAGCAATATTGGGATCGACATCGACATCTTCCCTGGTCGCTTCAGCAGAATGAGCAGCATCGTCATCGGTGGGTAATGGCTCATTAACTCCTGGTCTACCTCCCCAGTCATTCCGATTTCGGAGCGCGTATCGACCGTCATCGGTCGTCATATTATATCCACAGAATGGAACTAACTCACCATCTTCGGTCGGTACAGAAATACAACAATTATCTAACCGACCGGCATCGGCAGCATCAGCGTCCATAAATCCAGTCAGTGATATTGGAAGCACGCGATCGAGCATTTCATCAGCACCTGCTGGGAGTGAAAGCGAATCCCCTCCACAACAACTAGCCGTTTTACAGGCAGCTTCACCACCAGCTGGGGTCTTCGCAATCAATTCCATCCAGTCACTTTCATCAACTAGACCGGATACATTGGTAAATAGATCTGCTGAAAGGAATTTCGTTACTGGAACAGGACCCTGTTCACTGGGAAGTAACCCAGTGGCTGACTGACAGTACGCCGAACAACACGGAACAGGCATGAGATCTTGTGCATCAATCGATTCAAACCCTTCCGAGAGACGCTCAGCAGCCGTATCTAATGAAAATCGACCATTATTCGTCTCATACCGACCAAAGTGAGCTACCGGTTGGAAATTAACAGACTCAACAACATCGCGATTCTCCAGCGCATATCGAACAATATCTCCCATCTCATGATCATTAGTGCCAGGGACAATCGTCGGTACCAACACAACAGAAAGTCCAGCTTCTCGGCAATTTTCGACTGCCTCGCGCTTGAGATCGGCTAAATCAACCTCTCGGATTGCTTCATATGTCTCTGATTGAAGTCCATCAAATTGTAAATAAATCGCAGTAACCCCAGCATCAGAGAGGCGACGAGCATACCCTTCCTGCTCGACGAGTTTGATTCCATTTGTATTGACCTGGATGTGTTCGAATCCCATCTGAGTTGCCTGTTCGACGATATCTGGGAGATCATCGCGAACAGTCGGCTCGCCGCCGGAAAGCTGAATCGGACGAGGACCACCACTGTCTAAGATTGTTTGTAATAACTGTTCAATCGTCTCAAACGATCGATGTGTCCCACCGGGCCCCGAGCTTGCAAAACAGAATGAGCATGAGAGATTGCAGTCAGAGGTCACCTCAATAACTGCTAGACAGGCGTGGTCATTGTCGACGGTGAAATCTCCGTCCGGATTAAAATCGGCATCAGGCTGAAACTGCTTTGCCCACTCCCAGTGATCAAGTGAGTCCCAAACTTTCCGTGTGGTCTCACCGTGCTCTGGACACTCACGGTGAAGATACACTGAGATATCATCGGTGACATATTCACCCGGGATACGCTTAAGACAATCTGGACAGAGGCTTGTGGTCGATTCTAGCTCCCGCTTAGCCTGGCTCATATCAATTCGCATGGGAGGAGGATTATATACGTTGCTCCTGTGTGAAGCATACACGCATCTGCGACGAAATAAAATGTATCTCCAACGTATTTATTCATACATGCTCCGTCCAAAATTGATATCATCTGTTCGTTTGGAATCCGCCCAAGAGTCAGTCGAATCTAAAGGTTTCAGCGAGAGTTCCACGGGTCACCCAATCCATGGTCATTTACTGAGATAGTCCAATAAAAATCATGAATCGTCTCATATCTGATAACGAAGGTTCGACTGATCCCCCAGTTGATGAGACATCACCTCCAGTAGCCTCATTATTACCATGGCGATCATCTACATCTAAATCCGAGTCTGATATCGAAATTAAATTATATATCGTGACCGGATATCACGGAAAGCTCAAAATTCCTGAAGGCTTCTGTCGAGAGTGCAATTTATTTGTGCGAGCCGCAGATGCTGCGGCTGAGCAGGTTGATGCCAACGTTCATGTTTCAGTTGTCTCGTGGTGGACACACTTTCTTTCCGCATTTCGGTACGGTGGCTATCATCCACCCATTATCGTTGTCGATGAAACCCGTCTCTCACAAGGACACCAGATTCCAGCAACCGAAGAAATCGTCGAGGCAATCAAAGAGTCAGTAAATCGGTGATATGAATAGTCATGAGAGAGTATTTTCACCATGTCAACACAATTAACCAACTTTTCATTACCCAACGTAGCCACTGGACCAGATCCATTTTCAGTATCTGCATTGTCTGAGGAAATCGACTTCGTCGTGCTCTTTTTTCAACGAGATCATTATTGTACGAACTGTCGGAAACAGGTACAGACAATCGCTGAACGTATAGATGACTTCCACAGTCGAGATGCAGAGGTTGTTTCGATCGTGCCTGAGCCTGTCGAGCGTGTTTCAGAATGGCAGTCAAAATATGACCTGCCGTATCCATTGTTGGCTGACCCAGCAGCTGAAACTGGAGACGTCTATGATCAGCCCGTCCGATTTGGGATATTGGGAAGATTCAGCGACTTCTTTGGTCGGATGCCAGCAGTTGTAATCTTAGATCGTCGTCCTTCACCAGCAGAGATCGCTTATACGTATAAAGGAAGCTCTACATTCGATCGACCTGATATTGAGACTCTCCTCAGTGAGCTAGAAACCCTTCAGTCAGCACCCCACAGCTGATCGTTAAAATCCAACAACATACTACTAGTAATGCACTGATATCAGCGATATTACATCAGATGCTATAA
Source organism: Haloquadratum walsbyi J07HQW2 (assembly GCF_000415985.1). GTDB lineage: Archaea > Halobacteriota > Halobacteria > Halobacteriales > Haloferacaceae > Haloquadratum > Haloquadratum walsbyi_B. The sequence goes on from NZ_KE356561.1 coordinate 3,287,276, forward strand.
TGTATGATGCTCATTCATATCTGAGTTTTATCTGACAATTCGCGTCAATAACTGGTTGGTGACTAACTAAATCGAAGGATGCGATATTAAATGATGATGAGTCCTGACGGTCACCACCGGCACTAGAATGTATCAGATAAATGTTTGTCTTAAGACACTATCACACTCACGCCCAACGAGGGGCTCTATTATCTTCATATAGTGTACATGCTGGCTGATCCAACTCGAGAGCAGTTCCCACAGTTGAGTGAAACCACGCAGTAAATCCTCTCGGTGAATGCCAGTAAGTCAGTTGAGATAGGGTGGCAGTTATGCCGTCAGCCTCGTTACCTCGACTACCCTATCTCACCCGTCCCATTTTGTCGCTGTAATGTATTGTGTCGGTCAGCAGGATGCCGAAGTGGAAATTATGATCAATATTAGCATAATCACTGTATGTGGTCATGAGTTCATCTTATGATTGATCCACTGGATGCGTCCTGTGCCTCAAACAGGGAACTCAATATAGCCATAGTTCGATACACCCAAGCCAATCGTCCATCTCATTTTATTCATGCTTGGATACGCCGGTCGCAACAACACACTACGGGATCAACAATCACCGGTGAGATGCAATCGAGGGATGCAAAAGAAAACTTGGAATGACAAAGGACTCCCCTACGCTGGTGAACTTGCTGAGCAAAACTTTCGTGATCTTCTAACTATTCTCAAATGGAATCATGAGCACGGTATCGGATTCTATCGATGCACATCACAGTCATTTGTTCCGTGGAACTCTCAATATAAGCTTCAATCACTCCCAAATATCGATACAATTCGAGAGCTTGCAGTACAATGTGGTGAGTTTATTCAGGAGCATAATATGCGGCTTTCATTCCACCCAGATTACTTTGTAAAGCCAGCTTCCACGACAGAAAGTACTCGCGAAAAAGCTCGAAAAAGTCTTGAAAATCACGGGTCGTGGCTTGATTTGATGAACCTTCCACAAACAAATGAATATCCAATCAATATACATATTGGAGGTCATTACGGTGACAAAGAGAGTACAGCAGACCGTTTTGTCGAGTTTATGGAAACAGTCTCATCAAGTGTCGCTGACCGGCTTGTGATTGAAAACGACGATAGTCCAAATCTCTGGTCTGTGACAGAACTTGTCGATAAGATTTCTAGCATTACTGATTGTCCTGTCACATTCGATTATCATCACCACACGTTTTCTTCAGACGGGACCACATATCGTGAAGCGTTCGCGTTGGCTGCGGATACATGGGAGAACCGTCCGGTGACACATTACTCTGAGCCGGCGGTCCTACATGAGGAAGAGGCAGATCGACCGCAGACTCATGCTTCATACGTTGACCGCGTGCCATCGTGGCTCCAAACCCAGGCTGATGTGATGATTGAATGTAATGGTAAAGAGCTTGCTGTGAGCCAGATTCAAACAGCAACCTGATATTATCAAAAAGGAGCCTCAAGCGTTGAACTATAATAGCTCATATCAGCGTTCTCTTAGTGTGAGCAATTTATTTGATCTTCATAATTAAAACCAGATCCTTGGGATACAGATACGAATGTCATCGCTAGCAGTGGGTGCATATATTGCTCGAATATAACTGTTACCGAAGGTATATTACGTTATATCTCCTATTTACCTCTATGCGACCGAGCATTGATGTTGAGCAGTGCGAGATGTATGAGTGTCCTGACTGCGGCGCACGCGCAAACGATCGAGGAGAGTGCAAATCATGTGAGACAGAACTCATTTCTATTGGCTGTGAACGAGATCTATAGAACTAGTTTCTAGGAAAACCGCAGAGACTGATAGCTTAAATTGCATATTAACGAGCTTACTTGTCCGCGCAAGTTTATTTCTATTTTACATTATTTTCTGTTAAATAAAACGGGGAGATCGACTGAGTGTATTATCCAGACACGATGGGAGCTGGCAGACGCAAAATTATGATGAGATGACTTACCGATAATAATGTATGACCTCGTGAAGCGTTTGAGTTGGGATTAGAGCGTAATCATCAATTTCAGAATTGTCTTTATTTTGCTGGTTCAAGATAAATCGAATTCTTGTATATGACAAGACATGTTTGATGTGAAATTCAGGCGGCTATGTCTCGTTGCCACGTAGCGACTCACATCAGCGTCGAGCGAGCAGTGCAGAAAAAGATCATTAAGCGGAGTCAACGCGCATTGGCAAGTAATTGCATGTGACAGTCGTGTTCCTCATTACAATACCATATCCTGAACAACGGTTGATCCTCCAGTGTTAATTTCGGTTGTGATAGACATCTGAGGGCGTAAAAGTAGGATCCAGCGATGTGATACAGAGAAACAAAATCGGTCATTTGACCAATAGATAATTTCGAACCGCGCTGCGATTAATAATGCCGATTTTATCAACGCTATTCAAAAAGAAAATCCAATCAATAATTACTGCGTGTCGTCTGCAAGGACGGCATCAAGTGAACCATCATCAACTTGACCAACGGCGATTGCTGAAACAGCGGTTCCACCAGTAACCTCAACCTCAGGTAGCGATAGTGCGACATCACCGCTATCTGCCACGACTACCTCAAGATCATACGTGCCAGCGTCCACAGCAACATATCCACTCTCGTCACGGAAGCTAATATCTTCGCACAACGTTGGTCCGCCGTCAGCAACTTGTACATTGACTGCTGGGGCATCTGGTGAAGTGTGAATAAACCGGACATGAGTCTGGTCGTCTGCGATATCACCAGGGTCATCAGCAAATACAGTGCACTCGACACCATCGAGCATCCCAGTCGCAAACGCTGAGTATGCATTATCGGCCTCGAGTTCTACCGTCAAATCAAGAACAGACTCATCATCACCGTGCGGTGTAACGGAGATGTCGTGACTTTCAGCAGATAATTCCGCGTACTCGCTAATTTGTTTGAATGGGACGTCTTCAAAAGCGATATCGCCATCTACATGTACATCGACGTTTGGGGCATTTGGGCAACAGTGTCCAACACGCACAGAAGCCGTATCTGACATTACAATAATATATTTATACTCGATCAGTATATATTTAATCATACAATTTTATATATAATTTATCTGAGATGGTCGCCAGCTCAGTTGCGACTTCTCTTCATGTGAACGTGGAGAAATCTGGAGGAGTAGATATGATCAGTGTACTGCATCAGTTATCTCTACAGGTGGGATCCACCAGACAATCTGCATGGACAACCAGAATTAATGATCCGCCACATTTGTATACGGCCAGTCACCGATAACCTGCATCCCCTCAGCACGGTTTTCACGTTCCAACTGGTCCGCAATTGCTGATGGCGAACGCTGAGTAACCGTTGTATCATCACTAGCAAGCTCTACAACCAGTTCGGTCAATAAAATCGCCTGCTCACGGAGATCACGGACAGATAGTTTGTCAAGCGTATCGGCATGAGTATGACCCCAGCCGCGACCAACATCACCTGTATTTGCTCGAACATGATATCCCGGGACACCCCATGTGACGTATGGCCAATGGTCGCTGTGTGGATTCAATTCAGGTGGTACCTCAAGCGGGTGATCCATGCGAGAAGCAACACGATTAGCAGCCTCGATAAGATCATCAAACCCGTGGGCATGACAAACTAATGTTCGATTCCGAACAACCCCATCATTATTGACAATTGCTTTGATATTATCATGATTGCGAAAATCAGCGTCGTACTGTGACCCGACAAGTCCGACCTCCTCAGCTCCATAAACAATAACATGAATACGAGTATCAAGATCAGATTCACGCTGTGCGAGTGCGCGTGCAACTTCAAGTACTACTGCAGTCCCAGCCGCATTATCAGCTGCTCCCTCTCCGATGTCATGGGCATCAACATGGCTTGTTAACAGAACGGCAGTGTCAGTCTCTGGACCAAGGTCTGCATGGATATTTTGACTTGTTGCCTGATGAACGTCTACATTAGTGCTAACAGTAACGTCATTGCCTGAAAACCGCCGAGAAAGTCGCTGACCGACCTCTTTTGAGACACCGACCGCTGGAATTTCCCCGATCGGAGCCTCCTCAGTTCCAACGCTACCAGTCGGAGGCAAGCATCCGTTGACATGATTTCGATAAATAAACGCTGCAGCCCCAGCTTCAACCGCTCGATAGTATTTTTCCCGACGATGAACGTAGCGATCGTGCCAGTCTGGAATATCACTGGCGGCAAGGACGACCGCGCCATCGAGGTCATGATTGAAATTAGACGGAAGTCCATGGTCAATATCAACTAACTTGCCAGTTATCCGTCCGTTTGGACTGCGGGGAAGAGAAATACAGTCCTGTGTCGTATCTCCAGCGTGTATCATAGCTGACCCACGCGCCCACCCCTGTATTTCAAAATTATCAAGATGTGCATCTCTTGCGCCAACAGCTGCGAGCGCATCACGTGTCGACTCAGCAGCACGGCGTTCTCCATCGCTACCAGCCATCCGAATGTCAGTATCGACAAGTCTCTCAAGATGCTTCCACCCGACATTGCTCGTGAATGTCTCACCAATCCAATCAGTCATAGATAGTTATTAGCAGTGCCGATTAAATGGTCTTTGTATGAATAGATATGAGATGTTTAATTAAATATGCATATAAATATATAGATGCTAAGTTATAGCTATATTTGAGAGAAGAAATATCGATATATCGGAATACCATACATCGAAGTCAAAAAAGCAATAAAATAGCTAAATCGAAGATCATCTACATCATTGGGTGCACTATGATTAGTTATGTACCTTGATAGACTCAAAGTGGGATGCCGTATTTTCGTATCATCGGGTTGATTCCACAAAACTAATACGACTGATTGAGAATAGCCATTCGTGTCAGATGAGTACTCAATATGGCTTCTTCCTGACCGCGACACGGATGCGTATCAGCATTTGTCGAATGTCATCAGTGAGTACGCACAGGTGTATGCGGACGCCCCGAAGTTCGAGCCACACATTACCGTCCTCGGTGGAATTGACACTGACATCGCAACGATACAAAACGGCATAGAAGATCTCGCCGAGGAATATAATCCAATCCAAGTGATATTCACAAAAGCACAGTGCTCAACAACGAAACATCAGTGTGTGTTTTTATTAGTTGAACCAACAACAGATATCCTCTCTGCGCACCGAACGATGAGAGATATCTGCAAGATTGATCAAGGCATGTATGTTCCACATCTGAGTCTCATATATAGCGAGATGAGTGTAACAGAGCGATTAAAAATAACTAATTCAATCGATATTCCATCATTTCAGAACAATATTTATGCTGATGAGATTGTGCTCATTGATACAGAAGGGGACGTCCCAGACTGGAATATCATCCAAAGTTGCGATTTATGCACAGGGCGGTGAGAGGACATGCCCTCTTAATATCAACGTCAGGTTAGCATCACTAACGCGGACAATTATGACAGATTTAGTATCACGTTAGTGTAACCACTACGGTCGAGAAGCCAATAAATGAAGAGGGGGTTCAGGCGTTCGACCAGCGCTCAATATATACGGTCTTATTAGTATAGAAACGAATGATATTCTCGCCCTGAGTATCTAAATCACCGAAGAAAGATTTTTTCCGACCGTCAAAATGAGACAACGCTATTGATGTTGCAGTTCCGGCGTTTACCCCGAGATTCCCGACATCCGAACCGCTCACGCGTTTGCCCCACTACTTGTGGATAGGCTTGCTGCGTTTCCGAATTCATTCCGATTGAGCGTTTTGATCGCCTCGTCATGATCCACCATGCAAGAGCCCGAGAACTGGTCCGAAGATCTCCTTACGTGCAATGGTCATATCTGGACCAATATCACCGAAAACTGTTGGATCAAGGAAACTACCATCTTCATGCTCATTGATGTTGATATCACGATTATCAAAAAGTAACTCAGCGTCTTCGTCAACGCCAGTCGCAATCAACTCTCAAACGCGTGACTCGTGTTCCGAAGCAATAACTGCACCAATGTCGGTTGTCTCTGTCTCGTCCATCCCATTACCTACAGTCTGCTTGCGAGCGCTCTCAAGCACGTGCTCTGTGAACTCGTCGTATACAGACTGTTCAACGACGACGATATCATTCGCTATACATCGCTCACCGCCACATGAGAACCCTAATGAGAGCATTATGAGCGGCGAAATTAAGACCTGCTGACTCAGTGATTATGATATGATTCTTTGCCCCACCCTGTGCCTGTACGCGTTTGCCGTGTGTAGCTCCGCGCTCACATACCGCTTTGGCGACCGGAGTGCTGCCGACAAATGATGCTCCAACGATATCGTCATGTTCAACCAACGCATTCACCGTATCAGCGCTCCCATGAAGAAGTTGGATAACACCGTCTGGAAAATCTGCACGGTCGATAAATTCGAAGAGTTGTTCCGCAACCACAGGATCCTGCTCACTTGGCTTCAAAATGAAGGGATTTACTATCGCGACTACACACAGAAGAGATCATAGAGGAATCATCCCAGGAAAATTGAACGAAGTGATCGCTGTGAAGACCTCGAGTGGCTTCCGCACGGTCGTCTCATCAATACCGGGGGCAGCATCTGGTAGGTGACCTTCCTGTATCATCGACGGGATCCCAACATGCTACTTCCACATTCTCAATACCCCGCCGCAGCTCATCGTTCGCTTCTGCAAGCGTTTTCTCATGCTCGCGGACAAGTACTTCCGCTAGCTCTTTTTGATGCGTCTCAAGTAACTGTTCTAATCTAAAAAAGCTGAATTTGTTCTTCGACCGGCGTTGGCTATCACGTATCAAACGCTTCTTGTCCAGCTCGCACATGTTCATCAATGTCAGTCTTTGAGCTAAATCCAACATGCGATATTACCCCTCCAGTTGCAGGATTGATGATATCTTGCCCGTCTTCACCGCCCGGCTCACGCCAGTGACCGTCTACATAATTACTCACGCTGTTTCAAGGTAGTATTGTATTGAGGGATATTACATGCATACTCTTATATTATTATCAGATAACTGTTCTCAATATTATTTTATATCTGATCGATGTACTGGAACGGTATACACTAATATACGTATATATCCAAACAATATTCATACTTTATGACGTGCGTATAGACTGTCAGAACAGCAGAAATCAAATACCGGTGTTGGTAATAATCACACGGTACAAAGTTGGTAGCACCACTTATTTTCCCGAACAGTATATACATAATATGATAGATAGAACGAAAACGTTCGATAATCTAGATGGGACAGATCTCGAAATATTAGAGATGATCGAAGCGGATTTCGACGTGAGCCTAGAGACCGTAGCGCAAAAACTTGACCTCTCAAAATCGGCGGTGCACTACCGCGTGAAGAAGCTTAAAGAAAATGGCATAATCCGCGGGGTGACTGCTGACGTTGACCCACTTGCACTTGGCTTGGAGATGGTTGCAATTACTGATGTTTCGGTCTCACATGAGGAAGGCTACTCGGAAGATATTGGAAAAAAGCTCATGACTGTTTCAGGGGTTGGAGAAGTATACTACACGATGGGTGATATCGACTTTGTTGCGATCAGTCGCGTGCAAACGCGCGATCAGCTAAACGATCTTATCGAGAGAATTGTTGCAATAGACGGCATTAACGAAACATCCTCAAAGTTCGTCATGGAAGAATTTCATGACAATCAAAATGTCAGCGGTAATCTCACCCAAGTGGGTCGCGAACTCATTCTTGACTCTTAGTTTAATTCGTGAATATACTCTTATAAAGAACAAAATACAGAAATAAATTTTCAGTAAGAAATTGTATATAATTTTTATTCTTACTATACGGCATGATCTTGTGGCAACTCAGCAATCAAACGCCAACAAGACTGAAAGCTTGAAAGAGTGCACATCAGGGACATGGACGCGGCAGCGTGATTTGATCCAACCGAGATTACCGATACAGAGAGCCTCATAGACGAATTAATACTCTCAGTCACTGCTGGCTGCGATAGCTTATGCCTGGGAATGCGAGCCCTCACGCAAAAACGAAAAGATTGGGAGGACTGAAAGTCGCCTGTAGGTGTGGTGTTGTGTTGACCCCAAAACGGTGAGGAATTGAGGCTTGTCTCCGGGGTACTTCACTATAATAACTTCAATACCCAAAATAACTGAACTCCCGGAGACTGTGTACGCTGAACAACTGACTGGAAGTTACTTTACTATATTATCCTATATGCTTAGAGCCTCTAGGGTTGTCAAGACCTCTTCAAGCGCACTAATGAGACCCTCAAGTGCCGATAGAGGATCTGCACTGCCTGTTGCAGCAGCGGCAGTGCCGCTCAATGCTATGAGAGTAATAGCTACAATTAGTGTCGCGAATATTGTTTTCCTCATAATTTACACTACAGCGAAGACGGTAAAAGATGTTTCGTGTATTGAGTGCAACAGAAATTATTGTCTCCACATTGTATGGCTTTGGCTTCACAATATAGGGGATAGTGGCATCACATATGATTGCCGTTTGTGCGGTTACCACAGTACAACTCTGTTAGCTTCAACAATAATTTAGGAAATACCAGCATATTTGATTCGACTCTATAATCTCAAACCGCAATACTGTCAAGCGACTGGAATCTAAGTTGCTATCCAACAACGTATTCAGCGTCCATATCCAATAATGGATAGATGAAACAATCTAGCCGACGCCCGAGGATGGCAATACTGATGACAATTGTCCTGCTTGTCATGGCAGTATTTGCCAGTGGTGTCGTAGCCGGGGTCCCTGCTGCGCGAGTTTCAGTGTCTGATGCGACGGTGACGCCTGCAACACCAACAGCAGGAGCCCCGACGACTGTTACTGCAACGGTTCGGTTGTCAGGTGGAAGTACCTCTGCGGTAACAGTTGATCGTGTTGAACTTAGCAGTTCAGATGGTGATACAGTGGCTAGCACCACCAACCTTGGCTCGCTCTCGGCTGGTGAGACACTAACGGTCCCGATCACGACGACATTCGACACACCAGGTGAGCACAATCTTCGAATCAGAGCAAGTGTTACTGACGCTGATGATGATGAGGAGACGGTCACACGACCAATTTCTGTTATCGTCGAGCAAGGTGTCCCACAAGTCACATTCGACGCACCGAATGCTGTCACAGGAGCAGATTCACCCGTGCAAGCAACAGTATCGAACCCAACAAACGCTGCTTTACGGAATTTATCGGTGGATATTAGATCACCTGAGGTGGGTGACCGTCGTGTCCGTGAAGTCCCAGTATTACCTGCTGGGGCAACAGCAACATTGAATTTTTCAGTTCAACCACAACAATCCGGACAGCAGCAGTTGCGTGCCGATATTTCATATTTAACCCCCGCAGGAACAATTCAAACTGTAGATACAACGCGACTGATTCGTGCGAAGCCATTAGCGAATGACGTCGGCATACGTGTTAGTCAATCTACAGAAAGTGATCAGAACGATGCAGGCGGAGTTGCAGGTGGAATTGGCGGGATTATTGGTGGACAGAGTGATCTCCAGGGCGGAGGATCACAACAAGACAATAACCAACAGGGCGAGGTCGCAGTAACTGTGTCGAACTTTGGAAATGCTCCAGTTGACTCTGTTGTTGTTATCCCACAAACGGCTAATGGGACGGTCGTTGAGGAGATTGGACGTGTAATTGTTGATGAAACATTATTACCAGGAACTGCATCAACTATTACCGTCAACACAGCACAAGCCCAGCAGATCGGGCAGTTGCGATTCGCTGCAGCATATGACCTTGCTGGTGAACGACACACTGTGGCTGCGGACTTTAATCAACGGGCTTCCGGTGCAGTTGACCTTACTGGTGTGAACCTCTCGGTTGATTCAGATGGGTCGGTCGATTTACGTGGTAATCTTGGCAACACTGGCGGCAGCGAGGTCTCTGGTGTGGTTGTAAGAGTAACGGGCAGTGAGTACGTCACACCTGAGTATCCGAGACAAAGCTACTTTGTTGGGACACTCGGTAGCAGTGAATTTGCACCCATTGAGTTAACCGCCTCAGCTGACGTTCAAAACGCAACAGAAGTGCCGGTTCGAATCACCTATACTGTCGGTGCCGACCGTATTGTTGAGACAACCATGGTCTCGCTTCCTCCAGATGACGAAATAAACGGAACCGGAACGACCCCAGGTGGAAGTGGAGTGGGTGTAATACTCAGTGTCGTTCTCGCTGGAGCAGTGGTTGCAATTAGTGCTGTGTTCATCATCAGGCGTCGACAATGAGTGAAAGCATCATTAATACCGAAACTGCAGGAAATACAGGGGATGCACAGTCAATTCCAATTAAATTACAGCACGTAACAAAGTCTTATGCCAGCGGCATGAATCGAGTAACAGCACTCGATACGGTCGATTTCTCTGTCAATCCCGGCGAAGTTGTTGCTGTAATTGGTCCATCGGGATCAGGTAAATCAACGATGTTGAATCTATTAGGTCTCCTTGATGAGCCAACTGAAGGTAGTATTCTTATTCATGACGAGCCTGCAACAGGATTATCACCTGCAGAGAAAACAACTGCTCGGCGTGAGACAATTGGATTTGTATTCCAAGATTTCCATCTAATCCCGACTCTCAGTGCTGTCGGAAATGTTCGACTACCTACAGCGTTTCTTCAGGACGATGCCACAGAACGTGCGGAGAATTTGCTTACCCGAGTTGGTCTCGGCGATCGCCTTCATCACACGCCTGATGAGCTCTCTGGTGGGCAGAAACAACGAGTGGCTATTGCTCGGTCGCTAATCAATGACCCAGATGTTTTACTTGCAGATGAACCAACAGGGAATCTAGATTCAGAGACTGGTGCATCAGTGCTTGAGGAAATTAGGACGATCGCTGATGAAGGGGTTAGTGTTGTTGCCGTTACGCATGATGATCTCGTTCGTGAATACACCGATCGGACGGTCGAATTGGTTGATGGTATATTAACAGATGCTTCGTAAACTGCTTGAAGAGCGATTACCAGCAGCTGTCTTGGCTGGACAGAATCTCTCTCGCCAACGGGCTCGAGCAGCGCTCGCAGCACTTGGGATCGTCATTGGTGTGTTTGCGGTTGTCACTCTTGGGACATTGGGGACTGCATTACAAGTCGCGGCTACTGCCGAACTGGGTGGGTTGGGTAATCAAGTAATTGTCAGTCCGTCTGAAGAATCGCCAAATGAGGCGCTAAACAGCCGTGATATTCAAGCCATTGAGCGTGCCTCCACCGGTCGGGGGACGGTGATTCCACTCCAGACGACTGGTGCAACGGCAAGCAATGGTGGGGCTCAGACTGCCACTCAGGTATATGGAACAACGACACCCAAAACATTATTTAATGCTGATGACTCCATTCCAGAGTTTCACCGACAAGGGGCGATTGTTGGGGCAGAAGTAGCAAATTCGATTGATGTCCAGCAAGGGTCGCAGGTGCAGGTGGGACCGAGCTCATATCGTGTGATTGCGATCCTCGAAACTGAAACCGGTATTTCACCTATTCAGGGAAACTCTGCAATTATTCTCCCGCCAGGTGCGTTCTCCACCAGTGGATACTCACAAGTAGTGGTTAAGGCAAACTCAGGGGAGGATGCGAATACGATTGCAACTGAAGTTCGATCGAGACTCAATGGACGAGAAAGTCGGGTCTCAGTATTCTCACTACAAAGCGTTCTTACGCAGATCCAGGAGTTCTTCGGTTTGTTAAATGGGTTCTTACTTGCAATAGCAAGTGTTTCGTTGGTCGTTGCGGGTGTTTCCATATTTAATATCATGCTAATGACGGTCTCGGAACGCCGCGGCGAGATTGGTGTCTTACGTGCGGTAGGGATTCACCGCCAGCAAGTGCTTCGAACACTCGTTATCGAGTCAACGCTGTTGGGTGTCGCCGGTGGATTTGTCGGGGCGTGCGGCGGAGTAATCACGGTAATCGCGGTTGGAATGAACACACAACTTCCGATTTCAGCGATATTTGTCCCAACAAATGCGATTATTGTTTTCGTAGGGTTTGGGTTCGGCGTGATTGTTGCCCTTATCGGAGGACTGTATCCAGCGTACAAAGCAGCCTGGGAGCCGCCGGTTGAATCGCTTCGTGGGTGAGTCTACATAACTGCGTCAATCCCATATTCTCATCAGTTCGTCTACAGTGTCTAGGGTTCAAAACTAAGCGATGAGAATTGAAAATGTACCTTATTCAAATTCAAACCGAATCATCTCACGAGATGTTTCCATCTGTTAGTGTAGCACTGTATGTAGTAAATTGATATGAGAATATCTATCTGAGCTGCAACTCATGATATCTGCCAAGCAGATTTGGTTAATTTCGAATATGACTCTCAGTCTGCATAGTCTGTGTAGGCTGCGATGACGAGAAAAAGCGACCATGAAAGCCAAACGGCTCCGGATGTGGCAGTGGAGCCTGTGCTTGTATTTCGAGTGTTGATGCATCGAATATCATCAGAGTTGTTTGATCCTGTTCAACGTTGAGTGCTGGCGCAATCACAACACCATCGTCATCAGTATCTGCATTTGGGTTTCGAATCGGGAGTGGCTCTTCAAGATATACAGATGATTCCCACCATTTGCGTGTCTCTCCAGTATCGCAATCGAGTTTGACCAATCCATTTCCACCATCCTGATCTGTCAATTGTGCATAGGTGTAGCGATGACGTCCACTGACATCAGCCTGTGCAACACGTGGTAACTCCATACCAACTTCGCTGAGCGGTAAGCGTTCAACGGATTCATCCGTTGTCTTAATTCGATATCGGACAGGAACCCCATCCGGAGCTGGATTTGAGCTAAATGTATCTAATTGTTGCATCTGCATCGCATCAAGAACACGATTATCTGCATATTCAACCAAGTCTAACACGACTGTATCGCCGTCAAGATAGGCGTTGATATGATGAAAGACGAACGCTGAGTCCACAACTGGGTCTGCGATAAGCTCACCACTGTCTCGTTCGATTACCAATACTCTCATTCCACGATCTGGTTCCCAATTAAGTAAATCTTGGATCCCCTCGGAGAATGGATTGAGCGCCTGTAACGCGGAAATGACAAGTGGAACTTCAACAAGCACGACATGATCGTCCGTGACACTACAATCATGCATGTACGCTGGTCCACGCGCATCAATTGATGTAATGCGCTCTCGCTGTCGACTATCATATGGGATTTTATAGATATGATACTGCGGCACACGACCGAACTGTGTGGCGAATCCGATATGTTCACGCCGGTCCTGATCATCGACAAGATGCGCCGCAGTGAGGTGCTCGGTCATATCATCAGTAAACTCAAAGTCACTTTGTGTTTGCAATGTGTCAAGATCAAATGATACTCGACGTGGTGCCTCAGTCAGTGCGACATATTCTTTATCGATACGTGCAACGTGCACATTTGCGTTATCTGTCGGCGTTGGAAGCCCTGAACGGAGTGGTTCAATTAATCGTCGCCATCCTCGTGTATCAGTTCCAAATTGACCAGTGAGTCGACCGTCTGCCGCATCTGCATATGCATCACTTCGAAGGAATCGGTTACTATACTCGATATTACCGTCAGAAAAACTATATCGCCGTAACATCGCCAATCCATCAAACCAGTGGCTAACGCGTGTTCCATCAATATCAAACAGCCCTGGTCCATTCCGGATCAATGTCCCCTCAAGCCACGTGGGAACCGTCCCTTGAGCTTCTAACTGTTTATTATTGACCTCTGATTGAAGAGAGCGGAACCCGGGGTGAGTCGACATACACAATATAATTACTTCAAACGAAATTGTCTTTCGACAGGCACTCAAGACATTAGCACGCGTAGTTGCGATTAATCATAAACTGCAGATCAAGGGTGAGCCGACGAGTAGATGAGTCATCGCGTTGATATGCTGTATCACATGAGCGAGGTTATCAGACGCGTGCTCGTATTTGGATCTAGAGATGCTAAACGAACACGGATTTGCAGATCTACATGTCCATACAACTGCATCTGATGGGATGGATACACTTTCTGAGCGGTGCGTCCATGCTAAGGAAGCTAACCTCCCTGTATTTGCTGTAACCGATCATGATTGTCTCCATCCAGCGTTCTCAGAGCCGATTATGAAAACAGACCATTGCGCTATCATCAGTGGTGCTGAGATTCGAGCCGGTGTTGCGGGGCATGAAGTCGAAATTCTCGGTCTCTTTTTAAATCCGACATCTACAGAACTCCGAGATGTCCTCGAACGCGTTCAACAGCACCGGATTGATCGTAATCAGGCAATTGTGCGCGCACTCCGTACTCATGCTGGATTGGAAACTACTTATGAGACGCTCATCAATCGTGTTGATGGTGTATTAACACGCCCACATTTAGCTGAGCAACTGAAACGTGAGGACATTGTTGAATCACATGATGCAGCATTTCAGCAATATCTCAAATCTGGCGTCAAAACACATGAGCCACTGCAGTTAGTTGAGTGTGAAGAAGTTATCAGCGCGATTCACGATGCAGGTGGCGTTGCATCGCTTGCCCACCCCGGATATTTTCAACCTCCTGAATCAGATCGCACAGTTGACTCACTTGCCTCATTGATCCAGAGACTCCAAACGGCAGGATTAGACGCAATAGAGGTGATGTATGAGTATGGTGAATCTGGATTTAGCGCTCCAAGAGCAGCGGCGTTAGCAAGCGATATTGGATTGTTACAAACTGGCGGTTCAGATTGTCATGGATCGAAGAACTCAATAACAACTATTGGAGATGTCCGAGTATCTCGACCAGAATTTCAACGTCTCTATCAACGAGCAGATACCGCTATCAGTCCGTATTAGTATTCGTCAATAGATGATATCAGCGGGACTGCTGACACATAGCGTATAGCAAGAATATTACCTACTCCTCTTGGAAAAATATCATAATCTACAGACTTAGAGGGAGAGTGCCTCGGGGCTTGACCCCGGGTTGTTCACCGTCACGATAGTGCGGCTTGATATCTTATACATGTCGAATATATAATAATTGAGCCGAGAGTATTCAGAACTCAGACTCTTAGATATTGACTCCTCTAAGTTATCGCTCGTTTTATCTGCCTGTTGAAGAGAGATACTGAGCGAGACAGGGGACTGATTATAACCACAGCGATTCTATCTGTTGACACGAGCTGTCAATGTTTGTGTATGAAAGTACAAAATCTGAATTCTTGGACGACATCCTCGCAGGAGAGTTAATCTCAGAGATTAAACAAGGATATCAGTCACAGGGGGTCGGAATGGGCGCCGCTAATGAAATTCGGTCCTGGAAGAATTCACTACAGTACATGCACACTGTTTTGATTAACAGTTCGGTGCCAGATAATGCAGGAGTAGCAATCGAATTTAAAATCCCCCTTACCTCTCGCCGAGTTGATTTTCTCCTTTCAGGATATGATAAGGCAGACAATGCGAATGTAATAATCATCGAACTCAAACAATGGGGCGGTCATAGCACTCAGACAGTCACAGACAAAGACGGCATCGTGAAGACTCCACTCGGAGGCGGTATACATGAGACGACACATCCAAGTTACCAAGCAGACTCATACGCTCAGTTATTGAGAGATTTCAACGTCAATGTTCGGGAAAAACCCATCAATTTGTATCCACTAGCGTATCTTCATAATTTTGAGTCAGAATATCGAGAAATACTTGATAACGATACATACCAGCCACATGTTGAGCAGGCACCGCTCTACATTCGCGAGGACACAAAGCAACTGCGTGCGTTTCTTGAGTCCCAGATCGACGTTGGGGACAACCGAAAGAATCTCTATGAGATGAGTACCGGGAAAATTAGACCGGCAAAGTCATTACAAAGCTCATTATTAGAGATGCTCGAGAGTCAAGACGAATTCACATTAATCGATTCGCAAAAAGTCGTCTTTGAGAAAGCGGTCAAACTAGCAGTACAGTCACAACGTGATGGGCAAAAGCGTGTCTTACTCGTCGAGGGTGGTCCGGGAACAGGCAAGACAGTTGTTGCGGTCAACATCCTTGCTGAATTAATTCAAGAAAACATGATTGCACAGTATGTTTCAAAAAATCGAGCGCCACGAGAGGTCTATGAGCAAAAACTTCGCGGAGATAAACTCGTCAAAGAAATCAAACATTTATTCACAGGTGCGGGCAGTTTTGTTGAAACAGAGTCGAACACGATTCCTGCATTGATTGCTGATGAGGCTCACCGGCTGAATGAGGAATCAACGTTCTTCGGTCGAGGTGAAAACCAGATCATGGAGATTATCAACGCTGCCAAATTTAGTGTTTTCTTCATCGATGAAAGCCAGCGTGTCCATATCGACGACATCGGTTCGAAACAAGAAATCCGGCATCATGCGAATAATTTGGATGCTGAAATTGAGGAGATGACTCTCAAATCACAATTTCGATGTAATGGGTCAAAAGGATACATTGCTTGGGTAGACGACGTACTACAGATTCGACAGACAGCCAACGCAGATGGGTTTGATCTTGACTTTGATATACGAGTTTTTGATTCTCCACAGACTCTACATAACGTAATTGAGCAAAAGAATAAACAAAGTAACCTGTCGCGAGTTGTTGCAGGCTATTGTTGGGAATGGACAAAAGGTGGTCGTGCTGATCCCGCTGTTACTGATATCAAAATCAACGATTATGAGCGGAGCTGGAATCTTGATTCAAACGAGCCGTGGGCGATTGCTGAGGGATCGATTGAGCAAGTTGGATGTATTCATACCTGTCAGGGTCTTGAGTTTGATTACGTTGGTGTGATTATTGGTGACGATTTGAAATATCGTGACGGAAATATTATCGTAGATCATGAGGAGCGAGCAAGCACTGATAGATCATTATTTGGAATCAAGAAAATGTTTAGAGAGCATCCTGAGAAGGCGGCTGAGACTGCCGAAGAACTCATTAAAAATACGTATCGGACACTGCTGACCCGCGGAATGGAAGGGTGTTACATTTACTGCTGTGATGATGAACTCCAGTCATATCTTAAAACGCGGGTCGAAACCCTCAGTAGTTCCCACACGAGCTAACGTTATCCGAAGTCGGATACTCCGACCCAGTCATCACTAGACTCTGATCCCTGTCGTTGAATAATTTCAAAAGGAGATGGGTTGATGTTTTGCATCCCCAAAACACGGTGAACAGTGTTGCTACATGTCTTCTAATATAAAGCTGAAGCCATGGCGGTAGCACATATCTCACATTGGGTCTGATATATTCACGAGAACCCTGAAGCCGAAAATATTGTATTATTGATATAATATATAACTGGCTTATCGAAGACAAGGAGAATACCCGCATCTGCAGGCGCGGGAGGATGTCAAGACTGTGGTGGGACGCACTGTCCGAGTGCTGATGAGGTTTTGAGCACCGCCAACGTTTCAACTTCAATAGTGACAGTACCCTCAGATGGAGTTGTATCTACAGCTATGTCTTCACCACTGAATTGATCTATTGTATCAATCACTGCCCGAAGCTCCACTTGTCGAGGCTCTTCGGCGAAATTAATGATAATGAGCCGTTTCGGCTTATCTATGCCTGCATCTCGAGCAAACACGAGCACATCTTCAGACCGCTCACTCTGGTGAGTGACTCGGGTGAGTTCTGCACTCGTTCCAAACACAACTGACTCGTGATACAGCGTGATGAGGCGTTGATAAAAACTGAAATGCTCTGTTGGGAGCGTCGACCAATTCATAAACGCTCGCTTATATGGATCAGACTTGATATCATCGCTTTGAGTTGGATCGTCTGGATATGCAGATTTTCGACGCTGACCGTGCTTGGTGATCAATCGCTCTTGTCCGTAGTACAGCATGGGGATCCCAGGAAGTGTAAATGCCGCTGCCGCTGCTGCTCGTTGGACCTTTTCTGCAGCAGTTCGCTGACCGAGCATACTCTGATGCGTCAATCGAGCTTCATCGTGATTTTCTGTCGCATTGAGTAAGTGGGTGTGCTGCGGAAACCCATCATTCCGACGAGCTGCGATATCATCTAAGAGATCTGTCGGCGGACGTTTTGTTTGGGCGACTGCATGCGCGGATCGCATAAATCCCGATGTATCGAAATGACAGTCAAACTCTGAGGCAGCAAAGCTAGCTTTTCGAGGGATTGCTTCATCAAGAAGGAAAAATTCAGTATTCTGTGCCCGAACGCGCTCGCGAACCTCAACCCAGAAGCTGTGCGGTACTCCCCATGCAATATCACAACGAAAGCCATCAACCCGTTTAGCCCAGAAATTGATTACAGCGAGGAGGTGCTCTCGCAGTGCAACATTACCGTAATTAAAATTTGGCTGATATCTCACATCAAAGAAACTTGTCTGCGCGGGAGCGACATCACTCTCTGTTGGTCCTTGCTGACGATCAAACCAATCAAAATACTTTGAGTCAGTGTTCCAGGATACAATCCCCGGGAAATCGCTGACGTTATTCGCATCCGAATCAGAATTCAACTCCGAAATAGTGTCTTGAAAGAACGTGTGTGGCCATCCACAGTGATTAATGACGAGATCGAAACATACCCGAATATCGTGTTCATGACAACGCTCAACGAATGTTTCAAATTCTGCTAACGTACCCAAATCATCGGCTACATCAAAATAATTGCTCGCGCTATACCCATGTGGTCCACCTGGGGCATGCTCCACGGTTGGACTCCATGCAGGAACAATTGGCGTTAACCATACCACATCGATATCTAACGAGTCAAGATATGAGACTCGTTTACTCAGCGTCTCAAATGTAGTTTGACCGGGAGCCCCTGCAAATGACCGAGTAAAGATCTCATATATTACAGCTGTATCAAGCCAATGAGGTGGACGATTTGGGTGTGAAACTGTCTCCGTCTCAGGGTCAAGTAGTATTTGATCACGCACACCAACACATTGACCGTCAAACGGAGCAGCATACACACTTGTTGGTGTAGTTAATGCCGTAATTGGAATCCGCGCTTTTGTCTCACTGACAATAATATCCTCAGCGTCAAGCTCACTTGCATCGTGTGGGAGAAACTCAACAGTGAGGTCTGATTGATATGCATCGCTATTTGCTGCAAGTGTTGGGTGTGACTCAATCACGAAGGATTCTGTCTCGGAGTCATAATAGCCATCAAGACTAATTTGTGGAAGAGCGTGAGCGTCATCGTCGGCTATACCAGATGGTTCATTATCTCCATCCGGATTATCGAATACGCGAATTGTTAGTTCATGAACCCCATCAGGGGCTTCTAGTTCAATCGTATATGTTCCCGGCTTATCTGGATTGAACTCAGCGGTATTGTGTAATCCATGATCATAGCGTTCTCGATGGTCGTATGGACTCAGTGCATGCGCAATTGTGGCTGAACTCTGTGGTGGCTGATTCACCACACGCCAACTGAATGCATCTGCATCGTAGTTTGCAGGATCTTGCTGTGGCTGTCCTGATATCGTCGGAGCAAGATTATCCCGGTCAAATCCGTGTTCTGTATCAACAAAGATGGGATCAACAATGCAATCACCGAGAGAAAGAAAACGAGGGGGTCCAGGGTGGTGACCACGATGCAGCGTTTGATCCGACATTACTTACTGGCTAAGTTGAGAGTAATGTTGACGCTTTGGGAATCGGGCTTTATGCTCACCAGCGATCATGTATATCTCAGTTTATGTACATAATCCAATATCCTGATGCATAGTGCAAGCACGGGAGGAGGTCAACGTGTCTCGATCATGATCTATACTCGTTCGATTACTTCACTCTCTCCGAGGTCAAACTCATCTTCAAGATCTCTGAGGAGACGTTCCCCTTCGTTGTGTAGCTGCTGTGCCTGCTCTAATGAGACATCATCATCCTCGAGTCTGGCAATAATAGTCTCTAGACGCTCAATTCTTGCTGTGATTGAATCATCGTCTCCGTGTGCTTGATTGTCGGTCATATGTTAAATGAATAAAACTACCATTACTGTAGCAAGTGCTATAATTAATATTGTTATGACAAGACGCTGTCTTTTGATTGTGCGCTTATACGGCTTGATGACTTCAGCTTTCTCACGCTCATGTTCTTTTTGTTGTTTAACTGCATCATATGCGGAATCAAGTCGGCTGGACAATGATCTGAGTTCATCACTAACCTGACGCTCGTAAGCGCTATCTAGACGGTCATAGCGTTGTTGAATTACCTCTTCAACAGCATCATTGTATGCACGATCGAGATCAGTCGAGAGTCGTTCAATTTCTTCTAATAACTCATTTTTTTCTGGAATAACGTTGCCAACCTCAGTCGGTGTCATGACACGTTTATCTGCGACTGCCTCAGCAAGTGTTCGGTCGTTTTCATGTCCAACACCGACCACGATGGGCGTTGTCGTCTCGTGGATCACACGACACAATGGTATCTCATTGAATACACGGAGATGTTTTTCTGCGCCACCACCACGAGTCAAGATGATCAATTCAATTTGTGGGTCATCATCAAGATGATTGATTGCCTCAATCAATGATACTAATGCATTATTTCCTTGAACACTCGTATCTTGGATAGTAATATCAATATCTGGATAGTAGTCATGGATACTTGTCACCGCATCTTGACGAGCGTCACTATCACCACTAGTTGCAATCCCAATTTGGGTGGGAAGATCCGGAAGTGGCTGCTTGGCTGCGTCATCAAGATAACCACTTTCCGCGAGTGTCTGTTTGTTTTCTTGATACGTCTGCTGGTATATCCCTTGTCCGACTGCAATTATATCTCGAACAAGAACTGAAACGCTGCCCTCATTCTCATAATACGAAATATCGCCACTAACTGCGGCTAATGTTCCCTCCTCAATATCTTTGCTAATACCGTCTAGCCGAGAGCGGAAGATTACACAATGAAGCGATGAACCCTCATGAACTAGATCAAAGTGACCATGACCGTTTGAAGAGACACTATAATCCGAAATATCTCCCAGAATATACTCATGATTAACCGCTGGAGTGCCCTCTATGAGATCTGCAATTTCTGTATTTATATTATTCACAAACGCAATATCTTCACTATCGAGTTCCGTCTCCAGTGAGGCGTGGTCCGTTATGATATCAATATCACCACTCCCCGGCTCAGTACCCATATACTCTTTATTGAACTCTCACTCAGAAATATCTGTATCATGACAGCGTCACCGAGTAAGTATGATGCCGATATCAATACTACTCAGAGGCATCTATGTGTGATATGACTGGACGTAAATATAGATGTCTCTTATGATCTGAATAGCAAAAAATAGAACTGAATGCAAATAGAGCAAGGATATTCGCGCATATCAATTAAATCAGGTTAGTATTTGTTAAATACTGTAATAAAGATTCACGCGTAGTATTATATATTTGTATTAATACATACAAACAGCAAAAATGATATTTCATACGCAATACAGAGTCATATATCGGATACAAGAATTACCCAGAGCTCGCAAACTATGGATCATAAACACTCAATCAGAAACGAAACATAAAACTCACAAATCATTATCTCAGTGTCCACCATTTCAGAATACTGACTGGACGGCAAACAGAGTAATTACGCTGATAGTGAGGAGATACACCAATACGGTCAAAAATGGTCGGATCCCAGTTTGTCGAAGCTTCTGTAGTTGTATTTCACAACCTAACCCGACAAATGAGAAGATGAAAAACCAATCTGAAGTTGCTGTCATAGTATTTACAATTTCAGTTGACGTGCTTGGCATATTGGCAATGGCTGCAACAATGAAGAACCCGATAAGGAACTTCGGAAAGTTATCATAGAATGTGTATAGCGATATAGACTGATCATCATCAATTGAATATCGAAAGGAATAGAGGACTATCAGGGGTCCCATGAGAGAGTTTCGTGTGAGTTTCGTCAGCGTTGCCCACTTACCAGCAGTGTGGCTGAACGCGAATCCAGCGGCTGTAACTGGGCCTGTGCTAAACATGCTGAGACCAGACCAAACGCCAAACGACACTGAGGACATGTTGAGTAGATTTCCAGCGATTGGAAACGCGGCTAATGTTATGACATCAAACATAAGAATTGTTGCTGTCGCGTATGCGATGTCGTTTTTTGGGGCATTTGTGGTCCCAGCAACGGCAAGAACCGCGGAGACACCACAGATGCTTGATCCCCCTGCAAGCAATGCTGGAACATGACCGGAGAGACCAAACACATATCGAGCGAAGAATTCAACAAGAAGAACACCGGCGCCGACAGTGGCAACGACCAATATAACAATCGATGCCCCGCCGTTCATCATATCTTGTACTGAAATGCTTGCTCCTAGCAAGATAATTCCCACTTCAAGGAGGAGTTTATATGAATCCACACCTGGCTTCAGTGATTCCGGAATTCCGTAGCTATTCGAAATAATGGCACCGAACAGTATAGCAAAAATTAACGGTGTCCCCCATTGGGTCTGCGATCCAATTACCTTCGCTGTGACACCAAAACATAATAAGAATATGAGCCCAGGTGCTATGTCCACCATCGATCGAGTGGATATACTCATTACATGTCACCGTTGATGAAAATCTGCAGACAGTGAGAGTAAAAATGATTGCCTACTATCTCTGGCATAATCCGTGTCATCGGTGATAATGATATTCTCAAGTAAGTATGAGTGCTTCTCTATCGGGACTAATATATCACTTGCATTTAATTGAGCCATACTCGCGATTCCATATCTCGGTACATTCCGCACGCTTTGGCTATCGATCATTCATGCGATCTAGGATGAGTTTTTTACTACTTGACCCAACATATGCTGGTTGTGCTTATTTTCCGAATTCCGTACAGCACCCTTAGTATGAGTATTACTACACTTCGTATGATGGAACAGAGAGCGTAGTGCTGTTTCCACGTATTTATTTTGAGTTGATTCAAGCCATGGGAAGAACTCAGTGAACTACCCCGACCTACTCAGCCGTCAAAGGCGACTTCCTTGAGGAAGGGGTATCGCCCTCAAATTTAGATAATACAGCTGTCCAAATTTGATAGTATCATAATGTAGAATATGTTATAAATGATATGTTCACTCACCTTGCTCACTGCTTAAATGAAGACGATATAACATGTCTATGACTGTATAGACTATCTAACTATCTGTTCACTCAGTATTACATTAAGATATGCATACTGATGATGAAAACCTAATCCGCATCACACAATCTGTCTATCATTCTGGGTTGGTAGATAACATGTAATGCACGTGATTTAGCCATATGCATGTCTATGTTGAGATATGCAGGTTACTGCCATCGGGACAAGCGGTGGTCTTCCTACCTCACAATACGGGACGAGTTGTATCTATTTGAATTTATTCGGCGATAAGATCCTATTTGACTGTGGAGAAGGGTCCCAACAGCGTTTGATGAAATACGATTCATCACCAAACGTTGATGCTGTTTTCATTAGTCACTTTCATGCAGATCACACGCTTGGACTACCTGGGCTTATACAGGCGCTTGAGATGGATGAACGAGAGAGACCGCTTGATATCTATGTTCCAGAACAGCGAAAACAACGAACAAATGATATGATCACAGGCGCATACGAGTGGCCAAGTTATCCAGTCAAGATTCATGGGTATGATGAGAGTGACCCAGCAATTCAAACAGACAACTATACTATTCAACCATTCAATACTCCTTACACAGAGCACTCACATGGACTTTCTGTACAAGAGACACCCAAGCGAGAGTTTCTTGTTAAGAAAGCTCAAGAACTCGGGATTAATCCCGGTCCAAAATATGGAAAATTACAGAATGGTCATGCTATTGAGACGGATGATGGAGATACCGTTGAACCTGAGGATGTGTTGTCAGAACCAAAGCCTGGACGGAAAATAGTGTACACCGGAGACACCAGACCATCTGATGCTATCATCGATGCAGCCTCAGACGCTTCATTATTAATCTATAGTGCAATGTTTACCGAGGCGCTAGCAGAGAGAGCTCGTTCAACTGGTCATTCGACCGCTTCAGAAGCAGCTCAGGTCGCATCCAAATCTGGTAGTCAAAAGATCTGGCTCACGCATATTTCACCGAGACACGAGGGTGAGGAACAGAAGCTCAAATCACAAGCAAACAACGAATTTGATGGAGAGATTGCTGTCGTCAGAGATGGAGACGTTACACAAATAACGTAATTCGTTTTGGAATCAAATCGAGTGTTAAATCGTTTGATGATTGCTTATAGATAATAGATACACGGTCAGATAGATAACAATCCCAATTTGGCTTACTCACGATGTCATGTTGATTATCTCTTTTTAGCAGTTTGTAGGCGCTAAGCCGCCGTCCTCAAGTCAAGGAGCGATCGGCGGAAGCCGTGAGCGAGTAGGGTAGTTCGCCCAAAACTCAAAGATTCTGGAGACACGCAGCCGTTTGATACTGCAATAACTGAGTTGCTGTCCCGCCAGCCTGCAACAGACGAAGGATGGATGACAGAGCGGAAACAGCGTCCGAATCGATCGATAAAAACTGATCTGTTATCGCAAAGTCAGACCTATCATCTAGGTCGCTTCGAAGGACACCACAACTAGCTTCAGCCGCAATGACAATGATCGATTCTGAGCTGAATTCTTCATGTGCGATACGAAGTGCTTCGTCATGACGCCCATCATCTACCGCCTGTTTAATTTCACAAAGGTGTGCATGACAGTTGACTCCTGATTGAAGCTGAGATTCCTCAGAATCAAACTGCTGATACTGATCGAGCGCGGTTTCATATTCACCGCGTTGCTCAGCCTGACGAGCGGTCGCAACCGTCTCAATCGCCTCTAGCTTTCGGAGATGCATATACTCCTGTGGGGACTGCTCCGCAGCAGATCGTGCACGGTTACTGGCAGTGTGGACTTTCTCATAATTGCCCGTTTCAAATGCAACGTGTGCGGACGCCTCAAACTCTCTACATTGGTGGACTGAGCGCGTGCCGGTGATTGCAGTCTCAATTTCGTCAGCACTTCGTGATTGCTCAGGATTCTCGGCGACAGCTGCAGGGTCAAACTGATCGAAGGTTGCCCATGCTGTCCGGTGTAAATATGTTCGAGTTTCCCAGTCATCTATTGCATGTGCAGCGTGCCGGATTGATTTGCTCAGGTACTTGATCGCTCGTACCATGTCAATAGCGTCGATTGCCTGTGCTGCTCTGACATATGCCTCAGCGACACTCCACCACTCAGGCGGAAGATTGGAAGCATGTGTTGAGAGCCACCGACCTCCGCCCGCCTCAATAGCATCTGCTATATGTCGATATGACTCAGCATATGCCTGTTTTTTTCGATCCCACGTCGCTGGGTGTATGCGGTCAACCGCCTGTAGTTGCCTCCGTGCGACGATGAGTTCAGCTCGCGTGATATCATCTCCCCCATGCCGATACTCCTCAACGAGATTTGAGGCTGTAAAGTACAGATAATCACTCACTCGTGCGGATGATGGGTCAGCATGTAATGCAGCCTCATAGAGACGCTGCTTGTCAGGGTCGGTAGGCGACCGTTCTTCAGCGGCTTTATGATACTCTGCGGCTGTCATTTCTGGTTCTACTCTCGGGGGCGATACGTTTTCAAGATACTGCAGCACAGTGGTGTTGATGTTGGCTTGTGGGTCATCAGAGACGAGTAACTGCTCTGTCAGTCGAACCCGTGCAAGATATTCAATCGCATCTCGCTGATTTGCTGGTGTCGCTTTCAGCAGTGATTCACAGGTTTTGCGAACGTCTGTTGATGACGAGACATCGTCATATAGGTGTTCGATAGTTGTTTTGACGACCGTCATTAATGTAGGAACCTCGACATTTAATCGCTGAAACGCCTGTCGACGTCCCTCAAGTTCGGCGAGAGTATCGACGGCATAGGCACGACCACGAGGGCTCTTTCCCAATACCATATTCTTGAGACTCCGATCAAGTCGGTCCTCAATTCGGGAACGG
Organism: Haloquadratum walsbyi J07HQW2; assembly: GCF_000415985.1. Lineage (GTDB taxonomy): Archaea > Halobacteriota > Halobacteria > Halobacteriales > Haloferacaceae > Haloquadratum > Haloquadratum walsbyi_B. Next base: position 3,313,205 of record NZ_KE356561.1, read on the forward strand.
ACTGCTCCGGTCGGTCCTTGAGTTAAGAATACACTCCGAAGCCGAACATACTCATCAAACGTTTCGAGTGATTTTTGTGCATTACTTCGAAGCGTAGAGTAAAATTCAATCTCCGTTTCATATCCATTTGCAAGAGAATCGTATATATCTGGATTAGTAACCAATGCCGCTGCTTGCTCGGCAGGGCTTGATTGGTGAGCCATTTCAGTACTAGCTATTAGAGTGTGACCCACATACCTTCATCGGCGAACACCACCTGCTGACTGCATCATAAAATAAAATAAGCTCAGTTCAGCAGATGTTAGATCATAGTCTGCGGGTCGTGATACCTTATGATTATTCGTCTCGCTCGACAGGAAGCTCTGAGTCTGCTGTCCACTCACTGAGCGAACCATCGTACACAGCGACATCGGTGATGCCAGCCTGATGTAATGCCAATGCCTCGCTGCTTGCTGCGATACCGGCACCACAATAAGTGATAACATCGTCAGCCTCTGTGGCACCGACCTCTGAGAACTGCTCTTCTAACGCATCATCAGACGCGTATGTGCCGTCAGTGTCAAGCACACCATCATCGCCGAGTGCAGGCACGTTGACACTATTTGGAATCCGTTCAGCAGCGTGATCATCTGATTTAAGCGCATTAATCACACATGTACCGGAATCCTCGGTCTTACTGCGAACATCTTCCTTATTCGCGACGAGCTCTGGGCGATATTCAGCGGTGAAGTCCGTTGATTGTGGCGTTTTTACCGATGAGGATACCGGTCGATTTTCAGCCGTCCATCGAGGCCAACCGCCATTGAGAACACCAACCTGATCATGTCCAAACACACGGAACATCCACCATAGGCGGGCCGCCCATTCATTATTATTCCCTTCATTGACGGTGTCGTAAAGAACAATCCGGGAATCATTGCTAACACCTAACTCACTTACTGCAGAGGCAAACGCATCTGATGTTGGTAACTGAAATGGGTACTCTGGATTATCTGTCTCTGAGAGGTCCTCAATAAGATCGGCAAATTGACTCCCTGGAATGTGTGCGTCACTCCAGTCATCATACCCGGATTTAACACCTCCAGGCTGTAGATAGACCGTACAATCAAGAATCTGCACATCAGGGACATCAAGTCGATCTTCGAGCCAGTCCGGGTCAACAAGCGTTGGTACAGAATCAGTAAACATATTCTGAATGCAATTCGTGGACAAATTAATGTTCATATCGTAGATTCTCACTAGCGCATTTACGAGCAGACACGGCGAATGCCACGGGGCTTGACTCCGAGGTGGTTCACCCTACCGAGACCATCACACAGATAATCAATAGACATCGTCTCAGATCAAGTCCAATACCAAATCGGTAAATATCACATCAAGACTCAAAACCGATACCAGAGTACCCACGTATCTGGATTCACCGCTCAATGATTCGAATCCCATGAACACCTGTCGGTACTGCGGCGTTCAATCGAGTTTCAATCCACCGTTTAGTGTTGCTGTCGGTGTCGGCACCTACCTGTAATCCACTCATACTCAATCGGACTGTTGCCTGCGTTGTGATCTGTTCAGTGTATTCATTAACCATGTCAGATTTCTCAACGTCAATTGAATTGACCGTTGCATCACTACGATCGATTACTCGCTGAATAGCACTTCGTATAATTCCCTCGGGTTGGTCCGTTTGTGAGCTATCGAAGTCAACGATACAGTAGAACGTCTTCGAATTCATGCTCATGCTGATACTGATAATGTGGTCAGAACAAAAATGAGACTAGCGGACAGTTGGTGTAACAGTGATAGATGAAATTTACCCCATGTGAACATTCTCGAGTCTTAGGGAAGCAGACTGCTGATCGAATTGACCGAACTATACTCTATTTCTGTATTACACTATTTTAATTCGACGTCAATATCGCCGCCATCATTCGTGAACACACTTGCAACCCCGCTTCCAGCAGCGAACGCAATACGCTCCGTACCAATGCTCAATCGCTGAGCGAGACTCCGATTTGGTTTAAATTCTTGAATCTCAGGTTCAATATCAATTAGATCCTCAATCCGATCTTTGACATCATCCTCAGTCCCGAGTTCATCGATAAGTCCGATTTCAAGCGCATCACTTCCGAGATAGATGCGAGCCTCTGTATCACGAATTTGATCTGAGTCCATATCTCGACCCTCACTTACGGTCTCAATGAACTGGTCATAATACCCATCAACAATACTCTGGAGGTACTCTCGCTCGCCCTGCTCAATCTCGCGGAGCGGAACGCCGGCGTCCTTGTATTCTCCAGCAGTAAATTGTTCATATGAAATGCCAAGTTTATCGGCTAATCCAGCCGCGTTAGGTCGTGACCCAACAACACCAATTGAGCCAATAAGGCTGACATCTCTCGCCCACAACTCATCGCATCCACTTGCGATCCAGTATCCGCCTGAGGCACATGTATCAGTTGCATACGCAATTGTCGGACCATCAAAATCAATCGCCGCCCGACGAATATCGTCACTTGGAAGCACCTCTCCACCAGGTGTGTTGAGTTCAAGAAGTAGTGCCTCAATTGCATCATCATCATCTGCATCTTCAATACGTTCGACAATATCATCAGCAGCCGATGCTCCTGATGCTGACAGTGGTGATGGTCCACCGCGGTCACGCTGAATTGGTCCCGAGACTATGACCTTTGCCACATTATATTCCTCAGCGTCACCGAAACGACCACCTGTGAGTTGTCCGATAATTTCTTTTCCAGCAAGGGTCGCTACGGCTCCCGTTACCCCGGCGGCTAACAGAGCCGGTCTACTGCCGTCTACATCGAATTTCATGTCCTATTTAGATAGCCTATCCATGGGTATAAATCCGCGAATTTACTATTCAATCTATTTGATACTGCTCCATGTCTGCTGATTAAATGTGGATTAACTGTCGACTAGTGAGAGGCTGCTCATCTCCCCCCTGCTGAAAATCCTCATAATCGTACAATAGATATACTACGTCAGAATCTCTTCAGTTACAACAAACTCCGGGCATCACAGCTCACAAATACAAAAATTCAAATTCGCAACATACAGAAGTTACTAATCAGATCGAAAATAATTACACATGCTCGTTAAGAGACACGCTATGATATCTCGTATACTGCAGGGTTGCCCCCACAGTCAGGACATGTACTGAGATCTGGCTCAAGATTTGTACCACAATTACGACACTCAATGTGGGTTTCTGTGATAGACGTTTGGTCAGTCTCGCCGATTGGCAAGAAATACCATAACTCACGAAGTCCCATGAGTATAATCAAGATATACATTAGATGAGAATAAATCTAACGGCAAATGAAATAGATATCAATACAAAAACTATACATTAAAGCACTTATTGCTGATAAAACGCTCGTAAATACAGTTTTTTAAATTTATTTGAGTTCACGTTAATTAAATAGCAACTCACTGATTCTAACGATTAATTAATCATAAGTAGTATTATTCACGTGTCGTCCCCTCAATCTGTAAATGGGTATACTACGGTTTCTTGTTGTGTCTATCTCTTAACGAACGACCACATTACTCGCTGGTGAGATATTAATCTTGGAGTTCACCATCTGAGACATTTGACCTGTTGTCTCTGTAGACGAAACTGGTATTACGCTATTAGTATATAAAATATATAAATGAGAGTCGCCCTCCTGACCATTGGTGATGAGTTGCTTGCAGGTGATACGACCAATACGAACGCAACATGGCTTGCAGAGCGTCTCACAGAACGTGGTGTTGCGGTCAGACGGATACTTACTGTGCCTGATGAGCACTCACTTATCAAATCACGAGTATGTGAGTATTGTGACAGTTTCGATGCAGTGATTATCACTGGTGGTATTGGCAATACCCCTGATGATGTAACTATCAGTGCCGTTGCCGATGCATTCAATCGAGATCTTGTAGTCAGTGAGCAGGCTCGAATTGATATCATAGAAACACTCGAAACTCTCAGCGATACAGTGCCGAATTTAGATGTAGACATTGATGCCGAGGCAACTATTCCTGAAGATGCACGTCCACTGTTAAATACCGAAGGATTGGCTCCTGGTTGTGTTGTTGAGAACGCCTATGTCTTGCCAGGAATTCCAAGTGAACTGGAGGCGATGTTTAATAAAGTCGCGGAAGAATTTAATGGTGAGGCAGTTTCAAGCTTCCTCTATACGATCAAGCCAGAAGCGAATATTGTATCTGCGCTGAAAACAGCTGGTTCAGAGTTTGATGTGTCGATAGGCTGTTATCCGGACAGAGATGCTGGTCATAATCGAATCAAAGTGACCGCCACTGATGAGGAGACACTCACAGGTGCAACAACATGGCTTCAAGATCAGATTGATGCCAGTGATACACCAGTCGAACGAGACTGGGCTGAAGATATCGAATATGATCAGCAAAATTGATTCAGCGATAACTGTTAACTCGCGTATATTATCTGACACTCAAAGAAATAACATATGCTCATGTTTTGTCTGATAATGAGTGTTGCTCACCGTCTATTGAGATCTAAGAATGTCTGAATCGCCTCAGAAGACGGCACTTTGTCTTGATATTGATGGCACACTTTATCGTGATGGATCTGTATTTATTGAGTCAATCAGCTACCTGCCATTCGTTCAGTCCAGTCACTGGTCACCAACTGACCGCCGTATGCTTCGACGAGCCGTTGGACTCGTGGGGGGCTACTACGGAAACATCTGGACAGAGAAACGATGGCAAATGACACTTCGAGTGGTAGATATCCTCCAGCGTACTGGAAATAATAAGTTAGCCCTCTCATTACTCGACACCCTCCGGGAGCTCCAGGCACGACTCAATAGTGTGATTACTTCGGAATATTCACTCAACTCACCGTCGACAGGTAATTATAATGAAATGCGAATTTCATTACTCGATAAATACGCAAAAGCAATCACCACACATCACCGAGCCGACGTCCGAACAGCAGTCGAAAACGCGATCAGCCGGTGTACACTCATCGATGACACAACAGCCACCGCGTTAGAGGATATTACGACATCACTATCATCAAGTGAACTTGTACTGATTACGGATATGCCAACTCTGATAGCCGAAATGTTCGCCAGCGAAGCGATTGCAGCCCCTGTTGAGACAGTCGTGGCGACAAAGTTCGAAACCGATCAGAGGAATCGATTCACTGGGGAGTTTCAGTCAATAAATAAGTCTAAAATGATTAAAGTACTCAACAAGCGCTATAATTGGGATCGCGTTATCGCAGCAGGAGATACTGTTCGAGATCTCGAGATGCAATCAACTGCTGATCAATTCATCGCTGTCTCTGGACAGGGTCGAATCGATGAGCATCTTCAGGAACCGTATGTAACTGCTTCTAAGTCAAATGCTAACCCGATAGATGGTTCAGATAACGTCTATGTTCCGAGAGACGTTTCACTCGGCATGGTCTTACGGAGAGCAATTCCACCGTAATCACTGATATCTAAAGATTGCAGCGAGAGTTCCACGGGTCACCCGACCCGTGGTCGTTTAGGAGTACACAGTCAATCTCATATATTAGTTGAGTAGGTTAGTATCAGCATTACTTTATTTTCTAATTCAAACACAGCGCCTTAGCTGGTAGTGAGATCCCATCTTAGCATATTCTCGTCTCTCCAAACTCTCAGAAGAATATCCAGCTGTTGACGTAGTTCAGAACGCGTACAACCAGCTCATTCTGCGCGACCAGCCATCAGTTCCAATGGATTTTCAGTGTCGATAATCGCATAATTACCACTGACAGGCTTTTTCGGTGTCTCTTTGCTCATAGCATTAATCGATACGTGTGATAATCCATGGAGCTTCGTGCGTCCTGGTTGATGAATATGACCGCTCACACTAAGCTTGGCTGTCCCTTGGAGAATGTCAAGTGTCTCTTTGCGATCCCATGGATATGCCCGCTCTGGATAGTTTCCAAACCAAACGTTATCATCAATCGAAAACTGCCCAAGTGGATGATGCGATAATACAATGGCATCCGGCGGCAAAGCGTTCTTAAGCCAACTACGCTGGTCAGAGCCAATTATTCCTCGAGCCCCGATATTCTCTTTAATGGAGTCAAGATAGACGAATGCTTGATTATCAACCCAAATTATGCCATGGAATCTATCCTGATCGAGAACCTCACCGAGTTCACCCTTTGAGTGTGTGGCAACATCATGATTCCCGAGCAAATACGTTACCGGTGACACCCAGTCATCAAATATTGATTTGAGTTCAAGCAGGTGTTCTCGATCAACTTGCTCTGTCGACTCCTGTAATAAATCTCCAAGAATAAATGTATGAGATATCTGGCTGTCATTCATATGCTCATCCTTGATTTTATAGAGCCGTTCAATGATCTCATCATGATATGCTTCCCGCAAATGAATATCCGCGATAATCCCAATAGTGCTCATTGAGTCCCCATTGATATGTGATTCATTTGAATATGCAAATTCCGTATATAGATCATTTCGTCCGGACTCAGATGTTATTTGCTAATATATCTATAGAGCAATACATATACAATGTCCGCGAGCGCTCTCGTCTTTCTCAGGTGGCAATACCCGAGTACAATTGCCTGCTATATTGGGTGTCAAACAGCAATCGAGGATATGTCGTTTTGATATAAATGACTGAAACTCCACTCCAGTACAAGGCAAAACTGAGAGTATCCATTGGAAATAATATATATTCACGTGATAATGGCGACAAATTAGCTAACTCGCGGAACTGTTAGTGTGATTGTATTCGCTTAATCAAAAGATGAAATACCGATCTATCTGTCGATACTATTGTCGTTCGCTGATCACTTCACCTACGCGATTACCGGGACGACGCAACTCCTCAGACTCAACTTCATACACATATCCTGTGATAGTAACCGAATCAGGAATGAGATCAGACTCACGTAGATGCTCAACCTGCGTTGCACAAGCCTCATCAATATCATCGGTCATATTTACCCAGTCCATTATGTCAGCGTCGCCAATATTCAGCGCTGGTAGTGATGGATTGAGATCAATTTGATCAAGATCACCAGCTTCGGCTTCAAATCCTTCACGAACTGCCTCATCTGGCGCGCTCATCATTCCACAGTCGGTATGATTGATAAGAATAATTTCGTCAGTATCAAAGAAGTTCGTCGTTAGCGCAGCTGAACGAATCACATCGTCAGTAACTTTGCCTCCAGCGTTACGGAAGATCTGTGCATCACCAAGTTCGATCCCAAGAGTTTCTTCAACCGGAATGCGTTCATCGATACAGGTGATAACGAGAAGATTCTCATTTGTCGGAATCCCCTCTCGACGACGCCGAGCCCACATTTCGCGGTTTTCAACTGATTCATCAACTTGTTCATGTACCTGCTGACTATCAGACATCAATTTCATATTGACTCGAACAGTGCTTATAACTGCGCTTTCCACGCTTTTTGACCGGAGTCTATTACGCCGGTTTGAAACTAGCCATTACACTGATAGTATCGATGTGAATCCGAAGATAGATTTGATGAATATGCTGAATGGGTATTATTTTTTACCAGTTCATATGCGGTAAGCCCCTACCCCGTCCTCAGGGGGCAACACAGCGAAGCAAAGCGAGGAGCGCAGTAGGGCGTGGAAGGGGGAGGGGATACAGCGCCGTCATCATCTACCAGACACCGTTCTGTTGCAGCCCCACCCCACCCCACCCCACAGACCAACGCGAATCACAGCGGTTAAATTCATAATTTACGTAAAGTATGACGTGGCAAAGCGTAAAACAATCTCTATCCGCGAAGATCAAGAAGAGTGGATTCAGGAGAACCACCTGAACCTCTCTTCGTTCGTCCAGGAGAAACTCGACGAACTAATTGAGGAGAGAAATCAATAATAATGCATTATGCCTACAGGTATCGACTCCACTGCACCCAACCGAAGCCCAGCGAGAGACGCTGGACTCTCGCCGCGATACCTGCAGGCAACTGTACAACCACGCACTCAACGAGTTCGAGCAAATCCCTGACTCAGCGGGAACGCTTAACCAGCGAGTGCGTCAGGTCCACGACCATCTCACTGACCTCACAGACTGGTGGGACGAGCTTACCGACCTGTACTCAACAGTCGCGCAAGCTGCTGTGATGCGCATAAAAAGAGTATCACAGCTCTCTCAGGACTCACACAGAACGGGTACAACGTTGGTAGTTTCAATTGGCAATCACCACGCGAGTTTCAGACTTTCACGTATGTACAGTCTGGCTTCGAGTTTGAGTTCGGCAACAAAAACTTAGACCGTCCTGTCACTCTCAGTTTCGAAACTCGCTGATATTCCTATTACCGTTCACCGTGAGATCCCCGAGGATGTCACGGTCAAAGAAGTACCTATCAAGAAAGAGCGAACTGGTGAGTGGTACGCTTCCTTTGCTGTCGAAGGCAAAGAAGAGCCCGAGAAACCAGCGAATCCTGACGTTGCGTTGTGTTGGATTGGAATGAATTGAATGAATTGAATTGAATTGACGTTGGTATCCTCACATACACTCACGACACGGATGGACGGGCTGTCGGCTCAGTTGCAGTTGATCTTCAACGAGAGCGGGAACGCCTCAAGCGCGAACAACGCTCGCTCTCACGGAAACAGCACGGGTCGACCAACTGGGACTGGGAGAAGCAACGACTGAGACTCGCTGAGTGCCACCAGCAACTCAGGCAAAAACGCCACCGCCACGAGTTCTTGCACAAACTCTCGAAGTATTATTCTACCGAGTACAATTTGGTAGCTATTGAGGATTTGGATGTGATGTGAGCTCGATGTTGGAGTCGGCTGGCAACAGCCAGAACATCATACGGCTTCGGCAGCGTGGGATACGTTCACCACACTGCTCGAATACAAGTACAAACGCGAAGGTACACACTCTGTCGAAGTAGAGCTGCGGCTGCGGGGACGACCACAGAGTGCGCGTCGTGTGGTGTGGCGTGGCGTTGAATCAGACAAACCGTTGTAGGTGCGCGAACATTCTTGCCCTGCCTGGGGGTTCGAGATGGATAGAAGTGCAAATGCTAATGATTCTCTGGACAGTTTGTCGCGTGGTTTTAAAAATCTCGGACTAGGACTGGGACAGTCCAAATCAACGCCTGTGGAGACTGCGCTTGCGCTCGCGCTCGCTCGCTCTCGCTCTGTTCACCTCGTCGGGTAGTTCCGAGGTTGTGGATGGGATGGAAAGCGCGTCATAGAAACAGGAAGCCCTACTCCTACTCTCAAGGAGCGACCGGTGCAAGCCGTGAGCGAGTAGGCTGGGGTAGTTCACATAGATACCCTGCTAGATGTCACTCTGTCTCAGCACATATATCCGATAGTGTTGGTCAGGTATTGTATGAGACCACTCAGAGTCAAACTCAATATCTCTGAGGCGGGTGATCATAAACCAGCACGAGAGGCGTTCGAAAAGATATCCACAATACATGACGATCAAGCGATTTTCCAGATTAATCAAACACAGTATATCGATCAAGACACCTGGGGATTCAAAATAACATATCGCACGCAGAGTGAATTCATACAAACTGTTTGTTTGGGTGATATTGAGCGGGTAATGTGGCGAGTTGCACCAAATTCATTTGATCGAAAAATAACGTCTAAATGAACTGCTCTGGGTCAAATTGAAAATTTACGAACTTTCTCACGGTGGAAACCTGATAGAGACAATTTGATAACTTAGCTCATAGGGACTGGACGCACTGCAAGTGCTGCTTCACATACACAAGATGTTCCACATTTCGGACAGGGTCCATCAGTATGTCCGGCAATAGAGTGTGTATGCACGATATCATACTCGTGCGTGGTAAGCAACTGTGCCGGGGAGTCAGGACCGCCATGGAACCACGCATCAGCGATAAAGTGGTCTACATCCCGTGATTCACCAATGTCGTGTAACCGCTCGATTAGAGAGCTGCCAATTCCTTCACCAGTCCGGTCAGGATCGACGTACCCTGCATGAATAAACCCATACCGGGATTCCGGCGGAATCTGTTCGACTGTATCGATAAGGTGCATGGCGTCTTGTAGTTGTTTTCGTGATTCATATATCGTGAGTGCCATGACTCCTACCGGAGTATCGTTCTGCTCTGCGACTCGAACATATGTCCCAGCACTCTCATTATTTACTGGGACATCATACGACCAACCATCAGCAAAGTGTGATGTAATGAGCGAGGCAACTTCATTCGTCTTACTATCATCGTCGGTGAACGGGCGTATGCTCGGCATCTACTATCTATCGCGTGTGCGTATATATTGATATTTGTTTTGGCTTTATAAAGACATAGTGCACACCACTGAGAGCCGATTCTCTATTTGCGGCTAGACTCGTCGATATACCAGCTCTGAGCCGCGGGTTAGCAATTGAATCTTGACGAACAGTACTTGCACCGGTTATGTCTGTACCCTTGTCATCAATCGCAGATATCAGACACACTAATTAGCCAGGTCATCACATCGTATGTTTTCGTATCACAGTGAGCTCTGCATGATATCCACAGCAAGTCTGCACCCATTTACGTACACGCATACAAGCGACTGCTGTGCCATGTTCCGCTCGACCGAATCATATTTGTGGAGAATTTGGTCACGTGATCGGGGCACTTGTCAGTCATTATTGATACTCAAATCTGCACGTTCTGAGTTGTCGAGAGTGATATACTGATATATCGCTCAGTAGCCTGATGAATATGAAACATAAATGTCATATATATCTCTTCTTAATGATACTAACGAGTGTGTATGCCCTCCAAACGCGAACTTGTCGGTAATCCCTCTCGAAGTAGTGGTTTGAATTGGTCAGAAATTCAGTGGGGTCGCATCGGTGCATTTCTAATTGGCGTCAGCTTTTATATTGTGATACCTTCTATCTTCAATTCTGATCAGGTATCACCGCCGATAACTGCGGTTACTTCGGTAATTCCGATAATACTGTTATACTATAGTTTCACACAGATCAGTTGGCAAAAAACACTGAGAGTAGGCGTCGGCATGGCTATGGTTAGCTTAGCTGGGATGTATCTCCTATATTAGTCTGTGAGTCAAAATGTTCGGCAATAACTACTGGACATTGAGTACCAGTTCTATTAGATAACTAGATAAGCAAATCATGGTTTTCAGAACACTCAACAGAGGGCTAATCTAAATAATTAGTAGTGACTGAGGAATCTTCATCGCTTTCATCGAAGACAAAAGCACGACAGACCCTTAGCGAAGCTCAAACATGTACACTGGCAACAGCATCACAGGACGGCGTCCCTGAAGCGGCAACAATTCGATTTGTTTCCGATCAGAATCTTGATATGTATATTACCACTGAGTCGATGTATCGAAAATATGAAAACATGACAGTTAATCCACGGGTTGCGCTTGTCGTCGATGGGTCACAGTATAATTTACAATTAGAGGGAGTGGCAACAGAGGCGCATGGTGAGACTGCTGAGTTTATCAAACAAAAATATACAGAGAAATACGGATCGAGTAAGTATCTTAATAATGATGATAGTGTGTTTTTCGAGATCATCATCGATTGGGCTAGACTTCTTGTCGATGGTCAATTTCCACCAGAGTTTGAGATGGTAATTGGGAGTACTGATTCGGATCCACATAGGGTCACAGCAGGTCACGACGAGAGATAATCAACTTAGTTGGAGCATAATGCAAAGTGGGGTCACTCAGGTGCTGAGCCTCATATTCGTAAGTAGCGATATGAATATCATTTAGATATGCAACCGTACAGGTTACATTACTATTTGTGATTACTTGAACCAGTGTGAGCCATGACGGTCATACCAGAAGCTAATCAACTATTCTCAATGAGAAATTCTCTAAGCGATTCAGTAACTTCAGCGTCGGCGTGCGTATCACTGAGAATCTCATGTAATGCATCGGCGAGCATCGTGACTGAGTTATCATCGAATTGTGCTTCAACAATCTGGCGATCCCCATGAAGTCGTATTGTTTTGATCGTCGGTGTGTCGTGAATGACCTCAGTTTTTTCAGTGAATCCAGCCTCAGAAGGGTAATCATGATCAAGACGATCTAATCCGACAGGCGTGATTGAGTATAGTCCACGATCGACTTCTGTGACAAGCCCAGCCGCACACAATTGCGCTAATGTCTCTAAGACGGTCTCATCATCAAGATCACTTTGTTGATGAATGTGATGAGTATTAGACCGTCCATGAGCGAGCACCTGTAAGATACTTGTTTCAGCATCATCCTGCGTCATCAATATACGCTGTTTTGTTTTCAGACATGTCGGTATTACCATTTTCTGTTCCATATCAGCCCTCTTCTATCATCTGGATTCTTCCAATTCTGTTGAGATTGTGAGAGGTACATGCAGTAATTCGATTATTACATTCTGTATCTGAATGTAGTCTAATACAAATAGAGCGATGAAGAGATATTTGTATGACTGTCTCTAATATGTACATCGGGCACGGTGGTTTTTTGAGTTGACCACATATGTGTATCTATGTCTGAAGAGGTCTCTCAAGATGTATCAGGGCGCAACGTGGCTGATACCGCTGACGCTGATCTTGATCTTGATTGGCTTACACTTGAAGAGGGTGAATCAATCCAGTGGGTCAGCACGCCACATCAATACAGTATGATCCCTGCATTTGTGATTGGTATCCCGCTGTCAATTATTCTCATTGGAATCCCAATCATTGTTGGTTCATATCTTCGGTATACGAATACAAATTATGTTATCACGAATCGTGGACTGTATAGTAAACGTGGAATCATATCTATGAACGTCCAGCAGATTGGGTTTGAAAAGGTTCAGAATACATCGTACTCACAATCAGCTCTCGGCTCATCATTAGGATATGGATCTGTTGATATTAGTACAGCCGGTGGGTCAGGCGTCGAACTCCAATTTCGTAGCATCCCGAACCCAGCGTCAGTACAAGAACTGGTCGCGAGGGAGATCGATACTCGACGACAGGGTGATTCAGACTCGACATCAAATACCGACGACGTGCTAGATGCAATTCTTCAGGAACTCCAGACAATTCGTTCGGCAGTGACTGATGATGAGACTAATAGCGATACTGAGGGTATCCGCCTCGCCGGCAATCACACATCGGCAAAACAGGTGTCGGATAATGAGGATAGTGAGGATCGATGAGCGACAAGTGGCGATTTCTATTCGATGATGAGCGCATCGTTTGGCAGGGAAGTCCCCGATTCTCAGCAGCTGCCGATAGCATCGGAATTGGTGTCAGCATTGTTATTTTCGCCCTTGTAATGGCAGTCATCGTAGATATACGACTCGTTCTAAGTGGTATGCTTGGCATTGGCGTTATCATATGGGCGATACGCCGGGTACAACAGACAGAATATATTGTTACAACTCGAGCAATCTGGCTGAAGCGTGGTGTAATTAACAAAACTGTGCGACGGATTGAGTTATCGAAGGTGCAGAACACGGCTTACAGCCAACCCGTCACTGGGTCGTTGTTTGGATATGGGACAGTAACCATTGAGGTTGCTGGTGGAGGCGATTTACAATTTCGACGAATTGATAACCCAGAAGTGGCACGTGAAACAATCACTAATCGGATCGGGAATACGAGTGAGAGAATCCCAGGGTCAAACGATCAGTGGCGTTCGGTGCTACAGCTCGTCCGTGAGATCCGAGTTGCAGTCGAATAGCTATCTCAGTATGGTAGAGATTAATTAAGAGGTGACATTCCGAGTAGCCTGGAGTGACTGCCCCTCCAATATCGATTTATCAATCCGTCCAATCCTGAAATCCCCTCGTCAGCTACCACGGGTGAAGCCGCGCCGTAGGCTTCCGCGCTGCTACCGCTGTGACTTCGGCTCTCTCGTACTAACATGAAATTATGATTCGGTTTCGGTACATGTATGCGTGTATCGCTATTGATTGACATCTTCCAACGCCTGAAGACACGGGTATTCTCCTTGTGTTCTATAATAGAGTTCTCTGAGTGACAGTTCTGGACCATCGCACAGTAGGATTTTGATTGAGTAGACATACAATATAACTATGCAATTCAAACAGAGAATCCGTTCATATTATGCTGCACTTCGTGCCGGTGATCCTCTTGGTGAATTCTTTGCAGATGAGGACTCAATTGTCAAATTCGGCATTTCAGATCGGCTTGCCGGTGGAAGCGCAATTACTGAAGGGCTCAGCACACAGACAGACCGGACCACGGATTGGGTTGTTGACAGCAAGAATCTCATTGTATATGATGCAAGTACTCATGCATGTTTCAGTGACGAGGTTCGACTTGAGTGGACTGATACAGTTGAAGATGAGCGATATGAGTTCGATACACGCTGGAGTGGAACGCTTGAACTGAAGAATTCTGATACTGAGGCGAGTGAAGATGATCTGATTTTTATTGGCATGCATGTGAGTACCCCTCGGTTCTTTCGATAGATATCCCTGAGCTAAGACGCAGTTATCAACTGATTCGATAGTAATAGATTACAATATGAACTCATTTAGTGTGAATAGTAATGTGCATTAATCCCAATATTTTACCGGCGGTAGCACTTGATCATATACATGGGATCAGCACTTGAGCAGGCGGAGTCTGAGCCATCGACAGGGATAGTAGGTTCAAAACTTGAAATGACGGTAATTGGGTTGTTGACGATCACAGCAATCACACACTTATACGCTGGTGTTAATCAGGCGATAATCCCACCGCTTCTTCTTGCAGGACTCGGCTTTCTCGGTGGCATCGGACTCTACATTCGAGGGACCAGACGACATTTACTGACGATAGCTGCTATTCCATACACAGCAGTGCAGATTCCACTTTGGTTTGTCATCAAATCTGGAAACTTTACTCCATTAGGCTATCTTGATAAAGCTGTACAAGTCCTCTTGATCATCGCATTGGTCGTCTTGGTCTTTCGACAACGCAAGTAGTCATCTCATATACGAGTTAGATATTCCACGTAGTCGATGAGCGATCATATCGACACTGCTCTTAGCACAGTAACGCGCTAGTGGATCAACTCTGACCGTTCTGTTGAGAACACCGCATTTTGATCACTCACTGAGTATGTGTCCGACTGAAAGGAAATACTGCGATAAATAAAACCGAGAATAGGTCCGATTATAAATCACCACCGAGCATGACGATCAATAAATTTTCAATAGACGAGGCAACCAGATATATAGAACGTATCATCGATGAGGTCAGTAATGCAGTTATTACCGATCGCTCATTTTTAGAGACAGTTACCGCTGGGTTACTCGCTCGTGGTCACGTCTTAGTTGAGGACGTGCCTGGAACTGGAAAAACACTCACTGCAATCGCGTTGGCAGACGCATTAGGACTTGAGTACAATCGAATTCAGTTCACACCAGATCTTCTACCAAGCGACATTACCGGGACAGATGTATTTAATGATCAGACAGGTGAGTTCAGTTTTCAACAGGGACCGATCTTCGCTAACGTTATTCTGGCTGATGAAATCAACCGTGCCCCACCAAAGACACAATCAGCATTACTTGAAGCGATGGATGAACAGCAGGTAACTGTCGGTGGTGACACATACTCACTTCCAGAGCCGTTTTTCGTTATTGCAACACAGAATCCAGTTGAGCAGGAGGGTACATTTAGTCTACCTGAGGCTCAACAAGATAGATTTATACTCAAAGCGTCAATCGGCTATCCAAGTCGTGACGGTGAACTTGAACTGATTAATCGCCGCAGTAATCGACAAATAACAACACCTGAGGTTGATTCTGTCATCGATCCTGAACAGGTTCCAACACTTCGACAGACACCCGAATACATCTCAATGCGTCTCAACGTTCGTGAATATCTCATTGATATCGCTCGTCAGACTCGCAACGATGATCGTGTTGAGGTTGGCGTCTCACCACGTGGGATCCAGCGATTCTATGAAGCTGCGCGTGCCCGTGCTGTTATTTCTGGACGGTCGTATGTGACACCAGATGATGTCAAAACAATAGCTTCAGCAGTGATTACACATCGCCTTGTTTTGACCTCAGAAGCTACAATTCGAGATGTCAAACCTGAAGCAGTGACTCGTTCCGTGCTTGATGCTGTTGAGGTGCCCGCTGCTCAAGGCACAAATTAACTTTTGGGTGATATAGCAGTATGGATCAACAAGGAGTTCTCAGCGTTTTTAGTCATAGTCATAGTCATAGTCATCCTCGCAATATTGTCAGGAGTATCAGTACCGCTGGCACGAGAACCACCAGCCCAGTGAGTGCACCGTCCCGAGAGGCAGACAACCGCATAACAGTTGACTGGAGACCCCATGCGATACCGATTCCAAGTACTGCAATAGTAGTCGTATTAATACTGTGTAGTATCGTCACGCGGGTGCCACTATCAGTTCCGAGTTCAGACTGAGCTGTGACTCCATGACGATTTGAATCCCACGCAATAATTGCAAGTGCAACGCCACTGAAGACAATCGCTGGGGCTTGATCGAAAATACCAATACTGAGAGTGCTACCAATGAGTCCTGTTCCTGCAATTGCACCGCCGGTCGCATTCGACGGGAGATATCCAATCACTGCTGAGATAATACTCATAACAAGGACGACTGCAAGTGCAGAAAGTGCAATCTCAATATAGATAACCACTACCCCAACCGGTGAGATTAGTTGCACAAGTTCTGCTATCTGTGGCTGAATAACGAGCGGTAGTGTCGATATGGCAGACTGGATTCCTGTGCTCGTCATAAATGCGAGAAAAATAATCACACTAATTCCAATTGAGACCGGCGCAATCCACTGTGCCGTATCTATAACATTCCCGCTCAATCGCTGGATAAGATAATTTAATGTAATAATACCACTGCAGACGCATATAGTACTAACAAAGAAAATACGGAGTCCAGCTGACATGAAGAACTCAACGAACAGTGCTAAGTATGGAATCCGTCTGATGAGTATTGCCAACCAGCCGATCTGTACTGCTAGAATACTGAGAAGCGTTAGTCCGATGATGACAAATGCAAGCTGCCACAGGATTGTCTGAACCCGATCAATGATTGTCTGAAGCCGTTTGCGCCGCCTTCGAGAAGCGACTTCGGTTATCGGCATTGCTTGAGTAGTCTCAGTTATGATGACAGCTGATATTGTCGCCTCAATACCGGTAATAAATAGACCAACAGACAGCGAAGACGGATTGATGAGCAACTCAACGATTATCCCAAGCGGCAATGCCGGGAGTGATGTCTCAGTAAGTATATTCAATTGGAATATAAGAACTGCAGTCGCTATGGCACCCAAAAATAGCTCAATAACTGCTGTTTGTTTCCAAATATCGATTAACACATCTTGACTCGGTCCCCCGCGACGGGTCATAATCACCCCATATGTTGCGATACCGACACCAAGTGTAACACCAATATACATGATCAGACTGCCAGTAAGTTGTTCTACGGACTGCTCGGTGCCTCCAAACAAAAGTGCCTCAAGCGTTCCACTCTCGATGGCTGCCACACCGATGCTTGTAATGCCGAGGGCTGCACTCAGTGGGAGTAATACTGTGGTTACTCCTGTCGAGAGTGTAGAATTGCGCTCTTGTATAATAGTTATAATTGCAAGTGTGCTACCTGCAGTTATGCTGAGCATCACACTGATTGGTGCATTTATTTGATATATGAAAAGAACCACGGCAATAAAGACTGACATCGCAGTGATAGTACTCGCCACTCGGGTTGCTCCTGACTCACCGCCTGTCATTACGCGTTGATCCCCCTCAATGCTCGTGAAAGCGCTATCGGGAGCTTCTCATCGCGCTTCCAATCGACGACTGTTCCACCGAGTGTGCGTATCTCAAATAGTCGATTAGTGCGGTTAAGATGAGCAATACGTCCGCCAATGTCGGTATTCGATATCTGTGGAGAGAGAACTGTCAACTCATGCCCGTCAGCTCGGATCGATTCAGTAATTGAAACGGCTGCATCATCTAATGCAGGAGTGCAGAATAACACCTGTTCATGATCGCTAAGACGTGAGAGGAGTCGATGTTGGTCAACCGTTCCTCCGTCCACAGCAAGTGCTGCCGCATCAGTCGTTACATCGTCATTCCCTGTTGTGGCCGCATTGCAGATCATAGCCGCACGCGCTGCAAACGCTCTTTGCTCATCAGTCGATGCATATGCTGGTGGTGGATCTGACCGAACTGGGTCAGGTGTCCCGAGGGCCATGACTGTGAGGTTATGTCCATCGTCGAGAAGAACACCTAAACTAAGTGTTGCAGCGTATGCACAGAGCGTTGCTCCTGTTGGAAGAGAAGGTTGTGAACTCACATGAGCGGCTGCACGGGCATCGATTATGATTGCGATTTGAGCCGCTCGTTGTTCATGATACTCAATTGTAGAAAGCTGCCCTGTCTTTGCATACTGATTCCAGTTAATCCGTCCAATTGGGTCGCCTGCTTGGTATTCCCGCGTTGCATAGAATTCAATTCCAGAGCCTCCAGTTTCCGTCGCCACCGGACCGGTAGTGCTCATCGTTTGATCGGCGATTGGGATATCATCAACACTCACACGAGACTCAAAACTGGTCTGTCCGTGTGGGGTGATTGTTGACTCAGCCACAATCGTTCCGCTCGCATTTCGGGCACGAATCTGTACTGAGTCAAATTCATATGTCCCTCGGTTGGTGCTTACTGAGTATTTGACTGTGAGTTTCTGTCCTGCTCGAAGGATTTCACTCGTGTAGGGCTCTCCCTCAATAGTGCCTAATTCTGCCGGTATACCATCAGCAACCCGAAGATCAGGAATCGTTGAATCGCCCGTATTTACGATTGTCAGTGTCACCGATACCGGCTGTCCAGGCAGGGGAGCTCCCGGGGAGAGTTCCCGTTTGACATGGAGTTGATTGTCGATCGATGGCTCCGTTGCGAGCGCATCTTGTAAAATAAAAAGGAGCGGTATGGTCCCCGCAAAAAGAAGTGTTCGTGAACCAGCTCCAATACCGGCAGCAACAAGCACAGCTGTGGCTGCAATGAGACTCCGATATCGATGCTGATGCCGGTGGACCTGCTGGGTCATGATTACTCACTCTCGACTGATTGCGAACCAGCAATCTGATCAGCAACGCTCCCTGGCTTCCGGGGTCCTGAGTGAGTCCGTGCTGACGGGTCATATTGCATATCAGATGCCATATATTTCGATTCGATTGCGCGGAGTGTTCTTCGAACACGCATTTCGTATGCGGAGCCCGGATACAACCATGCATAGACTCGATGTCGGAGTGGATAATCAACTGTCGCTGACTCAGTTAGAAACGCGGCTGCGTATTGGTCACTTGTCCACTGACCGCTTTCAATATAGTTACGTGCTGTTTCTCTTGTTTCGAATTTATGTGTATGTGTGTATAGATCGGCGAGCGATGACTTGAGTTCAGATTTAAGTGCTTTCGTATTAGACTCTGTGAGATTTAACCTCTGATCTCGTTGTCGATTGAATTTTGTGGTTAATTGCTTTCCTGCGATAGCTACATCTCGTGTTACTGCACCAGAGTCCGCTTCTGGAAATGGATCCGAAATCATCGTTGCCCGCCGAATCCATGAAGCAATAAACGCATATATGCTGATGAGTATCCCGATTATCAATAATACTGTGCGCGTGCTGAATTGATTCGTCATTACTTGGAGTGATCGCTGAACAGCACCAGGTAGACGGTTAGGTGTATATATTGCAATCAGCGCAAATATCAGCATTAATATCGCAATCAATGAAACAGTCCATCGAGCTATGCGTTGACCTGAACGTCTCATTCGTTTTTATTCCGTAGTGAACTCCGGATTGTCTGGAATGCATCCTTAGCGTTTTTTAATTGTGATTTACTCGTGGTTTTCACTCCATACTCTGTTTTACAGTAAATCTGTGTCAGGACATTAACCGGCTTTGATGGGGCTCCTCGATTGATTGCGTACGTCGCCACTTCTCTTGGTGTTTTCGTGCGCAATTGAGGCGGACCAACACTACGTGCGAACACATACCAGATTTTCCGGACGATTGGCTCTGCCTCCGCCTCTTCTGTATCTGTCTCGGAGTCAGGTGACCCTGAGACGTCTTCTTCACTCCGTATCAATTGGATCTTATCTTTTATTACTCTAAAGAGTGTCCTGACCCCCCGACGAAATATAGACACAATCCGGCGTGGACTCAGTGTTATCAAATCAACAAATCTATCCACAGAAAGATGCGCACGGGGTGTGAGAATGAAGCGTCTTATTCGCATCAGCAGTCGGTAGAGTCGATTCCATACACGAGTGATAGTTATTGTAAGTTTGACGAATACATCAGTCACGAATACCGGGATCCGGCTTAGTGCCGCGTGAATGCGCCACAGAATGGATTTGATTACGTTTCTATTGCGACGAAGTAGCAGTATTCCGACGATAACGAGAACCGATACGCCAATAAGAACTCCTGCGGCAGTTCGATATAGTCCTGATATTGTTTGCTGTGCCTTCGTATTATTCGGTCCGACTGCAGTCACAGATACCGACTGTTGCAGTGGGATCGTTGCACCAACCGTTCCATTTGGACCAGTCTGACCGACTGTTGACCCAGAGAGTGTTACGGTGGCGTTCGAAACTGGCGTCTCCGATTGCATTACAGTAATCTCTGCGTCAGTCAGTGGAAGCAAAACACCGAACTGTGGTGTTACAGTGATACTCATTAAAGAAGTGTTGTTTTGAGTTGACGCAGTTGAATCCGGCGTTGGCACCGGTGTTGATGTCGTTGTTAGTACAGAATCTCTTGTTTGTGCTGGCGTTGAGGTCGGTGATGAGTTCATAACACGAATCTTCGTCGCTCCTGACGCCGCCTGCCGTGTCACATTAACCGAGTGCCTTCCTGTGGTGATATTATCTAATGCGAGAGTGAATTCTCCTGAGCTATTCGTGTATCCTCTGACATTCCCGTCCAATGTGACGGCGCCACCCTGAACTGGGACGCCACGGATTGCCGTCGATACTAATACAGACTCCCCACGAACCGTCGGGCCAGTCACATCAACTGAGACATTTGTTTGACTTTGACATTTGACGACTGCCTCGCTCTGGACTGAGCATCCCGAATCGTGTATCGGTCCAGGGAGTGCTTTCGGCGCTGAGAGTTTATACTGATATGAAGATCCTCTCAGTCGAGGAACTCCACTAACCGCCGGGGGAGACACATCTTCTGTCGTAACCGTCTGCCCGTTGAGATACTTACCCTGATCACCTGGCGGGCGTGCCGATACTGTTACGGTACTATCGTAGGGCAATTCTGTTGTAACGGATCCACTCGCATCTGTCCACCCGACACGTTCTGTGTTGATACGGACTGGAGCACCAACCACCGGGTTATTATTTTTCTCAACTGAGACATCAACGGCTGCCCCTGCGACTACTGTCCGATTTAGCGTAATGTTGTATGGTGGCTGTGGATCTTTCGTTGGGAGATTCCCAGGTGGGGTTGGATCAAACCGAATCCATCCGGTAGTCGGGAAATACACTTCAACCCATGCGTGACCGGTATCGCTCGTAATAAGATAGCGATCCTCGCTAACTTGTGTTCCGCCTGCAAAGCCAACCACATAGCGAGCAGGAATATCCTGTGAGCGAAGCATTACCGTCATTGCTGTTGCGAAGTACTGGCAGTATCCTTGATCCATCTCGAAGAGGAATTCATCAACAATTGGTCTACCACGTTCATGTGAAGCGCTCAATGAGTACGCCTTTGACTCTTCTAGCCACTCTTCGATCACAGTCGCTGTTTCATATGGTGTCTCAGCATCTGCGGTAAGCTCGTCACTAAACGATTCAACCCGCGATGGCGTGTCCTCTGGTATCTGTGTATACTGGCGGAACAAAGTACTCGGATAGTCTTTGCCAGCGCCCCTCAGTATATGTGGATCACGAGGGGGTGCTGCACTTTGTGCTGTGTATGTCGTCTCCTTTGGCAATGGTTTGGGTGTCCGAAACGTCCCTGCTGTAGAGACTTGAATCTCGTTTGAGTTATCCTGAATATTGACGCTCTCAGGCTGCCATAACACTGGCAGTGATGAGGTATTCTCAAGTAGTGTTACCTCATACCTTGCTGTCTGCTGTCCGGTTGTCTGCTGGTTATTTGGTATCGACCCTGTGTATGGTTGTGATTCTGTCTCAGAAGCCCATGTCGAACCGGTATATTCTGTATACACTGACTGCCGCCAGTAGCCTGTTCGAGAGGATTCAATCGTAAATAACGGTATCTTCGCGATTTGTCCTGAGTTAGGCTGTATTGAACCGATAGCCGTTGACTCTGGCGGTTCAGCAAGCGTGCTTGCTCTTGGGGACCCATATCCTGATCGAGTTGATTCGCTACTCTCCTGTGATGAATCTGACTGTGATTGAGTATCTGCCGATGACGAAGTCATCTGTCCTGAGTTGGGTTCCCCCAGAGCGCCCTGAGTATTTTCAGTAGACTCAGTGATGTCTCCTGTGCCGTTATCAGAACCGTTATTTATCTCATCAATGGAGCCAGAATCTGAGAGTACGCCTCCATCGACCGGTGGAAGAACCATTGCAGTGATAATGAGTGCGCAGATACTAATGACAACTAACAACCCCTCAGGAATCACTCGATTGTCAGTATCGTCATCACCACTAGGACCCGCCGATGGCATAGAATATACTCATTAGTTTTATTTTCGTGCTTTTATGTTGTCGGCTCAGTCGTATCCTGCTTGTATATCTGTCAATTAATCGAAGAAATTATCAGTTTGAGGATGAATCGCCCTCTGGACCACGGCTCAGGGTGGCGCGAACACCGCGATGATCAGACTCAGCAGTTGTTCCAAAGGTCGATGCATTCTGGACAGTCAGTCCACGAACAAACACATAATCAATACGTCGAGACGGAGTTGGTGTCTCAAACGTTTCTCCATTCTGTCGACCGGTCCTATCCCAGGCATCAACAAATGACTGAGACATCAATCTGATCGGTTGTTCAGTCGGTGTGGCATTGAAATCACCAAGCACGACTGCAGGGTCGGTTCCATCGAGAAAGTGTTGAATTTTTGCAGTTTGTCGTACACGAATTTGCCCAGCTGTGTCGAGATGAGCAACTACGATCGACAGAAGTCCACGGGGGTGATCAACGACTGCATGTAATGCATCACGAGGTGGACCATCTGTCTGAGGAAGTGAAATCGTCTGTGAATGCGTAATTGGATAGGTCGAAAGCAATGCAACGCCATATCCTTCAGCGCTCGTTGACGGCGCAATAGCGTGATGATATCCAAGTCGTGCCGCAAGCCATCGAACACCATGGGTGTGACCCGTGGTTAATCGCGTTCCGGTTGTCTCCTGCAGCCCGATGATTCCAGCACGTTGTGCTTGGAGTACATTCGCAACTGACTCAAGATTGTATGCTCCTGTGGGATCGAAATATCGACGGATATTGTATGTAGCCACACGAAGTTCAGTCTCAGTTGTGTGTTCCATCTGTGGGGCTGAACGCCATGCAGCAATTGTGCTGATACTACCAGTTGCAAGACAAGCAAGCATGCTTCGCCGGGTTTGGATATATCCGGTGGTTGAAGACTCTGAGTCATTCGATGGAGTTCGGATACTCACCGCAAAAGCAGTCAGAGCGATTAGTACAGTTAAGCCGGTCATGAAACTCACTGCCCTGCCTTCGAGAAACATTCCTCCAGGGGCAAATGCAGCATTGAGTGCGAAGACAAAGCCAAATAGCATTGCTAAACACGCACCCTGAACACACGCGGTGAAGATACCAACATGCCAGACTTCCATTTGATTGCGTCCGCCTGTGCTAGCAAGAATAGGAACTGAAGTGGCAGCCAGCACTGTACCGGCAGCCCCGAACATTCCGCCAGTAAGAATGCCAGCTATTCCGGTGATTACGCTAAGATCTGCAAGGATAGTCCGTTGAACCAATGAAAGAGGCTGCACTGCAACAATTACTATACCTGTTGTGAGACCACCGACTGAATACACAACCGCAGAAAAGTACGGATAACCAGCCCACTGTGCTGATGCAACAGGAGCAGCAAGCCATGCACTACAGAGGAGAAGAACGCCTGCAAGCGGTGCAAACGATGGCAATGTTGTTGTAGTGATAAATTGGTCTGTCGCCTCATCACCACGTGCAAGCGATACAAATATTAATAGAAAAACGATCCCGACAATCCCAACACGACCAACCGTCGTTGCATAGAGACTCACTGCACCAGCGATTGCACGGGTCATGATGATAGTAAGAACTCCAAGACCGGTTGCGACACCGATGTGTTGATCAAGCATGGACGTTTCGACAATTAATAAACTAGTGAGTGAGATTATCGCGACTGCTGCCCCGAGAAGTGAGATAATCGGCATCGTAGAAAATGAGATCAATATACCAACCGCTGTCAAGAAGATCAATACCCACTCACGTTGTGTCGAGTATGACCGAAGCACAATTGGCACCGTTATCCCAGTCACGAGCGTACAGGCAAGCAACGCCGTTGCATTCGGTCCTGCTGTTGAGAAATTGAGAATGAATACGCGCGTGATCACCCGCTTTGTCGTAATAATAAGAACTGAAACGATGAACACCGCACGGACAAACGGCTGACTGACATTAATATATGGAACCAGACAACAAGCGCTGAGCGTATCTCTCACTTCACTGCATGATACTGAAGTATATTATTTTATTAGCGCTACTCATGGATTCTACCGCTGGGATTGGTCATGAGTATATGAGATCACTGTATATTGTCACATTAGCGAAAAGATAGTTCGAAATCATTCATTAAAACTAGTATGTTCACTCTTTATCCCACTCCTGTCGGCGACGCCGGTAGGTACCATCATCTCGAAGCCGATCGAGATGTTGTTTGTATACGACTGCGATTTCACGCTTTTCGTCGTCATACCACTCTTGCGCTTTGCGTTCTTCACCATCTTCATATTTCTGCCCACCAGGGTATTTTGCATATCGCATTGCACGAGTCCATCCCATCTGGAGGTATTTGCGAGCGAGATCCATCCCCGGGAATTCATCAGCGTCACGATATTCCTGAAACTTTTCATAAATTTCTGCTGCTCCGTCCTCAGCCGAATCGAGTGTTTTTATCGACCATAGTGGGAGTAATTCGCTTTTATAGGGCTCACATTTGAATACATCTTGTTCCCCACGACCGATCTCATACTCACCTGGATTCGCACGGAAATCAATGTCATACTCCGGACCATCATCCTCAGACATTATATCACATATTGAGCGCTAGCGGCGTTAATACTACGCTTATTTCGACTTATTTGATTTCCCCGTACATAATAATAGACATCATTTTCCAATCTGGTTTCTTATTGTTGTATAACCTCTAATATATCATGTCTCTTGATACAATAATTATCACCAACACCGCTGCGGAGAAGTCCAAGCGATATCTAAGTAGCTCTCAACTCAAGAAAGTACTCAGAGAGGAGACTGGCTATATTTGTCGACAGGCGTCTCCAAATCACGATGGACTATACGCTGATAATAAGTTCATCATGCGTGGCGATTTCTTTGGACAATCGCTTGATATCATCTTTGCCGTTGAGGATGATCACATTGTTGTTATAACACAAATGTCACAACACTCAGATAGCCTTCGCGGACGATTCTATGAATTTATTGGATCCTCGGTGACAGCCGCAATTGAATACGCGAACTAACTGTTTATGTTTATTTTTCCGTGTATCCACAGGAAGCTGACGCTAATGTATACGAGACTCAACTATCTGCCTCAGAATTTAAAATGAAGTAGGGTAGTGCGAGTGTTCCCTTACATACGTGACATCCTCGCCCGCCGTAAACGGCGGGGCTTCCCGCACTGCGGGAACCCCAACCCGAACCCGAACCCGTTGTCGTTGTCAGGTGAGGTGAGGTTTCAGGGCACTGCACTGCGCTCAGAATCTCGGACGGCAGGTTCCCTGTCCCTACCTTGACCCTGAGTGCCCTGTGGTTGTGGTGCTGTCACCGGCACTCCCATCCGCCAGCATGTCATGTCATTGCCGTCCGGTCCGGTCCGGTTTCAGCGCTCGGCTCTCACCCCCACCCCCACCCCGACCCCGGCGGTCGTCCGGCGGGGAGCCGAGCCGAGCCGGACGAGCATGGTTCGCTAACGCAGCCACAGCCCACGTTCCCAGCTAGTACGGACTGAAACAGGAAACTAAACATACCACGGTCAGGAGGTTCGTGTCAGCTCAGCTATCGCAGGCGGGTAGATAACTCGCATGTCGCATTCCTGCCCGCCGTGAACGG
This sequence comes from Haloquadratum walsbyi J07HQW2, assembly GCF_000415985.1. Lineage (GTDB taxonomy): Archaea > Halobacteriota > Halobacteria > Halobacteriales > Haloferacaceae > Haloquadratum > Haloquadratum walsbyi_B. Next base: position 3,339,533 of record NZ_KE356561.1, read on the forward strand.
CGGGATTTCCTGCTTGGTGAAAGGTGAAAGGTGAAAGATGAGAGGGAAATCACGAATAGTATGAAACGGTATATCCAGATTTAATAACTCAGCATGCCACTGTTATTGAAGTATATCATAAAATACGCTCTAAATAGCAGTCGATTTAATAAGTCTATGGCAACTACCTCACGGTAACGACTATGCATGATTCGGAATCCACCGATAGTACTGATATACCGCCGGATGATGCTTCTACAACCCCTCAACACAAAGTAGAAGACACAGACCAACTCTCCCAGTCAGTTAATAACCCAGATGTGACTCAGTTTTCAATTCCAGCGATGGATTGTCCATCCTGTGCACAGAAGGTTATCAACAGCGTCAGAAAATTAGATGCAATCCAGAATATCGACTCACAAGTAGCAACCGGAGTGCTCACAGTATCATATGAGAGTGGGGAGGTCACTCCCGATGCGATAATTAGTCGGATTCAACAGGCAGGATACGGTGTGGAAAATACGAGTGAGACGACATCAGAGTTCACAGTCCCGGAAATGGACTGTCCATCGTGCGCTAATAAAGTTGAAAATGCGCTTGATGACACCCATGAGATCATTGCGCACGAAACACGACCAACGACTGGAACTGTCATAGTTCGATATAATTCTCTTAAACTCAGTGATGCTGATATCATCGACGTAATTGCGGCTGCTGGATATGAGATCACAGAGAGTCCAGATGCTGCGTCAATAGGTCAACAAACAACTGATGAACGTGAACGCAGCTGGAAGAGTCCCCGAGCGATTAAGACATGGATCAGTGGTGGGTTCGTCGGTGTTGGGTTACTTTTTGAATTCGTTTTACTTGAACAGAATCTGACGATTGCAACCGTACTGGACACAGCTGTACTTGTCGCTGATGTGCTATTTCTTGCTGCTGTTGTTTTCGGCGGTCAAGCAATCATTCGCAATGGATATTATTCAGCACGAAATCTGAGCCTTGATATTGATTTTTTAATGTCGGTGGCTATCCTCGGGGCAGTCACTGCAAGCTTCGTCTTTGATCAAGCACTTTATTTTGAGGCTGCCACGCTCGCATTTCTCTTCAGTGTTGCTGAATTGCTAGAGCGATACTCAATCGACCGTACCCGAGAGTCACTCCAGGAATTAATGAATCTCTCACCAGATGAGGCGACTATCAAACAGAACAACAGCACAGAAACAGTCCCACTTACTCAAATCACGATTGGGGATATCGTCGTTGTCAAGCCCGGTGAGAAGATTCCGATGGATGGGACAGTTGTTGACGGCGAGAGCGCTGTCAATCAAGCACCGATTACCGGTGAAAGTGTTCCGATTGATAAAACAGCAGGAGATACGGTATATGCCGGCACGATCAATGAGGAGGGATACATCGAACTTGAGGTCACCTCGGAGGCTAGTGACAATACGCTCTCACGCATTGTAGAAATGGTTGAGAATGCACAATCAAATAAAACTGAGCGTGAGCAGTTTGTCGAACGCTTTTCATCATATTACACCCCAGTTGTCGTTGCCTTCGCCATTATCACAATGATAGCAAGCCCGTACGTTCTTGCAACGACATGGTCTACGGGCATCGTATATGGATTAACATTACTGGTATTAGCGTGCCCCTGTGCATTCGTCATATCAACACCTGTGTCCGTGGTATCAGGGATTACAAGTGCTGCAAAAAACGGTGTCTTAATCAAAGGTGGAAATCACCTCGAAGCGATTGGATCTGTCGACACCGTTGCGTTTGATAAAACAGGAACACTCACGACGGGGGAATTAACGGTCACTGATGTCATTCCGCTGAATCAGAATTCAAAACAAGATGTCCTCCGGTGTGCACGCGGACTTGAACAACGGAGTGAACACCCCATTGGTGAGGCGATTGTTGCCGAAGCCGAAAACACACAGACTGCTGAGCGTGAGATTGAGGAGTTTGAAAGTATCACTGGTAAAGGCGTGCGAGCAAGTCTCGACGGAACCCCTCACTTTGCTGGTAAGCCAGGGCTGTTTGAAGAACTCGGATTTGATCTCTCACACGTTCATGCGACAACTGACGGGGGTGCTATTACGCAGACCGCTCATCAGATGTGCACGCAGAATAATTGCATTGACCTACTTGAGGAGACTGTTCCCCGACTCCAGACAGAAGGAAAGACCGTTGTTCTTGTTGGTACTGAGACTGAACTCGAAGGTGTCATTGCTGTCGCAGATGGGATTCGTCCAGAAGCAGAACAAACAATAACTCAACTCAAGCAACTCGGTATCTCTCAAACCGTGATGTTGACCGGAGATAATGAGCGGACTGCTCGAACTATCGCTCGTAAAATTAATATTGATACGTATCAGTCTGAATTGCTTCCCGAAGAAAAAGTGAGTGCAGTCGAGAGCTTAGTCGATGAGTATGATGATGTTGCAATGGTCGGTGACGGTATCAACGATGCACCAGCGCTCGCCACAGCGACAGTTGGCGTTGCGATGGGAGCTGCCGGAACCGACACCGCATTGGAAACCGCCGATATTGCACTGATGGGTGATAATATTCAGAGACTTCCATATCTCTACGAACTGGCGAATGATGCAAACAGTATCATCCGGCAAAATATTTGGTCAAGTCTAATCATCAAACTTGGTCTGGCGGTCGCCGTCCCATTTGGATATGTCCCTATCTGGCTCGCCGTTCTTGCTGGTGATGCCGGAATGACTACAGCTGTCACCGGAAACGCAATGCGACTCTCAGGAGTCATACCAGATGTCGGAACTGAGGCAACTGCAGATAACGAATAACATTACACGAGCTATGAGCGGTCATATGTATTAGATTACTTTTTCGATCAGTTGAGTTCAATCACTTTGAGACATTGCTGAGATGGCGAGCGAAGTGATCCTTCTTGCTGCTCGGTCCAGATGTGGTAGTATAATCTTAATCTGTCAATTGGGACTAAGAGACACTATATCGACATAGAATCGGAATCAGAATGACAGTGACTGAGTAGCCTGATTCAATAAGTCACGTCGCTATCTGTTATCACAGCAACCGGTCAGATCACTCTTTGTGCATATTCAACTGCTCATTCTCACTGCTGTATCCACCTCCACCTCCACCTCCATCTCCGTCTTCACCGCCACTGCCTCCAGTGTCGTCACCTGCACTATCTTCGCTATCTCCGTCATCACCCTCGCTCTCTCCAGGACTAGTGCACCCTGCAAGACCTACGCCGAGCGCTATGGCAACCCCAGACAACAGTCTTCGACGATTGCATTGCTTGTCAACTAATTCCATACGCTAGTCGCTCACCGTTATATCATATTAATAATTCTGGATAATATCTCTAATACACCGCAGAGATATTATTTAAATAAGATTGTGAGTCTTGAGCCTCAAAGTATCGATTAACACATGTTTGCAGATAGAATTCAGAGCAAATCAAATATTGACAATTAATTGTACAACCCGCGACTGACCGCCTGCACTGCATTGAGAATGCCTCTCTCAGTTGGCTTTCATCACAGTTAGCACAGTTGACCTCCAGTACGGGTCAAGATCATAGGCAACCGCTCGCCCCTACCGATCGACATATAGTACATTTTTACTATCGAGCGTCGACATCCATCTCTAGATAATCCATATATAATCAGATAGTGAATGAAATGTTCATAGATACTATTCTCATCTATCTAGAAAATACAGTAAACATAACAATTATATCGATTATGTGACTGTATCAGGTAGTGCCAACCCTCGCAGAGATCCTCATCTACCCGGTCAAAGCGCTTGATCCGAGCAGTCTTGATCGAGTATCAGTAACTAATATTGGTGGGTTAGCCGGTGATCGAACATACGGTATCAAAGATATTGACGGCGAGTATGTCCAGGGTAAGCGCACATCCGCTGTCCATAGACTTCATACGAAGTGTGATCTAGACTCACAGCGATTCACAGTGCGGACTCATGAGACAGACCAGACACATGAATTTCATCTCGATACTGATCGGGAAGCACTTGAGACGTGGTTATCAGAGTATTTTGGGTTAGATGTTGTATTATCGGTTGAGCCCGGCGGAGGGCAGACTGATAATGTTATATTCAATGCGGATGGCACCGCTGGTCCGACGGTAATCAGTGCGGCTACGATACGTGAGGTTGCATCGTGGTATGATGGAATATCTCCAAAACAGATGCAACAACGCTTGCGTCCTAATCTTGTCATCAGTGATGTCCCACCGTTTTGGGAGGACCAACTGCTGACAGACAGTGATTATGAGTTACAAATCGGGAGTGTCACACTGACTAACATTGAGCCAATCTCACGGTGTGTCGTCCCTGCTCGTGACCCACACACCGGTGTGGAGTATGATGGATTTCGAGAAATATTTCTTAAAAAGCGAGCGGAGACCCTACCGACGTGGGTAGATGAAAATGACCTCGATGGAAATTTATTCAGTGTCATGGTTGGGACTCAAATACCGGGTTCCGAACGAGATGGCGAACTTTCCGTTGGAGATACAATCCAAATTGTATCACCCTAATACTGGTATTTCAATTCTTTTAAAATAGTCCCAGACGCTTGCGTGTTGAGAGTATCTTACGCTTAATGAGGGTTTCAGGGAGTCAACGATGGCTCGTATACAGACCTCGAATTTTGGCAACCATCTCACACTGCCACGTCTACTCAAGTTGTGTGACTCGGAGTTACCTTCCTACATCCTAACAGTATGTCTGATATCTCTAACGACACTTCATCTCGACTCTAATATCACAGCATAACCCTCAGATGTCTGGGACATATGCTAGATATCTATATTCTTATCTCCGCAATTACATACTGTTATATACGACTAATATATCAAATTATCAGTACATACTATGTATATCGCTTGGTAACAGTATTATAAATCCATTTTTGTATAATACTCAAATCTGTGGTTGAATGAATCCAACACGGCGGCAACTCCTGAGTGGTCTTGGCACGGCAACTGCAGTTGGGCTTGCAGGGTGCTCTAGTGGCAGTGACTCCGGGTCAACTCCCAGCTCTGGATCCGGATCCGGAGTCCGAGTCCGGGTCTAGTGAATCATTCGACGTTGGGTACGGCGATTATCAGACCTCAGTTTCTGCGAATAATTTCCCAGATAAATTATTCGTGTATGCCGTCCAGACTGGATGGTCAAACTGGGGGGCATTGATGCAGGATTTCACAGACAACTATGGAGTCTCGCTCAATGATGATCAACGCTCCTCAGGTGAGGCACTCTCACATGCCCGACAGAACGCACAAGATCCTAATCACTCTGCAATGAATGGCGGGTACACCTTTGGTGTGGTTGCCCGAAACGATGGATTAACACAACCATACAAGCCGGCGAATTATGATAAGGTACCAGATACGCTCAAAACTGATGATGGTCATGTGACTGCGACTCGCCGGATGACGACAACAGTCACATATCGGAAAGACCTCTACGAGGAACAAGGCATTGAGCCTCCAGAAACCTGGGAAGACCTCAAACGTCCGGAAATCGCCTCCAAACTTCAGATCCAGCCCCCACAGGCAGCGGTCGGTCTTGCTGGTGCAATTTCGATCAATAATGCATACGGTGGCTCACTGGATGATGTCCAACCTGTCATCGATTACTATATAGATGTAAAGAGTGAGGGAGCAGTATTCACTGGCAATGTTGAGCAGAAATTCACTAAAGGCGAGATACAAACGTTCATCGAATATGATTACACAGGTCTTGATCTGAAATATAATTCCGATTCCATTGCCGAGGAGAACG
>NZ_KE356561.1:3345345-3376872 GCF_000415985.1 Haloquadratum walsbyi J07HQW2
ACGACCAACACCTTTCTCAACACAGCGTCCAACGATGTGTTTCGCAAGACTGTGGAAAAAGTGAGTGCGGCGTTCCGACCACTTGTGGTGGAGTCGCGTGGCTCTGTCGCCACTGCTGTTGTCGCACGTAGCAATCTCTTTCGGGAAGTAGTAGCCGTCTTGCTTCAGGCGGTTGCCGGGATACAGGTCGGCGTCTTCGGTGCTGTAGGCGACCGCCGCGAAGTTGTTGATTCCGAGATCGATACCCGCTGCTTCGTCGCCAGGAGCGTTGGGGGTCTCGATCTCGTTTTTGCAGACGAGATGGAGTTCCCATCGCTCTGTCTGCTGGTCGTGGACGGCTCTGACTTGTTGTAGGTTTTCGACCGTGACGCCGGGACGTGTCTCGTATTCGACAAGGATGTACTCCCGTGCTTTGGGATGTTCTTGTTCTTTGTGATTCGCACCTTGTGACAGTCGAACACAGTTGTTCTTCGTGTCGTGTTTGATGCCGTTTTGCTTCCACGTTACCGTCGAACGCGGGTGTTCTTCGTGGACACGACGCCCCTCGTCGTCGTAGTGGTTTTCTTTGCGGTAGCCGGGCGGATTATCTCGGTCGTCGTCCGAGGAGTACCACGAGTTGAAGCTTTCAGCGAGTTCCTCCAGAACCCGCTGACTGGACTGTGAGTGCAGTCCATTGTAGGTTGGATGGGTCTTCAACTCGTCTTTCAATTTCTCGTGATCAGGAATCTCGCCCGTCCCCTCCCAGACCTCGCGGGAGTGGTAGTTGGCGACATTCCAGAGCTTGCTGGCACTCCACCCATGACGGTCAAGCGACTCTGCAACCTGCGGATGGTTACAGATTTTCGCTCGGTGGGTGCGGTGGACTTCCAGCATCCTGAACGCTTATATAATTGTTTTTAGTATAAAAGTTGTGGTTAGACGTGGAATATCCGGCCATGCTATTGTGGTGTGGTTGGTGACTCGCTCATGTCGGTTTCATCACCCGCCTGTTCGTCACTCGGTTCCGACCGAAGCGGTCGGAACGCTCGTTCCTCTCAGTAAGGCGGGTGTATTCACCTTGCCAATCTATAATTCTGGATAATATCTCTAATACACCGCAGAGATATTATTTAAATAAGATTGTGAGTCTTGAGCCTCAAAGTATCGATTAACACATGTTTGCAGATAGAATTCAGAGCAAATCAAATATTGACAATTAATTGTACAACCCGCGACTGACCGCCTGCACTGCATTGAGAATGCCTCTCTCAGTTGGCTTTCATCACAGTTAGCACAGTTGACCTCCAGTACGGGTCAAGATCATAGGCAACCGCTCGCCCCTACCGATCGACATATAGTACATTTTTTACTATCGAGCGTCGACATCCATCTCTAGATAATCCATATATAATCAGATAGTGAATGAAATGTTCATAGATACTATTCTCATCTATCTAGAAAATACAGTAAACATAACAATTATATCGATTATGTGACTGTATCAGGTAGTGCCAACCCTCGCAGAGATCCTCATCTACCCGGTCAAAGCGCTTGATCCGAGCAATCTTGATCGAGTATCAGTAACTAATATTGGTGGGTTAGCCGGTGATCGAACATACGCTATCAAAGATATTGACGGCGAGTATGTCCAGGGTAAGCGCACATCCGCTGTCCATAGACTTCATACGAAGTGTGATCTAGACTCACAGCGATTCACAGTGCGGACTCATGAGACAGACCAGACACATGAATTTCATCTCGATACTGATCGGGAAGCACTTGAGACGTGGTTATCAGAGTATTTTGGGTTAGATGTTGTATTATCGGTTGAGCCCGGCGGAGGGCAGACTGATAATATTATATTCAATGCGGATGGCACCGCTGGTCCGACGGTAATCAGTGCGGCTACGATACGTGAGGTTGCATCGTGGTATGATGGAATATCTCCAAAACAGATGCAACAACGCTTACGTCCTAATCTTGTCATCAGTGATGTCCCACCGTTTTGGGAGGACCAACTGCTGACAGACAGTGATTATGAGTTACAAATCGGGAGTGTCACACTGACTAACATTGAGCCAATCTCACGGTGTGTCGTCCCTGCTCGTGACCCACACACCGGTGTGGAGTATGATGGATTTCGAGAAATATTTCTGAAAAAGCGAGCGGAGACCCTACCGACGTGGGTAGATGAAAATGATCTCGATGGAAATTTATTCAGTGTCATGGTTGGAACTCAAATACCGCCTTCCGAACGAGATGGCGAACTTTCCGTTGGAGATACAATCCAAATTGTATCAACTTAATACTGGTATTTTTGATACATGGATGGAACTTCTATAGACTGACATTTTGATATGGATGTAGTTTCGATGAACAGAGGAAAATTACTATGTCGCTGCCCGCCTGTGGAAACCTAACCCTCATAAAAGCTCAACCGAGGGTCAACTTTATTTGATAAGCATGTGTGGACGACGGCACGCATATCAAGCAATGATAGATTGACTTTTTGACCCAACGCAAGCCCCCGATTCTTGCGGTATGGCGTTATCACTCGACACAAGCCGCGTGGGTATAGTTAAAAGTAAACGACTACAGGCGAAGCCTCGTCGTGCATAAGCCGAGCCGTAGAAATAGTAAGTGAATGCCCAAGCGATTCAGTATCACCATTTAGAGAGATTACAGACGGGATTGATACGGTGAACACGTCATCGTATCAGTATCAACCGACACACATTGTATCCTGGATATAGTATGCATATGTATGTCGACGACCTGTGCACTTTGTCGTCGCATCATTCCCGATGAGCGTCTACAGGACCCACAAGCCGTTCAAGAACACCATCTTCGACCTGAAGAACGAGCGGAGAGTCCAACTGTGATGCTATGTCGACCGTGTCACAAACAAATTCATGCATTGTTTACTAACGATGAACTCAGATCAGGGTATGATACGATTGATGCACTCCGTTCAGCATCGCGACTAGCGGAGTACCTTTCGTGGATTCGTGGAACTGATCGGCTCGATATCAATGTTGAGACAAGCAATCATGTTCGCCAACAGCAGAATCAATGAGAATGAGAATGAGAATGAGAATAAAATAAAAATAAATCAAACTATAATATATGAACCGACCCGGATAAACTCGCTAGCAGGGACCAGCGAGTCTCAGTGATAATCGAATTATAAGTATGCTTTTCATCAATTCGTTAAGCGGACGTTAAGACGTTACTACCTGATTATATAAATCAGAATCACTCAGACACAGGACATACTAGCATAGTCAAATAACGAAATCATATTATTAATGACTGATGTTAACATTACTAAATAGGCACATATGATTGATCACGGCACACAAGCAAACGGCAATATCATTCATCAATTTGTCAGAGACGTCTGATGACTAGAGATACGGACCTCCGGGTTGGCGTCGATATCGGTGGCACGTTTACCGATCTCGTCATGATCAATGATGGGACCGTGACTGTGGAGAAGACGCCATCGACGGAAGCACAGGAACGTGGCGTGCTTACAGGATTGGACCAATTGACCGAGTCGGCATCAACTTCACTATCAGATATTGAATTTATTGCACATGGAACGACCGTTGCGACGAATGCTGTCTTAGAGGATGAATGGGCTGATACGGCGCTTATCACGACTGATGGATTCCAAGATGCACTTGAGATTGGTCGACAGGCACGACCGGACATTTATGATTTTCAGACTGAGAAGCCGACTCCGATTGTTCCTCGACAGCATCGCTATACTGTCCCAGAGCGACTGACAGCTCAGGGTGAAATTGATACGCCACTTGATGAGGATGCAGCTGAAACGCTCGCAACGAAACTCGAAAATACAGAGATCGATAGCATTGCGATTAGCCTGTTATTCGCGTATGAAAATCCGATACATGAAAAACGTATCAAAGAGATATTGATTGAGAATGATATCGATGTGAGTTATTCATTATCAAGTGACATTCTCCCCGAAATCCGCGAATACGAGCGCACATTAACAACGGTGTTAAATGCAGCGCTAAAGCCAGTGATGGACCGGTATATCGGGAATCTTGAGACAGAGATCACACGTGCTGGTGTCACGACAGACCTCAATATCATGCAGTCAAATGGCGGGATTATTACTGCTAGCGCGGCGCGAGAGACCCCGGTGAACACACTCTTATCTGGACCAGCAGCCGGTGTCCAGGGAGCGACATACATCGCTGGATTGAGTGATGTATCAGATATCATTACGATGGACATGGGTGGAACCTCATGTGATGTGTCATTAGTTCGTGATGGCACACCGACGGTTTCACGAGATGTGACTGTTGGTGAGTATCCGGTGCATACGCAAATGATTGATATTCATACTGTGGGGGCTGGTGGTGGATCGATCGCATGGATTGACGAAGGCGACGCGCTTCGGGTCGGACCGCAGTCAGCAGGGTCAGATCCTGGACCAATCAGCTATGGTAAGGGCGGTGATCGTCCAACAATCACTGATGCACATCTTATATTAGGGCGACTTGATCCATCTTTGTTCCTCAGTAACGAGGTTACTGTTGATATTGCACAGGTTCGCAAGCGATTTGAGACAGAACTGGCAGGTCCACTTGGGATGTCAGTCGAAACCACTGCACAGGGTGTTATTGATGTGGCGAATGCAAGCATGCAACGGGCACTCCGCGTTGTGTCTGTCGAGCGTGGGTATGACCCCCGAGAATTCGGGCTAGTTGCCTTTGGTGGCGCAGGACCGTTACATGCAACCGCAATCGCTGCAGCACTTGATATCCCCCGAGTGATTATCCCACAGACTGCAGGCGTCTTATCGGCGCTTGGATTGCTCATCAGCGATACAATCTATGATTTCAGCAATTCACACGTTCGAGGATGGGATGAGGTCTCTCCAGAGACATTGTCAACGATGTTTACGGAGTTCATCTCAGAGGGACGCACGCAGTTGGATGCAGAAGGAATCTCATCTGATCAAATGAGCTTCGAGCGATCGGTTGATCTCCGATATGCTGGACAGTCATTTGAATTATCTATTGCGGTCCCGCCTGGTGATATTGATATAGAGACGTTATCAGCTATCGAATCCAGATTTCATGATGCTCATGAACAACGATACGGGCATGTTGATGAAACAAACCCACTTGAACTCGTCACTGTTCGAACCCGTGCTCGCGGTAGTACTGTGAAGCCAGATCTCACAGTAACTACCCCAGAAATAAGCACTGACGTGAGTGATGCCATTACTGAAACCCGGTCAGTCTGGTTCAACGATGAACAGCACAAGACGCCGGTGTATGACCGATCACGACTCCCCCCTGAGAGCATATTTAGTGGTCCAGCGATTATCAATGACAGCGAGAGCACGACCATCGTCCGTCCAGGTCAGACCGCAGAGATCGATACATACGGAAGTATCGTCATAGAGCTAGATTCATGAGGCATATTCAGATGCAGATGTCAACTCGATACTGCTACTATACACACCGGCACCACCATATAAGCTGACAATGATGAATTCAGATACAGATACAAACGCTGATGCTTGCTGATGCTGATACAGATACAGATACAGATACTGATATTGACCCAATCACGCTCGAAGTAACACGCAATGCAGCAGCGGCTGTGTGTGAGGAGATGAATGCAACACTTATTCGAACGAGCTACTCTCCAAATATCAAAGAGCGACAAGATTGTTCGTGTGCACTGTTTGATCGCGACGCACAGATGATTGCACAGGCGGAAACTATTCCCGTGCATCTTGGGGCAATGCCATTCTCAGTCCGTGCTGCGATTGAGCAATTCCCACCGTCTGAACTTAGCCCGGGGGATGCTATTGCGGTGAATGATCCTTTCGCGGGCGGTGCTCATCTTCCGGATCTTACGCTTATAACTCCAGTATACGATAATGATGAATTGATAGGATTTGCAGCAAATCGGGCACATCATGCCGACATCGGTGGTGCGCATGCCGGTAGTGTAGCTGCAGATTCAACAGAAATCTATCAAGAAGGGCTCCGGATACCTCCAGTAAAGCTATTCGAGGCTGGCGAGCAGAATAGTGATGTATTTGAACTTATCTTAACGAACGTCCGGACGCCTGATGAGCGACGAGGAGACCTTCGCGCTCAGAAAGCGGCAAATGAAACAGGTCGACAGCGATTCGAGGAACTTGCCAATCGGTATGATACTGATACACTCCCCGCAGCAATCGATGCAATCAAAGACTACTCTGAACGTCGAATGCGTGCTGAGATTGAATCGCTACCAGATGGAGAATATTCATTTCGTGATGTCCTTGATGATGATGGGACCGGAAACAAAGAGATCACAATTAACGTTACAGTGACTGTCGAGGCTGACACGGTGCATGTTGATTTCACTGGAACAGCCGAGCAGACAGCTGGTCCGATCAACGCTGTTCTGGCAGTGACAACCTCAGCTACATATTATGCGATTCGTTGTCTCACCGATCCAGATATCCCACCAAATCATGGGTGTTATCGACCTATCAGCATTGAAGCGCCATCTGGAACGGTAATTAATCCCGACCCACCGGCGGCTGTTGTTGGCGGAAATCTTGAGACATCTCAGCGAATCACGGACGTAGTTCTCGGTGCCTTCGGCAAGGTAACACCTGAGCGGATTATTGCTGGGTCACAAGGAACGATGAACAATGTCACATTTGGTGGGACCGACCCCCGCGATGGAACTCAATATAGCTTTTATGAGACACAGGGTGGTGGATTTGGTGGTCGCGCCGGTAAGGACGGACTTGACGGCGTCCATGTTCACATGTCGAATACGTTAAATACGCCTGCAGAGGTGCTCGAGACAGCATATCCACTTCGTGTGATGCAGTACTCACTTCGCCCAGACTCAGGTGGTGCTGGCGAGTATCGTGGCGGATTGGGGATTCGTCGTGATATCCAAGTATTAGATCATGAGGCAACGTTTAGTTTACTCGCTGACCGACATGATCACCAACCATATGGACTCGCCGGTGGGAGCCCTGGTGACACCGGAAGTGCAAGTATCGATTTAGTAGATGGCGACTCAGTTTCTCTCGATCAAAAGATTACACGGACGTTACCTGCAGGAAGTATTGTCAGTATTCGGACGCCTGGTGGTGGTGGATACGGTAATCCGGTTGATCGTGATGAGGACAAAATAAAACGTGATCTTAATGCCGGGAAACTTGCACTATCGCGGGCACGGGAAGTGTATGATTATGATTCTAAGACTATTGATGACGCTGATTTAGGTTCAAGCGACGATTCCGATACATCATAGTACACAGATTTTCAGGAGTTTCATGTCATTTTATCCGTGATTCATGATAATCAAGGCGGATATCTCGGGGCTTGACCCCGAGGCAGTTGACCCTGTACTTGAGCCCAAAGCGATCAAAGACGACATCGACGATACCGTGCAACTGAAATACTCCACCGCGGTCGGGAATCCTCGCCGACGGGCGGGGAGGATGTCAAGCAAATGTGCTATTGTTGCGATTGGTTGGGAGAAATAGAGATAGGATTGAGAAGATGATTTGGCACGTATGTTTGCTTACCGGATCGTCACTTCGCCATCCTCCACTGTGATGTCGACCAAGCTTGTCACGTCATGACCGACTTCATCCATCGCAGAGTCCCCGATTTTTCGTATGACAACGACAATATCTACTATTTCCGTGCCGATATCATCTAGTGCCTTACAGATTGCTGCAAGCGTTCCTCCGGTCGAAAGCAAGTCATCAATGATGAGTATCTGGTCTCCTGCCTCAATATCGTTAATATACATCTCTGACTCGGAGTATCCGGTTGATTTGTGTAGTGCGGTCTCTCCAGACAGACCATACGAGCGTTTGCGGATAACGACTAGCGGAACGTCTGTCTGGAGTGATAGGGCTGTTGCCAGGTGTATGCCCATCGCCTCGGGAGCGACAATTTTGTCGACATCAAAATCAGATCGCTCCATAATATCTGTGGTAACTTCTCGTAATAGCTCTGGTTCCAATGTTGGAACCCCGTTGCTGATCGGGTGGACCAGATATTCATATCCATCCTTGTCGATAACTGGCGCTTCGTGCAAGGATTCATGAAGCCGTTTCATATGATGCTGTCTTCAGTGATACTCAAATAGTCTTTGTATCCAGATGTCAGTCGTCGTATCAATGACCTCTTTAGATGGGTCGTCCCTCATAATGCGAATGTCTGTCTACTCAAGTCGCTTGCTCGTACAGACGAATTACGTGATTGGATAGCTGTGATCGCCGTTGCAAATTAGTTATGAAATCACATCAAATCATCTTAATTGTGATATCCTGTGTGCCGTCAGCGAGCGTGCGCGCTTCAAGAGATTTGAGTTCTTCGCGGCTCGCGTCAACCGTCGCGAAATGGTTACCCGCCAATTCGCCAGCAGGACTTTTGAAAGCGGTCGGTCCACAAGCCCAGAGTATCTCTTGTTCATTCCGGTAGCCTGGATATAATAGTAAGTCACCGATAGACGGATAGACGGTGTGGTTTTCGCGTGGTAGTTTCGGGAGTTCTATCTCATCGATATTGATCCACGTCGCGATTCCACTCCACCGAACATGCATCAGTTCTGAGTGGAGCGGCAAGAAATCCTGAACAGCTTCGACTGACTCAGGAGCTTCTGTCTCCAGCAGTGTCGCCGTGTACGATTCATCACCTACGATAAGTTTGATTTTACCCATCAGCTCCTCCAGTTATTTCTATTGTGGAATTATGATTGTGTTGATTTGGGTGAATTTCAAAAACAGCAATATTTCTAACAATGTAATCTATCACGTGAGATAGTAACACAATCATAGATAAATAACAAGAAGATGCTGACAATTTTTTCCAACCATCGATTGAATTATGATATCGAAGAATACAATAGCAATGCAAGACAGTGCAATTGCCCGATCAGTGACTCACCGTTGTATATCTCACACAGTCATCTGTATCACTAAATACTATCAATCCAGTCGATAATATGATGAAAAATACCAAGCCGAGGTCTGGTAACCCAACTGATTATACCGAAACCCCAGCCCCAGCCAGGACCGACATATGATTGTTGACCTAGTGGTTAAAAACGGGACACTGGTAACAGCCGAGGACACCGTGGAAGCTGACCTTCTCATCAGTGAGAGTAGTATTGTCGGGATGGTCGCACATGGAACAGATATTGATGCCAAGACCACTATCGACGCCTCGAATCGTTTGGTGCTCCCTGGGGTTGTTGATCCTCACGTGCATATATCGGGTCCAAATACCATCGACTCCTATGAGACCGGGACTCAAGCCGCAGCCCTTGGAGGCGTAACAAGTATTCTCACGTTTGCTTGGCAAGCATGGGATGAATTGGGACCGCCATGGTCAGCTGATCGGAGACTCCATGATGCCGTCGAGCGTCAGTATGACGCTGCAACGTCTTCACTCGTTGATTACAGTGTTCACGGAGTAATCGGGCGAGAGGATCCGGCGGTCCTCAATGAGATTGAGGATCTCGTGGACTCTGGTATTGTTTCATTTAAATTATTCACAACCTATGACTTTGGACTCTCAAACGGGTTCATCGAACGTGTATTCAACAAAATTGAGGCGACTGATAGTGTAGCCGTCCTTCACACTGAGGACGACAGCATCTGTTCGACGCGGGAAATGACGATGCGCGAAAATGGGCGCGGTGAGCCAACAGCGTACCCGGATTCTCGACCGACCCACGCAGAGGCGATGGCTGCAGACGATGCTGTCCGGATGGCACAGCAAGTAGGCAACAAATACTATGGTATTCATACATCCTGTCAGGCGGCTGCTGAAGTACTACAGACGGCGCAAGCTGACAAGTCCCAGATACGTGGTGAAACATGTGTTCACTACACGACTCTTGATAGAAGCCAATACGCCACACGGGGACTATTACCGATGATTGCACCACCGCTTCGAACACCTGACGATATTGAGGCGATGTTTGAGCACTTACAAACTGGAACTCTTGATGTCGTTTCGACTGATCATGTTGCATTCACACGTAAAGACAAGCAAGCGGACAACTGGTGGGATTCGGAGTATGGAGCCAACGGAGTCCAGCGCTCGCTTCCAGTGTTTCACGATGAAGCAGTCGTCAAACGGGATCTATCGTATCCAGATCTTGTTCGGTTGATGTGTTCAAATCCAGCTCGCCTGTTCGGTCTTGTTGACAAGGGGACACTTGAACCGGGCACTGACGCGGATTTCGTGCTGTTTGATCCAAACGAAACGCAAAAAATTGACGCGAGTGACAACGCCTCGCAGGCTGATTACTCAATCTATGAGGGGAGAGAGGTGACTGGAAAAGTCGATGCAACATACCTTCGGGGAGAATGTATTGCGGCTGATGGAGCGGTTGTCGGTGAGAATGGGTATGGAAGCCGGTTGAATCGGGTTCCACCGAACTGGAGCGAATGATGTCGACACTATAGATCGGATTTTGTATATCTCGAGGTGAGCATGTTTATTTGTTGCACACAATCATGACGTCCTAATAAACGGTCACGGGTCAGGTGACCCGTGGAACTCTCGCTGAAATCTTTAGATAATCATGGTTTCTGCTTCTGTGCATCTGCTCGTGCATCGGACATATCGAGTGACTCCGCAACCGCCGTAGCTGATTCACGTATCGCATCAGCGTCGGCGACGGTGACTGTTCCATTTTCCATGAGCACATTACCGTCGACCATCGTGAATTTGACATCCTCGCCACGTGCCGCAAACACGAGATACGAGAGGATTTCATACAGTGGCGTCCCACGTGTGCTATCTGTAGACAGTCCAATTATATCAGCCCGCCACCCTGGCTCGATTTTCCCCAGACGATCGAATCCAGCAGCTTTTGCACCGTTGATCGTTGCCATCTCGAAGATGTCTTCCATCGCTGCCGCAGTTGGATCCAACGTATCGACCTTCTGTAACACGCTTGCTTGTTTCATCTCTGTGAACGGGTCCAGTGTGTTGTTACATGGCGGACCATCATTTCCGAGTGCGACGTTGATATCCCTATCAAGATAATCGACAACGGGAGCGATTCCACTTGCCAGTTTCATATTTGAAGAGGGGCAGTGAGTGACGTGGGTGTCTGTTTCTGCGAGTAGTTCACGTTCAGATTCGTTCGTCCAGACACAATGTGCAAGCACAACATCTTCGCCCGTGAGCCCAACTTCATCAAGCCAGTGGATGTTACGTCGGTCAGTATCCGCTTCGATAGTCTCGATTTCATCCTGGTTTTCACTTGCATGGGTATGGATACGGACACCATCATATGCATCCGCCAATTTTCTCGTCTTGCGGAGACACTCCTCTGTGCAGGAAACGGCGAATCGTGGCGTCACAGCATAGCGGATCCGGTCGTCATAACTACCGTGATACTGTTGAATCAGTTGCTCTGTTTCATCAAGTGCAGCCTGCGTCTCTTCAAGAAGTCCATCCGGTGACCGCTGGTCCATCAATACTTTACCTAGCACGCCGCGGATACCCATTTCCCCAGCAGCCTCGAACGCCCGTTCAGCGTGAGCAACTGAAAGATGATCAATCGCTGTTGTGGTTCCTGTCTCAATTAATTCAAGATACCCGAGCTTGGCAGCGACTTCCATCTCATCAGCAGTTAGTGTCGCCTCCATTGGCAGTATGTAGTCATATAACCAGTCGATAAGCTCCGTATCATCGGAGATTCCCCGTCCCAGACTCTGAACGGAATGAATATGAGCACCGACCATGCCTGGCATAATAATGTCATAGCACTGTTCAGGGTGATCTGGGTACTGCTCAGACAGCGATTCCTGCTTCCCGACTGCGATAATTTCAGTATCTTTGATTACGACCGTCCCGTTTTTAATTATCTTCGAAGAATTTTGAACGATAGTCCCAGATAATTTCATCCGTTCTGCTAGAATGTGGTCTTATACATAAACTATCTGTTCGGGTCACTATTATTCGGTGACTGTTGGCAGCATTCAGGTGAGTATCATGATATTGTGCCTATCGAAAATGCAGTTTGTATCTGATGTAGTGAAACAACAATGTCACTGGCTGCGATGATATATAACTATGCATTAGCGAGACAGATTTTCAAAAGTATTAAAATATCACCATGGGTATATGAAGTACCGAACGAAACCGGGTATATGCAGTATGATTATGGATATATCACCGCATAGAATGCAAGATTTCAGATTATGCTTTTCAGGAAATAGAGATGCATAGCGGACTGGAAATAGATCGAGAGGCCATACAAAACGATCTTGAGCGGTCGGCTGACTTTGGGATGGTCGATACCGATGACGGTGTCGGCCGAACTGTGCTCACCGGGACACCGGCGAATTTTGCTGCTCGCAACTACTTTGTTGATCGGATGATTACAGCCGGACTCAACGTATCAGTCGATGCCGTTGGCAACATCACTGGGCGTTGGTCACCTCCAGAGTGTGACGACTCTGCTAACGCAGTCGCTGCGGGCAGTCATCTCGACTCAGTTCCTGAAGGTGGAATATTCGATGGACCGCTTGGTGTCTATGCCGCACTGGAGGCAGTCCGCACGATCAAACGGAGTGACTGGAATATCGACCGTCCGATAGAAGTCGTCTGTTTCACTGGTGAGGAAGGAACACGGTTTTCGGATGGGGTTCTAGGCTCCTCGGTCGCGGCGGGCAAACAATCCGTTGAGCAAGCACTCTCGCTCAGCGATGGTGAGACAACGCTTGAGGAAGCCCTGGAAGATATTGGATTCCAAGGTGATGGGCGAGTTGATGCCAGTAAGTGGGACTCGTGGATCGAACTGCACATCGAACAAGCAAAACTACTAGAGCGCGCTGAAGAGCCAGTCGGTGTGGTGTCTCGAATCACTGGCACAACGCGATGTCACGTCCGTATTGAGGGTGAAGCAAACCACGCCGGGACAACCACGATGCGCGACCGAGACGACGCACTTGCAGCGGCAAGCGAACTTATTCTGACGATTGAGTCCGAAGCACAGGACGTCGCCAACCAGGAAAGCAGCACAGCTGTTGCAACTGTCGGGTCGCTCAATGTCGAACCAGGTGCGACAAATGTTATTCCTGGAATTGTGACACTAGATATAGACATTCGAGATGTAGAACGCTCCTCAATCAATCGAATATTACAAACGATTAAAGATGCTTGTGAATCGATCCGACGTAATAGGGGGCTCACGGTTTCGATAGAAACACCGTACGATATTCCTCCACAGCCCATGACAGGGCGCGTCCGTGACGCGTTGCAGGACGGTGCTAAACGGTTGGACATGGACCCACCTACACTTTCCTCAGGTGCGGGTCACGACACAATGCAAGTTGCTACTGTTACCGACGCTGGAATGCTTTTTGCTCGCTCCCGCGGCGGTCACTCTCACAGCCCACTCGAACATACAGATTGGTTAGACTGCGCCTTTGCGACGCAAGTGTTGACGGACGCACTAGCAGAACTTGCCGGTGCAAACCCAGCACCCACCGACAAAACGGCTATCAATCAGTCATGAAATAAAGAGCTATGCGGTATGTTCGATACCTGATATCGACATCAACTTCAACTTCCTCGATAAGTTGTGTACCCACCTGGCGACAATAACAACGGAACGTGATAGTGTTCGTCTGCATTGTCGATTTTAAACCGTACGGGGACTTCTCCTAAGAACGTGGTTCCAGACGGTTTGTCTTGATAATATGTTTCGACATCAAACACGAGTTCGTAAGTTCCAGATTCGATCTCTTCGGAATCCAACAATGGTTCCTCAAGCCGTCCGTCATCGTTGGTGACCCCTGAGGCAATTACTTCGGAGTCCTCCTCAAGCCGTCGTAGAGTCACACTGACTCCCGCTGCTGGTCCCTCTCGACTGGTGTCGAGAACATGTGTTGTCAGACCAGCACTCATTCTTCTGTCATATCGAGGTCGTTTTGATCCATCGAGAACTGTTGAAACCCAGTTGGAGCGGGTGGTTCTCGAAGTACCTTGCCATCGCCTTCGAGATCATCATCACGCACACCAATCCACGTTCGGTTGTTGGCTTCAAAACTCACCGAATTAAGTTGTGGAAACCGCTTGAGGATCCGTAACCCGATTTCATATATCAGCTCTTGGATCGAATTGACATCCATCTCATCGAAGACGACCTGAGCAATATCGGTCACCTGTTCAGCTGGGACATACTCCTCAGGTTCTGACCCGAGGGCAGTCTTTGTGTCTTTATATGTCCAGAAGATATCGAGACCAACGTACAGTGTTCGGTTTTCTCGCTCTGGTAGCGTCGTGTACTCATCTTGAACATACCCAGTGAAGGAATTATCTTTTACTTTCACCAATTCGATTCCGGTGACACCGCTTGTCTGTTCGGTCATAGCCATCCCGTTGTCTGTCTCGTCAATACGGAGTTCGGCGTAGCCTGATGGACCGTCCGAAACACCGAATACTAGATCGCTTGGAGTGAATTCTCCATCATCTGGAATTTCTTTTTCATCGAACGGGAGTCGATCGGCCGACATGGTCACGGCTTCCATCTGTGAATATGTATCGAGGATCTCTGACCCAATATACTCAAGCAGCCCTTCGAGAGTCGCACCATCGTACTCACCTGTGTGGTGGTAGATGAAATTCTTCATTGAGTCAGTTGCTACCACCATGCTGTTATCGCCCTCGCTGAATGATGGCAAAAATTCCTTGCCCTCCACTTGCATCCGAACATCTGCTCCGAATAAGATATTCTTCCGACCGTCGAAAGACGACTCTGGTATCGTGCGTACGCCTTCCAGTGGTGTCGCGTACGTTCGGTATACCGAGACGTTTTCTTTCCCATAGTTCATCTCCCGGTCGTCAGTAGATGTGGTCTCGTCACTGATCATCGTTCAATACTGTCCCCTGCTGCAGTAGTGCATACTTCGACAGGAATGTTTAGTTTTTCACCATTCATTGCAGTAACTATCATTTTCCAGTTCTAACTCTCGGACTAACGTGCAATATATCTTGTTTTTGGATATGATATTCAAATAAAAATCAGAAAGATACTACATCGAGAATATCTCCTGAAGTCGGAGTTTGGCGATTTGATGGACCTGATCTAGCGCGGTCTCAAACTCTTGATCTCTTCGGTGTTTCACTCGCTGTTCCATCGCAGTCTGTATCGCGTCAGGCGACTCATTTTTTATTGCCATGATGAATGGAAACCCGAATTTCTCGCGATACTGGTCGTTTAGTCGTTGAAATGCATCATACTGTGTTTCGCTCAGACTGTCGAGACCAGCCGAAGCCTGTTCTGCCTCTGAGGCGTCCGTCATTTCGGTCTGCTCACCGAGGTCAGGATGAGCCCTGAGTAGTTCTAATTGTGCGTCGTGGGGGGCGTTATTGACTATCTCCTGCATTGTGTTGGTCAGTGTTTGGACTGATACAAAAGGTTGCTCTGAGTACGTTTGTTCTGCAACCCACGCGGACTCTTCATATACGTCACCAAGGAGGTCAACAAAATCGCCTTTTCCAAGCGTATTCAATTCCTCAATAGTTCCATGTTTCATTTCGAATCAACTGTGTGATTCTGACTATTTAAACTTCAATTGATCTATATTTGATTCTATATGTTTTCTATTCTTCAAATTTGTATATACAATAAAATATACATCATAATCAGGAATACACCGGCAATATAGTCATAAACCTATTCATTCATCAGATATAAGGGATAATTCGAATACATTGATATAATTGTGTATTTTTGAATTCCTCATGGCGAAAACTGAGGTGGCTGATGATACGAATAACTCAGTAGTACAGTATGGTATTGAGGATCGCCCGCCATTGGGAGAGGCAATCCCACTTGGAATTCAACACGTCCTCGCAATGTTTCTGGGCAATGTTGCACCCCCGCTTATTCTCGCGGGTGCGGTCGGCTCAGTCACAGGTCAGACGACGTTTCTAGTACAGATGGCACTCATCGTCGCTGGAGTCGGAACAATCATTCAGGCATTTCCAATCGGTCCAGTCGGCGCGCGATTGCCAATTGTCATGGGAACGAGTTTCGCTTTCTTGGGACCGCTAATCGGAATTGGCAATCAGTTCGGTATTGCTGCAGTCTTCGGTGCCGCCTTGGTCGCAGCACCGATTGAAATAGGGATGGCGTTCTCACTAGACCGATTCCGAAGCTATTTCCCACCGCTGGTGACCGGCATCGTCGTGATGCTCATCGGACTGACGCTGATTCCAACGGGAATGAACTATGCGGCTGGTGCCTCAGCAGGACCATCGGTCGAGAGCTATGGGTCATTTCTTAATCTCGGGTTAGCAGGACTTGTGCTCGTTGTGACGGTTGCCCTCAATCAGTTCTTCAGTGGATTTGTCCGCATCATTAGTGTCTTCGCTGGTATCGCTATTGGGTATATCGCAGCACTTGCTCTCGGGGTAGTTGATTTCTCGGCTGTCGCCAGCGCGGGATGGTTCACCGTGCCGGTCCCATTGAAATATGGACTTACATTCGAGCCAAGCGCGATACTCACCGTTGGGTTTCTCTATATCATCACCGGCGTCGAAACAATCGGTGATATCTCTGGAACAGTGTCAGCAACGGGGCGTGATGCCGATAAAAAAGAATTCCGAGGCGGGCTCATGGCTGATGGCGTGATGAGTATCTTCGGTGCCATCTTCAACGCAATGCCAAACACATCGTTCTCTCAGAATGTTGGTCTCGTGAATTTCACCGGCGTCGCTAGCCGTCATGTGGCTGGTATCGGTGGCGTGATTCTGCTGGCGCTTGGCTTCGTTCCAAAGGTTGGTGCCGTTGTTTCTGCGATGCCTGATGCAGTCCTCGGTGGCGGTGCCCTAATCTTATTCGCGATGATCTTCTCCTCTGGCGCACGAATTATCAACCAGAATGTCACACTCAATCAGCGGAACTCAACTATTCTTGCACTTTCGATGGCACTTGGATTAGGTGTAGCGTTCCGACCAGAAGTACTCCAGCAGTTCCCAACCGAAGTTCAGACGCTATTCGGTTCCGCTCTCGTCACTGGTGGCATCGCGGCGCTGTTCCTGAATATCGTTCTTCCCGGTGGCAGTGTAGGAGTCGGCGAAACCGAGTACTCACCTGGTCTGCGACCGATGATGATGACGATGTCCCGGACGCCGTGGCAGACGACTGAGTGATTCTGTACACATCACAATAGCAGTTCTTGGACAACTACGATTCTGCAATAACTGATAACAGTAAACCGAGAGATTCGAGCCGACTACTTTCCAATTGCCTTGTTGAGCGAGCGACGGACGTACGGTCCAAGCAAAGCCTCCCTGTAATCAGCAGATGCCTTCTTATTGTCGAGTATTGCGTTAGTATCTATTTCACCGCCAGCGGCATCCGCTGCCAATTCAATTGCTTCCGAATTGATGAGGCGACCTGTGAGAGCCTCTTCAGCAGCGGTGATCCGCACGGCGTGTTCTTGGAATCCGTTTGCAGCGACTCGAGCCGCACTCACACGATTGTTATCTTCCGCTTCAAACAAGAGATCGGTTGCAATACCAATAACGGAGCCCCCTGATGCAGGCTCCTTTTTTTTTGCATATCCTCCATAGCGTTTGTTATTCCAATTATCGATTTCAACGGCTGTCACGAGTTGTGATTCCTCAAGACAAGTCTCACAGGCACCGCAGAAGAACTCGGTTATCGGAACTATCTGTTTGCCGTCCGGACCAGCGATATGAATGCGCGCTTCGGCTGCGAGTAGCGCCCCAGCGTAATCATATGCAGGGTGTGCACGCGCGATATTACCACCGATAGTTGCGACATTATGAACTTGTATTCCGCCACTGATCTTCGAGATTGCCGCTGGAAGCACAGGCACGGAATCAGCAAGCATGTCGGAATTCGTTATTTCTCTGTGCGTGGTGAGCGCACCGATTTGAACTCCTGTGTCTGTATGCTCTATCCCATGCAGTTCGTCGATACCACTAATATCCACGAGCGTTGCTGGTGCGACTTTTCGCTGTTTTAATAATGGAATGAGTGCTTGTCCGCCAGCTAATAACCGACTGTCTTCAATTTCTCCAAGCAGACGAATTGCATCTGAGACAGTATCGGCTTGAGCGTACTCAAATGGCTCTGCGTGCATCTATTCGCCTCCCTCATTGATAGCCTGCCAAATTTTCTCAGAACTAATCGGTGGCGTCATTGGCTCAGGGTCGAAGGGCTCAATTGCGTCTTCGATCGCATTCAAGATTGCACCGGGGGCTGCAATTGATCCCATCTCACCCATACCCTTTGCTCCATGTGGTGTGTGTGGTGAAGGCGTTTCAGTCGAACGGATGGTAATTTCAGGCATGTGCTCTGCTTTTGGGAGTGTGTACCCACCTCTCGATCCGACTCGCTCCGTGCGGAAGGAATTAGACAGCAGTGTTCCATCATCGCCGTACTCGACGTCCTCATACAATGCTTGTCCGATTCCCTGTGCAATAGCACCGACAAGCTGTCCCTCGACAATGGTTGGATTGATTTGGACACCACAGTCCTCAGTTGCGACGTAATCTAAGAAATCAAATTCACCGGTCTCGGGATCGATTTCGATAACCACAATGTGGGTTCCAAACGGCCATGTGCAATTGTCAGGGTCATAATATGTTTGTGCCTCAAGTCCCGGTTCCACATCATCGGGAATGTCTTGTCCCAGATGGACTTTTGATGCCATGTCACTGAACGAGAACGACTGTGTATCATTATCGCCAGCGATGAACATCCCATTGTCGTACATAACTGCTTCAACGGGGACATTGAGTTCATCTGCAGCCACCTCCATGCCCTTTGAGATGATCTTTCGACAGGACTTCGCCACAGCACCGCCCCCAAGTGCTGCGGAGCGACTCGCAAACGTCCCGACTCCTTCAGCCACCTCTTTGGTCGAGTTCTCAACAACACGAACGTCATCAAAAGGGACGCCAAGTTCATCTGCAGCCACCTGTGCTAATGACGTTTCATGTCCCTGTCCATGATCTGACCCGCCAGAATAGACGGTCACGTCTCCAGTTGGATGCACCTGCACACTACCGTACCCCCAAGATGGAGCGTCGATGTGACTAGCCGGACCAAGACCGGCAACCTCGGTTGCACAGGCAAATCCAATACCAATGTATCGACCCTCTTCGCGAAGACGCTCCTGTTTTTCTCGAACAGCTTGATACTCAACGGTTTCTAGACCGAGATCGAAATTACGCTCGTAATCACCACTATCATAGAGTGCTCCACCTGGAGTTCGATATGGGAACTGGTCAGGCTCAACAAAATTCTGTTTTCGGACCATCGCCGGATCCATATCTGCCTGCTTCGCAACTTTACTGACCAATCGTTCAAGCATCAATATCATCGGCACCGATGACACACCACGATATGCATCGACACGGGCAGTGTTGGTCACGACGCCGGTGACGCGAGAGTATGCAGTGGGGATGTCGTACAGCCCGGTCATGAGAAGATTCCCAGCCTCCGCAAGAGAGGCCGCTCCCCATGCGACCCATGCGCCGAGATCATATTGGATATCCGCCCGGACTCCAAGGAGATCGCCATCATCAGCCATTGCGATTTCCCACGTTCCCTCGTAACCCCGACCGTCGTTCTCGACTAGTTGGTTTTCGGTTCGAGTCGCTCGCCATCTGACTGTGTCTTCTAATTCGATCGCACACCACCCAACAAGTACATCAGCGGGATATGGATGCTGGCGAGCGCCGAATCCACCGCCCATGTCAGGAACCGTCACGTCGATATGATGCTCTGGATAGGTGAGCATCTGTGCCATCAGTCGTCGGTAGGCATGTGGGATCTGCGTCGTTGCTGTGAAATCTAGGTGCCCCGACGCCGAGTCATACGCAGCGATTGCCGATCGCGGTTCCAACGGACTCGGCGAGAGCCGTTGTGGGTCTTTTTTCAGTTCGGCGGTGTACGCCGCTTGTTCGAATCTCTCCGCAACTGCTTCCTCATCACCCTGCCCACCTGAGAATACGACATTGTCGGGGACGTCATCATGTACTGCCGGCGTGTCATCGGCGAGCGCTTCGGTCGTCGTTAACGCCGGTTCCAGATCATCGTATGTGATGTCTATCATCTCAAGCGCATCACGAGCAACTCGTTGCGTTTCTGCTACGACAATGCCAAGAATCTCTCCGTGATAGTGGGCTTTTGTACTGGCAAAACATCGTTGCCAGAGTGCCTCGTCGGGATAATCAAGATCGGGCATCGGTGCGGCAAACAATCTGAATGGCAGTGGTGTCGATGTCTCGCATTGCTCGATATCTTCAGGAGTAAACACCTTGACGACATTATTCATCTCACGCGCGGTCTCAGCATCGATATCGAATCGGGCATGAGCCTTCTCGCTGCGGATAAACTGAATGTGGAGTGCACCAGGGACATCGATATCGTCTGTCCCTTTTGATTCGCCGAGTAAGACTTGCCTGTCCTCTCTACGCTGCACATCACTGCCAATACCATTGTCAGTCGCCATGTCTAATCCTCCAGTGCGTCGGACGCTACATCGACGGCATCAACAATGTTCTCATAGCCGGTACAGCGACAAAGATTCCCCTGTAGCGCCTCATCTCGAATCTCGTCTCGTGATGGATCACTATTACTCTCAAGATACTCATCAACCGCCATGAGTATTCCTGGGGTACAGTAGCCACACTGCAAAGCGTGTTCTTCAGAGAATGCTGTCTGGAGATCTCCAAGAATCCCATCATCGGACAGCGCCCGAACGGTTCGGATCTCGGACCCATCTTCTTGAACAGTCAGTCTTGTACAGGATTTCACCGCCTTCCCATCGACATGGATCGTGCACGCGCCACAAAGGGTTGATTCACACCCAATATTAATACTGGTATAATCAAGTCGCTCGCGGAGCGTCTGTGCTAACAGCTCTCTTGGCTCGACAGAGACAGAATGGGACTCGCCATTCACAGTTAGATCGACGTCCACTCTTTCTGAACTCATTTCGATATCTAGCATACCTCAGTGTGTATTTGTAAATAATTTCTTCGATATGTCTATATATACGAATGAAAACGCGGATAAAATAACACGAATAATTGATTGTGATTAATATTAGCGAATACCAATAGTAACGTCGTAATACTCTCCATGGTGCTCAATTTACATACTTAAAATTATATGTCGAGCTGTACTGTGTTTGTGTCATTTGAGTAAACCCCCTCTTGATAGATGCTCTCAAGAATGAATTGGGTTGGGTTAGGTTGTGAGTTGGTGTCTCCCGTCTACTGGCACCGTTGGGTTAAGTAGGCGATCAAAATGGAGAACTACGAGTTTTCCTGGAACACGGATCGTGGAAACTAAGATTCTACAGAGAAAGCAGGCAGAGTGCCTCGGGGCTCGACCCCGGAGCAGTTCACATGTGGCGGGCGCATTAGCACAATCAGACTGCAGTAGTCAATCATATCGCTGTCCAGTGTGCCCGACCCGACATTTGAGTAGTCACAATGAGTATGTCTCTATCTATTATCGTGTACTATCCACACTAAGGGGCACCACAGGATGCGCGAACGCTCCGTCTTATGAACTTGGCACTTCGCCTTCGATACCGTCGACGTAGCTACCCATTTGGCTAAAGAGGAACTCATCAGACTCCCCTTCGAATTGGCTCCCCTGCCAGACACTACGCTCACCGCTGATGATCTCTTGTTTCTGGGTCTCAACCTCACTAACAATATCGTCGCTAACCTGCGGACCAAAGTCATCAATATCGATAACACCTGATTCGAGCCCCTTCCAGTATGCATCGGACTCCCACTCGTCATCATGAACCGACTGCAAAGTAGGCTTATAGAACTCCTCCCAGTCGAAGACAGCCGAACTACCATAGAAATCACCACCAGCATCAGCCATTGATGTTGTATAAGTGAAGGCATAGGCGTCGTTCTCGGCTGCAGTCTGCACGGCTGCAGTGGAGGTTTGATGATTATTGATGACATCAGCGCCGTCATTAATCAGAGTATTCACTGCCTGTGTGACAGTCGGTGGATCTAACCATGCATTCGTCCACCGAACACTTGCAGTTATGTCCGGATTAACACTTTTTGCACCCAGCACAAAGGCATTGATCTGACGGACTAATTCAGGAATCGGGAACGCCCCGACGTACCCGAGCCGGTTTGATTCGGTTAGCAATCCGGCAGCGACACCACAGAGATATCGCGCCTGGTATAATCGACCGTAATATCGACCCATGTTGTCCGTCGTTTTGAACCCCGAACAATGCTCAAAGACCGTATCTGGGTATTCAGGTGACAGTTCAGCTATTGGGTCCATGAACCCGAACGTGGTTCCGAAGATGACATCTGTCCCACCGTTGATGTACTCCTCCATGACACGTTTGACATCACTAGAGTCAACCGCTTCAGAGAATTGTGTATCCAACCAGTCAAATTCGTCATCAACAGCCTGTCGGGCGTCCTCATGCGCCCGATCCCAGCCAACTTCACCAACCTCAGATTCATACAGGAATGCTGCACTCAGCGTGTCCCCAGAGCCACTACTACCACCACTGCCAGTACTACTAGTGCCGCTACAGCCAGCGAGTCCGGCTAATCCCACGGTTCCCGCCGCTTTCAGTGCTGTCCGTCGTGTGATCGGATTCTCACTCATCGCCGATCTCTCCTCCCTCAGTGTCGCCAAATGCTACTGGAGTTTTTATTATCTCTCTGCTCATCGGCGCTAATTGGTATTCTTGCATATCTACGCCAATTCTATAACGTTTGTTCACTATCTTCATTCTTGGATTGCCATTCGAACACGAATATCTGCATATTTATAAATATTCGTTATAAGAATGAGTTATCAACAAGTTCCCAGCACAGAATATTTACGATTTGTGAATTTTGTATATATTCTCGCCGTGAGTCTCTAATCAATCTCTCGACTGTAGGACTGGACCAATGCTGACGGTTGTGCGAGCTGGCGGTTTTCTGCTCGGATAACGGTGATTGTCAACACGAGGAGTGTGACTATATACGGATATGTTGACATGATCGTTGGATTCGTTATGAAGTCAATCATTGGATTGAGTAAGCCGGAGAGCGCTGTTTCTGGAGCAAGCGTGAAGTTCAGACCTTGTGAGTACAGCTGGATCGCATTCAATAACCCGAAGAGATATGCCCCAATGAGTATTCGCCCTGGCTCCCACCGAGCAAAAATAACCAAAGCGACGGCGATCCACCCGTTTCCAGCGGTCATACCTGATGACCAGATCTGGTTGAATGCAAGCGACAGATGCGCGCCAGCAGCGCCAGCAAAGCATCCCCCAATGATTACAGCTAGATACCGCATTTTGAACACCTCAATACCCATCGTATCTGCTGTTTCTGGGTCCTCACCGACAGATATCATTTCGAGTCCAATATTTGTTTTATACAGAAACAGCCAGACAATTGGGATCAATAAGAGCGCGATGTAGTCCGTAATCGTGCTCTGGAACAACGCCGAGCCGATTATTGGAATCTCGATGAGGAAATCCCCAATTATCGGGATCGCCACCTCGGAGAATCCTGACACAGAGTCACCCGTCCAGGAATTTCCGAAGTACGTTGTTAACCCAGCACCAAGGAGTGTGAGCATAATTCCACTTACTGCTTGATCAGAGTTGAGTGAAATGCACAGGAAAGCATGCAATAATGCCATAGCACCGCCAGCAAGAATTGCAACGCCTAGACCAAGCCATGCACTCCCGGTCGTCGCTGTGACAACAAACCCTGATAGTGCACCGACAAGCATCATCCCCTCAACACCGAGATTAAGTACGCCCGCTCGCTCGCTTATCAGCTCTCCCAGTCCCGCAAGAATGAGTACCGTACTTGCATTGACTGTTGCGTTTGCCAACCCGGTTGCTAGCCCCGCCATCAGACATCACCCTCTGGGTCACTAGGTACGCTGGGAGCTGATGGTCGATCAATTGATAATCCAACGCTGTAGCTTTTGAAGAACTCTGCGGTGATCAGGAATAATATGATAAGCGCTTCCATGACACTCGTAATCGCAGAGGGAACACCCAGAGTCGTCTCGATACTTGATCCACCGATAAACAAGACACCGAAAAACAGAGCCGCAAGCAACACTCTAAATGCGCCATTTCGACCAAGTAACGCGATTGGAACTGCGGTAAACCCATATCCAGGGTCGAACGAGGCTCGTAGCCGACCCTCGACACCAGACATCTCACTAATACCGGCGAATCCAGCCATCGCGCCGCCAGCCATGAGCGCGATGAGGTATATTTTCAGTTTACTCATTCCGGCATGCTCGGCTGCGTTGTCGTTTGCACCCATAAATGTGAGTTCATAGCCTAATCGTGTGTAATTTACAATGACGTATGTGATTGCAACAAGAACGATAGCCAGCAAAATTCCCGATGGAAATCCAATTACAGGAATCGATGGCAGTGTCGCTGCAGTCGGGAGCGATGCTGATTGTGGGAAGTTTGATTCGGCTCCCTGCAGTGGTCCACGAACGACGTAGTTCAGAAGCGACTGTGCAATGAACACGAACAGTAACGTGGTGATGATCTCGTTAATACCATACTTTGCTCGCAGCCACGCTGGGATGGCAATCCACACAGCGCCTGCAGCTCCACCAGCAACGAACATTAACGGTAGCAATGCGTATATTGGGAGTGAGACAGTCAAGCCGACTGCCGTGCCAACGATAGCTCCGATTATGAGCTGACCTTCTGCACCGATATTCCACAGGTTTGCTTTGAGCGGCAGATACACCGCCAACCCGGCAAAAATCAGTGGTACGGCTTTCACCAGTGTGTTGGTGATGCCAAAACTGGTGGTCAGCGTCTGGACAAACATAACATTGTAAGCTGCTAGCGGATTCACATCTAAACTAAACAGTGCAAATCCACTCACAGTCAGCGCAGCCAGGATGGTAAACACCGGCGTTCCATACGCCATCCACGTTGGGATGTCTGATCTCGGGGTCACTTCGACGTTCAATTTCATCAGGAATTACTCCTACCCCCGTCGGCGGCTATCTTTGTTGACTGCTTGACTTCTTCTTTACCGCCATTCATCTCAAGACTAATGCGTTGGCGGTCAGCCTCTTCTGGAGTTGTCTCATGAACAACCTCTCCTTGATAAATAACCAGAATTCTATCGCTAAGATCGAATAATTCATCAAGATCTTCAGATAGCAGGAGGACTCCAGTTCCTGATTGTCGCTGTTCGATCAATCGCTCTCGAATGAATTCGATGGCTCCTACGTCAACCCCTCGAGTCGGCTGGTTAGCGACTAACAGATCTGGTTCACGTAACATCTCCCGTGCAAGAATGAGTTTCTGCAGATTCCCTCCAGATAATTCCCCTGCATTTATTTCCCGAACATCATTGATTCCTCGAACATCAAATTCCTCAACAAGGGTATCCGCATATTTTTCCATCGCCTCATAGTTGAGTCTGAATCTGTCGCAGAACTCAGAGTCATCATATCGTTTCATTACAGCATTATGCATGATAGAGAGCGTTCCTGCACAGCCGTCTTTGTGTCTGTCTTCAGGGACAAACGATACCCCACTGTCGATGAACGCACCCGGCGGCTCGTTAGTTACATCAGTGCCACCTACTCGTATCGACCCACCTGTTGTATTTCGGACGCCGACAAGTGATTCAGCGAGTTCTTTCTGTCCATTCCCACTGACCCCCGCGAGTCCAACAATCTCACCGGATCTGATATTCATCTCCACACCAGAGACGGCTTCGATACCTCGGTCATCCTCTGCCCGAAGTGCTGACACATCAAGCACTGTCTCGCCCATTGAGACGTCGTCTTTGTCAATTTCAAATAACACGTCACGTCCAACCATCATCCGAGCGAGATCATCAGATGTCTGAGTGCGAGTTGCGACGGTCCCGATATCTTTGCCATCTCGAAGTACCGTCACTCGGTCGGTAACTTGTTTAATTTCATCGAGTTTGTGTGTGATTATGATAACTGTGAGACCTTCATCTGTCAATTTTTCAAGCGTCTCAAACAGTCGCTCTGCCTGTGTTGGTGTGAGCACCGCTGTTGGTTCATCGAGAATTAATAGATTAACATTCCGATAGAGTGCTTTGAGAATCTCGACACGTTGGCGTTCGCCAACACCAAGCTCCCAGACTGGCGCGGTGACATCGATGTCAAATCCGTACTCATCAGATAATTGTTGTATCTCTTTTTCTGGGGCGTCAAGACCAAGCGTGAATCGTGAGGCAAGACTCTGGACGATATCGTTGGAAGTGAGTGATTCGAGAACACCAGATTCAGGACCATTATTCCCTTTGAACGTCGCGGCTGGTTCCCGCTTACCGAGGATGATATTTTTTGAGACAGAAAGGCGTGGAATAAGTTTAAAATGCTGATGAACCATCCCGATGCCTGCATCGATTGCATCCTGTGGTGAGTCCATCTCGAGACGGTCGTTATCAACCCAGATATCACCTTCATCAGCCGAATATAGCCCATAAAGGATCTTCATAAGCGTGCTTTTCCCAGCCCCGTTCTCACCCAGTAACCCGTGAATCTCCCCTTTTCGTATTGACATCGACACATCATCGTTGGCGACGACTCCCGGGAAGGTCTTAGTAATATTTTCCATTCGCACGAACTCAGCATCACTCATGTTATGTGTTGTAAACCTATCGCTACTATTAATATATAATTCCTTTTTCTTTGACCAAATTTACGGACGTGCACAATTATTCTACCGGTTTCACATTATTTTATAAAATAAAGGGTAAGTGAGAAAAGCCCTGAAATGGTTATTTTTCTACCCCAATGGATGCCACTACATGTATGAACGGACACAGTTGTGAAATGCCGGTAAGAGCCAAGTCAATCAAGCGATTCGGTCAGAGACAGCATATCGATGACAGAGTTACTGATAATCAATGGGAGGGTTATTACGCAAGACGCCGACCGAACTGTGATTGAGGAGGGTGCTGTCGCTGTCCAAGGTGATAGCATATCCGCAGTTGGACCGACGGCTGAGGTCACTGCCAATCATGATGGTGATACCATCATTGATGCTGGCGGCGGAGCTATTATTCCCGGATTGATCAATCCACACACGCACGTTTCAGATATCCTGCTCCGGGGTTCATTCGCTGAGGATCGTGGGTTGCTTGATTGGCTGTACAACGTAAAGCGACCGGGAACGCTGATGATGCAGCCAAAAGAACACGCTACAGCGGCAACACTGTACTGTATCGAAGCAATCCTATCGGGAGTGACGACGTTCGTAGAGAGCGATACGGAGGTCGTTTGGGATGATTGGGCAGATATCGAGGCAAAACTGGATATATATGATCGATCTGGTATCAGAAACATCTACGGAGCTGGAATGGTTGACTGTGGCCCGGAAGATGCGTTCAGAGAACTCCTATTGAATATTCAAGCCAGAGATAACGACGTTGAGCACCCACCACTAGAGCGATTTGTTGAGGAGACCGACACTGTCGTCGAAGAGGTCAACTCACTCATTAACACATATCACGGGACCGCTAACGGCCGCCAATCGATATGGCCGGCGCCAGTTGTCGTTGAAACGACGACAACCCGCTGCTTTCAGGCGGCTTATGATCTTGCCGAAGAACACAACGTAATGACGACTGTCCATGTTGCAGAGGCAGAAGCACAAGAACAGCGATCCCTGTCAAGTATCGAGTATCTTCGGAATATCGGGTACCTAGGCGACAGAGCGCTGTTAGGTCATTGCGTTCAAATCGATGAGGATGATGTTCGCATCCTCGACGCGACTGACACGAGTGTCGCACACAATTACATGTCGAACATGCGTCTTGCAACTGGATTTGCGCCGGTAGCGGCGATGCTAGATACTGGTGTGACGGTCGGACTCGGCACCGACAATTCAATATTGAATGATACGGTCAGTCCACTAAACGACCTCCGGGCAATGGCTGGGGGACACAAAGGATATCACCGTGACCCAGGTGTCGTCCCGACTCAGAAGGCATTCGATATGGTGACCATCGACGCTGCGGAAGCTATTGGTCGCGCCGACAACCTTGGCTCACTGAAGATTGGAAAGCAAGCCGATATCACTATCGTCGATTTTGACCGTCCACACTTGACTCCCAGCCCGGATCCAGTGTTCACGCTTGTCCATGCTGCACAGGGATCTGACGTCAACACTGTGGTATGCAATGGTGATATCGTGATGCAAGACCGAGAAATACATTCATTCGATGAGTCTCTCGATAGTATTTTGTCGAGAGCTGCAAACACGGCTGCAGATCTTGTCGATCGGGTTGGATACGCCTGATACTGCCGGCTATATCAAATTATTTACATCCTCTCGCACCTGCAGACGCGGGAATCCCACGGCACCGCTGCGCACCGCTGAATTGGGAGATTACGGTTCGCGGTTCGCGGTTCACGACCTGTTCTTGTGGGGCAAAACTGCCCCCGCTGCGGTCGAACAGGCGAACCGCTGGCTGTGCCAACTAGCCATTATCCCTCTCACCGCCATCCGTAGCGAGACTCGGGAGTACCTTCTGTCGAATGTTCTCCGCACCATTCACATCAGCGTTCGCCACCGTGTCGCACTCCTCACACACGTACAGTCCACGCTCCACACGCTGGGTGTCATCCGTGTGACCACATGCTGAACACGACTTCGAGGTATCGCGTTCCGACACCAACTCCACGTCGATGCCCTCGGCTTCCGCCTTGTAGTCGAGTGGCGTCCTGAACCGATCGAACGCCCACGCCCACCCATGCAAGTCGAGATTTCTGTGGTCGTGGTCGCCCCAATTCCGAGACTCACCGGTTTCGTCGTCCTCTCGGATACCGCCAAGATCGCCAACGCTTCGCTCGACACACTCTTTCATTATCGCTTTTGAGAGAGCATGTAACAAGTGCGTCCGGCGACCAGTCCGCTTCCGGTCAAGGCGGGTCGCTTCACGGGATAGAGAGTCGTCGCAGTTGGCTTTCTTTTTGATGAAGTAGTATTCATTCTCTTTGAGTGCGCCACCGGGATACAACACTGATTCGCTACCGAAGGAGACGGCGGCGAAGTTACAAATCCCGAGGTCAACACCACCCACGTCGTCACCCGGCGGTTCCGGGTCACTAGTGGTGCGACAGACGAATTGAAGCCGCCACTCGTCACGCTTGTAGACGGCGCGAACCTGTTGAATATCCCACTCGGTCAGGTCAACATCAGGGCGGGTCTGGTACTCACACAGGATGAAGTCCGAGCGGTGTTCTTTGAGGTTGCGGCCTTTCGAGAGGCGAACGTAGGTGAACTGTGCGTCGTGGCTGAAGTCAGCCTGTTTAAACGACACGGTTGACCGTGGATGAGAATCTCCGTTTTTGCGGTAGCCGGGCGGTCGGGCACGGTCATCGTTCCGACGCTTGCCGAACCAACCATTGAACGCTTCAGCGAGTTCTTCGAGAACGCACTGACTGGATTGAGAAAGTAAGTCCGTGTAGCGTTCATGGCTTTTGAGTTCGGATTTGAGTTCCCCATCATCGGGGATCTCGCCCGTTTCATCCCACTGTTGTTGTGCGTAGTAGTGACCGACGTTCCAGAGTTTTGAGGCGGCCCATCCGAGTTGGTCGAGGTCGTCACGAACCTGTTGCTGGTTCGGAATCGTCGCCTCGAGGGTTCGAGGGTTCGGATGGTTCGACTCATTTTCTGGCTTTATAACTGGTTATGAAGCCGGTTTGATTACTAGTGTCGGTTGGCGCTGAATATCCAGCCTTGCCATCGACGGTGGAGTGTATAGGCGTTGTCGGATTCATCCTGTCCTGCGGCTAAAGGCGCAGGTATTCTCCTCGAATCTCTATAAAATAGTCTGGACTATCAGGTCACTACTGCACATCTAGCGTCACGTCGGTCCAAGCGTTGTCCGCGCAAACCTTCACCGACTGAGTTCCTTTGGCGACTGGACAACCGTCTTTAATTACCAGTTTCCGCGGTCGTCTAGTTCGAAGCGCTGTGAACGGGTCAGCACTATCAAAAACAATGAGTGACCCCTCATCGCCCTCGTTAAGCCCATAGTCATCTGCACCGAAAATGTCCGCATTCTCATAAGTGAGCATATCCCAGAGATCATCGACATCTCGTCTGAGGTTTAATTGTGCGAAGTGAACGAGCATATGAGCAGCAGTCAATGGGTCGCCATCGCCATACTGATACGTCGAATCCATCAGATCATCCTGACCAATACCGACCGTCACCCCAGCTTGTCGGAGTTCTTCAACCCGGGTATACCCGCGGCGTTTCGGATAGTCATCATACCTCCCTTGTATAATGGCGTTTGCCAGCGGGTTCGTGACGACCGAGACATCGCTTTGGTTGAGTTCATGGATCAGCTTGCTGGCATATGTATTGGGATATGAGTGCAATGCTGTAACGTGACTCGCGGTCGCTCGTGAGCCGATGTCGCGTCGAGTTACCTCATCTACTAGCACTTCTGTATATCGACATTGCGGGTCGTCAGTCTCGTCAATATGGAAGTCCATCCGAGCATCGTATTCCTCAGCAATATCAACGAGCTTGCGGACGTGTTCAACGCCTCGCTCACGTGTGCGTTCTTTATGTGGCAGTCCGCCAACGATATCTACACCCATGTCTAATGCCTGTTCGACTTCCGACAACGTCTCCGGATCATCGACCACAGAGTCGATCGGAAACGCAACGATCTCAAGATCAATCGATCTGAACTCTTCGCGGAGCTCCAGGAGTGCCTCTATCGCGTGCCAGTGGACGGCAGTCACATCCGCATGCGTTCTGACTCTTGTGACACCGTTGCTAAGAAACCACTCTAGACTCTGTCTAGCCCGTCGCTTGACAGTATCTTTCGTTAACTCCTCACGCATTGATGCCCAGATCTCCCATCCTTCCTCAACCGTGCCGGAATCATTAACACGAGCTTCTTCGATGGTTAACGCTGAGTCAAGATGGGTATGTGGCTCCGAAAATGTCGGCGTTATCAATGACCCTTCCGCATCGAATTGTTCATCGAGTTCAAAATCACTCGCATCTACCTCACCAGCAGACGAAATGTCACTAATTTCATCGTCCTTTATTGCCACATCGATATGATTACCTGACCTATCAGTTCCGTTTCGTACAATATATTTGGACATAATTGGACATTTCGCCTGTGATATATATCTATTGCGATTAATATTGGTTGCTTGTTTAATTTATTTCTCAATACATTAATAAATATATAATGAATCTGGATGTATATTCAGATACTGTTACTTTCTTCGCCAAATAGAAAAGATAAAATAGTTTTCTCCAAACAGACAATCGTACATGAGTGAAGAGTCGTCAGGTGGACGTGTCGTTTCGCGCAGAAGTATGTTGAAAATTACTGGAACGGCAACCGCGTTCAGTTTGGCTGGTTGCGCAGGAAGTAGTGGGGGCAGTAGTGGAAGTACATTCACTATCGGTGCACTCCATCCACTTTCGGGTGATGCAGCCGA
>NZ_KE356561.1:3376922-3378281 GCF_000415985.1 Haloquadratum walsbyi J07HQW2
GCTTGGCTTGGCTTCCCTTGCTCTCACGCGGGCTTCCTGTTTCGACGACGGTCTTTGCAGGGACTGATTCACTGCGAATCTTCCCCGTATCCGTATCCGTCCCGTAGGGAGACTAGTCTCCATCAGGCGTTCTACGGTGGGCTGTCCCAGTCCCAGCCCTCACTTCACCTCACCTCACCTATCGTATCGCCAAGCAACTCCACACCACTCTACTCTCTAACACGGTAATACTACCATTCCAATCCCTGTCCCTGTCCCTGTCCAGTTCAACACCACATGAGAGACAAGAATGCTCTCTAATTCACATAGGCTTGTCGGATTCGACACCACACCACACCCAAAACATTCCTTCGATGTGCCCGCTGGTTTAAGCTTCTCAACATAACAACCATTCAACTCAGCCTTGTATTCAAGCAATCGGATGAACTGGCTCCAAGCTGAATCCTGCTTATTCCGAGCGTTGTGTGACTGTTCCAACATCGGCTTCACATCCAAGTCTGAGTCCTCGACACAGACAGCATCAGACTCTGTGGTCAGCCAAGAGGGGAGTTTGTGCTGGAAATCCAGTCCAGTACCTTACGTCGAATATGACACTTAATCTTAGCAACCCGCTTCCGCTTCCGCTGTTTTTGCCTGTTGGTCGAACCGGTCTGGTCTGCTTCCGGGTCCGGGAGAGCTTTCGCTGTTCTCTTTCCAGCCGTTCGGACTGGTCTGGTAACTCGAGTCCAGTCCAGTCCAGTCCAGTCCATCCACGGAAACTCCGTCTCCGTCACTCGTGTGGAGAGAGTTGAGAACCACAAGCCAAGCCAAGCCAAGCCAAGCCAAGCCAAGCCAAGCCAAGCCAAGCCAAGCCAAGCCAAGCCAAGCCAAGCCAAGCCAAGCCAAGTCGATTCCGACACAGTCGTCGGATTCAAGCTCTTCGGCAGGTGTTTTCTCTGGAACTCGCTTGTCTTCCACTTCGACAGAAAGCGAGAGCGAGACATACCAGTCACCTGTTGTCTCTGTTTTCACGGTGGCTTCTTTAATTGTGGCGTGGTCTGGCACAGGTCGATGATAGCGGATTGGAATATTTCCTCTCTTGGAGAGCCAGAGTGAGAGTGAGAGTGTCGCGTTATTCGTTATTCGTTTTTTGACCACTCGTACTCGTGTGTGTGAGTTCGAAGCCAGACTGCGAATACGTGATACTCTGATACTCTCGTACTCTCGTGAGGACTTCCACTTCTACTCTAGCTCACCTATCTTGTAGCCTTTTTTTGTTTCTGTTGACTGAGATTAGACAGGTTGTCAGAGAATCGTTCGACGGTTTTCTGAACTGCTGTGGAGTGAACCCTGCTCAAGAGTGAGAACTCTTCTGTCCAG
>NZ_KE356561.1:3378331-3380307 GCF_000415985.1 Haloquadratum walsbyi J07HQW2
ACGGAGCGTGGACTGGACTGGTTCTGGCAGGTTCCACCTCACACTGGGGTCAAAGGCGAGTCGATGTTCAATTTCGCCAGCGATATGAACTCCGAATTCGATGCCGACTTAGAGCGGGTTGCGATTATTCATCAGAACGGCACCTTCGGCACAGAGGTCGCCAACTCGATGGTCGGTGTCATAGAGGAGAGTTCAGAATTCCAGCAGGCGCCTGAGACGATTTCTTATGACGCCTCATCAGTGACATCGCTTTCAGCGCAGATCCAGACAATAAGAGATGCTGAAGCCGATATTATTGTTCACGCAGCGAACGTGCGAGACGCGTTGATTATGCTGGAAGATATGAAAACTGAGGATTACTACCCCGAGATGATGCTGACTCCAGGGTCGGCATACCTCGACCCATCTGTTCTTGAAGAGAATGTCTCTGAACATGTTTTTTCTGGCGCTGACTTCTCTAACGATATGTACAATGTTCATCCCCCCATGGGGGAGTACAATGGCTACGCAGAGGAAAACTCAGGGACTCCATTTGATGGGAGTAATATCTACGCGTGGGGCGAGTTCTTCACTGCCGTCGCGGCGGCAAACAGAGCAGACAGTCTTGACCCGGAGGATCTCAAGAGCGCGTTGAATTCATTAAGTTTAGATCCGTACGTTTCTGGGCTTCCGTATCCTGTTGAGTTCGATGATAAGGGATACAATACTGAGGCGTTCAGTTTCGTCGTCCAAGCTGACAACAGCAAACTCGAGACTGTTTGGCCCTTTGATCAAGCACAGGACGATGTTATGACATATCCTGTGCCTGATTGGTCAGGACGATAAATAGAACTAAAATGGTCCCACTGATAATTAGCTCCGTTGTCGATGGAGTATTGATTGGTCTCGCATACGGACTTGTTGCTGCGGGGCTGGGGCTCATCTGGGGAGTGATGGATATCGTCAATTTTGCTCATGGAGAGCACATGCTTATTGCCATGTATGTCACGCTGTTAGCGTCAGCGGAGCTGAGTGTCAGCCCACTCATACTACTCCCAGTAAACGCCGCGCTAATGTTCCTCGTAGGGTACGGTACATATGTCGTCATCATCAAGCGGACGATGGGTGGTCCAATATTGGGACAAGTACTCTGTACTTTTGGGCTTCTGTTGGTGATCCGTTATGGCATTATATATCTTGTCGGTCCATCAACACGAACAGTCGACAACTTTGCTTTCGCTGGGAGCACGACCACCTATGGAATCTCCGTTTCATATCCAGCGGTGTTGACGGCAGCGGTGAGTCTCCTGACAATAGGCTTGCTCTATGCCATTTTACAGCGGAGTTCAATAGGCAAAGCGATTCGCGCAACGGCTCAAGATAAGCAGGCAGCGCAAGTTATGGGAATAAACACCGATCGAATTTACGCGATTTCGTGGGGAATCGGTCTTGCGGCGACTGGTATTGCCGGAACAATGATTGCGACGTACTTTCCGATCCAGCCCAACGCAACACCGGGCATATGGACTATCGCATCTTTCGCGGCAGTCGCATTAGGTGGACTCGGGAGTATCCTTGGTGCTGTTGTTGGTGGGATCGTCATTGGACTCGTACAGAATCTCGGTGCAAGTCTCCTTGATCCGTCATATCAACAACTCTACGTCTATATTGTGCTTATTGGAGCATTGCTATACCAGCGCGAGGGTATTCTTGATTGGGTGAGTGGTCAATGAGTGAGACAGAAGGCTCCAAGTTAGACTTCTTTAATCTGCAATCTATCTCTCTTCGGTACCTGATACCGGTCATATTCATCCCAGCGCTTGTGTTGCCACAACTCACCACCAGTTACTTTTTCCTGAACACACTGATCTATGCGTTATTATTCGTCGGATTGGGGCAGTCGTGGAACATTATCGGTGGGTATGCCGGTCAGATATCGTTAGGACACGCTGTAATGTTTGCATCCGGCGCGTATACGACTGGTATAC
The DNA here is from genome assembly GCF_000415985.1 of Haloquadratum walsbyi J07HQW2. GTDB lineage: Archaea > Halobacteriota > Halobacteria > Halobacteriales > Haloferacaceae > Haloquadratum > Haloquadratum walsbyi_B. Next base: position 3,380,299 of record NZ_KE356561.1, read on the forward strand.
TCTTCATAT
>NZ_KE356561.1:3380357-3381406 GCF_000415985.1 Haloquadratum walsbyi J07HQW2
TCTGTCTCCGAAGTTGCAACCGAACGCGTCACCGGGCGTTCCAGGTGAACTCAGTCTGAGTGTGGGTTCGGAGAGACACAGTGGTCAGATTGCCACCGACTGTTAGATAGCAGTCTGACCCTTCATACTTTCATGCAGAGTGTGATGTCTCTCTGTGCGAAGAGTACGGCATCTGATCGACAGAAGACCATATGGAGGAATGAAGCCAGGGCTATCCAAAGCCGGATGTATAATCAGCAATCGGGGTCATCATGACTGTTCTTCGAGTGATATCCATATTAGGATTACACTGGGGTATGCCTCCCCGAACATACTGATTAACCAGCAGGTGGTCACTGATATATACGCCATCGGAAGATGTCTCTACTCACTGTTTCTCACCCTGCAAGAGTGAATTAGGGCTGATATACTGTCATCTGCATAATCATACTATGGCTCAGAGTCAACACGCTCAATCAAGCACCGCAGACGGACAGTCGCTCACCGGTCGCATCTTTGGTGTCGGGTTTCGTCGACAGACATATGCAAATCTTGCATATTTACTCGCCAGATTCCCACTCGGTATTGCATACTTCACCGTATTCGTGACTGGACTCAGTCTGGGAGTGGGTTTGATTCCGGTAGTGGTCGGAATTCCGATATTAGCCGGCGTTATTGGACTCGCTGGCTACATTGGGATCATCGAGGCTGCACTTCTGAATAGACTCTACGGGCGGGACATTTCATACACTGTCGCCAGTCCTCGGGAGTTATCAATCATCGACTATTTGAAAGCTGTCGTCACTACCCCCTGTAATTACCTGCTCGTCATATTCGGACTTGCGTCATTCGTCGTCGGTCTGCAAATGTCCGTCATCATTACTGTGGTGTTTACCCTCGCACTGACGCTCGTCGCTGCTCCCCTCCTGTACTGGATACCTGGCATCAAATACGATGTCACACAGGCGAGTGGGACCGTCGACGTTGGATCAGTGACGATTGATATCGGGTCAATCGCCGGTGCCAGCGTTAATACGCTTCCGGAAGCACTACTCGCTTCGGGACTGGGT
>NZ_KE356561.1:3381456-3452696 GCF_000415985.1 Haloquadratum walsbyi J07HQW2
TATTTCTATGTCATGTGGACCTTCGCGCTCGGAACAACCCTGCTCGTCTATCGGCTCCATACCTCGAAGCTCGGTATCTATCTCAAGGCAATCGATATCGATCAGGAACTCGCCGAGAACGCCGGAATAAGTGCGTTCTGGTATAAGATGTATGCGATGGGGCTTAGTTCGTTCGTCGCTGGTGTTGGTGGTGGACTGTTCGCGCAGTATGTGCTATTTATTGAACCGCGAATACTGTTGGAACTTATACGTAACGTTGAGTTCGTGTTAATCCCGGTGATTGGTGGACTTGGAACGGTATTAGGACCAATCGTTGGGGCAGTCGTCTACATCCTCACTCGAGAGTACACTCGCACGTTGCTGGGCGGAACCCAAACTGGACTTAGTTGGGTTATTTTCGGAACGGTGCTCATTCTTGTCGCGGTCTACAGACCAAACGGTCTCATAGGGCGCCGTCCTGTCATCAGCAGTATCAGGACTAATACGGACGAGCAAAAATCAGGCGTTGGGAGTGGGGCAGATGATGACTGAGACACAACGAGTGAACTCAGAGTCAGTGTTGGAAATTGATGGTCTTCGTAAGGAATTTCCGGGTGTCGCTGCTCTCGATGGTGTTTCACTTGAAATTAGAGAGAGAGAAATCGTCGGCATAATCGGACCAAACGGTGCCGGCAAATCGACGCTATTTAATTGTATCATGGGCGTTCATGAACCGACGGATGGAGAGATATATCTCGATAAGAAGACAGATATTACTGGTGAGTTTACTTCTCGAATCGTCCGGAAGGGTGTCTCTAGAGCATTCCAGCAAGCACGTGTTTTCCCTGGATTGACTGTCCGAGAAAACATGGTCGCAAACCAGGATCATGAGGATGAAAACATTGTAACGACGCTATTCAATAGTGCTGAGGCGACCGAGCGTATGAACGACCTCGTGAGGCAGGTTGGACTTTGGGATCTTCGCGATCGGAAAGCTGGCGAACTCTCAACCGGACAAAAAAAATTGCTTACAATCGCAGCGGCACTCATGCAGAACCCGGAAATCGTCATGCTAGATGAGCCGACTGCCGGTGTCAACCCAAACCTGGTCGACGATATCATCGATACCATTATTGATTTGAATCATGATGGGGCGACGTTTTGTATTATTGAACACGATATGGACGTCATCCACACGCTAAGTGACTATGTATACGTCCTTAATAATGGGATGAACCTCACCGAAGGACCGCCTGACGTTGCACTGGATGACCCGGACGTCTTGGAGGCGTACTTCGGAGAATAATATAATGACACTACTATCAGTCGAAGATGTACATGCAGGATATGATGGGTTTCTGGTTCTCAGGGGAGCTTCTCTCACTGTCGATGATGAGGAGATAGTCTGTGTTATTGGTCCAAACGGTGCAGGCAAATCAACATTATTCAAAACGGTATACGGGCTGCTGTCCCCGAACCGTGGCACGATTACATATGATGGTGAGGACATAACAAGCAGAAGTCAAAAGCAGCTACTAAAATCTGGCATCTCTTATGTGCTCCAACGGAATGCTGCATTCCCAGATATGACTGTTAGAGATAATCTCGAATTGGGAGCGTACGTCGCAGGTAGCACCCACGATACTGACGCCGCAATCGAGGATGTGTTTGATATATTCCCTGCACTTCAGGAGTACGCGGACACCCCTGCAGGAAATCTCAGTGGTGGTCAACAACAGATGGTCGAGCTCGGCCGGGGGATGATGCTTGATCCCGACCTTCTCATGCTCGATGAACCAACTGCCGGTCTTGCACCGAAGGCAATCGACATGATCTTCGAAAAGATTGAGGATATAAATGCCCGTGGTGTCACCATCTTGATGATTGAGCAGAATGTCAAAACAGGGGTCAAGCACTCAGATCATGTATTCGTTCTAGAAAACGGGTCTACGCGATTCGATGGCGATGCGGAGAAGATACTCGAACGACCAGAGATACGCGAAGCATATCTCAAGGTCGACCGAGGGCAGTAAGCGCAGAGACTCAATTTTGTTGATGCATCAACCCCACGTTGTGCTGAACCAGGTAATCTTGAACATGAGTTTGCACGACGTTTTAAATTATACCCGTTAGTCGTGTTGTAGGTACACTAGATTAAGATTAAGATACCTATACGATGAACGTCTGAGGCTGTATGATTCTCTTCGCGCTAGTCGCGCGTGTACTCTGTTTGATTTAATCCAGTGTTGTGCGATTTCTATACACCTAGTCTATTAGTTCAGTATTATGCTCAGATGGGACAATCTCCTCAGATATTCAAACTCACATTGAGGGCAGTGGGTATCACGGAACCCGTTTGCTGTCTGGTCCATCTAATACTATTTCATAGCGCTTCATGTTAATAATCTTAAACGTCAGTTTATATATGAATATTTGATATCCATATTGCTGTTTTAGCATCTCGCTTCCAGACATATTTCTAGTCAGATGTCTCAAACACAAGTCCAAATACGGGAACACTCATCTTATGTATCAGTCGATGCCGAGGTGGCTGTCTCTCTCATGTACTCAGCAACGCCGATTCATGATATACAGCAATAGACTGCATGCTCGCATATCAGAACGGTCTAGATCGAACTGAACTACTAGAGAGTCCGTGATTTATAGAGATTCAAGGAGAATCCCTGCGTCTGTCGGCGCAGGACAGGACAGGATAGGCTGAATCCATTATCAGCACAGTGAAGAAACTAGATAACGTATATTGGAACAAGGTCAGGTCGGAACGGAGCGATTCCGACCGACCTTCGGAGGCGGTCTCTCCGCCAGTAATGAGACAGTATCCGAAACGCTCACCGATGGATCACGCAGGCGAGAAGCCTGTGTCTGTGTCTGTGTCAGTGAGGTGAGGTGAGGTGAGAGACACAACGATACCTCTCCCTCTGAGTCTCCCACCGTGTCACTGACTCGCTGTTGGCAAACCAAACATAACAGCAGTGAATCAGTGACACTGACGAGACGATAGGAGAGGAGAGGAGTAACGGTAGTTTGGCACTGCCAGTCAGCCACTGAACTTGAACTGATCACGATGGCTGGGTGAGATGCGTTCCCGTACAGTGACAGCAACCATGGTTGGAAACCTGCCACTCTCAACGCTCGGGATTCCTCCCGCCTTCAGTTCAGGCGGAGGAGGATGTCAAATACTGGGCGACCTCACGCGACCAGCGATGGTCCAACTCACTCCGTTTCAGAATCGTTCCACAATTCCGAGTGAGTGATCAATTCTATTGCTTCCTCGGTCGGTATGACCGTTGCAAATTCATCACTGAGGTGTGCCAGTGCCGTACGGTGGACCATTGGGGCATCAAAGTGTTCATCACTCAATTGACGGTCAAATGTCGCTGTTGCATCTGCAATGACATATGTATTGAATCCGCGATTTTCAGCCATTCTGACCGTCGTTGATACACAGTGATCAGTTGTTAACCCACAGACGATGAGGGTATCATACCCATGATTATCGAGCCACTGCTGTAACCCGGTATCGATGAATGCCCCATTGACTCGCTTGACGAATGTAGCCTCGTCGTCTGCTGGAGAGAGTTCAGATTTGAATTGAAATCCAGGTGTACCTTCTCGTAGAGGCGAATCTGATTCGGTTGAGTTATGTCGAACATGAGCGACCGGGCAGTCACGCTCTCGCCAGGTTGATAATAATCGTACTGCGTTCGATTCGGCGTCAGGATTATTACGAGTTCCCCATCCAGCACCGTCGAAGCCTTGTTGAAAATCAACTAACAACAGTACTGGCTGTGTGGACGACATGGATTATCTGGGGGAGGCCGAGAGTTTCTTTTCATCTCGGAGACGATCTGACTTTGGGTGGTCACGGGTAATATTGATCGGACACTCATCTGGGGTCTGTTCCTCGGATTCTGAAAGCATATATTGATGCCACTCCCGGTCTTCCTCAACACCCCAGTCACCAAGATCTGCATGTGGGCAGACGCCATCATAATCTTCCAGACGATCTTGAATGACATCTCGGGCGTGCTGTCCGCCAGAGGTGTCGCCGGTCACTCCAAGATTTTTGAATAAAGCCCGTGGTTGGAAGGTGATTTCGAGACCAATCGGGCAGTAACGACTCTTACGCGTCTCATAAAACGGTGCTCGACAGGTCGGGAACATCGGTACGCCAGCAAAGGAAAACTCCCAATGGGGATCATCTGGGTTCGTCGGAATATCTTCAGGCCATGGCTCAGGGTCGTGGATATGGAGGAACTGAAGAATATGCCATAGTATCTCGTTATACTCGGCTTCTGAGAGATCCTCTTCAGGAGGTCTGAAGAACGTGACTAGTGATGCACGGTCGTTATAATCCTGATACATGTCGAGATATGAGATTAGTGTCCGACCTAGATCTAGTAGTGCATCCTTATCGCTTGTTGAAGAGACCGCAGTGTAAAGTGGGTCGCCGTTGGCGACGGATTCAGCACCGAAATAGCAAGGAAATGGTGACTCATTCCGCTCGCCGAGAAGTCCATCTCGGAAACTGTTCCAGTGGGCAGCGACCCAGTCAGGCGCTGCTCCCGATTCAACACGGTTCTCAACAGTCGCTTGTGTTTGGAGGTTACCGGCGACCCGATCCGTCATACTAGAGTGTGGCTACCGGATGAATATTTACTTACTGATATCAACCGGATGTCGTAGCACAACGCGAACTCACTCGCTGTTGAGGATCTAATAATGCAGTCCCGCTTACTGAAGCATAGTTCATGATGATGGTCTATAATCCGTGTTAGATACCTAAGAGTGCCCAGATCAGATTGATTGAACGCTTCATCAGTATCAATTAACAGATTCTTGATACAACTGGAACTGAGTCTCTCACTAACAGGGATGAAGACGGTCACGGGGAAACGATAGCATGAGTTCTGTGCCGACAGTTGGTGGTGAGGAAGCAAACGTTTCAATAGTTACATTATCAAATGCGACCGTCACCCGATTCGTTGCATCCTCATGTACGACGCGCTCGACGGTCCCAGACAAATCCCCATTGGTGTCATCAAGTGTAATCGCCTCAGGTCTAATGGCAACGTGGGTCGTGACGTTGATGTCAATATTATTGATATTGTTATTGTCGGCGTTCTTCTTACCGTGATCAATTGGACTCCGACTGCTTCCGTCGAAGCGTGCCTGTGGCTTGGTATCATTGGCAAGAGTGCGACGCAGAGCAGGTGCTGTTGAGAGGTCGATAACGTTTGATCCGGTGAATCGGGCAACCATTGGCGATTGCGGGTGCTCAAACACGTCCTCAGGCGTTCCACGTTGGATAACATCTCCATGCTGCATCACGATAATGTGGTCGGCGATGGCACGAGCGGTTGTGCGGTTATGCGTCACATACACTGCAGTCACGTCGGTAAGTATGTCGGCGAGGTCATCTCGTAGAGTCTTCCGGGTCGGGACATCAAGTGCTGCCAACGGCTCATCAAGAAGCATCACAGAGGGGCGAATTGCAAGTGCCCGGGCGAGAGCAACCCGTTGTTTCTCTCCACCTGATAATGTCGGTGGGTTCCTGTCTGCGAGATGTGCAACCCCGAGTTCAGCGAGTAGAGCATCAGCATCACGTGAGGACTCCCGGTACTGGGTACCGTAGTTAACATTGTCTCGAACAGTCATGTGCGGGAACAGTGCGTAATCTTGGAATACAAAGCCGAATCCTCGTTTTTCAGGTGGCTGGTCTGTAATATCCGTTCGATTTGTTCTCACTATTCCAGTGTGTTGATGGAAGCCAGCAATCGTCTCCAATAGCAATGTCTTGCCGCTCCCACTCGGACCGAGTATAACACAGGTCTCACCGGCGTCAACCTCCATCGCGGCATCGACAGTAAACGGCTCCGCACCGTCGGCAGTGAACGTCGAGCGGATATCAGCACTGAGGTGAGTCACGGCATTCCACCGCCTGTTCCATCATCAATCAAATAACGCACAATGAGGAAGATTACTGCTGAGACCGCTAGGAGTAAGAACGCGACCGCTCCACTCTCTTCGAGACCGCCCTGCAGGTACGTGTTGTATACAAATACAGGTGCGTGCTGTGCGGTCACTTCCGTGCCTGCGAAGGGGTAAAAGAAGCTTACAGAGTACGCAACAACGGCGACGGCACCAAATTCAGAGACGGCGCGAGCCCACGCGAGCAAACCGCCAGTGATCATTCCCCGAACAGCGAGCGGACCGGTCACTCGTCGGAACGTCTCCCACTGATTAGCACCGTGGATTCGGGAGGCATATTCAAGTCGATCGTCAATGCTTTCGAACGCCTCGCGGGTGGCGTTGACTGCATACGGGGCTGAGACGAACGCTAATGCCAACACCATCCCGACCATCGTTCCAAGCACCGAGAGCTGTGGAAAAGCCCCGCCCTTCCCAAAGCCGAACAAAATGATGATACCTGCGACAGAGTGTGGAACGACCAAGGGAAGGTCAACCAGACTTTCAACGAGTGGCTGACCGGGGAATCCCTTCGCTAGCAGATGTGCTAATGGAACACCACCTAATAGACTGAGCAGCGCTGCCAACAAGGGAGCATACACCCCGAGATATAGCACGCGTTGGACATCCGGGTCCAGTGCCTTCTCGATAATGAGCGATGGAGTCTGTCTGGCGAGAAAGATGAATAACGGTAGACTCAGTACAACCATGAGCAGACTACCGGCGGTTGCCGTTGCAATAGTAAATGGAGTCCCATCGAGTGCGTACGCGGTGGTCGCTGCGCTGCCCACGATAAAATAAACGTACCAGGTCGGCTTTCCAATCGAGTAGGCAGCAGCAAATACCAGTAGCTGAATGAGCGTGAATAAAACAACCAATGGTAGCCGCCCGACAGCGGTGATCTCGAATTGGGATTCAGTCTCTGTCGCCATGATATATGAGTCTGAATATGTCGTGCATCGATATCGATACGCTGTTGATATAGATCATCAAGGCTCCAGTGGACCGAGTGTACTCTGTGCACTGGCGACATCCATCACACTGTCAGGGACGGCATCCTCAGAACTCGCAGGGACAACAACCGGGTCGACAGGGGCGAGCCCTTGCTCGTCAAGTATCGCCTGTCCCGGTTCGGTCGCAAAGTGCTTGACCCACTGAGTGCCACGACCTGGTGCTCTGGCGTTACTTGGTACAGTTAGTCCGTATGCAATTGGTGCGCCGGTGAAGGTGCCACTTTTTGTCTCGACTTCAGCTTTCGCATAGTGCTGAGCGTGCTCGTTGGTCACCTGTGAGAGGTCGACCTCCGGTTGAAGATCGATGTAGGGGAGCCCAGAAGTAGCCGAAATAGATTGATAATACAGCACATAATCGAGGTCACCCGATTCAAGTTGCCATTCAAGATTTATCTCGGTGCCCGTCGGAATTGTGGTGTTGCTCATCAGTGTGTCGAGCGTTGATTCATCATAGAGTCGTTCGCCGTCAAACTCCTCAGCACCTAACTGTAGCATCATCACCGCGCGGTAACCACCGGGATCAATTGCTGGATCTGAATGACCAATCGTAATATCATCCCGTGAGAGTACTTCCCACCAGTTATCCTTAGAAATGTCCTCTGCGCCGGGAGAGTTTTCTCGATACTGGATTGACATCGAGTTTGTCGTGAAAATGGCATACCAATCGCCATAGTCGGGAAGCACTCGGTTGCGAATAAGCCGGAAATCAGATGTTCCGAGCACGTCCGCCGATCGTCTCTGTTGGGTAATCTTTTGTGTTGAGGCGACTGATCCCTTTGCCTCCCGAGTTACATCAACATCAAATTGATTTTCAAAATCAGCTCGGCAGCTGAGAACGGCGGTGCAAGTGACCCTGCATGAAAAATCGTCATCGAGTCAGCCAGTGAACTCCCGGTTGGATTGGCAGCCAACGTGGTGTCATCGTTATCACCACCGGTGCAACCCACGAGACCAACTGCCGTTGCAGTTGCGCCACTCGCCAGGAACGCCCGGCGAGTTCGATATGTTGTCATTGATATATCGCCGTTGTTCCAACATTGACATAACTGTTTTGCTCTCTGCGAATCTTAACCTAGTATGAAAGCAGGCTTCGATGCACAGCTTCGCGCAGAAAGTGTGAAATTCACACAGAAAGACGCCTCACTTCTTGAAACAGTGGACGAGATTGGGTCCATTCATCAAGCCGCCGATGAACTCGGTCGATCATATTCTCGCTCACACCAGCGGATCACCGCACTCGAAGATGCATTTGGGACGCTCGTTGAACGACAGCGTGGAGGGTCTGATGGCGGTGGAAGCACGCTGACCAAGACCGCACGTGAGTTACTCTCTCGATTTGACCGACTTCGGATGGGGTATTCATCGGTTGCAGAAACCACCGAAGCAGTATTAGATGGGACTGTTATCACACGAACCGGCGAACTTGGGACTGTGTCAACCGCTGCTGGTGCAGTGCGGGCAATCGTCCCCACAGAGACTGACACGGTACAGGTGAGTCTTCGCGCTGATGCAGTCACACTACATGACCCAGATGAGACGCCAACAGAGAATGCAATGAGTGCTCGAAACCGATTCGACGGGCACGTGCACAGTATCGACCGTGGCAATTCGATTTCGCTAGTTTCCGTCGATGTTGAAGCCGAAGATCATCTGTATGCCCTTGTCACCGAGGAAAGTCGAAAGCGACTCAAAATCGAACCGGAGCGTCAGATCGTTGCATCGTTCAAAGCAACCGCAACCCGTGCAACCCCGAGAAACACGAGCTAACGATATCTCGGTTTTGAATAGACTGTAAAATAACATGCATTCTGTGAGTGACCCATCCAGAATCAGACCCTCAATCCTGTTACTCTGCTATGTTCACAGCGAGAACAGCGCGGAAGCCCACGGTTTCAGCCGTGGGTAACTGACACAATCTCATCGTCTCTCGGCGAGTGCTATACGATGTGCGTTATATCCATCCAACCTCATCATTACGAGCAGCGAGATGTGCAGGATCAATATCGCTAGCTGACAGTGGGAGTTGTTCACCGGTCTTATCGAGAATCGTCCGCTGAAGAAGTGTACTATTGGTATCAAATTCTGGATTGACACGAAGTCGAAAATCCCTATCAATGGTGAATACTGCATTATCAAACGCCGCATGATGGGTTTTACTCAATGGAAGAACGTTCCTGATATCTCCGCGGTACGTTGGATATTCAGCCCATGGACGCACATGTGCAACATCGAGTAATGCCGGCTGGTCAACACCTGAAATAGGGCATTCACTCTCATGTTGATGTAGCACAGTCGCTCGAAACTCTGGGTCAACCGACCGTGTTGTGGTGACTGTCGTATACTCTGCTGTGTCAGCGATCTCTATAGTCGTGTTGTCAGGATCATAATCTGCACTCCATGTATCGATTGCATTGTCAGTGATTGTTTTCCCAACACTAGTGAGCGTGTATATCTCATCTTGTCGAGCAACAAGACCCATACTTCGAAGCCAGTTCACGCGTTGTAGTGCCATATCGGTCTGATTGGGATCCCAGCCGAGTTCAGGGTGTGTCTTTAGCTGTTGGTCGTTGATCGACCCGATTGTCATCGATCTCTCACGGAGGGCGTACAGAAGACTCCGGAGTCCAACATTCCGTCTTGATAATATGGTAAAGAGCGTCTCCATCTCCCGATTCTCATCGTATCTTCTACCTGCTTGTCCTCGGTACCACCGACCATCGCATTGTGTGAGTATCTCAATCGTATCGAGATACCGGATTCGTCGAAGGATTGACTCTCGGCTTGAAACACGAGAGAAGTACTCGCGATGCCATGACACAAACATATCTGTATCGGGATGGGTACGCCGGACCGTATCGATAATCGCATCGAGCGTGTCGACATAATTTGTTGCCCCTCCAAACATCGGGACAATACTTCGAATACGAGATGTGTCCGACATGACTGGTGTTACTTTCTGTTTATGATGCTACACGTATCATATTTTGTGCTCAGTTCAAGCCATACTGATCAATATACACGATATCGCCTGTTCTATTCTAGGCTATCTCAGATTAAAAAGAGACATAACCGTGAAGTCACAGCGGAAACAGCGCGGAAGCCCACGGTTTTAGCCGTGGGTAACTGACACACTATTACCGACCGATAGCAAACATCAACGCGAATGTATGAAACAATTCTCGTCCCAACAGACGGTAGCCAGGGAGCGGACGCGGTTGTCGAACATGCCGTTGATATCGCAAGTAGATATGATGCAACACTACATGTTTTGTATGTAGTCGATGTCCGAATGAATCCTATCAGTACAGAAATGGACCGCGATGAGGTTATCCAGTCAATTGATCAATCAGGTGAGAGGCCGACAACTCCGATTCTAGATCAAGCTGAACAAAGGATGATCCCAACGACTGAAGCGATTCGGCTTGGTGTCCCACATGAGATCATTCGTGAGTACGCTGAAAAAGAAGATATTAATCTCGTGGTCATGGGAACGCATGGTCGGAGTGGTCTTGAACATACACTCTTGGGCAGCACAACAGAACGGGTTGTCCGTACCGTTGATCTGCCAGTGTTCACAATCCCTCTCAACACGGACTAATGACTACATCGATACGATGGTCACTCATCAAGAACTGTCCTCGAACAAGCGGATAATCGGGTCGCGATTCAGATATCCGGCTACGGAGATCACAACAAGAATGACCGCAAGCACCGTAGCAGTTGGAATCTGGTCGGTGCCAAGTAGATCACCGACAACATTGACGAAGAAGAATGCCGGTGTCCGTCCAATTACGGCGAGAATGATGAGTTGCCACAGTGGAATGTTGGTAAGTCCGCCAACAAAACAGAGAATATCATCCGGGAGTCCCGGAATCAGAAAAAAGAAAAATAACGCAGGGTGACCGTGATCATTGCTGACTGTATCGAACCGAGCAAGTGTCTCTTCGTGGATAATGGTCTCAACGTACGCACGACCGTATCGTCGGGATATCCAGAACGCTATCGTGCTTCCGATGGTGATTCCAATCATATTGTACAACGTTCCCCACCATACGCCGAAGAGATAGCCAGCGACAACTGCAAGAACCTGTCCAGGAATCGGTGCAGCAACGACCTGCAGTGCTTGAAACCCAATTAGTGCGCCGGGTGCTAAAATACCATATCCTCGGATAAACTCACGCAGAGCCTGCGCATCGGTCAGGAAGCTAAATTGGCGTTGAATAAAAATAGTCGCAATGGCAAACACGAACCCAAGCACGAATATGTGGATCAGGAAGCGCCGCTTGCTTCGGGGTGATGCAAAGACTCGGGTCTTTGTCAGCCAGATGCGTAATCGATCGAGAGTGGTATCCATAGATTTTGATAGGTGTACAGTTGATATATCTTATATTTTCGACAGTTGTGTATGAGAGTCCGTGTCTAGGTTATGATACTAACTACACCTGAAGGGTATAATTCATATGGACATCAGCTCCCATCATAACAGTAGTTGGCAATATACTCAATATTATTCAATCTCAGTTCCTTCGGCGAACAGAGTTAGGAGTAAAATTTCACCGGGAGCGACACAACCGTGATCGGCGTGTTTGTGCCGACAAGAGCCAGCGTAGCGAACTTCCAGGCGTAAGCGTAGTTGCGTCCCGCCTTCGTCCCCGAGACCCACTCGGGAATCTCACCGTCTTCGTACTTGCCGAACCAGGGCCACGGCGTCACGTCGATGGCGACTTCCACCGTGTCCCCGAAGTAGTCGGACTCCTCTTCGAGCAACTGGATCATCGACTCGTTCGCCGCCAGGTACATCGACATGATTTCCCTACGGTCGGACTTCGAGACGTGGGTGAGGAAGTTCCGACGCTTCGGCGGTTCTCTGCTCCACATCCAAGGTTTGCCCTCAATCACCTCTTGGGATGTCTCCATGGTCGTCCCGTGGAGACAGGCGACATCGAGCAGCTTGAACATCAAATGCTTCTCGTGAGTAACGTTGTTGGCGCGCTTGAACTGGAGGAACTTCAGTGCCTTCTGCCGGAGATCGCGTGTGATCACCTGGAGGTCACGTGGTCCTTCCCCATCAGAGGCAAGAGTTCCTCGTGCTTCGTGCCCTGAACGAAGTCTATTATGTCGTCTCGAATTCGGGTGAAATACGGCTGGAAAAGGTCTTCTACGTCATCTTGATACCGAGAGAGTTGCGCAAGTGAGATACTGGTCTGAAGGCGTCTGGCTGGACATCGAAGCGAAAGGAGAGGAAACCGTCCGTTCTGGTCTGCTAGCCGGTCTGACAAGCGATCAAGCGCGAGAACTGGCGACGATGGTACATCAAGCTGCCGAAGAACTCGACCGTCGTCGGGAGAGGAACGATGCAGACCAGTGACGCCCGCGTGACGGCCCGGATCGTCCGCACCGATGATGGCCAGATCTTCACGGAGTACGAGGTCGGCGGAGTCGCGGTGAGTTCCACCGACGCAGTGGAGGCGATGCTCAGCGCTCGCTGACTGACGTTTAGACCTATCTGACTCATGAGCCCGGTTCAAGACGCGTACGTCGGGAAACCCACACCCACCAGCGGCGACGGTCCGGGGATGTCCTCGGCCGTCGGCAGGCCGCGGGGAGAAAACGCGTACGACGGGGTTCGACTCCCCGAACGGGTAATCCGGGTGGCGACCGAGCGCCACCGAATCGACCGATAATCAGCTGCAATACCAAACCATGATTGAAGACATCGACCGCGACGTATTCGTGCGAATCCAAACCGACCTGCTGGTGGTCGGGGACAGCATCATGACCGACAGACACCACGCCTCGAACGGCAACTACGAGGACGACGACCCGCAGAACCAGATCGGCGGCATCATCCCTGCCTTCCCGCTCTCGGGCTGGCTACGTCACGGGATGGAGTGCGTCGTCTCCGAGAACGACGGTACCGCCTGCCATCCCGGGGAGTCGAACGCGAACTTCATGAAAGAAGATGTTTACGAGCGTGACCTCAACGACGGCTATCACGAGAAGGGCACGTGCGTCGGAGACCCGAAAGAAGACGACGGCTGCGTGATCTTCGACCTCTTCGGCGGCTTCGGCAATCAACCGGGGAAAATGATGCGTCGCCCGATCAAATTCAACCCCGTCCGCTCCAGCGTGGACTACACGCGGGGGCAAGCAGAGGGCCACTACCGGCGTCTCAACCGGAACGTCGTCTCCCGAAACCAGGAGGACAACCGCGAACCGCTCCGGAACACAGAGATCGACGCCGTGGCGAATCTGGACGGCTGCTGGCACCTCTCCTTCCGAGAGGTGAAACCCGAGTTCATCGGCCTACTTGCCGAAGGCATCGACTTCCTCAATGGGCACAAGACGGACTTCATGCACCAGCTCGGTGGCGCACGGAACTTCGGCGCGGGGATCGTCGATTGTCATCTCATCAATCCGCTGTACGAGGAGCGCGAACTGAAGCGCGTCTTCGACCGCGGGAAAAGCAACACGAACAACATGGACGAGAAAGACGACGAATGGGCCGAAGAGTATCGCCCGGCGTTCGTGGAGGCGCTGGAAGAGCGTATCGCGGAGGGGCCGTAGATGGCCGAGGATGCCACCCTCAGTGACTTCCAGGGCGACGGTGGCCAGGACGGGATGGTCGCCGCGTACCGCCACGATGCTCACAAGCTGAACGGCGAAACGCACGACTACGCGCCCGACACCTTCCACGGCGTACCGGTGAACCAGACCGTCCCGCACGGCGCGGACGGCGACGCGTCGGCGCTCTCACGACCCAACGGGAAGCCCGAACAGACGGTAGACAACCACGAGACGCACTACCGGCTGTCGCTGCTCACCGGGGAGTCGCACTACGACCCCGAGGAGTTCTCACGCCCGCGCCTCTCTGAGGCTGTCAGTGACCTGCTGACGGGTTCGGACCCCGAGGCGATGCATCAAGCGTGGCTCACGTCGGACGTAGCGAGCGGCTTCAACGAGAGCATCTACCACCCGTACACGAGCTTGAAGTACCACACGCTGCTCGTGGCGGCGCTCTTGGACAACTACCGCGCCGGTCACGAATTCGCCGATCTCCTCCTGGTCGTGGACGATGCCGAGGAGATCGTGCCCCACCGGACGGTCTACGCTGGCGACCGCTTCGCGCTCCGAATCGACGAGAGCGCGGGCGGGAATCCGTGGGCGCGCCTTGGAAGCCGCCTGTGGCGCTCGTGGGCGTCGGCGTGGAAGCGCCTGACTGCGCACCCGCTCAATGTCAATCACGACAAGCACGACATGGTGCTCAATGCGAACCTCCGGCGGATCTGGAGTTGGAGCACCGCGCTCCAGTACATCGAGGATTTCGAAATCCGGAGGGAGAACGCGTGACCCGCATCCAGCAGGTTCATTGGGAACTCGACATGGACTACCTCGGGCACCCCTACTACGTCAGCGGGAACGCGATCTACCACGCGCTCGGGATGCAACTGGAGCACGACGTCCACCAGCACATCAACGCGAGTCACGGGATGTTCGTTCCCGGCCAGTTCGGGACGTTCCCTGAGGAACACAGCGAGTCGGGCATTCGCCCGTACATGGGGTCGTCGCTTCCTGACATCGAAAGCTACGACGACCTGTTCCTGTTCCGGCATCCCGACCATCCGTGGCTGCTCGATACCCGACCCCGCGACGGCCTGAACGTCCACGATATCCGGTTCCAGAGCGGGATGCCGGCGCTGGCTCACGAGACAATCATGGGCCGGCCCGACGACGCTCGGAAGCAGCAGCAGACCACGCGCTGGTACGTAAACGCCTACTTGCACGCCGATGACCCGAACGTTCTACCCCTCTGCGAGGACGTGCTTGACGGCCTCCAGTTCGGCGGCAAACGGAACTACGGCTACGGGACGACCACGCTGAAAGACAAGCAGGTAGTGGACCTGGAGGCGTTGGACTACTCGCGTCTCGAAGACAGCGAGGCGTTCATCCTCGAACTCGTGACGCCGTTCGTCCTCCGGTCGGAGTACCCGAAGGCGAACAACGTGGACGTGCCCTGGTGGTGGAGCGTAGATGCCGAAGCGCAGCTGCGCCACCGCCTGGAGAAGGTCATTGAGGGCGGCGACGTGTACGAGTTGGAGACGATCGATCACGGCGTGGTCGTCGGCTACGACGGCGACCGGCCGGTGGAGACTGCGATGTCCGGGCTCACCCGGGTCGGGAACCACTCGAAGTACGGCTTCGGAGAGGTTCGAGTGAAGCCTGTCGCTCCAGATGAAACCAACGTCAAGAAACAGATAGAAAAGCCGAAATCGGAGCACTGACAAACAAACAATGACCGGCAAGGATTCCGCAGTGTCCCACCCGGTCAGACTGAATAAAGTAGATCACATTGCCAACAACTGATAAGATAGCGGAACTAATCGTATTGTATATAATCCGCTCAAAAAGATATATCCATATTACTCAGTGGTTACACTATATATTAGTTTGTAGTACACTTACAAGAAACTAAGATACCAGAGTAATTGTTATCTGTACGCTGAAATACACATACATTAGCTGGATTTCACTGACGGTACTGACCGATAGTGACTCTGCGATTTGGATATAAGATGACAGGATCAAACAGTATATCACTACGGTCGCTTGGTCTTCCTCGTCGATTATCGCACGTGTTAGGATGTGTCTTCGCTAGTGTAATTTTCGCCGCAGGATACATCTGGCTTATTGGTCCGAGTGCCTTGTGGAACGCGCTGACGAGCGTGTCGTCCTGGCGATTTGGGTTCTTACTTCTTATCAGCACTATACCGCTGATTTTGTGGGGCGGTGGATTTTATGTTATTCTTCGACGCCTTGGACACACAGGAAGTTTTGTTGTCTCAGTGTTGCTTGTCAACGCATCTGGATTTCTCAACACTATCACGCCATTCGGACAACTTGGTGGGAATCCTCCGGCTGCATTGTTAATTAAACGAGCACTTGGGACTGATTTCGAAACAGCGCTGGCAGGAATCGGGGTCATGAACGCAACAAACCGGCTTGCATCGATCTTTCTAGGCTTTCTTGCAGCGAGTTATTTGGGATGGCGACTTATTATCGAGCATGCACTCAATATAGCCGTTTTCGGCATCATTGCTGTCATTGTCGCTACTGTGCTTGCAGCCGGCTTGCTATGGCAGTATCGATACACTCTCGTTGACAATGGCAGTCAAGGGCTGTCAGCTATCATAAAACCGCTTAATCATCTTCCGCGGATTGATGTCCCATCACGGGAGCGACTTCGACAACGTGGAGTTCAGTTCATTGAAGCATTGGAGTTGCTTGCAACCGCACCAGCAGAGTTAGCGCTCGTATTTGGATTATGCATGGTCGGGCAGGCGTTTATTGCGGCAATACTATGGGTTGCACTCGCAGCACTCGGCACTGATTTGCTATTTGCAACGGTGTTACTCGTCATCCCGGTCGCAAAACTGGGTGCGATTGCGCCGACGCCAGGCGGTCTTGGAGCCGCAGAAACGCTGTTAGCCGGGACGCTCATGACAACAACAGAGGTAACCGCAGCAGTTGCTGGTGCTGCAGCAATCCTCTATCGTGCGAGTGCGTTTTGGATCCCAGCACTTACTGGTGGATTCATTACCGCATGGTATGTATTACGCAAGCCGACGTCTCAAGATGGGTAATTAGCTATTGGATATGGTGGCATGAACGTTTTAACAATAACGAGGCTAAGTCCCCTTCCTCAAGGAACGAACCGTGAAAGCGGTGAGTGAGTAGGGTAGGGTAGTTCACTCACCTGTAGAACTCTTATTTTCGCGTTGTCAGCTGAGATAAAGAGTGATAGTTATAAGCCTGATCGATAATGAGCGTTGATAGATCCGTGGAGTGATCGTAATGAGAGAGTATCAGGAGTTAGAGTTTGAGTTCACGCCAATAGGGAATTCAGTGATATAGGATAGAGATTAGCTATCGTGAGATCCTATTTGAGGTATACTAATAGTTGCACCGATCATCGAATTGGGGTGGATCTGTATCGAAAATCAGGTCATTTCTGCGAGCGGACCGAAGTCATCAACTGGTAACACGGAATAATCGATTGTGAGCGTATTTTTTGTCGCTCGGATCTTACCGACGAATGTCGAGATTGTTTCGAGTGACCCCTCAAGCACAAACAGTTCCATGCAGTGATGACCACCAACGTGACTATGGAAGTTTGAAGCGACAATATCTTCATGTTCATGCCGAAGATGCATCATTTTCTCCTCAACATTCGTTGTTTCATAATCAAAGACAACCGTCACGATGCCCATCAGTTCACGATTTTCGAGTCGCTTATCCTCAAATTCTTCCAGCAGATTTCGACTTGCCTCTCGAAATACCTCGCTCCGACCTGTATAGCCGTGATCATCGGCAAACTGATCAATTCGTTCAAGCAGTTCCTCGGGCATTGAGACGCTGACAACGCTCATATAATAACACATGCCCATGAAAATATTAAGTATTGTTATCTGAGCGATGATTTATTTATATACAGTTCATAAATATGCGTACACTGGCAACTCTAGCGTAGAGGATCAAATTAGACGTCTCTGATTTCACTAAGAAAAATCTCAATTTAGAGATATTATTATTTGATCAGTCGGTATGTATGATTCGATGCTCGAATAGACATACATCTATTTGATATATTTACTCACTATTTTGCTATTACTGAATTAAATCGCTTAGATACAAATACATATCACTAAATAAGTGTGAAGACATCGTCTTCATGATCAATGATACCATAGGATATAATGATCGAAACCTATTCACCGTATCCCAGCGACATTATCGCGGTTTCGGTTGTTTCTTGGGCGAGCCGGTCAGTAGTAATGATCTCCGCGTCTTCAGTCGCGGGAGGATATTAACTCCACACTATCTCGATACGTTTTTTTCACATCTGGAGAAACAATTAGCAGATGACGCTACTCAATAAAGACGCTCCCGAGTTCAGCGCGCGAAGCACCGCCGGCAGCGAGGTATCGCTCACTGAGACCTTGGATGATGGTCCAACTGTCGTCTTGATCAACCGGGGACATTGGTGTAGTTTCTGTGCCGAGCAGCTTCAGACGTTCAGTGAAGTTTCATATGACCTGTGGTTCAACGACAGTGTTGATATACTACCGGTCATCACCGACACACTTGATACAGTCACTGAAATGCGCGACCGTTACGATCTCGATATCCAACTGCTCACCGACCCGGACGGTGAAATTGCAGACCAATTCAGCGGCACCGAAGAGACAATTCATGGTGTAACTGGCATTGCGTCAACGTATGTGATTGATGAAGACGGTATTGTACGATATGAACAGATCGCAGATCATCCGGGCGACCGCACGTACGGCAATTACGTGCGCTACTTCATCCGCAATGACTTTGCTGACCCATTTGGAGAATAAATTCACAGAGAGATTTGATCGTGAGCGATACGCTCTGTGAGTTCCATCAACGCTCAGATCTATCAGATATCGCTCACGTTGCGGTTGATGAATAACTCTAAGAAGCGACCCGGCAACGACAAATGTTTGAATTTTTGAACTAGATTTCCATACTGCGTCGATTGCTATCCAGTCCGTATCAGCACCGCGTGAGTAGCTTCTTGCAACGTCATACAACTAATACTAATCAACTGAACTGGACGAACGTCTCCGTCTTGACGCAATTAAAGAAGTGAGGCACTCAGGATTGAAAGACCCACATTGACGAGGATCTGGATCACAACGACCGCTCCGACCACAATTGCTGCATTCTGAGTTGATATATTTCTGACCCTCGCGACCGCGTGTGTCCACACCCACCCAGCCCAAATGAACGTTCCTGCGTTCACCACATGATTAATCATACCGACTGTTCCAGTTGTCGTCATTTGTGCGAGTTGTCGAGCCTGCTGTGGGTCAGAGAAGTTCGTCCCAGAAACAAACACGAATGCAGTGATACCCCCGACCAATGGAACAATTATTCGTGGCGCAAAACCCCACCCAATGGCTGCTAACAGATCACGGAATTCGCCGTCACCGCCAAACACGAGCGAGCCAAGAAAAAAACGACCCTCCAACAATCAACCATGAAATGAATGGTCCAAGCGTCCCAACTAAACTACCGATTATACTCGTGACGACGAATAGTATACCTGCGCCTCCAGGTGCTGCCTCCGCGACAGCTAACAATGTTGGAATCACACCGAGAAGCCCAATAACTGCGACAGCAGCGACTACTAACGCCGGACGAAGTAGACTCAACTTCCCTGTGTTTGTATCTGCGTCTGCGTTTGTGTTTATGCTGTCTTTGAAGAACGATGCTGGATGTATGTTGGCACGTTGAACGTCCGATATCATACTCATTCTTCGATCTCTATTGTTACCTTACTGCGAGTCACGTATAATCCGTGTGACGGACTGCAGTGAATGTAACAGAGAAAAACTGAAAACCGGATTGTACGTCAGGTATCACTGTGGGGGCCACCAATTGAGATCATTATTGTGGCGATCAATATGATTATCCGATACCAATGAGAGCTTCTCTGATTTCTCTCCATGACGACTGATAAGCGAACTGCGAAGCGTGTCGCTCTTCGTCTCAAGACCTTTTTAATCCAAATACGCCCTAACTCATCAAATGTCCATAATGCGGCATCAAACGCCATGTGATGAGTCCAATCCAGTAACAGTACATTTTTGATATCTTCAGCTAGCTCTGGGTGATCAGATCGGCTAAGCACATGCGAGATAGTGAGTAATGCCGGTTTCTCTATTCCTGAGAGTGGGCAGCGATACTCAACTCGTTCATACGTATCTTGCTTGAATCCCTCGCTGACGCTGACCTGATCACGCTTAGTCTGTACGACTGATCCGGACAAATTCGTATTCTGATCTTGATCAGGTTGGGGCTGGCTTCCAGACTGAGTTGATGTCTCATTATTCATTGGATAATCGAACAGCGCATCCCAGTCATCGACATATTTTGCTAAGGGTCCAGAGTACTGTCCATCACCCTCAACGCCAATTCTTTGATCACCCTGTGAATGTGTTTCATTGATCAACAACTCCTCGGTAAGAAATATGAAATGGCTCTTGTTTGGATCGTACTCATCTTTTTCCCACACATCCAGTGTTATACAGATTCGAGGAGAATACCTGCGTCTGTCGGCGCAGGACAGGACAGGATAGGCTGAATCCGACATGCAATACAGCTAAGAAACTAGATAACATGTATTGGAACAAGGTCAGGTCGGAACGGAGCGATTCCGACCGACCTTCGGAGGCGGTCTCTCCGCTAGTAATGAGACAGTATCCGAAACGCTCACTGATGAATCACACAGGCTAGAAGCCTGTGCCTGTGTCTGTGTGAGTGAGTTGAAAACACAACGATACCTCTACCTCTGAGTCTGCCGACGTGTCACTGACTCGCTGTTGGCAAACATAACAGCAATGAACCAGTGACACTGGGGATAGGGGTAACGGTAGTTTGGCACCGCCAGTCAACCACTGATCACGATGGCTGGGTGAGATGGATTCCCGTAAAGTGACAGCAACCATGGTTGGAAACCTGCCACTCTCAACGCTCGGGATTCCTCCCGCCCTCAGTTCAGGCGGAGGAGGATGTCAAGTTGACAATATCTCTGTCTTCGTCTTGTCGTCTTGGTCTTGGTCTTGATCTTTGTTTTCCTCAATCGCCTCAGTCTCCCGGTTATAACGGTGCCAGATGTATTTTTTCACCTTGTTCATTCTCATAATCACGTCTTTTCCTCTCCGAATCCTCACCTTTCCAACTGGCGGTGTTCAGATAAGTATAAAGAGTGAGGCGGCTCGTTCTCTGAGTAGTCTATGCTCAAAAAAGACCGCCTCAATGAGTGTTTGGAGGAGATCAACTTAGAGTTTGTTGAACGAGAAGCGACACCGCGGTTTCTGATGAAGCTCAGTATTCAGCTGCATCTTGCGGGACTCTCGCTTTCGAATCCTGTCTATATTCTTGAAATATTCGGTATCGAGCGTGCTTGATCAACCATCTATGATTGGTTCACAAAGCCGATCGACAGCCCGAATCTGGTCAGTGTCCAGATCACATTGCGGTTGACGAAACCGTGATCCAACTCAACGACGAGCAGTATTGGCTGTACGCCGCTGTCGATTCTGAGATAACCGAATTACTTCATACAAAACTTGAACCGACACAACAAACATTCTCGCTCATTCGTTTCTGACGGAACTCTCCGAGAAACACGACGTCAAAGACGCCGTGTTTCTCGTCGATGGCTCGCACTCACTACAAAGTGCGTGCCATCGACATGGCTTCGATTTCAGATACGAAAAACATGGGAATCGGAATGCTGTCAAACGTGTCTCTAGAGAAATAAAACGTCAAACTGTCTGCTTCTCAAACTGTTTCAGCAATGCCGAAGCAAAAACTGTAAACGAGTGGCTCAGATCGTCCGCCTTCGCATGGAATCAAATAATCTGAACAATACCGTGTAATCAATGATCATCATTATGAGGTACGTCTCGGGTAGTCTGGTCTTCAAACACAACGACTCAGCTGGTTCTTTGCTCGGTTAAAGTAATTGAGCACAAATCTTGGGTAAAACTACTATACCAATAGTGCTTTATTATGCGACAGATCCGGAAGGACAGTCAAATTTGTTCCACCGTTTTATTGAGTTATCAGGGTCCTACCGAATGTACTGTTTTCAGAGAATCACTGCGTAATTATATTCTTTAACTGCGGTTTGGGATCGCTGTTACTGTGTGCATCTGGTTGCACAATGCTACAATTCGCTGGACCAGATGTAGAATCTCCCAATTGGAGGTGAGAGGCGAACCAGTCACGACTGCCGGTGATCCGTGAACTCGCCTCCCGCGATCATCCTAGCTGACGACGGTGATAACATCTCTAGCATCTCATATAAGTACGCGAACATTTATTTGTTCATACATATATGTAACATTGAGTGAGTGAGAGCGAATGAACATTGATGATATAGCAGATAGCGTGACGCGTCAGGACACGCCTGGTGAGATATTTCACTCAGAATGGCTCTCAGACCTTCCAGCAGGTCAGTGGCCCGCATATATTGATCAAAACGCTCGACTTGTTGCCGATGGGATCGTTATCGGGAGTACAGGGCTGACAAAGGGTGATTTTGCCCCAGAAACTGGCGAGTACTATCAACAAGGGCTCGCTGCATCCGCAGGAATCAATATTGGCGAAACATCACTTCCGCTGGGTCAACACGATCCCACGGATATTGGACGAGTTGCGTGGTCGCTCAATCGTCTTCGTGATGAACTCTCTGAGTCAGATTATACGGATCTTGAGAACCCAAGTCGCGCTGTTGAGGCTGTCTTGAATAAGAGACTCGTTGCGGCAGCCGAGACAGGAGATATCGATACAACGGACTTAGGGACGATCCGACTCCCAGAGGATGCATCAGTGACTACACTTGTCTCAGAGGTGTTTTGTCGTCCTCGTCGTGAATCATATGTGTCTCTTCTCGTCGATACAGTTGCTAATAGAGAAACGACTGGACTGCTAAATCGGATCGACGAACCACGGATGGTAACACAACTGTGGGATCATCAGCGCTCAGCGCTCACTGCGTGGCTTGAGCATGATTGCCGCGGCTACGTTGATATGGCAACAGCAACAGGCAAGACATTCCTTGGACTCGCAGCAATCGCTCATCATTTCGGATCACTCCATCCGGCTGATACGGATATTTTTGATGCATCTCAGACACCAGATAATGAGACTGATGATCGAGCGACTGTTCTCATCATTGCACATCGAGATCTAATTCTCGATCAATGGCAGCGTGAGTTTGACACACATCTCAATATTCCAGAACGACGACAAACACGAGGTGGTGAACGAACGGCAACATTCGAATGGGGTGATGTCCACTTTTGGACGCCAAACCGACTTCAGGAGCGCGGGGTTCCCGAGACAGATCTCATCATACTTGATGAAGCGCATCACTATCTCGGCGGGTCTGGATTTGGTGGATTACTTGATGAAATGAATGGAGATGTTCTTGCACTCTCTGGGTCACTCGATTCGACGAACGCACGAACACTCGAACGACGGGATATCCCAAAACTATTCCAGTTCTCACTCCGCGACGGGCAACGCGCCGGTGTTATCCCACAGTTTGACTGGGATGTCATCTTCACACCATATCGGAATCAAGCAGAGTTGGCAAATATTACCACAGAGTGTCGTGATGGTATCGAGACATTTGGCAGTGGGATTGATCTTCCAGATGGCATCAATATAGAGAGTGAATCAACGAATAACATTGACGCCGTCTCAGGTGATAGTATCTCATTTACTACATTGTCTGAGGCTCGCTCGCTTGTACAATCATCGGTCGGTCGGGATCTGAAAGAAGCGGATCCAGAGTTTCGCTCATTCGCCTCTGCGGTGATGGGGCGACAGCTTACACGATATAATCTCTCACCCGCACTTTCGACGGTCGTCGATCTCACGCTCGATCATATCAATCAACACAAATGTGTCGTGTTACTGGAGACAGAGTGTGAAATTGAATATGTCACCGATAAATTAGCGTCTCAACTTGGCGAGTCGTATGAGTCACTTATTACAGTACTTGACAGCGATGACGCCCTGTCAACAGTGAGAGCATTTGATACAGACGCAGACAATGGCGCACTTATTGGCGTTGCACAGACGCTTGGAGAAGGCGTTGATATCGAGACTGCAGATGTCTGTATTAACCGGAGTCGGGGGCGGCTTAGCCGCTCACTCGTCCAGCGAATGGGTCGGGTCCTCCGCAATCCACAGGAAAATAAATATGCACAATTTTTCCATGTAATGGGTGTTCCAACACGCGATGGGGCAATACTTCCTCGTGAAGATGGTGTTGAGCTACTTGAGACGGCAAGCCAGCTTCTCGCGTGGGGAGACTCGTTTGATGCCCGCCCTGTGTTTCGAATTGACCCAGAGACATATTTGACCGAGGACGCACTGTCATCGCTTGAGATCGCCGGTGTCAACGCAATCGATAGATCAAGCCCTGACCAATATGAGTGGCCCGAGGACGATGATATCCAATCAAATCTTGAGTCACTGTGTAGTCGTGCAACAGATATTGATGGCTCAGCACTGATGTCGATTGAACGGCAGTCACATAAACGACCAGCAACCGCTGATTCATACACCGATACGAGTGCCGGTGATGATACCGCCACTATTGAGAGCGGTCATGATATTATCAAGAGAGTCCCTGAAGCAGTAGCTGAGAGAGATACAGACGCACCTGATCAATCGACACCGTTTGTCTCAGCTTCTGGCGACACTATATCAGTACCTGCGTGGCTTTGTCAGCTTATCGAGATAGCAACAACTGATGATTTAGAGACGTTTGCTGCACAAAGCGTCCGATCGCATCTTCAGGAATCACTGACACTTGCAACGGTGGATGCTGATGACGCAGGTC
This sequence comes from Haloquadratum walsbyi J07HQW2, assembly GCF_000415985.1. Taxonomy (GTDB): domain Archaea; phylum Halobacteriota; class Halobacteria; order Halobacteriales; family Haloferacaceae; genus Haloquadratum; species Haloquadratum walsbyi_B. The sequence goes on from NZ_KE356561.1 coordinate 3,405,895, forward strand.
AACGGTTAGTCTCAGATGAGCAATCTGCAGAACAAAATCAACTGTCACTGAATCCCGCACTTAAGTCGCTGGTGACAGCATATACCGCAGAGACAGACGCCTCAAGACAGGCAGTGGTTGAGACGGCGCTTGCATCGACCATTATGAAACGCGATGACGTTGAGACGCTCATTAGACGAGGCAATCTCACTGCATCGCAAAGTGATGTCACACAGCGGCTGGAATCACTCAGTGTGAATACGTGAACATTGGCTTATCTGTATCAGGTGGATATGACGTGGAAATCTCCCATATTCAGATGCCTTCATCACAGATGATAGTAGATGATACGCATCCGGTGTGACAATATATAATCAATACATACCGATTAGCAGGATAGAGCGAGATGCATTGAACATCCGACAGTATTATTCTCATGCTTACCACAAGAAAAGATATGTCAGGTCGTTCAGCAACGGATCTTGTTTCCAGTGCTGATGGTGATATTACCCCAGATGAGCTGACATCAACTGGTGGAGTTGTCTCGACATATCTGTATACCGACCCACTTATTGACTTATTGGACGAGTCGGAGCAGCCACAGTATTGCCGTCGCGCTGAGAAACTTGTGAAATTCGACAGCGGTGAGAAAAACACCGACGCTGACACCGGTGTTGATAATTCGGTGCAGAAAATCCCAGACGAGATCGATGGTCGTGCATATGTACTCATCACCAACACCCGTTTATTATATATCGCTGGCTGTGCTGACGGTGACGTCGTACAGTCATTCGCATATGATAATCTCTTAGACGTGAGGATTGAGTCTGCCGGCTCAACCGGATCACTCTGGTGGCGGACACCGATGCACACAGTCGTGACTCGCACTGTCGAAGGCACGGAATTTCGAACGCAGATACATGGTGAGAGTGAGCAGCTCAACTCATATATCACGAGTCGTATCGAATCGCTCGGGGGAGCAAATATACTCCATGATGAGATCAAACAGATCGCACAGAAGATTGGGCATATTCCTTCCTCAGCAGATGTCATCAAATACGGAGTATATCCATCTGCGGGGTATGCATCTTCATGTGGATCAATTGAGACAGCTATCGCGGCGACTGACCTCAGCACTTTTGCAACGACTCAGTTAGCCGAGGCGGTCACCGCAGCGATAGACCTCTGCACCATTATGACGCAGCAAGAACCCGAGCGCACGTCTCCGGAATCAGTGCCCTCTGAAACGAAGACACCCGCACCATCAAGAGAGGAATCGATTGATTCGGATACAACCAGCAAAACAGAGCCTGTGAGAGACATAGAGACGAACGCATCCAGCGGGGAGAGACAGTCAGAATCAGCAGACGATGTATCAAACACAGCAGATTCCGAATCACTGCGAGAGACGCTCATTACGGAACTGACTGCGATTGATATGCAACTTGACCGCCCTGTCGCGCCGTATCATATAGCCATGCATGGATCACATACGGCTACACAGTACCAGCATGTGTTCGGGTCATGGGATAACGCGGGAGATATTGCAGATGTTCGTCTGAAGAGCCCATCATGGCGAGACGCTGTTCGTGACGAACTCCGATGGTATCGCACAACATCTAATACTGCTGTCGTGACGCTGAATGAACTCTACGACGCCATGGAAATACATCTCAAGCTTCTCTTTCCAGATAACAATAATATCCGAGCGAAAATTAGACAGCAACTTCAACGGCTGCGAGATGACGGTGATATTGAATTCCGCGATGCCAGAGGAACGTATCGAATCCTGTGTGATCCGATTCAATCTATCGACATTACTATTGATGAACAACAGCAAAGGGCAAAGCCAACCTCGCACAATGATGTAACTGAGACCTCGACGCAAACCAAGGGATCAGCACGTGGAGATTTAGACTTGGTTACGGGTCTTATTTGGTCAGCAACAAAGTCACGCAAGAATGCTAAAACAGCGCTTGAGGATGGATTATTTGATCGCGCTGAATGGCAACTGTGGGGCGCATACGGAATGCTTGAGCGGGCAGCAACAATCGCTGATGAAACTGATGATTCTGTGCGTCGTATCGCTGCAAATAAATATCAAATTTCACGCACGTTCAACGATGTCGAGACATCTGCAATGGAAAAACATCGAGAGCATGTCGATCAGGCAGAAGCTGCTGTCACCCGTGGTATTGAAGCCCGAGATCGGGGTGAGTATCTTAATGCACTTGATGCGTTCACAACGGCGAAAGACCAGTATGTGACCGCCGTCGATATCGCAACAGCACAGGGACTCCCAACAAAGTGGGAGACGGAACAACGATATTCAATGGTCTCAGAATATGTTGCCACTACGGAGGAGATATGTAGTGAGCAGCAGGATAATATTAATTCAGCATTGGACACCGTTCATAAGTCATTAACGAAGACTGAGCAATATATCGAGGTCAAGGATGTCGTGGCTGCTCGAGAGTCACTTGCAGAAGTGCGAACGACGCTTGACACAATTAAAACCCAACTCAGCATGTCAGCTGCTGATGACGCACACAAACAACAGTACGAAGCTGCACGCGAGCGACTATCAACGGCTCAATCAGCGCTTGAATCCCTCTCGGATAATAAAACGGACAAGACTGAATATCGAAGACAAGATCTCATCAGTTCTTTACAAATGCTGGCAACCACGATCGACGAATCACCTCGTCCTGAACTCATTGATCTGTGTGGTGACTATCCGGCTGATGCATATATAAATGCGTTTGGATCGTGGTCTGGGGCGCTTGATACAGCGAATATTGACCAAATTGATGAAGTCGCGCGTAATCGTCGAAAGTATACACGTGTCGAAGTTCTCGACGCCTTGGTAGACGTGATTGAGCAATTTGGTCGTGAACCATCGCGAGCAAAAATGAATACACACGGCGCAGTCTCCTCAACAACCGTCGTCAATCGATTTGGCAACTGGGAAAAAGCAGTTGAACTTGCTACAGACGTAGCCGATGATGATATCGAACAGGATCCTGAACCTAATCAGCAGGCGAGCGATGCTGTGGATAATAAATCTAGTGGGGATATCGACGGAGTGACTGATTCGACATTGAGTGGGGGTGATCAGGAAGCAGCATTCTCAGAAACGACAACTGTCACTCAAACTACTTCTGACGAATATGCGACCATCGACACAATTGAATCGAATGGTCGATTCGACCGACCAATACCGGTGAAAGTACGGGCAGTGAGTGACACCGAAAGGTCTCGACGGCGAGAAACTGTTCATATTGAGGATCTCACTGGTAGTCAGACAGACCTCAATGTCTGGGAAACGCATGACGTAACTGTTGAGTGGACACCCGGAGAGTGGTATATTCTTGATGAGGCTCTCGGAAAATTATGGACAAATTCTAATGACGAAACAACACGAAACCTGAGTACAACTGCGGACTTCACTGTGACACGTGTCAGCGAGCGTCCTAGCAAAGGTGACGCAAGACCAGGTACTACCGAATCCACAGGGGGCTCAGACGCTACCACGACAACAGACACAACTGAATCAACAGAAGAGACAACCCCAGACCCCTCAGAGATTGATATTCTCAATGAGATTGAACGCGAACTCAATGGACTATAATTATCACTGTGTCACATGCTTCGCGAGATCTTGTGATTTTATATAATTGTGTATGGACTGATCAGGCATAACTATTAATCCAGTTCGCATCTTCACATTTGAGTATAGTTGTAATTAAATACATTTCATATGACATCTCTCACTCTCCCCGGCTGGCTTACGCCTCGTGAATACCAATCAGAGGCCGTCAGAACGTGGGAGTCTTCACACGGACAGGGCATCCTAAATATGGCGACAGGGACTGGGAAGACAATTACTGCTCTCATTGCCGCCACTGATCTTTATACATTACAAGATGATCGATTAGCACTCATTGTTGCTGCACCGTACACTCATCTCGTCGATCAGTGGACAGCGGATCTCGAAGAATTCGGTGCGACGCCATTTCGTGCATATGGCTCACGATCAGGATGGACGAGCGATATTACTGGGGCAGTTACGGAATTTACGAGTGGTGCTCGGGACCTCTTGACGGTCGTTACGACTCATAAGACATTCGCCACCAAGCATTTTCAGCGTATTCTCACTCGAGTCGATGGCACTGAAACAATGCTAATTGCAGACGAGGTACACCATATGGGGGCACCACACCTTCGACAATTCCTCCCGACAGATGTGCGGGCTCGACTTGGACTTTCAGCAACACCAGAACGATGGTATGATGATGAGGGAACTGATGCGCTCTTATCATATTTCAGTAATGGAATTGTCTACGATTATGGATTAGCTGAAGCAATCGCAAACGGCTACCTCTCTGAGTATTATTATATCCCACATATTATCGAGCTCACCGATGACGAAGCCGATTCATACCTTGCAGTTTCAAAAGCAATTGGTCGAATACTAGCTGATAATGATGGCGGTGGTCAAACTGGAGGGTCAATCGACATTACAGATGATGAAGAGCTTCAACAATTACTAATCAGGCGCTCACGATTAGTCGGCACAGCACGAAACAAGATACAGACGCTTGAATCTCTCATCAGGGAGATTGGTTCTGAGTCCATTCATCATTCACTTATTTACTGTGGCGATGGACGTGTTGAGATAGACGCTGACTCGGACATAGCGGAGACGACCAACGATGATGAAACAGAGCTCAAACGACAACTTCGGATTGTGACAGAACTTCTTGGTACTGACCTCGGTGTCCGCGCCCACCAGTTCACATATGAAGAAAATCAAAAGACTCGGGAGCGACTCCTCAATGACTTTGAGGATGGTTCGCTTCAAGCGCTCATTGCAATTCGCTGTTTGGATGAGGGTCTCGACGTTCCAGCAACACAGACGGCGTTCATGCTCGCCAGTTCAAGCAATCCACGACAGTTCGTTCAGCGTCGTGGCCGTATTCTTCGACCACACGAGAATAAACGCCACTCAATAATTCATGATTTCATTGTCACACCGCCAGCAGCAATTAGCGAGAACTCTTATACCGATACGTTCAGTATTGAACGACAACTTCTCAAGAGTGAACTCCAACGTGTCGCAACATTTACACAGAATGCAAAGAATCACCCTGATGCGAACCTGAGCAATATTCCAACAACAGAAGGATCTCTTCGCACTCTCAAAAACAATTTTAATCTTATGGACATGTAATATAATACAATACATGACTGATAATGATCTTCCCGATTCCGTCGATAAAAAACAAATAAATCGTATAATGGAACGTGTGCTCAAAGCTGAAAAAAATAAACTTCACATGGGTAGTCCAAAAGGGATCAACAATGATATTGAGCAAATTATTAAAGAGGAGGTTGACTGATGGAACTCAAGCGGCTCGAAGTAGAAAATTTCAGACAATTTTACGGAACTCAAGAGGTATCATTCTCACTGGAGGAATCAAATAACGTCACTGTTGTTCACGGCGACAATGGTGCAGGAAAAACTACATTATTAAATACATTCCTCTGGTTATTTTATAACGAGCTTACCCTTCCACAACCTGATAAGATCGCCACTGAGCGGGCGTTAGACGAAGCCAGCGTGAATAGTCGCGTTCCTGCGCGTGTGAAACTTGAGTTCAAGGATCAAGGGCGTCAATACACAGCCGAGCGGAAGCAAGTGTTTCAAAAGCGATCACAGACCGACCTCTCTGGGGTGCAGGTCGATGAAGATCTTACATTGGAGTACATTGACGAACACGGGAATCATAAACAACGTAATAACCCAACGTCAGCACTCAAGCGTATTCTTCCGCAGCGCCTTCGCGAAATCTTCTTTTTTGATGGTGAGACAATAAGTGAACTCACCGCCGATGATGGACAACAGAAGGTTCAATCAGCGATTCGGAATATTATGGGTCTTGAGATTCTTGAACGGGCGATTCGACATCTCGATACTGTTGAGGGAAGGTTTGAGGACACAATGGATGAATATGGAAGTAATGAACTTTCAGATTTAGTCTCGAAAAAACAAGATATCAAGAGTAAAATCGATTCCCTCGAGAATGAGCGTGAAAATCTCCAACAGTCACGCACGGAAACTGAAAGGGAACTCACCCAGACTGAAGAACGTCTGTCAGAACTCGAAGATAGCAGAGAACTTCAGGAAGAGCGTGATAGGTTGCGGACTAATCTTGACAATATAGACACGGATATTAAGAATATTGATGATGAGACTGGATCGGTGATTTCAGACTCTGGGCATCTTCCCTTCGCAATGCCAGCAGTCGAGGAAACAGCACGAATGCTACAAGAAAAACGTCGAAAAGGTGAGATTCCGTCAGAAATCAAAACGCAATTTGTTGAAGATCTCCTCGATATTGAGGAATGTATTTGTGGTCGACCACTCCATCATGGATCTGGCGCGCGTGAGGAAGTCTCTCAATGGCGCGAACGTGCAGGGTCAACAGAACTTGAGGAGGCTGCAATGAATATTGTTGGACGACTCTCAGAGATTGGTGAGCGACAGAGTGATCTGTATGATGATATCGATGAATTACTTGCAGAGCGTAGTGCCAAACGTGACCGCAAACAAAAATTACAGGAGCAACTCGATGAAATTAGTGAGACACTCTCTGAAATTGAAACTGAAGATATCGGAAAACTTGAGGAAAGGCGACAAGATCTCAAAAGCGATATTGAAGAATTGAGTAAGAGCATTGGTGGTGTTGAGAGAGAAATCGATGATTGTGAGGAGACACTTTCTGAGATTGAAGAGGATATTAGCGACGCTCGAGAGGAAAACGAAGTCGCTAATCGAGCACGACGGCGTGCACGAACAGCTGGATATCTCCGAGACCAGATCGACGCGCTGTTCAAAAAGTACCAGGATAAGGTTCGAAAAAGTGTCAATGATAAAGTTAATCAGACATTCCAATCGATTATTGAAAAAGAGTACTACGCACGGATTAGCGATGAGTATGCTCTCCGAATTTTGAAGGACGTTGGAGACACTGAGCAGGAACTTGTTGCAAAGTCAACTGGTGAACGCCAGGTAGCGAGTCTCTCATTTATTGCCTCACTGGTCTCACTCGCGAAGAATCAATACGAATCTGATCAAGATACGACGTACTTTACCGGCGGAATCTATCCAATGTTGATGGATTCACCATTTGGGTATCTTGACCCGACATATCAACGACGTGTTAGCCAGAAACTGCCGGAAATGGCTGAACAGGTAGTTGTGTTGGTCACTGAAAGCCAGTGGAGTGACGCTGTCGCTGGTGAACTTGCAGATATTGCAGGACAGCGCTACAAACTACAGTATCACGACGAGCAAAAATATGAATACACTGAGATAGTTCCAACAGGAGAGACATACTAATGCCGGCGACATTCTATTATGAAAAAAATGATATATATCCAGAACTTGGAGAGGGAAGCGACGCTCCGTTCGAGTCGAATACACGTCTACTGATTTTCGCTGCGAGCGTCGGATACTCACGAGGTCGATACGTCGAGGACCCTGATGAAAATGGAGAAATCCGGTGGAATTACATCAGTCAGAATCAAAAATTATCGGTGATTGTTGCGGCATTGGCGTACGCCGATCATAATGATGCGGAGGTCATTCTCAAACCAGAAAAACAGATTGAGACACTGCGACGATATGGAGCAGGTGGTGCCCACGTGATTAAAGAAGAAATAGTCGATGAGCCCGGATCAAATCTTGATAATCTTATTGCATTTATTAAGAATACGCAAGATGAGGACCAACTGACCAAGCAGGTTGGAATTCTTGAGGATATCGAAGAAGAAATCAGTAGTCTCCGGGCAACGCAAGATTAACTGTTAACAGGTACCGCTGGAAGGAGATTGTCAATGATTGTGTGGATAATCATTGTTTAATCCAAGATCGTAGCGTCGACTCTGCAAAAACGGAAACAAACATGCCACAACAACTTTGTCTTAGATTGAACTCAACAACTGTACAATGAACATCGGCCCAAGCGACCCAATTGATCACACTGATATTACATAGGGGAGTGACCTCTCCGGAATGGATCTTACCGGCGTTGACCTCACCAGTGCCGATCTTAGTGAGGCATACCTTTCTAATGTTATTCTCGTCGGTGCTGATCTTAGCGAAGTCTGCTTTGTGGATACTCACCTCACTGGTGCCGACCTCTCCGATGCTGATCTTATCAACACTGATCTCACAGATGCCACTCTTAGAAGTGTCGATCTCTCCAATGCTACCTTCGCCGGTGCCGACCTCACTAGTGTCGATTTGAGGGGGACTGCTCTCCCAGCTGATAAAATACGTGGAGCGAATCAACCAGAAGCACAAAGAGACACAACCACGAATACAACCGCGGATACAACAGGATCCGATGCATCACTCTCTGATCTCTCTATGGAAATCTGCACATCAAAAAAAGTCTGAGGAATTGCTTATGATACTGCAGTCACTGCATGGTCGTCTGAACCGCATTCCAAAGCCGAGTGAGCTTCCGGAGGATCCTAAATACTCACAACGTGAATTCTACACCGAATGCGGGAGTTGGGACGAGGCACTGGAGGCTGCTGGTATCGATAACGAGCAGATATTGTTAGACGATCTTAGACAGGTAGCAGACAAGGTTGAGTATGTGTCTGCTATCGATGCAATAGATGAACACGGAACTTATTCACACTCGATAACTCATCGTATTTTGACTCATTGGACGAGGCAATACAACACTCTGGAATTAAACAGAGGGTTGAAACGAAACCAGAGAAGCCCAGTGAGGAGACCCGCGAAGAGATGCTCAGTACATTACAGTCACTCCACAATCGGCTAGGGTTCCAAAGTCGACAGAACTGCCAGATAAATATTCACCAAACGACTTCTACACTGAATTCGGAAGTTGGGATGAGGCACTAGCGGCTGCTGGTTTCGACATTGAGCAAAAGATTCTGGATGAGATCGAACGGGTGGCGGGAAAGGTCGAAAGTGTGCCTACTACCACCGATATAAACAAACACAGCGGATACCCTGCACCGGCTTACCAGTCATATTTTGACTCATAGGACGAGGCAGTGAGTCAGTCTGAGGTTGAAACAGACAAATCAACCGACGACTCAGGGGGATCGTTTGATTCTTCCAAAAGCCTGAGTAAGTCCCCCTCGTCGGGTGAGATTGAGAGACTGCTCGAAATCCGAGGTGTATGGAGACCGACAGCTAATCGGATATTAGAAAAATTCGGAACAGTCGATGAAGCTGCTTCTGCATCAACTCATGAACTAACAGAAATTCGAGGAGTCGGGGAAGCGACGGCAGCACGTATAATATCTATGAATAGACAGGCGGATTCGGATCAAGACCAGTCCAACTTTGAAAAACAGTCCACAACGACAAGAGGTTCAGAAACGCCATCAGAAGACAGGGATACTGACTCTGTAAAAATACTCGATGAAATAGCCGACGAGTTCGAGGAATTATAGCCATCTCATAATAAGCAGTTGTGTCACTACGTTATGTTATTTTGTCAGGCATCAATGTCATTATAACAACTATTCATCAATCAGATTGTGCTAAACCGGCAGTCTATGTATGAACGATTGCGACACTTCACGTATGTCACTCCGAGCGATATTCACGAGTTGGGGACTACTCCATCATCTCCGTCTGTACAGTTGAGACACTGCAGGAAGAGCCCACCATCGCGAAGCCTCGCTCCATCACCGCTGATCACTGCCAGTCGGTTCTCGGATAACGAATCAATGTGGTGGCAGTCGTGTTCAGCGTGAAGAGTCGCACTGTCATGCTCCGGGTGTGCCCGGTCGGCAACGAAGTAATAGCGTTCCAATGTCATCGGATATCAGGTATATGAAATTTATCAGGTAATAAATATATTTCTCAATCTTCCTTATGACGTATCACATTCCGAATCTGGACGTCTCCAAAATCATCATATGGGACCTATACGAGACAAATAAACTACCATGACATCAGCTACTGTGTTCAGATTGTCGCCGATCCATACCACAGTGTAGATTCCTCACGAGACCGTTCTGATTCGCCCAGATTCCGCCGTGGATGGCAGCAATCACGCGGTTGAGTCTTACTGCAACATTGATCTAGCCGACAAACCACAGGAGACCAACCGCCGAAAAGACTGTCAAAATCTGACCAGAATATTATATGTACTGAAACCTATGATATTATCGAGTTTGATACATCGAATATTTTAGTATATTCTGATATTTCGTAGGGCATAGTGCCGCGAACCACCCACATTAAATCTGTCAAATGCATCGATTATTTATATACTAGTGTACACCCCTGTGGAAAGTGTCTTGTTTATTTATATAACCCCCTCCCCCCAGTTGGCGAGTGTGCAATGTTACGAGAGGGCAAGTAATCGTTTTGTCGGTGTCTATGTCGTATCTATCGGTGATTCGCTTACATTGGTTTAGTCACAAAATTACCATTATATATGGATAATTTTATATACCTACTTACATAAACGTAGCAGTACTGGGGACGAACAGCAAACAAACAACATGAGGCGTGCCGTGAGCACGCCTCCGCCTCGGCTTTTTATATTCTTTCGAATCCTGTATTGGATCGCTGACGATAGACACTACGCCGTTCTGGTATCTCCACCGTTCTCGCAGAGCAATACACTTGCCAAACGGGGGGAGGGGGGTATTTAAAATCGCAAGTACATATGACACACTTGACACAGATGACACGGTGGTTATTTATACTCATGTGACACACAGAGTGTATGGGACGCTTCACACAATCTGACCCGGTGTTCGAAGATGAACAGGCACTCGCCGATGACTACGTCCCCGAGACACTTGTCGCCCGAGAAGATGAGATGTCCACGTACGTAGAAATATTACAGAGTGTTGCTAACGGAGCGAGTCCAAGAAACATCTTCGTCTACGGTGACACCGGCGTGGGAAAGACACTGGCAACGAGGATCATTCTTGATGAACTTTCCGAGGATCAAGAAGACTTCCATAACGTGTCCGTGAGGACCGTATGGGTCAACTGCAAGGATCTAACAAGTTATCAGGTTGCTTGTCACCTTGTGAATAATTTCCGTGAAAGTGATGAGCAGATCCACACGTCAGGCTATCCTCGTGGTACGATTCATCACAAACTGTGGGAACATATTGACGACAGTGACGCAACACACGTCCTATTTGTACTTGATGAGATCGACAGTCTCGGCTCTGATGATGAACTCCTGTATCAGATTCCACGTGCACGCACAAATGACAAGATTAGTGAAACAAAAATCGGGTTAATCGGCATTTCGAACAATTTCAAATTCCGTGATCAACTGTCGGCACGCGTCCAATCAACACTCTGTGAGCACGAAATACATTTTAAGCCGTACAACGCAGACGAACTGGTACAGATACTCTCACAACGTGCAGATGCTGCCTTTCGAGATAATGTGCTCTCACAGGCAGTCATTCCATTTACGGCTGCAAAAGTCGCACAGCGTACCGGAAGCGCTCGCGAGGCAATTGATATCCTGTCGAAAGCGGGCTTCATCGCGCGTGATAATGGTGACTCTGAAATCGCAGAATCACATGTCGAGAAGGCATATCAGCAGGTACAACGCGGAGTCGTCAAAGACGAACTCGAAGCATTACCGACACAGAGCCATGTAGTATTATACACGGTATTAGCGCTCAGTCGGGAAGACAAAACACCAGCTCGACGGAAGACAATCTATGACCGATATAAACGAATTGCAGATCAAATCGATCGAGATGTTATGTCACCCCGGACATTACACCGGCGATTGAATCAACTGTCACTCAAAGCGTTTCTTGTCCGCTCTGAAGTGAACAAAGGTTCGCAAGGTGGGAATTTCTTTAAATACAGTTTCGACGCCAGCGAAGACATCATCGTCGATGTGCTGAAATCAGAGAGTCGGATTGGAGAAACGAGTAGTCTCAAAGTATAACCACTAATAATCTGAGCTTCAGCACTGACAATATGTGTTTGGTCAAAGGTGGAAGTAAACTATCCAAGAACCCCGAGACGGTCATGACGACAATCCGCGAGGACTCACGATTCGAAAGTATAAGTTGTGAAGAGGCAACTATCAGCGCGGTTATCTGCGCGAGCAGTTGAAGCAGTTCCGGAGGAATAACTAATCTCACGAAAATTTTCACCGTATTTACTACTCGAAAACGGGGGGTGTTACCTCTCACATCTTTTGTTACTACTCGAAAAAGGGGTGTGTCATATATCGAGGTTTTCAATTACAACACGAAAATGGGGTGTCCAATCCGATATATTTCTCAGCGTCTGTAGGATCAGAGACGCTGTCGGGTGATTGTGTGCAAACGCTCCGGTATTGATACTTAATCCGACAACATGATCTAAATTATACTCTGTTATCAAATCATAGGCGCTAGGACCCCTTCCTCAAGGAGCGAGCGAAGCGAGTGAGTATGGAGGGGATACAGCGCCGTCATCATCGAAGCAATCATATACACAGAGTATATATTCCCTATCACGATGGAACGTACAATGGTAACGCTCAGAGAAGACCAGTCAGAGTGGCTCGAGGAGAATCAGCTTAATCTCTCGGCATTCCTTCGCGATAGACTCGACGACAAGATTGAGCAACGCAACAACCAGTAATATCATGAACTACGCCTACAGGTATCGAATCCATCCGACTGAGTCCCAGCGAGAGACATTGGACCATCATCTCGATACCTGTCGGCAGATATACAACCACACGCTTCACGAGCTCAATAATATTCCCGAATCAGCTGGAACAGTCAACCAGCGTGTGAATAAGGTAATTAAACAACTGCCTGACCTGAAGGAGTGGTGGGACGAGCTCACTGAGCTGTACTCAACCGTCTCCCAAGACGCAGCAAAACGCGTCGCAAAAAACATCATCCGTCTCTCTGGTGCCAAACAGAACGGTCTCAAGGTTGGCAGTCTCAATTGGAAGTCACCACGCGAGTATCAGAGTTTCACCTACGTGCAGTCTGGCTTCGAGTTCGACAACAAGAACGGTCAGACTGTGCTGTCACTCTCGAAACTCGCAGACATTCCTCTTAGCTATCATCGGGACATATCTGAGACTGTCAATATTAAAAGAGTCACTCTAAAGAGAGAACCAACAGGTGAGTGGTACGCTTCCTTTGCAGTCGATGAGAAAGAAGAGCCAGCAAAACCAGACGACCCACAGCGGTGTGTCGGAATCGATGTTGGGATTCTCAAATACGCTCAAGACACTGACGGTCGTGCTGTCGGATTTCCTGACCTGCAGGATAACCGAGAGCGTCTCAGACGCGAGCAACGGGCTCTCTCGCGAAAAGAGCAGGGCTCGAACAACTGGGAGAAACAGCGACAGACAGTTGCAGAATACTATCAGACGCTTCGACGGAAATGTCACGACTTCCTGCACAAACTGTCGAACTATTATGCCACCCAGTACGATTTGGTGGCTGTCGAGGATTTGGATGTGAAGTCGATGCTGAAGTCGTCTGGGAACAGTCGGAAAACGGCTTTCGCGGCTTGGGACACATTCACCACGATGCTCGAATACAAGTGCAAGCGTGAAGGCACTCACTTTGTCGAAGTTGAGCCAGCAGGGACGACGAAAGAATGTGCGTCTTGTAGCGTGGAGACCAAGAAGCCGTTATGTGTGAGAGAACACTCGTGTCCAGCGTGTGGATTCGAGATGGATAGAGACGCGAACGCGGCGATTAATATTCTGTCTCGCAGCTTCAAGAAGCTAGGACTGGGACAGTCCGAAGACACAACGCCTGTGGAGACTGCGCTCCCTATGTTCACCTCATCTGGCAGTGTTGATGTTGTGGATGGAAAGCGCGTTATCGAATCAGGAAGCCCCACCCTCCACCCTCGGGGAACGAACCGTGAAAGCGGTGAGTGAGTAGGGGTGGGGTAGTTCACTTAGATGGCATATGTCCACACGAGCAGATGGACTTGGGAGCCGAACCACAACATTGGCTCACCGTAGACAATTGGTGGGTTTTGTTTGTTTATATAATTCTCTCCCCCCGTTTAGTAAGTATATCAGGTCATAAATGAGCGAGAAGTAAGGAGGTAGTGTAATATCTACCGCTAATAGTCAAGCATAGAGAACGTGCCTGAAGTAAAATCCTCAGTTTTTGAAACACCAGTCGATCAATACCTTATGTAACAGTTAAACAGAACGAAATCAGATTATTACATAAGGCAATGACCGGAATATCAGCAGTGATCAATGAAATCACTGTCTGCATTGTTGGATACGCGGCTCACATCCAGAGCGAGTCTGTGCTAGAGGAGCACCGCATTGTGAGCACGACGATCTATCACAATTCAATGGCTCTCCAGAATAAAAATCATATACACAAGTATATACGATAACCACGGGTCCGACGGTTTTGAGCGTCAGATCTCACAGATACACATCAACACCTACTATCATTGCGAATACACGCATTGAGTGAAGAATACCAGTTTTGCCAAAACGATGCGAATTATAGTTCAGAAAACGCACTAAGATATCTTAGTTATCGTGACGAGTTACACACTGAGGAAGACCACGAACCTCTACAGCCTCCACATCTGGTGCCTTCACGATAGCCTGTCCTTTGGCAAACTTCGGGATCTCGTTGGTAAACTCACGCGGGACTGACGGAACGTCCTGAACAACTTCTCTACGAAGTTGGAGAAAAATATTCGTGTTGATCTGTTTGAGTATTTCATCATCAATGTCATCGGGGTTCTGCGTGATTGCAAGCAGTCCGAGTAACTCTTTTCGTCCCTGCTTGGCAGCCTGCCGAGCTTTTGACACGATGTATTGCTCACGTGTATTTGACGGTTCTGACAGAAACGTGTGAGCTTCATCGAGTGCGACCAACAATGGTGTGCCCTTGACAGCTGAATCAACCTCATAGTCTGTCAACTTGTTTTCAATGATATACGACAATAATGACAAAACGACGAGTTCCTCCTTCTTTCCACGAATATGACTCGTCGGGATAACGGTCACACGACCGGGACGGAACATCGCGTCGGTCATCTCGGTAAATGGTGCCCCCCCAGCGTCGAACACTGCGCTGTATTCTGATCGATCCACCCGCCGCATCACCGCCGACCAGGTGCGTGACGTGATATCGTTGTCAGTGCGGAGTTGGCTACTATCGTCGTCGTGCTCCTCGAGAAAACTAATAAAATCGTCGTAGGTCGGTTCACTGACTGACCGTGACTCGACAGCAGTGAAATACGCATTGATACATGAGACAATCGCACCACGAGTAACGTCAGACATATTATCGAACGGCATCAATAACTGTGGCTCATCGTCGACGACACTGAACGGAATCGACAGCTCACGTGAGGCACCTGTGTCTGGTAACCGTGTCCTGTTAACCTCAGGGACGAATATTTCGAGATCATCAATTCCGCCGAAGGCGACCCCATGTTGCCGCAATTCATTTTTGATATCCAATGAGGGGTTTTTTTCGTCTAAGCTCACCGTATTCGTTTTCAGGGTCAAAGATGATCATGCCTGCCTGTGCTCGGTCAGGGGCATCATCGATATTTACCTCAACCGGATACCGCTTCGTGTCAGCAAGCTGTCGTAGCAAATTCTTCGCAAAATGTGTCTTTCCGGTGCCTGTTGAGCCCGCAACAAGTGTGTGCCGAAACACCGCTGGTTCACCATCTTCGACATCGTTGGTCTTCGGATCGATACCAGGGTTCGAGATGTAATACGGGAATTTTTGATCGTTGATATTTATTGGAGCTCCACCGACCGATAGATAGCCAGCGAACAGACCGTCCTGTGGGATATTAAGTCCAGTTCGTAGGTATGTGTCATTTCGAGACAATTCGGTAACAGCATTGGGCTTCGGAACGCGGTTGACCGTGTGACGGGTCACATCATCACCAGTAGAATCAAGAATTGCTAGCGGGTCTAGCTCGGCCACCTGGACAAACTCAGACTCATCAATCTCACTGCCGGACTCAATGAGGCTGTACGATTCATTCCGGTCGTCAATGTCGCTGTAGGGCTCATATCGGAGTCCTTCAACGGCAGCAAAAAGATAGGTGTCACCGTCAGGGTACGGAATCTGGACGTAGTCACCAACTTCGACCGTCTCACGTTGGTCCGGAACGACGAACACAGAGAGGTTGTGTCCTTGACGTGAAATACGAATTTGATTGCTTGCGAGTACGTGACCGATGCCTAAGTTGGAGTGGTCTATCGTCTTCTCGGGTGAGACAGTCTGCATCCCGTTGGTCATAGTGTCCACAGATCCAGAGTCGGTCACTCCACCAGTGGTGTCGCTACCATCGGATTGTGATGAGACGTCTGGATTGGTAGAACTTTCAGAACTATTGCTACTAAATGGGTCAGAATCAAGAAGTTCATTTACATCGTCAGTCATGATAATATTCCCTCTCCAAGAAGATCTCTCCACCGACCATCTTCGTTGTGCTCGAATGTTGCATTTGACGTAGTGATCATCGCCTCTATGTCTTCACGGTTATCCCGCGTAATCTGTGCGAGTGTGTCTGCCCGCTGAATCGCTCGGGGTACGCCACGACGGGCGGCAATCTCCTTGAGTGCCTTCCATTTGACAGCTTGACGTGTAGACTCGTCTTGTACCATCAGGTACGGCGTTTCGATGCGAAGCATGTCACCAGTTTTTGGAAGCCGACAGTAGCAGAAAGCCCGACGGTACTGTTCGGGCTCTCCATGTGACAGGCTGTCCGAGAGTGGCTCAAGCAAACGGAGTACACTGTTGCCGATTACTTGCCCCTCTGAAACGAACCAGTCAGTGAAGGTGAAGTGACTCAGATACTCATCTTGAGCATCATAGAGCACCTGTGCGAAAAATTGCTCGTCCCGAGTCCACGGCACTGGAAGTTCACGACCGCGAGAGTCAGTCAGTCCATTTGCAGACACCTTCTGCCGAAGCGATTCTACTGTTTCAATTGCTGATGTTGTTTTTACAACACCAATGACTGGGTTACCAGCCGCATACTGCTGATCGATGATCTCGACGTAATTTTCTGCGATCTTTTCTGGTAAATCCCACACAGCTGCAGGGGAGTCTTGTCCGATTTCCTCTGCCAGTAACCAATACATGATACCGAGTGGAAGCACTGAACCGTCAATGAACAGTGGACCATCTATCTGGTCGAGTGAGTCGGCAGCATGCCCCCCTTCTGCTAACTTTTGTGCGGTAGTGGACAAGGAGGTGGTTATATCACGTGTGGACGCAGTCGATGTTGGGAACCGAACGAGATCGGCATGGATATCACCCTCGCTGATTGTCTCGTCCCGAAGGGTCGCATCCGGATTATCGTAGTACACTGCAGCTGTAATCTGGCTCGCAGTCTCAACTGACCGGTCAGCATCTGCTCCGCAGACAGCTAGCTTGGCATGTGCAATATCCAGAGCCAGTCCATTAGTGTATTCGATCGGTCGTGTAGTGCTTGCATCAATACCGTATGTCGGGCAGTCATCCCAGGGGTCGCCGGACCACGAGCCAATCTCTCCGATGGAAATCCGCTTGTAAGCCGGATCGCCGATTGAAGATACAGTTCCATCTTCAAAATGAAGATGCTCGAAGGCAGACCGGGCTCGCTCCGTTTGCGATGGCAGATCGTCTGGAATGGCTACATCGACTGTTTGGAGCAGCTCACCAATGACAGAGAAGCTTCGCTGATCCACTAGTCATCACCACCAGTTAGCGTAGTGATAGGGTCTTCAACAGCAGTTTTTGTAGTCGAGAGCGTAACTGAGCTTGTGTCAGTTGTCTCGTCAATTGCCACCTCGCACGTGTGGTCTGCCCCGTCTACCAGCGACGGGTCGTGTGAGACAACGAACACCTGCGGGACATTCCAACTCTGGACGGTGTCGAGCATCCCTTCCAGTTGTGAGACATGCTCATCGTCAAGGAACGTGGTCGGCTCGTCTAGGATGAGCGGAGGCAACTCAGCCGTGTTCCCGCCCTGCAACTCAGCAATCAGGCGGTAGAGACCAGTCCGAAGCGCGAGATTGATTAGAGCCCGCTCACCACCGGATGCGTTGCTTGGATCTTCCATCACTCCGTCATCGCGTTGTAATTTGATTGAATAATCCAGCCGATTACTTCGAGAGCGCTCTTGTTCGTCAATGACGATTCGCTGATATGCGGTATTCGTGTACAGCGAGTCGAACACGTCGCGGACGTATCGGTTGAGGTACGCAAGGTACTCGGAACGCAGTTCAGACTTCACCGATTCGTACATTGTGAGGAGTCGATCAAACTCAGCGTGCCGTTGGTTCGCCCACTCAGCCCGTTGTTCGTACGCTTCGATACGAGCTTTCAAATCTTGCAATTGATTACGCTGCTGTATCAATTGGACTCGTCGTTCGTTAAGTTTACTCCGCTCGTTCCGTTTATTCTCAAGATTCCCCTCAATCTCAGAAATTTTCTGAGTAAGATCCTTTTTTGCTTCCTCTAACTCATCTACATTCACCCCACCCATCTCGTCAAGTATGTCTTCGCGTTCACTCTCGAGGGTCGCAATCTCCTCGGTCAGTGAGTTGACTTTATCTGACAATTCCTGCAATTTGTCCTGTTTGTTGTCCAACTTCTGTGCAAGCGATTCCCGGTCGCCGTATAGGTCTACGATGGTCTCGAGTGGATCGACCTCGTTTTGCTCGATTGAGCTCGCTTCCTCGCGGAGTTGCGACACTGTTGCCTCCTGTGCTGACTTTTGATTCTTCAAATCATCAACATTCTCACGTTTCGCTTCAATCTCGCTATCGAGATCACTTACCCGTGGTTCAAGCTCTTCCTCCAGTTCTGTCGTAATTCTCTCTACCTCGTCTTGGTATAGTTGACGGGAGTTGTATAGTTCCACGAGTTGGCTCATGTCACCCCGAAGTTCCTGAAGCGTCTCAAGTTGACTGGATAATTCCGGAATGACATTTTGTTTCTCTCTCAGGTCAGTTTCCGTGTCTTGGATCTGCTCTCGAATCTCCTCGACAGCTTTCTTTGCTTCTTGCAGGTCAGACTGAGCGTCAGCCAACCGACTTTCCGCACGGTCCTGTTCGGATTTTGCGGTCGATAGCTCACGGGTGGCATCTGACACTTCTTGCCGGAAGAACGTGGTCAATTCCTCCAAAGATGCCTGGAGGTCACTCACAGAGCTCTCCTCAGATGATAGGCGGTCGATCCGATCTCGAACCGAATCCAGCTGGTTCGAAACCCTGTCGTGTTCTTTTTCGAGAGTCGCAATCTCCTCAGAGACGTGATCGCCGTCAACAGGCTGACGACACTGTGGACACTTGCCCTCGTCACCGAGTTTATCCAGCTCCGAGATGTCGTCTTCCAGTTGTTGAAGTTTAGCCTCTAGATTAACCCGCTGGTCTTTGGCGTCCTGAAGATCATCTTGGATCGAGTTTCGTTCCTGTTGAACGGTGTTATCAACCGCCATTTTTGCGGCAGGAGTCGTGCTCAGATCTAAATTCTCTACACTTGTGGTTTGAAGAGATACATCTAATGATATGCCGAGTCTGTCGGCTGTGTCAGTCAGTGCATCCCATCGGTGTTGGTATTCTTCAAACAGCGTTTCAGCTCGGCTCCGCGTTGCCGATAATGTAGACTCTTTTTTCTCGACCATTTCACGAGCAGACTCAACTTCGGTCTCCTCAGTGCGCACTGTCTCCTCGGCTGATTGAAGTTGATCCTGACGTGTGCTGATAGTGGTTTGAAGACTCGTGACAGCGTCTTCTTCTTCTGATAGCTCTTCTTCAACTGACGAAATCTGCTCGTCCAGTCGTGAGCGTGGGTCACCGTTAGGAAGTTTGTCCCAGTCCGGCACTTGCTCGACCCCACTCAGATCTACGTTCTCGGCGGTGCTGATCGTGGGCACGTATCGGACCAGTTGCTCGTAGACATCCGGAGCAAGGTCATTGATCCGTACAGAAAACTGCTCGATTTGTTCGTCCATCTGTTCGAGTTCAGCTTCAGTCTCCGCAATCTTTTCCTCAATTTCCTGTTGATTATCTTCCAGTGTGCCTAATTCCCGCTGTTCATCCTGCAATTCTAACTTGATATCTTGGAGCGTTTCACGTTCGTTGATGACTCTATCCTCAATTGTTGATACTTTGTCCCGAGCCTGATCGAGTGAGTCCATAGCCCCCTCTCGTGTAGATACGTCCCAGTCAAGTCCCTCTGCATGGGATTGGATTTCGGAATCGCGTTCGGATAGACGGTCGGACAAGCTATCAACCTCATCGGAGACTTTCGACTGATTCTGCTGGTGTTGTGCCCGTTCGTCCCTACACTCATCGATCTCTTGTTTCAAATCTTCAGTTTGCTCAGCAAGGTCATCGTAGCTGGAAATTTGACTTGTCACCTCATCGTGGCGATCTTCGAGCGTGTCCAGATAGTCTTCGCCCTCTGTAATTTTTGACTCGATGGTGCTGATACGTGACTGCAGTTGCCCGATTTCGGATTCAAACTCACTGACATCACGGTCAAACTGCACATCAATGTTATCTCGACGTGACTCTGCGTTGCTACTTGCGTTGTCCTCCACACGCCCAGCAGCACGGCGGGCTTGTTTCACACGCTCAATGTAGGTGTCAATCTGGTCTAGCCCGAGTAACCCGTCGATCATCTCAGCCCGATTATTTGCTTTGATCAATCGGTCAATGCCTCCCTGTTGCACGTACACAGAATTCACGAAGTCATCGGCACTCATTCCAAGCAAGGACGTGACTTTGCTTGCGACAGCTCGGACTCCGGAGACAGGGTTGGTCAGTGCAGGCGACCGCAGTTCAGCGGTACTGGCCGTGGAAGTCGTGTATATCTCCCAGAGTGCGGTATACTCGACGCCATCCACAGTAAAACCAAGTTCGATTTCGCCTTTATTCTCGCCGCGACGGACGAACCCATCAAGATTGAACGAGTGGCACCGGCACTGGTGATTTTTGACTGGTATAGCCCACCGAAGATGGACATCAATAACGAAGTCTTGCCAGCACCATTCTCACCGTGAATGAGTACAGATCCTTCTGGAAAGGTAATCGTCTCACTGTCATAGCTACGGATATTCTTAATACGAAGTGAGGTAATTTTCATTTATTTCCTCTCTCTGTCGTGAGGATATCATCGTGTGCGGTATTCATTGCGGTCTCTATGTCCTCTTGAATATCATCGGCGAGCCCAGTGCTTGCTGGGGAACCCGTGCGGAGGTCTGACTCAATCTCGGTCACAACGGCACTCACGTCTAGCTTTTCGATACGCGATTCAATCCGATGGTCGATACTTTCAGCGTTACCTGTCGGTCCCTCTGTTGGGTCTAGTTCGGGTCCCCCACGCTGATCTTTGACTTGGCACACTGCCGCTCCCTTGTCGAGTGCAACCTTTCGAACGTCTCGGGAGGACGTGGCAGTCGGTTCGCCAGCGAGGGTAATTTCCACGACACCATCAGCGAAGTTATGTTGGTTAAGAACATCTACTACGTGCTCAAGCATATCGCCCTCATCAAACTGTACCTGAATGTCATGAAACGGGCGTGTGTCGAGTGGGAGTCGAGTGCGTGTGAGAGTAGCGTCCTCAATTTCAAGTAACTGAACGGAGCGTTGGTCCTGCTGATCGCTGGCAGTTCGTTCAGTTGACCCGGGATACCAAACCTCGATACCGTCCACTCGGTCACTTCGAGGCGTGTGATCGTCACCAAGTGCAATCGCATCGAGATCAATATCAAGACGATTGAGCACATCGGTCAGCTCATGATCGGCTTCAATCTCTGGAAGTGGTGGCGCAAGTAGTTCGTGCATGGTTAATATGTTGAAGCAGTCACCCGGCGGTTCAGCGAGATCGAACTCACGATTGTTCCACACAGGCTGTGGGACACTGTCAATCCCATACAGAGCAACGTCACCATTGATCACGGTTGGCTCGTCATCAAGACGATCAGCCACATCAGTTTCATGGATTAGGTCAAGATGCTGAACATCTTGTTTTCGCTCGTGATTCCCGACGATTCCATAGAAGGGGATATCATTAGCAGACAACTCGTGGAGGGTGCTGATGCAGGCTAACAATACAGTGTTAGGCGGGTTGCGCATGTCGAACAAATCCCCAGTGTGAATCACTGCATCAACATCGTGTTCGATAGCTAGATCAACTCCCTGAGAGAAGGCAGCAAGAAAGTCGGTTCGTCTGAGGTCACTTCGGTATTGTCTATATCCGAGATGTGTGTCAGAAATATGAAGGATTCTGGTTTGGCTGGCACCGCCATGTGCTGATTGATCGGCATGATCACTAGTTGCCATTTGAGAGTATATCACATTGATATTTGGTCATATTTAAATCATTATGTACTTTGAGATTATGTCGAACTACGCCAGTAGGCGTACTCACGGCGTATGATTGAGCTGAGGATTAGTCTACAGACTTAGAGGGAGAATGCCTCCGAGGTTGTTCACGGTATTATACGATGATGATATGGCATCGTGTCGTCGACCGAGTTTCGACGGTCTCAGCGGCGAGTCTGTCGTCGATATGATTCGGAATATCAATTTGACGTCATAATACAACAATATTCTCATCGATCGTCATGCATCCACCTGTGCTCTCTCTCAATTAAATTATCCCCAATTGGTATTCTGATGGCGTCGAGATATGGTAGAGTCATGAGTGTGTATGTATCCTCCCCTTCCCGAGGATACAGAGACGATCGTGACGAGGATTCGTAATGAGTTGTGATTCTGAGAACCCAGGCTGCGAAGAGTCGACTATCAGTCCGACTATCCAAGTAATTGAATCAGTTGCTCAACAAAACTAGTGTTATGAGAGTCTGATATGTATTTACAACTCGAAAACGGGGGGTGTCCGACTATTCGAGTTCACCTATCTGTGTTGATCTTGGTTTTGTATTTGGAGTCCGCCCCGCCGTTTTGTCTAATACCAGTAATTCGATTACCGCTGACTCACTTGACCGCAATTACCGTTGTTCCATACACGTTGTTCGGGATAGCACTCAGTCGGTTTTGTATTTCTTTTTCATGTGCACGATTCATAACTACTTTTTTCGATTTTCGTGTCTGTCTACCTGCATGTGCGCAAATTTACGTCTCATATGCTAACGAAATGTTTGAATGTGGATATAACGACTCTATCACGTAAGAACATCCGTATAAATACAATCATCATGAAAATAATAACTATGTCTGAAATATCAGTAGGTTTGCATTATAATTTTCAATTGATATAATGATAGTATTTATGATTATTTCATCAAAATGTAATAACAACCGTACCTATATTATATCATCAGTCGCTCTGTGACAGCCCTTCCAGGATCGACAATCGCCACCAGTATGAGTAATAAATCAATCCGATATATCATCAACCATAGTCCGAATTTGTCCTTGAACAGCAGTCCATATGTGATTCTTGATCAAGTTTCAAAAATATATAATTGGAATACGGTAACATTCAGACTATGTACATCTTAGATCACGATTCCATTACGTGCTGTGGAGTGCAAGACCGTCTTCTTCGATGTACAACTGCTCAGCAGCGTCAGTCGACTCCAGACGATCGAATGCCCGCTTGACGATGTGTGACTCGAAATCGTGGTCTGTCGTGATTTCCTCTGCAAACACCGTATCCCGACCAAGTGAATCAAGATATTCATTCCGGACTATCGATACACACTTGTGAAGTTTTTCTGCGGATATCGCCCGCTCAAACAGCTCAATGTTATCGGTCAGCAGCGGGTCAGATTTATTATAAATCAGACTCCCGTCTCGAAGGTCGACGAAACAAACACTCACGTACTGGCTGTAATGTGTCCGGGCGAACTCAGTATCATCGACGTGCTCATGAACCCGGTCTGTCCAACCAGTTGGTGAAGCGATCCCTACGATATGGTGGACCTGTTGACGCTCTGCTTCTCGAACAATCTCACCCACAATGTCTAATACGTCGTCGAGACCAGTCGGCAACCCGTCGAATCCATTCGTCGCGTACGCTTCGAGGTGAGAGTACACACTTGCATGGATAACCAACTCACGCGTTCGACTGAGACCCATGTAAGCACTCTTCGTTACTTCGTATCGTGAGGTCTGGTTTGTCGGATACGCACCCACGTCTTCCTCCTCCTTGTCGTCTAACAGCGATTTCATCTGTGGTTCCTGATTCTGCCGGACATTTCGACTACTCCAGTATCCCTCTGGCACGGTAAACTCTCTCTCTGGGAGCGTGATACAATCGGCTTCCCGAATTGAGGTGTCAAATCGACCGATATAATCCATCTCGAACAGCGCAGCTGTGCTCGCAGTGACCACATTTTCTCCACGAATCCCGTTAATATCACCGGCAGAAGTATTCAGATTGTCGATCCGTCGTTCCAGCTCTGCCTGCCGTCGTTGAACCCGGTCCCGTGACGCCGTCATCTCTTCACGTCCACGCTGAAGCTGATTAACTTGCTCATAAAGTTCGTTTCGCTTATTATCAATTCTTTCTAGCTCGGCATCAAGCATTTGTGTGGCTTCTTTTCGCGTGGCTGGTCGCTCTGCGCGTGAACTTTCTTTACGGGCGGTCTCAAGCGCCTGCCTCGTCTCATTGAGTTTATCTGTGAGTTCTTGAACCCGTTCGATTCCTGCGTCAAGTTCGTCGACCGGCACACTCCCTAATTCTTCAGTCGAATCGAGTCGGTCTTTGAGTTCTGTCGCCTCAGCTGTTCCCCCTGCGAGTTCTGCTTCGATATCACGGAGTTCGGCGTCGATTTGACTTTTTCGTTGAAGATACTCGTCTCCAATTGACTCTGATAGTCGCTTGACCTCTTTGGTAACATCCGTGGTTACCTGTTCACGAGTTTCGGTCGCGTCTGCGACGGCTTCCACAGCCGACTCAATCTGTTCGACCATGTGCTCTAATCCATGAGCCTCAACATAAGTGAAAAAACCCTGTCGGATTCGCTCGTGACGGTCTTCATACCGCTCAACGAGCCGATCAATGACATCTTGTTGGACATTGGGGTTCTGGATGAGCTGATCCATGTCGCCAATCTGGGTCGATGTATACTCCTGAACGAGTTCGTACACTTCTCCTTCCATGCGACGTATTTGCTTGTTGATCTGTTCCTGATCAAGTATGTCAAACTGTTTGTACCGATCGAAGTCGACGACAGCTTGCAGCTCGGCCTCAATGAAGTCATTATCAAGTGACTGTGGGACTGTCGCGTCGGCATAGAAACTCGCAGCGATCAATAGCCGTGCTAATCGGCAGTCACCACGAACGCGGTCTTCCTCTGATGTGGTGAGGAAATCCGGGCAGTCCCGCCCATACTCGTAGATCAATTCCTGTTCATTCGCCTTGATATCATTGTACCGCTCGATACGTGCGCGTTCTGGCATCCGCCCTAGTGCAGCGAGGTCCTCGTCAAGAATCTGTTGAGCGGTATATGTGAGCTCTGTGAGGTAACTCTGGCAATCGGTCATGGCTGTTGTGATTGGCTCTCAGCGTAATTCGTCAGTTCGGTCTCGAAAAAGTCTCTGAGGAACGTTGGTGCCGGGTCGTGACCGATGATACTAATCTCAACAGTCACGTTACCCTCAGCCTCGGTGAGCGTGTACGACACAGTGGCGCGCCCCTTCTTAGTATACACCTCATATTCGTTGTGTTTTGCCGACTGTAGTCCAGCCTTTTTTTTGGAAAACATGTACTGGATGAACGACTCAATCGCCTCAACCGGGGCGGCAATGGTCTGACTCACCCGGACCGTCATTGGTTCGACGCTGGTGTCGGCTGACTCAAGTTCGTACGCAGATACGCGCTCTGCTGGGACTTTGTTGATTAATTGCTTATATAACTCATCATGAGCTGCGCCCTCTGCGACGCGAACGAGTCCCTCTGGTCGGTCGACAGTCCCGTCGACCCAATTATCAAATAGATACTCGACTCGCTTGCGCTCTGCATCACTCTCGTATTCGACTGCGTAGAGATATCGATCAGATCCCATCGCTCTTGTCCATATCGACTCCCCGGGAGGGAGTTAGTCTCCACATCGTACCGTATCGGGTGTCGATCTTTGACACAACCCTGGATTTAGTGCCAAGCTACAAATAACTACCTCCAAGTCCCCAGGATATCCGAGTGGGGACAGTGGCATATCTACTAACTCGTCAAAATACTAGTATAGTGATTCGTCCATTTTGGAGAGAATTCTAGACAGTCAGTTGGTAGAAATATTTATACTACCGGCGAAAGATATCTAGCTGAAGTCACATTTTCCAACACGTCAATGTAGGCGGGCAATCATCAACACATGTCAATAACAGATTGGATCAACGACCGATTCGGCTCAGACAGTACGACGACACTGCTGGACGAGAGCGTGTATAGCGATAGAGAACTCCGGAAAGACAAAGCAAAGCTCGAGCAGGGTCTCAGACAGACAGAGCAAAAGCTCGAAGAACACAATCAGCAGTACCAGAAATTACTTAGAGAAGGTGCTGAGGCCGACGAGATGCGTCGCCGGGTATACGCTAAGAAGGCAAAGCTGGAAAAAAAGAAGTACGAAATGAAGAAGCGAGAGTACAAGGCAAACAGTGTCAAGCTTGGAACGATCATTTCGGTCGAAGGAATGCGAGACGTGCTCGACACGGCAGACTCTGAGGTCAACCTCTCCGAACACATCCGAGATGCCGATACTTCCCAGCTACAGGGACGAATCATGGATCAGATGGCGGAATTTGGGCTAGAGATGGAAGATATGCAGCAAGTTGAGGAGGCACTCGACGTACCAATTCTCGACGATGATCTCGAAGACGGTGCAAGCGAGGAACTAGAGATGATGGAACGAATGGCAGCCGGCAGTGTCTCTGACGAGCAAGTCGACATTGAAGACGAACTGGATGCCAATTCAATGGAAGCCGACGAGACAGAGGAGCTGGTAGATATTGAAGATGATTTCGAAGGCACTCCAGATGTCTGAACTAGTCTATCATGTCTTTAGAGCGTAGCGCACAGAAAGAGTATTTTGAATCCGAATACAAACGATATCGTAAGCAGGCTGAAGCGGCTCGGCAGAATGGCAAAGCCAGTACCGCGGCGACATACTACGAGCAGTGTGCTGATGCCCTCAAAGAGTTAGCGGAGCTCGAAACGACAGACACGCTGGCTCAAGAGCGACGCAACCTCGCGTCGAATCTGACAAAAGCTGCAAAGAAACTGAGTCGGGACGGAAGCCTACGATCTGCAGACGACGAGACTGAAAACCCCGGTATGACCGACAGCCAGACGGGAACACACTCGGGACGCTCTCCGGATGCTGGTAATGAAGAGTCCGAGACAGATGCAGATATGTATCTTGAGGCGCCGCCGGAGATGGGGTTTGGCGACGTCGGCGGGATGACCGAACTCAAGCAAACGCTTCGAGACCAGGTGATCGATCCGCTGGAACGACCGGAGTTGTATGAAGAATACGAATTGGGTATAGTGAACGGACTTCTATTGCACGGACCTCCAGGGACGGGCAAGACATATGTCACCGAAGCGCTGGCTGGCGAATTATCATACAATTATGTCAATGTGCAAGCCTCGGAAGTCACGAGTTCGCTCGTCGGTGAAGCAGCCGAAAATATGGCAGAACTGTTTCGCGTTGCTCGAGATAATCAGCCGTGTCTACTCTTTTTTGACGAGATTGAGGCGATCGCTAGCGAGCGGAGTGGTGGGTCACAAAAGACGATGAGTGAAAGCCAGATGATCACGCAGTTTCTCACAGAGATGTCTGAAATGAAAGGTGAAGATGTGGTGATTGTTGGTGCGACCAATCTCCCGGACGATATCGATGGGGCAGCGTGGCGGCGGTTCGACGAGCGAATTGAGGTCCCACCGCCGGATGCGACTGCCCGCGCAGCAATCCTTCGAGTACATCTTCGGGAGCGACCCGTACTCACCGATAGCATCGATTGGACGGAAATCAAAGATCAGACCGAGGGATACTCGGCGAGCGATCTCGAGCTGATTGCATCGAAAGCGGCACGAAAGGCACTTCAGCAGGCTCGTGATTCAGATGACATCGTGCCGATTAGTCAGTCGCATCTCGAGACTGCAATAGCTGAGACGGCATCAAGTCTAGATGCTTGGGATGACACATGAGACGGTATCTGACATTGAAGCAAGATGCCTCGGTGAGCGACGCTGTTCAGCAAGTACCGATCGACGAGACAGTTGGTGTCTACAGGATCGCCGATGGGACGCACAGTATCGTCGCAGAGACAAGTGAGGAGGTAATCGACTTAGGAGTTCGTGATGCGGCTGTCTCTCGAAAGCACGATGGAGAAGCCCCAGTACAGTTCGAGTCTATAGATGAAGGGATTCGAATAAATAATCAGACCAGTACGAACCCAGTGACGGTCCGACAGCGCAGTCGTGACATAGACCTCACGAATGGCGAACAACTGGTTGTAGAGAACAGTTGTGTCGTCTCACTCGGTATCACGACTGATGTCCGTGCCACTGCCGAGCGTGATTGTGACACGCTTTCGAGAGACCAACTTGCTGATCTCCTCGACATGGAGGCAGATGGTGGAGTGATGCGAGGTGTCGAACCGGCGGCTCACGCCTCTTCACTGGCGACAAATCTTCGACAGGCAAGCCAAACCTCTGTTACAGAAGCACAAAAATGGGTTACTGAAATTCAGAACTTTGTCGAAAACAACACACGCACTGACCCCGACTATGATAAGATCTTGACTGAGCTCCGAACCACGCGTGACCAGCTGAATGCGAAAATCAGTGGACCATTGAGTGGGAGTGACTTGGACGAAGAACGGCAAAATGAGTTGGAACTGATTGCCGCTCGTGTTGAGAATCTTTACGCCCGCAAGTAAATTCCTCGACATACTCGCCCACCGAAATCACTACGTCGGGTCGCTCTCCAAGGACGGACTTGCTATGCTCTCGCATCGGATGTTCCGCCTCCATGACGGAATTTGAAAGTAAAGCAGAGAATCACCACGATCCTCACCATCGATGATGCCAGTCTCCACAGAGGATATGATTTGGACCATCCCAGCCAGACTCAGCAGTGACGGCAATATAATGAACTGATCGTTGTTATTATTCTATTTTAATTCACTTCGATGAATAATACTCCTTACAATCCGCGTTGAGTACGCCTACTGATTGCATTTCATTCCGTTCATCGGGGGGAAGGAACTCAGCCTGTAAATATTAAATCACCTGATCCTACATAATAGTCCACGCGGTGAGATAGAAACTGACTGATACTGGTGATAGTCCTCTTTTTGATGACGTCTCCACGCGGAATTACATGAGTCGAGCCTCAAGGGTTAGTTTGGAGCCTAACGAGTAATAGTAGGAATTTATAAACACAGTGATCAGTCGGAAGTATATTATTCTGCTCTGTTTATTCTCTCCTCGAACACAAAATAACAGAATGGACAACTACTCACGGGACACCTTGGTATCGGCATCTATCTTGAGTTGCGGACGGTTGTCATATTCGTCGACCTTGATTCCGCTCAGCTGGTATGCTGTCCCCTGAGTGAGTGTTTCTACAGACTCGCTTTCACCGTCACCTGAGACAACGTAGTTGAATTCATAGCCGTTTTTCAGTCGCAGAGTCCCGAGTTGTTCGATTTCCCATCTACTCCGTTGTGCCGTGCTCTTGGCGACACACTCGATATTGACCCTATCGCAGTCTGTGTTGAACGGGACATGAACTGTCTCGATGAATTCCTCGATATCAGTGATGAACGGCGACACAGCGGCTGAGTCGGTCTGGATATCAAGTCGATCTTTCGTTCGCGTAATTGCCACGTAGAAAAGACGGCGTTCCTCAGCTAGTTTCGTTTCTTGTGGATCGACGACTTTCGTCAGCTGATTGCCGTTCCCGGTGCTGGGAAACCCGTCGGACCGATTGGCTGCTGCGTTGGCAATGATCACGTGTTCCGCCTCAGTTCCTTTTGCACTGTGGGCAGTTGTTACCCGGACACCATCCGAATCTCCGATAGGAATCCCACGGTCCTCTAGACCTTCCCGAATCTCTCTCATAAACCGTGATCCACGCTCGTTACGTGCGATTACCAGAATTTCATCGGGAGAGCGCCCGGCTTTAGACACCGACTCACCGACTAACTGACAAATACAATGGACTCCGTTGGTAACATACTGGAACTCGTCTTGCCCACCGACGCGGTGGACCGTTGGGATTGTTTCTGCCGACGATTCAGCCTCCAGTGATTTCGGCACTACGCCTGAGCGTTCGGACATTAATCTGTTACTTGCATCGACGACCGCCGGAGGGCACCGATAGTTGACAGTCAACTCTGTGGTTTCCGCGGGACTAAAGTTGTCTTCGAAGTCAGTGAAATATTCTGGTCGAGCTCCTCTGAACCCATTTATACTCTGCCAGTCGTCGCCAACGGCATACAGATGTGGGCGGTCGTTTATATTCAGTAGTTCCTGAACCATCCGGATTTGCGCCCTATCGAGATCTTGGAACTCGTCAATCAAGAAGTGGTCATAATTGAACTCTGTAGAAACCACTCCTTCGGTTAGTAGGTCCACGGCTTCAAGAATCATGTCCTCATAGTCTAGTGCATCGTATCGATCATACGTATCCTGATACACATTCAAGAGAATAGCTGCCGCGTGGCTGAAGTGATACACCATCGGGTCTTCCTCTTTGTCGAGTCGTTCGAGATCAGAGGGCTCAAACCCAGTGCTCTTGGCTTTCTTAACGAACTCACTCAACGCCTCTTCTACCTCTGTTATAGTCTTGACATGTGTGTACGCAGCGTTGATCTGGTCGCGCTCACTTCTGCGAGAAGACATATCGACTCCCTGGGTGTCAAGTTTCGCTCGAATCAACTTCGGAATCGTCTCAAGACTGTGATCATCACCGTGTATGGCTATCACTTTCCGGTCAGGATGTGCCTGTTGTTGGGCCTGCCGGCTTAATTTCAGCGTTTGCTTTTTATTATACTGATCTTTTTGAGATTGAACTCTTGAGGATGGATAGTACTCGATCGTGACATTCTGATCTGGGAGTGTAAAATCGGGGATGACGGTTTCATCGGACATCTCTCGAACCGCTGCGTCGAACTGTCGGTATCTATACTCGATGCCATACTCAAATAACATATCAGCAATCTTTCTATGCGCATCACGCTCCTGATGAGCTGTTGGATCGAGGGTTTCTCCACGTCGGGTCTTTGAGGAACTGTATTTGAGCGATTCGACGTACTGCTTCTGTTCCTGATGATCCATGGAAAGTTGCTCGCTCTGCCAGGCCTCTTGGAACTGCTCATAGTGATGTCGGAACGTTGGATCCTCATCCAGAAGCTGGCGTCGGTATCGCCCAATCTCCCGCATCCGCTGCACATTCACCAGCGTTGTGTGGTCAGGATTTGCTTTCCGCGTTATCTTCCCTCCCATCGAGTGGAGTGTCCGAGCGTCGATATTTGTGATTCCGAAGAGGTCATTGATTCGCGATGAGATCTCACTTGCAGCGTCTCGATTGAACGACAGAGCCAAAATTCGGTCTGGTGGCGTCCCCTTGTCGACGAGGTACTTTGCCCGGCAGGCCAGTGAAAATGTTTTACCTGTCCCTGGACCTGCAATTACCCGGTTATGTACTTCGTTCGTCATCACAGCCACGTTTTGTGAATCGTTGAGCGTCAGCTCTTCATTTCCCAGCCCTGAGAACGTGTTATTAAATCGATCGAGTTCCTGATTGAGGAACTGCTCGTTATACTCGTGAACACGCGATTCGAGCGAATCGAGAGTTGTATCGATTTCGGCATATGCCGCTTTATCAACTTCCGCGAGCGGTTCCAGTCGTGGCGAGGTGTTTTCGAACGAGGTTCGAACGGTCTCGATGGATTCGAGACATTGCCTAGCTTCGGCGTCCGTGAGGTAGTGATCCATATCTAGCGTGTCATCAATCGTCACAGAACACTCTCTCAGCTCTGTCTCTAGCCGCTCATAAACCCCTTCAAAATCAGACTTAGCTCTGATGAACGTTTCAGCTGCCTGTAATTCACTCTGAAACGTGGTAATCTGTTCCCTCTGAGGGTCAGTGAG
Source organism: Haloquadratum walsbyi J07HQW2 (assembly GCF_000415985.1). Lineage (GTDB taxonomy): Archaea > Halobacteriota > Halobacteria > Halobacteriales > Haloferacaceae > Haloquadratum > Haloquadratum walsbyi_B. The sequence continues at coordinate 3,438,025 of NZ_KE356561.1, forward strand.
ATACTCGGGTGCACGTGTCTCCTGGAACTCGGCGAGACGAGACTGACCTCTCTCGATTTCCGACTGGAGTTCATCTAAATTAACCGGAAGTGGAGCACCCTCCTGTCGAGCGTCTTGGAGAGCGGCGTTCACTCGCTCGATAATCGGCTCGATGTCTGCAATCAGCGTCGCTACCCGAGATTGTGCAATATTCGGGTTGTTGTCTGTCACCTGAGAGCGCAACGAGGCTTCCGTCTCTACCATGGTGTCGAGCTGACGGAGATCAGCATCTGAGAGCGGCTCCGTGCGAAGCTGCTGTCGCACGGTTCGCAATGACTGGCTGATTTCATTTAGAGACGACATCATCTCGTCTTCTTGATCTGTGGTGAGCAACTGACCCTCAGAGAGAGTAGTATCGACACTCTCTGTCGCTGACTCGAGTTTTGGACCGATTGTCTCGACCGCTTGAGTGAGCTTATATTTCGAACGAAGGTACTGTTCATACTCGTGAAGATCTGCACAGAGTGTCTCAATGGTCCGCTGTTCGCTCGCCCGTAGGTAGTCCCGGCTTTCCCCCAATAGCCCGCCCAGATCAGTCTGTAACCGTTCGAGCCTCCGAGCGGTCTCGTTAGCGTCGTCGGCGAATGCTTCACCGAGCAACTGGGCGTTGTAGGCCTCCTCTTCAATGAGATGGCGCTGTTCGCGGGCTTCTGTCCGCAGTTCATCGAACTGAGATTTACAATCGTCGCGGCGAGTCTCAGCTGACTCGATATCGGCTTCGAGTGTGGCAAAGAACAGCCCCCGTAGAAAATCCGGACAAATAGCGTAGGTTCTCCGGTTTTTTCGTTCATCGAGTCGCTCGCGAGTCTTCTCCCATGATCCGACACTATCGGCGCGGTCGGCAGCGGATTCATCATTAGATTGGTCGTGTTGGGTGGTATCTGTCGCCGCTGACCTTGTCTCAGAGACCGCCTGTGAAGCTTCATTCAGTCCGGTATTATGGTGGTTCATAGAGGATCCTGTCGATATCCCGACATTTTTACCGTACACGTCACGTAATCCGTCAAGTTCGTCTCGGAGATACACGATGGTATCGTATCGGGCAGTCTTTGACTGCTGGATAGCGGGCATCAGAACCTCGTCGAATGCCTCTGGGACATCCGCACGATGACTCGGCGGAATGGGATCAGTTGTGAGTTTGTGTTGTCTGATCGTCGCTGCGTCACCGTCAAATGGTAGCTTGCCAGTGACCAATCGATACACGAGTGTCCCCACCTGGTAGAGGTCCGTCGATTGGTCTGGCTGACCAAAACTATCAGAATCTAACTGTTCTGGGGCTGCATAGGACACGGTCATATCCTGGTGGTCTATCGTATCCATTAGAGTCTTAGCACTGCCCCAGTCGCCGATCTTGGGGAACGGCCATCGTCCGTTCGTCTGTCTAAATAGAATATTCCCCGGTTTGATATCCTGATGTACAACTCCGTTCTGGTGTGCATGCAAGAGTGCCCGACAGACACTGTATCCGATCCACAGCGCCTGTTCCAGCGGGAGATCTCCACTTTCCAATCTCGTGGCGAGACTCCCTCCGTCCATGTACTCTAATGCGAGCCACGGCACAGGTGAGTCGCTCCATTCGATTACATCAACAATGTGGTCTCCAGCACTGATCGTATCAGCGTTGTCTGCTGATTCGACTGCGCTAAGCGCCGCCCATTTCTCGGCTCTCTCAGAAAACCGCTCGGCAAATGCTGCCGAGATTGTTTGATCAGTCGCTGGTTGCTTGATTGCTAGCGGAGTCGTGGAGTTCCCATGTTGCACCTCGACGCGATAAATGTCGTACAATTCTGACGTGTGGATCGGTTGCGTGTCAGCCGTCGAAATCATCTTGTAACTGACAGACATTTCTGGACATCGAGGGGCGGTCGTTGGTTGACCGGTCCCACTCAGTCCTGGCATATGACACGTATTCCAGTTTGAGTGGTATGTATCCATCGACAGATTACCGTTTGGTGGTTGTTTGAAATGGTACCCAGCTACACTCATCTTTCTGTGTATTAAGGGCTTGAAACACAATCCCATCAGGCGGCGAAGCGACGACTTCGCGGCGAATACTAGGAGCAACAGGTGCCTCACTAGAGACTACATCGTTGGTCGGTCCTGGTTTCCAGTTAGAGTGACTGATGCGTGGCTAAGTCGGTAGAACGGTTACCAATGATTCGCTGAGCAGTCAGTGCTGGGCATGATAGTCGATCATTTCTATCTGAACTAATTATTCCAGTCAAATCGCTATGACATATCAAGAAGTATTATTATCTAGTAATATAATCAACTAATATAACTGAGATCACCGCTGCTGAAGCGTGCGATAGATGGTTTGACCGCAACGAACTACTGTTTGCCTCAGAGGCGCAAGCCATCGAGGCCCAACTTCCCGAAACGTGGTCGGAGGGGATTGAAATTGGGTGTGGGACCGGCAAATTTACTGAGCGACTTGGTATCAGCCGTGGCGTCGAGCCGTCAGAGCCGATGTCCCAATTAGCTCAGGACCGGGGGATTTCCGTTGACCATGGAACGGCTGAAGATCTTCCACTCACAACGAATGAGATCGACCTTGCCGCATTGCTCGGGGTTATCGGATATGTTAATGATCTTGAAATGGTATTTAGTGAACTCGCCCGTGTGGTGTCGCCAGATGGGCACGCAATCGTTCCTTTCTGCGGGCAAATGGTACTTTTCGCCGAGCTATATGACACCGCAGCCGGTCAAGAGGCGTATCCAGATACCCTGGACTGGAAAGAGACGTATCCACTTGAGATGGCAAAGAAGGCGACATGGCGTGACGTGGAGGCTGTTGTTAGTGAACTTCAGTCCGTCGGATTCACAGAGATAACCACAGTGAAGACGTTAACACAACCAATTGAGACAGCCATTGAAACAGTGGAATCTCCTTCAAAAGGTCACGACGACGGGTCATGGATAGTAGTTCATGCTCGGCGCGAATGATTTGTATACTCCCAAGACGGTGTCATAGAATCAGTCTGATGATCTGAGTCTGACTCTCGACACCGCTTGCAATAATTATCTGCACACAGGCAGATCATCGAAACACTACCCACGGCTTTGCTGTCGTTGCATGGATCTCTGGATGGATCTGTCGACAGATTTTTTATTGCACTGATGCAGGTGAATAGCCACACTTCTCTTGCGATCTTGCGGTCGTGGTTTCTGAGGAATATGGGCAAATGAGAGATGACTGCATATTATCTCAGACAGGATATTTTTGATATGACATAGTATAATGAGTATGCATCTGCTGAAAGATCAATAGTTACATACCACAATCAACAACCGACTATGTCGTCCCGGGGTGACTCATATACTTATGTATTGGTGAGAATAAGGTACAGAGTCGACTCCCCAGAATGTTTATACAGTATTGTATAAACTCGACTGTTGGCGCAAGTGTCTCTGGAGCGGGGGTGCCTCGTCCATGAACCGGGGCAACTGGTCGAGTGAAACAGGCACGAGCCCCCCGACCCCGAGAGAATTCATACAGATATTATATCAATATGTGCTGTCAGAGAATTAGTCTCAATCGAAAGCAAACGTGTCGATTAAGTAGTGAAATGCTCACCAGATTGGGTTGATATTCGGACTGGGATACAGGATAGCCCCACGCCACGTATACAGCACTGGAGGAATCTCGTTATTGGTTGGTCACGATGCTTGTTTGGCTCTGCTGTCAGCGACGGTGTTTGCTACCCAGCCACCAATTCGAGCGAAAATCATGCCGAAAAACGGCGATGTACACAGAAGCATCACAACGGCGATGAGGAAGAACACAGTCAAATTAAGAGACCATCTTAATGTCATGCCTTCTGTGATAATAAATACAGATAGTGCAATCATACCACCCAAAAACCCAGTCCGGAGTCCAGCAGCACTCGGCTCTACCGAGCGGGTAGCCGCGAAGCCTCCAGCAAGTATTGACCCAATTATCATTACCCCACCACCGATACTCGCCTCGGAGTTTGGAAGCCAGTTGATTATCACAGTGGCGGGTAGTGCAGCTATCATTCCGAGAATCGCAACGCGCCAAACCTGTGGAATCGAGCGGTGAGGGCTCTTTGATGCCATATTTGCTCGTGAAAGCAACATCATATAATAGAACTCCTGATTTTCTGAGCTTGAGACGACCTAGATAGAGCGGGGATTAGACGGAATCTTTGATACGGTGTAACGGGATCCCGGCGAATCCGAGTGTCCTGAACACGACTGCCCTCTCGAATTTTGCGTACATCGACCGGTTGTGGGTTGGTTGCAGGACTCTCTGGGATCTCTCAACGCTTCAAGAACCGGATCAACAACCGACATCGACTCCCTTCCACTCTGTTCTCTCAACCATCTACTCAGTCACTATGTAATCGACTTTAATCCTCTATTGGATCTTGAACTTTAAATAAGCTCAAGACGAATTTCTGGGGCTTGGATGTGATTCCGAGGCGATTCACACAGAGACTCACTCAACACAACCGGTCGGTGAAACCTGCATGTTGACTATCACTAATCCTTCTATGTCGGAAATGAATTTTATTGAGTAACTATCGCACGCGCCTCCTCCCAACCTTGCTCACTGCCCTCGCTGAGGGCGGGGATTCCGCGCTATTGGTGAAAGTCAGATTAAAATCCATAGAACTTTGAGTTGAGAACAAACATCCAGAGTGTCCATATGATCACATTCATAATCTGCACATTTTCTATGCCACCGAAAACGATCACGAATCACCGGCTTCAAAGGCAGGACGCAAAGTGAGATTGACACGCCAATTAGTGTCTCTCAGACAGAACACTCGAGGAAAAAAGAAATCGAATCCAATTCAGTTATCCAGAAAGACTCAAGAATGAAAGATACCCAATCCAGCATTGATATTAAGCGGATAACTGAGTCGACTGAAGCAAGGGAGTATAGTGAGCAAATCCCAGAGATATACAAGGCTGCTTGGAACAGTCATGAGGGGTATGGAATATGTTATGCTTCAGAAGAGAGACTTCACGAAGACTTTATTCATACATTCGTTGCGAGTGCAGGTAACAGTGCTTACATTGCTAAAAAAGATAAACGCGCCATAGGCGTTGCACTTCTCTCCAGAGAGCATACTGAACCACTTTGGTATAAAGCGGAGGGACTCTCGATACGACCAGCATACCAAGGAGAAGGAATTGGTCTCTCGTTGCGTGAAAGAAGTCTCAGAGATATCAAAACACAAGATAACAATGACTGGTCGATAGGCACAGGGACAAATTATGTCTCGACTGGCTCACAGTACATCTGGAGTGAGAAGTTGGGTCTGCGACCAACAGCTCTCGTACCACAGATATACAATGTGACGTCCGATTCTTCTACGACTGAGTGTAGAAATATTACAACTGGTGAGATACTCATGATGGACAGCACACAGATGGAAGTCGTCGGAGATAAGCGAATGCAACGCGCACTTGAGACGCTCAGACTTACGGTGAGCACCACTGATAAAACGTCATCACTCACTGGAACAGAAGTGACCGTTCAGATAGATATTGACTCAAATAATGGAAGAGCCGATATTTATCCATATTCAGCACACTCACGAGAGAAATCAGAAAATCATACCGAATTGGATCATATATATCGGATACCTGCAAATGAATTTACACCAAAGACGATTAGAGAAAAAGCGGGAATCAAAAGCGAATACACCGCAGTATTTTATCTTCAAAAAGACGACACAGACATGCAAGCTCTGATGGAGAACAATGATATCGGGATGCCAGCAGGGGTGTTCAATAAGACGGTCATATATATCCAACATTCAGATGACAGAGACCTTCCGAAGGTTGAGATTGGAAAAGCCAATATGCCCTCAATTCAGCAAAAGGATGCCACCATACACACAATCTTCACGCAGGTAGCCGACCTGCATCGCCTCTGGATGGAGAAATATAGCTAATCCTCTCAGGTACTTTTATTATGTATATAACGACCAGCTGATGATCTTATTTCAATTGATATACACTGCTAGCGATATAAAAGCCGATCCACAAGCACTCTCAATTCATAATTGTACCATTTCAACACGGGAAATTCTGCTATCATTTCTATCGATTGGTTACTCAATAATATACGTGCCGAAGGGGACAACCGAAGCACCAGCGTTTGTCTATCCCCGACAATCAAATGTCCAGTCATCAAATCAGATTCAAAGTATTGAATTGTTCAATATCTCACCTTGATATATAACGGATCCATCGTCAGATGAAAAATGACCCAAACGCAAACATAACTAGCAGGTAGTTGCGATGATTCTATCTGCTTCACTCTCGTGTAACGTTCAGACCCTGCTGGATCCCTGTCGTGAATTCATCGGTGATATCGATAGCTGTGCTCGCTCCCCGAACCGTGTTGGTTGCAACGACGCCGTCTGCGCCTGAGCGGATACGAATACCGGCATCGGTGGCATCGCTGACAGTGTTCCCCGTGATTGTGAAACTATGGGATCTGGCTGTTTCGCGAGCCTCCTGATCCTCTGCGTCGGCAGGAACGGTACGGGCAAGAATGCCGACCGGGCAGTTGTCTATCTCATTGCCGGTAATGGTAATATCATACGAGCGGGCACGTTGGGTTCCTGTCACCTCCTCGCGAAGGTGCGTTTCTTTATATTCGATCTCGATACCAGCTTCGCCTCCAGGATCAGCCGCGAATGTATTCAGACCACGACACATGTTCCCAACAATGGCTCCCTGCTGTGCGGGTGAGCAAGCAATAAGACTATGACCGCCGTCAAAAACAACATTCTCATTGATAAGAAAGTTGCTGACATTGTATGGAGCGATATTATTAAATTTCATACCGGAAACGCGATTACGAGCAATGGTCACGTCACTCGATTGCCGGAGGTCGATGTCGCTCCCGGCTGGCGCGCCGCGGGTGGTAATACCGTACCAATTTGGATTCAGGACTTCGTTGTCTGTGATGAGGGCATCCTCACTGCGAGTGATTGACAGTGCGAACTGAAAGCCATTCAGGGTGCGGTTACCCGCGATAGTTACGCCTGTGCAATCATCAGCTTGCACGGCTTGATTGTTTAGTTGTGTGCCGGCTCCGTCAAAGGTAATATTTCTGACTGAGGTGTTGTCGCCACGGAGTTGAATCAGGTCGTGACCTGTTGGAAGTGGGTTAGTTTGAGATGGGGTAGGGAAAGGGTCATCTCTGGTTCCAGTCGGGGTAACGACAAAGCGAGTACTGCCCTGCCCAACTAGGTGGGTGTCATCACCCATTGTTGCCGCTGCCTCGAATTGAAATGTGTCATCGCTGGCGATGACAGTACCACCATCGTTCAATTCGTCAAACGCCCGCTGGAAAGCCTCGTCAGCGCTTCCCTGGGTGGTAAATAACTCATTATTTCCGTCTCCGTCAATAACTTGATATTCTACGGCCTGACTACGCTCAATGCGGACGACATACAGAATTGCTCCAGACTCTTGAGGAAGTCCGGTTGCTTGTGCTGTGGCAGTACCACTAAGTGATCCGATACCAGCCGCCACTCCGAGTCCGGCGAGAAACAGCCGCCGTGTTGACTGTGCGCTTGCGATACGATCGTTGATGCCCTGTCGGTCTGGTAACATGCAACTGGAGACACTTTCTACCGGATAATAACCCTATATAATATTTATCCGGACTAGGCTATTATGCTCACTATTGGTATAGAGTGCTTTGTATTGATCTGGACACTACAATGTCAATACAACGCTAATGCCTAATTCTCCGTTCACCTACAGAAATACAGACCTAGATCGCCCCCACCCCACCGAACCGCTATTTATACAGATTCGAGGAGAATACCTGCGTCTTCAGGCGCAGGAGGATGTCAAACTAGTAATCACGCAGTTCTACGAAGTTGGATTCGAAACGACAACTTCACTGGTAGGCTTTTCATACAGCGTTGACCTCTCACCAGAGGCGTTCTTTGGGTACCTACTTGATGCTGAGATGTTTGTTGCACTTCCCTTAATGGCTCCAGCTGCGAAGGCTGCCGAACGCATCGGAGTTAACCCGGTTGTCGCTCTTGGGTTCGCAGCGTACTCTCTCTTCCCAGTCGTTCTTATAGATGGTCTCGATATCCTTGCTCCGGTGATGCCGCTCTCGTGGGCGATGATCCTCATATTCGCGTTTTCTGGGCTTCGCTTCGCCGGCCTATCCTGTTATAAAGCGTTGATAGTCGGTTCTGCCGAGGGGGGACGCGTGACTGGTACGTACTATCTACTACAGAACACAGTCGTTATTCCAAGTGCTGCAGGTGGTGGCTATCTTTAGGAGTTTGTGAGCCCAGAAATCGCGTTTACAATTGCGGCGGTGATCGGTGTTGTCGGGACTGGATACTTTCTCGCCTTCGGCGAGGAGTTTGAAGCCTACGTCTAAGACGACTGTTTTACTACTTTCTGTGGTGAGCGAACAGAGGGCTCGCTACCGACTGCACTCCACGATAGCGCTGAGGGAGGTGTAGGTGTAATGACCGTCAAGAGTTGGTATAATTCTCAGCTTCAACCCCACAGTGGTCTGCCTGAAACCATGCCTGAAACACAGGCAATAGTCACGCTATCGGCGGATTATACTAAACTTTTCTCGTCAGCCCTCAATTCTGTGTCCTCCCCTCGGGGGTCGACGGAACTCATAGAACTCGGGTGCTCACTGATCAGCCTGATTCCCAATCGACTTGGCGCAGACCACAATATTCGCCCAGACTGTGCGAAAACCCCTCCCCCTCTCTGTATACCAGAGTATGCATGGGCGTCAGCCACGAATGACTATCTCAACGCCTGTGTCTATGCATATTAGTAGAATGGATACCGGCTATCAGATATGCAACCGATGTCACTATTTCAAACAGTGAGCACTCACTCGTGATCAGTATCAGGAAGCCCGTACATCCAGAAAAGAGACTCTTAGTTGTTTCGTGAATCTTCATTATGCGACAATTGACACAGTTGACTACTGACTGTTTCACCGCTGTGTGTAGCAAATCGCCCCTGACCGGTTCCGGAACCGGGTTTCGCGACGTTATCACTATTGAGAATAGAAGATTATTCTCATCACAGCGGACTATCGAGATTTCTTAAAAGAAAGATTAACCCACCAAGCAAAAACACAGATCCAACAACTGAGAAAAGGACACCCCAAGCGCCTATTTTCACTGCAGTGGTTCCTGTTAAAGTGTCTATGATATTTAGATGACCCGTGTCAGGTGCCATAACTGCATTTGCATCTATACTAGTCTCTTCGGTTGCTCCATTTGACGCCGGGTTGGCTTTCCGACAACGGTTATTTCCTCGCCAGTACTGATCGTTCCCTTGATCAACCCAATCGGATTTGGGACACTGCCTGAGTCATTTACATCAGCCGATGGATCCATGTCACCTCTCTCAACATCAATTTTTTTGATACTCTATGAGCCCCAGTGACCGTCTTCTTTTGAGTCGGATCAACGACTGTCTCTGCTGTCCCACCAGAATTATTAAATGGATGATATTTGATCCCAGAATCGATGTTCGTCGAATTATCGCTCAATTGAGAGCGAATTTGATACTCATATGCTACACACTCTTCATTTCGGACTGGCGAGACAATCACACTACTCGATCGTGATGGCTGAACAGACCCAGTGATCTGAACCAATTCATCAGTCGCAACAGCCTCACTAATCGATACTAAATCGGTGGCGGATACTTTCCATGCCCGATTCAAATCTTTGGTTCCGTTCATCATCGCAAATAATCCAGATGCCGTCACGCCAACCCCTAGAAACAGTCCGGATACATCGATATCAAATACGGAAGCTCCAATAAACATGATAGACGCAAGACAGTTATCAATAAGTATATCTTTACTTTTTATTTTTATTTCTCAGCTGATATAATATAACATAATATACCTGACTACTGTAATGACACGACTAACTCTCCGAATGTGTGCAACTACAGTATATTTCTCTAAAGATCCTCAAGTCAGTATTTTTGTTGTAATATGGAGATCCAATTAAATGATATCGCTGTACTAATTCCAACTTGATACTACTAAAACGAGCACACAATGTAGAGTGAGCGATACGCTAGTCATCAGGTCATCAGATTATGTTCTTGTCTCTTGAATTCCCCTTGAAATTCTTGAAATATCAAATCACCCTGAAATATCTTATAAGCGAGATATCAGGGAAGTGGGAATAAGCACAATGAGGAAGATGATTGATAGTTCCGGTCAAATAATAGTTTGGAAGAAAAAGTACCCCGTCACGAGACCTATAACAAGTATCGAAAAATCAAGTCCTGACTGACGGTTCATCTCGTGTCGTCGCACATCAGTATACATGATTGCCGACGTTGGAATCGTGAGCCAGAAACGCCCTGACCAGCATATATTCAGGACTTATTTTCGAATCAACTGAGTTAATCAGAGAGTGTGGTGTTTTTCATGTTGTCGGAGTGCACGAGCGAGTGCAGTAACCTCTGATAACGAGTCGATATTCGGGTATACTTCAAGCAATTCTGGTGTCCATATATCATAGCGTTTTGCGTCATGAATAAACGCTTCAATTCGATTTCTAATTCGGTAGTGTTCCTTAGCAGGGAGATCATCGGCAACTTTGACACCCGCAACTACCTCAACGAATCTACCATACACTGTAAGGTCAAACTGCGTTTGATCCTCAGTGTATCTGACCCCATCAAGGGTATGAGTATCTAACGATTGACTTGCACTGGACGAGAAAGACAGCATTGATATATATGATATATAATGGTATGTATGTATAAATAAGCGATGAAAAAGTGTATTTGTTGATTTAATTATATTCGAGCTACAGTGGGAACGGCTTTGCTCAGTACTATGTTGAGTCTAACTTTCTATTATGTAACCCAACAGATGATCGCTTGATTTTCGCTGAGCGTCTATCTCACCAGCGATTTTTACTAGATTGGCTGTATCCTTGTTTGCGTAACTATTTGACGCAATGATGTCTATGTACATTTAGACCGGAGATAATCCACATCTAACTCCATATTCATATGACAGACAAAAAGACAGACATCGGGACGTGTCCGTTCTGCGGAGGAATTCTCCCAGCGGAGACCATACTACTGGAGTATGTGGTTGATAATGAAACACGAGTATTTGCTGAGTGCTACGATTGTGACGAACCTGTCCAGCCCAATAATTGTATTATCGAACGGCTAGTGGCGAGTTCATGTACACAGGAACAATGATCAGCTACCCTGCGAGGTGATTTCTGTCACTGCATATCTCACAGTTGCGTATGTCGCCAGTCGTTAGATGAATCCTTATACGATAATCCTCTAGCAGTCTAAGTATCTACAATAGTGTCGTCGAAAAGCATCTGAGCCACTGGTGATGTAGACGTAATGTAACCACTACGATGAGCGGTAGAATATTTCGATCAGGTGAAACAGTCTTGCGACTATCACTGTATTTAATCACACCCATATTATTTAATTTGGGGAGATGAGTCTGAATCAACGACGTACAGACATTATGATAATACTCTCCAGTTGCAGATTCTACTGATACATCCTCCTCAAGAGCAGTCACTTCACGGGCAAGATCCCGTGCTATCACGATAAGAGCAGCTTTTGCATCACTCTTGATGAGATTGATTGAATTCATACCTGTGGACGCAGTACTCGCGCCGGGAGCGAAGGGTATCTAGTGTACTATATCACCTATAGATGTTACACAAGGCGCGAATCTACAATAGCCACACATCTAGCGCGACTGATTTGGGTGGGTGCAGTCACCGATCTGTCATCTGGAGCTCGAATTCTCGACACTGCATATTAATAGTTTAAATCATGTACGTAGGTTGATGCTAATAGACCTATACTACAGGCTCACCGAGAGTTTTCCATTCGGTCACGCACTGTGTCTGTGAGCCCTTGATCTCCTCGCAGTCCGGTACTTTTTCAATAGATTATTTTTCGATTAGCAACTGTTAACGGATTACAAACGGCAATACTCTCCAGGTGGTTTTGTTATCTCGACTTTCCCGCCTCAACGACGCCGGTCGATACCGACAGTGGTCATGGTTTCGCCGGACCGCGCCCGCATATTCTCACGGTTGATATTCAAAACAGTGAGAGAGAATAGAGGTCCTCAACATGGGTATTTTGACACCGGAAACACGAATACAGGAGTCGCGGTTATGATCGCATACTACTCTCAACTCAACTCAACTCAACTCAATTCAATTCAATAGTGAAGAGAGCGAGTGGGTGAGCGACAGGATTAATTATTATCCCAGGATGAGTTTGCTAACATGGCGAAATGTCCTGAATGCGGGTACACAGCGGATGCACAGAATGACGATTGGTTTGAGTCGGCCGACGGTCTTGAGTCGATTGACCGCAGTACACAGACAGATACCAGCTTGATTACATGTCCAAGTTGCGATTGCGTCTTAGGGGTACCAGCAGAATGGATAGGCTGTGAAGTACCTCGACCTCGGGGACAAGCCCCGAGACACTCGCCTTGATGTCTGTAGATACGCGAGTCGACGGTACATGCATAATTCGCATCGATAATCTGGGTTTGCGTTATTCTGTCTGAAATGTCACTGTTTGTAGTATGGACTTTATTATACTACTCCCCAGAAAACAACAACAAGCGAAACAGAACTCAAAAAGACTGAAGATGGGATCAGAAATTTGAGTATTATTTATGTGATTCTGAGAGCAAGCGAATGGTGAAAACTATTGAATCGCATACGAGACTCAATCATCGTAAAGCGGAGCTAACATCAATAAGACATATGAATATTTTTGAAAATTACTGACGAGTGCGTGATACGATCATCAGGACGTATCAACTGTTGCCCGAGTGATTTGTTGAATCGCAATACTTGCGATATTTATCCCATATTCCGCACTTCGTTTCAGACTATCAAGAAGCAATCCAAGAATATACGCCTCATTCGGAATATCGTGATCGTAAAGTTCGCGATCTAACTGTGTAAGTTGCGTTGATAAATCCTGATGTTTGGTGACTGCAGTGTTTGCTGTTGAAATATCGCCATCAGTGAGGACAGCATCTGCAGCATCAGTGATTATACTTCGCGTTGCGTCACCGAGCGATGACAACGTTTCTGTATAGCTCTCAGGGATAGTAGCATCAGGTCTGAGAGTAAATCGAGCTATTTTCTCAGCGTGGTCTGCAATCCGTTCAAACTGCCGGGCAGTATAATAATATTCGAATAACTCATCTCGATCGAGTGCGAGCTTTTCGACTTCATATAAATCAGTCAATGATCGGCGGAAGTGACGTGTGATCATTCGAAAAAGCTTATCGGCCTCATCGTCACGATCGATCACGCGTTCGGCAAGTTTTCTATCATTGGCGATCACCGCTGAAATAGCGTCACGATGCATCGCAACTGTCACCAACCGCAATCGTCGCACACTTTTTTTAATATCAACATTCTGTGCATCAATTAAGTTGGTGAGTTTGATACGGTGTTCACTGACTTCAAGTAACTCAAATCCGGACAACTCTCGAAGTGTTTCCTCAACGATACGAGCTTGCTCATACCCATTGCCGGCGTTGTCGCGCAACGTGACAGTATCAAATCCGACAGCGTGTAATGCAAGAATCCGTTGTCGAAGGGCTGTTTCTGAAATTGTTGAGATATCAACTGTGACACCTCTGTCCGCACAAGAGCGATCAGCAGTTGCCTCGATCAGGAGTGACCCATCACCACTTGGGTGGAGTTCAAGTACGGACCCTGAACCGATACCATGTTCTTGCGCCCATTTTTTTGGGAGTGAGACTGTAAACGTAGTCCCGCCTGAGAGTTGCACCTTCCGTGTCTCCATACACTATAGACCCACAAGTGTGATTACATTATAGTTTATATGAGTGGACTTGTCTACTAATTAATGTTCAATAGATATATTCTCGTTATAAGGGACTATCTTTGACTATAGAGCATACTAAAGATAATGAGAATCTCAATATCAGTCATATAAGATGATATTGAGCAAAAATTGCGATATTAAAAGTTCAAGCGATTGCTACTCTGTATAAGATTTATGAGGTATATACATAGCTAATATTAGTATATACTACACTGTACAGTCTGTAGGTTATCTATTTCATTCGGTATTATCATTTAGCAATTATGTCTGATAGAACGTGGCGGCGACCACATGATACTGCCCGTCAAGGTCGTGATGCAACGCTCGCTCAAGTTATTGATACAATTGATCAGACGGCGCCACCCACAAAGACAGCACTTGCAGACCGAGTCGGTATCTCAGAACAGTATCTTTCGGAATTATTACAAGATCTCAAAACTGATGATATTGTTCGGAAAGCCTACGTCGTTGATAATAAATGCGTCTATGAGTCTGCAGACGTTGTATCACGGCTTCATGATCAGACAGCTTCAGAGACGACAACAACAAATTTCAATAAGACAAGTGACACACAAACAGAGGTTTCTGAATCTACTAAGCATGCTTCTGATAAGAGAATGCAGACAGATATTAATACATTATCAGCAACGCTCACCGATAGATCACAAGTAACCGAGAATGAAGCTAGTGTCTCTGTGTTAGATCTTTTAGAACGTCTTGATACAGTCACGACGACG
>NZ_KE356561.1:3452746-3453814 GCF_000415985.1 Haloquadratum walsbyi J07HQW2
GAACACATAATGAGGACGTGTCAACATCCAAGATCAAACGATCAGATGTCGCCCATTTCCTACGATGAGTTTCTAGATGAGGCGAACCGGATGTAACTGTGTGAACATATGGATCTGCCATGCGTTTCAACGTGTTATCAGCTCTATCGTATTGCCTCGAACCGAACACAGTTCGAAGCCCGCAGAGTGGACGGATCCTCCCTGGCGGTGACAGTGAACCAGTAATGAATGACAGAATAACCATATTTCTGGAATCATAATCATTAGATAGAATATAATGTCAGCTGATAAGACTCGATTGATTCTGGTAGCAGACGGTGCCTCAGGCAACAATCAATCAAAGACCGATCGAAAAGCAGGTATTGGGTACATTGTTTCAGCTGGCGGAACAGAGATAACTGAACAAAGCCAGTTACTCGGAGAAGGCGAACAATACACGAACAACCTCGCAGAATATCAAGCAATCATTCGGGGACTGGAGTGGATCCAAAACGAGTACGACTCTTCTGGTGTTTCAGTTAACATACATACCGATAGTGAATTACTGGTCAGACAGGTTCGTGGAGAGTGTGACACTAACGCATCTCATCTCGTTGAGCAGCGAAATACTGTGCAAAACCTCTTGAGCGATTTCGGTGAGTCCAGTGTTGAACATGTATCTGAAACAGAGGAGAATCTTATTAGCAGAGCAGATACATTAGCGACCGAAGCTACACAGCAGTAGATTCAACGTATAATCGTTGACGTGTAAAATAAAAAATGTTTCTTAGTGCGGTCTGAGCGTCTCTACCCGTGTGGATTTTCATATCGCAGACGGGGGGTCTAACTATCTATCAATTGGGCTATAACTGTAGCCGCACAGCTAAACAATGTTGTGAGCGACGGTAGATATCTTTACAGATTCTCAAAGTCAGTTCGTTTGTTGTAATATAAAGAGTCTTCTCATGACGAGGGAGATTTCGCTCAGTCACACCCTCGGAGCACAGTGTCAATAATACCTATATCGGAATATGGACACCTTTCTAGAAGTTATTCCTCCGACACTCATTTAGAAAACCGCCTGTAGTA
>NZ_KE356561.1:3455194-3463708 GCF_000415985.1 Haloquadratum walsbyi J07HQW2
CGACCGGAGCATACGAAAATATAAGTATAAATTTAACTCTAACTCTGAACGATAGTCGATTGATTTGCGTAATTAAATATATAAGACAAAACATGAGAGGATATGCCGACTGAATTGTACACTGCTATCATATTCGATGAATTTTCGACATATACACGAGGGTAATATTAGATTATTTTATTCAAATTGGAGGGTAATACCCCTTCCCCTTCCCCTTTCTCAAGGAGTGAGCGAAGCGAACGAGTAGGGAGGAAAGATGTCCGACACCACAAACTATAATCTACAAGCTAACGGGAACTTACTGTCTAACGTAGAACTAATTCAAACCGTTAAAGCAGGCGGTGACAACACCTGTGATTATCGTTTCGCCACTGTTCAGACAAGGGAAGCTCAACCTCTCGAACAAGATGGTTGAGAAAGAGAGTCTAGAGCGGACCGTGGACACCCCACAGCGAATAACTCTCTCCGATGTAGAGTGTAGTCGGAGTGTGAAGGAATCTTCGTTGGAAGCCACATCCTCAACGGGGCCGTCTCTGACGGCTGAGTAAGTTGCGTGGTCGTGGTCGTTCAGTAATGGTCCTGTGTTTTGAGGAATTCCATACTCGCTGGTACCACTCAGATTACTTCGCCATCGAATCAGAAGAGGCGTATCTCTCAAGAAATATCTCAAGATCACGGAATGCAGTAATCCGTTCACTGAGCGTTTCATGATCCCAGTGCCACCACTCAGTCGACTCAATGCGAGCTGCTGTTTCCGGCGGAAATCGGCGGCGAATAATTTCTGCAGGGACACCGGCAACGACAGTGTATGGAGAGATATCATCAGTAACGACTGCACCTGCGCCAATGACGGCACCATTGCCAATATCGACACCTGGCAGGATAGTTGCGCCATGACCAATCCACACGTCGTGACCAATAGTTACCGGCTGGTCTGCCCGCCACTCAAAGACGGTCTCATCATCGGTGCCAAGATCAAACATTGATGTACGATAACTAAAGTGATGTGCAGTTGGGCGGGTAATCGGATGATTTGTCGGTCCCAATCGAGCATCGGCAGCAATACTCACGAACTTCCCAACAGTTGTATAGTCTAATTGAACACGTTCCATAACATAGCTGTAATCACCAATAGTTGACTCGTTGACACGAGCATACGAGCGAATATCTGTCCACGTGCCCAGTTCACTTTCGGTAATATACACTGGATCCTGTAATGTCGGTTCTGGGCTGAGCGAATCGATACGCGTCGGTCCGTGCGACTCGATATACATGACTACTCAGCGCTCACGTCGACCAGCTGTTGAGCTGATAATCTTCTTAGGGGCGGTAATTATTGCTTCGAGGATCCCCGTCTCTTCAATTTCATCGTCATCGCGAAGGTATGAACGAACGCGCTGGCTAAGAAGTTCAACTGACCCAGCCAGGAGAACAACAAGGAGAATACAAGCCATCATTTCAGTGTAGTGGAATGTTTTTCGCTGGATATCAAGCTCAAGCCCGAGTCCGCCTGCACCGATAAGCCCAAGCCCAATTGCGACTCGCACATTGTGCTCAAGATCGAATGCAATCCAAGCAATGAACTGTCGGAATACCTGACTAAGCATACCAAAGGAGACAATTTGACTTTTATTCGCACCGGTACTTTGGATCCCCTCGATTGGTCCATCTGCGATTTCTTCAAGTTCATCAGTGAATAGTCGACCAAGATAGCCTGTCGTATCGATCATAATCGCAAGTGTCGCAGTAAATGGCGTAACCCCACCAAGTGGAATCAAAATCAAGACCCACACAAGCGCCGGGATCGCACGGATGAGGCTCATTGTCGAACGAAATGCAAAATTGAATGGGTATGGGACGACGCGCTCACTCGCCATTATACCGAAGAATAATGCACCAGGAAGACCAAGTATTGTCCCAGCAATCGCGATTGCAATCGTGATTTGAGAGGCTGCAAAGAGATTTTCACTGACGATGAAATTCCAATACTGCATGACATCGACAAATGGAACCCCATAGTACGTTGTGGGAGGGAAGTATTCGCCAAGAGCATCAGTGAATTGTGGAATCTGTACGAATAACTCAGCAAGTGAAAATCCAACCGCGTTCAAACTTGCATTAAACAAAATTGTTGCTAGAATGATACCGAGACCAGCATACAATCGACGAACTGTTTTCCGGCGGCGAAGATCAGTTAATTTCTCTTCAACTGATGAGTCCCCGATGGACGCAAATCCGAAATACTGTAATAACTCGCGGAGTCTGGAGTCAGATGATTGAGAACTCATGATTCTACTCGCCGTCCGATGATTTCTGTTTCATCACTGTCGTCAGGATCGGGTTCGGTCTCACTATCAGAATCAGAATCAGTATCAGTAGCAGTGGTTGTGATTGAATTGCCAGCACTATCATCTGCGAGCCCCACTGTCTCAACGTTCCCGTAGAGTTCATCAACCGATTCCGGGGTAAGCTTCTCAGGTGTAACATCAAAAAGTATCTCACCATCGCGAAGTCCAATAAATCGCTCACCGAAATACGCCGCAATATTTACTTGATGAAGACTGACGAGAGCAGTGACCTCGTGAACATTTGCTGCTTTTTTCAGATAGTCCATCACGCTCTCAGCACTCGAAGGGTCGAGACTTGCAACGGGTTCATCTGCAAGAAGTAACGCCGGGTCTTGTACGAGTGCCCGTGCAATCCCAACGCGCTGTTGCTGTCCGCCGCTCATCTGTGAGACACGTTGATGTGACTCATCAAGAAGACCAACAGTCTGGAGTGCTTCAAGAGCACGCTCTTTTGTTTCCCTACTTTGTTGTTGTAGTAGGCTACTAACTGTTGATGTTCGATCAAGCGAGCCGGTGAGTGCATTCATATACGCTGACACACCATCGACAAGATTGTGTTGTTGAAATATCATCCCAACATCAGGGCGTGACCCGTTAATTGGGTCTCCATTGAGCCGAATCTCTCCTTCAGTTGGATGTGTTAGCCCATTAACACAGCGAAGCATCGTTGATTTTCCAGCTCCGGATTCACCGAGTAAAACGACAAACTCATCCTCAATCTCGAATGAGACTGAATCAAGTGCAACGACATCACCGTATGTTTTTGTTACGTTATCTACAGTAAGTGTGCTCATTATAATTATTTTGATAAAACTATGAATGATCGCTACAGTTGAATTACGATCCGAGTTCAATGCCGAGATCATTGAGCCGCTTAATCACAGGTTGGTAATCTTCCATTGAGGTATCTCGAAGTGTCGTGAATGGTAATTCAGCCTCATTGTAATCCTCTGGGTAATACTGTTGAATTAAGCTTTCATCTGAGTTGATGAGCAGATCGCCGATCTCTGTTTTATAATCTGAGTCCCACGTTCTTCGGGCGTACACTGGTTGTTTTGGAATTGGGAATGAAAACCAGAACGGTCGGAATTTTGGCGATTCGGTGTCAAGTGTATCCAGCGCGGAACTACTATCGATAACGCGCTGTGGGAACTCAGATTTATATGAGGATGGAATGTGTGGCAATCCATTTCCACCATATGTAGTTGCTGCGTCCGCTTCACCAGCACCAAGTTTCTCGAGTGCGACTTCATGATTTGACCACGATCCGGTGAAATCAACCGGGTCGCCATCTGGGGCTTCACCAACATCCAGACCAGCCTCTTTTAGTGCGAATGTTGCAAAAATTGACCCACTTGTTGAGAGACGATCAGCAAACGCCATTGTTCTGTCTTCCACGTCTGTTCGTTGTGTGATACTCGAATCTTCGTTTGTTAGCATTATCGAGAAGTAAAATGCTGACCCACCCGTGACGGTTGTTCCGTATACATCCATTAGATCAGGATTCGAAATGAGTGTAACATCGTCCATGCCAATCTCGGCTTGCTCACTGTTAAGTGCTGGACGAACCGCTGAGTAATCCTGTGGAACTTGCATCTCAACGGTGACATCATCAAGTTCGCCTTCAATCATCGCTCGCATCGGCTCATACCGTGTCCGAATATCTGAGGGCGTTCCCGGCGTCAATACCATCGTGATTGTCGTTCCGCTACCGCTTGCAGATCCTCCGAGCGTTCCACTACAACCAGCTAACCCAGCGAGTGTTGCACTGGCACCTGCAGCCATAAATCCACGACGACCTGTTAGCATACTGTGAGATTGATTTGTACGGCTTGGCTCTGAATTTACACCGTGGTCTTTCTTTTCTGCCATCAGCTATGACGAGCTAACTTTGCTGAATAATTGTTGTCCCCATAGAGTACAGAGCGTCAATAATGAATCATAAAACGAAGTTTTCGACCCATAGATTCGATAAACAACCAGTAAACATCTATTCTGATATAGCTAATTATATAGAAAATATAGCTATTAGTAGCCGTCTATACGGAATATTATGATATGAGAGTGCAACCAGCCTTAGAGTGACGACATGGAGAGTACTTAGCGCAGACTTATGCAATTGTTATAGCATCATGAGTATATGCAGCAAGGTGACCGAGATAACCGGACAATCAGATTTGAGCAGATTGCGCATACGGGAGTAGAAACGCTCAGTACTCTCGCAAATAGAGTACTCTCGACCAACCCCTCGTTGTCAGTCCTACAAGAGCCACATCCACAGTTACTGATGCAACAGGTCACGGACCCTGTTGAGCATCAGCAGTTTAATCTTGGTGAGGTTGTGGTCACACCTGCCGAAGTTACGCTCAATGATGCACAGGGATTTGCGATGTACCCGGGCAAACAGGAACGAGCAGCGCTTTCAGGAGCGATTGTTGATGCTGCGGTTGCTGGAAAGCACGCGCATGCGGAGGTAATTCAGGATACACTTGATACTGTGGCTGAGCGCCGAAAGCAGCAACGAGACGAAACATGGAGTGAAAGTCGACATACTGCGGTCGAATTTGAAACCATGGAAGGTGAGCTATGAAAGCTCTTGATATCGATCCTGTTCATGATACCCGCCAAACATTCCGAACGCTGTGTACTGCATTGTCTCATCCAGGGACAATCAAAGAAGTCGGCGTGACTCCTGCTGACCATGCTGTTGTTGCGACACTCGTTGATCATGAACTTCAAGCACAGATAGATGATGAAGAACTTAGAAGTGCACTCGATGCACGAGGAAGATATGAAGCCGCTGACGCAGATGAGGCAGATATCATTCACACGCGAGGAACACCATCATGGGATATTCGTAATGTCTCGCGTGGGACACTGCTTGAACCAAGTGATGGCGCGACAGTAATATATCGAGTTGAGACACTCACAACACCAGCGTCATCGTCATCGTCCCCGTCCCGTTCAGCCTTCGAACGTGATGGTACTATCAATCACGATGTGGTTAGGATTGATGGACCAGGTGTTCCAGCAGAGACAGACCGAACAGTAACAATCGGACTTCCTCCAGAAGAATTGGATCGAATTTCGATTGCACAGTCAACATATCCACGGGGTGTTGATGTGATTATCACGACTGCTGAATCTGTGCTTGCGATTCCGCGGTCAGTAAGTATATCGAGAGTGACACATGAAGATACAAAATCAACGACGATTGACCAATCAGCGTGTGAGCAAGGATCGGAGGCACACTGATGGGATACGTCGCTGTAAAAGCTGGTGAGGAGCTTATCGAGCGCGCGGCTGATCTTTTCAAGAAACAACGTCTCGATGGAGATACCGAGCCAATAACTGTTGATCAGATTGAAGAACAACTCGGTCGCGTAGTCGCACAAGCTATGAGCGAAGGAGGTCTTTACGCTCCTCGTCTTGCTGCACTGGCGGTCAAACAAGCACAAGGGGATACAGTCGAGGCTGCGTTTCTTTTGCGCGCGTACCGTTCAACACTCGAGCGGTGGGACGAGACTGTCCCGGTTGACCCAAATGAGATGTTCGCGACACGACGAGTCTCACCAGCATACAAGGATGTTCCAGGTGGGCAGATTCTCGGTCCGACAAAAGACTATACTCAGCGATTGCTTGATTTTACACTTACCAACGAGGGAAAAAGCCAATCCGGTGGAGCAAAGGAGCCAATGGATCCAACAGCCGAGTGGGATGTGACGACTGAGGAAGCGCCTGAATCGCTCGCGAACGTGATGTCTGTGCTTCGGTCAGAAGGACTCGTTCATGAGCCAGAGTCAACTGAGATGACTAATCCAACGGACACGACACGTGAGTCGCTTACTCACCCGGCAGATCGCGATGCTATCTTACAGGAGTTAGCTCGTGGCGAAACAGGAGCAATGACTGCACTTGGATACTCTGCACTTCGCGGCTATGGGCAGGTGCATCCAACGCTTGCTGAGGTACGGATTGGGCGGCTACCAGTCATGATTGAGCATCCATATACTGAGGAGACTGCAACGGTCACTGATATTGAGGTGAGCGAAAGCGAAGCAATCGTTCCTATCTACGCCAAGCGGGATGACCCACAGTTTGCAGTTGGGTATGGGCTTACCTTTGGACGGAATGAGCGAAAAACGATCGCAATGACAATACTTGATGCATCGATCCAACTCGATAGTGACGCTGAGCCTGCAGAAGATCCGGAATTTGTGTTAGATGTTATCGACGGGATGGATTCATTTGGATTTATTGAGCATCTTAAGTTACCACATTATGTAACATTTCAGTCGATTCTCGATCGAATCAGGGGGATTCGACAACGAACAGCAGATAGTGACAGCAGTCATGCAACACAATCTGACGGGACGACAACAACAGAGGCTGAGTGTGATGACTGAGATAAATGCAGAGACAGACGCAGAAGTCGAAGAGGGTAATCAGGATGATAATGTCACAACTCAATCAAGAGATTATGCCGATCAGTACACACGTAATCGGTCCACAGATGAACTGACCGAAACCAAGCGAGGTGCTGTTGAAACCGTTGATTCACTCCTCGATAAGTTTGATGATGATAACTTGTCAGGATACAATTATGCGTATCTTGATGAGCACACAAAGCGTGAAATGCGACGGTCAATCATCAAAGCTATTTCAATCCCGGGACACCAAGTCCCATACGCTTCTCGACCGATGCCGCTAGCCCGTGGATGGGGAACTGGTGGTATTCAGGCATCACTCTCACTGCTTGGACCTGATGATACATTCAAAGTGATTGATCAAGGGTCCGATGAATCGGTCAACGCAGCAAACATTAGACGGCTGGCATCAAACACCGCTGATGTCGAAACAACGACTGATACGACAAACGCAGATATAATTCAAACTCGACATCGGATTCCTGAGGAAGTTCTCACCGATGAGCAAATTCTTGTGTTACAGGTTCCCGTCACTGACCCACTTCGGAAAGTCGACGGCTCTGATGCTGCGAATCGTCGACGACATGCGCATCGTAATTATGGAAAGATGTGGGTACATCTGTACGAGACTGTCGTTGAGTGGGGTGAGATTAATATTGCTGCTCGGTACCCAACAATGGTTGCTGGACGGTATCTAATGGATCCCTCTCCAATCCCCCGTTGGGATGTGCCGAAACTCAATCATGCGGATTCACTATTCATTTTCGCTGCGGGGCGGGAGGCACGCATCTATGCTGTGCCCCCACACACATCGGTCGAACCACTTGCATTTGAGGATCGCACATTTCAGGTTGAGCGCTTCCCTGGCGCCAGTTGTCATGCATGTGGATCAACTGATACATATCTCACTGAAGTCGAGACAGATGATGGATCGGTCTACTACAGTTGTAACGATGCGTCCTTTTGTCACAAACGACAACAAAAACCCGAATTAGATCGCGATCATCATCTTGAACAGTCAACTAACAGGTGGGGTCCTAAAATGAGTGATCCCGATTCTGGAGACACTGTAGGTGATCCCGAATGAGTATGAGATTACTTGAGGTATCAGATGTCAAAAAGCAATATGGCTCTGGATGCTCAGCGTGTATCGAACGCACTGGCGATGATGCTGGGACGAATCAATGTCCTGTCTGTGACACTGTCATTGCATGTGCAAACGTTAACCTGACAGTCGACGCTGGTGAGGTGCTTGGGATTGTCGGAGAATCCGGATCTGGAAAATCAAGTCTTGCAGAACTCATTGCACTTGAGAAAGATGATGAGGGAGAAGTAGCTGGTGACGTTTCATATACAGAATATGAGGGCAATCTCTTGGCTATCGATTATCAAACACGACATGAACTGAAAAACACCCATCTGAGTCTCGTACATCAACATATTCGGGATGGACTTGAATTAGAGTTTTCTGGCGGCGGTAATGTTGCAGAAAAATTGCTTTCTGCTGGATGGCGGCGATATGATGATGTCCGTGAACGGGTTCGGAGTTTATTTGACGCGACCGAGATCCCTGTTGACCGGATGGACGACCCAACTCACACGTACTCCGGCGGTATGCAACGGCGTGTTCAGATCGCGCGTGCACTCGCCAATAACCCTGATATCATTATTCTTGACGAACCGACAGCAGGGCTTGACGTAAGTGTTCAGGCTCGTGTCCTCGATATGTTTCGACGGAT
>NZ_KE356561.1:3464094-3532186 GCF_000415985.1 Haloquadratum walsbyi J07HQW2
CAGACACAGACACAATCGATATCTCGAACAGAGTCATGTCGACCAGTCCTCACGGTCAAGCAATTATCAAAAACATTTGCACTCCACGCGGTTGATGAAACGGAGGTTGTTGGACTTGATGAGGTCTCATTTCAGGTTACTGCCGGTGAGTTTCTTGGCGTTGTTGGTGAGTCGGGGTCAGGAAAGTCTTCATTATTGAAGTGCATTTATCGAACATATCAATCGACTGATGGGGATATTCTGTATCATCAGCGTGTGCAAAACCAAGATAATGAATCAGGCGATAAAATAACGACTGATGTTAATCTTACTTCGTGCCCAGACCGAGAAATCATTCGTCTACGGAAAACCGCAATCGGATATACATCACAATTTCTTGATGAGATCCCACGAGTCCCTGCAGTTGATGTCGTCGCGCGACCGCTGCGTGAACAGGGATTTGCAGATAAAAAGGCTCGTGAACGTGCACAATCGTTATTATCGCAACTTCGACTTCCCGAATCATTATGGGAGGCATACCCAGCGACGTTCAGTGGAGGTGAGCGACAACGGGTCAATCTCGCACAGGCAATCGCACCGAAACCCGATCTTCTCTTGCTTGATGAACCAACAAGTGCACTCGACCCAAAGACACGTGATGCTGCGGTTGAACTGCTAAAAACGTATTTAGATGATCATACGACGGTCATCGGTGTGTTTCACAATGCGAATATTGTATCGGCTGTTGCCGATCGGATTCTTGTCCTTGATGACGCGCAACTCGAGCGAATTGAATCCGCTGAGACATATTCAGCGACACACTCACAGACCGACTCAGTTGGTGTCGACAAGGCAAGAAAAACAACTGGTGATCGCACTGCAGACGCTTCGATTGATTCGGAGACGGACACCAACGTTGGAGGCTCTCAATGAATAATAATCAAACACAAGATGCGCACACACATGATGGAGATAACGATACTCGTGACACAGCAACGTCAAAACGCCTACAGGAGAGATCTCATGACGACACCCATGTGACGAGTGTTGTTATTGAAAATGGGCAGGTTGTCACGCCATCGACCGTAATTAATGGTAGTATTCATATTGAGGGAGATCAAATTAAATCAGTCGGGAAAAATATCAAAACTGAGATACTATCCGCTGCGGACCGGCGCATCGATGCTGCAGAACAGTATCTCTTTCCGGGTCTTATCGATCTTCATGGTGATGATATTGAATCACATCTGTACCCACGAGCAGGCGCGCGAATTGATACACAGATGGCGTTGGCGAGTGCAGACCGTGCAAATGTCGCTGCTGGAATCACAACCAAATTTCATGCAATCTCATTTGAGGTTGATCCCGAAGCAAATCGTTCACCTGAACTTGGCGCTGAGCTTACTACGGCGGTTGAACAGACTGATGAGCTCATTGCTGACCACCGCATTCATGCTCGGTGTGAAGTGACACAAAAACGCTGTGTTGAGGCAATTGAGGCGCTTCTTGACGCTGACGACGCAGGATTGGTTTCGGTCATGAGCCATATTCCTGGTAAAGGGCAGTTTCGCGATACAGATGCATTCATAGAGTATTATCGCAATTCGCAGAATCATACTGTCGCAGAGGCAGAAGAGATGATTGATGAGCGTGGCAGTCTTGAATTGGAAACGATTCGTGAACGAGTTCGTCGGATTGTTGAACGCGCACACGATGCAGATATTCCAGTAGCATCGCACGACGATGAGGATCCAGCGGAGGTGGCGCAATTGCATGATATCGGTGTCAATATTAGTGAATATCCAATCAACATTGAGACGGCAAAGCGTGCTCATACCACCGGGATGACTGTCACGATGGGAGCGCCCAATCTCATTCGTGGGGAAAGCCAGTGGGGGAATCTCCGGACAGCGGACGCAATTGAGGCGGATGTGGTTGATGCGCTTGTCACAGACTATCATCCAATGTCGCTACTCGCAGCGATATTCATCGATACGGGTGAGCCATTGCCGACGCGCGTTGCACGCGTCAGTAAGAATCCTGCTGATGCTATTGGGTTGACTGATCGTGGACGCATCGAAACTGGTGCACGTGCTGACATTGCAATGGTCGATCCCAATCCAACCCCGACAGTTACTCGTGCATTTGTCGCAGGAGCTCCTGTGTACCGCGCGGAGGGAGCAAAATGAGTACACAACAACCACAACTCGGTGCTGCGATGGATGTTCGATTTGGTGTCTCAGTCGAATCATTTCTTGGATATATTACCGATCTGGGACTTTCACATCTTGAACTCAAACGCGAGTATCTCGAAGGATTTCCAGACACGCCAACACCGGCAACGCTTGGCGTGCTCACAGACAGGTATGATGTCTCTCTTACATATCACGCACCGTTTCGAGACTGGAATATGGGGAGTTTCAATGATGCTATTCGCCGAAATAGTGTTACACGGGTGAAACAAACACTCGATGACGCTGCTGCGGCAGGGGCTGGTGGTGTTGTCGTTCACGCTGGGTCAGTCCCTCGCCGCTATCCTGAGTGGGTGCGACAAAAAGCACATGATAATGCACGTAAGTCACTTCGAGAGTGCGCAGTCCACGCTGACCGTGTTGGCGTTCCACTCTGTGTTGAGAATCAACCAATAAGTGACCGTGATATTAGACACACAACAACAGTTGCTGATCTCGCATCAGCAGTATCTATTGATAATGTTGATGAATCACTTGACGTGACATTGGACGTTGGGCATGCAAATATGAGCGGGTGTGAGTATCAAGAATTCGTTGAGAAATTTGGCGATCAAATCCGAGTCTGTCATCTCCATGATAATGATGGAACGAGCGACCAACATGAACCTCTTAACGATTATAATGAGTTTATAACAGCGATTCCAGCAGATTATTTTGTCTTTGAAATGACATCAGTCGCAGATATTGGAGTCTCGGTCGGCAGACCTGACGTTACCGTCCCTGAATGCGAGTTGTAGCACACCACAAGAGATAATCGGGGAATGTTCAATTTTATTTATATTTTATTATTGCTTGATTCGCTCACGTGAGACAGGTCGGTCAAAGGAATAGTGATGTTGACAAAGAGACACAGTCTGCGAGACGTCAGATGTTCACTCCGATTCGTTGAATTGCCCTCTGACTGGAAGGGGCTCATAGATCTTGGTTCACTGACGAAGGGCGCCGCACCTGCAAAAGGTGATTAGTACGACAACGTTATCGAGACGATGCAAAACCCCGATAAGAGTTCGTTCGCCTTCGTGATGTACCCCGAGTATACGCCGATGATGGAGACCCACCGGGCGGCCGAGGACCTGAAGGATCAGGTCGGCATCAAGACCGCCTTCGTCGTCGCCAACTACCTCCTACCGGAGGAGTACGGCAACAACGCCTTCTTCGCAAACCGCCGGGACCAACAACAGCAGTATCTCGGCGAAATCAAGGATCGCTTCGAGACGCCCATGATGCTCGCGCCGCTCCGACAGGATGAGCCGATTGATCTTGATGAACTCAGCGCGTTCGGCGACGCAGTGACCGGGCTAGATGCTCTCGGCGAGCAGGTCACGGAGGTACCACAGCAATGAGCGACGCCGAATCAGTCGACACTGTCGAGGATGCTGTCGAAGCCGAACTGCAGGTATTTATCGACGCCATTGAAGCTAGCGAAACCTACCAGCAGTTCGTCGAGGCGAGTGAGCAGCTTGAAGTTGACCGAGAAGCAACAGAACTGCTCGAAACCTACCGCCAGAAACAACAACAGCTGCAACAGAACTTCGATCAAGAGCTCATGGCTGAGCTCCAAGAGCTTCAATCCGATCTCTCGGACAACGAGACCATTCAACAACACCGAGCGGCACAATCGGAACTCATTGAGCTGCTTCGAGAGACGAACGACGTTATCAGCGAGCACATCGGCATGGAGTTCGCCCAGACATCGGGAGGTGGGTGCTGTTGAGCACTACTGACGACGACGTGCTCGCGGCCGCTGAAGCACTCGGCGAGGAACTCCGTAACGCCCAACAGGAGTCGATACAGCTCGAGTTCGACTCACTGCTGGGACAGTGTAACGATGCGATCACCGATCAAATCGGCGTCGACTACGACGATGCTTGCGATACTGACGATTGCTGTTAGTCGGCAATCATCCTGATTTCGACGCAACCCTCATCGTATGAAATTAGCATAACGATTGAGATGCCGAGCTTGGTGGACTCGCTTTCAGATCGTGCCTGCCGGATGACCGATACCTACAGTACGAGTATCGAAATAATACGACTCCTCATCTACCGGGAGATCACAGGCAATAGTTATGGGAGTTGGTCCGATATCAGGAGCTCACTGAGCCGTTAGGTTTAGCTCGGGTTCCCGACGAGTCCGTGCTGTCGCGAGCGTGGCGCAACCTTTTTAACGACGGTGTCCGGGAGTTCGTTTAAATTGCGGCTCAATTCGTCGTCAAAGAGACCCACGACCGCGATTTCTCGGGTTCTAGTGTTGGACCGAAATCTGAGGTTGTCGACAATAAAATGGACTACGCACCAGTTCTGACGGCTGGTGAGTGTGCCGAGTTGGTTTGTTCAGCACTGATTCTACCGGATTAGCTCTCTGTATACCGCCTCAGATTGCGTTTTTTGAGTGACAACACCCTCGGTTGTTCGGTTGTCGGTTGAGAGCAGATTCGAGAGATGTACCGACAGGCGCGATCCGGCACCTCATCGACGAGGTTACAGTGAGGAAGGGTATCCTCCTCGCCTGAGCTTCGAGTTCTTTTGTTGATCCGCGTGAGCGATCCGTAACATCGCGTCGGGAACACCGACCAGTCCTCGTCAGCAGGGCTCAAGGCTACTAGTGGTAATCGAGGACGGTGACTCCGCAAACCACACCGCTACTTTTCCCGTGCGTCACATCCTCAAAGATCACCAGTTCGTCTGACTCGCCTCACCTCTTGCCGGTCAGAACGGACTTATCTGGACGCCAGGCTATCTCAGAGTATGATCGAATTCACACGGGCGGCATACGACGATATCGTGTATCGGGCATACAATGGCGGTGAGGCGGAGATCTGCGGTGTGCTCGCCGGCGGACACGGAATTGACGGTAACAAGAGCGTCGTCACAGACACGTACGCTGCGGAGAACGTCGCCGAAACACCAGAGATCCGCTATCTAATTGACCCCGAAAAGCAGCTTGAGCTCATCGAGACCATCGAAGAGGCAGGTCTCGACGTAGTCGGGTTCTACCACTCGCACCCGACCGGACCGACACACCCGAGCGAGACGGACGCCGCGCGGGCCACATGGCCGAACCATTCGTACGTCATTTGTGCACTCGACGGCTACCCCTTCGTCGGTTCGTGGCGCTGGCGCGACGATGAGGAGGCGTTTGAACAAGAGACCGTCTCGGTCCGAAGCGGGCACTGAACGAATCTCGTGTAAGGCGACCATTCTCACCACTCTTTGTACGCGTTCTCTCAACGGAAACCGCGAGACTGATGCTTACGAGGAGTTCGTACATCGGGAAATATCCGGTTCGCATCGCTCCAGAGCTGGTCGGGGGGAAGCTCTTCAGTCGCTCGCTTCGATCTCCGGTTCGGAGTCGCCACCAGCATCAATCGCGCAGGAGGCAGTGTACTCCACATCGTGGACCGACTCAATAGCCGGATCGTCGCCGCAGACCGGACAGTCGTCCTGCTTAGGGATCTCTACCTTGTCGAAATCCATATCGAGGGCGTCGAAGAAGAGCATCGACCCATCGAGGGTCTCGCCCTTGCTCATAAGATACTTGATTGTCTCGGTCGCCTGGAGGCAGCCGACCGTGCCCGGGAGGACACCCAGAACGCCGGCGGTCGCACAGTTCGGGACCATGCCAGCCGGTGGCGCCTCCGGGAACAGACAGCGGTAACACGGCGAGTCGTCATCGCCTGCGAACGTCGTCACTTGTCCCTCGAACCGGAAGATAGAGCCGTGCGAGAAGGGGATCTCAGCGAGGGTACAGGCGTCGTTGACGAGGTAGCGCGTCTCAAAGTTGTCTGTGCCGTCGACGACGAAGTCGTAGTCGTCGATGAGTTCCTCAATATTGTCCGGTGTGACGCGAAGGTCGTGACGTTCGACATCGACGTCGGGGTTAAGATCGGCGACAAACTCGGCCGCCGAGTCGACTTTCTTCTGCCCAACATCATCGTCACCGTGGATGATCTGTCGCTGGAGGTTCGAGAGCTCAACCTCGTCGTCGTCGGCGATACCGAGGGTTCCGACGCCAGCAGCGGCGAGGTACTGGATAATTGGCGCCCCGAGTCCACCGGCACCGAGGATCAATACCTCCGCGTCCAAGAGGTCTTTTTGACCTTCAGGCCCAACATCGTCGAGGATTATGTGTCTGGAGTAGCGGTCAAGTTGTGTCGGATCGAGGTCGAGATCGTTCATTCAACCCTATCTACAGTCTACGGACGCTTAAGCCGGGCGTCCACCGGTAGTTGCTGCCGCCATCTCGGAGGTGCGCCACGGACGCACAGACGAGGGGAAGTGTCCACACCACCGGGGCAAAGGTATCTTGACTGTCACTGTTGCCACCATCAAGAGGATGACCGACAGCTGGAACCACTCGAGGTCGTGTCAGACTCTGGTCGACGTTGCCGTTGACACGCCCCTTTTGAGGGTGAACATCGAATAGATAATATGGCTACTATCAAGCTTCCAGCCGCGTTGGTCGGGGGGTCGGCAACTTCGAAGGTCGAAGTTACTGGCGAGACCGTCGGAGAACTATTTGACAACCATGCCGCGGAACACGGTGACGACTTGCGCGATAGCGTAATTGAAGACGGCAAAATCAAGGAGTTCATCAATGTCTATGTCGATGGAACACCAGTTGACGAACTTGACTCGGAGGTCCCGGACGACGCGCAGGTGCGGGTGATCCCTGCAGCGAGCGGCGGTCGGTAACGTAATCATTCGGTCTCGGCTCTTTGCAACGCCTATAGGTACCCTTCCCACAGTGGGATGTCCGCGTACTTGTCGCCGCGGTCACACAACATAAATACAACGACGTCGTCGTCCGCGAGGTCGCCGGCCTCATCAAGAGCGGCGACTGCAGCCGCACCCGCAGCAGCTGAGGTCCCCACTACGAACTGGTCGTCGACCCGAAGATGTTCTTGGATCGTTTCTTTGTCGTGTTGCCCAGCGTCAGCGATCTGTATGGAGTCAGTAGCGTATCGTTCGCGCAGGGCGCGAGCGCAGTCGTACGCGTCACCAGTCGAAACGTACAGCTTTCGATCGAGTATCGACTCGTCGTATGTCTCTGGGTGATAGTGGTCGCCCGTGCGGAGGTATTTCAGCCCGTCAATGGCGTGGAGCGGCTCCTCAGGCTCGAATCCGACGATCTCGACATTCCCGTCGGTCAGGTCGGTCAGCCCGCGACCCGTCCCGGTGATCGTCCCTCCAGTGCCGGCGCCAGCAAGAAAGTGGGTCACCTCACCGTCGGTGGCCTCGTAGATCTCTCGCGCGGTCGTCCGCTCGTGAGTCCCCGGGTTATCAGGATTCTTGTACTGGTTCGGTCGATAGTACATTTCAGGGTCGGCGGCAATAATTTCTTCGCAGCGCTCAATCACCGCGTCGTATCCTAAGTCCGCGTCGACAAAATGAATTTCCGCGCCTGCGTCACGGACAGCCTCAATCTTACCGCCGGCCGCGTTATCAGGCATGACAATCTCAACATCGTACCCCCGTGCAGTCGCGAGCCGCGCGACCTCGCTGCCGGTATTGCCTGACGTAGGCTCAATTACAGTCACGCCAGGGTCAAGATCACCGCGCTCCTCCGCTCCGTCGATCATTCCCTTTGCGATCCGAGACTTGATCGACCCGCCGCCGTGAGATGCCTCATAGAGATTGAACCACTCAGCTTTCGCGTACACCGACGCATTGCTCTCCAACCCGAGATCAAGTTCGAGCAGCGGCGTCTCGAAGATCGTCGACTCGTCGATGGTCTGTCCAGTCATGTTTATTATTTACTGCTCCTGAATAAGAGTCCGACGAAAACGGGGTTTCGGGTTGCATCACGGTCGTACGTATCAGATGTCCGTCAGAGATACGGGAGAAGTCTGCCGGTCACGAAAACCATTCTTTATGAAGGAGCCTACAAAATTATATGAGTGAATTATCGTGGAACGATGTCGTCGAGATGCCCGGCGAACTCGACGATGAAACCGTCGAGGCGCTCCCAGAGGACGCAACTGGGGTACAGGATATGACAGGCGAGGTCTGTCCGTACCCACAAGTCGAGGCGAAAAAGGACCACGTCCCGAGTACAGAGAACGTTCCGAAGGCGGTTGGCGACGACGCGACCGCAAAAGTGTGGCAGTCGGGCGATGGACGATATCAGATTTCCCTATCTAAAGAATAATTATGGTGGAGGAACTCACCCCCGAAGAGGTCAACGAGCGCGCCCAGAGCGGCGACCTCCGTGTCATCGATACCCGATCGTCCGAAGCGTATGAGGCGGGCCATATCCCCGGTTCGATCAATGTTCCGCTGGGCGATCTTCCATCACGCGTCCCCGACATCGACTGGGACGACACTGACGTAGTGTGCGCATGTCCTGTCGGGGAGTCCTCAAAACAGGCTGCGATGCTGATCAGCAGCTACGAGGGCGTCGAGGACGACGTGGTCGTTGCGAGCATGGCTGGCGGTTACGAGGAATGGACGTTTGAATTGGAAACTGGCGCGGCTGCAGACGCCTGAGTAGGCGGGTTCTAGAAGGGTTTCACCATTCAGTCCACGGGAGACTACGTTGTTACCTGTTGCTCCGCCATCGAACGTACCGCCGATTTCAATTCGGACAAGACGCCAAATCAGATCGCACAGCCGACCTCGCGGTATATGTAATGTGTCATCACGTAGACGCCGAGGATGATGCCTGCGCCAACGGGAAATGAGTGGACCGAAAGCAGCGCAACCCCAGAAAATAGGTTTGCGATATTACAGCCAGCGGCGAGCCGCGAGCCGCGAGCCGCCAGCCGACAGCCATCAGGAGACCACTCGTCGCGTAGTTCGGGACTCGGTTTAATTTCGGCTTCCGGATCCGGAAATCACCAGAGGCGTACGCGGGCATGAAGGAACCGACCATCAGCGACGCGATCATCAGCATATCGATATTGAGTGAGATATTCCCGTCGCGGAACAACACCGATCCCCAGTAGTCGACACTCGCAATGTCGAATCCAGCCCCCGCGAGGAGGTACCCAACCCATCCCTAGAGTAACCGCTCGATGAGCCCACGATCGCGATGTTTCTCTGCTAACAGGACAGAACACTCTACCTCAGTGACCACGTCCAACACAAGCGATTTTGAGACGAGTCGACGAAGCAATCCCTCCTCAGTCGCACCGATAACTAAGAGTGTAGAGTCATGAGATGCGTTCTGGATTGCCGTTTCGATGTTACCGGATTTGACACGGAGTTCGGCGTCCCCTAATCCATTGTTGATCGCCCAATCTTGGAGGAACTGTTCGCCTGCCTCGCGGTCGTCATCGATATTGAGCAGTGTCACCTCGGAGTCGTATTCGGACTGGAGTAACTTCGCAATGTGAGCTGACAGCTCAGAGTCTGGACCACCAGCCGTGGGAATCAGGATACGTGAGGGGTCAAACCCGCGGTCACGGAAGACTAGGAAGTCACAGGGGACCGTTTCGGTCAGTTCGTCCATGGCTGATTCGGCCCGTCCTGGTGACCCGTGTGAATCCGGACCCCACCCCATCACAACAAGACTCGCGGTGTGTGTGCGTGCGGCATCGAAGATAGCCTCGTAGGATTTGTGTGACAGGATCGTGTGTGTCTCGATATCGACACCGAACGTTTCAGCGTCTTTGCGGGCGTTTTCGAGCAGTTGCTCTGAGGTGCCGTCTATCTCATCGGATCGATCGGCAGCGGCCGAGAGCGCTGTCTGATCAGGAACGGTGACAATATGCGTGGCGACCACTGTTCCGTTGCGCTGTTTGGCGATAGCGCTGGCAAGTGTGATGAGTTCTTTTTCATTTTCAGGATTAGCCAACGGCACCATCACGCGGTACTGTCCACCATCTGGCTGAACACTAGTGACCGCGCTGACGGCTGCATCAGGAATCGCCTCGGAGCGTGAGGTGATATATTTTGAGAGAATTCCGCGTTTCTCGGTCCGGGAACGGGCATACAACCCATACCAAACAACCGCTGCGATAGCGATACCAAAGGAGAGCAACAGGGCATCTCCGGTAACAAACACTAACAATGCAAATGAAAAGACGATGCCGAAAATCGGTCCTAGTGGATACAGCGGCACGGTGAACGCGGGTGTGTACTCTTCGGGGTTCACATACCGCATCACGATGAGTGCAAGATTCAATAACCCGTAGATGATGAGATGCAGACCCGATGCAGCACCCGAAAGCAGCGTCAGATCACCGATGATAATGAATAAGAGAATGAGCCCACCAGTAATGCCAATTGCTCTGTAGGGTGTCCCGAATCGAGGGTGTATCTTATTGAGGGACTGCGCAACGATTCGATCACGACCCATCGCGAAGTTGATACGCGAGGATGCGAGAATGGAGGCATTTGCGCTGGAGGCGGTAGCGAGCAAGCCACCGAACAGGAGTGCCCCACCCACTGCAGCCCCTTGGATATACTGCCCAACCTCAACAACAGCAATGGGATTTTCGGCTTCGGAGCCGATGATATCCGCAATGAATCCCTGTGGAACAGCCGCACTCATAATGACGAGTACGAGTGCATAAATGACGGTCACGATGACGACGCTGCCGATGACCGCCCGTGGAAGGTTCTTCCCGGGGTCTTTGATTTCTTCTGCCACACTCGTAATCTGGACAAATCCAAGATATGAGACGAAAATGAGTCCCGTGGTTTCCAGCGTCGTCATAACACCGCGGGCATCAGGGAGATTCCCTGGCTCAGCCCGAAGCGTCCCAAGGAACGTGAACACTGCGAGAATAACGACCAGCAGGGCGACGATTATATTTTGGAGTCGACCGGTTTCCTTCGCACCAACGTAGTTGATGAGAATAAAGAAGCCTCCACCAGCAAGTGCAATGAGTTGCACGATAGTTATTGACACCGGCGCAACACCGACACTACCACTAAGACCGAAGATCCGGGCAATATAGCGTCCAAACCCGATCATGTAGAATGCGCTGGCGAAGGCTAAACCGAGCCAGTTAGCCCACCCGGCGACAGAGCCGAACACGGGACCGAGCGCGTGATTGACATAGTAGTACGCCCCACCCGAGCGGGGCATCGCTGTCCCAAGTTCGCTTGCCGACAGCGCGGTGAACATGGCGATGACGCCACCGACGATGAACGCGACTGACGCCATCGAGCCGGCTTTGAGGATCGCCTCTCCCGGAAGGACGAAAATACCCGCACCGATCATCGTCCCGATACCGATGGTCAGAGCCGCCAGTGGTCCGAGATCCTTAGCGAGGTCTTCCTCACTCATGTTTCCTCCTCACGGGGGAGTGCGATGACGGGACAATCAGCCTTGGTAACCAGTTTTATTGAGATATCGCCAGCGAGAAACTGCATAAGACGGTTCCCGCCACGAGACCGGTAGGCAATGGCAGTTGCACAGACCTCATCAGCTGCCTCAAATATCTTCGCTGCGATATCTTGACCGTACACGGTGTAGTCCTCGGCGTCTGGGAATACTGACCGGATGGCGGCATACGACTCCTCGGCCAGTTCTTCAGCTTGTTCGACTGATGTCTTATCCGGCGCGCCACTGCTCTTTTCGACAACGTGAATTGTCGTCACATGATTTGGCTTGTATGGTTCAAGAGCTCTCGCCGTTTTCAATGCGTCATCTTCGTTCGCAACCGGTAGAAGCACATGGGCAAGCATAGATTTATGATTAGGGTCATTGCTCATATTCGTCAGTCCACCTACTTTCTGTTAAGAGTACGCACTCACGTGAATGTATTCACAGCGTATTGCGGGATGTGGCTTCTAAGAGGGACTGAAGCTATATTATTTCGAGAGAACTATTTGAAACATATTTTCTCCGTTATGCGATCAAGTTCTATTTTTGTTCCAAGCTGTAATGGATGCTTTGGGTCGGTGTGTCCAACGCCTATATCGAAGATGATAGCCGTTTCTGGAGTACCCCTTTTGATGATTTTTTTGAAGAGTATGAAAATGATTGGAGACAAGGTATAAAGATGAATGCACTCGCGGAGAACGCTCTCTATATCATAGATATCACAACCCTGTAGTATATTGTGCCTGTCGTTCTTCTTCAGAAATACCTTCAGCATACACCCCCGGCTAATCTCTATTTTATTACTCTGAAGTTGAGAGTCCTTCGCTCAATGCATACGGAATTCGTCAGCCAGTCTAGCAGGGGGGGTCGAATATCGCTGCCAAACGCGTCGCCGAACGACCTGTTGAGTCGGGCGTCGATGACCCACACGTGATTACAGTCTTCTGGGACAGCGGCGAACGATACATGTCGACCGGTATGTCCGACGACGAGTAGGACAGTTCAAAAATAGGCGCGATTGACTGGTTGTACTACTGTTTTTGTCGAAGTCGGTGGTGAGGTGACCTGCGTATCCAAGCGCGCTCACGAGTCCAAGCGCAAGCACCGTCGTAAGCGGTATGGGAAGCGACTCTGAGCTGTCGGTCGCAAACGTGGTGCTGAATCCAGAGAGGTCAATACCACTACCACTGGTCCACTGAACCGTCTCCGCGTCCGTGTTGGCAGGCTTGTGGCTACTAGTTGCGAGCTGGTAGCCCTCAGGTGGGTCGACCACGAACAGCCGGTCGGGCTGGAACTCGCTGGCGAACGGCTCGGTGAGCGTCAGCTCGTCGCCCGAAACGCTTGCCAGGTTGCTCCATTCGGCGGAAACACGGATCACGCCAACCCCGTCTCTCGTCTCGACGGAGGCGCTGACATCACTGATCGTCATCTCGCGGTCGGTGTCAGTGGCGGTTCGGTCCGCGATCCGTGAGAGTCGCTGCTCGAAGTTGCCGGTGAGATTCGAGGGATCCTCCCGGAGCTGATCGAATGCCTGCTGGTCGGCGTCGTCAGCGAGGTCGTAGCTCACGACCAGACTCACTGTCGCGTCGCCATCCGACTGGAGGTCGACGACTTCTACACAATGCTCGCGGAGGGGTCGGCATGACTTCCATGGACGACCTGTTCGAGAAGCAGGACGCGACCTTCGAGGAGTCGATCCGCATCGACCGGAAGTTCGAGGAAGACGAAGACAGAGCCGCTCATCGCGATCATCTCTACCGCCACTACCTCGACACCTACCACATTACAGATGCCTCAGAGAACTTCCTTCATGATTTCTTCACTCGCATTCACGGCTACGACGAGGAGATGCGAAAGGGAGCCAATCACTGGCTCTACGGGTACTACGGCAGCGGCAGCGGCAGCGGCAGCGGCAGCGGCAGCGGCAGCGGCAGCGGCAGCGGCAGCGGCAGCGGGAAGAGCCACCTGCTAACCGTCCTCAACCTCCTCACCGCATCTGCAGACCTCGAAGAGGAAGACAGAGAGGAAGTCTGGAATCGACTGGATTCAGATGGTTCCTACAGCGACCTCTTCGATACCTGGTCCTCGATGCTCGACGAGTACCGTCTCGTCCCCCTCCCGATCAACCTCCTGAAGCACCAGAGTGTTCGGGAACAGAGCTTCAGTGAGATCATCCTCCAGGCAGTCTATCAGGCTCGAGGCCTCTCGAACCGACTCGACGTCGCATTCTTCGAGGAGTGGTACCAGAATCAGGGAACGTGGGATCAGCGTGACGAACTCACGAAAGAGGTCCTCAAGGACGAAGGCGTTCCAAACGCGGATCAGTACTCGTGGGATGACGTCCAACAGTAGCGAATCCTCTCTGATCTCGTTCTGGAAGAGTTAGTCGAACGAGAGACGGGAACTGCAGATGGATTGGCAGACATCCAACGTCAAAATATCGGACAGCGGATGGCTGTCGAAGCCGTCGAGTCATATCGACAGGAGCTCGAAGCAGAGTCTGAGAAACCAGTCAAGATCGTCCTCCTCGTCGGCGAGGTGACGCTGTTCATCGGTGGGGACTACCAGCGTCTCTCGGAACTCAACGCACTCGCGGAGAGTATCGATACGATTGGAGATGGAAACATCCAGATGGTGGCGACGGCACAGTCCGAGATCGAGGACGTTCGACCGGGACTAGCTGCGAAGCAACTCGACTTCGGGATTCTCAAAGACCGCTTCCCTCACCAGTACCACTTACCGAGCCATCACGCCGGAGAAATCGTTCAGCGTCGTCTCCTCGAGAAGACCGATGACGGGGCGGGGTAGACTGGGTCAAGTCAGAAGCGCTGACGGCGCGGGTACATCCGACATCTACGTTCGTCTACTCAGAAGTCGGGCAGAACACGGAGCCACCTCTCAATCGAGTCAAAGAAAAGG
Organism: Haloquadratum walsbyi J07HQW2; assembly: GCF_000415985.1. Lineage (GTDB taxonomy): Archaea > Halobacteriota > Halobacteria > Halobacteriales > Haloferacaceae > Haloquadratum > Haloquadratum walsbyi_B. The sequence continues at coordinate 3,478,521 of NZ_KE356561.1, forward strand.
AGTTCGTGCAGTTCTATCCGCTCCTGCCGTACCAGCCAGCACTCTTCCTGGAGATACTCTCGAACCTTCGGAACGAGTTGGCCGACTCGACGAAGTCGATCTTCTCAGGGACAGCGAGAGCGATTCTCCCCCATCGTCGCCGGACTCCGAGGCCGATGGATGCGCGACGAAAGCAAAGACGAGCTGTCCCTCATCAGCCTCGTCGACTTCTATGACCTGATTCGGTACGAGCTCGAGGACATCATCCCCAACGAGATCGAAGTCCTGGAGGAGATCGAATCCGACGAAGACACGACTGACTTCGATCTCAAGGTCGCAAAAGCGGTCTTACTCCTCTCGTTCTCGTACGTGCCCGACTCAGTCCCGCAGAACGACGCCAACATCGCGGTTGCGGTGATGGACGATCTTAACGGGCAGCCACGAACGACCGTCCGAAACCAAGTCCAGAATTCACTGGAGAACCTCGACAAGTACATCAGGCCGAACACGGACCTCTCCTTCGGATCACGGATCGGGAGGAGCGAGAGATAATCGAAGAGGCAGCAAGAACCGCAAGAACCCAGATTGGGACGAGATAATCGCCGCTTTCGACAATGAACTCTGGGCGGACATCAGCCCTCGTCTGAATCTCCCAACCTCGGTTCCCTACGGTGGGGACGGCGACAACTACCCAATCTCGTACAACTTCTCCATCGATGGACAACCACTAGATGGGGCGGACGAACACGAGAGTGCGCTCGAAGCCACAGTGGTTATCCGGGGCGTGCGACCTGATGTTGACTCAAAGAAAGTCAACGAGGGAACGATCTACTGGTCGGTCAAGGAGGATGGGTTAGATGATCTCCGAAGCCAGCTCATCGAGTGGTGGTCGTTCCACGAAGCGACGGCCGAGACGGAAACACCCGATACGATAGCCCGAGACGTCGACGATGCAGCGGACAGGGTGAAGAGTAAGCCTGCAAGCGCGCTCAAAGATGGCTCGTACAAGATTGAATCTCAGGAACCGCGTGGTCTCGAGTCTGCGGTCAAAGAGTGCATCAACCGTGCCTACCCCTACCCCTCGTTCTTCCATCCCGTTATGCTCGAGGTGGACCAGAGCTACCTCTCGGAGCTAAAACGACTCGACGACGACGAGGAGTACCCGGAGTGGGCACAGAAAATCGATGTCCCAACACCAGATGCGGAGGTGTCCACGATGGGGACGATTGCGAAAGAGATTCGAGGTGCCGTCGGTCGAACGCTGGTCGACCATGACAACGAGATGGGTCTCCCAGCGCTCTTCGAGAAGATCACCGAGGAGACGCCGTTCTATGGAGAGGTAAAACCGGCAGTAACGGCGGTCCTCTGGGGGCTGTGTCGTGCGGGAGAGTTCCGTCCTGTTGCAGAGGACGGAGAGGCTCTTGCCGCGGATGAACTGCTGACGCTCTCTCAGCAGATGGAGATCAAGCTGCGTACGTCGCCGTCTTCGACGTCGCTCAAGGAACAGTTCATCGATGCTGGAATCATTGACCCGATTCAAACGGTCGACGAGGGGATCGTCGCCCTCGAAGAACTGAACGAGTCGGTCAAGCGGCGAGCGCAAACGCTTGCAGAGACGACAGAAGTCAGTACAGAGACTGAATTAGAGAGCGAGGCGCTCGTTTCGCTGGTTGCAGCCTTCAGTAATGCGCTCCTGGAACTAGCGGATAGCGCTGAATCTCGCGCCGACGCAATCGCTGCTGACGACATGGACTGGGAAGAGATAATCGACCAGGTGGCGAGTGACGAAGAGAGGATGACTGCGGTTGAGGATAGATGGGATTCCAGGGAATCCTACCTATCACAACTCGACGGGCTGCTGCGGTTCAGAGAGCTGGAGATTGACTGGCTTAGTCAATCGTTCTACGATGCACTGGACCAGCTGAGCCAACAGCTCGAAAACGAGTCTAGTCGGGAGTGGTGGACGCAGGAAGGCTGGCAGTCCTTCGATCAGTCACTGGGTGCTCGGTTGACCGCAATCTCAGCGCTTGAAGAGGATTGGTCAGCTCAAGTGGCAGAGACTAACGCGAAATCACTAGTGACGGAACTTGAGGGACATCAATGGCTGATCCCGCCCCTACAGCTCCCTGAGCACAGCGTTCACGATGGATTTCAGTCCGGATATCTCCGCCCACTTCGGCACTTCAGAGATACCCACGAAAGCATCCAAGCCTGTATTAGTGCGTTAACGAACCGGGAACCAGGAACTCATGACGAACGCACACTGAGAAGAGCGCTCGGGACGGTATCCTCAACGACGGATTGGGACAGCCTCACCGAGGACCGAGTCGACACGTATCGAGAAAAGTACGAGACTGTAGAGCAGTTGGTCGGTGGGACTCGACCCGAGGAAATCGAAGGCGTAGGTGTGCTATTCGGCGATGAGTCTGCACTCAGGCAAAGGCCAATTTGAGCGCCTCGTGAAGTCGAGGAAGCCGACGATTGAACAGATCGATGGAGGTGTGATTATCAAATGACGTCGACGCGAAACCCGCTTAAGAGATTCACCGAGGAATTGGTCGACTTCGCAAGTGGCGAACGGCGGGGAATTCGAAATCCCTTCGTCATGGTGCCAGTCGAACCATCTGTTGAACACCGAGTGACGGAACGGTTGGTTCAGTGGGCAGACCCCGAGACACCAGATACATTGACGAACTGGGCTGGCATCGAGAACCAGGCCGGTAACGAACTCACAGTCGAATGTGTTCGGCTCGATCACCTGATGCCCGAGACGCGTGTTTTCGAAACCACACTCGATCTCGGGCCTCTTGAGCGGACCACCACGAACGCAGTAACGGAGACACTCGAAACGAGTCTGGCTGACGAACTCATCGGGAAACTCGTCGAAGGACAACTCAAAGGGGAGAACGCGCAGCAGCATATCCTTCTGATGGTGAACCTCGGAAGCCTCTATCCGTTCACCCGCGCCTCAGAGCTGCTTGATGAGATGGACCGCCGAAACGTGAACACTACAATCGGAATCCCATTCCCTGGATCGATTAGAGGAGGGAAATTGAGCTTCTTCAACGAGGACGCACGCCACTACTACCCAGCCCACCGAATTGACGAGAAAATCACTGAGGTGTATCTCGATGACTGATACGACACTTGAATCACTGTTTGCTCGCTCGCCGACGCGAGAACTCGAAGAAGTACAGAAAGTCAACGAAGTCGGTCAAGCCGAACGGGACATCGACGAGTTCTACGAAACTGATAGCGCTCGAAAGGTACTCACGGAACTCGGTGAAGTCGTCAACAGTACAGGATCACAGCCACGCTTCCGGTATGTCCATGCCACCTTCGGATCCGGGAAAACGCACCTTCTGAAGCTGATCGGAATCGCGACTGGCGAAATCGAGGGGCTCGAAACGGTCGCTCCGAAACTGTCGAGCCAATTCTCTGGGTTCAAGGAATTCAGAGACCGACTCAATTCGTCCCACATCGACCACCTGGTCCCCCTGTTCATGAACCTCCTCGACCGGGACAGGGTTCGTGATTCGACTCTCTCGCTCCTGATATACGAGGAGCTAGGGAATCAGCTCAACTACCCGACTGACCCACTCTGGTTACTCGAGTGGGCGTGGACACTGGAGATCGAGCACGGGCTCTGTAGAGCACGAATGTCGTTACAGGAAGCAGCACAAGACAAGGCTGCGCTCCGCCCATGGCTCTATGAAGCACTTCCTGAGATGGACGAGACTGATGGCACGCCCTATGCAACGAAAGATGGCGTCAGGGAATCAATCGAACAAGCCACGGGACGGATCAGTACTGAGGCGTTCACACCCGATGAACTCGTAGAACGGCTGGACCGAACGAAGCGCTACTTACAGGAATCAGGGGAAACGTACGAGTTCCTCATCGAGCTCGACGAAGTCGCCATTTAGGTTGGTGACCAGCAACACCGCTATCGAGAGTTCCTGGAGACGGTCGACACACTCATAGAATAGAAGAGTCACGAACGAGATGGCAGGAGGCGAACGCTGGTGACCAAGGCGTTGAAGACGTCCTTATTGTTATTGAGCTTTCAGAGGGCCTTCGCGAGAGTATTCGGCATCTGATTGCGCTGGATAAGTTATTGGAGCCGGGGGCTAGCGCAGAACTCCGTATCGAGCAACAACAGGAAGAGGAGACCGTCGAAGACGAGATTGAGGAACTCCTCTATGGAGCGAAGCTCTATACGCCGGATCATAACACGACGCGAGGGACGTATCCGTATCTAAGCAACATCGATAGTGTGCTCGCTGATGCTGTCAGGGAGAGATTCGAGAACAGGAAAGCACTCGATACACGGCTGCAGGAGGTTGACGACGCTCGTACCCTTTTCGAGTTCTTCAACGGGAATGGTACGTGGCCGTTCTCAAGCGACGACGCAGAAATGCTCGGGGTCAAGACAGTTCCGAGAGAGATTAGAGACGGGTGGGCTGAAGAGTTCCTCAACGATTACGCTGGAGAAGAATTAGTGAGTGGAGAGACTGTCCTCGAAGAAATCGCTGGTCGGCGGGGGAAATATCTCGAGACGCCACGCGAGGCACTGGCGGCACTTCTAATCACGCTCGCCGCAGCAAACAAAATCGAGATCAGACGTGATGGGGTCCGTATCGAAGACCCGGGCGAAATCGGTCGCGTGATGCGACGTCTCTCCGATATCCGTGACATCGATATTGGATTCGATCCCGTGGACATTGAGGGAAGTAGCAATCTAAAAGCAGTCTATCAGTCTCTCCGAGGATTCGCCCCACAAGGGAATGATCCGACCGCTTGGCTTTCCAATCTCGCATCATGGTCAGAAAAGGATAGTTCGGAGATTCGGAATATCTGTGCTCGTGTGGATCTCGAATTTGACGAAGAAATTACGCTGGATGCACTCCGTGACGCGTTAGAACCAGGGATGGCAGGTGGCGAACTTGACGATGCAGTACTGACTGAATCGCCAGTACCAACGCAGGCAGAGTGGTTCCACAAAGCTGAACCATTATTCGAGGGTGAGGAGCCGCTCTGGGATGAGTTCAAGAGTACACTCGAGACGATGCGGTCACTGTATCCTGATGCTGCGATTACCTACAAGATGGAGGACACTGTCGATGGGTCACGCATCCCTTCCAAGGAGAGACTGACTAAGCTCCAGACAGAGGCTCAGGACTTCCGTACCTCACAAATTAGTGAACTCTACCACCTTCTCACGGGAACTGCACCTGAAGCGGATTCGATCTCGGATCTCTGTTCAGCGGTCGAGCAAGCGTTACTGGATCAAGACATAATCGTGGAAATCGACAACGTCACTGAGACGATTTCAGGAGTGAATTTCGAGTCGCTCAGAGAACTCGATGAGATCGCTGCATCCGCGGATGACATCTCGGAATCTGATATCGCATCCGGGAACGCAGTCAGTGAAGCTAGCCAGCTTGAGGAGGCATGAGGACTACTTGAGGAACAACCGAATGGTCCACTCTACAACCAGCTCGAGTCTCGGTACGCAGAACTCAACTCAGAACATCCTGATGCATTCATCACGAAGCAGGTGAAGCGTGCGCTAAGTGGACCAGACCTCGTCACACCGTCGCGAGCAGAAGCGTTGGTAAAACAGGCCGATGCAAAACTCCAGTCAACAGACGATGATGACCAAGATGACGACGGACCATCTGTCGACGAGCTCTGGGCAGATGTGACTGAACCAGGTGACGGCACTATTGTGGTTATCGATACAGAGGAAGGAGACCGATGAAATCACAACCGACGACGACGCTCGAAGACCAAGCGAAAGCTCATCTAGAAGATGAATTTCCTGACGACTACGCAACAGCTGTTCGAGTCGTCTGGTGGGACGACGGAGGACATCTCCGGGAGGTCGTCCGTGCTGCTGCAGACCGGATCGGTGTGGGGTTCTCGGAGGCAGAGCGGTTCCCCCTCGAACTGAGGAGAAACGCCATCGACGAACCAGAGACACCCCACATCTGGTACATCCCGCAAGTGAAGGAGAATCGCGACTGGTTCAGAGACATCCGTGAAACTGGCGGTGAAATCGAACTCACGATCGAACAGCTGACTGCCGAGCTGTATGAGGTCAACCCCTGGGATATCTATGATGTTGAGCGAGGAACGGAGTCTGACCGCAAAACCGCGGCGAATGTAATCAAAACTCAGTTCGCAAGCGGTGGGATTCCACGCTACGGGGACCTAATCGGTGAGATAATCACAAAGGGAGAGGGTCAGATTTTAGAGCATCTCCTCGAAGGTGGATGGCCAGAAATCGACAAGGATGATGAAACGATTGCCCGAGTACAAAAGTCGCTTAAAGACAGGCACGTCGCTCCCGCAGACAATGCTGAAACACCAGAGGAGATCGAGGACGTCGTCTGGAAGTGGGCCGTTGCCCGCTGGCTCGTCGCTGAGGGAATGGATGTCGACGCCTTCCCCGAGGGATATGGAAACGTGGGTAGCACCCTTGGCGACATCAATCCACTAAAACGGATTGTCGATTCCCGACATAGCAAGCGGTTGGCAGAGCGCTATCTGAGCGAGAGCTACTGGGGGGATGTAATCGAATCATCCGATGATGTGTGGGAGCTCGCGGCCTGTCCGGTTGATGGAGCGCTTGATGCAGCTCTGTGGGATGCGTGGCTCGAATCATTAGAAGAGGGGAAGTATACGGAATGTGTCGAAAGAGCGAACGAACGCCAACAAGCCCTTGGGGTGTATCCGGACGATATTCCCTGGACGACGCTCTGGGAACAAGCCGAACAAGTAGCCGAGTTGGAATTGCGGTTTGCAGCCTGGGAAGAGCGGTCCCAGTCGTTCGACCCCTTCGACCAGTATGCCGATCAGGAAGACGGAACCTGGAAGATCGACTATGGAGTGTTGGAGCTCGAGATTACAGGTGAACCCGAGCAAGAGAGACTTCTCAACTCTCACCCAGCGACGGAATCGCTCCCTGAGATTCGCGCCGAGCTCTTGGAGACGCGGTATATGAACTATCTTGAGGAGATGAGCGAGGCAGTAGTCAATTCGTTCAGTACTGGATCGCCTCTGGCAGGGAAAGACGCTGCCTACGAGTGGTGGACTGACAACGAGCAGGATCTCGCAACAGGGGAAACAGTCGCCCTGTTTCTGATTGATGCGCTGCGATTAGACCTCGCTCGGGAACTGACCAACCGCCTTCGAGAAGACTATTCGATCGCCGAAGAGACCAGAGTTAGCACGCTTCCATCGGAGACCAAGTTCGGGATGGCTGCACTCACACCGGGGCGAGCCCACAGGTTCCGTGTCAAACTCCGGAACGGGAAGCTCTCTGTCGAACGAGGTGGCCAGCGTCTCGACAACAAAGGAAATCGAGTGAAAGTCCTTGAACGAGAGGGATGGGACGTACCAGACGATCGCAATTCCGGGTGGCAACACCACCAAATCGCCTACTACGACAAAGACATCGACGACATCGGTGAGAATGAACTTGACAACCCAGAGAGTCACTTCACTAGTTACATCGACGAACTCTACGATCTGATTACAGAGAAGCTAGAGAACGAAAACTGGGATCGAATCTACGTCGTGACGGATCACGGATTCGTCCTGCTTCCGAGGGGGACTACGATGGAATCGATTTCTAGCTACGACGGAGATGGAGAGGTCAAATATCGGCGAATCGCTGGAGACGATATCGAGGACGCCGGAACAGGTGTCCGAGTCACGGGTCAGACGCCCGGGACAGAATATCTGAAAACGTCAGTTCGATTGCTCGCCAAACCTCGACAGTACAACAGCAAAAGCGGACTTACCGACGCCCGCTATTACCACGGGGGGATCCTTCCGCAGGAATGTATGCTGAACTTCCTCCGGATTGAGAAAGAATAGTAGCCAGAGCAATCCTGAGCCATTCATTACCGTGTTTACAATCTCAAGTAATAAATGACCGAATCTGAGGTAGATGTCGTCAATATTGCAGCGTTGGGTACACTCGGGGTCGAAGTCGATATCGAACAAGTAGTTGAAGATGCCGAGCTCCCCGTGGCTAACTTCGATCCTGAATACAATGCGGCTTTCTTTCGGTTCGAGGAAGATGGCGAGTTGATTATTCTCTACACATCCGGGAAGTACATCCTCCGGGGAGGAGACGAATTCGAGAGGATGCACCAGGTGAATGCAGAATTTCTCGACTTCATCGCCGGACTCGGAATATCGGTTGACGAGCCAACTCTAGAGGTGAAAAACGTCGTCAGCGTCGGTAACCTCCATCACGAAATCGATCTCAATACATTGACGATCGGACTCGGCTTGGAACGAACAGAATATGAACCAGAGCAGTTCCCAGGCTTGGTTTACCGACCATCAGGTACCCGTTGTGTTCTCCTTGTGTTTGCCAGCGGTAAAGTGGTAATCACAGGTGGGCGAAGCGAGGAAGAAGACAATCAGGCGTTCCAATCGCTTCAATCGGAGTTAGAAGACCTAGAACTCATTTGAGAAGGGGCGACTGGGGACAACCTGAGAGGTGCTCTGTCGTGGGTTGGAATTATCACTGGTGGACAGGCATAGCAAAGTATGGTTGACGTCGAGTGGGCTTTGAGTCAGCTTGGACAAGTCTTCCACTCTGAGGATCATCTCAAGCTGGCTCTCGGAGCTGAGCTCGCCCAGATGTATGGTAATGAACGAGTTCGACTAGAATGGAACCCAGAGCCGGGTGTCAGAGTCGACATCGGAGTACGACGAGGAGATGTCACAATTCCTATCGAGCTGAAATACAAAACGAAACAGGCGACCGTCAAAGACGCCGTTTTTGAGGAAACCTTCCAGTTGAAAACACAAGGTGCACACGACCGGGCTCACTACCGCTTTCTTCGCGATATCAACCGTGTAGAGCAGATTGTTGCCGACCAAGGAAGATACGGGTATGCGGTTCTCCTAACAAATGATTCGAACTATTGGACTTCACCAGCTGGTCAAGCCCTTTATGACGAGTTTCGGATCCACGAAGGGCGCGAATTTGGTGAAGGAGAATTGAATTGGCGAGAGCAGCGAGACTGGATGTCGAAGAGCGGTGAGGAAGCGCCGATCAACTTGGTCGGCCAGTACGTCGCTGAATGGACTGACTATGAGTATCGTGAGGATATTAATGTCTCATCAAACTCTGAGTTCCAGAGTTTGGTACTCAGAGTGGATACACAGGTGGCAGTGGACGAGTAAGAGAATACAAGCGGATCTACCCGAACTGGCAAGCGGAACCGCAATGTCAACGGTAAGTCTGGGATCTTCACGGATTCGACCAAAATAGATCATTGTGAAAAATCTTCAGGCCGCACCACTGGAGTTCGCAGCTGTCTGACCCGTGTACTCCTCCCTCGAGGAGGATCAACACCCCAACCATACAGTAATCGACAACACCTCCCTGGCATTTATTAACGAATTACGCATCTGTCGATAGCATGGCAAGTCAGTCGGCGGTTGTTGACCACCTTTCGGAAGCAGAACTCTTCGAACGGTGGAGCGATCGTTGGGACCATTTCCTCGATGACTTTTCTGCGGCGTCGTCCTCAGCCACTGTTTCTGAACGCCTCCGAGATAAAGTGAAAAGTGGGAACGCAGAGCGAGCAATCGCCGGCGGTCACGAAGGGCGAGAAATCCTTGAACTCCTTCAGAACGCCCGTGACGCAATCCCTGGAGACACTGATGGTGGCCGCGTCTACGTTGGAGTATACGACGAAGGCGTTCTCGTCGCGAACACCGGCCACCCCTTCGATATGTTCGACCCGGATGTCGAGGACGCCGTCACGATGATCGGTGAATCCTCGAAAGGGAACAGCGACCAAGAAATCGGACACAAGGGGGTTGGGTTGAAGTCAATACTCGCTACTGGGGATGCATTCGAGATCTGGACTCGCCACGAGAGTGCCACAAATGAAACGCTTCGCGTCAGGCTCAGTCGGTCGTACGTCACTGCTGCGTTGCTCTCGTCGTTAGGGTACGATACGACTGGGTTCGATCTTCGTGGTGCTGTCTCGAACGAAGCGATCCAGTCACTCACCACGGCTTCGAATGCTGATCAGCGAACCGAGGAGCTGACCCAAGACGCTCGGGAGGACATCGGCAAGCTCCCGCTATTCGATTTTCCGGTTCCACTGACGACAGCTTCAGGGACAGACGACCCCGTTGCCGACCGGGCATCGGCGCTCCTCACGGGCGATGTCGACGAATGGTACGGTGACCCCTTCCGCACGGCTGTTTTCGTTGAGTACGAGGACACGGAGTGGCGCGACCTCCTCGAGGCGTTCGATATTCCACTACCTGAATCGTCTGACAGAGGCAGTGCTGGTCGTATCTCTCGAAGGAGGCTGACGGCGAAGACGCGACGAGTGAAACGCTGACACCCGAAACGCTCATCCAATTTGGCGGGATCGAGTCATTGTTGCTCGAACGCGTCGACAGCACGGAGCAACCAAGCCGGGAGCGGTGGGATGTCGACCGTACCCCTGGGCCACTCGATAGCGAGACAGTGCGTCATGAGACAGTTACGGTGGCTGTCGAAGGAACGGACGCATCATTCGCGGACGAGCAGTTTGACCAGTTCGGGTTTGCTGACGACGACGCACCCACGCAGTTGCTCGTTCCGCAGACGAGAACCGAACGAGAGCTGCCACAGGAATATCCACTGTACCTCTACTATCCGATCGAGAATACACGGGACGTTTCACTCCCGTTCTGTCTCCATGGGCACTTCACAGTCGAGACGAATCGGAAGGATCTCAGTCTCAACAGCCTCAATGAGAATCAGGCAGTCCTCGAACGAGGAGTGGAGCTTGTGGCTCGAGTAGCCGAGGCAGCAGGCGGGAGCAACTTTGGCGACCGCTATCCGTGGATTCTCCTCCCGCCACCACCGAAGAGCTACCCGGACGACCCGAGTTCACAGGCGAGCTTGCTCACGTGGTTCCGTGCCGCAGTCTATGAGGAACTCCGTGAGCGGCCGTGCATTCCCACAGTTAGCGATGAAGACGGGATCTCGACACCTGTTGTCCCCGGTGAGTCGCTTCTGCACTGGGACGACACCGTGCGCGATGGCTTCCTCGCACTGTTCGATGTGACCGACTCGCTTGATGAATCAGTATCCGACGCTGTCGTCGACCGTCACTTCCCAACGAGGAAAACACTCGAAGGTTGTCGTTCCGTCCCGGCCACATGGGAGGAGAGAATCGAGACGCTCCTCTGGATTGACGATGCAGAACAGTTCTCAACCGAGATTGCCCGCTCATGGGGCGCGATCCTTGGCAGCCACCTCGACCGGCAGATGGTCGGTCAGGATACGTCACATCTCGTCTGCGACTCCGGTACTGCGCGGGCACTATTTGTCGGTACTATCGAGACGATACTCCGCTCTGGCTCGAACGATGATGAGCTGTCAGCAACGCTCGACATGCTCTCCTCGCACCTGGAGGGGGTATACCTCCTCCCCTGCCGTCGCACGAGCGAAAACGGGGTAGTCGGTGACGATGCCGAAGAAACACGCTCTGAGAGTGATGCGGCGGATAGTACCCTCCTCGTTCCCATCGAGGCACGATCGGGGCCAAATCCGAACGAGCGTGGGACGAGCCGCACACGGTCAGTCATCTGGGACGTTAACTCACCGGAACGAGATACCCAACCACCTGAAGTACCGCGTGAGAAGTCGAGTTTCCGCGTCTACTTTTTGGATCGAGAGGTCGAACAGAACGAACGGGCCCGTCGCGTTCTAGACCTCGCTGGTCGACCGTGGGGAGTCCGTGTCTACGATGGCACGCCGAGCTACTTCCGGGAACTCTTAGATACATTCGCGATGGACGACTCGGCGCGTGTGAAGGCGCTGGACTTCTACTTCCTCGCGAAACAGATCAACAAACTCGGGAGTGAGTCGACGGACCTTCAGACAGACGAAGGTTCGTTTGTTCCGACTGAATACGTGAAATCCGCGGTTGCACGATCAGATGGTGACCAGCGTCAAAACCTCCGCCGACGCCTGAATCTCCGGAATAATCGCCTCACCCTCCCGCGAGAGGGAGGCACCCATACCATCCGGGAAACGATACTCGACGATGATTGGCAGCGTATCCGGGCGCTAGCCCACGGAGAGGATGCGACTGAAGACTGGGACACGTTCGATGGGAATGCAAGTGCGACATGGCCAGCGCCGACTGAAGAGGCGTGGGTTCCGATTGCCGGTGCGCTTGAGACTGACGACGCTCACGAGCGAATCGCGAAAACACTCTCGTTGTTCGGTGTCTCAGTGCTTCCCGATATCCGGACGGTGTGGATGTATGGATCCGGACATCCACGAACTCGAGGTGACGCATCCTGGGATCCCATCGAGTGGTCTGCAGGCGACTTTCTGGCGGGTGACGGCGTCCCGGAGAGTGCTGGCGCACTCCAGCGCTCTCTAGCAGACGCAGGAAATGTCTATCAACAGTGGATCACGGCGCCAGGAAGACATCCGCAGACGACTGCCGAGCACTCGAACAAATGTAACGTCAAGACAGATGGCGTCCTCAGAGACGTCTTCCTTGCGACGTGGATCTGGTTCGACGACCTCGACGCAGTTCAGCAGCTCGGCGAAGAGAATCTCCTCGAACTCCTTCACCGGTACGAAGGCCATCACCAAGTCGATACTTGAGACGGGATGGACCTGCTCGCATGGTCATCAGCGTGACGGCTACGGATGGTCGAAGTCAGTTCCGACGCTTCTGAACTGGCAGCTTCGCCAACTGGAAGTCTGGGACGCGACCGTCACAACGAATCCAGAACTCCAAGACCGCTGGGGAGATGACGCTGCACGATTTGCCTATACAGTCGTAAAGACTGGGTCGCGTGGGGCTAGAGCCTCGCGACTCTTCCCGCACATCGATCCGGATGATCTCGATCTCTCTGAAGAACTGCTCCGAAAGCTGGGAGTGAAAGCAGTCAATTCGTTCGATGCTACTGAAGCTGCGTGGCACCTGCACCGGCTCCTCGAAGTCCTCGCCGTCGACGGCCCAAACGAGGAACCGGTCGCTCTCGATATCCCTGACGACCGAGATAATGATTGGAACGCGGCTTATACGGCGCTCCTGGAACCGATTCTACGCCAGCTGCCTGCAGAGGACCCAGCAGCGGAAGATGTCGACTTGCCGTTCCTGTCTCACCTCCCGATTAAGCGTAGCGGTGAGTGGCAAGTCGCGTCGCTAGAGTGGTTGGCAGAGAACGCCGACAAGGGTCGCTACTACGAGGATCAGTCACCGAAGCCGTGGGAGCGCCGTGCCGTTGAGCAGGGAGGTCACTGGCTCCTTCCCCGAACTGCGTCAGGGCCGTTTACCCGGCTCACCAACGCTCTCGGGATTGCGCGGGTTGACGCATCGAAGCCAATCTTCGAAGCGGACGAGCTGACATTCACGGACGAGTCAGTCGCAGAGTTCCGTTCGGCGCTCCGTGATCGGATGGTGCTCCTCGTTGCATCACTCGAACAGCGGAGTGAGGATCGAATCCGCGAATTTGCAGATGATTTAGACGCTGCAATCGCGGAGCTGCGAGTAGCTGAACAGTTTCCCGAGGTAATCGAAGACGATCTCGACGCCCCGAAATCGGGCCTCTATGCACCTCGAAGCGGTGAGGAAGCCTTCGTGTTCAATTCAGCAGCCTTCGACGACGGACTTACCCTCGACGGGCTCGCGAACGCTGTCTCGCTGCTTGCCGAACAACCGACGACGATCGCGACGTTCCGAGAGGCACTCGACGGTGATCTCTCACCAGCAGAACTCACGAAGCGATGGCAGCGGCGAACCTTCCCCGTCGACGACGTCGCACGAATACTGGGTACGAGACGACGTCGAGATCTCCGGCAACGGCTTGACGCTGTTGTCACCTTGATTGAGCGTTTCGACGGCACGATCGCTCCGACCGTCGACGAAGTCGTTGAAGCAATCGAGCGCGAGGAGGACATCGCTGTCCAAGACTTCAAGCGGGCCTTGTGCGGCGATGAAGCCACTACTCTAGATGAGACATCGGCCCAGGGAGCGTTCGTTTGCGACGTTCGGGATAGTCTTCCTCAAGAGCTTAGATTCGTTCTCGATCGGCTCTTTGGCGAGGATCGGCGACCGTGGCGGGAGATAATCTTGGAGTCCGAAAGCCGCCGCGAATCGGATGTGATTGACTGGCTGGCGAAGAACGCGAGAGCCCTCGACGCGACAGCGTGTTTCCCACAGTCAGTTCGGTCCGCCTACGGCCGTGTGCTCGCTGTGATGAACGTCTGGGACCGGACGGAGACGACGGAGCTCAACGACATCGATGTGTGGCGGTCGCGGCTTCGCGCCTTATCGACGGAGTCACACGTTGAGTGGGTGGACCGACTCCCTGACCGGTTACAGAATGAGGACGCAGACGGCGAGCTGTTATTCTACTATTCCCCCGAAGATCGGTTCCGGTCGCAGGTCGTCACTCCCTTCCTCGAGGGACTTTTCGGAGCTATCGCGAGCGAAACAGCGAATCTGGAGACAATGTTGCGACGGTATATTCTGGAGGGAGAGTTACCGGAAGATGAAGCGACGGTCTCCGCTGCCGACCACCAGGACGGCGCACTTGCTGACCTCCAGTCTGCGGCCATGAGTGGACAGAAATTCTCGACCGAGAGCCTTCTCGATGCAGGGTTCGAGGTACAAAACGCATCGACGCGGACGACTGGCAGTGGCGGTGGTGGTGGTGGTGGAAGTACGCAGTATCGTGGTCGCGGTCAGCAAGGTGAGGCTGCAACGCTCGTCGCGATTCTGGATGATGCTGCGGCCTGGCTTGACGACCAGCCCATCGGAATGATTCGGACGGTCTGCTCGACGTTCCGTGCGCTGCACGACGATCAGCAAAACGGCGATCACAACTGGCATCTCGACCGAGTCTGGGACCAGGAATTACTGCCGCTTTTGTCGGGTGGTGGGTTAACGCGGGAGTCCATCGTGGACTGGCGTGATCACCTTGGAGATGGGCGGCTCCGGGATCATCCACTGGTCAGACTCTGTAACGTCACGCTTGAACAGGGCCCCGGGTTCGACGTAATCGACCCATTCGGTCCATTATCAGGTCCACGGCGAGAATTCGATATTAACCAATTCGTTCCCGTCGAGGTGAAAGCAGTCGGAGGCCGTTCCCCACCATTCCACTTCCGACTAACGACCAACGAATACCGTCGCTGCAAGGCATTCCTCCGAGGAGATCGGTCATACGTGATTCGGCTCGTCCACGTTCCTGAGCCAGGGACACCCAACTGGGCGTCAGAGACGCGGTTCGTCTCTGAGATAGTACTCGAAGATGTGTCGGACGCTGACGCTGAATCCCTAGTTCGTGGAGATCCCTTCGAGGAAGTCGTTAAAGGCGGCTACATGAATATGAGTATAGATCAGTGACTCTCCCCATTATTGTCTGGTTGCGAATAGATTGAGGAGAATGTGCCTCCGAAATCGCGCAGAACACAATCGCCAGCACAACGCTTTACATATAAACCTCTGTTCAACAAACTGGGTTAATAAGTACTGACGATAGAGTATAGCATACCAGATGGGCCACGTCTACTACCACCATCCCGGTGACAAGCAATTCTCTCTTGACTTCGTCCATCCGGACCCTGGTGAAATCGTCTCGCAGATCGTCGGTTACGATGACGACGTCGCAGTGAAGGTCCAAACATACGATATCGACGAAGAATTCTACGTCGTCTATACGTCCCGCGTCGGCGGTGGGCCTGTTCGTGAGATCGATTTCAATCTGAATGAGTCACTCGCGAAGATGAGCGAGGACAACAGCACCATCGTCGTTCGGCTGCTCGAGATCTACCGCGCCCTCATCGCTCAGAACGAGGAAGAAGAAGGCGTTCCTGTCGAGGCATACAAGAAGATCGACGTCGACGCGCTGCCAGACGTGCTTGATCGGACGTCGTGGGAAGGGTCAGCGACAGACGTTGCAGGCCGACTCGCCTCGAACCTGATTCTGAAACACGCACTCCCGAACGCCAACCACCGGACGGCTGTCGCACTGATCCAGTTCTATCTCCGGCGTCTGAATCCGAATTTCTCCATGCCGGAAACGTCTATAGAAGTCGATCCAGAGACGTACGACTGGCGGCAGTGGGTTAATGAGTACATTAACGAATCGAAGCGGCTGTTGACCGTTCGACGGAAGAACGTCCTCTTCAAACACCTGTACCGCTTCGGCGCGAGAACACTTGAGCGGAAACACGCGGTCGAAATCGACTTGACTGCATACGAGCTGGATATGTACCCGAGTGAGGCGAAGATCATCTATGCGGAGCAGCACGAAGACCTCTGGATCGAGTTCGTCGAGGAGGCCGTCGAACGCGCAGGGTATCCAGACCTGAAGGAAACACCGGGGCTATCGAAAGCAGAGTTCGCTGAAAAGATTCGGAATCTCGACTAAGGAGTTCTGTTAGTCTTGGAGTGTGGCGACTGTTCGGCCCGTTTCTTCGGCCTCTTGGCTGCGAGACATATTGTACGCCGCGAGCGCTTCGTCAACCGCCTCATCAAGACTCATTGGTCAACCTAATCTTGTCTCTTCTACCGTATAAACGCTTGCATGGCTCCAGACGAGTATCAAACAGCCTCAGTTGACCTCGATCAGTGCTGAATGCGCAGATGTTCTTCCCTGCTCTGAAGAATCCGTTGCCGTCGAACAATTTGTCCCCGAACAAAGTCCAACCATGTTCGAAGACGTTGTTTAGGGGATATCTGGATTTGCGGTAAGACTACTCGATAACGCTGGCTTCCGAACGCTGATCTTGACCAATCAGCGCGACTAGGTCCGCTTTCGAGAGCGGATCAATATCAACACGGACCTCTTGTGCAGTATAGAAGATCCCTGCGGTCACCTCTCGACTAGAGAACCAGTCATTCAGCACGTGATAGTACACGCTGAGTTGCTTCCGATACTCATCCTCGGCGTGCCGCCCGAGGTCAGTCTTGAAGTCGATGATCTCGACAGTATCGGGGCGAATGTGAACGAGGTCGATGATTCCAGAGATGGTGACCTGCTCGCCGTCGACAGTGAGTGGCAGATACGCATCCTCCTCAACTCGAAGCTCACCATCGAGCGAGTCTATGAACGAATTGATGTGACGTTCGTCATCGTTCGAGGGTTCGACGTCCCCCTCCAGCACGTACCGCTCAGCGAACTCGTGGGTCTGCGTTCCGAACACTGTCCCTCTCCCGTCGTCGACGTCCTCGAACACGTCGTCGCGCATGAGCGTGTGCGGCGAGTGTCCGACCGGACCGTCCGGCGTCGGCACAGCAATCTGCAGGTGCGCCTGCGTCGTCTCGCTGATGTCGTCTTCCTGAACGTTGGGTTCTAGTTCCTCGAGGTCGACCGGAAGCTCTTCGATGAACGTGTTTGGGCTCTCGCCTGCAGCGAACACGAGGTGGCTCTCAGCCCGCGTCATCGCGACGTAGAGCAAGCGTCGTTCCTCATCGTATCCACGCGGCAGGCACTTCCGGAGGACGTCACTCCGCCAGTTGTCGTGAATGTGGGGATACCTGTGGTCGTCGGCGTAGACCTTCCGCTGGCGTAGCCCGATTGGATCGGTGAACGTGATCGCGTTACTGTTCCCGCCGGATGGTGTGAGTTCATGTTCGCGAGCACGACGATGGGGTGTTCGAGTCCCTTTGCCGCGTGGATGGTCTGGACCGTCACCGAATTCATCCCAGCACTCGCGTGGACCTCGTGAGTGCTTCCGTCCTCGATGCCCCGTTCGATGAATCGGATGAGGTCACCTCGTGTCAATGTCGTCGCGCTGTGAACGGACTGAATCGTCGTCAGCAGCACGTCGGCGTAGGCCCCGTCGTAGTCGTACTGGGAGAACACGCGTTGGGCAACCCCACCGACCGTCTCCAGTGTTCCAAGCTCCGATTTGAACGTCTGCATATTGGCGGGGTACGCCTCGGTATCGAGGATGTGTTTGACCTCATCGAGCGTGTAGCCCGCTTCCTCGAGGACGACCACCCATCCTCGCTCGGCGTCTGATTCGAGAATCCGCAACCACGCCAACAGAAGCTTCGCCGGGTCGGACCGGAACAACTCGATGCCGCCCTCGTACGCCATCGGCAACCCGTACTCCTCGGCGACAGAGAGGAGTTCCCGGCCGAAGTCACGAGTCCGGGTGAGGACGGCAATGTCACTGTACTCTGGGAGACGGAGTTCGTCGTCCTCTTCGACCTGATACGCGTCGTTCCCGACGACCTCTTGGATCTTGGTCAGAACGGCCTCGTGTTCGTCTTCGTGTTGAATTGCCTCTATCTGAGAGTTCTCGTGCGCGGCGTTCGAAGAGAGCGACACGAGACGGTCTCGGACGGCCCCCTCGTCGACGTTGTCCTTGCTCGAAACGGGCGTGACCAAACTGTGCTCGGAGAAGTCAAGGATGGCCTGCGTCGATCGGTAGTTCTCGACGAGTTCGATATCGATGATCGGGCGTGTCGCCCACGACACTCGCTCGTGGTCCTCGTTGAGTTCGTCGACGAACCGGTCCAGTCGAGACTCAAACTCGGTGATGGTCTCGACGGCAGCGTATTGGAAGGAGTAGATGCTCTGTTTCCAGTCACCGACGACACAGACGTTGTTCGTATCCGCGAGCAGGAGTGCGAGTTTGAACTGGATCTCACTGGAGTCCTGGAACTCGTCGATCATCACGTACTCGAACGCGACGTCGTCGCGGAGTCGGTGGTCGTCACAGAGCAGCACAAACGCGAACAGTTGGAGGAAGCTGAAGTTGAGGTAGTTCCGACTGAGCGCGAACTGCAGGTACTCGTGATAGACGTCGTGGACGAAGTTCTTGAGGCCCTCTCGCTGTTCGTCAAACGCCAGTCGCGCGACGGTAGCGGGAACTTGCTTCTCACCCCATCCGCCACGGATCTCGTCCTCCTCGGGCGCATCTGGGAGGTAGCACTTGTCGTTCCCGTAGCCCCCGAGTTTCGAGCGAAGCTTCGACTGCTTGTTCCCGTCGTTTCGGGGGTGATTCAGCTCGTCGAAGATCTCTCGAAATGCGTCGAAGTCGCCGTTCAGATGCCACTCGCCGTTCCGGTACCAGCTATCAGCCGTCGGGAAGACACCTTTCGCCGCGAACTGATTAATCAAACCGAGGAGTTCGGCTGGCTCCTCGACGGCACGGAAGAAGTCGTCGTACTCGGGATGGTCGTCGCTGAATCGACGGATGAACTCGCGGAATTGCGCCTTCTCGACGTTTTCATTTTCGAGGACACGTGTGGACCCCGTGATGCGGTCGTCGATGCCGAGGAGCGTCGGTGCCTTGAAGCCGTGTTTCATAAGGATGTCGTGACAGAGGCTGTGGAACGTCTGGATCGGTGCGTCCGAGAGTTCACGCATCCCGTAGTCACAGTGGGCGACGATTCGGTCCTTCATCTCTGTCGCCGCGTTGTTGGTGAACGTCACGAGGAGAACGTCCTCGGGTTCGACGTCGTCTTGGTCGACTATTTCGGCGTAGCGACGGGTGACGGTGGACGTCTTCACAGTCCCTGCGCCGGCGTCGACGACGTGGATTCCCTGTTTGCTGTCGATCAGATCTGATCTTGCTGTTGGTCGTTTGGTGCGGTCATCGCGACTCACTCTCTAGGATGCAATCTCGGTTGTCTACGTACCGATAGTTGGGATCGCCACCGAGCCCCTGAACTGGGAAGCGCTCGTCACCCGCACGGCGAGTGTTCAGTTCCGAAAGGCGCTCTCGAACGAACTGCTCGAATGCGTCCACGTCGCCAGTGAAATAGTTCTGGTTGCGAATACGGAGCAAGTGTCTCAGTGCCTGCTTACAGCCCTTCTTCACGTACTTGTAGTCTCCAACACTCTCCTTTTCCTTTCCTTCATCTGTTCCGTCAATAGGCGAGCAAACATAGAGTCCAAGAGTTCACTCTTGTCTCTCGTCTCCGGGAACTCGTGTGCGTCCAAGAACTCCGAGTACTCTTCGTACTCCACCTTGGAGAAGGTCTTGTTACAGTCGTTCGCGGCGTCTTCCTGCAGTTCGGTGAAGGTGTCTCGCCTCGCGATGTATCCGTTGTACGTAACGGGATAATACGTCACCGTCGTAAGGCAGTCCTCCAAGGGACCCATTCCCCGTCACCACATCGTCGAGCGTTTCGAGGAAGTGGAAGAACGTGAATCGCAGTTCCTCGTCCGGGCGCTCGGTTCGCTGATGTGCGAGATAGAGGAGTACTTGAAAGTTCGGTTTGTCGCTCGGTGGGTCGAGCGCCGAGTGTTTGACGATGGAGTATGCCGACCTCTTTGTACCACTCTTGTAGTCGAGGAGTCGGCCAGGGGTATGAACGAGGTCGATTTTCCCCTTCAATCCGAGGTCGGTGTTCTTGAACCAGCGCTCAGTGTGCGACGCATCGATGGGGCAGTCGTAATACTCTGCAAAGAAATTCTCTCCCCAGCCACTGTCCGGCGTCGTCAAGCCATCACTCTGCGGCGGGTTTGCATCGAGGAACTCGACGATGGTCTGAAGGCCGACGCGGTACTTGGTGAGTCGGACCTCCCGATCGACGCCTCGGAGGAACTGGTCGACCTCGTCGAGAATGACTGCGGCGACCTCATCGAGTGTGTCCGTCGTGATGGCGTCCGGATGTGAGACGTAGAACTCTGCGAAGTCGTGGAACAGGTTCCCTTCTCTGAAGTGGTCCTTGTCCGGGTTGTCGACGAGTCGGCTGAAGAAGTAATCGCGGGGTGAGTTGACGTCAGTGTCGTCCGCTTCCTCCTCGAGACGAGCTTCACGCTCCTTGTGTTCGGTCAACGCCTCGGCGTAGCTGGCAGCGTCCCGAAGATGCTCCGGTGTGGCTTCGTTGAGGGCGTCGACGATCTCCGTCGGGAGGTTTGCTGGTGGGGAGGGTGGTTCGTAGAACATCGACTCTCTTCGTGTTAACCAACAAAACTCGCCGATCGATAGTTCTGTTGGTTAAGCAGGTTCGTGGACTCGCTGACCTCGTCCTCTGTAACATCATGAGCAACTAATTTATAAATCGGTTTCGTAATATGTTACACCGTGCTCCGGCGTATTGAGCTTGAGGTCCTCTCCACAGTCGACCGTGGCGACACGATCTCCGAGCTCGCGATGAAGCTCGACCACAGCGAGAGCTACCTCTCTCGTGCCGTCGCCGACCTCGTCGACAAGGGGCTCGTCTACACGGAACGCGACGGTCGCCGAAAACGGGTCGTCCCGTCGGATGCTCGCGCCGTCGAACTCTATCAAGACCTCGTCCGCCAGCACTCCCACATCGAGTTCCCCGAGCTGTTGACCGGTAAGGCCCTTGAGGTGCTCTACTATCTCGACCAGCCGCGAACCGTCGCCGAGATCGCCGACCGGAGCAACAACTACCGTAACACGGTCAACCGTGTCCTCAAGCGAATCCGCGACCGCGGCCTCGTCGGGACGGACGACGGTCACTATGACTTCAACGCCGACTTCAACCGCATGCACGAGTTTGCCCGTGAACTCGCACATCATCTCCATCGACAACGGCTCGAAGTTGTCGCCTCGAAGGGAACGATTCTCTGGGAGGACTACGACGAATTCCTCGCCCAAGCCGAGACGGAGATCGACGCAGAAGGGTTCCACGAAACCGGGCTAGCTCGTTTCGCCGCGTTCGACCTCCAGTTCCTGCTCACTGACCACCGCTACTACCTCTACTCCGAGACTCTTGACGAAGTCTCGCCGGCGGAGCTCTGCTGTCACACGCTGCTAATCGACAACGGCAGCCGCCACCGCTCGTACTGTCTCCTCCTGCTCAGCCACGTCGACGTCGACGAAGACGACCTTCGCGAGCAAGCGGTGAAGTACGGACTCGATGACGAGATTGATGCCCTACTCCAGTATCTTGAGACACACGGCGAGATCCAGGACGGCCTTCTCCCCGAGTGGTCTGAGTTCCAGGAGCTGGCAGCTGATTACGAGGTGGACCTCCCCCAATGAGGCCAACCTTTGGACGCGATTACATCGAGGACGTGTTCCAGCGAATCGGGGATGGGCTCTTAGCCCCACTTATGGGCTACCAACGCTTGACCGGGTTTGTCGAGATGGCGACACAGTCCGTCCTGTGGAGTAGTCCGGTCACGACTGCGGGGAGGGAAGGCGGCCGTCTGGTCGGGGAACGCGGCCTCGTTTGATCTCGTGGTCGACGCGACGTAGATGCTTGCAGCTACCCTCAGGTGAGCGCTGCTGCCAGTCGGGACAGGTGCACGACTCGTCGACGACGTCGATTTCGTATCGATTACCGGATGCGGACTGGACCTCGTAGCGACCACCTTTCGTGAGGAGCGAGACGTCCATTGCTTCGTCGATGGCACGCTTCGTGCGTGGTTCGAGGTCATCCTGTGGCTGTGGATCGTCGTCGACGACCAGCCGGTCGCGGACGTCGCCAGTCCGACCACCGTCTGGAGCGACGGCTTCCGCAGGGCCACTGAGCCGCTCGTGGAGCACTTCCTCGACCGGATGGCCTTTCCGACCACAGGTAGTGGACTTCGCGGCGCTCGCGATGGTCGTAGGAACCGCACGCGGCTGCGCTCCCAGTCCATACTCGCCAGGCACCGAGCGCGGCCATCACGTCGACGATGGTCCGTGGGACGGTCTGGTGGTCGTCCGGGAAGAACACCCGGAAGCGTGTATACGCCTCCTGCGGCGGGACAGTCTCCCACCAGTCCTCGCTGGAGCCACAGCTATCGAACATCGCTTCGTCGGTGCCGTAGCCGACAGTGACGCCGTCGATCGGTGTCCAGTCCGTTGGGAGGTGGTCTGTCTGCCCTTCGAGTATCCGGAGGCGGAGGACGGCGTATCGAAGATACTCGTGGGCTTCGTTGTCTGCCGTGCGAGCGATCTGGTCGTGCTGCTCGGCAACGTGCTCAGCTTCTTCGAGGACCGTCGTGAGATAGTCGTCAGTCATGATTCGTGGAGGTCAGAATGCGCCTCCGCCCCTCTGCGGGCGCAGAAAAACTTAACCAACATCGTCGGCTGAACCTCCGCGCTGTTGGTTAAGAATCGAGCTACCGAATTCGATTCCTCCCGGTCGGCCATCAAAAGCGTCTAGCACCTACAGTGACCTCTGCTGCGAGATTGTTGTGTCCAACCGTTCCCAGACCGTCTCGAACGCTGGCGGTTCGCCGGTGAGGTCTGGGAGCGTCGTCTCCCACTGCTGGCAGATCTCGTCCCGCTGGTCCTCCGGAAGTCCCGTTGACAGATCGACGGTGAGTCCATCGTGTTCGCACTTTGCCTCGAACGCGGGTTGAACCTCGGCAAAGTCAATTGTAACCGACTCGGTTTCGAGCAACTGGTAGAGGTCGTAGTAGTCGCGAGCGGCCCCCCGCTGGTAGATCGCGCGAAGCTTTTCCGCGAAGATCTCCTCAACGCTGTAGGCCTGTAGGTTGAACTCGGGGACGTCCTCGTAGGCGTGGGTATGCTGGACCGGCTCGAAGGCGACGTGCTCGTCGACCATCACGTCGATGCTGGTCGTGTTGGGATGGCCGAGGACAGCACGATACTGGATACTGATGTCGACGTAGTGGGTTGGGTAATGATCCTGCCGGGATTCGTGATGCTCTCGAATTGTGAACTCGATTCCGGAGCGATTGGTGACCGTCTCGAGTAGCGCTCGCAACTCGCTCTTTGACCCCTTATACTGGCCTGCGACGCCGAAGTCACGGTCCTCGGAGTACCGCCACGA
Source organism: Haloquadratum walsbyi J07HQW2 (assembly GCF_000415985.1). Classification (GTDB taxonomy): domain Archaea; phylum Halobacteriota; class Halobacteria; order Halobacteriales; family Haloferacaceae; genus Haloquadratum; species Haloquadratum walsbyi_B. Next base: position 3,502,232 of record NZ_KE356561.1, read on the forward strand.
GCGCGGGAAATACAGCTTGCTCAGCGCGGTACCGCCCTTGAACAGGAGATTGTCACCGTAGTCGCTGGTGAAGATGCCCCAGAGAAGCCAGGAGTTCACGTAGTTCTTCTCGGCGTACCCCTGGCGGACGCCGAGCTCCCGAGCGAGAACCCGGAGCCTATCTTGGCTGATCATCGCGATCAGGACTCCGACGGCTCCAGCGTGGCTGGTTCGACGTTAACCCGGAGGCGGCACGTGCTGTCTGTCGATCCGGTCTCGGGACGCGTGGGATCCAGCAGAGAATAGCCACTCGTGAACGACGCGACGAGCGCCTCTCGGGTGGGAAGGTCGATGCCGAGCTGGTCGGCGAGGTAAACGATCCGCTTGGTCGCGGCGCCGTTGTCGAGGCGTTCGAGATACTCGCCGACAGTTTGCCAGGAACAACCTTGTTCATCGGCGGCACGCATTGCGCTCGCAAGCTCGCGGATGCCGCCACAGAACTCGGGATGGTCCGCACAGTCGATGAGCGTCTTCTCCAGATCGCTGACTTGGATGGTGGTCCCCTCAACGGAGGTCGGCGTCGTGCCGAAGAACTTCCGGCCGGTGACCGTCGTGACGCGGTAGGGCACGCCGTGAATCTCCCGGCTCTGGGCCCGGGTTGGTGTCACGACGTAGACTGTCCGTGGAACCTGTTCAGTCAGCCCGTGGTGGCTGAGCGCGCTGTAGTAGCCGATGTACATCGGATCGGCGACGTGGGCGGCGATGAGGTACTCATGGGTCGTGTACATAGACTTCTCGCCGGCCGCGAGCGGGATGATGAGGTATGTTCCCGGAAAGAGTCGGTCGAGCCATCCCTTCTCCGTGAGTCGGGACGCGATTTCCCGGGCGGCGTTCGGAGCGACCTCCAGGGTCGTCTCGATGTCGTCGACCGAGATGATCTGGTGGCCCTCAGCGGCAAGCCGCGAGAGGAGCCGACTCTCCCGAGTTGAGAGCCCCTGCCGATTACTTTGCGGTTGTTCTATGGCGCCCATGCCTGCGTTTCGTACATAGAATATACAACCGCACCAACTTGACTGTTGTGCCACCACTCGCTGACGGGCCCAACCCGGTTAACCAACGGAAGGAGATCACGGGGAAGAACGTTGCTTAAGAGTTACTCTCTCGCTTCGAGTGTGTCGATGACTTCCTGCGCCGACGTACTGATCCGTCCAAGCCGCTCGCGAACAACCTCGGGATCGTCCGACTCCCAGACTGCGAGGTAGAACGCCGAGCCGCTGGTATCGAGTCCGCAGTACCGCCCAACGACGTACGCGACGGCTTCGGCCTCGACTTCGCGTTTCGACCGTTCGGTTTCGGTGTCGTCGTCGACGTCGAAGTGGAGCAGGGCGTGCGCGTACTCGTGAATCAACGTCCGGGCGAGATCAGCATCGTTCTCCCGATCCCGATCCCGAATCTCGACACGCGGCTGCATATCGACGAGACTCAACTGCTCGCAAATGCCCTTTGCCTCACCGTGGGTCCACTCGTCTGTTGGAATGATCTGCACCGTCACGCCGAGCTCATCCGAGGCGTCGGTCAGTTGACCAACGAGGTCGCCAGCGTCCCCAGTCGCCTCAGTGTCGAGGTCGGGGAGCGGCTCACCGTCGGTCTGGGAGATATCAAACACCGGTGCGGGTTGAATCCAACGAGCCCCTTCGACCACTCTTCAGGCGGTGTCTCGTCGTAGTCACAGTTGCTGCTCTTGTGGTAGCTCGGCGAGTTCTCGCACTCCGGGCACTGGTTCGTGATGATTGGTGCCCAGATCCAGATAGCCGATTCGCCCTCCTTGACGTGGCGGTCGAACTCCTCCTGCCACGTCCGGTAGCCCGCCACCCGCGTTGCCTCGGGACACTGCCGCTTGATGAGGAGCGTGTTCCGGTAGGAGTAGTCGTGGAAGCGACTCTGGACGTCAAGCCACTCCTGGAACTCCGCGCTGACCTGCGCGTCGTCGACGCCGGCGACGAGGTCGTCGATCCACTGTTCGATAGTGCTGTTCATTTCGTCTGATCGCGTGTCGGTCTGGTCGAAGGAGACCGACGAGTCACTGGTCGTAGCCATTGTGTTCACCGAATCGAGTTCACGGCGACTGCGTCTGTTCAGACCGCGCCGCACCCCCTCAGGGGCGTTCAAAAAACCGAGCTGTCGGTCAGCGGAGCTCGTGGCGTTCGTCCGCGCCAAAGCCGACCGTGACGAGGTACTCGAGGAACTCGTCGAACCGCTCGACGTCGCTGGGCGTATCGGTCGCAAGGTGACGTGCCCACTCGATAGCCCATTGGAAGGCGGGATCCGTGCCGCCCTTGCCGTGAATGTACCACCACCGGGCCGCTTTCAGCACGACCAGCGGATTCGTCGGCGGCTGCTCACCGGCGAGCCCACGGGTGATGGATTCGATTTCGTCGGGGACGTCGGCGGGATCGACCTCTGCTGATTGCGTGTTATCGATATCGACAGGGATCTCGTCGATCGAGACGTTGTCAGGACTCTGTTGTTGACTCACTGGAATTCACCTCTGAGAGCTTTCGAAGGAGCCCTCGCCCTCTCTGGAGGCACGAAAAACAGGTCGCAAAGTCACGCCGGCGGGAGGTAGACGCTCTGCTCGCCGGCGATCTCCCCCAGGTTGTTCCGGTGACGGTGGCTGAAGTAGCACTCGTAGCTGCAGTATCCACAGACTGCGCCAGTGTCGTATTCAGCGACGAAAGGGCCGCGACGTGTTCGCCAGACGTTTACGTCGCATTCGGTGCAGGCGGCCTCCTCGAGATCGACTGGGCTCGGCCCCCCGTACTCGATGTGTAACCCCGCGTCCTGTGGTGTCGTCTCGGGTCAGATCCCGTGGGACTTCCAGAACTCACGTATTCGAGCGAGACTATGGCGCACCGTCTTCCGAACGGTGACGTGATCGGCGTTGCGACCGCTGTCGTCCCAGCCGTCGGCCGTCCAGAACTCGCCGAACTGTGCGCCGCGATGGAGTCCGTTCCAGTCGACGCCCACGATGTCGGCTGGTGGATCGGCAGAGAGCGTCGGTCGGGTCAGCTGCTGGATGGCCTCGAGTTGCTTGGGTGGGCTCCCGCCGAGGATGTGGACGTGACGACCGCGCCAATCGGTCGGCTCGGAGAACTCGTGGGCCAACCGGTCGACGTAGCCACGCGAATATCCGAGGACGATGTCATCGGGAACCGCGTCGATCACCGATCGTGACTTCGGGACGATAATGAGCTCGGCCTCGGGGTAGCTGGCCTGAATCTCGCGAGCAGCGGCGACGTGGTCATCGACGTCGTCGCGTTCGTAGACATCGCCTATGACACCGACCCATGGTTCGTGCTCGAAGAACCGATCGACGAATCGATCCAGATTGGGGTTCCGGAAGTCGTTGTCGAGCATTCCGACGGGGATATTAAAGTCCTGATACTGGCTCTGCTGGTATCCACAGTCCTCTCGGAACCCGGGTAGGAATCCGATCTTATAGGCATCCAGGGTGAACGGCGCTCGATGGAGGAAGGCCACGACGTCGGCTTGTCTGGCGGCAGCGATTTCACTAGCCGTGTTGGGATTTGCACTCAGATCGAGGGACATGACTGGGCTTGCGAGGCCGCTGCTGGCCGCCCCGCATCCATTCAGGGGCTCGAAAAACCGGGACTACATTCTATTAACCAACAATTAGTGATACAACTCGGGATTGTTGGTTAAGACCGGAATCTACTCCTTGTCCTCACGGAGCTCCCTAGCCTTCCACTCGAGGCGTCGCAGAATATGCGTCCGGTTCTGGTTAGCATTCTCGTAGGCGACGCAGGCTCGGAGCGTCTCCATGTCGTGAATCGTCGCGATACCAGCGTTGATGAGTCGAGTGTTTGGCGGTTCAAGACGCTGTTCCGGTGTGAGACCGTCTGATTCGACGGATAGGTTTGACGAGTTGCTCACTTTTGTTCGCCTCCGCTCCCTCAAGGCGACAATAAACAGCGGCCAGGCCACTCCCGGTCGAAGACATTCCTTGTCAGAATCCCAAGTCAGTTTGGACGGTAGTTCGCGTCAGTGTCGACGCTGTCGTACATGCGGCCGAGCATGTCGAGCGCCGACTGGAAGTGGGCGTAGTGCTCGTTTGCGAACGCCACGGTTTCTTCGAGGGAGATAACGGCCCGCCCGTCGACCATCTCGGCCTCAATCTGTGGCCGCGGCTTGAGTACCACCTGAATCGCACTATTGAGGTCGGCAGCGGGCAGGCGTTCTTCCGCAGTCGGGATTCCGAATCGATCGAAGAACGCCGTCCAGGCGTCGAGGTCGGGCTCGTGGACGGCGATGAACAGCGGATAATCATCCGGCTCGCGAGCGACTTGGTAGCCACCGCGGGTCCAGACGTAGACCGCATCGATGCCAGTGTATGCATACTCCATCCCCGCGAACTGCGGGAGGACATACGCCTCCGCTATGGATGGCGGCGAGATGTTTGCTGACGCCGTCAGGAACTCGAGACCGGCGTCTCGGAGCGTCTGATCGACGAGATGGAGCCCATCGTCGTACGCGACGTATCCCGCCTCCTCGAGGCGATGCACGACGCGACGGATCGTCTCCCGGTTCTCGTCGATCTTCCGCGCGACGCCTGAGATGGAATCGCCCGGGTCAAGCGCGAGGATGAACTTGAGTTCCTTCTCACCGCACACTTCGTACATTCTATGGCTACACAATTCTGTGCAATAGTCAAAAGAAGTACTATTCGTGTGGGTCGGCTGGCTGGATCTGGCGAGTGTCCTCAGCGAGGTCGTGGATATACTCGCGGAGGGTTTCCATATCTTCGCGGGCTTCTTCGAGCGTCTTGCCCTTCACTTTGGCCGTGATCTTGTCTTGATCGCGGGTGCCAGTACCGCGAGTGAGTTTGACGGTGAGTGAGACGCCGACATCGCTTCGCTCGACGTACTCGGTTGGTGCCTGACGCTCACGGTTCTGCGGCGATTCTGCGCTCGTACGAGGCTGCTGGGTGTGTTCTGACATTGATTGCTCTCTGTGATCGTTAGTTGATGGACGGTGCGACTGGATCGTCGCCTATCTCACGAAGGGTGGCACCTATCTCGTGTCCGGTGAGTCGCCAGCAGTTGTCGGGTCCTGTACACTCTAGCTGGCTCACCACTTCGGTCTTGAACGCCTTGTACTCCGCCAGTGCCACCTCCTCATCGTCAGTGTAATCGAGCAGGAGGGCGAGTGCGAGTTGCGCCGGCCCACTCCCACCATATCCACATTCGAAGCCCGAAGGACTGTGATTCGCCAGCTCGAGACTCCGCTCTGGCGTGAGCTGTTCTTGGTCCGATTGCTTCTCGACGATGGCGCGGCCTCGACGACGGTAACCGACGTAGATGACGTCGAGATCAGCCGAGGTCCGTGACTGTACGTGTGAACGTGGGTCGCTGATTCCACTCATAGGTTGGTTCGCGGGAGGCTCGTTTGATCACCCCCGCACCCCTCTCGGGGGTTCAAAAACAGGGCGGGGCTGCGTTCGGCAACGTATTTGACAGTTGCAACGTATTGTCCAGGTATATCGGAATGGCTGTACTGGACGATCTCTCAGAGTTTGAGTTCGAGGACGTGATAGAGGATGTCTTCCGAAATCTCGGCTACGAGAACGTCCGTCAGGCCGAGCGAACCGCCGACGAGGGGCGGGACGTCATCATGGAGGAGGTTATCGACGGCACCCGGCGCGCGATCATTGTGGAGTGCAAGCATACGGGGACGGTGGGGCGACCGGTCGTCCAGGAGCTCCACTCGGCAATCGCGACGTTCGACTTCGACGGTCCAAAGCGCGGTCGTCACGACCGGTCGGTTTACGAATCCCGCCCAGGAGTACGCCCAGCGTCTCCAGCAGAACGATGATCCATCCCATCGAGCTGCTCGACGGCGAGGACCTCCGGGAGATCGGCCTCGACCTCTACAACGGTCGGATCGAGATTCTCTGCAACGAAACGCTCCGCCCCTACGACCCGGCGGCCGATGTCGGTACGCCCGTCGAAGAGGCGTTCCGCGACATCGAAAACATCGAGGTTGGTGACCTCCCAGAACCACATTCGGCGGTGACGTTCCGTCCGGTAGTCGCGGTCACCGCGGACACGAACGCCGTCTTCGAGACGTCGGTGGGCGTCATCCACCGGATCAACGACCGGACTCGATTCGTCGCCCACGCCGAACGCGGGCAGCCGCAGGTCGTCGACGAGGACGTCGCGACGCTGGTCACGGAGAACCTCCACGCGACGGTCAACCTCGACTCGGAGCAGTTCGCGGAGGTGTTCGACGACGTCGAGGAGAACCGGTTCGGCCAGACACAGACCGAGTACAAGGAGTGGGCCGTCGAGCGGCTCCAACAGCACCACACGACGACGGTCACCTACACCGGCGACAACAACGTCACGTACAACGAGACCTGCGAGCCGAACCGCTCGGACATCTCCGTCCAGTCGATCGAACCAGTATACCTCCCGGAAGTTCGGCACACCACCGACACTCAGGAGTATACCTATCCTTACGAGTACTACGCAGCGGGTGCGTCCACTGTGATACGAGCGGCGTCGACGAGCCGTACACGTATTGTCCGAACTGCGGGGCAATCGCCTGCGACAGTCACAGCAGGACTGAACGGCTTGAGCAGGAGCCGGTGTGTACGGACAAGCGGGTGCTGCGTTTCGATGCCGGACGGGAAGCTCCGCTCAACCCGGCGCCGACTGCTTGGGGGGCTCGCGGGCGTCGGAATGGCAGCGACGACCGGCTGCCTCGGAACAGTTGAAGCAGCGGGCTTCCAGCAGGAATCGGCCTGGCGTGACCCACCGCTCGTTGAGGACCGCCCGAACGCCGTGTACCTCCCGGCTATCACCGAGGGAATGAAGATGTACGGGATGACAACGAGCGGGCCATACGGGCTTGCGGTTATGTATTCGTACCCGCACCGATTCTGGACGGTGACGGGAGACGAGGTCGGAAAGACTGTCGTCGAAGCTGACGACTCGATCCATCTGATGGTTTCGTTGTGGGACAAAGAGACGGGGACGACACTACCGATCGATTCGGGAATAACGATCGAGATAACGAACGATGACGGCCTGGTCACACAGGAGGTGGCCTACCCAATGCTCTCTCAACAGATGGGTCTACACTACGGGGCGAATTACGAATTATCTGGAGAGGGGTCTTACACTGCGACGGTTCGCGTCGGTGGTGTGCCACTTCGTCGGACCGGAACGCTGAGCGGTCGTTTAGAATCCGTTCAGACGACCGCGTTCGACTTTCGAGTTCTCGTTGTGCATCACGCTCGTTTTCGTTTCCCCTCGTCTCCTCCTGCAGGAATAACGGAACACGATTCCGACCGTCCTGAACACTATCACGCCGAAACTTGTATGGAATGCGCATTTTCTGACGCTCTTGTTTCATATGTTCGGTTACGTTAGATTGATCCTCAGTTTTATCAGATCGTTTCGGGGTACGGTTGGTATCACTCTGAACAATTCAGCTATGTCGTTTTACGATTCGAAAGCCTTCGTTCGGATATGAATCTCGAACAGACGGGTGATTACCTCGCCGAGGAATTCGATCTCGAGCGGAGCGACCACGTCCGAGCGGTCGGCGAGTCGGTCGCAGAGCTCCGCGACTAGCCAGGCTGGGTTCTCTGACATCCAGTTCAATCCCGTTCACGAGTGCTCGACGAACTCCATTTTGTCGGGTCCAGTCGGTCACAGAGACGCTTTCGCTCTACGTGTCCGAGACGTGCTCGTGTGAACTCCATCGCAAGACATATTATGAATTATCTATAACTCATGAGTACGATGGCGAAGTCCTCAACCGGTCGTGACCGTCCCCTCCAGCAGCTCCAAACCGTCGCCGACCTCATCGAGACGCCAGCGCTCGCCCGCATCTACGCCTACACCGAGCGTGAGGGACCGGTGACTGTCGAGGACCTCGTCGACGAACTCGGGATTCCACAGGGGACAGCTTACGACTACGTCCAGCGGCTGGAGGCAGCCAGTCTCCTGAAGAGAGTCACTGAGTCGCGGCCGTACGAGTACGACGCCGAGGCGATCTCGCTCACGCTCTCCGTCGACGGCACGACCACGACGGTCACCCCAGCCCTGATTGCCGCCATCGCCCAGGTGGATACGGACGAGGATGTCGACGTGTACGTCGAGCGCCACGGTCTCGACGGTCTCTCAGCGGCGCTGGAGTACGCCTTCGAACAGGTGGGCGGGACTGTCAACCACCGGATCATGGCCCGCGAGCTTGACCTCTCGCCGCTCGAGGCCGAAATCATCCTCCAAGCGCTCGAACCGGTCGCAACGACCTACACCAACGCGGCTGAATGACGACCGCCTATATTGCTGACACCGGCGTGTTCGTTCGGTGTGGCGGCCCGGGCAACGAGAAGTTCCAGCGGCTCCGGCGGGCGGTCCGACAGGCAGGAGTTTCGTTGATCGTTCCGCAGCGTGTGTACGAAGAACTCGGCGGGGATCCAACCGCCGAGGCGTACCCCTCGGGGGATATCCCCTACCCCAAGGGTTTCCAGGAGGGCTGGATCGTCGTCGCTGACGAACTCGACTACACCGATCCACTCGTCTCGACGGTGATGGACGACACTCGACGGTGGATCGCAAACGAGACCGAGACCGATCGCGACGAGGACACCGTCGAGAAGGCAGACACAGCGCTGATCGGCCTCGCCGCACAGCTGCTCGATGCCGGCAAATCCGACGACGTCGTCCTTCTCACTTCACTACCGACAAGCCAGCCGGGAACGCCGCAGAGGCGCTGCTCCCGGGGCATGGCTTCGAGGGGCGAATCGAGTACCGCTACGTGAGCGAGGGATACCTCGAAACGATCACCGCCAGCGAGTTCCGGTGAACTCGTTAGCTGAGAGGGCAGCCGCAGATACGCACAGTCAAGAGCTCGTGCTGCGAAGATACAGGGATGCCTGAAGAAACACTGTTCGAGTTCGAGCGCGACATGGACGTGGCTGAGGTCGCTCAGTATCTCCGAACGGTCGCAGACCACCTCGAAGCCGGCGACGAATTTACTTTGCAGTCGGGGACCGAATCGATCACCCTTACTCTGCCAAATCGGGTCGAGTTCGAGGTTGAACTCGAGCGCGAGACATCAACGTCCGGGAGATCGGCAGAGATCGAACTTGAATTCGAGTTGGAGTGGGACGAGAACGCGGCCGATACCGGCGACCTCAGTATCGAGTGAAAAGAACCGAAACAGTCCGGTACACGCTCAGACGGTCCGATATGCGATCTCGTCTAGTGCTCTCGGTCCTCCTCAGCGAGCAGTTTCTCCCGAGCCGCGTTGATGTTCGACTGGACGGCATCCTCAGTTACCGCTCTGATGTCAGCCCACTGGCCGACAGTATAGCGTTCTGCCTCCTCGACGACGACCCAATCGATCGCCTCGTGGACCGAGCAGTCGCCGGCGATCAGCTCAGCAAGTCGCTCGAGGAAGTCCTGCTCCTCCCACGCGAGCGCGACGTCTTCGAACTCGTGAGCGTCCCGATCGTATGCAGCGAATAGTTGGACGGCGCCATCGCGCTCCAAGTCGGCTCGGACATGCGCTGGCAGTGATTCCAGTGCTGCGTGCGGGAAGGGGAAGGGGATACGCCGGAGCGTCGTGCAACGAGGCGACGTCGAAGGGGGTCAAGCCCCGATGTGAGATGTCGCCGAACTTCATCAGGTAGCCAGTCTCCGCAGCGAGTTGGGTCCGCCCCTCGAGGAGGTGCTCGGCGAGCTCGGGATAGTCGTCGCGGTCGACCGAGCCAGTCTTGAAGATCGTCACGAAGTCGCGGTCACCGCCGGATCCGGGTTTGACTGCCATGGGAACACACCACGTAGTCAGTTGTCCGTCATGGTGGGATATGAGTATGTGCCAGCGAGCCCTCGAAGATAGCGGGTTATTCGTTCTCTCGGAGCGTCGCTGCACGGGTAGCGAGCAACCGGAGTACCCACCTCGGTCGCTGATGCTGGTTACCGTGAACGACGTATGCTCGAACGGTCTCAATGTCGTGCATACAGACGACACCAGCGCGGATCAGCCGCAGGTGGTCGGTCTCGAGGAACTTCTCCGGTGGAAGCTTCTCTTGAATCCCGCCAGTATCTGTGCTCCTCACGGTGCCACCTCCGGAGGCCCGATTCGCGGGCTCTGTTTGCGTAGAGTTACCCCACAGAGTTCCTCGACCCCGTTTTGTGGGGTAACTTGGCTCTTCAGGGACCGTCTCGCTCGTGATCGAGACACGGGGTTGGAAAGAGGATCGTCTCGAACATATTCAGTACTCAGGAGAGGGATACAAAAAGTCGGGCAGAACGGCTATGAATACAGAGAGAGAATCGGTCGATCAGTATGGCTCCTCGAGAGAGCGGCGTTTTTGAGCGAGTCGTGTTCAGCGTCTCGTAGTGGCATCAACTCGTGAGTCTCGCCGAAGTCTCTTTCGACGGATTGCCCACCGCCCCCACGCTGATTGGTCAGTATACGATGCGACGCCGCTGTACGAGCGAAGCTCGCTCGACGGGCTGGAATCGGATATCAGAATTGTCTCGCAGATCTGGTTCAGACACGACCGCCACGAGTCGGTCGAGAACTTCATCTGCGCACTTCCGCTGGCGTATCTCGAATTCGACGCGCACGACCGCTACGCAGGGTCGACTCGCTACGAGATGGATACTCTCTTTCGCGTCTTTATTTTGAAAGAGCTCCACGGGTAGCCCCACGAAACAGCGCTGATCGAGTATCTCGGGTGTCGCCCGGCGCTCTGCGAGCAGTTGGGCTTAGAAAGTGTCCCGAACCAGTCGACGCTGTGGCGAAGTTGGCACAAACGATTCCCCGTCGAACCTCGCAGTACAGTCGAGACAGCCGCCCGGACGATTCTGATCAAAGCCCAGAACGCGGATGTTGCAGTCCCGCGGAAACCAGAGCGACACCTCCCATCTCATGGTGACGAGGAGGACGAATCGGACCCAGACGATCAAGCTGTCCTCAACGAAGCGGCAACGGTTACGGACCACGTCAGTCACGTCGTCTTCCCGGCGTTCTCACTGGATCGAAGTGAAGGCTGTGAAATTCACGAGAACGCCTACTGGGACTTACAGACGTATCTCGGACTTCGCGAGCGGCTAGCTGCTAACGAGGGCGCTCGTAGTTTTACCTACGAGTCGACTCGTGAGCGAACGCCGTTAGATCACGCCCATCGCGAGCAGATTCGAGACCTCTCGATTGAACAGGTTCGCGAGATGTACCGACAGGCCGTCAACAGGCTCCTGAACGAAGTTGCGGAGATAGAGGAGTTCTTCCGAGCCGGGATTGTCGCAATCGATATCACCGAAGCTGACCCCTTCACCGGTGATAGAACGGGCCACGAAGACGAAATAATCGGAACAAAGGAGAAGACCGACGAGTATGCCTATCAGCAGGCCACCGTCCAATTAGTCGGCAATGCAGTCCCGATTGTGCTGGACGCGAGACCAGTTCGGAAGGGTGAGTCCCGCTTAGAAATCGTTGAGGACCTCTTGGACTCTGCTGAGGAGATGGTTCACGCCGATAACGTCCTGATGGATCGTGAGTTCGATAGCCAGCACGTCCTGGAGATGCTCAGCCAGCGTGGGGCTCTCGTACGTCGTGCCAAAGCGGATGCAGACCAGCGAGAAAGCCCAGGTCAAGCGGTTACTCCAACGCGACCAGGACAGGACCGATACGAGACCGGCCGGAAGCTCCACCTCGGCAAGAATGAGTGGCACGAGACGACGCTGATCTACCGTCGGAGAGCGAATTCCGAGCACGACGATCACCGGCAGTATTCGGTGTTCATGACGAATTGCGGGAGTGGCCACCTCACAGAGTACGGGTATCGCTGGGAGATTGAGAGCGGCTACAGGTCGATCAAGCCGTTCATGACCGCGACGACATCAAACTATTTCGGGCTGCGGTTCTTCTACTTCGCATTCACGTGTCTCCTGTACTCAATTTGGCGAGCCGTTGATCTTCTAGTGCAGGTGGAGTTGGCCGGAGAGTACGACCATTCACCCATCGTGACGGCAGATAACACGCTGACGCTGCTGAAGAAGGAGACTGGCATCGGGTAGTTAGAACCTCTATCCGAGTTAGCGGAGCGTCTGAGTGGCTACATTGCTGGAAGTCACAAACATTCGGCCATATGGTTGGCCGTACAACAAGAGAGCCCGGTTGGAGAGCCATCTGAGGCAGTTCCCGCTCGTTGATTCGACCGAATCCACGCACCACAGCCCCGCTAAACCCACTGTAGTCTCAACTCCACGCCCAACCTTTCCATATAGCGGTCTGTGATTTATGATAGGGTCGAACACCACGCCGTCTTACGGTTTTCACTCGAAATAGGGTGTGTTAAGTCACTTCTCTTTAGACCAGTAAAGAGAAGTGGTTTCCGACACCACCTTGCCGTCAGGTGACCACGAATCGTGACCACACGACCGGGACAGGCTTCTGAAGCCCGTATTGACGGCGTTGTAGAGCGTTACTTGGAAGCGAAGGCCAAGAGGGGCAAGGCGGGGGGAACTACCGAGGACTCGCCTCAGCAGCGCTTGGACGGTGGGTTTCGTGGCTTGAACCCAGGGGTTGTCTCGATTAGAGCAGATCGACGACGGCGTGATGCGGGCATACGCGCAGGAACTCCGTAAGCGGGTCCGGAATGGCGAGTTCGCTGCCTCGACTGCGAACACATACTATGCGACAGTCCGAGCCTGTCTCAGTTGGGCTGTTGAAGATGGGCTGATCGACACGAATCCTGCTGCGGCTACGAGAGCGACGAAAGAACTCCCCGAAGATACGACCGAACCGAATCGGCAATTCTGGACGCCCGAGGATGTCCAAGCGTTGTTCGCACACCTCTCTCAGCGTATTGATGAACGGCTCGATGACGGCAGGATGGATGCAGCAGCGATACCCATCCGAAACCGGGCGTTAGTTTCGCTATTGGCCTCGACTGGTGTGCGGGGAGCAGAAATCTGCCGTGACGCCGACGATGACCGAGACGGGCGACAGGGGCTACGGTGGGAACGCGTCGATCTGGAGAGTGGAGCGTTACGCGTGCTCGGAAAAAATCAGCAGTGGGAATACGCTCAGCTTCCGTCTCAAGCGCGGGATCATCTTCGTCGCCACTACGACGTACAACAACCCGCTTCAAACGACTGGCCTGTATTTCCGACCGCACACGTCCCGTCGCTGTACAGAACAATTCGAAGGGAACTCGGACAGCGTGGATGGGAAGAATCAGCGATTGAGACGCTCCTGGACGAACAGCCCACAAAGGAGATTCTCCGAGAGTACGATATTTCACCGCCTGCCATCACGGTTCGAGGGGCACGAACGTTGATGGAACGGCTATGTGAACGGGCTGACATCGAGGTTGAAGGCGAGTATCTAAAACCGCACGGAGCTCGACGAGGATTGGGGGACCTGCTTTACCGGGAATCGGCTGAGCTCGCGCAGTCAGCGTTGCGTCACGAGTCTATCCGAACGACTCACGATGCCTATTCCCATATTGATGCGTCTGAAACAGCTGAAGCGGTGAGCGATGTTCTTAGCGGTGCTTGGAAGAATAACTGAAATCAAATCGTCTGAGAAAACGATTTGATTCACATGTCTTCATGGATGATCGCCGTTGCGTCATTAACGACGAGGAGTTCTACACGTCCCGTTTCCGGGCGATCCGGAACGTGATACGTATCGACTGACTCACCGACCGTCCAGCCAGCGTTATCGCTGTCCGTCTCGATTCGCTCCTCGACCCAGCGCCGCGCTGTGTGGCGGCTACAAAATCCGGTGTAGTCACTGACCGATCCAGTGAGCCGCGCGACCCACACGTACGGCGCGTTGATCGCTTTAGCTTGCCGTTCCCTCATATATGATTGACACTCGCTAATGGTCTTATACGCTGGTAAAATCAGTCGGTGGGCCTTGTCAAGCCGATTCAACTGAGCGATTACAGGCCGAGACTGGTTTTAATCGCCGTGTCGATCTTTCTCATCCGAGAGGAAGGGACTGATCCGATATTTGTCTTCACTCGCTTGTTGACATCCACTACGCGGATTTGACTGAGGTCTGCCACCGAATCCTGATTGAGCGCTGTATTCGATGCCAGTACCTCTACTTCGAACGGGTACGTGTTATTCGGGTTGTACTGTTTTGTGAACGGAGCGATGATCGTGGTCGGGGAGTTCCTGTTCCCCACATCGTTTTGAATGACTACACAGGGGCGGTTCGTTCCTTGCTGTTCGCTTCCTTTCGTCGGACTCAAATCAACAATAACGATGTCGCCGCGGCGTACTTTCACGTATCAACACCTAGGCGTCACTCGCTCCACCCAGGGGCTTCCCCAAGGCGGTCAGTCGCTTCCGATGACGCTGGGGCCATCTCCTCGGCCAACTGCTGTGATCGTTCCGCACGTTCCCGGTAGCCTTCCGCGAGTCGTTCTTTGTCTGTCGGGGGTTTGATGACGATCTCGTCGTCTGTTTCCACGAACTCGATTTCGTCTCCCCCCTTGATGCCTTGACGATCTCTGAGTTCCTTGGGAATCGTAACTTGTCCCCGGTCGCCCACCTTTCGCTTGTGCTCACGCATACCAGTACATACTTTTTTCATACTTATAGAGTTGACGGGGGTCGGCACAAGAAGATTGAAACGTCTTAAATGAGAAACACAGACCGGGTTAAACTTAATATTAACATTAACATCTGCTGTGATTGGCTGGCTGGGAAAGATTAGTGATACAAAGTACCGTAGTACTACTAGCGATGGTAGGTAGTAGAAACGAACCAAGGGTAGTACGTGTATCCCAGAAGGGACAGGCCACAATCCCGAAGGGGTTACGAGAGAAGTTCGGGATCGAGACGCCGGGCAGAGTGTTCGTCTACGAAGACCAGGGGCGCATCATCATCGAGCCGGTGCCATCGCTCGATAAACTGCATGGAATCCATGCTGGAGAACACGAACGCGGTGAAGTACTGGAGCGGGTTCGTGAAATAAAGGATAAAAAACGCAAGATGCGAGTTGAACGCCTACACCCGTCCGAGGACCCATAAGCGTCGGGCCAGACCACGGTATGCGAGGACTTCGGTTGGATCAAGTGTCAAGCGCGAACAGACAGTAATTATCCCGGCTGTATAGGCGGTTCTTCAAGATCAGGCATATCGTAGATTGCGTACGCCAGCCACAGGAGAAGAGCGATTGGCATTTCTGGCGGAACTGACCCTGGGGCAACAAGCGGGTTGATCCCTTGTATTGCTGTCATCACACCGATGACTGCTGCCAGCGCAAACGTACCGATAGCGGTAACAGCAGCTTCTCGCCGTGAGGGGAGCGATGTTCGCGGATCATATTCGATAGCGGCTTTTTCTCGGCTCGCTCGCGCCTTCGTTGCCTGGGCGGATACCCATGCGGTCGCCGTCCCGGGAAGCCATGCACCGACGAAGTCTCCCAGCGAGGTCTGTCCGTCGTCATCAGTGTCGTTCCGAGCTTCTGCGATCTCTTCAGGCGAGATCACAACGTCGGTCGGGAACGCTGTCTCGAAGTGCGTGTACGCGAACCGGCGGAAGTGATCTCGTTCACGGTGACTAGCGAGGTAGTGTTTATCGACGATCTCTGCTGAAGCGCTCGACTGTTCCGTAGCGACATCCTCTATTTTGGCGATATACGCCTCGTAGGCATCGAGGTACTCATTGAACCAGAACTGTCGGAAATGCTTCGGCGTCGGATTCGACCCGTCAGGTAAGCGAACCCCGGCGCGGTCAACAATCTCTTCAATCTTGTTACGCACCCATGTGTCCGACCGAGTCCCTGTCATCACGACCCACAGCGGTTGAACTGAGACGGACCCCGCGAGACGAGTGTGTCGGTCGGACCGTTCCCCGCTCAATAGCGTCAGCTTGCGTCACGTCTCAGTATCCGGGATCCAGCCATCTTACCGTTCAGCGAAGTGTCCGGTCGCGATCGCACGGTCCGGACATAACATATCCGGTTCGGACCGACATAACGCCGTGCGGTCTTCATAGGCGACGACACGGTGGGTGTACAGCGACAGACAGGCGTTCCGGCGTTTGCTTTCGCACGTCCAACGAGTCCACGACACGACGGCCTCAACGACGCGGCAGACCGACTCACAGCCAGTTGATGCACCACAGACAGCCAGGTCCACAAAATCGACCGATTAGGAACCGGAGCCAGAACCAGCAGGCGACGGCGACACAGATCCTCCGGAGCCACTAACATCAGAGGAGAAACCGGTAACCGTCGTCGGCTGCGGTGAAACGTCCACAGCGCCTCCTGACAAAGACCCAGACGACGCAATAAAAAGCCTTGTATACTAATCTCTTAATTAACGAAGAAAATGATAGGAACGTCGATACGCCGGAACAGACACGTCACCTCTACATCTCCGACAAGGCAGAGCCCATCCACCGGTGCTTCTTCGTTCATGATATGACACTTGTCATTGTGATGGAGAAGTAACTATGACTGTCTCCGGCAATATTTTGCGAAAACAAGCGTACAAATGTGACAGTCGCCTGTGCCAACTCCGGATATGTATAACGAATATGATGTCTCAAAAGCACACATATAATCACTTAGACGGATTCTTGACCGTGTGGTGGCTAGCATCTCGTAGTGGCTGCGACCTGTGAGTCACAATGTATCATTTTTCGCCGAATCCCCCAACAGCCGTACGTTGGGTGTCCAACCTATGACTCAACGCCGTTGTACGATCGAACCTCACTCCCCAGATTAGAATCGGACATTCGAGTCGTCTCGGAAGTCTGGTTTAGTCATCAAGAACACGACTCACTCGAATAGTACATCTGCGAACTTCCGATAGCATACTTTCGCTTCGAAGCCCAAGACTGCTATGGGAATTCGACACGCTGCCAGATGGACGCCCTTTTTCGGGTGTTCTCACTGAAAAGACCCCACCGGGTGGGAGCACGAAACGGACCTGAGGGAGTGTCCTGAATGTCATCCGACACTCTCCGAGCAGCTGGACCTGGAGCGTGTACTGGACCAGTCAACACTGTGGTAAAGTGGCACGAACGGTTCAGCGCTGAGCTTCGCAGTATAGTCGAGACAGCCGGCGGACCATACTTATTCAAACCCAGAACGCAGGTATTAGTGTTCCGCGGGACCCAGACCGACACCGTCCATCTCACAGTGACGAAGCGGACGAGTCGAACCCAGACGATCACGATGAGTTCGTCGCCCGTAGACTGAGCGGTCGCCGCGGTGAGTAGGTCCCGAGCCGCCATCCGTTCGCCGTCGTCCATCAAGCGGTCCTGTATCCGTTCCGCTTCCACGGCGATCTGTTCGTCGAGATCGAGAGAACAGACACCGCCGAACTCCTGCCGGACCGCGGCGACATCTGTGGATCCGGAGCCGACCTCGCCATCGATGACCTCAAACACGCAGAGCGAGGACGTAAGGTACGGCTGGCTGCGGTCTTCGACATACTCGACGACGTCAGGGATGCGCTCGAGCATGTCGATGATGACTGAGGAATCGAGGAAGGTCACCGCTCGAAGTTCTTTCGAGAGCGCTTCACTGCCTCTCGTGCGCTATCGCCTTCTTCCTCGCTCCACACGCCGATGTGAATGGGCTTCTCGCTCTGTGCAAGGCGTTAGAGAAGTTCATCAAATGTCTTGTCCTCTGAGAGGTTCTTCAGCTCGTCCGCACTCATCTCCTCGAGTTCTTCCGTGGCTGCACGCCGCCTCTTATGGGAGAGATCCTGTGGTAGCTTCTCTTCTGCGACGTCACCTGCCCCAGCCGTCTCACTCGGAGCCACTGGTCGCTCTTTGTGTTCGGTGAGTTCCTCGCAGTAATCGATGACTCGCTCGAGATCGGAGACGGTTTGTGCCTGCAGGGGTTCCCACACGCGCTTTGCTAACCCCTCCGGGGGTGCGGGCATCTTCACACTACGCTCTTCAGGACCGGCAGGAGCGCTAGCATCGGGGTCAGGTTCGGGCATGTGCTATCCCACGCTACCATCATACTAATAACGTAACGTAAGACCAGAAAGTCACACTCTCATTTGTCGTCCCCGATTTGGTGGAGGGACTCACCCTAATGAATACTACCACGACTCTACAGCATACCCCCGCCAGCAGCGACGTTGACGCCAGTATCACCACCCGCTGTGTGCAATATCTCACCGCTGTCGCCCGAGACGCTATCGACGATTCCAGAACACTTGATAAAGACACACTTGCGAAGACCGTCGTCAAAGCACTGTCCGACGCCCATGCTCACATTAGACTCAAAAACGCCATTGAACTCGCTATCCGTACAACTCCCCACAACGATCTCGTGATGGAAGAGCCGGGACCGTATTCCGCCGATCCCCGGCGCAATCAGACACGCCTAGGCCGGTCAGGTGGTTCAGAGAAGATATGATAACTATTGAATCACCAATTTGATACCGCGCACGATTGACCGACCGACCATTCGAAGGACCTATTATTTTGCTCGCCGGCATCGTGCTGGTCCCCAGTCGGGTGTCCGTGGATTCGGTCGTGACAGTATTGATAGACCGGCACAAGATTCCTCAAATAATTCCACTCATCACTATGGAGTGACATCAGGTGGTGCGCGTG
Organism: Haloquadratum walsbyi J07HQW2; assembly: GCF_000415985.1. Taxonomy (GTDB): domain Archaea; phylum Halobacteriota; class Halobacteria; order Halobacteriales; family Haloferacaceae; genus Haloquadratum; species Haloquadratum walsbyi_B. The sequence goes on from NZ_KE356561.1 coordinate 3,520,861, forward strand.
GAGAATCGTCATATTGTCGCTGGCGTGAGGTCCGATTTGTAATCCACAGTTCTGGCATGTGTGGTCGGCGCGTCCGTGGACGGCTCTCCAGCGAGCTTCCCAGTCTGGTGGTGCGTTTTATTAGAATTGATATAATTGTGGTATGTCGACTTGATGTATATAATCGTATGTCGTAATTATGTTAGTTCCTGACTACCGACTCAGAAGATTACGAGCGCGTGAGAGGAATCCTCCGCGTGGATTACCAGTAGTCGTCTCGCCAAACCAGTCGAAGAACTCGTCTGGTGTTTTAATGATCAAATCGGGTCCTTGCTTTTCAACTCGAACAGTCATCGGCGGATCACGCTTGTACTCATGGAGCTCAAAGCTCATCGACTCCGGGAACGTTACCTGAAGCGTGTCCTTGTTTTCACTAATTTCGATGTCTTCTCTATCGAGGAGATTGTGCCATCGCTCCCGTCCAGAGTCGTATGCCTGTTCGGCTGGCTCACTCGGAAAGTAGTCTGGGACAGATCGATCAGCAAACTCGTAGAGGTTCAACATTACTTCTCTGACCTCACGGAGTGCATCCGAGTCTTCCCCCAGTGCAAGGTCACGATTCAAATATTCGTGCCCGAACCACTGGAATATTGGATTCTCCGTGTCGATGAGTCGATTTACCCGTGCCTCACCTTGGTGAGACGTCGTGAAATTGATGTCGAACCGGAGGATCTTAGCTCGGTTCCGAAACCACTTATCAGGACGCTTATCATTAGAGATGAACGCAAACATCGGATACGAGGTTTCTCCAGTCCATCCGCTCCAGTAGTTTCGGAGAGTGCCCAACGAATTCACTTTTTCCTTTGTGATGTCGTCTACGATGACCGGGAATGATGTGTGTGCTGACCGGAGGTTTCGGACCTTTCGTTTCCCAATCTCATCGGCATCTACTGGTGCTTCGACACGGTTTCCACTAATCAGTGAGAGAGCGAACCGACAGAACGTGCCTTTCCCGCCGTTCGACTCCCCGAAGATGTAGAGATATGGAAACGCTTTGTCGAGGTTGATACCATGCTGACGGTAAAAAGTCGCTTGACGGTTTGCGAAGGGCGCCCAAAAGAACCAGAGGAGCGCTTCATACATGTGCGCCTTGACCGCTGTATCATCATCCGAATTACCGTAATCGTCGACAGTCGCAAAATAGTTCTCGATCTCTGCAAGTGCCTTGTCGACCCTCTCTGGACTCTTTGGTGACTTGGTCACACGGTAGACCGTACCATCGCAGTGGAACTTGAGCTGAGCCATATCTTCGTTTAGATGCATCGTTGGAATATCGAAGATCTGTTGTGCATACCGCTGGAAGGCGTCTGGGGTTGTGGTTAAGATATCGTTCGATACCGTCGCGTCGAAGTCGGTCATCTTAGACAGTGTGTTCACCGTCGACTCGTCGTACCCTCTGAGTGACAGTGTGATACGATCCTGTGGTGCACCAGTCAGGTTTGGATCGAGATTCTCTGCTGGCTCGTCTGCATTTTTGTCCTCCTTCGCTAGTTGAGTGTGTTCGCCGTCGGAAGTTGTCCTATTATTGAGTGAGAGATCTTCCGTCTCAACCTCAGCATCTATATGTTCTGTGAGACGGCTATGAACCTCTCCAAGTTCATCTTTTGTCCCCATGCGCCCCTCCGTGTACAGTTTGATTACCTCCTCACGATCATCATCCGACTGCTCAAGCTGTTCGGAAAGGTCCTTGAGGAAAGGACCTCCCTTGTTGTAGGAGTCTCTGTGATGATAGTACAGATCCTCGAAGTCTGCGTAGAGATCGCTTTCTATCGTCGTGTCGTACACGACCCCGATGTTTGTTTGATTCGACCAAGCATTGCGGGACAGGTTCGGGGACCCAATTACGACCTTCGCCGGTACAGCACTGGTATCTACTGAAGACCTCGGCTCGGTGGTCGCCCCGCGGTCAAGAGTCACCTGGTCATCGCCTCCAGAGCCCTCATCAGTCTGGTCCTCTCCCAGATATTCAATTAAATAAAGTTTTGTATGGACCTGTTTATTCTCACATAGGTAAATAACCAGTTTATGATCTCGACGTAATTGTTCTAGTCGATCCGCGAGGTCAGGTTTATCTATGAGACGCTCACGATAGTCGTCGATGTCTCCGACTATAACCTCTAAGCATTCTAAGTTCTCTAAATCCTCGAAAAGGTCGAGAATAAACTCAGGTGAATCACAGTATGTGATTACACGCATCCGCCTTGCTCCCTCAAAGATACGCGAAAACGACCGCCAGCTCTTGAACATGTCCATGTGGCTGCCGTCCGATTCATTAGTGTCGAGTGGTATGTCGAATTTCATTTGATTTGATTTGATTTGATCTGATTTGATCCTTGGTTTCTGGTGATGCGATATCATCTGCAGTAATGTAACTAGCTGCCCCCCACGAGATGAACGAGAACCCCGATAGTAGTTACAAAAGTTACTGAAACGTCTTTTTGACCCTGGGGAAATTCAGGAATATGGCATAAGTTGGCGGGCTGCTGACCAGCGACCAGGATTCCGGGATCAACGAACTCGGCAAACGGTAGGGAATGCGCAAGTCCGCAATATGTAGTCAGCAAATCAAGCCTAGAACCACCAGTAACGGGAGGAACCGCAAAGTCGATCATGAGACTAACATATAGGATCGACGAATTTCCATCGAATCTCAGAGAACTCACGATCTCTCCGAGCAGAATGATGCCGTCCGGTACGAGAATAGCTGACCATCGCGGTATACTATAATATTACTCTGTATGTCGTTGTCTACCCGGACGAACTCTGTATGAACGTCTTTGGGCATATTGACGGCAGCGTCCTCGTCGAACATCTCTCCAGACTGGAGGGATTGCACCTCTGGAACGAATGCAGTTCTACCCACGAGCACGACGTTCGCGCCTCTGCCGAAGAACTGTTCGACGTCTCGATCACGGGCACGGGTAGCATCGAGACCGGGGAAACAATCGGTACTAGCGGGCATCTGATTGATGTGCCAAGGAGTGCCACCAGCAACAATACCGGGCGCAGTGTTTCGGACGACCCAGTCATTACCAAGGTTGTCCAGTTGACCCGTCTGCAACGGAATCATTTGCTCTCTCAGGGCTTTGTTGAACTCCACATACGGGTCGGCGATAATTACATCTTGGATTAACTCGTTCATCGGCGATGTGACGACGGTAAAGACTATCTTGGCATCACCCGTGTTCGACCAGACGGCGACATCCGGATCTCGAGAAGGATCATCGTCATCATCCTTACCATCGATGGTCGGGAGTTCGTCTATCTCAGGTTCCATCTCTGTCGCTGTTACCTGGAGGTCCTCAATTGGCGGGAAGTCCTCGCGGGTTAAGACGCGAGCATCGCGGGTAGCCGCATTCCGACGAGCCTCACCGACGAGATTGGCGAGATCCGCTCCCGTCATTCCAGCCGTATGCGTCGCGAGCGCCGCGTACTCAGCATTTGAAATCGACGACGGGACATCGCTCACATGTGTCCGAAGGATTGCGGAACGGGTGTCTTCATCCGGGAGCCCGATCTCAAAGTGGGCAGCCAACCGCCTTGGTCGAAGGATTGCCTGGTCAATATCACCCGGTCGGTTCGTCGCTGCAACCACGATCGCCTCACGGTCTTCGTGGGTGAGCCGCGCGAGGAACTCGCTTGTTACTTTTTGATCCTCGGCATGCGCTCCCGTCCCCAAGTAGTCACGCGCCCTGAATAGGTGTTCAGCCTCGTCGAGGAAGATCACGCACGATCCGGATCCGGATCCGAGCTGTTCTGCTCCGTCGAATAGCGTCTTTACACGGTCGCTACTCTCATTGATCCACATCGAGGTCACGTCCGCCGGAGAGAGTTCGACGAATGGGACGGTGAGTTCGCCAGCGAGCGCCCTCGCAAACATCGTCTTTCCCGTCCCGGGTGGACCATACAGCATAATACCGCTTTCAGGTTCGATACTGAACCGCGAGAAACGATCATCCCCATCACGATGCGCTAGGAGAGGCTTGATGACACGACGTTCAAGATCGGCTTTTGCCTCATCATAGCCGCCGATATCGCTAAACCGCTGCTGTGAGTACTGCCAGTTATGTGTCAAGTTCCGCAATGTGGTCTCAGACGAGCTACCCCCGGTCACAGAATGAGCTTCTGACTCCCCATCAGTGGTCGCGCCTTCGGCGACGACAGCATCGTTCGCCTCGTGACCACCCGGGCTCGAACCCTCATTCCTGTTCGCATTTGTGTTCCGGATTGAGGAGTCGGCAGTTGGGCTGGAAAGGATTCGTTTTCGCTCACGCTGCTTCTTTTGATTACCTCGCCCATTATCTGTCGCCCTGACCGCAATGTACGCCCCGGCGAAAATGGCGGGTGCGTTCCCGGCTACAAATGGAATAGTGAGCGCATCTGAAAATCCAGAAGCCGGCACGTCTAGGAGGTAAGCGTTCAAACCCAAGACTAACGATACCGGAAAGATGGACAGTAGTCCGCCTAGCCCAATCGAGGAGATCGACGCTCGCCCAAAGAACCAGAAAACAGCGAACACAGGGATAGATACCACCCCGTACACCAGAAGTCCAACGACGCTCGCCGAAGAGGGGTTAAAGACGTCTGGTGCGATCAGCCACCCCCATGCCATCACGACAGCCGTAATGAACGAGGCTTCGATGAGGCGGCTACGCTGACCATACATCGGGAACAAATCACTCTCTCGGACAAGTCCGTAGACGAGGTCGGCAGCGAGGTAGGCGATTGTCACGGTGAGTAGTGACATGTGTCGATTCTGGTGTTGTCCTGATTTGCTGGGAGTGGGTGATCGGTTGTCAATTCAGCGTTTTTCGTGAGATGACACCTGTGAGCGGCGCGAAATCCACAGTAGGTCTGAGTTGCTCACCTATTATACTCTATGACTGTATATAAATATATGTACGCTCGGTGGTCCCTTACACAGTTTAACTGACAGTCGATCGATGACTAGGAGGAGTACTGATGTTATCTCTCTCCACTGATGTCGATATTGCCTGTCTCGTCTATCTCGCCAGATCTGGATGTCTCCCCGCTAGCTACACGCCTGAACTCTGAGAGTGTGTGGTTTTGGTTTTGCTCGGGACTGCCTGAACCAATCATCGGCTGGGATACTCGACGCCCCATCGAATGAGCGAGATACGAGTTTCCGCTGACACCATCAATCATCGCAGCTCTGCCGGTCTTCGTCGCAAACGTCGCGCCTTTGTAGACAGGACGAACTCCAGCCTTTCCAATTCGACCCACACCTTTGATCGTATAAACGCGTCCTTTCCCTGTCTGAGTTCTGTAAACCTGGGACTGTGCCGCTTCGGCTTCTTGACCAGCATTGTGCTGCTCGGTCCTCGCTGAGTTGAACTTCTGCGTGAGACTGACGCCGCGAGAAGCTCCGTCCGTGACCACGTAGCTCATAGCAGGGTTGGTATTCAACTTTGACGTCTGTTCTTCGACAGGCTCAGCATTGAGGAATCCCTGCTCGTTCGCCTCGATCAGATCCATATCATGCGATGTCATCGAACTTTGGATGAACTCAGCTTGCGAGCCGGCAGCCTGTTCATTCTGTTGCGCCTCGTTCAGAGAGGACTTGGTCTCGTTGAGTTTCTGTGTTGTCCCGATGTGATTGAGCTTCTCGGTTATCTCCTTGCTGGCAACATTGTTAACTTTTCCTGCTGCACCCTTCGCCCAAGCCGTCATCCGATTTGCCAAGCCCGACCCTCGCGGGCACGCTTTTACTCGGATTCGAACCGGGGATTGACACTGACTTCAGCGCCGTCATCATAGACACTATGCTATAGAGGTAGCGAGGACTCGACCGGTCAACGGTCAGTGATATTTACTTATAAGAATACTGACATTACTATGAAATAGATGTATCGAGGGTACAGATATGTTGTACGTATGGGCGTATGTATACGTACGTACGCGTTTTCAGAGGGGTGTCATATTCAAAAAGACAGAGGATTTATGCCACAACCAACGGTACAATATCTCTCCCTCGTCTAGACCACTTCCCGGTATATGACGTATCACACGATATTAACGTATTATTTGTATCACATGTACAGTACGTATTGCATGGGTCACACGCGTTGTAAATATCATATGTCATGTATGATACGCGTGTCTGACGTAAATATAAGTCACACGTGATATCCGCAACCACCCAAATGAGATTAGTCAAGACTCAATCTGGCTACTACGCGAAGAAATTAGAACACTGGAGAAACGATACGATATGAATATATCTAGCATTGGAGCCATTCTGAACGAGGTCCCGACCAACGAGTCGGCTTCGAGGAGCGTACAGACATGGTTTAACGATACGTTCGGGTCCGAGAACGTGTTTGAACTTGATGATCGGGCTGTTGTTGAGCACGCAATCAAGCACCGCACTTCACTATTTGAGTACGATCCTGATGATGCGGGGTACCCGTGGCGCGGGATGAGGGTCCTATGGGTGACCTGTGTAACACGTACAATACGATTGCTAAACATGTGGAGGCTACACTATGAGTGACGATCTGATGGATAGGTTTGACGACGTGGATGATAGTGACGACACTGACGAGAACACGCGGGATACAGATTACACGGGGCATACAGGACAGACGGATCACACAGGTGGTGCGGGTCATGAGGAGTACACAGAACAGACGAATCACACTGGTAATACGGATAACACGGACACTGATACCGAGACTAACGCTGGTGGTGGCATGTCTACCTCAGATTCAGATTCAGATTCGGTCAAAACAAGATCTCGGTCTCAGTATCCGATGTATCTAAGTGAGGCACTTCAGGATGAATTAAACGACACGTTCGAGCGCTTCAATGCACGACGTACTCTCAACGGTGATGGTTCGATTGAGAAACACAAAGATTTCTTAGAGGCTGTTGTTCTTGAAGGACTGAACAACGATTGGGAATCACGGGTCGAGTGAAAATATAAATTATATTTCTCTCGAATTGTGATTTACTGAAGCATGGACGTTGACACTGGGATCGCACTTTCACATATTGAGGATGCAAAAGATGAGCTGGAACAGGAATCGGTAGACATGGAAGACGTAAACAGTGCAAATCAAATTGTGATTGATGCGAAACGAGAAGTCGGAAATGAAAGGTACTTCGATGAGACGGAAATCAAACAGTTGAATCAGCTCAAACTTGAACTAGACAGATTCAATAACACGGTTGAGGAGTATCTTGATACTAGACCGTCTCTCACATCTGAGCATGTGGATTATCTACAAAATGTGCTTGAGCAAATTGAGGACACTCTGGAATTGATACAGGAACTCACCGAGGACCAAGACCAAGACCAGGCTTAGTTTCTCTACTCTCACAGCCTGAGGTCGATATCCTGAAATCGAGTTATATCCGAGAGAATGTCAGTGGCGGTTTCTGCTTCAACACTGAGTTCGAATTTGAAATATTTGCCACCACGTGGACCAGTATTTGACACGGTCTTGATCAATATGCCCTGCATGTCGAGATCGTTCAGATGATCCCTCATTCGTCGCATCGTGATCACTTCGCTCTCGATACGCCTTGCTAGTTTTTTATACACTGTGTAGATATCCTTTGTTCTTGCAGGCGTCTTCTCAGCTAGTTCAAGTGATGTTGTCGCTGCGAGAGCGAGGTGTCCCTGAGTAGTTAGAGAACTCATTCCTTCCTCAACCCTCTGTTTCTCTATGAGATCTTCAGCCTTTCTTACGTGTTTTTCCAGTACTGTTTCTTCATCATTCTCTGACGCTAATTTTGCTGCTTTCCGGAGGAAGTTTATTGCTTGTCGGGCTGACCCCTTATCTTGTGCAGCGAACGCTGAAGCGAGGGGTATCGCGTCGTCGCCCAGCACGTCCATGTTGACAAACGCCTTTTCTGCGCGTCGTCTAAGAATTGAACCAAGTTGATTTGCGTCGTATGGGGCGAAGTGAACAGATTGATCATACAACGAGTCTTTGACTTTCGGCGAGAGACTGCTATGCCATTTCAGATTATTTGAGATGCCAACAACACTCGGATACACGTCATCATCAACGTAGTTCTTCGATCGTGCACGAGGAACTGAGTACAGTATGTCGTCGTCGGAGCCAATATTATCGATCTCGTCGAGAACCAGAATTATTGTTCCCCCGATTTTGTTGAATTCCTCGTACATCCTGTCAAAGGCTACTCCGATACTCATTCCATTCATGTGCGTGCCACACAGCTGGTAGACAATCTGATCTACCACCTGGAACGACGTTGTCAGTCCTTCGCATGATATGAAAAACGAGCTGAGATCAAGAATATCAGATTCATTCTCTGCGTGATCATGTAGTTCATCAAGTTCGACACGAGCAGTGGCTGTTTTGCCTTGACCCGCCTTTCCGTAGAGGAACACGCTATCGGCACCTGCTCCTCGGGTAGCTGGAGCGAAAGCGGATCTTAGTTGTTCAATTTCCTCATCACGCTCAGGGAGATCATCAGGCGTCCAACTCTCGGTCAACACCTCGTCATCTTGGAATATTGTCGCGATGTCCGCGTATTCTGTCATGGTAGCCATATCATATGCCGGGTATATAAAACCACCACGTCTTTTGTCTCGGTATTCATATACCACCACGTCTTCTGTCCCGACTGTTTATATAGGACACATCCCCCACCGCGTCTTCTGTCACACGGTAATATCACCACTCCCCAGTTAGACGGCTGTAGGACGGAAGTAATGCAGAATACCACGCGTACACGAAACCACACGACTGCGGTCGACACCGTTACTCCCTTGCCGTAGTCGTGTGTCTTGCAGATACCGTCCCGTGGACTATTTACTAACGGTTCGCATCTGTAAGAACCTTTACATAGACACGAGAGTGGAATTGTTCTTCTCCTCTCCGTGTGATGTTTGCTGATCTACCGTGGACGGTACTGGTTGTCACGTAACAGAAGACGTGGTGGTGGTGGACAAAAATAGACAAGTCTGTGTCATGTGTACGACAAGATGTGTCATAAAATTAGGGCTATTATAATCTAACTGGTAACTTCACGTACAGGACACAGTTTGTGGTGGCATGTCTGATCAGTCTGGTAGTGTCGGATCTTATTCCCAGTATACGCTGTGTCTGAGTGACGATTGCTAGGAGGACACGATAAATAAGACATCGCGATAAAAATGTGACCTCATCCCACCATGTCCGCGTAACTATACAATATGATCTAAAATATTTCCTAGCCGTTCTCCTTCTTCGAGTACATCGATAGTCATCCCGAGATCGGTCGACAGTTCGAATAAGTAGTGGTGCCCGCCTCGAATGCCACGGTTGCGCTCGATGGCGTTAACTACTCCTGATAGATCGAGATCTTGGAGGTGGTCTCTCATGCGACGCATGGCTATCGTGTCGGCTCCTGTCTCCAGCGCGATTTTCTTGTATCTTCCGTATACCTCCCGAGTGGGAGCGGGTGCCTTCCCACTGGTCTCAATATCAATGACAGCCACCAGTGCGAGCTTGTCCTGGATCGTCAGATCTCGTATTCCCTTCTCAATGCTCTTGCGCTCAAGCTCGCCCTCAGCCAACCGAGCGTGTTCCTCAGTGACCTGCTCGTCATCAGCACTTACTGCAAACTCTCCGGCTTTGTACAGGTAACGGAGTGCTTGGCGGGCTGATCCCTTATCCTGGGCGGTGAGACCCGCACACAACGGTATCACTTCATCGGACAATGCTCCATCGTAGAACGCCTTGTCTGCTCGTCGTCTGAGGATCGCTCGGAGTTGGTCAGCGTCGTATGGGGAGAAATGGATTTCCTCATCACAGAGTGTATCTTTCACCTTCGGGCTAAGATTATCTCGGAATCTAAAGTCATTGCTAATACCTATGACACTCACCCACATATCCTCGAGGTGCCCATTTGCCAAGGCTCTGGGGAGCTCATATAGTATGTCATCGTCGTTCCCGATGTTGTCGATCTCATCCAATACGATTATTGTTGTTCCACCCAATTTCTGGAGCTCAGTGTATAGGTAGTCGAAGACAGTCTTCGTATCATGCCCAATGGGTTTGTCTCCACTAATCTGTTCGACTAAGTTTACGACCACCTGATACGACGTATTGTCCTTCGCGCACGAGTATCGGACTACATTGAGATCAATATCGTTGTCTTCAGCGTATGCAGCCAGATCATCAAGTTTGTGATTGACACCAACTGTCTTTCCTTGTCCTGTTTTACCGTAGACGAAGGTGTTGTGAGGAGCCGCACCGCGAGTGACGGGGGAAAGGGCATCGTGGAGACGGTCTATTTCTTCCTCGCGCTCGGGTAGTTCTTCGGGCACCCAGTTTTCGTACAAGACGGTTTCGTCGACGAAGATCTCGGATTGGTCACCAAACGTCTTCGACATAGAGCAAATCACGGAAGGGTGGTTAATAAAACCCCACCGTCCGCATAACTGTTTCTTTAAGTCAGGAGGGATACCACCGTGTCCGCATAACTGTTTCTTTAAATAACAGGGGGACCCCACCATGTCCGCATAAACTGCACGCAGAGGAACCTAACCATAGAGGTCAAACATGCCACAACAGTCGTCTGAACACGTTTGGTAGTGGATAGTGAAATAACTTTTATCTATACAAACCTTTATGATCATGCGATAGAAATAAAAGCCGCAGTAGACATGACGAGGGAGCAAGAGAGAAGGAACGAGTGCCGTGACCAGGCTCCATACCGCGATTACTCTCCACCTGTATCGACCGCGTGTTGTCCCACGTCTCGTGTCCATTCTTGACGATATCACTTCTCCCTCATTTTGTTCACTGTTTATGCGGACGCGGTGGGGTCCCCCTCCCCTATCGAGTCTATGCGTCCTGTGAACGCTCGGTGATAATAAAGGATACACAGGGGTGTCGAAAAAGGCGTACGTACAGCCGCTGTCATGCGATATGGTCATTTTACATAGACACGGGAGTGGAATCGTTCTTTTCCTCTCCGTGTGATGTTTGCCGATCTACCGTGGACGGTACTGGTTGTCACGTAACAGAAGACGTGGTGGGGGGTGTGTGCTATATAAGTAACCAAGACAGAAGACACAGAAGACGTGGGGGTGGTGGACAAAAATAGACAAGTCTGTGTCATGTGTACGACAAGATGTGTCATAAAATTAGAGCTATTATAATCTAACTGATATTTCATGTACAGGACACAGTTTGCGGTGGCATGTCTGATCAGTCTGGTAATACCCACTCAAATACAGTAATTACATATCGCGATAGAAACTGTGACCCACCCCACCCCACCGTGTCCACATAACTGTTTCTTT
>NZ_KE356561.1:3532234-3533316 GCF_000415985.1 Haloquadratum walsbyi J07HQW2
TTGTGTTTGTGGTCGTGGTCGGGTTTGTGTTCTGTTCGGCGTTCTGGGTCATCAGTGTCTGTCGTGAGTTGGGTCATCTTGTGAGAGGTTTGTCGATCAGGCCACGGTGGGTCGCATTCAATGGTGGTGCTCAGTGCACAGGTGTCGGTGTCGCCACTCCCGACGGAGACTGTGTCATCCACCACCGCTGATGATGAGTACACTGGACCGTGAATATACTATTGTCAGAATAAACTGTCATCATGGATTGCTCCGATACTCCCGTCTACAGTCACATATGTGATTTCGCCCTGACTGTGGCGGTATCATAGAGACTGGTATGAGACTCATGTGACTATGCAATGGTAAGAGCGCCAATCGGAGCTATTTTTAGCTGACATACAGAAGTAATGAGTCGGATTATACATCCGCACATTCCGGTCACCCATTCTTCTGATAAAAATCTACTCTGAGTTACTCACATGCCCTAGTTCATGATCGACAGTTCTCGATATTTCGCTTAGTCATCATTGACTTGTTCGTCCTCTACAGACGTTAACGCTACTTGAACGATTTCACCAGGCTCAAGATCAAGCTTTTCTACCTCGGCTTGTGGAATGTTGACACGATTGTTCTGCTGAATCTTTGCAGCAAAGATCGCATTCCGTTTAAATAATCGTTCGACGACAATCCGACCTTGATTCTGAATATCACCAAGACCGCTTGAAGCAGCCCGTTTGACTATCTGTCCAATGGTTTTGTCTGGAACAGCATCAAGCAAGGATCCAGTTCCAGCATCTGTCTTATCAGACATATTTCTATATAGGATCTTGGTTTTATAATACTGTCTTTATTTGTATGGGGTATTCAGGATTCACCTATATTAACCATTGTTATATGCAGAAGAATTAAACCAATCTAATCCATAGCTGAATTTATCATGTCCAATCCTCATGATAATAAGGACCGTTATGGACATAGGCATAGACAAAATGGCGATCATGGCATTGGAGAATCAATGCCTGGCACCCCCGGTCATAGTAGGGGAACATATGGTAGTGACAAGCAAGTGAATCCGACGAAGAACAATATAGACAAGTATT
>NZ_KE356561.1:3533366-3559535 GCF_000415985.1 Haloquadratum walsbyi J07HQW2
CCCCTCGAATTAGATCACTTCGAGATCTGGATGGTCGAACTCAACATCGCACTCTTCACAACGGCAGACAGTGAGTCCATCTCGACCGGTCGTTTGTGTTTCTATCCACCGACAATCTACACCGTGCGACGAACGACTCGACCGCCTCCGTGCGTGCGACGACCCCCACTGCGTCGTAATCCCCGACGAAGTAGACCAACTCCAAAACAAAGACGTCCTCTCCGATCTGCAATGGACGCGGAATCTCATCGTTGACCGGCAAGAAGACGTCTTCAGCTTTCTCGACGAGCGCTTGAATAGTCATTTTGCCGGTCAACGATGAGGACTGCCCCTGCCCCATCGATCATTCTGGTCGTCATCGTTACTATGCTCCCGCTCACCTCTTGTTTGTGGCTTTGGTCGCACAGGTGGTCGAACGACCACTGTGCTTCAGTCTGGCGACACCCGAGTCCGTTTATCAGGAGATCAAAACAAAGCCGATCGGCTGCTGAAGCGTGAGCCACTTCTCGTGCTCGATCACTTCGGTGTCGTAGAACCACTCCTTGGCGTGTCTGTCCGTTTCCTCGAAGCCCTGCCGTTCGAGGAATTCGACGAAGTCAGGCTTGGAGCCGGCGCGACGATGATATCGAAGCTCGTTGAGAAACAAGCATTGAACGCTGAGATAGCGTAACCGCCGACAAGAACGTACTCGTAACCCGCTTGGTGAGCTCCTCAAGCAGTTCGATAAGCGCGTCACTTCGGTCATTGAAGCTCATGGCTGTGCCCGTTCAGTCTCTCGATACGTGACGCCGAGGTCGATGTCCTCGTACATCCGGTCAAGCATCGCCAGTGCCGACTGGAACTGGGCGTAATTCTCACGCGTGTACTCGATTGTCTCAGCTCTCGGGATTACCGGGTACTCTTCGATGTGTTCGATGTCGAGTGACGCGCGTGGCTCGAGGACGATCTGTAGCGGTCCGTCCAGCTCATCCCCCGGGCTGTCGCTCGAATGCAGTGAGGAGGTCGAACGACTCGAAAAACGCCTCCCAGTTGTCGACGTCCTGCTCACGGACGGCTATGAACAGCGGATAGCTACCCGGATCCGCTCAACTTGGTAGCCGCTTTTAGTCCATATGTAGACAGCGTCGATTCGACGCCGGAGAACAAGCTGTCGACCCTCCGGCTCAGCGTCCCGGTGACCGAAACGAGCAACGATGTCTGTAAGGAGCTGTCTGTTGCCGACGACACCGTCACCGGCTTGCCGACGTATGCCCTGACCGCCGTCCAGGGAGCGATCGACGCACACGATCCGGACATCCTGGTCTGTTCGACGAGCGATATCGTCCCGACGCTGTACGAGATGGCGACGGTCGCCAGTGTCGATGACTTCACCCTGAGCCGGTGGTCGGACGTCGATTATCAGCAGCTTGCGAGCCGATCGACGTACTCGAGCTACGGTCGCATCGGGCACTCGCCGGCTCGGTATAACATGCCCGGGCAGGCAATCATCGACAAATCGAGCATGTTCTTCTACGGGGAAACGAATCTTGAGGGCGTCCTCGACCTCGTCCCCCGGTTGAAAAAGCCCGTCCAGGAACTCGCGTGGGTCTCAATCGGGAACGTACTCACCGCTATCCAGGTCTGCGAGGCTCACGACTGCGGCGTCCTCGTGCCGAGGAACTCCTGGCGCCACGAGTTCTACAAGCCGATAGGGACGCTCCACGACGCCGACCGTGGCGGATTCATTTTCGCTCCTGAGGTCGGTCTTCACGAGAACGTCCACGAACTCGATTTTTCGAGCTTGTATCCGAATATCATCTGTACGCGAAACGTCCCGCTGGACGTTATCCGACGTGAGTGCCATCGCGACCGTGATGACGTCCCCGGGCTCGGGGTATGCCATCTGTGACGACCGGGGCTGCCTCGTCGACGTCCTCCAACCGATCATCGACGCTCGCGACGAGATCAAGGCGACCATCCGTCGCGAGAAGGATCGGGACGACCCTAACGAGGACCGACTGGCGGAACTCGAGGGGCGGTCGGGAGCACTGAAGTGGATTCTTGTCCCCTGCTTCGGCTATCAAGGGTTCAGCAACGCGAATTTCGGGCGGATCGAGTGTCACAAAGCAATCAACGCGTTCGCTCGCGAAATCCTGTTGACAGCGAAACAACGGCTGGAGACTAGCGGCTGGCGCGTCGTCCACGGCATCGTCGATTCGATCTGGGTGACGCCGGATCCCAACATCGACGACACCGATCTCCTCGGGAACGAGTGAGACGGTGGACCCGACAGAATAGAAACATGGTGTGGTAGTGGAATAGATGCCACTGACATGAGAAGCTAGAAAGAGGATCTTCGTCGGCTAGTCCGAGATGTACTCACTTTTTTTAAAGAGCCCCTGATCACAGACTCATACCGATACATCGATCATTCAATCTACTTCGTCTGTAGTTGTCAGAAAAACTGGCGATAACTCTCTCCCCACTTATTTTTGAGTCGATTTCTCGCACAATTCGTTTCAGTGCGATTGTAACTGTCGAGATGTCGGTTTGCCCAGACTCTCGTTGCAGTCTCATCATCCAAGTACATTCCAAGGATCTGAATTTCGTCGAATCCAGCCACATGGCTTGCCCAGACTCTTTTATGACCGTCTAAGAGAGTCAATGAATCGCTTTGAGCGCGAGTGTAAGTATGAGTATGGTTGCGATTCGCCCACACAACAGGGGGCTTAGGTGGTTTTCCCCTGGCTATGATATCCTCAATAAATTGTCTATTGTCACTTATTGAAAATGTTCGGGAGTGGTATGGTGATGGATGTATCTGATTAATGTCAACTTCTATCGGTCCTCTTGATCCAACTTTCCGAAGTCTCGGCTGTGGAAACGCATAATAATCCACATCAGATCTTTCAAGTCGGGTCAGTTTGAGTGGTGCGACTCCAGAATAGTATTGAAATTCTGAGTCAAGATCTGGCGTGAACACAACAATTGCTATTGGTGAGTCACTCCTGTACTGTGGATTCTCCTCGGCAACAGTCGCCCTACGGCTGGGCACATCCCACTCTTCAGCCGTCACGGGTGGTGTATTGACTACCACTGCTCTGTCAGTGTCACTGCCATCCCTACCTTTGTGACCTGGAGGTTCCTTGTCAGTCACAATGTCTCCAAACGAGAGATCGTTTTCATGATTTTTCATGAATGTGTCCTGCTCAACAGCGTTGGCGTTAGGCTAAAATCGATGGATGCCTGCAGTAAAGCCCGGGGCGCGAAAGTGTCCTTTATTGGTGTCGTATGTGATATCAATAGAACGTATGTTCAGATAGTCTCAGTCTGCGTAATGACCAATAATCTGATCGACTTGACTCTCTGATTCGAGTACATCAGCGGCTACGTCTTCATCGCCATTGAATTCATACTTGAAGTAGCTCCCACCGCTTGCTCCTTTATTGACTTCCATGTGTTCAAGAAATGTCTTCAACGTTAGTTGATTGAGTCGCTGGTGCAGTGTCCGATCCGAGACACTGTCTCGTTGTCTTCTATCTGTAACAAGGAGAGAATCCCGCCGTTCACGGCGGGCGTGAATCCGACATGAGCGTTCCCTGAACCACGGACGATTACCGACTGGATATTCTACCGAGAGAAATAACTAAGACGAACAACATAGTTTATCTATGGCGATTCAGGTCACTCGCAGTTATGTTGGTCACATCACAAACCAGCAACGGGTACGAAGTGAAGTGATCTGGATGCGCTTGGGGACGCTGCCTCGAAACTCTGGAATGTCGCACGATGGACTGCTGATCGTGTGTGGGACGCAATTAGCGAAATACCCGATGTTGGTCCACTCAAAGCCTACATGAAAACCAAGTATTGCTGGAAGAACCTCAACCTCAACTCACAATCAAGTCAGAAAGTCATCGAAGAACTTTCAGACGCCTTCCAGTCGTGGTTCGACGTGCGACACAAAGACGAGACAGCGAACCCACCCGGTTACCGTAAGGAGTCCGACACACGACCACGCTCAACAGTTACGTTCAAAGAAGACGGGTTCAAACTCGACACCAAACACGATCAGGTTCGCCTCTCAAAAGGTGAGAATCTGACAGACGGATCGGATGGGGAGATTTCGTGCTGTGTGAGTTTGAAACCCGCACCGATGTTGCTCTGAACGAGGTTGATACCGTCCAGAACGTGAACGTCCGCGCTGTCTGGAACGGTGACGAGACGAGTGGACAGTGCATTTCGTCTGTAAAGAGACGGTAGGGACGCCTGAATCGCCCGGTGACGGTGTTGCCGGTGTTGTGTTGATCTTGGCGTGTCGAACATCGCTGCTGTCGCTTTCCCCGACGAGTACGTGCTGTATCCCGGCAACACGATCAAGCAGGACAACCACTACTTCCAGCACCGAGAGTACAATACTGAAGGTGAGAACGGGCCGTCACAACAGGCACAACGCTTGCGACGGAAACGGAGACGTCGTGAGACGCACTTCTACCACACGCTCACCAAGACGATCATCGGGGAGTGCGTGGATCGTAGTGTTGGGACACTCGTCGTTGGCTGGCCCGAAGATGTGCGGTCGAATGACCTTGGGAAGACAGCGAACAAATGGCTACATACGTGGGCCTACGACCGGCTGTATCAGTATCTCAACTACAAGGGCGAAGAACACGGTATTGAGGTGCTGAAAGAGAACGAGTGGAACACCTCACAGACCTGTTGCTGTTGTGAGTGTGGTGACACAGCCGATAGCAACCGTGTTGACCGTGGGCTGTACGTGTGTGACTCCTGCGGACTGGTAGCCAACGCCGACTGTAATGGGGCAGAGAATATCAGACACAAGATAACTCCGAATCCTGCTGTGGATAGGAGTCCCGGCTGTCTGGCACAGCCCTCGGTCTCCCTGTTCGCCAAATCACCGGGTGAGAGAGTCCCACAAGAACAGGGAGTACCGTAGACCAGCAAATATCCCAACGCTGCGGTACGGGAAGCCTCGTCGTAAACGACGAGGAGGATGTCACGGGAAGTTGATGTATCTGACAATGTGGACGGTAGGTTCGGTTGATTATTGTTAATAGTCGACTCGCCTCGACTTGGTGCGAGCCCACCGGATGAGCGATGATACTACTCGTTGTCAGCTAACGGATACGGATTGAGTACATGTATGATAATAACATCTATCAAAGACGTGGTTACGAATCTCGGATAGTCACTATATTACTGATTTCGAATCGTGCTCCGCCAGTTGTCGCCTCGGTTACTTGAATCGTCCAGTCGTGCGCAGAGACAACCGCCTCAACAATTGAGAGCCCAAGTCCAATCCCATCATCACCTGTCGAGAAACCCGCTTCAAATACATCTTCGTGTCTCGAATCGGGGATGCCTGATCCATTGTCTTCGATGTAGAAGCCGTCTTTCCCAGGCAGTGTCCCAACGCGAACCACCACGTCCTCACCACCGTGTTCGACCGCGTTCCGAAACAGGTTCTCGAAGAGTTGTCGAACGCGGTCAGAGTCTGCTTGAAAAAGCAGATCCACCTCAATGAGGAGTTCGGCGTTGCCCGTTTCAACCGACTGCCAGCATACCTCGGCAATCGATGACAGATGAACTCGCTCGGTTTCATCGACATCCTGTCCCTGTCGAGTCATAGCGAGCACATCGGTAATGAGGTCTTCCATCCGGTCAATTGCATCCTCAGCTATCTCGATATGTTCGTTATCGGTTTCGTTACGAGCTATCGAGAGTCGTCCTTGGGCGATGTTAAGCGGATTCCGGAGATCGTGTGAAACGACGCTCGCAAACTGTTCCAATCGATTCACGCGGTTCATCAGCCGACTGTGTTGGAGCTCGTTTTCGAGCATACGGGCGATAAGTTCTGCAAATAGTGTCTCGTCGTCTGTAAACGGGTGATCACGAGGAGCCTCGGCGATGAAACAGACTGTCCCATAGATTTCTTCATTAACTCTAATTGGTGTTCCATGGTAACAGTGTATTTCATGCGTTTCGAAGGCGGGATCGGCTTCTAATCCTTGATTCGGCACGTCATGTAGTGCAATCGAGTCACCGCGTTCGACTGTTCGCCGGCAGTACGTGGTTGAAAGATCAACCCGAAGACCTGCTGGAAACTCGCCATCTGGTGGGTCGGTACTGCTGATAGCTTTCCAGTACTCAGCTTGTTGATCAATTTTTGTCAAATGAGCGTTGTCAGTGTTTAGGTACTCCTCGCCCAGATCAAGTGCACGCTTAGCCTTCGCATCGAACGAGAGATCTGTTGCCATCACCTCATAGAGTTCTCGACGCGCTTGGACCGCACTTACTGTACCCGTGTTCATGTTTGCTCATCATAAGCATGACATAAAAAATAACATGATAACTCCTACATTGGACACATATCTGAAACAAAAGAGGAGTTATTACCAGAGTATATGCATCAGTGACCAGGCTACACAGTAGTATGTATGTTATACGAAATCGGGAATCTGTATATGGCAATTAAATAACAGAGATAGGAGTCGGTGGTCTAGTTTACATGAATCATATACCATTCAGATAATGTGCAGACTCCTGTTCTGTTGTTCCCGTCCTGATTTGTGTGACGATGAATACCGCTGGATACACCGTACACATCCGAATACACGCTCGTCGCCACGTCGATTGTTCAATTCAATTTGCAATAGGTGGGCTCAGGCGGTAGTACAATTGAATACATACTTGTCCGACGGTTGATTTTGCTCCTAAATGGAACTGATGTCGACGTGAATTCGCACAGTCTTTATATTGTCTCTATCACGCTCAATGATGGTGTATACACGTCGAAAAATAGGACATATATGATGTCTAATCTGATGACTCTTTGTCGGAGATGCCATAGCTCAATACGCCCTCACACGCTCATTTCCTCTCGTCATCTAATCCAATGAAATCAGATGGTGGGTCCTCGTCCTCGAAATATGATCGGAGAGCGAGTTTTGTCCCGAGATACGATGCCCCAATCAGCAAAGCAAATACGATTGGTGTCCAAAAGAGAAGAAATGCTATTAGAGACATAGTCGAATATTATATCTACTTAATATATGTCCATCGCTCGTTATCTGAACCGGTTGTAATATACAGGCGACATGACCACAGATACACGAGGCAGACACGATTTGGAGTTTCTCAGTCGGGACCCGCAGGACGATATTTCATCAGATGAGATCTCTCCGAGCCAATACTGAAATGAGAATGTGGGGTGATTATTAGATTACCGTCGCAACTGACATCGGGTACATGTAAGCGAGTGTATAACACAAATATATACTCGATGTCAGTTGAGTTGGTTCTCAGGCATAATCCAGATTTATTATCTGGTGATAGTGGTGAGTGGGATTATTCTTAGAGATTTTGTCTGTACCCCCCGGTGCAGTGACGGAGCGGGACGAGTCCGCTCCACCACAACTCATGCTACCGGGAGTAGCGATGCGGGTAGCTCCGACCAACAGATCGTCCTCGTCCTCGTCCTCGTCCTCTCACATCTCGTGAACCGACTCCTCCAGCGCAAAGGCGGGAACCTTCCCGTCGTGGACCGACCAACGCTTACGAAGATCGTCTAGTTCGCTCACCAGACCCGGTAGAACGAGTCCTGACCTACGCTCTCGACACGCAATCTCACCATCCTCTGTGAACACATTGAGACTCTCAGTCAATAAGACCGGTTTCGCGACCGTGCTGAATACACAGTGGGTGTCGGTCGCACCGTCTGATACACAACTGAGAACGAATATACACGTCCGCGACTTGTCCTATCCGAGATCGACGGTCACTCCCCGGCAGGACTAATAGTAAGACCGTTGTCGAAGATGGCTTCAGGGTCATACTCGCGCTTGACCGTCCGGAGGAAGTCGAGGGCGTCGCCGTAGGCCTGTTCGGCCCAGTTCTCCCACTCTTGTTCCTCTACGCCGGCGTACCCGGCGTAGGCACCCTCGCCACCGCGGTCCCGGAGGGCACGTTCGGTCTCCCTGGCCCACTCGATGTGGGCGAGGTTATCGTGGGACTCCCAAGCCGCCTCGACGACGATCATGTGAGACTTCCCCGCCCAGGGGAACGGCGAGGATCCGTCACCGACGACGGCGCCACCCATTGGCCAGATTCCGACGCCGTCCATCGGTCCTGGGGCAGCCGCCGTTCGGTCGAGGACGAACTCGTGGAGGTCGTCGGTCAGGTCGTCGACAAACGCTGACCGGTGAACGTACTTCCGACCCCAGGGGTGGAGTATCGTCCCCATCTCGTGAAGCATCTCGTAGGGGACGGGGCCGCTGTTGTCGACCAGCGGTTCAGTCACCGACCGGAGAGGAGCGAACGTCTCCATGCCGGCTTCGGGGTCGCCTACATAACAGCCGATGAGGACCATCGCCTCCTCGCCGTGGTGCTCTGGGGGGATCCCGGGGATCGCCGGCACGTCGGCATAATTGCAGAGAGTCGTCGCCTCCGGCGGGGCGGAGTCGACGAATTCGCGGAAAGCCTCGAACACCTCGGCGGCGGTCGATCGGGGGTAGAATACGCTCAACCCGCCGACCATCGGTCCGACCTCGAAGCAATCGAACTCGAAGTTGGTGACGATACCGAAGTTGCTGCCGCCGCCGGTCTGGATGGCCCGGAACAGGTCGACGTTTTCCTCCGGAGAGGCTCGCAGACGGTTGCCCGCCGCAGTCACCACTTCGACGCTCCGGAGGGTGTCGACAGCCAAGCCGTGCTTCCGGCGAATCCAGCCGATGCCGCCTCCCAGGGTGGTCCCCGCGATGCCAGGACCCCCCGCGCTGCCGGTCGGGAACGCCAGCCCATGCTCTTGGGTAGCCGCGAGCGCGTCGGCGGTGCTATTGCCCGGACCGACGTTCGCTATCTTCCGGTCGGCATCAACGTCGACGTGATCGATGTTCCGAAGATCGATGACGACCCCATTCTCCGCGATTGCGCTCCCGGTTTGGTTGTGCGCGCCTGCCCGAACCGAGAGCGGAAGCTCGTGGTCACGGGCGAACTGCACTACTGTCGCCACGTCCTCGCTGTCTCCAACCTGTACGACCAGTGCTGGGTACCGGTTGACCAGTCCGTTCCATGTGTCGCGTGCGCTGTTGTACGTCTCGTCGTCCGGTCCAACCAGTTCTCCGGTGAGCCCCCGTGCGAGCTCGCCGACCGTCTCCTCGCCCAGTGCGCCGATGATTCCGAGTGGATGCACGTTCGAAAACACGACAAATTGTCACTACTTCTTTTCTGTTATAAATATTAGCGTCGCTGCCACGGTCGTCTCAAGTTAGGAAAGAGGCGGTTGATGTTCGAATGCTCTATGTTCGAATTCAACCGCCTCAGTGAGCTTTCAGATAGTCGATGTCTTCGACTTGGAGGTGCTCAATTCAGTAGTCGCAACCGCGCGGGCAGCACCACAGGCAGTCCCATCGTTCGCCGGGCTGCCCTTGGGTGTGAGAACGCGAAACATGAATCTCAATCAAGTGTGTTCTGTTTACCCACATGACCTCGAGGCTGTTTGCCGGTCTGCCGTACATCGACCTGATGGACGTCGTCTCCTCGCGACCACCTAGTCAGTACACAACCAGCACCCGGATATCGTTGCGATCGAGATGGTTACGCGACTATCCGGCTTTCGACGAGACGAGGAACCGATGAACTCCGCAACCCGAGGGCAGTTCCGTGCGCTCGAGCAGCCATACATCCAAGACATCGAGATCGAACTCGACACGCTTGACGCTCAGGTCAACAGTGGCTCCCGCGTCGTCGACTGGAGCACGTTGAGGAAAGTCGCCCGGTTCACCCATCAGACCCGCCAGAACGGCTCTGAGATGTTGCTCCGTCATGAGTCGATGAGGCTGGAATGCGCCTCCGCCCCTCGGCGGGGAGTCCGTCCGTCAAATCAATGATGATCCCATCGTGTTTGAACTTTGCGTCGAAGGCGGGTTCCACGTCGGCAAAGTCGATAGTGACTGAATCGGTTTCGAGCGGCTGATAGAGGTCGTAGTAGTCACAGGCGGTCCCGCGCTGATAGATCGCCCGGAGTTTTTCGGCGAAGATCTCCTCGACGCTGTACGCTTAGAGGTCGAACTCGGGCACGTCTTCGTGCGCGTGAGTGTGCTGAACGGGCTCGAAGGCGACGTGCTCATCGACCATCACGTCGATGCTGGTCGTGTTGGGATGGTTGGTTGAGGACGGTCTGGTACTGAATGCTGATGTCGACGTAGTGGGTTGGGTAGTGGTCCTGTTGAGATTCGTGGTGCTCTCGAATCTCGAATTCGATGCCAGAGCGGTCGGAAATCGTCTCGAGGACCGTTCGGAATTCTTGTTTTGACCCATAGTACTCTCCTTCGACACCAAAATCGACGTCCTCCGAGAATCGCCACGACTGCGGGACATACAGCTTGGACAGCGCGGTCCCACCTTTGAACAGGAGGTTGTCGCCGTAGTCGCTCGTGAAGATTCCCCAGAGGAGCCACGAATTGACGTAGTTCTTTTCGGCGTACCCTTGCCGAACGCCCAGTTCGCGAGCGAGAATCCGGGGTCGATCCTGACTGAGCATCGCGATCAGGACTCCGTCGGCTCCAGCATGGCTGGCTCGACGTTGATCCGGAGGCGATACGTGCTGTCGGTCGATCCAGTGACGGGCCGTGTCGGGTCCAGCGGGGAATAGCCACTCGTGAACGACGCGACGAGTTCGTCGGTAGCGTGGAGGTCGATGCCGAGCTGGTCGGTGAGGTAGACGATCCGCTTGGTCGCAGCGCCGTTCGTCGACGGTGCGCATCGCGGTTGCGACCTCCCGAAGGCCACCACAGAACCCGTGGTGGTTCGCACAGTCGACTAGCGTCTTCTCCAGATCGCTGACCTGCACGGTCGTGCCTTCGATGGATGTCGGCTCAAAGCCGAAGAATTTCCGCTCGGTGAGTGTCGTGACGCGGTACGGAACGCCGTGGATCTCTCGGTTTTGCGCTCGAGTCGACGTGACGACGTACACCGTCCGGGGGACCTGTTCGGTCAGCCCGTGGTGACTGAGGGCGCTGTAGTAGCCGATGTACATCGGCTCGGCGACGTGGGACACTCTCACGCGTCGTCGACCGTGTCGCCATCGCCGACGTTCACCTCATCCAGAGATGCCCCACCCTCCTCGATGTCGTAGTGCTCGTGGACGACGGGCCGCAGCACCTGCAGAATCATCTCCGCGGCCAGCGGCGAGATGTCGAGATCTTCCGCCATCAGCCGGTGGGTGACCTCGCCGCGCTCGCGGGCAACTGTGTACGTGAGCGCCGTTGCGAGACCGGCGACGCCGTGGCGCTCGATGTAGGTGCCGATGTCGTCGTCCGTCTCCCGGCGGCTGACGGCGTCGATGAGCGCCGGCGTGATCGTGTACTCGCGGTCACCAGCGGCTGTGGTTACGGTTATGTCAATCTCCCGGGTGGCGTACCGACGTGGCTGCCCGCCGTCGGTGACGTCGACGACGCCGGCGTCGACGAGCCGGTTGACGTAGCTGTAGGCGGTCCCCTGGGCAAGTTCGAGGTCGTCCATCACGTCCTGGACTGTCGCCTCCCCCTCCCGAGCGAGGTACGCATACAGCTGGTCAGCTGTGGCACCTCGAGGAGGTCCGCGACTGAGAGGAAGTCGCGGACGATGTCGCCGTCAGTGCGATTTGAAGTGCGTGACACTGACCGTTCTTGATTGCAATCTACAGCGAATCAGTAAAGAGTGCTTGGGTCACTCCGCCGGCGCAACGAGATGCTCCTCGATGTCGCGCGTCCAGTACGTCGCGAGCCGGCTCCGGCTCCGTCTGAATCGCACAGTCGACGCAGATCGGGTGAGTGACCCGTTCGTCTTGTCCCCAAGTGTGGGCCTCACCAGTCTCGGTACCGGGAGGACCGTCGCCTCATGAAGCACGCGTTGGTGCTCTACTCGGATGTCGAAGCTGCTCGCGAGCAGATGATGGATGTGGCTGACCGCGCCATGCGATAATGCCGCCTTACGGCGGGTTTGATGCGCTATTCAACTGGTCGACGTTGTTGTCCTCGTACGCTGCCCGCCACATTGCGTGGACGGCACGTGTCACGAGTGAGACCTCAGTCACGTCGATACACGACGGTTCGGCGTCCGTCGTTGCGACCGCAGGCGGGGGATGGAAATGACTCTCGGGCGAGTGTGTGTTCGGGTGACGATCGAAGCGCCAATTGACATCGTCGCTATCGACGTAATGGAACGAATACATCCCCAGTTCGCTCCACTGGATATCGAGCCGAGCGCTCTCGGCATCGGCGAGCCCATCGCTGAGACTGATCTGCAGTTCCGTGGGAGCGACGACATCGTCGTACGCTGTGGCGTCAACGAGTGGTTCGAGGTTGAGCCAGAGGTCACGAATCCGCTGGAGTGCCGGAAGATAGATCGGTCCGAACTTGCCGGTGCGGTCGTCGCTCATACGGCGAGCTGATGGCTGGCCTCGTCGTACGCGAGTGCTGCTTGCGCAACGGCGAGATTCTGTCGCGTCGTGCGCCACGCGGTGAGGTCATCCCAGCCCTTCGTCTCGCCGGCTTCAAGCTGCTGGGCGAGTTCTTCCGGGGACACCACATCGTACCGGTCCTCGTAGCGCCGGATCTCGGCCTTCATCTCTTTGATACTGTCCAGTAACTCCGGTCGAGTGACTTCCTCGCGCAGCTCGCGGATCCGGGACATCAACACCCGATCACTGTTGCGCTTGTACAGCGTCGTCTGGTCGTCCTGTTCCGTCTCGGCGAAGCCCGTGTTCACGAACGATTTGCAGTGGCGACGCGCTGTCGGCTCGCTTACGAGGGCGCGCTCGCCGATCTCGGCTGCCGACTGCCCGTTGTGGGTCTGTTCAACGACTTCGTACACCCGCTCGAACGGCGTCGTGTCGTCTTTCCAGTCTGTCTTGACCTGCTCGTTGACGTCGTCCCACATCTCGGTCATACTGGGTGCTACGCGGGCTAGGAACAAGTAGTTTCCTGAGAAAACTATCTCTTTTTGACTGTGTTCGTGCAGGAGCGTTCTCAGGCTACCTGCTCTTTTAGTGTTTAGTGTCTCGTAATGCGCCCGGACAGTCGTCGGCGTGACGTTCCCGGACTCGGCGACAGCACACTGCGTCACCCACCGCCCCTTTTCTTGACCGGCCGTGTAGAGACAGACCGCGGCGAAGCCGGTCGTCACCCCCGCCTCCTCGGCTGCTTCGGCAAGTACTCGCGCCCGGCGTTGGATCCGCTCCGGGCAGTCGAGGTCGGATGCCAGCCGCGGAATGTAGATCGTCGGCCTCACGGGTTTGGCTGGGAGTCCCAGCTCCTCGTTGAGTGTCTTGTACGCGTTCGTGACCGGCGATTCCCCGACCGTCGCCTCCGCGGCCTTTCCCCTTGTCCTGGAGGTAGCGCTCGAAAGACTCGGTGAGAGAGGTCAGTGGCGTCCGTTCCGTCGATGAATTTCGGTCCATAGTCTTGTGGAGTAGGGAACGTAGTCAGTCACAGAGACAGACGCCGCCTTGCCGGATCTGGCTTACTGCGAACTGATGGACGGCGCTGGCGAGGTCAGTCATTGCTTCTGCTTGGTCTTGAGTTGGACGCCCACCGCCGTAATAACTCTCTGTCCGGTTCTCGCTGTAGAGGTCCTTCATCGCCTCTGCAGTCTCTCGCTCAAACAGCCCGATCTGGTGGGCACGGTCGTAGCTGAACTGGTGGTCCTGAAAGTCCTGAAGCGTATCGTTCGTCATCGCGAGCGCGTACGCCTCGATCGACCGTTCGATAGCGCCAAAGCAAACCTCGATGACGGCCGTATAGTACCCGTCCTGTGCTTGGAGGGTATCAACGACCTCGAGGAGACGACACGCTTTCGTCAGCTGTGTCTTCCAGTCTTCATCGGCACTGATTCCGTCCTCGAACGCTGTCCGACCGCGTCCCACCATCTCGAAGGCATCCTGTGCGCGGTCGAGTGCTGCGAGCACAGCGGTCGGATCCGAGCCGTTACTCATCGGTGGCCCCTTCCTCCAAAAGGAGGTTTTCGACGGTTTCGAAGTCACTCGTCTTGTAGACCGGAATGCCTGACACGACGATCTCCCGGATGTCTTCGGTGTACGCCGGGATCGCCTGAACGGCCTCGACGTCAATATCGTAGGCGTATCGGTCACCATCGAACTCCGTGTCTTCGAGGTCACGGGCAATGGCGTTCGCTTCTCGTTGGCTTTCGGCTCGCCCAGACCGGGTTAGTACCCAGAGATCGATATCGCTCCGTCGGTCAGCCTCGCCCCGAGCCACACTCCCATAGAGGATGATGCCGACGACGTCGTCGATGTTCTCACGGAGCTCCGTGACCGCAGCTTTGACCGGTTGGTGATACTCTGATTGGGGGATGCGGAGGATTGGATCGTTCGGGATGGACAGACGCTGCCTGTTGATCTGGACGAGTCGCTGGTTGCTTTCGGGAGATTCGACGACCAAGTCGTTCGCGCTGAGAACGTTCACTGCCCGTCGGACGGACTGATGTGAGTGACCGATCTGTGTCGCGAGTTCTCGCAGTGAGAAGTCACTGAATCGGTGGTTTGTTAAAAAGAGAAGGACATCGCTCGTCGCCTTATGTTTGAATAAATCTGGGTCTGAAGGAGGTATTGAAAGAGAAATAGCGACTCCAGACGAATTCTCGGTATCCGCCTCACGGTTCATATGCCGTATCACGGACCACTACTATAAAAATATTATACGTGATCGGGAGTTGCCCTAAATATCTACTCTAACAGCAACGGACGTGCGGAGAACGAGGTCCGTCAACGCCGGGTCACTACGTTCCGTCAGAGGCGTCTGATCGATCACGAGGGCTGTCCACGCCGGCGAGGTCGGCTCGGCCGAAGAGACCCAAGAGATCTCGGACCCCGTTATTGGCGACGCTACCCTGGGGGAAGCGCCGTTGTGAGGGGGTTGCAGCATTCGTGCTTCACCGACGGCGGCGGGGCACTTCAAAGTGGTCGTGATTACGGGCATAATCAAGACCACTCGTTGGATTCGGCTCAACGGGTGAATTCGGGCATTTAGAGTCTATTAGCGCCAGAATTCTACACTTAGAGAATTTGTATATCGTATGCCGCTATACAAAATCCCAGACATACAAGATCCCAACTTCGCAGTTTGGATTTCTACAAATCAAACGTCAGGTGATAAGTCTGATCTCAGGGCAAACAGAGGCAATACTGATGTCTCTCACTGCTTATGGGTATGCTGGCGGTCGCCTGATACTCCCTTTCAGCACGAAAGTTCGACCGGATGTACGAGGACCTCGACCTCGGCGTCACGTATCGAGAGACTGAACGGGCACAGCCATGAGCTTCAACTACCGAAGTGACGCGCTCATCGAACTGCTCGATGAGCTCACCCAAGAGGGCCACGAGTACGTTCTTGTCGGCGGTTACGCTGTCTCAGCGTTCAATGCTCGCTTCTCCACGGACCTCGATATCGTCGTCGCGCCGGACTCCAAAGCTGACTTCGTCGAATTTCTCGAACGGCGGGAATTCGAGGAAACGGACAGCCATGCCAAGGAGTGGTTCTACGACACTGAGGTGATCGAGTACGAAAAGCGTCTTACGCCGCAACAGCCGATCGGCTTCGATCTCCTGGTAAACGGACTCGGATGTCGCCAGACTGAGGCACAGTGGTCGTTCGACTACCTGTACGACCACAGCCACCAACAGGAGGTGAGCGGGGGCACAGTGACGACGACGGCCAGAGTCATCGATGGGGCAGTCCTCGTCGCGGCAAAGCTCCATAGCGGCCGTGAAACTGACCTTCGTGACGTCCTGGCAGTGGCAGAAGAAATCGACCTCGACGCTGTCACGCCCCACCTACGGCGAGGGGACGACGATGCGCTCCGGGAGCAACTCGAGCGTGGACTGGAAATCTTAGAGAGCGACGAACTCAAGCACGGATTTCGGAGCGACTTCGGGGCCTCCGCTGTTTCAGAAGAAACGGTCGACGCTCTTCAAGAGTATCTGAGAGAGCAGGTGAATAGATTGGATTGAGAGTTAGTGGTGGCCGTAAACTACTCTGCAAACACTTGATTGTCGAATTGTCGGATGATTAATCCACTAAGTCCATCATCGGGCGAAGTTCCGATTGAATATCCGCCATCTGATCCAAGCTCCAAGTAAACTGCTCTTCAACGCCAGCGTCAGTAAACCGAAGTGACGCTCGTACATCCCGACTCTGGTCGTGTTGTAGAAGTGCGAGAGCATACGCAAGCATCTGGGGTCGATAGTGCTCTGCGAGCTCAGTCGATGTCGTCGATGAAAGGTCGTTTGTCTTGTAGTCAATAATGTGGTAGGCCTCTGGCGTAACGAGCAACCGGTCGATATCACCGACAATCCGAGACCCATCAATTCGGAGGCAGAGCAGAAAGCCTCGAATACGGCACGGTGATCAATATTGCGTCCCACGACGGAGTAGACGATCCTGGAAGATACGCACTCATCACCATCGATGCCTCGAACGAGTCCATCGAGTACGAGTTCTACGACACTCGCCATCTGCTAGGGAGTCGACTGACTGATCTCGTTCAGGTCGGGAGAAAGCGAGTTGAACAGTTCAGTGAGTTAGGGATCACTAGCCCAGATGAGATTACCGAAGAACGGCGTTCCGAACTCGAAGCCCTCCCCGGAGCCTCGTCATGGCACGTGGACCGGTGGATTGCTCACCGACAGGCGTTCGAAAACGATGAGGTCGTGATTCTAAACAAGTCCGCCTTCGACGACCTTCACGATACGGAGCCTCTCCTCTTGGACATAGAGACGGACCTTCAGCAGGATCGGATCTGGCTGGTCGGCACCTACAGTTACCAGAACGATGCGTACCGACAATTCTTCGATCCGGACGACGAGTCAGCACTCCTTCAGGAGCTGTCTGAGTACCTTGATAATCATGGCTCTGAGCCAATCATCTACTACGGAGGGAACTACTTCGACGAACAGTGTCTCAGTCGAAGATTCGAGGAACACGGCATCCCTGAAGGGATCGATCATCTGGAGCGAGCACACGACCTCGGGATAACCGCACAACAGGAACTCTTCGGCCCCTTCAATCGGCATAAATTGGACGTCGTAGCGAGCGCGCTCGGCTTTGAATATCAAGACCCGACCGTGGATGGATTTCTCGTCGGGAGCAAGTACACACGATATCTCCTCGACGGCGAAGAGCCAGACTGGGATCAACTCAAACAGTACAATAACGACGATGTGACCGCACTGAAAACAATCGTCGATCACATCAGATCGTAGGCTCGTATACGGATTTGCGAGGAAGTTTTCGTGAACTTGTACTGGAGGCGGAGAACATTCTTAACCAACAATTGGGCCGGGAGTACCCGAATCGTTGGTTAATCCGACGATACTGTCCGCCTCCCACTCTGGAAACGTTCTCGGAAACGGTCGGACAATAGCAGAAATCAGTTGCCTGAGTCCGGTTCTACATACCTCTCAGCCTTTCCCTGAAACACGGAAGCGCCACGCCGCGGCTTATCGGGAACGTAGACAACTAATCGGGTATGGGAGAACACTCAACATCGAACCGATTGGGGGTAGACCAGCCGACACGGGGCGCAGACCGCAATCGGTCCCTTGCTGACCAGGCCGATCCGGCTACGGACGAGATGCTGCTGCCACAGCTCGACGACGGCATCACGCTGCTCGACGTCGAGGGAGGCCGCGGCGTCCCGATCCTGCAGTCGCTCGTGCTCGACCATCTCCTCCTGCACGACGGGCCCGCCTTCTGGGTCGACGCAAACGGACACGCAACGACGACGACACTCGCCCAGATCGCGCCCATTGACATCCTCCCATCCCTGAAGGAATGGGATTCCTCCGGTGGAGATATTGGCTATGCCGTACCCACGGAGGCAAGTTTCCCCTTACGGGTACTCCGGTTTGTGCGCTCCTCGTTGGGACTGGCCCTCTCGGGAGAGCGTGATAACTCCGACCAGATATGGTCGTCCCACTTGAGGCGCACGGGCCGTGCCATCGACCCGACGTCCAGATTTATGCCAGCCTGTCGTTCGAGGAATGTCCGTGACGCACCGAGGTCGGCGTGCCCCTCGTAGCCACACGAACAGCGGAACACGTCACCAGTTCGCTCCGTCTTTTCGCGTTCACCGCAAACCGGACATTCCGCCGTCGTATACGCCTCCGACCGCACTCTCACCGTGATACCGTATTCTTCGGCGGTTGTGGCAAGCCGGTCGGTGAACGACCGATACGCCCAGAATTGGTGGGTTTTCTCGTTGACTTCCGCGCTCCAGTGTTCCGATAGCACGTCCGTGAGGTTGCCCACGTACACCGTATCGACACCTTCGGCGTATAGTCGCTCGATCAAATCCCGCACGAGAGCGTCTTGGGCGTGGTCGCGGCGGCGCGTTCGCTTACGGTACAGGGATCGAATCCGCTGACTGCTGTTTCGGCCCTCTCGGAGTTTCGATTGGAGCCTCGCGATTTCTTCGGTGGTTTCACGAAAGCGGGCAAACAGGTCGCGTCCCTCGTAGAGATACTGCTGGCCGGTGGTGGTGGTACAGGCGACGAGATTGTTCGCGCCCACGTCCAGAGCGGCTTCTTCTGAAGCCAGTGGTGAATCCTGTCGAGAATCCGGGACAGTGACAGGCTGAATGGCCCTGAACATGTCGTCGATCTCGTCGAAGTACAGTTCCAATCGGCCCTGTTCGCCGTCCCACTTGGGAGCGCCGCAGACTTCGAGCCACAGGCGGTCGTAGTAGCCAAGGCCGTACTCGTCTTTCAGGTCTTGGCCGACGGGGATTTCGAGGCGACTCCGTTCACCGGTTTCGAGGGTGTAGGAGTCGTTGCGGATGTACGTCCGCAACTCTCTACCGGCTTCCTCGTTGCCCCAGTAGCCGGGCGGGGCGGCGTCCTCACCATCTTCGCGGGCGGCGAAGAACGACCGCCACGCCTCGCTGTTCTTACGGATGACTTGTTGGGCGGTAGCGGACCCGAGAACACCGACGTATTGTTTGCGGTAGTCGGCAGTATCCCACACGGAGTCGCCGTCGAAGAAGTTCTGGCGGCGCTCGTAGTTGAGTTCGTTCCACAGGCTGGCGGAGGCGTCCAATAATTCGCGAAGCAGCTGCTCGTCCTCGGTGGAGAGCGGTCGGACCGCGAACGTGTTGGTTCGCCTCACGACAATAGACATTTGTACTTTAATGTCTAAATGTCTTTTGGACATAGACGATGCGACCGAACATCGACATCTCGCACACGCTGAACGGGCGGGTGAAAGACTACGCCGAACAGGAGGACAAGGACCTCGAAGAAGCCTATCAAGAGATTATCGAAGCCGGTCTTGAGGCGGTGGAACATCCAGGCGAGCCGTAGCGCCTGGATTGTCGGGCCGTGTTGTCGCTCAGACCCAGTCTGAAAAGATGGGGCCACTCGCTACGTATCATTCGAACCAAGCTCATTCTGGAAGCCTTCTCGGAAACATTCGGACGACCGCCAAAATCCAGCGCCTAAGTCCGATTTACCGCATTATCCGGTCATTTCCTGGAAATGAGGAAGTGACACGCCGTGGCTTATCGGGTACGTGGCCATCTATTCGAGTATGCCCGACTGTTCCACATCGACGCCAAAACGATTGGAGGTAGACCAGCCAACACGGAGTGCTGACCGCAATCAGTCCCTAGTTAATCGCGCTGATCCAGACACCGACGGGATGCTGCTTCCCTCACTTAACAACGGTATCACGCTGCTCGACGTCGACGGCGATCGGGGTGTTCCGCTCCTTCAGTCCTTGGTACTCGATCATCTCCTCTTACACGACGGGCCCGCTTTTTGGGTTGACGCAAACGGGCACGCGACGACGACCACGCTTGCTCAGATTTCTCCTAGTCAACGGTTGCTCAACCGAATCCACGTGGCACGCGGATTTACCGCCTACCAGCACTACGGTGCCGTCTGTGATCTCCCGACGGCAGTGAACAAGTCGATCCGGACGTCCACCATCGGCGCCGGGGCGGCCGGTCGAGGGGGACCAAGTCGTGACGAGGACACGTCGCCCCACACACCCGCCCTCATCGTCGCGCCGGCGGTCGACACCCAGTACCGCGCCGACGATACCCTTGGAGAGATCCACGCGAAAACCCTTCAGGCCCGAACTCTCGCCCGGTTGTCGACCTGCGCCGATGGGTACGACATCCCAGTGCTCGTTACGCGAAACGAACGAAACGAATTCACCGAGTCAGTCGCGACGGTCGCCGACCACCACCTGGAGTGCGAGCAGACGCGGATGGGCCCACGGGTTGTCGGCGAGGACTTCGAGACGCTCGTCTATCCCGTCGACGACGGCGCGTACTACCAGACGACATTCGCATACTGGCAGCAGCTGCTCGCGGCACGCGCCACGCAGGTCGGCGTGGAACCGACGACGCCGGCGCCGTCGACGCCGACTCCCGAAGGCGTCGGAACGGGCGTCACGGCTGAGGGTGAGACGGTGTCGGCTACCGCAGATCCCCTGCTCGATGCGTGGACCGCGACCGGAACAGGAGGTCGATAGCGATGGGACGCACGAATCCGACGTACCGAGATGCACTGCGGGCCATCGAAGAGCGCTGGGCGGAGTTCCGGCGGGCACTGCGGCGTCGCGACCAACCGCGCTTCGACCGGCTGTTCGAGTACGCCCGCGAGCACGCTGACGCGAGCGGACTGTTGAACCACCAGAATCCGCTCCTGCCGGCG
This sequence comes from Haloquadratum walsbyi J07HQW2, assembly GCF_000415985.1. Lineage (GTDB taxonomy): Archaea > Halobacteriota > Halobacteria > Halobacteriales > Haloferacaceae > Haloquadratum > Haloquadratum walsbyi_B. Next base: position 3,554,080 of record NZ_KE356561.1, read on the forward strand.
CTGCTCAGCATCGATCTCGAACAGGAGGGTCGGCTCGACGACCACGAGGAACGCCTCGAGGAGCTCGAAGCCGCGGTCGCAGCACGCGATGACCAAGAGGCCGCTCCACCGGACGCGAACCCGTAACGATGCCGTTCACTATCGACTTCCTCGATGACGGCCGCGTCCTGGAGTGGAAGGCAACTGCCGACGGCGCCGTCGCGACCGAGCGCGATGATATGTAGGGAGCGGAGCCAACATCTTCAGGGGTGGTCTGAGCGCCAATATGGCCTTGTCTATTCACTGACTACGACTCGTCTGGACGTTCCACCGCTTCCAACCCCGCTTCGATCACCTCTCGATACGCCTCACTCAGACTGTCCACATCGGCAGCCTCCTTGTAGTCCTTCACGCGTCCAGCCAGCGTGTGGCTGATGTCGATGTTTGGTCTCATCGTCCAAAAGACCTTTAGTCATAAGCGGACAAGAAACTGTTGTCGTGAGGCGAACCAACACCTTCGCGGTCAGACCGCTTACTGACGGCGACGAGCGGCTACTCCACGAATTGTTGGACGCCTCCGCCAGTCTCTGGAACGAACTCAACTACGAACGTCGCCAACAGTTCTTTGATGGCAAGTCAGTGTGGGACACCGCCGACTACCGGAAACAGTACGTCGGTGTCCTCGGCTCTGCCACCGCTCAACAAGTAATCCGCAAGAATAAGTCGGCGTGGAAGTCGTTCTTCGCTGCCCGTGAAGACAGCGGGGATGCCGCTCCGCCCGGTTACTGGGGTAGCGAAGACGCCGGACGTGAGCTGCGTACGTGTATCCGGAACGACCAGTACACGCTTGAGTTCGGCGAGCGGAGTCGAGTCGAGATCCCCGTAGGGCAAGACTTGAAAGAGAAGTACGGACTTGGATACTACGAGCGACTCCGTCTAGAACTTGTTGGGAGCCCGAAGTGGGACGGCGAGAAAGGGCAGTTGGAAATACAGTACGACGAAGTGAGCGACACGTTCAGAGCCTTTCAGCCCGTCACAGTACCAGATTCGCAACGGGATTCACCACTAGCCGACGAATCGGCTGCTTTGGACGTGGGCGCAAACAACTTCGTCGCCTGTACGACGACGACCGGGAAACGGTTCCTCTACGAGGGTCGCGAGTTGTTCGCTGACTTCCGTGAGACGACCGAAGAGATTGCCCGTCTAAAATCTAAACTCCGCGAGGGTCGGTACAGCAGTCAGCGAATTCGTCGACTGTACCGGAAGCGAACGCGTCGCCGTGACCACGCGCAGGAAGCACTCTGTCGTGATCTGATCGAACGGCTGTATGATGAGGGCGTAGCAACGGTGTACGTGGGCGACCTCACTGATGTGCTCTCGACACACTGGCACCCAGAAGTCAACGAGAAGACCCACCAGTTCTGGGCACATCGCTCGTTTGTCGACCGCCTCAAAGACACTGCCGAGGAGTACGGAATCTTTGTCGAAGAGCGGTCAGAGGCGTTCACGACGGTAACTTGTGTCGAGTGTGGCGAGCAGGTGGAGACAGAGCGGTATGGCGACGTGTTTCGGTGTTCGTGTGGACACGAGAGCCACGCTGATCTCGACGCCTCACGGACGTTTCTTGAACGGGAGACTGGCACTGAATTCGAGACAGGGTCGATGGCACGGCCCGTGCGCCTCACGTGGGACGACCACACTTGGTCGGAGTCACCACGCTCTCCCGAGAGGGCCAGTCCCAACGAGGAGCGCACAGACCGGAGTACCGGCGACGGGAAACTTGCCTCCGTGGGGACGGCATAGCCCACAGCCTCACCGGAGGAATCCCACGGTTCAGCCGTGGGAGGATGTCAATACACCCCACGCTTCTACGTCTTCCCTCATGCCCCAGAGGCCGACCTCGACCTTACGATCCTCCAGTCGGTGTACGACCAGCATCCGTCGTCACCACGACCGAGATGGTTGCGAGAAAGAACATCGTTCTCTGAAATCCGGAAGTGACACGCCATCGATTATCCGGAACCCCACTATTGGTTCTACAGGAATGCCGTTTACAATCGACTTCCTGGACGACGGCCGCGTCCTAGAGTGGGAGGCGACCACCGACGGTGCCGTCGTAACAGAACGAGACAAGTACACCCCGCGTTTCTACGTCGCCCCTCGCGACCCTGACTCCGATCTCGATCTCACGACGCTCCAGTCGGTGTACGACCAGCACCCGGACGTCGTCGCGACCGAAATAGTTGCGCGACGCCCCGGCTTTCGACGAGACGAGGAGGCCGTTCTCGCAGTCGACGTTGCCCACATCGATCGCGTCACTCCACTCGCCCGGCAGGCGCGCCAGCTGTCGGCCTATCCAGTCGGGGATCTCGCCTGCTTCAACGTCGACTTCTCGCGAGAGTTCCGGTACTGTCTGGAGACCGGTGTCGATCCGACGCCGGCGAGCGAGCTGTCGACCCTCCGGCTCAGCGTTCCGGTGACCGAAGCGAGCACCGACACCTATGGGGAGCTGTCCGTTGCCGGCGACACCGTCACCGGCTCGCCGACGGATATCCTGACCGCCGTCCAGGGGGCGCTCGAGGCACACGATCCAGATGTCTTGATCTGCTCGACGAGCGAGATCGTCCCGACCCTCCACGAGATGGCGACGGACGCCGGCGTCGACGACTTCTCGCTGAGTCGGTGGCCGGACGTCGACTACCAGCAGCTTGCGAGCCGGTCGACGTACTCGAGCTACGGGCGCGTCGGTCACTCGCCGGCGCGGTACAACGTGCCCGGCCGGGCGATCATCGACGAGTCGAACACGTTCTTCTACGGGGAGACGAACCTCGACGGCGTCCTCGACCTCGTGTCGCGCTCGAAAAAGCCCGTCCAGGAGCTCGCGTGGGCGTCGATCGGGAACGTGCTCACCGCGATCCAAATCTGCGAGGCCAACGACCGCGGCGTTCTCGTGCCGTGGAACTCCTGGCGTCACGAGTTCTACAAGTCGATGGGGACGCTCCACGACGCCGACCGCGGCGGCTTCATTTTCGCGCCCGAGGTCGGCCTCCACGAGAACGTCCACGAACTCGACTTCTCCTCGTTGTATCCGAACATCATCTGTACCCGGAACGTTTCGCCGGACGTCATCCGGTGTGACTGCCACAGCGACCGCGACGACGTCCCCGGCCTCGGGTACTCGATCTGTGACGACCGGGGCTACCTCGTCGACGTGCTGCAGCCGATCATCGACGCTCGCGACGAGATCAAGGCGGCCATCCGTCGCGAGAAGGAACGGGACGACCCCGACGAGGACCGACTGGCAGAACTCGAGGGTCGGTCGGGAGCGCTGAAGTGGATCCTCGTCGCCTGCTTCGGCTATCAAGGGTTCAGCAACGCGAAGTTCGGTCGTATCGAGTGTCACGAGGCGATCAACGCGTTCGCTCGCGAGATTCTGCTGACGGCGAAACAGCGGCTGGAAGCCGGCGGCTGGCGCGTCGTCCACGGGATCGTCGACTCCATCTGGGTGAACCCGGACCCCGACGTCGACGACGAGGACCGCGAGGACCTCGAGACGCTCGCGACGGAGATCACGGAACACGTCGAGATTCGGCTGGAACACGAAGCCCACTACGATTGGGTGGCGTTCGTGCCGCAGCGGGAGAGCGACGCCGGCGCACTGACGAAGTACTTCGGGAAGGTCGCCGGCGACGACGATTTCAAGATCAGAGGCATCGAAGCCCGGCAGCGCTCGACACCGCCGTTCATCGAGGCCGTCCAGCGGGACTGTCTCGACCGGCTTGATTCAACACGATCGCCGGACGCCGTACTCGAGTGTCTTCGAGGAGGCGATCGGTGAACTGCAGGCGGGCAGTAGCCGGTTGCGGACTCGTTGAACGCAATCGCGTCTCCAAACCACTCGAAGGCTACACACAGAACACGCAGAATGTGGCGGCGCTGAAGCGGGCCTGTGACCAAGACCTCGCTGTCCACCCCGGACAAGATATCGAGTACGTGGTCGTTGACGACGAGAAAAACTCACGAGAACGGGTCGCGTTGGCTCACGAAGCGATCGAGTCGTATGATGCGTCGTATTATGAGACACAACTCATCCGAGCTGTCGAAAGTGTGCTGGCACCGCTTGGGTGGGATCGGTCGGAGATTCGACAAGCACTCGCGGAGACACGAGAGCCAGAACTGACGGCCTTCGCAGGCGGTGAAGAAGATTAACCAACAAGGGTGGCGGCTGCCGTAGTTTTGTTGGTTAATCACGGTTGCCCTGTTGGCGAACCCCCACACCCCGTGTGCGATATGAAATCGGGAGAAAGGTGGGAGGGGGTGATCCGAGTGAGGGTCCGTGGAACGTCCGCTAACGACGGTTTCATGGAGTAGACAGGCCAGTAACGGAAATATCGAGATAGACTCTTAACTAGGGAAACCTTTACCTACTCACCCTGTCAACCATAGCCGCAACGGGCGTAAGGTCGGTCAAAACAAAATAGTTTGTTTTGTGACACGTCTGATCTTATCCGTGACAACGGCCTATCGTGGATTGGGCGTTTTCGTTGGTACCACGGCTTCTCGTGGACGTTTTCACTCAGACAGGACGGCTTTCGTTGCTTCGCCCTTACCTACCGATTGGCCAAATTCATATCGCACACGGGGTGTGGGGGTACCTTCTCAACGTTATCGACGCTCGATTGGGCTCGATGAGAGGAACCGCGGGTCCGTCTGGGCCGTGAGTACGACTTCTCAGTCCTCTCACTCACCGAGACAGTTCGACGAGTTCACTTCGCTTGTCGCATCTCGAATAGCCGCTCAATGAGGAATCGGCATTTCATATCGCACACGGGGGGTGACTCCGCCTAAATGACTTTGCCCGCGGTAATCCGTCTCTGTCTTCCGTCCATACACAGACAGCCGCTACCGGCTAAATACGGCTGATTTAACCTCGCACGCGGCACCCCATATTTATTTATAGTTTCGACCGCACTCCGAAAATATGGCTGACGGCGACGATCAACAGTCCCTCTCACAATCCATCAAAGGACGACTCCAGGAGGGGGTTCAGAACTCTGTTTTTCAAGACAAAGGGCTGCTGGACCCGGATGCCGTCATCGACGAGGATCGAATCGTCGGTCGCGACGAGCAGTTGGACGATATCATCACCTACCTTCGACCGGCACTCCAGGGCAATCGGCCTCCCAATATGCTGCTCTACGGGCCGTCAGGGACTGGGAAGTCGCTCATCGTCAACGCCGTCTGTCAGCAGGTCCTTGAGCTGGCCAACGCGCAAGGTGACCGATTCGACGTCATTCAGATCAACTGCCAGACGATCAAGTCACACGACCGCGCTGTCTATCGCCTCGCGAAGAACGCAGCCGACGAGGCCGGCGTCGACGTTGGCATCCCGCAGAGCGGCATTTCGACCGACCAGAAGCTCAATCGGTTCTACGAGATTCTGAGCAACAACTTCGACTCGGTTATCATCATTCTCG
>NZ_KE356561.1:3559555-3566653 GCF_000415985.1 Haloquadratum walsbyi J07HQW2
GCAGTCCACCCGGGCCAGGATATCGAGTATGTGGTCGTCGACGACGAGAAATCCTCGCGAGATCGGGTCGCCCTCTCCCACGAAGCGATCGAGACCTACGACGCTTCGTACTACGAAACGCAGCTGGTCAGAGCGGTCGAGAGCGTGCTCTCACCGGCTCGGGTGGGACCGAACCGATATTCGTCGAGAGCTCTCCGGTGAGAGGGACGCCGTTTTGAGCTTGTACGGGGCCACCAACGAACTGTCGTAGTGGACCCCACCCCCCTGGTTTCCGTCGTTTCGATCCAACCCCACGTTTCCGACGTAATTTTCGACCCCCCTCGTTTCCGTCGTTTCCTCACGCCCCACCCCGGATTTCCGTCGTCCGTACCCTCTCAGTAGTAGGGGGTCACTACTCGCGAGTCCAGTCCTGCATCCGGCTGTCCTCGAGGATCGTTTCGCGGACGACTTGGGGATCTTCGATGAGTCGGTTCTGGAGGTGGATGCCGCCCGCACTCCCCTTGTTGATCTTCTCGATTTCGACAACCCCGAGGAAGGCCTGCTCTTTCAGGATGTCGCGGAAGCGACGGACGGAGAGGATATCCATATCGAGATGGTTGCAGATGCGTTCGTACTGGTCGTACACCCGGCTCGTGAGGAACGCATCGTCGTTGCTGTTGACACTCAGTTCCGTGAGCGCCAGCAACGCCGCCTTCGCCTGGGTGGGTGCGCCGTTCACGAGTTCTCTGAACCGGTCCTTTTCGGCGTGTTGCTGTGCCTGGCGGACGTGTTCCTCCGTCACTTGCTCTGCTCCGGCCTCGTAGGCGACCTCCCCGGCGTGGCGAAGTATGTCGATCGCCTTCCGAGCATCGCCGTGTTCCTGCGCGGCGAAGGCCGCCGAGAGCGGAATCACGTCCTCGGAAAGGACGCCGTCCTGGAAGGCGTCCTCGCGGTTGAACATGATCTCCCGGAGCTGGTTGGCGTCGTATGGCTTGAAGAACAGCTCCTTGTGCTGGAAGCTGCTTTTCACGCGCTCGTTCACGTTGTCGACGTACTGGATCTTGTTGCTGATCGCGATGACGCCGACGCTACAGTCGATTTTCCCCGCCTCCTCAGCGCGCGAGAGCTTCATCAGCACGCTGTCGTCGTTCATCAAGTCGATCTCATCGAGGATGATGATCACAGAATCGAATTGAGCGTCGAGCGTCTTCCAGAGGAGTTTGTAGTATTTCGAAGTACTGAGACCGGTATGAGGGACGGAGATTCCAGTCGAAGATTCATCGTTCAGCTTCGCGGCAAGTGAGGAGATTGCCTGGGTCTCGGTATTGTCTTCAGCACAGTCAATATATGCGATTCCAATCTCGACGCCATCCTGAGCGGCATTTTGAGCTCGTTGGCAGAGGTGTTTTGAAACGAGAGATTTACCCGTCCCAGTTTTCCCGTAGATCATCACGTTTTCCGGAGAGTACCCGTGGACAGCACCGTTGAGACGTTTCGCGAGTTTTGAGATTTCCTCGTCGCGACCGACGATCCGGTCAGCCTCCGGCACGTGGCCGATTTTCAGGAGATCCTTGTTCGCGAAGATACGATGCCCGGATTCAAAGAGTGGATCGTCGACAGAACTGGGTGAAGAGTCGGGCGTCATTGAATATCACACGGTGTGAGCGGGGGGAGTATAAATCTAGTGGAGAACGCCACCCCACGTTTCCGACGTTCCTTGTCCGATATCAGCGGGAAAATGCCGTAATTCGGCGGAATTGGATTGCTGACAATATAGCCGCGTTTCCGACGTGAGATAGGAAACCCGTAGACGGAAGCGTCGCCTCGATGTCGAATCCCGAACCCACACACCCCACGTTTCCGTCGTAATCACTGAACAGGTGGGGAGGGGACTCGAAGAAGACGTCCACGACAAGATTCCAAAGACGAGAGCGGCCTAGCCGTCCAAAGTTGGCCGTCTATAGAAGCAGCTGGAAAGGATTGTTTCATCTGAGGGGCCGAAGTACACTTAGTGAGCGTTTCTCAGCTATACTACTTTAATCTATGTGTTCCAAAAGTTGGTTCATCTCTAGATTGGTTCTAGGTCAACAGAATTAGTAACTGCATACTACTAATCGTAGCCTCTCCCTACGCCGTCGTGGAGAAACGACGGAAACGCGGGGGGTGTGGTCCCTTCGAAATCAGCCGCACCCCCTCCACCCACATCCCGTTACGACGGAAACGTGGGGTGGGTGTCCTCCCTCATCGAGTTTTACTCGTCCGGGTTGACCGGGCCCTTGTACTGAGAACGAATCTTCTCTCCCTCTCGCCACTGCCAGTAGTAGTAGCGATTGTCGTTGATCTCCTTGATCGTGATCGTCGCTTTGGCAGGGACGTCGTCCGGGAGATCATCTGGTCGCTCTTCGACCTCTTCTTGATCTGGCGACTCCTCGAGACGGGCCTCTCGTTCCTTGTGCTCAGCGAGCGCCTCAGCGTACGTCGCAACGTCTCGGAGCTGCTCCGGGTTTGATTCGTTGAGCGTGTTGACGATCTCCGTCGGGAGGTTCGCCGGTGGGGTCGGGGGTTCGTAGGACATCGGCTGCTCTCGTGTTAACCAACACGACCCGCGAATCCATAGTTTTGTTGGTTAAGTCGGTGGAGGCGACAACCATGCCTGCTGATTGTAACACTACTCGAAACTTCTTTATATGCACGTTTCGTACTATGTTACACCGTGCTCCGGCGCATCGAACTCGAGGTCCTCGCCACGGTCGACCGCGGCGACACGATCTCCGAACTCGCGACGAAACTCGACCACAGCGAGAGTTATCTCTCTCGTGCCGTCGGTGCCCTCGTCGAGAAGGGTCTCGTCTACACGGAACGCGACGGCCGTCGAAAACGAGTCGTCCCGTCGGATGCTCGCGCCGTCGAACTCTATCGGGACCTCGTCCGCCAGCACTCCCACATCGAGTTCCCCGAACTGCTGACCGGCAAGGCACTCGAGGTGCTGTACTACCTCGACCAGCCGCGAACCGTCTCCGAAATCGCCGACCGGAGCGACAACTACCGCAACACGGTCAACCGCGTCCTCAAGCGGTTTCGCGACCGCGGGCTCGTCGGGACGGACGACGGCCACTACGAGTTCAACGCCGAATTCGACCGCCTCCACGAGTTCGCCCGTGAACTCGCACATCATCTACATCGCCAGCGCCTCGAAGCCGTCGCCCCGAAGGGCACGATTCTCTGGGAGGACTACGACGAATTCCTCGCCCAGGCCGAGACGGAGATCGACGCGGAGGCGTTCCACGAAACCGGCCTTGCTCGGTTCGCAGCCTTCGACCTCCAGTTCCTGCTCACCGGACATCGATACTACGTCTACTCCGAGGAGATCGACGCCGTCTCGCCGGCGGAGCTGTGTTGTCACACGCTGTTGATCGACGACGGAAGCCGCCACCGCTCGTACTGTCTCCTTCTCCTCAGCCACGTCGACGTCGACGAGGCGGACCTCCGAGAGCAGGCGGCGAAGTATGGCCTCGAAGACGAAGTCGACGCCTTGGTTCGCTACCTCGAGACGCACGGTGAGGTCGACGATGCCCGGCTCCCGGCGTGGGACGAGTTCCAGGAGCTGGCTGCTGACTACGAGGTGCCAGTACCACAATGAGACCAACATTCGAACGTGAGTACATCGAGAACGAATTCCAGCGCATCGGGGACGGGCTATCTGAACCGCTGACCGTCTACCTGATCGGTGGTGGCGCGATGTCGTTACGCGACCTCAAGGGGGCGACGAAAGATATCGACCTGGTCGTCCCGGATGGCGACGCGTACGGCCAGCTGTGGGCCGTCCTGATGGACCTCGGGTATGCGGAGGTCCAGTCGCTGGATCCAGATTACCGGGCGCTGGGGGCGACGAGCTGCGTCGAGAACGATGATGGATGTCGCCTCGATATCTTCAACCAGCAAGTCGCGAACAAGCTCGTGCTCACTGACGGGATGCAAGAGCGCAGCGAGCCGTTCCTCGACACGGACCGACTGACGGTCCGGTTGGTCAGCAACGAGGATATCTTCCTGTTCAAGGCGATCGCAGGCCGCGACGACGACATCGAGGACATGAATATGCTCGTGCAGGCTGGCCTCGATTACGACGTCGTCCGGGATGAACTCGAAGCCCAGATCGAACGCCTGGGTGACGATCAGTTCGCCACGTTCGCGAACGAGGCCCTAGTCGAACTCGAGGAGCGGTATCGGGTGACCACGCCGATCGAGGGCCGCGTCCAGGAGCTCACGAATAGGTACTACCGGGGGCTCGAAGTCCTCCAAGCAATTGACGAACCGATGCCCGTCGACGAACTGGCCGCTGAACTGGAGCTAGATTTCGACGAAGTTCACGACCGGCTCGCGTATCTCTCAACGTTCGACCGGGTCCGTCGGGATGGCGACACAGTCCGTCCCGTGGAGTAGTCCGGTCACGACTACGGGGAAGGAAGGCGGCCGTCTGGTCGGGGAACGCGGCCCCGTTTGATCTCGTGATCGACGCGACGCAGGTGCTTGCAGCCGCCTTCGGGTGAACGCTGTTGCCAGTCGGGACAGGTACACGATTCGTCGATGACGTCGACTTCGTACCTGTTGCCGGACGCGGACTGCACCTCGTAGCGGCCACCTTTCGAGAGGAGTGAGACGTCCATCGCTTCGGCGACGGCACGCTTCGTGCGGGGCTCGAGATCGTCCTGTGACTCTGCGTTCTCGTCGACGACCAGTCGGTCGCGAACGTCGCCCGTTCGGCCACCGTCGGGAGCGACGGCTTCCGCAGGGCCACTGAGCCGCTCGTGGAGCACTTCCTCCACCGGATGGCCTTCCGACACAGGTAGTGGACCTCACGGCGCTCGCGATGGTCGTAGGAGCCGCACGCCGCTGCGCTCCCGGTCCACACTCGCCAGGCACCGAGCGCGGCCATCACGTCGACGATGTCACGGGGAACCGTCTGGTGGTCGTCCGGGAAGAACACCCGGAAGCGGGTACACGCCTCCTGTGGTGGCACTGTTTCCCACCAGTCTTCGCTGGAGCCCCAGCTGTCGAACATCGCCTCGTCGCTCCCGTAGCCGACGGTCACGCCGTCGATCGGCGTCCAGTCTGCTGGGAGGTGTTCCGACTCGCCTTCAAGCACCCGGAGAACGGCGTATCGGAGGTACTCGTGGGCTTGGTTGTCTGTCGTTCGAGCGACCTGGTCGTGTTGCTTGGCAACGTGCTCGGCTTCCTCAAGGACCGTCGTGAGATAGGCGTCAGTCATTATTCGACGGAGGTCAGAATGCGCCTCCGCCCCTCGGCGGGCGCAAAAAACTTAACCAACAGAGTGATGGATTCCTCCCGCTCTGTTGGTTAATTGAGTGAGGACGGGGATTCGTCCTCCAGAACGTCGATGAGTTCTTCTACCGTTCGACTAATCCGTCCAAGGCGCTCGCGAACGACCTCGGGATCGTCCCACTCCCACGCAGCGAGGTAGAACGCTGAACCGCTGGTGTCGAGCCCGCAGTAGCGCCCGACGACGTACGCGACGGCTTCGGCCTCGACTTCACGTTTCGCTCGCTCGATGTCGTCGTCGACGTCGAAGTGAAGTAGGGCGTGGGCGTACTCGTGAATCAGCGTCCGCGCGAGGTCGGCCTCGTTCTCTCGATCACGTACCTCAATGAGGGGCTGGACGTCGACGAGGCTCACCTGCTCGCAGATGCCCTTTGCCTCGCCGTGCGTCCACTCCTCGGCTGGAACGATCCGCACCGTCACGCCGAGGTCGTCAGCGGCGACAGTCAGCTGGTCGACGAGGTCGCCAGCGTCCCCGGTTGCTTCCGTGTCCAGATCGGGAAGCGGCTCGCCCTCGGTTTGAGAGACGTCGAACACCGGCGCAGGCTTAAACCCCACCAGGCCCTCGGACCATTCCTCGGGTGGCGTCTCGTCGTACTCACAGTCACTGTTCTCGTGGTAGCTCGGCGAGTTCTCACACTCTGGACACTGCTTCGTGATGATCGGCGCCCAGATCCAGATGGCTGACTCGCCCTCCGTGACGTGGCGGTCGAACTCCTCTTGCCACGTCCGGTAGCCCGCCACCCGGCTCGCTTCTGGATACTGGCGCTTGATGAGGAGCGTATTCCGGTAGGAGTAGTCGTGGAAGCGACTCTGGACGTCGAGCCACTCCTGGAACTCTTCGCTGGCCTGCGCGTCGTCGACGCCGGCGACGAGGTCGTCGATCCACTGTTCGATAGTGCTGTTCATCTCGTCGGATCGTGTGTCGGTCTCCTCGAAGGAAACCGACGAGTCACTAGTCGTAGCCATCGTGGTCACCAAATCGAGTAGTCCGCGACTGCGTCAGTTCAGGGCGCGCCGCACCCCTCCGGGGCGCACAAAAAACACACCCTCGTAATTCCGTTTAAGTCGGGACGGCTATCAGGGAATGGTGTTAATAATCGGGCGTACCTCAGCCGAGCTAAGATGGGCTTCTTGAGTACACTCCGCAGAGCCGTCGATGGTGATTCATCGACCCTGTGGGAGTGCCGAAACTGTGGGGAGACACTCTCAGAGGACACCGATAAGTGTCCAAGCTGCGGTGCTGAGGATGTCGCCTGCTACGAATTCTAATTATCGAAGCGCGGATCTCTCCTCAGCGAAGCCAACCGTGACGAGATACTCAAGGAAGTCGTCGAAGCGTTCGACGTCGCTGGGCGTGTCGGTCGCGAGGTGCCGCGCCCACTCGATGGCCCACCGAAAGGCGGGATCCGTTCCGCCCTTGCCGTGTAGATACCACCAGCGAGCCGCTTTGAGAACCACTATGGGATTCGTCGGCGGCTGCTCACCGGCGAGCCCACGGGTGATAGACTCGATTTCGTCGGGGACATCGGCGGGATTGACCTCCTCTGATTGCGTGTTTGCGATATCGACTGGGATGTCGTCGATCGAGACGTTGTCGGGACTCTGTTATTGACTCACAGGCAGTCACCTCTGAGAGCTTTCGAAGGAGCCCTCGCCCTCTCAGGGGGCACGAAAAACAGGGGCGAAGTCACGCCGGCGGGAGGTAGACGCTCTGCTCGCCGGCGATAGATCTGGAGCAGGTCATAGTGGTATAGTCAATATTTGACATATTTCAATAACCTT
>NZ_KE356561.1:3566703-3568875 GCF_000415985.1 Haloquadratum walsbyi J07HQW2
TACCTAGCGCTCATTCTGACCGAAGGGACATTGCTGGGTAGCACTAATTTACCATCCACTGAATATTAGCAAAATCACCAGTGTGTTACTGAACGAGACCAACATAAAAAATGCGCTCCACTCAATCACAGCCTGACGTATCGATTGTGCCGGAGATAAGTGATTGACATATCGATTTACAATTACGGCGATTGGTACGCTTATGATGACAAAAATCGCGGGGTAGAAATAGAGACGGAGTTCCCAGAGAGAGTACCAGGTAGAATCTGCCGTCACATGGAATAACGAGGATACTACATCGTGATAGAGAACCGTAGCTACCAGCAGGTATCCCACCGCCACAACGAAGAAGCCGACCGTACTGACGATCGAGACAACAACTACGTGACGCGAACGGAATGACACCTCCGAGAGTACCGCTCTTGAAGAGTTGTCGAGACGATAACTTGCTGAGAGGAACGTCCGAACAACGGGTAATCGACGAAGCGCGAGTAACGTCACGCCAGCAGCCAGCAGTCCGCCCAAGTATACTCCCGATGTGAGCATCAGGAGAAACACCGTTATCCAACCAGTGAAAACGGTCGAAGCCCCCACAATTGGCAGACTCCGACCGGTGACTTCTTCGTCTCCAAATCGACCACGCACAACTGTGAAGAAAAGCCCGCAAGCCACGCCAACAATGACAGTGAATGTGCCAACCAAGCCCAACCCCCAATAGAGAAATAGAGAAAACACCAGGCGGCTACCGCTCAGTGGCCAGCGTCCTGCCTGTAAAGACTCCACGGAGAGAATCAAAACCCACACAATTGGATGTACCAGTATTCCGGTCAACATCCCAAACAATGGCCCCGCGCTCCCGTGTTGGCCGCCCGAGCCGCTCAACTACCAACCACCAACTGATTCCACCAACAAGACCAGTTGCGACGGCTACCAGGAGGGGAAACGCTTGCTTTGATAGCCCGACGCCACCGTAGAAAATCGTGAAAATTGGAGTTATCGTTACGGAAAGCGCTGCAAAAAATCCTGCAACGAAGAAAGTGATACCGGCCAGGAGTGACCACTGACGCGGTGTGGAGATGACAACTTCACTAACAGATCGAGACATTTGATATTCTGTCGAGAATTAAGTAGATGGCCTCATCGTAATGTCCAACATACTCTCGATTCGAGAGGATACCGGGTGCTTCGAGAGTAAAGAATGCAGAAGAAGAGAACCTGAACACGGCCTTATTCTCGAGGTTGGCCGAGAAAACACGACTTGCATGTAACAGTGCTAATACCGTGATAGAGAAACGGGCTTATCATTCCATACATCCTCTGTACTGAGCGATTCCTAATCCCGTTTCTCTGGGGGAGACCAGTGACCGATACGCGCTCTGTATTCAGCACGCGACTGCTGTCAGTTACTAATAATCTCACGAGCGACTGGCCCGGTTCTGTATTCGTCAGATCACCCAACTACTGGCTGAACTGGCATTCGTTCGAGACGCCGATGACACGGAATACAGAGTGTCAGTAGATTGCTTGGAATATCTGCATCGTCGACTGACCGATCTGGATCGTTGTAGAATCGTCGTCGTGGAATCCGATGATGCACATGGAGATCGCGCCCGAATTGGTCTCGGTGTGTTTCGCGGTCCATCCCACACCGGAGACAGGTGTCGTTGTCACGGGCGATGATCTCCTCCCGTATCTGTGGTCAGTCCGAACCAAACGGAATCGTGTCGGTATCTGATTGGCGGTAGTTCTCTAGATAGTCCGGATCGGCCGCCTGCAGTGCTGTTCGCCACGTACCGAATACGCGCCGATACGGCTGGGTCGTGAACTTCCCGTGTTCAAGCATCTCACTCGTTGTCGGCGGGTGGCCCAACTCTTCTGTAAGGTCTCGCAATTCGGTCAACAAATCCTCCCGCGGAATTCGCCACCGCTCGTTCGGCTCGAAGCCAGCGGCTGTCAGAGCCTCGTTCCAAGAACCGAACCGCTTCTGGTAGATCGATCCGCTCCATCTTCTCTGATTTTCCATCTCACCCTTACGGGGAACGTGACCCAACTCTTCGTTGAGTCTCTTGAGTTCAGCTATCAGATTTTCATCGCTCACACCCCACGCAGAATGGACTCCCAGTCCGGCTTTCTCAAGAGCCCGATTCCACGTTCCGAATGCTCGCTTGTATG
>NZ_KE356561.1:3570214-3573129 GCF_000415985.1 Haloquadratum walsbyi J07HQW2
GTTAGTGCTGGCGCTGGAGCTCAGCTCGATGGACATGATTGGGTTCGCGGGGCCGCTGCTGGCTGCCCCGCACCTATTCAGGGGCTCGAAAAACCGAGGCACAGTCTGTTAACCAACAATAGGAGAACTCAGGCGGAATGTGTTGGTTAAGAACAGAGATTACTCTTCGGCCTTCCACTTGAGCCGGCGCAGAATCTGCGTTCGATTCTGGTGGGCGTTCTCGTAGGCAACACACTCTTGGAGGGTTTCCATATCGGGGATCGTCGCGATCCCGGCCTTGATCAGTCGATGGTTCGGTGCTTCGAGGCGCTTCTCGGGTGGAAACTCGTCACTCTCTCCATCGTCAGTTGTCTCCATTTTGGAGGCCCTCGGCCTCTTGAGGGCCGAAAAAACGACATTCTGTGCATCGCCGTCTCGTCTCTGATATCTATTGAACCAATCCGACGGTTACTCGATACAGCAGCTCATCTTCGATGTATCTCGTCGGAATGCCTGGCAGGCGTGTTTGAACGCCTCGGAGAACGTGGGGAACGGGTGAACGGTGTCGATGATGTCGTCGACGGTGAGGCCGAACTTCACGGCCAGCGTCGCTTCCATGATCATATCGGCGGCCCGGGGGCCGACCATGTGGACGCCGACGATCTCGTCGGTCTCGTGGTGTTTGACGACCTGAACGAGGCCATCGGTATTCTTGACGGCTTTCGCTCGCGGCACGTCCTCCATCTGGACGGTCCGACACGAACAGATGCCGTGTTCGTCCATGTACTCCAGTTCGGTCGTCCCGACAGCGGCGACCTCGGGACTGGTGAAGACGACTGCGGGAACCGAATCGTAGTCGATGCTGACGCCCTCGTCCCCGAAGGCGTTCTTGACGGCGTGATTTCCCTCCTTGGCGGCGACCGTCTCCAGCTCGGGTTCGCCGATCACGTCGCCGGCGGCGTACACGTCAGGATTCGTCGTCTGGAAGTGCTCGTCGACGTGGACCGTCCCATCGTCGTTCGTTTCAACCCCCACGGTTTCCAGGCCGATTCCTTCGCTGTTTGGTTGAACACCGGTCGCGACGAATAGTGCGTCCCCGGTCACCGTCTGCTCGGTGCCGTCGACGGCTGTTTCGACAGCGACGCCTGCCTGTATCGACTCGGCTCCACCGTCGGCTGCTGGTGTGCGAACGCGCTGGACGTCGTTGCCGGTGACCACCTCGATGCCGTCCTCCTCGAATGCGCGCTGCATCTCGCGACCGAGCTGCCCTTCCATCCCCGAAAGCACGCGGTCGGAGCGCTGAAGGATGGTCACGTCGACGCCGACGCGGTGCATAATCTGCCCCCATTCGAGCGCGATGTAGCCACCCCCGATGATCACGATGCTCTCGGGGAGGTCCCGCTCCTTGAGGATGGTCTCGCTCGTGTAGTAGTCGACGCCGTCGAGACCATCGATAGACGGCGCCCACGGCGAGCTTCCGGTTGCGACGAGTGCCTTCGCCCCGGTGATGCGTGCTCCTTCGTCGGCGCCGTCGACAACCTCGATGGTTGTATCATCGACCAGCTCGCCGTAGCCTTCGTAGATGTCGGTGTCGAAGTGCTCGGCGACGTCGACGTAGTTCTCCTGCCGGAATCGCTCGACCAGTTCGTCGGTGCCGTCCAGTGCGGCCGCCCAGTCGACGGTCGGTTCGCCATCGCTGTACTGGACTGCCTCAGACGGATTCTCCTGCGGTGTGGCTGCCTGGTCACCCAACGCAAGAAGATGCTTGCTCGGGACACAGCCGACGTTCACGCAGGTCCCGCCAATCGGCAGGCCCGTGTTCACCATCGCCGTCGAGAGATCTCGACGGCTTGCTTCTGTGATTGCGGCGAAGGCTGCGGCGCCACCGCCGAGAATCACGAGATCATAGTCAGACGTGCTGGTCATATATGACTATACTTTACGACGGGAAGTTCTTATACTCCAGAGTCCGAAGCTATGGAGTAGGTTGGAGGCCGCAAAGCTATGGCAGATACCACTTCATCAGCGCCTGCGTGTGATGTTGACGGGACGTGCTACTGTCCGCTCACGGGCGTCATCGACACCTTGAGCCGGAAATACGCGATGCAACTCGTCAGCATCATCGGCGCTCACGATTCACTGCGGTTCGCAGAAATCGAGGAGCACCTCCCGACTGCGAGCACGTCTACAATTTCAAAGCGTCTCGACGAGTTTGAGGAGGCTGGGCTTGTCTCACGGACGCAGTACAACGAAATCCCGCCACGTGTCGAGTACGCGTTGACCGCCGATGGCGACGAGATTCGATTACGACTGGAACCATTACTCGAGTGGGCAACAGAAAACAGCTGAGATACGGAAGTTCAGGTAAAGAGAAAAGAGGGGAACGTTCTTCGATGGAACTCCCCCTGATCTTGGTTAGGCCTCGGGAGATTCGAGTATAACGAGGTTCTGGACTGGGAAGGGATTGCTCTCCGCTTCCAATTCGTCCTCAGACACATAGTGCCAGAGGTGGCCGTTTACCTGATATAGAAACGACTCGCCTCCTTCTGCTTCTACTCTTACCCGCTTCCCGACATTGTCGTCTTCTTCCCAGCCGATGACGGTCAATGGCTCGACGGGCCACTCAAAGAATTTGACCGAGTCACCAGGCTCCAACTCTTCAAAGGTCTCTATATCCCCCTGCTGTGGCTCTCGCGCGTCGAGGGTCGGATTATGCTCAATAGACATGGTCTCTGGGTACGCCCCTACTCACTTAATACTGTCAGCAGTGGATTCCAGCCGCTGGAACGGAAGCACGCTTGGCGAATCTTCTTTCCGACTGCTCTTAGCCCATCGCCTCTTGGAACCGTTCACGCAGCGCGTCCTCTCGCTCTTCGAACTGCTCGACTTTCTCCTGTAGGTCGTCGCTGACGCGCTCGATGCTCGCCAGCGCTCGT
>NZ_KE356561.1:3573179-3583484 GCF_000415985.1 Haloquadratum walsbyi J07HQW2
ATGAACTCGAAGAGGTCGTCGGCGACGAGTTCGACCTGTGCGAGGAGCTCCTCCCACCAGGTCCGGAAGTTCCGCACGTCGCCGACATGTTTGATGACCTCCTTATCGGTGAGCGAGCGCATCGTGTTCGAGCAGTAGCCATCCTGAGCGAAACCCTCCACGTAGACGGCGTGCTCGCCGAAGAAGTCGTAGCCCGACGTCAGCTACCCATCGCTGAAGCGGTGGGCTTGTCGGTGGACTCCCGTTCTGCCGACACAGGCGTGTCGGACGCCACGTCAGTCGTGTTCACGGTCATAATCCCCGACTCGAGGGCGTACTGACAGAACGCCCCTCCAGCAGGGGACTTCTGCCCCCGCTGGAGTTTGAGTGCGAGTTTCCGAGCAACGTTCTTCGCTGCGTTGTAGTCGGCGTTAACCGAGTACGAACAGTCCAAGCAGGCGAAGCGTTGCCCCTCGCGGTTTTGTTTTAATGTACAGCCACACTTCGAGCATTGCTGGCTGGTGTAGGACGGTTCAACTGTCTCAACCACGATGCCGTGTTCTTCCGCTTTGTACGCCACCTGTTCTTGTAGTTCGCGGAACGCCCACTGCTGGAATTTCTTACCGTCGCTGATACGCCCTCGAATCTGTGTCAAGTCCTCGAAGGCGATGTGCGTACAGCCGTGGCGTACGCCTTCTTTGACAATTTGTTTGGAACATTGATGCAAGTAGTCACGGCTCCAGTGACCGAACCTGTCACCGATGCGTTGGTAAGTCAGGTGGGCGCTTCGCGTCCCGGTCTGTTGTAGACTGGCACGCCGCTTCTCGAACTCGCGGCGCTGGTGGTTGAGGTGGTCGGCGTTGCCGATGAACTTCCCCGTGCTAGTCACGGCGATGTGGTCGTCAACGTTGCAGTCCACGCCAAGGACTCTCGAATCCTCGGCTTTCTCAGGACTGCTCGCGTCTATTTCCCGTTCCATCGCGGCGTGGAGATAGAACTCGTCGGCGTCACTGTCGTAGTGGACAGTGCTGGTCGAAAACTCGTAGTTGTCGTTCAGCAGGTACTCGCCATGTGGTGTACCTTCCGGGTCGGCGGGCAGGTCGTACTCGCACTCGACCCGTCCGTTGACCGTGGCAAGGCTCACTTTGTCGCGGTGGTAGGTGGCGGCGCGCTTGTCGTAGACGATGCTGAATGTGTCGTACTCTGGCTTGCTGGTATCTTCGTCGTCAGCCAGTCTGTCTACACAGCTGTCGATGTCGTTAGTGGCGCGTTTGATGGCTTTCTGGACGAGATTCGCGTGCAGCCTGTCGGTTTCTTCGCGGAGGTCATCATAGATTGCGTTTTCAGCTTCGCTTTTGCTGGTCACGCAGTCCTCTTCAGGGTAGCGCCACGCCCAGTCTGCGGTGCGGTTAGCGCAGTACTGGAATCGATCGTTGGTGGCGTGGAGGTCACTCTTGCGGTCGTCGGGCACGTCAAGGCGGACATGGACCGTTCGAGTCACCTCCCACGCCATGTATTTCACGGTAATAGCTATACTTTATTAATTTTTATTATTGTATTGGGGGAGTCAGTCCTGCCGTAGTTAGTGGTTTGTCGATTGGAGCTTACGCACTCCCTCCCACGGCTAAATCCGTGGAGTTCCGCGCTGTTACCGCTGTGACGCCCATCGTGATCGGGTCCGACCGGCCGGGGAGACGCACCTCGAGGCCGTCGAACATAATGTCCATATGGACCTCGCCGCCGCCACGGTAGCGCCGGATTTCGCCGAACATCACCTCGCCCAGCGGCGTCCCGTCGATGGTTTCCTCGCGAAGGACCTCCTCCAGCGGGCCGTAGACGTCGACAGGGTTGATGATCGCGTACGAGTCAGTCGGGATGTGAAATAGCGACTCCGCGTCGGCGTCACCGTCTGCTTCTGCTTGTAACCGCGATGGCTCGACAATTGCGTTGAACCGCTCCGTTTCAATCCACTCATCGCTGTACGGATTGCGATATGCGACTGTTGTATCGACTGCCTGCGGGAGGTTTCGAACCGCCTCACTGAAGCTGATCGGCTCGGGACCGCCGTGTTGCTCGGCGTACCATTCGGGTAGTTCAGTCTCGGTTCGCCCATCGAGGCCTGCGAAGACCGTAGCTGTCTCTGGGTCTTTCATAGCATCCTCCGAAGGCGCGAAGCGTTCTGATCTGCGCCTCCACCCATCGAGGCGAAAAAAACGACGCTACGACTGTCGACACTCGTGAACTTGGATTCGCTCTGGAAGCCCGACTTTCCCACAGAGCGGACACTCAACGAGTGGTGTCGGCGGGAGATACTGACACGCAGCAAGGGCTCCTCGGAGATGGGCTTTCGTCTCTGGCGACTCGGCGCTTGCGAGGGCACTAGTGAGGTGCCACCGGAGCCGTTCTCTGTTCGTGAGACCGTCTGTATTCGGCGTCGGGATAGACTCGTCTGTCTCTCGCATTTGAAGCACGAGGGGTTACCCCTCATCCTTTCGTAGGGGGAGAGCACCACTCTCTGTCTCAACTTGCTCTGGTGGCTGTGTGGCGTCAACAATCGTATCCAACCGCTGCGGGGCGACGGCCTCCCAGATGAGATGATGTTTCGAACAGACCGTCACGAGATTCGAAACCTGGTTTGCCTCCTCGTGGTCAAACTGGCCGTCGGGCCCGACGAAGAACTTCCGCGGAACCAAATGGTGAACAGAGATATCTTTCCCAACCTCCTCTTGATGATCAGCTTGGGTCATCTCACACCATGGCGTTTGACACTCGGAACCGTCGCGTTCTAACGCTTGTAGTCGCTGTTCTGGCCAGTTGGGCCCGTACGGAATCGCCGAGCGCTCCTGATACGACTGCGGTTGTGAGAAGCCAGCTTCAGTGAGTGCCTCTTCCCACCCGCCAAACCGGTGGTCATACGTCCATCTGTGATGCTCTCCAATCCGGTCCATCTCCCCGCTCGATGGCGGGCGCCCGAGTTGCTCCGCAAGACGGTCAATCTCATCCAACAGATCCTGATCGGTGAGTCGGAATTTCCGATTTGGAGCGTAGCCAGCCTCACGAAGCGCCTCGTTCCAACTCCCGAATTTGTTCTGGCAGACGCGCTGGGAGTATTCCCCGTGCTCGCTCATCTCCTTTGCTGTCGGCGGTTTTCCCAATTTGTCTGCGACACGCTGAATATCGTCGAGAATCACATCCGCGTCCGTTACGATCTGGTCGCGACGATGGACCGCCGTTACGTGGCCACCCAGCTCGTTGGAGGTCGCAAACGACTCGCCACAGTAGTCACAGATATGGTCGGTCAAAGCTCCGTCACCTCCCTCCGCGGTTCCCCCGTAATTCGTTATAAATTCTCGACCCGGTGACAGCCTGCGGGAGATCTCGGATCGCCTCGGCGAAGGACACGGGATTCGCGCCCCCGTGACGCTGTCGGTACCACTCGGGCAGTTCGGTGTCGGTACGTCCATCGACGCCAGCGAAGATGGTTCTCGACTCTGGGTCTTTCATCTCGGTCACCTCGACGCAGGAACGCTCATCGACGGCCGCCTGCATCGTCTCGCGCCCTGCGCCCCTCTGCCGGGCGCAACAACAACACCACGTTAACCAACACTGACCTGGGAAGCGGCTGGATGTTGGTTAACCTCGGTTAAGAGACAGAGGTGGAACTCGAATCTCTCTGACGGCCACCTACTGAGGTCAGAGTGGCTCGTCTCTCGGTAGCTCTCAATCCGGTCAATTTGGTCCGACTATTCAAATACCATCACGCAGTTAGCTGTTCAGCGACTGTGACCGAGCACGATTGTCCGGACTGTGAGCGATCCTTTGATTCACAAATGGGGCTGTCTGTCCACTATACACAGGCCCACGAGGGGAGTCTTGCGGGGTTTGAGTGTACCATCGACGGCTGCCAGCGAGAATTCAAGCGGAGTACCGATCGCGACGACCACGTTGAACAGCACCACGGTCCAGATGGTAACGGTGCGACCTGTCCGACGTGTGATGATACTTACGCTACTCCCCGGGCGGTAGCGAGCCACCACGCTACGTCCCACGATGAGAGTATCGCCGGGTACGAGTGCCCGGTTCAATGGTGTGAACGCTCGTTTGAGGACAGGGATCAACTACAGCGTCATACTACGAATCATCCTGACCAGGAATCGATGACGAGGTGTCCAACCTGTGGAGACGTATTTGATAGCCGGCCCGGAATGCGACGTCACCATTACCACACTCACGGTGAGTCGTTGACCGATAACGCAGTTTACGACTGTCCGATGGCATGGTGTACCAACTCGTTCACCCGACGATCAGACCTTACTGCCCATCTTTCTGAGCATCCAACTGAAAGCGGAGCTGTGGACTATCCAACTTGCGAGCGAACTTTTGACGGCCACGCTGGTCTCGGTGTTCATTTCAGAGCAACCGACCACCGTCCCGATCTAGATCAACCGACAAAAGAGCGTGTGATTGGTCTGTTACTCGGGGACGGCTGTGTTGGTGCCCAACCAGACGGGAAGATGCATCAGTTCGTAATTTGTTTGCTGAATCAGGAGTTCTTGAAGTGGCTCGATGAACAGTTAGGTTGGTTTTCGACGGGAGTTTCTCAAAGCTTATCACCCGACGAGTCTGCGGCGACCAAGGGACTGGAGCAGGCTACTGACGACCCCGCCAACTACCAAACAGTCTATCGTCTCACCTCTCACACTCACCCGTTTTGCAACCAGCTCCGTCGTCGATTCTACCCGAATGGAGAGAAACGGTTGCCTTCCGACCTATCGCTCACACCGGAGTTGGCTCGTATGTGGTACGTTTCTGATGGAGGACTCGGTCATAATTATTTCACCAGCGGCAGCGCCACTGTACGACTTCACAGCGTGACCTACGATCTGGCGGCTATGGCCGAACTGTTCCGCGAACACGGATTCCGTCCCGTCGTTGGACAAAATCTTCTCCGGTTCAACGGATCGGATGCGGATGATTTGTTAGAGTGGATGGGCTCTGCCCCACCCGGATTCGAAGATAACTGGAAGCGTGCTTCCTCAACAGCAACGACGTACGGTGAACGGTAATCGCTCAAATACTATTGAATGCTCCAGATGTCCGCGGGACATCGTCCATATAGGAATGATGGGGCCTCGTAGATCGCGCCGGCGACGTGGCGCGGGATCGATTCGATATGGACGCGCTCTGCGAGCCACAAACCGAGCGGTGCCGTGACTGGCTGTCCTTCCTGATGAATGGGACACGAGCACCGCTCGGGACTGCGTGTGTACTGGAAGCCGGTATTCGAACGCTGGTTGAAAGAATGTGTCTGCGTCACGAATCTGCGCTGTCGGTGCGCTCTTGCCGGTCGTTGTACCGCTCCAGTTCGCGACCGATTTTCTCGAGCGCCTCGACCCCGCGTTCGATCAGCTGGTGAGTGGCTCGCGACAGCCGAAGCGTCTCCATCAGCACTCTCCCTCCGGTGGCTCGATGAGGCCGTTGCTCTCGTCGGCGAGGTCACGGATGGCCCGCTCGACATCGCCATCGTCCGATACTGTCCGGCTCGCTAAGGGCGCCGGATAGGCGCGATCGCCCTGGCTGCAGAGGACTGCCAGCCATCCGTCGGTTCCGTCTCCGAGTACGATGTAGTGGTCGCGATCAGCGCGCTGGAAGACTCGCCGGTCGGGGCGAGTAACCGTTCGCCAGTTCTCGGGGAGCGTCGGTGACGGTCCCCCACCGTCGGGGAGTGCGACGACATCGTCAGTGATCGTCGCCATCGCGGCGTCGATCTCCTCGCCGGTGAGGTACCAGCACGCTGCGGGGCCGTTGCATTCGAGCTGGCTGATCACGCGGCTGCGGAACGCAATATAGTGCTCTCGGGCGACCTGGGTGTCGTCGTAGTGGTCGAGGAGAAGCCCACAGGCGAGCTGTGCGGGCCCGCTGCCCCGATACCCGACTTCGAAGCCGCTCGGACTGTGATTGACGAGATCCAGACTGCGGTCGGGTGTGAGTTCCGTGTCTTCAGGGAGTCGCGTCACGACGAGGTCACCCTGGCGTCGCCAGCCGATGTACGCCTTGGTCATTTGAACCGTCCCCGTTCATCACGATCTCGACCTGATCTGTCCCACTCGTCATCCGATGGCCGAATTTCAGTACCGAAGTCGTGCCGGTCGGCGTGTTCGGCGCGACTGAGGAGTTCGAGGTTTTCCGGCCTGTTGTCCCATCTAACGCCGTTTTTGTGATGGACGTGCTTGTCCGTGACGGCGTCGAACCCGCGTTCTGCCACCATGACGAGTCGGTGAATTCCGACGGAATCCGTCGTCCCGCGATAGTTCGAGGCGCAGATGACGTAGCCACGGTCGGTGAACACGGCGGGATGTCGTCGTCGATTCGGAGCCGCCTCTCGCGGATCTCGACGTGGAATGTCGAGCCGCTGCATCCATTTTGAGACAGTCTGTTGCGTACAGCCCAGTTTGTTAGCGATCTCGGTTGTACTCAACTCTTGATCCCAGTAGAGGTCGCGAAGTAGCGATTCGTCTCGCCAGGGGTACTCTGAATCGATCATAGCTCGTTGACGGGGAGTGGAACCCCCGCACCCCTCTCGGGGGCAATAAACACTACCGACTGGAATCGTACTTGAATCTCAGACCGGGGTCGTCACCGACCGGAGCAGTTCAGTAGGTAGAATTGGCTACGGCGGGAGGTGGCGGTCGTAGATATTCCGGCGATGCCCGACCGCCTCGACGATAAGGATATCCTCGTCTCGGTCTCACGTGATGATTGCTCGGTAGTCGCCGGCGCGGAGCTTGTAGTACGGGTAGCCGGTGAGCTTTTCGAGGCGGTGGGAGGTCCAGTCTTTCGCCTCGTCGAGTTTCTTGACCAGTCGCTCTTGGGCTTCGGTGTCGAGTCCGTCCAGCAAATCGAGTGCTTTTGATGTCCACTCGACCTCAGTCATCGATGCCCAGGCGGTCCTTCACGTCGTCCTGCGACACCGTCTCGCCCTGTTCTCGCTGTTCGCGGCTCTCTGCCAGGTGCTTGAGCGCTTCCTCGGACAGCTGTGTTGGCGGGTTGACAGCATCCCGGAGGGCATCGCGGATGAATTCGGACTTGGTCGCGTAGCCGCGTTCCTCCCAGGCCTCGTCGACCTGTGTCAGCAGCGACTGCGGCACCCGGACGTTGATTTTCTCCATTTCGCCGTCGCCGCCGGCGTCACTGTCGGTGCTCATATGCTGTGATACGCTCGTATCACGTAAGTAGTTTCGGTTGAGTACTCTGGTGGGTGACCACATCGAGACTCCGATCGGGAGTGAGCCGCTGGTGTTCGGAGAGATTTAGAACGACCGCTTGGCCATCGACGCGAAAGCCGACGTATTCGACGGGGTCATCGTGACGGTTAGCAAGCGTTTCGGCCTGGACTGCGTTCGACGTGGGGCGTCGTGCGTTCCCGTTCATCGGTTCGTCGCGGGAGTGGTGACCCCCGCACCCCTCTCGGGGGTTCTACAAACAGCTCCGGGAACGCCGTCACCGCCCCTACTGGTTGGCTGCGGGGAACTCGAAGCCGCCGGTGTCCGTGGGTGATTCCTCCGAGTCGGTGGTCTCTGATCGAACTTCTTGGCGAGCGTCCTCCAGTGCCTCGCGGCGGTCGTCGACGCTCTGGTGGATATTGATGTCGTGCTTTTCGCAGAGCGCTCGCTCGACCGCGAAGGTCATCTCGTCGAAATCGACCGCCGTGATATCGACATCCTCCTGTGACGGCGTCTCATCAGCGACGTCGATGTCTTGCGACCAGGTATCGGCCGAACTGTCGCTGGACGGGAGTCGCCACTCGTCACCCTCGAGCTCTTCACGCAGGTATTCTGCGAACTCCTTGTAGTGGTCGAGCGCGATGTTCTTCGTCGACGAATCGGCCAGTAGTGCGATGGCGAGCTGATCGATACGGGCCTCGTCGGCCTCTGGACCCCAGTCGAATCCACCAGGAGCACGGCGCAGGATGTGGAGGTGCTTGTCTAGGAGGTCACCGTCGGGCGTGTACACCAACTGACCACCCATACAGCGCTCGCCGCGGTAGGCTCGGCCGCCGGTCATCGGAACTCACCCTGCCGGTGATCGAGGCCTCGTGGTCGGGTCGGTGGCTGCTGGGGTCGGGAATCCGACGGTCGACGGGCGGTGTCTGGACTGCGTCCGGTTCGCCGAGTGCTCGCACTCGCGGCCCCGGTTGCTCGGGGACCGACGTACATCGGCTTTCGCGCTTGACTTCGCTCAGTGACGACCTCCCGATGGAGCATCGTACAGAGTTCCATGATGCTCTGGGCGAGGTCGACCGCCGCCGCTCGCGACCGGAGGTCATGCTGGCTGAAGAGGATCGTCCCATCGGCCCGATCGACCCGGACCAGCCACTCCGAGGTCTGCTGGACGTGGCAGAGAACGGAGTTTGAGAACTCATAGGCGAACACGAAGTGTTCGTCGTCTGTTCGGCGATGCAACCACCAGTGGTCGGGGGCAATTTCGCTGTCGTTTGCAGAACTCATCGCTGACCCGGGACGGTATGACGTCCCGCACCCCTCGCGGGACGTGAAACAACAACTGCGGTCGCCGCACCCGCTTTCGTTGCCGAGGTCGGCAACGTATTTGGTTCTAGCAAGATACAGTCCAATTATATTCGGATGGCTGTACTGGACGACCTCTCGGGGTTCGAGTTCGAGGACCTGATGGAGGACGTGTTCCGGAACCTCGGCTACGAGAACGTCCGGCAGGCCGAGCGGACGGCTGACGAGGGCCGGGACGTCCTGATGGAGGAAGTCGTCGACGGAACACGGCGGGCGATCATCGTCGAGTGCAAGCACACGGGAACCGTCGGCCGGCCGGTTGTCCAGAAGCTCCATTCGGCGATCGCGACGTTCGACTTCGATGGTCCCAAGCGCGGGATAGTCGTCACGACCGGTCGATTCACGAATCCTGCCCAGGAGTATGCCCAGCGCCTTCAGCAGAACGACGATCCGCATCCAATCGAGTTGCTCGACGGCGAGGACCTCCGAGAGATCGCCGACGAGATCGGGCTTGACCTCTACAACGGCCGCATCGAAATCCTCTGCGACGAGACGCTCCGGCCGTACGACCCGGCGGTCGACGTCGACACACCCGTCAAAGAGGCGTTCCGCGACATCGAGAACATTGAGGCTGCGGACCTGCCAGTGCCGCACTCGCAGGTGACGTTCCGCCCGGTCGTCGCGATCACCGCTGACACCAACGCCGTCTTCGAAACGTCAGTCGGCGTCGTCCATCGGATCAACGACCGCACACAGTTCGTCGTCCACGCTGAGCGTGGGCATCCGACGGTGGCCGACGACGATATTGCGACACTGGTCACCGAGAACTTCCACGCGACAGTCAATCTTGATGCCGATCGGTTCGGGGAGGTCTTCGACGCCGTCGAGGAGCGCCGGTTCGGCCAGACCCAAACGGAGTACAAGGAGTGGGCAGTTGACCGTCTTCAGGACTTCCATACGACGACGGTGACCTACACCGGCGACAACAACGTTACCTACAACAAGACGTGTGAGCCGAATCTCTCGGACATCTCAGTACAATCGATCGAGCCGGTGTATCTCCCTGAGGTTCGGCAGACGACCGAGCTCCAGGAGTATTCGTATCCATACGAATACTATACTGCTGGCCCTTCACGGGTCACGCTGGAGGACGGGATTCATCGGTGTGTCCACTGCGAGACGAGCGGCGTCGACGCAACCTACACGTACTGTCCGAACTGCGGGGCGATCGCCTGCGACAGCCACATCAAGACCGAACGACTCGAAGGGGAACCGGTCTGTACGGGGTGTGCAGTGACCGAACGGTTCGCGCTGAAGACGAAGTACTTCTACGACGACCAGAACCTTGAGGCGTTCCGCGAGGAATACGGCGAGATGCCGATTCACGAGAAGGCGATGGAGAACAAGTGGCTAGCCGGGGGTAGCGCGATCACCACGCTGTTACTCCTCATCGGGCTTCTGATCATCGGCGGCATCATCAGCCCGCTCGGTGTTCAGGCTGGCTCAGCCACCAGCTCTTCGAGTGCGTGCTCCAGCGGGCCGTTGAACTGCCAGCTTGCCCGGTCGAAGGCCTCGTCGGTCGGGCCGTCCCAGCGCGGGAACGCGGAATGCCCGCTCACTTTGACTGTCCACTCTGCCGGCTCGTCGAACGGGCTCCGCGTCGGGAGTTCGACGACGTAGAGGTACTCCTCGTCACCGTGGATGCCGTCAGCTGGGTTCTCGACGCCGTGGCCCAGCAGGAACAGTGGCTGGTCCAGATGCTCCATGTTTGTCGGATCGAGGAGGTCAGAGGGGTGGTCGG
>NZ_KE356561.1:3583534-3585603 GCF_000415985.1 Haloquadratum walsbyi J07HQW2
GTAGATAGCGTAATAGGGCCATATTGCGTGGCCGATACCCGTGTTCTATTCAACAGAGCTGCTGTTACCTATCCTCGGCTGAGAGTTTCAACAATATTCCTACGCCAGATGTGAAACTTCGTCGGATTCCTCGACGTCGTCGAACTCGCCGCGCTCGACAGGCTCCCAATCCTCACCTGGCTCCGGACTCCACCAGTCAACCTCGTAGGCACCCGGTCCGCCGAGGATTTTCACCCGTGCCGAGCCGTCAGGTAGGTCGCGACGGAGCTTCTCATCGACGTGAAGGTTCCACGTCGAGTCGGTGTCGAAGCACGCGAGCACAGTCTCCTCGTAGCCACGGTTTTCTCGGGACTCTCGGAGGACGACCTGCGTGTTACAGTTCTTGCAGAACACTCCCTCGAAGGGAATGTGGGTGAACACTTCCTGCCCGCAGACGGGGCACCAGAGGAACTCGAACAGTGCTTTGCTGTGTCGGTCGAGTACTTCGAGACTCATTGTTGGGCCGACCCGGTTCGACCGGGTCACTCTCTCCGGTCCGGCCGAAAAACATCCTGCTTGCGTACGTTCTCAGCGTTCAGGGCCGTAGACGATGCGCGAAGGAGCTTCGTACCCACAGTCCGGGCAGTCGTACCAGCGCTGTACCTTCGCTCCATCAGCTGTCTTCTCACCGACGAGGACGTCGTCGTTCGGACACTCCGGACAGTTCAGTTCGGGCGCTGGCCGCTCCCGAAGCGCATCCCGAAATGCGGTCTCCTCTTTCGTCTCATAGCCCCGCGACCAGATTGGGTAGCCGTCGACGAGGATCGCCCCGCGCCATTTGTACCGGTACGACTCCGGAGCCTGATGGAGGACGGCTCGGGCCCCGGTCTCGGTGTTTCGATACGCGAGCATCGGCGAGCGGCTCTCGCGTCGCCAATCGGTGATGGGGGGCATTATTCAGAAGTGGACGTCAGCGGGTACGATCCAGAGCTCTTCACTCTCCTCGAGGAGTCGATCCAACTGTCCACGGTGGCGAATGCCGGTTCCGTGTTCGGTGTACAGGAAGATCGTTGGGTCGTCGTACGCACCGACCTGGTGGAAGGCGTGCCGCGCGAGGTCCTCGTCGCGCATGATCTCTTCGTCGGAGAACTCGTCGATGGCCTTTTTCACCCGCTCGAGGTTGCGCTCAAACTCCTCCTTTGTCGCCTCCCACCCACGATCGAGGAGATCCCGGCCGTCGTCGGAGTCGACCGGGGCTGCAGTCGGCAACTCTCCCCATCGCGCCTTCCCCGCAACGGACGTGTCTTCCTCATCGAAGGTCACAAAATAGTCGAATACTGCGCAGGAATGCGGCTCAGCGCCAACCAATCGATTGAACACCGTTTTCCCTGCAGCCAATGCTTCGTTTTCTGTCGATGCCTCGACGAGCGCGTAGATGACCATATGCATCTGAACCACTCTCACGCCCGTCGGTACGGTCACCGACGCGCGCCACTCTCTTGCTGGCGCGAATAGACAACTACTAGAGAAGACGATTATTCAGCTGGCCGTACGAAACAGATCTCACTCAGAAGGATAGATTCGTTCAGTACAGCCTCCATACTCACCGTTCAATCAGATTATTATCGGACAGTCACGAGACCCGCGAGAAAGATTAATGTACCACAAGAAATCGTCAACAGCGGCGTGGAAAGACTGGAGGTCGAATCAATCGTGAGCCAGAGTGCAGTACCCAAACAACTGAGCGCGACGAGTGAGCTGAAGATTTCGATACGACGTGGTTTGGCAGTTCCAGTACGGAATCGGCTATACAGAGCGTGTCCAAGCACAGTGATGGGGAAGACACCTGCGACCACGACCGCGAAGTGAACTGCAACCACACCTGCCATATCAAGTGCTGGTATAATGTCGCTCATAAGTGTCCCAAGAGCGTATAATCCGAGTAGTCCCACCAAGAGAACCGCAAGGGAACGTTCGACGCTATTGGCCGACAGACGCGGGAAGCGGGAGACCATCTTACCCATGTTAAATTCTCTCACCCAAAACGATCTAATCCTTCGCCAAGAAGCCAAGATACCCTATTGAACCGT
>NZ_KE356561.1:3587265-3591026 GCF_000415985.1 Haloquadratum walsbyi J07HQW2
ACGCGTCCGAGTTGTGGGCTGCGTGGTAGGCGCGGTGCCGTTCGAGCGAGCCAGTCGTCTTGAAGTGGAAGAATGCAGCTGCCGTGTAGGGCTTGCTCTGTGTTTCGACCTGCGACTCGACAGAAGCCGGAAGGGCGATCTGGAGCGTCCCCGTGTCGATACTCGCAGCGAACTCCTTCGCTTCCTCGACGGTTGCTTGCGAATGTGCCGGTGTCTCGCCGGTGAGCACGTTCACCGGAGTTTCCGTGTCGTCGGTGAACAGGACGTCTTCGAAGGTGTGTGTCCCGAGGATCGCCTCGGGATCCAACTCGCAGTCGTGAGACGGGTCGTCCTCTGTGGTCATCGAATCACGAGCCTATGGCGGGGCTCACTCATTCCGGTCCCTGAAAAACAGCAGCTGCCACGAAACAGATCGAACTAGGAGTGGTTCAGACTCGCCTTCTCGAAGGGTGATTCCCCGGTCGGAATCAGCAGCTCCTGTCGGTCTCCGACTCGCTCGGCCAGCTTCCGTTTCAGGTACTGTCTCGCCGTCGACGGCGTGAAGACGCCTTTGTCGAGCATATCGCCGACGACGTCTTTGAGGGCCGCGACCTAGCCCTGCAGGTGACCGTCGCCGACCGGCTCGCCGTCGTACCAGCGCACCGTCGCGAGCGCGCCGTTCCCGACCGTCTCCCCCTGTTCGACTGTCTCCGACTCGTACTGCAGGCCGAACCACAGCGTCCGATAGGCGGTTACCTCGAACGTCGTCGCCACCACGAAGAACGCCTCGTGGTGGAGGTAGTCGAGGTGGTCAGCGACGATTTCGTCCAGGGTGAGTCCGGTGGCGCGGGGCTTCGGCTCGACGACCGTCGACGGTCGATCTTCGTCGGCGAGGTAGCCGTCGACGCCATCGGCCAGCTCTGCGAGGAGCTGTTTCGCCCACTTGGAGTCGGTGTCTTCACCACCGAACGGCGATTCAGCCGAGATTCGGTGCTTGAGCTTCAGGTTCGCTGCGCCCCAATGGCTGTAGTGGAGCGTGTACTGTCCGTCTGTACGTTCGTACGCAACGAGTGCGCGGTGTCCCATCGAGCAATCACCTCACGGGGCGACCGCGACTGGATCGCCCCGCACCCCTCCCGGGGGACGAACAACGCTACTCGTCGATCGGGTCGGGGGAACTGAGGTCCGCGTGGAGGACTTCGCCGTCGCGAACGACGTACCGCTTCGCCAGGACTGGGAAGCGACAGTTAGTGAACCCTGCCGTCTGGATATCGAACTCTTCGTCGGTTTCGAGGTGGTCGGCGAGTTCTCGCAGGAATTCGTAGGTCACGATACCTCCCTCGTAGTCCGGGAGGCCGTTCTCCCGCGCCTCGTACACCTCGAAGTCGTCGTACCCCCAGATGGTGAGCTCTCCGTCTTCGGTCACCTCCCAGTTGAGCGTTCCAAAGTAGTAGCTCTCACAGAGCTCGCGGACTGCCTGCGGATCCGATACGATCGCGCCGGTTGACGTCGTCGCAGCTTGTAGTGTCGCCATGTCTGGACTCGCGGGAAGCCCCGCACCCCTCTTGGGGGCGATAAACCGACTCTGGAAGTGCCCTTGGCGTCGACGGCGATGACGATCAGTCGTCTGTTGGGGCGTCTGGTCCGCTCCCGTCTTCTGGTCGCGTGAGTAGGCTCACTTCTTCCAGAAGGTCTCTTGCAGTCTCGACTCGCTCTTGATCCGCGTCGTCCAACTGGTCGACATCAAGCCGGCTGAGATTGCTGAGCACACGATGCATCCGGTAGCCCTGTTCGACTTGCTGATTCATCGGAAGCGCCTCACCACTCGCCGGCGCAGAAAGACTCCTCACGAGACTTTCGTCGGCGCATCAGAGGCGCCACCAGTGCTCGTCGCGACGCGTTGCCGCTAAGGGGTCACTCTCACACCCGTCGTCCAGCCTACTGTCCGGAATGGGGGATGCCTCGACGGTCGGTCGTAGTTCCTCAAAGTCAGAATATCGGTCGTACACCGGTTGGCTCATACCTTCTGTCGGTATCGCATTTCAACGTCCGGACGCCTTCGCTCGCAAAGAACTCTTGATTATGCGAGACAGTACAAACATATATGAGAGCAGGGCGCGAACACTGTCCCAAGAGGTGCCAACCATGACCGAATCCCCGCGAGATGGGGTCCAATCGTGGACTGAGTCGATGAGCGCCCGCGACCGCATTCGGGCGGTTGCCGAGTCACTTCGCGAACCCCGCTCAGTTAACTGGATCAGCGAGCAGGCCGACGCCGCCTGGAGCACGACCAACGAGGAACTTCAGGATCTCGTCGACCAGGGCCAGTTGCGTCGCGTCGAGGCCGGCGAGACGACGCGCCACCAGCCGGACTACACGCGCCTGCTCTTCGAGGAGATTCGCACGCTCATCGAGGAAAACACCCGCGAGGAGCTGCGGAGTGAATTGGCCGCGATTACCGAGGAGATCGAGGAGTGGCAGGCGACCTACGACGTCGAGACGTGGGAGGAACTCGAACAGTCGCTCGCCGACGGCGACCTCACAAGTGCGGAGCTCCGGGACCGCCGCGACGTCATCGCGTTCTGGCGCGAGAACGAGGAGGATCGCCGCCTCATCAAGCACGCACTGGAACTCTACTCCGATGTTGAAGCCGCCCGCGAGCAGATGATGGATGTGGCTGACCGCGCCACGAGCTAATCCTCCGCTCTCACAGACTGATCTTTCTTGCCGGTCGCGACCGCTATACACAGCGGACCCTCCTCCACGACGTTCACGACCGATTGACGAACCAGCCAGGGTGTGAAGAGGTCCGCTATCGCCCGTCTCGACGCCGACCCCGGTACGTCATCGCGGATGTCGATCCGGCTACCTTCCTGAGTGACTCGTACGACACGGCGACCGCACGACTTCCCGACAGACGTCCTTGAACGTCGTTGCGACGTGATCGGACAGCTCTGGCTCGATTGTCCCTTCATAGACGACATCAGGCGCCTCCTCAATGCTGGATCGGTTCGGCTCCACAAACCGGAACCAGAAGCGGAGGAACTTGTCGACCACCTGGTACCGCGACCGCTTGGACTGCTTTGCCGACGCCGTCACGGGCACCTCGCGGTCGATCAACCGCAGTCGCCGGAGGGTCTGAAGATACTTCGACAGCGGTCCCGAATCGATGCCGGTTGCCCCAGATATCTCGTTGGGCGTCGTGTGCCCGGTTGCGATCGCCTCGAGGATGCTCATGTATCGCGCGGAGTTCCGTAGCTCCGTGCGGAGCAGGAACTCTGGTTCGGTGTAGAGGATAACTATCGGGGAGAGGATCGTGATTCGAATGTTCTCCGTGAGAGGCTGGTCGTAGTCGAAGACCGTGAGATACATTGGGGTGCCACCGGTGACGGCGAACGACTGAATCGCGTCCTCGATATCGTACCCGATGACGTCGCGAGCTTGCCGGAAGGAAAATGACTGGACGTCGATCTGGCTTGTGCGGCGACCGTACAGCGGACTCTCGTGATCGAGCACCCCCGACTCCATCGTGCTGACGCTGGAGCCACACAGCACGAGCATCGACTCGGTCCTTGGAGTTGCTCATCGACGAACGACTGAAGATAGGAGGGGAGCGAGTCGTTCTCCTCGGCCAAGTAGGGGAGTTCGTCGATGACAACAACGAGTTGCTCAGTAGCGAGTTTTTCGTCGAGGTAGTCGAGGACCCCAAAGCCGTCGATCCGGGGCACGCGGTCGTCGGAGTAGTCAGCGACCTGCTCAACGAACTTCTCGCGCTGGCGGTC
>NZ_KE356561.1:3591046-3594539 GCF_000415985.1 Haloquadratum walsbyi J07HQW2
CGAATGCCGGTACACCTGCGCGACGCGGTCGGCGCTGCCATCTGTCTCACCGGTCTGTTCGACTCGTTGGACGAATCGGAGTTGGCTCCGTGTCGACATCGGTACTCGCCGGTGCTCGAAAAACTCGCTTCGCGAGATCGCGTTCAGGAATCGCCTGTCTGCTCGACGGTGATCGTCAGGTCGCCCGACTCGTAGTCGGCCTCGAAGTCGACGCTGAACGCGCCGGATTCGTAGGCGGCGTGGTAGGCACGGTGCAGTTCGAGCGACCCGGTCGGCTTGAAGTGGAAGAACGCAGCCGAGGTGTAGGGCTTGCTCTGGGTTTCGACTTGCGTCTCGACAGAGGCCGGGAGCGCGATTTGTGGTGTGTCTGTATCGATACTCGCAGCGAATTCCTTCGCTTCCTCGACAGTGGCCTGCGAATGTGCGGGCGTCTCGCCGGTGAGCACGTTTACCGGTGTCTCGGTATCGTCGGTGAACAGGACGTCTTCGAAGGTGCGTGTCCCGAGGATTGCCTCGGGACCCAACTCGCAGTCGTGAAACGGGTCGTCCTCTGAGGTCATCGAATCACGAGCCTACGTGGGGCTCACCCATTTCGGCCCCTGAAAAACAGCGGCTGCCACGAAGCAAATCGAACTAGGAGTGGTTCAGGCTCGCCTTCTCGAAGGGTGATTCCCCGGTCGAAATGAGCAGCTCCTGTTGGTCTCCGACTCGCTCGGCGAGTTTCCGTTTCAGGTACTGTCTCGCCGTCGACGGCGTGAAGACGCCTTTGTCGAGCATATCGCCGACGACGTCTTTGAGGGCCGCGAACTGTCCCTGTAGGTGGCCGTCGCCGACCGGCTCGCCGTCGTACCAGCGCACCGTCGCGAGCGCGCCGTTCCCGACCGTCTCCCCCTGTTCGACTGTCTCCGACTCGTACTGCAGCCCGAACCACAGCGTCCGGTGACATCCTCCGCGCCGTGAACGGCACGGCTTCCCGCGCATGGGGAATACCAGCTAAGTGCGACTATTGCTGGTAGAGGGTTCCGACCCGCAAAATGCCGAGAGAGTCATCTGCGAGTGTTGCTCGCTCCTCTCACGGTGGGTCGTGGTGCTGTCACAGGCACTCCCATCCCGAGGCGAGTCATTGCCTGCCGGTTTCAGCGGCACGCTCTCTCCCCACGGGTCAGCCCGTTGTGCAACGTTGATTGCGCCGTTGATATCGCCCTGAAACACCGTGATGTGACACTCGTCGTTCGTACACCGGAACGTGCCTTGGGCGGCTCTGCTTCCGATGTGATCGCAGGCATGACACGTCTGGCTCGTGTACTCTGGCCGGACGTACTTGACCGGGATACCTGCCTCTCGCGCTTTGTCCTCGACGCGTTTCTGTAGCCGAGCGAACGCCCAAGCATGGAGCCGGCGGTTCATGTACCCGCCGTAGTCCAATTCTTCGCGGATATAGGTCAAGTCCTCCATCACGATTACCGGCTTCTCGAAGCGACGGGCGTACTCGACAGCCTGCCGAGACACCTTCTCGACAATATCTGTCAGCGCGTTCTGGTAATAGTCAAATCGTTCGTCAATCCGCCACTCGGCGGCGTCACGCTCTTGGAGTCGTTTCAGGGTGGTGTGCATCTCTTTGCGGAGATGCTTCGCACGCGAACCGTCACACACGAACGGGCCAGTCGGTGAACCGTCCTTGAGGGCACAGCCCGTAATCAGGGCCGATTCACCGATGTCCAGACCGATGTGTGTCACGTCGTCACTATCTGTCGTGTAGTCGGGTTCCTCGACCGGGAACTCGACGGTAACGTGGAGCGTCCACGAGGTGCGATTCCGTTGCAGACGGAGTTGTCCTGGGGATGTATCCCCGTCCACGAGGTCACGCCACAGCCCCTTTTGCTCGGGATTGATTCGAAGCGGTATCCAGAAGTTCGTCCCGCGACCGGGCTGTGGTACCCACCACGTAAACTCGTATTCGCGTTCTGGCGAGTGGTCAAATTCGGCGGCTTGGTTGGTGAGTCGAACCGGGTGGTCGTCATCTAACTCCTCTGCGTCGTAGGTGTCGTGGAGCTGCGGGACGTAGTTGCAGAGCGCCGCTTTCGCCTGATACGGCAAGTCGTAGGGCGTCACAATGTCGCTGGTTGCGCTCATCGTGTCGCACCCAGCCTCGAACGCCTCGTGTAGCCCCTCACGGTAGGTGTCGAGCAGATCACACAGTTTGTGCTCTTTGTGGGCTGTTGGCGGCGCGAGTGTGGCTTCGAGCGTCTTAGTTGGCATTAGCCTCTAACCCCTTCTCGATTATCTCGCTGTTGGCACGCGGATGGACGATACCATTCTCACGGAGCATCTCCCGTTTGTGTGTATTTGACCGCATTTGTTTCCCTTCGTAGGCCGTCCAGACTGGTTCGCCCCGCACCTTCTTGGGGGCGATAAACACTCTCAGAAGCGATTCAGCCAAATTCATCGTTGCGACACCGTTCAGGACTCGACCTGTGTATCGGCGCCCCCACTGTGTTCCGGATGAGAGAGCAGACTCACGTCCTGTAGGAGCGTCTTCGCTGCCTCGATTCGCTCTTGATCTGCGTCGTCGAGTCCGGCAGTCTCGATGCGGTTGAGATTGGTGAGTGAGCGGTGCAGTCGGTATCCGGGTGTGTTGCGCGGGTCCATCTGAAGCGCCTCGCCGATTCACGGCGCAGAGAAACATCTCCAGCTGCGGATAGCTGTGGGGCTGTATGCACATATTAACCAACACTGAGGATTCGCTATTCATTTTGTTGGTTAAGGCTGGCAGCGCGTCGATGGATTCGGCCCGTAGCGAGCTGTGCCACACACCTGGCACTCCCAGATCGGTTGTTCCGTCCACGCCGCATCCGGGACCGACTCGTGGGTCTTGAACCGATGGTCGGTCGCCCGTCCACAGGTTTGACAGTCGAGTTCCTGCGTCGTCGGTACCGACGACACCTGGCGATCAGCCGCAGCCTCGCCAGTGGATTCGGTCAGCGCCATCGCTGGAACCAGCCACACCGCGTTGTCGGCGTCGTCGAGGACCGCGTCGAGACGCGACGCGTCGCGGATGCCGTCCCCCCGCTGGTCGTAGAGCCGTGTCGGGGGCTGCTCCTGACGCTCCGACGCTCCGACGCTCCCTGCCCGTGCCACCCAGTCCGGTCACGGACGGCACTGAGAAGCCGCTCTCCTTCCGCTGACGACACCTGTACCGCGTCGGGGAGTGCGGGCCAGTGCTCGACCAGCTGGCGCGCCGGCGCCTCGTCGAGGTCGTAGATGAGGGTGTAGTCGTCGACGGCCGGCTCCGCCTCGTTGGCGGAGAGGAGGTTCGCCGCGGCGCCGCCCTTCGCCACGGCGCCGTAGGACGT
Organism: Haloquadratum walsbyi J07HQW2; assembly: GCF_000415985.1. Taxonomy (GTDB): domain Archaea; phylum Halobacteriota; class Halobacteria; order Halobacteriales; family Haloferacaceae; genus Haloquadratum; species Haloquadratum walsbyi_B. The sequence goes on from NZ_KE356561.1 coordinate 3,594,400, forward strand.
GGTCGACTCGACGACCAGGTGGATGATGCCGAGGTATGTCGTCGACGCTGACTCGTCCGTGCTAGTCGCGTCACTCCCAAGATAGTTGGTGAGACAGAACCGGCATTTCGTCTGCCCGTCTGGGACTGACGCCCCACACG